>NZ_CP159582.1:0-2610157 GCF_040536845.1 Ruicaihuangia caeni
TGTGCAACCGAGGGTTCCTCAGCGTGCTGAACCGCCGTGCCGGCGCACACTCGGGCAGCCGTTCATCGCACGCCGCTGGTCGTCACGAGGCGCATCCATGGGCCGTCCGGCACATCGTCATCATCGACGAAACGCCAGTCCACTCGGTCGTTCTGCCCGTTCAATTGACTGAAGCCGAGACAGCCGTTCAGCGCGGGCGACACGTCGAGACCAGCGTTGTTGAACCGCTGATTGGCTGGCCGGGCGTCATGAGCGCCAAACACGTACTCCGCATCGTCGTACGTTCCTGGGCCCGCATCCTGGATCTGCCCGTAGCATTCGCGCTCCCCGTGCACCAAGTGAACCCACCTGTTCTTCATGTAACTGAATCTGCGATCGCCCTTGTGCGTTGCATACCGAGGTTCCTGCGCCCAGGGCACGACTTCGTCGCGGATTCGGAACGCCACTGGGTCGTTGACGTCATCGAACGGCAGATCGACGTAGAAGGGGTTCTCAAGAGGGGTCATACGGGTCGGGAAGTAGTGGTTCGAGGCATCGCGACGCTCCGTCTCGCACCGTCCTTCGATCACGACGCCGTCGCATCCGCCGTAGCTCTCGAACCAATTCGAGTCGTAAGCAGAGACGAGTTGGCTCCCGTCCGGTGCCTCGGAGTCGAAGACCTCTCCGATCCAGAAGGTGGTCGCGACCACGCTGGTGTGCCAGGGGTAGCCGTCGTCAGCGATTGTCATCGGCGTGGCGGAACATGCTGTGAGCACACCTGTGACGGCGAGCAGCGTGACCGATGCCCGCGCGACACGGTTGCGGGACGAGCTTCGGTAATCAAGGCGGGTCACGTTCGTCGGCGGTGTGGCGGCTGTCAGGGCCGTGGTGCTCCGAGCGAGTCGAACATGGCGTAATCGTCTGTCGTCAAAGCGCCCTTTGAGAAGAGACTGAGTCCGAAACTGATCGCGTCGGTGCCTTTGGGAACCTCGGGCGTGGTCCATTCCGCACGCTCGAACCGTTCAGAGGGGTGAAGGTGCGGGCTCGCGGTCCAGTATTTCCATTCGCCGGTCGTCAGCCGTCGATAGACCACGAACTGGACCGGCGCGCTCGACTTGTACGAAGCACGCAACGAGTATGTGCGGCCGGGTTTCACGCCGGGGGCGCAATCGCTCAGGCTGAGCGTCGGCAGCAGTTTGGCGTCGCCGTCCGAGTGGTGGGTGATGGTCACGGTGCTCGCCCGCCCGCCGTCCTCTCCTTCGGTGACCGACCACTTCACCCTGTTCTTGCCGTACGAGTAGGTCGACCAGCACCGCATGGCTCCACCGTCGTCCGTCTGCTCCAACGCCGGATTCTTGACCGCATTCACCCCGCGTTTCGGCGGAGCACCGGGGAGGTTCACCGGCGGCGCGCCCACGCTGTCGTACAACTCATAGTCGTCTGTCGTGAGCGTTCCATCCGATGCGAGCCCGAGTCCGAAGCTGATGCCGTTCGCTCCGGGAGGGATCCTCGGGGTGGTCCACACTGCTTGGGCGAACGACGATGAGCGGCCGAACTGAGGGCTCGACGTCCAGTACGACCAGGCGCCCGATCTATTGCGCAAGTACACCGTGAACTGCGTCGGCGCAGTCGAGCTATACCAGGCCCGGAGCGAGTACTGGCGACCCGCGGCGACGCTCGGAGCGCACGAGCCGAGATCGAACGCTTGAAGCAGCTTTGCGTCACCCGAGACGTGGCTGTTCACCGTGATGGTGCTCGAGCGGCTCCCGTTCCGGCCTGCCGTCGAGACGGTGAAGCGAGAGTCGTGCCGTCCGAACGCGGACTGCGACCAGCAGCGCAACTGCCCATCGGTGCTCTCCTCCAGACCAGCGTTCCGCACGCCGTTGACACCGGGAGCGAGTGGGACAGGCAACAGGCCCCGCGGGTCGGCGACGGGTCTCACTTCCCCGCCGATGACGTCGCCGACCGTCGCCACGATGGTGCCACCGGAACCGGAGCGGGCGGTCAGCCACCCGACGAACTCGTCGAGCTGCTTCGTGGTGATGCTGAGTTCTCCGCAGGAGACGTCGCAGACGTGGTGGAACGTCAATTGAAGCCATCCGCCCACTTGCTCAGCTCGCGCCACCGCGTCTTGGAGGTCCTGCAGAGTCCAGCTGGCGTCATGCTGATTCAGCGCACGGGTGTGGAACGGGTTCGACGGCGGAATCGCCTCCGCGAAGCCGCACCCCTTGCAATCCGACCGGCTCTCCAAGCCACCGAGCATGCGCGCGCTGTTGTACCCGCACGACTGGGCCTGCCGTTCGACCTGCTCGTTCGTGCGCGCGAAGGGATATGCGAAGCTCCGGACCTTGAACCCCCAGCTCAGCAGCGTGGAACGGTCCTTGCAGATCTGCCGAGCCAGCTCCTCGCTGTCGAGCGTCACCAGGTCGGGATGCGAAACGCTGTGGCCACCGATCTCATGACCGGCCGAAGACAGCTGCCGAAGTTGGGTCCGCGTGAGATAGCCGGGGCGGCCGATCACGCCGGACGACACGAAGAACGTTCCCCTGACGCCATGCCTGTCGAGCACCTTCCCAGCGTCGGCTTGGCCTTCCCAACCGTCATCGAACGTGAGGCTGACGACCGTCCGTGCGTTCGCGATCACTGTCGGGGCATGGCCGGCCGCGGCATGCGCAGTGGTGATGCCGCCGAGCGCCGCCCCGAGCGTGATCGCCATTGCGGTGACCCCGGCGAAGAAGTTTGACGCACCCATGCAACGGAACCGCAACTCCACCACCCCACTTCGATCAGTCGACCGTCACCGACTTGGCGAGGTTGCGCGGTTTGTCGACGTCGCGCCCGAGCGCCAAGGCCAGTTCACGGGCGAGAAGCTGCATCGGCACCACGGATTCGAGCGGGCCCCAGCTCTCCATGCCACCGGGCACAGGGTCGGTGATGCTCTGCCCGAGCGCCGGAATCGTGCTGTCCGCTCCCCCGATCGTGATGACCCTGCCTCCGCGCGCGCGAACTTCTGAGATATTGCCGGCGAGTCGGCTGTCTCCGTTGTCGACGACGACAACAGGGGTGCCCGACTCGATGAGCGCCAAGGGTCCGTGCTTCAACTCGCCCGCCGGTTGAGCTTCGGCCCACCGGTAGGTCAGCTCCTTCAGCTTGAGCGCGCCTTCTTCCGCATACGCGACGCCGGATCCCCGTCCGAGGAAGACGAAGCCCTCCGCCTCAGTCAACTCGGCGGCGATCGGTGGAACCGCCTCGCGGGCGACGGCGATGGCTTGTGCTATCAAATCTGGTGCACCCATGAGTTCGGTCGTCCAGCGCTCGACGAGCGTGCGCTCGACTCGCCGGGTGGCGACAAGCGCCGACAAGACGAAGCTCACGCCCGTGATGACTTGCGCCGTGAACGTCTTGCTCGCCGCGACGCCCACTTCGGGACCGGCCAGGCAGTTGACCACCGAGTCGGCGCGACGCCCGAGCGACGAGTGCGGGTTGTTGGTGATCGCCACGAGCGGGCATCCTGCTTTGTCGATGATGTCCAGTGCGCGCAGCACATCGGCCGTCTCCCCGGACTGGCTGATGGCCACCACGAGTGTCCCCGGCTCCAGGCCGGTGGATACCGTCTCACTCGCCACCAGCGGGAGCGATGGCACCTTGCCCAGACGGCTGAGGGCGTTGCCGATCACCTTTCCGGCGTTGAGCGACGTTCCGCATCCCAGCATCGCCACTCGGTCGAACTCGGGGAGCCGAAGTGACGCCCACAGATCGCCATCCGTGATTCCCGGTGCGAGCGTGCTGAGAATCCGCGCAGCGACCTCCGGCTGCTCATCGATCTCCTTGTCCATGAAGTCGGAGTGGTGGGTGAGCCGAAGATCGGCGGACCGCACCGTGCTCGCCACGGGCTCGGGAATCGCGATCGGTGTGCCGTGCCGGCTCCACAGGGGTATCTCCGCCACCTCGACGACGTCCCCGTCTCGGAGCACTCGGAACTCGTCGACCCACTCGGCGATCGCGGCGACATCGCTCGCGAGAAAGATGCCGTGCGAGGAGTGGGCCATCACCAGCGGCGACCCCTGGACGGCAGCCGCCATGCGCTCTGTGGCGGCTTCCATCACGACGAGCGCCCAGGACCCGCTCAGCTGCTCGACCGCGTGCTCCACGGCAGAGTGAAGGTCCTGCCCATCGCGCAGGAGAGCTGCCTCTACCAGGTGGCAGATCACTTCGGTGTCGACATCCGAACTGAACACATGTCCCTCGCGTTCCAGCGAGGCTTTCAAGTGTTCAGCGTTGTCGATGATTCCGTTGTGGACGACCGCAAGACGGCCGGTGCAATCGACGTGCGGGTGTGCGTTCTGCTCGTTGACCGAACCGTGAGTGGCCCAACGGGTGTGTCCGATCCCGTTCGGGCCGAGCACAGGTCCGTCCCAGGCCTCCACCTTCCGAGCGAGGTCGTCCACCCGCCGCACGGTTCGAAGCACCGCCGTGCCGCCTTCCTCTGTCGTCAGTGCGATCCCTGCCGAGTCGTATCCGCGGTATTCAAGCCCTCGCAGCGCCGGGATGAGGTAGTCCGCGGCCTCTCCCTCCGTCTTGCACGCGACGATGCCGCACATCAGCGGTCCTTCGACAAGAGCGTCAACTCAGGCACGCCGTCGTTGCGCTTAGCCAGATCCGTGGCGACCTCTCGAATCACGTCGTCGAGCGACGTTGCCGGCGCGAAGCCGACGAGCGCTTCGGCTCGGCTGTTGTCGGGAACCCGACGCCGCATGTCCTCGAACCCCGGCGCGTATGCCTGCTCGTAGGGCACCAGCACGATCGGACTAGAGCTTCCGGTGATCTCCACGATGCGCTCGGCGAGTTCCAGGATGCTGACTTCATGTGCTCCCCCGAGGTTGAACGCCTGCCCGGCTGCAGCAGGTTCCATGATCAGTCGAACGATCGCCGGCACGATGTCGCCGACATACGAGAAGCACCGCGTCTGCCTGCCGTCGCCGAACACAGTGAGCGGTTCGCCGCGCAACGCCTGGCCGACGAGGTTCGGCACGACCATGCCGTATCGTCCCGTCTGGCGGGCGCCGACCGTGTTGAAGAATCTGGCGATCGCGACATCGAGTCCGTACTGGCTCCAATACGCGTGAGCGAAGGCTTCATCTATGCCCTTCGCGGCCGCGTAGGTCCAGCGCGAAAGCAAGGGCGAGCCGAGGATGCGGTCGGAATCCTCCGACAGCGCGTCTGCAGTGTTCTTCCCGTACACCTCGCTGGTCGATGCGAGCAGCAGGCGTGCGCCGACGGCTCGGCAGGCCTCGAGCACGTTCTCGGTACCGTGGATATTGGTGCGAAGACCTCGCAGCGGTTCCTCGACGATGAGTCGCACGCCGACCGCCGCTGCGAGATGGAACACCCTGTCGGCTCCGGTGATCGCAGCGAAGACTGTCGCCTCATCCAGCACAGAACCGCAATGAACGGTCAGCAGCGGATGATCTTCGACGCGCGTCAGGTTCGCCATTCCCCCGGTCGATAGATCATCGAGCACGATCACCTCGTCTCCACGATCCAGCAGGTGCTCCACGAGATGACTGCCAATGAAACCGGCTCCGCCGGTGACGACACTGCGCATGAGTGCTTCGCTTTCCGCTAGGGCAGCACCCGACGGGGCACGTCGTTGCTGGTGTAGGTGGCATCGATGACGATCTGGTTCGTACTCACCCATGACAGATCGGTGCCCGTGTGACGGGTGTGAACCAGAATCACGTCGGCCTCGAACTCTTCGGGGCGCTCGACTGATTCGAGGACGGTTCCGTCCGCAAGGGAGAGCAACCGGACCCTCGGGTCGGCATAGCCGACGTCGGCGCCGGCGTGCTGAAGGCTGGCCATGATCTCGAGCGCGGGCGACTCGCGAAGGTCGCTGACGTCGGGCTTGTACGACACTCCGATGACGAGCACTCTCGCGCCTCGAAGTCCCCGACCGGCATCCGACAACGTCTGTCTGATCCGCTCGACGAGTCGTCCGGGCCTAGCGGCGATCTGCGACATGGCTTCCGCGATCACCGGGGCTTCCACCCGGTTCTTGCGAAGCTGCCAGAGCAGGTAATGGGGGTCGCAGGGGATGCAATGCCCGCCGACCCCCGCTCCTGGCATGAACGCCATGAAGCCATACGGCTTGGTTGATGCGGCTTCGATCACGTCGGTGACGTCAATGCCGAGTACGCGGCAGATGTCGGCGAACTCGTTCGCAAGCGCGATATTCACGGCACGGAACGTGTTCTCGATCAGCTTCGTCATTTCCGCCGCGCCAAGGGAACCCACACGATGCACACGCTGCGCGTAGCGTCGGAGCAGGCGATACGCGCGCTCTTCGCACTTCGGTGTGCTCGCGCCCACTACTCGGGGGACGTCCTCCTGGGCCACGAGTTGATTCCCGGGATCGATGCGTTCCGCACTGAACGCCACGAACACGTCTTCACCCACATTCAGTCCACGCTCGCGAAGGGGTGTGACCAGCAGATCTTCTGTGCACCCGACATACGTCGTAGACGTGAGGATCAGGAGCTGACCCGGTACCGCTCGTTCCACCACGGTCGCGCAGGCGCGACGCAGCGCAGAGAGGTCTGGGATCAGGTGCTCATCCACAGGCGTGGGCACGCACACCACCACCGCGCCTGCGCGAGCGAGATCTCTTGCGCGGCTCGTCAAGGTGAAGCCTTGATCGACGAGTGCGGATCGGAGACGGGCGCGATCAGAGGCGATCAAGTCCGCTCTGTTGGAGCGGATGTCGCGGATTCGGCGATCGGACACGTCGAACGCGAGTACTCGGCTGCCCGCGTTGTGGTAGGCAAGCGCGGTCGGCAGACCGACGTAGCCGAGACCGACGATCGCTACGTCGAATTCAGCCGACTCGCTCGATGCCTGGTCGGGCACCTGCCACAGCACCGGCGAGGCCGGCGCCCGCGCGGCCGACCCAACACGGACCGGCGGCATATTGCTCACAGAAGTCATGTGCGCTCCTCGGGTGGGAGAAGTCCGCTCAACGCCCGGGTTCAAGCGAGCGGCCGATTGGTTGTGCGTGGCCCCGAGTGGGTATGGACCGCGCAAGTGCCCCAATCACACGCCGCCCCTGAGGTCCCGGTCAACGCCGCCCCGGGCTCATTGCGGATTGTGTGCGGACTAGTAGAGAGGGCGCTCCGGTGCTTGCGGGAAACCGCCAGAGCTATGCGGTCGCGGCGGCGAACGGCATGGGTACCGTACGGACTACGCGCACCCTGCGATGTCGGCATCCGGGCCGGCGTCCGGATTCGCCCACGAACCGTCATCGTCCCGTTCCCGATCTGGAAAGGAACGCTCCCATGATCGTGCTCGTCATCGTTCTGTTGCTCGGAGTGAGCACCCTGGTCTGGTCGGTGACCGGCATCGCGCGCTTGCTCTTCGAGCAACGGCGAGCCACGGGAACGCGGGCCCGTTCTCACCCCGGCATCGGCGAGGTGGCCGTGCTCATGGCAGCGCACAATGAGGCTGAGGTGATCGGCGAGGCGTTGGAAGCCGCGACCGGCATCGTGGAGCCCGGTCAGGTATTCGTCGTGTCAGACGGTTCGAAGGACGCCACAGCACAGGTGGCACGGGCCCTTGGCGTGAATGTGATCGCCCTTCCCGAGAACGTCGGAAAAGCAGCAGCGCTGGAGGCAGGGATCGAGCACTTCCGGCTGCTCGAGCGCTTTCAGGTGGTCACCTTCCTCGACGCGGACACGCGGCTGTCACCCGATTACTTCACGACAGGGCTGCCCCTGTTCGACGATGACTCGGTCGCGGCCGTCGCCGGGAGGGCTACGACACTGGCGCGGAGCGCGACCGCTGTCGGGCGCTTCCTGCTGTACTACCGGGAACGGCTGTACGTGATGGTGCAATATCTGCATAAGTACGGCCAGGCGGCCCCGGCGGTGAACGCGGTGTCGGTGGTGCCAGGCTTTGCGAGCATGTACCGCACGCGCGCCTTGCGCCACATCGATATCGCGGTCGAGGGGCTGGCGATCGAGGACTTCAACATGACGTTCGAGGTCCACGCGAAGCGCCTGGGCCGCGTCGCGTTCCACCCCGCGCGCGCGGTCGCGCAGACACAGGATCCTGACACGGTCCGCGATTACTGCCGCCAGATGGCTCGTTGGTCACTCGGCTTCTGGCAGACACTCATTCGCCACCGCGCGAGTGTCCGATTGCGCGCCTTCTGGGCGGCCCTGGCACTGTTCGCCGTCGAGATGCTCAGCGGCAGCGTTCTGCTCCTGCTGCTGCCGGCGTTCTTGGTTCTGTGGTCTGCGGCTTGGGGCGTGCGCACGCTCGGCTTGGACCCGGGCGGCTCCGCTGGAGACGTTGCGGCCCTTCCTGTCGGGTGGGTTCTTCTGGCGCTGTTCGTCGCTGACTACCTGCTCACTGTCGTGGTAGCGGCTATCACGCGCGACCCCCGCTATCTCATACTCGGGCTCGCGTTCCCGATCGTCCGGGTGGTGGATGCTGTGCTGTGCGTGCGGTCGCTGCTCGGCGCGGCCATCACGCGCTCTGACGGCATCTGGGAGAGCCCACGCCGCCGAGCCGGCGCTTCGACCGCCGTCCGAGCGTTCGCGTCAACCCACGAGCGAGACCAGGTGCGAGCGTGACCTCGCGCCCACCTTCCGGTAGATGTGGGTGAGACGGAGCTCCACCGTTCGCAGAGAGATGAACAGCTCGTCTGCTATCTCCTGATTCCGGTACCCGGCCCGTACCTTCTGGGCGATCTCGAGTTCGTCAGGAGTGAGTAGCGAGAGCAGTGCCTGGGCAGACGGCGGCGCAGTAGGCACGTTCGCGAGCCGTGGAGCCCAAGCGCTTGCGCCAGCCGACTCGAAGGCGGCCGCCGCCGACTCTCGCGTCCTAGTGCTCTCGCTGTGCAGGCCGAGCAGTTCCAGCCGGTACGCGAGCGCGGCGAGTGTCCGGCCATGCTCGTACTGAGAGTCACTCGGAACGAACAGCGCGAGGGCGTCTCGGAAGGCGGCTCGAACCTGGTCACTCGGTGCCAGCAACGCGGCGGTCCTAGCAGCGGCAAGGGTTCCCCAGCGAGTCGGGAAGCGCCGCGTGAGGTGCTGAAGCTCCTGCAGCAGTTCGCCGGATTCGTGTTCTCGCCTCGCAACGGCGCTCGCTTCGATGAGGTCGGGCAGGTATCGACCCAGGGCAGGGTTCGAGACCGATGATCCCGCGACGTGTGCGAGCCGAAGCCACTTGAGTGCTTCGTCCACATCGCCGGCGCTCAGCGCCGATGTTCCGCGGAACGCCATGACCTGCGCGGCCAGGAACCGGTTGGCCTCGTCAGCGGCTTGTCTCGCCGCTTCGTCCAGCAGCGCCTGAGCCGCGTCTGCATCTGCATCGGAGTGCGCGCGCCACGCCCGCAGCAGCGTGCGCGAAGCAGACCGGATCGGCACTGCTTCAGTGATGCTGTCCCATTCGGGGAATAGCGCCCGTGCCTCGTGGAAGCTGCCCGCGCGGATCTCGTTGACCACGGCCCAATACCGCGCGTGCTCCAGCACCATGGCTTCACGGTTCGAGAGACGGCTGGACGCTATCGAGAACAATCGCCGGGCGAGCGCGTAGTTCTCGTGGAAGCTGAACGCCCTTGCCCGAACCACCAGTGCGTCGGCGGGCTCCACCGGAGGCAGCGCGAACCCCGGCTCGCTGTTCCGGGGGCCGCGAGCAGCTTCGAGAGCGTCCGTCAGCTCGGTCGATGACTTCAGCAGTTCCGAGCGCTCATTCGGCCCTGTCAGGGCTTCAGCGCGAGCCAGTTCCCTTCTGGCCTCGGCGATATCACCCCGTTCCGCGTGCATGAGACCCATCAGCGCAAGAAGTTCCGAACTGGCACGCACGTCCTCCCCGGAGTATCGGTCTGCACCGGCATCCGCGTGACCGGTCGAGACCCGCTGCGTCGTGAGGAAATCCACGGTCAGCCGCACGCGCGCCAACCTGATCTCAGAGCCACCGGCAAGTGGTGCATCTGCAGCCATGCGCGCGTATCGAGCGGCATGTGCGAACTGGCCGGCACGCGAGAGTGCCTCGGCAAGCTCCAGGAGCCGATTCCCCGGAATCACGGCGGCGACCGAGAGTGCGCGCTCGATGAACTCGATCGCGATCCAGAGCTCGCCTGCGGCGATTGCCGCACCAGCGCGGCCGAGCAGTTTTGAGGCCTCCGGAACCACATGGCTGTTGTGCCACGCCGACAACGCGTCGTCGATCCCATCGACGGCGCGGACGAGTGCGAGGTGGTGCGTCCTGCGCGATTTCGAATCCATTCGCCAGTAGAGGTGCGTTCGAAGGGCGAAGTCGGCGAACCTCACGCTCTGACCGTGCGCCACCAGCATCCCGTCGGAGATCAGATCTTCGAGCGCGTCGGCATCCTCGTCGGCGATCGCAGCACGATGGGCGTACGGGGCGAGGGCGACGCGCTCGAGCAGCCGGCGCTCGCGCTCGTTCACTGCGCCGAGCGAGCGATGTGGACGGTGTCGCGCCGATTCGCTTCTGAGCGGCAGGGTCAACGGTGCCAAGCCGCTCAGTTGGTCGGCGTTGAGTGCACTCACGCTCTCGCGCACCGCCCGCGGCGATCCGCTGGATACCTGCACAAGGATGCTGACGACGGCGTCATCCACCTCGCCGTCGGCGATGTGTCGGATCAATCGTGCCGCCTCGTCTGCCGTGAGGCGCGGAATGGAGACACTGGGGATGCCTTCGAGTGATGCACCGCGCACCGGGAGCGTCGCAGTAGCCACGATGCGCAGTCCGGTTCCCACGAGCCGCCCCGCCATGAGTCCGATGACTTCCTGGCTCACGTGGTCCATCTGGTCGATGTCGTCGATCAGCATCGTCACCGATCGAAGGCCCATCCGGCGCAGTTGTTCGAGCGCGTTCTGGGTCCAGACGTACAGGGCGTCCACAGCCGCACCCGGTGGGCCGGCCCCGGAGACCAGTGCCGTAGCCGCCGGGTGGTTGAGTGCTGAGAACATGGCGGACAGGCCAGAGAAAGCGATACGCGCCTCGCTCGGGTTCGCTCGAACGAGCACAACGCGCCCAGCGATGAGCGCGGCGGCTTCATCCAGTAGTCGACTCTTGCCGGAACCGGGCTCACCGCAGATCAGCAGCGCCTGCTCGATCGGTGCTGCTGCCAGCATGGAAATGCGGTCCAGCACTGCTAGCGCCGGCACCGCTTCCTCGGGTGCCATGCCCAGTGGCCTCCTGCATGTCGGGTACCAGCAGAGGTGCATCCTGTATATCCGATGTGAGCCCCCCGAACAAGGGCCATTCAGGCTGCGCGAGGGCCTACGCGACTGGAGTTGAGACCGGTTGCCGCAGTCGCATTGCTGCCGGCGCGCTCCGGTGCCACCCTGTGGGCACTCATGGTGCTGCTCCGAACATGGATCATCGGAGTCGCGCCGACTTTCCCTCTAGGGATCGAGCACTGGATAGGCGGTGCACATGAGTTTCCAGGAGCTCATCGACGCGGTCGGCAGAGCAATCGATGCTGCCGGGGTGGCCGCCATCGTGGTCGGCGCCGTCGCGGCCTCGCTCTTCGCCTTCGGGCGGCTCGTGCGCCGTGAGCAGTCGATCTACAGCAGATACCGGCGTTCGCTGGGACGCGCGATTCTGCTGGGCTTGGAATTGCTCGTCGCGGCCGACATCATCCGGACTGTCGCGGTGTCCCCCACCCTCGAGAGCATCGCGGTGCTCGCCGGCATCGTGCTGATCCGGACGTTCCTGAGCTTCTCGCTCGAACTCGAGATCACTGGGCGGTGGCCCTGGCAGAAGCGACCCGACCCCGATGCGGAGGAAACCACGCGGGCGTGAACTCGCTGCTCGTGAACCGTGACCGCTGGCTCGGCAGTACTTGTGGTGGGCGATACTGGGATCGAACCAGTGACCTCTTCCGTGTCAGGGAAGCGCGCTACCGCTGCGCCAATCGCCCAGGTCAGATCTTTCGGACCTGGAGGTGGAGACGGGATTCGAACCCGCGTATACGGCTTTGCAGGCCGCTGCCTCGCCTCTCGGCCACCCCACCGTGTGCGGACGAACCGCCGGCCCTGGCAGCGGCACCGAGGTGTCGTTACCAGCATCCGGGCTTCTGCCCCACTCGAGCGGATGACGAGATTCGAACTCGCGACCCTCACCTTGGCAAGGTGATGCGCTACCACTGCGCCACATCCGCGTTGGCTCACATTTCTGTGCGCCTTGAAAACCTTAGCGGATGATTCCGCCCAGTACCAAAATGACAGGCCTGTGTTTCAGTCGCTGGCCGCCCTGTCATCCGAGCGCTCCGACATGTGGCAATATTGTTCACGCCGCGGGCGATTGGCGCAGTTGGTAGCGCGCTTCCTTCACACGGAAGAGGTCATCAGTTCGAGTCTGGTATCGCCCACCACTCTCTCATCGACGCACTGGCGTCGGCTCCCCCGTGACCCGCGCCGGCGAGGCCGACGCGCAGTGACTGAAGTCACCGCGGCGGCGGCTCAGAGGCACGTCGAAGGATCGTGAGCCTCAGTGCCCACGCCACGCCGAGCGCCCATGCAAGCGCGAGTGCGACGCCCGTGGCCTGGTCGATGAACCAAGAGGGAGATCCCGTGTGCACCAGACCAGAGCCGAGCCCGAATAGGCCCAGCAGGAGCGCTGCGACTGCGGGACCGGCGACGAGTGCCGATCCGAGCCGTGCGCTCTCGGCATCCGTGCGCCTCCGACTGATCGCCTTGCCGAGCAGGTGACCGATCGCGCCGCCCGCGACGCCGATCACGCTCGCCCATTGCCACGTGAGCCAGGCGGTCGCGGTTGCAGCCCCGCAGGCACCGGCCAGCACTCCGAAGGCGATACCCCTTGCCGTGACGCGGCGATCGGCGATGAGCTCGGCGATCGCCGCTCCAACTCCCCCAGACACCGCGGTGAGCGCACCGCCGACCAGTAACCAGAGGAGCGCGGGGGTGATCACGAGCTCGGCCGCTGCGGCCACAGTCAACACGACGATCGCCCCGTAGGCGGCACCCCACCACGGCACGGAGGTGCGTGTGCGCGAGCGTCGGGAGAAGACGAGCAATGCAGCCCCGAGCGGCAGGGCGAAGATCAGGCCCCCGGCAAAATCACTCGGCGGGCTCAGGGCGGAAAGGCTCGAGAGCTCGACGTCAAGGCTCGGGACGTCGATTGTTTCGAGCAGCCCCGAGAGCTCTGCGCTGAGGCCGAAGAACTCCCACGCGAGCGGCAGACACACTGCGAGCGTCCACACGATCGCGCAGGTGACCGCTTTTCGCCTGCTCAAGCGCCGTTGAAGCCACCGCTCGAGCGCGATTGCGCACGCCGCGGCGACCGCGAGGGTGTAGAGAAGCACCACACCCTCCTGCCCGGTCATCGGCCGATCTCGCACAAGGGTACCGACCGCGCCGCTGGTGCGGCGCGATCGGCGCCCGGTGAAACAGGATCAGTGCGCCATCGAGATCACCGCGTCTCGAGCACGTATCCGCTTTCGCCATGGATGGCGAGGTCGATCCCGGCGATCTCTTCGCTGTGGCGAACGCGAAATCCCAGGCTCTTTTCGATGGCGAAGGCGATCACCAGTGCCATCACGAAGGAGTACGCAGTGACCGCGAGCACGCTGATGCCCTGCACGATGAGCTGTCCCGTGTCACCGCCGGTGAAGAGACCAGTGCCGTTGGCGAAGAGGCCCAGGTAGAGCGTTCCGATGACCCCTGCCACGAGGTGCAGCCCGACGACGTCGAGCGAGTCGTCGTACCCCAGGCGGTACTTGAGGTCGATCGCGAAGGCGCACGCCGCTCCCGAGAGCAGGCCGAGCAGTATCGCAAGCCCCGGGGTGAGGTCAGCACAGGCCGGCGTGATGGCGACGAGGCCGGCGACAGCGCCCGACGCGGCACCGATCGACGTCGGTTTGCCCGACCGCGCTCGTTCGACGATCAGCCAACCAAGGATGCCGGCGGCTGGCGCGCCGATCGTGTTCAGGAAGATGAGCCCGGCCGACGCGGCATCCACCGATCCGTCTCCCACAGCCGCTCCGGCGTTGAACCCGAACCAGCCGAACCACAGCAGCCCGGCGCCCAGGAGCACCAGCGGCACGTTGTGAGGGCGGTGCGATCCCTTCGCGAAGCCACGACGAGGTCCGAGCACCAGGGCAAGCGCGAGCGCAGCGGCACCGGCGTTGATGTGCACCGCGGTGCCTCCCGCGTAGTCGATGACTGCCGGCAGTCCGCCGAGCGAATCACCGAGGTTCTGCAGCCAGCCGCCTCCCCAGACCCAGGCGGCGACCGGGAAGTAGACGAGCGTGCTCCAGAGGCCGGCGAAGACCAGCCACGCGCCGAACCGGGCACGATCGGCGATCGCACCTGAGATGAGTGCGGTCGTGAGGATGGCGAACGTCGCGCCGAACGCGATGCCGACCAGATCCTCACCTGCCATTCCGGTCTGTGCGAATCCGGCGAAGGGATTGCCTGCGAAGGCCCACACGCTGTCGACGCTGCTCATCGCGGCGCCGTACAGGATCCACAGCACGGCTACGAGCCCGAGCGCCCCGAAGCTCATCATCATCATGCTCACGACGCTCTGCGCCTTCACCAGCCCTCCGTAGAAGAAGGCCAGTCCCGGAGTCATCAGCAGCACGAGTGCCGCACTGGCCAGCATCCAGGCGATTCCACCTGTGTCCATCGGATCCACCTCTCTCACGTGACCGTTGTGGCCGGCAAAGGAACCGGAACGGTCTCAGGAGAGATGCTCGCGAGGCGATGTTTCAGGAACGCTCGCCGTGCGTTTCGCGCACGTTACGAACGAGAGGCGTGCGTGAACAGCGCGTTTCAGACCCCCGTGCGGAGGTCGCGTTCGAAGTAGTCGGGAACGCCATTGTCGTCTGAGTCGACGCTCTCGGCCTCGCGTTGGGCCCGATAATGACGATTACGGATGCCGAGCAGCACCGCAGCGATGATCGCAGCGGCGAACGAACCGGTCAACACGCCGATCTTCGCCTGATCGGCGAACACGCCGCTGATGCCGAAGCTCAACTCGGTGATCAACAGCGACACCGTGAAGCCCATGCCGCCGAGCACCGCGAGCGAGAACACGTCGATCCACTTCATACCGGCCTTGACCCCCGGAAGTCGGGTGATCAGCCAGGTGGCGCCGGTGATGCCGATCGCCTTCCCGGCGACGAGGGCCAGGATCACGCCGAGCGTGAGAGGGCTCGCCAACGCCTCTACGTATCCCTCGAAGCCACCGATCGCCACCCCCGCGGAGAAGAAGGCGAAGACTGGCAGCGCTATTCCAGTCGATACCGGACGGAAGCGGTGCTCGAACACCTCTGCCAAGCTCGGGCGCTCGGCGAACGCGAGCGAGATCGCGCCGGTCTCCACGCCGATGCGCTCCTTGCGTGTCAGCCGAACGGGAATGGTGAAGCCGAGAAGCACCCCTGCCACGGTCGCGTGGATGCCGGACTGATACATCATCGCCCACACCGCGATGCCGAGCGGCAGCAGCAGGAGCCATGCCGCGGTGGGCCGGTTGCGGAAGAACTCGCGGTTCTTCTGCGCGATCAGCGCGTAGATGGCGACACCGACGATTGCGGCGATGAAGTAGCCGAGCTCGAACTTGCTGGGGTAGAAGACGGCGATGATCGCGATGCCGATGAGGTCGTCGACGACCGCGAGGGTGAGCAGGAAGGTTCGCATCGCGGCGGGCAGCCAAGTGCCGACCACGGCTAGCACTGCGCAGGCGAATGCGATGTCTGTGGCGACCGGGATCGCCCAGCCGCGCATGACTTCTGGGTGGCTGCCTGCATTGAGCAGCGTGAAGATGAGCGCCGGCGCGATCACGCCGCCGCACGCCGCGACGATCGGCACCAGCGCTGCCCGCGGATTGCGAAGGTCGCCGCTGACGAACTCGCGCTTGAGCTCGAGCCCGACGAGGAAGAAGAAGACCGCGAGCAGGCCATCAGCAGCGAGGTGTCCGATGCTGATCTCCCACTCCCAGTCACCGACCAGGATGCCAACGTGGATGTCGCGCAGACCGAAGTAGAAGTCTGCGAGTCCGGAGTTCGCCATCAGCAGCGCGACTACTGCGGCGATCATCAGCAGCACACCGCCGACCGTCTCCTTGCGGAGGATCTGCTCGATCCGAAGCGACTCATTGAATCGCTCCATCGATGCTGTGGATGCGGTCGGCTTTTGTTCGGTCACCATCGACTCCCGGGACGAAAAACTACTTCATTCAAATCGGTCCTGACTCTCGTGTCAGAACCGAGCCGACCAGACTTCCCGGCACACCAGGGAGCGACTCTACTCCATAGGCGATCGCTGCACTGCTGTCCCTGCCGTGCGTGCCGCTGGACGGTTCGCCCCCGTGGAGCTACTGATCCTGGCCGATGGTGAGGGCGATCATGCGAGAGATCGCCCGCAGGTACTTCTTGCGGTAGCCGCCGCTCATCATCTCCGGCGCGAACACCTGATCGAGGGGCACTCCGCTCGAGAAGATGGGCACCTGTGCGTCGTAGAGCCGGTCCACGAACGCGACGAGCCGCAGCGCGTCGGTCTGGGAGTGGATGACGCTCACGTCGCGCCAGACGACGCCGTCGAGCCCGTCGACGAGTTTCACGTAGCGCGAGGGGTGAATGGTCGCAAGGTGCCGCAACACCTCCGTGAACGAGTCGTCGGTGACGACGCCTGGCTGCTGCGACGGGATGCCGTCGAGTTCGCTGTCGCTGTAGACGCGCGCGCTGCCCTGCACATCTCGTCGGCGGTAGTCGTGCCCGTCGATCCTGAGCGTGCGAAACCGGTCGGCGAGGCTCTGAATCTCGCGCAGGAAGTCGGAGGCCGCGAAGCGCCCCTCACCGAGCGCGTTCGGCGGCGTGTTGGAGGTCGCCGCGATGCGGCTGCCGCTCTCGACGAGCTCCCCGAGGAGCCTCGTCATCATCATGGTGTCGCCCGGATCGTCGAGTTCGAACTCGTCGATGGCGATGAGCGTTGCACCCCGAAGGAGCTGAACGGCATCCCGGTAGCCGAGGGCTCCGATGAGCGCGGTGTACTCGATGAACGTGCCGAAGTACTTCCTCCCCGGCGCGTTGTGCCACAACGCGGCCAGCAAGTGGGTCTTGCCGACCCCGAAGCCCCCGTCGAGGTAGATGCCCGGCTTCGGAGGCGCCGCCTTTCGACGCGAGAACAGCCCTCCGGAGGGCTTCCACGACGTCAGGAAGCCCCGTACCGCATCGACCGCTTCCGCCTGCGACGGGAATTCGCTATCAGGCCGGTAGTTGTCGAGCGTCGCATGAGAGAACTGCCGCGGTGGCACCAACTGCGCCGCCATCTCGGCGCCTGAGAGCTCCGGCGCTCGATCGATGAGACGTGGCGAGGTGGTCGTGCGGTCGAGTGTCATGCGTCGCCTAGCGTGTGTCAGAGTCTTACGGGAGCCCTGCGACGAGTACGCCGAAGCGCGTAGCGTAGAGCGGCAGGGCTGCACCAGCCTACTCGCCTGTCTTGCGTCACATCTGTGATGACGATCTCCAGGAGGATCCATGTCCATCGGTCACGACCCCGCTCCGAAGTTCGCCGAGTACGCGCACCCCGATCGCCTTGTGAGCACGGAGTGGCTCGCGGAGCACCTCGGTGAGGACGGTCTTGTGGTCGTCGAGTCGAACGAGGACGTGCTGCTCTATGAGACGGGCCACATCCCTGGGGCGGTCAAGCTTGACTGGCACACGGAGTTGAACGATCCGGTAGTCCGCGACTTCGTCGACGGCGCACGCTTTGCCAGCCTTCTGGGATCCAAGGGCATCAGCCGCGACAGCACCGTCGTCATCTACGGCGACAAGAGCAACTGGTGGGCGGCGTACGCGTTGTGGGTCTTCACCCTCTTCGGACATGAAGACGTGCGACTCCTCGACGGAGGGCGCGACAAGTGGATCGCGGAAGGCCGCGAGCTGACCACCGAGGTGCCCGCCGTGACGCCCGTGGACTACCCCGTCGTCGAGCGCGACGACAGCCGCATCCGTGCGTACAAAGAAGATGTGCTCGCCCATTTCGGCAAGCCGCTGATCGACGTTCGCTCGCCGGAGGAGTACACGGGCGAGCGCACCACGATGCCCGCCTACCCCGAGGAGGGCGCGCTGCGCGGCGGTCACATCCCGACCGCGGTGAGCGTCCCATGGGCGCGCGCCGCGGCCGAGGACGGCACGTTCAAGCCCGCTCACGAGCTCGACGCCCTCTACCGCGAGCAAGCAGGCATCCAGGACGCGGATGACGTCATCGCCTACTGTCGCATCGGAGAGCGCTCCAGCCACAGCTGGTTCGTGCTGAAGTACCTGCTGGGCATCGAGAACGTGCGCAACTACGACGGGTCCTGGACCGAGTGGGGCAGCGCCGTGCGCGTTCCGATCGTGACGGGGTCGGAGCCGGGAGAGGCACCCACCTCGCGCTGAGCCGGGAACGTTAGGCTGGGCGGGTCATGACCGCCTTGCCTGATGCTCTCGAAACGATCCGAGACGACTTCCACGCGCTCGAAGAGCGCGACCGGCTGCAATTGCTTCTCGAGTTCTCGAACGAGCTTCCCGAATTGCCGGAGCGCTACCGCGACCACCCTGACCTCTTCGAGCGCGTCGTGGAGTGCCAATCACCGGTGTACATCTTCGTCGAGGTGACGTCGGGTGATGTGCACGTGCACGCGACGGCCCCGGCCGAGGCGCCCACGACCCGCGGGTTCGCATCGATCCTCGCGCAGGGTCTCGATGGACTCAGCGCCGACGAGGTGCTGGCCGTGCCTGACGACTTCCCGCTCGATCTCGGCCTTACGCGCGTGGTGAGTCCCCTTCGCATGCGCGGCATGGTCGCGATGCTCGGTCGCATCAAGCGTCAGGTCACTGAGAAGAGGACTCCAGCCCCCGCAACCAGTCACTGACCTGCTGCTCCCAACGGTTTCGGTCGAGGTTCCAGAGCCGCGTGTGCCTCGCCGTGCGCCAACGACGGTAGGTGACGAGGTCGGGGCGCGAGCGGGCCAATGCCCGTGACGGTGCTGGTGGAACGAAGCCGTCCTCGTCGCTGTGCAGGAGCAGCGTCGGAGTGCGCAGCTCCCCTGCCCGCGCCACGAAGTCGAGTGAGTCGAAGTCGATCGGTGCGCTGACACCCGTGAGCCGCGGGGCGAGAGGCGAAGTCAGCAGACGCACTGCGGCGGTGGTGACTGGACGGGGCATTCGCACCAGATCGCCCTGCAGCCGAATGGTGTCGACCCAATCGACCACCGGAGACTCGAGCACGAGGCCATCCACGTAGGAAGCGGCGGGTGAGCGGGTCACGGTCTGAAGGGCGATCGCGCCGCCCATCGACCAGCCCATGATGACGACGCTCTGGGCACCTCGGTCGATGGCAAGGCGCAGTGCAGCGTCGACATCGAGCCACTCCTCAGCCCCGAGCCGCAGTCGATGGTCCCGGCTCTGCGGAGCCTCACCATCGTTGCGATACGAGACGACCAGCGAGTGGTATCCGTGCTCGTGAAAGACCGGCACCGCGCGCAGGCACTCCTGCCGTTGCACTCCGCGGCCGTGCACGTGGATCACCCAGCGTCCCGTGTCGTGCGGCGCGGGGATCAACCACGCGGGCGCCTCCCCCAGCTCGGTCGCGACGGCGACCTCTTCGAACGGCAGTCCCAATTCGCTCGGATGCCGGTACACCCACGCTCCGAGACGAGCCAGGTCTCCGGGCCGTGGGAGCCGGCCGTGCTCGGCAGACACGGAGCGCGTCACCGAATCCGCGTCGCGCTCGACGATCTGCCCGGCCAAGGCGTGCCCGCGGTCGTCATCGAACCACAGGCTGTACTGGCCGTCTACCGCTGAATCCGGTGTGATCGACAATCGCACCGTGCCCGCGTCCGCATCCACACCGAGCACTCGCACATCGGCCCGCCGTCGCTGCGGTGGCAGCACGATCATTCGCGCCATGGTGATCGCAGCCGCGCCGAGGATGCTCAAACCAACCGCGAGCAACGACGCCGCGAAGATCGAGACTGCGGTCAACGCGGCCGAAGGAACCCGACGGCTGCCCCGTTCACGGGTGCTCGTGCTGCGACCGCTCCCCAATCGCCGTCCCCCTTCGTGCTCACGGCGCTGACGGCGGCGAGTCTCTGCTCGAATCGCCGTCGACAACCCTAGTCTGCAAAGCGTGCCTGACTCCCCCGCCGAAGCGCCACTGCCGGACGAGTTCCGCGCAGCGCTCGACGCGGTTCGCGCGGTGTCGGTGCGCAGCGAGGTGACGATCAGCGAGATCCCCTCGCCACCCAGGCTCGCGCCGTATTCCACGGCCCTCGCCGCCGACATCGCCGCACACGGCGTGGAGGATCTCGGCACGGGCCGGTTCGTGCTGCTGTACGACCCGGACGAGCCCGAGGCCTGGGGAAGCCCATTCCGGGTAGTGTGCTTCGCTCAGGCGCCTCTTGAGCTCGAGATCGCGCTCGACCCGCTGACCGCCGACGTCACATGGTCATGGCTCGTCGACGCGCTCGACTCACGCCATGCCCGCTACCACTCGGCATCCGGCACTGCCACGAAGACGCTGTCGACCGGCTATGGGGAGCTGGCTGGAGAGGGCAGCGGCGCGATGATCGAATTGCGCGCATCCTGGTCGCCTATGGACCATGAGCTCACCGCACATGTGGAAGGCTGGTGCGAGTTGTTGTGCATGCTCGCCGGGCTCCCTCCCGGTGACGGAGATGGAGTCAGCCTGTTGGCAGCACGCCGGATGAACCGCGGTGAACGCTGAGCCGCACGCGCGGCCTTACTCGGTGATCGACACCGAGGACGGGTACCGCGCCGCGCTCGAACGCATTGTCGCCGCTACGGGTCCCGTCGCGATCGATGCGGAGCGGGCTTCCGGTTTCAAATACTCGCAGAGGGCATATCTGATCCAGCTGTACCGGCGGGATGCAGGCACGTTCTTGTTCGATCCACCGGCCATCGGCGACTTCTCGGAGCTCAACCGCCTGCTGGCCGGCGAGGAATGGGTGCTGCACGCCGCCACGCAAGATCTGCCGTGCCTGCGTGAGGTCGGCATCGACCCGCAGCGCCTCTTCGACACTGAGCTCGCGGCGCGTCTGCTCGGGATGCCGCGGGTCGGCCTCGCCACCGTCGTCGAGCAGTTGCTCGGCATCCACCTCAAGAAGGAGCACTCGGCCGCCGACTGGTCGACTCGCCCTCTGCCGCAGCCCTGGCTCGAGTACGCGGCGCTCGACGTCGAACTGCTCCTCGACCTCCGCGACGAACTGGAGAAGCTGCTGACCGAGCAGCGCAAGCGAGGAATCGCCGACCAGGAGTTCGCGTCGACGCTCGCGCGTGATCTTCGCACGCAACGGGCCGAGCCTTGGCGCAGGCTGTCGGGAGTGCACGCCGTCCGGTCGCCACGGAACCTGGCCGTCGCCCGCTCCCTCTGGACAGCGCGCGACGAGTACGCGCGAGAGATCGATATCGCGCCGGGTCGCCTCGTACCCGACGCATCGATCGTCGCTGTGGCACGCGCGCTGCCGAAGACTCGGCAGGAACTCGCCGCGCTCAAGGAGTTCTCCGGCCGAGCGAGTCGTAGCCAGCTCGATCGGTGGTGGGAAGCCGTGCAGGCGGGTCTTCAGACGCAGGAGCTTCCGGCGCAGCGCGCCAATGGCGATTCGCTGCCTCCGCCGCGTGCCTGGAGCGATCGCAATCCTGAGGCGGACCGGCGTCTGAAACGGGCGCGGAACCGCCTCACCGAGATCGCCGAAGCCCTCGGGCTGCCGCTCGAGAACCTCCTCACCCCCGAGACGCTGCGGCGCTTGGCCTGGCAACCGCCGGAGCCCCTGACAGCGGAGGCGATCGCGTCGGCTCTCGCAGTATTGGACGCGAGGCCCTGGCAGGTCGCAGCCACGCACGAGGCGATCTTCACAGCCTTTGTTGAAGCGAACCAAGGCGCCGAGGACGCAGAGAGCGACGCGTCGTAGGTTCCGGCAACGGATGCTGGCGGGTCATACGCGTTCTCTACAATCGGCAGATCGACTGATGCAGGAGGCAAAGTGGCCGAGAGAACCGATGTCGTCTTCGTAGACGGGATGCGAACGCCCTTCGGTAGGGCCGGCGAAAAGGGCATGTACTGGCAGACGCGTGCCGATGACCTGGTGGTCAAAGCCATGATCGCCATGCTGGAGCGCAACTCGCAGTTGCCGAAGGACCGCATTGACGAGGTCGCGATCGCGGCGACGACGCAACAAGGCGATCAGGGCCTCACCATCGGGCGCAGTGCGGCGATCCTCGCTGGATTGCCTCGCTCTGTGCCGGGGTACGCGATCGATCGCATGTGCGCGGGCGCCATGACCGCGGTGACTGCGGTGGCCGGAGGAATCTCGTTCGGCGCCTACGACATCGCGATCGCGGGCGGCGTGGAGCATATGGGGCACCACCCGATGGGCAGCGGCGCAGACCCGAACCCGCGCTTCGTCGCCGAGCGAATGGTGAGCCCTGAAGCGCTGAACATGGGCGTCACCGCCGAGCGCATCCATGACCGCTATCCGCACCTCACGAAGGAACGGGCCGACCGCTACGCGGCAGCGAGCCAGCACAAGACCGCAGCGGCGTACGACGCCGGCAAGATCCAGCCCGACCTGGTCCCCGTCGCCATCCGCACCTCAGAGGGATGGGGGCTCGCGACGCGCGACGAGGCCATGCGACCTGAGACGACCCTTGAAGGCCTCGCAGACCTTCGTACCCCGTTCCGGCCGCACGGCCGCGTCACGGCAGGCAACGCCTCGGGGCTCAATGACGGCGCGACCGTGTCGCTCATCGCCAGTTCGGAGGCGGCGCGAGAGCTCGGCCTGGCCGCGAAGATGCGCATGGTGAGCTTCGCGTTCGCGGGTGTGGACCCCGAGATCATGGGTTTGGGGCCGGTGCCGAGCACGGAGAAGGCGCTGCGCAAGGCGGGTCTTTCGATCGACGACATCGGGCTGTTCGAGCTCAACGAGGCGTTCGCCGTGCAAGTTCTCGCCTTCCTCGATCACTTCGGTCTCGACGATGATGACGCACGCGTCAACCCGTGGGGTGGCGCGATCGCGGTCGGACATCCGCTCGCCTCCTCGGGCGTGCGCCTCATGATCCAGTTGGCGCGTCAGTTCGAGGAGCGCCCCGACGTGCGCTACGGCCTCACAGCGATGTGTGTTGGCCTTGGGCAGGGCGGCACGGTGATCTGGGAGAACCCCCACTACAACGGACGGAAGAAGCGATGACGCAGACCATGACCGCTGAGTACGACCGGCTCTCGGGCCTCGGTGAGGACGAGGTCGTGACTCACTCGTTCGTTCGCGATGTGGCGCTGGCGAGCGGAAAGACACTCGCACTCATCACGCTCGACAACGGACGCGACCACACACGGCCGAACACGCTGGGGCCCGCGACCCTCTTCGAACTCGCCTCGGTGCTCGACACCCTCAGGGAGCGCGCCGACGCCGGCGAGATCCACGGGGTGGCCCTGACCGGCAAGCCCTACATCCTCGCGGCGGGCGCCGACCTCTCGAAGGTGCAGGAGATTCCCGATCTGGAGACCGGGCGCCAGATGGCGCGGCTCGGCCACGCCACGTTCGGTCGCCTCAGCGAGCTGGGAGTTCCATCGTTCGCCTTCATCAATGGTCTCGCCCTCGGCGGCGGACTCGAGATCGCACTGAACGCCGACTACCGCACCATCGACAGCAGCGCTCCTGCGGTCGGGCAGCCCGAGGTCTTCATCGGCCTCATTCCCGGCTGGGGCGGGGCGTGGTTGCTGCCGAATCTCATCGGTATCGAGAACGCGCTGAAGGTCGTGGTCGAGAACCCTTTGAAGAACAACCGGCTTCTTCGCGGTCCACAAGCACTCGAACTCGGCATTGCCGATGCGATGTTCCCTCCGGCGACCTTCCTCGAGGATTCGATCGCCTGGGCCGACCGGGTGCTCTCGGGCGAGCTCAAGGTGAAGCGCCCCAACGAGCCAGGCATGATCGAGCGCACCGTGAAATGGGATGCCGCGATCTCCATCGCGCGCAAGACCCTCGAATCGCGCATCGGCACCGTAGCGAAGGCGCCGTACAAGGCCCTCGAGTTGATGAAAGCGGCGAAGAACAGCGACAAGGCGACCGGCTTCGCCGCGGAGGACGAGGCTCTTGCCGAGCTCATCGCGAGCGACCAGTTCCGCGCGAGCATCTACGCGTTCAATCTCGTGCAGAAGCGTGCCAAGCGCCCGGCCGGCGCTCCCGATCCCGCGGTCGCGCGTCCCGTCACCAAGATCGGGATCATCGGCGCGGGCCTCATGGCGAGTCAGTTCGCCCTGCTCTTCCTCCGTCGCATGCAGGTTCCGGTGGTGATCACCGACCTCGACCAGCAACGCGTCGACCAGGCCGTGGAGCGGATCAAGGGCGAGCTCGCTGAACTCCGGGAGAAGGGCAAGATCAACCCCGATGAACTGAACCGCCTCGAGGCGCTGATCACCGGCACGGTGAACAAGGCCGACTTCGCTGACTGCGACTGGGTGATCGAGGCCGTCTTCGAAGAGCTCGAAGTGAAGCAGGCAGTGTTCGAGCAGGTCGAGCCGTTCCTCTCGCCGGAGGCCGTACTCGCTACGAATACGTCATCGCTCTCGGTCGAGCAGATCGGCGCCAAGCTCAAGCACCCGGAGCGCCTTGTCGGGTTCCACTTCTTCAATCCGGTGGCCGTGATGCCCCTGATCGAAGTCGTGAAGACCCCTCAGACCGATGACGCCGTGCTCGCGACGGCCATGGCCGCGGCCAAGTCCTTGAAGAAGACCGCTGTGATCACCGCCGACACGCCGGGGTTCGTGGTGAACCGGTTGCTCGCCAAACTGCTCGGCGAGGCCATGCATGCGGTCGATACCGGCACGTCGTTCGAGACCGTCGACGAGGCAGTCGCGCCGTTCGGGCTGCCCATGACAGCGTTCGAGCTGCTGGAACTCGTCGGGCTGAAGGTCGGCGCGCATGTACTCGACACCCACCACGCTGCGTTCCCTGATCGCTTCTACGAGAGCGAGAACCTGCACAGGCTAGCGGAGCACGGTCGGATCTTCGAACGCGATTCGAAGGGCAGGATCAAGGGCATCGACAAGGCAGCTCGCAAGATCGTCTCGGGCGGCAAGAGCGTCATGTCGGCTGACGAGTTGCGCAGACGCATCGAAGACGGCCTCGCCGACGAGATCAAGCGCATGGTCGACGACAAGGTCGTTTCGGCGGTCGAGGACATCGACTTGTGCCTGCTGCTCGGCGCCGGTTGGCCGTTCCAGATGGGTGGCGCGACCCCCTACCTCGACCGTGTCGGTGCTTCGCAACGCGCGTTCGGCGACACCTTCCACCACCCGCCGATCCGCGGGGTGGCGGGAGACGATAGCGCCGACTGAGCCGGCGGCTCCCGCCGGGCGTTGTCAGTCGTGCTGGTGCTGCTGCACCGGTTCGACGACCACCGGCGGGAGCGGCCGCGCGAACGGCACCTTGGTGCCGAGCACCTGCGCGACGATGTCGCGTGAGATGCGCTGCGCGGTGAGGCCAGCCCGCTCGAGGATCTCCTCGCGCGAGGCGTGCTCGATGAACTCGTCGGGCAGACCGAGCTCGTCCACGGCTGTGTCGACGCCGGCGGCGCGGAGATCTTGACGGATGCGAGTGCCCACGCCCCCGACTCGAATGCCGTCTTCGATCGATACGAGCAGGCGGTGCTCACGAGCGAACTCGATCACACTCTTGGGTACCGGCACGACCCAGCGCGGGTCGAGTACCGTGACACCGATCCCCTGCGCCGCGACGCGTTGCGCGACATCCATCGCCAGCGCAGCCATCGGGCCGATCGCGACGATGAGCACGTCCTTCTGGCTCGCCTCACGGAGCACATCGACCCCGTCGTGCGTACGACGCTCGGCCGAGCTCTCGCCGCCGACACTGCCCTTGGAGAAGCGCACCACGGTGGGACCATCATCGATGGCGACGGCTTCGCGCAGCTGCTCACGAAGCTGTTCGGCATCTCTCGGCGCCGCGATCCGGATGCCGGGAACGACCTGCAGCAGGGCGAGATCCCAGATGCCGTGATGGCTCGGCCCGTCGGGCCCCGTGACACCGGCGCGGTCGAGCACGAATGTGACTCCCGCGCGGTGCAGCGCGACATCCATGAGCACCTGGTCGAAGGCCCTGTTGGCGAAGGTCGAGTACATGGCGACGATCGGATGGAGCCCGCCGAACGCCAACCCGGCGGCCGACGTCACGGCGTGCTGCTCTGCGATCCCCACATCGAACACTCGGTCGGGGAACCGGGCGGCGAACTTGTGGAGGCCCGTCGGCCGGAGCATCGCCGCGGTGATGCCCACGATGCGCGGGTTCCGTTCGGCGAGGGCCAGCACCTCATCGGCGAACACCGAGGTCCACGACGGGCTGCTCGCCTGCTCGACCGGCTCGCCCGTGATCGGATCGATCTGACCGACGGCGTGGAACTGGTCGGCGGCGTCGGCGAGAGCCGGCTCGTAGCCCCTGCCCTTCTGCGTGATCGCGTGCACGATGACCGGTGCGCGATAGTTGCGCGCTTGCCGGAGCGCCTCCTGCATCGCGCGGAGGTCATGCCCATCGACGGGACCGATGTACTTGATGTCGAGGTTGGAATAGAGCGCCTTGTTGTTGGTGAATCGCGCGAGGAAGCCGTGCGTGCCGCCGCGGATGCCTCGGTAGAGCGCGCGAGCGGGCTTTCCGAGCTTCGCGACGAGCCGCTCGGACTTCAGGTGCAGCTCGCGGTACGTGGGCTGTGTGCGCACGCTGGAGAGGAACCTGCCGATCCCGCCGATGGTGGGCGCATACGACCGGCCGTTGTCATTGACGACGATGACGAGATTGCGGCTGTTGTCGTCGCTGATGTTGTTGAGCGCTTCCCACGTCATGCCGCCGGTGAGCGCACCGTCGCCGACGACGGCGACGACCCAGCGGCCGTCCTGCCCGGTCATCTCGTAGGCGCGAGAGATGCCGTCGGCCCAGCTCAGCGAGCTCGACGCGTGGGAGCTCTCGACGATGTCGTGCTCCGACTCTGAGCGCTGCGGGTAGCCGGCCAGTCCGCCTGCCTGCCGCAGTCTGCTGAAGTCCTGACGGCCCGTGAGCAGCTTGTGCACGTAGCTCTGGTGGCCGGTGTCGAAGACGATGGCGTCATCCGGGGAGTGGAACACGCGATGGATGGCGATCGTCAGTTCCACGACGCCGAGGTTCGGGCCGAGGTGTCCCCCGGTCTTGGACACCTCGGCGACGAGGAACCGGCGGATCTCTCCCGCGAGCTGTGTGAGCTGCGCGGGAGAGAGTCCGTCGAGATCACGAGGACCGTTGATGGTCTCGAGAAGGGTCATTCGAGAAACCCTAGACGAGGCTCCTGAGCACGTACTGCAGGATGCCGCCGTTGCGGTAGTAGTCGGCTTCACCAGGAGTGTCGATGCGCACGACGGCGTCGAACTCCACGGTCTGCTTGCCGGCCGGTGAGAACTCGCTCGGTTCTGCGACGACGCGCACTGTCTTCGGGGTGACGCCCTCGTTCAGCGCCTCCAGCCCCGAGATCGAGATGATCTCGGTGCCGTCGAGACCCAGCGACTGGACGCTCTCGCCTGCAGGGAACTGCAGCGGCACGACGCCCATTCCGATCAGGTTCGAACGGTGGATGCGCTCGAAGCTCTCGGTGATGACCGCCTTCACGCCCAGCAGGCTGGTGCCCTTGGCCGCCCAGTCGCGAGAGGATCCCGAACCATACTCCTTGCCGCCGAGCACCACGAGCGGAATGCCCCGCTCCTGGTAGTTGACCGAAGCGTCGTAGATCGACGACTGCGGACCGTCGGCCTGCGTGAAGTCACGCGTGTAGCCGCCCTCGACGCCGTCGAGCAGCAGGTTCTTCAGGCGGATGTTCGCGAATGTGCCTCGGATCATGACCTCATGGTTGCCGCGGCGCGAGCCGTAGGAGTTGAAGTCCTTGCGGTCGACTCCGTGCTCGGTGAGGTAGCGACCGGCCGGGCTGTCGGCCTTGATCGACCCAGCGGGGCTGATGTGGTCGGTCGTCACCGAGTCCCCGAGCTTCGCCAGCACCCGTGCGCCGGTGATGTCCCGCACAGGAGTGGGCTCGAGGGTCATGCCGTCGAAGTACGGAGGCTTTCGAACATAGGTCGACTCCGCGTCCCACTCGAACACTGAGCCCGCCGGCGTGGGCAGCGACCGCCAACGCTCGTCGCCGTCGAACACCGAGGCGTACTGGGTGCGGAACATGTCGGTGTCGATCGACTCGTCGATCGTGCGCTGCACCTCGGAGGCGTCGGGCCAGATGTCCTTGAGGTACACCTCATTGCCATCGGCATCCGTGCCAAGCGCATCACGCTCGAAGTCGAAGTTCATCGAACCGGCGAGTGCGTACGCGATCACCAGCGGCGGGCTGGCGAGGTAGTTCATCTTCACATCGGGGTTGATGCGCCCCTCGAAGTTGCGGTTGCCCGACAGCACTGCGGTGACGGCGAGATCGTGCTCGTTCACCGCAGCCGAGATCTCGTCGGCCAGCGGGCCCGAGTTGCCGATGCAGGTGGTGCAGCCGTACCCGACAGTGTAGAAGCCGAGCGCCTCCAGGTCGTCGGTCAGTCCCGCCTTCTCGTAGTAGTCGGTGACGACCTTCGAGCCCGGCGCGAGCGTCGTCTTCACCCAGGGCTTGGCCTTCAGGCCCTTGTTCACCGCGTTCCGTGCGAGCAGACCAGCCGCGAGCATCACGGAAGGGTTCGAGGTGTTCGTGCACGAGGTGATCGCCGCAATGGTGACCGCCCCATGGTCGATGACGAACTGCTCGCCCGTCGCCAGGTGCACGTCAACCGGTTGCGACACCGTCTTCGGGGCGTGGCTGCGATGCGTGTGCACGTGCTCGCTGTGCTCGTTCTCGGGCGTGTTTCCGGGCGGGTCGGATGCCGGGAACGACTCCGCCACCTCGAGGTCGACGAGATCGTGAACGACGGTCGTGTAGTTGGTGAGGTCGTGCTCGAACTGCGTCTTCGCGTTCGTGAGCTCGATGCGGTCCTGCGGACGCTTCGGGCCCGCGATCGACGGCACCACGGTGCCGAGATCGAGCTCGAGGTACTCGCTGAAGACCGGCTCGACCGCGGGGTCGTGCCAGAGGGTCTGGAGCTTCGAGTACGCCTCGACGAGCTGGACCTGCTCCTCGCTCCGCCCGGTGAGGCGCAGGTAGTCGAGCGTGACGTCGTCGATGGGGAACATCGCCGCAGTCGAACCGAACTCGGGGCTCATGTTTCCGATCGTCGCGCGGTTCGCGAGGGGCACCTGGGCCACGCCCTCGCCGTAGAACTCCACGAACTTGCCCACCACACCGTGCTTGCGAAGCATGTCGGTGATCGTGAGCACGACGTCGGTCGCGGTCACGCCGGCCGGGATAGAACCCTTGAGCTTGAACCCGACGACCTTGGGAATCAGCATCGACACGGGCTGGCCGAGCATCGCCGCCTCTGCCTCGATGCCGCCCACGCCCCAGCCCAGCACGCCGAGCCCGTTCACCATGGTGGTGTGCGAGTCGGTGCCCACGCAGGTGTCGGGGTACGCGCGCAGCGCGCCGTCGACAGTGCGCGTGTAGGTCACCTTGGCCAGATGCTCGATGTTGACCTGGTGCACGATGCCGGTGCCCGGGGGGACGACCTTGAAGTCGTCGAACGCGGTCTGACCCCACCGGAGGAACTGGTAGCGCTCGCCATTGCGCTGGTACTCGATCTCGACGTTGCGCTCGAGCGCGTCGGGAGTGCCGAAGAGATCGGCGATGACCGAGTGGTCGATCACCAGCTCAGCAGGTGCCAGCGGGTTGATCTTCTCGGGGTCGCCCCCCAGGGCCACCATCGCCTCGCGCATGGTGGCGAGGTCGACGATGCAGGGAACGCCAGTGAAGTCCTGCATGACCACACGGGCGGGAGTGAACTGGATCTCGGTGTCAGGCTCGGCCGCGGCATCCCACGAGCCGAGAGCCTGGATCTGCTCCTTGGTGACGTTCTTGCCGTCTTCGGTGCGGAGGAGGTTCTCCAGCAGCACCTTCAGGCTGAACGGCAGCCGCTCGTAGCCGGCGACCTTGTCGAGCCGGTACACCTCGTAGTCGGTGGAACCGACGCGCAGGGTGTCCTTCGCGCCGAAACTGTTGATTGCGGACACTGATGTCTCCCTTGCTGACGTAGTCCCGATGGCACCTGCAGCCCTGCCGGCTCAGCACCCTCAAGCCTATTCCCGCGAATGCCGACGCGCCCAGGCGCCGGACGGCATCCATCGATGAAATATCTTGATGTCGAGATAAATCTTAGCAGCCGAGCACGTCAGTCGGCCGCCGCCACACGCTCGTACGCGCGACGCACGAGCAGCCACGTGATCCACAGCGTCGCCGCGTAGAGCGGTACGCCCATCACCAGCTTGGTGACCGCAAGCGCTTCGGTCTGCGACGTGAAGTAGAGCGGCAGCTGCACCATCAAGCGAGCGGCGAAGACGCACGTCCAGAGCAGAGTCGTCACGGCAGCGACCCGGTACTTCGCCTTCTGCTCACGCCACTGGAGTGCATCGCCGGACAGTGCTCCCATGATCAGTCCGATCAGCGGCCACCGCACCAGCAGACTCCCGAGCAGCAGCACGATCGCGCCGCCGTTGACGAAGAACCCCAGCACGAAGTTGTCCTCTGCGCGGCCCGACATGAGCGCAACGCCGGCAGAGAGCGCGATACCGACCGCGCCTGCGATGGCGCTGCTCGCCGGTGTGCGGGTCACGAGGCGGAGGCCGACGAAGATGAGCGCCACGACGAACGGAGCGACGACCGACGGCACGAGTTCTGAGGTCAGCGTGTACACGACGAGGAACATCGCGCCGGGAAGGATCGTCTCGATCAGTCCCCGCACTCCACCGACGGCCGCGAGCAGAGCCCGCGCCGAAGGAGCCTCGCCCGGCTCCACCTTGGCGATGCCGGACTTGCGCGCAGCCGTCTCCAGCGCGGCAGCGACCTGTTCCGGCGTGCTCGCTTCGCTACCGGTGCCTTGGGGCTCGGCGGTCATGCTGAAACGCTCACTCCGTCTCGCCCACCGCGCCAGGAGTCGTAGCCGGCATGTGCAGTGGGATGAGGTCGCGGGGAGGCATGGGGCTGTTGCCGCGCACGACGACGATGCTGCGGAAGAGGTCTTCGATCTTCTCGGCAGCCTGCTCGTCGACCGCGCCTTCTCCCGCGATGACACCGCGGAGGAACCATCGAGGTCCGTCGACACCGATGAAGCGGGCGATGCGCCGACCGGTCTCGCTGCCGCCGGCGACGATGGGGATCTCGGCGAGCAGTTCCGGGCCGAAGGTGCCCTCGCGCTCGGTCGCCTTGCCGCCCTGCTTCGCGATCTGATCGGCGATCTGCGCACGGATCTCGTGCCAGAGCCCGCTCGAGCGGGGCGCGGCGAAGGGCTGCACCTGAAGAGTGGAGCCCGCGTAGTCCAGCCCGACGGCGACCACTCGCTTGGTGCCCTCTTCGACCTCGAGCCTCAATTGCAACTCGGGCCGCGGCACGATCTTCACGCCGCCGAGATCGACGTAGGGCCGGACTGCGTTGGCCTCGTCGGCGTCGAGCGGGCCCGCGACGCTGCGGTCCTCCGGCGCCGACTTCGCGTGCTCGACGGGAAGGTCCTCGTGCTCGAGCGCCTGCTCCGGGGTGTCGTTCATGCTGTGTCTCCAGTCTGTGCGGAGGCCGCCGAGGCGTAGCCGGTCGAGCCGAACCCTCCGGCGCCTCGCACGCTCTCGGGCAACTCATCGACCCCGACGAAGCGCACACGCGGCACCGGCATGACGATCAGCTGCGCGATGCGGTCGCCGGGCTCTACCGTGTAGGGCACGGAGGAGTCGGTGTTCAGCAGTGTCACCTTGATCTCGCCTCGGTAGCCGGCGTCGACGGTGCCCGGACTGTTGACCACCGTGATGCCATGCCGCGCCGCGAGTCCACTGCGCGGCACGACGAACGCGGCGAAGCCCTCGGGAAGCGCGATCGACAGGCCTGTCGGCACGAGCGCCCGCTGCCCGGGCGCGAGCACGAGCCGCTCGGTCGAGATGAGGTCGGCGCCGGCGTCGCCCGGGTGGGCGTATTCCGGCATGTGCGAGCCCTTGAAGAGCACATCGACGATTTCTGTCACGCATCGAGGCTAGTGCAGGAGGGGCTTGGCGCACTGCCGAGCAGCGTTCAGCTAGATCTGGTCGAATACCCCTATGACGCTCTACCGAGAACGCCTGTGGCCAAGCGCCTGGATCTACTTGGCCTGCGCGCTCGTCATCCCGGCCACGATCCTGCTCTTCATGCCGATCAACGTGGGTGTCGGTGTGGCGACTGCCGTGGTGCTCTACGCGGGATGCGTCGTGCTGCTCATCGCTGCCTCACCGACCATCGAGGTCGCCCCCGACGAACTGCGGGCCGGCAGCGCAAGGATCCCCATCTCGCTCACGGGCGAGGTGCGCTCGTTCTACGGCGATGAAGCGACCCACGAGCGCGGTCCCGGCCTGGATGCGCGGGCTTGGCTGATGGTGCGTGGCTGGGTCTCCCCCGTGGTGCGCGTCGAGGTGCTCGACGAGCACGACCCCGTGCCGTACTGGCTGCTGTCGACCCGGCGTCCGGAGGAAGTGGCCGCGGCGATCGCAGGAGCGAAGACCGCGGCCTGAACGAGCGGCCTGGGATCAGGCCGCGCACTCCTTGCAGATCGGTCCGAGGTCGGTCTCGTGGTCGAGCTGCGAACGGTGCTTCACGAGGAAGCAGTTCACGCAGGTGAACTCATCGGCCTGCGGCGGCAGAACGACGACGTCGAGCTCGACGTCGGAGAGGTCTTGGCCCGCGAGTTCGAAGCTGCCCGGGTTGTCGGCGTCATCGACATCCACAACCCCCGACATCTTGTCGGGCACGCGTTCCTTCAACGCCTCGATCGACTCGGATTCGTCGTCGCTCTTGCGCGGGGCGTCGTAGTCGGTTGCCATTCCCATCCACTTCTTGATCACTGGCCTGCAATAGGGCGGGCACAGTCTGCATCACTTCGCATGCATTTGCAAAACGGCCGGACGGTGCGTTCTGATGCAGGGGTGAACTCACGGCACGCCCGCCGTATTCCCGGGTCTGAGGCGGATCGCATGCGATCCTTTCGGGGACGATCCCAGCCGGAGGACACGCCAGTATGCAAGACCTCAGAGTCATCGGAGCCGAAGACGGCTCACTCCTGCTCACCTCGCAGGAAGGCACCCGATTCCGTCTCGCGGTCGACGAAACGCTGCGTTCCCGCCTGAAGCAGGCCTCGCCCATTCCACGCCCGACGCACAACGTCTCCCCACGGGAGATCCAAGCCCACATCCGCAGCGGGCTCTCGGGCCAGGAGGTCGCGGAGCTCACCGGTGCGCCGATCGAGTACGTGCAGCGCTTCGAGACACCCGTCATCGCTGAGCGTCAGTACATCGTCGAGTCCGCCCTGGCCGTGCCCGTTCACACTGCGGAGGACTCGGAGCCCCTCGGCGAGGGGCCGACGTTCGGGAGCGTCATCGCGGAGCGTCTGAGCCACATGTCTGCGGAGCAGCCGCGCTGGTCGAGCTGGAAGGAACCGGAGGGCTGGGTCGTCAAGCTGTCGTTCTCGGTCAACACGATCGAGCACGACGCGCGCTGGCGCTTCGAGCCACGGAAGTCGGCGCTCGCACCGCTGAACAACGACGCCACCGCCCTCTCGCAACAGGGCCCGGCGCCCGACATGCTCATCCCCCGCCTCCGGGCAGTCGGCGCGGACGATCGCGGAACCGACCAGACCCGGTTCGATAGCGCCGCGTTCGCGGTCACGCGCCACGAGAGCGACGGCGCCGTCACGATCGAGCCGGTAGCGCTGCCCCCGGAACCGACGCGACCGCAGCACGCTCCCGTCGCGCGGCTCGGCGAACGTCGAGAGGTCCCGAGCGCCTCGACCGCGGCTCCCGGCCAGACCGCCGATCTGCTCGAAGCGCTCCGCCGACGCCGCGGAGAGCGAGAGGCAGCGCAGTACGAGCCGGAGCCGAACGAACCGGCACCCGGCCGCGGCATCCGTCTCGTCGAAGTCGCACTCGATCAATTCGGAGCGAGCGAAGGCGTCACTGAGCCGGCCGACGCCCGGGAAACGCCCTCCGCGAGCGCTTCAGACCCCAACGTGCGCACTCAGACGCAGCCGCTGCCGCAACAGACCGAGGCGGAGCCTTCTGCCCCGCAGCGTCCTCGCAAGGGCCGCGCCGCCATGCCGAGCTGGGACGAGATCGTGTTCGGCGCACGATCCGACGACGATCCCGCCTGACCTCCCCCCGGGAGTCGCCTGCGATCGCTGCCCACCGTCAGCCGACGAAGGCTCCGAAACGAGCGAGCGGCACCTCGAGCTCCTCCTTGGTGAGCGATCCGTGCTGACCGATCATCGAGCGGCCCCGCATCGAGCGCTCATCGCGTGAGTCGTAGTAGGCGACACGCTTTCGTGCTGCGACGAGCACATCTCCGATTCTCGGCAGCACCTCGGCATCCGTCTCTCCGAACCAGCCTGCCTGCACGATCTCCTCGCGTGTGACAACCCAGGCGCGGTCGCCTTCCGCGTTTCGCCACCGTTCAGCCACGGCGGTCGGGTCCTCCCACGGCTCGAGGTAGAGCTGCAGGCATCGGGGCTCTCCCCCGACGTGGCGCACGCCGTCGACGAGTGCTGCCTCGGCGTCGAAGAGCACGTGCGAGGCGGCGGGCACGTCGATCATCCCGTGATCGGCGGTCACGAGCATTCCCTCGTCCGCGCGCAGCAGCCGCGAGAAGCCGTCGAGCTCGGCATCCACCGCTTCGAGCTGCTCCAGCCAGGCGGAGGACTCCCACCCCGAGGAATGCCCCAGTTGGTCGAGCTCGGGGATGTAGAGGTAGACGAGGGCTCGGTCGTGACGGTCGAAGAGTTCGCGTGCAGCGTCGAACCGGCCGCGCAGCGAGTCGGAAGCCACATACTGCGCCCCACGCAGGACCGCCCGGGTGAAGGCGCTCGAGGCGAACTTCCGCGCCCCGATCGCGAAAGGAGCGACACGGTGACCGGATGCCGCAGCGAACACCGTGGGGCGGCGCTGCCACGTGGACGGGTCGACCTGGTCGAGGTCGTTGAGCTGGTTCAGCATCCTGTCGTGTTGCGGGTCGAGCACCCGATAGCCGACCATGCCGTGCTGACCGGCGGGAGAGCCTGTCGTGAGCGAGGCGAGGGCTGCGGCTGTCGTGGTCGGGAAACCGCTCTCGGCGCGCTCGAGCCGCGGCGCACGCGACAGGGTGCGCGCGTGACCCGCCCTCGCTTGCAGCGCCTCGGCGCCCAGCCCATCGATGACGACGACGACCGCCTTCCGCACCGGGAGTGCCGCCAGGGGACCGGTTCCATCGACGATGGCGGTGAGACACGCCGGAAGGAGATCGGCCAGACGCAGCCGCTCGGAATGCCGCGCCGGTAACATGTTGGCAATCCTATGACTGCCGCCGAAACACCCGAATCCGCCGTGCTCGGCGAACGCATCGAAGACATCGACGTAGCGACGGAGATGCAGACCTCCTTCTTGGAGTACGCATACTCGGTCATCTACTCGCGAGCACTGCCCGACGCTCGCGACGGGCTGAAGCCCGTGCAGCGCCGCATTCTCTACCAGATGAGCGAGATGGGCCTGCGGCCCGACCGCGGCCACGTGAAGTCGGCGCGAGTCGTCGGCGAGGTGATGGGCAAGCTCCACCCGCACGGCGACAGCGCCATTTACGACGCGCTCGTGCGGCTTGCTCAGGGCTTCACCATGCGAGTGCCGCTGGTCGACGGGCACGGCAACTTCGGGTCGCTCGACGATGGTGCTGCCGCCTCCCGGTACACCGAAGCTCGCTTGAATGCGGCTGCACTCCTGATGACCGACGGACTCGACGAGGATGTCGTCGACTTCGTACCGAACTACGACAACCAGCTCACGCAGCCCGATGTCCTGCCCGCGGCGTTCCCCAACCTCCTGGTCAACGGGGCGAGCGGCATCGCTGTCGGCATGGCCACCAACATGGCCCCTCACAACCTCGCCGAGGTGATCGCGGCCGCCCGGCATCTGCTCGAGAACCCCGAAGCCGGGCTCGAGGAGCTCATGGCGTTCGTGCCCGCGCCCGACCTGCCGAGCGGTGGCACCATCGTCGGACTGGAGGGTGTGCGCGAGGCCTACGCTTCGGGCCGCGGCGCGTTCCGAACGCGAGCCCGAGTGTCGATCGAGAAACTCACCGCGCGGAAGACCGGTCTCGTCGTGACGGAGCTTCCGTATCTCGTCGGTCCCGAGCGCGTCATCGAGAAGATCAAGGACGGCGTCAACAGCAAGAAGATCGCCGGCGTCAGCGATGTCACCGACCTCACCGACCGCAAGCACGGGCTCCGTCTCGTGATCGGCATCAAGACCGGCTTCGATCCCGAGGCTGTGCTCGAACAGCTCTACCGCCACACGCCGCTCGAAGACGGGTTCAGCATCAACAACGTCGCACTGGTGGGCGGCCAGCCGCGCACCATGGGGCTCAAGGAACTGCTGCAGGTCTACCTCGACCACCGTCTCGAGGTCGTGGTGCGACGCAGCAAGTTCCGTCTGGCACGGCGGCAGGAGCGCCTGCACCTCGTCGAGGGCCTGCTCATCGCGATCCTCGACATCGACGAGGTCATCCAGGTCATCCGGGGCAGCGACGAGGCGGAACAGGCCCGCGCGCGACTAATGGAGATCTTCGACCTCAGCCAGCTGCAGGCCGAGTACATCCTCGAGCTGCGGCTGCGGCGCCTCACGAAGTTCTCCCGAATCGAGCTGGAGAACGAGCGCGACCGCCTCGCCGCCGAGATCGAGGAGCTCCAGGCGCTGCTCGGGAGCCCGGCGCTGATCCGCGAGCGGGTATCCACGGAGCTCGAAGAGGTCGCCGAGAAGTTCGGCACTCCCCGTCGCACGCTGCTCGCTGAGGCGCCCGCAAAGGCCTCGACGCGCGCCGGCAAGAACGCCCCCTCGGTGCAGATCGCCGACGAACCGTGCCGTGTGTTCCTGTCCACCACGGGAAGGGCGGTTCGGGTCTCGACCGCCGAAGGCGCGCCCGGCATCGTGGTGCCCACACGACGCGGCAGGCACGACGCCGTGCTCTCGAGCATCGACACGACCACTCGTGGTGAGATCGCCGCGGTCACGAGCGCGGGGCGCATCATTCGGTTCTCCCCCATCGGGCTCACGGCGGTCCCCGGCAATTCCGTGTCTCTCGCAGGCGGCGACAAGATCGCTGAGTACCTCGCGCTGACCGACAAGCGGGAACGAGTCCTGGCACTGGTCTCGCTCGAGCGCGAAGAGCCGGTCGTGCTGGGCACCGCCCAAGGCGTCGTGAAGCGCATCGCTCCTGGCGGCTTCCCCAACAAGCCTGCGTTCGAGTGCATCTCGCTCAAGGACGGCGATCAGATCGTCGGTGCAGGTCATGCCGCCGACAGCGATGAACTCGTATTCGTCACATCCGACGCTCAGCTCCTTCGCTTCCCGGCCTCGACCGTGCGACCACAGGGCGCGGCCGCAGGCGGCATGGCCGGCATCAAGCTCGCTCCAGACGCAAGCGTCCTCCACTTCGCTTCGATTCCCGCAGAGAGCGCCGCTGACACTGTCGTGGTCACGGTCTCGGACTCCGCCACGACCCTCGATGGCACGGATGCCGGGCGCGCGAAGGTGAGCGCGTTCGACCAGTTCCCGGCGAAGGGACGTGCGACCGGTGGCGTACGAGCACAGTCGCTCCTGAAGGGCGAGAGCGGGCTGCGGCTCGCATGGGTCGGCATCGCTCCCCCGCGTGCGCTGGGCGCTGATGGTGCGACTCGGGCGCTTCCGGAGGCCGGAGCACGTCGAGACGCTTCGGGCACCTCGCTGGATGCCGTGGTCGACTCGGTCGGACGCGCGATCGGCTAGAGCAACGCTCGTGCAAGCGACCGCGAGCTGTGCCCTGCCGCCGGGTCGCTCGACCCCGCGGTTCTTGCCGCTCCGGCGTTGACCGCGGCGCGATCACTGGGGCCCGCTTCACCGGGGCCCGCTTCAGTGGGGCCCGCTTCACTGGGGCCGCAGAGCAACCTCAGACGTCGATGCGTTCTTTCGAGACGCCGGCGCCGTCGATGATGAACTCCTTGCGCGGAGCGACGTCGTTGCCCATGAGCAGTTCGAAGATCCGGGCGGCTTCTTCGGCATCCGACAGCTGCACTCGACGCAGCGTGCGGTAACGGCGGTCCATCGTCGTGCTCGCGAGCTGTTCTGCGTCCATCTCGCCGAGCCCCTTGTATCGCTGGATGGGGTCCTGATACCGACGCCCGCGGCGTTCGAGATCGGCGAGCACACCCCGGAGCTCCTGCTCCGAGTAGGTGTAGATGGTCTCGTTCGGCTTCGAGCCGGGGTTGATCGCGACGACGCGGTGCAGAGGCGGCACGGCCGCGAAGACCCTGCCGGCCTCGATCATGGGGCGCATGTAGCGGAAGAACAGCGTGAGCAGCAGAGTGCGGATATGCGCACCGTCGACATCGGCGTCGCTCATGATGATGACCTTGCCGTACCGCGCCTGGTCGAGTTCGAAGGTGCGACCAGAGCCCGCGCCGATCACCTGGATGATCGACGCGCATTCGGCATTGCCGAGCATGTCAGAGACGGACGCCTTCTGGACGTTCAGGATCTTGCCGCGGATTGGCAGGAGCGCCTGGTACTCGCTGTCGCGGGCGAGCTTCGCGGTGCCGAGTGCGGAGTCGCCCTCGACGATGAACAGCTCGCTCGATGCGGTGTCAGTGGAGCGGCAGTCGACGAGCTTCGCAGGCAGGGTCGAGTTCTCGAGGGCGTTCTTGCGGCGCTGAGTCTCCTTGTGCGCGCGCGCCGAGAGCCGCGACTTCATCTCGGCGACGATCTTTTCGAGCAGCAGCGACGTCTGGGCCTTGTCGTCGCGCTTGGTGGACGAGAAGCGCTCCTTCAGCCCTCGCGAGATCGCGTTGGAGACGATGCTCCGCACGGCCGGGGTGCCGAGAACCTCCTTCGTCTGGCCTTCGAACTGCGGCTCGGGCAGACGAACCGTCAGCACGGCCGTCAACCCGGCCAGCACGTCTTCCTTCTCGAGCTTGTCGTTGCCCACCTTGAGTCGGCGTGCGTTCGCCTCGACGTGAGCGCGGAAGGTCCGGAGCAGCCCTGCCTCGAATCCGGCCTGGTGCGTGCCGCCCTTCGGCGTCGAGATGATGTTCACAAAGCTCTTGGTGACCGTCTCATAGCCGGTGCCCCATCGGAGTGCGATATCGACGTGGGCCTCGCGTTCCACCTCGGTCGGGACCATATGCCCGTTCTCCTGCAGCACGGGCACGACCTCGGTGAACGTGCCGACATCGACGATGCGCCAGGTGTCGGTGAGCGGAGCGTCGATCGCGAGATGCTCGACGAACTCGGAGATGCCCCCTTCGAACAGGAACGTGTGCGTCTCCGGTGCCTCTCCGCGCTCGTCCGTGATGACGATCTCGAGGCCCGGCACCAGGAACGCGGTCTGCCGGGCACGCGCGATCAGCTCGTCGAGCTGGAAGGCTGCCCCCTTGGTGAACACTTGGGGGTCGGCCCAGTACCGCACGCGCGACCCGCTCACACCCTTCTTCACCTTGCCGACGACCCGCAACTCGCTCTTTGAGACGAAGGGCGTGAAGGCGGATGCCGGATCGGGTGCGCCGCGGTCTGCGAACACGCCCGGCTCGCCCCGGTGGAACGACATCGCCCACGTCTTGCCGTCGCGGTCGACCTCGACGTCCAGCCGCTCCGAGAGCGCGTTCACGACCGAGGCGCCGACGCCATGCAGGCCCCCTGAGGCCGCGTACGATGTCGAGCCGAACTTGCCGCCCGCGTGCAGCTTCGTGAAGACGACCTCGACACCCGAGAGCCCCGTCTTGGGCTCGATGTCGACGGGGATGCCGCGAGCTCGATCCCGCACCTCGACGCTGCCGTCAGCGTGCAGCACGATGTCGATCCGGTTGCCGTGCCCCGCGAGGGCTTCGTCGACAGAGTTGTCGATGATCTCCCAGAGGCAGTGCATCAGCCCACGCGAGTCAGTGGAGCCGATGTACATGCCGGGGCGCTTCCTGACTGCTTCCAACCCCTCAAGCACTGAGAGGTGTCGTGCGGAATAGTCGGAACTCGCCACTGGCTCTCCTCGGGTCGTGTGGTCGCCCCAGTCGGACTTGGAGTCCGCCGGGTGTCCGCGGTGCCCCGCGGTGACCGAACCAGCGTAATCACCACTCGGCTCGGCATTCGCTCGACACCCTGGACCACGCGCTACGCGGTCAGCGAAACAGCCCCCGTTGAGGCAGGTTCCCAGGGCGCGGCGTGTTTACACTGGTGAACCAAGTTTCCCCGAGTCGTAAGGAGCAGAGGATGTCTCGGATCACCACCGGCGACGCCATCGCGGAGCTGCCTGCCCGGCCGGAACTCACCGCGCTCGACCGCTGCGACAGTTGCGGGGCGCAGGCGTATGTGCGGGTCACGCTCGAGAGCGGAGAACTCTCGTTCTGCGCTCACCACGCTGCGAAGTTCGAGCAGAAGCTCCGTCCTGTGGCGCTCGAGTGGCATGACGAGACCGATCGTCTGCTCGCCGAGGTCGAACAGGAGCGCTGACGTTCAGGTCGCTGAACCCGACGTTCACCGACCAGCCGTTCACAGACCAACCGGGATCGAGTCGACGACCGGCCGCGCGGATCACCGCCGGCCGGTCGTCGCGTTCTCGGGCTGGTCGAGCTTGAGGCGTGCGAGTATGACGCGGCGGGCATCAGCAGCGATGGCATCAGCGCGTCGCGCGTGCTCATTGGTCGCGGTATAGCCGTCACCCAGGACCGAGGCGAGCACGTGGTCGGCCACGCCCGGGTTCTTGGCGAGCAGCGGCCCATGCATCGTCGTTGCGATCAGTCTGTCGTTGAGCACGCCTTCAGTGCCGTCGGCGCTGCCCGTCCCGTGCACCACTGCGCCGAGCGCACGCTCGCCAGTGGCCCTCCGGTACGCCCTGCCGTGGTTCTCGAAGCCCACGAGGCGGCCGAACCTCTCAGAGTCGATGACCAGGTCGTCGGTCGCACGCTGCTCCAGCGCGGTCGCGCGTCCCGAGAGGATGCCGAGGCCTTCCACCTCGTGACCGGCAACCGTCACTGCTTCTCCGAGCGCATCCAGGCCCGCACCGGCCGCGATGATGAAACAACCGTCTTCGTGCCAGTCGGTGAGCGCCTGCGCCCATTGGCGAAGACGCTCGATGACCTCCGCTGCGGCGGGGTCGCCGAAGGTGCCGATCACCACCGCGTCGGGGCGGCCCTTCGGGAGCTCCTCACCGAGAGCCACGGGAATCAGCTCTGCCGCGAAGCCGGCCCATCGGGCGCGCTGGGCGAGGACCACCGCGTTGCCAGCGTCGCCGTTCACGTTGAGCGGCTCGCCGCCGAGTGCGAGGAAGCGTGCAGACCCGATTGAAGTCTCGCGGCTCATCGCAGCCCCAGGTGAGCGCGGGTGCGCCGCATCGAATCGGCTGTGAAGATCACCGTCTTGATTCCGTTCTCCGGGTCGGGCAGCGCGAGGAACTCGTCGAGCGCGCGACCGAGATCGGGTTCGACACGATCGACTGCGACGCCTTGATACACCAGTTGAAGCGCGATCTCCGCGGCTTTCGATCCTGTGGCGTACTGCACTCGGCCGATGCGGGACGCGTCGACCGGCCAGAAGTATGAGGGGTCGCGCACATCGGACCCCATGGCGATCAGCACCTGGTCGATCCGCTCGGGCAACTCGTCGACATTCAGCTGGAAGCTCGCCGGGTTCTGCACGAGCACGAACTCCACCTCCCGGCCTCGCACCGTGACGATCTCGCCGCGCCCGAAGACCGGCTGGATGTCGCTCAGCGTCTCAGCCGCCAATTCGGCGTCGAAGCGCTCTCCGAGCAGTGCGCGGGCTGCGGCGATCGCGCCCGCAGCGTCAACGGCGAAATGCACGCCACGGGCCGGCATGGTCGCCATGATCGCCTCGGCGGGCGTGCCGATCGTGGTGTGGCGTCCGTTGACCGCTTCAACGATGGTCCCCTGCTCAATGCGGGCCGGAGTGGTGCGCGTGTAGCCGAGTCCGCGCGGGAGACTCTCGAACACCCGCCGACTCACACCGAAGCGATCGATGCGAGCGCGGATGCCGGGAAGGACCTCCGCCTCGAGCATCTGGTCGTCGCCGTTCGTCACGACGACTTCGGTAGCGCGCTCTGCGATGCGCCGCAGCATCCCGGCTACCTTCTCGGAATCGTGGAACCGGTCGATCTGGTCGGTCATCACGTTCGTCAGGAGCACGAGCCGGGCTTCGAGCTGCGGCGCGATGAGCGCCCCGTGGCCCTCGTCCATCTCCAGGACCGCCATATCGGCGTCGACGCGACCGCGCAGATCCGCGCGTTCGAGCAGCGCCGATGTGAGGCCCTGGGTGATGTTCGCCGTGGAGGGATTCGTGAAGACGCGAACGCCGTGCGACTCCAGCAGGGCGACGAGCATCTTCGTAGTCGTCGACTTGCCGCTCGAGCCGCTCACGATCACAAGGCCTTCGGGAAAGCCCTTCAGCGCACTGCGCAGGAATCCCGGTGCGATCCGGTTGACGACGAGGCCGGGCACGGCGGAGCCGCCCCCCGGCTTTCTCAGCCGGGCGAGCGTCCGCACCACGCGACCGATTGCGATCGCGGCGCCATAGCGCACGAAGGCCTACTCCAGGTAGTCGCGCAGCGACTGAGAACGCGACGGGTGGCGCAGCTTCGCCATGGTCTTCGACTCGATCTGGCGGATCCGCTCGCGGGTGACGCCGAACGTGTCGCCGATCTGGTCGAGGGTCTTCGGCTGGCCGTCGCCGAGCCCGAAGCGCATGCGGATCACGCCGGCCTCGCGCTCACTGAGCGAGTCGAGGAGGTTCTCGAGCTGACGCTGGAGCATGGTGAAGCCCACCGCGTCCGCCGGCACGACCGCTTCGGTGTCCTCGATGAGGTCACCGAACTCGCTGTCTCCGTCTTCGCCGAGCGGGGTGTGCAGCGATATGGGCTCGCGGCCGTACTTCTGCACCTCGACGACCTTCTCGGGCGTCATGTCGAGCTCGCGCGCCAGCTCTTCCGGAGTGGGCTCTCGGCCGAGGTCCTGCAGCATCTGCCGCTGAACTCGAGCCAGCTTGTTGATCACCTCGACCATGTGCACGGGAATGCGGATGGTGCGAGCCTGGTCGGCCATGGCACGCGTGATCGCCTGGCGGATCCACCAGGTCGCGTACGTCGAGAACTTGAAGCCCTTCGTGTAGTCGAACTTCTCCACCGCACGGATGAGGCCCAGGTTGCCCTCTTGGATGAGATCGAGGAACTGCATGCCGCGGCCGGTGTACCGCTTCGCCAACGACACCACGAGGCGCAGGTTGGCGCCAAGCAGGTGGCTCTTCGCGCGCTGTCCGTCGCGGGCGACCCACTCCAGCTCTCGCTTGAGCTTCTTGTCGATGTTGGGCGTGTTCGCCAGCTTGTCCTCGGCGAACAAGCCCGCTTCGATGCGCATGGCGAGCTCGACCTCTTCGGCGGCGTTCAGCAGCGCCACCTTGCCGATCTGCTTGAGGTAGTCCTTCACCGGGTCAGCCGTGGCGCCCGTGATCGCCGCGGAGTAGATGGGGATCTCGTCCTCATCGTCCTTCATCGACAGCACGATGGCGCCGCTGGGGAGCTCCTCGTCCTTGCCGGTCGAGACGGTCTCCTCCGACTCTTCAGCGGCCTCGTCGGTGGCGTCTTCGGCTGCTTCGGCGTCGTCTTCAACCTCGACGGGCTCGATCTCCTCGTCTTCCGCAGGCTCCTCAGAGGCAGCCTTGCCCCGCTTGGCGGCGGGCTTGCGGGTCGCCTTCTTCGGGGTCTTCGCGGCTTCCGCCGCGGCCTTCGCCTTGGGCTTCGCCGCTGCGCGCTTCTTCGGCGCCTCAGCCGTTTCCTCGCCTGCAGCGTCGTCGGACGCCGCCTTGGCGGTTCGCTTGGCCGGAGCCTTCGCCTTCGCGGCGGAGGCGCTCTTCGGTGCGGCATCCGCCTGAACCGCGCCCTCAACCGACGCCGCGGCCTCGATCGGCTCCTCGGTCGCCTTGACGGTGGGTTTGGTCTTGCTGGTTGCCATTCGAGCACCTTTCCGGCGTATCAGGGCAGTACTAAGACCCATGTCAAGTCGGCCGCGTTCACGCAGAACACAGGCGCCGGATGACCGGGTCTTCCTTCGATTATTGCACGTTCGGCGGCGCTGCCCCTCCCGCGCCTCCCGCTAGGAGCGGCGGCGACGCCAACGCTCACGAAGTACAACCGGCAAAGGGGTCACGTCTATTCCTTGCCGCCTCAGCTCGGCGCGGGTGCGACGCCTGGTGATCAGCATGAAGACGACGCCGGTGCCCACCACGAGATACTGCACGGCGAATGCCAGTCTGAAGCGCTCGTGGGCGTAGAGCTCGCTCGGGATGCCGCTGCCGCCGCTGAGCCGATCGAGCAGGTCGAGCACGAGCCCCACGAGGAACATCGTGGTGAACGTCGCGATGAATCCGCCCACGTTCACCACGCCGTTCGCGGAACCGAGGCTTCTCGTGGGGTTGAACATGCGCGCGAAGTCGAATCCGATGAGCGAAGCGGGGCCAGCAGCCGCGAGGACCATGACCGCGACCATCACGACCCAGAACGGTGGACTCCCCCAAGGCCAATAGAGCATCACCGACTGCGCCAGCACCATGAGCGCGATCACACCGAACACCAACGTGCTTCGGCGCATCGGGTATCGACCGCTCAGAGCACCGAGCACCGGTCCAGAGACGACCGTGGCGGCGACCATGAGGACGAGCAGAGTGGACGCAAGCGTGGGCCCGAATCCGAACCCGACCGAGAACAGCGGGAAACCCCAGAGCAGCGTGAGCACGTTACCGGGTGACTGCGTCGTGAAGTGGGTCCAGAATCCGAGCTGCGTCCCGGGCCTCCCGAGCGCCTGGACGAGGCGCTTGATGTTGCCGGTCGGCACCCCGATCGAGCCGGTGTCGACCGGCAGCCCCTCGGGCGCGTCCTTGATCACGATCAGCACGAGCACGATGGCGATCACCGACATCGCGGCGGCAGACAGGAATGCAGGGGTCCAGCCCGCTTCCCGCAGCACGATCGCCAGCGGGAACGCAGAGAGCACTTGTCCCGCCGCACCGAGCGAACCGAGCCACTGCGTCGCCTGCGACACCCGGCGCGGGCTGAACCACGACACCAGCAGGCGCGTCACCGAGATGAACGCGCTCGCATCGCCCGCTCCGACGAGCAGCCGCCCACCCACCGCCAGCGGCAGCGTCTCCGAGACCGCGAGCACCAGCTGCCCGGCGATCATGAGCACGCCTCCGGCGAGCAGCAACCGCTTCGGCCCGAAGCGGTCGATGAGTACGCCGACAGGGATCTGCAGCGCCGCATACACGATGAGTTGCACGACCGCGAGCATCGACAGTGCTGCGGCGGCGGCCGAGTAGCGCTCCGTCGCCTCGACCCCGGCGACCCCGAGCGAGCTGCGCTGCAGTACAGCCACCATGTAGGCGAAAACTCCTACGGCGAACACTGCCCAGGAACGCCGCGAATCCACTCGGTCAGTCTAGGCCGCGGGCGAGGCGCTCACCCGCTGAGCGGATGCTGCGCGATCCCGACGGGGCTTCAGCGACCCGACGACTTGCCGCCGTTCTGATCGTCGCGACGGCCGGCGAGGAAGCGCTCGAGCTCCGCGGCGATCGTCTCCGCCGACGGAAGCTCACCGGACTCGTCCATGAGCGGCGACGGCAGCGGATTGTCTTCCATATAGCTGTCGTGGCGCACCTCGAGCGTGTGCACGAGTCGCTCGAGCTCGGCGTTGCCGCGCACCTGCTCCTCGATCTTCGACACGAATTCGCGTCCCTCTTCACGCAGGCTGTCGGTGGGGAAGATCAAGCCGGTGCCGGCGCTGATGTTGTCGAGCGCCGCGAGCGCGGCCATGGGGAACTCGGTGTCGGCGAGGTAGTGAGGCACGAGCAGCACGAACCCCGCCACGGAACTGCCGCGCTGGTGGAGCCGGTGCTCGAGCAGGTGCAGCGCCGTCGCCGGCAACTGCGTATGCGGCCGCCAGATCGACAGCGACTCGATGAGATCGGCACGGTTACCGCTGACGGTCACGCCGATCGGACGTGTGTGCGGCACGGGCATGGGGATGGCGTGCACCCACACCGTCGTGCTGACCTCGAAGCGGTCGGTGAGCTCGAGCACAGCAGCGACGAACGCCTCCCAGTGGAAGTCGGGTTCGAAGCCGGTGAGCAGCAGGAACGGCGTGTCGAGATCGTCGCGCGCAAGCGACAGGCGCAGCTTCGGCGGGCGGTACGCCGTGAGGTGGTCCTGATCGAAGTACATCGTGGGGCGCCGCGCGCGGTAATCGAGCAACTCGTCGGTGTCGAACTCGGCGATGACATCCGACCGGAGTTCGTTGGTGAGGTAGTCGGTGAAGCCGCTCACCGCTCCCCCTGCGTCGGCGAACCCGGTGAGACCGGCGACCAGCGGCAGACCGGACGGCACATCGCGCGCGCCGTTCGTCAGCTGGTACAGGGTGGCGGGTTCACGCATGCCTCCAGCGTACTGGGCGAGGACGCAGCGGCCGGGTGGGGGCGGAGGTTCACAGCATCCGCTCGCCTCGTGTTGATGATTACCATGACTGCCATGACGCTCCCTCGACTTCGCATTGTCTCGGCACCCCTCGAAGACGCCAACGGCGACCTGCTCGTGATCGGCGTGCGCAAGACGCCCGACGGGCCGGTGCTCGCTGCGCCGGCCGGCACCGTGCCGAGCCTCGAGGGCTCGCTGTCGAAGCTCGGGGTCACCGGCGCATCCGATGAGCTCGCGCGGGTCCTGCCATTGCGCGACGGCGGGCCGGCAGTCGCGCTGGTCGGACTCGGCGAGGGACTCGACGAGCCCGCCCTCCGGAACGCGGCCGGCGCCGTGACCCGCCAGGTGCGCGGTCTCGATTCGATCGTGTTCGCTCTGCCGGTGACGGATGCCGCGAGTGCCCAAGCCGTGCTGGAGGGCGCAGCGCTCGGCTCCTACCGCTTCACCGAGTACCGCAGCGCCGCCGCTGAACCGACCTCGCGCCCCGCAGGTGAGATCACCGTGCTGGCGACGCTCGCCGACGAGGAGGCGGCGGCAGTCGTCGAGGCGGCCGAGACAAGCGCGTCTGCGATCGAACTCGTGCGCGACCTCGTCAACACTCCTCCCTCTGACCTCTACCCCGCGAGCTTCGCTGACCGTGCGGTGCGCGAAGCCGAGGCACTGCGACTCGAGGTCGAAGTGCTCGACGAGGCGGCCCTCGCCGAAGGCGGCTATGGCGGTCTGCTCGGCGTCGGTCGAGGCTCGAGCCGCGGCCCGCGCCTCGTGCGAGTTCGGTACGCGCCCGAAGGCGCCCAGCGCCACCTCGCGCTCGTGGGCAAGGGGATCACCTTCGACACGGGCGGCCTGTCACTGAAGCCCGCGGCGTCGATGGTTGGAATGAAGTACGACATGACGGGGGCGGCGACGGCGCTCGCGGTGCTGCTCGCCGTCGCGCGCCGCGAGCTCCCGGTGCGTCTCACGGCGTGGCTCTGCCTAGCGGAGAACATGCCGTCCGGCGATGCGATCCGGCCGAACGACGTGCTCACGATGCTCGGCGGAAAGACTGTCGAGGTGCTGAACACCGATGCCGAGGGGCGGCTCGTTCTCGCGGATGGACTCGTCGCGGCATCCGAGGAGCGCCCTGACGCCATCATCGACATCGCCACGCTGACCGGTGCAGCGAAGGTCGCGCTCGGCGACCGCTACACCGCGATCATGGGCGATGACACGCTCGCGTCCGAGCTCGTGGCGGCCGGTGAGGGCTCGGGCGAGCTCTTCTGGCAGCTCCCCCTGCCCGGCTACCTGCGCGAGGTGCTTCGCTCGGACGTCGCCGACATCGCGAATGCCAAGCCTGGGAACACTGCGGCAGGCACGATGCTCGCCGGCGTCTTCCTGCAGGAGTTCGTGGGCGACCAGGGCGAGAACGGCGAGAGGATCCCCTGGCTGCACCTCGACATCGCGAGCACCGCCAACAACGAGGGTTCGCCGCGAGGTCACCTCGGCGCCGGACCGACCGGTGTCGGCGTCCTCTCACTCATCGCACTCGCGGAGCAGGTATCTCAGGCGTAGTAGTGTCGAGTGGGCGACAAACCGCCAACTCTAGACCGCCCGTCGACGCCGGCGAGGCGCTGCAATCCTGACCTCGAGGGAGTGACTGGGTGTCGGAACAGAACTTTGATCTTGTAGTTCTCGGCGGAGGAAGCGGTGGTTACGCCGCCGCGCTCCGAGCGAGCCAGCTCGGCATGAGCGTCGCGCTGATCGAGAAGGACAAAGTCGGCGGCACCTGCCTTCACGTCGGTTGCATTCCCACGAAGGCGCTGCTGCACGCGGCGGAGGTCGCGGACTCGGCCCGCGACGCCGCGAAGATCGGTGTCAACGCGACGCTCGAGGGCGTCGACATCAACGCGGTGAATTCGTACCGCGAAGGCATCATCGCGAGCAAGTTCAAGGGCCTGCAGGGCCTGATCAAGGCGCGCGGCATCACGACGATCGACGGCTTCGGCACCCTCACCTCGCCGACCACAGTGCAGGTGGGCGACCAGACCATCACGGGCAAGAATGTCGTGCTCGCCACCGGTTCGTACTCGCGGACGCTGCCGGGCCTCGAGATCGGCGGCCGCGTCATCACGTCGGAGACGGCGCTGAAGCTCGACTGGATCCCTCGCCGCGCGGTGATCCTCGGCGGCGGCGTGATCGGTGTGGAGTTCGCGAGCGTCTGGCGTTCGTTCGGCGCTGAGGTGACGATCGTCGAGGGCCTGCCGCACCTGGTGCCCAACGAAGACGAGTCGATCAGCAAGCAGCTCGAGCGCCAGTTCCGCAAGCGCGGCATCGAGTTCTCCACGGGCGTGCGCTTCCAGTCCGTCACGCAGAGCGACCAGGGAGTCGTGGTGACGCTCGAGAACGGCAAGACGTTCGACGGCGACATCCTTCTGGTCGCGGTCGGCCGTGGACCCGCGACCTCCGGTCTCGGCTTCGAGGAGGTCGGCATCGAGATGGAGCGCGCTTTCGTCAAGACCGATGCGCGCCTGCAGACCTCGGTGCCGGGGGTCTACGCCGTCGGCGACATCGTGCCCGGCCTGCAGCTCGCGCACCGCGGCTTCCAGCAGGGAATCTTCGTCGCCGAGGAGCTCGCCGGTTTGAACCCGGTGGTCATCGAGGATATCAACATCCCGAAGGTCACCTACTGCGACCCCGAGGTCGCTTCGATCGGCCTCAGCGAGGCGAAGGCGAACGAGCAGTACGGCGCCGACAAGGTCGCCACCTACGACTACAACCTGGCGGGCAACGGCAGGAGCAGCATCCTGGGCACGGCCGGTTCCGTCAAGGTCGTGCGGGTGGTGGACGGCCCCGTCGTGGGCGTGCACATGATCGGCGCGCGGGTCGGCGAGTTGATCGGTGAAGCGCAGCTCGCCGTCAACTGGGAGGCGTACCCCGAAGACATCGCGCCGCTCATCCACGCGCACCCGACTCAGAACGAGGCCCTTGGGGAAGCATTCCTCGCCATCGCGGGCAAACCGCTGCACGCACTCTGACCTCGCGTTCACAGCGCGAACTAAGCTAAGAGCCACTCGAGGGCTAGAAGGAGCATCATGAGCCAATCCGTCAACCTCCCGGCGCTCGGTGAGAGCGTCACCGAAGGCACGGTCACACGCTGGCTGAAGAACGTCGGCGATCGCGTCGAAGTCGATGAGCCGCTGCTCGAAGTGTCGACCGACAAGGTCGACACCGAGATTCCGTCGCCGGTGGCGGGCGTCATCGAGGAGATCCTCGTGCCAGAGGACGAGACCGTCGAGGTCGGCGCACCGCTCGTGCGGATCGGTGACGGATCCGGTGGTGGCGAGAACGCCGCACCGTCTGCTGGCGAGGAGGCTGCAGAGCCGCAGCAGGCGGAGCAGCCCGAGCAGAGCGCGCCGGTCGAGGACCAGCAGCAGACGCAGGAGCAGCCCGCGCAAGCCGAGACCCAGGCTGAGGAGGAGCAGGCACAGGCTGTGCCCGCGCCGACCGCGGAGCCCAGCACCGAGCGCGAGGAGCCGCTTGCGGCTCCGCAGGCCGAGCAGCCCTCTGAGCCGCAGCCCGCCGCTCAGGCAGAGCAGCCGGCCGCACCCGCCCCGCCGGCTCCCCCGGCCCCGCCGGCTCCGCCCGCTCCGGCGGCGGCAGCCCCGGAAGCTCCTTCCGCCGACGAGGGCCAGGCTGAAGAGGTCGTCGCGCCGTCCGGCTCGAACGCGGGCTACGTCACTCCGATCGTTCGCAAGCTCGCGAACGATCGGGGCGTCGACCTCAACTCGATCACCGGCACCGGCGTAGGCGGCCGCATCCGCAAGCAGGACGTGCTCGATGCAGCGGAGTCTGGCGCGGGCGCGAAGGCTGCAGCGCCGACGAAGCTCGAGGTGTCGCCCTTGCGCGGCACGTCGGCACCGATGTCGCGCCTTCGCAAGGTCGTGGCGGAGCGCGCTGTGCAATCCATGCAGTCCACTGCGCAGCTCACCACGGTTGTGGAGGTCGACGTCACCAAGGTCGCTGGGCTTCGCGACCGGGTGAAGGGCGAGTTCCAGCAGAAGACCGGGAACAAGCTCTCGTTCATGCCGTTCTTCGCGAAGGCGGCCAGTGAAGCGCTGCAGGCGTACCCGATCATCAACGCCACGGTCGACGGCGACAACATCGTCTACCCCGAGACTGAGAACCTCAGCATCGCGGTCGACACCGAGCGCGGTCTGCTGACGCCCGTGGTCCGTGACGCGGCGACGCTGAACATCGCCGAACTCGCCGACCAGATCGCCGACCTCGCGGATCGCACCCGGTCGAACAAGCTGCGGCCGGACGAGCTCGCAGGCGGAACGTTCACGCTCACCAACACCGGCTCGCGCGGAGCGCTCTTCGATACGCCTGTCGTGTTCCTGCCGCAGTCGGCGATCCTCGGCACGGGGATCGTCACGAAGCGGCCGGTGGTGGTCAGCACCGATTCCGGCGATGCGATCGCCGTTCGCTCGACCGTCTACCTGGCTCTGTCGTACGACCACCGCATCATCGACGGGGCGGATGCCGCCCGGTTCCTCGTTGCGGTGAAGAACCGACTCGAAGAGGGAGCGTTCGAAGGCGACCTCGGCATCTGATCCGCTCGGGATCTGATGCAGCTCAGGAGCTGATCCACTCATTCGGACGCGTCGAAGTACGCCCTGAACCGCCATCCGGCCTCGGTCCGCACCAACAGGACCGAGGCCGTTGGTGTTTCCGCGGCGGCGGGCGGCTCCACTGCCCCCAACACATCTCCCGCCCGGAGCGCGACGAGCGCGCTGTCGCCGTAGTCGTCGACCAGCTCGAGGCGTGCCTCCGGAAGCAGCTCCGGCTCAAGCCTGCCGCCGCTGGTCACCTGGTCCATCCCGAGCGCATCTGAGCGTTCGGCCGACGAGCCAGGCTCCACGACGGCACGCAGGCATGAGCGCTGCGCTTCCCGAAAGCACTCCTGCCGGGCAGCCAGCAGGAGTGCCGCAGCAGCCACGGGGTCGTCTCCCCCGATGATGGGATCCCCCTCGGGCGCCGACTGGACCGGGCTGGAATGAGCATCCGGACCAAGGGATTCGACCGACTGCCCAGCAGAGCTCATGCGCTCTCCGCCCTCGTCGCCAGGTTGCAGCAGAAGAACAGCGGCCGCGAGCGTTGCCGCCGCGCCCGCGACCCCCAAGATGCGAGAACGGGCGGAGAGGGCCATCCAACGCGCCCGCACGTCGTAGAGCCGCGCCGCGAAGAGCGAGCGAGCGTCGGTGCCACTGGTTTCTCCGCCCTCCCGGTTCGATCGTCGAAACCCGGCGATCGAGTTCCACGCGCGATCCGGCCATTCGAGCAGCGCCCCCAACAACGACGCCGGTGCACGCGCTTCCTCGCTCTGCGGGGGCGGCACGGAGCTCACTCTCTCGCGCAGCACGGGCTCTACGGGTTGCTGCGCCCGCGACTGCGCCGAGGCGCTGAACGCGGTACGCATCAAGGCGGCAGCCCCGCCGGCATCCGCTCGTTCCGCCATGCCCGCGCCGCCGGGTGCGAACTGCCCGCTGAGCAGGGGATGAGGATGGTGCCCAGCAGCCGACGCATCGACGCCTGGTGCGCGTCGCTCGAAGTCGACGGGCGCTGCCAAGGCTGCCCGGTGGAGCCATGCCCCGAAATCGCCGAGGCTGCGAGGTGGTGGTGAGAGAGACGCGGCCGACTCGGCGTCGATCGACTCCAAGAGGAGAGTGAGGAGCGCATCGCGGTCGGCGAAGCTGCGGTCGCGGTGGTCGATGGCAGCGGCACGGTCGGAAACGACCGTCTGACGACTGCTCCCCCAGCCGAGCAAGTACGGTGCTCCGTGCCGGTCGAACCCGATATGCGTCGCGTCGATGGCGCCGTGGGAGATGCCCAACTCGTGCAGTTCGGCCAGCGCCGCCGCGATCGGAGCGAACACGGTCACCGCTTCACCGAGCGTCAGGTGGCCTCGCACGGCGAGCAGGCCGCTGAGCGTGCCGCGTTCGAGTCGATCGAACACGAGGACCGGTACCCCGTAGTCCAGAGAGCTCACGTCGAGCAGTGGCACGGCGCGCGTGAGAGGTCCATGCCCGAGCACGGCCAGTTCGGCCTCTGCCGCAGCAGCAGCGGCGCGCGTGCGTGGCACCTTCAATGCGACCGGTGCTTCTCCGGGAGCGATGCCCAGGAGCACTTGGCACCGAAGCCCCATGCCCAGCTCGCCGACGACGCGGTAGCCGCCGATGGTGCGAAGCGGCCCGCCAGCAGGCGCACTGAGGTCGAGCACTCCAGGGTTCCCATCCGGCGATCGCATGGAGGCAGTGTGCAGCGAGCGATCGTCGCCTGGACTCACCCCGCTGCGCGAGGCCGCGCTCGGAGGCGGTGACGAACTGGGGAGGAGCCGACCCTGCGGCATTGGAGCCTTCGCGCGCGGCTATCCTTGAAGTCATGGCACGAGCCTCCAAGACTCCGAAAGAACCCGGCCGCATGAAGCAGATGTGGCAGGTCTTCCAGATGACCCGCCGCTACGACTCGAAGGCCGTCTGGTACATGTTGGCGGCGTTCCTGCTGCCGGTCGCCGCCGGCGTCGTCGCGGCGTTCCTGCTGGCGCCGGGCAACGTCGTGGGGTTCATCCTCTACGTCGTCGCAGGCGTTCTCGCGGGTGTGCTGGGTCTGCTCATCGTGCTGGGACGGCGCGCCGAGCGAGCTGCCTACGGGCAGATCGCCGGGCAGCCGGGTGCCGTCGGCGCAGTGCTCAAGAGCTCGCTCCGCCGAGGTTGGCAGGCGAGCGAGATGCCAGTGAATGTCAGTCCACGCACCCAGGATGCCGTCTACCGCGCTGTCGGGCGCGGCGGCGTCGTGCTCATCGGCGAGGGCCCGCGCTCGCGCACCACGCGCATGCTCGAGGACGAGCGCAGGAACATCGCACGCGTCATTCCCAATGTGCCGATCAACTTCCTCTACGTCGGTCCCGATGAGGACTCGGTCCCGCTGCACAAGATCGTGCGCTCTCTCAACCAGTTCAAGCGCGTGCTGAACAAGCCCGAGATCCTTGCGGTCTCCAACCGTCTCAACTCCCTTGGCAAGGGCGGGCTGCCCATCCCTAAGGGCGTCGACCCGTTCAAGGTCCGCGCGCAGCGCCCACGCTGATCGAGCGCTATGCGGTCCGGAACGCAGCGCTCGTCAGACCCGCACCAGCACGGTGCCGGCAAGTCTGTCGTGCATGCCGCGCTGGTCGGAATCCCAGATGACCGCTGGGATGACAACGCAGATGAGCAGCGTTCGAAGCGCCGGCCGGAGCACGCCGTTGTACCGTCCATCGAGTCGCACGACCCTCATCCGCATGATGAGATGGCCGATGCTCCCACCCGCGGTCGCGATCATCGCGATCTGCATGACGGCGTAGATGCTCATCATCACGAGACCATCGCCCTCGAAGAAGGCCATCGCGATCACGTAGGCGAGTGCCCAGTCGATGGCGAACGCCGCGAGGCGCACACCCACCCTGGCGATCGAACGGGGCCCGCTTTCGGGAAGCCCCAGGCGTTTTCCAGGCCAATCGGTCGAAGAGAGCATTGCGTCGGACACCGTCTGATCCTAACCGCGGCTCCCCGCGTAACATCGCGGAAACATCTGCGATACGCCGGTGCAACACCGGCTGTCTACCGTCATCAAAGGCCGCGCACGTAGCCACCCCTCCCAGCATCCAGGCAGGAGCAACACCACCATGTTCAGCGACGCATCCGAAGTACTCGCGTTCATCAAGGAGACCGACGTCAAGTTCGTCGACATCCGTTTCACCGACCTCCCGGGGGTGCAGCAGCACTTCAACATCCCCGCTTCGACGGTGGACGAGGAGTTCTTCGAATCCGGTCAGCTGTTCGACGGGTCATCCATCCGCGGCTTCGCGTCGATCCACGAGTCCGACATGCAGCTCATCCCCGATGTGACGACCGCCTACATCGATCCCTTCCGTGCGCAGCGCACGCTCGTGATGGTGTTCGACATCCACAACCCCCGCAGCGGAGAGATCTACTCGCGCGACCCCCGTCAGGTGGCGAAGAAGGCCGAGAAGTACCTGGCATCGACCGGGATCGCCGACACCGCGTTCTTCGCCCCCGAGGCGGAGTTCTACATCTTCGACGACGTGCGCTACGAGGTGAACCAGCACTCGAGCTTCTACGCGGTCGACTCGAGCGAGGGCGCATGGAACTCGGGGCGGGTCGAAGAGGGCGGCAACCTCGCGAACAAGACGCCCTTCAAGGGCGGCTACTTCCCCGTCAGCCCGGTCGACCAGCACGCTGACCTGCGCGACGACATCGTGCTGCACCTCGAGGATGCGGGTCTCCAGGTCGAACGCAGCCACCACGAGGTCGGCACCGCCGGCCAGGGCGAGATCAACTACCGCTTCGATACCATGGTGCGCGCGGCAGACGACATCCTGAAGTTCAAGTACATCGTCAAGAACACCGCCCTCGAGTGGGGCAAGACCGCGACGTTCATGCCGAAGCCCATCTTCGGCGACAACGGCTCCGGCATGCACACGCACCAGTCGCTCTGGAACGGCGGCGAGCCTCTCTTCTACGATGAGGCCGGCTATGGCGGCCTGAGCGATCTCGCACGCTGGTACATCGGCGGGCTCCTGAAGCACGCGCCAGCGGTGCTCGCGTTCACCAACCCGAGCATCAACAGCTATCACCGCCTGGTTCCCGGCTTCGAGGCGCCGGTCAACCTCGTGTACTCGGCCGGCAACCGCTCGGCTGCGATCCGCATCCCGATCACCGGCACGAACCCGAAGGCGAAGCGCATCGAGTTCCGTGCTCCGGATGCCGCTGCGAACCCGTACCTCGCATTCGCCGCGCAGCTGATGGCGGGGCTCGACGGCATCAAGAACCGCATCGAGCCGCACGAGCCGATCGACAAGGACCTGTACGAGCTTCCCGCGGAAGAGGCGAAGAACATTCCGCAGGTACCCGCATCACTCGACGATGCCCTGCGCGCGCTCGAAGCGGATCACGAGTTCCTGCTCGCCGGCGGCGTCTTCACCAAGGATCTGATCGACACCTGGATCGCCTACAAGCGCGAACACGAGATCCTGCCGCTCGCCCAGCGCCCCCACCCCTACGAGTACGAGCTGTACTACGGCGTGTGACGACCGAGCTCCTCGGAGCCGCGTCGAGCTGACCGCAGCAGCGCGGTCCGCGGAATCAACGACAGAGCCCGCCCGGCGATCGCCCGGGCGGGCTCTGTCGTCGGCAGGGTGCCGAGGAGGATTCGACCGGCGCCGGGAAGATCGATCCTTGCGGCACCAGCCGTTCCCTGAGAGGGTCGCCGCTACTCGCAGGCGATGCCGTCGCCGTCCCGGTCGAGGTGCTTGCCGTACCCAGGATCGCCTGAATAGACGGGTGCAGCGCCCGCCGCACGAGCTGCGGAACAGTTCTTGTAGTAGACGTCGGCGGGAGCCGGGGCGGGTGCTGGCGCCGGCGCGGGAGCCGGGGCGGGAGCCGGGGCGGGTGCAGGCTCGGCAGGGGCCGGGGAAGGTGGGGGCTCCGCGGGAGCCGGCGCTGCCACGACGGGGACCGGTGCGAACGTGGAGGTGACGCCAGGCTCGTTCGGGCACGCACTGAGCACGCGTGCCATGGCGTCCTTCTCCGCTTGCGTCACCCAGAGCCCGTAGGTCGCCTTGACCGAGATCTGACGCGCCACGTACGCGCAGCGGAACGACTTGTTCGCGGGAAGCCAGGTAGCAGCATCACCGTCGCGCTTCTGGGCATTCGATGCGCCGTCGACCGCGAGGAGGTTCAGGGGGTCGTTCGCAAACGAGACGCGCTGCGCCTGCGTGAGCTGCTGGGCGCCCTTCTGCCAGGCGTCCGACAACGCCACTACATGGTCGATCTGCACGAGGGTCGAGGTGGTGTTCCCCCTCACGAACGACACCGTCTGCGCGGTGTACGGCGAGACGAGCGTGCCCGTCAGTACCTTGCACGGCCCCTCCCGCACTACATCGGTCAGATCCCGCGCGAGCATGTCGTTGCGCGTGTCGCAGCCATTGCGATCGACGTCGAGCCAACCGTCACCGAACCGGGCCTCGCGGTCGTACCCGGTCTTCGGCGCGCGGCCCTTCACCGGCAACGACGCCAGCAGTTCGAGCGCTGTACTGTTCGTGACGGATGCATCGGCGACGGTCTGCGCCTCTTCGGCCGGGCTCTTCGCCGTGGCGGGGTCGGCAGGCGCCTCGTCGGTGAACTCGAATCCGGGCTCGACTTGCTCTGCGGGCTCGACATCCGGTTCGGTTTCGACGACCGGGGCTGCCTGAGGCGTCGGTGCGCGAGGATGAGTCGCCGCGTACACCGAGCTTCCGAGGCCTGTCACGAAGAAGGCACCGACGAGCGCGCCGGCGGCGAGCTTCCTCGACGGCAGGCGCAGCCAAGTCTTGCGCCCCGTCACGAGTGCATAGACCGCGAAGCCTGCGCCGATCAGGCCCAGCATGATCAGAAGGCCGCCGACCCCTGTGGATAACGCTGCTGTCAGCAGGAGAAGCCCTACGATCGGAAGCGTCACCCACTGGATGGTGGTGAACTTGACTCGGGTGCGGGGTCGCGGGTCTGTCATTCGTCCTCAATCGGGTTTTCGGGAACCTTTCAACGATACGGATCGCAATCGCCCCCGCACGGCCCCCACATCGAGGGTCCAATCGCGCGTCTTGGAGAGCGGTCGCGCGCGCCGGCATGACCAGTAGGGGCGCGTAGCATTCGCGCATGAGCGACGCACAGCGGCGCACCGTGCCAGCCAGGCCCGATCCGCTGCGCCCGCTCCGCCGCCTCAGTGGCGGGGCCGGCATGCCCTTGGTCGTCGCATTGATCGCCGGAATCGCCGTCGTGGTGTGGTTCGGGATCGCTGTGGCGACGAGTTCAGAGTGGAGCCGGGCGGAGAGCCGAGTTCTCGGGGCGCTGATTCCCCAGCATCGGCCCGTGCCCGATGCCGTTGCCTTGGCGATCGACGCCGTGTTCGATCCAGCACCCGCACTCGCGATCACGATTGCCGTCGCGACCGCCGTCGCGGCAGCGACGCGCGACATCGCTCGCGCTGCCACCTTCGCGCTCACCGTGCTCGTCTCCTGGCGGACCGGTGAACTGGTGAAGCTCCTCGTGCAGCGCGCCCGTCCTGACGTGCTCGACAACGGGCACTCGCATGCCGACCTCGTGAGCTCCACCGCGTATCCGAGCGGACACGTGGGGTTCGCCACGGCGCTCAGCATCGGCATCCTGGTGCTTGCACGCGACCACCGTCGGCGATCGACGATCGTCTCGCCCGCGTGCGTTCTGTTCGTCGCGGTCGTCGCCTACTCGCGCATGTATCTGGGGCTGCACTACCCCACGGATGTGCTCGCGGGCGCAGTGCTCGCCATGTGCGTCGCCGGCGTGTTCCTGGCCTGGTGGCTGAATCGCGCACTCCCGGTGCTCACGATGGCGGCAGGGTGGCTCCGGCCGCCGTCATGGCGACCCTGACCGCTGAACCGCGGACCAGTCACTCGCCGTAGAACTCCCGCTCGAAGACGCGGCGGGCGAGCCGGGTGGCGCGCAGATAGTCGTGCTCGAGCTCTGCCGCGTGGCCAGGCGGGTACCCCATGACGCGAGCCACACCCTCGAGCTCATTCCAGTCGATGGGCAGGATGTCGGATGCGGCCCCGCTCCAGAGGGTCGTGGCCGACCGCGCGCGGGTGGCGATCATCCAGGCATCACGGAGCACGTCGGCATCGGCGTGCTGCACGAGACGCGCGTCAAGAGCCGCGCTGAGGGCATCGAGCGTGCTGGTCGTGCGAAGCGCGGGGAGCCCGTGCCCGTACTGGAGTTGCAGCAACTGCACGAACCATTCCACATCGCTGAGCGATCCGCGGCCGAGCTTCAAGTGACGCGACGGGTCTGCCGCCTGCGGAAGGCGCTCCGCCTCCACACGAGCCTTCACGCGCTTCACCTCGCGCACCTCGTGCTCCGTCAGTCGCGCCGGGTAGCGAACCTCGTCTGCGAGAGCCTCGAAGTCGTCGATCAACTCCTGGTCTCCTGCGACGCCACGGGCGCGCAGCAGCGCCTGAGCCTCCCAGGTGAGCGACCAGCGCGCGTAGTACGCACGATACGAGTCGAGCGAGCGGACGATGGGGCCGTTCTTCCCTTCTGGTCGCAGTGATGCGTCGAGGTCGAGCGGCAAGCGCAAGTCGTCGCTCGCCTCGACAAGCGCGCGCACCAGTCGCTCCGCCATTCGGCGGCTGCCGGGGCCGTCCGCTCCGTCACCGCTGCCGGAGACTTCCGAGCGATACACGTACATCACATCGGCGTCCGACCCGAAGCCCAGCTCTGCCCCGCCGAACCGACCCATGGCGATCACCGCGAACTGGATGCCGTCGACACCGCGCCTGGCGCTCGCGAGTGCGCCCTGCAGGAACGCGGTGTTGATGTCAGCGATCGCGCGGCCCACCTCCTTCGTGCTGATCACGCCGAGCAACGAGGCCAGGGCCACCCTGAGCATCTCTCTTCGTCGAGCGGCGCGAAGGGCGTTCACGGCCGCCCCAGACGACTCGTGCCTCGCGGTGGTGGCCAGCGCTTCGTCGAGCAGCGACTGCGCGGCGCGGGGGCGAAGCTCGCTGTCGTTCTCGAGCCATGCGGCGGCATCCGGCGTTCGCTCGAGCAGTCTCGTGGCGTAGCGCGACCCTGAGAGCACCTGCGCAAGGCGGTGCGCCGCGGCAGTCGAATCGCGCAGCATCCGGAGATACCAGTACGCCTCTCCGAGGTCTTCGCTGACCCTGCGGAAGGCGAGGAGCCCGTGGTCAGGGTCGGCGCCCTCTGAGAGCCACTCGAGCATGACTGGCAGCAGCGTGCGTTGGATCGCGGCGCGTCGCGAGACGCCGGCCGTGAGCGCCGCGATGTGCCGCAACGCCCCGACCGGGTCGACGAACCCGATCACCGCGAGACGAGCTGCCGCCTGCTCGCCGGAGAGCGCCGCGCCTTCCTCCGGCAGCGCGGCCACGGCCGACAGCAGCGTTCGGTAGAACAGCCGAAGATGCAACGAGCGCACCGCCCGCTTCACCCGCTCCCACGCGGCGATCAGCTCGTCGGCGTTGGCGAACATGCCGGTGGCCCGTGCGAGCACGCGCAGCGCCTCGGCATCGGTCGGCATGAGGTGCGTGCGCCGCAGCTTCGCCAACTGCAGCCTGTGCTCGAGCAGTCGGAGCAGCCGGTAGTCCTCGGAGAACTCCACGGCCTCCGCCCGCCCCACGTACCCACCCTCCGCAAGCGCCGCGAGGGCCGAGAGCGTCGAGCCCTGGCGGATGCCGTCGTCGTACTGCCCGTGCACCAACTGCAGCAACTGCACCGTGAACTCGATATCGCGAAGCCCGCCCGGCCCCAGCTTCAACTGCACATCGCGCTGCTCGCTCGGCACATGCTCGGTCACGCGCTCCCGCATGCCCTGTACCGAAGCCACGAAGCCCTCACGACCAGCACTCGCCCAGACGAGGGGCGCGAGGGTCTCCACGTAGCGCCTGCCGAGGTCGGCATCCCCTGCCAGAGGCCGCGCCTTCAGCAGCGCCTGGAACTCCCAGATCTTGGCCCAGCGCTCGTAGTACGCCAGGTGCGATTCGAGGGTCCGCACGAGCGCGCCGTCCTTGCCCTCGGGACGGAGGTTCGCGTCGACCTCCCACAGCGGCGGTTCGACCGATGGCTCGCTGATGATGGCGATGGCGGATCGTGCGAGCGACGTCGCGATCGACAGCATCCGCGTGTCGTCGATCGCGTCATCGCGGCGCTCGGCGACGAAGATCACATCGACGTCGCTCAGGTAGTTGAGCTCGCGGCCGCCCGCCTTGCCCATGCCGATGATCGCGAGGGAGGTTGCCGCGAGGGCCTCGGGTGCCGCCCGCGAATCGCGCCGGGCCAGCTGCAATGCGACGTGCAGCGCCGCTCCGGCGAGATCGGCCAGCGCGGCTGCGACGGGCTCGACGGCATCTCTCGGGTCTGCCTGCTCGAGGTCCCACGCTGCGAGCGAGAGAACCGCACGTCGATAGGCGACCCTCAGCGCATCCTGTGCCGCAACTCCTGTCGATGCTGCTGCGGCCGCGGCGAACTCGGCCTCGTACTCGAGCTGGCTGCGGGGGCCAGGGGCGTCGAACAGCACTTCGGCATGCTCGGGATGCCGCATGAGGAACTGCGCGAGCCCGCTGGAGGCGCCGAGCACTCGGATGAGACTCGCCGTTGCCTGCTCATCGGCGAGCAGCCGGTCGAACATCTCGGGGTCTTTGTCTCGGAGCTGCTCGACTTCGCGAAGCGCCTGATCGGGGTCGGCAGCGCCCGCGAACAGCGGCACCGATTCGGGCGGCAACTCCTGCAGACGATCGCGCGCAGCAGAGAGCTCGGTGAACCCCAGCCGCGCGAGTTCAGCGAGCGTGCTCGGGATGCGAGACATCGTGCTGGGGCTCCGAATCTACTCGGCTCAGAGCAGCGACAGGTTCTTCTCGAGCTCGTACGGCGTCACCTGGTCGCGGTAGTCGGCCCAGTCCTTGCGCTTGTTGAGCAGCACGTAGTTGAAGACCCGCTCGCCGAGCGTCTCGGCAACGAGCTCCGATTCCTCCATCAGCGCGACGGCACGGTCGAGGCTCGCCGGCAGCGGCTTGTAGCCGAGGGCGCGGCGCTCGGCATCCGTCATGCTCCACACGTCTTCGACCGCCTCAGGCGGCAGCTCGTAGCCCTCCTCGATGCCCTTGAGCCCCGCGGCAAGCAGCAGCGCATAGGCGAGGTAGGGATTCGCTGCAGAGTCGATGGCGCGGTACTCGACCCGCGCACTGGTGCCCTTGCCCGGCTTGTAGAGCGGAACGCGCACGAGCGCCGACCGGTTGTTGTGCCCCCACACGACATAGCTGGGGGCCTCATCGCCGCCCCAGAGCCGCTTGTACGAGTTCACGAACTGGTTCGTGACCGCCGTGATCTCGGGAGCGTGCGTGAGCAGGCCCGCGATGAACTGCCGCCCGATGCGGGAGAGCTGGTACTGCGCGCCGGGTTCGTGGAATGCGTTGGTGTCGCCTTCGAAGAGCGACATGTGCGTGTGCATGCCGGAGCCGGGGTGACCGGCGAGCGGCTTCGGCATGAACGTGGCGTACACGCCCTGCTCGATGGCCACCTCCTTGATCACGGCTCGGAACGTCATGATGTTGTCGGCGGTGGTCAGCGCGTCGGCGTAGCGCAGATCGATCTCGTTCTGCCCGGGGCCGACCTCGTGGTGGCTGAACTCGACCGAGATGCCGAGATCCTCCAGCATCCGCACCGACTGGCGACGGAAGTCGTGCGCTGTGCCGCCCGGCACGTTGTCGAAGTAGCCGGCCTGGTCCACTGGCACGGGCCGTCCGTCGACGAGTTCGCTCGACTTCAGCAGATAGAACTCGATCTCCGGATGCGTGTAGAAGCTGAAGCCCTGATCGGCAGCCTTGGCGAGCACTCGCTTGAGCACGTTGCGCGGGTCGGCGACGGCGGGCTGCCCGTCAGGCGTGAGCACGTCGCAGAACATGCGCGCGGTGGCGTCGACTTCGCCCCGCCAGGGCAGGATCTGGAACGTCGCAGGGTCGGGCTGCACGAGCACATCCGCCTCGTACGACCTGGTGAGCCCCTCGATGGCTGACCCGTCGATGCCGATGCCCTCGTTGAAGGCACCCTCGACCTCGGCCGGTGCGATCGCGACGCTCTTCAACGTGCCGAGCACGTCGGTGAACCAGAGCCGCACGAACTTCACACCACGTTCCTCGATCGTTCGAAGCACGAAGTCGCGTTGCTTGTCCATCTGGCTCCTCGTCGACCACCCCTGGGGAGCCCTCCCCAGCGCTATTAGGGTACTTCGTATGCCCCGCCTGCGCGTCGCACTAGCCCAGTTGAACCCGGTGCTCGGAGACCTCGAAGGGAATTCCGACCGCATCCTCGATGCCGCCCAGCGAGCGGCTGAACAGGGCGCGCAGGTGCTCGCCGTCGGCGAGTGCGCGCTCTCCGGCTATCCGATCGAGGATCTCGCCGGCCGCGCCTCCTTCTTGCGTGCGTGTGGGCAGCAGGTGGAGGAACTCGCCGTGCGGCTGACGGAGCGCGGTCTCGGTGAGCTGATCGTCATCGTCGGCCACCCTGACGGCCCCCACGAAGCGTCGGGACTCGCGGGCGACCGCACGCCGAGCGCCATCGCGCAGAATGCCGCGAGCGTGCTGCAGCACGGCCGAGTGCAGGCGCGCTACGCCAAGCATCACCTTCCGAACTACGCGGTCTTCGACGAGTACCGCACGTTCATTCCTGGCCGCGACCACGTGGTGCTCGACATCGGCGGATGCCGCGTCGCCGTGCTGATCTGCGAGGACCTCTGGCGTGACGCCGGACCGGTGGCGGAACTCAAGAACGTCAAGCCCGGACTGATCCTGACCATCAATGCGTCGCCCTTCGAACGCGACAAGCAGCAGGTGAGGCTCCCGCTCGTGCAGCAGCGAGCGAGAGAGGCGAACGCGCCGCTGGCGTACGTGAACATCGTCGGCGGTCAAGACGATCTGGTCTTCGACGGCGACAGCCTGGTGGTCGACGCCTCGGGCACCGTCGTCGCCCGTGCGCCCCAGTTCGAGGAGCATGTGCTCGTCACCGATATCGACGTCGTCGAAGCGGCCGCAGACGCTCCCCCGGCGACCGTCACGCTCGAACCGCGTACCGTCGCCGGCGACGTCCTCGAGCCGACGATCAACGAGCCGGGGCCGGTCGAGCAGCAGGTCTGGAACGCGCTCGTGCTCGGCACGCGCGACTACGTGAACAAGAACCGGTTCCCCTCGGTGGTGCTGGGGCTGTCGGGCGGCATCGACTCAGCCGTCTGTGCCGTAATTGCGGCCGACGCCATCGGGGCCGACCGCGTCCACGCCATCTCGCTGCCCAGCCGGTACTCGAGCGAGCATTCTCGAACGGATGCCGACGAGCTGGCCGAACGCGTCGGCATCCGGTACTCGATCGAGCCCATCGCCGACCTGGTATCCCCCATCGAGCAGCAGTTGGAACTCAGCGGGGTGGCCGCCGAGAACCTGCAGGCGCGGGTGCGCGCGATCGTGCTGATGGCTGCGTCGAACATGCACGGTCATCTCCTGCTGACGACCGGGAACAAGAGCGAGATCTCTGTGGGCTACTCGACCATCTACGGAGACTCCGCCGGCGGATTCGCCCCGATCCGTGACGTGCCGAAGAGCCTGGTCTGGAAGCTCGCCACCTGGCGGAACGAGTACGCCGCCGCGCACGGCCGCACACCGCCCATCCCGGAGAACAGCATCACGAAACCGCCGAGCGCCGAGTTGCGGCCCGACCAGACTGACCAGGACTCGCTGCCGCCGTATGAGGTGCTCGACCCGATTCTCGATGCATACGTGACCCGCAATCTCGGCGTGGATGAGATCGTCGCCCTCGGATACGACGCCGGGATCGTCTCGGATGTGGTGCGGCTCGTCGACCACAGCGAGTGGAAGCGTCGACAGGGCGCGATCGGCCCCAAGATCAGCGCCGTCGCCTTCGGCAGGGATCGCAGGCTTCCGATCACGTATCGTCCGTCGCAGTAGGGTGTGCTGCATGACCCAGCAGCCGCCCAAGCGGGTACGAACGCGCCATTTCCAGAACGCCAAGCGCGAAGGGATCAAGATCATCGGGCTCACGAGCTACGACCAGCTCACCGCCCAGATCTTCGACGCCGCCGGTATCGACTTCATCCTGGTGGGCGATTCCGCAGGCAATAACGTGCTCGGGTTCGACACCACGCTGCCGGTCACGGTCGATGAGCTCATTCCGCTGACCCGCGCCGTCGCGAATGCCGTGCAGCGCGCGTTCGTCATCGCCGACCTTCCCTTCGGCAGCTATGAGACGAGCGCGGACGAGGCACTGCACACCGCCTTCCGATTCATGAAGGAGACCCAGGCTCACGCCGTCAAGCTCGAGGGCGGCGAACGCAGCGCGGAGCAGATCCGGCGCATCGTTCAAGCAGGCATCCCCGTCATGGCTCACATCGGTTTCACTCCGCAGAGCGAGCACGGCCTCGGAGGGCACCTCGTGCAAGGCCGGGGCGAGCAGGCGGAGCAACTGCTGCGAGACGCGCGTGCCGTTGAGCAGGCGGGTGCGTTTGCGGTGGTCCTCGAGATGGTAAGTTCGGATGCGGCTCGCCGCGTGACTGAAGAGCTGCGTATCCCCACCATCAGTGTCGGAGCCGGCCCTCACGCAGACGGGCAGCTCCTGGTCTGGACCGATTGGGCAGGGCTGTCTACGGGGCGCATCCCGAAGTTCGTCAAGCAGTACGCCGATCTCAAAGGCATCTTGACCGACGCGGTGCACGCCTTTCGCGAAGATGTGGCGACCGGGGCGTACCCCGGCCCCGAGCATTCCTACGACGACTGACCAGCGCTCCTCGCGCCGCTGAAGTAAGGCAGATCATGTCCTTGACCCATCCCGCACTGCTCGACGTCTACGAGACTGCCTACTCGCGCAACCCCGGCGAACCGGAATTCCACCAGGCCCTGTACGAAGTGCTCGAATCGCTCGGGCCCGTCATCGACCAGCACCCCGAATACACCGAGGCGGGCGTGCTCGAAGCGCTCGTCGAGCCGGAGCGGCAGGTGATCTTCCGCGTGCCGTGGGTCGACGACAACGGCAAGGTGCAGGTCAACCGCGGATTCCGGGTGCAGTTCAACTCGGCGCTCGGTCCCTACAAGGGCGGCCTGCGGTTCCACCCCAGCGTGAACCTCAGCGTCATCAAGTTCCTCGGGTTCGAGCAGATCTTCAAGAACGCACTCACCGGCCAGGGCATCGGCGGCGCGAAGGGCGGCTCCGACTTCGACCCCCACGGCCGCAGCGAACGCGAAGTGATGCGGTTCTGCCAGAGCTTCATGACGGAGCTCTACCGGCACCTCGGAGAGCACACCGACGTTCCGGCAGGCGACATCGGGGTCGGAACCCGCGAGATCGGCTACCTGTTCGGCCAGTATCGCAAGATCACCAACCGTCACGAGTCGGGCATGTTCACCGGCAAGGGCGTGCTGTGGGGCGGCGCCCAGGTTCGCACCGAGGCGACCGGCTACGGCGCGGTCTACTTCGCGAAGGAGATGCTCGCCACTCGCGGCATGCAGCTCGATGGGATGACCTCGGTCGTCTCGGGTTCGGGCAACGTCGCGATCTACACGATCAAGAAGCTGCAGGAGCTCGGAGCTCGCCCGATCACGGCATCCGACTCCTCCGGCTTCGTCGTCGACGAGGCGGGCATCGACCTCGAACTGCTTCGGCAGATCAAGGAGGTCGAGCGCGGCCGGATCTCCGAGTACGCGACCCGTAACCCTCGCGCCGAATTCGTCAAGGGCGGCAATGTGTGGGAAGTTCCGGCACAACTCGCCTTTCCCAGCGCGACTCAGAACGAACTGGATGCCGACAGCGCCTCGTCGCTCGTCGAGAACGGCGTCATCGCAGTCGCAGAGGGCGCGAATATGCCGTCGACACCGGGCGCCGTGCGCGTGTTCCAGTCGAACGACGTGCTCTTCGCACCTGGCAAGGCGGCCAACGCCGGCGGCGTTGCGACGTCAGCGCTCGAGATGAGCCAGAACGCCTCGCGGCAGCGGTGGGGCTTCAACGAGAGCGAAGACCGCCTGCACGAGATCATGGTCGACGTGCACCAGGCCGCCTTCGAGGCCGCTGAGCGCTACGGGAGCCCGGGCGACTACGTGGTGGGCGCGAACTGCGCCGGCTTCGTGCGCGTCGCCGACGCGATGCTCGCACAGGGCGTCATCTAGACGGCTCCTCCCCGCACGGAGCGCCGCGGAGCGTCACTCGGCGTCTTCCGCGGCCTCCTCGGCCGCCCAGCGGCGAGAGCGCTCAGCGATGATCTCCGGAGCACGGGCCGCTTCCTCGGCTGTCTCGAACGGTCCCGCCCGATCCACCGACGGCGAGAGCTTGCCCTCCTCGACTTCGTGGGTGCGGGTGTTGTACCAGAACTCAGCCATCGTGCTTCTCCTTGCTCGGTAGACTCGATCGTATGCCCAGGGATAAGAACGGACACCTCATCCCCGGGCGGATCTCCCCCCGGCGGACCGTGCCATCGTCGATCGACCGCCCTAGCTATGTCGGCAGGCCTGCACCCGAGGCCTACGACGGCGGCGACCGCTACAGCCCGAAGGAGATCGAACTCGTTCGTGAGTCAGGCCGCATCGCCGCCCAGGCGATCGAGGCCGTCGCTGCCGCGATCAGGCCCGGCGTGACCACCGACGAGCTCGACGAGATCGGCCACGAGTTCGTGATCGGCCAGGATGCCTACCCGTCGTGCCTCGGCTATCGCGGGTTCCCCAAGAGCATCTGCACCTCAGTGAACGAGGTCATCTGCCACGGCATCCCCGACGACACCGTCCTCGAAGAGGGCGACATCATCAATATCGACATCACGGCCTACAAGAACGGTGTCCACGGCGATCTCAATGCGACGTTCACGGTCGGCGAGCCGAAGGCTGAGGTCGGCGAACTCGTAGAGCGCACGCGCACCGCCCTGCAGCGGGGCATGAAGGCGGTCGCGCCCGGACGCGAGATCAACGTGATCGGGCGGGCGATCGAGAGCTACGCCAAACGCTTCGGCTACGGCGTGGTGCGCGACTTCACCGGGCACGGTGTGGGACGCGCATTCCACACCGGACTCGTGATTCCGCACTACGACGCAGCTCCGGCATTCGACACGGTGATCGAACCCGGCATGATCTTCACGATCGAGCCCATGCTCACGCTCGGCACCCATGAATGGGATATGTGGGACGACGGCTGGACCGTGGTCACTCGAGACAAGAGCATCACCGCCCAGTTCGAGCACACACTGGTTGTCGGGGAACGAGGCGTCGAGGTGCTGACGCTCCCCTGACGCGGAGCACTCCGCCGAAAGCGCAGCGCTCGACGACAGAAGGAGTGAGGGGATGACCAGAGCGATCGGTGTCGACATCGGGGGCACCGGGATCAAAGCGGCGTCGGTCGACCTCGAGACCGGCGAACTGGTCTCGGAGCGTCTCAAGGTCGCGACGCCGGAGGGCGGATCCCCCGGAGCGATCGTGCGCGAGGTCGTCGAACTCGTCGAACAGCTCGAGGCGGATCACGCCACCCCACTCGGGGTCTGCTTCCCAGCGGTCGTGGTGCACGGTCGCACCATGTCGGCAGCGAACGTGAGCCACGAGTGGATCGGTCTCGAGGCTGAACGCCTCTTCGAAGACCACCTGGGCCGCGACATCCATTTCGTGAACGATGCGGATGCTGCTGGGTTCGCCGAGGTCAAGTACGGCGTCGCGAACCACCCCGGCCTCGTCATCGTGACCACCCTCGGTACCGGCATCGGGTCAGCGATGATCTACAACGGCGTTCTCGTGCCGAACTCGGAGCTGGGGCACCTCGAACTCGATGGTCACGACGCCGAGAAGCGCGCCTCCAACCGCGCACGGGAGAGCGAAGGCCTCAGCTGGGAGGAGTGGGCAGTGCGGCTGCAGCGCTACTACGACCATCTCGAGATGCTCTTCTCCCCCGAGCTCTTCGTGGTGGGAGGCGGCGTGTCCAAGCAGGCCGAGGAGTTCCTGCCATTGCTCAACCTTCGCACTCCCATCGTCGCAGCGAGCCTGCGCAACAACGCCGGCATCATGGGTTCCGCCGCTCTTGCTGCCGGATGGACCGTGCCGCTGAGCTCGGGCCGGACCGGGTGACAGCCCCATCTGAAGCGACGTCACTAGACTGGATCCGCGAATGGGTCGGCAAGACGGCCGCGTCGATCGAGAGATCGCCGAGGAACGTCCGGGCTCCGTAGAGCAGGGCGGTGGGTAACACCCACCCGGAGCAATCCGCGAGAAAGTGCAACAGAGAGCAGACCGCCTCCGGCCCCGGCCGGCGGTAAGGGTGAAACGGTGGTGTAAGAGACCACCAGGGGCCCGAGTGATCGGGCTCGCTGGGTAAACCTCGCCCGGAGCAAGGTCAGACAGGGGACGATGAGGCGGCTCGCCGAGTCCCCGGGTAGACCGCTAGAGGGCTGCGGCAACGCAGCTCCGAGAGAGATGGCCGTCCAGCATCCGCCTCACGGCTGATGTGAACAGAACCCGGCGTATCAGCCGGCCCATTCGCTTCGCCCCAGCCGTCAAGACCGACTGCCCGATGAGGGCGCGGTGTTGCGGAGTGCAAAAGAATCGGGATTCTTTCGTGTCGGGCCACACGGAAGTCGTAGCATGCCGGCAGTTACGCTTGACGGCAGGCACAACGACGGATGCTTCCACACCCTGAGATCATCCGTCTCGCGACCAGGCGTGACCGCATCCCGTCCTGTCCTCCGAGTCAAGCCGCCGAACAAGGCGCCATCTCGTGAGAGCTCCCGCCTCGCTGTCGCTTCAGCCGCACGACGACGATCGTCGCCGTCCGTCGACGACCCCTTATCGGAGAGGCTTCCCATGCCCCAGACCACGACTTCCGGCCCAGCCACGCGACCCTCGCTCGAGGAGGTGTTCGAAGCGCACGAGGGCGGCAAGCTCACTGCGCTCAGCCGTGTCGAACTGAACTCGATCCGCGACCTGTCGATCGCCTACACCCCCGGCGTGGCTGAGGTGAGCCGAGCAATTGCGGCCGAGCCCGGACTCGCGAAGCGGTACACCTGGACGGGGCGCCTCGTCGCGGTGATCAGCGATGGCAGCGCCGTGCTCGGCCTCGGAGACATCGGCCCCGCCGCGTCGCTGCCCGTCATGGAGGGAAAGGCGGCGTTGTTCAAGGCGTTCTCGGGCCTCGACTCGATTCCGATCGTGCTCGACACGCACGATGTCGATGAGATCGTGGACACGGTAGTTCGCCTGCGACACACCTTCGGCGCAGTGAACCTCGAGGACATCTCGGCTCCTCGCTGCTTTGAGATCGAACGGCGCCTGATCGAAGCACTCGACATGCCGGTCATGCATGACGACCAGCACGGCACCGCGGTCGTGGTGCTTGCCGCGCTGTTCGGGGCCACGAAGGTCGTCGAACGCGAGCTCAGCAGCCTTCGTGTCGTGATCTCGGGCGCCGGCGCCGCCGGCATCGCGTGCGCGAACATCCTTCTTGCTGCGGGCGTCGAGCACGTGGTTCTGGTCGACTCGCGTGGAATCATCCACCGCGACCGACCCGGACTCGATGGCATCAAGGCCGAGTACGCCGCGCTCACGAACCCCGACGGGCGCACTGGCACGCTGCAAGACGCACTCGTCGGCGCCGACGTCTTCATCGGTGTGTCCTCCGCCCAGGTGCCGACAGAGTGGCTCGAAGGCATGTCGGACGACGCCATCGTGTTCGCTCTCTCGAACCCGACGCCAGAGGTCGATCCGGATGTCGCGGCGGACTACGCGCGCGTCGTGGCGACCGGTCGCAGCGACTACCCCAACCAGATCAACAACGTGCTCGCGTTCCCGGGCATCTTCCGGGGAGCGCTCGATTCAGGGGCCACGCGCATCACGCTCGAGATGAAGATCGCGGCGGCTCGTGCACTGGCAGACCTCGCGGAGCCGGATTTGAGCCCCGAGTATGTCATCCCCAGCCCTCTCGACCCCCGAGTGGCCGACGCGGTGGCTGCAGCGGTCGCTGATGCCGCGATCGGTCTCGACTGATCGATCACGTACGTGCCAAAGGGCGGCTCGGATCACTCCGGGCCGCCCTTTCGCATTGATAGTCGAACACTGATCAGTCAGGCGCTGATCAGTCAGGCGCTGATCAGTCAGACGCTGATCGGTCGAGCGCTGATGAGCGAAACGTTGATCAGTCGAACGAGGCTCTGAGGTCCATTGCGCGGTTGGCGAGCTTGTCGGCGCGAGAGTTCTGCTCTCGCGGGATCCACTCGAAGCGCACGGGTGTGCCGATGAGCAGTGCTCGGGCCTGAGCAGCCAATTCCGCCATGTCCGGATGCTTGATCTTCCAGCGCCCGCTCATCTGCTCGACCACGAGCTTCGAATCCATGCGCACGTGCAACTCGGCATCCGGGTCGATGGCGAGGGCGCGCGTCACTCCGGCGATCATGCCCTTGTACTCGGCGACGTTGTTCGAGGCGACGCCCACATAGAGCCCGAGCTCTGCGAGGATCTCGCCGGATGAACCGTCGATGACCACCGCGCCCGAGCCCGCCTCCCCCGGGTTCCCTCGCGAGCCGCCGTCGGCCTCGATGATGAGCATGCGGCTCACAGCCCTGACTCCGCAGTGCGCACGAGGACCGCGTTCGAGTCCGGGCAGAGCAGCACGTCGTCGGGTGCAGCATTGCGGATTTGCGCCATGTCGGATTCGTTGAGCCGTACACCGCTGGCCGTTGTCACGCCGCCCTGCAGGAGGCTGGCACCGAAGCCGTACCGTTCACGCTGACGCTCGTAGAGCGCGAGCAGCTCAGCAGGCACACGACTCGCGATGGTGGCTCGGTTGGCTGCCGCGTGCTGCAGTTCGCTCTGAAGGCGCGCGGTCTCGGCATCACGGGCCGCGCGCACTTCGGCCGCACGCGCATCAACCGCCGCCAGCTCGGTCGCCACGGCATCCCGCTCCGCTCGCAGCGCGTCGACCCGCTCCATGAGCTCGAGCTCGATGTCCTCGAGGTCGGAACGGCGCTTGCGCAGCGACACCAGTTCATGCTCGAGCCCTTGGGCGTCCTTGGCCGACTGGGTCTGCTGCAGCCGATCCTCATCACGCTTGATCCGGGCCTCCACGAGTTCCACATCCGACTCGGATCGACGCAGTTCCGCCTCGGCGTCTTCGAGCGCGCCGGCGCGCTCGGCGAGAGTTCTGCGCACCGCGTCGCCCTGCTTCGTCACCTCGGCGAGTTCGGCGTGCTCGGGCAGGGTCTTGAGGCGATGGTTGAGCTGCTGCGCTCGCGTGTCGCTCGCCTGCAGGTCGAGCAGCAGCGCCTGCTCATCGGGGCTCGCCTTGATCGTCATCGGGTCTCCTCCTGGTCGGTTGCTTCAGCGGTGACGCGTCAGTGACGCGGCCGGGTGGCGTTCAGTGCTCGGTCGAGCCGACGACGAAATCCCATGGATCGGTGCTCAGCTCGCTGATCGTGACGGTGAGTCGCGGGAGTTCGGCCCTCAGTTGCTCGGCTGCGGCGGGCAGCCACAGCCACTCGCTCGCCCAGTGCGAGAGATCGATCAGCGCCGGTCCGCCGCCGATCATCGCCTGCTCCCGTGCCTCTGACGCCGGGTGATGTCGCAGATCGGCCGTGATGTACACGTCGGCTGCGGTGACAGCCGGGTGCGAGAGCAGCGAATCGCCGGCACCGCCGCAGAGCGCGACGGTGCGCACCGGCTGCGTCGCGTCGCCTGCGACACGGATGCCGGCACGAGTGGCGGGGATCGTCGAGGCCACACGCTGCGCCAGCTCGCGCAGCGCAATGGGCGCAGGCAGCGTGCCAACGCGCCCCAGTCCGGTGTCCTGGCTCCCCGCTGACGGGACGATGGGACGCGTATCGACGAGCCCGAGGGCCTCGGCGAGCATCGCCGATGTACCGCGCTCGACGATGTCGGCGTTCGTGTGCGCGGCGGTGAGCGCGCAACCACCTCGGATGAGTCGAGCAAGGAGAGCGCCCTTGTAGCGGTCCTCGCTGACTGAGGTCACGCCCCGGAGCAGCAGCGGGTGATGCACGAGCAACAGATCGGCGCCCAGCTCAAGCGCTTCGTCGACGGTTGCCGAGACCGCATCGACCGCAAGGTGAACGTGCTCGACCCGCTCGTCGGGTGACCCTGCCAGGAAGCCCGGGGCGTCCCACGCCTCAGCCGTCTCGAGCGGCCACAGCCGATGGATCACTGCGTTCACTTCGGCGGCGGTATAGGGCACCCGCCCAGTCTACGAGCGAGGCTCGAGCTCACCGGCAGCATCCACCTCGGTGAAGGGATCCATGTCGTCTCGGCGCGCCGTCAGTCGAGCGAACAGCGATGCGTAGTCGGACGCCATGCGTCGCCCGCTGAAGCGGACGCGAGCATCCGCCCTGCAGGTACTTCTCGCCAGCGAGGAAGCGCGCTGCAAGGCCTCTGCGAGCTCGTCCGGGTCGTCTCTGATGAACCCGGTTTCGCCCTCGACGACGATCTCGGGTGCCGACCCGCGGCCAGTGGCGACCACAGGCGTTCCGGTGGCGAGCGATTCGATCATTGCGAGACCGAACGGCTCGTCCCATTGAATGGGGTTGAGCAGGGCGCACGAGGAGCCCATCAGCTCGAACTTCTCCGAGGCGCTCAGTTCACCCAGGTACTCCACGCGCGGGCCGAGCAACGGCCGCACGGCACTCTCGAAGTACTCGCACTCAGACGCCTCCCGCATCTTGGCCGCAATACGAAGGCGGATGCCGGCGGACCTCGCTGCGCTGATCGCTTGCACCACGCCCTTGTCCGGGCTCATCCGTCCCACGAAGCAGGCTTCTTCCCCGCCGGGGCCGACGGGCACAGCGTCGACATCGATGCCGTGATGGATCACCTCGGCGAAACGAAACTGTCGTGCTGTGGACGCCTGGTGATGCGAGATCGCGACGAAGGACATGGTGGTTCCGGCCGCGGCGAAGATCTCCTGCAGCCGGGGCACAAGCGCGCCATGAGCAACCGTCACCCCGGCTCTGAGCCGCACGCTCCGCGCGATCACCGGGCCGGCGATCGTGTTGTCGACGACGACATCGACATGTGCCACGGCCTCATATGCCCGAAGCACATGCGAGAGCTCATGGGCCGTATGGCCCATTCCGGCCGCGTCGGCCGCCGGAAAGCCGGGCAGGCGCCGAACAGGACAGGTGCTGTCACCCGATGCCGCGAGCACCACGTCGTGACCTGCTGCGGCGAGTTCCCGTGCCAGGAGGTCGATGAAGTACTCGATGCCCCCGTAGGCGGGCGGAGGGATCGGAATCCAGGGCGGCGCGATGATGCCGATCTTCATGATCGCGTGTCACCTGCCATGCCGAACGCACGTGGACGAGGCTCGCGGCGCAGGGTCAAACCCTCCGGCACGCCGGTGATCGATACGCCGCGGCCGGACACGTCAAGGGACACGCGAGACCCCGCCAGAGGGATATCCCGCAACTGCACCGCGCCCAGAGTCTCCTGCACGGTCGGTGCAAGCCAGACCTCCTTCCGCGGCAGGCAGGGATCGAACCGGAGCAGCGTGCGCATCATCATGATGGGTGCTGCCGCGGCCCAAGCCTGTGGCGAGCAGGATGCCGGATAGGGCACCGGCTCGGCATACTCGCTGCGATCGAACCCGCAGAACAGCTCGGGCAGACGCGAGTCGAACCGCGCCGCTGCCTCGAACAGCGCGTAGATGACGCGCTGCGCTTCTTCGACGAACCCGTAGCGCATGAGGCCGGCCGCGATGATCGCGTTGTCGTGCGGCCAAACGGAGCCGTTGTGGTAGCTGGCGGGGTTGTAGGCACCCATGTCGGAGGCGAGTGTTCGGATCCCCCACCCGGTGAACATCTCCCGCGACAGCAGCTTCTCTGCCACGTGCGCTGCCTTATCGTCGTCGACGATGCCGCTCCAAAGGCAATGGCCCATGTTCGAAGCGCACGCGTCGACCGGACGCTTGTCCTTGTCGAGCGCGATCGCGAAGTATCCCCGGTCTGGAAGCCAGAATCGGGCGTTGAACTCTGCCTTGAGTGCGGCAGCTCGCTGCTCGAGGTCGCTAGCCTGGTCCAATTGTCCGGCGAAGCTCGCGAGTTCCGCCCGCGAGCGGTACGCCGAGTAGACATAGCCCTGCACCTCGCAGAGGGCGATCGGTGCCTCGGCCAGGGAGCCGTTCGCGAAGTTGATGCCATCCCAGGAGTCCTTCCAGCCCTGATTGATGAGCCCGTGCTCGTTGAGCCGGGCGTACTCCACGAAGCCGTCGCCGTCGCGGTCGCCGAACTCCTCGACCCACTCGAGAGCGTTATCCGCCGCACGCAGGAGGTCCGCGTGGTCTTCAGGCAGACCGCCCCATCGAGCGAGTTCGGCGAGCGTGTCGACGAACAGGGGCGTCGCGTCGATCGATCCGAAGTACACGGACTTGCCGCCGAGTGCGAGATTCGTGGTGGCGCCCAGGCGCACTTCATGCAGGATGCGGCCAGGCTGCTCCTCTGACGCCGGTTCCGTCGCAGTGCCCTGCAGCTCTGCGAGTGTGCGCAGTGTCCCGAGCGCGAGCGATGGATCCAGCGGAAGCGACATGAAGGACGTGAGCAGCGAATCTCTCCCGAAGAGCGCCATGAACCACGGCACGCCCGCCGCGACCACCTGTCGCTCCCTGTGCACTGGGTCTTCGATCCGCAGCGCGCCGAGGTCGCGATGGCTCTGCAGGAGAACCTTCTCGATCGCCCCGTCTTCGAGCGCGGGCCGCGGAATATTGGCGTGCCAATCCAAGTATTTTTCAGAGGAGGAGAGCATGTCCGCGATCCCCTCCTGGTGCGGACGGAACGTGATCTCCTCACCCGCTCGGGTCGGATTCAGCCGTAACTCCTCCGACCAAGTGCCGTGGGGCGGAAGCGTGACGTCGAAGATCACCCGATCGGCGGCGAGGGTCGAGCGCGCCGCCGAAACGGCGAGCCCCAACCGCTCGGGGTGGGATGCCGACTCGATCAGCATCCGACCTCTCGGCTCGCTCACCCTCGGCTGGGCGACGCCCGCTGCGCGGCCCTCTTTCACCTCGAAGATGTCGGCGAAGTCCGCCTCCAAGACGACTTCGACGCGACATTTCAGCTCGGTTCTCGAGAAGCTGCGGAGTGTAACGAGTTCTCTGAGATGCCCGTCCAGGCGTCGGTCGCGTTCCACGATGACCGGCGTGTCGGCCTGCCCTGGGACATGTGCCGCTCGGCCAATCATGACGGCCCGGTGCGGTTCGGGCGTCATCGCGGCGAGCGACTCCACCGGCATCCCGTCGACCAGCAAGGTCCAGCGCGAGACGAGCCGGGTGTCGCGCACGAAGACGCCGTGCGGAAGCGTCGGCACCATGTCGCCATTCGCAGCCGAGATGCAGAACGATGAACCCTCGACGATCGTCACTGCGCCTTCGCCCGCCGGGCGCGCGAGCGTGTCGGCGTTCCATCCAGCCATGAGCGTCCCTTCGGGATTCGCTTCGGCATCGACCGCACACCGCGATCGGTGTGGCACCACGTTAACCACTTCACCGCTCGCGCAGTAGGGGCCTCTCGGCGAACTCGCATCAGGCGCCGAGCGGGCGGCGCTGCAGACGATCGCAGCGCGCACGAAGGGGCGACGGCGAAGGAACGGCAGCCAGAGAGCGACCGCGTGTTTCTTGTGGGCCCTGAGGGACTCGAACCCCCGACATCCACGGTGTAAGCGTGGCGCTCTAACCAACTGAGCTAAAGGCCCCAGCCGGCGGCTGGCCGGCGGCACAATGTTACGGCATAGCGGAACGGGCTACCGTCCGGGGCGACAAGGCGATCAACTGCCGAGCAGCGCGAGCGCAGCCTGGTACTCCTCGAAGCTCCGCGCTTGGCCCGGTTCGTTGACGAAGGATGAGACGATCCGGCCGTCCTGCCCGATGACGAAGCTCCCACGAGTCGCGATCCCCCTGTCATCGCGGAACACTCCGTACTGCCTCGCCACCTCGCCGTGCGGCCAGAAGTCTGCGAGCAGCGAGAACTCGTACCCCTCGCGGTCGGCGAAGGCTCGCAGCGTCGCCTTCGAGTCGACCGAAACGCCGAGAAGGGTCGCTCCCGCGCGCTCGAAGAGGGCGAGGTTGTCGCGCAGTTCGCAGAGCTCTTGCGTGCAGATGCCGGTGAACGCCAAGGGGAAGAACACGAGCACAACAGGCGTCTTCTCGAGAACCTCCGCAAGGCTCACCACCTCGCCGAACTGGTTCTCAAGCGAGAAGTCGGGTGCCGTAGACCCGGGAACCGGCGCGGTCGAGACGGAAGCGGATGCCGAAGAGATCGTCATGGAGGTCCTTATCGAAGGGGCGGCGTGCAGCGGCAGCCACTCTAGTGCGATGCTGCTGACCGCCGGAGGAGCGGCAACTAGACTCGGCTCTGGGTCGTCTGGCCGCCTTGCGTGAGCGAACCTCCGTGCGGCCACCCGGTTATCCGTCAGCTCCAGAAAGAGGAAGACGTGGCTGTACACGATCAGGATCCGTATTCGAGCAACTACGTCGACTCGGATCCGGAGGAGACCGCAGAGTGGCGGGAGTCGCTCGACGCGGTGGCCGCAAGCCACGGGCGTGGACGCGCCCGCGAGGTGATGCTGAACCTGCTGAAGCGCTCGAAAGAGCTGCAGCTCGGTGTCCCGATGGTGCCGGTCACCGACTACATCAACACCATCGCGCCCGAGAACGAGGCTCAGTTCCCCGGCGATGAGGAGATCGAACGCCGCTACCGCCGGTGGATCCGCTGGAACGCTGCGATCACCGTGCACCGGGCACAGCGGCCCGGAATCTCGGTGGGTGGCCACATCTCGACGTATGCCTCGTCGGCATCCCTCTATGAAGTCGGGCTCAACCACTTCTTCCGCGGCCAGGACCACCCCGGCGGCGGCGACCAGATCTTCTACCAGGGTCACGCCTCGCCGGGGATGTACGCCCGCGCCTTCCTCGAGGGTCGGATGACGGAGGAAGACCTCGACGGCTTCCGCCAGGAGAAGTCGCACTTCGGCGGCGGCATCAGCTCATACCCGCATCCGCGGATGATGCCCGAGTTCTGGCAGTTCCCGACCGTGTCGATGGGCATCGGCCCGATCAACGCGATCTGGCAGGCACAGACCAACCGGTACCTCCACAACCGCGGCATCAAGGACACCTCGCAGCAGCACGTGTGGGCGTTCCTCGGTGATGGCGAGATGGATGAGGTCGAGAGCCGTGGCGCGCTGCAGTGGGCAGCGAACGAGGGACTCGACAACCTGACGTTCGTCGTCAACTGCAACCTCCAGCGGCTCGACGGCCCGGTGCGCGGCAATGGCAAGATCATCCAGGAGCTCGAGAGCTTCTTCCGCGGTGCCGGCTGGAACGTCATCAAGGTCATCTGGGGCCGGGAGTGGGACGAGCTCCTCGCCCGCGACGACGACGGCGCCCTGGTGAACCTGATGAACGTGACGCCCGACGGCGATTACCAGACGTACAAGGCCGAGAGCGGCGCCTTCGTGCGCGAGAACTTCTTCGGCCGAGACCCGCGCACGCTCGAGCTCGTCAAGGACTACAGCGACGACGAGATCTGGGGATTGCGGCGCGGCGGCCACGACTATCGCAAGGTCTATGCCGCGTTCAAGGCGGCCATGGAGCAGACCGGCAAGCCGACCGTGATCCTCGCCAAGACGATCAAGGGCTACGGGCTCGGCGCCTCGTTCGAGGGCCGGAACGCGACGCACCAGATGAAGAAGCTCACACTTCCCGACCTCAAGCGGTTCCGCGACGAGATGCGAGTGCCGATCACCGACGCGCAGCTCGAGGAGAACCCCTACCTGGCCCCGTTCTACCACCCGGGACCCGACGACGAGGCGATCGATTACCTGCGTGAGCGCCGCCGCCAGCTGGGCGGCTTCACGCCGGAGCGTCGTTCGAAGTACACGCACATCACCCTGCCGGAGGCGGCGACCTACGACTCCGCTCGAAAGGGATCGGGCAAGCACGAGGCGGCCACCACCATGGCCTTCGCGCGACTGCTGAAGGACCTGCTGCGCTCGAAGGACTTCGGTCACCGAATCGTGCCGATCATCCCTGACGAGGCACGGACCTTCGGCATGGATGCGTACTTCCCGACGTCGAAGATCTACAACCCGCACGGCCAGAACTACACCTCGGTCGACCGCGAACTGCTGCTCGCCTACAAGGAGAGCCCGCAGGGGCAGATCATGCATGTCGGCATCAACGAGGCCGGCGCGGTGGCAGCGATGACTGCGGTCGGGTCGTCGTACTCGACGCACGGCGAGCCGCTCATTCCGATCTACGTGTTCTATTCCATGTTCGGATTCCAGCGCACCGGCGACGCCATCTGGGCTGCTGCTGACCAGTTGACGCGCGGATTCCTCATCGGTGCGACCGCCGGCAAGACCACGCTGACAGGCGAAGGCACCCAGCACGCGGACGGCCACTCGCCGCTGCTCGCGTCGACGAACCCTGCGGTGGTCTGGTACGACCCCGCCTACGGCTACGAGATCGCTCACGTCATGCGCGCGGGGCTCGAGCGGATGTACGGCGGCGCCCACCCGGACCCGAACGTCATCTACTACCTCACGGTCTACAACGAGCCGATCGTGCAGCCGTCCGAACCAGACGGGCTCGACGTCGACGGCCTGCTCCGCGGCATCTACCTGCTGAAGAAGAACGACGCGGAAGGCCCGAAGGCTCAGCTGCTCGCCTCCGGGGTCTCGGTGCCGTGGGCTCTCGAAGCGCAACAACTGCTCCAGGATGACTGGGGCGTGTCGGCGGATGTCTGGTCGGTGACCTCGTGGACGGAACTGCGCCGCGATGGTCTGGCAGCCGAGGAGCACAACTTCCTCAAGCCCGAAGCGGAGCCGAAGGTGCCGTACATCACCGCGAAGCTGAAGGGCGCCGAGGGACCGTTCATCGCAACGACGGATTACATGCACGCCGTTCCCGACCAGATCCGACAGTTCGTACCAGGCGACTTCGCCACGCTGGGCGCTGACGGCTTCGGATTCGCGGACACCCGCGCTGCGGCTCGACGGTTCTTCAAGATCGACGGCCCCTCGATGGTCGTCCGCGCCCTCGAACTGCTCGCGCGACGCGGCGAGATCGACGCTTCAGTGCCGGCACGGGCGATCGAGAAGTACCGCCTGCACGATGTCACCGCCGGCACAACCGGGAACACGGGCGGCGAGAGCTGACGGTGACGCCGGCGAAGTCGAAGGAGCAGACGCTCTCCTGGCTCCGGGCGATCTCCGGCGAGCTCGCGACCGCGACGTTGAAACGCCTCGACGAGACGCTGCCCTGGTATGGCGACATGCCTCCAGGGCGGCGCTCGGCCGTCGGGCTCGTCGCCCAAGCGGGAATCACCTCGTTCATCTCCTGGTACGACGATCCGTCGACCACGCCATGGATCGCGGCCGATGTATTCGGAGTGGCTCCGCGCGAGCTGTTGCGATCCGTCAGTCTTCAACAGACGCTGCAACTGATCCGCGTCGTGGTCGAAGTCGTTGAGGAACGCGTCAACGACAGCCCGTATGAACTGCGAGAGGCGGTGCTCCTCTACTCGCGCGAGATCGCCTTCTCGGCGGCAGACGTCTACGCTCGCGCGGCCGAGGCGCGCGGGCTCTGGGACGCACGCCTCGAGGCGCTCGTCGTCGACTCGATCTTGAGCGGCGAGTACGACAATGAGTTGCCGAGCCGCATCGCCGCGCTCGGCTGGAATGGCCACGGCGAGGTGAGCGTGCTCGTCGGCACGGCGCCGCGCATGCTGGATGTCGACCAGCTGAGGCGCACGGCGCGGCACCTCGACGCCGACCTGCTGATCGGTGTACAAGGCAATCGGCTGGTGGTCGTGATCGGGCGGGCGCAACCCGCGAGCGAAGAGCGCGACGACAGCCAACTCGTGGCGTTCATCGACATCGCCCGCCAATTGGAGCCGAGCTTCGGCGAAGGGCACCTCGTGCTGGGGCCCGAGGTCGACGGACTCGTCGACGCTTCGAAGAGCGCCAAGGCCGCGCTCGCAGGGTTCGCGGTCGCGCGCGCGTGGCGAAACGCACAGCGCCCGACGCATGCGGACGACCTTCTGCCGGAGCGAGCGCTCGCCGGCGACCCGATCGCACGGTCGGCCCTCGTCGGGCGCATCTATCGCCCACTCAAGAACCACTCGACGGAGCTGCTCACCACGCTCTGGTGCTACCTCGACAACGGCCGCTCGCTCGAGGCGACCGCGCGAGAGCTGTTCGTGCATCCCAACACTGTGCGGTACCGGCTGAAGCGCATCAGCGAGGTGATCGGATGGGACGCGACCGGGTCGCGAGAGGCGCTCATCCTGCAGACCGCGCTCGTGCTCGGTTCGATCGCCGAGCCTGACGGCCCTCGCGCCGAGCCCGGTAAGCGCGGCGCACAGCGAGGACCTTCGGGCCGCGCGTAGTTCACAAACGACAAACGTTTCGGCGCTATTTTGTGGAACGTTCACCGAGGACACCACGGCTCGATTGCAAGACTGGTTCGGTGATTGTCGTCGTCGCGCCCGGACAGGGCTCTCAGACCCCCGGTTTTCTCGAGCCCTGGCTCTCCGATCCCCGATTCGAAGAGCAGTTGCGGCGCCTTTCGGATGCTGCGGGCCTCGACCTCGTCGAGCACGGCACGGTGTCGGACGCCGAGACGATCAAAGACACGGCCGTAGCCCAACCCCTCATCGTGGCCGCGGGTGTCCTGACGCTGACAGCGCTGCTCCGTGATGGCCGCGACTCGAGGATCGGCGGCATCGCCGGACACTCGGTGGGCGAGATCACTGCGGCGATCGGCGCCGGCGTGCTCGGCGAAGCCGACGGGATGCGGTTCGTCGCCGAGCGGGGCCGCGCAATGGCGCAGGCTGCAGCAGCCGTGCCGACAGGCATGAGCGCCGTGCTCGGGGGTGACCAGGACGTCGTCACGTCGCGTCTCGACGAGCTGGGACTCGAACCCGCCAACTACAACGGCGGCGGCCAGATCGTCGCTGCAGGCGAGCTCGGCGCGCTGGAGACGCTGAAGACCGAGCCTCCGGCCGGCGCGCGGATCATTCCCCTGCAAGTGGCGGGCGCATTCCACACCCGGTACATGGCCCCCGCCGTCGAACGACTCACTCAGGTGGCAGAGACGCTGACCCCGGCTGACCCCCGAATCACGCTGTGGACGAACCGCGACGGCAGCCCCGTGGCATCCGGTGCCCGGTTCCTCGATCTCCTCGTGGGGCAGGTGTCGTCTCCTGTGCGGTGGGACCTCGTCATGGAGCAGTTCTCGAACGATGGCGTGACAGGGATCATCGAGCTTGCGCCGGCTGGTGCGCTTGTCGGCCTGGCGAAGCGGGGGCTCAAGGGAGTGCCGTCGGTGGCGATCAAGACGCCGGACGACCTCGCAGCGGCCTACGAGATGATTGACGCATGAATTCCCCGACGCTCACACAGTCCACCGGCGTGCCATTCACGCGCATCTACGCGTACGGAGCGGCTCGCGGCGACCAGATCGTTCCGAACGATGACCTGATCGGACCCATCGACTCCAGCGATGAGTGGATCAGACAGCGCACAGGCATCGTGACACGCACACGCGCGTCGGAAGGCATCCTCGCGCTCGACCTCGCGACCGACGCAGCGCGCGAGGCGATCGAACGGTCGGGAGTGCCCGCCGAGAAGATCGATCTCGTGATCGTGGCCACCATCAGCAACGTGCAGCAGACCCCCTCCATGGCAGCGGTGGTCGCCGACCGCGTGGGCGCCAACCCGGCCGCCGCGTACGACACGAACGCGGCGTGCGCCGGGTACAGCTACGCGATCACCCAAGCCGACGCGCTGATCCGCAGCGGTGCCGCCCACTACGCGCTCGTGATCGGCGCCGAGAAGCTCTCGGACATCGTCGACCCCGCCGATCGCTCGATCTCGTTCTTGCTCGGCGACGGCGCGGGCGCCGCAGTGATCGGTCCGAGCGACTTCCCCGGGATCGCAGCGCCGGTCTGGGGCTCGGACGGTTCCAAAGCGCACGCCGTGGGCATGAACGCCACGCTGGTCGACTACCGCGACGGCGACGCCCAGTGGCCCACGCTTCGCCAGGAGGGCCAGACCGTCTTCCGCTGGGCGGTATGGGACATGGCGAAGGTCGCCAAGCGCGCGCTCGAGGTGGCCGGCGTGACAGCCGATGACCTCGCGGCGTTCATCCCCCACCAGGCGAACATGCGCATCATCGACGAGTTCGCGAAGCAGTTGAAGCTGCCGGAGAGCGTCGTGATCGCCCGTGATATCGAGACGACCGGCAACACGTCGGCCGCGTCGATCCCCCTGGCCACGCACCGGTTGCTCGATGAGCATCCCGAGCTCAGCGGCGGCCTCGCGCTGCAGATCGGCTTCGGTGCAGGCCTCGTGTTCGGCGCTCAGGTCGTCGTTCTTCCGTAAACTGTCCCTCGGTCACAACGACACCCCCAAGGAGATAACCAATGGCATTGTCCAAGGATGAAGTTCTCGCCGGTCTGGCGGAACTCGTGAACGACGAGACGGGCATCGCCGTCGAGACCGTCGAGCTCGACAAGTCGTTCACCGACGACCTCGACATCGACTCGATCTCGATGATGACCATCGTCGTCAACGCTGAAGAGAAGTTCGACGTCAAGATCCCCGACGAAGAAGTGAAGAACCTCAAGACTGTCGGCGATGCCGTGGACTTCATCGTCAACGCGCAGGGCTGATGTTTCGACCGGTGGGGGCGCGAGCCCCCATCGGCCCCCGTCCGGTTCCCCCTTGTTGTGACCACCTGGAGTCGTTGAAATGACCTCGAAGAAGATCGTCGTGACCGGTATCGGCGCGACTACTCCGCTGGGCGGCACCTCGCCCGACAGTTGGCGCGCGCTGCTCGCCGGCGAGTCCGGCATCCGCGCCATCGAAGCGGACTGGGTGGAGCGGTACGAACTCCCCGTCACGTTCGCCGGCCAGGCCCGCGTGCCCGCAGCCGAAGTGCTGGAGCGCCCCGAGGCGAAGCGTCTCGATCCTTCGAGCCAGTTCGCGCTCGTGGCAGCGCGAGAGGCCTGGGCGGATGCCGGCGCCCCCGACGTCGACCCCGTGCGCGTCGGCGTCGACTACTCGACTGGCATCGGTGGTCTCTGGACCCTCCTCGACGCGTACGACACGCTCAAGGAGAAGGGACCGCGTCGCGTGATGCCGATGACGATCCCGATGCTGATGCCGAACGCGGCTGCCGCCGCGATCAGCATGAACATTCCCTCGCGGGCATATGCCCGGACCGTCGTGTCCGCTTGCGCCTCAGGCACCGAGGCCCTGGTGAACGCGTACGAGCACCTGCAGGCGGGTCTCGCCGACGTCGTCATCGCCGGCGGCACGGAAGCCGTCGTGCACCCGCTGCCGATCGCCGCCTTCGCGTCGATGCAGGCTCTTTCGCGCCGCAATGACGATCCAGCATCCGCATCACGGCCCTACGACGTGAACCGCGACGGTTTCGTGCTCAGCGAAGGCGCCGGTGCGCTGGTGCTCGAGACCGAAGAGCACGCTCTCGCTCGAGGAGCCCGGATCTACGCGGAGCTCGCAGGCGGCAGCGTCACCAGTGACTCGTACCACATCACCGCGCCTGACCCCGAGGGGTCGGCCGCTGCTCGCGCGATGAAGGCTGCAATCGAGGTCGCCGGTGCAAAGCCCAGCGATGTGACGCACATCAACGCGCACGCGACCAGCACCCCGGTCGGCGACATCGCCGAGTACAACGCCATCCGTCGCATCTTCGGCGATCACACCTCGAACATCGCGGTGTCGGCAACCAAGGCTGCTACCGGGCACCTGCTCGGCGGCACCGGAGCGCTCGAAGCCATCTTCACCGTGCTCGCCCTGAAGGAGCGCACCGCTCCCCCGACGATCAACCTCGACGACCAGGACCCGGAGATCCCGCTCGAGGTGGTGACCTCGCCTCGGGCGCTCGGTGACGGGCCGCAGCTCGCGCTCAGCAATTCCTTCGGCTTCGGCGGTCACAACGCCGTGGTGGCGTTCCGCGACTACCGCTGACCGATCGCTCGCGAAGGCGGCGGGTGGTCAGCCACCCGCCGCTGCACCGGGCAGCCAGCGTCCAGCGGTTACGGTCCGCGCAGGCCAAGCGATCAGCCGCCGGGCTATAGGCCGGATTCAACCGACCTTGTGCAACCAGACCACGGGGCTGCCTTCACCCGCGTGGCGGAACGGCTCCAGCTCGTCGTCCCACGCCTGCCCCAGGGCGAGCCGCAGTTCGCGGTGCAGTTCGAGCGCGTTCGAGCCGGCGACCTCCATCGCCGCGCGAACGCGGTCCTCGGGCACGACCACATTGCCTGCTGAGTCGAGCTGCGCGTGGAAGATGCCGAGATCAGGGGTGTGCATCCATCGCCCACCGTCCGCTCCGTGACTGGCATCCTCGGTTACCTCGTAGCGCAGGTGCTCCCATCCGCGTAGCGCCGAGGCGAGCCGGGCGCCGGTGCCGGCGGCGCCCTCCCAGCTGAACTCGGTGCGAAGGGCGCGCTTCAGCGCCGGCTGATCTATCCAGTCGAAGTTGATGGCACGACCAAGGGCGCGCCCTGCGGCCCACTCGATGTGCGGGCAGAGCGCGCGAGGCGCAGAGTGAACGTAAATCACTCCGCGTGCGGTTGCAGCAGCCACTTTCACTCCATTTCCTCCGATGCGACTTCCCCATCGACCGGTAGAGCCGGAGTTATTGCGACTGACGAGCATTATCGCTGATCTCAGAGCGAATCACAAGCATGTCATTCCCTCGGTCTCAATGCGCTGGCGTGTGTCACACGCTGTGCCGTGCGGCATTGGCGCGATACAGTCTGCTCATGTCCACGCGTTCCGCGCTGCTCGCCGTGCTGAGTCTCGGCCCTGCCTACGGCCACCAGTTGCAGGCCGAGTTGATGGAGCGAACCGGCCGCGATCGCCCGATCAACTCAGGTCAGATCTATGCGACGCTCGACCGGCTGCGCCGCGATGAGCTGGTGAAGGATGCCGGCACGACCGACGACGGCCTGCCGCTGTATGAGCTCACCGAGCTCGGCCAGATCGAGGCAGCCACGTGGCTGACCTCGCCGGATGGTCCCTCCTGGGACTCGATGGTGCAGCAGGTGCTGCTCGCCCGCTCGATCCCTGGCGCTGATTGGCCCGCGCTGGTGCGCGGCTATCGAACGCTCTGGATCACGCAGGGCGCAGAGGCGAGCGGCCTCGCATCAGGGGCGACACGGATCCTCGGTGAAGCGGCGTTGCGCTGGCTGAGCGAACTGCCTCCCGCCAAGGCGTGGGAGTTCCGTGCCGACCGGCCGAAGCGTGGACGGCGCCGGGCTCACTTCGCCTCGTCGTAGCCGTCGACCACCACCGCATTCACTGGGAACGCCACCGCTGATTCTCCGAACAGGAGCCTCGCGGCATCCGCAGCGGTTCGATGCATGAGCTCGCGCACATCCTCCGCGTGGTGTGCGGGAGCGTGCACGATCAACTCGTCGTGCACGAAGAAGACCAGGTGCGGCGACGTCGTGTGATCGGCACCGTACCGCTGGCGCAAGGCACCGCGCAGGAGCGCGATCCATGCGAGCGCCCATTCCGCCGCAGTCGCCTGCACGACGAAATTCCTCGTGAACCGCCCCTGCGAGCGCGCCGCGGAGCGCGCGCGTCTCACCGTGACCGGATCGGGCGACTCGGCGGATGCCGCAGCCTGCAACTCGCGCCACGCCTCGCTCGGCTCGGGCGAACCGCGGCCGAGGAGGCTGCTCACCGGCATCCCTCGCTCTCCGCGCTGAGCCGCCGCCTCGACGAAACCGATGGCGCGGGGAAACGCACGGGCAATTCGCGGAAGAACCTTCGCGCTCTCCCCCGTAGTGCCGCCGTACATGGCGCCGAGCATCCCGTACTTCGCCTGCGCTCTTGTCTCAACAGCTCCGACGTCGACCATGCCCTGGTAGAGGTCTCCACTGGAAGAGGCGCGAGCCATGGCGGAGTCGCCTGACATCGCCGCCAGTACACGTGGCTCGAGTTGCGCGGCGTCGGCGACTATGAGTTTCCAACCCTCGTCCGCTCGCACCGCGGAACGCACCACGGCGGGCAGTTGCAGCGCGCCCCCGCCCTCGCTGGACCAGCGGCCCGAGACGACTCCCGCGGGAACGAAGACGGGGTGGAAGCGGCCCTGGTGCACCCACTGATCGAGCCAGTGCCAACCGTTGGCCGACCAGAGACGCGAGAGCGTCTTATACTCGAGCAGTGGCGCGATGGCGGGATGCCGCAATCGCTGCAGCTCATGCGAGCGCGTGGTCTCGACCGCGAGTCCAGCAGAGCGCAGGGTGCGAAGCAGTTCTGCCGGCGAATCCAGGTTGATGGTCGGCGCGCCGAGCGCATCAGCCACCGCGAGAGCGAGTCGCTCGAGGCGCTCGGGGCGGTAGCCCTCGGCAGGGCGGGCGCCCAGCATCGACGCAAGCAGTCGTTCGTGCTCGTCGCGCCGCCAGGGAAGACCCGCGTGACCCATCTCCGCCGCTGCCAGCGCGCCGGCGGACTCGGCTGCCACCAGCAGGCGCAGACGGGCAGGCGATGTCTCGAGCGCGCTCTGCTGGCGCTGGAGTGCGGCTACGGGCGCCATGGACGGCGGTGCCGGTTGCTCGAGGTGGAAGAGCGCGGCATCCGCGCTGTCGTGGTGACGCCGGTGCTGCACCGCAGGCAGTGCCGAGTAGCCCGCGGCGGTGTGCGGGCTGTTGCGAAGCAGCGCGTCGGTGAGGCGCAGATCGAAACAGCGCTCGATCGTCACGCCGGCCCGCAGCAACTCGGGGTACCAGACGGCGGTGTCGTCCCAGACCCACCGTGGCGGTTGGGCGTGTGCTCGTTGCTCGGATACCACTGGCTCGGATGCCGCTTCCCCGCGCCCCGCGTGCTCGCGCGCCGCCACGAAGGCGGGCAGTTGCTCGCGGGCCACCCTCTCGATGGCCTTCTCGTTGCCCGTGCCGTCGATCTCGGTCGCCCCGATCGCGCCGCCGTCGAGTTGTTCGAGCACGATCTGCACCAGACAAGTCTGCCGTGGGCCGCCGACATCCACTCCGCAGACGCTCCTCTCAGGTGGGGCTCCTCTCGCAGGCTGCCCCAGCGCGTCGCATGAGACCATGGACTCCATGCCCGCCCAAGCCCTTCCGAGCACGACGGCGCCGCGCCCGCAGGTGCGCCCAACCCCCGAGGGATGGGTGCAGCCGATGGGGCCCGATGGCCGCCCCATGCTGCGCTTCGCCTCTCCGCGCGTAAAGCAGCCGCCGCAGCACTTCGCCGACCTGTCACTCGAGGAACGCCAGGCGAAGGTCTCTGAGTTGGGCCTGCCGGGATTCCGTGCGAAGCAGCTGTCGAAGCACTACTTCGAGCACTACACGGCCGACGCGGAACGCATGACCGACCTGCCGAAAGACGGACGGTCGGAACTCGTCGGCGAACTGTTCCCGACTCTGCTCACCGAAGTGAAGCGGCTCAGCACCGATCGCGGCGACACCATCAAGTTCCTGTGGCGCCTGTTCGATGGAGCGCTCGTCGAGTCGGTGCTCATGCGCTACCCCGGCCGGATCACCCTGTGCGTCTCTTCACAGGCAGGATGCGGCATGAATTGCCCATTCTGCGCTACCGGTCAGGCCGGGCTCACCCGGAACCTCTCGACCGCCGAGATCGTCGACCAGGTGGTGCAGGCGAACCGCGTGATCGCTGCCGGCGAGCTGGGCGGTGGCCGCGGCACGGACGGACCCACCCGCGTCGGCAACATCGTGTTCATGGGAATGGGCGAACCGCTTGCCAACTACAAGCGAGTGATGGCGGCCGTGCACCGTATGGTCGACCCCGCGCCCGCGGGCCTCGGCATGTCGGCGCGCAACATCACGGTGTCGACGGTCGGCCTGGTGCCCGCGATCCGAAAGCTGGCCGACGAGTCGCTTCCCGTCACGTTCGCCCTCTCCCTGCATGCGCCCGACGATGAACTGCGCGATGAGCTGATTCCGGTCAACACTCGCTGGAAGGTCGACGAAGCTCTGGATGCGGCCCGCGAGTACTTCGAGAAGACCGGCCGCCGCGTGAGCATCGAGTACGCGCTCATCAAAGACATGAACGACCATGCCTGGCGCGCGCAACTTCTCGCCGACAAGCTCAACGCCCGCGGCCGCGGGTGGGTGCATGTGAACCCGATTCCGCTGAACCCCACGCCCGGGTCGATCTGGACCTCGTCAGAGCGCGAGGTCGAACAGCAGTTCGTCGAGACCCTGCTGGCCAACGGCATCCCCACCACTCTTCGAGACACCCGCGGCAAGGAGATCGACGGCGCCTGCGGCCAGCTCGCCGCCGCCGAGTAGCAGGGCCGAGCGGCTCAGTCGCCTGCCGACTCCGATCGGCGCGCGACCTCTCGCTCTGACGGCATCCGGAATGCGGCGTAGCCGGCCGTCACGAGCAGGAACAGCACTGCCGTGGCGAACGCCGCCGGGAACGAGACCGCGTCGGCGAGTACCCCGACGACGAGCGGGCCGAGGATCGAACCGATGTCGGACGTCGCCGAGAACACCGCGACAGGCTGACCGCCGCGTCCGCCGGCAGCGTCGCCCACCGCTGCCGCAGGCGCTGTACCCATGAAGGCTGCTGCCGCACCGTAGACGCACAGCAGGGCGATGAGCTGCCAGATCTCGCTGGCGAAGGGCATGAATGCCATGCACAGAGCACCCACTGCGAAGGCCATGGCGATCGCAGGGCGCCTGCCGACCTTGTCGACGAACCTTCCCGCAGGCCACAGCATCGCGGTCTGCGCGACAGCGGCGACCGCGAGCGCGATGCCTGTCCAGAGCTCGGTCTTGTGCAGCACCTCGACCACCAGCACCGGGATGAGCGCCGAACGCACGCCGAGGCTCGCCCAGCCCGATGAGAAGTTGGCGATGAGCGCAGCCCGATAGCGCTGATCGCGGAGCACGACTCGCATCGGCAGGATGCCGCTGGCAGCCCCACCGCGACCGGCTCCGTCGCCGCGGTGAAGCAGTACGAGCCCGACGGCACCAGCGACCACGAGAGTGCCCGCGTAGAAGAAGAACGGCGCTCGGATCGAGATCGCCGCGAGCAAACCGCCCACGGCGGGCCCCGCCATCCCTCCGATGAGGAAGCCGCCCTGATACATGCCCACCGCCCTGCCGCGCATGCTGGGCGGCGATGCAGAGATCAGCAGAGACATCGCCGAGATGGAGAACATGGCCGAACCGATGCCGCCAGCGCCCCGCATGAGCAGCACTTCCAGATAGGAGTTGGCGAGCCCGGTCAAGGCCGTCGAGATGGCGACGATACCGATTCCCAGCGACAGGATGATCCGCTCCCCCGTCCGGTCGATCATGCGACCGACGAAGGGACTCGCGAGGAGGCGCATGAGCGCGAACGCCGAGACGACCATGCCTACCTCGAGGTAGCCCACCTCGAACGTCCGCACGAACACGGGGAGCACAGGGATCACGACGCCGAAACCGACCATCACGAAGAACGCGATCATCGCGAGCACGTACACGTCACGGCTGAAGCGCGGCACCGTCTCGCGTTCATGGGTCGGAATCGTCACCACCCCAGGTTAGGCGCGTGCGATGCGACGTCGTTTCCGAGTCGTTACCGAGACATGCGGCATTTGTTCATGATTCGGCCAAGAACGTCTGGTTCCATGTTCGTCATGTCCCTGCGTGAGGCCGAATATCCGCGGCCCGATCACACACTGGTACACATCAGCGACACCCATCTGCTGGGTGGCGATCGAAGGCTCTACGGCTCGGTCGACAGCGAGGAGCACCTTCGCGAGTTGCTGGAGGCGCTCGAGTCGACCGGGCGAAGACCCGATGCGCTGATCTTCACGGGCGACCTCGCCGACCTCGGTGAACCGGAAGCCTACGAGCGCCTCCGCGCGCTCGTCGACCCGGTGGCGGAGCGCCTGGGAGCGAAGGTCATCTGGGCGATGGGCAACCATGACGAGCGCGTCGCGTTCCGGGTGGGCCTGCTCGGCGAAGACCTCAACAGTGAGTCGGCGGATGCCGCGAGTTCGCCCGTCTACCGGGTCGACCACCTGGATGGGCTCCGCGTGATCACGCTCGACAGCACGGTGCCCGACTACCATCACGGCGAGCTCTCGGACGAGCAACTGAAGTGGCTTGCGGAGGAGCTTCGCACTCCTGCCATCGACGGCACGATCCTCGTGATGCACCACCCGCCGGTACCGAGCTTGCTCGACCTCGCGGTCTCGGTCGAGTTGAGGGACCAGGCCCGGCTGGCCGAAGTGGTCCAAGGGACGGATGTGAGGACGATCCTCGCCGGGCATCTGCACTACTCGTCGACTGCGACGTTCGCAGGCATCCCGGTCTCCGTCGCTTCAGCGAGCTGCTACACCCAGGATCTCCTCGTGCCCGAAGGCGGCACTCGCAGCCGCGCTGGCGCGAGGTCGTTCAACCTCGTGCAGGTCTACCCTCAGACTGTGCTCCACGCGGTCGTGCCCCTTGAGCAGACCGAGGCCCTTGCCTACGTCGATGCGGAGGAGAGCGAGCGCCGGCTGCGCGAACTGGGCCTGCGTATTCCCGAGTCCGCCACGGCACGGTCGCGCGCCGCTACCCCGCACGATGACGAAGACACCATGACTCGACCGCTCGACCTGGTCGGCGCGGGCACCTGACGCAGGCGCTGCCCAGTATCGCCTGCACCAGCCTTCATGCCGGGTTCGACACAAGCGCTGCACCGCCGACCTGGTGGTCAGGCAGTTGTGGCGGTCGAGGCTTCGAGCTGCCGTTCCCACGGTCCGGCGACTGGAAAGTACCGGTCCAGGAAGCTGGTCACGAGCTCCACGCGCGTCGATTCGTCGAGTTCGGGCTCGCTGCCGTCGTTGAGACAAAACATATCGAAGCGTCGCCCTCTGCGTAACCCGTTCAAGGCAGACGGGGTCGAGGCGAGCGTCGTCTCCACGTATCGGACCCGTGCGTCGGGCTGCTGCAGCGCGCGCCCGGTGAGCAGGGCGTAGTACGGATAGAGGGAGTTCGTCACGGAGATATCACTGGGCGAACGAAAGCGTGAGGCGGCTGTTCGAGCGAAATCCTGCGGAAACGCCGTCTCGAGCTCGTGCATCACGCTCTTGCGCATCGGTACTGCGCAGTGCTCGAGGTGACGGGTGATGGTTCTGCCGAACCGGTTGCGCAGCAGCGCTCGATTCACCCGCATCGCGTTGTCGTGCCCGGTCCGGTCAGGGTGCGTGTCTCCAAGGCCGATGCGGACCGTCGCCTCGACGAACCGTGTGATGCCACCTGGCGAGAAGAACATGGAGGGCGAAACAGGGCGCCCGAAGAACATGTCGTCATTCGAGTAGAGGAAATGCTCTGAGAGCCCGGGGATGCGGTGCAACTGAGACTCAACCGCGTGTGAGTTGTAGGTCGGCAGCACGCTCGTGTCGGCGAAGAACTCATCGCTTCGCACGACGGTGACGTCCGGGTGCTCGGTGTCGAGCCAGGCCGGCGGCTTCGAGTCGGTGGCGATGAAAATGCGCCGAACCCATGGCGCGAAGGCCTTCACGCTTCGAAGGGCGTACTTCAGTTCATCGATCTGGCGGTATCGGGTCGCGCCGGCATCCGCCGGGTTCAGTTGGTGCTGCGCAAGGTATCGAGACCGCTCCGCAAGGTAATCGGGGTCGGAGCCATCGACCCAGGAGAACACGATGTCGATCGGGAAATCCACGTCATCGACGTGGTCGTCGAACATGCCAGCCAGGGTCGGCCAGGCGTACCCGTACCGGTCGACGGTGGTGATGACCGCGTCTTGTCGATCGATACGTCGGCGGGTGAGGGCGTTCGGCCGCGGAGCAAGTATCTCGGTCTCACCGAACGACCACAGCTCGAGGCACACCGCTGCTTCTCTGATCCGCCAGGCGGCGCGGGACGATCTGGTGCGCCTGCGGTACAACAGGAACAGTTCGTCTTCCTCGTCGCCGGGAAGTCGGCCGAGCGCAAGCAATCGCTCCGACCGCTTGTCGCCATCGAGCCGTGCATAGAACGGCTCGGCCGCGAACTCGCTCGCCAACTGCCGCTCCAGCTCCTGCCTCCTGGAGCGGTCGACCGCGATGATTGGCCGATCGTCATCGCCTCGGACGAGGAGATAGTCGATCGAGACCCGCTCGAGAGCGCCTCGGACGAGCGCGAGATCTGCCACCATCGCGTCATGGCGGTTGATCGGCGGCCCCGCCAACGCCAGTCTGCGCCCTTCGCGAACGATGTCGGTGCGCTGCGCGAGTGCGACTGGCGCTTCGGAGCGCGGCATCGGGCCGCCGTTGAGCGCGCTTCGCAGCGGGTCTTCGATCTCTTGGTACAAATGGCCCCCTTGAACATCGTGTGCGGTTGACGTCGATGAACGAGCAGGCGAGCGACGCCGGGATAGCCGCTGGATGAGCGGGTCGGCGTTGCGCCAGCTGACGCGCCGAGTGACGCGCCGTGCGTCCGAGAGTAGCAGCGCCGGTTCAGAGTTCCCTGTTGTCGTGCGTCAGTCATCAACTACCGCTGCAGGCGAGAAACGTCGCGGCTCGAGACGGCCAATCGGCCTGTTCGCAGCCCGCCTCTGAGCGTAGGGTGCGCTCAATGACGGCCCACCGGGCGTGGTTCAGCGCTACGAGGCCGACCCGATCAGGAAGAAGAACCGATGAAACGAATGGCCATCAGCTGCTTAGTCGCGCTCGGACTTGCCCTCGGCGGTGCGGCAGCAGCACAAGCAGGAGAGATCAACGGCAACGGTGACCCGATCCCGGGCGCCCACAAGGCGAGTTCAGCGTGTGCGTTCTCAGGGCGTGACTTGCCTGACGACCAGGAGAACCAGCCCAACATCCCGGATGACTTCGTCACGGGCGGACACGTGCAGAACTACGGGATGTACGTGAAGGCGGGGCTGAAAGCGATGGTGCCGAGCCCCGGAATGGCGTGCCGAGGCAACGTCTCTTTCGAGGGCTGACGGCAGCGCTTGGCGGGCGCTCTCGCTGCGGGTCTGTCGGTTCTAATCACTGATTCAGTAGAGCGCCCGAACCGCCGACACGTGGAAGGCTGTAGAGCCGATGCTCTCGCCGACCCCGGCCTAGTCAAGAGCGAGCAGCCCTCCGGCACTTGCGACGCCGGTGGGCTGCTCGCAGTCACGCGCGAAGCGCTCAGCCCTCACGAATCTGGCGGCCGACCATCGACTTCTCAACGTCGAAGCCCCAACCCTTGCCACGTTCACCGAAGATGCCGTGCTTACCAGCGAGCGCAACGATGTCCCACCAGCGTTCGATCGACGCTGCAAGGTGCGCTTCCAACTCGTGCACGAAGGCGTCGAATACCTCTGGGTCACGATTGCCCGACGCAGCCTCGAACTTCGCCTTCATAGCCGGGTCGAGCCGCAGGGCGATGTTCTCCGCCTCACTCCACATGTGGCCAGGGTCTTCGCCAGTCTGCGGACTTAGCGCAAGTTCATCGAGATGACAAAAGCGCCCACTCTGGCCGTAGCGCGAGAGGGCCGCCATGAGCGCAGGAAGAACCGGGTCGTTCTCGACTTCAAGCAGTTGCGATTCGACGTTGGCAGGATGAGTGGCCTCCGGCAGCCGCCGCCTCATGGTCTGCATCAGCGAGTCATGCATGGTCACGATGTTGTGCCGCCAGGTGTCCCTGAAAGTGGCGAGTGGAGGCCACTCGCCCTCCTCCGCAACGTGTGTCAGCCCGAGCGACATCTTTAGCAACTTCTCGACGCCGATAGAAAGCATCGTGAGGATTGGATCGCGCGTCGTCTCCCAGAAACGCGCGTGCCGCAGCGCCCAGATCCCGTATCCGAGCAAGTTCCGCGTCGAGGTCGTCTCGAAGATGAGCGAGAACGCCTGAGTCTGATTGAGCCCGTCCTGAACCTGCGCCATGGGGCAGATTCTGTCGCGACCCGCCGACACTTGGAGTGTTTCTTGGAGTGGTTTCGCTTCTGGAGGCTCCAGCGGAACACCCAAAGTCGCCCGGAATCATTGGTAGGGCGGACGGGACTTGAACCCGTGACCGACGGATTATGAGTCCGCTGCTCTAACCAGCTGAGCTACCGCCCCGCTCCGGCCTCGTCGCTCTCGCGCTCCGGTGCCAGATCGGTGACCGGGTCGGTCACCGTTTCACCACGATACAGTCTCTCGAACGTGTCGATCGTGCGGTCGATGTCGTGCGCGGCGACGATTCTGAGGCTGTGCTTCTGCATGCGCTCACGCTCGCGATCACTGGCGGTGAGCACATCGGTGAGGCGTCGCGCGAACTCCTCGATGTTGCCCGGCTGGTATAGGTAGCCGTTCTCGCCGTGGTGCACGAGATGGGGCAGCGCCATGGCGTCCGCCGCCACCACGGGCAGCCCTGAAGCCATCGCCTCCATGGTCGCGATGCTCTGGAGCTCGGCGATGGACGGCATTGCGAAGACGCTCGCGCGGCGCAGCTGCTCCTTCAGGTACTCCTCGGAGACCCGTCCGGCGAGGTGCACGCGGTCTCGGATCCCGAGGCTCACCGCGAGGTCTTCCAGGTGCTTCACCTGGTCGCCGTGGCCGACGAGTTCGAGCTTGGCCCCGATCGAGGGGTCCATCGAGGCGAACGCCTTGAGCAACTCGTCGAGGTTCTTCTCTGCCTCGATCCGGCCGACGAAGAGCACGACCTTCTCGTCGCGCGGCTCGAGGTTCGGCGTGTAGTTCGAGACCTGCAGACCGCACGAGATGGCGTGGACGCCGGTGAAGCCGGTCGACTGCTCGAAGAAGTCGGCGGCACGACGCGTGGGGGTCGTGATCGCGTCCGCGCGCTCGAAAGTGTTGCGCACTGCCGACCACGCGGCCTTCAGGAAGATTTTGTGGAAGATCTTCGGCACCAGCGTGAACTGCATCATGTTCTCAGGCATCGTGTGGTTGGTGCCGATCACCCGGATGTGCCGTTCACGGGCCTCGATCGACAACCCGCGGCCGACAACGAAGTGCGACTGGAAGTGAACCACGTCGGGCTTCACCTCGTCGAGCACTCGCGCACTGTTCTTGACGATCCTCCAGGGCAGCGCGAAACGCAGCCACGGGTGCGGATACCAGCGCCAGCTCTTCAGCCGGTGCATGACGAGCGTCGCACCCTCGTGCTCTTCGGTCCACGTCCCTGACCGGGAGTCGGCCGAAGGCGCCATCACATGCACCTCGTGGCCGCGGGCCACGAGTCCGGCCGCGAGGCGCTCCGCGAACTTGGCGGCACCGTTCACGTCTGGGCCGAAGGTGTCGGCGCCGATCAGGATGCGCATTGGTTTCGTATCGGTATCGTCAGGCAACTCAGGCAATTCCTGTTCGTCTGGGCGTGCTGGTGAACAACCCTCCGCAAGGCTACCGCAGGCCGCGTCAACGGTGCGTTTGCGGATGGTGTTTCGCGAGCCTGAACACGCCAACGATGGCGATCACCGCCGCCAACACGAACACCGCGACGGCCCAGAGCGGCGCCGTGGCCGCCTCACCGAGCACGATCACGCCGATCGCTACGGCGACCATCGGGTCGATCACGGTGAGCCCCGCGATCACAAGGTCAGGCGAGCCCACCGCATACGCGTTCTGCACGAAATAGGCGCCGAGAGCCGTGCCGCCGATGAGAATCGCGACCGCGAAGAGCGTCAGTCCCTCGAAGTTCCCGTTGACCAGCCGATTGAGCACGACCTTGGCAAGGGTGGCGACGAAGCCGTAGATCACGCCGGCGGCGATGATGTACGAGACCGCCCGCATCCGCTTCCGCAAGAAGACGAACACGATCGAGTAGACAACGATCACGCCCGCGAGGATGCCGAGGATCGTCGTCAACTGACCGGCGGTGATCACGCGTTCCGTGGCGGTGAGCGCGGCGACGGTGACGAAGAGGCCGATGCCGCCGACGCACAGCGCAATCGCGACGATCGCCTTGCGGTCGAGCTTGAGGTGGCTGACTCGGGCGTTGACCACGGCGGTGATGACGAGCGCGATCACGCCCAGAGGCTGCACGACGATGAGCGGCGCGAACGCGAGGCTCACGAGCTGCAGCACGATGGCGAGCCCGAGCATGACGGTGCCCACGACCCACGAAGGACGCATGAGCAGCGCGCGCACCTGGGTGATCGACAGCCCAGCCTTCTGCCCCGAGCCGAGACGGTCCTCGACCTTGTGCACTCCCCGATGCTGGAACTGGGCGCCGAGTGCCAAGAACACGCCGCCAAGCAGCGCGATTGGGATTCCGAGCGCTTGATACGGCGTGAGCGTCACCACGTCGAGCTGCTCGATCACCCTAGAAATCTACCCGGTGCGCCGCCGATATCCTTGACGGATGGCCGTTCTCCCGATCGTGATCACCGGAAATCCAGTCCTGCACACGCCTGCGAAGCCCGTCGAACGGTTCGATGACGAGCTCCGGCGACTGGTCGACGACATGTTCGAGACGATGGACGAAGCGCCGGGCGTCGGGCTCGCCGCGCCGCAGGTCGGCGTCGGGCTGCGCGTGTTCGTCTACGGGTGGGAAGACGAAGACGGCTATCTGTGGCGGGGCGTCGCCATCAACCCCGAGCTCTGGCAGAGTCCGCTCGATCTCGGGCCTGCCGATGAGGACGAGGAGAGCGAAGGATGCCTGTCGATCCCGGGCGAGCGCTTTCCGCTTCGTCGCGCAGAACGGGTGATCCTGCGAGCGGTGGATCTTGATCAGGAACCGTTCGAGATCGTCGCCGAGGGATGGTTGGCCCGCATCTTCCAGCACGAATACGACCACCTCGACGGAGTGCTGTACGCGGACCGGCTCGGGCACGTGTACGCGAAGGCGATTCAGAAGGCCATCAAGAAGAGCGGATGGGGAAAGCCGGGCGACTCATGGATGCCTGGCGTCGATCACCTGGAGGGCGAGCACCCCGCGCGGGGCTGAGCGGGAGAACCTGAGCCGGGCGGCGGCGGCCGCCTCTCAGACTGCGCCGCCGGCGGCCGGCGGAGCACCGGCATCCAGGCCGTCGTCTCCGACAGCCTCTCGCGCCATGAAGTTCTCGAGGTCGAAGAGGTTGTCTGCCCGTTCCGCGACATTCAGCAGCGTCGTCATGGCGGCGACCTCTTCGACCTGCTCTTTCAGGAACCAGAGCATGAACTGCTCACCCAGCGCGTCGGTCTCAGCCCGCGCCGCCGCGAACAGCGCCTCGATCTGGCGCGTGACCGCTCGTTCCTGCTCCAGTGCCAGCGCGATGGGCTCGCGCACGTCTGCGAAGTCGTTCCGCACTGCCGGAATTCCCGGGATCTCGACCCGCACATCGCGGTCGAGCCGATACTGCACCAGCATCATCGCGTGGTTCCGCTCTTCGAGCGACTGCCGGTAGAAGTGCTTGGCCAGTTGCGGCAAGTCATGGTCGTCGAACCAGACGGCGATGGCGATGTACTGCTGGGATGCCGCGAACTCGTGCCCGATCTGCTCAGCGAGAAGGGTGTCGAACGTGCTGGTCATGGCTCCTCCGATCGTGCCCGACGCGGGATGCTCCGGCGGGTGTCACCAGCGTAGCGAGCACCGGTGACAGGTCGACCGCAAAAACTTTGGTAGAGTTGTCTTCGCTGTTCCAGCGATCCTCGATAGCTCAATTGGCAGAGCAGCCGGCTGTTAACCGGCAGGTTGATGGTTCGAGTCCATCTCGGGGAGCAGCACCGGCCCGGTCTCTTCGGAGACCGGGCCGTTTCACATTTCGCAGGTTCGGATACCACCAAGAGGCGGTACGGCGTTGCGTCGCGCGTCCGAGTCAGTAGCCGTGCTCGGGATCAACCACGCCGATGAAGTCACCGTCGCCGAGGAACGCGCGTACGTTGTGCTCGATCCGTGCTGCGAGCAACGGCCTGGTCATCTCAGGCGTGTCAGCCGAGTGCATGGTGACAACGGTGTTCGGGGCACTGAACAACGGATGCCCGTGGGGCAGCGGTTCGGGGTCGGTGACGTCGATGCCGGCGCCCGCGATAGCGCCGCGCTCGAGCGCAGCGACAAGTGCGTCAGTGTCGATGAGCGGGCCCCGCGCGATGTTCACGACGACAGCGCTGGGCTTGAGGAGGCCCAGCTCGTGCTCGCCCAGCATCCCGCTCGTGCGCTCCGATTGCGCTGCGGCGAGAACCACCACTTCGGCATCGGGCAAGACATCAGCGAGGTGCTCCCCCGTCACGGTGCGCTCGGCGCCCTCGACAGGTACATCACGCCGGCGCACCACCGTCACCCGGGTATCGAACGGCGCGAGCAGCCGGAGCAGCTCTTGAGCGATGCCGCCGGCGCCGACGATGACCACATTGCGGCCGTACAGCGAGGTGCCCCGGCGAACCGGATCCCACTCGCTCGCGCGGCTCTTCTGCGGTATGAAGCGCAGCGTGGCCAGCGTCAGCGCGAAGGCGTGCTCAGCGACCGGTTCTGAGTAGGCACCCTTCGCGCTCGTCCAGAGCGGCCACTCCTCCCCCGCGCGCGCCTTGAAGAGTTCAAGGAACGCATCGACGCCGGCCCAGGGCAACTGCACCCAATGGATGTCGGGATGCTCATCGAGCGCCGCGGCCAGGCCACTGCTCTCGCGCGCTGAGAGCCACACGACACCCCGCGTGCGCTCGCTCAGCGGTTCGACGGTGCCGCCTGCCGCCTCGATCGCCTCGACGAAGACCGGATCGGCGTGGGGCAGGACAGCGATCGGTCCGGGTTCGGGGCGACGTCGCGTGTGGTCGCCTTCAACGGGCACGGTGCGGTCGATGTGACCCCTGGCGTTCAACGAGCGACCTCTCCTAGCTTGCGCACGTAGGGGTGCAGAGGCTGGTCGAGCACCTCATCGACATTGCCGAGACCCACGATCGCGCCGCCCTGCATGATGGCGACGCGGCTGGTGAACCGGCGAACCTCCGGCAGATCATGGGCGATGACCACCGCAGTGAACTCGCGGTCGAGCCGAAGCTCGCGAATGGAGTCGAGCAGCGGGCCGCGCACGATCGCGTCGACGCCCATCGTCGGGTCGTCGGCGACAAGCACCTTGGGCTCGAGCACCAGTGCGCGAGCAAGCGCCACCCGTTGCCGCTGTCCGCGGCTGAGCTCATGCGGGAACCGGTCCATGAACCCCAGCGGCAGGTGCAACCGATCGAGCAGCCCTGCGACTGCGGCGCCCGCCTCGCGTCGGTCGAACTTCTGGTCGCGCAAGTAGATCGGCTCGGCGACGTTCTCGGCGATGGTGAGTCGTGGGTGAAGTCGTTCGCCGGCGTCTTGCGCGAGGTATCCGACATCGAACTGCCAGCGTGCGCGTTCGCGCCGGCCGGGCTTCGGGCGGCTGTGGCCGGCCACCCGAAGCGAGCCGCCGTCGACCAGCGGGCTGCTGCTCTTGCGGAGCCCCGCGCGGCCGGCGAGGGCGCGGGCGAGCGTCGTCTTGCCGCACCCGGCTTCTCCGACGATGGCGAGGGTCTGTCCGCGCGGCACCGAGAAGGTGACGCCGGTCACCGCGAGGGTCGACTGGCCCGGATAACGCAATGCGAGATCGGTGACCTCGATCACTGGCGGGGCAGGGGCGGGGGCGGGGGCGGGGAGTGCTGACGGCTGCGGCATCCGCTCAATCCTCCCTCAATCGACGGCGTTCCTGTTCGAGCTGCACGAGGTCGCGGTTCAACTGCGAGAACCGTTCCGGCTCCGCGGCAGCGTCGGTGCGCTGCAGCGCCCCGAGCAATTCCGTCTTGCGGCGCAGCAGGTCGCGCTCGATCAACCCCGCGGTGACCCCATTGCAGTATGCGACGAGTTGCTCCGCGTGACCGGGCAGCGGTGCCACGCTCAACTGCTGCACCAGCGCGGAGAACGCTCGCGGCGCCTCCTCGCCCACCGCGCCGACCCAGTCCGGTTCTCCGAACCGGTCGAGCGACGCCGCGATGGCGTCGCGCACCACGGCCAGTACCGGGTTGTGGAAGACGCTCGCAACGGTTCTGCTCACGCGCTCGAGACCCAGCTCACCAGGATGCTGCAGCACCGCCATGAGCGCATCCCGCTCAACGCGCGTGACGGGGTCGGCGGGCAGTTGCACGAGGGTGGGCACGGGTGCCGCCTGCGGCATGGCCTGAGCGCCGCCCGCGGCTGGTGCGCTCGGCACATCGCGCGACCCGAGCTCCCTTCGCCCGTGCACGCCTCGCGCGGCCTGGTCGGGCCCTTGCCGAGACTGGCTCGGATCGCGGCGCGGGCCGGCGCTTACGCTTCGCTGATCGCCTGCTGCGGCCCGTGCCTCGCTGGCTCGCCCGGCGGCGCTCACGGCTCGGTTGATCTCGCCGGGGTCCATGCCCAGCCACTTGGCAAGCGTTCGGGCATACCCGACGGCAAGCGCCCGGTCGCGGATGCCGGCGACGATCGGTGCCGACTGGCGCAGCGCCGCGACGCGCCCCTCGACGGTGTCGAGGTCGTGTTCGCCGAGCGCGCGACGGAGCATGAACTCGAACATCGGCCGCCGGCCAGCGATGAGCTGACGCACGGCATCATCGCCGCGCTCGAGGCGGAGGTCGCACGGGTCGAGACCTTCAGGGGGCGTGGCCACGTAGGTGCGAGCAGCGAACCGCTGCTCTTCGGCGAACGCGCGGCTCGCCGCCTTCTGCCCCGCTTCGTCGGGATCGAAGGTGAAGACGACCTCTCCGGTGCTGCCCGTGTCGGCGGTGTCGTAGTCACCGAGGACGCGGCGGATGATCTTGATGTGGTCGACGCCGAACGCGGTACCGCAGGTCGCGACGGCAGTGGTCACGCCCGCGAGGTGACAGGCCATCACATCCGTGTAGCCCTCGACGATGACCACCCGCTTGCCGCGCGCGATGTCGCGCTTGGCCAGATCGAGACCGTACAGCACCTGGCTCTTGTGGTAGACGGCAGTATCGGGGGTGTTGAGGTACTTCGGACCTTGGTCGTCATCGAAGAGACGCCTCGCGCCGAAGCCGAGCGTCTGCCCTGTGACGTCTCTGATCGGCCAGACCACACGCCCTCGGAACCGGTCGTAGCTGCCCCGCTCCCCCGAGCTGAGCAGCCCCGCTGCGACGAGCTCGTTCTCGGTGAACCCCTGGGCCATGAGCGCCTTGCTGAGCGCCGAGAACGACTTCGGCGCGTAGCCGACGCCGAAGCGCTCGGCCGCCGCCGGATCGAACCCGCGCTGGCCGAGGAACTGCCTGGCGGGCGCGGCGTCTGCTGTGAGCAATTGCTCGATGAAGAACTGCTCAGCCGCACGGTTGGCGGCCAGCAGGCGCGCCCGGTTCCCGTGTTCGCGAGCCGGACCGCCGCCGTCTTCGTAGTGCAGCTCATAGCCGATCCTGGCCGCCAGTCGCTCGACCGCCTCGCTGAAGGTCGTGTGGTCCATGCGCTGCAGGAAGGTGAAGACATCGCCGCCTTCGCCGCAGCCGAAGCAGTGGTAGAAGCCCACCTGCGGCCGGACGTGGAAGCTCGGGGTGCGCTCGTCGTGGAACGGGCAGAGCCCCTTCATCGATCCGACGCCGGCAGACTTCAGCGTGACGTAGTCGCCGACGATGTCGGCGATGTTCGTACGAGACCTCACCTCATCGATGTCTGATCGTCGGATGAGGCCTGCCATGACAGCATCCTAGGAGCACCCGCCGTGCCGCAGCCCGCGAGCGGTGATGGCTGTCAGCCCGTGATGCCGCCGTGGAGCACCAACGCCGACTGATCGGTGAGGCTCGCGACCTGATCGACGATGACTCGCCGGCGCTCGGCATCCGTCTGGGCGCGCGCGAAGTCTGCGGCGAAGCCCGTGTCGAGCGAGCCCGGGCCGGCACGCCAGAGACCGTCAGCCAGCTCCGTGAGGACTTCGCGCTGTTGCACGTAGATCGGCTGACGCTGATCGTTGGCCATCACGAAGGCCGCGACGATGCCCTTCAGCACGGCGATCTCGGCTTCGATCTCGCGCGGCACCACCACGCTCGCGGCGAACCGCACCAGGCTGCCCGAGGGGTAGTGCTCACGGGTCGCGCGTGTTGCGGCCTGCGCGAAACGACCGATGAGCTGGCTCGTCAGGTCTTTGAGCTTCGCGAGCGACTTCCGGCTGCCGTCCCACTCGTCGAGCCATTCGTCGAGCGAGTCGAGCCGGTCGAACGCCGCGATCAGCTCGTCATGGCTGAACGCGCCTCCAACCCAAGCCGACATCTGGTCGACAAGCGCGTCGTGGTCGACCCGCGCTCCGAGTGCGTACACGTCGACGTAGCCCGACACGATCGCGTCTTCGAAGTCGTGCACCGAGTATGCGATGTCGTCGCTCAGGTCCATGACCTGCGCCTCGATGCACCGCTGCCTCTCCGGGGCACCCTGTCGTAGCCACTCGAATGCGGGCGTGTCGTCGAGGTAGAACCCGAACTTGCTGCGGCCGCTCGGGTCGGGCACGCCGTACTGCTCGGGCCACGGATACTTGCAGCTCGCGTCGAGGCTCGCCCGGGTGAGGTTCAGCCCGTAGCTCGCGCCGTCGGGTCCGATGACCTTCGGCTCGAGCCGGGTCAGCAGTCGCAGCGTCTGCGCGTTCCCCTCGAAGCCGCCGATGTCGGCCGCCCAGTCATTCAGCGCGCGCTCGCCGTTGTGACCGAACGGCGGGTGGCCGAGGTCATGTGCGAGGCAAGCGGTATCGACCACATCCGGGTCGAGACCGAGGCTGGCGGCGAGCTCACGGCCCACCTGCGCTACCTCGAGGGAGTGCGTGAGTCGGTTCCTGGCGAAGTCCGTGCCGGCCGTCGGGCTCAGCACCTGAGTCTTCGCCGCGAGCCTGCGCAGCGCGCTCGAATGCAGAAGCCGGGCGCGATCGCGCGCGAAGTCACTGCGGCGATGCTCGTGCGTCTCTGGGAACCAGCGCTCGGTATCTGCGGGACCGTACCCGGGGTTGTCAACCACCCGTCGTGTCCGCTTCGGTCTCGGTGAGGTGCGCACGCTGCGCCTCGCCGAGCGAACGGTCGTCGAGCCATCCCTCGGGCAGCGCGGGACGCTTGGGTGACCCTGCACGACCACGGGGGCCTTCGACCGCCTCGCCCGGGTAGGGCATCGACCAATCGAGCGTCGCGAGGAGTTCGTCGATGCGTTCCAAGCTCTCGACCATCGCCAGGCTCGAGCGGAACTCTCCACCGACTGGGTACCCCTTGAAGTACCAGGCGACGTGCTTTCGGATGTCGCGGCAGGCGCGGTCCTCGTCATCGAAGAACTCCACGAGCAGCTCGGCGTGCCGTTTGAAGGCTGACGCCACTTCTCCGAGCGTTGGCTGCGCCTTGCGCTGCTCTCCACGGAACGCCGCGGCGAGATCGCCGAAGAGCCACGGGCGGCCAAGGCAACCCCGACCCACCACGACGCCGTCGCAGCCGGTCTCGGCCACCATCCGGATGGCATCGTCCGCGCTCCAGATGTCACCATTGCCGAGCACGGGAACGCTCGACACCGCGTTCTTCAGCTCGGCGATCGCGGACCAGTCGGCGTTCCCCGAGTAGAACTGAGCGGCGGTGCGCGCATGCAGCGCGATCGAGGCGACTCCCGCGTCTTCCGCCGACTTCGCCGCGTCGAGGAACGTGATGTGATCGTCGTCGATGCCCTTGCGCATCTTCACTGTGAGGGGCACGCGCCCCGCTGCCTTGACGGCCGACTGCACGATCGACCGGAAGAGGTCGGCCTTCCAGGGAAGCGCCGCGCCGCCGCCCTTGCGCGTCACCTTCGGGACGGGGCATCCGAAGTTCAGGTCGATGTGATCGGCCCGGTCCTCGGCCACGAGGATCGTGATGGCCTCGCTGATCGTCTTCGGATCCACACCGTAGAGCTGGATGCTGCGCGGGGTCTCCGACTCATGATGCGTGATGAGTCGCATCGTCTCCGGCGTGCGCTCCACGAGGGCACGGCTCGTGATCATCTCGCTGACGTAGAGCCCCGCACCGTACTCTCGGCACAGTCGACGGAATGCCGTATTCGTGATGCCTGCCATGGGCGCGAGCACGACGGGCGCGTCGAGCTCGATCGAGCCGATGCGAAGTGTCGGGGCAGCCGTGAGCGTTGTCATCGTCTCGATTCTTCCAGATCCGCGTTGCGCTCCTGCTGGACGGGCGCCACTCGGCGTCAGTGGGTCGCGCAGGTGTCAGTCGGTGACGACAGCATCGATGACGGATGCGGTCGCCTGGGCGTCGTCCGCGTCGCGCATGGGCACGGCGCACACGCCGCCCTCACAGGCAGCCGCGTCGGCAGCGCCCAGCATGGTGAAGCCGCCGCTCATCGGGAAGCCCCGTCCGCTGTCTCCGGTGCTGCTGCGATACCGGTCTTCTCGGCCCGCACCTGGTCGAGCACCTGCTTGAACGTCAGGCTCTCCTGCGCACCCGAGACTCCGTACTTGTCTTCGAAGACGAAGAACGGGACCCCGTTGATGCCGTACTGACGAGCCTGATCGATATCGGCCTGCACGGCCGGCAGATACCGCTCATCGCTCAGCGCCTCGAGCACTTCGGCGCGGTCGAGACCTGCCTCAGCCGCAAGTTCGGCGAGTTCCTCGTCGTGGCCGATGTGACGCCCCTGCTCGAAGTAAGCCTTGAGCAGTCGCTCCTTCACCTGTGGCTGCACACCGCGTTCCTTGGCGAGGTGCAGCACCTGGTGGGCCTTCAGCGTCTTGGTGTGCCGAAGTGCATCCCAGTCGTAGTCGAGTCCCTCGGATGCCGCGATGCCGCCGACGCGCTCGAGCATGCCTCGCACCTGGTCGGGAGCCATCCCCTTGTGTCCCGCCAGGAAGTCGACCTCGCTTCCCTCGAAGTCGACCGGCGTATCGGGCGCGAGCTCGAACGAGTGGTACTCGATGTCGACCTCGCCGCCGAACTCCGCGACGGCCTTCTCGAAGCGCCGTTTGCCGATGTAGCACCATGGGCACGCGATATCCGACCAGATGTCGACCTTGATCGGGCCGCTGGAGGCGCTCTGAGGAGTGTTGTCGGGCAAGTGCTGTTGATCGCTCACGATCGCTTCAACCTTCCGACCCCCCTGTGTATTCCGCTGGACGCGCTGGATTCCACTGGAGGCATGATCGAGCCGGTGACCCGGCGTTCCCCGAGGCCTGCTCAGGCGCCGATGAGCCGCTCACCGAGGTAGCCGCGCAGCTTGTCGAGCGACACGCGCTCCTGCTGCATCGTGTCGCGCTCGCGCACTGTGACGGCTTGATCCTCGAGAGTGTCGAAGTCGACGGTGACGCAGAACGGCGTGCCGATCTCGTCTTGGCGACGGTAGCGACGTCCGATGGCGCCCGCGTCGTCGAAGTCGATGTTCCAGAACCCGCGCAGCTCGGCGGCGAGGTTGCGTGCCACCGGCGAGAGCTGCTCGTTGCGCGAGAGCGGCAGCACTGCCGCCTTGACCGGGGCGAGCCTGCGGTCGAGACGAAGCACCGTGCGCTTGTCGACGCCGCCCTTGGTGTTGGGCGCCTCGTCCTCGGCGTACGCATCGACGAGGAAGGCCATCACCGACCTCGTGAGGCCTGCGGCCGGCTCGATCACGTACGGCACCCAGCGCTCCTGCTTGTTCTGGTCGAAGTACGAGAGATCGGTGCCAGAGTGCTGCGAGTGCGTGGTCAGATCGAAGTCTGTGCGGTTCGCGATGCCCTCGAGCTCGCCGAACTCGCTGCCCGAGAAGCCGAAGCGGTACTCGATGTCGACAGTGCGCTTGGCGTAGTGCGACAGCTTCTCCTTCGGGTGCTCGAAGAGGCGCAGGTTGTCGGCGTCGATGCCGAGATCGACGTACCAGTTGAATCGCTGATCGATCCAGTACTGGTGCCATTCCTCATCGGTGCCCGGCTCGACGAAGAACTCCATCTCCATCTGCTCGAACTCGCGTGTGCGGAAGATGAAGTTGCCCGGGGTGATCTCGTTGCGGAAGCTCTTGCCGATCTGACCGATGCCGAACGGCGGGCGCATGCGCGCGGCCGAGAGCACATTCGCGAAGTTGACGAAGATGCCCTGCGCGGTCTCGGGTCGCAGGTAGTGCAGCCCCGCTTCGTCGTCGACGGGGCCGAGGAAGGTCTTGAGCAGGCCTGAGAACTCCTTGGGCTCCGTCCACTTGCCCTTGGTGCCGCAGTTCACGCAGACGATATCGACGAGCCCGTTCTCCGGCGCCCGGCCCTTCTTCTCCTCGTATTCCTCTTCGAGGTGATCTGCGCGATACCGCTTGTGGCAGTTCAGGCACTCGACGAGCGGATCGCTGAAGACCTCGACGTGGCCGGATGCCTCCCACACGCGGCGCGGCAGGATCACCGACGAGTCGAGTCCCACGACGTCTTCACGGCCGGTGACCATGGTGCGCCACCACTGCCGCTTGATGTTCTCCTTGAGCTCGACGCCCAGCGGCCCGTAGTCCCAAGCGGAACGCGACCCGCCGTAGATCTCACCCGCCTGGAACACGAATCCGCGGCGCTTGGCCAGCGAGATGACGGAATCGAGACGAGACGGTGCGGCCACGAAAGAGCTCCCTGGGTCAGCCGAGCTGGGTGCCCGGTCGATCGAATACAAACCACGATCCTACCGGCGCCCGCCTTGCATGAGGATTCCTCGCGATCAGATGCCCCGACTAGGGGCGCAGGGCGTGGACCACTGCCTCCACGTCGTCCTCGGTATTCCAGAGATGAAAGGAGGCGCGCAGTCGGCCTGCTCTGCTTGACACTCGGATGCCGGCGGCGATGAGCCGATGCAGATCGTCACCCTCGGTATCCGGCCAGGTCACGATCGCCTGATGCTGTTCGGGCAGTTCGAGCGCCTCGCAGAGGGCGGACCCGAGGCTCGCGGTTCGCTGCCACACCTCGTCGAGGTCGAGACCGGCGAACATTCCGATCGACTGCTCGGCGCCGATCCATGCCTGCCAGGCGGGCGACACATCGAAGCGGTGCGCGTCGGCTGCGAGTTCCACTCGCGGCCAGTAGCAGCTCTCCCACACATCAGCACCCGCGTACCATCCGGCCTGCACCGGTGTGAGCAGGTCGGCGAAGCGCTCGCGAAGCGTCATGAAGGCGACGCCGCGCGGACTGCACAGCCACTTGTAGGCATGGCAGATGGTCGCGTCGAACAGCGCGGCGTCGACCGGCATTACCCCTGCCGCCTGAGTCGTGTCGCACAGCGTGTACGCGCCCATCATGCGCGCGGCGCTCAGGACCGATGGCACGTCGGCGATGGCACCCGTCGCCGATTGCACCAGCGAGAACGCCACGAGCCAGGTGCGGTCGCCGATGGCGTCCGCGAGCGCCTCGAGGGGCACGGCTCTGAGGTGAATATCGCTGCGCATGCTGAACGGGGCGACGAGCGAACTGAAGTCGCCTTGGACGCACAGCACCTCGGCCCCTGGCGGCACGGCCGCTGCGATGACGCTCGCCATGACCGAGGTCTGAGAGCCGATCGCCACTCGGCTGGGCGCCACTCCCACGAGCCTTGCGTAATGCTCGCGCGTGCGTCCTACTGCCTCGTCGTAGCCCTGAGGGTCGCGGTCGGCCCTCGCCCACGCATCGAGATCGCGGCGCATCGCGCTGACGGCGTCTCTCGGAGGAATGCCGATCGACGCGACAGCCAGATAGCCGGCGGTGTCTTCGAACTGAGCGATCGCTGACTCGAGCGACGGGGAGAGCTGCAAGGCCGGCATGTCCCCATCGTGGCGCATCGCATAGCCGTTGGCACCGGCGTCGATCGCACGTTCATTGCGCTCGGGCGACATGCACGCCGATCTCTTGCACCGAAGCGACGGCTTGGTGCAGCAGCGCCGCGGCGCGGTCGAGCTCGCGCTCGGTGGTCTCGGCCGAGAACGTGAAGCGCACAGCGGTGTGGGCGATCTCGGCAGGGATGCCCATCGCGGTGAGCACCGAAGACGGTTCCGTGCTGCCGGCCGCGCACGCGGAGCCGCTGGAGCAGATGACCGCCCTTCGCTCGAGCTCGAGCAGCACCGCCTCGCCCGCGGTGCCCTCGAAGCAGAATGATGCGTTGTTCGGCAGCCGCTGGGAAGGGTGACCGGTCAGTCGGGCGCCAGGCACTGTGTCGAGCACGGTGCGGATGAACCGGTCGCGCGCGCCCGCCAAGCGCTCCGCGTGCTCGACTCGCTCGGCGGTGGCGAGCCGAAGCGCCATGGCGAGCCCGACCGCGGCTGCCACGTCTTCCGTGCCAGAGCGACGGTCTCGCTGCTGGCCGCCGCCGTGCATCAGCGGCTCCAGGCGGATGCCGCGACGAACGAACAGCAGGCCGGCGCCCCGTGGCGTGCCGAGCTTGTGACCTGCGATGGAGAGGGCGTCTACGCCGAGCTCAGGCATGTGGAGAGGCAGCATCCCGGCGGCCTGGACGGCATCCGTGTGCAGGGGGACGCCAAGACTCCTGGTGATCTCTGCCAGCTCGGCGAGGGGCTGCACGGTGCCGACCTCGTTGTTCGCCAACATCACCGAGACGAGGGTGGTTCCGCGAGTCGCAACCTCGCGCAGCCTCTCGGCATCGACGAGCGCATGCTCATCGACCTCCAGTAGCGCGAGGTCGAACCCGTGCAGGCGCTGCAGGTAGCGGGCGCTCTCGAGCACCGCGGGATGCTCGATCGCTGTGGTGACGATCCTGCGCCCGCGCGGAGCGGCGAGCGCGATGCCTTTGATCGCCAGGTTGTCTGCCTCTGTGCCGCCCGAGGTGACGATGAGTTCGGAGGGGCGGCAGCCGAGCAGCGCTGCGAGCTCTTCGAGTGCCGCGTCCAGGGCACGACGCGCGCGCTCCCCCACGCCATGACGACTCGCCGGATTGCCGAACACCGAAGTGAGGTACGGCCACATGGCTTCGACGACCTCACGACGTGGAGGTGCGGTCGCGGCGGCATCGAGGTACAGCGGACGAGTCTCCGCATCTCGAAGAGCTGACATCGTGCTCCTAGCCGCGGTCGGCGCCTGGCTCGAGCTCGATGTCGAGCCCGAGGTCGATCGCGGGCGCGCTGTGCGTGAGCGCACCGACCGAGATCACGTCGACGCCCGTGGCGGCGATATCGGCCACGGTCTGAAGGCTCACGCCGCCGCTCGCCTCGACCACCGCTCGTCCGCCGATAAGTGCGACACCGCGTCGCAGTTCGTCGAGCGTGAAGTTATCGAGCATGATCGTGTCGGCGCCGCCGGCGAGCACCGGCTGGATCTGATCCAGTCGGTCGACCTCGACTTCGAGGTGCGTCGTGTGTCCGAGACGGGAGCGAGCATCGCGCAGCGCTTCGGTGAGGTCACGACCGCCGGCTGTGAGCACGGCAAGGTGGTTGTCTTTCGCGAGCACGGCGTCCGACAGCGAGTAGCGGTGGTTGTGGCCGCCGCCGCAGCGCACCGCGTGGCGCTCGAGCAGGCGAAGCCCGGGGGTGGTCTTCCGGGTGTCGACGATGCGGGCTGAAGTGCCCGACACCGCCTCCACATACTGAGCGGTGAGCGTTGCGATGCCGCTCATTCGCTGCACGAGGTTGAGCGCGATGCGCTCTGCGCGCAGAATCGCCCGCGCGTCGCCCTCGACCGAGGCGATCGCCATCCCGGCGTCGAAGCGATCACCGTCACGGAGGGCGTGCTCCACGACGGCCAGCGGGTCTGTGGCTCGCATCGTCGAGTCGAACACCTGCATGCCGGCGAGTACCCCGGGCTGTCGCGCGGCGAACACGGCACGAGCGCGAGTGCCCGGCGGGATGAGCGTCTCGCTCGTGATGTCTCCCCACGGAGCGTCTTCCGCGAGGGCCATTCGCACGATGCCCTCCACGGCGTGCGGGTCGAGCGGCTGCAGGTGACGGAGCCCGGCCGACTCGGAGCCGGACGCGCTCGGCATGCTCGTGGTGGTGGTTGTCATCAGGCTGCCTCTCGTGGATTGTCGCGTGGGTGGTCTTGAGGGTCGTTTCGCGGTCGACTGCGCCGCTCTTCTTGCCGTGAGCCGCTCGGGTCGTGTCGCGATCCGTCTGCGGTGGCGGACGCGTCGGTGCGGAAATGCGCCCCCAGCGAGCCCTTCCTCGCCATGGCAGCAGCGGTCATCGCCCGCGCCAGTTGCAGCAGGTTTGCGTCTTCCCGCTCCGCGAAGGAGCTCGGCGCCGGGGGCGCAGTCCATGCCGAGAACAGCTCGGCCGCCGACTCGAGGCCGACGGCATTCCGATGAAGGCCGACCAACTCCCACATGGCTCGGCGCAGTGCGAGTCGGTCGACCGGTGTGGCAGCGACGCCGGCCGCTGCATCCCCGAGGCTGTCGTGCGGCGGGAGCGGCGTCGCATTCGCGGAGGACGGGCTGCCGTGCGGCCATGGTGCGTCGACGGCTGTGGCAGCGCGGCGTGCGAAGACGAGCGCCTCGAGCAGCGAGTTCGATGCGAGCCGGTTCGCTCCGTGCACTCCCGTGCACGCTGCCTCGCCCACCGCGAAGAGCCCCTGGACGCTCGAACGCCCGTCGAGGTCGGTGTGGATGCCTCCCATGAGGTAGTGGGCGGCCGGGGTCACGGGCACCGGTTCGGACGTCCAATCGAACCCGTGACGCGCGCATGCGGCGGTGAGCCCAGGGAAGCGTTCGACAAGACGATCAGCACCGATCGATGTGGCATCGAGCATCACCGGCACGTCGGGCTGGCGTCGCTGGCACTCGGCGATCGCGCGGGCGACGACGTCTCGCGGTGCGAGTTCCGCGTCGGGGTGCACCTCCATCATGAAGCGACGTCCCGCGCGATCGAGGAGCACGGCGCCTTCGCCACGCACGGCCTCTGAGATGAGCGGCGTGCCCGGCACCGCGAGGGCAGTGGGGTGGAACTGCATGAACTCCAGGTCGGCGAGGACGGCGCCGGCCCGTGCAGCGGCCGCGATGCCATCCCCCGTGGCCCCAGATGGATTGGTCGTGTGCTCGAACAGCATGCCCGCGCCGCCGGTGGCGATGATCACCGCATCGCCCTCCACAGAGTGCTCACTGCCGTCGGGCACAGCGAGCCGGACGCCGCGGGTACGACCGTTCTCGATCTCGATGTCGACGAGGAAGCGCTCCTCGACGAGTTCGATGTTCCTGGCGCGCACAGCAGCGACCAGGGTCTGCACCATCACGCGGCCGGTCGCGTCGCCGCTCGCATGCAGGATCCGTGGGCGCGAATGCGCGCCTTCCTGCGCCCGCGCTAGATCGTCACCGGCTCCCGAGCCGGTGTCGCCCTCGATGGCACGGTCGAACGGCATTCCGAGCTCGATGAGGCGTCGGATGCTGTCGGCGCCCTCCCGGCAGAGCACCTCGACCGCAGCCGAGTGGCACCAGCCGTCGCCGGCCGCGAGCGTGTCAGCGATGTGCGCCGCCGCACTGTCGTCGTGGCCGAGCGCGACAGCGACCCCTCCCTGGGCGAACCAGGAGTTGCTGTCGCCGATGCGCTGCTTCGTGACGAGGGTGACCCTGTGGTGCGCCGTCGCGGTGAGTGCAGCGGTGAGGCCGGCGACGCCGCTGCCGACCACGATGACGTGCCCCATCTCAAGCACGACCGACGGCGAAGGCGACCACGGCAACGGCCGCGCCGCGAGGAGTGCTGCGTACTGCCCCGGCGCGACCAGCCTGTTCGAAGATCATCCGCGGCATCAGCCTTGGGGCAGCGCCGCGAGCATGCGCTCGAGCGCCAGCCGCGCCGGCTCGGCGACGGATTCTTCCACCGTGATGCGGTTGAGCACCTCGCCCCGTTCGAACGCCTCCATGACCCAGGCGAGGTAGCCGGGGTGAATGCGGTACATGGTCGAGCACGGGCAGATGACGGGGTCGAGGCAGAAGATCCTGTGCTGGGGGAATTCGGCGGCGAGTCGGTTCACGAGGTTGATCTCGGTGCCGATCGCGAACGTCGTGGGCTCGGTCGCGGAGGCCACGGCGCGCCGGATGAAGTCGGTCGAGCCGATCTCATCGGCGGCGTCGACGACGGGCATGGGGCATTCGGGGTGCACGAGCACCCGCACTCCCGGGTACTCGGCGCGAGCCTTTTCGATCTGCTCGACGGTGAAGCGGCGATGCACCGAGCAGAAGCCGTGCCACAGCAGTACCTGCGCGTCGAGCAGTTCCTTGGGCGAGTTGCCGCCCAGCGGGAGCCGAGGGTTCCACATGGGCATGCGCTCCAGCGGCACCCCCATTCGCTTGGCCGTGTTGCGCCCGAGGTGCTGGTCGGGGAAGAACAGCACGCGCTGGCCGCGCTCGAACGCCCACTCGAGCACCGTCGATGCGTTCGAGGAGGTGCAGACGATGCCACCGCGTTCGCCGACGAAGCCTTTGAGCGCGGCCGAGCAGTTCATGTAGGTGACGGGAAGGATCGGCATCCGCCCGCGCTCGTCGGTCTCAGTGCCATACAGCTCCTCGAGCTGCTCCCAGCACTCGGTGACCGAGTCGATGTCGGCCATATCCGCCATGGAGCAACCGGCCGCAAGATTCGGCAGGATGACCGCTTGATCGTCGCGGGTGAGGATGTCGGCGGTCTCGGCCATGAAGTGCACGCCGCAGAAGAAGATCGCCTCGGCATCCGGCTTCGTGAGCGCCGCGTTCGCAAGCTGGTAGGAATCGCCGATGAAGTCGGCGTGCTCCACGATCTCGTCGCGCTGGTAGTAGTGCCCGAGCACCACGGCGCGGTCTCCGAGCCGCTGCTTCACAGCACGGATGCGCTGGTCGAGCTCCTCGGCGGAGGCGGAGCGGTACTCTTCAGGAAGCTGCCCCTGACGCGGGGAGCCGACCGGGATGACATCCCCCATCGAGGCGCCGGGACCGTAGCCCGGTGCCGGGTCGAAGGTCCAAGTGGGCATCGCGAGCTCCGGCGTGCACGACTCGGCTTCGCCGTCGCGCGTCAGCAGAGTGTCGATCGAGGTCACAGGTCGCTCCTGTCGGTCGGGTCATTGAGAGGTGTCGGATCGGTTGGATCGGGGAGGTCTGCGGAGCCGGCGCCGTGCGGCGGCGGATGCTGCGGGATGTCCGTGAGCGGACCGTTGTCGGTCATGTCGACCGCGTCGTTGTAGCGGTAGAGGCGCGGGGGGCGGTGGCGACCGCCGGTCACCACTGAGTCGGTTGCGACCAGAGCACCCGATGCCTCGACCTGTCGCCGGAAGTTCGCAGGGTCGAGAGGCTTGCGCAGCACGGCCTCGTACACCTGTCGGAGTTCGGAGAGCGTGAACGTCTCACCGAGCATCGCGTGCGCGATGCGGCTGTATTCCATCTTGTTTCGCAGGCGCCAGAGCGCGTACTCGACGATCAGGTTGTGATCGAAGGCGAGGCTCGGGAGGTCATCGGCCGCGAACCACCGCACGTTCTCATCGCTCGACGTGTCGGTGACGGCATCCGCGTGCACCAGCGCCCAATAGACGACGGAGACCATCCGCCCGGCGGAGGGAGAACGATCCGGGTCACCGAATGCGTAAAGCTGCTCGAGGTAGCCGGGGCGAAGCCCCGTCGTCTGCTGCAGATTGCGGGCGGCGGCGGCACTGAGGCCCTCCTGCGGCAGAAGAGGGCCACCGGGCAGCGCCCAACGCCCCGCGAAGGGCTCCCGGATGCGGCGGACCAGCGGGAGGTGCAGCGACGGGCGCGCTTGAGGTGCTTCGGCGTGCAGCGCGAAGATCACGGTCGACACCGCGAGCGCGATGTCTTCGCTCTTGCCTGCCGCCATGGAAAGCCTCTCCTGGAGTGTCACGGCAAGCAGTCGGACGCTGCTGGATCGAAGCTGTAAAGGTCACCGTGACCATAAGACATTCTAGAGGACGATCACGGCCGCGGTGAACGCCCGCGCGTGGGCCGCTCAGCTTGCGGTGGGCGCGTCGACGGCGCCACCGAATCTGCGGCTGCGTCCGGTGTAGATGTCGATCGCGTTCCACAGATCGACCCGCGTGAAGTCGGGCCACAGCGTGTCGAGGAACACGAATTCGGCGTATGCGCTCTGCCAGAGCATGAAGTTGCTGGTGCGCTGTTCGCCCGAACTCCGCACGAAGAGGTCCACGTCGGGAAGCTCCGGAACGTACAGGTGGCGGGCGATGGTCTGCTCCGTGATGCCGCTCGGTTTGATCCGCCCGGACTGCGCATCGGCCGCGATCCTTCGAACAGCGTCGACGAGTTCGACCCGCCCGCCGTAGTTGATGCACATGGTCAGCGTGAGCACGTCGTTGCCTGCGGTCAGCCGCTCGGCGTACTCCAGCTCGCTGATCACCGAGCGCCACAGGCGTGGCCGTCGGCCCGCCCACCGGATGCGCACTCCCCAGGCGTTCAACTGATCGCGTCGGCGGTGCAGCACGGAGCGATTGAACCCCATGAGGAATCGAACCTCATCGGGAGAGCGGCGCCAGTTCTCGGTCGAGAACGCGTACACACTGAGGTGCTTCACGCCGGCCTGGATGGCACCCGCCACGACGTCGAGCAGCGCCGACTCTCCGGCCTTGTGCCCCTCGACACGGGTGAGGCCACGGAGATTCGCCCAGCGGCCGTTGCCGTCCATGACGAGGGCGACGTGCTCCGGCACCGCACCCGCCGGGTAGGGAGGAGGAGTCAGGCCCGTCCAGTCGAGGGGGCGGTAGTCCACTGCATCCGGATGCGTCTTCTTCATGCCCCGCTCTCGCTCTGCGCTGCGTCGTGCCGAGCCGCCGGGTCGACGTGCTGGAGTGAGCGCAGCCCGCGCTCGAGGTGGTACTGCGTGTAGGCCGCGATCACGCCGCCCGCCTGGGCGCGCGTGCCCTCGGCCGACGCCTCAGCCGTGACCCAATCGCCGGTGAGCAGCGCGCCGAGCAGGGTGAGCGTCTGCTCATCGAGCCGCGGCGTGCCCGGCGGCGCGACCTCGTCGGCGACGACTCCCCCGAGTTGCACGACGAACGCCCGGTGCGGTCCCGGGGCACCGGTCACCGCGCAATCGACGAAGCTCGGGGCCCAACCTGCGATCGACAGGGCGCGCAGCAGATAGGAATCGAGGATCAGCCCCGGGGGGCGCTCGTGGCGAGACAACGATCGCAGCGCGCCGACGAGGAGCAGATACTGCTGCACACTGCTGTCGGCATCCGAGAGCCGATCAGCGGTCTCGACAATGGCGCATGCTGCGGTGTAGCCGGCATAGTCGGTGGCGATCTCGGCACCGTACGAGGCGAGCGATTCCGCTTGCGTCACGGTGTCGAGCGACCGCCCTTCGTAGAGCTGCACATCGGCCACCATGAAGGGCTCGAGTCGTGCCCCGAACTTCGAGGCGGTGCGGCGAACGCCTTTGGCGACGGCCCGGATCTTGCCGTGACGGCGGCTGAGCATGGTGACGATGCGGTCCGCCTCACCCAGCTTGTGGGTGCGCAGCACGACGGCTTCATCACGATAGAGCGGCACACTCGATTATCGCCCGCCGGCCCGCCTGAGGCCTGTGAACCACTCCGTGCGAGCCGCGTCGCGAGAGCCGAGCGGTCAGCCGAGAACAGCCGCCCGCTCGGCGCCCGCGTCAGGCTGTGGCGAGGACCTTGTGCTCGTGCTCGGCCCGGACCGCCCGGTTGACTCCCGACACGATCGCCTTGAGCGATGCGGTCGAGATGTCGGCGTCGATGCCGACGCCCCAGAGCGTGCGCCCGTTCACGTTGAGCTCGACATACGCGGCCGCGAGAGCGTCACCGCTCGCGCTGAGCGCGTGCTCGACGTAGTCGTAGAGCTGCACGTCGACGCCCTGCTCGCGCATGACCTTCAGGAAGGCCGCGATCGGACCATTGCCCACTCCGGAAGCGGACTCGAGCTCGTCACCCACGCGCAGCTGCACGTCGAGCGAGACCTCGCCCGACAGGTCGCTGGCTGTGCGCGTCGACAGGAGCTCGAAGCGGCCCCACTTCTCGTCGGGGCGCTCGGCGGGAGCCGGCAGGTACTCGTCGCTGAAGATCTCCCAGATCTCCTCGCTCGTGACCTCGCCGCCCTCGGCATCCGTCTTCATCTGCACCACACCGGAGAACTCGATCTGCAGCTTGCGCGGCAGGTCGAGGGCGTGGTCGGCCTTCAGCAGATAGGCGACACCGCCCTTGCCCGATTGCGAGTTCACTCGGATGACGGCCTCATAGGTGCGCCCGACGTCCTTGGGATCGATCGGCAGGTACGGAACCGCCCATACCAAATCGTCGACGGTCACGCCGCGTTCCTCGGCCTCGGCGGCCATGGCCTCGAAGCCCTTCTTGATCGCGTCCTGATGCGATCCACTGAACGCGGTGTACACCAGATCGCCTGCCCAGGGGCTGCGCTCTGGAACACGCAGCTGGGTGCAGTACTCGGCAGTGCGGCGCACCTCGTCGATGTCGCTGAAGTCGATCTCGGGATCGATCCCCTGGGTGAAGAGATTCAGCCCCAGCGCGACCAGGTCGACGTTGCCGGTGCGCTCTCCATTGCCGAACAGGCAGCCCTCGATGCGATCGGCGCCGGCCATGTACCCGAGCTCCGCAGCGGCGACAGCCGTGCCGCGGTCGTTGTGCGGATGCAGCGACAGGATGACGTTCTCACGGTGGTTGAGGTGACGGTTCATCCACTCGATGGAGTCGGCGTAGACGTTCGGGGTCGCCATCTCCACCGTCGCGGGCAGATTGATGATGACCTTGCGCTCGGGCGTCGGCTCGAGCACCTCGAGCACCTGATTGCACACTTCGGCCGCGAACTCGAGCTCGGTGCCGGTGAAGCTCTCGGGCGAGTACTCGTAGAACACCTGAGTCTCAGGGATCGTCTTCTCGTACTCACGGCACAGTCTCGCTCCGTGGAGGGCGATGTCGATGATGCCCTGCTTGTCGGAGCGGAACACGACCTCGCGCTGCAGCACGCTTGTCGAGTTGTACAGGTGCACGACCGCCTGCTTCGCGCCGCGGATCGATTCGTAGGTGCGCTCGATGAGGTGGTCGCGCGACTGCGTGAGGACCTGGATCGTCACATCGTCGGGGATCGCCTGCTCCTCGATGAGGGAGCGCACGAAGTCAAAGTCGGTCTGGCTCGCCGAGGGGAATCCGACCTCGATCTCCTTGTAGCCCATGCGCACGAGCAGGTCGAACATGATGCGCTTGCGCTCGGGGCTCATCGGATCGATCAGCGCCTGGTTGCCATCGCGCAGATCGACGGCGCACCAGCGCGGCGCCTTCTCGATGCGCTTCGACGGCCATGTGCGATCCGGCAGATCGACCCGGATCTGCTCGTGGAACGGGCGGTACTTGTGCACCGGCATGCCCGAGGGCTGCTGGGTGTTCTTCATCGGTCTCTATCTCCTCAAGTCGTGTGTGTCAGCCATCGACGAACTCCGCGACGAGGGAGGCCTTGAATCAAGACTCGTCGCGGCAGCTAAGGAGGAGCAGACCGTGCACCCATCGAGCGTAACACCCGTGACCGCGCATGCGAAGACGAGCGACGAAGCGAACGGTGAGAATGCTCGGTGAGAAATGCTCGGTGGCCACGCTCGGTGGTGCGACGTGCAAGACGCGCAGAACGTTGGGTAGCGGTACGCCGTCACGATCGCGCACACTCGTGCCATGAATGATGGCGCAGCTCTTCCCCGTTGGCGCGGCGCGCTCGTCGCCGTCGGCGCACTCGCCCTTGCTCTGGGCATGACTGGATGCCTCGGCGCCTCCGCCCCCGGAGGCCCCGCAGCCGACGGTGGCACGCCGTCGGGTCCGCCCGCGACGATTCCCGCAGCAGATGGTGAGGTGATGGGGCAAGGCACTGTGCTGCAACGCGATGGCGAGACCGCCATGCTCTGCCTCGGCGCCGTAATGGAGTCGTATCCTCCGCAGTGCTCCGGTCCGGAGATCGCCGGCTGGGACTGGTCGAGCGTCGAGGGTGCCGAGAGCGCCTCGGGGGTCACCTGGGGCGCGTACGCCGTGCAGGGCACGTGGGACGGCGTGACGTTCACGTCGACTGCCGAACCGATCATGCTCGCGCTGTACGACCCGATGGTGGAGCCCGATCCCTTCCTCGACCCGGCCAACACGGGGGCATCGAGCGACGATGAGCTCGCCGCGGTCCAGGCCGAGCTCGACAACGCTGAACTCAGCGGACTGCTGAGCTCGTGGCCCCAGAACGGCTACCTGTTCGTGCACGTGGTGTACGACGACGGGTCGCTGCAGCAGTGGGTCGACGGCGCGTACGGCGCGGATGTCGTGCAGGTGCGTTCGGCGCTTCGACCGATCGCAGGATAGCCCGCCGCCGCGTCCGCGGCATCCGGTCAGAAGCCGAGGCGCCCGAGCTGCTTGGGGTCCCTCTGCCAGTCCTTTGCGAGCTTGACGCGGATGCTGAGGTAGACCTGCTGCCCGACGAGCGGCTCGATCTCGGCCCTCGCCCGGGCGCCGATCTGCTGGAGCCGCTGGCCACCCTTGCCGATGATGATGCCCTTCTGGCTCTCACGCTCGACGAACAGGTTGATGTAGACCTCGGTGAGCGCCTTGTCGTCGCGTCGCACGATGTCGTCCACGGTCACCGCGACCGAATGCGGGAGTTCCTCGCTGACCCCTTCGAGGGCTGCCTCGCGCACCAGCTCGGCGATGCGATCCTCCAACTGCTCGTCGGTCACCGCGTCGTCAGGGTAGAGCTGCGGCGATTCCGGCATCAACGCGATCAACTCGCTCACCACCACATCGAGTTGCTCGCCCGTGAGCGCCGAGACGGGGATGATCGCTGACCAGTCGCGCAGCGCGTCGACCGCGAGCAGTTGCGCCGCGACCGCCGCCCGGTCAGTCGTATCGACCTTTGTCACGAGAGCGACCTTCTTGGCCTTCGGGTACGCGTCGAGCTGGTCGTTGATGTAGCGGTCGCCGGGGCCGATCTTCTCCCCCGCCGGAACGCAGAAGCCGATGACGTCCACTTCGCCGAGCGTGGTCTGAACCACATCGTTGAGCCGCTCGCCGAGGAGCGTTCGAGGCCGATGGACCCCGGGAGTGTCGACGATGATCAGCTGCCCCTCCGGACGGTGCACGATGCCGCGGATCGCGCGGCGCGTGGTCTGGGGCTTCGAGCTCGTGATCGCGATCTTCTCTCCGACGAGAGCATTGGTCAGCGTCGACTTGCCGACGTTCGGACGGCCGACAAACGTGACAAAGCCCGCGCGATGGGTCATTCCCGTTCCTCCTCGAGTGACGACAGGCGCTCCGGCGCGAAGGCCGCTTGAGCGTCGATGAGCGCCTGGTCGCGCTCGACACGCACGGTGACAAGCGTCTTGCGCCGTCCCTCGGTGCGGTCGGCGGTCAGCACCAGACCGTTGGTGGTGGCGACAGAGCCCGCTACGGGCAACCGCCCGAGCGTCTTGGTGAGCAGACCGCCGACCGTATCGACGTCATCGTCATCGAGGTCCAAGCCGAACAGGTCTCCGAGCTCATCGATGGGCAGTCGGGCGCTCACCCGGTATGCGCCGCCCTCGAGCTCGGTGATCTCGGCCACCGTGCGGTCGTACTCGTCGGCGATGTCGCCCACCAGTTCCTCGATGAGGTCCTCGAGCGTGACGAGCCCAGCGATCCCGCCGTACTCGTCGACCACGAGCGCGAGATGGTTGCTCTCGAGCTGCATCTGGCGCAGTGCCGCGTCAGCGGGCTTCGATTCGGGCATGAAGAGCGCAGGTCGGAGCAGGTCGGCTGCGGTGACGCCCTCGTGGTCGAGCGGCTGCTCGTAGGCGAGCCGGGCGGCATCCCGAAGGTAGAGCACTCCGAGCACTTCGTCGGCGTCCTTGCCGACGACCGGGATGCGAGAGACGCCCTTGCCGAGGAACACGCTCATCGCGCTGATCACAGGGGTGTCGGCCTCGATCGTGACCATGTCGGTTCGCGGGATCATGACCTCGCGCACAAGCGTCTCGCTGAACTCGAACACCGAGTGGATGAGGGCCCGGTCGTCCTCTTCGAGCACGTCGAGCTCGGTCGCCTCGTCCACCATGCTCAGCAGTTGCTCCTCGGTGGAGAACTGCACGGTACGAGGACGGCCAGGGGTGACCCGATCGCCGAGCAGCACGAGAACGCGGGCCAATGGCCCGGTGAGCACGCGGATGCCGCGCACCAGCGTCGCTGTGCGACGCACCAGTGCGCGCGGGTGGTCGCGACCGACGCTGCGAGGGCTCGACCCGACGAGCACGAACGACACAGCCGTCATGATGAGGGCCGCGACGAGGAGCACCAGCCACCATGGCTGGAACAACTGGGCGAGCGCGAGCGTGACGAGCACGGCAGCAGTCGTCTCAGCGACGACACGGGTGAAGTTGACGGCGTTGACGTGGGCCCCGGCATCCCGCGCAATGGCCTCGATCGACTTTCGAGCCCGCGAGTGCGCTGCGACCTCCTGGAGGTCGTTACGGCTCAAGACCGACAGGGCCGCGTCGACGGCGGCCATGAGTCCGCCAAGTGCGACCAGCAGCCCGGCGACACCGAGGAGCAGTGCGGGCATCATCACCTTCGCCGTTCGGCCAGAGCGAAGCCGACCAGCAGATCGCGCTGCAGGCCGAACATCTCCTTCTCCTCATCGGGTTCGGCGTGGTCGAAGCCCAGCAGATGCAGCAGGCCGTGCACGGTGAGCATGAGCATCTCGTCGAGCATGCTGTGACCGGCCGCTTCGGCCTGGGCCTTGGCAACCTGCGGACACACCACGATGTCGCCGAGCAGCCCGGGCGGGGTGACCATGTCCTCAGTGCCGGGGCGCAACTCGTCCATGGGAAAGCTCAGCACGTCGGTCGGGCCGGGCTCATCCATCCACTGCACGTGCAATTGCTCCATGGCGCCCTCGTCGACGAGCACGATCGCGACCTCGGCGTCGGGGTGCACATGCAACTGGTCGAGCGAGTAGGCGACGACACGCTGAAGGGCGCCCTCGTCGAACTCCACCGACGATTCGTTGTTCACTTCGATGCTCATCGGTGACCTCCACGGGAGTCGTCGCGGTTGTACTGGCGATCTCGCTGCTGGCCCCCGCGCTGCTGGCGATCGCGCGGCTGCCGTCCGGGATGCTGAGGCTCGCGCATCCCCTGCTCGCGCTCGAAGCGCTGCGCCTGCTGCCCCGCGTCGTACTTGGTGTACGCGTCGACGATGCGCCCCACCAGGGTGTGGCGCACCACGTCATCGCTCGTGAGGCGAGCGAAGTGGATGTCATCGATATCGCCCAGGATCTTCGTCACCAACTGCAAGCCGCTCGCTCCAGTGGGCAGGTCGACCTGGGTGATGTCGCCGGTGACGACCATGCGAGAGCCGAAGCCGAGGCGGGTGAGGAACATCTTCATCTGCTCCGGCGTCGTGTTCTGCGCTTCATCGAGCACCACGAAGGAATCGTTGAGCGTGCGGCCACGCATATACGCCAGCGGCGCCACCTCGACGGTTCCGGTCGCGAGCAGCTTGGGGACGAGCTCCGGATCCATCATCTCGTTGAGCGCGTCGTAGAGCGGCCTGAGATAAGGGTCGATCTTGTCGGTCAGCGTGCCCGGCAGGAAGCCCAGCCGCTCGCCTGCCTCCACCGCGGGCCGCGTGAGAATGATGCGGTCGACCTCTTTGCGTTGCAGCGCCTGCACCGCTTTTGCCATCGCCAAGTAGGTCTTCCCCGTACCGGCCGGGCCGATGCCGAAGACGATGGTGTTGAGGTCGATCGCGTCGACATAGGCCTTCTGGCCCAGCGTCTTCGGGCGGATGCTGCGGCCCCGCGTCGTGATGATCGCCTGCCCGAACAGGTCTGCAGGGCTGCCCTCGCCTCGGTTCAGCACGCGAGCAGAGCTCGCGACATCCGAAGGGTCGAGGTCGACGCCCTCCTGCACGAGCCGAACCAGCTCGCTCACGAGGCGCCGCGCTCCAGCGACTTGCGAGGGATCGCCGTCGAGCGTGATCTCATTGCCGCGAACATGCAGCCGGACGTCCGGGTACTCGCGCTCGAGCGTGGTCAGCAGGCGATCCTGCGGGCCGAGCAGCCGCACCATGGCGACGCCGTCGATAGTGATCGCCTCATGTGCCGGGCTCGGTTGACGCCCGGTCTCTTCGCTATCCGGCAAGGGATCCTTCCTCGAGCCCGCCGCCGAGCACGTGCGCGTGCACGTGGAAGACGGTCTGGCCAGCGCGTTCGCCCGTGTTGAAGACGAGACGGTACTGCCCGTCCATGTGCTCGTCCGCGACCGCCTGCGCAGTCGTGACGAGCTCCGCGAGCAGATCCGCGTCGCCTGTGGCGAGCTCGGTCACGTTCGCGTACTCCTCGGTCTTCGGCACGACGAGGATGTGCACGGGCGCCTTGGGGGCGATGTCGCGAAAGGCGATGAAACGGTCGTTCTCGAGCACGATGTCAGCGGGCAGTTCGCGGGCGACGATGCGGGAGAAGATCGAGGCGGTCATGCTCTCATCTTAAGCCGCGCGCCGTGGCGGACACGGCCGAGATCACCAGGGTCACCATCGCTTCAGGCGTCCGCTCAGCGCTGCGATCGCCGCCGGTCCTGCGGTCGAAGTGCGAAGCACATGCCGTCCGAGCCGCGCGAACTCGGCGCCGGCCTCGGCCAGCATGCGGAGCTCCTCGGGGCTGATGCCGCCTTCAGGGCCCACCACAAGCGCGAGATCGCGACCGTCCGGTTGCACGTCATCGATCGATGCGGATGCCGTGGGCTCGAGCACCACGAGGCGCTCGGCGCGCCGGCTCACGGCGCGGGTGTCGTGCACCGGGTGGATCTCCGGAACCCAGGCGCGGAGCGACTGCTTGCTCGCCTCGCGCGCGATCGTGCGCCAGCGCGTCACGCCCTTCTCGGCCTTGGGCCCCGCCCAGCGGCTGATCGAGCGGGCCGCCTGCCATGGGATGACCGCGTCGACGCCGAGCTCGGTCGCGGCCTGCACAGCCAGTTCATCGCGGTCGCCCTTGGCGAGCGCTTGCACGAGCAGCAGCTTCGGAACAGGGGCGGGTTCCATCACGACCTCGTCGACCTCGAGCAGCAGCGTGGCGGCATCCGCCTGCGTCACCGCGCCATGCGCGATGAGACCTTTCCCATTGCCGATCTGCAAACGCTCACCGACGCGCACCCGACCGACTGTGACCGCATGACGAGCCTCGGCACCGGTTATCGCAACGTGATCGCCGACGGCAGCGGTGTCGAGCGACTCCGAGAGGTAGAGGTGCGCCACGGCTCAGAGGTTGAGGAAGCGGTCGCGCAGCTTGGCGAAGAGCCCCTGCTGGAAGTGGGCCAACTGGGGCGGGTCGTCCTTGCGCTTGGCTGCGAACTGCTTGATGAGCTCTTCTTCCTTGCGGCTGAGCTTCGTGGGGGTGACGACGTGCACGCCGATGCGGAGGTCGCCGCGGCCAGCGCCTCGGAGTCGGGTGATGCCACGGTCTTTCACTGTGATCACCTCGCCGCTCTGAGTGCCGGGCTTCAGCTCGACGTCCACCGGCCCGTCGAGGCTATTGAGGGTGACGTGCTTGCCCAGGATGGCGTCAGCCATGTGCACTTGCAGCGTCGCGAGCAGATCATCGCCGTTGCGGCTGAAGACGTCGTGGTGACGCACCTTGATCTCGAGGTACAGGTCGCCGGCGGGGCCTCCCGCTTGACCGACCTCGCCCTGGCCCGGCAGCTGGATGCGAAGCCCGGTGTCGACGCCGGCTGGGATGTCGACGGGAATGGTGCGACGGGCGCGCACCCGGCCCTGTCCGGCGCACGTGGGGCACGGGTCGGTGATGATCGTCCCGTAGCCGCGGCAGCTGCCGCACGGGTTCGACGTGACGACGTTGCCGAGGAGGCTTCGCACGGTGCGCTGGATGCTGCCCGTGCCGTGGCAGATGTCGCAGGTGACCGGCGACGTGCCCGGCGCGCAGCAACTGCCGGCGCATGTTTCGCAGAGCACGGCCGTATCGACCTCGAGATCGCGCTTCGTGCCGAACACGACCTCGTCGAGGTCGACCTCGACGCGGAGCAGTGCGTCTTGTCCGCGCTCGCGGCGGGATCGCGGACCGCGAGCGCCCGCTGCTGCTCCCCCGAAGAACGTTTCGAAGATGTCGCCGAAGCCGCCGAAGCCGCCGAAGCCCTGCTGCGGGCCGGCGTCGTACTGCTGGCGCTGCTGCGGGTCGCTCAGCACGTCATACGCGTGCGTCACCAGCTTGAACCGCTCGGCCGCATCGGCGCTCGGATTCACGTCCGGGTGCAATTCACGTGCCAGTCGCCGATAGGCCCGCTTGATGTCGTCCGCGGATGCGTTCCGGTCGACGCCGAGCACGTCGTAATGATCTGCCACTACCTGGTTTCCTCACCGAGCAGCCGCGAGAGGTAGCGGGCGACCGCCCGCACAGCTGCCATGTTGTTCGAATAGTCCATGCGAGTCGGACCGAGTACCCCGAGCCGCGCACTCGACGCCCCCGAGGCCTGATACCCGCTGCTGAGCACCGAGGCATCCGAAAGGCCGAATTCGGCGTTCTCGCGTCCGATGCTGACAGCGACCGCGTTGGGGTCGAGTTCCATCTCGTGGAAGAGCTTCAGCAGGGTGACCTGCTCCTCGATCGCGTCAAGCACCGGGTAGAGGTTACCCGCGAAGTCGTGCTCGGTGCGCAACAGGTTCGCCGCGCCCGACATGACGAGCCGATCCTGCCGGCCGGCAGTGAGTTGCTCACCGATCGCCGACGCGACGGCGCTGACGAGGGCCGCGCGCTCAGGCGTGAAGCGCCCGCCGATGGATGCCAGCTCGGCCTGGGCGTCTGCGAACGACTGACCGGCGAGAGCGGCGTTGAACTTCGCGCGCAGCTCCCCCAGCAGAACCTCATCGACACCGTCGCCGTGCTCGATCACGCGCTGATCGACTCGCCCGCTATCGGTGATGAGCACCGCGAGCAGCCTCGTGGTGCCCATCGGCACCAACTCGACGTGCTGAACCCGGCGGCCGCCGAAGCTCGGGTACTGCAGGAGGGCGATCTGATTGGTGAGCTGACTGAGCAATCTGACCGCACGGCCCAGCACGTCATCGAGGTCATTCGACGCCCCGAGGAACGTCTCGATCGCGGCGCGTTGCGCTGCGGAGAGCGGCTTGAGATCGGCGAGTTGATCGACGAAGAGCCTGTAGCCCTTATCGGTGGGCACGCGCCCCGATGAGGTGTGGGGAGCGGCGATGAGCTCTTCATCTTCGAGCATCGCCATGTCGTTGCGGATCGTCGCCGCCGAGACGCCGAAGTTGTGCCGCTCGACGATGGATTTCGATCCGACGGGTTCGCGCGATGCGACGTAGTCCTGCACGATCACCCGAAGCACTTCGAGCCCGCGTTCCGAGACCATGGTTCACCGCCTTCTGCTTGATGCCGCGATTGCCGCCGTGCTGCTGCATGCGACACGGCTGGCACTCCAGCAGCACGACTGCCAATTCTAACGCGCTCCGCCCGATTCGACCTGTGGCTCGGATCGGGTCGACACCCGTGTCGTCGATTGGGCCCAGAGCCCGCGTGCTGCGCCCCGAACGCGGGCGGCGCCAGGCGGCGTGTTCGTTGTGCCCTGACGCGCCGAAGCGATAATTTGTCGCCATCGGCCCGACGTCCGTGCCGGTCGAACCGGGGTGCCCGCACCACGGCGAAGCGATCGTTACTGAAAGGCTCACCATGACTGATCCGAACGCATACCCGGCCGCTCCGCAGCCGGCCGCTCCGCTGACAGAGTCAGAGGACCGCCAATGGGCATCGTTCGCTCACCTCGGCGGCATCCTGAGCTTCCTGCCCGCGCTCATCATCTACCTGGTCTTCAAGGATCGAGGCGCTTTCACCAGGCAGGAGAGCAAGGAGGCTCTGAACTTCCAGATCACGCTCGTGATCGCCTACGTCGCGATCTGGGTCCTCACTGCCATCATCACGGTCGTCACGTTCGGGCTCGGCGCCTTCTTCGGGCTGCTCACCTGGCTCGTGTGGATCGCGGGCGTCGTCTTCTCGATCCTGGGCTTCGTCTCGGCGAAGGACGGCAAGGCGTACCGCTACCCGGTGAACATCCGCTTCATCAAGTAATCGGGGAGAGCCGAGGCAGCAGTCGACGCTGATCGATGCAAAGAACGCGCGACGCGCGGGATGCCGGGTAGAGAATTGCCCGGCATCCCCCATTTAATGGAGCCATGACCAACGAATTCCAGCAGCCCCAGCCCCTCTCGCCCGCCGACGAGAAGCTTTGGGCGACGCTGGTTCATCTGGGCGGCATCTTCTTCGGCTTCGTGCCGGCCCTCATCGGCTACCTGGTGCTCCGCGACCGTGGGCCGTTCGTGCGGGAGCACACGCGTCAGGCGCTCAACTTCCAGATCTCGCTCGCGATCTACGCGGCCGGCCTGTTCGTGCTGACGCTCATCACGCTCGGGATCGGCGGGCTGCTCTTCATCCCCTTCGGCATTGCGGCGCTGGTGCTGATGGTCATCGCAGCGGTCGCCGCCAACAAGGGCGAGTGGTACAAGTACCCCCTCACCATCGAGTTCATCAAGCAGTGAGCGTCAGCACGGTGGGGTTCAGTCCGGGCGCTGCTTCAGTCTGAGAGCAGCGCCCGCACCACCGCATCCGCGAGCAGTCTGCCGCGACGGGTCAGCACGATGGTCCCCCGGAAGGCCGCGCGGGCTTCGACGAGGTCATCAGCGATGAGCGACGCAACGCTCGTTCGCCCGGATGCCGTCAGCATCGCGCTCGGCACTCCTTCGCGCAGCCGCGACCGCAGCAGCACCTCCTCGATGCGCCGCGTCTCATCATCGAGTGTCTCGCGGCCCACGGCGGGCGATTCTCCCGCGGCGAGCCGCTGCGCGTATGCCGCAGGATGCTTGGCGTTCCACCATCGCACACCGCCGACGTGGCTGTGAGCACCCGGACCGACGCCCCACCAGTCTTGACCACGCCAGTACGAGAGGTTGTGCCGTGACCGCGAGTTCTCATCGCGTGACCAGTTGCTCAGCTCGTACCACTCATACCCCGCCGCCCCGAGCTCGGTGTCGGCGAGCTCGTACATCTCCGCTTGCAGATCGTCCGAGGGCGACGCGACCTCGCCCCTTCTGATCTGACGTGCGAGTCGGGTGCCGTCTTCCACGATGAGCGCGTAGGCGGAGACATGGTCGGGCGCCTGCTCGATCGCGGCGCCGAGCGAACGCTTCCAGTCATCGATCGATTCGCCGGGGGTGCCGTAGATGAGATCGAGGCTCACTTGCAGCCCGGCGGCGCGAGCGGCCGCGACGACCTCTGGGATGCGGGCGGGATCGTGCGTTCTGTCGAGTGTCGCGAGCACGTGCGGCACCGCCGACTGCATGCCGAACGAGACGCGCGTGAAGCCTGCGTCGCGCAACTCGTGCAGATAGCGCTCGTCGACCGAGTCCGGATTGGCCTCGGTCGTGACCTCGGCACCGGGTGCGAGGCCGAATCGCTCGTCGACGGCCTTGAGCATGCCTGCCAGCTGTGCGGCGGGGAGCATGGTGGGGGTTCCACCGCCGAAGAACACGGTGGATGCAGGGCGCCGCTGCACTCCGGCCTTGTGGAGCACTTGTGAGGCCAGGTCCAACTCGCCGACCGCTTGCGATGCGTAGTCTTCGCGCCGTGCACCCCGGAGTTCCTCCGCGGTGTACGTGTTGAAATCGCAATAGCCACAGCGCACCCGGCAGAAGGGCACGTGCACGTAGACGCCGAAGTCGCGTTGCTCCGCTCCTGCGGCGACAGAGGCGGGCAGTGCGCCGTCACGCGGTGCTGGATCGGCGAGCGGAAGAGCGCTCGGCATGGTCACTGGTCTTTCGGGTCCGACGCCGGGCCGGATGCCGAGTCGGAGCCCTCGTCGCCAGCGTTCGCGGCAGCATCCGTCGACTGGTCGGATTCGGCGGCGTCGGTCTCGGCGGTCCTCTGAACCGGCTGATCGCCCGGAGCGGCGGTGGCCCCTCCACCGCTCCGAAGGCCGGCGTTGCGGAGCAGCCCCAGCGTCGGCAGTCCGTCGAGAAGCGGCCGATCGAGCGGCCGGCCGAGCAGGCTGATTCCACCGGTGAGCGGTGAGCCCGGGCGGGGCGCGTTTCCGGACGCCTGGTGCTCGGCCTCTGCCGTGGTCTCGGCGGTATTGGCGGTCTCGGCGCTGAAAGGTTCGGCTGCAGCGGCCTCGCGAGTGGCTGCAAGTGCGGCCGGTGCGTCTGCGGCTTCTGGGCCTGGCTCAGGCTGGGGCTCTATTGCGGGCTCCTCCGCGGGCTGCAGCTCGGAATACGGCACCGACTCCGACACCGATTCCGTCTCCTGCTCCGCAAACTCCGTCTCCTGCTCTGCAAACTCCGGCTCCTGCTCCGCAAACTCCGGCTCAGCAGGCTCCGGCTCGACGAGCGGCTCGCTCCCTGGCTCAGCGAGCACCACCGGCTCAACCACGGGCGCGGCCCGCTCGGTCACCGGGTCAGTGAGCACGACCTCCGGCTGAACGACCTCCGCCTCCACATGCTCGGCATCCACCGAACCCACAGGCTCGTCCACCGGTTCGATGTCGCGCACCACCACCGGCTCGAACGGAGCTTCGATGGCCGACGGCACGGCGTCGTGCAACTCGTCGTCTGCGCGGTCGACCATCGGCGCTGCGTCGAAGACGATCGCCGTGAAGTCATCCGTCACGCCGGAAGCAGCGAGCGATTGCGGCTCGATCTCAGGCTCGGCCGGCGGCGACTCCACGAGCACCGGCTCGGGCTCCACCACATCGCCTCGCCGCTCCGCTTCGACCCTCGCGACCTCTGGCTCGGCCGAGTCGAACGGAAGCTCCGAGTATGGAGAAGGCGCCTGCTCGAGTTCCGCTTCCCCGAGACCAGCACCGGCACCGGCGTCGAGCGACGACGCTGCTGCCACCTCCCGCTCGCCGACGGCCTCTGCGACAGGCGCCTGGGCCGGTGTGCCCTCGGCGCCCTGCTCCGGCTCCGCGGCCTGCACCGCGGCATCCGTCGCCGCCTGCAATGCCCTCAAGTACCGGGCGATGTACCGCTTTCGCAGCAGCGCGATCAGCGGGTAGAACGGCCGCCAGAACGCACTGCCGGGGCGCCAGAACATTCGCAGGTGAATCCACACCGCGCCGTCTTCACCCTGCTCGATGACGAAGCTCTCTTCGCCGGAGAGCGGATGGCCCCGCATGGTGCCGGTTGCGAACCCTTTGCGGTTGGGCTCGTCGATCAGGAAGACCACGCGGGTCGGCAATGAGAACGGGATGCCCAGCACCGGCACGACCAGCGTCGCGGTGGTGCCAGCCACCAGCAGCGGCTCACCCTCTGCCGAGTACTCGACCTCATGGCGCATCGCGCGTTCGCTCGGCGGGATGGGAGCCCCGTCGGCGTCGAAGCTCACCGGCACGTAAGAGGTCTCATCGCGCGGAGGCACATCGAGCACTCGCACGCGGATGCCGCTGCGCTGCTGGATCTGCCAGGTCAGCGCCTGCTCGACGGCCGCCCTGAAGCGCTGCTCACCGTGCCCGATGCGAGTGCGGAACTCGGCAGCGTGGAAGCCCTTCGGAGGGTAGGCGAGCAGGTCAGGCGCCTGCGAGGCGCCGATGGCGCCGTAGCTGACGTTCGAGACCTGCCAGGTGGAGCGGGGCACGCTTACTTCTTATCCTTCGCTTTCTCGGTATCACCCGAGAGTGCGGCGATGAACGCTTCCTGCGGCACCTCGACGCGGCCCACCATCTTCATGCGCTTCTTGCCCTCTTTCTGCTTCTCGAGCAGTTTGCGCTTGCGGGTGATGTCACCGCCGTAGCACTTGGCGAGCACGTCCTTGCGGATCGCGCGGATGTTCTCGCGAGCGATCACGCGCGCGCCGATGGCCGCCTGGATCGGCACCTCGAACTGCTGGCGAGGGATCAGCTCCCTGAGGCGCCCCGTCATCATGACGCCGTAGTTGTACGCCTTGTCGCGGTGCACGATGGCGCTGAAGGCGTCGACCTGTTCGCCCTGCAGCAGGATGTCGACCTTGACCAGATCGGCCTCCTGCTCGCCCATCGGCTCATAATCGAGGCTCGCGTACCCCGCTGTCTTGCTCTTCAACTGGTCGAAGAAGTCGAAGACGATCTCACCGAGCGGGATCGAGTACTTGATCTCGACGCGGTCTTCGCCCAGGTAGTCCATGCCGAGCAGGCTGCCGCGACGGCCCTGGCACAACTCCATGATCACGCCGACATAGTCCTTGGGAGCGAGGATGGCGGCGCGCACCATCGGCTCCGTGACGCTGTGGATCTTGCCCGCCGGAAACTCGCTCGGGTTCGTCACGGTCACAGTGTTGCGATCTTCGGTCGTGACCTCGTACACCACGCTCGGGGCGGTGGTGATGATGTCGAGGTCGAACTCGCGGCGCAGCCGCTCGGTGACGATCTCGAGGTGGAGGAGCCCGAGGAACCCGCAGCGGAATCCGAAGCCGAGGGCGACCGAGGTCTCTGGCTCGTAGTTGAGGGCGGCGTCGGACAGCTTGAGCTTGTCGAGCGCCTCACGAAGGTCGGGGTAGTCGCTGCCGTCGATCGGGTACAACCCGGAGAAGACCATCGGCTTCGGGTCGGTGTAACCGGGCAGCGGTTCGGATGCCGGCTTCACAGCGTTCGTGACGGTGTCGCCGACCTTCGACTGGCGCACGTCCTTCACGCCGGTGATCAGGTAGCCCACCTCGCCGACGCCAAGCCCCTTCGTCGGGATCGGCTCTGGCGACGAGACGCCGATCTCGAGGAGTTCGTGCGTGGCACGCGTCGACATCATCTGCAAGCGCTCGCGCGGAGTCAACTGACCGTCGACCATTCGCACATAGGTGACCACGCCGCGGTACGAGTCGTACACGGAGTCGAAGATCATGGCGCGCGCGGGCGCGTCGGCGTCTCCCACCGGGTTCGGCACGCGCTGCACCACGCGATCGAGCAGTTCCTCGACCCCCACACCCGTCTTGCCACTCACCCGGAGCACATCGTCGGGGCTGCCTCCGATGAGCCCAGCGAGCTCCTTGGCGTATTTCTCCGGGTCTGCCGCGGGAAGATCGATCTTGTTGAGCACAGGAATGATCTCGAGATCGTTCTCGAGCGCCAGGTAGAGGTTCGCGAGCGTCTGCGCCTCGATCCCCTGTGCCGCGTCGACCAGCAGAATCGCGCCCTCACAGGCGGCCAGCGACCGCGACACCTCGTAGCTGAAGTCGACGTGACCGGGGGTGTCGATCATGTTCAGCGCGTATGCCTGCCCGTCGACCGCCCACGGCATCCGCACGGCCTGGCTCTTGATGGTGATGCCGCGCTCGCGCTCGATGTCCATGCGGTCGAGGTACTGGGCGCGCATGGCGCGCTCTTCGACCACGCCGGTCATCTGCAGCATCCGGTCGGCCAGGGTCGACTTGCCGTGGTCGATGTGGGCGATGATGCAGAAGTTGCGGATGAACTCGGGGTCGGTCGACGCCGGCTCAAGGGCGGTCACTGCTCGTGGGCTCAACGGTCCTCAATCGGGGCTGACTCGGGGATGTCTGACGGGCGGATGCCGCGGCATCCGCATCAGTCGATTGTCCCATGCCGCGCGAGCACCCGTTCCGCCGCGGCGATTATCGCCTCGGCAGTGAAGCCGCGTCTGCTCATGAGTTCGGCGCCGGAACCGGATTCACCGAACCGGTCGACGCCCAGCACCTCTCCGTCGAGTCCCGCGAAGCGGTACCACCCCTCAGGCGAGGAGGCCTCGATCGTGACCCTGGCCCTCAGCGCGTCGGGAAGCACCCGCTCGCGCCACTCGGGTGACGCCTGCTCGAACCACTCGACGCACGGCATCGACACGACGCGCACGGCGATGCCCCGGTCGGCCAGGGTGCGGGCAGCGTCGACCGCGAGGGACACCTCACTGCCCGTAGCGATCAGGGCGACCGCGTCGCCGTCGCCGTGCTGCCACACGACGTAACCGCCCTGCTTCACTCCCTCGTCGAGGCCTTGCCGTTCGGGCAGCACAGGAACGTCCTGACGAGAGAGCACGAGCGCGGCCGGCATGCGATGGTCGGCCAGGATGCGGCGCCAGGCGGCCACGGTCTCGGGACCGTCTGCCGGGCGCACCACAGCGAGCCCGGGCATCGATCGCAGCGACGGCACTTGCTCGACGGGTTGGTGGGTGGGGCCGTCTTCGCCGACGGCGAGCGAATCGTGGGTGTAGACGAACACCACGGGAAGCTCCATGAGCGCGGCGAGCCGCACTGCGGGCCGCATGTAGTCACTGAATACGAGATAGGTCGAACCGAAGGGCCGCCAGCATCCGTGCAGCGCGATACCGTTCAGCACCCCGGCCATGGCGTGCTCGCGGATGCCGAAGCGAATGAACTCCCCTGCCGGACGGTCGGCCGAGACAGCCTGCCCCGGCACAGCGACGTTGGTCGACGACGCCAGGTCGGCGGAGCCGCCCCAGAGCGTGCCGCTCGATTGCATGGCCTTGATCACGGCGCCGCTCGCCTTGCGGGTGGCCTGCGGCTCGCCGACTCCTGGGAGCGCGATGTCATCGAGCGGCGCGAGGTCGACCTCGCCGTCGCGCAGCCGCTGCCAGCGACCCGCTTCCTCCGGATCGGATTGACGCCACTCGTCGAAGCAGCGCTGCCACTGCGCCTCTGCTTCGGCACCACGCGCGATCGCCTCGCGAGTGAACGCCAAGACCTCGTCGGGCACGAGATCCTCGAGCTCGGCGTCGCGTGCGAAGCCGAGCAGTTCAAGCACCTCCTGCACCTCTTCTTCCCCGAATCCGCCGTAGTGCGCCTCGGGCCGGCCGGAGTATGCGGGTGAGGGGTCACCGATCACGGTGCGCAGCGCGATGAAGACGGGGCTGCCCCGGTGCTCCCGCGCGGTCTCGAGCGCGGCCTGCAGGGCATCGACATCGCGATGGTCCTCTACGTCGATGACATGCCAGCCGTAGGCCCGGTACCGAGCGCGCACGTCCTCGGTGAACGCTTCCTCGGTGAGCGCGTCGATGGTCACGCGATTGTCGTCCCACACCATGACGAGGTTGTCGAGGCCGAGCGTGCCGGCAAGGCTTGATGCCTCGGCGGAGACGCCCTCCTGCAGGCATCCGTCGCCCGCGACGACCCAGACGGTCGTGTCGAACAATCCGGTGTCGGCGCCGAATTCGGCCGCCTCGCGACGGGCCGCGAGCGCCATGCCGACTCCCATCGCCACGCCCTGTCCCAGTGGGCCCGTGCTCGCCTCGATTCCCTCGGTGTGACCGTGCTCGGGGTGGCCAGGTGTGAGCGAGTCGAGCGAGCGCGCCGCGCGAAGGTCGTCGAGGGTCAGACCGTAGCCGGTGAGGTACAGCTGCACGTACTGCAGCAATCCCGCATGGCCCGCACTGAGCACGAACCGATCGCGCCCGGGCCAGAGCGGATTCGCCGGATTGTGCCGCATGACACGCGAGTACAGCGTGTGGGCGAGCGGCGCGAGGGCCATCGGTGTTCCGCCATGCCCGTGGCCCTTCTGCTGCACGAGCATCGCCGGAAGCGCGATGGCCGCCGCGACCGCCCTGCGTTCCAGTTGTTCGCGCGATGCGTCGTGGCCGGTGCCGCCCGGAGTGGCTCGTGAGCTGGTGTCCATGCCGCACACGGTACTCGCCGCGCCGCAGCTCGGCGCAAGGAAATCGGGGATATCGGGCGAGTCGAGGTATAGGCTCTGCACAACCTGAGATGGCCGAAGTGACTCACGGCTCTCTGGCCGGAGTGGGGGCTCGCATATGGATCTGCTCGATGCGCTGAAGTCGATCGAGACCGGGCAGCACGCCACGAACTGGCGTGAGGCGATACGCCTGGCCGGAAAAGGCCTGGTCGAGAGCGGCGCAACCACCGACGAGTACACCGACGAGATGATCGAGGCCGTCGAGCAGAACGGTCCGTACATCGTCATCGCGCCCGGCCTCGCGCTCGCCCATTCACGGCCCTCGCCAGCAGTGCTGCGAGCCGGGTTGAGCTGGGTCGGACTGACTGAGCCGGTCGAGTTCGGTCATGCGACCAACGACCCGGTCCGCCTCATCATCGGTCTCGCGGCGCTCGATCACGACGCGCATCTGGAAGTCATGTCGACGCTCGCGCTCGCCCTGAGCGACGAGACCCGCTTCGAGCGTCTGCTCGGGGCGACCTCGCCCGGTGAGGTACGAGCCCTGCTGGCCGAATCGGCCGGGAACTGAACGGAAAGGCTGTCCATGAAAATCTTGACGGTGTGCGGAATGGGCATCGGCACGTCGATCCTGCTGAAGATGAACACCGAGAAGGCCCTGAAGGCTCTCGGCGCGTCAGCGGACGTCGAAGCGTCTGACATCGGGTCGGCGCGCGGTGCGGCGCGGACCGTCGACATCGTGCTCATCTCGCACGACCTCGCCGAGCAGCTCGGCGATGTTCCCGCAAAGGTGATCGAGATCCAGAACTTCCTCTCGGTCGACGAAATCTCGCAGAAACTCGCTCCAGAGGTCTGATCGCCCGCAGGGCGCCCGCCGCGGCATCCGCCTCGGCCTCCCCCGACCAATCGATCCCCGAATCACGAGACAAGGAGCCCCACGATGGAGTGGCTGGTTGTAGTTCTGACATTCATCGGGCAGCAGATCCTGAACGTGCCCGCATACCTGATCGGCATCATCACGGCGATCGGTTTGATCGCGCTTCGGCGCACACCGGGCCAGGTGGTCGGCGGCGGCCTGAAAGCCGCGCTGGGCTTCCTGATCCTGGGCGCCGGTGCCGGCGTCGTGGTGTCGTCGCTCGATCCCCTCGGCAAACTCATCCTCGAGGTGACGGGCGCTCAGGGGGTGATCCCGACCAACGAGGTCATCACCGCTCTGGCTGCCGAGCAGTACGGCGCCACCAGCGCCTACGTGCTGGTGCTCGGCTTCATCGTGATGCTGCTGCTGGCACGCTTCACTCCGCTGAAGTACATCTTCCTGACCGGTCACCACATGGTCTTCATGTCGCTGCTGCTGGCCGTGGTGCTGTCGGTCGGCTTCGGCGAAGACCTCGGATGGCTCGTGGTCATCATCGGCGCGCTGCTGCTCGGCGTGATCATGGTCGTGATGCCCGCATTCGCCCACCCGTGGATGAAGAAGATCACGGGTGATGACACCATCGCGATGGGGCACTTCGGTTCAGCCGGCTACATCGCGGCAGGCGCTGTAGGCCAGGCGGTCGGCCGTCGCAGCCACTCGACCGAGCGCATCAACTTCCCGCAGGGCCTCGGGTTCCTGCGCGATTCGATGGTTGCGACGGCGCTGTCGATGGTGCTGATCTACCTCGTGTTCGCGATCTGGGGCCTCATCGCCCTGCCCGCTGACACCGCACTGCCGATCCTCAACGCGGCCGACGGCGGTGCCTTCATCATGGCGGCGATCATGAACGCTCTGCTGTTCGGCGTCGGCGTCGCGATCATCCTCTTCGGTGTGCGCACTGTGCTCGGCGAGCTGGTGCCGGCGTTCCAGGGCATCGCCGAGAAGGTCGTGCCCGGTGCGCGTCCCGCGCTCGACGTGCCGATCGTGTTCCCCTTCGCTGCGAACGCGGTGCTCATCGGCTTCCTCACCTCGTTCCTCGGCGGCCTCGTCAGCCTCGCGCTGATCGCGATCTGGCTCGGCCCCGCGTTCGGGTTGGCCCTGATCCTGCCCGGAATGGTGCCGCACTTCTTCACGGGTGGTGGCGCCGGAGTGTTCGGCAACGCGACAGGTGGCCGCATCGGCGCCATGGTGGGCGGCTTCGTGAACGGCGTGCTCATCACGATCCTCCCCGCCCTGCTGCTGCTCGTGCTTGGTGAGCTCGGGTTCGCGAACACGACCTTCGGCGATGCCGACTTCGGCTGGTTCGGCACCTTGATCGGAGTGAGCCTGCTCGGCGGACCGGTCATGGGCGTCATCCTGACGGTCGTGATCGGTGCGGTGCTCGTGATCGCGGCGTCGCTGTGGCAGCGTCGGGTCGTCGACACCGGCTGGATTCCAGGAGCGCGCCGCGAGGAGTGGCTCGTGGAGCAGGAAACCGCGGAGCGCGCCATGGTCACCGACGCGGGAACCGCGCGCACCACTGGCTCGACCGGCGCCACGGGTTCGACCGGCATCACTGGCTCGACCAGCACCACTGTCACGGACCCGGAGACCGACACCGGTCGACACGCGCGCCGCGACTGAGCAGCGCTCGAGCCGGTTCAGTGGAGGGCGTCGGTTGGCCGGCGCCCTCCACTGCTGTCTCTCGGCCTACTGCCTTTCGCCAGCTGCAAGGCGCTTGGCGCAAACCGCATCGGCAAGGCGCCACGCCGTCTCACCCTCCGCGTTGAGCCGCACCACTCGAACTGGTAAAGTTTCCTGTTGGCTTGCACTGTCCCGACGCCTCGCGACGGAACGTGAATTGCGGCCGAGAATCATCATCGGGAGTCCATACCCTCCTCGGCTGCCCGGAACTGTCAACGCAACAAGAAGGTTAACCACGTGGCAAACATCAAGTCGCAGATCAAGCGCATCCTCACCAACAAGAAGGCTCACGACCGCAACAAGGCGGTCAAGAGCGAGGTGAAGACCCACATCCGCTCGGTGCGCGAGGCTGTCGCCGCTGGCGACAAGGACAAGGCTGTGGCCGCGCTGCAGCTCGCTTCCAAGAAGCTTGACAAGGCTGCCAGCAAGGGCGTCATCCACAAGAACCAGGCTGCGAACCGCAAGTCGGCCATCGCCAAGCAGGTCGCATCGCTCTGAACTGAGCTTCGCCGCTTCTAGCGGCTCTCGAAGGGTCCGTCTCCGCAGGGAGGCGGACCCTTCGCCGTTTCAGCCGCGAGCAGCGTGCTCCGCGAGGCGCTCGCTCAGCGGCCTCGGGCGGCGATCACGGTCACGAGGCGTTCCAGGGCGAACTCCGGGTCGTACGCGGCGCCCTTGACCGCAGCATCCGTTTCGGCGAGCAGTTGGATCACGCGGGCGAGCCCTTCGTCGCTCCACCCCTGGAGGTCTCGCTTCGCGCGATCGACCTGCCAGGGGGCGAGGCCGAACCGTGACGCGAGCTGCCCGGGCGGCCCGTATGCGCCGGAGAGCTTCGCCATGGTGCGTACCTTCGCCGCGAACGCGGCGACCAAGGGCACCGGGTCTGCGCCGGTCGCGAGGGCGTGGCGCAGCAGCCCGAGCGCCTCTCCGCGGTGCCCGGCGATCGCGGCATCCGCCACTTTGAACGCGTTCGTCTCGACCCGGCCGGAGTAGTAGCGCTCAACCGTGCGCTCGGTGATCTCCCCCTCCGAGTCGGCGATCAACTGCTGGCAGGCGGCGGCGAGCTCCGCAAGTTCACCAGTGAATGCGCTCACGATGCCGCGGAGGGCTCCGGGAGTGACCGAGCGCTGCGCCGACTTGAACTCCGCCATAGCGAAGTCGTAGCGATCGCTGTCCGTCTTGAGCTCGGCGCAGACGATCTCGATCGCGGTACCGCTCGCGGCACGGATCGCGTCGAGCAACTTCTTGCCGCGCTGACCGCCCGCGTGACGAAGCACGACGACGGTGTCGTCGGCCGGCGAATCGAGGTACTCGAGCATCTCGGCGAGGAAGTCATCGGTGCACTTCTCAACGCCGCTCACACGGATGAAGCGAGGCTCGGCGAAGAGCGAAGGGCTCGCGAGCGTCAGCAACTCGCCCGGCGCGTACTTGTCGGCTTCGAGCTCGCTCGTCTCGAGCGCCGGGTCGAGTTCGGCGAGTTGCGACCGTATCGCGCGCGCGGCGCGGCCGGCGAGCAGTTCCTCGGGACCCGTGATGAGCACGACTGGGGCGGGGCGAACTCGGTTCCACGGCAGCTGCTCGATCGCAACCTTCGCCTTGCCTCCCCGGGTGCCACCTCGCGCGCTGGGCCCGGCGCCTGAACGGGAACTGGAGCTCGATCGAGCAGAACCTCTCGCCGCCATGTGGCTCCTCTCGACTGCAAAGACACGATGCGCGCCGGCACCATCTCGTGGATCGACTGGTCGGGGGTCGGTCTCCTCAAGACTAATCGTCGGCACCGTCACCGCGGGATGCGGCCTCCCCCTTCGACCCGGGGTCTTCGCCGCCGCTCCGTTCGCGCCACACGTGCACGCCGTCGGCCCTGGGAGCGATGAGCACCATTCCGTCAACATCCGTTCGCGCGATAGCGCCGTCGCTCTCCTCCAACAGGCGAAGCACCGCGGGAGCAGGGTGTCCGTACCCGTTGTCGGCTCCCACCCCGATCAGCCCCAGCCTCGCGCGGATCGCTCGATACAGCGGCGGATGCTGATCGGCGGAACCATGGTGACTCACCTTCACCACATCGAAGCGACCGAGTCGGGCGGATGCCGAGAGCATCACCTGCGCGTCCTGCCCGAGGTCGCCGAGCCACAAGGAGCTCAGGCATCCGTTGGTACAGCCCGGCAGCGGTGTGATGGAGATGACGACGCTGCCGTCGTTGCCCTTCGAGGGCCCGTTGCCGCTCGGCCAGAGGACGCGCCACTCGTGCGATCCCAGAGTTCCGCTTCTGCCGGCTCGCACCAGCTCCACCGCCGCGCCAGATGCTCGGAATGCCTCCAGCAACTGCGCGTCGGCGTCGTCCTCGGGGTCGCTGGCAATGACGAGGTCGCTGCGGGCGAGCACGGCGTCAGCTCCACCTGAGTGGTCGTGGTCGAAATGAGTGAGCACCAGCACGTCGAGCCGTGTCACGCCGAGCCAGTGGAGGCAGTCCGAGAGCAACTCTGGTGAGGCTCCCGTGTCGACGAGCAGCACCTGGTGGCCGTCGCGCACCACTGCAGCGTCGCCCTGCCCCACGTCGCAGAGTGCGATATGCCAATCGGACGGTCGTCCCATCGCTCGGATCGAATCCGCGACCGCCGTGGCGCCCGCGGTGGCCGCGAGCACGATGATCGCCGTCATCGCGAGCTCCCGCTTGCGGCGATGAGACAGTGCCGCCGCGAGCACGAGTCCGGTCAGCAGCGCAAGCAGCGCCGCACCGACCCAGCCCTCCGGCCAGGACAACCGCGCGAGCGGCAGCGCGGCTGACACGTGCGCGACTGCGGCGATCCAGGCAGAAGGCAACCACGCGACCCACGCAAGCGCTCCAGCCAGCCACGGCAGCGCCGGCAGCAGCACGCAGGCGAGCGAGCCGAGCACGGTCGCAACTGGCGCGGCAGGTCCTGCGAGAAGGTTCGCCGGCACGCCGTAGAGGGGGATCGACGGCTCGAGCAGGATCAGAATCGGCTGACAAGCGAGTTGAGCCGCCGTTGGGATGGCGATGACCGCCGCGAGGCGCTCCGGCATGCACCGGGAGAAGAAGCGGCCGATCGGTACTGACAGCAGCAGCAGGCCCGCTGTGGCGGCGACAGAGAGCGCAAAGGCGTAGTCGCGACTGAGCCAAGGGTCATGCAGCAGGAGCGCCGAGACCGAGCAGGTGAGCACCGGGACGCCTCGCTGGGGTCGACCCGTGGTCAGCGACACGAGAACGATCGTCGCCATGACCGCTGCCCGAAGCACGCTCGGCTCCGGTGTGACCAGCACGACGAAGCCGAGCAGCGCTGTCAGCGCCGCGATGACACGCCACGCTCGCGACCACCCGAGCGCAGTGCCGAGTGCGACCAGCAGCCCCGTGACAATGGCGCAGTTCGCGCCGGAGACCGCGGTGAGGTGGCTCAGTGAACTGTCCTTCATCGCTCGGTCGAGGCGTTCGCTCACGGCCGTGGTATCGCCGATCGCGAGTCCCGGCAGCAACCCTCCGCCGTCGCCGGGCAGCTCCTGCGCGAGGTCGCGGAAGCCTTCGCGGAGTTGCTCGGCAGCGCCGAGCAGAGGAGGCGGCGCGAGCAGCATCTCGAGCGAGCGCGCGCGAAGCAGGATCACCGCTCGGTCACCGGGTTCGGCTTCGCGGGCGGAAGCCGACGACACCGCCAGCACCGCTCCAGGCGCTGTTCCGGCGGGTGGCTGTGTGAATACTCGCACCGGCAGAACGGTCGTCGGCGCCTCGACAGGCCTGAAAAGCCCGTCCACGCGATCCGGTCGCGCCGTGGTGACTTCCAGTGCCCCGCTCAGCTGTACGGGCAGATGCCCCCCGGACGGCAGCGCGCGCGCTTCGTGATGCACAGCTGTCGCGGTCGCCATCGCCGCGCCAGCAGCGAGCAGCAGCACAAAGGTGCGCCAGAAGGCGCTCACGATCAGTGCTCGTCGAGTGCCGCGATCCGCGCGCTCCCCTCGGCTTTGAGCGCCTCGAGCGTGCAGTGCCCTCGCCACCACCAGCACCGACAGTGCGGAGCCGAACCCGACTGCGCACCAGGCGGCGGCTTGCGGGAGGGCGATCAGCACTCCCGCCGTCAGCCACGCCGACGCGGCCACGATCGGTATGACGAGTCGAGTCGATGCGAGACGCGGACGAATCATGGGAACACGCGCATCACACCGTGACCAGATCGCGCAGCCCGTCGAGCAGCTTCTCACCGATGCCACTGACGGCAATGAGGTCGTCCACGGTGCGGAACCGACCATGTCGCTCCCGCCACTCGATGATGCGCGCGGCAAGCGCGGGGCCGATTCTCGGCAGCGCTTCGAGTTCCGTCGCGGTAGCGGTGTTGACGTTGACCACAGCTCCCCCGGTGCCTGCCGACGCCGACCCGACGGCCGGCGCGGCCGGTTGGGCTTTCGCCTCGGCCGCGGTGAGCACCCGGAGTTGCTCACCGTCGACAACGGGGCGGGCGAGATTCACAGCGCCGAAGTCAGCCTCGGCCGCGAACCCGCCAGCAGCGGCGATCGCGTCCACAGCGCGATCGCCAGGCTGCAACCGGTACAAGCCAGGCGCGTTCACGGCACCGAGGACGTGCACGTACACGACAGGAGCCTCCTCGTCGTACGCCGCCCCAACACCTTCGAGAGCGGAGTCGCGAGTACGGTACGTCGCCGCGGAGGCCGCTTCCGCGGCGGGCAAGACGCTCGTGCCGCCACCCGGTGTCACCGCCACCGTGAACACCGCGACGCCGAGCGCGACCAACGCCACGACGACCGCGGCACCCACGAGCCTTCGCACAGCGGCGCGGCGCGGATCGGTGAGCTGCGTCATGCCGCGAGGCTAGGCGCGCACGCCCAGCCTCCGCCGTTGCGTCAGAGCGGGCTGTGTCCCGCTCAGCGCTTCGTGGCGATGTTGACGACGCGTGGCGCCCGCACGATCACGTTCGCGATCTCGCGATCGCCGATCGCGCGCACCACGCCCGACGACTCGCGCGCCAGCGCCTCGAGCGCCTCGGGTGCGATGTCGGGCGACACCTCTGCCTTGCCGCGCACCTTGCCATCGACCTGGAAGACGGCCGTGAGGGTCTCCTCGACGAGCAAGGAGGGCTCGGCATCCGGGAGTCCTGCGAACGCCACAGAGGGTTCGTGCCCGAGCATCTCCCACATCTCTTCCGCGGTGTAGGGCGCGAAGAGACTCAGCGAGATGGCGATGACCTCAGCGGCCTCGCGAACGGCCGGATCGGCGGCGCCCGCTCCGGAGTCGATCGTCTTGCGGGTCGCGTTCACCAACTCCATGATGCGGGCGACCGCAACGTTGAACTTGAACGACTCGATGAGGCCGGGGAAGTCTGCCAGCAGGTGGTGCGTCGCTCGGCGCAGGCCTGTGTCGCCACCCTCCGGAGCCGTACCGGGCTCGCTCGCCACATCGTTGGCGACGCGCCATGCCCGGGCGAGGAACTTGCTGGAGCCCGTGGGCGAGACCTCTGCCCAGTCGATGTCATCCTCCGGCGGGCCGGCGAAGGCCATCGTCACTCGCACAGCATCCACACCGTGCTTGTCGACCTCTTCCGAGAAGAAGACGATATTGCCCTTCGACTTCGACATCTTGGCACCGTCGAGGATCACCATGCCCTGGTTGAGCAGTTCCTTGAACGGCTCCTCGAACGGCACGAGGCCGAGGTCGAAGAGCACCTTGGTGATGAAGCGGGCGTAGAGCAGGTGCAGGATGGCGTGCTCGACGCCGCCGACGTACTGGTCGACGGGCGCCCACTTCGCCACTTCCGCTGGGTCGAAGGGCTGGTCGGGGTCGTTCGGGCTGAGGAAGCGGAGGAAGTACCAGGAACTGTCGACGAACGTGTCCATGGTGTCGGGGTCGCGCTTCGCCGGTGATCCGTCGACAGGGTTGGTGGTGTTCACCCAATCTGTGGCGCCCCCGAGCGGGGAGCTTCCCTTCGGCTGCAGATCGAGCCCCTCGGTGGGAGGCAGCGTCACCGGCAGTTGCTCGTCGGGCACTGGGATGAGCTCGCCGTTCTCGCCGTGAATGATCGGGATGGGCGTGCCCCAGTACCGCTGGCGCGAGATCAGCCAGTCGCGCAGACGGAAGTTCTTGGCCGCGCGACCGGTGCCGCGCTCCTCGAGGATCTCGATCGCTCGGGCGATCGCCTGCTCCTTGGGCAAGCCGTCGAGCGGGCCGGAGTTGACCAAGCGGCCGTCGCCGACCAGGGCCACGCCCGTCGATTGCGGGTGCACTTCGGCGAGTTCTTCGGCATTCGCGGTCGGATCGACGACGAGTCGCACGGGAAGGTCGAAAGCGCGAGCGAACTCGAGGTCGCGCTGGTCGTGCGCCGGCACGGCCATGATCGCCCCGTGACCGTAGTCGGCCAGCACGTAGTCCGCCGCCCACACCGGCAAGCGCTCGCCGTTGAGCGGATTGACGGCCCACCGGCCGAGGAAGACGCCGGTCTTAGGCCTGGCCGCATCCTGTCGCTCGATCTCGCTCGACTTCTGCACCTGAGTGAGATAGTCGGCGAAGGCCTGCTGCACGTCGGGAGCAGCACCCTCGACCAACTCGGCGGCGAGGTCGCTGTCGGGAGCCACCACCATGAAGGTGGCCCCATAGAGCGTGTCAGGCCGGGTGGTGAACACCGGCACCTTCTCGTCACGACCCTCGATCTCGAAGTCGACGTCAGCGCCCATCGAGCGGCCGATCCAGTTGCGCTGCATCTGCAGCACCTTGTGAGGCCACTTGCCCTCGAGCTCGTCGAGGTCGTCGAGCAGGCGGTCCGCATAGTCAGTGATCTTGAAATACCACTGGGTCAGCTTCTTCTTGACCACCACGGCGCCGCTGCGCTCGCTCGTGCCATCGGCCAGCACCTGCTCGTTCGCGAGCACCGTCTGGTCGACCGGATCCCAGTTGACCCAGCTGTCCTTGCGGTACGCGAGGCCCTTCTCGAACATGCGAAGGAAGATCCACTGGTTCCACTTGTAGTAGGCGGGGTCGCTCGTGTGGAGCACGCGGTCCCAGTCGAACGACGCCGCGTACTTGCGCATCGAAGCCTTCTGCTGCTCGATGTTCGCGTAGGTCCAGTCGCGCGGGTTCGCGCCGCGCTTGATCGCCGCGTTCTCGGCCGGCAAGCCGAACGAGTCCCACCCGATCGGGTGCAGCACGTTGTATCCGCGCTGGCGCCAGTAACGCGCGAGCACATCGCCGAGCGCGTAGACCTCGGCGTGGCCCATGTGCAGGTCGCCTGACGGGTACGGGAACATGTCGAGCACGTACTTGCGGGGGCGCTCGTCGTCGACACCGAGCGTCGAGAAGGGCTTCAGCTCGTCCCAGATCGCGAGCCACTTCTCCTGGATGCGGGCGAAGTCGTATCCGCGCGCGTCGTCGTGCCGCATGTCGTCGTGCTCTGCCACCGAACTTCCATTCATCGCAAGACTTCGGGCCCGAGACTCGGGCCTGAGCATGGGCCGCAAGGATCGCGGATGCCGCGAGCAAGCCCGACAGACAAGCTTAGTGTCGAGCGACCCCGAGGCTCGCGAGCAGCGGCGCGGCCTTGATCTTCACCTCTTCGAGCTCGGCTGCGGCATCCGAGAGCGCTGTGATGCCGCCTCCGGCGCCCACCGTTGCACCGGCTGCATCGATCACGATGGAGCGGATCACCATGGCGAGGTCGGCGCTTCCATCGGCGCCGAGGTAGCCGAACGCTCCCGAGTAGATGCCGCGCGGCCCGTCTTCGAGCCGGTCGAGGATGCGGGTGGCGCTGAGCTTGGGCGCGCCCGTCATCGATCCGCCGGGCAGACACGCCATCACGACGTCGATCGCGTCGAGGCCTTCCGCGAGGCGTCCGCGCACGCGGCTGACGAGCTGGTGCACCTGCGCATAGCTCTCGATCGCGAGCAGCCGTGGCACCTCGACCGAACCGATGCGGCACACGCGCTGCAGATCGTTGCGCATCAGGTCGACGATCATGAGGTTCTCGGCGCGCTCCTTCTCGCTGTCGCGAAGCTCGCGATGCAGCCGCTCGTCTTCGAGCGCAGTGGCGCCTCGACGACGCGTTCCCTTGATCGGGTGCGTCTCGACCGAGCCATCGGCTGTGACGAGCAGGAACTGCTCCGGCGACGCGCTGAGCAACGAGACGCCTCCGATGCGCACGAACCCTCCGTGGTGCGCGGGGCTGGCCTGGCGCAGCGCGAGATACCTGGCGACTGCGTCGAAATGCCCGTCGACCGTCGCCTCATTGGTGAGGCACAGCAGGTATGCGTCGCCGGCGCGGATCGCGGCGCGACACTGCTCGATGAGGTCGAGGTATTCGGCATCCGAATGCCGCCACTGAACCAGCGAGCGGGCACTCGAATTCGTAAGCACCTGCGGCACGGCACGGGTATTCGAGCGCGAAGCCTCGATGTGCTCGAGCATCTCAGCTCGCCACTGCACCAGCTCGGCATCCCACCCGTGCCCGATCGCGACCAGCGAAACGCGTCCCGACTCATGATCGACGACGACAGCGCGGTCGACCCAGAGCAGGGCGAGGGGCGGATGCCGGAGCGCATGGCGCTGCGGCTCCCCCATTGTCACCGCTCGTAGCTCATACCCGAGCCACCCCACCCAGCCGAGTGGCAGACCTGGCACGTGCAACGCCGTGTCGCTCACGTCCTCGGCGCGAGGCACCCGTCGTAACCGCTCCCGAAGCGCCGCGAAGTCGCTGGCGTTCGGCTCAGTGCTCACATACCGGTCAGCAGACCAGCCGAGCACACTTCGCCCAACCGCGGCATCCGGGCCGCTGTCCAGCCAGAACACGTCGTCGTGCGCCTCCGCGATGGCCTCGAAGAGCGCGGCGGAGTCGATGCCGCCGGTGACCTCCCAGGCGAGCAGTGGCGGACGCATACGCTAAGACTATGAGCGCGCCGGAGCACGACCTCTTCGAGTGGACCGGTGACGGGTTCCGCTCCGCGCCGCACCGCGAGCTGCCGTTGCTGGCAGCCGACTCCTGGTTGGTCACCGAAGGGGCAGCGCTGGCGGTCGAACTGCACCGCGAGCGCTTCTCCACCGCTGTGGCGAACGTCGTCGATGCGGTCGAACCGGGCCACCCGCCGCACGGTTCGGAGGAGCCTGCGCTCGACGTCGATGCCTTCTTCGACGCGCTGCTCGAGTCGATTCCTGAGCAGGAGCAATGGTTTCCACGCGTTGAACTCGTCGCCCGCTCGATCGGCCCCGGCGCGGATGCTGTCGAAGATGCCGCGGCGACGCCGGTGTCGGTGTCGGTGGCCGACCTCCGACTCCGATGGCGCCTGCGACCCGCACCAGAGCTGCGACGCAGCGTCGTGCTGAGCACGTGGAGCGGAGCCGACCCGAGGATGGCACCGTCTGTCAAGGGCCCGGACATCGGTCGGTTGGCAGCGGCGAACGCGGCAGTGCGGGCGAGCGGCGCGGACGAGGCGATGTTCACCGACGCGTCAACCGGCGCCGTGACCGACGGCGCCACCAGCGCGGTGATGTGGTGGCGCGGCGACGCCATGGTGTTCCCCGACCAGCGACTGCCGCGCGTCGCCAGCGTCACGGCCAGAGTGCTGCGCACCGTCGCGGCCGCGCGGGGGGTGGAGGTGCGCGAGGAACTCGCGTCGCCCGAGGAACTCGACGGGCTCGAGATCTGGACGCTCAATGCGCTGCACGGTCTGCGCATCGTGACCGAGTGGCAAGACGGACCTCGCTCAGCCGAACAGCCCGGGCGCCTCGAGGCGTGGCGCGCGGCCCTCGGCTCGTTGCGTCGTCCGCTGCGCCGACCGCCGCAGTAGAGACCGCTGGAGGAGCGATCGCTGCAGCAGAGACCGCTGCAGCAGAGACCGCTGCCGCGACGATGCGCGCGAGCCCGCTTGAGGCCGCTGTGAACCCGTCCCCGACAGCGGTGGCCGGGCACCTCGCGGGCCCGGCCACCGTTGATCTCGGTGTGGTTCGAGACGTCAGCTCGTGAGGCTGTCGACGTACTCCTGGTTGTCGGCGATCCACTGCTCGACGATGGGACCGAAGTCGCTGCCGTCGTAGTCGACGAACATCGCCTTCTCGAGCGAGTACAGCGTGTCGAGGTCCATCTCGAAGTCGGCGAGCCACTCGGCGACCTGCGGGAAGTCGTCCGCGAAGCCGGCCTTGCCGTAGGTGTGGATGCTCTCCACCGTGGCGAGTGTGCCTTCCGGGTCCTCGAGGTTGCGGATGGGGAACGCCCCGTACGCCCAGTGCGGCTCCCACAGCGTGACGACGATGTTCTCGCCGTTCGCAATGGCGGTCTCGAGCTCCGTGAGCATCGCAGCGGTCGACGAGGTCATGTACTCCATGCCCTCGAGCCCGTACCCGGGAATGACCCGCTCTTCGGTGGCCTTGGTGAGGCCCGCACCCGGCTCGATGCCGATGATGCGGTTGCCGAACTCGTCTGCGTGCTCCGCCAACTCGGCGAGCGAGTCGATCGGCGCGTCCTCGTTGACCGCGAGGGTCAGCTTGGACTCGTTGTTCCAGGCGCCGAGATCGGCGATCTTGTCGCCGTACTCCTCGAGGTAGCTGGCGTGGGTCTCGGGCAGCCAGACGTCGAACGTCGCGTCGTAGTCGCCCTCCGAGAGTCCGACGAACACCGGCGCCGGGTCGGCGTATTCGAGCGTGACGTCATAGCCCTGCTCGGTGAGGATCGCCTTCCAGAGCTCGGAGACGGCGATGCCCTCGTCCCAGCCGTTGAACACGGCGATCGTGATGTCGGTCTTGTCGCCTGTCTGGCTGTCCGCACCGGGTTCGGTTCCGGTGCCGCTGCTGCTGCAGCCGGTCAGTGCGAGCGCCGTGATGGCTCCCGCTGCGATGAGCGACGTCATGCGCTTCTTCATGGGTCGTCCTTTCTGGCCGTCAGGAGACGGCTTTGGTGACGGTCGGCACGCAGGATCTCTGCGCACACGGTTCACGGATGCCGAGGCATCCGCGAGTTCAAAAGGCGGTGGGGGCGCGCCGCGGCGAGGCGGTCGCGACCTCGACCTCGTCGACTGGCACTTCGCCGTCCACCACGCGGTCAGCGGGCGCCGAGCCACCTGCCCGCTCGGCGCGGCGACGCTTCGCGGCCGCATCGATGAGCTTGCCGAGCACGGTCTGGTTGGCGCCGAGCGCCGCGGTGAGCCGGTCCAGGAAGATGGCGAGGATCACGACGGAGAGGCCAGCTTCGAAGCCGAGCGCGATGTCGATGCGGTTGAGGCTCGCGACGATCTGACCGCCGAGTCCGCCGGCGCCGACCATGCCGGCGATGACGACCATCGACAGCGCCAGCATGATCACCTGGTTGACGCCGGCCATGATGGTCGGCATCGCAAGCGGCAGCTGGATCTGACGCAGGATGCGCCCTGGAGACGAGCCGAACGCCTGCCCGGCCTCGACCACCTCGCTGTCGACCCTGCGGATGCCGAGCTCGGTGAGCCGCACTCCAGGCGCGAGCGCGAAGATGATCGTCGCCACGATGCCCGGTGTGACGCCCACCCGGAAGAGGATGAGCGCCGGAATGAGGTACACGAAGGCGGGCATGGTCTGCATGAAGTCGAGCACCGGGCGGATGATGCGCGAGGCGACATCCGACTTCGCCGCAAGGATGCCGAGCGGGATCGCCAGCGCGACAGCGATGACACCGGCCACGACGACGAGCGCCAGCGATTCCATTGCGGTGGTCCACTGGTCGACGGCGACGATCAGCATGAAGCCGACCGCTGTGCCGAGCGCGAACTTCCAGCCCTTCACGGCCAGGGCGATCAGCACGAACACCGCGATCACGACCCAGAAGGGGGGCGTCGTGAGCAGCCAATCCAGCCCCTCGTAAAACGCGAGGAAGCCGGTGCGGATGCCGTCGAAGATGCCGGGGACGGCGGCGATGATGCCGCGCACGATCGTCTCGACCCATTCGCCGAGGGGAATCCTCAGGTCGCTCATGCGAGCACCCCCTTCCTGTCGTCACCCTGTTGGTCGGTGGCGAGCACCGCGTCGATCGTGTCGACCGGCACCGTGGGCGGAGGCTCCACAGCGGGGATCTCGCTGGTGTTGCTCGACACATTGCCGAGCGCAGCGAGCAGCGTCACTCGGGGCACGACCCCGACAAGACGGTTCCGCTCGTCGACCACGGCGACGGGCAGAGCGCTCTCGACGGAGGGTTCGAGCAGCGTGTTCAGCGCGGCATCCTGCGTGACGACCGCGTAGTCATCGGTGATGATCGAGGCCAGATCGCTCGAACCGCGGCGGACCAGTCGCATGGCATCGCGATCGCGCACAACGCCCCGAAGCGCTCGGTCTCGCCCGATCACGAAGGCGGCTGAGGTCTGCAGATCGCGCATGGTCTTCAAGGCCACTCGGGGGCCGGCCGTGACCGACACCACCGACCTCGGCGGCTCCATGGCGCTGGCGGCGGTCAGCACGCGCGACCGGTCGACGTCTTGCACGAATTGCGCGACGTAGTCGTTGGCCGGATCGGTGAGGATCTCCTCGGGTGTGCCGATCTGCACGATCCGGCCCGCGCGCATGACGGCGATCCGGTCACCGAGGAACATCGCCTCGTTCAGGTCGTGAGTGATGAACACGATCGTCTTGCCGAGCTGGCTCTGCAACTCGACGAGCTGCTCCTGCATCTCTCGACGGATGAGCGGGTCAAGAGCGCTGAACGCCTCGTCCATGAGCAGCACGTCGGTGTCCGCGGCGAGGGCGCGGGCGAGCCCGACGCGCTGCTGCATTCCGCCCGAGAGCTGCGACGGCAGCTTCTGCTCCCAGCCGGCCAGCCCGACGAGCTCGATGATCTGCCGAGCTCGCTCGTGACGCTCCGGCCTGCCGATCCCCTGGATCTCCAGCCCGTACGCCACATTGTCGAGCACGGTGCGGTGCGGCAGCAGCGCGAAGTGCTGGAACACCATCGAGACGCGCTTTCGCCGGATGCCTCGCAGTTCGGCGCCGGTAGCGCCGGTGACGCGCTCTCCGGCGATCGTCACGCTGCCCTCGGTCGGTTCAAGCAGCCCGTTGAGCATCCTGATGAGCGTGGACTTGCCGGAACCCGACAGTCCCATCACGACGAAGATCTCTCCGCGGCGAACCTCGAAGCCGGCGTCGATGACGGCGGCGGTCACGTCGCGCAGCTCGTCGCGGGCTACTCCACGGCGAAGCTGCTCGACGGCATCCTTCGGGCGGCGCCCGAACACTTTGTAGAGACCATCTGCTTTCAGGGCGATGTCTTCGGTCACAATGCTCCGTACCGACGCGACGGCGTCGGTGCTGAGTCGGCGGTCCGGGTCAGGACTGCGGCGCACCAGCCCGGAAGAGCAACAGGCAGTGCGTCTAGGGCGCGCATTCGGTAGCGAGCCCGCGCTGTTCCCGACCATACGCACGGCGCGGTGGCGCCGGTCGCGGCCTGGGGCGGGTGCTCCTCACCGCGAACCTCTGGTCCGCGCCCGGAGCGCAACCACCGTAGCAAGCCGTTCGAGCGGCCTCCAGTTCTGCCGGATCGGAGCGAACTCTGCCGGATTCCGCATGATTCCGCGGCAGAACAGCTCGTTCTACCGGTAGTGAGCAGGGTTCAAGACGTTACAGCACTGTTACCTGAGAAGGACTCAACTGGCGGCCCGCGCTGGTTCTGGCGCGAAATCGGCTCTGTGACCCGCTCGGATGCCGCCGCTAGGCTCGTGGCGTGAACGACGCCCTCTCGTGGCTGCTGCAGCTCGTCGACAGTGTCGATCCGGTGCTGCGCGTCGTGCTGGCGGGGGTCGGCATCATGCTCGAGACGTCGGTGCTCATCGGGCTCATCGTGCCCGGCGACTCGATCGTGGTCGTCGCAGCGCTCGCGACCGAGAACCCCCTGGTCAACCCTGTGATGTATGTCGCGCTCATGCTGGCGGTGATCGTGGGGGCGCTCATCGGGGAGAGCGTCGGATTCGCACTGGGCCGTTACTTCGGCCCCTGGATCCGCCGCAGCAGGCTCGGCCGTCGAATCGGCGAGTCGAACTGGGTGCGCGCCCAGCAGTATCTCGACCGTCGCGGCGGCATCGCGGTGTTCATCTCGCGGTTCCTCCCGGTGCTGCACTCGCTCATCCCGCTCACGGTCGGCATGAGCACCATGCGATACCGGCGTTTCATGGCGTGGACGACGCCCGCGTGCGTGCTGTGGGCGTTCGTGTACGTCACGGTGGGCGCCACCGCCGGGAACGTGACGCGCGAGCTGATCTCGAAGCAGCTGCACTTCGCGGGCTATGTGCTCGCCGGCATCCTGATCGTCTTCTTCGTCGTCGTCCTGCTCGTGAAGCGGGCGCTCTCCCGCAGTGCGAACCGGCACATGCTCGTGGTGGTCGACCCCGTCACCGGCGAAAGCACGCCGGTCGACCAGGCGGATGCCGACACTGCGACAAGCAGCGACTCACCCTCTGAGGAGGATGGTCGGCCGAGTCCCGAGCAAGGGTGATTCAGCAACCATTCACCGGGCGAGCCGTCGACCGGGTTCAGCGCTTGACAGACCCGCCGAGATGCCGCTGCATCGCCGCTGACATCAGCGTGCGTCCAGCCTCGAGGTGCCGCTTGTCGCCCTTCGGGTCGCGTGCGAACGCACGACCGAGCAGGGCATCGGCCAGAGCGAGGCACACGTGGAAGTCGAAGCGCGCATCGTCGCTGATCGTCAGTCCGAACGATGAGGCGATGCGGTCGAGCGTCTCGTCGGCGATGCGGTCGTAGGCGGTCGCGTCATGGGCGGGCGGGCGCAGATCGAGCACGTCGCCCACGCGCAGCGATGCGAAACTCGGCTCGGTGCGGAACGCGTCGGCGAGGGCGTCGAACACCGCCGTGAGCGCCTCGTCCCAGTCGCCGTGGCCTTCATCGGCGAGCACAGCGTCGAGACGCGCGAGCAGCCTGTCATGGTTGCGCTGCGACAGCGCCTGCAGCACCGCGATGCGATCCGGGAAGTACCGGTACACCGTGCCGATCGAAGCGCCCGCACCCTCGGCCACCATGGCGGTCGTCAGCCGCTCGTACCCGATCTCGTCGATCACGGCGGCGGCCGCGTCGAGCAGCGCGTCCAATCGGGCGGCGCTTCGAGCCTGGACGGGTTCATTCCTGATGAGGGCCTCGTTGCGGGCGGCAGAGGCCTTCTTCGTTCGGGTTGCGACGGAATGCTGTTGGGGCACCGCAGACTCCTATCGTTGTGAGGAAAATATACATCCCCAGTTCTGGGGCGACAGGGGGCTACGGCTGAGAGTTCGAGGCGCGCCACGCGGGTTCGTCGCGCTCGGATCACTCATGCGAGACTTGGGCAATGCCCAGAGCCAGAACGTCGAAGGCGATGCGTGGGCAGCAGGGCCCGATCATGCACTGGGCCGCGCGCATGGAGGACCGGTTCCACCGGTTCCGACTCCGCCGCGGTCGGCGCCGTGGCCTGGTCACGACGGTGATCCCCTACACCGCGTATGGGCGCACCGCGAACGACCGTCCAGGCTGGGTGCGCGTGCTGTGCCGGGTCGTGCTCACCAGACCGGATGCCGCTGATACCGAGCGCTACCGCAAGGTTCGCGGTTGGCGCGCGTTCTTCAGCATCCCCGTCGGCGACACTCCAGTCATCGTCGACATCGACGGCGTCGAGGTGGAACTCCTCGCCGACCGCGGTGGCGTGATCGACGCACGGCTCGAATCGACGCTGGCGGCCGGCTGGCAGCAGTTGACGATCAGAACGAGCGACACCGAACCGGTGGTGGCACCGGTGTACGTCGTCGACGACCAGGCGCGCCTCGGCATCCTCTCCGATGTCGACGACACCGTCATGGTCACAGCGCTCCCCCGGCCGCTGCTCGCGGCCTGGAACGCCTTCGTGGTGCATGAGCATGCCCGTCGCGCGGTGACCGGGATGCCGGTGCTCTATGACCGGCTCGCCCAGGCTCACCCCGAGGCTCCGTTCATCTACCTCTCGACTGGAGCGTGGAACGTCGCCCCGGCGCTCGGCCGGTTCCTCGACCGCAACATGTACCCCCCGGGGCCGCTGCTGCTGACCGACTGGGGTCCGACGCACGACCGGTGGTTCCGCAGCGGCCGTGCGCACAAGCAGAAGAACCTTGAGCGTCTCGCCGAAGAGTTCCCTGACCTCAAGTGGCTCTTGATCGGCGACGATGGCCAGCACGACGAGTCGTTGTACAGCGACTTCGCAGAGCAGCATCCGGATGCCGTGGCGGCCATCGCCATCCGCCGACTCTCGCCCTCCGAGGCAGTGCTCGCGGGAGGTCGGCACAAGAGCGAGCCTCGCGACGACCGCGCCCCCTGGATCTGGGCTCCGGACGGCGCAGGTCTCGCCGATCACCTCGAGGAATTGGGCATTCTGCCGGCAACGCCGAACTGATCGCGTAAGCAGTCATCCCGGCTGGGGTCAGTCCGCCTGGACGACCGCCTCCTGCTGCAACTCGGCCGCGAGAATTCCGGCGGCGTGCAGCAGGTACTCGCGGGGCACCGCATCGCTCAGCGCGTGCGCGAGGAGATGCGTCGCCGCGATGGCCTTCGCGCGCAACGCGAACGACCGGTCTGCCTTGGGCCACCGCCTGATCCAACGCGACGCCAGTTCGGACGCTGTCGCGGCGAGACGCGGCTGATCGCGGTGATACAGGGCCGTGACCACGAGATGGGCGTAGAACGCGGCCGCATCGTCTGCCGGGTCGCCGAGACCCGCCGTATCGATGTCGAGCACGCCGCAGACGTCGCCCCGGCCATCGATGAAGACCTGGCCGATGTGCAGATCGCCGTGCACCGTGACAGGAAGCGCAGCAGGCGTGGCAGCCAGCGTGCGGGCGACCACTTGCCCCACGCTGCCGATGCTCGCGCTGTGCTCCGGCATGAGTGCTGCGAGTCGCTGCTCGTACCAATCCACGCGAGTCGCGAGGGAGGGTCGGGCGAGCTGGGCGCTTGGAACCGCGGCGATCGCTCGCTGCAGCGCCACGATCTCATCGAGGAAGCGGTCGTGGTCGTCGATGCGGTCAAGACTCGCCGCTGCGGTCGCGCCAGGCAGCGCCGCGAACGCGATCAGGCCTCGGTCGCTCCAGCCCAGCAGCCTCGGCGTAGGCAGGCCCGACTCGTGCCAGGTGGTGTACTTCTCGACGAGAGCGGCGGTCGAGCGCGGGGCGAACACTTTGAGGAATGCGTCCACGCCCTCGGCCTCCGCCCGCACGACAGCGCGCTTCCCCGGCCGGTAGGCAATCAGCGAGAGGGTCAGCTCACGGCACAGCACGCCCATATTGGCCAGCAGCCCCGCAGCCGACTCCGGATAGACCGCGGCAGGAAGGGCGGGCAGCTCGGGATCGCGCGGATACAGCCACACCGCGACCGAGGTGCCGTCGACGTCGCGCAGACTCAGCACGCCGTCGCGCTGCACGGATTCGGGCCGCGTCTCGAGGTACACGACCTGCTGCTGCGTCCCGCCCTCGGGTTGCTCGAGCTCCAGGCGGAAGCCTTCGACGAAGCCGTCTCCGCCGACCTCCAGACCCAGCGAGTGGCCATCGACGAGTCGTCGGCCGAGGGTGTGCGCGATCCGGTCGAGCAGCGGCCAGCGCTCGCTCACCGCGGGGTCGTCGGTCGGCGCGGGTGGCGCGTGGTCGGGGCTTGAGACGCCGCCGGGCGCGGAGTCGCGGAATCCCGCGGGTTCAGTGCTGTGGGTTGGCACCAGCGATGTGGTCCTGATTCGTCGGGTCGGCGTGCGCTGCGAGGCCTCTCAGGCACGAAATGACGGGGCCGTCACTCCATTGTGACCCGAGTTGCGCCACTCGGGATGCCGCGACGCGATCTACGCTGACGTGATGAGCGACGCCCCGGGCTTTGCGAGCACCCTGCGCGCTGAGACGCGCTCCCCTCTGCTGCAAGTGCTGAAGACCTCACTCGCGGCTGTGACGGCCTGGTTGCTGTCGAACCTGCTGCTCGGCCAACCGCTTCCGATCTTCGCAGCTATCGCCGCCCTGCTGGTGGTGCAGCCGAGTGTCACCCAATCGATCACCAAGGGCATCGAGCGCAGTGTCGGAGTGGTGCTCGGCGTGCTCCTTGCATCAGCCGCGGGCGCGCTCTTCGGCGGCTCTACCTGGGTCGTGCTGTCGGTGATCGTGGTGTCGCTCATCATCGCGTGGGCGCTGAAGCTCGGTTCGGGCTCGTCGAACCAGATCCCCATCAGCGCGATGCTGGTGCTCGCGCTCGGGTCGACGCCGGGATACGGGCTCGAACGCGTGGTCGAGACGGTGATCGGAGCGCTCGTCGCACTGCTGGTGAACCTCGCGATCGTGCCACCGGTGGCTACTGAGCCTGCGCACCGCGCCACCACGCGGCTCGTGCTCGCGATCGCCGACTCGCTCGACGACCTCGCTGCGGCCCTGGGCGCACCCCGCACTCGGGAAGACGTCGAAGCGATGTATGCGCGGGCTCGGCGTCTGCGCGAGTTGCAGCGCGATGCCGACACCGCCCTGCGGAAGGGCGAGGAGAGCCTCATGCTCAACCCCCGACGCGGACGGCACCGCCGCAGGCTCGAGGAGGACCTCGCCATGCTCACACGCGCGAACCCCCTCGTGACAAGAGTGCTCGGCATGGCCCGAGCGACTCGTGATCACTACGACCGCGCGCTCCCCGAGATACCCGCAGTGCAGGCGATCGTCACTGAGCTCGAACGCGCCGCCCACGACCTGCGCCTGCTCACCACCCCGGCCTCGTCGTCGAGCACCACGATCGAGCTCCCCGCGTTGACCGCGCCGATCGTTGTGCTGCATCCCGATCCTGCGCATTGGATCGTGGTCGGCTCGCTCATGGAAGACTTGCGGCGCGTGCGCGAGGTGATCGTGGGCGCTACCGACGCGGCGTGACGCCTCAGCCGATCGCGCGCTTGCACGACGCGTCGCAGTGCACGAGCACCCCTTCGGATGCCGCGAGCCCCCGCCGCAGCGCGAGCACCCGTTCCGCGGCTTCATCGAGCCGCCTCCCGTCGATCGCCCCCGTCTCGGCGGCAGCGATGAGCCCCTGGCGCAGGGTCTGCGGCTCCACGCCGCCGACGAAGAGCAGGAGGTCGGTGCCCGCATTGAGTGAATTGACCGCGTTCGTCACGGCGTCAGCGAACTCCGGGGCGCCTGAGGCGGGCAGCATGTTGAGATCGTCGCTGACGATGACTCCGTCGAAGCCGAGCTCTTCACGCAGCACCTCGTGCCAGCGGGCCGACATCGAAGCCGGTGCGGGGTCGATCGCGTCGAAGCGGAGATGGCCCATCATGACCAGTTCCGCTCCAGCATCGATGCCGGCGGCGAAGGGCTTCGCTGCCGAGTCGCGCCACTGATCAAGCGTGATGCCCGTGGAGGGGATGCTGGAGTGGGAGTCGCCGGCCGCGACGCCGTGTCCCGGAAAATGCTTCAGCGTCGAACGCACCCGGCCCTGCTCCCCCGCGACCGCCCTCGCGACGCGGTCGGAGGCGGCCGTGGGCTCGGCGCCGAGCACCCTTGAGCGGATGAACGAGGAGGGGTCGTCGGTCACGTCGGCGACGATGCCGAAGTTCACGTTGACCCCGAGCGACCGCAGCAGTTCCGCCCGCGCGCGGAAGCTCTCCTCGGTCGCCTCAGGCGGAAGCGATGCGAGCTCCCTAGCAGGCTTTCCGGGGTCCGGCCGCACCCGCTCGACCACACCGCCCTCCTGGTCGATGGCCACAAGCGGAGGCAGGTCGTCGTCTGCAAGGCCAGACGTGACGGTCTGCAGGCCATCGATGGATGGTTCGGGCATGTTGTCGCCCATCAGAATCACGCCCGACAGCTCATTTGCCTCGACGAAATGCGCGAGGGCGGTCTGATCGGTGCCGGGGAGGTGCAGCATCAGCACCGCACCGACCTTTTCTGAGATCGTCATGCGATCGACCGCCTGGCGCGCGAAGTCGGCCGCCGGCGGGGCCGGTCCGTGAGCGGGCTCCGGCACCGGCAGGAGCCCGTGGTGCTCGGTGTCCGAGCCGTTCGACGCGCGAGTCACGTCCGCGTCGTGCGCGGGCGTGCAGCCTCCCAGGACCAGCGCCGTGAGCATCACGGCGATGGACGACACCGGCCAGACAGTCCGGGGGCGACGAGCAACGGGCATCCTGCGAGGGTAGCCGTCAATTCCAAGTGAGCGACGCGAAGTCCTCCGGGCTCAGCCCGAGAGGCTCTGTGCGTGCGGAGACAGTCGCGCGCAAGTCGTCGACCTCGACACCGTCGCGCCGGCAGATGAGAATGCTGTCGGGCAGCGCTCGGAGCTTCGCCATCCTCACCACGATGTGATCGCGGTCGGGGCTGATGCCAGTGATGTGCCAGTGGCCCCAGCGGAACGGGGTCAGGGCTCGCGAGCGTGTGCGGAAGCGGGTGCCCACCCACCGATCCACGCCCCCGATGCGCTTCACGCGGCCGTCGCGCGACTCGACGACGATGAGGTGCCGAAGCATGAGCGGATCGTGCTTGACCACCTCGATCTCGACGCTGAGCCCTGCCGCGTCGGCGCTCACCCAGACCGGGAGGTTGCTGGCGCTCACGTGCCAGGTGCCCGGCAGCACCTCGGCGAGGAGCGCCGGGTCATCGTTGGCCATGCCGACTACCGTACCGGCGCGACGTGCCCGCTTCGCGGACGCCGCGCCCCGAGCCGCTACAGGCGCACGACGGCGACTACCTCGACGATCGCTTCACCTGCGTGATCGCTCTCCGCCAGGTCGACTTCGGCTTCGATGATCCAGTCGTGGTCGCCGACCGGGTCCGCCAGCGTCTGGCGTGCTTTCCAGCGCCCCGGCTCCTCAACGATCGTGATCATGCCCGGGCCGCGGGCGGCGGCATCCGTGCCGATCCAGTCATGCTCCGACCAGTACGGCTCGAGCGCCGCCTGCCACTGCTCGGCCGACCACCCTCGCTCCTCGAGCGCCGCGAGAGCGTCGTACCGCCGCAGCGCCGCCAGTTCGACTCGGCGGAAGAGCTCATTGCGCACCAGCACGCGGAGCGCACGCGCGTTGCTGCTGAGTGCTGGAGGCGCAGGCGGCACGATGGCCTCCTCGCGCGCCGCATGGAGTGCCGGATTCGACAGCTCGGCCCACTCGTCGAGCAGGCTCGAGTCGGTCTGCCGCACGAGTTCGCCGAGCCACTCGATGAGCTCACGAAGCCGCTCACTCTTCAGATTCTCGGGCACCGTCTGGCGCACGGCCCGGTAGGCGTCGCTGAGGTAGCGCAGCAGCACGCCCTCGGAGCGCGCGAGCTGGTAGTGCGACACATACTCGGTGAAGCTCATCGCACGCTCGGTCATGTCGCGCACAACGCTCTTCGGCGAGAGTTCGAAGTCACGCACCCACGGCTGTGACGCCGCGAAGGTCTCGAACGCCTGCTCGAGGAGTTCGGCGAGCGGTTTCGGGTGCGTCACGTCTTCCAGCAGCTCCATGCGCTCCTCGTACTCGATCCCGTCAGCCTTCATCGCTGCGACGGCCTCGCCGCGGGCCATGAACTGCTGCTGGTTGAGCAGGGCGCGGGGGTCGTCGAGCGTGGCCTCGATGACGCTGAGCTGGTCGAGCGCGTACGTCTCGGCATCCGGATCGAGCAGCTCGAGCGCGGCGATCGCGAACGGCGAGAGCGGCTGATTCAGGGCGAAGTCCTCCTGCAGGTCGACGGTGAGGCGAATGCCGTCGGCGCCCGTCTGCAGCAGGTCGGCGGCGCGCAGGGTGCGTGCGATGCTGAGCGCGCGTCGCGCGAGCGCGTACTGGCGGACGGGCGGCTCATGATTGTCGAACACGAGCCGTCGGAGGTGTGCGAGCACGTCGCCACCGCGCGCGATGACGTTGATGATCATGGCGGCTGAGATCCGCATCGAACTGCGAAGCGGCTCGGGCTCGGCAGAGATGAGCTTCTGCATGGTCTGCTCGCTCCACGACACGAACCCTTCGGGCGCCTTCTTCCGCACCACCCGTCGCTGCTTCTTGACGTCGTCGCCGGCCTTGCGAATTGCCCGCGCGTTCTCGATCTCGTGCTCCGGCGCCTGAACGACCACGGTTCCGGCAGTGTCGAACCCGGCGCGGCCCGCCCGGCCGACGATCTGATGGAACTCTCTCGCGCTGAGTCGGCGTGTCTTCGTGCCGTCGAACTTCGTGAGGCTCGTGAGGAGCACAGTGCGGATCGGCACGTTGATGCCGACACCGAGTGTGTCGGTGCCACAGATGACGCGCAGGAGCCCCCGCTGGGCCAGTTGCTCCACGAGCCGACGGTAGCGAGGGAGCATCCCGGCGTGGTGCACGCCGATGCCCGCGCGCACGAGCCGGCTGAGCGTCTTCCCGAACCCGGTGGTGAAGCGGAAGTCGCCGATCGCAGCAGCGATCTCATCGCGCGCTTCCCGACCGATGATCCGCGTGCTGAGCAGCGCTTGCGCGCGCTCGACGGCAGCAGCCTGAGCGAAGTGAACGACGTAGACCGGTGCCCGATGGGTCGAGAGCAACTCTTCGATGGTCTCGTTGATCGGGTCGAGCGAGTAACTGAAGTGCAACGGCACGGGACGCTCGACACCGGTCACCAACCCGACCTCGCGGCCGGTGCGGCGCTCGAGATCGTCACTCAGCGCCGTGACGTCTCCGAGCGTCGCCGACATCAGCAGGAACTGCGTCTTCTCGAGCGTGGTGAGCGGTACCTGCCACGCCCAGCCCCGCTCGGTGTCGGCGTAGAAGTGGAACTCGTCCATCACGACGACGTCCGCGCCCGCGGCGTCGCCGTGCCGCAGCGCACGGTTCGCGAGGATCTCGGCCGTGCAGCAGATGATGGGCGCGTCGGGGTTCACGGCGGAGTCGCCGGTGACCATGCCCACGGCATCCGTTCCGAACAATTCGACCAGGGCGAAGAACTTCTCGCTGACGAGCGCCTTGATCGGAGCGGTGTAGTAGCTGCGGCGTCCCTGCGCGAGCGCGGCGAGGTGCGCACCGATCGCGACGAGCGACTTGCCGCTGCCCGTAGGGGTCGACAAGACCACGTGATCGCCGGCGAAGAGGTGCAGAAGGGCGTCTTCCTGCGCGGGATAGAGACGGATGCCGCGGGCCGAGTTCCACTCGGCGAACCGCTCGAGCAGCTCATCGAGGTCGACGCCGACGCCCTCGCTCGGCCCACCGTCGGCTCGCGCATCACCAGTCTGCTCGGCGGCGGACGAGTGGAGCGAGCGATTCAGCAGGGCGGTCAGCGGCGCGGTTTCGCGGTCGCCGCTGTGGTCGGTCATGATTAAGCGATCATCCCAGAAGGAGCACCACCCCCGTGAATCACTCGCGCCTCAAGTCACTCGCCCTCATCAGCGGCATCCTCGCCTCCACAGGGATCGCGCTGACCCTCGGCGGCGTGGTGTGCGTGATCATCGCCGCAGTGCAGGGGTCGTTGCCCTGGGTGATCGGCGGTGCGGCGGCCCTGGTGATCGGCGTCGGCTCGTACGTGGGCGCGCAGCGGCTGGCGTTCAGCGTGACCCGGTCACGCCGGCAGGCACAGGCAGACGCTCGCTGACCCGCGGGTCAGCGCCGGCGGTGCAGCTCGATCAGAGCGCTACGCCGAACCACATCAGCGCGAACTCGCGGTAGAACTTCAGCGCGATCGCGAGGATCACCACGAGATACCAGAGCACGATGATCATCCATCGGTACTCCTGCATCCAGCGGCCGAGACGTCGACCCCTGGTGTTGCCGAAGCGGCCGTACGCGAGCGCGTGGGCGGTCGTCAGCACGATCAGCGGGATCGTCATCGCCCACACCACCATGCACCAGATGCAGAGCGACTCGATCACGTAGAGCGTCTGCGTCTGCAGCCACGTGATGAATACGCCGGCGAGCGTCAGCCCGATCTGCATGCCGATCCAGAACCAGGGACGCAGACGCGCCCCGGCGAGCAGCGCCATGCCGGAGGTGATCATGATCATGAAGCAGGCGACACCGAGCAGCGGGTTCGGGAAGCCGAACAGTGCGCCTGCGGGCGATTCCATGACCGGACCGCACGCCACGAACGGGCTGATGTCGCAGCCGAGTTCGGTGTTCGGGTCGGCGAGCAGGCGATACCGGTCGATCGCAAGAATCATCGAGGCGACGAACGCCACCGCGCCGAGCACGACCCACGCGATCGCGAGTCGGGTCAGCGCGGCTCCGCCGCCCTGTGCCCGCGTTGAAGCTGCTGCTTCTGGGCCCACGGTCAGCCGGCCAGCTCGGCGACCCGCTCGCGGAGGGCGTCCCCGCTCAGCAGCTCAGTGGCCTCGCCGTTGATGAAGAGCGCCGGAGTGCCCTGCACGCCTCGCTTGTTGAGCGCGTCGGCGGTGTTGTCATCGATCCAGCCCATGTACCGGCCGTCTTGGATGCACGAGAGCGTGTCGGCGTCGTCGACGCCCAGGCTCTCGGCGAACGAGCGGAACTCGCCGGTCTTCCAGCCGTCGGTGGACTGGTCGTGGTTCGCGAAGAGCGCGTGGTGCACGGTGTTCCAGAGTTCGGGCTGCCCGGTCGCGACGCAGACCGCGGTGCTGCCCGCGCGCTTGCCGTAGGGCGTGACGATGTTGATCGGGTGGTGCTTCACGACCACCTCGCCACTCGCAGACAGCTCGGAGAACACGTCGCCGACAGCCGCGTCGTAGTCCTTGCAGTGGGGGCAGGAGTAGTCCTCGAAGATGTCGATCTCCACCGGTGCGTCCGGCTCGCCCACCTGAACCGCAGTGCCCTCGATGGCGAACGGCACCTGGTCATTGCCGCCGAGCGACACCGTGGTGTCGACCTCGGGTGTGGCGCCTCCGCCGGCCGGGCGGTTCATGAGCACGACTGCCACGACGATCGCCGCGACGACGAGCACTGCGCCCACCACGACACTGATCTGCGTGATGATGCGCCGGCGGCGCGCAGCTTCTTGCTGCTTGCGGCGCTGCTCATTGACACGCTGCCGTGCCGCGATCTTGTCGTCGTTGCCTGCCACTGCGAATCGCCCTTCGTGTCCCACGAGTCGGATGCCGCGCGCTGCGGCCCGCTCCATCGTATTGGTCGGCGGGGTTACGACTTGCCGAGAACGGCGCGCAAGCGCGCCTCGGCGTCATCACCGGGTGACGCCGCTGCAGCGTTCGACTGCTCGACGGCCTTCACGACCTCGTCGCGTTGAATCCGCAGGCCGCGTGGCGCCTCGATGCCGATGCGAACGCCGTCGCCTCGCGACTCGAGCACCGTGATCACGATGTCGTCGCCGATGAGCACCCGTTCGCCGGGCTTGCGCGTCAGGACCAGCACTTCGCCACCCTATCCCAGCACGCTCGCGGGAGAGCCGGAGGGAGACCCCGAGGGAGACCCCGCTTGTCCGACGGCGATCGCAGCCGGGGCCGCCTGATCATGCACTGGACGTGCGCCCCGCACGACGCCCACGGTCTCGATCGCCACCGAGGCCGACGAGACCTCCTGGTACGAGAGCACCGGCGTACCACCGGCTTGCGCCGCGATGAGGCGCCGCATCGCCGGCCGGAGGGCCGGCGCGCACACGATCGCCGCCGTGTGGTCGCCCGCACCCGATCCGGCCCGTTCGACCGCGCTCCGAACCTCGTCGAGGAAGCCCTCGAGCCGAGAGGGTTCGACTAGCAGTTGGCTTCCGGCATCCGACGGCCGAAGCGACTCGAGCAACTGCTGCTCGAACAGCGGGTCGAGCATGATGACCCGCAGCGTGCGATCGCTGGCATGCGAGGCCACGATGGCCGGGGCGACAGCGGCTCTCGCCGCTTCGGTCAGGGCTTCTGGGTCGGTCGAGGCGCGGGCCCGGAGTGCGATGGCCTCGTAGATTCGGGACAGGTCGGTGATGGCGACCTCCTCAGAGAGCAGATTCTGCAACACGCGCTGCACCTCGGCGAGGCTCAGCGGGCTCGGGGTGAGCTCCTCGACCGCGGCCGGGTTGATACGCTTCACACCCTCGGTGAGCTGCCTCACGTCTTCGCGGGTGAGCAGTCGGGCCGCGTTGTCGGTGATGACGCGCGAGAGGTGCGTCACGAGCACCGACACCCGGTCGATGACGGTGGCTCCAGCCACTTCTGCCGAGTGGCGGAGCTCATTCGGCACCCAGCGGCCGGGCAGCCCGAAGACCGGTTCCACCGTGGGGGTGCCCGCAAGACCCTCGAGCCCATCCCCAAGCGCGAGCACCGTGCCGCGCGGCGCCGAACCGCGGCCGGCCTCCACGCCGGCCACGCGGATCACGTACTCGGATGCCGCGAGCTCCACGCTGTCGCGGGTGCGCACCGGCGGCACGATGATGCCGAGTTCGAGCGCGAGCTTGCGCCTGAGCGCCTTCACGCGGCCGAGCAGATCATTGCCGGCGCCCGAGACCAGGTCGACGAGATCGGGGGCCAGCAGGATCTCGAGAGGATGCACGCGCATCTGCTCGATGAGTTCCTCAGTGGTGTCGGAGGCCGGTGACGGCGGCGTGATCGCCTCGAGGGCGTCAGCCCGTGCGGCATCCGCCGCCTTGATGCGCTGGGCGGTGAAGATGAGCAGGCCGCCCGTCAGCACGAACGGGAGGATCGGCATGCCGGGGATGCAGGCCATCACGATGGCGGCGGCGCCAGCGATCTGCAGGGCGGTGCGCGATTGACCGAGCTGCGCCGAGGCGGTCGTCCCCAGGTCGTTCTCGGCGTTCGAACGGGTGACGATCATGCCCGTCGCTACCGCCATCAGCAATGCGGGGATCTGGGTGACGAGTCCATCGCCGATGGTCAGCAGCGTGTAGGTGTTGACCGCATCGCCGAGCTCCATGCCCCGCTGCGCCATGCCGAGCGCGATGCCACCGACGACATTGATGATGATGATCACGATGCCGGCGATCGCGTCGCCCTTGACGAACTTCGAGGCGCCATCCATCGCGCCGTAGAAGTCGGCTTCCGCCGCGACTTCGGCACGGCGCGCGCGGGCCTGCTCCTCGGTGATCAGCCCCGCGTTCAGGTCGGCGTCGATCGCCATCTGCTTGCCCGGCATGGCGTCGAGCGTGAAGCGGGCACCGACCTCGGCCACGCGCTCGGCACCCTTGGTGACCACGATGAACTGGATGACGACCAGGATGAGGAAGACGACCGCTCCGATCACGATCGATCCTCCGACGGTGATCTGTCCGAAGGCGGCGATCACCTGCCCCGCGTAGGCATCTCCCAGCACGAGCCTTGTCGATGCGACGTTCAGACCGAGCCGGAACAGCGTGGCCGCGAGCAGCAGCGACGGGAACACCGAGAAGTCGAGGGGCTTCTTCGCGAACATCGTCGTGAGCAGGATCACGAGCGCGAGCAGGATGTTGATGATGATCAGCACATCGAGCATCGGCGCGGGCACCGGCACGATGAGCAGCATCAGGATGCCGACCACCCCGACGGGAACGAGCAGCCTCGAGTAGTTGCGATTCACCTGGTACCTCCTGGAACAGGGTCTTCGGCTGGAGCGTCGTCTTCAGCACGGATGCCTGCGGCGACGTCTTCGGTGGAGAGATCAGTGGCGGGCAGTGCGGAGCCGCCCGGGTCGATGCGGTGCACCCCGCCTTGCGAGCCGCGGCGTTTCAGCGCCATCACGAAGGCGAGCACGGTCGCCACCGCGTTGTAGAGCTCGATCGGGATCTCGTCTCCGATGTCGCACACTGAGTGCAGCGCGCGGGCCAGGGGCTTGTCGTGCACCATGGGCACTCCGTGCCGCTCGGCCTCGGTTCGGATGCGGGCCGCGATCACGCCTCGACCCTTCGCCACCACGCGAGGCGCCGACTTGCCCTGCTCATAGCGGAGCGCAACAGCGAGATGCGTCGGGTTCAAAAGCACCACATCGGCCCCCGAGACCGCAGCGATCATGCGGTTGCGGCTCATCGCCAACTGCCTCGATCTGCGCTGCTGCCGGATGAGCGGGTCGCCCTCGCTGTTCTTGTGCTCGTCGCGCACCTCACGCTTGGTCATGCGTGTGTGCTTGCGATTGCGTCGCGCGACGACGAGCACGTCGACGATCGCGAGCGCGATGCCGGCGATCACAGCCGCCTGGATGAGTGCTCCAATACCGGATGCCGCAGCATCCAGCAGTGCGGCGATCGGCAGCGCCCCTGCCGACAGCAGGTGCGGCATGAGCCCCTGCACCACTGCGACCAGCACGAGCCCGACGACGGCGGTCTTCAGCAGAGCTTTCGCGCCCTGCCAGAGCGCCTGCGTGCCGAAGACCCGCTTCGTGCCCTTCACGAGGTCGAACTGCTCGAACCGCCCTCGCAGGGGCTTCAGATGCACGCCGCCTTGCACTGCTGCCCCAGCGACGACGACCGCGGCGACCGTCGCGAGCAGCGGCAGCATGATGCTCCCCGTCGCCCCCAAAGCCTCTTCGAACACCGCGAACGCTCTGGCCGGTTCCGGGTTCGCGATCACTCCCCCAGTGCGCAGCACGGAGTCGCCCATCGCTCCGGCTCCCAGCACGACCGTGCCGGGGAGCACCGCTCCCCCGGCGGCGATGCCGAGCCAGGCGGTGAGGTCTTGTGAGCGGCTGAGCTGTCCCTTGCGCCGAGCCTCACGCATCCGTTTCGGCGTGGCTTGTTCGGTGCGCTCCCCGGTGTCGGTCATCGGCCCGCCCCCGGAAGCAACGCGAGGGCGTCACTCGTGAGCGAGTCGATCACATGCGGAATCGCGACGACCACGATCGGCACGAGCATCAGTGTCACGAGGATCTTCAGCGGGAACCCGAGAGCGAAGGCGTTCAGTGCCGGAGCCACCCTCGTGAGCAGTCCGAGCCCCGCATCGGCGAGGAACAAGACGATCAGGAGCGGGCCGGCGATCTGCACCGCGGCGAGGAACAGCTCGGTGACAAGCGTTGCAGCGAGCGCCACCGGGTCAGAGAACTCGACCGATCCTCCAGGCGGCACGGCGGTGAAGCTGCGCGCGAGCCCGGCGAGGATGAGCTGATACCCGCCGGTGACGAAGAGCAGGGCGAGCGCGACGAACTGGAACAGCCGGGTGAATTGCGCGCCATTGACCATCGCCTGCGGGTCGAAGGCTTGCGCGAGTTGGAACCCGCCGAACACGTCGATGAGGTTCCCGGCCGACTGCACCGCGGCGAAGACGACCATGACGAGCAGGCCCAGCACGGCGCCCCCCACCGCCTCGAGCGTCAGTGCCGTGATGAACTCGCCGGCGCCCGCCGCGCCGGCCGGTGTCGCGAACTGGGCTGACAACGCGAGTGCGAGCCCGATGGCCAGCATCGCCTTCACCCGCGCGGGGAATCCCCGGTAGGCGAATGGCGGTGCGATGACGAGGAACAGGGTCACTCGCACGGCCGCGAGCATGAACTGCTGCAGCCACCCGTAGTCGATCGAGATCGGCATCTCAGCCGCCGAGCAGGGTCGGGATGCGGGCGAACAACTCGTGCGTGAACGAGACGAGCTCGGAGATCATCCAGTGCCCCGCCACGACCAGCGCGATGGCGACCGCGACGGCCTTGGGAACGAATGAGAGGGTGATCTCCTGGATCTGCGTGATCGACTGCAGCAGGGAGATCGCGAAGCCGACGACGAGCGCAGTGATGAGGATCGGCGCAGCGAGCTTGGCCGTGATCTCGAGTCCGCGGAGCGCGATGTCGAGGACCGCCCCTCCGTCCATCAGCGGGCCCCCATGTAACTGCCGACGAGCGCCGTGACGATGAGCCCCCAGCCGTCGACGAGCACGAAGAGCAGGATCTTGAACGGCAGCGAGATCATGACCGGGGGCAGCATCATCATGCCCATCGACATGAGCGCGGCCGCCACGACCAGGTCGATCACGAGGAACGGGATGAACACCACGAAGCCGATGATGAAGGCCGCGCGCAACTCGGAGAGCATGAACGCCGGGATGAGTGTGGTGAGCGCGACGTCGGCAGGGCCCTCCGGGTTCTCGAGGCCTCCGACGCGAGTCATGAGCGCGAGGTCCTCTTCTCGTGTGAAGGCGAACATGAACTCCCGCAGTGGCGCGACGCCGAGCTCGAGCGCCTGCTCGAAGGTGATCGCGCCGTTCATATAGGGCTGTGCGGCGACGTCGTTGATCTCGCCGATGACCGGCGCCATCACGAATAGCGACAGGAACAGCGCGAGCCCCGCGAGCACCTGGTTCGGTGGAATCGAGGGCAGCGACAGCGCGTTCCTGGCCATGGCGAGCACCACGAAGATCTTCGTGAACGACGTCATCATGAGCAGCAGCGCCGGCGCGACTGAGAGCAGCGTGATGGCGATCAGGGTGACGACGGCCGCCGAGGGTTCGCCATCGGGCCCGTTGATCTCGACGCTGAAGCCGTTCCCCGTGCCTGGGTCAGCGGGGGCGGTGGGCGGTGTCGGAGCGATCGGCTCATCCGGGTCGCCGGGCGCGGCGTACGCGGCCGGCACTGCTCCCGCCAACAGCAGAAGCAGGGTGATCGGAAGGATGCCGGCGAGCAGCACCCCGGCACGGCGAAGTGTCATCGACCTTGCCGTCATCGCCCTCGCCGTCATCGCCCTCGCGCCACTCGGAGCAGTTCACCGCCGTATGCGCGCCAGCCGACGGTCTCGGGCGTGATGCGTCGGCGGTTGTTGCGCGGCCGGCGCAGCGGCTCTCCGTCCGCCTGCTGAGCGGTGGGCTGCGGGGCTCCACGGTTCGCGGCAGCTCCATCGCGGTTCGCGGCCGCTCGGGCCAGCGCGGCTTCGAACGATGTCACATCCGCCAGAGCGGGGGGAAGCTCGGCGTCCGCAGCGTCGGATGCGGCGAGGTCGGATGCGGCGAGGTCGGATGCGGCGACGGAGGGTGCGAGCGTCAGTCGGGCTCGTCTCGCCACATCGTCGGCGGACGAAGCAGTCTCAGCGGGCGGCGCATCGGCATCCGCGTGCAGCACTGTCACGGAGTGCTCGGTCACGCCGAGCAGGAGCCGACGGCCATCGGCCTCGATCATCACCGCTTGGGCCTTCGGGGTGAGCGCCTGCCTGCTGACCACCGCGATCGCAGGCGCTTCAGGCTTTGCCGCTTGGCGCCTGGCGACCCGTCGCTGCACCCACCACAGCACGGCGAGCAGGGCCGCCAGGGTGAGCAGCACGCGGAGTGCGAGCAGGAACTCGTCCAATGCGGCTCAGCTCAGCGTTTCGGCCGTATCGAGGATCTCGGTCACCCGAACGGCGTAGTCCTGATCGATGACGACGATCTCGCCGCGCGCGATTAAACGGCCATTGAGCAGCACATCCGCCGGTGCGCCGGCGGAGCGGTCGAGTTCGACCACCGCTCCGGGCTCCAGGCCCAGCACGTCGCGCACCGACATCCGCGTGCGCCCGATCTCGACAGTCAGGGCCATCTCGACGTTGTGAATGCGCGCCAAGCGATCGAGCGATGGCACCGCTCGCACAGGCGACGCCGATGGCTGCTCGCGCAGACGAAGAGCGAACCAGCCCGCGGGCCGTCCTGCGGCTGCCAGCTCGAAGAGCACCGTCTGGGGGTCTGCGATGAGGTCGGAGGCGTCCCCGCTCGCCGGCTCACCGAGCACACCTTCGCCGAGCACCGCCGCCGCCGCCTCGAGCGCGGGACGCACGACATCGGCGCTCGACACGAGCGGTGTCGTCGTGCCGGCGATCGCTGCAAGGTCGCCCTCGGGAGCGAGCACGATCGCAAGCCTGGCCGATGCCGTACCGACGAAGTCCGCGGTGATCGCACTGGCTGCGCGCTGGGTCACGAGCCCGCGGTCGTCGACCGGGACAGCCTGAAGGGGCACAGTGCTCGGCAGCAGCCGGACGAGCGCGTCAGCCGCGTCATTGTGAAGGGTGAGCGTGGGACTCATGCGGGGTTCTCCACTCGTGTGTTCTCTTCGGTGCTGACGACGATGCAGGCGAGCCGGGTGCCGCTGCGGCCCACTGCCGCGGTCGCGAGGGGTTCGCCGTCGACGGCGAGCCTGAGCGGGCGGTGCTGCGGATGGGGCAGGCGCAGGACATCGCCCACCGCGAGCGAGAGCACCCGCTCGGGTGTGATCGTGACGGGGGCGAAGCGGGCACCGACCGTGACCGGCACCTCGCCGAGCTGCGACCGAAGCGCGGCGTGCGATTCGGCCTGGTTCACCGCGATGGCGGCTCCCCCCAACTGCGGCAGGATCGTGTCGGCCGGGATCGCGACCGTCGCAGGCGCGAGGTTCTCCCCGACTCGGATGAAGAACCGGGCGACGATCATGAGCTCTGCCGTAGGCGCCGCCTGGGCGAATTGCGAGTTGTAGTGCACCTTCTCAACCGCGAGTGCAGCCGGAAGCAGCGCCCCGAGGCTGTAGCCGAGGTCTTCGAGCGCTTGCTCCATCACCTTGCCGAGCAGCGCCTGCTCGACCGCGGTGAACTGCCGCTCGGGCACCGCTCCGGTGACCGTGCCGCCGAGCATCGAGCCGATCCACGAGAGCCCGGCGGAGGTCGGGAACTGCACGACGGCCTTCGACTGGTGCCCCTCGATGGTGCAGAGCACCATGGCGGTCGTCGGCGGCAGGGATGCCGCGTAGTCGTCGTAGCGGGTCATGATGACCTGCTCGCAGCTCACCTGTGCCATCGCGCGCACGCGGCTCGTGAGTTGAGTGCCCCATTGGCGTGCGAAGGTCTCGAACGCGAGCTCGAGCACGCGACTGTGCTCTCGGGCGAGGGTCGACGGGCGCCGGAAGTCGTACAGCTCAATGCTGCGCAAGGGGCTTGCGGGCACGCCGCCGCCCACGTGTTCCTGGACCGTCACATGCGCGACTATCGGCCGCCGAGCGGCGTTGGTTAGCCGCGGCATCCGCTCGATCGGCTCCACCGGAGGGCGTCGGCTCTGGATGCGCGGAGCCGACCATCGAGGCGGCGGTCAGTCGAGGAGCGCCGGGATGAGGTTGCGGACCTCTTCCGACTCGTCGGAGAGCACGACGATGTCGACACGGCGATTCAGTGAGCGGTCGGCGGCCCCATCGGTTTCCACCGGGCGTGCCGAGCCGTAGCCGATCGAGCTGACCCGAGTCGCCGCGATCGACAGACGCTCGACCATGTGGCGAAGTACTTTGGTCGACCGGTCGGCGGAGAGCTCCCAGTCGGTCGCGTACGGCCCCGAGTCGCCCTCGGGCTCGGCGTGCCCCTCGATCGAGACCTGGTTCGGGATGCCGGAGATCGCCGGTGCGATGACTCCGAGCACGTCGCGCGCGAGCGGCCGGAGAGCCGCGCTGTTGCCGTCGAAGAAGGTCTCAGCACCGACGAGGCGGATCGTGAGGCCGCGGGAGTCGATGTCGAAGCGCACGTTCTCGGCGATGCCGTGCCTGGTGAGGTCGGCGCTGATGCGGTCGCGCAACGCGATGAGGTCGTGAAGCTCGCGCTCAGCGGCTGCACGGAGCGCTTCCTCGTCGTCCTCCACTGTCTCCGGGATCACGGTTGTCACGGGGATCGCGTCGGGGTCGTCGCTCTCCTCGATGCCGAAGCCGTTCTGCAGCGACGCGCGCAGTTCCTCGTACTTCTCCTGGTCGACCGTCGACATCGCGAAGAGCACGATGAACAGGCACATGAGGACGGTGACCATATCGAGGTACGACGCCATCCAGCGCTCGTCCGGGCCATCGTTACCAGCCCCCTCTCCGCCGTAGCGGCGGCGCGTACGCCCCGCCTTCCCCGCACTCCGCTCTCGGCGCACGGTCACGCCGCTTCTTGAAGGCTGCTCTGCTTTGCCGGCGCGGCGGAACTGCGATCGGGCGCCATGGCGCGCAGCTTCTCAGCGAGGAGCCTGGGCTGGGCGCCTGCCTGCACGGCCATGACACCCTCGAGCACGAGACTGAGCTGGTCGACCTCGAGGTCTGCCAGGCGGCTGAGGCGAGTGCCGATCGGCAGCCAGATGAAGTTCGCCGAGAGCAGGCCCCACAGGGTCGCGACGAACGCCGTCGCGATGGCCGGGCCGAGCGTCTCGGGCGACTCGAGGTATTCGAGCACGTGAGTGAGCGACACGACCGTGCCGATGATGCCGATCGTGGGCGCGTACCCGCCCATGACGCTGAAGAACTTCGCTGCCGTGCGGTTCTTGCGGTCACGAGTGTCGAGCTCGTCTTCGAGGGAGTCGCGGAGCTCCTCGGCATCCGTGCCGTCGGCGACCTGCTGAAGGGCCCGCTTCAGGAAAGGATCATCGACGCTCTCCGCTTCTCGCTCCAGTGCGAGCAGCCCCTCGCGACGAGCGACCTCGGCAAGGTGCACCAGCTGCTCGATGAGCGCGTCGTTCGAGGGCAGCTTGCCGCGGAAGGCGTGCGGCAGGGTCTTCACCGCGAGGATGCTGTCGCGAATCGTGGAACTCGCGATGGCGACCGCGATCGTCGCACCGAAGACGAGGATCATCGGCGCTGGGATGAGCAGCGAGGTGACGCTCGCTCCCTCGAGGAAGATCATCGCGAGCAGCGAGCCGAAGGCGAGTGCGAGACCGATGATCATCGCGGGATCCATCAGCGCACCCCCTCTGGAGCGGACTGAGCTTCGAAGGACTGAGCGCCGAACGACTGAGCGCCGAACGACTGAGCGCCGAACGAGAGCGCGCGCGCAAGCACGCGGGCCCGCTGCGCTTCGGCGCGGTCGATCACCTCGGCCACGGTCTCGGCGACGATGTAGCGCGAGCCGTCGATCATGACGATCGTGGTGTCGGGCGCGGCGTGCACCCGTTCGATGAGGTCAGGGTTCAGCGCGAACCGACTCCCATTGAGCCGCGTGACCTCGAGCATGCCTCTTCTCCCGCAGGGCGTGGAACGTAGCCGCCCGGCACTCCCTACTCTCGGTCGCTGAGTACGGAGCGTTAGCAGGAGCACAGTTGGAGCGTGTAAGGAGTCGCGGGGCGGCGCCGGAGCAGCCGATGGGGCTATGGATTAAGGAAGCATCGGCGCGCAACCCAGGATGGCGTGACCGCGTTCGTCGATCTGATGACGACCCGGCGGGCTGTCGGAGTGCTGGGCTGCCCCGCCGTCGACTGACCAGAGCAGTCCGTCGAAATTGTCGCTCGTGGCGTCGCTGTCCGTCGACCATATTCCAAGAGCACCTTCGCTCGCGCCTGCTGGGCCCGTGTACGCACCGACAATGAACCAACTCCCCGTTGCAGCGTCGTGGCGAGCAAGCGCCGTTTGCAAGGAGTTACGGGCATCCCGGTTAGCAATCGACGTGTTCAACGCGGCCAGCGTCGCTTGGGACACCACAACGCACGGCTCGGCTGCAGGCTTCTCGGAAGGTGGCCTCGGACCTGAGTGCCCACCTTCATCGTGGACCGCACCTCTGGCACAGCCGGACAAGAGCACCACGAGCATCAAGCTCAGCGCGACCCGCATGCCGTGATGCTAGCGAAGAAGCGATGCCCGAGCGGGCAGTAGGGCACGGCCCTCCATCGGCTTTCAAAGGCGAGCACGAGGTAGCGACCGACGTCCGGTCAGCCTGCGAGGCTGGAACGCAGCTCTACACGGTCACGTCGCGCGTGCGGGTATCGCGGTTCAGCAGGAGGCCGAAGAGCAGCATGGTGACGGCGAGGATCAGGTGCAGCCAGTTGTCCGCGTTGTTCAGGGGCACGAAGTTTGCGACGTGCTCGCCCTGGAAGAACAGGCCGTAGAGCCACAGCACCGCGTAGATGACGCCGCCCCAGATCAGAAACCCGCGCGAGCCGGTGACACTCCGTGCGAACGCGAGGCCCGCGATGCCGAACAGAATGTGGACGATGTTGTGCAGGATCGAGACTTGGAACAGGCCGAGCAGCAAAGCTTCGGAGTCATGCCCCGCGAACTGCATCGTGTCGTAGTTGGTGGTGATCCCGGGGATGAACCCCGCGATGCCGACGACCAGGAAGACGATTCCGTAGATCATCGACACTTTCTGCACTGCGGTTTCCGCGTAACCGTACGCGACATTGGTAGCCATGATGAGCTCCTCCGTGTTTGGGCACATTGAACCCCCCGCACGGGAGCCTCGCTAGAGACCAACGAATCTTTCTCCCAGATCAGAAGGCGCTTCTCCCACTTCCCGGCGCTTCGACGCCCTCTGAGTCTCCGCTCACGACACCGCGGACGCGCTTGCAGCCGCGACGCTCGTTGAGCGAGGCGCTGTGGGATTTGCTTCAGAGGACGATGAACGCCCGTCTCCTCTCATGTTCGCATTGCGATGCGGATGCGGGATTTGGTGCTGGGTCGCCAGGTGCCGGTCGGGTCGAGCCATGGCGGGGGTTTCACCCATGGGGTGCCGTGGCGCATGCTGATCTGCCAGCCGCTGGTGTCGATGGTGCGGTGGTGGAAGTAGCAGAGGCTCACCCCGTTCTCGACGCTGGTTGGTCCGCCGAGGCTGGCGGGCGTGACGTGGTGGAGCTCGCACCACGCAGCGGTGATGCTGCAGCCTGGGATCACACACCCGCCGTCGCGGAGGGTGATCGCCCGTCGTTGCTGCGCGGTGAACACCCGTTGCGGGGTGCTGAGGGAGATGATCCCGCCGTGCGTGTTCACGATCGCCGGTTGGATGCCGCCGTTGCAGGCGTAGGCGCGGGCCTTGACCATGCTCACCGGCTCGCTGATGCCATCGACCATCGCCGCCCCGCTGCCCCGGTCGAGATCGCGGTGCTGGACGGCGACGATCACCGTCGGCGGTGCCCCACCGATCGTCGGCGCGTCGGCGGCGCGGGCGGCGGTATCGAGGATGCTGGCCAGCACATCATGCCGGCGCTGATCGAAGGACCGCGGATCCGGCTTCACGAGATCGTTCGAACCACCGTAGACCGGGGTGCCACCAAGATCGGACGCGACCGTCACGCCTGCTCCGAGGCCCGCTGCAGCCGCGCCGGCACGGTTGGCGCCCGAGGCAGCCGCAGGATCCGAGGCCGCCCACGCCTCTCGCTGTCCTGACGGGCTCGAGGCGCTGTCGGCATCCGCGCCCGAAACCGAATCGGAGTCCTCGAACGCGACTTGGCGTCGCGGTGACAGGTGCGCATCCAACTGCCGTTGCAGGGACGCGGCGACCTCGGGCATCAGCATCCCGGTGATCGGGATCAACCCGCCCTTGGCCCGACCCAACCGCAAGAACCGGCGCGCCATCGCCTGCTCATCCGAGATGAGCACACCGTCAGGGTCGATCGCGGCCCGCCACACCTGCGCCTGCACCCGCACCTCATCAGCATGGAACTCGCCCGCCGAACCGGTGACCGCCGCCTCCGCCGCGACGAAGTCAACCTCGAGCACACCCCCGGCCGGGCACCAGGTCACGATCCTCCACCGGCGTCACACGATCCAGCAGCGGCCCGAACGTGGTCACGATCGCCGTCGCCGTATCAACGCCGATCCGACCCTCCCGCAGCGCCGCCGCCACCGTCGGAAACGCCGGCGGCACCGTCTCGCCGGTGAGCGTCGTCTCTGGCGTGAGCCGCTCGCCCAGCCGCAGGCGGCGCTGCGCGGTCACCGCGCTGACGCCGGTGACGCGCTGCACCAACTCGACCGCGGTGCGACAACCGTGACGCCTCGCCATCGATTCCTCACCAAGGCTCGTGCGAGACCGACGACCAATCTCACCAGCGACCAAGACCCGAAGCGAGTCAAGAAGCCGGCCGGCCCGCTCCGCGACCTCGAGCAACTCGATCAGGCCAGCGTCATCCGCGCTGTCGATCCGAGCGTGCTGCGCCTCAACGAACGCCACCAACCCCGCAGGCAGCAACGCAGCATCGACCGCGCCTGCCCCAGCGGCGGCGCCAGAAGCCGCGTCGCCCTCGCCCGATCGGTGAACCATGACCCGATGCTGTCACCAGCCCCGACATTCACGATCCACGAAAAACCCAGATCAGCAGCCGCTTTCCTGTGGAGAAGACGACCCCTGTGGAGGAAATGTCGCACGCCGGCTCAGGCCCGCCGCCCAAGCGTAGAACTACCGCTTGAGGTTCGTGAGCTCCTGCAGCACCTCGTCCGACGTGGTGATGATGCGGGCGTTCGCCTGGAACCCGCGCTGTGCGACGATCAGGTTGGTGAACTCCTGCGAGAGGTCGACGTTCGACATCTCAAGCGCACTACCGAGCACTAGCCCGAGACCCTCACTACCTGCCGTGCCAAGCGCCGCGGCACCCGAGTTCAGGGTGGCGCGGTACGACGATGCTCCGGCCTTTTCGAGCCCCACAGGGTTGACGAAGTTGGCCAGCGCGAGCTGCGCGAGCACTTCGGTCGCTCCGTTGCTGAACGCGCCAACGATCGATCCGTCTTTCGCGAGCGAGAAGGATTCGAGTGTGCCTGCGTTGCGGCCGTCCTGCCCAGTGACCGTGGCCGTGGTGAGCCCCGCGTAGCCCGTCACCGCACCGAAGTCGACCGCCACACCGCCGATGGTCATGGCCGGCGCAGCGTCCAGCACACCGTCGGTGAACGTCAGTGAGGCGGTGACCGCGCCGCTGCCGTCGTCGCCGCTCACGTCCCAGCCCGCGGCCGATTTGGTGAACGTGAAGCTCAGCATCCGGCCGTTGCCCGCCGCGTCGAACACCTCGACCTCGCGAACGAGCTGGTCGCCCACGGTTGCATCCGAAGGCAGGTTGCCGCCGAGGCTCGCTGTGGTGGTCGCGACCGCGGGCGCGATCGCCCCGAGCGGCAGCGTGATCGGGCCGGCCGGGCCACCAGCGCTGACGGTGCCACCCGCGGCGGCCCACCCCTGCACGAACGCGCCGTCAGCCGTCACGAGCCGACCCCGCGCATCGAAGTCGAACGCGCCCGAACGCGTGTAGAGCGTCTCGGTGCCCTGCCGCACGACGAAGAAGCCGTCTCCGGCGATCATCATGTCAGTGCTGCGGCCGGTCATCTGGGCCGAGCCCTGCGAGAAGTTCGTGGTGATGCCGGCCACCTGAACACCGAGGCCGACCTGTGCCGGGTTGGTGCCACCCACGTTCGCGGCGGGGCGACCCGCGCCCTGCACGAGCTGCGACAGCGTGTCCTGGAACTGCGTGGCGGATCCCTTGAAGCCGGTGGTGTTGACGTTTGCGATGTTGTTGCCGGTCACATCGAGCATGGTCTGGTGCGAGCGCAGTCCCGAGATGCCGGAGTACAGGGAGCGGAGCATTGTGGTGCCCTTTCGGTCGAGTTTCGGAAGTTCGGAGGTGGATGCCGCGGCATCCGTCGGTTCGTGGAGGCGGTCGCGCGGTCTACGCGGCGCCGGGCGCTGCGCCGGGCGTGCTGCCGGGGACGGGCGGGATTGCTGTGACCGCGTCGAGTGCGATCGACCTGCCATCGATCACGAGCGCGGGCACCGCGCCGGCGAACGACACGGACGACACGAGCCCTGAACGAGCCGCGCCGTCAGCGTCGAGATACTCGACCGTCTGACCGATCAACGCCGCCGCAGTGCTGCGCATCTGCAGCGAGAATGATTCCTCGCCGGTGCGCGCCAGGGCCGTCAGTTGCTCCATCATCGCGAGCTGGGTGCTCTGCGCGATCATCTGATTGGTGTCCATCGGCGAGCTCGGGTCTTGATTGCGCAATTGCGTGACGAGCAGCTGCAGGAACACCTCGCTGTCGATGGTCTGCTTGCGCTCGACCGGGCGGCCGCTGCCGGCGTGCACGCCGGAAGCTCCGCCGAGTGCGTCGATCGTCATCTTGTGGCTCCGTTCAGCAATCCGGTCAGGTCAACAGGTCGATGGTCGCGCCGAGCCCAGTCAGTGAGACCGGCAGTGCAGTGGGTCGCGCCTCGGTGACGGGCAGCGCCGAGTCGGATGCCGCGAGCTCCGCGGCCGCGCGATCAACAGGGGCCCCACTGCTCGCGTGGCCATGCTCACCCGTTCCTGCATCGCGCGACTCGCCGTTCAACGATCCGGCCGCCGACCCGGCGTCGCGGGCAGCGCTGCCCTGGCCGCCGCCATTCGAGGTGGAGGCATCGGCGAGGTCGAGTCGCGCTCCGGCGTGCAGCATCCCGAGTTCGCGTCGAAGATCGCCCAGCATCCCCCGAAGCGCTTCCCGGCCCTGGTCCGGTGCGAGGAGTTCGATGCGGATGCCGTCGGTGCCGATGTTCGCGCGCACGGTGACCGGTCCGAGCTGCTCGGGCTGCACGCTGAGCGTCACGGTGTGCTCACCGGCCCCGCGCGAGGCGAGCGCGAGGATCGGCCGACCCAGCTGTTCTGCAAGCGTTGCGTGCGCGGCCCTCGGGGCAGACGTGGCGTGGGCCTCGGCAGGCGCATCAGGCGCGGGCGCTCCGGAGGTCGGCGTTCCCGCGGCAGCTGCGGCGGCGCCGAGCAGGGACCCACCCGCAATGCCCGCGTCTCGCATCAGCGGGGTCGGCGCAGCGCCGAGAGTCGATGTAAGACGCGCCGCCTCTGCTGCCGCATTTCCCGCCGGCGAGCTCGCGCTCATGAGCGAGGCGAATCCGTCCACTGGTGCGCCGAAACCGCTGCCCCCGGCCGCTCCCGGCATCGCGCCGAGCACCGAGGCGACGGCCGCCGCGGCATCAGCGGTGGTGGCAGGGCCGCTCACGAGCGGCAAGGCGGCAGGCGCAGTCTGCACGGGTGCCGCGCCCGGCACGGTTACCCGCCTGATGGTCTTGATGTCGGCATCCGTGAGGTAGTTGGGCTGCAGAGACACCGTGCGGCCCGCATACGGCGCGTGGATGATCTGCCCGTCTCCGGCATAGATGACGATGTGGTCGGCGTTGTGCGTCACGATGAGGTCGCCCGGTTGCGCATCCGCGAGCGAACTCACCTCAGTGCCGAGATGCTGCTGGTGCCGCACGAGCCGTGGCACGTCGATGCCGAGATCGGCGAACACGCGCTGCACCAGCCCTGAGCAGTCCATCCCGCTCCGGTCTTCGCCCCCGAACACGTACGGCACACCGAGGTATCGCTTCGCCGCCGCGACGATCGCCTCTCCTCCGCCTGCCCCGTGCGCACCATCGACGGCGAGCCCGACCGCCGAGCTCGGGTTCGCGCCGAGCGCGCGGGCGAGCGAGCCGGCGAAGGCGCTCTCGGTCGGTCCTGGCGTGCCGCGCGAGTGCACTCGGTCGAGCAGCGTGCGCAGTTCTGATACGCGCGATTCGATGGCGCCGATACCGGCGGATGCCGGTGCGATCTGCGGCACGGTCATACGACTCCCCCTTCGTCAGCCGCGCGGAGCGCGCCTCGCAGCCCGGCCACCTCGTCGAGGCGCAGTTGCTCGGCGTGCTGCGCTGCCTGCTCGGCCTGCCGAGCATGTTCCTCGGTCACCCGCTCGAGTGCGCGGCTGCGCTGGAGAGCAGCTCGGTGCTCCGCCTCCGCTTCGCCTACCGAGCGATTCTGTGCCGCCCTCGCCGCGGCCAGGGCTGCCAGCATGCTGCTCATCGCCGCCCGCGACGCTGCCAGCGCTGCGAGTGCGTGCGGCGATGTGGGCTCCAGCGGCAGCAGGCCCAGTTCGTGCTGCAGGGCGGCGGACCTCGCCTGCAGCTCCTCGGCCCGCCGTCGGCGGGCGGCGAGTTCCTGCGCGGCGCGATCAGCCTCGGACCGGCGCAAGCGCAGCAGCGAGAGCAGGGGCGACGCGGCCTTCATGCTGCGGCCCCGAGAAGCGCGGCGAGTCCCTGCAACTCAGCCCAGGCCCGGTCGGCCGGAACGAGTTCGTCGAGGCGTTGCGTCAGGAATGCCTCAATGGCATCGGAGTGCCGCAGCGCGGCATCGATGCGGGGATTCGTTCCAGCGTGATACGCGCCGACGTCGATGAGGTCGCGGGAACCGGCGCGCGCGGCGAGCACTCGTCGCAATGCGGTCTGCGCGGCGCGCTGCTCGGCATCCGTCAATCGACTGGACAGTCTCGACACCGAGGCGAGGGGGTCGACCGCGGGGAAATGCCCTGCGACGGCCAATTCACGGGTGAGCACGATGTGGCCGTCGAGGATCGACCGCGCTGCGTCTGCGACCGGCTCATTGTGATCGTCGCCGTCAACGAGCACGGTGTAGATACCGGTGATCGAGCCGCTCTTGGCGGGCCCGGCGCGCTCGAGCAGGCGTGCGAGCATCGAGAACGTCGACGGCGGATAGCCGCGCGTCGCGGGCGGCTCGCCTGCCGTGAGCCCGATCTCGCGCTGGGCGGCCGCCGCACGGGTGAGCGAGTCCATCATGAGCACGCAGTCGGCCCCGTCGTCCCGGAAGGTCTCCGCGATGCGGGTGGCGAGGAACGCGGCGCGCAGGCGCATCAGCGCGGGCTCGTCCGAGGTCGATACGACGACGACCGAGCGTGCGAGCCCCTCTGGGCCGAGGTCATGCTCGAGGAACTCGCGAACCTCGCGACCGCGCTCGCCGATCAAGGCGATCACCGTCACCTCTGCCGTCGAGCCCCGCGCGATCATCGACAGCAGCGACGACTTCCCCACCCCTGAGCCTGCGAAGAGCCCGAGGCGCTGCCCGCGTCCCACCGGTGTCAGGGTGTCGAGCACGCGCACGCCGAGCGGCAGCGCGGTGGCGATGGGGGTGCGCTCCAACGGTCCTGGCGGGTCATTGGTGAGCGACACCCACGACGAAGGGCGCAGTGGGCCGAGACCGTCGATGGGGCGACCGAGACCATCGAGCACGCGTCCGAGCAGAGTGGCACCGGTGGGCACGAGCGAGGGATGCGCCTGCCGGCGCGCCGGTGCGCCGACCCGGAGCGCGGACGGGTTGGTCAGCGGCATGCATCGCACGCGACCAGTGGATGCCGCGACGACTTCTGCTGCGACGGGCGCCGCATCGTCGATCATGATGACTTCGCCGATCGCCGCGTCGAGCCCCGTGACCTCGAGGCTCAACCCGACCATCGACGACAGCCGCCCCACGCGGTGCGGAGCCGCCGAGCGTCGGGCGCGGTGGAGCGCCGCTTCAATGGCTGGTCGCATCCCTGAGGCGGATGCCGCTCGCGTCGCCGGCATCACGGCGTCATCTCCTCGAGGCAGGCCTTCGCACGTTCGAACGCGAAGCGGAGCCTGGCGTCGATCCACCCCTCGGGCAGATCGGCGATCGCGTCACCGCGATCGAGCGATGCATCGTCCACGATCGGCGGCAACGACTCGGCCGATCCCGCTCTCAGGAGCGCCGCGTCGACGGGGTGCATGCGGATGCCCACCGCCTCGCCGGCATCCGGATGGGCCAGCACACGACTCAGGGCCGCCCTCGCCGCGTGCTCACCATCGCGCAGCTCGGTGCCGAGCACCGCTTCGCTCAACTCGACGGTCGCTCGCAGGAGCAGGCTTTGCGCGTCTCCCGTGAGCTCCGCGGCGCGTTGCCGCAACACCTCGGAAGCGGTGGTCAGGGCAGCGACACGCTGCTCCTGCGCCTCCGCCATCGCGCGGGCGGACGCCTCCGCCTCCGCTTTCACACGGGCCAATTCATGTTCAAGCTCGGCTCTCGCGGCGCGCATGCCGGCCGTGTACCCCGCCGAGAACCCCTCCGCGACCGCCCCTGCGGCACGACGCTTGTGCTCGGCATCGTGCACCGCGGGGTACTCAAGTCGAGCGAAGGCGATGTCAGTAGACATACTCCTCCTCGTCGCCGCGCTGCACGGTGATCGCCTCCTGCGCTTCGAGGTCCCGAATCGTGCGCACGATCTCCGCCCTGGCCTCTTCGACCTGCGAGAGCCGCACGGGCCCGAGCAATTCGAGCTCGCCGTCGAGCACCTCGCGGTTGCGCTCAGTGAGGTTCGCGCGAATCACCGACGAGACGGCTTCGGGAGCGCCCTTCAGCGCGAGCGCCAAGGTCGCGGCGTCGACGCCTCGCAGCACCAGCTGCGCATCGCGCGGTTCGAGCCGTGTGATGTCGGCGAAGGTCAGCATGCGGGACCGCACGGCCTCCGCGAGCTCCGGGTCACGCTCGTCGAGTTCGCTCAGCAGAGACTTCTCGATCGTCACATCGGCGCGGTTGATGATGTCGACGAGCGGCTGCACGCCGCCGACCGCCTCGGCCTCGCGCAGCGCCGCGACCGCCCCCACGCGCAGCTTCATGGTGTCGGCCACGAGTTGCACGGCATCCGGTGCTGCAGATCCCATAGTGGCGAGGGCCTGCGCGACATCGGCACGAGCCTCTTCGGGCAGCACCCCGAACACCGAGCTAGCCCGGTCGGGACGAAGGTGGGCGAGCACGAGCGCGACGGTCTGAGGCAGCTCGCTCTCGAGCAGCCCTGCGACCTGCGCCGGATCGAGGGTTTCGAGGAACTCGAACGACTTGCCGGCAAGACTCGACGCCACCCGGTTCATGACTCCCGCGGCACGCTCAGCACCGAACGACGCTTCAAGGAGCCCTGCTGCCACATCGTGGCCACCGCGCGACGCGACCCGACCATGCCGCGCGATGTCGTGGAACTCGCTGAAGGCCCGCTCGACCGCCTCAGGGGCGACCCGTCCAAGGCGGGTGATCTCGGCGGCGATCTCTTCGGCTTCAGCCTCGGTGAACTTCGACATGACCTGCGCAGCGGCGGCAGGGTCGAGGTTGAGCAGCACGATCGCCGCCTTCTGTACTCCGGTCAGCTGCTCGGCAGCGGTGATGACTGTTGTCGTCATCTGGCCGCCTCGATCGGAGTCGTCGGCACGGAGGCGGTCACCGCCGCGGGTTCGCCCACGGAGAGTTGCGGCACGGCGGCGAGTGAAGGTTGCTCTGCCATGAGCCCGCGGAGGAAGTCGGCCGTGCGCTCAGGGTCGCGCGCGGCGAGCGACTCGATCTCGGCACGGCGGCGCGCGGCCGAAATCACCTCGGGAAGCTCCGGCTCATCGTCCACGGGCGGCGGCACGACCTCCTGGTAGTCGAGCGGCGCGGTGGGCGGCGCCTCAATGGCGGCCGGCACGGCGACGTGGCGCCCGCGCCCGCGGCGCTTCATCATCACCACGGCGAGCAGCAGTGGCAGGAGGATCGCCAGGGCGATCATGACGATCGTCGCAATGCGCCAGAGCTGTTCCTGAAAGGCCGCGTCTCGCGCAGCCTCGAGCTCTGCGGCGGCCTGCTGGGCAGCGGCCTGGCTGAAGGGCACGACTTCGACGGTCACCGAATCGCCACGGTCGGTGTCGATCCCAGCAGCACTGGCGACGAGCGCCCGCAGGTCTGCCGCGCCGATCCCTTCCGCCGCGGCACTATCGACCGCGACCGAGACGCTCTGGCGCACGAGTTCGCCCGCCGGTCGCACGGTCGACTCGGTCACTCGGTTGAGCGCGTTGTTCCTCGTGCTGGTCTCCGAGTTGTACGCGCCGCCCTGCGCATTCCCGGGCACCGCGATGTTGTCGGGGCCGAGCACGCCCGCAGCGGTGTCGCCGTTGCCGGTGTACTGCTCGGTCGTCGTCGATTCGTTGATCGCGGGTGCGCCCTCGGGGTTGGTGTAGGTCTCCTCGAGTCGCTCACCGGTAGAGAGGCTGAGCTCTGCCGCCACGACGACCGTCGCGTTGCCTGTGCCGACGACGCGGTCGAGCATCGCCTGCACCGCGGTGCGAACGCGGCTCTCGTAATCGCCGGCGCGCTGGTCGGCGGTTCCGGCCGTGCCCGTGCCGACGGCCGACAGCACCGTGCCGTCGGCGTCGATGATCGCGACGTTCTCGACCGGCATGCCCTCGACGGCCGCCGAGGTGAGATGCGCGATCGCCTGCACCTGTTCGTTCGAGAGGGTCGTGCCCTGCGAAGTCTCGATGAAGACACTGGCCGTGGGGTCGGCCTTCTGCGCAACGAACACCGTCTCTTCTGGAATCGCCAGTCGCACGGATGCCGTGCGCACGCCCTGCATGGCACCGATCGTCGCCGCGAGCTCACCCTCGAGCGCACGCTTGTAGGTGACCGATTGCTGGAACTCGGAAGCTGTCACGCCCATCTGGTCGAGCAGCGAGTACCCGCTGGCGCCCGCGCTCGGCATCCCCGCCGCCGCGGCCTTCAGCCGCTGGTCGTAGACGTGCGCCTCAGGCACGAGGATGGTCGACCCGCCTGCCTGCAACTCATAGGGAACGTTCTCAGCACGCAGTTGCTCGACGATGGCGCTGGCGTCCGCGGCGCTCAGCCCGGTGAACAGTGGGGAATAGGCGGGACGCAGCAGCCACGATCCGAGCGCGACGATGCCGAGCGCGAGCACGGCGATACCGATGAGCGCGATGGTGCGCTGCGCAATGCTGAACCCGGCGACCACCGCGCGGGCGCGCTGGAACAGGGAGGTGACGGCCTGGGGCATCAGGCCTGCATCCGCATGATCTCGTTGAACGCATCGACGCCCTTGTTCCGGATCGCCGCAACCAGCTCGAGGGTGACTTGGGCCCGGCTCGAGGCGATGGTCGCCGCGTGGATGTCGGTGAGCTCACCGGTTACCGCCTTGATGGCGAGGGTCTTCGACTCGGCTTGCAGCGCTTGGGTGCCGTCGACGGCGCGGCCGAGCGCCGCCGCGAACCCCTCGCCCGACGCGCCCTCGGTGCCGCGAACGGCGTCCGTGGCGCGCATTCCGGGCATCGCGGGCATCGCGGCGATGCCGGGCAGCGCGTCACCGATCGCGCCGATGGGGAACGTCATGCCTGCCTGCCGATCTGCAACGCCGCCTCGTAGCTCGACCGCGCGCGCTCGATCACCGCGGCGCTGGCCTGGTACCCGCGCTGGGCGAGGATGAGCTGGCCCATCTGGGCGGCCATGTCGATGTCGGGGTAACGCACGTAGCCGGCCTCGTCAGCAAGCGGGTGCTGGGGGTCGTGCACCATGCGCCCCTCCGGGTCGCCCCAGGCTGCGCCTTCGACGTACACGCCAGACCCTTCTGCGCCTTCGCGGGCAATGAGGTATCGGGCCTGGAACGCCGCCCCGTCGGTCGGTCGGGCCGTGTTGATGTTCGCCAGGTTGTCGGCGACCGCGTCGAGCCATTTCCGATGCACGGTCATGCCGGTGCCGGCGATGCCGAGCGCGTCGAAGGTCACGAGCTGCTCCTCATCGCGGCGCGGATCGAGCTGAAGCTGCCGCTGATGGACTGCGTGGCGAACTGGTAGCGAAGCACCGTGTCGATATTCGACAGCGTCTCGGTCTCGAGGTTCACATTGTTGCCGTCGAGACGTGTCGGCTCGAGCGAGCGACCCTCGCTCGCGGCGGCACGTCCGTCGCCCGCGGCCACCGAGGAGGCGAGGGCGGATTCGAACTGCACGCGTCTGGCTGTATAGCCCGGCGTATTGACGTTCGCGATGTTGTTGGCGATGGCCCGCTGGCGCTGCGCGAGCCCGTCGAGTGCGCTGCTCAGCGCATTGAAAGACACGGATTCGAACACTGCAGTTCCCTATTCGGCGTTGTTGTCGAAGGGCGGCCTATCCATGGCCTGGCATTGAGCGATCCGTGCTCGACTACAGCTATCGGCAGTCGACTGCGAAGCGTTAGCGAGCGCCGTGTTGTGCTTGTACTGGGGCGGCGGACGGCGTGCGTCAGCCTGTGACGTCGAGGAACACTGCCGCGTGCTCCTTCGCGGGCGGCACTGTGTTGAGCGCGCGCAGGTGCTTCTTGACGCCTTCCGCGCGCGTCTGCAGTTCAGACAGGCGTTGCTCCTGACGCGCCAACAAGCGCTCGGCACGTGCCCGGAGCGATTCCGGAATCGGGATCAGTGATGCCGGGGGCTCCCACCCCGCAGAGAGACCATGCTCGTCCTCGAGCGAGCGTTCCAGGCGCTCGAGCTCGGCGGCCCATGCATCGAGGCCGGTGCAGGCAGCGCCCGCTCCCCGAGTCTCGGAGGAGTCAGGCGACACCGAGCACGCCGCCCTGCTCACTCGTCGCCGTTGAGGCGGGGGGCGCGACAGACATGCCTGCCAGCACCTCGTGCCAGGCCGACTGCAACGGCTCGAGCAGTGCGATGCACTCGATCACGGCTTCGGCGTCATGCCGGATGTTGGCGTGAATCAACCTCGACTGCACCCACTCGTACACGGCTGCGAGCTGCGTGCCTTCGGCCCATCGGCTGGTGTCGAGCGACACCGCCAGTTCCTGCACGATCCGCTGGGCGTGGAGGAGTTGAACAGAAGCCTCTGCGAAGTCGCCGCCGGCTTGAGCGCGCTTCGCGCGATGGAGATCGACGAGCAGCCGGTCGTACAGCATCGTGACGAGTTGCGCGGGGCTCGCCGAGAGCACGGCGTCGCGCTGGTACTGGTTGAGGCCCGTGGTCATCGCTTGCTCCCCTGCCCAGTGCTGAGACCCGCCAACTGTGAGCTCAGCCATGACGACTGCGCGTTCAACTGACCCATCGCCACCTCGAGTGCTGCGTAGGTGCGCTGCAGGGTCGTGCGTCGCTGCTCGAGCCGTGCATCCCACTCGAGCACCTGGTCGCTCAAGCGCTTGACGGTCGACTCCTGACCGGTGATCTTCTGAGTGAGGATGCCGTCGTACTTGTCTGAGACGAGGTCGCTCGCCGATGCGATGCGTTCCGCGATGACGGTGATCGCTCGCTGGGCGAAGGCGGCGTCGTCTGCCAGCGCGGCGGTGAACTTCTCCTCGTCGAACTCGATCGCACCCTGCCGAGTGATGGTGATGCCGATCTCGGAGGGCGAGCGCCCATCGACCGGGCCGATCGCAGCGTCCGTGAGTCGGCTTCGCACATCGCGGACCATGCTGTCGCCGGTGAAGATGCCACCCTTGGTGGTGCTGCCTCCGGCGCCGTTCGACACCGTCACCGCTGAGTTGGTCGCGATGTACTGCACGAGCTGGCCGATCATTCCGGCGAACTCGGTCACCGACTCGGTGATCGTCGCGTCATCGCGCGCCACGTCGATTGTGACGGCATCGGTCGAGGTCTCCCGCACGGTGACATCGACACCGGGCAGCAGGTCGGTGAAGGTGTTGCTCGACGAGGTGATGACCTGCTCAGCACCGGTGCCCGCCCACAGTCGCACCTGAGCGTCACGGGCCGGCACCACATCGGTGAAGCCGCCAGCCGAGACCGTGAACGCGCCCTCGGTTCCGGATGTCGCCGACGTGAGCTGCAATCGCGCAAGGCCGCCGCCCACCGACACCTTCGTCGCCGAGACGCCCGCGCCGCTCGCGTTGATCGCAGCGACGAGGTCGTCGAGAGCACCGCTTGCCGGGTCGACGACGACACTTCCGGCGGCCGTCGAGATGGTGAGCGGCCCCGCAGTCCATTCGCTCATCGCTGCTGAAACGCTGCTCTGCCGCGACGCCAGCTGATCGACGATGATGTCGATGCTCCCGGCAGCGGTGCCGGGGCGGGCGGTTGCGGTGACGGCATCCGAACTGCTGCTGGCTGCAGCGGGAGCGAGCGCCTGTGGCTTCAGCAGTTCCTTGGCTCGTTCGCCAAGGGCCGCTACGCGCGAGTTCAGGTTCTGCAGGGCGCTCAGGGTCGTCTGCGTGGAGGCGACTTGCCGCTTGAGCAGCGTCTGAGGTACCGCCTCGATCTGCATCAGGGAGTTGATGAGCGCAGTGGTGTCGAGCCCGCTCGCGAGACCGTCGATAGCGAACGCCATGCGGAGCCTTTCTGATCGGGGCCGGAGCGTGTCGGGTTCGGAATTCGGTCAGGGATGCCGGTGGTACTACGAGCCCGGCGACGGCGCGAGAGGTCCAGTTCTCGCACCGCCGCCGGGTCGTTCAGGCTCAGCCTGTTCAGTGCCGCGGCCCGGGGTGGCCGGGCGCGCGGCGACCGGATCAGCCGAGCAGCTGGAGCACGCCCTGGTTCGCGGCGTTCGCCTGGGCGAGCATCGCGGTGCCAGCCTGCGAGAGGATGTTCGCGCGGCTGAAGTTGACCATCTCGGCTGCCATGTCGGTGTCGCGGATGCGCGACTCAGCGGCCGAGAGGTTCTCGCGTGCCACGTTGAGGCTGTTGATGGTCGACTCGAAGCGGTTCTGCGCCGCACCGTAGCCCGCGCGAGCGGTCGACACTGCTGCGATCTCGGTGTCGATCGAAGCGATCGAGGTGAGCGAGTTCGCCGCCGAGTCGACAGTGAGCGCCTTCACTGTGGCGCCGAGTCCCGAGAAGTCCGTCAGGGTGACGGCGATCTGGTCTTCGGCTGCCGTGCTGCCCGCACCGACCTGGAACGTCAGAGTCGGCACCGAACCATCCATCAGCTTGATGCCGTTGAAGTTGGTCGAAGCGGCGATACGGGTGAGCTCGTCGCCGAGGGCGTCGATCTCGGTCTTGATCGCTGCCCGCGAGTCGGCGTTGTTCGAGTCGTTGCCCGCCTGAACAGCGAGGTCGCGAACACGCTGCAGGATCGAGTGCACCTCGGTCAGCGCGCCTTCAGCGGTCTGGATGACCGAGACGCCGTCCTGCGCGTTGCGAGCGGCGACAGCCAGACCGTTGACCTGCGCACGCAGACCCTCGGAAATGGCCAGACCCGCGGCGTCGTCAGCAGCACGGTTGATGCGCAGACCGCTCGAGAGCTTCTCGAGCGACTTCGACAGGTCGTTCTGCGTGTTCGACAGGTTGCGGTGAGCGTTGAGCGCCGCAACGTTGGTGTTGATCTGCATACCCATGGTAATTCCTCCGTGACTGGGTGTGGTGACACCTGCCCATCCGTGGGCCGGCTATCCAGACCTATCGGCAGCACGTGACCCGCCGTTAGCAATCGCTCTGGCAGCCGCGCTCGGCAGCCCTCAATCCAGGTGCTCGTCGATCGCGGCGAGGAGCAGCGGGTCCGCGAGCAGCCGGAAGTGCCCGACTAGCGGCAGCTCCACATTCACCGCGCGCTCGAGCCTGCTCCCCTCGGGGATGTGCGGATCGACACGCGGATAGATCGAGACGATGCGCGAGTTCGCCTCCCGCTCCGCGGCGAGCGCGCGGAGCGAGGCATTCGCGGGGCGGAACGCTCGCAAGCTCGGAGCGATGAAATAGTCGGCGTACCGGGAGCCGGCAAACGGCGTGGCGATCGCGATCAGCTTGTCAACCCGATCGGGGGCGCTCAGCAGCATCCGCTTTCCGATGAGTCCGCCCTTACTGTGCGCGACGATGATGACGTGCTCCAGTGACGCGCGCTTCAGGTACTCGGCGCCGAGCTCGGCCGACTCGTCGATCGGGCGCAGGTTGAAGCCGAGGCCGGGAAGCGTGTGAACGCGGTGTCCACGCTCGCGCAAGTGCTGCTCGAGCGCGCCCAGAAACCCTGACGTCTCCCAGACGCCTGGGATCAGCAGCACCGGATGTCGTGACGGATCCCCCTCGTTCACAAGCGGCCTCGGTGCGCGCGCGCTCATCGCCTGCTGGCGGATCGCCCAGCGGTAGTCGCGGGCCAACTCACGCAGCGTGGCGCGTCTCGATCCGTTCATCGAGCGGTTCCCATTCCCGCTCGCGCCCTGAGTGCCCTCGCGTCCGCCGTTCATCGCTGTGCCGCGTGCTCCTCGATGAGCCTTGCGGCGCGCGCAGGGTCGGTGAACATCATGACGTGCGCACCCTCGACCTCTTCGAAGCGGCCATCGGGGGCCAGCTCAGCCAGTCGCCGCGACCAGACCGCCGGAGCGATCGGGTCGCGGTCGCCACGAAGCACGAGGGTTCGAGCGGTCAGCAGCGGCATCCGCCTCTCGATGCGGTCATCGAGCAGGTGCGGCAGCTGCCGGAAGTAGTACACCGGTCCACAGCGGACGATGTAGTCCCAGACGACGATGGCGTTGGTCAGCGGCGGCTCACGCAGAAGGTCGTGCCCCAGTCGAAGGCTCGCCCGAAGGAAGGTGCGTGCGGCCGGATCCATCGTCGGACCGATGAGCACGAGGCGATCGGTGACATCGGGACGGTCGACTGCGAGACGGGTGACGATCTGCGTCCCCATGGAGTGACCGACCAGCACCGGGTCGACGAGTCCGAGTGCGTCGAGCAGTTCGGCGAGCACTGCTGCATGCTCACCGAGGCTGACGTCTCGTCGGGCGCTCGGCGCCGCCCCGTATCCGGGCAGGTCGATGAGGTACACGGGGCCGTACTCGGCGAGCGCTACCGCCAGGGGGTGGAAATAACGCGATGAGACACCGATGCCGTGCACGAGCACGAACGGAGGGCCCGAGACCGTGGAGGGGAAGCGTTTCGCGAAGACCCCGAGGTCGCCGAGGCGGGCTCGTCCGCTCCAATAGGTGGTGCCGCGCCACACGCGCGCTCTGAGGCCTTCTTCGATCGCGCGCCCGGTCACCTCGCCAGCCTAGGCTGGCCGCTGCTGATCGAGCAGGGCTCTGTGGCGACTTCGACCGTGGGCAGGAACGGGAGCGGGCAGGAGAAGCGCGGGATCAGGACAGCATCAGGACGCGACCGACTCGGTGAGCGACGGCCTGCGCAGCAGCGGGTGCGCCGCCATTCTCGCGAGGTAGGCGATGCGCTTTGCGGCCGCGGCGCCGGTGACCTCGCTGACGGCCGGTGCGCCGACGTGCGACAAGGCGACCGGCGCTCCGGATGCCGAGTGCGCTTCGTCGGAGTCGGAATAGTGCGCAGCGAGCCCCTCCCTGAGCAGCTTCACCGCGGCCGAGCGCTGCTGCGACACCGCTGAGTGGGTGATGCCCAACTCGCGGGCGATCTCTGAGACGCTCTTGTCCTGGAAGTACACCTGATCGATGACAGCGCGCTGTCGCTCCGGCAGTGCCTCCACTGCTGCTCGCAGGTAGGCGAGGCGTTCTTCCACGAGGAGGTTCTCGCCGGGTGCCTCCGCGTCGGAGGCCAAGCGGTCGGCGACCGTCTCATCGAGCGGCTGCACCGTGCGCGCCGCGTCGTTCAGGGCCTCCACCACGGCGGCGCGATCAAGACCTGTCGCCGAGGCGAGCTCCTCGACCTCGGGAGCGCGCCCCAGCGCATTGGAAAGCGTCTCGCGCGTGGAGGTCACGGCCTTGATGCGTTCACGAGCTCCGCGCGTAGCCCAGTCGGCTGCGCGCATCTCGTCGGCGAACGCGCCCATGATGCGGCGACGTGCGAAGGCGCCGAACGGCACCCCGTAGGCCGGGTCGAACGAATCAGCTGCCGTGACGAGCGCGAGGGCACCGGCCGCCGCGAGATCGTCACGAGACAGATGCGACGCGCGAGCCCACACCTCGGAGACGAGGTAGCCGACGAGCGGAAGATTCTCCACCACGAGCCGATTGCGTTCGGCTCTCGCCGCCGCCGGATCGTCGGTATCCCGGTCTGTGATCCCGATCGAAGTCGGTGCCGAACTGGTCTCGGACAAAGCCACTGCGTTCTCCCCCTGAGCGCTGCCATGTCATGTGCTGACGCACATCTGCTGAACCTATTTGCTCGGGTGGCGGCTCCAGTTCGGGTTGTCGGGGGCCTGGGTCGGCGGCCCCGCGACGCTGCAGCCTGTGTTGAGGCTAGCTCAGTGGTCTCGGGCCACAGCGCTCCCCCGATGCCCCACTTCTGGGCCCTCCCGAACGGGTCACGTTGGCCAGCCGCACTGGCGCAACCACGGGCTTTTCCCTTACCGCGCGGGCCGGACCGGGAGACGCCCACGACTTCGCCCTCGCGCCGCGCTTACGCGGCCGCACGGGCGGCCGAGAGTAGTCTTCGAACCGGATCGGCGCTCCAGCCGGCGCGAAGCCGGCGGCATCCCCCCGAAGTTGCCGGTGTCTCTTGGAGGAAGCGTGGGCTCGAACGAACTGTCGGCCGTGCTGTGGCGCGAGCGAGAACTGCTCGAGACCGTGCTGTTCAAGCTCGAGACTCAGCGCTTGCTGCTGACCGCCGGCGAGAGCCGCTGGCTTCCGCTCGCGACGCGTGAACTGGAGCATGTGCTCGAGAAGCTCCGCGGCGCTGGGCTCGGCCGCGCAGTCGAGGCATCGGCGGTCGCTGAGGCGTGGGGCGCCCCCGAGCAGGCCACCCTGCGTGAGCTCATCCAGCACGCACCAACCCCCGCGTGGCGCGAGATCCTCACCTCGCACTTCGACGCGCTCAGCCAGCTGACGAGCGAGGTCGCGGCACTGCGCGATTGCAACACGCGCCTGCTCGAGACGGCCTCGCGCGCCGCACGAGAGACCCTCGACGGCATCGGACGGGATGCCGGCACTTACTCGGCCGACGGCAAGCCGCAGCGCGACGAGGGTTCGAGCCGTCTGCTGGACACCTCACTATGAGGCACCGCGCGCGAGTCCTGCGCAGAGGCCTCGGGCCCGCCGCGCCTTCATGGCATGAGCGATCCCCACTGACGAACGGAGACACCCCTTGAGCACCTTCGGCGCTCTGAACACGGCTTGGAGCGGGCTCGCGGCGGCCCGCCGCGGTGTCGATGTGGTCGGTCAGAACATGGCGAACCTCAACACACCCGGATACACACGCCAGCGCGTCACTCAGGCGGCCTTGCCGCCCGCGTCGAGCTTCGGATTGCTGCAATCCGGAGCGCCGACGCCCGGACTCGGCGTTTCGGTGCTCGGTGTCGCTCGGATCGGTGACGAGTGGGTCGACGCCCGCGTGCGCACGGCATCGGCATCCTCGGGCTACTGGGACGTGCGGGCCGACGTGCTCTCGCAGATCGAGAAGTCGTTCAACGAGCCGAGCGAGCACGGCCTTGCTGCTCGCCTGCAGGCGTTCTGGTCGTCGTGGGAAGACCTCGGGAACCGGGCCGGTGAGGCGGCCCCGGCAGCGGCGCTCCTCGAGACGGCGCGCACCCTCACGACCTCGATCGCTGAGGGCTACCGGAGCGCTGCGACCCTCTGGCAGCAGACTCGTACGAAGGCCGACGCGCTCGTCGCCGAGGTCAACACCGCCGCTGCCCAGGTCAGCGACTTGAACGCCCAGATCCGAAAGAACCTCGCTGCGGGCACATCGCCGAACGAACTGATCGATCAGCGAGCCCAGTTGATCGAGCGGATCGCCGCGATCACGGGCGCGGAGTCCCGCCCGGCGGCTGACGGCACCGTGGAGGTGCTGGTGGCCGGCAATCCACTCGTGAGCGCCGACCGCACCTATCCGCTCGCGCTGACCGGGGATTACGTGCTCGGTGGCGCGGCCGTCACGCTCGGATGGGAGCGCGGTGGCGCTCCCGTCGGCCTCGAGGCCGGCGAGCTCGCCGGAACACTGGCGGCGCTCGCCCCGGCGACCGCCGGCGGCACCGGCGGCCTGATCGCTGAGACAGCGGAGACCTACAACCGCCTCGCGACCGCTCTCGCGGCTCAGGTGAACGCCGTGCACCAGACGGGCGAAAGCGTGACCGGCGCCTCGGGCCTCGACTTCTTCTCGCTCGATGCGGCCGCGCCGCCAGCGCTCGGGCTCGGCGTGGCGGCGACGGGCGTTGCGGATATCGCCGTCGCCGCACCGGGCGCCGGCTCGCTGGACGGCTCGATCGCGGATGCGATCGCTCAGCTTCGCAACGGACCGGGGAGCGTGGACGCCACCTGGTCGACCTTCGTCACCGGAACGGCAGTGGCATCCCGGAGCGCAAAGCAGCAGTCGACCCTTTCGGCGCTGGCCCTGGATGCGGCCCGCGACCAGCAGGCCTCGGTCGGCGGAGTCGACCCTGACGAGGAGACGTTGAACCTGATGATGTACCAGACCGCCTACCAGGGTGCGGCCCGAGTCATCTCGACGATCGACGAGATGCTCGACACGCTCATCAACCGCACCGGTCTCGTCGGCCGATAGAGGAGGAACGGTGATCAGCAGGACCCCCGGCTCGTTGATGGCGAGCAACGCGCTCATGAACCTCAACTCCGCGCGCGCCGAACTGGCGCGGCGCCACGAGCAGGCCAGTTCGCAACGCGCGCTGCTGGCGCCCTCAGACGACCCGGCCGCCACCGCGACGGCGATGCAGGTGCGCTCTGCGATCTCGTCGAACGCGCAGCACGCGCGGAACCTCGACGACGCGAAGGGCTGGCTCTCGACCGTCGATGGAGCGCTCGCGTCGACGACCGGCATCCTGCAGCACGTGCGCGACCTGACCGTGCGTGGTGCGAACCAGGGCGCTCTGTCGTCAACGGCGCGCGAGGCGATTGCGGCGGAGCTCGACGGGCTCGCCGACGACCTGCTGGCGCAGGCCAACACCCAGTACCTCGGCCGGTCGGTGTTCGCTGGCACCTCGGGCGCTGGAGTGGCCTTCACTCCCGCCTTCGCCCACACAGGCACCGGCTCGCCAGTGGAACGCCGGATAGCCGACAACACGACGGTGCGGGTGGATGCCGACGGTGCCGCCATCTTCGGCACGGGCACCGGCTCGATCTTCGCGCTGGTGCGGAGCATCGCGGACGACCTCCGAGCGGGAACGCCGGTCGGAGCGCATATCGGCGCCGTCGACAGCCACCTCGACAGTGTGCTCGAGCACCACGCGGCCGTGGGAGCGCGGCACAATCAGATCATGCGAACGGAGGGGCTCAACATGGCGGATGCCGTGTCGCTCGAAGCTGCGCGCTCAGGGGTCGAGGACGTCGACCTGGCGGAAGCGATCATGAACCTGCAGTTGCAGCAGACCTCCTACCAGGCGGCGCTGCACGTGACGTCGAGAGTGCTGCAGCCCACGCTGATGGACTTCCTGGCATGAGCCGCCTGCTTCGACTGCTCGAGCCGCTGCCCGGTCTCGACGGGCAGGTCGACTACGTGCTCGACCAGGTCGAGGGCGCGATCGGACTCTACGCACTCCGCGCAGCGTCGCCGGGGCAGACCTCGTCCGCTGCCGAACCGGCGCAGAGCGGCGGCGGTGCCCGATTGTTCGTGCTCGATGCGGGCGAGTGCCTGCCGTCGTACTCGCCAGAGCTCAACGACGAGGCGGCCGACGCCCTCGGCATCCGCACGCCCGACGCCGCCGAAGTGCTCGTCGTGGTGAACCCGGCGGACGAGGCGACCACCGTGAACCTGCTCGCTCCCATCGTCGTGAACAAGGCGACTGGGGCCGCTTCGCAGGTGATCCTGGACGATGCGTGCTGGCCGCTCAAGGCGCCGCTGGCCGAGCTGCTCGGATAGCACCCGAACCCGCGGCTGCTCGGTGACGCGCGCCCATCGACTGCGCGCCCGCGCGCCAGCCGCTGACAGGCGCGGCTCCCGCCGATACCCTTGAGGCAAGCGTGTCCATCAGACATGCGTGCGCTCGGCGCACGGACACCGCCGTCGAATGCCCGAACAAGGAGAACCATGACGTATGCCGTGACCAACCCCCTCACCGGGGAGACCGTCAAGACATTCCCCACCATCTCTGACGACGACCTCAAGGCCGCCATCGCCGCCGCCCACGAGGCGCACCGCACCTGGTCGCGCACCACCTCGGTCGCCGATCGCGCCGCGCTCGTGCGCCGCGTGGCCGAACTGCACCGCGAGCGCCGTGAGGAGCTGGCCGAGATCATTGTGCGCGAGATGGGCAAGCCCCTCGAGCAATCGCTCGGTGAGGTGGACTTCAGCGCCGACATCTACGAGTACTACGCCGACAATGCCGAAGAGTTCATGGCCGACGAGCCGATCAAGCTCATGGCCGGCAGCGAGGGCTCGGCCGTCGTTCGCAAGGCTTCGATGGGCGTGCTGCTCGGCATCATGCCCTGGAACTTCCCCTACTACCAGGTGGCGCGCTTCGCGGGGCCGAACGTGATGATCGGCAACACGATCCTGCTCAAGCACGCGGAGCAGTGCCCCGAGTCGGCGGCCGCGATCGAGCAGATCTTCACCGACGCGGGCGCACCGAAGGGTGTGTACACGAACATCTACGCCTCGCACGCGCAGATCGAGACCATCATCGAGGACCCGCGCGTGCAGGGTGTCTCGCTGACCGGCTCCGAGCGCGCCGGTGCCGCAGTGGCGGAGATCGCCGGCCGCAACCTCAAGAAGGTGGTGCTCGAGCTCGGGGGCAGCGACCCCTTCGTGCTGCTGTCCACCGACGACCTCGACGCGACCGTGGCCGACGCCGTGGCCGCACGCGTCGACAACACCGGGCAGGCCTGCAACGCAGCCAAGCGCTTCATCGTGATCGATGAGCTGTACGAGCCGTTCCTCGAGAAGTTCACCGCCGCCATGAAGGAGGTCGACGCCGGCGACCCGGCAGCCGATGCCGACATGGGCCCGCTGTCGTCGACGGCCGCTGCCGACCGGCTCGAGCAGCAGGTGGGCGCGGCAGTCTCGGGTGGCGCGCAGGTGCTCACCGGCGGCTCGCGAGACGGCAACCTGTTCGACTCCACGGTGCTCACGAACATGAGCCCCGAGAACCCGGTGTACCGCGAGGAGTTCTTCGGGCCCGTGGCTCAGGTGTTCAAGGTGTCGAGCGAGGAGGAAGCGGTCGAACTCGCGAACGACACGCCCTACGGCCTCGGCTCGTACGTCTACACCACCGACTCGGCCCAGGCGGCGCGGGTCGCCGACCAGATCGAGGCCGGCATGGTGTACGTCAACATCGTGGGTGCCGACAGCCCTGAGCTGCCCTTCGGCGGCATCAAGCGCTCCGGTTCGGGACGTGAGCTTGGCAAGTACGGTGCCGACGAGTTCGTCAACAAGAAGCTCATCCGCATCGCCTGACGATATCGCGGGCTTCGCGCACCGCTGCGGCGCGGTCTCGACTCCGGTCGGGCCGCGCCGCTGTCGTCTGCCCTGCAGCACTGAGGCGCGCCCGCCAGGAGCACGTTCCAGGATCAGCTTCGTGCGCGGCCCTCGGCCAGGAAAGCGAGGCGGCGAAGCGTCTCCGAGTTCCTGAAACGGATGCCGGGCTGCCTCAGCGCGGCCGGAATCTTCGCCATGGGGCCGGCCGCGGCATCCTCGCCCATTCGCACCACACAGCCACGCGGGTGCTCACGCACGTCGAACCGTACCGACGCCTCACCGAGCGGCCAGCCTCGAGCCTTCAGGATCGCGTGCCGCGGCGGATCCCACGCGACCATGACGGTGATGTCGTCGACAAGGGCCGGCCACAGACCGAACGAGTGGTGCAGCTTCGCGCCCGGCGCGGGCCAGGTCTCATCCACCCCTCGAATTCGACTCGTGCCCACCACCCAGGCGGCGTAGTTCCACCCGTCCGCGAGCACGGCGAAGACGTCCTCGGGTCGACAGTGGAAGAGCCTGTAGTTGGTCGCCATCGTGGCGCCATGGTGACACACCCCGGCGGTGCGCGCCGCACCGGAGAAGTCGCGGTCAGCCATCTTGCCGACCGTCCGGGCGAGCGTACTGTCTGAGACGCAGGCGTGACGAACACTCAGTGCCCGTTCACGGTTCCACGCGAGGACCTGCAGCCGGTGCGACGAGGAGGTGGCCCCACGCTCTGAACGCACTGGCGCTCGCATTCACGGAGGAGGGTGTCATGCGTTTGGCCTTCACGAGTTGGCTGGTCGTCATCGGAGCGGGCCTCGTGGCTATGCTCACGATCGGGTTCATGGGCCGGTGACCGCGATGAGCATCAACCGCATTCCGACGGGCGTCCGGAACCACGCGCTGAGCTTCGCGTTCGGCGTGATCTTCCTCGCCGCGCTCATCGCGCAGTCGATCGTCGGTCATATCGACCACAACGAGATCCAGGTCGCGCACGGCATGCCCGAGGTCTCCTACTGGCATTTCATCACCTCGAGCAGCTTCGCCGTCGACGTGGCGGAGAACTGGCAATCCGAGTATCTGCAGTTCTTCCTGTTCATCCTCGGCACCATCTGGTTCGTCCAGAAGGGCTCGCCCGAGTCGAAGAAGCCGGGCGACGAGGGTCCGCAGAGCGATAAGGACCAACTCGTCGGCGAGTACGCGCAAGAGGACTCGCCCAAGTGGGTGCGCATGGGAGGGTGGCGCGAGAAGGTCTTCTCCAACTCGCTGCTGCTCGTGATGGGTGCGATCTTCCTGCTGTCGTGGTGGGCGCAGTCGGTCACGGGCGTGGTGGCCTACAACCAGGATCAGGCGATGCACGGCGACCCGGCGATCGGCTGGCTCGACTACATCGCGTCTGCCGACTTCTGGAACCGCACCCTGCAAAACTGGCAGAGCGAGTTCCTGGCGGTGGGCAGCATGGCCGCGCTCGCGATCTACCTGAGGCAGCGCGGTTCAGCGGAGTCCAAGAAGGTGGGTGCGCCCCACCTCGATACCGCTGACGCGGGCGAGTGAAAGGCAAGACCATGGTGCAGAAAGCAGTCATGCCCTCGGATATCTCCGCCCATGTCGGGTGGTTCGATCGCTTTGCCGCGCGCGTTTCGGAGCTGACCAGCCGTGCGTGGTTCTTCGCGTTCTGCGTGCTGCTCGTCATCGTCTGGGCGCCTTCGATCGTGTTCCTGCGGAACATCGACACGTGGCAGCTGATCATCAACACGCTCACCACGATCGTGACGTTCCTGCTCGTGGCTCTGCTGCAGAACAGTCAGACGAGGGCAGACCTCGCGCTGCAGCACAAGCTGAACGCGATCGCCGACTCGCTCAGCGACCTGATGGAAAAAGAGGGCCTGCACAAGGATGCCGCTGAACTGCGCGACGCGGTCGGCCTCGAGGATCGCGAGAGCAGCAGCGGCAACACGACCGACGACCGCAAACGGAAGCTCGAGCGCAAGGAGCGCAACTACCCCATCGACCGCTGACGGCGCAGTCGCGGTGGCTCGCCGGGTTCCGGACGGCGAGCCACTTGCGGTCCCGGTTTTCGCACGCGCTTTCGGCTCGGCAACGACCGGGTTCCACCCGGCCCGTAGGTGCGGATTTGCTTGTCCGCCGAGCGATCCATGTGGCGAAACCATGGCGCTGACAGTCAGTTCCTTCGGAATCAGTCGAGAGCCGGTTTTTCCCTGGACCGCTGGCCGAGAAGATGCGAGACACGCGCGTCAAGGTTGACCGGGATTGGGAAACCTGGCTTGAATGGCCAGACGAGCGATGATGCTTCACGACCCAGGAGGTGTCGATCAGTGACGATCGAGGCAACCCAGAGCGCCACCGCAACGCCGCCAGAGAGCGGCACCGATGCCTCGGGCGCGGTCGTCCTCGAGGGGCTGGTGAAGCGGTACAGCGGCGTGGTCGCGGTCGACGGTCTCTCGCTCCGCATCGAACCGGGTGAGTTCATCTCGCTGCTCGGGCCCTCGGGTTGCGGCAAGACCACCACGCTCCGCATGATCGCCGGCTTCGAGCAGCCGGACGAGGGCGACATCCGCATCTCGGGCCGCTCGGTGCTCGGGCAGCCGCCCTACCGCCGGAATGTGAACACCGTGTTCCAGGCATACGCGCTCTTCCCGCACATGAGTGTCGCCGAGAACGTGGCCTACGGGCTTCAGCAGCACCGCACACCACGATCGGAGCTGCGAGAGCGGGTCGCCTCCGCGCTCGAGCTTGTCAAGATGCGCTCGTTCGCAGACCGCAAACCCATGCAGCTCTCGGGAGGACAGCAGCAGCGGGTCGCGCTGGCCCGCGCCTTGGTCAACCGGCCTTCGGTGCTGCTGCTCGATGAACCGCTCGGCGCGCTCGACCGGCAACTCCGCGAAGAGATGCAGCTGGAACTCAAACTGCTGCAGGCGAAGCTCGGCATCACCTTCGTGTTCGTCACGCACGATCAGGGCGAGGCGCTCTCGATGAGCGATCGCATCGCGATCATGCGCGAGGGCCGCATCGAGCAACTCGCCGACGCCTCGACGATCTACGGCCGTCCGGCCTCCGCGTACGTGGCGGCGTTCGTCGGGCAGCAGAACTTCCTTCGCGGCACCGTGGCAGATGGTGGCCTTTCGGTCACGACGCCGTCCGGGGTGGTGCTTCGCGCCGGTGAAACAGCACTCGTGGACCACACCGAGGGACAAGCGGCGGTGCGTCCGGAGTCCGTCAGCATCGAGCGAGCGGATGCCGCCGCCACCCGCGGCGAGCGCGGCACCGTGAATGCGGCATCCGGAACCCTGCTCAGCATCTCGCACCAGGGCGAGACCATGCAGTACCTGGTCGAGATCGGTGAGGCCACGAGCCTCATCGTCAGGCGACCGACACCGACTGCGCCGCAACTGTCCGCCGGCGACCCTGTCCTCTGCACCTGGGCCGCCGAGAACGTGCAGCTCTTCCCCCTCGACGACGCTCCCGAAGACGCCGGATACGTCCCACCGCCCACCGCCTGACCCAGAGGGTGTCTGCTCCGGCCGTCGGCCGGCAGGCGCCGCCGTGACACTCACCTTCCGCTGTCCCTGCCGACCGACTGCAAGGAGTTCCAGATGAACGCATCACGCTCCCCCATCCGCATCCTGGCGAGCGCGAGCGCCGCGCCGATCATCCGCCGTGAACTGAACCGGCGCAACTTCCTCGCTCTGGCCGGTGCCCTCGGCGTCACCGGCGCCCTCGCTGCCTGCTCCCCCGGCGGCGGGGAGACACCGAGCACCGAGGCGACCGGCGGACCCCTCGAGAAGGAACTTTCGATCTACACCTGGGGCGACTACGACAACCCCGATGTGCTGTCGGCGTTCACCGACGAACTCGGGCCACGCATCACGCTCGACTCCTTCAACTCCAACGAGGAGCTCATCTCGAAGCTCGTCGCCGCGAAGGGCACCTCCGGCTACGACATCGTCGTTCCCACGGGCGTGTTCATCCCGCAGATGATCGAGAACGGCCTTCTGCAGAAGCTGAACCGCGACCTGATCCCGAATCTCGAGCACATGGATGCCGACTACCTCGGTCGCGCCTGGGATCCGAACAACGACTACTCCATCTGCAAGGCATGGGGCACCACGGGCTTCGTGTACGACAAGACCAAGATCACGCGCGAGCTGAAGACTTGGAACGACTTCATCGACGCCGCCCAGAACGAGGCAAGCGGCTCGACTTCGGTGCTGGACGACCCGGCTGAACTCACCGGGCTCTACTTCTGGGCCAATGGCATCGACTGGAACACAACGGATCAGGGCGATCTCGACGCCGCCGAGGACTTCCTCGTCAACACCCTCGCCCCGCACGTGTCCGCGTTCGACTCCTACCCCGGCGGCGCGGCGATCCCACAGGGCACGCACGCGCTCATGCAGGTCTGGAACGGCGATGCCCGGATCGGCATCCTGGAGAGCCCCGACCCCGACCGTTGGCAGTGGGTGCTCGGCGCTCCCGCCACCGAGATCTGGATGGACAACTGGGCCATCGCCGCCGGCGCACCGAACCCCGAAGCCGCCCACGCGTTCATCGACTACGTGCTCACCCCCGAGAATCAACTGCTGCAGGTCGACTACATCGGCTACCACACGGGCGCCAAGGGCATCGAAAGCGCCGCCGAGGATGCCGGTCTGCCGATGCTCGACCTCGTGTTCTTCAGCTCGGAGCAGGTCGCCACGATGCACGAAGGCGAGGTGACCGAAGCGCAACAGCGCATCGTTGAGATCTGGAACAAGATGAAGGCGGCCGCAGGTGCGTAGAGCCCCCGGCATCGCGCTCGCGATCCCTGCCTGGGCGTGGCTGCTGATCTTCTTCGTCGCGCCCGTGGGCATGGTCATCTGGTTCAGCTTCGGCTACAAACCGGGCATCTTCGGCACGCACGCCAATGACGTCCTCTCGTTCGACCGCTACGCCGAGGCGATGTCGCCCACCTTCTTCGCGACCTTCCAGAACACGCTGTGGGTGGGTATCGCGGGCACGCTGCTCTGCCTGCTGATCGGTCTGCCCGCGGCGTACTGGATGGCCGTGAAGGCCCCGCCATCCAGGCGCGGCCTCCTGCTCGCGCTCGTCATGGTGCCGTTCTGGACCAACTTCCTCGTGCGGACGATCGGTTGGCAGGTGATCCTCGCCCCAGAGGGCTGGGCGTCGACGCTGCTGCAGTCGATCGGCGTGCTGAACGGGCCGCTCGACATCCTCTACACGCGCACAGCGGTGCTCATCGGCGTCGTGTACAACTACCTCCCGCTGATGATCCTTCCCCTGTTCGTCGCGTTCGACCGTGTGGGGCATTCCCTGCGCGAGGCTTCGAAGGACTTGGGCGCCGGTCGATGGAGCACATTCTTCCGGGTGACGCTTCCGCTGGCCCGACCCGGCGTGATCGCGGGGGTGCTGCTCGTGTTCATCCCGCTCATGGGCGACTACATCACCGCGACCGTCCTGGGCGGGGCGAAGGGCAATATGGTCGGTCAGCTTGTCGCGAGCCAGTTCCAGACCGCGCAGAACTGGGCGCTCGGCTCCGCTATGGCGGTGCTCCTCATTCTCGTCATCATGGCGACCGTCGCCGCGGGCGCCGTGCTCGTGTGGTTGGTCACCTGGCCACTCCGCGCGCGCCAACGGCTCGTGCTCGACACGAGGGAGGCAGTGCGATGAGAACCCCGACCGGCAGCACCGCCACCCAAGCGCTCGCAGCGCAGCGCGCACGAACGAGCGGCAGCGGTGTCAGGCGGCGCGCGCGCGGCCCGAGGCGCTCGTGGACGGACGTCGGCTTCACCGTCTGGGGCATCGCGGTGTTCGTCTTCCTGTTCGCCCCGATCATCGTGATCATCGTGTCGTCCTTCAACGTCGGCCGCCTGCTCGTCGCCTGGCAGCAATTCGGCTTCGACTCCTTCCTCGCGCTGGTCGAGAAGCCCGCCATCCGAGACGCGGTGTGGGTGTCGGTGCAGACGGGATTCATCGCCGCGGTGCTCGCCACGCTGCTCGGAACCCTTGCCGGGATCGCGATGGCCCGGCATCCCGGCAAGTGGGCCTACTGGTTCCTCGGGCTCCTGCTGCTCGTCTCGGTGACGCCCGAGATCGTCGACGCCGTCGCGCTCCTCCCCTGGCTCGTGCTGCTCGGGCAAGACCTCGGGCTCGGCATCTTCAATGACGGCATCGTGCGGCTCGTAGTGGGCCACTCGCTGTTCTCGATCGCTGTTGTCTCGTACATCGTCCGCGCCCGCCTCATCGGTCTTGACGCGCAACTCGAGGAGGCGTCGAGCGATCTCTACGCCCGCCCGCTCACGACGTTCCGACGGGTGACCTTGCCGCTGGCGATGCCGGCCGTCCTCGCCGGATTCCTGCTCTCGTTCACCCTGAGCCTCGACAACACGGTCATCGCGGCGTTCGTACAGGTGTCGGGCACGACACCCTGGCCTGTGTATGTGCTCAGCGCCCTGCGCAGCGGCTTGCGCCCCGAGATCGCCTCGGTCTCGACCGTCATGCTCGTGCTCACGCTCGCCGCGTTGGCGCTGGTCGCGGTCGTGCTCAGGCGTTCAGGCGACTCGGCGACGCAGATCGCTCGCACCATGACCGGAAACTGACGCCCAGGCGACTCGACTGCGGCTTGAACCCCAAGGAGGCCCCGTGACCCAGGCGGATCTCGTATTCATCAATGGACCCGTGTTCACCGCCGACGCGCAACGGCGTCGAGCGAGCGCTGTCGCGGTCGCCGGCGGGCGCATCATCGCGGTCGGCCACGACGAACTGCGTGACCTGGTGGGCACCGGCACAGAGGTGGTCGATCTCGCCGGTCGGATGCTGGTGCCCGGGTTCCAAGACGCGCATGTGCACCCGGTCTGGGGCGGCCTCGATCTGCTGCGCTGCGACCTCTCCGAGTTGAACTCGCAAGACGACTACCTCGCTCGCATCGCCCGGTACTCGGCCGAGCACCCGGATGACCAGTGGGTGCTCGGAGGCGGCTGGTCGATGTCGGCATTCCCGGGAGGCACGCCCACCGCCGAGGCGCTCGATCGGGTGGTCCCGGACCGTCCGGCGTTCCTTCCGAACCGCGACGGTCACGGCGCATGGGTGAACTCGGCGGCGCTCCGCCTGGCGGGCATCGACCGCGACACCCCCGACCCCGCCGACGGTCGCATCGAGCGGGATGCCGATGGCAACCCGACCGGCACGCTGCACGAAGGGGCGATGACGCTGGTGAACCGGCATCTGCCCGAGACCTCGCTCGCCATGCTGGTCGACGCGCTCATGCTCGGGCAGCAGTACCTGCACGATCGGGGCGTGACTGCCTGGCAGGATGCGATCGTCGGCAGCTACGGGGATGCCGGCGACCCCGGTCCCGCGTACCTCGCAGCAGCCGAGCAGGGGCGTCTGACGGCCAGAGTTGTGGGTGCGCTCTGGTGGGATCGAGGCGCCGGCCTCGAGCAGATCCCCTCGCTCGTGGAGCGCCGTGAACGGTTCCGCGCCGGCCGTTTCGCCGCGACGAGCGTGAAGATCATGCAAGACGGAGTCGCTGAGAACTTCACCGCGTCGATGCTCGAGCCATACTGCGACGGCCACGGGCACCCGACCGATAACTCCGGCATCTCATTCGTCGACCCCGAGACCTTGCTGCCTGCGGCCGCCGAGCTCGACCGTCTTGGCTTTCAGCTGCATTTCCACGCCATCGGCGATCGAGCAGTGCGCCAATGCCTCGACGCCGTGGAGCACGCGATCTCGCGGAACGGCCGCAGCGACCACCGCCATCACATCGCCCATCTGCAGGTCGTGCACCCCGACGATGTCCCTCGTTTCCGCGAGCTCGACGTCGCCGCGAATATGCAGTCGCTCTGGGCGTCGCTCGAACCGCAGATGGTCGAGCTCACGCTCCCCTTCCTCGGCGAACCGCGCAGCAGTTGGCAGTACCCGTTCCGAGACCTGCAGCGAGCCGGTGCGGTGCTCGCCGCAGGGAGCGACTGGTCGGTGTCAACCCCCAACCCGATGGCGGCGATCCATGTCGCGGTGAACCGGGTCGCCGCACCGGGTCTCGAGGAGGGCGACTACGAGGCATTCCTTCCGGAGCAGTCGCTCGACCTGGCCACCTCGCTCGCCGCGTACACGGCCGGCTCCGCGTACGTGAACCACCTTGACGAGATGACCGGAACCGTGGAGGTCGGCAAATTCGCAGATCTCGTGGTGCTCGATCGCGATCCCTTCGCCGGTCCTGCCAACGAGATCGGCGAGACGCGCGTGCTGCAGACGTTCGTGCAGGGCGAGCGAGTGTTCGCGGCCTCCGACGCCTGAGGTCGACACTCGACAGCAGTGCCGCCATTCACCACCCAGCCCGTAAATGGAGTGATAGCAATGGAGACCACGGTCTTCGAACGACGCCGACCATCGGCATCCGTCATCGAGCATTCGCTCGAAGGCACCCGGCAATCCGTGTTCTGGCTCGACGACATCGGGCAGGAGGGGCTGGCTACTCGCCAGGCACTCAGTGGGGTGCGCCGAGCCGACCTCGCGATCGTCGGCGGCGGCTACACCGGTCTCTGGACGGCGCTGCTCGCGAAGCGACGCGACCCCTCGCTGAGTGTCGTGCTCGTCGAGGCCGGAGTGGTCGGCTGGGCCGCGTCTGGCCGGAATGGCGGGTTCTGCGAGGCAAGCCTCACTCACGGTCGGGCCAACGGGGAACGGCGCTGGCCGGAGGAGCTCGACGAGCTCGAGCGCTTGGGGCTGGCGAATCTCGATGCCATCGAGACCGACGTCGTCGCCCTCGGGCTCGACGTCGAGTTCGAGCGCACCGGTGTGCTGTCTGTGGCGACCGAACCGCATCAGGTCGAGTGGCTGCGCGACGAGTTCCAGAGCGCCGCGCGCCGGGGAGACCATACGATCCGGTTCCTTGATCAGGATGCGGCCCAGGCCCAGGTCGCGTCGCCCACCTACCTGGCCGCGACCTGGGATACGCACAGCGCCGCCCTCGTGCATCCGGGAAAGCTGGCCAGCGAGCTCGCCCGGGCGGTCGAAGAGGCGGGCGTCGAGGTGTTCGAGCGCTCGCCCGTGCGCAGGCTCGAGACGAGCGACGGGGGCGGTCCAATGCTGCTCGAGAGCGCCAACGGCCGGATCATCGCCGAGAAGGTCGTGCTCGCCACCAACGCATTCCCCTCGCTGCTGAAGCGCAACCGGTTGATGACGGTGCCGGTGTACGACTACGTGCTCATGTCTGAGCCGCTGAGCCAGGCGCAGCTCGCCGACGTCGGCTGGTCGGAGCGTCAAGGCATCGCAGACCTCGCGAACCAGTTCCACTACTACCGATTGACCCGAGACAACCGCATCCTGTTCGGCGGGTACGACGCCATCTATCACTATGGCGGTCGGGTTCGGTCGAAGTACGAGCGCCGCCCGGCGAGCTTCGAGAGGCTCGCGAGCCACTTCTTCACCACGTTCCCGCAGCTCGAGGGGCTGCGATTCACCCATCAGTGGGCGGGCGCGATCGACACCTGCACGCGGTTCTGCGCTTTCTTCGGCACCGCTCGCGGCGACCGCATCGCGTACGCGACCGGGTTCACCGGGCTCGGCGTCGCCGCCACCCGGTTCGCCGGCGAGGTGATGCTCGACCTGCTCGAGGGCGCCGACACCGAACGCACCCGACTGCGGATGGTGCGCGAACGCCCACTGCCGTTCCCGCCCGAACCGGCCGCCTCGATCGGCATCAACGCCACCCGCCGCGCGATGGACCGTGCCGACCACCGGCGCGGCCGACGAGGTCCCCTCCTCTCCGTGCTCGACGCGGTCGGCCTGGGGTTCGACTCATGAGCGCCCCTCGTCTGCATGCGGGCGCCGCATGCGACTCTCTGAGCATGCCGCTGGACCTCGAGCCACTATGCGCCGCGGACGTCGTGGAGGGCTCACCGCGCGCGGGCCACGTCGACCTGGACGCGACCGAACTGCGATGCATCGGGGTCTGGGAGATGACCCCCGGCACGGCGCGCGACGTGGAGAGCAGCGAGGTGTTCGTCGTGCTCACCGGCGAGGCGACCGTCTCGTTCGATGACCCCCACCAGCCGGCGATCGAGCTTCGGGCAGGCTCCTTGGTGCGGCTTCGCGCCGGGATGCGCACCATCTGGACGGTGCGAGAGACCCTTCGCAAGGTCTATATCGCCCCCTGATACAGGGCATCGCACGCCAGTGAGTCGCCTAGCTGTAACTCCCACTGACGTTATGAACGCGGTCGATGGGTGAGTGTCCGCCGATCCCGCTGTGGGGTCTGTGGTGATTGTAGTGATGGAGCCAGGTGCCGTAGTCAGCGGCCCTGGCTTCGTCGCTGGGATAGGGCTTGGCGTAGGCCCATTCGGCGGCGAGGGTGCGGTTGAAGCGCTCGACCTTGCCGTTGGTCTGCGGCCGGTAGGGCCTTGTCCACTTGTGCTTGATGGTCGGCCCGAGCGCGTCGCGGAACGCGTGGGAGCGGTAGCAGGAGCCGTTGTCGGTGAGGACACGGAGCACGGTGATGCCGTGGGCGGTGAAGAACGCATTTGCGCGTTTCCAGAACGCGGCAGCAGTTTCCTTCTTTTCGTCGTCCAAGATCTCGGAGTAGGCGAGGCGGCTGTGGTCGTCGACTGCGTGGTGCAGGAATGAGTAGCCGCGACCGGTGCGCGGGTTGTTCTTCCGACCAGCTTCCCGGCCGAGGACCCGGTGGCCGCCGCCGTCGAGGATGCGGCCGAGTTTCTTGATGTCCACGTGCACCAGATCGCCGGGGTTGGGATGTTCGTAGCGGACCGGTTTCGGGCGGCGCACCGGCAGCCCGGTCGCCTGATCGAGGTGGGACAGCTTGGGCATCCGGAAGCGGTTGAGGACCTTCTCCACCGTCGACCGGTTGAGCTGCAGGTGATGGGCGATCCGGTGCGGTCCCCAGCGGCGGGTGAACCGCAGGGCGATGATCCGCCGCTCGGTGCGTCGCGGGGTCTGGTTCGGGCAGGTCAACGGCCGTGAGGACAGATCCCGCATGCCTGCCGGGCCCGCTGCCCGATACCGGTCGGCCCATTTCTTCACCGTCGATGCGGAGCAGCTGAACCGATCCGCGGCCCGGCGCAGCGGCCAGTGATGATCGACGACGAGCTTCGCCAGCCGTAGTCGGCCAGTTTCGGACAGGGGCGCGTTAGCGTGGGTCACGAGGGTCTCCGTGTTGCCGATGCGAGTGTGGTAACCCACATCGAACCGGAGGCCCTCGCCCCGTTAGATCACGCCACGCTGTTCACAACCTCCGTGGGAGTTACACCTAGCCCGCGCTCGATCGGATCTCGTACACCAGACGCGCGAACTGACCGACAGCGGATGCCGATACCAGCCGCAATCGATCCGACTCGACCCGACGGGGCAACAGCGGAGCACCACCGGTGAGTGCTACGGGTGCCACCGAGAGCGCCAGCACATCGAGCGCGCCGGCGTCGAGGAACTGCCCCGCGAGGTCCCCGCCGCCGACGACCCAGACGTCACCGCCCGATGCCGCGTCACGGATTGCGGGCAGCGCGTCGAGCACAGGCCCCGAGACGAAGCGAACATCGGCGCCCGCGGGCACCGGCAGCGTTCTGGTGGTGAATACGAACACCGGCTTCTCACCGTGGAATTCCGCCCATTTCTCGGGGTGCTCGAGCAGCCGCTGTTCGCGCAGCAGCCACTCGTACGTCGAGGCGCCCTCCACCAAGACACGCGCGTCGGCAGGGTACAGGCCCTCATCGGGGGTCTCCCCGTTCTCGACGACGAACAGCCATTCCAGTGAGTGCTGTTCGTCGGCTATCCAGCCGTTCAGGCTCGTCGCGGTGTCGAACACGATGCGTCCCATGCGCCGACACTACGGCCCGCCGGCGCTCTGATCACTATCCTGGTCGCGACACGCCATGGGCGCTGTAACGTGCGGTGCGCGGGCACCGCGTGGGAAACCGGAGTCTCTCAATGACGCGAGTACTGGTAGTCGAGCACGAGGCCAATGCAGGCGTCGGCCTGGTGGGAGAGCGGATCGCGGCGGCCCGCGGCGAGGCGGTGATCGTCGGCCCCGACACCGGCATCCCCATTCCCGAGTCAGCGGTGGGATACGACGCCGTGGTCGTGCTCGGCGGCACCCCGGGACCGACTGACGACGAGGAAGCGCCGTGGCTGCCACCGGTGCGTGCTCTCATCGCGGACTGCCTGGCGCGGGAAGTGCCATATCTGGGCATCTGCCTTGGAGCACAACTGCTCGCCGTGGTCGCCGGCGGCACGGTCGGCCCTGCGCGCAAGGGCGCGGAGATCGGCGTGACGACGATCATGAAGACGGATGCTGCAGCCGACGACCCTCTGCTCGCCCACATGCCCGCGAACGCGCGGGCCCTGCAGTGGCATTTCCTCGAGGTGCAGACCCTTCCGCCCGGCAGCCGATCGCTCGCGTCCAGCTCGCAATGCGAGAACCAGGCGTTCCGCGTCGGCCCCGCGGCGTGGGGCCTGCAGTTCCACCTCGAAGCACTCACAGCGACCGCCGAGACCTGGGCGTCCGAGGGCGACTACGAGCTCCGCTCGCTCGGGCTCACCGCCAAACAGGTGATCGCGCCCGTGCGGGAGCAGGAACGCGGGCTGCGCGTCACGTGGTCACGGATCGCAGACCGCTGGATCGCTTTGGTCGCCGGCGCGCGCGAGCAGGCCTCGAAGCCTGCCGAAGATGCGGCAGAAGCCGGTGCTCCCGCACGCTAACCCACCCGGCTCGCTCCGCCAGATCGGCGCAGCATGATCCACACCCGCGGGGCGCTCGACTCATATTCCAGTTCCGCCACCGTGCGAAAGCCGAACGCTCTGTAGAACTCGAGGTTCGATTCAGCGGAGGTCTCGAGTAGGCAGCTCAGTCGCGCCTTGTCGAGCTCGTCCAGACCCGCTTGGAGCACGGCCGATCCTTTTCCGGACCGCTGCACTCGGGGATGCACCGCAACGGTCGCGAGCACGCGATCATGTGCGGGCCGGAGGCTCCGAGCGCGCGCCTCGTGCCGGAGAGCCCGCGGCGTCCCCGCGCCGTGGAGTCGGCGGATGCGGTCGACCACTGACGGCGCGGGTGGCGGCATCTCCCCCGGCACCAATGCCGCCACCGCGTCTCGATCGCTCGTCGTCCAGACCTCTCCATGGGTCAATGCCTCCGTGAGATAGAGCGCTTGCAGTTCTCGCAGTCGTTCTTGCCGATGGCGACCCGGCACCGTCCAGTCGGTCCAGGCGTATCCGGTGAACGCACTCGCGAGCACCTCTGCAAGCGCAGGCACGTCGCTCGCCTCAGCTCTTCTACAGGTGAACACCTCACCTCACCTCACCAGCTGCCGCAGCGGGCGATCCGCAGGTGCTGCGAACGTACGCCGCGGGCTGCCGTTGCGACGCAGTCCGGGGAACGTACCGAGGGCGACGAGCACTGCAAGCGCAGCGGCTATCGCGGCGGCCAGGTGCGCTGCCGAGAGCCCCGTCTGGGAGGCCGTGAGCGCGCTCTCGCCGGCTTCGAGGGCCGCTGCGCGCACGGAGGTGTCGATCGCTCCGAAAACGGCCAGCCCCACAGCGCCGCCCACTTGCGCGCTCGACGAGGCGAGGCCCGAGCCGACACCGGCGTTGCGCGCCGCGATTCCCTGGGCGATCACCAGCGTGGTCGGGGTGAAGCTGGCGGCCACGCCGAAGGCGGCGAGCAGCAGTGCCGGCAACACATGCTGCCAGTACGGGGTCTCTAGCGACACGTTCGAGAGCATGATGTGGGCCACGCAGACCGATGCGAGTCCGGCGATGGTGACCCGCTCGGGCCCGAAGGCTGCGAGCAGTCGCGGCAGCACGAGGGCGCTCACAGCGAACCCTGCGATCGACGTCGGCAGCATGGCGAGGCCCGCCGACTCCGGTTCGAGGCGCATCACCTGTTGGAGCACCATGGCGATGAGCACGAAGCATCCGATCCTCGCTGCACCGCCGAATGCGTTCGCGGCAATCCCGCCCGCCACGCGGGGATCGCGCAGCAGCGTGAGCGGCAGCACGGGGTCGGCTGCTCTGCGTTCTGCCGTGACGAAGACGGCGAAGCAAACGCCCGCTGCCACCGAACCGCCAAGGGTTTGGACGGAGACCCACCCGTAGTGGGGTACCGAGAGCACGGCGAACACGACGCCGATGGCGGCGCCGGTGAGCGCGAGCGCGCCCATCACATCGAACGAACGGCGGGCGCGGTCCTCGTCTGGAGGAAGTGTCTTCCAGGCGGCGAATGTCACTAGCGCCGCGACCCCCGCGGTGAGCACGAAGACCGACTGCCACCCGAGCGCACCCGTGACGAGCCCACCTGCCGTGACGCCCACGGCACCGCCGACGGTGGATGCCGCGCCCCACGCGCTCATCGCCCCGGCTCGCGCTCGTCCGTCGAAGCGGGCGAGGATGATCGCCATGGCAGCTGGGCTGAGGAGCGCCGCACCGGCCCCCTGCATCAGCCGAGCGGCGAGGAGCACTCCTTCGGCGCCGGCGACGACGCCGAGCAGGGATCCGGCGAGCAGTGCCGCCGCACCGATCATGAACATTCGCCGGCGGCCGAAGACATCCGCTGCCCGTCCGGCGACCAGCAGCAGGCCGCCAAAGGTGAGGAAGTAGGAGTTCAACACCCAGGCGGCACCGACACTGTCGAGGCCAAGGTCGCTTGTGAGGGATGGCAGCGCGACGTTGATGACCGATGAGTCGAGCATCACGAGGAACTGCGCGGCGACCACTGAGAGGAGGAGACCGGTTGTGCGCGACTCAGTCATGCGAGATCGCGTCCAATGCGGGCAGCGCGGCCGCGCGCCGCGCCGGTGCGAAGGCGGCGAGCAGACCGGCGAGGGCGACAGCGGCGCCTAGCCACGCGAGTTGATCCAGCGGTACCACGAGTGGCAGCGGCGCGATGGTGCCGAGCGCACCGACGGCCGCGAACGCTGCCGCAGCGCCGAGGACTGTTCCGATCACCACTGCGGTCGCAGCGACGAACACGGCCTCTGATTGGACCATCGCTCCCACGTGCGCCCGGGACATGCCGAGGGCGCGAAGCAGGCCGATCTCGCGCGTGCGCTCGACGATCGACAGGGCGAGCGTGTTGGCGATGCCCAGTACGGCGATGAGCAGTGCGAACGCGAGCAGAACGGTGACGAGGCCGAAGAGCTGATCGATGATCTGCGTGCGCCCCGCGATCACCGCGGCCTGGTCTCGCACTTGCACGGTGGGGTGGTCAACGAGTTCGCGTTCGAGCGCGGCGGCCAGCCGGTCGGCGGTGACGCCGGCGGCTCCCACAACGAACACACTGGCATCCATATCTTCCGTGAAATGCTGCGCGTACGTGTCGAGCGAGACCAGGAAGTCGGTCTGCAGCGCGCGCGCAGTGGTGTCAGCGACGACACCTACCACCGGCAACGCCTCTTCTCCGGTGCGGGCGAACGTCATGGTGAGCTCGTCGCCGACACCGAGGTCACGCTCCTCCGCGACGCGCTGTGCGATCACCACACCCCCGGGCGTCGCGAGATCCACGATCTCGCCGTCGATCATTCGGATCACGGCCACTTCTTGGATGGCGTCTGGGTCGACGGCGCTCAGCGCGCTCATCATGCCGGCGTCGCGCCAGTGGCCGTACTTGAGCCGGGTCGCTGCACCGACCTCATCGACTCCGAGCACCTCGTCGAAGACGGCGGCGTGCACTCCCCCGAGCATCTCCTGACCGGCACTCTCGACCACGACATCCGCTTGGATCGCCTCGCGGTACTGCTCACCGGTTGCCGTCTTGACCGAAGCGCCGACGATCGCGGCGAAGCTCATGAGCGCAAGGCCGAGCGCGAGCGCCATCACGGTTGCCGAGGTGCGCCGCGGGGCGCGCTCCGCAGACTCCTGCGCCAGCCGCGCAGCCACTCCCATGCGTGACAGCGGGGCACCGATCGCACGGACCATCGGGCGGATCACCACCGGAGCTATGAGAATCACGCCGGCGAGCGCGGTGCCGAGACCGACAGCGAGCACGGGCATGTCGGCGCCGAAGGATGGCATCGCCGCGAGCACCGCACCGACTGTGAGGAGAGCTGCTCCGACTGTCGTCCGCGCGCGCGACACAAGCCTCGCCTCCGCTGCGCTCTGCCGCATTGCGGCGACCGGCGAGATCGCTGCTGCCCGGCGAGCCGGGCCTATCGCGGCGGCCAGCGTGACGATCACTCCCACGCAGACGGCCACCAGCACGGTGCGCGGTTCCACGACGAGGTCGCCATCTGGGATGGTCACTCCCGCGCCGCGAGCCAAGGCCCGCAGCCCGATCGCCCCGCCGATGCCGACCATCGTGCCGATTCCCGAGGCTGCCATGCCGACGACGAGGGCCTCGCCGAGCACAGAACGGAGGATCTGCGCGCCGGTGGCTCCGGTCGCTCGAACCATGGCGAGCTCGCGGGTGCGTTGCGACACGACGATGGCGAAGGTGTTGCCGATGAGGAACGACCCCATCAGCAGCGCCGCGACCGACATCGCGACGAGCACGATCTGGAGCATCTCGAGATTCGAGGCGGCGGCTTCGGCGCCCGCGGTCGCGAGGTCCTGAGCAGTGGCGACCTGGTACGAGGCGCCGAGGACCTCTCCTAGCAGCGGTTGAAGCTCGTTCACAGCGAGATCGGTGGTGATCATCAGCTCTGATACCGCCGCGCCCAGCCCCAGCGCCTCTTGCGCGGTACCGAGAGAAGCGATCACGGCAGTTCCGACCGGAGGGCCTTCGGCATCACCGAAGCCCACGAGGCCGACGATGCGAACCTCAATGCGCTGATCGGCGACGAGCGTCAGCCGATCGCCGATGCGAAGGCCGAGCGTGCCGGCCGACGCGACATCGAGCGCGACTTCGCCTGCCTCGACCGGCGCGGTGCCGTCGCGGAGAGGAAACGCACCCACCGGTTGCGGAATCCACGAGGTGAGCTGCGCGGCACCCAGATCGACCTCGCGGTCTTCGAGCCGCACGGAGCCTTTCGCAACGGCGATCGCTGCATCGACGCCGTCAATGGCCGCGACCTGTTCGACCACATGAGCAGGGAGAGGGTCCCGTTCGACTTCGACACCCATGCCCGAGTCGAACGCAGTGGCGGTGCGAACGGTCAGGTCTGCACCGGCGGATGCCGTGCGGAACTGCTCGTCGAAGAGCCGCTGCGCGGTGTCGTTGAGCACGAGGCTTCCGGTTACGAAGGCCACGCCGAGGATCACCGCGATGACGGTGAGAGCGAGCCTGACGCGGTGAGCGATGAGTTGCGCGAGCGTGAACCGGATCATGCTGCCACCTCCTCTGCGACAGCATCGAACCGTGCCATGCGATCGAGCACGGCCTGCGCGGTCGGGTGGTCGAACCCGTCGACGACCTGGCCGTCGGCGAGGAACTCAACCCGGTCGGCGAACCCGGCGGCGACCGGATCATGAGTGACCATGACGATCGTCTGGCCGAACTCGCGCGACGCCCGCTGAAGGAACGCCAGAAGGGCGCGACCTGCGCGGGAGTCCAACGCACCGGTGGGCTCATCCGCGAAGACGACTTCTGGACGCGAGGCCAACGCTCGCGCCACAGCGACGCGCTGCTGCTGGCCGCCAGAGAGCTCGTTGGGACGATGCGACAGACGCTCCTGAATGCCGAGCGTCGTCACGAGCTCGTCCACCCACGCCGAGTCGGCTCGCTTGCCGGCCAGCCGCAGCGGCAGCTCGATGTTCTCAGCCGCGGTGAGGGAGGGCACGAGGTTGAAGCTCTGGAACACGAACCCGACCTTGCGGCGGCGCAGCACAGTCCGCTCGCGTTCGCTGAGTTCCGTCAGCTCGACGCCGCCGAGTCGCACTGTCCCCGAATCGACCGAGTCGAGCCCCGCCATCACGTGCATCATGGTCGACTTGCCGGAGCCGGAAGGGCCCATGACCGCGGTGAATCGTCCCGCAGCGATTGAAAGAGTGGCATGGTCGAGGGCGTGCACGGCCGCGGCGCCCGATCCGTACGTCTTGACGAGTCGCTCTGCGACGATGATCGGGGCAGGCGCGGCCGGTCCGGTTGACGGGTTCATTGGAGGAGTCCTTTCGCGAAGGCTGTGGTGGGTGTGAAGAGCGCGATGGCTGAGGCGTCCGCCATCGTCACGAAGCGGTCATCGATCGCGATCGCCTGGTCGACCGCCACGACGCCGAGGCCGGCGAGTTCATCGCGGAGCACGGGCGGTGCCGCCACCGTTCGGCCCGATAAGAGCCCCGCTGATGCGGCGATCAACGAGCCGTGCGACACCGACATGAACAGCCCCGCATCCGCTGCAGCATTGCGGAGCCACCGGTGCAGCGTTCCGTTCTCGCGGAACAGCGCGGCGCCGACACCGCCAGGGAGCGCGATGATGTGCGGCCGAGGCAGTTCGTGGAGAGCCGCATCCGCGGTCAGTTCGACACGACGTGACTCGTCTCGCACTGGCCCGACCGTCTCGCCGATGAACGTGGCCTCGGCTTCGGGCAGCCGGCTGAGCGTGTCATGGAGCGACACTGCGTCGAGCGAGGCGAACCCGTCGAAGAGAAGGATGGCGATCTGCATATCCCTATGCTTTTCGCCAGGGTCACCGGGCCGCACCGGTGAAACCACCAGGTTCCTGGGTGCATCGCCCGCTCGGCGCTCCAGCTGTCAGGCGACGTTCAGGGCCTGCGACGCTGCCGGCGATCTCGGTGCAGTGGAAAGCAGCCGCCGGTGCCGATGGGGACCTGTGTTGTCAGGCTGCAGGGTCGAGCGGCACGTTGGCGAGCGCGGCGCGTGAAGCGATGCCCAGCTTCGCGAAGATATTCCGCAAGTGGAACTCCACCGTCCGGGGGCTGACGAACAGGCGCGCAGCGACCTCGCGATTCGAGAGCCCCTCCTGCACGTGGCGCGCGACTTGCAGTTCCTGCGCTGTCAGCGACGGAAGTTCGGCTCCGGTCGCGTGGCGTCGCATGGTCTCACCAGACGCGCGGAGTTCGTCGCGTGCGCGGTCGGCCCAAGGCGCCACCTTCAGCTCGTCGAACATCGACGCTGCGATGCGGAACTGCTCGCGCGCGTCGACTCTGCGGCGAGCACGACGCAGATACTCGCCATACGCGAGCCTTGTGCGCGCGTGGCTCAACGGTCTCATCGACGAGGCATGGTGCTCCAGCGCTGAACGAAAATGACGCTCCCGTTCCTCGGTCTGCGCACTAAGCGCCTTTGCATGTTCGACGATCGCGTGTGCCCACGAGTTGCCTGTCGCCGCCGCGAAGCCGGCGATCTGCCCGGTCGACCTCGCCACGGCATCGGCATCGCCACTGCGGACTGCGACCTCGATGAGGTCGATTGCCGCCGCCTGAGCGATTCCACGGTGCTGCACCGCTTGGAAGCAACGAAGCGCTTCCCGGGGATCGTCGCGGGCCGCTTCGATGCCGCGCGCCCACCTCGTGAGATCGAGCGTGATGGCTTCGAGCACGCCGGAGGGATGGGAGCGCGTGAGCTGCTCGACCTCGTCGGCACGTGCCGCGACGCCAGGAGCGCCGCGGTATGCGTCGATGACCAGCAGCTGTGCGAGCGGGAGCGCGAGCTGATTCTCGTGGCCCGCGGCTCGCGCGAGATCCAGCACTTCTTCGCCGGCGGCGCGGAGCTCGCTCCAACGCCCGGCGGGCAGCTGCACCAGTGCCCGCCGGGTGAGCGCGTGGAGCGTCTCCTGCACCGACGAATTGGCGCGCGCAGCGTCGAGTTGACGATCGTGCCAGCGGAGAGCTGCCTCGTCATCTCCGAGCGTCAACGCGGCAATGCCCAGGTTCGTCAGCAGGTCGGTGTGCGGCAGTCCCTCGCCGAGCTCGAGCGCACGGCGCAGTTCAGCAGCGCCGTCGGCGAGGCGATCATGAAGCATATGGTCCATGCCGAGTAGCAACGCGGTGAAGCACGACGCCGAGCGCCCGGTCGTTCCCGGTTCGAGGGCCGCAATGGCCCGCACATCGATAGTTGCCCCGGATTCCGCACCGAACGCCGCCAATGCCGTCGCGATCATGCCGAACCGTCTCGCACGCTCCGCGTCGCTCGCCGCGAGGGCCTCGCCGGCCGCGCCAGCAAGGATGCCGTGCGCCAGGCGAACCGAGCCGTAGTTCATCTCGACGAAGGCACGGAGTCGATCGGCTTCGGCCTGCAACTCACGACTCGTGGCTGTTGCTCGCACTCGTTGCGCGAGCACGCGCGTGCGCTCCGGGTCTCCGGCGAGCCAGGCCGAGTTCGCTGCGTCGAAGAGCCGCTGCTGCATCCGATCGCCGTTCTCTGAGAGCTGCGCGGCGCGCTCGAACGCGGCCGATGCGGCCTCATGACCCCCGTGCAGCCGAAACCGCTCGGCCGCCTGTGCCAACAGCTCGGCCGTCTCCTCCTCCGGCCCATCGACGGCAGCTGCGCGGTGCCAGATCGCCCGATCGAGATCGCCGTACAGTTCCAGGGCGTTGGCGAGTGCGGCGTGAACGCGCCGGCGCTCCCCGAGCGAAGCACCCCAATGCAGCGCGGATCGAACGAGGGGATGCCGCATCTCAAGCGTCGAGCCGGTCACGGCGATCAAGTCGGTGTGCTCAGCGGCGTCTGCCTCCGCCTCAGCAACGCCGAGCAGCTCAGACGCGCGACGGATGACTGCGGCGCTTCCGGTGTCGTCGATGGCGGCGATCAGCAGGTGGGTCTGCGCTCCGGCTGGCAGCCGTCGCACACGGTCGAGGAACACCCGCTCGAGGTGGTCGGTGAGCGGCAGGTGACCAGAGAGCGGCGAGAGACCCGCCACCTGCGACTCGGTCAGCGCACGCGGAATCTCCATCAGCGCGAGCGGGTTGCCGCCCGTGCGGGCAATCAGGTCACGCCGAACGGCAGGTGCAAGCTCGTGCCCCGCCGCGCTGTGCTGAAGCAGAGCCTCCGCCGCGCCCGGTTCGAGCCCTTCGAGGCGCACGCTCGGCAGATCCGCCGCGTCGAACCGGCGAGCGTCGCCGTCGCGCGCCGCGAACACCATGGCCACTGGAGAGACATCGATGCGGCGCGAGATGAACAGCAGCGCAGCCGCAGAAGCGTCATCGAGCCAGTGGGCGTCGTCCACGAGGCACACCAGGGGCGCATCCTCAGCGGCGTCAGTGATGAGCGTGAGCGCCCCCAGGAACACCAGCACGCGCTCATCGCTCCCGACCACCGGTCCGTGGCCCAGCATCTGCGCCGACAAGGCTCGCGCCTGCGGTGGAGGCAACCTGTCGAGTCGATCCAGCAGCGGCAGCAGCAGGCGGTGCAGCGCTGCGAATGCGAGCGGGCTCTCGCTCTCGATGCCCTGCGTTCGGAGCACACGCATGCCGGCGGCGTCAGCATCGAGCAGAGAGGTCAGCAGCGCTGACTTTCCGATGCCCGCCTCGCCCCGGAGCACGAGCGCCCCTCCGCGCGACTCGCGGGCCCCGTCAAGTGCGTCGAGAAGCGCCCTTCGCTCGCGCTCGCGCCCCAGGATCACGCGCCGATCCTATCGAGCGCGTGCCGATCCCGGCGAGAACCGATCCTGCCCCGCGATCACGCGCCGCGGTTCGCCAATCGCACGCGCCGTGGTGCCCTGCCTCCGAGATACGAGGCGGCGGGATCGACCAGGAAGCCCTGGCGGAGCGCTTCGCGGCCGATGAGCATGCGGAACCCCATCTCGTCGCGGTTCGTCAGGGTCGTCTCGGCGGTGACGAGACGACCGGCGAGACGAATGTCGAGTAGCACCACGATGCGCTCCTCGCTGTGCCCGGAGGAGCTGCGCACCGTGCGCCGATCGTGCACATCGCACTCGACGTCGATCGCCCCGTCATCGCTGGCTTGCCAGGGATGGACTTGGAAGCGGACTCGCTTGCCATCGGGCGACTGCTCGAGATCGAAGGCGTGCAGTGCGGAGCTCCGGGCGCCGGTATCGATCTTCGCCTTGATCCACGGCACCTGGATTCCCGGCAGGCTCGCCCATTCTCGCCACCCCACGAGGGTGCTTGAATGGATGTCGCTGTTCACTCGATCATCTTGGCAGGAACCCCACTTGAAGCTCGCCATCCTTTCGCGCGCCCCCCAGGCGTATTCCACGCAGCGACTTCGGGCGGCGGCCGTGCAACGGGGGCATCGCGTGAAAGTGCTCAACACTCTGCGCTTCGCGATCGACCTGTCGGGTCCTGAGCCCGACCTGCACTACAGGGGCAAGTTCCTCTCGCACTACGACGCGATCCTGCCTCGGATCGGCGCCTCCATCACGTACTTCGGCACGGCGGTCGTTCGCCAGTTCGAGCAGATGGATGTCTACACGCCGAACACCGCCAACGGCATCATCAACTCAAGGGACAAGCTTCGAGCCACCCAGATCCTGTCGCGGCACAACATCGGAATGCCCGCGACGGCCTTCGTGCACCACCGCGGTGATGTGCGTCTCGCGATCGATCAGGTCGGCGGCGCCCCGGTCGTGATCAAGCTGCTCGAGGGCACGCAGGGCATCGGCGTGATCCTCGCACCCGAGGTGAAGATCGCCGAGGCGATCATCGAGACGCTGCACTCGACGAACCAGAACGTCCTGATCCAGAGCTTCATCGCCGAGAGCCGGGGCCGCGACATCCGCGCCCTCGTGGTCGGTGATCGGGTCGTCGCCGCGATGCGGCGCACCGCCAGCGGCGACGAGTTCCGCTCGAACGTGCATCGCGGAGGCACCGTCGAGGCGATCGACCTCCCGGCCGAGTACGAGCAGGCCGCCGTGCGCTCGGCTCAGATCATGGGCCTGCGCGTCGCCGGCGTCGACATGCTGGAAGGCAACGAGGGCCCCTTGGTCATGGAGGTGAACTCATCCCCCGGCCTCGAGGGCATCGAACGCGCCACCGGACTCGACCTGGCCGGTGCCATCGTCGACTACATCGGCAATCAGGTCGCCTTCCCAGAGATCGATGTGCGTCAGCGGCTGAGCGTGTCGACCGGGTACGGAGTCGCAGAACTCGTCGTGCACGCGAACGCCGATATGGTAGGCCGCTCGCTGCGAGACTCGGGACTGCGAGAGCGAGACATCACCGTGCTCACCCTCCACCGCGGCGCCAATGTGATCCCGAATCCCAAGGATGCCGTCGAGCTGGAGGCCGGCGATCGGCTGCTGTGCTTCGGCAAGCTCGAAGAGATGCGCTCGATGATCCCGGAGCGTCGGCGCCGTCGCCCTCGCGTTCGCAAGCTCCCCAAGGAGGCGACCGCGGCCGAAGGGTAGCTCCTCGCAGCAGGTGCAGCGAGCCGCGCCCAGGATGACCGGCGCCGGATGACGCTATCGGCCGAGGCCGAGTTCCTCGACGACACGGGCGACACGGCGGCGGTCCGCATCGCCAAGGCCCTTGATCGGCAACGGCAGGCAGTACGGTCGCGCCAGGTCCAGGTGCTCCGCGATCGCTGCCGTGACACGGAGACTGCCGTGCTCGGCGAAGAGTTCCCAAAGCGGTGCCAGCCGCGCCGACAGCGCCGCGGCTTCGTCGGCTCGGCCGGCCTGAGCAGCGCGCGTGATCGCGAGAGCGGGCTCAGGCAGCGTGCCGGCGATGACCGAATACCACGCATCGCAGCTCGCAGAGAGACCGGTCGCCGCAGAGGCGTCGCCCGACACACCGATCGTCACATGGGCGGGCAGCACCTGGCGCAGACGCTGCACGCGGTCCGCAGCCGCTGCTGAGTCGGCGGGCAGCGCAGGGATCTTGATCGACGTGACTCTCGGGAGACGCGCGATCGCCGCATACAGCTCTTCGGTGAAGGCGAAATGCGTGGTGCCCGGGTTGTCGTAGAGGATGACCGGCAGCGACACTGCGCTGGTCACATCGTCGAACAGCCCATAGACGTCGTCGGCGGTGAGCGCCTGATAGGTCATGGGCGCGAGCAGCAGCGCCGCAGCGCCCGCGGCCTCAGCATCCGCTGCATGCTCGAGCACATGCTCGGTGCGAAGCGCACCGATGCCCACGACTACGGGCGTCGCGCCCGCGTGCTCGACCGCGAGGGCGGCGACCCGCGCGCGTTCGGCTCTCGTGAGATACGCGTAGGAACCGGTGGACCCGAGCGCGGTGATGGTGTCGACGCGAGCTGCGGCGAGACGGCCCACGATCCTCGCGTAGGCGGTCTCATCGACGCGGTGGTCGGCGATCGGTGTGAGCGGGAACGCGCTGAGTCCGCGCAGCGGTTCAGCGGCAGAGTTCGCGGACTTCATGCTTCGGATGCTCCTGACTGATTCGAGTTCCTTGTTGTGAGAAGAAACACCGTGACCATACCGGCGAGCAGCACCGCGGCGGTGACCGCCATGGCGGCTCCGATACCCGGCATCGTTTGGGCAATCGCTGCATCCGGTTGCCGGGCCAGCACATTGGCGCCGATGATCGCGCCGAGCGCGGCGACGCCGAGGGTGGATCCGATCTGGCGGAAGGTGTTGTGGAGGGCCGCGGCGGTCGACGAGTCGGCCGGATCGGCATCCGCGACCGCGAGGCTGCTCATCGACGAGCTCATGAGCCCGGACGCGACGCCGACGACCGCGAGGCGCCATGCGAGATCAGCCGGACCCGATCCTTCAGATTGCACTGCCAGCAGAGCGCATCCCGCTGCGCCCAGCCCCAGACCGGTGATCAGCACGGGTGCGATGCCGAAGCGAGCAGCGATGCGGCCGGCGATCGGCCCGAATGCCGCCGTGCTCAGCATCATGGGCAGGAACAGCAACCCGGCGGTGAACGGGTCGTGACCGCGGTATTCCTGGAGGTCGATCGAGTAGAAGTACGAGGTGCCGAAGAACATGAAGAAGTAGGCGAGCCCTGCGACGCTGGCCGCGATCACTGCCGGCGACTGCCAAAGCGAGGGCGGGATCAAGACGACCCGATCGTGACGGCTGCGCGCCCGCTGCCTGATCAGGAACAGCGCAATCGAGGCGGTGCCGACTGCGAATGCGCCCAGAACCAGAGGTGAGGCGAATCCCTGGAGGGGCAGTTGCAGCAGGCCCTCCACCAGGCCGCCGAGGCCGACGGCACCGATCGCGGCACCGACCCAGTCGACGCGGACTCCGGCCGCCGGCCGCCCGTGCGCGGCGGGCGGCACACCGCGCGCGCCGAGGATGAACGCGGCGATCGCCAGCGCAGCAGAGAGCACGAACCCCAGCCGCCAGCTTCCCGCCGCGAGAATGACCCCACCCAGTACCGGCCCAGCGCTCAATCCCAGGCTCGCGACCCCGGCCCAGAGCCCGACCATTCGAGAGCGCTGCGCGGCATCATCGAACTCAGCACGCAGGATTGCGAGGGTCTGAGGGAGGAGCAGCGCGACGCCGACTCCCTGCAGGGCGCGTCCGAGGAGAAGCACGACCAGGTCGGGCGCCAGAGCGCAGGCGACCGACGCGGCGGTGAATACGGCGGTACCCGCAAGGAACGCCGCACGACGGCCGAATGCGGTGCCGATCGCTCCGCCGATCATCAGAAGGGCGCCGTAAGCGAGCGTGTATGCGGCGCTCACCCACTCGAGGCCGACTGCGGGTACTCCGAACTCGCCGCCGATCGCCGGAACCAGGAGGTTCACGAGGGTGGTGTTGAACATCGAGATCATGGATCCGATGCACATCGCCACGACGAGTAGCGTCCGCCCGCGGAGTCCAGTGGCGACCCCGTGACGCCTCGCTCCGCTCATACCGTTGGCAACCTCGTTCACCGAGAACCGATCATCCGAAGAGGAACGTCAACCGGTTCTGTCTCTTCCGGGGACGAGCCTAGTGGGAACACGCTCGCGCGATCGTCGCCGACGTGGCGCGGGCTGCTCGACCACGGGGCAACCGCGGGGCCCAGGTGACAGCGCTCATGACGCCTTCCGAGCGCCGCGTCGCAAGCGGAGCTGCTTGCGTGCATCGAGCGTCGGATCGGGCTTATCCCAAACCTTCACGATCGCCCACCCGACCGCGGCGATCGGCACTGCGAGCACAGCGCCCGCGATCCCGCCGAGGATCGTGCCGACCGTCAGTGCGACGAGGATGATCAGCGGGTGCAGCTTGAGCGACTGACTCATGACGATGGGCTGCAGCAGATCGCCCTCGAGTTGATTCACGACGATCACGATCAGCACCACGATCAGCGCCACGACCGGGCCGTTCGCTACCAGCGCCACGAGCGCAGCGAAGACACCGGCAACGGTGGCGCCGACGAGCGGGATGAACGAACCGAGGAACACGATGACTGCGAGCGGAAGCGCGAGCGGCACCTGCAAGATCGCAAGGCCCACGCCGATGACCAGAGCGTCGACCAGGCCAACGATGGCGGTGCCCCGTATATAGCCGCCCAGCACTTTGACGGACGTGTCACCGATGCGACGTCCGCGCTCCAGGCGGGCTCCGTCGAAGGGGCGCAGCAGGAAGGCCCAGATCCGGTCCCCGTCCTTCAAGAAGAAGAACAGCACGACGATCACCAGCACGGTGCCGGTCACGAACTCCGTCGCGAGCGAGACGCCTGCGATCGCGCCGGCGCCGAACTCGGCGCTGGTGATGAAGTCGACGATGGCATCACGGGCCGCGGTTATCTGGGCCTGGTCGATAGGCAATTGCAGGTCGGCCAGCCAGCGCTGCAGGTCTTCGAATCCCTCGGTCGCCGACGCGACCAACTCGTCCCACTGGTTCCGCACGGCGAAGACGATGAGCGTGACGATTCCCCCGAACACGGCGAGGCCGCCGAGCAGCGTGATCCACGCGGCCAACATGGGCGGCATCCACCGGCGCAGCCGCACGATGACGGGGCTTGCTGCCGCCGCGAGGATGATGGCGATGAGCAGCGGGATCACCACGAGCTTGACCTGCACGAGCGCCCAGATCGTGAGCGCGCTCAGCGCGATGATCAGCAGAAGCTGCAGGCTGCGCACCGACCAGCGTCCGAGCCTGTCCCCCCACAACGAGCTCGACAGCAGGCCCCGCGTCGGCGCGATGGTCTCCACGCCTGCCGAGGGAGCCGTCACTGAGCGGGTTTGCGGATCTCGACGCGTGAAGAGCCCCATCGCCCCAGCCTATGGAGCGGAGCAGCAGCCGCAATGGCTCGGCCGGCGTGAGCTCTCGACCGTCGATGCGAACTCGACAAGAGGAGCGATCGGTACGGCCGGTTACGGCCACGTGAACCGAGCCCTGAGAACCGACTCGAACAATGGTGGATCTGAGGGGACTCGAACCCCTGACCCCCTGCATGCCATGCAGGTGCGCTACCAGCTGCGCCACAGACCCGTTTCGGTCGACCTCCTCGCGGAGGCGACTCATCTACTTTACTACATGCCCCGGCAGCCGCTGACCACCGCGTGGACTTCGCTGGCCGGCTTCGCACCGTGACCGGGCTCGACGCGCGGTCGTGCCGAGCCGGTACGGCAAGCGCCCGACCCCCGATAGACGGAAGCCGGGCGCTCATCAGCCGTGCATGGCACTGCCGGGATCAGCTCACTTGGTGACCGGGATCATCTGGTCGCCGAAGGTCTCCTCCATGTAGGCCTGAGCCTCGTCAGAGAGTAGGAGGTTGTAGAGCTTCTGCACGCGCTCGTCGTTCTCGAGCTCAGGAGTCGTGGCGAGCACGTTGAAGAACTTGCTGCTCTCACCCTCGACAAGGATGGCGTCCTCGAGCTTGAGGCCGGCGGGCAACGCGAACGAGATCGTCACGAACGCGGCGTCGACGTCGGGAAGTGCCGCGGCGAGCGAGGCGTTCTCGATCTCGACGAACTCGAAGTCGTTCGGGTTCGAGGTCACGTCGTTGAGCGTCGAGGGGTTCTCGGTGGTCTCGATCAGGCCCTCGGCGGCGAGCATCTCGAGTGCACGCCCCTCGTTGGTCGGGTCGTCCGGGATCGCGATCTTCGCGCCCTTCTCCAGGTCGGCGATATCAGTGATCTTGTCGCTGTAGAACGCCGCGACCGGCAGGTAGACCTCGCCCACGCTCACGAGGTCGCTTCCGGTGGCCGTGTTGAAGTTGGCGAGGAAGGTCGTGTTCTGGAACAGGTTCGCGTCGACATCGCCATCGACGAGGGCGGTGTTCGGCGTGTTGTAGTCGGTGAACTCGATGTACTCGATGTCGAGGCCGGCGTCGGCGGCCAGGTTCTCGTCGACCCACTGGAGCAGTTCCCCTGCCGGGATCGCGAGCGCGCCGACCTTGATCGTCTGCACGTCGCCGCTACCGGCGTCAGTGCTGCCGGCGTCGCTCGCCGCACCGCAGCCGGCAAGGCCGATGGTGAGGGCGGCGGCGAGACCGACGCCGGCGAGGCGCTTCGGAGAGATGAACGTCATGGTGTTTCCTTTGCTTTGCTGTGGTTTCAGGCGTGGTGAAGCCGTCGGTCCTCCGGACGCTGTGAAACGCGAGAGCCCGGAACTCGACGGTGAGAGAGGTTGCATCAGGGTGGAGCGGATGCGGTCGGCTTCAGACTGGCTCAGCCGCCGGCGACGCTCTCGAACATTCGCTTGCGCTTGCCGGTGTCGCCGCTGCGGTGGGTGAGTCGGCGCGCGCCCCAGGTGGCCAACCACTGCAGCACCATCACGATGATGAAGATGATGATGATCACGATGATCATGTGGATGACGCTGTAGCGCTGGTAGCCCCAGCGGATCGCTACCGACCCGAGACCGCCACCCGCCACGACGCCGACCATCGCCGAGAAGTTGATGATCGAGGTGACCGTCGTCGATAGACCGAGGACCATTGGCGCCAGAGCCTCGGGCACCAGCACCTTCGACACGATCTGCCAGCGGGTGGCGCCGAGCGAATGCGCGGCCTCGATGAGCCCGGCATCCACCTCCTTGATGGCGATCTCGACCATGCGGGCGAAGAAGGGGATCGCGACCAGCGAGAGCGGCACGATCGCCGCCGTCGCACCGATCGAGGTGCCGACGAGGAACCTCGTCACGGGGATCAGCGCGACCATGAGGATCACGAACGGCACACTGCGGCCGAGGTTGACGATGAAGTTCAGCACCCAGTTGATGACGGCGCTGAGCCGGCGTGAGCCGAGCACCCGCTCGAAGAGGCCACCGCGCTCGGTGCCGACGACCGCGATGCCGAGTGGCAGGCCGAGCAGCACCGTGAAGATGAGCGCGACGCCCACCATGTAGAGGGTCTCCCCCGTGGCGACGAGCATCAGCTCCCAGAGCTGGGGCCAGAAGTTCGGGTCGTTGACGTCGATCATGAGACACCTCCCGCTGCATCGGCGGAATGCACCTCGACGAGCAGCCCCTGGTCTCGGAGGTCGTCGACCGCAGCGGCGTTCTGCGCCGGCGTGCCCGGAAGCTCGAGGCGAGTGCGACCCGCCTGGCTGCCGCCGATCGACTCGATGACGGCGCCGAGGATCGACACGTCCAGCGAGTGATCGCGCGCGAGCTGTGCGATCACGGGCCGATCAGCCGACCCGCCGCTGAACGTGATGTCGATCACAGTCGTGCCGGGCGCGGGTGTCGCGTCGCCGAGCGGGAACAGGTCTGCAGCAAGGCGCGAGCCGGGCGTCGAGATCAGTTCGACCAGTCCCCCGGTCTCGACCACTCGGCCGTGCTCGAGGAGCGCCGCAGAATCGCAGATCCCCTTCACGACGTCCATCTCGTGCGTGATCAGCATGACGGTGAGGCCGAGCTGCTCGTTGATCGTCTTGAACAGCTCGAGGATCGATCGCGTCGTCTCGGGGTCGAGTGCGGAGGTCGCTTCGTCTGAGAGCAGCACCCTGGGTTCAGCAGCAAGGGCGCGAGCGATGCCGACGCGCTGCTTCTGCCCGCCCGAGAGCTGAGACGGAAACGAGCCGGCCTTGGCGCCGAGACCGACGAGGTCGAGGATCTCCGACGCACGGCGTTTGCGGTCGCGGGAGTCGGTGCCCGCCAGCTCGAGCGCGAGCTCGACGTTGCCTTGCGCGGTGCGGCTCTCGAGCAGATTGAAGTGTTGGAACACCATGCCGATGTGCTGGCGAGCTCGGCGAAGCGCCGAGTCGCTGAGCGTGGTGAGTTCCTGCCCGTCGACGATGACGCTTCCGCTGTCGGGCCGCTCGAGCAGGTTGACGGTGCGGATCAGGGTCGACTTGCCGGCACCGCTCTGGCCGACCACGCCGAAGATCTCGCCAGGCGCCACCTGCAGGCTCACATCGTCGAGCGCGGTCACCGCGGCGTCGCCCGACCCGAAGGTCTTGGAGACATGGCTGACAGTGATCACAGGCGGAAGCGCTTCCTGGTGAGAGGACGGCGGCATCCAGAGATCGTTCTCGATGGATGCCGAGGCGCCGCTCAGGCGCCCTTGGGTACCCGACAAGCCTAATCAGCCGTTGCTTGGTGTTCAGCCAGGATGTCGCATTCCGCAACATTCGCAGCGCGCCTGAGCGAGCCGCCTGTCAGACGCCACGACCACGGGGGTGTTGGGGAACCGATCAGGCCGGTTCGCCGGGCCCGTCGATCGGTACCGGGATCACCGGACAATCGCGCCAGAGCCGCTCGAGCGCGTAGTACACGCGCTCCTCCTGATGGAATACGTGCACCACGAGGTCGCCGAAGTCGAGCAGCACCCAGCGGGCTTCGGACCGTCCCTCGCGCCGAAGCGCGTGCGTGCCGTGCTCCGCGAGCTTCTCTTCGATCTCGTCGGCGATCGCGAGCACCTGACGCTCGCTGCCCGCGCTCACGAGGAGAAACACGTCGGCGAGCGGAAGTGGCTTCGACACGTCGAGCGCCACGAGATCTTCGCCGCCCTTCGCATCGGCCGCCCTCGCGGCGATCGCGACGAGCTGCAGTGCGTTCTCGGATGCCGTCACGCGGCGCACCCGACGTCGCTCAGCGGAATGCCGCCCACTAGAAGACTCCGTTCAGCACGCCGATGACGAGCAATGCCACGACTCCGACCGCAAGGCCGGATGCCGTGATCGCCAGCCCGGTGAGCAACTTGTTGCCCCGGGGCTTCTTGGTCTGGATGACACCGCGCGTCGCGCTGCTCGTGCTGATGGCCTTCGAGGCGCGCACCGGCTGCGAATCGCTGACGGCCTGCGACGCGGCGCGGTCGTCGGCATCGAGCAGCCGGTCGAGTTCGATGCCGTCGAGCCCGGTGCTGTGGCTGCCAGTGGCGGCCAGACCGCCCGAGAGCCTGATGCTGTCGGTGATGATGATCTCGCCGGTGCCGTCGAGGGCGCGCGGCAGATCACTGTGACCAGGCACCGACGGCAGCACGAGGGCCGCGGCGCTGACCGTCGAGCCACCGGCCTCAGGGCTGACCATCGAGTCGAAGGCGGTGCTGCGCTCACGCAAGTCCGTGTCGTGCGCGGCATCCTGCTCTCCCTCGGAAGCAGCGGCGCTCGGTGCGTCCGCCTCGCGGGCAGTCGGTTCCGCTCGCGCGAACGGGCTGCGCTCGACGATCTCTGGAACAGTCTCGTTCGCCGGGGCCGCCGCCTGTCGCGCGTCGGAGGCGAACGGCGTGCTCTCGATGAGCTGCTGCGACTCAGGCGTGGACGATGGCTGAGGCTCGATTACGGGCGCCTCCGCGGATGCCGCAGACTCGGTCGACCTCGCGAAACCGGCCGACACTGCGGACGGGCGGAGCCGATCACGCCGGCGAACCGGAGCCTCGCCGGCGTCGGACGGCCCCGCCTCAGCGCCACTGGTGACTGATGCCGCTGCGTCGGCGGTTCCTGCGTCGGCGTCGCCTGCAGCAGCACGCTGGGGGCTCGTGTTCGAAGGCCGGGACGTGACCGGGGCGGGCATCACCGGTGCGCTGCCTGTGCTGACGTTCGGCACCTCGGGCAATTCGACCGGGGCGAGCGGACCACGGGCAGCCGGCTCATGCTCGCCGGGTTCGACGAGCGGCGGCACCGCGCCGGCCTCCTGCGCCCTGCGCAGCTCGCGGAGCTGCCGACGCGTCATCGGCTGGCCGTTCACGAAGAAGGGAGCCGACGCCATCGACATCGGTGCTCCGGCGCTCGCAGCCGTCGATGGAGCGGTCGAGTCCTGCGGCACGGCCGGTCGAGCCGCCTCGTCAGAGGGAGCGGACGGTGCCACCGACGCTCGATCGGTCGACTCCGCCTCTGTCGGCGCCGAGGCGGGTGCGCTGCTCGGCTCGCTCGCGGAACCAGCGTCGGAGGCGCTGCTGACCTCGCGCTGCTCGATCGCCTCGCGCAGTTCGCGTTCCGCGGCGAGCTTGCGCTCATACTCACGCGCCTCGCGCCGGCTCATGTGCTGGTGCTGTCTTGCGCTCACGGTTGCTTGCTCCGATAGAGGTGGTACTTCGAGATGTACTGGACGACGCCGTCTGGAACCAAGTACCACACCGGGTACCCCCGGCTCACCCTCTGCCTGCAGTCGGTCGACGAGATCGCCAGCGCGGGAACCTCCAACGAGCTTACGCGGCGCGCTGGGAGTCCGCTGATGCTCAGTGCGTGGCCCGGTCGCGAGACGGCCACGAAGTGAGCAAGTTCCCACAACTCCTCGACGTTCTTCCACTCGAGGATCTGGGCGATCGCGTCGGCGCCGGAGATGAAGTAGAAGTCGGCTTCGGGCCGCAGTGCGCGGAGATCGCGCAGCGTGTCGATGGTGTACGTCTTGCCGCCTCGCTCGATGTCGACACGGCTCACGCCGAAACGCGGGTTCGACGCGGTAGCGATGACCGTCATGAGGTAACGGTGCTCGCTCGGCGACACATCGCTCTTCATCCACGGCTCGCCCGTGGGCACGAAGATCACTTCATCGAGGTCGAAGTGCTGCTGCACTTCGCTTGCGGCCACGAGGTGCCCGTGATGGATGGGATCGAACGTGCCGCCCATCACACCGATGCGCGGACGACGCCCGGTCACCTCGGCCATCAAGGGAGGCGCCGCCTACTGCTCGTCGGCGGGCTTCTCGACGCGCGCCTCGGCCGCCTTGCGGTGGTAGCCGAGACGGTTGGTGACATCGCGGTAGCTGAACGTGACCGCGGCACCCGCGATGAACAGCACGGCCATGACGCCTGCGATGACCGGCGCCGGCGCGATCAGGGGAGCCAGCTCGTGGCCGCCCTCGGACGCGGCAAGCACAGCGGTGATCAGCGACATAGGTGGTTCTCCATTCGAAAGTCGTCTACGAGTCTAGCTGCGAACCTGACCGGAGCCCCGCACGACCCACTTCGTGCTCGTCAGCTCGGCCAACCCCATCGGTCCGCGAGCGTGCAGCTTCTGGGTCGAGATGCCGACCTCGGCTCCGAAGCCGAACTCGCCTCCGTCGGTGAACCTCGTCGAAGCGTTCACCATGACCACCGCGGCATCGACCTCTGCGAGGAACCGCTCGGCGTTGTGCAGGTCGTTCGTGATGATCGACTCGGTGTGTCCGGTGGTGTAGTTGCGGATGTGGGCCATCGCCTCGTCGATGGAGTCGACGAGCTTCACGGAGAGGTCGAGCGAGAGATACTCCGAGGCCCAGTCGGCATCGGAGGCGGGTACGGCATCTGCGAAGAGCTGGATGACGCCCTCGTCGCCGTGCACTGTGACATCGGACTCGCGGAGCGCCTGCAGCACGCCCGGCAGCAGCCGGTCTGCCGCCGCGCGGTGCACGAGCACGGTCTCGACGGCGTTGCACACGCTCGGGCGCTGCACCTTGGCGTTGCGGACGATGTCGACGGCCATCTGCTCGTCAGCGCTCTCATCGATGAAGATGTGCACCACGCCGGCGCCGGTCTCGATGACGGGCACGGTCGACTCGTTGACCACGGTGCTGATGAGCGAGGCGCTCCCCCGAGGAATGAGCACATCGACGAAGCCGCGAGCGCGCATGAGCTGCTTCGCGCCATCGCGCCCGAACTCATCGATCGTCTGCACGGATGCTCGCGGCAGCCCTGCCGACTCGAGCGCGTCCTGGATGATCTCCACCAGCACGCCGTTGGTGTGCTGCGCCGCCGACCCGCCGCGAAGCACTGCGGCATTACCGCTCTTCAGCGCCAGCGCCGCGATGTCGATCGTGACGTTGGGTCGCGCCTCGTAGATCGCACCGATGACGCCGAACGGCACTCGCACCTGATTGATCGAGAGACCGTTCGGCAGCACTGAACCGCGCACGGTCTGCCCAACGGGGTCGGTGAGGGCGATGATCTGTTCGACGGCCTGCGCGAGCGCCTCGAGTCGTGGCTGGTCGAGCTTGAGACGGTCTTGCAGCCCCAGGCTCATGCCGCTCTCGCGGCCGTTTGCGAGGTCGAGCTCGTTCGCGGGAACAATGCGTTCGATGCCTCCCCGAACGCCGTCGGCGATCGCCTGCAGCGCAGCGTTCTTCTGCGCGGTAGTGATCGTGACGAGCCCTCGGGCGGCGTCCCGCGCCGCCACGAGCTTGTCGTGGAACGTGAGCGTAGCGGTGTCAGGCATGACCCGAGTCTATTGGGTCACGATGCCTGCACGCTGGGCGCTAGCGGGTGGCTCGAGAGGTCGGAACGGGCGCCGTGAGGGCGAAATCCGGGGTCTTCGCAGCGAACCAGGTGCCTGTGCGTCGGCCGCTCACTGCGGTCATGACCTCGTCGGCAGAGGTGAGCAGCACGGGGATGCCGTGCGCCGCCGCGTACCGTGCAGCACCGACCTTCGTGCCGGCCCCGCCTGTTCCCACGCCTGCTGCGCCGGTGCCGCCGATCTCGACCTCGGCCAGAGCGTCGCCGAACGGGACCTCGGCGATGTGCTCGGCGCCGGGACGCTCGGGAGGCATGGTGTAGAGCCCGTCGACGTCGCTCAGGAGAATCAGCACATCAGCACGCAGCAACTGCGCGACCAGCGCCGCGAGACGGTCGTTGTCGCCGAAGCGGATCTCATGAGTCGCGACCGTGTCGTTCTCGTTGACGATCGGAAGGATGCCCAGGGCGAGCAAGCGGTCGATGGCACGCTGCGCGTTGCCGCGCGACGTGGCGTTCTCGAGGTCGCCGGCCGTGAGCAGCACCTGCCCGGCGATGATGCCGTATCGGCGAAGGCTCTCCTGGTAGCGCACCATGAGCACGTTCTGGCCGACGGCCGCGGCCGCCTGCTGCGTTGCGAGGTCGCTCGGTCTCGCATCGAGCTTCAAGAAGGGGATGCCCGTCGCGATCGCACCCGAAGAGACGAGAACCACTTCGCTCCCCCGGGCATGCGCCACCGCGAGGGCATCGACGAGGGGCGCGATCCGCCCCGCGTTGTGGCCACTGATCGATGACGACCCCACCTTGACGACGATGCGGCGGGCGGTGGGGATCCCGGCGCGCTCGCTCAACGGCATCCGCACCCCGCCGTGCGGGGTCTCGACGCCAGAGCTCACGACTGAGATTCTTCCGTATCGGCCTCACCGGCATCGCCATCGGAGGCGGCTTGGCCGCGGTCGCGCCGAACCTCGAACCCTTCGTCATCGCGCCAGATGCCGGCCGCGCGCTCTCGCGCAAGCTCTTCACGCGCCGCCGCCTTCGCGTCCATGCGCTCGAAGTACGCTTCGCGCCGCTCGGCGCGAGTCGCACGAGCTCCCCCGCTGATGCGCTCGTCGAGCCCGCGGGGGCTCGTCACGAGCTCAGCAGTCGAGGTGAGCGTCGGCTCCCAGTCGAACACGATGCCGTCCTCTCCGCCGATGACGACGGTGGCTCCCGCAACCGCGCCGGCCTTGAACAGCCCCTCTTCGATGCCGATCTTGGCGAGCCGGTCGGCGAGGTAGCCCACCGCCTCATCGTTCTGGAAGTCGGTCTGCTCGACCCAGCGCTCTGGCTTTTCGCCGCGCACACGGTAGACGTTGCCGTGCGTTCCGCCCTCGACCGTGATGGTGAACGGAGCCTCGTCGACGGGTCGGGGGCGCATCACGATGCGCGGAGCCTCGGGCTGCGCGAGACGTTCGAGACGCGCGGCTTCGACGATCTCGGCCATGGCGAACGAGAGCTCACGCAGACCGGCGCGACTCACCGCGCTGACCTCGAACACGCGATAGCCCCGCTGCTCGAGCTCCGGACGCACCATCGCGGCAAGGTCGGTGCCGTCTGGCACATCCGTCTTGTTGAGCGCGATCAACTGCGGGCGCTCGAGCAAGGGCGTCTCCCCCTCGGGAACCGGATATGCGGCCAGTTCGCCGAGGATGACCTCGAGGTCGGTGATGGGGTCGCGCTGAGGTTCCAGCGTGGCGCAGTCGAGCACATGCACCAGCGCAGCGCAGCGCTCCACGTGGCGGAGGAACTCGAGCCCGAGTCCGCGCCCCTCGCTCGCGCCCTCGATGAGGCCGGGCACATCTGCGACCGTGAAGCGCATGGAACCGGCCTGCACGACGCCGAGATTGGGGTGCAGTGTGGTGAACGGATAGTCAGCGATCTTCGGCTTCGCCGCCGAGAGCGCGGCGATGAGGCTCGACTTGCCGGCGCTCGGATAGCCGACGAGGGCGACATCCGCAACGGTCTTGAGCTCGAGGCGCACGTCGCCCTGCCAGCCGCGCGTGCCCAGCAACGCGAAGCCGGGCGCCTTGCGCTTCTGGCTCGCGAGAGCGGCGTTGCCCAGCCCGCCGACGCCTCCCGGCGCGACGACGAAACGAATGCCGGGCTCGTCGAGGTCGGCCAAGATGCTGCCGTCGACGTCCTTGACGACCGTGCCGACCGGTACGGGGAGTTCGGTGTCGGCGCCGTTGTGGCCCTCGCGGTTGTCTCCCATGCCGAAGCCGCCGTTCTCGGCGGTGCGGTGCGGCCCGCGGTGGTAGCTGAGCAGTGTCGTGACCTGGGGATCGCTGACGAGCACGATGTCGCCGCCCTTGCCCCCATTGCCGCCGTCGGGCCCGCCGAGGGGCTTGAACTTCTCACGGCGCACCGAGACGCAGCCGTTGCCGCCGTTGCCGGCGCGCAAGTGCAGCACCACGTCGTCGACGAACGTCGCCATGGTTCGCTCCTCTCTGCCCTGAACCCTGCCCTGAAACACCAAAGGCGAGCCGAAGCTCGCCCCTGGAGTGATGTCTGACTTAGCCGGCAGCCACGATGTTGACGACCTTGCGGCCGCCCTTGGTGCCGAACTGCACTGCGCCTGCTTCGAGCGCGAACAGCGTGTCGTCGCCGCCACGGCCGACGTTCACGCCGGGGTGGAAGTGCGTGCCGCGCTGGCGGACGATGATCTCGCCGGCGCTGACGACCTGGCCGCCGAAGCGCTTCACGCCGAGGCGCTGGGCGTTCGAGTCGCGACCGTTACGGGTGGACGATGCTCCCTTTTTGTGTGCCATTGCTGCGCTGCCTTACTTGATGCCGGTGATCTTGACGCGAGTGAGCTCCGAGCGGTGGCCCTGGCGCTTCTTGTACCCGGTCTTGTTCTTGTACTTCTGGATGACGATCTTCGGGCCGCGCAGGTCGCCGAGCACCTCAGCGGTGACCTTGACCTTCGCGAGCGACTTCGCGTCGTGCGTGATGGTGTCACCGTCGACGAGCAGCACGGGGGCGAGCTCGATCTTGCCGTCCTTGTCTGCCGCGATCCGGTCGACGACGAGAACCGAGCCGACCTCGACCTTCTCCTGCCGGCCGCCGGCGCGCACAACTGCGTAAACCACTTGTAACCCTTACTTGTCAGAGGAAATCTCTTGGCACCTCGCGCGGACCGAAGCCGGCGCACGCCAACGATCAAGAATACTTGACCGGCACATGCACGGTCAAACCGCTGCGAGCGGCATCCGTGGCGCACTGCGAGGTGACCAGGCGTTCGATTCTATCAGCAGCGGGACGGATGCCGTGACGGCACCGCTGCGACCAGCGTCGGCGCCGTGAAGTTCGCCCCGCCCGGCCGGGAGTCGGACGAGCGGTGGCGTCGCCCGAAAGCAGGCATAGGCTCGGCGCATGGCCGTGCTGATCGATCCGCCCGTCTGGCCGGCGCACGGCACCCTGTGGGCTCACGTGGTCAGCGACACCTCGCTGGAAGAACTGCACGCGTTCGCCGAGTCGGCTGGGATTCCCAGTCGCTCCTTCGACCACGACCACTACGACGTGCCCGAGCACCGCGTCGCCGAGCTGATCGCACTCGGCGCAGAGCCCGTGAGCGGCAGTGAGCTCGCGCGCCGACTCATCGGAAGCGGCTTGCGAGTGCGGCAGCGCGACAAACGGCCACGCGCCGGTTGATCCAGACGCAATCGGTCAGGATGCTCGACGCGCGGCCGCTCAAGACGTCGCTGCGTGGGTGGCGTCAGCCGATCTGCTCGGGCGCTCCGCCTGACGACGAGGCACGCCGCGAAGACCGGCCCTGACCGGGTCGCTTCGGCTCGGGCAGTGCGTCGAGCACCGATTCGAGCAATTGCTCCGTCGCACTGAGGTCGACGCTGCGCTTCGCGCGCTGGGCGTTCGAAACCGGCAGCGGGATGTCGAGGATCGACACCGGCGCCTCCTCGCTCTTCGCGGCCTCACCCTCGCGGCTCACGACATCACCGAGGACATCGCCATGCGACTTCGAGGGCGGGTACTCCGCAGCAGCCTGCGGCGCAGCGGCACGGCCGCGTCGATTCTTCGCGCGTGCCTGCGGCGCGGCCGAGTCGGCGCGGGGAGAACCCTCGTCGGCGGCCGGACGGTCCTCGAGAGGGACCGACGGGGCGTCTGCCGCTCCCCCGGCATCCGTCACGGCTGCTTTGACTGATTCCTCGGCGGTGTGGGCCACTGTGCTCGCGGCAATCTGCGCGAGCGCGTGACGGGCGTCCTCGGTGATGGAGTGCGTTCCGTTGCCGTTGGCCTTCTGCGCCGCTGGCTGCTGCCCGCCGCCGTTGCCGCCCTTGCTCCGGCGCCCGCGACCGCTGCCGCCCGATTCCTGCTGGGGGCGGTGCTTGAACACCGGCTCGTGGTGCACGATGATGCCGCGCCCGGCGCAGGTCTCGCAGGGCTCGCTGAACGACTCGATGAGCCCGAGGCCCAGCTTCTTGCGGGTCATCTGCACGAGGCCCAATGAGGTGACCTCTGCGACCTGATGCTTGGTCCTGTCTCGGCTGAGGCATTCGACCAGGCGACGCAGCACGAGATCGCGATTCGACTCGAGCACCATATCGATGAAGTCGACCACGATGATCCCGCCGATATCGCGCAGCCTGAGCTGCCGCACGATCTCCTCAGCCGCCTCGAGGTTGTTGCGGGTCACCGTCTCTTCGAGGTTTCCGCCCGAACCGACGAACTTGCCGGTGTTCACGTCGACCACCGTCATGGCCTCGGTGCGGTCGATCACGAGCGAGCCGCCGGAGGGCAGCCACACCTTGCGTTCGAGCGCCTTGTCGATCTGCTCGCTGACGCGGTACTCGTCGAAGCTGTCGCGTTCGCCCTCGTAACGCTCGACCCGCTCGAGCAGGTCGGGCGCCACCGCGCGCAGGTAGCGGTCGATGGTCTCCCGCGCGTCGTCGCCCTCGATCACGAGCTTCGTGAAGTCCTCGTTGAACACGTCGCGCACGATCTTGACGAGGAGGTCGGGCTCGGAGTGCAGCAGCGCGGGGGCCTGCGCCTTCTCGACCTGGCGAGTGATGTCCGCCCACTGCGAGGTCAGCCGCGTGACGTCCCTGGTGAGCTGCTCCTCGGTGGCACCCTCGGCCGCAGTGCGGACGATCACGCCGACGTTGTCGGGCAGCACGTCCTTGAGAATCTTCTTCAGGCGCGCGCGCTCGGTGTCGGGGAGCTTGCGGCTGATGCCGTTCATCGAGCCGTTCGGCACGTAGACCAGGTAGCGGCCGGGCAGGCTGACCTGGCTCGTGAGCCGGGCGCCCTTGTGTCCGACCGGGTCCTTCGTGACCTGCACGAGCACCTTGTCGCCGGGCTTCAGCGCGAGCTCGATGCGACGCGGCTGGTTCTTGCCGTCGCCCTCCGCGTTGGCGGCCGCTGCCTCCCAGTCGACTTCGCCCGAATAGAGCACGGCATTGCGGCCACGGCCGATGTCGACGAACGCGGCCTCCATGCTGGGAAGCACGTTCTGCACGCGGCCGAGGTACACGTTGCCGATGAGCGAGGCGTCCTGGGCCCGTGCCACGTAGTGCTCGACGAGCACATCGTCTTCGAGCACGGCGATCTGGATGCGGCCATGCTTCGAGCGCACGACCATGACTCGGTCGACGCTCTCGCGACGGGCGAGGAACTCGGCCTCTGTGATCACTGCCCGGCGGCGGCCCGCATCGCGGCCGTCACGGCGGCGCTGCTTCTTCGCCTCCAGGCGAGTCGATCCCTTGATGCGCTGCGGCTCGGTGATGAGTTCCTGGGGCTTGCGTGCCTGGCGCACGCGCACCACCGTGCTCGACGGCTCCTCGTCGTGATCCGCGTCAGCGCCGCGGCGCCGGCGACGACCGCGCGCAGCACTGCTGGGCTCATCGTCGATGTCATCGCGACGAAGTGCGGGAAGCGGAGCCGCGATCTTCGGCGCGTGGAAGATGAGCGAAGTCGTCGACGTGGCGACCGGGCGTGCCGCCTCATCGTCAGACGCCTCGGCGTCGGCCTCGGCTCCCGCCTCTTCTTCTCGTGATTCCGGTGCTTCGGCTGCTTCGGCGGCCTCGGCCGCATCGATCGTGGCACCGGCCTGCGGCGTCTGCGCCGGCGTGCCGGTCTGCTCGCCCTCGGCCACGTCGTCAGCACCCGCGCCGGCAGCCGATGCAGGCGCTGACGGAGTCAGGGGCGCGTCAACGCCCGCCGGGTCGGCGGGACGGGCCGCGACAGCATCCGTCGGCGCTGCATGCGTCGGCATTGCATCCGTCGGCGCGGCATTCGTCGGCACTGATCCATCGGCCATCTCGGAGGCCGTACGAGCGCCACCGTTCCCGGTCGATCCGTTCGTCCCTCGTTCAGCCGCGCGTCGGCGCACGCCGAAGATGCGCGTTCGTCTTCTCGGTGTCTCTTCGTTCTTCTCCACCATCGGTGGTGCACTCCCTGCCCGGTGCGGGGTACCGCGCACCCACTCCGGGAACTCTTATCGTGCGGTCGTCGCCTGCGGCGACCTGCCGCGAATCCTTCACTCTGCTGACGGCTCGCATCCTCTGCGATCACCGTCGCGTGCCCTCTCACGGCACTCACGGAACTGGCTATCCGTCACCGCGGCGAACTCTCGCCCTGCGCGTGGCCCGGTTCTCTGCCCGGTAAGCCTTCTCTGGCGCCGATGCGGGCGCGGCCCGCTCGACTGCTCTCGATTATCGCATGCCCCAGCCAGAATCGGCTGTGCGGGCGCGCCAAACGTCACCAGCGTGGCCTCGTCTGCCGTTCGCTGCGCGGCGCAGCGCCGCGCGCTAGCGGAACCAGAGGTCGAGCTCGCGCGCTGCGGTCTCGGGCGAATCGCTGCCGTGAACGAGGTTCTGCTGCACCTTGAGGCCCCAGTCGCGGCCGAGATCGCCGCGAATCGTGCCGGGGGCAGCGGTGGTGGGGTCGGTGGCCCCCATGAGCGCTCGAACACCTTCGATGACGCGTTCACCAGCGACTCGAATCGCGACCACGGGTCCCGACTCCATGAACTCCAGCAGGGGTTCATAGAACGGCTTGCCCGCATGCTCGGCGTAGTGGCGCTCGAGCAGGTCGCGCTCCGCCTGCACCAGGCGAAGGTCGACAAGGCTGTAGCCCTTGGACTCGATGCGGCGCAAGATCTCGCCGGTGAGGCCCCGCGCCACCCCGTCAGGCTTGACGAGCACCAGAGTTTCTTCGACGGCCATTACTCTCCTTCTGTTTCTGCGTCCGCGCGCTCGCTCTCGAGTCGAGCACGGAACCGTTCATTGCGGCGATCGAGCTGGCGCCCTTTCGCGAAGTAGTACCCGTACATCGCCGCGAACCCCACGCCGATCAAGAACATGATCGGCTCGAGGAATCCGCAAGCGATGAAGATCAGTTGCAGCGCAGCGCCGACCCAGGGGCCCCACGTATAGCGCAGCATCCGAGTGGCGATGACGAGCAGCACCACGACCAGGATGCCGCCGAAGAGCGCTTGCAGTGGTTCGAGCTTGCGCAGCCCGTAGAAGACCAGCGCGACGAAGAACACGAGCATCATCTCGAGCCCGAGCACCACGGACAGCAGCGACTCGGTGGCCCCCCGACGACGACGCGGCGCCCTGAGCCGCGACTGCTGCTGCTGGTGGGAGGCGGAACTCATCGGCGTATCGTCCTCAGGAACGTGCTGGGTCATGACTGCTTCCACTGCTCCTGCTCCGCGAGGTCGATGACATCGCCGGCGAGCGTAACCGACCCGGTGACGATCACGGCACCGCGCTCCGACTGCGAGGCGTCATCCCGGGCATCGTCCAATGCGGTGGGGAGATGCGGTTCGACCCGAACACGATCGCTGCCTGCGACGGCGACGACGGTGGCCGCAAGCTCATCGGCGTCGATGGCCCGATCCGAGCTCGAGGCCGTGACCACGAAGCGCGAGACGACCGGATCGAGCGCCTCAACGATTCCGCGGGCGTCTTTCCCGTGGAGGATGCCGATGACGCATACGACCTCATCGAAGTCGAAGTACGCGGTGAGCGCGCTGGCGAGGGCGCCTGCGCCGTGCGGATTGTGGGCGGCATCCACGAAGACGCTCGGCTCGGTGCCGACGAGCTGAAGCCGTCCTGGTGAGGTGACCTGACCCAGCCCCTCTGCGACGAGGTCGGCGTCGAGCGACCTCGAGCCCTCGCCGAAGAACGACTCGACCGCTGCGACTGCCAATGCGGCGTTCTGAGCCTGGTGGTCGCCGTACAGCGGCAGGAACAGGTCGCGGTACTCTCCCCCGAGGCCGCGAAGCGTGATCAGCTGGCCACCGACCGCGACCGTGGTGCTCTCGACGGCGAAGGCCGTTCCCTCGACGTCGACGCTCGCCTCGTTCTGCGATGCCCGAAGGCGCAACTCGGTGATCGCCTCCGGGTCTTGCAGTGCTGACACCACCCGCGCCGCGGGCTTGATGATCCCGGCTTTCGTCCTGGCGATCTCTTCGAGGGTCGAACCCAGCCGGTCGGTGTGGTCGAGCGCGATGGGTGTGAACACGGCCACCGCGCCATCGGCGATATTGGTCGAGTCCCACTCGCCGCCCATGCCGACCTCGATGACCGCCACATCCACCGGAGCATCGGCGAAGCTGGCGTAGGCGAGCACCGTCAGCGCCTCGAAGAAGGTCAGCGGCGGTTCTCCGTTGGCGGCGAGTTCGGCGTCGACCATCAGCAGATACGGCTGGATATCGGCCCAGTTGTCACTGAGGGCGGCGTTGCTGATGGGCCGCCCGTCGATGACGATGCGCTCGTTGAACCGCCGCAAGTGCGGGCTCGTCAGCATGCCCGTGCGCAGCCCGTGCGCACGCAGCAGGCTCTCGATCATGCGGCTGGTGGAAGTCTTGCCGTTCGTGCCGGTGACGTGCACGATCGCGTAGGCGGTCTGCGGGTCGCCGAGCAGCTCCGCCACCCGACGCGTCGGCTCGAGCCTGGGCTGAGGATTCGCCTCCCCGACGCGCTCCAGCAGCTGCGCGTACACCGCGTCCGCCGCGTCACGGTACTCGTTGTCGTCGAACGCGGCGTCATCCCAGGCGCCCGCCTCGTCGAAGATGTCGTCGTTATTCATGCCGTGGCGTCATCCAACCGGAGCGTCGTTGATACGGGCAAGGGTCACGGTCATCGATGAGCCGTCGCCGATCTTGACGTCGCCCCCCTCAGCCTCGATCACCTCGAGTTCGACCGCAAGGGTCTCGGCCGCGATGAGGTCTCGATGCGACTCGAGCTGAGCCGCCGCATTCGAGGTGAGCACGAGGCGGATGCGGTCGCTCACATCGAGCCCCGCCGCCTTGCGGGCCTCCTGCACGCCCCGGATCGCGTCTCGTGCAGCGCCTTCCGCCTCGAGCTCGGGCGTCGTGGCCGTGTCGAGCAGCACGAATCCGCCCCCGTTGAGGAACGCGATGGCGTTCTCAGGGTCGGCCGACTCGAGCACGAGCTCGAATTCGCCCTCCTGCAGTGCGACCCCGCCGACGGTGACGCCGTCTGCGTCCTGCTGCCAGTCGCCGGACTTCGCCGCCTGAATGACCTGCTGCACCTGCCGGCCGATACGAGGCCCGGCCGCGCGAGCGTTCACCGTCAACCGGTGCGTGATGCCGTACTCGGCGAGGCTCTGCTCACCGAGCGCCTCGGCGACGACGGCCTTCACATTCAGCTCGTCGCGCAGGATGTCGGTGAACTCTGCCAGACGCTCGGCATCCGCGGTCACGACACGCAGCGACGCGAGCGGCAGACGTACACGCAGCTTGCGCGCCTTTCGCAGCGCGAGCCCTGCCGACGCGATGTCGCGCACCCGATCCATGGTCGCCACCAGCACGTCGTCGGAGGGGAATGCATCTGCATCCGGCCAGTCCTCCAGGTGCACGCTGCGCCCGCCGGTCAGTCCGCGCCAGATCTCCTCAGTGATCAGCGGCAGGAGCGGTGCCGCCACCCGAGTGACCGTCTCGAGAACGGTGTAGAGGGTGTCGAATGCCCGGCGGTCGTCACCGTTCCAGAATCGATCGCGACTGCGCCGCACGTACCAATTCGTCAGCACGTCGGCGAAGTCGCGGAGCGCGGCAGCGGCGAGCGGCCCGTCGAGCCGTTCGAGGTGCCCGGTGACCTCGTCGATGAGATCGCGCGTCTTGGCGAGCAGGTAGCGGTCGAGCACATCCGTGGAGTCGGTGCGCCACTCGCCCTCCACCCCAGCGGCGTTGGCGTACAGCGTGAAGAAGTAGTAGGTGCTCCACAACGGCAGCAGCACCTGGCGCACCCCCTCACGGATGCCCTCCTCCGTCACGATGAGGTTGCCGCCCCGGATGACGGAGCTCGACATGAGGAACCAGCGCATGGCGTCGGCGCCGTCGCGGTCGAACACCTCCGCCACGTCGGGGTAGTTGCGCAACGACTTCGACATCTTCTGCCCGTCGCTGCCGAGCACGATGCCGTGGCTGATCACGTTCGAGAAGGCGGGGCGGTCGAACAGCGCGGTGGCCAGCACATGCATGGTGTAGAACCAGCCGCGCGTCTGGCCGATGTACTCGACGATGAAATCCGCGGGATTGTGCGAATCGAACCACTCGCGGTTCTCGAACGGGTAGTGCACCTGCGCGAACGGCATCGAACCGGAGTCGAACCAGACATCGAGCACGTCATCGATGCGTCGCATGGTGGATGCGCCTGTCGGGTCGTCGGGGTTCGGCCTCGTGAGCTCGTCGATGTATGGACGGTGCAGGTCCGGCTCGCCGTCGGCGTTGCGGGGCAGCGTTCCGAAGTCGCGTTCGAGCTCGTCGAGCGAGCCGTAGACGTCGATGCGCGGGTACGCCGGGTTGTCGCTCTTCCACACGGGAATCGGCGACCCCCAGTAGCGATTGCGCGAGATGGACCAGTCGCGCGCGCCCTCGAGCCACTTGCCGAACTGGCCGTGCTTGACGTTCTCGGGCACCCAGTTGATCTGCTCGTTGAGCTCCAGCATCCGCTGCTTGATCTCGGGGACCCGCACGAACCAGCTCGAAACGGCCTTGTAGATGAGCGGCTGCCGGCAACGCCAGCAGTGCGGGTAGGGGTGCTCGTAGCTCGCCTGCCGAAGCAGCCGGCCCTCGGCTCGCAGCGCCTGTGTGATGGGCTTGTTCGCCTCGAACACATGCTGGCCGGCCCACGGTTCCACTGCGGGCAGGAAGCGGCCTCCGTCGTCGACCGAGAGGATGACGGGGATGCCGTAGCGCGCCGTCGTGACCTGGTCGTCCTCACCGTAGGCCGGGGCCTGGTGAACGATGCCGGTGCCCTCGCCGGTCGCGACGTAGTCGGCGACCAGCACCTGCCACGCGTTCTCGTTTCCGTAGGCCTCGTCGGCGTAGAAGTCCCAGAGCCGGTCGTATTGAACGCCCTCGAGCTCGGCGCCTCGCACGGTGCGCAGGACTGCGGCTGCCGCGGCATCCGCACTGTCGTATCCGAGGTCCTTCGAATACGCGGCGACCGTCTCGGTCGCGAGCAGATACAGCGCTACTCCCTCGGCCGAACCGTCGCCCGCTCCGAGCGGACCGCTCGGCAGGACCGCGTACTCGATGTCAGGGCCGACGGCGAGCGCGGCGTTCGTGGGCAGCGTCCACGGAGTGGTGGTCCAGGCCAGCGCACGCACCGCGGTGAGTCCCAGGGCCTCGGCCTTCTCGCCGACGAGCGGGAACGTCACAGTGACGGTCTGGTCCTGCCGCGTCTTGTAGACGTCGTCGTCCATGCGCAGTTCGTGGTTCGACAAGGGGGTCTCGTCGTTCCAGCAGTACGGCAGCACCCGGAAGCCCTCGTACGCGAGCCCCTTGTCGTAGAGCTGCTTGAACGCCCAGATGACGCTCTCCATGAAGGTCGTGTCGAGCGTCTTGTAGTCGTTCTCGAAGTCGACCCAGCGGGCTTGCCGGGTCACGTACTCCTGCCACTCCTGCGTGTACCGCAGCACCGATTCGCGAGCAGCGCTGTTGAAGGCGCCGACGCCCATCGCGTCGATCTCGTCCTTCTTGGTGATGCCGAGCTGGCGCATGGCCTCGAGCTCGGCGGGCAGTCCATGCGTGTCCCAGCCGAAGCGGCGCTGCACCTGTTTGCCCCGCATGGTCTGGAATCGCGGGAAGAGGTCTTTCGCGTAGCCGGTGAGGAGGTGTCCGTAGTGCGGCAGGCCGTTGGCGAAGGGCGGGCCATCGTAGAAGACCCACTCCTCGCAGCCGTTGCGCTGCTCGATCGACGCCTTGAATGTGTCGTCGTTCTTCCAGAACGCCAGAATCCGCTCTTCGATGGCGGGGAAGCTCGGCGAGGGGCTGACGCCCTGGCCATCGTCGTCTCGGCGGTTGCGAGGGTAGCTCATGTCACTCCTGGCAGTTCTTTCGGCTGCACGAGGACGCTGCGCGATTCGAAATCGCACACCGCGGTACCACCCCGCTTGCCGCCTTGCGGCGACCGCTCTTCCTTGGCTGTGACGGGCCAGCCCCGTTCAGTTCTACTTGGCCTTGCGTCGCCGCGTCGGCTGTTCTTCTGAAGGCTCCCCGGTGATTGCCGGATCAGCGCCACTGAGCGTCGATCTTACCGGATGCCGTCCCTCGCGCCCGGCCGCCCGACGAGGACCGGTCAGCGACTCCTGCACCTCCCGCGGGCGCCGGGACGTCTTGCGCCGCTTGCCAGCAGACGCGGTCACCGCTCCGAATGGCGTCACCAGCACCGGCAGCGTGCGTGGCAGGCTTGGAGCATGCCTGTCGCCGCCGAGCCGCTTGATCGTCTGCGTCGCCGCACGAGCGTGAAATGGGGAGCGTATCCCGACGACGTTCTTCCGCTGTGGGTGGCCGAGATGGACCTGCCGCTGGCGGAGCCGATTGCGCAAGCCCTCCACGACGCGATCGACCGCTCCGACACCGGCTACCTCAACGGCCGTGGCGCCGTGCCCGAGGCCTTCGCCGGCTTCGCGGCCCGCCGACTCGGGTGGGAGGTGTCGCCCGCGGCGGTGCGCCTCACGATCGACGTGAGCTACGGGCTCGTGGAGGTGCTGCGCCGAACGATCGCTCCCGGCGACGAGGTGGTCGTCACTCCCCCGGTCTACCCGCCGTTCTTCGAGATCGTGCCCGAGGCCGGTGGGCGTGTGGCCGAGGTGCCGCTGCTCACGGACGGGGCCGGCACGCCGGCGCTCGACCTCGACGGCATCGAGCGGGCCTTTCGAGCCGGTGCGCGCGCCATGCTGCTCTGCAATCCGCATAACCCGCTCGGTCACCCTCACACGCGTGAGCAGCTCGAAGCGCTCGCCGTCCTGGCTGCCGCACATGGCGTGTCGATCGTGAGCGATGAGATCCATGCGCCCCTCACGCACTCCTCCGCGACGTTCACGCCGTTCCTCGAGGTGTCGGATGCCGCACGCGAGTGCGGCTTCTCGGTCACTTCGGCGAGCAAGGCGTTCAACCTGGCGGGCTTGAAGTGCGCGGTGATGGTCGCGGCGAGCGACCGCGGCATCCGCGCATTCGATGCGATGCCCGAGGAAGTCTTCTGGCGAGCCAGCCAGTTCGGCGCGATCGCCACGGCGGCCGCGTTCGCGTCGGGTGACGAGTGGCTCGACGGCGCGCTGCAGACGATCGAATCGAACGCGCTGCTCGTCGAGCGGCTCGTCGCCGAGCGGTTGCCCGGCGTGGCATATCGCCGCCCGCATGCCAGCTACCTGGCGTGGCTCGACTTCAGCGGAACGGCGTGGGCGGCCGACCCGGCTGGAGCCGCGCTCGAGCAGGCGCGGGTCGCGCTGAACCCCGGCGGCGGCTTCGGCCGGCAGGGCGCAGCGTTCGCGCGACTGAACTTCGGAACCTCACCCGAGATCATCGAGGAGGCTGTCGGCCGGATGGCTGAGGCGCTCGCATCGGCGACAGCCCGTCGAGCGGCGGCCGGCACAACGCCGCGAGCCTCCTCCGTGTCTCGTTCCGCGTCGACTCCCGAGGAGTGAACAGGGAATGCATCTGAATGGATCCTCCGCGCTCGTGACGGGCGGGGCCTCGGGTCTCGGCTTCGCGACAGCCAGCCGTCTCGCGGAACGCGGCGCCAAGGTGGTGATCACCGATCTCGAGTCGAGCCGCGGCGCGGATGCGGCCACACGCATCGGCGCGGAGTTCGTGCCGGCAGACGTGACCGACAGCGCGCAACTCGAAGCCGCGGTCGCCCGTGCGGTGGAACTCGCGCCCCTGCGCATCGCGGTGTGCTGCGCAGGCATCGCGACACCGGGCAAATTGCTGGGCAGAGACGGGCCGTTGCCGCTTGAGCAGTTCGAGCGCGTGGTCGCGGTCAATCTCACCGGAACGTTCAACACCGTGCGCCTCGCAGCCAATGCCATGGTGTCGTCACAGGCGGTGGATGGAGACCGCGGCGTCATCGTCATGACCGCTTCTGCGGCCGCGTTCGAGGGACAGATCGGGCAGCCCGCGTACTCGGCTTCGAAGGGCGGAGTGGCGTCGATGACGCTCCCCCTCGCCAGAGAGCTGTCGCGCTTCGGGATCCGCGTGGTGAGCATCGCTCCCGGCATCATGGCGACGCCATTGACGATGGGTCTCCCGCAGTCGGTGCGCGACTCGCTCGGGCACCAGGTGCCGCATCCGTCGAGGCTCGGACGTCCTGAAGAGTTCGCTTCGCTCGTCGAGCACGTGGTGACGAACGGGTACCTCAACGGCGAGGTGGTGCGGCTCGACGGCGCGATCCGCATGGCGCCGCGCTAGCGCCGCAGACGCACAGGCGCGTCGGCGCGCGGTGCTTGGGCTGGAGGCAGCGGCGTCACGGGCTGGGCAGACGCGGAGCGGCATCGAGCAGCTCGCGCGTGAACGGATGCTCGGGGTGACGCAGCACCTCGCGTGCGGTTCCCTGTTCGACCGCACGCCCGTCGCGCATGACGAGCACGTGGTCGGCGAGTCTGCTGACGACCGCGAGGTCGTGAGAGATGAACACCATGCTGAGCCGTCGCTCGTCGCGGAGCCGTTCGAGGAGTTCCAGCACTTGCGCCTGCACCGAGACATCCAGCGCTGAGACGGGCTCGTCGCAGACGAGCACGCGAGGCTCCCGAGCGAGCGCCCGCGCGATCGCAACCCGCTGGCGCTGGCCGCCCGAGAGCGCGTGCGGGCGGCGGCTCAGCAGACCGGTCTCGAGCCCGACCTCGGCGAGCAGCGCGCCGGCACGTTCGACCCGGTCTCGTGCTCCGGCGCGACCGCCGTTGCCAGTGTCATTGAGCCGCAATGCCTCGTGGAGCACGTGGGCGATGGTGAAGCGAGGGTCGAGCGAACCGAAGGGATCCTGATCGATCAATTGCAGAGCGTGACGTCGAGTACGGCGGCGACGCTCGGGAAGCACCGACCACGGCGCGCCTTCGAGCAGCACTTCCCCGTGATCGGGTTGCTCGAGAGCGAGCAGAACGCGCGCAAGGGTGCTCTTGCCCGAGCCGGACTCCCCAACGATGCCCAGGGTCTGCCCTCGCCGCAGCTGCAGCGATACCCCGTCGACGGCCCGGCGAACGCCGCGGCCCGGGGCCGGATAGCGCTTGCTGACCGAACGAGCTTCGAGCACCACCTCGCCGTCGCCCGCCTCCGCACGAACATCCGGCCGCGGCACGGCGTCGAGCAGCATGCGCGTGTAGGGGTGCTCGGGCGCTGAGAGCAGCTCCCGCGTCGGCCGGGATTCCACGATGCGCCCGTGGTGCATGACGGCGATGCGGTCGGCCAGCTGGGCGACCGCCGCGAGGTCGTGGCTGATGAGCAATAGTCCGATGCCCGAACGTTTCAACTCGGCGAGGAGTTCGAGCACACGTCGCTGCACCGTCGCGTCGAGCGCGGTGGTCGGTTCGTCTGCGACGAGGAGCACCGGATCGCCGGAGAGCGCGGAGGCGATCAGGGCGCGTTGACGGAGCCCGCCGGAGAGCTCGAGCGGGTATTGCCGCGCACGAAGCTCCGGTTCGGGGACAGCGACCCGACGCAGCAGGTCGATCACCCGCGAGCGGCGCATCGCGGCATCCATCCGGGCACGCCCGGGCGCCGCATGCACCTCGAACGCCTCGATGACCTCCGCGCCGACGCGCCGCAGGGGGTCGAGGGCGACCAGTGCGTCCTGGGCGATGAGCCCCACGCGTGAGCCCCGCACGCGCCGCCAGTCGCGCTCGGTGTATCGGCGGGCGTCGAGTCCCGTGACAGTGAGCTCGGTGGCCTCCAACGCGGCCCCGGGCGGTGCGAGACCGAGCAGAGCCCGGCCGGTGAGGGTCTTGCCCGAGCCCGATTCCCCGACGATCGCGAGACACTCGCCAGCAGCGACGGTGAACGCGACGTCATCGACGACGACGGCGTCGCCGAAGCGGATGCTGAGCCCTCGCACCCGAGTCACTGTGCGACCGGCGCTGCCCATCGGCGTGCCGCTCATGCGACCGCCCCGCGGGTCTTCAGATGACGGCCGACCGTGCCGATCGACACGACCGCGGCCATGATCGCAAGGCCTGGGAAGACGGCGACCCACCACGCGGTCGAGAGGGTGTTGCGACCCTCGGAGAGGATCACTCCCCACTCGGGCGATGGAGGCGCCGGGCCAAGACCGAGGAAGCTGAGTCCCGCGGCCGAGACGATAGCGGTGCCCACGCCGAGGATCGACATCACGAGCAGCGGGCCGAGCGTGCCCGGCACGATGTGGCGCAGAGCGCTGCGCCACGGGGGCACGCCGAGCACGGTCGCTGCGCGAACGTAGCCCGCGTTCCGCACGACAAGGGTCTGGTTGCGGGCGACGCGCGCGTAGGCGGGCATCGCGGCAGAAGCCACCGCCACGAGCAGCCCGGTCTCGCCCGGGCCCACGACCGCGATCACGACGAGTGCGAGCAGGAACTCGGGAAACGCCATGAGCACCTCGATGGAGCGCGATACTGCTGCATCGATCACCTTCGGTGCGAGCCCGGCCACCACGCCGATGATCAGGCCGGCGACGAGCGCGAGCGCTGTGGCGCCGAGGCCCACTCCGAGCGAGGCGCGCGCGCCGTGCACGACCCGGGCGTACACATCGCGACCCGCTCGGTCGGTGCCGAACCAGTGCTCGGCGCTCGGCGCGTCGAGGCTTGCCGACGCGTCGGCGCGGAGCGGATCGAGGGGGGAGAAAAGGCTCGGAACCAAGACGGCGGCCATCAGTACGACGAGAAAGAGGGATGCCGCGATCACCCCCGGCGTCGGCAGCCACCCCCGCGGCTCACGGCCTGGCCTCCCACGTCCGCCCTGGGCCTCGGCGCGCGTGCGCCACTGCAGAAGCGTCATCCGGCCATCCGAACTCGAGGATCAATACGAGCGACCAGCAGATCGACCAGCAGATTGATCACGGCGAACACCGCCGCGGCGAGCGCGATCAGAGCGAGCACCATCGGCAGATCGCGCCCGAGGATCGCACGCACCGTCACCGCGCCGAGTCCCTGTCTCGCGAACACCGTCTCGACGAGCACCGCTCCACCGAGCAGCGAACCGACGAGGTACCCGGAGAGTGTCAAGGTCTCGCCAGCGGCATGCCTCAGGCTGTGTCGGCTCAGCAGGCGGACATCGCTGATGCCTCGGGCCCGAGCGGTGAGCGCGAAGGGTTGGGATTCCGCGTGCCCGATGCCCTGCCTGAACACCTGACTCACGATGCCGGTGAGCGGGAGCGCGAGGGTGAGCGCCGGCAGCACGAGGGCGGGCAGTCCTGCGCTCGCGGCCGTCGGGAACCATCGCAGCTGATACCCGAAGACAGCGAGCAGCACCAGACCGATCCAGAACGTCGGTGAAGAGACGAGTGCGAGTTCGAATGTCGACACCACGGGCCGCAACGCCGGCGAGCGTGCGAGCAGGACGCCGGCGGTCGCCAGCCCGAGCGCGAACACCAGGGCGAGCCCGGTGAGCTGCAGGGTCGGCAGCGCTTGATCGGCGATCACCGTCATCACCGGCTGCCGCAGCTGGTACGAGTCGAGCTCTCCGGTGACGAGGCGCCCGAGCACCGTGAAGTACTGAACGATGGGAGGCTCATCGAGCCCCCACTCGACGCGGATCTGCTGGCGGACGGACTCTCCGACGCTGGCCGTGACACCGAGCATCACGTCGACGGGATCCCCCGGGATCGCCCGGAGCGCGATGAACCCAGCCGTTGTCGCGCCCCACACGACGAGCAGCATGCCCCCGAGACGGCCGAGCGCCCTCGCCACGAGGCTCGCGGGAGGGGCGCTCAGCGATGTCTGGGAGGCAGAACGGCGAGTGTCGACGCGCTTCGCGGCTCGCCCGCCGTCAGGGCTGCTCGGCGGCATCCATCGCCCTCGGCGTCAGCGCTCCACGGTCGCGCCGTAGAACGAGGCGCGGCCGTAGAGGTCGAAGGTGAGCCCCTTCACCGAGGTGCTCGCGACCGTGATCTCCGACGGCACGACAAGGGGGACGATGAGCACCTGCTCATTGTTCCAGCGCTGCACCTCCTGGTACAGCCGCTCGCGCTCGGCGGGATCGCTGGTCGCGACCGCCTGGTCGAGCAGTTCGTCGATCTCGGGCTTGCTCACAGTCGACACCGTCTGGAATCCGCCTGTGCGCAGGTGGCTGCGCAGCACATCTGCGTCGGGGCTGGAGAAGCCCCAGTCGGTGAGGTCGAACGCGCGGGTTGCGTAGAGCTCGTTGTACTGAGCGGGCTCCACCACCTGACGTGCGAGCTGGAAACCGATATCGCGCAGGTCGCTCTGAATGATGTCGGCGAGTGCGGCACGGTCATCGGGAACGGGCGTCCATGCGGTCCAGACCGCCCCGAGCCTCACGCCGTCCTTGGTGCGATACCCGTCGGCATCCCGCTCGGTCCAGCCTGCCTGGTCGAGGAGTGCGTTGGCCTTGTCGGTGTCGTACGACCACGTTCCCTCGACCGCCGGCTCGTAGGAGTTCGGCGTGGTGGGGGCGAGAACGCTCCACGCTCGTGCGTACTGACCGTCGTAGACGCCCTCGACGGCCGCATCGAGGTCGAACCCGAGCCGGAACGCCTGGCGCACCAGCGGGTCGGCGAAGACGCCGTGCGCCTCGTTGATGTAGAGAGAGTACGGGATGCCGGGCAGTTCGACCGCGGTGACGTCGAAGCCGTCGCCGACCTCCTGGACCATCGTCGGCGTCACATCGGCGATCACATCGACTTCGCCGCTGTTCAACGCGCCGACGCGCGACGCGGATTCGGGCAGCACCCGGATGACGAGCTCATCGGATGCCGCGCGTCCCTGGTGCTCCGTGCCCTCCGCCGGCCACGCGTACTCATCGTTCGCCGTGAAGCGCAACTCCTGATCGGGGGTGTACTCGCTCAGCACGAACGGCCCGGTGCCGACGGTTACGCCCGGCCCGCCGGCCTTCAGGTCGTCTTTGTGCTCCGCGAGGGCCTTCGGTGAGTAGAAACCCAATTGCGGGAGGCTCAGACCCTGCAGGAACGGCGCATACGGCTGGCTGAAGTCGACCCTCACCGTGTACTCGTCGAGCACTTCCGTGCCGACGTAGTAGCCGTCCTCTTCGGCGTACCCGATGAGACTCGCGGCCTGGGCCGACGCCGTCTCGGGGTCGACGATGTGGTCGAAGTTGGCCTTGACCGCCTCGGCGTTGAACGGTTCGCCGTCATGGAAGGTGACGTCTTGGCGCAGCGTGAACGTGTACTGCAACTGGTCGTCGCTGATCTCCCAGCTCTTCGCAAGCCACGGCACGAACTGGCCGTCTGCCGTCTGCCCCACCAGCGAGTCGAAGACGTTCCTGAGCACGAGCGAGCTCACGTCGAGCTGCGTCGAGTGGATGTCCATGTGGCCGGAGCCGAGGTTCGCCCCTTCGATCCCGAACGTGACGGTGTTCGTGTCGTCATCTGCGGCTGGTGCTGCGGCACACCCGGCAAGCAGCGCTGCGGCCGCGGTGAGCGCCATCGCGGCACCGAGGCGGCGGCGTGGGGCTCGCTGGGGCAGCTGGGACTGTGAGCGTTCGGCTCGAGTGGTTGGCATGCGGGAGTTCTCTCTGAGAGGGATCGGATGCAGGGGCGGCCGAGCGAGGGGCCGCAGGCCAACTCTAGTGATATTTGGACTGCGTCTAACAAATAGCGGTCGGGACTGCGGCCCGCCTTCCTGATTCGGATCGGTTGCTGGAAGGATGACGGGGTGACTGAGCGTGCGGCGAACCGAGGGCGTCCTCGAGCCGTCTCTCGCGGGATGCTGCAGGAGGCGGCGTTCGAGCTGTTCCTCGAGCAGGGGTATGACCGCACGACCGTGGACCACATCGCCACGCGTGCCGGCGTGAGCCGCGCGACGTTCTTCAACTATTTCGGGGCCAAGAGCGACGTCTTCTGGGTCGACGTCGACGATGCGCTCGACGCGCTCGCCGACGCGTTCGGGCAGCTTCCCGCATCCGCGGGCTCCGACCCGATCGCAATCGCCTCGAACGCCCTCGTCTCCATCGCAGCGGAGTTCGGCGCGGCCCGGGTGCCGTGGGTGCTCACGCAGTACGACGCGATCGGGGGCGCAGGCGAACTCCAAGCGTCGGCCATGTCGAGGCTGTCGCGATTCGCCGGGCTGCTCGAGCGATTCATCGAACGGCAAGGGGACCGATCGGCGTCTCGGCCTCCTGTCGACCGGGCCGCCCCGCCGCACTCCGCCTCGTTCCCGATTCCCCGGGCGGCCGCGTACTCGCTCGCGGGCGCGGTGGTCGCGGCAGCGCGCGAGTGGGCGGATGCCGGTACTGGCCGTGGCGGGCTCCAGCAGTACGTGCACGCCGCCGTCGGCCCCCTCGCTGCCGCCTTCGCCGCAAGCGGCTCACGGTAGGATCGATCGGACGGTTTTCGCCACACACTCAGGCACCCGCACACGGCGATCGGGCACTCCTCGACCGCCCGAGAACACAGACTCGGTGCCGCACATATCGAATCGGAGCTCCATGTCTGCCGCGCACGTGCCTGCCACCCCGCACGCCATTCCCGAGAAGCCCGCGCTCGAAGGCCTCGAGCCGAAGTGGGGCGAGCGCTGGGAGGAGCACGGCACATACCGGTTCGATCGCGCCCGGCTCGACCGCGAGTGCATCTACTCGATCGACACACCGCCGCCGACCGCATCCGGCTCACTGCACATCGGCCACGTGTTCAGCTACACGCACACCGATGTGATCGCGCGCTACCAGCGCATGCGCGGCAAGAACGTCTTCTACCCGATCGGCTGGGACGACAACGGCCTGCCCACCGAACGGCGCGTGCAGAACTACTACGGCGTGCGTTGCGACCCGACGCTGCCCTACGACCCCGACTTCACGCCGCCATTCGAGGGCGGCGACAACAAGAGCTCGAAGGCCGCCGACCAGCAGCCGATCAGCCGCCGTAACTTCATCGAGCTGTGCGAGCGCCTCACGGTCGAAGACGAGAAGCAGTACGAAGATCTGTGGCGCAAGCTCGGCCTGAGCTTCGACTGGTCGCAGACCTACCGCACGATCGCCCCCGAGGCGCAGGCGGTCGCCCAGCGCGCGTTCCTTCGCAACCTCGCCCGGGGCGAGGCGTACCAGGCCGACGCGCCCACGCTCTGGGATGTCACGTTCCGCTCGGCGGTCGCGCAGGCCGAACTCGAGGACAAGGACGTGCCCGGCGCGTTCCACACCATCGTCTTCCACGGGCCCGAGGGCGATCTGAAGATCGACACCACGCGCCCCGAGCTGCTGCCTGCCTGTGTCGCACTGGTCGCGCACCCGAGTGACGAGCGGTATCAGCACCTCTTCGGCAAGACCGCGACGAGTCCCGTGTTCGGTGTCGAGGTCCCGATCGTCGCGCACCATCTCGCCCAGCCCGACAAGGGCACCGGCATTGCCATGATCTGCACCTTCGGTGACATGACCGACGTCATCTGGTGGCGGGAACTCGACCTGCCCAACCGGGCGATCATCGGCTTCGACGGCCGCGTCATCGCAGAGGCGCCGGCCGCCATCACGTCGCCGACCGGCCGCGCCGCGTTCGAACAGCTCGCAGGCAAGACGGTCTTCAGCGCCAAGCAGGCAGTCGTCGAGCAGCTGCGCGCGACGGGAGAGCTCATCGGCGACCCGCGCCCCATCACCCACCCGGTCAAGTTCTTCGAGAAGGGCGACAAGCCGCTCGAGATCGTCTCGACGCGCCAGTGGTACATCAAGAACGGCGGCCGCTCCGAGGAGCTCCGCACGCGCATGATCGACCTCGGCAAGCGCATCGACTGGCACCCCGATTTCATGCGCGTGCGATACGACAACTGGGTCGGCGGCCTCAGCGGCGACTGGCTCATCAGCCGCCAGCGCTTCTTCGGCGTGCCGATTCCGGTGTGGTACCGGCTCGACGAGCAGGGCGAGCCGGTCTACGAGAATCCCATCGTGCCCGACGAGTCGGCACTGCCCGTCGACCCGTCGTCCGACGCGGCACCGGGGTTCGACGAGTCGCAGCGCGGCGAACCGGGAGGGTTCATCGGCGAACTCGACATCATGGACACCTGGGCGACCTCATCACTGACACCCCAGCTCGCGGGCGGGTGGGAGCGCGATGCGGCCCTGTTCGATGCCGTATTCCCGTACGACCTGCGCCCGCAGGGCCAGGACATCATCCGAACCTGGCTGTTCTCCACGGCCCTGCGCTCCCTGCTCGAGCACGACGGCCAGGCACCCTGGCGCAATGCGGCCATCTCAGGCTTCATCGTCGACCCCGACCGCAAGAAGATGTCGAAGTCCAAGGGCAACGTCGTCACGCCGGCCGGACTGCTCGACGAGCACGGATCCGACTCCGTGCGGTACTGGGCCGCCTCGAGTCGCCTCGGCACCGACGCGGCGTTCGACCCGCAGAACCCCAAGCAGATCAAGATCGGCCGCCGGCTCGCGATCAAGGTGCTCAACGCCGCGAAGTTCGTGTACTCCTTCGATGCGGATGCCGCGACAGCGGCCGGCGCGTCGGCCACCGAGGCACTCGACGCCGACCTCTTGGCGCAGCTCGCGCAGGTCGTGCGCGAAGCGACCAAGGCGTTCGAGCAGTACGACCATGCACGGGCGCTCGAGCTCACGGAGCAGTTCTTCTGGACCTTCTGCGACGACTACCTGGAGCTCGTGAAGGAGCGTGCGTACGGCGCTGCGGGTGAGGCTGGGCAGACCAGCGCCGTCTACGCCCTCCGCACTGCCATCGACGTCATGCTGCGCCTGTTCGCGCCGTTCATCCCCTATGCCACCGAAGAGGTCTGGAGCTGGACGCACGAAGGCTCGGTGCACACAGCTTCCTGGCCCACGCCCGAAGAGGTCTCCGACGCAGAGGCCACCGGACTGCTCGACCACGTCAGTGCTGCGCTCATCGGCATCCGTCGCGCCAAGACGGACGCGAAGGTGTCGCAGAAGACGCAGGTCGAGCATGCCGTCATCGCGGGCCCGGCGCTGCTCAGCGACGCCGCAGAAGATCTACGAGCGGTCGGCCGGATCGATCGGCTCGAGGTCGTCGACGGTGATGAAGTCGAAGTCCGCGAAGTGACGCTCCGCGAAGCGGAGGCGTGATGCAGCTCGGCACTCGCTGGCCTGTCGGAGGGGAGCCCCCTGCCTCGCTGCCTGCCGAGGTGCATGCCGCGATCAGCGAGGTCGAGGCGCAACTGGTGGGCATCGACACGGCCCTTTGGCGGTGGACCCTCACCTGGCTCGAACGCCGCCCGGTCGTCGACCTCGATGACGGTACGCGCATCACGGTGGACCGGTCGGGCGCGGTGCGCATCAGCCCGCCCGACGAGTCGACCTCAGACGAGGACGAACTGGACTTCTGAGCTTGGCCGGCCGCGTGCCGCCGCGACCCGGCCCGTGTCACTACGCGCGGATGCCCGGCCCTCGCAGCTGATCGACGCGACGCTCGTGAGCGAGCAGCGTCCGCTCGCGGACGATCGCTCGCTCATGCTGCGAAGCGTTGGGCAACGAGCGCGCTGCGAGCGCAGCACCCCAACGGATCATCGTGCGGCCGACGCTCGAGGCGAGCCGATCGGTGCGACCGCGGCGTCGGCGCAGCGCTTGGCTGACCGTGACTGACATGGCTGACTCCTGAAGAATGTGTGCGGGCGCTGCTGCACGCAGCGCGACCGGATCGCCGGCACAGGCCAGCGCGGTGACGGCGGTCATCGCGACCCCGTCTCGGTTTCCGCCCCATCGGCCTCATCAGCCCTGGGGACGGGGGCGTCCTCCGTGTGCTCGACACCATCGAGCACGGGGAAGCCGTTGTACTGAATCTGCACCGGGCGCATGCCGGGCACGGACTGCCCCCGATAGCGCTCGAGGTGCTTGCCGACCAGCTCGGTCACCTCACGATTGAGGCGCCCGAGCTGCTCGCTTGTGAGTGAAGCATTCGAGGTGTGAACGATGCTCGCCTCGTTCCAGCTCTGCGCGAGCTCATCGACACCGCGTTCGAGGAAGTCGTGGAGCAGTTGTTCCCGGTGCTTCGACCACTCGCGCACGACCAGCCGCGACGCCGAACGCCCGGCCGGGCTCCTCATGAGTTCGGCTGACGTCAGCGAGATCGGCCCGGGACGACGCTCCCACCAGCGCTCTCGACCGGTTCCGCGGCCATCGACCTCGCGGACGAGGGAATGGCGGGCCAGCTGCCGAAGGTGGTAGCTGGTTGCGCCACTGGACTCCCCCAGCCGATCAGCCAGACCGCTCGCGGTTGCCGGCCCGTAGGTGCTGAGCAGGTCGAGGATCTTGACGCGCAGCGGGTGCGCGAGGGCCTTGAGCGTCTCGAGGTCGAGCTCGCCGGTCTCCTCAGGTGCGCGCTCGCCCGTGCCCTCGGCAGCGGCGGTCGCCTCATCGGCGCCAGCGGCGGGCGCGAGGCCCTCTTCAATGCCGTCTGCGTGCCTGCTCATGATGCAAAGATATCATTGCAAAGAGGTCTTTGCAATCACTTCTTTGCATTGGAAGCTTTGCAAGGTTCTCTTTGCAACGCTTTGTTTGCACACCGGCAAGCCGTTCCCTGCAAACGGATGCTGGGCACTCTCCATCTGCGAAAGCAGCGTGCCGTCACACTGCGCAACCGCGCGGCAGCGCGACCATACGGCTCGTGGTTCTGCGCCTCCGTCAGCCGCGGCAGAGCACCCATCCGTGCGGCAGCGACAGCCATCCGTCCGGAGCCGCCGCCCAGTCTCGCCACGCCTGCGAGATGCGCTCGAGGTCCTGCTGGGTCGCAAGGCCCTGCTCTATCGCGTTCGTGGCGAAGCCCGACTTCACGGCGCGGTCGGCCCACAGCCCACCCCACCACTCCCGCTCATCGTCGCTCGTGTAGCACCACATGGCGCCAGAGGCCTCGACCTCGGTGAACCCCGCCTGCAGCGCCCAGGACTTCACGCGCCGCCCGGCATCCGGATCACCGCCGTTCGCGCGGTGCACACGCTGGTAGAGCGTCATCCACTCGTCCAAGCCTTCCAGCTGGGGGAACCAGAACATGCCGTGATAGTCCGCTTCCCGAGCGGACACGACTCCCCCGGGCTTGCACACTCGCCGCATCTCGCGCAGCGCCGCGACTGGATCCACCAGGTGGTGAAGCACCTGATGGGTATGCACGACGTCGAAGGTGCCGTCGTCGAACTCCAGTTCGTAGACGTCGCCGACGGCGAACTCGAGGTTGGAGCCTCCCAGCCCGCGAGCGTAGCTCTCGGCCTGATCGAGCACTTCGCTGGATGCGTCGATCCCCACGACGCGTCCAGGTGATACCCGGGCCGCGAGATCGGCGGTGATGGTGCCGGGACCGCAGCCGACGTCGAGCAGACTCATGCCGGGCGCCAGGTGCGGCACGAGGTGATCCGCCGAGTTCTCAACGTTGCGCCAGGTGTGGGAGCGCAGCACGCTCTCGTGGTGGCCATGGGTGTATCGCTCGTGCCGTGATGCCATGCTGCGAGCGTAGACCCGTCGCGCGCGGCCCGGATATCGTTGCCGGATGGTGAACCCCCTGCTTGATGACAGCGATCTCGACTTCGGCATGCCGCACTTCGAAGCACTGCGTCTCGAGCACTTCGCTCCCGCGCTGGATGAAGCGATGGCTCGTCAATCGACGGCTGTCGAGCGGATCGCGACCGACCCCACACCTCCGACGTTCGAGAACACGATCGAAGCGCTCGAGCAGAGCGGCGCCTTGCTCGACCGGGTCACCGCCGTGTTCTTCAACCAGCTCGACAGCGACGCCTCACCGGAGATCGACCGCCTCGATGCGGAGTACTCGCCGAGACTCGCCCGGCACCGCGACTCGATCACCCAGCATCCGGGCCTCTTCGAGCGAATCGAGGCGGTATGGCAAGCACGCGCCCAACTGGACGAAGAAGCGAGATTCCTCACCCAGCGGTACCGCACTGAGTTCATGCGTGCCGGTGCTGCGCTGGATGATGCCGCTCAACAGCGTCTGCGAGAGATCAACGCAGAGCTCGCTGAGCTCACCAGCCGCTTTGACGCTCATTTGCAGGCCGATACGAACCACCTGGCTGTCGAGTTCGACGACCACGACGAACTCGCGGGCCTCGGTCCTGGCGAACTGTCGACCGCTGAAGCGGCGGCGCGCGAACGGAACAGCGCGGCGCGCTACGTCGTCGCGCTTCCCCTGCCCACAGGACACCCGTGGTTGTCCCTGCTCGAACGGCCGAGCACCCGCGAGCGCATCATGTCGGCCTCCCGCGCGCGGGGGTCTCGGCCGGGGGCGAACGACAATCGACCGTTGGTGCGGAGGATCGCCGAATTGCGAGCCGAGCGAGCGGGGCTGCTGGGCTTCGATGATCACGCCGCGTGGGTGACGGCTGATGAGACCGCGGAGTCACCTGCGCGCGTCAGAGAACTGCTGCAGCGGCTCTCGGCGGCCGCAGCTCGCAACGCACGCATGGAGCAGAGTTCGCTCGAGACGCTCGCCGGACACGACATCGCAGCGAGCGATTGGTCGTGGTACGACGAGCAGTTGCGGCAGGCCGAGTTCGATTTCGCCGCGAGTGAGCTGCGCCCATATTTCGAAGCCGACCGCGTGCTCCACGACGGCGTCTTCTTCGCCGCGAACCAGCTGTACGGCATCACCATGCACGAACGCGACGATCTTCCCGCGCATCACGCCGATGTGCGCGTGTACGAGGTGCGCGACCACGACGGCGCCCGCCTGGGGCTCTTCCTGTACGACGCCTACGCCAGGCCCTCGAAGCGAGGGGGCGCGTGGATGAACGAATTGCGCACCGGTGCCTCGATGCTCGGCGGCGACGCCATCGTGGTCAACACCCACAACATTCCGAAGCCCGCGGCGGGCGAGCCGACGCTGCTCACCTACGACGAGGTGAACACGCTCTTCCACGAGTTCGGTCATGCACTGCACGGCCTGCTGTCGTCGGCCAGGTATCCGAAGCTCTGGGGCACGAACGTTCCCCGCGATTTCGTCGAGTTCCCGAGCCAGGTGAACGAGATGTGGATGCTGTGGCCCGACGTGCTGGAGAACTACGCCGCGCACTACGAGACGGGCGAGCGGATGCCGCAGCGGCTCGTCGACAAGCTGCTCGCCGCCCGGAAGCACGGCGAAGGCTTCGCGACCAGCGAATATCTCGCCGCCGCGCTGCTCGACCAGGCCTGGCACTCACTCAAGCCCGGCCAGCGGGTCGACGACGTCGCGGTCTTCGAGGCTGCGGCGCTGGCCGACGCGGGGCTCGACAACCCTGCCGTCCCGCCTCGGTACTCGAGCACGTATTTTCAGCACGTGTTCGGCGGCGGCTACGATGCCGGCTACTACTCCTACATCTGGAGTGAGGTGCTCGACGCCGACACCGTCGAATGGTTCAAGGAGAACGGCGGACTCACACGCGAGAACGGCGACCACTTCCGGCGCACGGTGCTCTCGGTCGGCGGTTCCAAGCAGGCGCTCGAAGCCTTCCGCGAATTCCGCGGTAGGGACGCCGAGATCGAACCGCTCCTGCGTCGGCGCGGCCTCGAGTAGCTAGGCCGACTTCTCCTGCCGACGCGGCTTGATCGGCACGATGGTCGGCGCCGCGTTGTTCTCGACGGCTTCACGCGTGACGACCACTCGGGCCACGTTGCTCGCTGAGGGCACATCGAACATGATCGGCCCGAGCACCTCCTCGAGAATCGCGCGAAGCCCACGAGCGCCCGTCTGACGGACCACTGCGAGATCGGCGATCGCCTCGAGCGCCTCGGGCTCGAAGTCGAGCTCGACGCCATCGAGCTCGAACATGCGCTGATACTGCTTCACAAGCGCGTTCTTCGGTACCGTCAAGATCTGCATCAGCGCCTCGCGGTCGAGCTGGCTCACCGTGGTCACCACCGGCAGACGGCCGATGAACTCGGGGATGAGCCCGAACTTGTGCAGGTCTTCTGGCAGCACCTCGCTGAAGAGGTTGATGTCGTCGCCCTTGCTGTGCAGCGGGGCACCGAACCCGATGCCGCGCTTGCCGGCACGGTTCGAGATGATGTCTTCCAGCCCCGCGAACGCACCCGCGACGATGAACAGCACGTTCGTGGTGTCGATTTGGATGAACTCCTGGTGCGGATGCTTGCGCCCGCCCTGCGGCGGCACCGACGCGACCGTGCCCTCGAGGATCTTCAGCAGCGCCTGCTGCACACCCTCGCCAGAGACATCCCGCGTGATCGACGGGTTCTCGGCCTTGCGCGCGATCTTGTCGACCTCGTCGATGTAGATGATGCCGGTCTCAGCGCGCTTGACGTCGTAGTCGGCCGCCTGGATGAGCTTCAGCAGAATGTTCTCGACGTCTTCGCCGACGTAGCCGGCCTCGGTGAGGGCGGTCGCGTCGGCGACGGCGAAGGGCACGTTGAGCCGCTTGGCGAGGGTCTGCGCGAGATAGGTCTTGCCGCATCCCGTCGGGCCGATGAGCAGGATGTTGCTCTTGGCGATCTCGATGTCGTCGGCGTGCACATCGGCGGCATGCAACTGGTTCGCCGCCCGCACGCGCTTGTAGTGGTTGTACACGGCCACTGCCAGTGCGCGTTTCGCAGCGTCTTGCCCGATCACGTACTCGCCGAGGAAGTCGAAGATCTCGCGCGGCTTCGGAAGATCGAACTCGCTCGACGCCTCTTCGCCCGCCTCGGCCAAGCGCTCTTCGATGATCTCGTTGCACAACTCGACGCATTCGTCGCAGATGTACACGCCCGGCCCCGCGATGAGCTGCTGCACTTGCTTCTGGCTCTTTCCGCAGAACGAACACTTGAGCAGGTCGGCGCTCTCACCGATGCGAGCCATTCGCGGCCTCCCTCGAAGCTGGAGTTCGTGATACCGAGCCTAACCCGAGCGGCCGACACTCGCGTGCAGTCGGCGGCGGGTCGGCCACATGTTACGAGGCCTTCCAGGCTCGATCACTAGGGTGGGTCGCGGCCGAATCGGCCGGAACATCCTTGAACGCCGGAGGCACCCGCATGTCACGCCTGTCCCGTCCGCTCGCCGTCGCCGCGGCATCCGCCGCCCTTCTGCTCCTCGCAGCCGGCCCCGCCGCAGCCCACAGCACGGTCGTCGACTCGACGCCGTCTGAGGGCGAGGTGCTCACGACTCTGCCCGACCAGTTCTCGGTGACCGCGGATGAGGAACTGCTCGACCTGGGCGGCGAAGGGAATGGCTTCGCCATGGTGGTGCAGGATGCTGAGGGCCTGTACTACGGCGACGGCTGCGCCACCATCTCTGGCGACACGATGACAGCACCAGCACTGCTCGGCGAGCCGGGCGAGTACACGCTCACGTACCAATTGGTGTCTGGTGACGGACACCCTCTCTCGGGTGTCATCAGCTTCGAGTGGGCACCGGACGGCGATTTCGAGGCTTCTGCCGGCTCGCAGACGGCCGGTGCTTGCGTGGGCTCGAACGGCGACCAGGCAGACGACCAGCATGGCGAACAGGCCGACCAGCAGGACCCCGCCGCGGAGGGCGATGCCGCTGCACCCTCGACGCTGCCATTCTTCGTCGCCGGCGGTGTGGCGCTCCTCTTCATCGCGGGAGGCATCACCTTCGCACTGGTTCGACGCTCCGCGTCGAAGCGCTGACGCGCGCCGCGTCTTCCTCGGGCGAACAGCTCGAACAGCAGACGGCCGCCGGAGTACTCTCCGGCGGCCGTCTCGTCTGTCAAGCTCGTTCGACGATTGCTACTGGTTGATGGCCAGCGGCCCGCTCTTGCGGCTCGTGAGCACCTGGTCGATGAGCCCGTACTCGAGCGCGTCTTCCGCGCTGAGGATCTTGTCGCGGTCGATGTCCTTGTTGACCTGGTCGACGCTTCGGTTCGAGTGCTTCGACAGGGTCTCCTCGAGCCAGGTGCGCATGCGCATGATCTCGTTGGCCTGAATCTCGATGTCGGACGCCTGACCGCGGCCCGCCTCGCCCATCGCGGGCTGGTGGATCAGGATGCGGGCGTTCGGCAGCGCGAGCCGCTTGCCGGGCGTTCCCGCTGCGGTGATCACGGCGGCCGCCGACGCGGCCTGACCCAGTACGACGGTCTGGATCTGCGGTCGGATGTAGAGCATCGTGTCGTAGATCGCCGTCATCGCAGTGAACGATCCACCGGGCGAGTTGATGTACATCACGATGTCGCGATCTGGGTCCTGGCTCTCGAGCACGAGCAGCTGCGCCATGACGTCATCGGCCGAAGCGTCATCGACCTGCACGCCGAGGAAGATGATGCGGTCTTCGAAGAGCTTCGCGTAGGGGTCCTGGCGCTTGTAGCCGTACGCCGTGCGCTCCTCGAAGCTCGGCAGGATGTAGCGCGAGTTCGGCAGCGTGCCTGCGGCTCGGAAGGTTGGGGTTTCCATCTGTGTGATCTCTCGCCTTCCGTTACTTGTGGTTGTCGGTGTCGGTGCCGCCGCCGCCGATGACATCGGAGGCAGACGCCCGGATGTGATCGACGAAGCCGTACTCGAGCGCCTCTTCGGCCGTGAACCACCGGTCACGGTCGCCGTCGGCATTGATCTGCTCGACCGACTTGCCGGTCGCCGCAGCGGTGATTTCGGCAAGACGCTGCTTCATGTTCAGGATCAGCTGCGCCTGGGTCTGAATATCGCTCGCGGTGCCGCCGAAGCCGCCGTGAGGCTGGTGCAGCAGCACGCGGGCGTTCGGCGTGATGTAACGCTTGCCCTTCGTGCCTGCCGTGAGCAGCAACTGGCCCATGGATGCGGCCATACCGATGCCGACCGTCACGATGTCGTTCGGCACGAACTGCATGGTGTCGTAGATCGCCATGCCTGCGGTGATCGAGCCGCCCGGCGAGTTGATGTAGAGGTAGATGTCCTTCTCGGAGTCCTCGGCGGCCAGCAGCAGCAGCTTCGCGGCGATCTCGTTGGCGTTGTCGTCGCGCACCTCGGAGCCGAGCCAGATGATGCGGTCTTTCAGCAGTCGGTCAAAAACACTGGGTTGCAGTGTCGGTTCGGCCATGGGAGAAGCTCCATTCGATCGTCGCTTGCTTCGAATCTATCGACTCCAACGCGCGTGCTCCGCCGTGTTCGCCCAAGGCAAAGCGGCATCCCCGAATACGGATGTCGCGTCAGAACGTCGCGTCGAGCGCCGCCATGATGTCTGCAATGAGATCTTCGGGGTCCTCGAGCCCGACGGAGAGCCGCAGGTGCCCATACCGCTTGAACGGGTCTGGATAGGCGGTCACGCGGGGACCGTCGGTTCCCACGTGCACGATGAGCGTCTCGTCGTGGCCGAGCGACACTGCCGAGGTGATCACCCGCAGGTTCGAGACGAACCTGTTCTGAGTGCCGGAGTCGCCGTCGACAGCGAACGCGAGCATCGCTCCCCCGCCGTTCGGCAGCACCCGCTTCGCGAGCTCGTACTGCGGATGCGACGGCAGCCCCGGGTATGCGACGAACGCCACGCGAGGGTCGGCGTGGAGGAACTCGGCGACCCGCTGCGCGGAGGCGACATGCTGTCTCAGCCGAAGCGGCAGCGTCACGGACCCCCGCACGATGAGCCAAGCGTTGAACGGACTGATCACTCCCCCGACATCGACCATGGCATCGGCACGAACTCTCGCAACGAGCTCGCCGCGGCCGAGCACCGCTCCGCCCATCGCGTCGCCGTGACCATTGATGTACTTCGTCAGCGAGTGCACCACGAGGTCGGCTCCGTCGGCGAGCGGTCTCGCGAGCGGCGGCGGGGTGAACGTCGAGTCGACCGACAGCAGTGCTCCGGCCTCGTGCGCGATGGTGGCGAGCGCGCCGATGTCGGCGACGCGCGTCGTGGGGTTGGCGATCGTCTCGGTGTGGATGAGACGGGTGTTCGGCCGGACGGCCTGCCGCACGGCATCCAGATCGCCGGTGTCGACGAAGGTCGCCTGAATGCCGTACTTCTCTGGGAGCAGCTCGGTGAACAGCCGCCAGGTGGCCTCGTAGCTCTGATCGGTGACGACGACGTGGTCGCCCGAGCGCAGGAAGGTGAAGAACACGGCGTGCAAGGCGGCGACACCGCTCGCGAGCGACACGGCGGCCTCGGCGCCCTCGAGGAGCGCGAGCTTCTCTTCGAGCGCCTTCTGGTTGAAGCCTCCGTTGCGCGTGTACAGGGTGTGCTCGGGCGATGACCAGCTGATCGAGCTCGGATCGTCGGGCAGCGCGTACGAGTTCGCCATGACGAGCGGGGTTCGAACGGCACGAGTGCCCTCGTCGATGCGGTTGCCGGCGTGCACCGCCTGGGTGAGCGGCCGAAGGGATGCGGGCGCGTGCTTGTCGGGGCGCTCTGCGCCGGAGGGTGCACTCGGTGTGGCAGTCATCCCACGAACATTACGCCGACCGGATGCCGCAGCATCCGGTCATGACGCAGCATGACGACTCGCGGCGGCTGCGAGGCCGAGAAGAGCGAAGGCGGCCCGGTTGCCCCGGACCGCCTTCGCAACGTTCAATTCAGGAACGGATCAGTGCTCGTGACCTTCATGGTCGTGACCCTCATGCTCGTCACCCTCGAACTCGGAGGCGTCGATGACGTCGTCCGGGTTCTCGGTGGCCGCCGCGGTGAAGGCCGACAGGTCGACGGGCTCGCCCTTGTCATCGACGACCTTGACCTTGCTCAGCACGACCGAGAGCGCCTTCGAACGGGCCAGCTCACCGACGAGCGCGGGAATCTGGTTGTTCTGCGACAGCGCCTGCACGAACTCGCTCGGCTCCATGCCGTACTGCGCCGCGCTCTGGATGAGGTACTGGGTGAGTTCGGCCTGGCCGACCTTGACCTCTTCCTTCTCGGCGATGGCGTCGAGCAGGATCTGGTTGCGGAACGTCTTCTCGCTCGACTCGGCCACCTCGGCGCGGTGCTCGTCGTCTTCGAGTCGGTTCTCCTGCTCGAGGTGACGGTGCACCTCGTCTTCGATGAGCTTCTCGGGCACGGGGATCTCGACCAGCTCGAGCAGCTTCTCGACGAGCTGGTCGCGTGCCTGGGAGCCCTGACCGAAGGTCTTCATCGACTTGGCCTGCTCGCGCAGGTCTGCCTTGAGCTCGTCGATGGTGTCGAACTGGCTCGCGATCTGCGCGAAGTCGTCGTCGGCCTCGGGAAGCTCGCGCTCCTTGACGGCGTTGAGCGTCACGGCGATCTCGGCGGTCTTGCCGGCGTGGTCGCCACCGACGAGCTTCGACTCGAAGGTCGTGCTCTCTCCGGCGGTGAGCGAGTCGAGGGCTTCATCGATGCCTTCGAGCAACTCGCCCGAGCCGAGCTCGTAGCTGACGTTGTTCGCGGTGTCGACCTCGGTGCCTTCGATGGTTGCGACAAGGTCGACCTGAACGAAGTCGCCGCTCTTGGCCGGGCGGTCGACGGTGACCAGGGTGCCGAAGCGGGCGCGCAGCGCGTCGAGCTCCGACTCGACATCGGCGTCGGTCACCTCGACGGAGTCGACCTTGAGCTCGATCGAGTCATACGAGGGCAGCTCGAACTCGGGACGCACGTCGACCTCGACGGTCACGATCAAGTCGCCGGAGAAGTCCTTCTCGTTCGGCCACTGGGTGATGTCGGCCTCGGGACGACCGAGGGTGCGCAGTTCCTGCTCGGCGACGGCGTCGCGGTAAAAGCGCTCCAGCCCCTCGCTGACGGCGTGGTTGAGCACCTCGCCGCGACCGACACGCTGATCGATGATCGGGGCCGGCACCTTGCCCTTGCGGAACCCGGGGATCGTCACCTGCTCGGCGATGTGCTTGTACGCGTGGTCGATGCTCGGCTTGAGCTCTTCGGGCGTGACAGTGATGGTGAGCTTCGCGCGCGTGGGGCTCAGCTTCTCAACCGTGGTGTTGGCCAATGCGGGTTCTCCTGTGTCTAGCGAAAGCTGGGTTGGTCGGGGCGACAGGATTCGAACCTGCGGCCTCCCGCTCCCAAAGCGGGCGCTCTAGCCAAGCTGAGCTACGCCCCGGCGCCGGTGCTGCTGGCGATCCACGGCGCTGCGCCACGCTTGCGACTGCACCACCCGAAAATCGGCCTCGGCAAGTCTAGCGGAGGAGCACCAATGAGCGCGCCAGTCCATCTTGCACCGAAACGTGACGTCGGCCGGATGCTGTCATCGTCGAAGCGACGCCTGGCCATGCAGTAGGCTTGCCTTCGCACTTGCGCGGAACCGCGCTGCGAACGAAAATCGAATAAAATTCGGGGCTGTAGCTTAATGGTAAAGCCTTAGTCTTCCAAACTAATGACGCGGGTTCGATTCCCGTCAGCCCCTCCACACTGACGAAGGTCGCCCCTGTGGCGGCCTTCGCTCGTTCAAGACCTCGCTCGTTCAAGTGCAGCGGCGGAGCGACCGCACCGAACTCGGCGACGAACAGAGTGCAGGCTCGCGGCATCCCTGGAAGGACCGAAGGTTCTGGCGGGTTTCAGGGTGGGCGCTTACCCTACGAGCGACACCCGGGATGTCGAGGAGGCGCCCTCATGGTTCAAGTTCGTGTGGTCGGCGTCGCAGTGGATGTGAACGCGCAGCCTGTCGTCCTCTTGCAGCCTCTGACGTCGGTCGACGGCGAGGAGAGGTTCTTGCCGATCTGGATCGGAGCGCAGGAGGCGACGTCGATCGTCATCGCCGCGCAGGGCGCCGAAGCGCCTCGCCCTCTCTCACACGACCTCATGAAGAGCATGCTCGACGCGCTCGACGCCTCTGTGGAGCAAGTCGAGGTGACGCGGATCGACGCGGGCACGTTCTACGCGGAAGTGACCCTCGAGGGCCCAGCCGGTCGGCAGATCCTCGACGCCCGCCCCTCCGATGCCATCGGTTTGGCGCTGCGCACGGGCGCCGTGATCTGGGTGGCGGATGAGGTCTTCGAAGAGGCGAGCATCCCCGCAGACGCCGCGCGCGTCGAGAGCGAGGAAGAGAAGCTTGCGGAGTTCAAGCAGTTCCTCGAAGACGTCGACCCCGAGGATTTCCAAGGCTGACCCGCAAGCGGGCTTCGCGCACGAACCGCTCTTGATACCGCCTCGGCCAGACTTCGCGACGCTACGCACAGCAGGAACTCTCGCCAGCGATGGCAGAACTGGCCGGCGTGCGCGCACTACCAAGCCCAGACGGCCTGCGCCCCAGGCGTCGACGCGCCCCCAAGCCGAGAAACCGGCAACTCACCCGATTCGGGATACTGAGCGATTTTCGTTTGTTTCTCTCACATGGTGCATGTTCTGTCTTGCAATGCGAGAACAGTCGCATAGAATCGTCGGAGCGTAGACCGGAATCAAGGAGGATCTGGGTGACGGCCAGTGGCATCTTCGCTGAAGGGATCGATATGACCTTCACGCGGAATCGTATGACTCATCATGTGCTCTCAGCAGTGGACGTCGATATCGCGCCGGGCGGTTTCGTCTCACTGCTCGGACCCTCCGGCTGCGGCAAGAGCACGCTGCTGAAGATCCTTGCAGGGCTCCAGGATCCGACCGCCGGCACCGTGCTCATCGGCGGCACTCCCGTCGCCCGCGCGGTCGCCGAGGGCCAGATCGGCCTGGTGCAGCAGAAGCCAGCGCTCCTTCCGTGGAAGACCGCGCTCGAGAACGCCGCGTTCCTCATCGAGATGACCGGCGACCGCGCCACAAAGCGCACGGCGAAGGAACGCGCCGCTCAGGCTCTCGAGCTCGTGGGGCTCAGGGGCGCCGAGAACAAGCTTCCCCACGAACTGTCGGGCGGTATGGCGCAGCGAGTCTCGATCGCACGCGCACTGGCGCTCGACCCCAGCATCCTGTTCATGGACGAGCCCTTCGGAGCGCTCGACGCGATCACGCGCGACCAGATGAACGAGGCGCTCTACGACATCTGGACCCGTACCCAGAAGACGGTCGTGTTCGTCACTCACTCGATCCCCGAGGCCGTGTTCCTGTCGCAGACGGTGCACGTGATGAACGCGAACCCCGGACGCATCTCGCTCAGCGTCGACATCGATCTGCCCGGGCCGCGTTCGACTACGAGTGCGCAATTCCTCGAGTACGAACGGGTGCTGCACGAAGAGCTCGACCGCAACGTTGAGGAAGCGAGGATCTCCGCATGAGCACCGACACCGTCACCATCGCCGTGCGCCGCTCCGCTCACGGGCCGAGCGCGGGGCAGCGCATCGCCGAACGCTGGTCGGCGCTCTGGCCGAGCGTCACGCTCTTCGCGGCCGTCCTGATCGCGTGGGAAGCGATCGTCGTGATCTTCGACATCTCGAGCTTCATCATCGCGAAGCCGAGCGAGATCGTCATGGAGACCATCGCGTCGTGGGATCTCCTCATGGAGGCCAGCTGGGTCACCACCCAGGAGATCGTCTACGGCTTCGTGCTGAGCATTCTGCTGGGCGTCGGCCTCGCGCTCCTCGTCGTCCGCTTCAAGTGGCTCGACCGCGCGCTCTACCCGCTGATCGTGCTCTTCCAAGTCGTGCCCAAGGTGGCGCTCGCGCCGATCTTCATCCTCTGGTTCGGCTACGGCCTGACCCCGAAGCTCTGGCTGATCGTCGTGATCGCGTTCTTCCCGATCACGCTGAACATGATCGTCGGCCTCAAGAGCTTCGACCCGGATCTGCAGTTGCTGACCAAGTCGGTCGGCTCGTCGCGCAGCCAGTTCCTGGCGAAGGTGCAGTTCCCGACGTCGCTCCCCTATCTCATGGCCGGACTTCGCATCGCGATCACTCTGTGTGTGATCGGCGCTGTCGTGGCCGAGTTCTCGGGGGCGTCATCGGGGCTCGGGTACCTGATCCAGTTCGCATCGACCCAGCTCGACACCCCGCTGATGTTCGCGGCACTCGTCGTGATCTCGGTGCTCGGGCTCGTGCTCTACTACGCGATCTTCTGGCTCGAGCTGCTCGTCGCACGCTTCTACCCCCACGTGCGCACCACCCAGGTCCAGTAGCGAATAGCACCCATCCAGCAACACCCCTCACCATCACCAAAGGAGACACCTATGTCACGACGCCTCATCGGCAGCCTCGCCGCCGTGGCGCTCAGCGGCCTCGTTCTGAGCGGCTGTGCGGCATCCGACCAGGGTTCAGCGGAGAACCCTGACGCCGCGAAGGAGATGGACCACGTCACGGTCCAGCTCGACTACGTGGTGCGCGGCAACCACGCGATGTTCTTCGTCGCCAAAGACCAGGGCTTCTTCGAGGAAGAGGGCATCGTGGTCGACGACATCATCAAGGGCACCGGCTCGCCCGACGCGATGCGCATCGTCGCGGGCGGTCAGGCCGACTTCGGCTTCGGCGACCTCCCGACGCTCGCCACGGCCAACACGCAGGGCGCTGAGGTCACGGCGCTCGCCGCCGTGAACCAGGTCTCGCCGCTGTCGATGTGCTCGCTCGCCGACAACCTCGAGCTGAACAGCGTCGACGACCTCAAGGGCAAGAACATCGGTGTTCACCCCGCGGGATCGACGTACATCTTCTGGCAGGCGCTGCTTGCTGCGAACGGCCTGACCAAGGCCGACGTCAACGAGCTGACGGTCACCCCTCCCTACGAGAGCTACCTGCTCACCAAGCAGGTGGATGCGGTGATCTGCTACATCGACGCGGAGGTGCCTGAGCTCGAGGCCAAGGCCGGCGGCGAGGGCAGCCTCAGCATCTTGCACGGCTCCGAGAACGGCTACGACGTCTACGGGTCTGGCATGTTCACCAGTGCCAAGCTCATCGATGAGAACCCCGATCTGGTGCAGCGGTTCACCAACGCCTACCTGAAGGCATTCCAGTGGGTCATCGACAACCCGGAGAAGGCCGCCGAGATCACCGCCGCATCGTCGAGCGAGCTGAAGGGCAAGACCGACATCTTCCTGAAGCAGCTCCAGGCCGACATCGACTTCACCTTCGAGAGCGCGGAGACCGATGAGCTCGGACTCGGTGCTATGAACGCCGAGAAGTGGCAGAAGACTGTCGACATCCTCGCCGATCAGGGAGTGATCGAGAGCAAGCCTGAGATCAACGCGATCTTCGACAGCAGCTTCGCGGAGAACGCGGCCAAGTAGTCGAACGTCGACCCGCTCACTGGAGCGGGAGCCAGCGCCCCAGGTTCCGCACATGGAACCTGGGGCGCCCTCGTTTCGCACTCTCGCGGACAGGACCGTTCGGCACTGGACGGACCGGCTGCGCGCGTGCAGGCTGAGTTCGGTGGAGGAGGCAGACGCCCCCTGCCCGGCCGAAGGGACCAGCCATGGGCATCATCGTCGCGAACATGTTCCTCACGCTCGACGGCGTGTACCAAGCGCCAGGCGGCGTGGACGAGGACCGCGAGGACGGGTTCGAATACGGAGGTTGGCAGGCGCCGTTCGCCGATGAGGCCTCGGGCGAGTCGATCGGGGAGCAGATCCAGCGGCTCGACGCGCTCCTGCTCGGCCGCAAGACGTACGACATCTTCGCCTCGTACTGGCCGAAGATGAGTGATGACCACCCAGTTGCCGCGAAATTCAACGCGGTGCCGAAGTACGTGGTCTCAACGACACTCGGCGAGCCGGAGTGGGCCGGGACGACCGTGCTTCCGCATGCGATGGCCGCGGCGCACCTTCGGGAGCAGTACGACGAAGTCCATCTCTTCGGCAGCGGTGATCTGCTGCGATCACTCTTCACGGAAGACGTGGTCGACCGACTGAACCTGTGGCTGTATCCGATCACGCTCGGCCAGGGAAAGCGCTTCTTCGGAACCGGCACGATCCCGGCATCCTTCAGCCTCGTGGAACCGGCCCGCAGCTTCGACAAGGGAGCGGTGTCGCTGAAGTACCAGAGATCGGGCGAGGTCGAGACCGGCGATATGGACGACGTCGACGCTCGCAGCTCGGTGGAGTAGCGCTCCCACTTCGCGTTCCCCAGCGCGACCTCGCGGGCCCCGTGCCACCACTCGCCCTGCCGCTAACGTGATGGCGGACGTGACGCCGCGAATGGGGGGGGAATCGAGTGACCGATCCGCACGGCTTCGAGCGCTTTGCCGCGCCGTTGACGATGCCGAGCAGCCCCGAGCAATTGCGTGACACTGCCAGTTGCCCGGCCTGCTTCAATCGCTTGCAGGGACCGCTGTGCCGCGCATGCGGGCTCGACCTTGCGCACCCCGCCGCCCGTGACCTCCTCGAGGCGTCACAGGACGCGGCGGCGGCGCTGGACCGCCGTGCCGGAGTGATCGGCCGCATCCGCTTCGAGACCTCGCAGCGAATGACCGCTGCCGCGTCGCCGCTGCCCGCCGCTCCGACGGCGGCGTTCTCGGTCGCGATGCCGGAGAGCGAGATGCCAGCTGCTCCTGCCTCGGCCACCGGGGCGGCCACGGCCCCGCCGGTTGCCGCATCAGCCCCAGCGAGCGCGGCGCCGACGTTCACTCCCCCGGCCGGGTTCGCCGTGCCGCCACAGCCCCTCCCTCGCATGCACAGCGCTCAGGATGCGGAGCTCCCCCGCCGCTCGAGCGTGCAGGTCGCCCTGCTGGTCGTCGGCGTCACGCTGCTCTCGATCGCGGCGATCTTCTTCCTCGTCTACGCGTTCATCAACTTCGGGCTCGTGTGGCGCAGTGTGATCGTAGGCGGTCTGACGCTCGCCGCATTCGCGACGTCGCATGTGCTCGCGAGACGTGGACTCTCGGCCACAGCAGAGGGCATCGCCGCGTTCGCGCTGGTGCTCGCCTATCTCGATGCCTGGGCGATACGCGAGAACGACCTCTTCGGCACTGCAGCCTCAGACGGGCTGCAGTACTGGGGCACCTCGCTCGTGATCATCTCGGCCGCCGCAGTCGTGTGGAATCGACTGTCAGGCTTGCGCGTGCCGAGCCTCGCCGGATTCGCATTCCTGCTGCCCGGTGTCGCGCTGCTCGGCCTCGGCGTTGGCTTCACCGATTTCCCGGACCGTCTGTTCGCCGGCTCGATCGTCGCAGCGGTCGCCGGGTTCGCGTGGACGCTCACACCGAAGACGACCGAGCGCACGATCGTGCTCGGTCAGACGCTGCTCGCGGTGGTGGTCGCAGCGATGAGTGCGGCCTTTGTGGGCGACCCGCGCTACACACCTTTGGTCGCGCTGCTCGCTGTCGCCGCCGTGTCGGCTGCGCACACCGTCGTCGCGCTGCGCATCAGCGACGCTTCGACGGTGCCTCCGAGCGGCCCCGCGTCAGAGTCGTCTGGGGCCTCTGGGTGGTCTGCGCCGTCTGAGGCATCGGCGAGCGGCAGCGATATCGCGGAACGACGGAAGGCGAATCGGCGGACAGGAGCGCAGATCGCGCGCGCCTTCGCCTTCGCGTTCGGCGCGGTGGCCGGCGCCGCCGTCGCGGCATCCGCGCTGCCGCTGGATACCGGCTGGGCGCCCTACCCGCTCCTCGTGCCGCCCCTGCTCGCCGTCATCATCGCCCTCGCGCTCGATGCGGTGGCCGGAACGCGTCACGGAACAGCGAGGCGCGTCTTCGCCGCGGCATCGATAGCCGCGACAGTGGTCGCGGGTCTCGCTGCGATCCAGCCGATCGGAACCGCAGTCCTGGAATCGTTGCGTGCCGCGGCGCTCGGTCTTGCCTTCCCGTGGCGCGAGCCCGCCGACGTCGTGATGAGCGGTCCCCTCGAAGACTTGGCGTGGTCGCTGCTCTTCATGCTCGGCTCGCTCACGATGGCGGCGGTCCTGTGGCGGCTCACGGGGGCGCTCCAGCACCGGTTCCCCCTGGTGCTCTGGTGGGGCGCCCTGCTCGCTGTGACCGCGGTGCCGATCGCCGAACCGCTCTGGGCGAGGCTCGCGGGCTGGTCGACCATCGCGCTCGCATCGCTGCTCGCCGCTCCCCTCTGGAGGCGCGAGGCCTCGTGGCGCATGCCGCTCATGGCGATGGCGATCACAGCGACGGCCCTGGCATATGCCGCATGCTGGTCGAGCCGCGACACCTGGTGGGTCCAATCGGTCGTCGTGCTGCTCGTGCTGCTCGGCATCCGCTGGCGCACGCAGTCGAACTGGGCACCGCCGATCGTGACCGGTGTCGGTGTCGTCTTCCTGGTCGGCAGCGCAGCGATGGCGGCGGCGCACCTCGCATTCGGTGAAGCGCTCCTCCCTGGTGTGGATGCGGTCGATCGTCTGCGCTTCGCCAGCATCATGGCCACCCTGCTCTTCGGCCTCGGGGCGGCGTGGATGCCGGGCACCGCCGATCGGCGTGTCGTCTTCTGGCTGGCGGGATCCTCTGCGGCGGTGACGGTCTCCCTTGCGACAGTGATCGCGCGCTCCTTGCCCCAGACGGCACGCGAAACGTTGATACTGCCCGAGCCCGGCGTCGGACTCGTGATCGCACTCGCGCTGATCGCGGCCATCCTGGTGTGGCTTCGTGGAGGAGACCGCACCCAACCGGAGCTCCGTCCCGAACGGCTCGCGGCATCGACCGCCCTGGCGCCGGCACTGGCACTCGCTGCCGGCGAGTTCGCCCGGCTCATGCCTGATGCGGTGTTCTTCGAGACGATCGCATCGAGCAGCGCTGCGCTCGTCGCCGCGGCCGGGTCGCTCGCCGCGCACACGCTTGGGCGAGAAGCTCTTCCCCGCTGGTCGAAGGATGCCGGTGTCGCGATCGTCGCGCTGCCGGCGCTCGCGGCTGCTGCAGCTGCAGGCTCGAGCGCCCTGTGGCTGGTCCTCGTTCTCAGCGGCGTCACCGTGCTCTTGCTTGCGATCGATCGCGACGGCCTCTTCGCGTCGGCCTCGCAACGCCGCCATCTCGGATGGCTGGCGCTGGCGCTCACCCTCGCTGGGATGTGGTGGCGCCTCCGAGACGCTCACGTGGCCGCATTAGAGCCATATCTGCTGCCGCTCGCGGGGTCATTGATCGCCGCCGGCGTGCTCATCGCCCGGCGCCGCGGCGCGCACCGCGCGGGTGCCCTGATCGCACTGGCCGGAGCGCTCGTCGGCATCCTCCCGCTCGCAGCCGACTACGCCGACGGCGCGGCGCTGCCGGCCATCGTGCTCTTCGGTGTGAGCGGGCTGCTGCTCCTCGCGGGCTCGGCGCTGCAGGGCGTCGTGACCGAGTGGCACGCTGCCGCCCTGGCGGCCGGCGCGGCTGGCGCGACCTCGACTGCGCTCGCGCGGGCGCTCCTGTCCCATCCGGCCGACCTCGAGCGCGACTGGTGGCTGCTGGCGCTCGTGGCGGTGCTGGTGCTCGCATCACTCGCACTCGCTCAAGCACTCGACCTCGCGTTCGACAGGGAACGAGTCGGCCGGGACGACCAGTTCGCCGCTGTCCACCGGTTCTCGATCGGGAGGCCGGTCGCAGCATCCGGACTGCTGGCGCTGGCGATGGTCGCCGCAACTATCGGTGAAGCGAGCGCATTCGATGCCTCGGCCGGGGACGCTCGCGCACTCCTCCTCGTGTCGGCGCTCGGCGCGGTGCACGTGCTCTCCGTCGTTCGCGACCGCGCCCCCTTCGAACGCTGGGTCGGCTGGCCCGCGATCGGCCTGGCTGCCGTCACGGCAGTGATCGCGCTCGTCGTCGTCGAACCGATCGAGCTCGTCACCGTGCCGCTCGGAACGGCGCTCCTGCTCGCGGGCGCGGTGCGAATGCTTCGCGATCCGGAAGCGGGTTCGTGGCCGTGGCTCGCGCCAGGGCTGCTCGCGATTCTCGTGCCCTCACTTGTCGCGACGGTCGATGATCGCCCATTGTGGCGGCTGGTGGGCATCGGAGTGATCGCCGTGGCGGCGATCGTCGTCGGGGTCACCCGCCGCCTGCAGTCGCCGTTCGCCATCGGAGTCGCGGCCGCGCTCGTGCACGGCATCGCGACGTTCCTCCCGCAACTGCGCACCGTCTACGAAGCAGTGCCGTGGTGGCTGTGGCTCGGCGCCGGCGGCGTTCTGCTCATCGTGCTCGCGGCGCGCTACGAGCAGCGGCTCAACAACCTGAAGTCGATGGCCCTGCGCTTCGCGGCCCTTCGCTGACAGGCGACCCCATCGACTGGACGCCCTAGAGCGAGTTCACGGGCTCGATCAGGCTCGGGCCGTCGCCGCTCAGCGGAGCGACCTCGTGCGCGGTCAACTGCTGCGCTTGTGCCTGCGACATCCGCACCGCCTCATCGACCATGCGCTGGTCGCCGGGTGCTGTCGGGTCGAGCCACCAATCCCAGGCCTCATGAGGGAGCGGCATCGGGTTCCGAGGGTGGATCCACTCAAGCTGATCGGTCGCGGGCATGGTCAGGATCGACGCGGTGAGCTGCCACTCTCCGGTGCCCTTCCACCACGAATAGAGCCCGGCGAAGGCGATCGGGTGTTCCGGATGCCGGATGAAATAGGGCGTCTTACGCTTTCCCTCGGTCTTCCACTCGTAATAGCCGGCTGCGGGCACGAGCGCCCGTCTGCTCACGACCGAGTCTTTCCAGATGGACTGCGAGCCCGCCGTTTCCGCCCTCGCATTGAACGTGGGGAACTTCAGCTTTCCGTCGCGTGACCACCCAGGGATCAGGGACCACCGCGCCGCCTCTGCTCGACGTATGACCGCGCTCGCCGGGTCGTGCCGATCGGCCAGGGTCTCCACCAGTACCGGAATCTGCTGCGTCGGTGCGACGTTGTACGAGGAGACCCAGCCGGGGCGCCAGTCCTCCGGCCTCGCGCCGGTCTGCCAAACGAACTCGGCGATCATCTCGTTGACCTCGTCATCGACTGCGAAGCGGCCGCACATGGCATCAGCGTACGCAGTTCCGGGGCCGCGTCGAGGCACCGCGACACGCCGATGAGATGTTGTCGAGCGCTCGACTTCGGATCTACTATTGGAGCAACATTCACGTTGTGTTTCCCACCCGAACACCGTGAAGCCCGAGAGCGGTACCCGCCGCTCGCACTCGCAAGACCGCACCCACCCCGGGTCACGCGAGATTCACGCGAAACACCCGCCCATCCCGAAGACCGGCACACCCCCGAGCCGGTCAGATGATCGAACCCGAAATACCCGCATCCGCGGTCTCACCCTAGGAGCCCGTCATGTCTTCGGACGCACCCGTTTCCACCGTCCCCGCAGGTTGGTATCCCGACCCGCTGGGCACGTCATTGCTCCGCTGGTGGACCGGCGTCAGCTGGTCGGAACGGCTTGAGCACCGTCGCCCCGAGATCCATCTCGCACCTGGCGCCGTCGACCACTACGAGGGCGACGACCTGCCGGTGCGCATGCGCGAATTCGCCTGATCCGCGGCTGCGGCAGCAAGACGGCATCCCTGCTCAGATCTGGCAGGTTCAGGTCTGGCAGACAGGACACCAGTAGAGCTTGCGCCCGGCCACGAGTTCCATCGCGATGTTCGTGCCGCATACCCTGCAGGGCAACCCTGCGCGGTGATATACCCAGTGCCGGTCATCCCGGTGCACGAGCGCGCGCCGATACGCCTCTTCGTCAAGTCCGTCCATGGTCATCATCTGACCGACGCGCACGCCGTCGACCAAGAGCCTCGTCCAGTCGCGCCACAACTCCCTGACCAAGTCCTCGGGCACCTGCTTCCCCGGGGTGTGCGGGTCGAGGCCGGCACGGAACAGCAGTTCCGCGCGATAGATGTTGCCGATCCCGCTCACGATCGACTGGTCCATGAGCAGCACGCCGATCGGGGTCGCTCGTCTGCGAACGGCGGCGGTGAACCGTTCCTCGCCCCCCTCGGGGCTGTCGACGAGCGGGTCGGGGCCGAGCCGAGCGATCACCGCTGCCACCTCATCGACCGTGATGACCTCGCAGGCGGTCGGTCCCCGGAGGTCGGCACACGACGACTCGGTCAGGAGTCGCACGCGCACCTGTCCGATCGGCTCGGGCGGGAACACATCGATGTCCTCGCCCTGCTTCTCGTGCTCCGCCATTCGCAGCCGCGTGCGTCGCGGTGCTCCGATGCTGTGCAGCGAGTCCTCTGCAGCGGCGTCGATGATGGGAGAACCAGCGGACCGATCGGGCGACCCATCACCGGAATCGTCGTCCGAGCGTCCTTCGGCACCCTCCGCATCGTCGTCAGCCAGCGTTGCCGTGGTAGACACCGTGACGTCGCCCGTGAAGTCCCAGGCGCCGTACATGCCCAGGTGCACCCTGAGCCAGTCGCCGTCCTCGAACTCCAGGAACATGTGCTTGCCGACCGCTCGGGCATCGGTCATCACTCGCCCATCGATCTTCGCCGCGCCGGCGGCGAACCGCCCTTGCGGCGACGAGGCGCGCACAGTGTGCCCGACGAAGTGCTCGGCGAACTGGCGGGCGATGCGGTGTACGGAGTGACCCTCGGGCATCAGTGGATCTCGTGGCCCGCAATCGCGCCCGTCGTCTCGTATTCGGCGAGCTGCGCGATGCGGCGCGCATGGCGCTCCTCCCCGGAGAACGGGGTCGCGATGAAGGCGTCGATGAAGAGCACCGCCTCATCGATCGAGTGCTGCCGGGCACCGATCGAAATGACGTTGGCATCGTTGTGCTCGCGGGCGAGGCGAGCCGTGTCGTGGTTCCAGACCAGTGCGGCGCGCGCGCCTTCGACTTTGTTCGCTGCCATCTGCTCACCATTGCCCGAGCCGCCGAACACGACGCCCAGCGCCTCGATGCCCGCCCGCTGGTCGGCGACCACGGCGCGCGCCGCGTTGATGCAGAACGGGGGGTAGTCGTCGAGCGGGTCGTACTCCTTCGGCCCGTGATCGATGACCTCATGCCCTTCACGCTCGAGGTGCTCTTGAAGATCGCGGCTGAACTCCAGACCGGCGTGGTCGGTGGCGATGTGGATGCGCATGGGCCCAAGTCTATGCAGCGGTACCGGGCGAGCCGGCTGCTCCGGATGCCGGGGCGCACCGCTCGCGATCCCTCTGCGTTCGCACGTCGGCATCACTCGCGGAGCCGGTGAGCACACGGCGATCACTCAGCGAACTGAGGCCGAGAACCATTGATCTTGGCCCCCGAAAGGAGCACATTGGTATGACGCACACGCCCCTAGCGGAGGTGGCTCAGATGAACCCGACGACGATGTCACCGCTCATGCCGATACTCTCGGCCGGTCGACACAGGAATCCGCGCCGCGGCGCTTGCTTCATGGAGTTCGCATCGTACCTTGCGGGCGAGCGATGGAGCGATCATCCGAAGTGCACGCACGCGGGGCTCGCGAATCTCGCGCGCATGGTGAATGACTGCACGAGCGACGCCGCGCGCAGCGAGTTGGCGCCCATGATCCCGTCGGTCATCGGCCTGACGAGCGACGATGTGCGGCTCGACATGCTGCTCGCGGTCGAGGCCTCGGCAGCAGCGCTCCCGGTGGCGTTCGAAGAGCGGCAGCGCTCGCTCGCGGTCGGAGCGCTCGTGCTCGAGGCAACGCTGGATGCGCAAGGCGGCATGCCCGACGACATGCGGAGCAGGCTTCACGCTGCGTTCAGCTCGGCTCCAGCGGCCGAGCGGTGGGCGCGCGGTTTCCTTGGCCGGTACTTGCGCAAGCTGCCCCGCGAAATGTCGGCGCGCCATTGCCGGTGCCTCGTGCAGAGCGCGGTCGACGGCATCGCGCTGGCCTGTGTGGATGACAACGATGCCCGACTCCGCCGACTGCTGAAGCGCGGCATCGAACTCGCACACCAGTTCGTCGATGCCGAGCGCGTCGCCGAGCAGACCGCATCCGCGGCAACCGCCTCGACCGGAACGGTCAGTCGAACTGCGGACCGCGAGTACGCGAGCGCTTGAGCTCGAAGAAGCCGTCGTAGGAGGCTGCAGCGACGACGCCGTCCCAGAGACGCAGCGCGTCGTCGCCCCGCGGCGCCGGTGAGATCACAGGGCCGAAGAACGCCACCCCGTCCACCGAGATGATCGGCGTGCCCACGTCCTGACCGACGCGACCGATGCCCTCGGCATGGCTCGCCCTCAGTTGCGCGTCGAACTCGTCGCTGTCTGCGTACCGGGCGAGCGCGGGGTCGAGTTCAAGCGCCTCCAGTGCACCGGCGATGACGGCATCCGCGTCGACGGACTCACCCGGGTGGATTCGCTCGCCGAGCGCGTCGTAGAGCGGCTTCACGAGCTCGCGACCGTGGAGCTCCTGCACTGCAGTCACGAGCCGCACGTATCGGATGGCCCGGTCGAGCATGGTCCGGTAGTCGTCGGGGAGCTCGTTGTTCTCGTTCAGCACTGTCAGGCTCATGATCCGCCAGTCGATCTCCACCTCGCGGTGCCGAGCCACCTCGTCGACCCACCTGCTGGCCATCCAAGCCCAAGGGCAGGAAGGGTCGAACCAGAAATCAACACGAGTCGGAGCAGCCATGCCGTTCACGGTACCCGAGGCGTCTGAGCACTCCGGCACCCCCGATCTCGGGTGCAGGCGTGAGGTAGGTCCGGCGCTTCTGCTGGAGGGTCCGACTCGCGGGCTAGGCTTGATCATCGCGGCGACACGCCGACGCGTCGTCTCGCTCGAAGCCGTCAGTCGAAGCCGTCACTCGACGTCGTCCACCGAAGGAGCAGGCACGTGCCAGGAGAGAACCTCACCCGTCTGGAAGCGCAGGAACGACAGCGCCTCGTGGAGGTCGCGAGCTACGACGTGGCGCTCGACCTGACGGTCAGCGACGAGGTGTTCTCTTCGGCGACCACTGTGCGGTTCTCCGCCGAACCCGGCGCTTCGACCTTCATCGATCTGATCGCACGTCGAGTGCACAGGGTGGTGCTCAACGGTCGTGCCCTCGACCCCCGCACGGTGTTCGCCGAATCTCGCGTGCAACTCGACGGCTTGCGCGAGCAGAACGTGCTCGAGATCCTCGCGGATGCCGAGTACACGAACACGGGTGAGGGCCTGCACCGCTTCGTCGACCCCGTCGACGGCGAGGTCTATCTGTACTCGCAGTTCGAAGTGCCCGACAGCCGCCGCATGTTCGCCGTCTTCGAGCAGCCTGATCTCAAGGCATCCTTCCGCTTCATGGTGACGGCGCCCGCCCGCTGGCAGGTCGTCAGCAACTCGCCGACTCCCGAGCCGGTCGTGCGCGGCGATAGTGCGACGTGGTCGTTCGCGCCGACACCGCGCATCTCGTCGTACATCACGGCGCTCGTCGCGGGGCCGTACGACGTCGTGCGGAGCGAGCTCACCAGCAGCGACGGCCGTACCATCCCGCTCGGCGTGTTCTGCCGGGCATCGCTGTCGGAGTACATGGACGCCGACTACGTCTTCGAGAAGACGCGGCAGGGATTCGCGTACTTCGAGGAGCACTTCGACTACCCGTACCCGTTCGAGAAGTACGACCAGCTCTTCGTGCCCGAGTTCAATGCGGGCGCGATGGAGAACGCAGGCGCGGTCACGTTCACGGAGACCTACGTCTTCAGGAGCAAGGTCACGGATGCGGTCAAGGAGCGCCGCGTCGTGACGATCCTGCACGAGCTCGCTCACATGTGGTTCGGCGACCTCGTGACCATGAAGTGGTGGGACGACCTCTGGCTCAATGAGTCGTTCGCCGAGTGGGCTTCGACTATCGCCACCGCCGAGGCGACCGAGTGGCACGAGGCGTGGACGACGTTCCAGGCGATGGAGAAGACCTGGGCGTATCGCCAGGACCAACTCCCCTCGACGCACCCGGTTGTCGCCGAGATCAACGACCTCGAGGATGTGCTCGTCAACTTCGACGGCATCACCTATGCCAAGGGCGGCAGCGTGCTCAAGCAGCTCGTCGCTTGGGTCGGCCGCGATGCCTTCTTCGCCGGCGTTGCCGCGTACTTCAAGAAGCACGAGTGGGGCAACACCGAGCTGCGCGATCTGCTCGTGGAGCTCGAGGCGACCAGCGGGCGGGAACTCGGCGAGTGGTCGAAGCTCTGGCTCGAAACCGCCGGCGTCAACACCCTGCGGGCCGAGATCGAAGACGACGGCGAGACCATCACCTCGTTCGCCGTGCTCCAGAGCGCGCCTGACGACTACCCCACCATCCGGCCGCACCGCCTCGCCATCGGCTTCTACAACCTGCGCGACGGCAAGCTCGTTCGCGAGCACCGCGTTGAGCTCGACGTCGACGGCGAGCGCACGGAGGTGCCTCAGCTCGCCGGCAGCCGCCGTCCCGACCTGGTGCTGCTGAACGACGACGACCTGACCTACGCGAAGATCCGCCTCGACGAGCGCTCGCTCGAGACCGCGCTCGCGCACCTGAGCGATATCGATGAGCCGCTCGCGCGGGCGATCGTGTGGGGCGCGGTATGGGATGCGACGCGGGATGCCGAGACTCGCCCGAGCGACTACGTGCGTCTTGTTCTGCAGAACATCGCTGCGGAGACGGAGTCGACGACCATCCGCACCACGTTGAATCAGCTGGTGACGACGGTGCGGCTGTATGTCGATCCGGCAACGCGCCAGGGAATCCTTGAGCAGGCCGCGACAGACCTCTGGCGTCTCGCCGAGCAGGCCGAAGCTGGAAGCGACGCCCAGTTCCAGTTCGTCAAGTTCTTCTCGGGTCTCGCCTCGACCTCTGAGCACGTCGACACACTCCGCGGATTGCGCGATGGCGCCATCGCGCTCGAGGGCCTCACGATCGATACCGACCTGGGGTGGGAACTGCTCGAGGGGCTCGTGCTCAACGGTGCCGCGGGCGAAGCCGAGATCGCGAAGGCCCTGGAAGCCGACAACACCGCGAATGGCCAGCAGGCCGCAGCCCGAGCGCGCGCGACGATCGCCACTGCAGAGGGCAAGCTCGCAGCGTTCGAGGCAGTGATCAACGACACCTCGCTGCCCAACGCGATCGTGCGCAACGCCGCGCTCGGCTTCCAGCACGTGAATGACGCAACGCTGCTCCAGCCGCTGGTCGAGCGCTACTTCGACCAGATCGCCGCGGTGTGGAGCGAACGCAGCTACCACATGGCCGAGACCATCATCGTCGGACTCTACCCCGCGCCGCTCGCGTCGCGTGAGTTGGTAGAGGCGACTCGCGCCTGGCTGTCGGAGAACGCCGAACCGCCCGCGCTGCGGCGACTCGTGATCGAGGCGCTCGCCGGCGTGGAACGCGCGCTCGCCGCGCAGGAGCGCGACCGGCGGTGATCATCATCCCGAACTGGTGCCGGGGCGAAGCTCCGGCGAGGGTTGCGTCGGTGCACGCACCACGTTCACGCTGAGGGATGCGCATGGAGGAATTCACGACGTTCTGGGCCGGGCTGGCCGAATTCTACGAAACCTGGCGCATTCCGATCACAGCCGTGCTCGTGATCGTCGGCGCCGTGGTCGTCCGCGTGCTGCTGCATGCGGTCATCAGGCGGGTCGTGCATCGCATCGTGACCGGTGTCAAGAAGCGCAACCAGGTCGAAGACACGCAAGCCCTGCAGGCGTCGCCGCTCGCAGCGGTTCGGATCGTGCAGCGCACCAGGGCGCTCGGCGGCGTGTTCAACAGCATCGTCACCGCAACGGTCATCGTTGTGACCGCGCTCGTGCTCATCGCGATTCTCTTGCCGAACGCGACCGCCGCGTTCGCCGTCATCAGCGCCGCCGTCGGTGCGGGCCTCGGCTTCGGGGCCCAGAACATCGTCAAGGACATCCTCAACGGCCTGTTCATGGTGAGTGAAGACCAGTTCGGGGTCGGGGATGTCGTGGACCTCGGACCCGCCACGGGTGTGATCGAGCACGTCGGCATCCGCATCACGCACGTGCGCGATGTGAACGGCACGCTGTGGTTCGTGCGCAACGGTGAGATCGCGCGCGTGGGCAATATGTCGCTCGGGTGGGCCCGCGTCATCACCGATCTTGCAGTGCCGTATGAGCACGACATCGACCAGGTGCAGCAACTGGTGTTCGACGCCGCGAACGACATGGCCACCAATTCGAAGTGGCGCACGCGCATTCTCGAGCGACCGGAGGTGTGGGGCATCGAGTCGATCTCGGATGAGGCCGTCATCGTGCGAGTCGTCGTCAAGGCGCGATCGTCGAGCCGCGACGATGTCGGCCGCGAGCTCAGGGCTCGCCTGAAGCGGGCGCTCGACGATGCCGGCATCCGCCTGCCGTCGCTGAACAGTGTGGTGCTCAGCGGATTCGAAGGGGCGACGAGTGTGATGGGTTCACGGCCCCCGCAGACCGCTCCACTGCCCACTCGAAACACCGCGCCGAGGCGCAAGGGTGTGCTGCGCATGCAGAAGAACACGGGTGCCGACGACGCGCATCGCCCGAACGACTCGAAAGACACGAAGGACCATGGCTGATCTGACCCTCCGCACCGGCGAGCACGGCGATGCGGCCCTTGAGACCTTCTGGGCTCAGGTCGGCGGGCGCGCCACCTTCGAGCGCCTCGTGCGACGCTTCTACGAGGGCGTGCGCGGCGACGAGTTGCTCTGGCCCATGTATCCCGAGCACGATCTCGAAGGGGCGATCCAGCGACTGACGGGCTTTCTCGAGCAGTACTGGGGCGGACCGGCCGACTACAGCCGGGAACGGGGCCATCCTCGCCTGAGGATGCGGCACGCGGCGTACAAGGTGAACCCGGCCGCGCGCGATCGCTGGCTGCACCATATGCGCGTCGCCGTCGACTCACTGGAGCTGCCGCCGCTGCAGCACGAGACGCTCTGGGACTATCTCGAGCGCGCAGCGCACTCCCTGGTCAACACCTTCGACGAGTGATCGCACCCCGGGCCGTCCGTCCGGCCATCGGACGAATCCGGGGCCTACAGAAGGCCGAGCATGAAGATCGCGGGGGCGAGCGCGAGCGCGGCGGAGCCGGTGAGCACCGCGCTCCGAGCCGCGGGCGAGAGCGGTCGGTTCCCGGGCTCCAGTCGCTCGGCGCGGCGCTGCACCGCGACAGCGTCGGGCACGTAGCCGGTGCCCGAGGCATCCGGGGATTCCCAGGCACTGCCGACTCGCTTGATGGCGCGCGCGAGGGTCTCCCCACTCACGGTGCGCCGCGCTTCGTCGTCGGCGAGCATCTCGACCAGTTCCGCGACTGAGCGCTCTGCACGATTCGCGATCGGGAACCACGGCAGCGCAGCGTTCCACGCCTTGAAGGCGAGCAGCACGAGGTGGTGCTGCTGCCGCAGATGCGTGCGCTCATGCGCCAGCACCGCCTCGAGCTCGTCGTCGGCGAGCAGTTCGATGAGGCCCTGCGAGAGCACCGTGATCGTGTGCACGCCGGGCAGGCAATAGGCCACAGGCGCGGGATGATCGAGCATCCGAGCCCCTGGTTGCGACGGGATCGGGGAGCTCAGCAGGCCGACCAGCTCGCGGTGCCGACGGCGCTGACGCTCGGTCACGGCAGCCGTGCGTGCGAGATTCAGCAGCAGATGGATGCCGAGGATCACCGCGGCGCTCAACGCCAGCCCTTGCGTGACACCCACCGCAGCAGGCAGCGGCCCGGCGAACAAGGCCCCTGCGAACACGGGCACAGCCTCGACGAGCCCGAGCCCGGTGGGCAGCAGCCCGTAGCCCAGCAGCGATCCGATCATGGCGAGCCCGCCGCCGAGCGCGATCGCCTGCCAAAGGGCGAGCGCAACCGCCGGCGATCTCGTGGTCCAGCGAGCGCGTGCCAGCACCACCGGCACGGGCCACGCCAGCAGCACCGCGAGAAGCGCGATCGCTGCGCAAGCGATTGCCATCGGCTCAGCCGAGCAGTCGTCGGAGCGTGTCGGCCTCTCGGGGAGTCACCGTGTCGACGAACCGCGCCAGTGCGGCCTCTCGATCCGAAGCGCTGCCGAGCACCTCGAGCATGAGCTCGGCCGTGTGGTCGGCACGACTGCGGCGAGCGCTGAATCGTTTGGGGCGGCGATCGCCGTCAGCCGCCACGAAGCCCTTGGCCTCGAGCCGGCTCAGCACGGTGAGCATCGTGGTCTGCGCCAGCGCGCGCTCGGCGAGGCAGTCGCGCAACTCATTCGCGGTGAGCGGCGCCGAAGCATCCCACAGCGCGTCCATTACTGCGCGTTCGAGTTCTCCAAGCCTTGCCATGGACCCCAGTTTAGCTGCACCACGGGCGATGCTCTACGCTCAGTAGAAGAAACTTCTACGCCCTGTAGAGAACGGACGGAGCGCGTGAACGAACTCCTCGACCCGCTGCTGCTCGCGCGGTGGCAATTCGGGCTCACCACGATCTACCACTTCCTCTTCGTGCCCATCACGATCGGCATGGCGACGACGGTGGCGATCTTCCAGACGGCGTGGGTGCGCACGGACAAGGTCGTCTATCTGCAGCTCACTCGCTTCTTCGGCACGCTCTTCCTCATCAACTTCGCGATGGGCGTCGTGACGGGCATCGTGCAGGAGTTCCAGTTCGGCATGAACTGGTCGGAGTACTCCCGATTCGTCGGCGACGTGTTCGGTGCACCGCTCGCTCTCGAGGGCCTGCTCGCGTTCTTCCTCGAGGCGACGTTCATCGGGCTGTGGATCTTCGGCTGGGACAAGCTCCCCCGCCGTCTTCACCTCGCGACGATCTGGGTCGTGGCCGCCGGAACCGTGCTGTCGGCGTACTTCATCATCGCCGCGAACGCGTTCATGCAGAACCCGGTCGGGTACGCCATCAACGAGGCGAAGGGCCGAGCCGAGCTCGTCGACATCTGGGAGCTGCTGACGAACCCGGTCGCACTTGCGGCCTTCCCGCACACGATCTTCGCCTGCTTCATGGTGACGGCCGGCCTCATCATCAGCGCCGCCGCGTGGCACCTTGCGAGAGGACAGCACCGCGAGAGCATGCGACCCGCGCTCCGGCTGGGACTGTGGATGATGGTGATCGCCGCTGCGCTCACCACGTTCTTCGGCGATCAGCTCAGCCTCTCGATGGTGGCGACGCAGCCGATGAAGATGGCGGCTGCGGAGGCGACCTTCAACACGGTATGCGGAGCGGATGCCTCGTTCTCGGTGTTCACGCTGGGCACACCAGATGGATACACCGAGTTGTTCTCCATTCGCATCCCATATCTGCTGTCGCTGCTGTCGACGCACAGCCTTGACGGGTGCGTCGAAGGCATCATCGATCTGCAGGGCCAGTACGAATCGCTCTACGGGCCTGGTGACTACGCGCCCATCATCTGGATCACGTACTGGTCGTTCCGCTGGATGATCGGTCTCGGCCTGGCGCACGCGGCGATCGCCGCCGTCGGTCTGTGGCTCACCCGGGGTGGCCGCGAGCCGAGGCTCTTCCGCATCCCTCCGCGACTCATCTGGGGCGTTGCGATCTGGTCGTTCCCGCTGTCGCTCGGTGCCATGATCGTCGGCTGGATCTTCACCGAGATGGGACGGCAACCGTGGCTCGTCTTCGGGCTCCTGCCGACGGAGTCGGGCGTCTCGCCGAACGTGAGCGGCCTTGAAGTGCTGATATCCCTGGTCGCGTTCACGCTCGTCTACGGCACCCTCGCGGTCGTCGAGTTCCGACTCATCGTTCGAGCGATCCAGAAGGGACCGGCCACGCCCTCGGTCGACGAGCAGACCGGACGCGCCGAACCCGCCACGACGGTCTACTAGGAGGACCCCATGGATCTTGCAGGATTCGATCTCCCAACCCTCTGGTTCTGGATCGTCGCGGCGCTGTTCATCGGCTACTTCGTGCTCGACGGATTCGACTTCGGCGTGGGGATGACGTTGCCGTTCCTCGGACGCGACGACGTCGACCGCCGCGTGCTGATCAACACCATCGGGCCGGTGTGGGATCTCAACGAGACGTGGGTCATCGTCGCGGGCGCCGCGCTCTTCGCGGCGTTCCCCGAGTGGTACGCGACGCTCTTCAGCGGCTTCTATCTCGCTTTGCTCGTCATCCTCCTCGCGCTCATCGCGCGCGGCGTGTCGTTCGAATACCGCCACCAGCGGCCCGAGGCCAGCTGGAAGGCCCGCTTCGATCTGATGATCATCATCGGCTCGGCCGTGCCCGCCATGCTGTGGGGCGTCGCCTTCGCGAACATCGTGCAGGGTGTGCCGCTCGATGCCGAGCACAACTACATCGGAACCTTCTTCGACCTGCTCAGCCCGTATGCGCTGCTCGGCGGTCTCACGACGCTCATGCTGTTTTTCACGCATGGCGCGGTGTTCGTGACGCTGAAGACAGCCGGCGAGATCCGAGAACGGGCGCAGCGATTGGCCGCGCGGAGCGGAGCGATCACGGTCGTGGTCGCCGCGGCGTTCTTGCTGTGGACCGGGTTCGCGCACGGCGCGGGCTGGTTCTGGCCCTTGGCCGCCGTTGCGGCGGCATCGCTCGTGGCAGCACTGCTGGCAAACCTGCGCGGTGCCGAGGGCGTGTCGTTCACGTTCATGGCCGTATCGATCGCCACCGCCGTGGCCGCGCTCTTCGCGGCCCTCTTCCCCGATGTGATGCCGGCATCGAACGACGCCGCGAACGGCCTGACGATCGAGAACGCCGCCAGCTCGCCCTACACGTTGACAGTGATGAGCTGGACCGCGCTGATCTTCTTGCCGCTCATCCTCGCCTACCAGGGATGGACGTACTGGGTCTTCCGGAAGCGGATCACCAGGCAGACGATCGAGAACGCCGAACTCGACCAGTCGGCAGCTGAAGAGGCGGCGCGCTGACCACCATGCGCCCATTCGACCCTCGGCTGCTCCGCTTCGCCCGCTCGGCACGACTGCTGCTCGTGTCGGGCATGCTCATCGGCGTCGTACAGACCGCGGCGATCGTCGGTTTCGCATGGGCGCTCGCCGGCCTTGTGACCGGTTTCATCGAGGGCAGGCACGCCTTCGAGCTCCGCGGTCTCATCGCGCTCTTCGCCGCGAGCGTCGTGGTCCGCGCCCTCGCCGCCTGGCTCTGGGAGCTCACGGGTCTTGCGGGTGCGGCTCGCGTGCGGCAGGAGCTGCGCAAGCAGGTGCTCGCGGCGGCAGCGAGCCTCGGGCCAGATCGGCTCCGCGACCGCTCGAGCACTGAGCTCGCCACGGTGGCCGGCCCGGGCCTGGATTCGCTCGACGGCTACTTCGCGCGCTACCTGCCGCAGCTGCTCCTCGCCGGCATCGCGACGCCGCTGCTGGTCGTGGCCATGTGGTCGGCCGACCCGCTGAGCGCTGTGATCGTCGCGCTCGCGCTGCCGCTCATCCCCGTCTTCATGGTGCTCATCGGGCTCGCGACGAGCGCAGTGCAGCGTCGCCAGTGGGAAGCCCTACAAGAGCTGGCGCGGGCGTTCCTCGAAGTCGTCGGAGGCCTCGCCACCTTGATCCTGCACGGCCGTCAGCACCGGCAGGTCACTCGCCTCCGCGCCGTGACGCACGACTACCGTCGTCGCACCATGCGCGTGCTGCGCGTGACTTTCCTGAGCGGGTTCGTGCTCGAACTCGCGGGTTCGCTCTCGGTCGCCCTGGTCGCGGTGACAGCCGGCCTCCGCCTCGTCGACGGCACGATGGACTTCTTGCCGGCGCTGTTCGTGCTCGTGCTCGCCCCCGAGGTGTTCCTTCCGGTTCGCAACGTCGGTGCGCAATTCCACGCATCGGCCGACGGCATGGCGGCAGCCGAGAGCGCGTTCGCCATCATCGAAGAAGCAGCGGATCACAGAGCGCAGTCGGAGCCGGGCGACACGGATGCTGCGAGAGTCGATTCGCTCTCTGCAGCGGCGCCCGCTGCCGCGGGACTGCACGTGCGCGGTCTCACCGTGCAGCGCGGCGACCAGCGCATCGTCGACGCGTTCGACATGGATGCGGCAAGGGGCCAGGTCTCCTTGATCGCCGGCGAGAGCGGCGCTGGCAAGAGCACGGTGCTGGACGCGCTGCTCGGCTTCGCCCCGGCATCCGGCCTCGTACTGCTCGACGGTGCGCCGTTGACCCTCGATCGCATCGCATGGGCGGGTCAGCGCCCACAACTGGTCGCCGGCCCCATCATCGACAACGTCACGCTCGGTGCGAGGCGCATCGACACCTCGCTCGTTCAGCGCTGCTTGGCGCTCACAGGCCTCGCAGGGCTGCCCCTGGAGCGCACTCTGGGTCCCGGAGGCTCTGGGCTCTCTGGAGGGCAGGCGCAGCGCCTCGCGGTGGCCCGCGCCTGCTATCGCCTGCTCGAACGGGATCTGCCGTTGCTGCTCCTCGACGAGCCGAGCTCGGCGCTCGACGAAGCCGCCGAGACCGCGCTGATCTCCTCTCTCCGTGAGCTCGCGGCAGAGGGTCGCATCGTGGTCGTCGTCGCCCACCGGGAGTCGGTGTTGCGGCGCGCCGACGCGGTCGTGCGGGTAGGAGCGCTCGAACATGTCTGAACCACGCTTGTCGCCGGCAGCTCGCGCGGTGCTCGGACTCGCTCGCCCCCCGCTTCACCGCCTGCTACCGGCGATCGCGGCCGGAGCGCTCTCCGCCGCGAGCACGGTCGCGCTGCTCGCCTGCTCGGCGTGGCTCATCACGCGCGCCGCTGAGCAGCCGCCCATTCTCTTCCTTTCGCTCGCGGTCGTCGGGGTCCGCGCATTCGCGCTCTCTCGTGCGGTGTTCCGCTACCTCGAGCGCCTGCTCGGGCATGATGCCGCGTTCCGTGAACTCGCCGAACTGCGCACCGGCATCCTTTCTCGGCTCATTCCGATCGCGCCTGACGGCACCCGAGCGCTGCGTCGCGGAGAGCTGTTGAGCCGGCTCGTGCACGATGTCGACGACCTGCAGGAGCTTCCGCTGCGTGTGATCCAGCCGCTCGCCAGCACCCTGGTCGTGCTGACCGCTGCGGTCACCGGCATCGCAATGCTCGACGCCTCGGCGGCCGGAGTGCTGCTGCCGTGCCTGATCGTGGGTGTGGTGCTCGCCGTCACGACGCAGTCACTCGCGGCCGCACGCGCCGAGCGCACGATCGGCCCGCTGCGCGGTGCCCTCGCCGATGCGCTGCTCGATCACTTCGGCGCCTTCGAGACCCTCCGGGCGTTCGACGCTGAGGGAGCCAGTCGCGAACGCGTGCTCGCACTCGGGAACGCACTGCAGCGGGCGAGCGCGCGTGCCGCTGCGGGCGCTGGTCTCACCGCAGCCGTCATGGCGCTCGCGAGCGGGGCGGCAGTACTGGGATCGGTGCTCGTGGCTGTGCCGTCCCTTTTCGCGGGTGACATCGGCGCACCAGCGTTCGCGGTCGTCGCCATGGTGCCTCTCGCGGTGTTCGAGGTCGCCGGTGCGGTGCCCCTCGTGATGCAGGCGAGGCGGATCGCACACGCCGGGGCCGAGCGCGTGGCCGGCGCCGTGCCGGCGGAGGCTCCAGCGGGCGTCCCAGTCGCACCCGCTCGACCGGCATCCGTGCCGGCCGGAGCGCCGCACATCGCCCTGCGGTCGCTCAGCGCGCGCTGGCCCGGGTCGGATCGGCCGGCGATCAAGGACGTCGACCTGACCCTTGCACCAGGAGAGCGTGTGCTGCTGCAGGGTCCGAGCGGGTCGGGCAAGACGACGCTCGCGCATGTACTGGTCCGCTTCATCGACTATCAGGGCTCGTACCGGATCGGCGGCATCGAGGCGCGCGAGCTGCATCCCGATTCCGTGCGCCGCATCGTGGGGCTCTGCGAGCAGACCCCGTGGCTGTTCGACATCGATCTCAGGCAGAATCTGGTGTTCGCGAAGCCGGAGGCCGACGACGAGGAGCTTCTGGCAGTGCTCGAACGCGTCGGTCTCGGCGACTGGGTGCGGGCGCGGGGTGGGCTCGACGCTCCTGTCGGAGAGCGTGGCGCACTCGTCTCCGGTGGTCAGGCCCAGCGCATCGCCCTGGCGCGAGCGCTGCTCGCCGACGCCCCGGTGCTGGTGCTCGACGAGCCGACGGCGAATGTCGACGGCGCGCGCGCCGAGACGCTGCTGCGGGACCTGCTGGCGGCATCCGGCGATCGGACGGTGCTCCTCATCTCCCACACCGGCGCTCCCACGGAACTCATTGATCGGATCGTCGACCTCGAGCCCACGAGGGAGACGGACGACACGCCCGCCTCAGCTTGACCCGTTCCGCGAGCGCGCGATCCCGGGCGTTCGCTAGGTTGTCTGCACGGATGCCGGTGAGGCGGGTCGCTCTCAGCACACCCCGGCCGAGCGTCCGCGCCGCGATGGAGCGGAGCGAGGGAGGCGCGCGATGGGGCGACACACGGGATCGTCCGAGCAGCCCGATGCGATCGTGATCGGCTCCGGCCTGTCGGGGCTCGTCGCCGCGTGCGAACTGCTCGAACGAGGCAGACAGGTGCTCCTGCTCGACCAGGAGTCGGAGGCGAACTTCGGCGGTCAGGCCTGGTGGTCGTTCGGCGGGCTGTTCCTCGTCGATTCGCCGGAGCAGCGCCGAATGGGCGTGCGTGACAGCCATGCGCTCGCGCACACGGACTGGCACGACACTGCCGGCTTCGACCGCGCAGAGGACTCGTGGGCGCGCGATTGGGCCGAGGCGTATCTTCGATTCGCGGCGAGCGAGAAGCGCGAGTGGTTGCGAGACCACGGCATCCGTTTCTTCCCAGTGGTCGGCTGGGCCGAGCGCGGAGGCCACGGTGCCGCGGGCCCCGGTAATTCTGTACCGCGATTCCACATCGTCTGGGGCACGGGCCCGGGCCTGCTCGAACCGTTCGCTCGCAAGTTCTGGGCGGCTGTTCGGAAGGGTCGCGCCCAAGTGCGCTTCCGGCACCGCGTCGACGGATTGCTCATCACCGATGGTCGGGTCGGCGGCGTGCACGGCACCGTGCTGCGCGACGACGAAGCCCTGCGCGGTCGGGCAACGAACCGAGACCCGGTGGGCGTCTTCGAAGCCCACGCGAGGGCCGTGGTCATCGCCAGCGGCGGTATCGGCGGCAACCACGGAATGGTGCGGGCGCAATGGCCGCCCCGCCTCGGCCGACCGCCGGAGCGCATGCTCACCGGTGTCCCCGCATTCGTGGACGGGCGGATGCTGGGCGCTGCCGCCACGGCAGGCGCGCGGTTGGTGAACGGCGACCGCATGTGGCACTACGTCGAGGGAATCGAGAACTGGCATCCCGAGTGGCCGGGGCACGGCATCCGCATCCTCCCCGGCCCTTCATCGTTGTGGTTCGACGCGACCGGGAAGCGCTTGCCGGCGCCGCTATTCCCGGGCGCCGATACGCTCGGTACGCTCGCGCACCTGCGCGCCACGGGGCACGACCACAGCTGGTTCGTGCTGACGCAGCGGATCATCGAGAAGGAGTTCGCGCTGTCGGGGAGCGAGCAGAACCCCGACCTCACCGGCAAGAGCGTGCTCAGCCTGCTGCGGCAGCGGCTCGGACGCGGCGCGCCCATCCCGGTCGAGCAGTTCAAGCGGCAGGGCGCAGACTTCGTCGCCGCCGACACCCTCGATGATCTCTTGGCGGGCATGCTGCGGCATTCGCCGGAGGCGCCGCTCGACACCGCCAACATCCGCCGGGAAGTGGAGCTGCGCGACGCCCAACTCGAGAACTCGTTCGGAAAGGACCCTCAACTCGCTGCGATCCGGGCTGCGCGCGCATACCGCGGTGACCGACTGGTGCGTGCTGCCCGCCCGCACCGGTTCTCGGACCCGGCGAACGGCCCTCTGATCGCGGTCAAGCTGCACGTGCTCACTCGGAAGAGCCTCGGCGGCATCCAGACCGACTTGTCGGCTCGGGCGCTCCGAGACGACGGCACGCCACTGCCCGGCCTCTACGCGGTCGGCGAGGCGAGCGGATTCGGCGGTGGCGGCATGCACGGGTACCGCGCGTTGGAGGGCACGTTCCTCGGCGGATGCCTCTTCACCGGGCGCACCGCGGGAAGGGCGATCGCCGACGAGCTCGATCTGGCCGAGCAGACTGGGGCGCCGCTCAGCGCACCGTCGGACCGCGCCCCCGGCGCCGAACCAGAACGTGGCCGCGCGTGGTCGTGAGGCGCGTCCACGGCGCGGCCTCGAGCACGCGCACAGGGTCATCGCCGAGGAAGCCCAGACTGTATGCCGCGAACGCGGCGCCGGCGGGGATCTCCGGAGTTTCGGGCATGGGTTTCCCCCACACCTCACTGCGCACACGGTGCACGAGCGATTCGCCGAGCGATCCGGGAACGGCCGAGGCGACTTCGTCGATTCCCGTCTTGGCGCGCTCTTCGAGGGTCTGCGGTGCGAGCGTCGCAAGGCTGTGCCAGCCGCCGCGCGGCGGTGAGATCGCAGCCCACGTGACGCTGTGGACCTCGTGGGGAACACTCACCTCGACTACGGCCTCGGCATCCGCCGAGTCATCACCACGCAGCCATTCCAGCCGCTGGATCAACGACCGCACCGGCACCACGACGTCGAAGTCGGCGTGCTCAGCGAGCGCGAAGGTGCGGAGGCCGAGCACTGTGGGCGTCTCATCGAGCAGCCCCACCGGGTAGAGCACCGCAGCGTAAACGGCGAGCACACGGCCCGAGGCGATGAGCCGGATCGACCCCTCTTCGACGCGGGCGGCTCGACCCGCGAACACGAGGAGGTCGGCCAGCGACTGGCGGTCGACGAGAGAAAACGTGGGGCTCATTCGGCTCTAAACTACCTGAATGGCGCCTGAGCATCGTTCACGGATCGACGGTCTGCTCCGAACCCTCGAATTGACCGACACCGGCGCGCGCACGAGCGCCGACATCTTCACCGGGCCGAGCCACTGGATGCCAAACGGACGCGTCTTCGGTGGGCAGGTGCTTGCGCAGGCGATTCGCGCAGCCTCGTACACGGTCGCCGAGGGCCGCGAGATCCACTCGCTGCACGGATACTTCGTGCGGCCGGGCGACGCTGCGCTGCCGATCACGTTCAGCGTCGACCGCACGCACGACGGGCGCTCGTTCAGCACCCGCCGGGTGCAGGCCTATCAGCACGGGTTGCCGATCCTGTCGACCCTTTGCTCATTCCAAGACGATGACCCGGGGCTCGAGCACCAGGCCGAGATGCCGGCCGACCTTCCCGAGCCGGAGACGCTCCAGAGCGCCCATGAGTTCCTCGGTGCGAGCGACTTCGAGGCCATGCGCCGTCTCGCCTCGGAGTTCCCCTTCGACCTCCGACACGTGCCGAACAGCATCTACTTCACGGTCGACGATGAACAGGTGGCCCACCAGGCGGTCTGGACGCGCGCACTCGGCGAGATGCCCGACGACCAGGCGATCCATCGGGCCGCCCTGGCCTACGCGAGTGATATCGGCATCCTCGAGCCGATCTTCCGTCGCCATGGCATCGCGCTCACGACGCCGGGCGTGAAGACGGCGAGCCTCGATCACGCGATGTGGTGGCATCGCCCGTTCCGCGTCGACGAGTGGCTGCTCTTCGTCACAGAGTCGCCCAGCGCGAGCGGCGGGCGCGGACTCAGCCTCGGGCACTACTTCACGCGCGACGGCGTGCTCGTCGCCACGGTCGCTCAAGAAGGCATGGTGCGACACCCCCGGTTCGCTCCCCCGCGCTCCTGAGCAGCTGCTCGGGGGCGCTCCTAAGGCGCTTCCCTGCAGCAGGGCTCAGGAAACCGAGTCTTCGCTAGGCGCGGCTGAAGGCGACGGGCTCACCGACGTACGGCTCCCAAGCGGCCCGCTCGTAGTCCCGCAGGCGGCGCGGCCGGCCGGTCGGGCCGTGCACGACGACGAGCGTCGAACTGGCTCGCGTCGTGAGACCCGCTGAGCTGAACACTTCGTACGCGATCTCGAAGCTCGCCCCGCCGATGCGCTGCAGCCACAGTTGCACGTCCAGCGGCTCGCGCTGGTAGTCGATGGGCTTCAGGTACTCGACCCGGTGCGACGCGATGAACGTCTGCGAGTCGTCTCCCGGCTGGAACACGGCTGTCGGCAGACGAGGTTCGTCTGCCGCGGCCGGAGCCCAGAATGCGCGCACGCGAGCCTCTTCCAGGATCCGCATGAGCGCCACGTTGTTGACGTGGTTGTACGGGTCGAGGTCGCCCCAGCGCACCTGCACGGGGATGCGCACACGAGCGGATGCCGCAGCATCCGCCCGCGCAGGCACGCCGGCCGGGTCAGTCACGCGTGAGCTTGCGGTACGTCGAGCGGTGGGGCTTCGCCGCATCCGGGCCCAGTCGCTCGATCTTGTTCTGCTCGTAGGCCTCGAAGTTGCCCTCGAACCAGTGCCAGTTCGCCGGGTTCTCCTCGGTGCCCTCGTAGGCGAGGATGTGCGTGGCGATGCGGTCGAGGAACCACCGGTCGTGAGTGATCACGACGGCGCAGCCCGGGAACTCCAGCAGCGCGTTCTCAAGGCTCGACAGCGTCTCGACGTCGAGGTCGTTGGTGGGCTCGTCGAGCAGCAGGAGGTTGCCACCCTGCTTGAGCGTCAGCGCAAGGTTGAGGCGGTTCCGCTCGCCGCCCGAGAGCACACCGGCGCGCTTCTGCTGGTCCGGTCCCTTGAACCCGAACTTCGAAACGTATGCGCGCGAGGGGATCTCGGTCTTGCCGACGGTGATGATGTCGAGGCCATCGGAGACGACCTCCCACAGCGTCTTGTTCGGGTCGATGCCCGCGCGGCTCTGGTCGACGTACGAGATCTTGACCGTTTCGCCGACCTTGAGATCGCCGCCGTCGAGGGGCTCGAGGCCCACGATCGTCTTGAACAGCGTGGTCTTTCCGACACCGTTCGGGCCGATGATGCCCACGATGCCGTTGCGCGGCAGACTGAAGCTCAATCCGTCGATGAGCACGCGCTCACCGAAGCCCTTGTTGAGGTTCTTGGCCTCGATGACCACGTCACCCAGGCGAGGACCGGGCGGGATCACGATGTCTTCGAAGTCGAGCTTTCTCGTGCGCTCGGCCTCGGCCGCCATCTCCTCGTAGCGAGCGAGACGGGCCTTCGACTTCGCCTGGCGTCCCTTCGCGTTCGAGCGCACCCACTCGAGTTCATCAGCGAGGCGCTTGGCGAGCTTGGCGTCCTTCTTGCCCTGCACCTCGAGGCGCTCGGCCTTCTTCTCGAGGTAGGTGGAGTAGTTGCCCTCGTAGGGGTACAGGCGGCCGCGGTCGACCTCGGCGATCCATTCGGCGACGTGGTCGAGGAAGTACCGGTCGTGCGTGATCGCGATCACGGCGCCGGGGTACTTCTGCAGGTGCTGCTCAAGCCAGAGCACGCTCTCGGCGTCGAGGTGGTTCGTGGGCTCGTCGAGGAGGAGCAGGTCGGGCTTCTCGAGCAGCAGTTTGCAGAGCGCGACGCGGCGCTTCTCACCGCCCGACAAGTGAGTGATCTCGGCGTCGCCGGGCGGGCAGCGCAGCGCGTCCATCGCCTGCTCGAGCTGAGAGTCGAGGTCCCAGGCATCCGCCGCGTCGATCTCTTCCTGGAGAGTGCCCATCTCGGCGAGCAAGGCGTCGAAGTCAGCATCGGGTTCGGCCATGGCCGCGGAGATCTCGTTGAAGCGGTCGAGCTTGCCCTTGATCGCGCCGACGCCCTCCTGCACGTTCTCGAGCACGGTCTTCGACTCGTCGAGCTCGGGCTCCTGCATGAGGATGCCGACACTGAAGCCCGGCGTGAGCTTCGCCTCGCCATTGCTCGGCGTGTCGAGGCCTGCCATGATCTTGAGGATCGTGGACTTACCGGCACCGTTCGGGCCGACCATACCGATCTTCGCCCCCGGCAGGAACGCCATGGTCACGTCGTCGAGGATGAGCTTGTCGCCCACCTTCTTGCGGGCGCGGACCATCGAGTAAATGTATTCGGCCATGGCTTCAAGCCTAGCGTCGGCGAGGCACGCTCTCTGTGGGGCCCGTCGGTGTCCGCCTCGGCACCACGAGCGGTATTGCCGCGCGCCTCACCAGTCGATGGCGCGGGTCACGCCGACGAGGCAATTGCCCCCCGCCAGCACGGGCGCGACCGCGCTCGAATAGCCTTGCTCGCTCACCTGCCCGAGCAGGCAACGGTCACCGAGGCGTGCGGCGAACTGCACCGCGTCTGCGCGATGCCCGTCGGGCGTCGTATCGGGGGTCACTTCGAGCGCCTCGACGCCGAGTCCGTGCGCCCGCAGTCCGTCGATCACAACCTGACCGCCGGGGATGGAGTCGTCTCCGATCGATTGCCGGTTCACGTGGTCGAAGAACCTCAGGTTCTCCTCGACGCTCGCGTCCGGCTCGAAGCTGCCTGGAGACGGTGTTTCGTCGTCGGGCGCGGGCTTCGACGCTGTTGCGCTCGGAGCAGGCTGGCCCGCGCCTTCCGGCGCGCACGCCGTGAGCAAGAGCGTGAGGGCCGCGCCGACCAGCGCTGCCCTCGGCGCGACCAGACGACCTCGGCGTGCGTTCACGACTGCGAGTCTAGGCGGCCGTCGGCGAGCCTGACTTGGCGGGCGCTCGGCGGGCGAGCGGAAACAAGCGTCAGAACGGAGTCGGCACCGGCTCGTGTTCGGAAGCCGGAACTGTCGAAGGCCAATCGGAGATCGCGGCGTCAGCATCACCCACTGCTTCTTCTGCAGCAGACGGAGCGGACTCGGAACGCGAGATCGCTCGCGTGAACGTGCTGGTGCCGAATAGCAGGTCGTGACCGACAGCATCCGCGTCGATCTCGACCGCCATGCCGGTCTTCTGCCCGTTCTCCCATTCGCGGATGCGCAACCGCCCCATGACGATCACACGCTCGCCTTTCCGGATCGACTCTTGCGCGTGCCGAGCGAGCTGGCGGTAGGCGCTCACGGTGTACCAATTGGTGTGACCGTCGATCCACTCGCGCTTCTCGCGATCGAAGCGGCGAGCGGTCGAAGCCAGCCTGAAGCTCGTGATCTCCAAGCCCGCTGTCGTGATCGAATGCCTCGGCTCGGTTGCCACGGTGCCGGTGATGCAGAGAGTGTCGTTCATGGTGATGTCCCCTTCGTGGAATGAAGGGACCCCGGCGAGCGTCTCGTGCCGGGTGATGCGCCACCGGGGTCCGTACGAGCAGCATCGGCCCACGGCATGACCCGCGGTCGGACGCTGCACCGAAAGGGGCAGAAGCGCAGCGACACACGTTTGGGGAGGAGAGGACGCCGATCCGCCCCGAAGCTCAGTGCTCGCGGAACTCGGGCCGTGCTGACCCGGGCGGCAGCGCCGCCATGAGCGCATTCTTGGCGGCCTCGAGCGAGTCGTAACGACCGCGCAGCTCGCCATCGCTGAGCAGTTTGAAGGTGAAGGACCCTTCGACCCGATGCACGGCTCCGACGGCCCCGGCAGGGCCGATGGCGACCCAGGTCTGGTCGAACACGCCTTCGTTCATCGTCGAACTCCCTTCGTCGTGCTTCGGAGCGTACGCCGTGCGTGCCGATCTCGTTCAGCAGCAGCGGCGGGGTCGCGCATCAGAAGGCCGGAGACTCCGACCGAAGGACGCCGGACGTGAAACGCCCGCCCGAAGCTCGCTCAGGCTGCCTTGATGTACTTCGCGAACGCGGCACGCACCTTGTTCACCTTCGGCACCGCCACGGCCAGGCAGTAGCCCTGGTCAGGATTCTTCGCGAAGAAGTCCTGGTGGTGCTCCTCCGCTCGGTAGAACTCGCCGAGGGGCTCGATCGTGGTGACGATGCCGCCCTCCCAGTATTCGTTCGCTCGATCGCGGGCGGCTTCGAAGAGCGCTTTCTGGTCTTCGTCTGCGTAGAACATCGAGGAGCGGTACTGGGTGCCGATGTCATTGCCCTGGCGGTTCATCTGGCGCGGGTCGTGAAGCGTGAAGAACACGTCGAGGATGGTCTCCGCGGGGATCACCTGCTCGTCGAAGGTGACCGCGACGACCTCGGCGTGATTCGTGGTGCCCGTGCACACGAGTTCGTAGCTCGGGTCGGCGACGTGGCCCCCCGAATAGCCGGAAACGACATCGGTGACGCCTTCGAGCGTGCGGTACACCGCATCCAGGCACCAGAAACAACCACCGGCGAGCACGAACGTCTGCATGATCACAGCGTACGCGCGCAGGCGGGGCATGAGACTTGAAGAAGCAATCTGGCGTAGCAATGCCTGTCGCCCGGGCAGCGGCGACGCACCGCTGTAGGGTGCGAACCATGCAGTGGTGGAACGACCTCGTTGACTGGATCACATCAGACGAAGGCTGGCGCGTGCTGACCACCGCCGTCTTCCCCTTCCTTGCGATCGTGATCGCCGGCCTCATCGCGGCGTGGATCGGGCGCGCATCGGCCCGGAGGCTGCTGGCGTTCCAGGATCGCGAACTCAAGGCATCCGCGATCGCCACCTTGATCGGGGTGGGACGCAAGGCTGCCACATGGAGCAGCCTCTCGACCGTGGAGCAGCAGCACTACGACACGCTGATCAGCGAGGCGGATGCGCGCATCCGGCTTCTGCCTGTCTCGGGGTCGACCATCGCGGCTGATTGGGCCGCACACCAGATCGCCGAGATGAAGAAGAACTCGGCGATCTTCAGCTTTCAGGCCGAGCAGACGCTGGAGGAGTTCCGAGACCGGCTCATCGAGTGGCAGCACAAGCCGGCGCGCGCTCGCAAGGTCTTGAAGTACGACCTCGAGCAGTGGAAGTTCCAGGCACCGACGCCTGAGCAGGACCTCTCAGTGAAGCAGCAGGAGTGGGCGAAGGCGCACGAGCCCGGCCCGTTGCACACTTCGGGTGCAGGTGCAGGTGCAGGTGCCGGCGCTGCGCACCCCGAGCGACCCGCGGATGCACGGACGGCGGATGCACGGACGGCGGATGCCGCTGACGCCGTGAGCGCACCGAGCACCGGCCGGACGACCGTCATCGCCGCCTCCCCCGTTGAGGCTGCAAGCCCTGCGTCGCCCGCCGCGAGTACACCAGAGTCCGAGCCTGTGGTGGAGTCTCCGGTCTCGGGGCCCATCGCCACTCCTCCCGCCGGGGCCGGTCACGGCGACGGCTACGCACCGCCCGTTACCGCGAGCACGGTGCGTCAGCGCACGAACCCGCCGATCGACGACTGACACGCCGAGGGCTCCCAGCCGGGCAGCATCTCCGCAGCGCGCAGCGACAGTCGGGCAGACCGTTCAGTCGCGGTGCAACTCGGTGATGCCGAGGTAGTTCTCGGCATTGCTACGCAAACGCTCCACCTCATCGTCGCTGAGCTGGCGGCGCACCTTCGCCGGCACACCGGCGACGAGCGAGCGGGGCGGTACGACGGTGCCCTCGAGCACCACCGAGCCTGCGGCGACGAGACTCTGTTCGCCGACGACCGCTCCGTTCAGCACTGTCGCGCTGATGCCGATGAGCGCTCCGTCGCCGATCGTGCACCCGTGCAGCATCGCCTTGTGGCCCACCGACACGAACGAACCCACGGTGACGGGCTTGCCGGGGTCGCAGTGCACGACCACGCCGTCTTGCAGGTTGCTCGCCTCGCCGATCTCGATGCGATCGCGATCGCCCCGCAACACGGCCCCGTACCAGATGCTCGCCTTGGGCCCGAGGTGCACATCGCCGAGCACCGCCGCAGTCGGCGCGATCCACGCGGTCTCGTGGATCACAGGACTACGACCGTTGATGCTCCGCTGCATGGTTCCCGATGCTAGTCGGCTCTGAGCAGGCGCTGCAGAGCAGCGGCAGTAGGCGTAGTAGCCTCTTGAAGTTGGCCCCCATAGCTCAATGGATAGAGCAACGGCCTTCTAATCCGTAGGTTGCAGGTTCGAGTCCTGCTGGGGGCGCGATCGAATCAGTGCTCGTTGCGCTCGTCGGGGTCTTCGATGGCGTCGCTGTCGGCGGCGTCCCACACATAGGTCACCTGGAGCTGATCGCCGAGTCGCCGTGCGGACTGGAATTGATAGGCGAGCATCGTGTCAGTGCCATCCACGAGCGTCATGACGTTGATCTCGTCATCCCAGCCGTCCTCGGTGGCGATCCGCCGATCGGTCTGGCCGTCGTACGCCCCGCCACGGTAGAACACGACGTACTCTTCACCGCGGGCGATGGTGGGAAGGTTCTCGCTCATGCCCCATTCTTACCAGACCAGGATGCTCGCGGCACCGGCGGCGGCACAGTGTTCCCGCCCCTCCGGCAGGCGAGGACGGAGGCCGTCGATACACTGAGCGGATGGCAAACGGATCTGATCGGCTCGTCTGGATCGACTGCGAGATGACGGGACTCGACGTCGAGATCGACGAGTTGCTCGAGGTCGCGGTCGTCGTCACCGACTCGCAGCTCGAGCCCCTGCACCCCGGATTCTCCGTGGTCATCAAACCCGATCCGTCCGCGCTCGAGCAGATGGGCGACTTCGTCCGCGATATGCACCGCACCAGCGGTCTGCTCGACGAGCTCCCCCGCGGTGTATCGCTTGCAGAGGCTGAATACCAGGTGCTCGAGTACATCCTCAAGTACGTACCGAACGAGCAGCACGCTCCGCTCGCCGGCAACACGATCGGCACCGACCGCACCTTCCTCGCCCGGTACATGCCCCGGGTCGACGGGCACCTGCACTACCGCAGCGTCGACGTCTCGTCGATCAAGGAGCTGTGCCGGCGCTGGTTCCCGCGGATCTACTTCAACGCCCCCATCAAGAGCGGCGGACATCGTGCGCTCGCCGACATCCTCGAATCCATCCGGGAACTCGACTACTACCGTCGTGCGGGCTTCGTGGCTGAACCCGGGCCCACCTCCGAGGAACTGCAGCAGACCTCGGCGGCCATCGTGGACAAGTGGGCCGCGCGGATGTAATAGACTCTTCGTCGGTGCCGATCTTCGAATCGGCCCCATGGTGGGCGTAGCTCAGTTGGTAGAGCGCTGGCTTGTGGTGCCGGATGTCGCGGGTTCGAGTCCCGTCGCTCACCCCACACGAGGCTCGACCTCCGGCCAAGGCTCCACCCTTGGCCGGGGCTCGAGCCTCGTTCTTGTCTGCCTGAGAGTGTTCCCGAGATCGTGGGCGCAGCAGCATCCGCTTAGCGTTCGAAGGCCGAACCTGCAAGGCTGGAGCAATGCTCCACACCCTCGACGATCCTCAGCTTGACGAGCAGCTCCTGCTCGACCAGCCGTGGTCGACCGTGGTCTGGAACGACCCGGTCAACCTCATGTCGTACGTCGCATTCGTCTTCCGCAGCTACTTCGGCTTCGACGCCCCTGAGGCGGAGAAGCTCATGCTGCAGGTGCACAACGAGGGCCGGGCGACCGTCGCGACAGGTCCGCGCGAGGCCATGGAGGTGCACGTGCAGGCGATGCACGGCTACGGACTGTGGGCGACTGTCGAGAAGGTTCCGCAATGATGCTCTGGCATTGGGACGGGCACGCATTCGCGGCGGAGTTCAGTGATATCGAGCGAGCGATCCTGGCAGAGCTCGCCGGCCAGCTCGCCCGGCTCGTCGAAGATCGCGACCGCCGTGATCCCGCGGTGGCGCGGCTGCTGCCGGATGCCTATCGCGACGACGAGGGGTCGGCATCCGAATTCCGTCGACTCACGCAGGGCGAGCTCGCAGAGAACAAGATCGCAGCTGCCCGTGGGCTCGCGGTCCGCATGCAGGACGAACGCGTGCGGCTGGACGAGACCGAGGCCTGGAACTGGCTGCGGGCACTGACCGACCTGCGCCTCGTGCTCGCTTCACGGCTGGGTCTCGATGAGGGCGGAGGCCCTCAGACGACATCGAACGGATCGGCGCCGGCGAGACCCGTCGAGGCGACCATGGGTGCCGCAGAATACGACGCCGGTGCGGACGGCGATGAGGAGCGGCAGTTCTTGCGCAACGCGTTCGAATGGCTGGCCTACGTGCAGGAGTCGCTGATCGCTGCCATGGATCGTCGCGGATGAGCCTGGAGCTCGACGAGGAGTCCTTCGAACGGCTCGTCATCGAGGAGCTGGATGCCCTGCCCGACGACATGGTCGACGGCCTCGAGAACGTCGTGTTCGTTGTGGAGGACCGCCCGGAGGACGGATCGCTCGACTTGCTCGCGGTCTATGAAGGGGTAGCCCTCACTGAACGCGGGCAGTACGGCTTCGGTGAGCTCCCTGACCGCATCGTGCTCTACCGAGAGGCGCTGCTCGAGCTCTGCGACGATCTCGAGACGCTGCGGCAGGAGATCCACGTCACGCTCGTGCACGAGATCGCGCACTACTACGGCATCGACGATGAGGAACTGCACCGGCTCGGCTGGGCCTGAACCTCCAGCCGGACCAGATCGTCCGCGGGCTGGACGCGGGTGCTTTCAGCCCTTGAGGAACGAGAGCCGCTAAGCGAGCGCCGCAGCGAGCGTTGAGCCCATGTGCGCGCCCACTTCGGCCGAGTTCTCGCCGTGGATCACGATGTCGACGAGCGTGTGCGGCTGCTCGCGCGCGATGAACCGCTCTTCCTGCGCTGCCCACATGTCCCAGTGAGGTGCGAACCAGTCGCCGTCGCGATCGATGGCGCGCTTGTGGCGACCAGCATCCGGGTAGGTCACCCACGCAGCGAAGTGCGCCTTCGGACGACTCAGCCGCGAGACGGCGCCTGCGCCCTCGATGACGATCGGGAGGTCAGGGTCGAGCATGCGCCATTCGTCCGCCAGCGCGAGCGTCTCCCAGTCCCAGGGCAGCCAGCGCGGGGTGGAGCTGAGCAGTTCTTCCGCAACCTGCACGCTCCCCTCATCAAGCCCGCCCCAACCCGGGTAGACGTAGTCGAGGGAGACGAGCTGTGCGCCGGGGAGCGACGCGACGAGGGCGCGTGCGAACTCGGTTTTGCCTGAGCCCGCGCGGCCATCGACGAGCATCCGCAACGGTTCGCGGATGCTCAGCAGACGATCGAGCTGCTGCTCGATCTCGCGCTGATAGACGGAGGCCTCGGCCGGTTCAACTAGCAATGAAATTCCATGTCCCTGCGAGCAGTGATGATGCAATGCTCAGGATACCGACCAAGAATCCGAGAAGCATGACCGTGACCTCGCGTGACCCGAGCTTCGAGGGGCGCGCCCAGGAGCGCTCCTTGGAGCTTCCGAACGCTCTCGCCTCCATCGCCGTGGCCAGCCGACTCCCCCGGCGGATCGCGATGACGAGCAGTGAGAAGGCCTGACCGGCCAGCCGTCTCAGGCGTCCCGTATCTCCCACGCCGCGGGCGCGGCGAGCGAGTTCGAGCGAGCGCCAGTCCTCGACGAGCAGACCGACGAGGCGCAGACCCGCGAGCGCGCCGAGCACGAATCTGGCCGGCAGGCGCACGATCTGCGCCAGCCCGTCAGCGAGCCGTGTGGTGTCGACGCCGATGAAGAGCACGACGGAGGGCAGCGCGATCGCGAGCACCCTCAGCATGGTTGCAACGCCGAGGGAGATCGATCCATCGCTCACTCGCGCGAACAAGAACTCGAACCACACGCGACCAGAGGTCTCGCCGTACAGCACGATCGTGAGCCCGGTGAGCGGAGCAGCGAGCCATACGGGCCAGGTACGGCGCCAGAACTGTGCGGGTCGGATGCCGAGAAAGGGCAACAGCGCCAGTTCGAGCGCCAGCGCGGTCGCGGCCGACACCCAGTCGATCGTGAGCACGAGGCACAGCGCGATGGCGAACGCCGCCCCGAGGCGCGCAATGGGATTCACACTCGTCCACCACGAGCTCTGCGCTGACGACTCGGCGTCGTGGCGTGCGATCACGTGAGGGGCGGTCATGGCCGTGCTCGCGATCCGTCGTCGATCGCGGCACCTGCTGTCGCGAGGGACCCCTCGTTCCTGTCGAGGTGCAGCACGTCGTCGGCGAGCGCCGCGACGAAGCGCTCGTCGTGCGTGATGGCGACCACCGCGGTGCCGGCGTCCAGGAGTTCGCGCAAGAGACTGACGAGTTCCCTCCACGTCGCGGCGTCCTGCCCGAACGTCGGCTCGTCGAGCACCAGCACCTGTGGTCGGGTCGCCAGCATGGTGGCGACGCTCAGCCTGCGCTTCTCCCCGCCAGAGAGCGAGAAGGGGTTCGCTTCGGCAAGGTGCTCGAGTCGAAGGCGCTTGAGGAGTTCGGTGACCCTCGCATCGGCCTCTGACTTCGGCATCCGCAACGCCTTCAGACCGACCTCGAGCTCGGCGCGCACGGTCGTCGCGAGGAACTGGTGCTCCGGGTCTTGGAAGACCACACCGACCCGAGTGAGGAGCTCTCGACTGCGCCAACGGTGCGGTTGCGCGCTCGCTCCCTGGCGCAGCCCTTCGCTCGCCTGCACCAGGCCGTCTTCGGGTGGCAGCAGGCCGGCGAGGGTCAACCCGGTCGTCGACTTGCCACTGCCATTCGGCCCTGTGATCGCGAGGCACCGGCCTGCTCGCACCTCGGCATGGATTCCGCCGCGAACCGCTACCCCAGGCGTTCGCGAGACCGTCAGGTCATCCGCCGCGAGCAGTGGTGGGTGATCGCCAAGCGCGCGCGGCGCGTTGCCCGGGCCCATCGGTCGCGCGGCGCCCTGTGAACCGTTCAGGCCACTGGAAGCAGGCGTCCAGATGCCGAGCTCACACAGCTGGTCGGCGTGATCGGTGAACACCGTGGCGGCGGGGGCGTCGATCGCCACGCCGCCGCCCGCGATCACGATCACACGGTCGACCAGATCGTGCCAGAGCTCCACCCGGTGTTCGACTACCACGAGCGTGACAGGGTGCTGCGCCACAACCTCGCCAACGGCCCGTCGCACCTCTTGCACGCCCTCCGGGTCGAGGTTGGCGGTCGGTTCGTCAAGCAGCAGCAGCGCGGGACGCATCGCGAGCACCCCAGCGAGCGCGAGGCGCTGCTGCTGCCCACCGGACAGCGCGGATGTCGGGCGGTCGAGCGGCACGTCGAGGCCCACCTCGTCGAGCGCCGCCCGCACTCGCGGCCAGATCTCCTGCCGTGGAACTGCCAGGTTCTCGAGGCCGAAGGCGACATCGTCGCCCACTCGCGAGAGGATCACCTGACTCTCGGGGTCCTGCAGCACCAGTCCGCGAGTACCGCCTTCGACCTCGAGCGAGCCGCCGGCGTCGCCTTCGTCGTCGCCGAGCAGCCCGGCGAGCGCCTGCAAGAGGGTCGACTTGCCAGAGCCCGAGGCGCCGAGCAGCAGAACACGCTCTCCCGGCTCGATGACCAGGTCGATCGAGCTCAGTGCCGGGGCTCTGCGCGTCGCGTGCCGCCAGCCGAAACCGCGCAGCACGACACGCGCGCCCCGAGGGGTGGCCGTCATGATCAGACCGCCGCCTTCACCTCTCGGCCGGCGGCGAACCGATCCAGCACCCCTGTGCGTGCCAGCGCCTTCGCCAGCAGCCAGGCGAGCAGTCCTGCCAGCAGCACGCCACCCACGATGGAAGCGATGGTGTACACGGTGCTGAAGGTCGCGCCCGCTCCCGCGTACCAGAGCACGAGGTCGGTGATGGCCATGGTCAGACCCGATGCGGCACCGGCGAGCAGTGCCGGGATCAGCCTGAAGTTCGCGTAGGCGAAGATCGCGAAGACCAGTTCGGCGCCGAGCCCCTGGGTGAGCCCCGAGACCAGCGTCAGCCAGCCCCACTGGTTGCCGACGACCGCCGAGACGACCGCCGCGAGCAGTTCGCCATAGAGAGCGGCGCCCGGCTTGCGGATGATGATCGCCGTGAGCACGCCGGCGATCAACCACATGCCATGCGAGAGGCCTTGCAGTCCTGGCAGCAGCGCTTTGAGCGGATCGCCGATGACGTTGTCCGCGACGTTCCAGACGACGAACAGCACGCCGCAGGCGACGCCGATGACGCTGGCCACGACGATGTCGACGACCCGCCAGCGGAGCGAGCGGGTAGGACGGATTGATTGCGTGGTCACGATTCGTGCCCTTTCCTCAGAGGTTTCGGAATGGCACGGGAAGATTGAGAAGTCACTCCCTGCGCTGGCATTACCCAGATCAGGTTCGACGGTCGAAGCTTGGAGAAGCTTCCTCTCAGCCCGGCTCACCGGACTCCCGTGTTCAGCAGCGATTCTACTACTGGATGCCGGCGCTCTTTGAAGCAGTCGCTGCTTGAGGGCCGCTCCGCCGCCGTCGGCTGCTACGGAGTTCCGCGAACCCCGTCGGAGCAATCAAGCGAGGACCGCACCGAAGGCGAGCCCGAGCACGTAGGTGACGGCCGCAGCGCCGAATCCGATCGCGAGCTGGCGCAACGCCCGCGCAAGCGGCGAAGCGCCGGAGAGCACGCCGACGATCGCCCCGGTGATGAGCAAGGCGACACCGACGAGGGCCGCTGCGATGATCACCGCTGAGAAGCCGGAGAGGCCGAACAGATAGGGCAGCACCGGGATGATGGCCCCCGAGGCGAAGAACAAGAAGCTCGACACCGCGGCCGCCATGCCGGATCCGACGGCGTCGTGACCGGCGACGACGAGCGGCACCGGTCCGGTGGCGCCGGTGGTGTGGCTGGCGATCACCTGCCGCGCGCGCAGCTCGGCGTCCTCGGGCGTCATGCCCCGTGCCCGGTACACGAGGGTGAGTTCGTTGGCATCGACGTCGAGCCTCGGCACGACGCCCTCAGCGTCGTCATGCGGTTCGCTGGAGCGGAGAAGCTCTCGCTGAGAGCTGACCGAGACGTACTCCCCCGCACCCATCGACAGGGCGCCGGCGAGAAGACCCGCGATGCCGGTGAAGAGCACCGTCTGCGGCGACACACCCGTGGCACCGATACCCAGCACGAGGGCGAGATTGCTGACGAGGCCGTCGTTCGCGCCGAACACGGCAGCCCGGAAATTGCCGGCGAGCCTTGTGCGCCCCTGGGTCGCGAGCGCCCGGACCACTTCCTCATGGATGCGCTCGTCGGCCGCCATCGCCGGGGTCGCTGCATGCTCGGTCGCGTATGGCGAGCGCGATTCAGCGCGTTGCGCGAGTGCGAGCACGAACACTGAGCCGAAGCGCCGCGCAAACCAACCGAGCAGCCGAGTGCGCAGAGCGCCCTTTCGTGCGGGACCGGCGTGCTCGCCGAGCAGGCTCAGCCAGTGGGCCTCGTGGCGCTGCTCCGCCGCTGCGAGCCCGAGCAGGATCTCGCGCTCCTCCCCTGTCCGGCGTTCGGCGAGGTCGCGATACACCGCACCCTCGGCGCGTTCGTCTGCGAGGTATCGCCGCCAACGGCGGATCTCGGCAGCGGTTGGCGTCGCCGGAGGTTGCTCGACATGGGGCGAGGGGGTGGAGTCCTCGCCCGGGCGCGATTCAGGGCTGTGGCTCACAGCATCCATCCAAGCGCATGCGCAGCGAGGATGCGGTCAGGCCACGGGTCAGGCGTTGACCTTGCTGCGCAGGAAGGTGAGCGGGTCGAGACGGCCGTCAGCGGCGTCCCAGAGCTCGAGGTGCAGGTGCGGCCCGGTGCTCTGGCCGGTGCTGCCCACCCGTCCGAGCTGCTGTCCGGCGGTCACCTGCTGCCCCACGGCGACACTCAGCGACCCGAGCTGCATGTGCCCGTACACCGAGGTGTAGCGAGCACCGTCGATGACGTGCTCGATCATGGCGTACACGCCCAGACCGCCGGAGGGGTTGCCCACCTCGGTCACGACGCCGTCCGCCAGCGCTGCGACGGGGGTGCCGGCGCCTGGAGTGAAGTCGACTCCGTCATGGTTCGTGGAGCAGCCGGCGCACGGTGCCGACCGTCCGCCGAAGCCGGAGCTGATCTTGCTGCCGGCGGGCACGGGCCACTTGACGAGAGCGAACTTCGTGACACCGTAGTCATCGCGCTGAGTCGGCGCCGGAACGGAGGCCGCTTCGACCTCCAACTCCTGGACCGCTTCGATCTGCTGCGCAGGCGCCTGCTCAGGTGCCGCTTCCGCGGGCAACGAGCTGTTGAACATGAACGCGCCGACCATCATGGCGGCGGTCACGGCGAGTCGGGTCTGCGAGTTGCGGGCGCTCAGCGACTTGACGAGGTCGAAGGCATTCGGGGCATGGGGGAACAGGGGCACAGCGTTTCTCCGGTCGTGGCACTCGGAGCAGCCGAGCACGAACTGAATGGCGCATGTCATCGCGCGGAAGCGCCGCCCAGGACGGCGACGCGAGCCAGCGCAACATGTCGGAAACGACTGGGCCGGCCCTGCAGCGAAAATCGCTACCGCAATAGTGTGCGGGTTGTTATCTTGGCGTTACCTGAACGTGATAAATGAAAAGTGCTGATCGGATGCCGGAGCGCGTCGCTTCCGCCGGCTACAGCAGTCCGCCGGGCACATCCAGCGAGCGAGTCAGTTCGCTCAGCAGCGCTTCGATCTGCGGTTCCACGACCTCGTGCACCGCCTGCTGGATGCGGGGGCGGAACGTCATCAGCTCCAGGCACACATCCATCCCGACTCGCGTCGCCTCATCGTCGGCGAGCGCCATCTCGTATCGCAGCGAGGTCTTCGCCTCATCGCTCAGCGGCGCTGGATCAGGCAGTCGGTGCTCGGCAGCCGCGTCATCGGCGAGGTCTGCGAGCGTGAAGAGGAACGGCTGACCGGGTTCGGGCTCGGGGTCGAGTTCGAGACCCTGATACTCCGGAGCGAGGCCATCGGCGGGCCGATATGGCCGCGCGCGCTTTCGTGCTTCGGCCTCACGAAGTTCGCGCCAGAGCAGCGGCAGGTTGCGTTCGGTGTACGCGTCGACGGAGTGCTCGACAATCGCGTTGAGCCGCATGATCAGCGCGTGCTGCACGGCATGCGGCACGTCGGGCCCGAATCCGGCAGCCTCAGTGAGCGGCGAGCCGAAGCAACGTCGGCAGACCCTCGCGCGGGATCGATGGGTCGGCGGCTGCCAGCCCGGAAGCCAGCGGAGCCACGCCTCGACGGCGTTGCGCACGCGCGTCTCGATCGAGTGGCCCATATAAGCAACGCTACTCCAGCATCTCGGGATGCCGGGCGGCGCCGCCCCGCGACTTCGGTGCTCAGCCGGCGCTTGGCGGCTCGCGCAACACCACGCGTCGCGCAGCGAAGACGATCACGAAGGCAAGCGCTACTCCGAGCCCCGTCTCCACGAACCGGTCGACGAAGAGCGGATACCAATCGCGACGCTCAGCCAGGTTCGCCGTGCCGAGCGCCAAGGGAGTGATGAAGAGCAGCGCGATGTCATAGCGCCGCGCCACGAACATCTCTGCACCGAACGAGCACAGCGTGAGGATCGCGACCATGAGCCAGATCGGCGGCCCCCAGACGAAGAGCACGGCCGCCACCACCACGCCCGCCGCCGTTCCAACGAAGCGGTGCCACATGCGCGCATAGCCCGTCAGCGCAGCGAGCGTGGGCATCACGGCGGCCACAGCCACCGACGCCCAGTATGGGTGACCGACGCCGAACGCCAGGGCGATGATCCAAGCCCCGACTATCCCGATCACATTGATGCCCGCGAGGTACCAGTAGGTGCGAGTCCTCACCGGCGAGAGCGCCCGCACCGGGCGCCGCTGCAACGGCCAAAGGAACAGCTCGCCCTGGTGCTGCGGCAGCACACGCCGAAGCAGCCAACCGCTCATGCCGAGAAGTATCGAGAACCCGGCTGTCGCCGCTGCAACCGCGACGGCTTCGGGTGCTCCCGCTGCCTCGAGCGATTGGTTCACCGACTGGTCCGCTCCTGCGGGGCACCGCTCAGCAGACGCCTCTGCTCATGCAGAGCCTGGCTCCGTGACGAAGTCGATGAGCTGTTCCACGCGGCCGAGCAGCGCGGGCTCGAGGTCTGCGAAGCTCCGCACTCGGCCGAGGATGGTCTGCCAGGCCCGCGCGATGTCGGCCTGGTCGTCGGCAGCCCAGCCGAGCGAACGGCAGATCCCCCGTTTCCAGTCGGTGCCGCGGGGTATCACGGGCCAGGCCTCGATACCCAGGCGAGAGGGCTTCACTGCCTGCCAGATGTCGATGAAGGGGTGCCCGACCACGAGCACGGCATCGCCGAACGGGCCCGCAGCGACGGCATCCGCGATGCGCTGCTCCTTCGACCCCGGGACCAGATGATCGACGAGCACACCGAGGCGCTTGGCAGGTGACGGGTCGCGCTCAGCGATGAGATCCGGCAGGTCGTCGATGCCCTCGAGGTACTCGACGACGACGCCCTCCACCCGGAGGTCTGCGCCCCAGACCTTCTCGACCAACTCGGCGTCGTGACGCCCCTCCACGAGGATGCGGCTCGATCGGGCGACCCGCGCGCGAGTCTGCTCGACCGCGAAGGAGCCGGAGGCGGTGCGCGCCCGCGCGGTCGGCGCGGCGGTCGGGAGAACGAGCGCGACCGGACGACCATCGATGAGGAAGCTCGAATCGAGGGGAAAGGCGCGTACCGCACCGAAGTAGTCCTCTAGCTCGACGAGCCGTCCTTCGACGCGTGTGACCGCGCCGCAGAAGCCGCTCGCGGCGTCTTCGACGACCAGGCCTTGCTCTGCCGCCACCTCTGGTGGACGAGCGATCGGTCGGGCGCGCGCTGCAGCCAGCACATCGGTTCCGTATGGGTCGAAGTCCATCGATCGAGGGTACCTCCCAGCCGGCATCCGTCCGCCGGGTCGCTCAGGGCGCGGTGCCGTGTCGTCCGATCAGGGGCACGAACACGACCGGCATCAACCGATCGCGCAAGAGCTCTTCGCCCTGGCGGGTGAGCCGGATCAATCGCTGCCCGAAGCGCGGTTCGCCCACGGGAATCACCAGGCGACCGCCCTCGCCGAGTTGCTCGACGAGCGGCTCCGGCACATCGGGTCCCGCAGCGGTGACGAGCACAGCGTCGAATGGCGCGCACTCGGAAGGCCGAGCGTGCCGTCGCCCTCGTGCACATGCACATTGGGCCACGGCTGAAGGGCTCGCGTCGCAGCTCGAGCGAGTTCACTGTGCCGCTCGACGGTGTGCACCTCGGCCGCGAGCTCGCCGAGAACAGCGGCCGCATAGCCGGATCCTGTGCCGATCTCGAGCACACGGTCACCTGCTCGCACCCGTGCCGCCTGGCACATGAGCGCGACGATGTAGGGCTGCGAGATGGTCTGGCCGTTCCCGATCGGAAGCGGGTGATCCTCATAGGCTGCGGCCGCTTGGCGTGGCGTCACGAAACGGTGGCGCGGAACGGATCGCATGGCCGCAAGCACGCGCGGGTCGTCGATGTCCCGCCCGGCGAGCTGCTCGTCGACCATTCGCGCACGCTCGCGCTCGAACTCGGCCATGGCTTCAGTCTGCGGCGGCTGCCAAATGGCCGCCATGCGCTCGACCGCGACGCTATTGCTGACGGAGAGAGGGCGGTTGCGGCGAGCAGGCAGCGGCTGCGGTCAGCAGCGAACGCGGCTGCGGCCGGCAGGGAAGGCGAACGGCGTTGCGCTCGTGCAAATGGTCAGCGCGCCTGAACCTGCGCCTCGATGCGTCGGCCGCCACGACGGGGGCGGTCTGCGGCGCGTCGGCCGCGAGCTGCAACGGCAAGAGCGATAAGCCGCCAGCCGAGCAGGAACGCGGCGAGCACTAGCCCCGCGACGATCACGAACGACGGCTGCACGCCCTGACCTGCGACACTGCGTAGGACCATCCCGATGCCCACGGTCACTCCCCAGATGAGCAGTCCCGGCAACAGGACCCCGGAAGGACGGCGCCACGCGAGCGACAGTGCCCACCCGAGCAGGAGTGCTGCGAGGAAGGGCCAAAGCGCTGATGCGAAGCCCGCGAGATCCGCGGTCTCGGCATGGCTCCGGCGACCGATGGCGACGAAGGAAGTGACCAGGAGCGCGTCGACGATCAGGGCGATCGCGCAGATCCGCACGATTGACACGGCGAAGACCTTACGCCTGATCAGGGCTGAAAGTCCAAATGGGCTCGGCGCGGCGCCGACCGCCGGCCGGCGCTGCCTCCCCCGCTCACTCCTGGAACAGGCAGAACGGATGACCAGCTGGGTCGAGGTACACGACGAAGTCGGCGCTGAGCGGGTCGACCGAGGGGTCGGTCTGCCGAGCACCGAGCTCGAGCGCTCGGTCGTGCGCTCGCTGCATATCGTCGACTTCGATGTCGAGGTGCAATTGCTGGGGCACGACCTGCCCGGGCCACTCCGGAGGCCGGTAGCCCTCCACACGCTGGAACGAGAGGCGAGCACCGTTTCCAGTGATGCTCACCCACTCGTCATCCGTCGAGTCGACGGCGAGCCCGAGCAGGCCCGCGTAGAACTGCGCGAGCGCGGACGGGTCGGGGCAGTCGAGGACGACGGCTTGCAGTCTGCCCACGCTTGGCTCGTTCATGAGTGCACCGTAGCGGCATCCGGGAGTTCGAGGAACCCTGTGAAGATCGCTTCCCGCAGACGCGGCAGCACCGAGGCGAGCACTGCGTCAGAGTCGACGTCGAGCAACTGGCCGATCGCGGAGCAGATCGCGGCCACGCTCAGGCTGCCATCACAGGCGCCGATGGTTGCGGCGAGCGCGGTGTCGAGCGGGATCGCTCGCCCGAATCCGCTGCCCTGCCGCAGCAGCATCGCGGTGGGGTCGTCATCTCCCGGCCAGTAGTGACGTTCCTCCGTGACGCTCGCCGCTACGCGCAACTGCAGGGCGGCGACGCTGTCGTCGTCGAGCCGGGAGAGGGCGTCGTGCGCGACCAGCGACTGCAGAAGGTGCGCTCCGAGCCCTCCCACCGTCTCGCCCAACTGATGTTGCAGCCGCTCGAAGCGGCGCAATCGCTGCCCCGGGTGCGGCTCCTGCGAGTGGGCGGGCCGGGGCCGGCGCATGGTGATGTAGCCAAGACCGACCTGCGACACCCCCCGCAGCTCGAAGTCCTCCAACCACCGGCGTTCGAGGTCGTCGAACACCGGGCCCGGCCGGGTTCCGCCGTCTCTGATCCACGTCTCGGCGTACTCGGCCGGGTCGAGCGCTTCTCGCTCGACGACCCAAAGGTCGATCGCAGCGTTCGCGACCCATTCCTCGACTCGATCGAACGCGGAAGCGCCCCCGTGATACTCCCAGTTGCCGAGGAACTGGGCCACACCGCCGTCGGCCAGATGCTCAGCCCCATGCACGAGCATGTGCCGCACGATGTCGTCGCCGACCAGTCCGCCGTCGCGGTACTCGTACTCTGGAACGCCTTGCCGCCGCGGTGTGATCACGAAGGGAGGGTTCGAGACGATCTGGTCGAAGCGCTCCCCTTCCACGGGCTCGAAGAGGCTCCCCTGACGGAACTCGATCGATCGGATGCCGTTGAGCATCGCGTTGAACCGCGCGAAGGCCAATGCCCGCGCCGAGATGTCGGTCGCGACCACGTGCTCGGCATGCCGCGAGAGGTGCATCGCCTGAATGCCGCAGCCGGTGCCCAGGTCGAGCGCTGATGCCACGGGGCGCTGCACCATCAAGCCGGTGAGAGTCGTGGAGGCGCCGCCCACACCGAGCACATGGGACTCGTCGAGTTCGTGCTCACGGGCGAGTTCGCCGAGGTCGGATGCGATCCACCATGCGCCGGAGCCGCGCTCGTCGACGAAGGAGTACGGGCGGAGGTCGACGCTTGGAGTGACGAAGCCGGATTCTGCTCGCGCCACCAGCCCCAGTGTGATCGCGCCGCCAACCCCCAGTGCGGGCAGCGCTTCTGCCAATTCGGTCTCTCGCACCGGCAGACCGAGCACGAACACGGTGGCGAGCGTGGCGAGCGGACGCGGCTTCGAGGCGATTGCGCGAAGCGCGGGCGCACGGTGACCTCGAAAGAGCGCCCCGTCAGCAGCCGGGCCCCAGAGCTCCGAGAGTGCGTCGACCGAGAATGTCGCCGCCTCGAGGTCGCGGGCGAGCAGAGCGATCGAGGCCGCGTCGGCGGTCGGTGGATGCGGCTCGCTCATCGTTCGAGCAGCAGCGTCTCGAGCTCGGCTCGACCGAACTGGCGTGCGATCGCCAGGGCGGGCTGATGCCCGGCTTCCGGGTCGGCTCCGGCATCCAGCAGGGCTCGCGCCATCTCGGCGTTGCCTCGGAAGGCCGCGCAGGAGAGCGCCGTCTGCCCCATGGCGTTCTCCGCGTCGATGGCCGCGCCGCGCTCGATCAAGGCGCCGACCGTGCCTGGCTGTTCGGCGTACGCGGCGACGATCAGCAGAGTGTCACCGCGCGCGTTCGCGAGGTCGAGAGGGAAACCCGAGTCGAGCATCTCGAGCAGCTCGGATGTTCTCCCGCCGCGTGCGAGGTCGAACACTCCCTCGATCACAGCGAGCTCATGCTCGCTGTACTGATGAGGCTGAGGCTGATCGCTCACTTCTTCAATGCGCGGATGATGCGGCCGAGCGCCATGCCGAAGGCGCAGACGAGGGGTGCCGCGACCGCCGCGAGTGCGACCACGTTGGGCTCGAAGCGCGGTCCGCCCGCTCCCTCGACGATCATGCCGACCGGCACACTTGCACCGCCGCCTCCGCCGCCGCCCTGCTCGCTCTCGTCGCTGCCTCCGCCGAACCCGAACCACACGAGCGACACGGGCACCACTTCGGCCCCGCCGATCGTCTGCTTCTCGCCGTAGTTGACGCGGGCTCCGACCGAATCGGTCACCGACTGCGCGATCTTCTCGATGAGGTTCGTCATGTTCCGACCCTACCGGCGGAAGCGCGCAGCGTCACCGCCCCGGCGGGCGAGAATCAGCGCACGAAGCTGTGCCTGACGGGCTCACACGAGCGCTTCGCGCACCGCGGGGACCACCTCGCGGGCGTAGAGCGCGATCGAGTTCATCGAGAGCTCATGCGGCACGGTGCCGGCGCTGTACTTGAGGTCGAAGCGGTCGAGTCCGAGGGCACGCACCGTGTCGACGATCTTCGCCGCGACCGTCTCAGGCGAACCGACGAAGAGCGCGCCGTCGCGTGTCTCCTGCTCGAAGTGCGCGCGGGTCATCCTGCCCCAGCCGCGTTCCCGTCCGATGCGTTCGGCCATGGCCGCGTAGTGCGGGAAGTACTCGTCGCGGGCTTGCTCATCAGTGGCGGCGATGTAGCCGGGGATGTGAGCGCCGAGCGGCTGCGGCCCGACCTCGAAGCGCTCGAGCGCTTCACGGTAGAGCTGCGCGAACGGGGCGAAGCGCGCGGGCGCGCCGCCGATGATGGCGAGCATCATCGGAAGCCCGTAGCGCGCTGCGCGCACCACCGACTGCGGACTGCCGCCCACCGCCACCCACGCTTTGAGCGTGCCGTGCTCGACTGGCGGGTACACGGATTGCTCGCGCAAGGGGGCACGAGTGGTGCCGCTCCAGGTGACCGGCTGCTGCTTGAGCAGCTCGGCGAAGAGCTGCAGTCGTTCTTCGAACAGGGTCTCGTAGTCGGCCAAGTCGAAGCCGAAGAGCGGAAACGATTCAGTGAACGACCCGCGGCCCAGCATGACCTCGGCTCGCCCGTTCGAGATCGCGTCGACGGTGGAGAAGCGCTCGAACACCCGAACCGGGTCGTCGGAGCTGAGTACCGTGACCGCTGAGCCGACTCGAATACGTGACGTACGGGCCGCGATCGCCGCGAGCACCACTTCGGGCGCCGACACCGCGAAGTCGGCGCGGTGGTGCTCCCCCACGCCGATGAAGTCGAGGCCGAGCTCGTCGGCCAGCTCGGCCTCGGCGATCAGGTTGCGGATGACTTGGGCATGCGAGAGCGGAGCGCCCGACGGGCCGAGGGTCACGTCGCCGAACGTATCGAGTCCGAACTCCACCTGCTCCGGCATCCCTGCTCCCTGCGAGATGTCTGCGGGGTCTAGCGCTCGGGTCGGTTCAGCAGCTGCGTCGGGATGAGCACGGAGAACGTCACGGCCAGGATGCCGCCGAGGAACATGATCAGCTCGAGGCCCGGCGTGTCGAAGGCGTAGCCCATCAGCAGCAGACCGCCGATGAAGATGATGATCGAGACGATGGCGATGAGGATGTTCATTGTGACCCTTCTTTGATGGAGAGCTTAGTCGCTGGTGTGCTTGGCGAATGGCTGCGCGGCGGCGCCTTGCACCGTCAGGCGCCTGCCCGCTCGAGCACGAGTTCGCGCACCCTGGCTGCGTCGGCTTGGCCGCGCATGGCCTTCATGACGGCGCCGATGACGGCACCGGCGGCCTGCACCTTGCCGGAGCGGATCTTGTCGAGCACATCGGGCTGTGCGGCGAGCGCCTCGTCGATGGCCGCGATCAATGCGCCGTCGTCGGAGACGACCTTGAGCCCACGTGCTTCGACGATCTCTTCCGGCGTGCCCTCGCCGGCGATGACGCCCTCGAGCACCTCGCGTGCGAGGCGGTCGGTGAGGTCGCCGCTCTCGACCAGTGCGATCAGCTCGGAAACCTGGTGCGGTGTGACGAGCGACGAAGGCTCGACGTCGCGCGCGTTGGCGATACGGAGGATCTCGCCCATCCACCACTTGCGCGCCTGGAACGCGGCCGCGCCCTGCTGCGTGGTCTCGAGCACCTCGGTGAGCAGTCCGGCGTTGACGATGTCGCGGAACTCCTGGTCGTTGAATCCCCAATCGGCCTTGAGCCGGCGGCGCATCGCGACGGGCTGTTCAGGCAGCGCGGCCCGCAGTTCCTTGATCAGTTCGGCCGACGGCACGACCGGCAGCAGATCGGGCTCCGGGAAGTACCGGTAGTCGTCGGCATCGCTCTTCGGGCGCCCGGCCGAGGTGGTTCCTGTGTCTTCATGCCAGTGGCGGGTCTCCTGCACGATCGTGCCGCCCTTGGCGAGTATCGCCGCCTGACGTTGGATCTCGTACCGCACCGCGCGCTCGACCGAGCGCAGCGAGTTGACGTTCTTCGTCTCAGTCCGGATGCCGAGCCGCTCCTGACCCCGAGGCCGCAGCGACACATTGGCGTCACAGCGGAGATTCCCCCGCTCCATGCGAGCGTCGGAGATGCCCAGGGCCCGCACGAGGTCGCGGATGGTGGAGACGTACGCCTTCGCCAGCTCCGGCGCCCGGTGCTCCGCGCCGAAGATGGGCCGCGTCACGATCTCGACCAGCGGCACGCCGGCACGGTTGTAGTCGACGAGCGAGTACTCGGCTCCTTGAATGCGGCCAGTGCTGCCACCGACGTGTGTGAGCTTGCCCGCATCCTCTTCCATATGCGCCCGCTCGATCGGCACGGTCACGAGTGTGCCGTCTTCGAGTTCGACCTCGATCGAGCCGTCGAACGCGATGGGCTCGTCATACTGGCTGATCTGGTAGTTCTTGGCGAGGTCGGGGTAGAAGTAGTTCTTCCTCGCGAACCGGCTCGACTCGGCGATCTCGCAGCCGAGCGCGAGCCCCAGCGAGATCGAGTAGCGCACCGCCTGCTCGTTGACCACCGGCAACGAGCCCGGCAGTCCGAGGCACACCGGCGTGATCGCGGTGTTCGGCTCGGCGCCGAAGATGTTCGGCGCGTCGGAGAACATCTTGGTCTTGGTCGAGAGTTCGACGTGCACCTCGAAGCCGAGCACCGGTTCGAAGAGCTCCAGCGCCTTGTCGAAGTCCATCAGATCGGTCTTGGCCATCAGACGGCACCCTCCGTAGCAGCAAGCATCTCTCCAAGCGACAGGTCGGGCGCCTGGCTGATGAGCGTGTGACCCCACGCCTGCTCGAGCAGCGACTCGAGCGCGGCACCGACCTCGTAGAGGCGCGCGTCGGCGCGCTGGGGGGCCATGAACTGGATGCCGACGGGAAGGCCGTCCTCTGGAGCAAGCCCGATCGGCAGAGCGATGCCGGGGACGCCGGCGAGGTTCGCCGGGATGGTGGTGAGGTCGTTCAGGTACATCGCGAGCGGGTCGTCGACGCGCTCGCCAAGCTTGAAGGCGGTGGTCGGCGCGCTCGGAGACACGAGCACATCGGCTTGGCGGAATGCGGCGTCGAAATCGCGCTGAATCAGGGTGCGCACCTTCTGCGCGCTGCCGTAGTACGCGTCGTAGTAGCCGGCGCTCAGCGCATAGGTGCCGAGGATCACCCGGCGCTTGACCTCGTCGCCGAAACCGGCTGCGCGCGTCGCTGACATGACGTCCTCGACGGTGCCGCCGCCCTCAGGCGTCACGCGCAGGCCGAACCGCACCGAGTCGAACTTCGCCAGATTGCTCGACGCCTCGGCCGGGAGGATCAGGTAGTACGCCGCGATCGCGTACTCGAAGTTCGGGGCGTCGACCTCGACGATCTCGGCTCCGGCGTCGCTCATCGCGGTCAATGCCGCCTCGAATCGCTGGGTGACGCCCGCCTGGAATCCCTCGCCGCCCGACAACTGCTTCACAACGCCCACGCGCAGGCCCTTGAACGCCTCGGCGCGTGCGCCGGCACGGGCGGCCTCGGTGAAGCTCGGCCACTGGTCGGTGAGCGAGGTGCTGTCGCGCGGATCGTGTCCGCCGATGATGTCGTGCAACATCGCCGAATCGAGCACAGTGCGCGAGACCGGGCCCACCTGGTCGAGGGATGAGGCGAGCGCGATGGCACCGTATCGTGAGACACCGCCGTAGGTGGGCTTCATGCCGACGGTGCCGGTGACAGCGGCCGGCTGCCGGATGCTTCCACCGGTGTCTGAGCCGAGCGCGATCGCGGCCTCGAAAGCCGCGACTGCGGCGGACGATCCCCCGCCGGAGCCGCCGGGGATGCGCTCGAGGTCCCAGGGGTTGCGAGTGGGCCCGTACGCCGAGTGCTCGGTCGACGATCCCATGGCGAACTCGTCCATGTTGGTCTTGCCCAGCGGCACAAGGCCGGCCTCGCGCAGACGCGAGACGACCGTGGCGTCATAGGGCGGCACCCACCCCTCGAGGATGCGGGACGCGGCCGTGGTCGGCATATCGGAGGTGCAGAGCACGTCCTTGATCGCAACCGGCACGCCCGCCAGTTCTCCAACCGCTTCGCCCGCCGCGCGCCTCGCGTCGATCGACTCAGCGACCTCCAGTGCGCGCTCGTTCACGTGGAGGAACGCGTGCACCTGCTCGTCGACAGCGGCGATGCGGTCGAGATGAGCAGCGGTGAGCTCCCGGGCGCTGACCTCGCGGTCGGCGAGCAGCCGGGCCTGTTCGGATGCGGGCATCCTCGTGAGCTCGTTCATCACTGCTCCTCCCCCAGGATCGCCGAGACCTTGAACCTCGACCCGTCGTGCTCTGGCGCGCCTGCGAGGGCGGCCTCCGTACTGAGCGTGGCGCCGACCACATCCGGCCGGAACACGTTATGGAGGGCGACGGGATGGCTGGTCGCTGGGATGTCGCTCGTGGCGACCTCCGTCACCTTCTCGACCGCGTGCACGATCTGAGCGAGTTCACCGGTGAGGCGCTGCAACTCCTCGGGAGTCAAGTCGATGCGTGCCAGATGAGCCAGGTGCGCGACCTGCTCCGCTGTGATGTCAGCCGTGCTGCTCTCAGACATACTGCTCCCAGGAACGGGGTGAGGGGGACCGCCTCAGTCTACCGATCGGGAGCGCTCACTCGGCCGGCCGGCACTCGCTCTCGCCCTGCAGCGTCATCCCGTTGGGCGAGAGCCGCAGGATGAGGCTCTCGAAGCGGCTCTCGTGGGCTTTGAGCTCGACGGCGCCGCCGACGCTGCTCACCTCGACGCGGTAGCCGAGCTCGCGCCACAGCTCGGTCACCTCCTCGACGATCTCGTCCCGCTCGTCGCTGCCGTCGGGAGCAGGCGCGAGTCGCAGTGCGGGGTACCGCTGCCCTTCGACCCAGAGCGGCACGGTGCAGCTGCGGGGTGTCGGATCGTCCTGGCGCTCCCAGGTGCCGCCGGCGACGGACTGCGTGCGGTCGATGACGTCGAGGAACGCGTCGCGTGCCTCGGTCGGACTCAGTCCGCTGCCCTCGCTGAGCGCACACCCCGCGAGAAGGGCGCAGCACGCGAGGGCCGTGAGCGCTGCGAAGGCCCTGCTCGTCGGTCGGTGCCGGGAGGGAGAGGAATGGGGCGTTCGGATGCTGAGCTCATCTCTTGGGTCGGGTGGTGTGCCTGTGGGTTCAGGCACGGCCTTCGCGAACGAGGGCGAGCGTGCGCATGGCGTCTTGCGGGGTGCCGTCGGTGACGAGGCCTCCGCGCCCGATGCCGATCAGGGCGAGGTTGCGCAACGATTCGGTGCCGGGCTCGAAGTAGGCGTTGTGTCCGCTCGAGGGGTCGAGCTTCTCATTGGTGATCGCGTCAATGCCGCCCGCGACGCTCATCACGCGCGCACCGAACCCGCTCGCGCCCGGGTCCGCGCCGAAGAAGGAGCTGTTGGGGATCGGGTCCCACACCGCTTCCCCGACGAACACGTTGCCGCGCGCTACGGCCAGGTCTTCGACGGACGCGGCCTCGCCTCCTGGCGATCCGACGAGCGCGAGCGCATCGACGGCGCACTCACCGTTCGAGAGCGCCATGAGCGCGGCGGTGGACCCGTACGAATGGGCGAGGACCGAGACATGAGGCTCGCGATCGGCTCGAACCGTCTGCAGGCCCAGGATGCTGCGGCTCAGCGCCGCGCTGCCCTCGCGTGCCAGGTCGAGGGCCCCGACATTGAGCAGGTCAGGGGTTTGGTAGCCGATCCATGCGATCGTCGCCACGTCCTGACGACCGGCGTTCGTATCGGCTTCTGCGAGCACTCGCAACCAGCTTCGCTGCTCGTCGTAGAGGCGCGCGGCGGTGTCTGTCCACTGCACGAGCTGGGTGCGAACCCCGAAGAACATGCCGGGCACCAAGTAGCTGACGAAGTCGGCGCGGTCGAGGTCGCCGAGCGCGATCGCCGCTGTGGGCTCCCCCTCGTCGGGGACTTGCAGGGCGATCAGGCTGCGGCGCGGGTTCGCATTCGGCTCGCCGAGCGCTCGTTCGACGGCGGAGAGCGCGTCCAACCGCTGTTGAATGCCGGCACGAGCGCTCCGGCCGGCCGCGGTGAGCTCGCGCTGCAGGCGCTCGACCGACCGCTCCAGCGCGACGTGGTTGGCGAGGTCACGCGCTGCGTACGGGATGCCGTCGAGGTTGCCGACGACGTGCGGTGCGCCCGCGAGCAGCACTGCCCGCGAACCCGCCGTGAGCCCCTCCCACCACGCTGCCACTGCCACGGCGGGCGGCGGCGCGATGAGCAACCTGTCGACGAGACGAGGGTCGGCGGCGAGCCGCTTGGCGAGATCAGCGGGCGGGGCGCTCGCGGCGGCGTCCAGCATCCATTCGGCATCGAGCGCCTGTTGCTTCCGCTCGGGTGCCTCTCTGCGCAACTCCCGCGCCTGCGTGGAATCCAGCAGCTCGGAAGCCGCCGCAGGCCGCTCGGCGGGCATGGCGGCGACCTCGACGGGCGTGATCGCGGTCGAGGTCAAGAGGAGCGCTGCCAGCAGCACGAGCAACGGGGGTTCCCTCGCCTTCCGGTGGCAACCGAGCATCTGTCACCACCGCGCTGCCAGTTTAGGGCGGGAAACGGCCGCGAAAACAGCGTTAAGCGATATTCATCAGGGGGAAACCGGAGCGTCGCTGTCTGTTGGCGAGCCGCACTCGAGCGCGACGCGCGCCAACCGTTCGGCACCCCGAGCAGTCTGCTGCCGGCCCGAGACTCACCCCTCGAGAGCTGCCGGCCCCTCGCGGACCAGCACCGCGAACTGTGCCGCGTCGATGATCCGAACGCCGAGTTGCTCGGCCTTGGTGAGCTTCGATCCGGCGCCGGGCCCCGCTGCCACGAAGTCGGTCTTCTTGCTGACGCTCGACGCGGCCTTGCCGCCTGCCGCGATGATGGCCTCCTGCGCCCCCTCACGTGTGAAGCCCTCGAGACTGCCTGTGGCAACCACGGTCAAGCCGGCGAGGACGCCCGAGGCCGCTGCCTCAGCGGCCGCTTCGGGGCCGAGGTGCCCGGGTGTGCTGAACCGCACCCCCGCCTTCGACCAGCGCTCGATGATCTCGACGTGCCAATCGAGTTCGAACCACTGCCGCACCGATTCGGCGATGATCCCGCCGACCCCCTCGACCCCCGCCAGCTCCTCGGGCGATGCCGCCCGGATCGCGTCGAGGGAGCCGAAGTGGTCGGCGAGCGCGCGTGCTGCGACGGGACCCACGTTCCGGATGTTCAGGCTGACGAGCAGGCGCCACAGCGGCTTGGTCTTCGCCTTCTCGAGTTCGCTGAGCAGCGTGAGCGCAGCGGATGACGGCTGAGGACCGGTGAGCCCGTCGCGCTTCTCAGCGGCCGTGGGGTTGCGCCGGAACGGCGTGCGGCGTTTGGCGCTGCCATCGGCGTCGAGCTTTGGCAGCCCCGTCTCGGCATCGCGCACCACGACCTCGATGGGCAGGAGGTCGTCGACCGTGAGCTCGAAGAGCGCCGCCTCGGTGACGAGCGGCGGAGGCTGGGGAACATCCGGCTGAGTCAGCGCCGCAGCGGACACCTCGCCGAGTGCCTCGATATCGAGCGCCCCGCGGCTGCCGATGTGCTCGACGCGTCCCCGGACCTGTGCCGGGCAGCTCCGGGCGTTCGGACAGCGGAGGTCGATGTCGCCCTCTCGCATCGGACGGAGCGGGGTGCCGCATTCCGGGCACCGCTCGGGCATGACGAAGGCGCGCTCGCTGCCGTCGCGAAGCTCGACCACAGGCCCCAGCACCTCTGGGATCACGTCGCCGGCCTTGCGGAGCACAACGGTGTCGCCGATGAGCACGCCCTTCGACTTCACCACGTCCTGGTTGTGCAGGGTGGCCTGCCGCACGACGCTCCCTGCCACGCGCACCGGCTTCATGACAGCGAATGGTGTGGCACGTCCGGTGCGACCCACGCTCACCACGATGTCGAGCAGCTTGGTGTTGACCTGTTCCGGCGGGTACTTGAAGGCCGTGGCCCACCGTGGCGCGCGGCTGGTCGCACCGAGTTCGTCATGCAGTGCCAGTTCGTCGACCTTGACGACCACGCCGTCGATCTCGTGCTCGACGCTGTCGCGATGCTCGCCGAAGTACTCGATGAACTCGGCAGCGGCCTCGATCGAGGGCACGACCTTGAAGTGGGAGCTCGTGGGAAGTCCCCACGCGGCGAGCAGGTCGTAGACCTGCGACTGCGCCGCGACCGGCGGGTTCGCCCATGCGCCGACCCCGTGCACCAGCATCCGCAACTCCGAGATCCTTGCCCGCATGAGTTCGAGCTGGGCGGGCGACTTGCCTTCGGCCTTCTGCCGGAGACTGCCGGAAGCCGCGTTCCGCGGGTTCGCGAACACGCGCTCGCCGGCTTCCGCCTGGGCGGCGTTGAGCCGGTGGAACGCCTCCACGGGGAAGAACACCTCGCCCCGAACCTCGACGAGCGGGGGGTGCCCTTCGCCGGCGAGTCGCTTCGGGATGCTGTCGATGAACGCGACGTTCTCGGTGACGTCTTCGCCGGTGACCCCGTCGCCGCGCGTCGCCGCAGTCGCGAGGCGACCGTGCTCGTAGCGGAGGTTGATGGCGAGACCGTCGATCTTCAGCTCGCACAACCACTGCACGTCGCGTGCTGCATCGCGCTGCACCCGCGCCGCCCACGCCTCGAACTCGGTGATGCTGAAGACGTTGTCGAGGCTGAGCATGCGTTCCGCGTGCTCCACCGGATCGAACAGGGTCTGAGCGCGGCCTCCGACGGTCTGAGTCGGGCTGTCCTGCCCCTGCAACTCGGGGAAGGCGCGCTCGATCGCCTCGAGACGCCGCATCATCGCGTCGTACTCCTCGTCGGAGACGAGGCTCTCGTTGCGTCCGTAGTAGGCGTCGCGGAGTTCGAGGATGCGGGTCGTGAGCGCGTCGGCCTCCGCGTGCGCGGCGTCGAGCTCGGCGCTGGTGTTGGTCTCTGCCACGATTGCCAGTCTAGGAACGACCGGCGACGCTCGCCCGGCGACCGTCAGGCGCCCTGCCAGGGAGCGATCGGGCGCTCAGTGCACCGGTATCGCGGATCTGGTGCGGTCGATGGTGCACTGGCCGAGCACCCGCTCGCCCACATACACGACCGCGGTCTGCCCAGGGGCGACGCCGTTGAGCGGTTCTCTCGGAACGATGCGCATCTCGTAGGAGGCGTCGGTCTCGTTCATCCGCGAGGCGGAGATCGCGGCGGAACCGTCGGCATAGTCGGCGGGGTCGATCGGGCGCACGCTTGCCGTGGCCGGTACAGGCTCGGCGTGAGCGCGGATCTGCACGTGGCATTCGAACTCGGCGCAGCCCCCCTCTGAGGCTTCTGCGATCCCCGACTCGATGGGGCCGAGACCCGCCCAGCTGTACTTGCGTCCCGCGATCAGGGCGACGTCGAGCGCCTCTCTGGGGCCGACGACGACCTCGTTGGTCTTCGGCCTCACTTCGAGAACGAAGCGAGGACGCCCATCGGGTGCGGGGAACCCGATGCTGAGTCCCTTGCGCTGACCCACCGTGTAGGCGTGAGCACCGGGATGGGTGCCGATGCGCGCTCCCTCGCGGTCGAGGATCGCCCCGGGCTCCGCACCCACTCGCTCCTCGAGCCAGCCTCGTGTATCGCCATCCGGAATGAAGCAGATGTCGTGACTGTCCGGCTTGCTCGCGACGCTGAAACCGCGCGCCGCAGCCTCAGCCCGCACCTCGTCCTTCGAGGGAGTGTCGCCGAGCGGGAACATCGCGTGAGCAAGCTGCTGCTCGGTCAGCACGCCGAGCACATACGACTGGTCCTTGGCCCAAGCAGCCGCCCGATGCAGCTCTCGGCGCCCGTCGGCACCCGAGACCACCTTCGCGTAGTGCCCGGTGCACACGGCGTCGAAGCCGAGCGCCAGGGCCTTCTCGAGCAGTGCCGCGAACTTGATCTTCTCGTTGCAGCGCATGCACGGGTTGGGGGTTCGGCCTGCACGGTACTCGTCGATGAAGTCGTCGACGACGTCGAGCTTGAACCGCTCGGAGAAGTCCCACACGTAGTACGGGATGCCGATCAGATTCGCGGCGCGCTGCGCGTCCATCGAGTCCTCGATGGTGCAGCATCCGCGACTGCCCGTGCGCAATGTGCCCGGCATCCGGCTGAGCGCCAAGTGCACCCCGACCACGTCGTGCCCGGCGTCCACGGCGCGCGCAGCCGCTACTGCGGAGTCCACTCCCCCGCTCATTGCCGCCAGTACTCGCACGCGACGATTGTACGAGCCGCGACTGAGCACGGAGTGCGAGAGCTGCAGGCGGGCCACGTCTGTGGAACGGGTACGCGCACCCAGTGCGCCGCGAATCGGCGAGGGAGCAGATCAGCGCCCGAGCGACGGCGCACGGTCGGCGAGCCCGGCGGCGCGCGCCTGCTCGACGGCAGCCGGCAGCGCCCGCACGAAGCGAGCGAGCTCGTCCTCCGTCGTCTCCGGCCCGAGCGTGATGCGCAAGGCACCTCGCGCCTCGGATTCCGGAACGCCCATCGCGAGCAGCACGTGGGAAGCCTCCGGTACGCCGGCCTGGCAGGCCGAGCCGGTCGAAACGGAGAAGCCGGCCATGTCGAGGAGGAAGAGCAGGGAGTCGCCCTCGCAGCCGGGGAACGTGAAGTGCGCATTGCCCGGGAGCCGGAGCTCCGGGTGTCCGCGCAGCACGGCATCGGGTACCGCCGCCTGCACGTCGGCGATGAGGCGGTCGCGGAGCGCTCGCATGCGCGCCGGGTCGTGGAGGTCGCTGCGCTCAAGACGCGCGGCAGCGGCTGCGAAGGCGGCCGCGCCGGCGGCATCCTGCGTCCCTGACCGGGCTCGCTGCTGGTTGCCGCCGTGCAAGAGCGCCTCGAGCGACGCCGTCCGCGAGAGCAGCAGGGCGCCCACACCGACGGGCCCGCCGATCTTGTGGGCCGAGACGCTGAGCGCGGCGAGGCCGCTCGAGTCGAAGTCGATCGGCACGTAGCCATAGGCGGCCACGGCGTCGCAGTGAACCGGCACGCCGTACTGTGCCGCAAGCGCGACGACCTCATCGATGGGCTGCAGCGTGCCGACCTCGTTGTTGGCCCAGAGCAGCGTCACGAGGGCGATGTCGTTCGCGTGCGCTCGCAATGACTCGGCGAGCGCGTCCAGTCTGATCCGCCCGTGCTCGTCGATGGCCACCCACTCGACCTCGGCTCCTTCGACGCGCTCGAGCCACTCGGCGCTGTCGACCGTGGCGTGATGCTCGCCGCGCGCCACCAGCACCCGCCGCCGCGGCGAGCGCGCCCAGAAGAGCCCCTTGATCGCCAGATTGACCGACTCGGTACCGCCGGAGGTGAACACGACCTCGACCGGTTCCGCGCCGAGCGACGAGGCGACCTGCTCGCGCGCCGACTCGAGCGTGTGCTTCGCTCGCTGTCCCTGTCCGTGGATCGAGGCGGGGTTCCCCACGAGACGAAGGGCATCGGCGTACGTCGCGAGCACGTCGTCGGGCATCGGCGACGTGGCAGCGTGGTCGAGATAGACGGTCATGGTGGTGGCGCGCTCGGAGCGCTGACTTAGTCTAGATCGCATGCCTGGGGCCGATCCGCTACGCGCGCTCGGCGTGCGCAGCGGCCCCGACGGCGGCAGCATCCGTGTGTGGAGCGGCAGCGCCTCGGCGGTCGAGTTGCGGCTGTTCGATTCGACCTCGAGCGACGCGGCGTCGAAGGTCATCCCGCTCGAGCGCGACGCCGAGTCGGTCTGGACAGCGGATGCCGAAGAGCTCAAGCCCGGCGCGCTGTACGCGCTCGGCGTGCGCGGCGACGACGGCACCGGAGATCGCTTCGATGCGGCCGCGAACCTGCTCGACCCCTGGGCCCGCGGCATCGTGGGCACTCCAGCCGGGTTCATCGCCCAGGTGCCGGATGAAGCGTTCGATTGGCAGGGGGTGGCGAAGCCCAAGCGGCGCCTGCGGCACACCGTGGTCTACGAGGTGCATGTGAAGGGGTTCTCGCAACTGAACCCTGCGGTGCCGGAGCAGCTGCGCGGCACGTACGCCGGCCTGTCGCATCCGGCGAGCATCGACCACCTGCTGGCCCTCGGCGTCACCGCGGTCGAACTGCTGCCGGTGCATCAGTCGACGACCGAGGCACGCCTGAGGCGCATGGGGTTCAGCAACTACTGGGGCTACAACACCGTGGGGTTCTTCGCGCCGCATGCGGCCTATGCGACCCGCGCGGCGCAGGAGGCCGGAGCCACGGGCGTGGTCGCGGAGTTCAAGGGGATGGTGCGGGAGCTCCACCGCGCGGGCATCGAAGTCGTACTCGACGTCGTCTACAACCACACCGCGGAGGAAGGCCCCGAGGGGCCGACGTTCAGTTGGCGGGGCATCGACGATGCGACCTATTACCGGCAGGGCGATGACGGCGAGTACATCGATACGACCGGGTGCGGCAACACTCTCAACACGGCGCATCCGGTTCCGCGGCGCATGGTCCTCGACTCGCTGCGCTATTGGACGGAAGAGATGCAGGTGGACGGGTTCCGCTTCGATCTGGCCGTCGCACTGGCACGGGATGCCGACCACGGGTTCGACCCCCGGCATCCGCTGCTGACCGAGGTGCTCGCCGACCCGGTGCTGGCGCGCTCGAAGCGCATCGTGGAGCCCTGGGACCTCGGCATCGACGGCTGGCAGGTGGGATCGTTCCCGGCCGGCTTCGTCGAGTGGAACGACGGCTTCCGGGATCGGATGCGCACCTTCTGGCTGCGCGACGCTGCGGATGCCGCACGCGGTGGTGCGGCGAATCATGGCATCGGGTCGTTCACCCGCAGGCTTGCCGGTTCGGCGCATGTGTTCTCGTCTGCGCGCGGACCAGTGGCGAGCGTCAACTTCGTCACAGCCCATGACGGATTCACCCTCGCTGATCTGGTGTCATACGACCGCAAGCACAACCTTGGGAACGGCGAGGCGGGGCGCGACGGAGCCGATGAGAACCGGTCTTGGAACCATGGAGCGGAAGGACCCACGCACGACCGCGAGGTGCTGGATGCCCGCCGCCGGTCGATGCGGAACCTGCTCGGCTCGCTGCTGCTCAGCGCGGGCGTACCCATGATCACCGCGGGCGACGAGGTCGGCCGAAGCCAACGCGGGAACAACAACGCGTACTGTCACGACGACGAGACGAGTTGGCTGTCATGGGACTGGGAGCCCTGGCAGCGAGAACTGCTCGAAGTGACGAGGACCTTGCTGCGACTGCGTCGTGACAATGCGGCGGTCCGCCCCGTGCGGTACGGCCGCTTCGGAGAGACGGTCCGCGGCGCCACTCAGATGGATTGGTACAACAAGCAGGGGCTCTCGATGACGTGGGAGGAGTGGGATTCTCCCGCCGAACGGACGGTGCAATACCTCGCTGCGACCGCTCACGAGTCTGAGCGGCTGAACCGGATCCTGCTGGTGGTGCACGGCCTCGATTCGCCCGTCACGGTGACCCTTCCCGAGCATGAGGGAGTTCACTCGTACACCTTGCTGTGGGATTCCGCGCGCGACTCGCTCGACCAGGCGCCCATCGATCACGGCTCCGGTTCAGAACTCGAGGTCGCGGGGATGTCGATGCAACTGCTGCTCGCGCACTGAGCGTTTCCTCGACTGACTCCATGGTGACGGGCGATTCTCGGACGCCCAGCGAATAGCTCCTGCTGAGCTACCGGCCTTGGAGGACTACCGGCCCACAGGCACCAAAAGGGGCCGCAGGCAGATCACGCCGCGGCCCCCGCATGGTCGTGCACGGCGATCCCGATTCGCTGATGCCCAGGGTGTGGGTAAGCGACATCCTGAGCCGGGTGATCAGTGAATCGGTTTCGGGTTTCACCGTATGCCCTCATCATATGGGTCCACCGCGATGAGGACACGGCGTGTACCCCGATTGACGCACCCCCAGTGCGGGGTACAGGTCCAGGTCCACCGAAATGTGGACAAGCGCGCAGCAGTGGGTCAACTGGAAAAGCCGAGAGACAGGGGCTGGTCACGCATGCCCGCACGCGCAGATCGCCGCCCGCCTTCGGGTAGGCGATGCGGCGATCGTGCAGCGTAGCAGGGGCGCAGGCGGCGGGTTCAGGGACCGCCCGCGCTGGGGTTGTTACCTGAGGCGACGACGCGCATTGGGGGGCCGCCGTGACCTCGCTGACGACAGTAGCGGTCCCCCATTCGGCGGACAAGCGCCGACGCGGATTTCGCTTTCACCCAAAACGAGGCACATTCACTCTTGGGAGCGCGCAGCTACCGTGCGGGAAGCCCTCGCGCTACCTTCGAGGCGTGGCCAGACGCGATGCTCCGACGACCGCCACGAGCGCTGGCGCCGACACCATCGGACGCATCCCGATCAGGTTCGTGCGCCCCGCCCAACCGGAACAGCGATGGGCTCCGAAGGCGTTCTCGGGCGAGGTCGTGCCGTTCAGCGCGACGGTCTTCAAAGAGGGCCACGACGTGCTCGGCGCCGAGGTCGAGCTGACGGATCCCTCCGGAGGCACGGCAGTGCACAGGATGCATGCGCCCGTGGCCGGCACTGACCGCTGGGTCGCGCAGGCGAGGCTCGACGCCGTCGGCGACTGGCGCTTCCGCATCCGGGCCTGGTCCGATCCCTGGCGCACCTGGCTCAGGGCCGCGGACGCGAAGCTCCGCGCCGGGCAGGATGTCGAACTCGTGCTCGCGGAAGGCGCCGCGCTGATGCGGCGCGCGGGCCGCGCGACCGTCCTCGACGACGCGGCCTCCGCGATGCTCGACGATGCGCTGACGGCCGCCGAGCGCTGGGGAATCGCGCAGAATCCCGCGGTATCGACGGCAGTGGCTTCGAACGCTCCCCGCGAACTGGTCACCGAGTCGAGCGAGCATCTTCTCCGGGTGGAGCGCGCACGGGCGGGCACCGGGGCCTGGTACGAGTTCTTCCCTCGCAGCGAGGGCGCCGTACGCCTCCCGGGCGGCGGCTGGCGAAGCGGCACCTTCGCCACCGCGGCGGGGCGGCTGCCGGCCATCGCCGCCATGGGTTTCGACGTGGTCTACCTGCCGCCCATCCACCCGATCGGCACGACGCATCGCAAAGGACCGAACAACTCGCTGCACGCCGGCCCGCACGACCCCGGCTCCCCATGGGCGATCGGAGCGCCGGAAGGCGGCCACGACGCCATCCACCCCGACCTTGGCACAGTGGGTGATCTCACCGCCTTCCTCGGCACCGCCCAGGAACACGGGCTCGAGGTGGCGCTCGACCTGGCTCTGCAGTGCTCGCCCGACCACCCCTGGGTGAAGGAGCATCCGGAGTGGTTCTCACGGCGAGCTGACGGCTCAATCGCATACGCGGAGAACCCGCCGAAGCAGTATCAGGACATCTATCCGCTCAACTTCGACAACGACCCTGACGGCCTTCGCCGTGAGGTCCTGCGTGTCGTGGAGCACTGGGTCTCGCTCGGCGTGCGCATCTTCCGCGTGGACAACCCTCACACCAAACCGCTGGACTTCTGGGAATGGCTGCTGGGGACCATGCGCGAGCGGCACCCCGACGTCGTCTTCCTGGCCGAAGCCTTCACGCGACCCGCGATGCTGCGCTCGTTGGCAGGCGCGGGGTTTCAGCAGTCGTACACGTACTTCACCTGGCGGAACACGAAGCGCGAACTCGAGGACTACCTCAGCGAACTCGCCCATGAGACGGCCGACTACCTGCGGCCGAACCTGTTCGTGAACACGCCCGACATCCTCACTGAGTACCTGCAATCGGGCGGCGAGCCGGCGTATCGGGTGCGGGCCGCGATCGCGGCAACAGGGGCTCCCGTCTGGGGCGTGTACTCGGGGTTCGAGCTCATCGAGAACGTGGCGCGCCCCGGGTCTGAAGAGAACATCGACAACGAGAAGTACGAGTACAAGCCCCGCGACTGGGCGGCAGCGGAGGCTCGGGGAGAGTCGCTCGCGCCGTACTTGACCGCGCTCAACGGCATCCGGCGAGCGCACCCCGCCCTGGGTCAACTGCGCAATCTCACCGTGCAGTGGAGCGACGACGATGCCGTGCTGGTGTACAGCAAGCATCTGGATGCCGAGCACTCCCCCACCGGCGAAGACGACACCATCATCGTGGTCGCCAACCTCGATCCTCACGCGGTGCGGGAGACGACGGTGCACCTCGATGTCACGCGGCTCGGGCTCGCCCTCGACAGCCGCTTCATCGCGCACGATCTGCTGAGCGATGAGCGCTACGACTGGGGAGCGGACAACTACGTGCGGCTGGACCCCCGCCGAAACCCTGTGCACATCCTGCACGTCACCCCTCGGAGCGACGCGAGCGCCACATCGGCTGACGCATCTGCTCAGAGCAGGCAGCCGACAGACCTGCCGGAGCCGATCGGCGGCCGCAGTGGCTCCTGAGCGAACGGCTCCCGTCGCACGGGACGGCGGCGACCGGCTGCTGCTCGGCCCGCTCGACGTGCACCTCTGGTCGGAGGGGCGTCACGAGCGCGCCTGGACAGTCCTGGGCGCGCACCCGCTGCGTCATCGCGGCGTCGACGGCGTGGCGTTCGCGGTGTGGGCTCCGAGCGCCCTCGAAGTACAGGTCGCCGGCGACTTCAACGACTGGGACGGTTCACGCACCCCGCTCCGACGGGTGGACGCGAGCGGTCTCTGGGAGGGGTTCTCCGATACCGCCTGTGCCGGAGCGCGATACAAGTTCCGGCTGCGCACCGCGGACGACCGATGGGTCGACCGCGCCGACCCCATGGCACGGTACGCGGAGACGCCGCCTGCGACGGCATCCATCGTGTTCGCGAGCCGCCACCAATGGCGCGATGCCGACTGGATGGGACGTCGTGCCGCGTCCGACCCGCTCTCCTCCCCCATGAGCGTCTACGAGGTGCACCTCGGCTCGTGGCGGCCGGGGCTCGGCTACCTCGAGCTCGCAGACGAGCTCATCGAGCACGTCACCCGCCTCGGCTTCACGCATGTGGAGTTCCTCCCGGTCATGGAGCATCCGTATGGCGGCTCCTGGGGGTATCAGGTGAGCGGCTACTACGCCCCCACCAGTCGCTTCGGCGACCCCGACGAACTGCGCGAGCTCATCGACCGCCTGCACGGGGCCGGCGTCGGCGTCATCCTCGACTGGGTGCCCGCGCACTTCCCGCGAGACGAGTGGGCGCTCGCACGATTCGACGGCGAACCCCTGTACGAGCATCCCGATCCCCTGCGCGGCGAGCACCCCGACTGGGGAACCCTGATCTTCGACTTCGGACGCCCCGAGGTGCGCGGGTTCCTCGTGGCGAACGCCCTGTACTGGTTCGAGGAGTTCCACGTCGACGGACTGCGTGTGGATGCCGTCGCATCGATGCTCTACCTCGACTACTCGCGGGAGGTCTGGCACCCGAACGTGCACGGCGGGCGCGAGAACCTCGAGGCGATCGCGTTCTTGCAGGAGTTGAACGCCACTGTCTCCAGGCAGCACCCGGGCGTCGTGATGACCGCCGAAGAGTCGACGGCGTTCCCCGGCGTGACGAGACCCACCAGCGAGGGAGGCCTCGGATTCGGGCTCAAGTGGAACATGGGGTGGATGCACGACTCGCTGCACTACATCGAGCGCGATCCGGTGCACCGTGCGCACCACCACCGCGAACTGACGTTCAGCTTCGACTACGCGCACAGCGAGCACTATCTGCTGCCGATCAGTCACGACGAGGTCGTGCACGGCAAGGGCACGCTTCTGGAGCGGATGCCGGGTGACGAGGCCGCGCGATTCGCGAACTTGCGCGCCTACCTCGCGCTGATGTGGGCGCACCCCGGCAAGCAGTTGCTCTTCATGGGCCAGGAGTTCGCTCAACCAACCGAATGGAGCGAGCAATACGGCCTCGACTGGGATACATCGGCGGACCCCCGCAATCGGGGCGTGCAACTCCTGGTGGGCGAACTCAACCGGATCTACCGCTCCCATGCCGCCCTGTGGCGATCAGATGATGATCCGCAGGGAGTTCGGCTGCTCGTCGGCGACGACTCAGCAGGCAATTCGCTCGCCTTCCTCCGATTCGGAACGGGCGGCGCGCCGGTGCTCGCGCTGTTCAACTTCAGCGGGGTGGCGATCGACGGGTACCGGGTCGGCGTGCCCTCCGCGGGCCGGTGGGACGAGCTGCTCAACACGGATGCCGAACCGTTCGGCGGTGAGGGGCGCGGCAATCTGGGCGGAGTCGACGCTCGCGCGAACCACTTGCACGGGCTGCCCGCCTCGCTCGAAGCGTACTTGCCTCCGCTTTCGGCGCTCTACCTTTCGCCGGCCCAGTAGACGTGCCCCTAGTTGACCCGCGCTCTAATAGAGCAGAGCCGTGAGGCGGCGCCGCGCTGCCATGACGCGGGGATCGTCATTGCCCACGATCTCGAAGTACTCCACCATGCGCTCGCGTGCCCGGTTCTTGTCGGGCTGACGAAGCGTCGGGAAGATCTCGAGGATGCGGTCGAAGGCATCGTCCACGTGCCCGCCGCTGATATCGAGGTCGGCGACTTCGAACTGCGCGTGCACGTCGCCGGGGTGTTGCGCCGCAGCGACGCGGATCGCGTTCGGCGACTTGCCATCGAGCCGTTGCAGGAGCGCGACCTGGGCCCGCCCCGCCACCGCGGCCTGGTCACGGGGGTCTTGTGCAATGGCGGTGTCGTACGCGCGCAGCGCCGCCTGGTAGTCGCCGCGCTGGATGGCGTCGAACGCCTCCTGGTGCGCGGGCGAGAGCGGTTCCTCGACCGGCTGCTCGGCGGCATCCGCGTCTGAGGTGGTCAACTGTCCGGTCACACCGTTCTGCGCGGCCAGCTGCAGCACCTGGTCGAACACCTGACGGACCTGCTCATCTTCCGGGGTGCCGACGAACAGCGGCAGGGGCCGGCCTGCGACGACGGCGGATGCGGCCGGCACCTGGCCGACCTGGAACGCCTGCGCGAGCTGGGGGTTCGCGTTGCCATCGACCGTCGCGAGCGCGAGTCGGCCGCCATAGCTCTCGACGATCGGGCCGAGCGCCGGCTGGAGCCCGGCTCCGTAGAACTCGACGATCACGGGGACCCGGTTCGAGAGTTCGAGCACCCGCCCGAAGTCGCGGTCGTCGCTCTCGAAGACGACGCTGTCAGTCGCCGCGGCCGATCCATCGGCCGGCCTCGCGGCGAGCGATGAGAGATCGACTGCGCCCCTCAGGTTCGGCCCTGTTGTCGCTGGATTACTCAATTGACCTCCGCTGCCCCGATCAGGCCCTGGCTGTAGCCGAGCAATACGATCTGCTCTCCATCATCACCGAGTCCGGGCACATAGAACAACAATTGCATGCCGTAGATCGCGGTGAATCCCTTAGTGCTCTGATCGCGCCCGGAGAGCGCCTTGATCGCGCCGACGGAGTTCACCGCCGCACCAGCAGTGCTGGGTTTGACGGTCTCGGTCTCATTGAGATTGACCGCGACGATGGCGCCGAGGTCGTTGGTGGCGAGCACATAGGGATCGCCCGAACCGGCGGCCGAGGTGTACGTGATCGCCGCGTTGGCCTCAGCAAGCGTCGCAGCACGCTCCGCCTTCTTCTCGGCACCGTAGGCGGCGATCACGGGGTCGCCCTCGATCTTGACCATGTCGGCGTATTCGCTCTCAGCGCCCTTCTGCAGGATGTCCGCGTACATCGGCACGACCTGAGCCGGGTCGATCGCGAGCAGTTTGCTGTCGAGCGGCAGTCGAGCGGTGCCGAGCGACGCGGGAGCGAGCTCTGGCAGATCCGAGGTGAGCGTCATCGCGTAGTGCACCTTGTACTGACTCCGCGGGCTCTCCTGCACGAGCATGAGCGCAACCGATGGGGCAGCCGGGGTCTCCTCGCTCGGCTCCGTGGGCTGGGTCTCGCCTGCGTCGGTGCCGTCCCCGGGGGCCTGGGTGGGCTCCGGCTCGGGCGGCGCTTCACGCGTCACAGCGAACACGACGCGGGGCCAGGTATCGGTCTGCTGAGGAAGCAGCAACTGAATCGGATTGTCTGCGATCGCAGGCACCACGGGCGCGATGGCCGAGTCGATCGCGCGGGCGGAGTAGTTGGCCTTGCGAAGTTCGAGCGCGGGCCCTGCGAGGCGCGTCGCCGCGAGATCGGCGTTGAGCTCGGCATCCGCCTGAGTGACCGCCGTGCCGACCTGCGTGATGATGCGATCGGCCTGACGCTCGGTGAGCGCGACAGCGGGCGGGGCCTCTTGCTGCTCCGCGTCGCCGGTTCCAGCGGCATCCTTCGGGCTGGAGGTCTGCAGCGGCACATCGCCCGTGATGAAGTCGGGCAGTTCCGAGGGCGCACACCCGCTGAGCAGAAGTGCGGAGATCACGAGCGGAACACCGGCGACCATGGGCCGGATCGCGCGGCGGCCGCTCTGGCGAAGGGGCGGAACCGCGGCATCGGCCTTCGGCTTGAACCGGCCGATGCGCGGGGGCGTCGGGTCGTCAGGGTCCTTGGGCTGCGAACGGCGAGGACCGCGCGACCTGCGGAGGTGCACGATCGCCCAGAGCAGCAGCAACAGCCCGACGAGCAGCAGTGCCGCACCGCCGATGATGAGCGGGCCCGACCACGGTTTGCTCACGGTCATCGGCCAGACCACGCGCACGTCGGTTGGGGCCGGATTCGTGCCGTCTGTCGCGACCAGCAACGACACATCGTCGGGCAGGCTCACTGCCAGCGAGATCTCGTTCTCCTGCTTGAACTCGGCCAGCCAGAGGTCGGAGCCGAACGGGTTGGGCACGGCGGCCTCGTCGCCGGCGTGGAACACCGTGCGGAACTCCTGCGCGTCGGCATCCCATTCGATGCTGTTATGGGCGGCATCGCCGATCCAGGCCATGACGTCTGAGGTGCGGCCGTATGCCGCGAACAGCGTGCCCTCGCCGCCGACCTTGATCGTCTGGCGACCGTCGAAGGTGTTCAGGGCGGCTCCGTCGACCAACAGCAGTGGCGCGGGCTCGGTCACTTCTGCGACGGCCGCGACCGTGTCGGGACCGGCGAAGATGGTGCGCTGGGCGACGCCCACGGCGATCATCAGCGCGGCTACCACGAAGGCGACGATCGCGAACACGAATCGCACTGGCGGGTACTCCTTCCGTGCTGCCCGGCAGCGACGGAACGGATCGATCGTCGTGCACTCGACCGCATTCGGTCGGCAAGGTCTGCACGCGGCAGCGGACAAGACGTTCAAGGGTACCGAACGCGCGGCGGATCAACCAGGGAGCGTCCTGAGAGGCCGATCAGTGTCGCCTGAACGGTCGCTCGTCGGCTCACGAGGCGGCAGCCCGACCGTCGCTGACTACACTCTGAATGTTCGCCAGTTCGAAAAGGGAGCAACCGTTGGCAGCTGACGATACCGGGTTCGCCACAGAGCTTCGCGGCTACAAGAAAGACGAAGTCGATCGCGCCGTGCAGGAGCTTCGCCGCGAGCTCATCAAGGCGAACACCGACAAGGCCGAGCTCAGCAAGGACGTGCACCGTCTGCAGGCGGCGTTGGAGGATCTTCAGTCCGAGCTCGATGAGATCGGAAGCCCCACCTATGCCGGTCTCGGCACGAGACTGGAGAGCACCCTCCGTCTCGCGGAAGAGCAGTCGACGAGGCTGATCAGCCAAGCCGACATCGACGCAGAGAAGCTGCGAGCGCAGTCGCGCGCTGAGAGCCAGAAGATGCTCGCCGATGCCAAGGCCGAGTCCGAGCGGATGCTGCAGGACGCCCGCGAGACGGCAACCCGCGCGCTCGACGCCGCGCGCGCCGAGGCCCACGACGTCATCGCCGACGCCCAGGACACCGCTGAGGCGACCACGCAGGACGCGATCCGGGAGGCCGCCGCGGTGAGGGCAGCCGCCGCTGCAGAGGCGAGCGAGGCCCGGGCCACCGCGAAGCGCGAGGCCGCCGCATTCCGCGCGGATGCCGAGCGCGAGGCTGCCGAGCTGAAGGCACTCGCTGTGAGAGAGGCTGCTGAGGCGAGAGAGGCAGCCGCGGCGCTGGCGCGCGACACGGAGAAGGGCCGCGCTGACCTCGAGAACGAGAGCAGCACGCGCCGCGCAGAGCTCGAGCGCGACCTCGAGCAGCAGCGCAGCGACGTGGAGCGCGAGGTGAACCTCCAGCGCGAACTGCTCGAACGCGAACGCGAGACCGTGACTGAGTCGCTCGCCCAGGAGACAGAGACCACGCGCGCGGCACTCGAGAACGAGGCACGAACCACCCGGGAAGCGCTGGCTGCCGAGATCGACGGCGCCCGCGCGGCGCTCAACGCGGAGATCGAGCGCGAGACCGCGCGGCTCGCCGAAGAGCGCGAGCGCACCATCGCAGACCTCGAACGCGAGACCACTGAGCGCCGAGCAGCGCTCATGGCAGAGGAAGACGCGCTTCGAGAGCGCCTCGACCGCGACCAGCGCTCGATGCGCGAGATGCTCGAAGCCGAGCTCACCGAGGCTCGCACGGCGCTCGCGCTCGAGCGCGAGACCATCGACAACGACCTGCGCCAGCGGGTTGAGCGCACGCAAGCCGATCTCGACGCAGAGGTGCAGCGCCGCAGGGACGCGCTCGAACGCGAGGTGGCCGAGACCCGTGAAGCGCTCGCGAGCGAGACCGCACAGGCGCGCTCGGCTCTGGACGCCGAACTCGCCCGCAAGAGACTCGAACTCGACGAGCACGTCGAGCGGACCACCACCGAACTCGCCGCCGAGGTGGCCAGGACTCGCGCCGAGCTCGCTGCCGATGTCGATCGCACCACCGCAGCGCTCGCCCGAGAGAGCGAGGAGACGCGGGCGCAACTGGCTGCTGAGGTCGAGCAGACTCGCGAGTCGCTGCAGCGCGAGATCGAAGCAGCGCGGGCTCAACTCGAGGCCGAGATCGCGCAAGCGCGCACGGCGCTCGAGACGGAGACGCGCAGCATCCGCGCCGAATTGGAGACCCACGACCACGCCACCAGGGCTGCCCTCGCGGCCGAGGTCGAGAAGCAACGCGCCGACCTCGCCCGTGACATCGAGGCTCAGCGAGCGGAGCTCGCCTCCGAGGTGCAGGCGGTACGTGCACAGCTCGCGCACGAGACGGATGCCGCCCGCTCGGCGCTTGATCAGGAGGTGGAACGCTCGCGTGCCGAACTGCACGAGGAGCTCGCCGCCGAACGCGACGCTGCCGAGCGCGAACTGCTCGAGCGCCACCGCTCGGCGGTGGCCGAGGCGCAGACCCATCTCGACGAGGCGAACGCTCAGCTCGCCGATGTCACCAACCGTGCCGCGGAGCGCCGCGAGGAGCTCGAGCGACTCGAAGCACAGGCGAAGATCGACGCCACGGCGGTGCGCGAACGCGCGGAGAGCGACGCCAAGCAGCTCATGCAGCAGGCAGAGGCCAAGGCGAAAGCCCTCGTGACCGAGGCCGAAGAGCGCACCTCACAGCTCGTGCAGGAGGCCGATGACCGTCTCGCCGAACTGCGCATCGAACGAGACGCCGTGGCGAGCTACTTCGCGAACCTCCGCGGAGTACTCTCACAGGCAGAGCAGTTGACGGCCGGGCAGTGGGCCCAGCAGTCGTCGGCTGCGAGCGATCAGTCGACGAGCGACGAGTGAGCGGGGGCCGCGCTTGAGGATCCACAACGCGTTCACGCTGGGGCTCTTCGGCGGGCTCGGCGTGCTCGTGGCGATCGCGATCGGCGCGGCGATCAATCAGCTCGCGGTCATCCTCACCTATGTCGGCGCTGCGCTCTTCATCGCGCTGGGGCTCGACCCGGTGGTCAGCTGGCTGGAACGCCGCGACGTGCCGCGATGGCTCGCGATCCTGCTCACACTGGTGGCAGTGATCGGGGCCTTCGCCGGGCTCGTCTTCGCGCTGGTCCCCGTGCTCGTCACGCAGACGTCGAAGCTCATCACGCAGGTGAGCGACTGGGCCAACAGTCTCACCTTCTCCGATTTCATCGCGAATGTGCAGTCGCTCATTCCGAAGGAGATCCTCGATGTCGACGCGACCATCGGCGCCGCCGTCAACGCGCTGCTCGATCCCAAGAACATCGCCGGCATCGGCGGCGGGGTGCTCACTGCGGGCGTGAACATCGCCAGCGGGGCGTTCGGCGGGCTGATCGTGCTGATCCTCACGCTGTACTTCGTCTCGTCGATGCGGCAGCTGAAGCGCGGCATGTACTCGCTCGTGCCCGTTTCCAGACGCGAGCGCTTCATCGAGATCTCCGAGCAGGTGACCGAATCGGTCGGTCGCTACGTTGTCGGTCAGGTGTCGCTGGCGCTCTGCAACGGCGTGCTGAGCTTCGTCTATCTCTCGATCATCGGCGCTGCGTACCCAGTGCTCTTCGCGTTCGTGGCGTTCCTGTTCTCGCTCGTGCCGCTCGTGGGCACGATCTCAGGTTCCGTCGTGATCGTCGTGCTGCAACTCATGTTCAACCCCGAGTCGATCAGCACCGTCATCGCGGCCGCGATCTGGTACCTCATCTACATGCAGGTCGAGGCCTACGTGCTCAGCCCCAACATCATGAATCGGGCGGTCAAGGTTCCCGGAGTGCTCGTGGTGATCGGGGCGCTCGCCGGCGGCACGCTGCTCGGGATCCTCGGTGCGCTGGTCGCGATTCCGGTGACCGCTTCCATCCTGATCATCGTCAAGCAGGTGTTCATTCCGCGCCAAGAGGCGCACTGAAGCGCACTGAAGCGCACTCGGCCGTCAAGAAGCGCACTCGACCGAAGGGCACCGGGCCACGCCCTCACCGACTGAGGTCGATGAACGGCATTCCCGCAAGGCCGAGACGGTGCGGGAGTCAGCCTCTGATGCTCCAGCAGTGGCGGTGCCAATGCCGACGGTCGGCGAGATCGTGGGCGTCGCCCATCAACCCATCCGCGCGCCACGCAACAAGGTGCGCGACCCCGGGATCTATCGATCCCCCGCACCCCGGGCACGTGTAGCTCTTCAGAGCGGATGCCGCTCCCACCGGCTGCACATTCCACTCACCGTCGCGCTTGTGCTCGGTCCGCCGCATACCGGCGACGAAATGCTCGAAGCGCAACTGACGTTCGTCATCCGGCGGGTGAGACTGCCGACGGTGCCGCCGAGCACGATTCGAACGCGGCAACGCTGTGGCCCATCAGTACCAGCCGCTCGCCTGAGACTTCGCCCAGGCGCCGCACGGCGTTCCGTAGCGGCCCGAGATGTAGCCGAGGCCCCAGGTGATCTGCGTCGCGGGGTTGGTCGCCCAGTCGGCGCCGGCCGTGGCCATCTTGCTGCCGGGCAGCGACTGCGGGATGCCGTAGGCGCCGCTCGACTTGTTGTGCGCGTAGACGTTCCAGCCGGACTCCTTGTTCCAGAGCGCGACCAGGCAGTCGTACTGGCTCTGGTCCCAGCCGCGGGCCATGACCATGTCGTAGGCGATCGCCTTCGCAGTGCCGGGATCGGGAGTGCCGGCCGCGGGGGCACCGCGGTAGACCGAGGAGACGCCGGCCGACGCCGCCGGCTTCGGCGGCGGCGGCGGAAGCTTCACGACCTTGTAGTCATCCCGTGCGACCGCTTCGACGATCTCGCCGTCGAGCACATGCGTCTGCGCGCGCAACGTCTGGTTCCCAGCCGTCTGCTCCCCACCGTCCGCGGCATACGTCATCGTCGTCGGCATGGCCGACAGCGCGATGAAGCCGAATGCGGCGGTCGATGCGAGCACCGGGACCACGGAGCGGAGCCGGTTGCGGAGGGTCTGGCGACGCCCGCGAGGGGTCTTCCCTGCGATATCTGCGTCCGAGTGCTTACCCACGATCACAGAAGCATAACGGAGAGGTCGCGCGATACGGGCATCCGCACGGCATCGTGGAGAAAACTGCCAGGTCGCATCACCGCATCGGCATGGATGAGCCCGCTGGCAGCGGCACCGATGCGTCGTCCTGCATGCACCGGAGCGGTCGCTGGCGGTGGATGAACTCGATCAGCGCACGGCGAGCATGGTGCGCACGACCTCGTCGAGCAGAAGGTCGACCTGCCCCTCGTCATACCCTCGCTTCGCCGCACGGAACACGACGGTGCGCACCTCGGTGACGGTCAACGGCGTGCCCAGCTGCAGGAAATCAGTGATTCGCTTCGCGAACGCGTCGACATCGCCGACCCGATACCCGGTGGTCAGCAGCCCGACCCGACGGAAGCGCTTTCCTGCGGGACGCGAGAGCCTGTCGAGCACTTCCTGCGCCGCGCCGCGCGCCTGCTGGTCCCAAGCGGACCGGCCCTCGCGCTCGAGCGCTCGCTCCCGCTCGCGCGTGGCGAACGCATCCTCGAGGCGCTCGAGCGCAGCGTCGACCATCGCGGGGTCGTAGCCATCGCGCACCAGGCCGAAGGCCGTGTGCCGGATGCTGTCGGAGGTGACGTCGTGCGTCGCGTCGCCGTCGGCGAGATACGCCTCGCGCGCTGCGGCGAGGAATCGCTCGACCTCGTCGACGTCGTATCCACGCGCGGATCGGCCGGTGCGTGGAAAGGTGCTCACGCTCCCATTGTGCCTTACGAGTTCACGGTGCCGTACGCGTTCACGCCCTCACGCGTGCGGCGCGTCTGCGTCGCCGCCGCGGCTGGTCCGCGCGTCAGGCGAAGATGAGGTAGAAGACCGTGGCGGCGACAGCGGAGGGCAGCACCGAGTCGAGCCGGTCGAGGAACCCTCCATGCCCTGGCAGCCATGAACTGATGTCCTTGATGCCGAGGTCGCGCTTCAGCATGGACTCCGCGAGGTCGCCGAGCGTGCCGGTGGCGGTCAGCACGATGCCGAAGAGCACCCCGACCCACCACGGCTGATCGATCATGAACAGCGCGAGGAGCACGCCGGCGATGATGGCAGCAGCCACGGAGCCGGCGAACCCTTCCCACGTCTTCTTCGGGCTGATGCGCGGAGCCATCGGATGCCGGCCGAAGGTCAGTCCCGTGGCATAGGCGCCCGTGTCGCAACTGACCACCACGATGAGGAAGGCGAGCGTCCACCACTGCCCGTCGGGCTGGGCGGCGAGCAGCACCGCGAAGCTGCCCAGGAACGGCACATACGTGAGCACCATGAGCCCTGCGCCGAGGTCGTGGAGCACGTCGCGGGCCGGTGCGCGCCGGAATCCCCACTCGACGAGCCGCCACACGGTGACGAGCACCATGCCGGCGAGCGCGGCGAGCCACTGCCCCGCGGCGCCGAGGTAGAACGTCGCGGGCACGATGGCGATCGCCGAGATCACGACAGGCGCTCGCGGCACGTCGCGCCCTGAGAAGCGCAGGGCGCTCGCGAGCTCGAAGGCGGTCAGGCACAGCAGCGCCGCCGCGAAGAGCATGAAGAGCTCTTTGAAGACGAGCAGGCTGAACAGCAGCAGCGCGCCCAGCGCCAGGCCTATGAGGATGGCCATGATGAGGTTGCGGCCGGTGCGCTTCTCGATGCGCTCCTCGATGGCCTCGTAATGCGCGCGGGCCTCGGCGAGATGCGACTCGAGCTCTGCGCGAGCGTCGTTGGCGAGCGCTTCGAGGTCGGTGCGTTTCCGTGCGCGTCTGCGCGTGGGCGGATCCCCGTCAGGGCGCCGCATCAGACCTCGAGCAGTTCCGCTTCCTTGCGCTTCAGCGCCTCGTCGATCGCATCGACGAACGACTTCGTCAGCGTCTCCAGCTCCTTCTCGCCTCGGGCCACCGCGTCGTCGCCCAATTCGTCCTTCAACGCGTCGAGGTCGTCCTTCGCCTTGCGCCGGATGTTCCGGACCGAGACGCGTGCTTCTTCGGCCTTGTTCTTGACGATCTTCACGTATTCCTTGCGACGCTCCTGGGTGAGCTCAGGGAGGATCGCCCGCACGATGGTCCCGTCGTTCCCCACGCTCGCACCGATGTGCTGTGCGTTGGCCACAGCCTTCTCGATCTCTCGCAGCGCCGACTTGTCGAACGGCGTGATGATCAGCATCCGCGCTTCGGGGTTCTGCATGGTCGCGAGCTGACCGAGCGGGGTCGGCGTGCCGTAGTAGTCGACCAGGATCTTCTGGAACAGGGCGGGGTTGGCACGGCCGGTGCGGACATTGGCGAAGTCGTCCTTGGCGACTTCGACGGCCTTGTTCATCTTGTCTTTGGCGTCGGCCAGCACGTCGGCGATCACAGCGGCTCCTTGGCGTTGCGTTGTGGTGTGAGCACCAGCTTAGTGTCGGGCCGCCTCGGCTCCTGGCGCCGAATACGGCCGAGGCGCGCCGCTTCAGCGCTCAGGCGATTTTCAGCGACTCGGCAGACAGGTGACGGGCGAGCTGCAGCGCCGTGGTGCGCAGCGCCGCCGTATAGCGGGCCGGGTCGGCGTCAGCGGGGATGCCGGTGACCGCGACAGCTGCGAGCGGTCGCCGCTCGTCATCGAGCACCGGTGTTGCGATGCACGCGGTGCCGGCGGCCGTCTCACCGCACTCATAGGCGACGCCGGTGCGGCGCACCTGAGCGAGCTGCTCGAGGAACCGCCCAGGCTGGGTGACCGTTTGCGCCGACAGCCGCGGCAATCCCCTCGCCAGCACGCGCTTGGTCAGGTGCTCGGGCGCGAATGCGAGCAGTGCCCTGCCGAGCGCCGTGGCGTGGGCCGGCAGCCGTGAACCCGGTCGGGTCAACGGCGCGGCGCCGGCGCGACCTCGGGCGATCGCGACGCACACGACGTCAGCGCCCTCGAGCGTCGCGAGTTGCACCGTGTAGCCGGTGGCCGCCTGCAGGTCGGCGATCGCCTGCTGCGCTCCCTCCTGGAACGGCTGCGGGCGCGCCGCGCGTTCTCCGAGCTGCACCAGCCGCTCGCCCAGCCGGAACCCCTCCGGGCGGCGATCGAGGAACCCGTGGCGGGCGAGCCCCGCTGCGATGCGCGCTGCCGTCGACTTCGGCAGCGCCGTGCGTCGTGCGAGCTCACTCACTCCGAGCACATCGCCTGGTTCTCCGAACGCGTGCAACACCGAGATGATTCGGTCGATGACGGAGACGCCGACGTTGTTCTCGTTGGTGCGCATGCTGGGATTATCGGCATTCGGTGCACAGACCGCAAGCGTTTTCGGAATCGTGTTCCAAAAATCACGGCTCGTGCTCGCCCCGTGGCCGGGGCCTCACGCTCCCGAGAACCGACCCCCGGTGAGATCGAAGACCTGCCCCGTGGTGTAACTGCACTCGTCCGAGAGCAGCCAGGCGGCGAGCGCGGCGAACTCCGAGGGGTGGCCGACTCGCCCCATCGGCACCCTCGACAGGAGCATCGCGTTGCGTTCAGGACTCAGGTCGTCGAGCAGCCGCGTCTGGAACATCGAGGGCGCGACCGCGTTGACGACGATGCCCGAGTCGGCGACCTCCTTCGCCACCGATTTCGCGAGCGAGATGACGCCCGCTTTCGATGCCGAATAGGCGCTCATCGAGGCATTGCCCTCGCGGCCCGAGATGGAGGCCAGCAACACGACCCGGCCTGCGCGCTGCTGCTTCATCACGCCCATCACCGTGTGCAGCGCGAGGAACACTGAATCGAGGTTGACGCCCAGCGTGCGCCGCCATCCGTCGTAGGGCACCTCCTCGACGGGTGCTTCAGGGCCTTGCGCGCCGTGGGCGACCAATAGACCGTCGAGGCGGCCGTAGCGCTCGAGGACGCGGTCACGGAGCTCGACCCACTGGTCCTGATCGGTGACGTCGAGGCGCACGCGCGCTCCTTCGTCACCCCAGTGCTCCTCTTCGATCGAGAGGTCGGCGACGAGCACGACCGCGCCTTCCGCCGCGAGCCGCTCGGCAGCGGCTCCTCCGAGGCCACCAGCGCCACCGGTCACCAGCACAACGCGGCCCCGGTGTCGCTGCGGCCAGACGGCTGAGCCCTCGACCGAGGCTTCGCTCATCGCTCGACCCGCGTCACCTGACGGGACTCGTGCGCCTCGTCGATCGCCGTCGCGACCGCGAGCGTGTTGTACCCGTCGCGCGCCGAGATCACCGGTGCCTCCCCGTGCTTCACCACTCGCACGAGGTGCTCGAGCTGCGTGATGTACGGGTTCACTTCCACACGATCGATGGTCTGCTTGGTGAATGGCAGCTGCCAGTGGTTGCCGCCCTCGTGGCGGAACACCGTGAGCGACGGCAGGGCGATCGACGCCTCGGTTCCCGAGATGAAGTAGGCGTCCCCCGGAGTGGTGGGGAAGTACGCGCCGTAGCCCATGAGGTCCCAGTTCCACGGCGAGGCCGCCGCGTCGCTGAGCATCGCGGTGCCGATCGCCCCATTGGCGAACTCCAGCACGGCCCCTACTGTCTCCGGAACCTCGAAACCGCGTACCTTCGACGAGCCGAGTGCCGTCACGGTGTCGATCTCGCCCGCGAGGTAGCGGATGACGTCGATGTCGTGGATCAGGTTGATCAGCACGGGCCCGCCGCCGCGTCGCCGGCGCCACTCGATGTCGAAGTACTCGTCGGGCTTGCGCCAGGTGCTCATGAGCGAGACCGCCACGATCTCACCGATGCCGCCCGACTCGATGAACTTCTTCGCCGCAGCGACGTCGGGCGCGTAGCGGCGCTGGTGTCCGACCAGCACCGGCACTCCTCTGCGCTCTGAGGCTTCAACGATGCGCGAGGCCTGTTCGAGCGTGTCGGCGATGGGCTTCTCGACGAGCACCGCGACGTCGCGGTCGATGGCGGCAACGGCCGCATCCGCGTGCATGGCGTTCGGAAGCGCGACGATCACAGCATCGACCCCGCCCGCCTCGAGCAGCGATGCGTAATCGTTATGGTGCTGCGCGCCGAGTTCGACCGAGAGCTGCTTCGCGGCATCCGTAGGGTCGGCGATGGCGACGAGTTCGACGCCCTGCGCCTGCTGTGCGTATTGCGCGTGCTCGCGGCCGATCAGGCCGGCGCCGAACAATCCGAGTCTGAGTTCTGACACCCGTTCACTCCGGTTCTCTCAGGTCATTGACGATGCGTTCGGCGAGCAGCTTGCAAGGTGCAGCCCGACCTCACGCCGGTGTGTGCCATCCGATGGCACGCCTCCTTATGAGGGTCTCTCGGGTCGCAATTCCGCAGTTATGCTCCCTGCTGACTATTCTGTCGGAATACCGTTCCATTATTCGAAGGCGAACTAATCGGCGCGAGCACAGCGAGCCCACCGGTGGGATATGTCATCTGGGGCATTGAGCCGCGCCGAGTAAGCTCGCCGGGGCCCTGCGGATGCCGCAGCAACGATGCAGCGCAGCGCTTGCACCGAACCGCAATCACGAAAGGCAATCGATGAACCGATCGCTCATCGCGCCTACCGGCTTGTCCGGCGGGCGACGAATCGCGCGGAAAGCGCGAGAGAGGACAGCGGGAGATGACTGACTCCGCACCCGAGAACGCAGAAGCGGCATTCGAGAACCCCACAGCAGGCCCCGCTCCCAAAGAGAGCGCGTTCTTCCGCTGGTGGGGGAACATCGAGCTCTCGCTGGCCGCGTTCTTCTTGCTCACCATGTTCGTCGGCGTGCTGTGGCAGGTGCTCGGCCGCTATGTGCACGAGCTCAACTGGCCCGGCGCCGGTGAGATCGCACGCTACTCCCTGACGGGCATCACCTTCATCCTCATCGGCTACCTGATCGGCAAGAACGGGCAGATCACCGTCGCAGTGATCGACAACATCGCCAAGGGCCGCGCGCAGGTGATCGTGAAAGCAGTGGCAGCGTTGCTGCTCGCCGTGATCTGCGCGCTGCTCACCTGGGAGGCGTGGGCGATGTTCCAGAGCGGCTTCAGCCGCACCACCACGGTGCTGCAAGTGCCGCTCGCCTACGTCTTCGCGCTCCCGCTGGTGGGACTCGTGTCCGGAACCGTCCGCGCAGTCATCAAGATCTTCCACGCCAAATACGACGAGGCGGATTCGCTCACGCTCGAGGAAGCAGAGGCATAAGTCACATGGAACTCGCACTCGTAGCCATCGGCATCCTCGTCCTGCTCTTCCTGAGGGTGCCCGTCGCCTTCTCGATCCTCGGCCCGTGCCTCATGTACTTCATGCTGAACGGGTACTCGACCGGTCTCGCCCTGAAGACTGTGTTCGACGCGGCCAACAGCTTCCCCCTGCTGGCCGTACCGCTCTTCATCTTCGTCGGTGTGATCGCGAACAAGCTCGGCATCGCCGAGCGACTGTTCGACTTCTGCCTCGCGGCCATGTCGCGCGTTCGCGGAAACCTCGCCTACGTCAACGTCGGCACCAGCGTCGGCTTCGCCTGGATGAGTGGTTCGGCGCTTGCCGACGCCGCCGGCCTGGGCAAGGTGCAGGTGCCAGCCATGACGCGCGCCGGGTACCCCTTCCGCTTCGCCGCGGGCCTCACGGCGTCGTCCGCACTGATCTCGCCAGTCATGCCGCCGAGCATCCCCGCTGTCATCTTCGCCTCCGTGGCGACGATCTCGACCGGTGCGCTCTTCGCGGCATCCGTGGTTCCCGCGTTGCTCATGGCGCTCGGGCTCTGCGTGTACATCTTCTTCTGGGTGCGCAAGCGCCCTGAGTTCGCGAGCCAGCCCTTCGACTCCCGCCGCTTCTGGCGCGCGGGCCGCCGGGTGCTGCTGCCTCTCGGTACACCGGTCATCATCCTCGGCGGCATCGTGGGCGGCCTCTTCACGCCCACCGAGGCAGCCGGTATCGCGGCGCTGTACATGCTGATCCTCGGTATGTTCAATCGCACGCTGAACCTGCGTGTGCTGTGGGACGCAGCCAAGGAGACCGTGTTCCTCACCGGTGGCATCATGATCATCATCGGCGCGGCCGGCATGCTCGGTCAGGTGCTCGCTCGCGAGCGTGTGGCGCAGGGCGTCGCCGACTGGATGACGAGTGTGACCGACAGCCCGATCGTCTTCCTGCTCATTGTGAACGCGATCTTGATCCTGCTCGGCATGGTCGTCGACGCGACCGCGATCATCCTGGTCACGGTGCCCGTGCTCATGCCGGTCGTGGTGAGCTTCGGCATCGACCCGGTTCACTTCGGCGTGATCATGATCGTGAACCTCATGATCGGTCTGCTCACTCCACCGGTCGGCAGCGTGCTCTACGTCATGAGCTCCGTGACGAACCGCTCGGTGGACGAGATCTTCCGCGGCATCCTGCCGTTCCTCGTCCCGCTCGTGAGCGTGCTGCTGCTCATCACGTTCTTCCCGCAGATCGCGATGTTCGTCCCCAACGCGCTCGGGTTCTAGCTCCGGCAAGGCCCCCAAAGCGCACACACCGAGACGGCTCCGGAATGATCCGGGGCCACGAAGTAAAGGAAAATCAATGATCCACAGCAATCGGATCCGCCGCGGCGCCCTCTCGGCGCTCGCGCTGACCGCCGGAATCGGCCTGCTCGCCGGTTGTGCCGGCTCGGGCGACACCGGTGCGGACGGCAAGGGCGACGCCGCCGAGACCATCACGCTCGAGTTCGCAAGCAGCCAGTCGGAGCAGACCCCGAACTACTTCTGCGGCATGGAGCTCTTCAAGGAGCGCGTCGAGGCAGCCGACCTGGGCATCGAGGTCGACCTGTTCCCCGCCAGCCAGCTGGGCCCCGACACCGAGCGCGTCGCCGCGATCCAGTCGGGCGACATCGCCATGGACCTGCAGGAAGCCGGCCTCGCGTCGGTGTACCCGCAGGTGGGCATCCTCGGTGCTGCCTACGTGTTCGACGACGTCGACCACGCCTTCGACTGGATCGACAACAACTCGGAGGACTTCCGCACCGCGTTCAACGAGGCCACCGACATCACCATCATCGACGGCTGGTACTACGGTTCGCGCACCTTCAGCTCCAACGACCCGATCCACGGGCCGGAGGACCTCGCAGGCATGCAGATGCGCTTCCCCGACACCCCGCAGTACCTCGCCAACGCGAAGGCTCTCGGTGCGAACGCCGTGGCGGTCGCGTACGAAGAGGTCTACGTCGCGCTGCAGCAGGGCATCGCCGACGGGCAGGAGAACCCCGTCGTCGGCACCAAGACCGCCAGCTACGACGAGGTGCAGAACTACGTCGCGCTGAACAACCACCAGGTGAGCATCCACTGGGTGACCATCTCGGACAAGGTGCTCGACAAGATGAACGACGAGCAGCGCGAACTGGTCTTCGACACCGTGCGCGACATCCGCGCCGAGAACCGTCAGTGCGTCGAGGACGAGACCGAGAAGATCCTCGAGGACTGGCGTGCGAACGGCCCGGTCGAGGTCATCGAGACCGAGGACATCGACGTGCAGGCCTTCATCAAGGGCGCCGAGGAGTACTTCCAGTCGTACTACAAGGGCGACGACCTGGCGTTCTACAACAGCATCCGTGAGACCGCCAAGTAGTCTCTAGGACACGCGAGAAGGGGATCGGCTGGCGCCGGTCCCCTTCTTCGTTTCTCAGTTCATGGCCTCGGCCCCGAGCGCGAAAAAGAGGGGGACCGCCAAGTGAGCGGTCCCCCTCTTCGCCATGAACGAGTCAGTCGCCGTTGCTCACGAGCGTGCCGAGCTGTTCGCCGAGGATGGCGCGCGTGATGTTGCCGGCGGGTTCCATGCCGAACACGAGCATCGGCATCCCGTTGTCCATGCAGAGACTGAACGCTGTCGAGTCGACGACCTTGAGGCCCTGCACCAGCGCCTCCTGGTAGGTCACACGGTCGAGTTTGACGGCGCCGGCATGCTTGCGCGGGTCGGCGTCGTACACGCCGTCGACGCCGTTCTTCGCGACCAGCACCACATCGGCGCCGATCTCGAGAGCGCGCTGGGCCGCGACAGTGTCGGTGGAGAAGTACGGCAGACCCGCTCCCGCGCCGAAGATGACGACGCGGCCCTTCTCCAGGTGCCGCTCGGCACGCAGCGGAATGTACGGCTCAGCGACCTGTGTCATCGAGATCGCGGATTGCACGCGCACCTGCGCGCCCGCCTGCTCGAGGAAGTCCTGCAGCGCGAGCGCGTTCATGACGGTGCCGAGCATGCCCATGTAGTCGGCTCGCCCGCGATCCATACCCCGCTGGCTGAGCTCTGCGCCGCGGAAGAAGTTGCCACCGCCGACCACGATCGCGACGTCGACCTCGCGGGCCGCCTCGGCGATCTCGCGGGCGATGGCGCTGACGACATCAGGATTCACCCCGAGGGAGCCCGCACCGAACGCCTCCCCTGACAGCTTCAACAGCACTCTCCGTCGGCGCACCTCGGTCACATCGTCTCCTTCACAACGGGGTTGGTCATCACACTATGGCGGGGTGCCCGCTCATGGAAATGGGGTCCGAGACCGCAGTCTCGGACCCCATCACGTAGCGGTCTTACGCGCCGACCTTGAACCGGGCGAAGCCCGTGACCGTGATACCGGCGCTCTCGGCGACCTGCTTGACCGTCAGCTTGTTGTCGCGCGCGTACTCCTGGTCGAGCAGCGCGACCTGCTTGAAGAAGGCGCCGAGGCGACCCTCGACGATCTTCGGCAGCGCCGCTTCCGGCTTGCCCTCGCCGCGGCTGATCTCCTCGACGATGCGACGCTCGTTCTCGACCTCTTCGGTCGGGACGTCTTCGCGCGTGAGGTAGCTCGGGTTCGCGAACGAGATGTGCTGGGCGATGCTGCGCGCCGTGTCTGCGTCGTCACCGCTGTAGCCGACGACCACGCCGACCTGCGGGGGCAGGTCCTTGTTGGTGCGGTGCAGGTAGATCGCGAACTTCTCGGCCTCGACCGAGGCGACACGCCGCAGTTCGACCTTCTCGCCGAGGATCGCGGCCTCGTCGTTGATGAGGTCGGCGACGGTCTTGCCGTCGGCGGGAGCAGCAAGTGCCTCCTCAACGGTCTTCGCGCCCGCAGCAGCAGCGGCTTCGAGCACCGCGTTGCCGAGACCGACGAACTTCTCGCCCTTGGCCACGAAGTCGGTCTCGCACGCGAGCTCGATCATGGTGGTGACGGAGCCGTTCTCCTTGGCTGCGACGAGCCCCTCGCTGGTGGAGCGGTCGGCACGCTTCGCGTTGCCCTTGGCACCCTTGAGCCGGAGGATCTCGGTGGCCTTCTCGACATCGCCCTCGGCTTCGACGAGCGCGTTCTTGGTGTCGATCATGCCCGTGCCGAGTCGCTCGCGCAGGGTCTTGATGTCTTCGAGGCTGACGTTAGCCATACAAGCCGTCCTTACTTGGTCTCGTCGTTGGCGGGAGCGCCGGCGGCTGCCGGAGCCTCCTCGTCGGCGGGGAGAGCCGCTTCCTCAGTGGGAGCGAGGTCGCCGGGGACTTCCTGAGCGGTCGCCTCGACAGCGGGAGTCTCCGACGGTGCGGCAGCGGCGTTCGACTGCTCGAGCAGTTCGCGCTCCCACTCGGCCAGCGGCTCGACGGCCGAGACGTTGCCGGCCTCTTCGGGCTTCTGGTGGCGCTGGATGAGGCCCTCGGCCGCGGCGTCGGCGATGATGCGGGTGAGCAGGCTCACCGAGCGGATCGCGTCGTCGTTGCCCGGGATCGGGTACTGCAGCAGATCGGGGTCGGCGTTGGTGTCGAGGATGCCGATCACCGGGATGCCGAGCTTGGTGGCCTCGTCGACCGCGAGGTGCTCGCGCTTGGCGTCGACGACCCACAGCGCCGAAGGGGTCTTCGACAGGTTGCGGATGCCGCCGAGCGTCTTGTGGAGCTTGTCGAGCTCGCGGCGCTTGATCAGGAGCTCCTTCTTGGTGAAGCCCTTGGTGGTGTCCTCGAAGTCGATCTCCTCGAGCTCCTTCATGCGGGCGAGGCGCTTCGAGACGGTCTGGAAGTTGGTCAGCAAACCGCCGAGCCAGCGCTGGTTCACGTAGGGCTGGCCGACACGCGTCGCCTGCTCGGCGATGGACTCCTGCGCCTGCTTCTTGGTGCCGACGAAGAGGATCGTGCCGCCGTGCGCGACGGTCTCCTTGACGAAGTCGTAGGCCTTGTCGATGTAGGCGAGCGACTGCTGAAGGTCGATGATGTGGATGCCCGAGCGCTCGGTGAGGATGAAGCGCTTCACCTTCGGGTTCCAGCGGCGGGTCTGGTGCCCGAAGTGCACGCCGCTGTCGAGCAGCTGGCGGATGGTGACGACGGCCATGGCCGTTCTCCTTGTCTTGCGCGGTTGCGCGATCTCAGTTGTCTTCCGGAGCCGGTCGGCTCGGAACCTGGTGCCCGGTGCGTTCCCGCCACTCACCGCGACGACCGTGGTCGACGTGCGAAGGACTGAGTGGGAGCGTTGACCGAATGGGCACGCGAAGTCACCCGTCGATGACGGATGCAGGTGCAATAGTAGCAGCCGAGTCGCTGCACGCTCGCTCGGTTCGGCGACGGCGACGGCGCTTCGCCGCTCCTCCCCGAGCCGCATTCGCCCATGATGCTGCCCCAGTACGGCTGCGGTCGCACCGCGAGCGGGGTGGGCTCGAGAACGTATGCGAATGCTCCGAGGATCCGGCCGTCGATGTTGGTGGCGCCGTGCCGCACCTCGCGCGCGAAGAGCGCTTGCGGGCATGCTCCCGCTCGTGCTCGCCTTGGTGCTCGCCTCAACGCCCGCTGGTTCCTCCGCCGGTGCGGAACTGGGCTTGTCCTCCTCACCCTCGCCCCGGTGGAACGCGGATGCCCGCAACGATCCGCTCTGGGCATGGCCCGTACGCGCTGCGGCTGCCGTGGAGCGCGACTATCTCGCCCCGCCGACTCCCTACGGGCGAGGCCACAGAGGCGTCGACTTGCATGCCCCCGAGGGGACTACGGTGCTCGCGCCCGCAGCGGGAACGGTGCACTTCGCGGGGTGGGTGGTCGACCGGCCGGTGCTGTCGATCCGCCACGAGGGCGGCCTGCTCTCGAGCTACGAGCCGGTGGAGTCCGAGCTCTCGACGGGTGATGGGGTCATGAAAGGAGAAACGATCGGCACTGTCGTGGCCGGGCACTGCAGTGACGTCGGCTGTCTGCACTTCGGCGTGCGGCTGCACGGGGAGTACATCTCCCCGATGCTGCTGCTCGGCACCGTCCCTCGTTCAGTGCTCCTGCCCACACGGCGTTTGCCCTAGTGCGAGGGGCTGCCTAGGCGCGCGGGTGCGCGTTGCGGTACGTGGCCTTGAGTCGCTCCGCCGAGACGTGCGTATAGATCTGCGTCGTGCCGAGGCTCGCGTGCCCGAGCAGCTCCTGCACAGCACGCAGATCTGCTCCGCCGTCGAGCAGGTGGGTGGCCGCGGTGTGCCGGAGGGTGTGCGGGCCGGCGGGACCGCTATCGAGGTCACCCAGGAGCCGGGACATCACGCTGTGCACGGCCCTCGCTCCGAGCCGTCCGCCTCGAGCGCCGAGGAACAGTGCGTCATGCTCCGGCGACCGGCCTGCCCCGGCGAGCAGTTCCGGCCGGCCGCGATGCAGGTAGTCGTCAAGAGCGCGCTGGGCCGGGATGCCGTAGGGAATCACACGCTGCTTGGCGCCCTTCCCCATCACGCGCACGGTGAGGCGTTCACGGTCGAGGTCGCCGAGGTCGAGGCCGACAAGTTCGCTCACGCGAAGAGCAGAGGCGTAGAGCAGCTCGACGACGGCCAGGTCGCGAAGCGCGACCGGGTCACCGGTGGCGGCACGATCAGCGAGATTCTCGAGCAACGCCGCTGCCTGCGGCTCTGTCAGCACCCGCGGCAAGTGCCGGGCGGGTCTCGGCGAGCGCAGGCGCAGGCCGGGGTCGGCGGGCGCCGGCAGCTGTTTGGCGAGCCACTTCGTGAACCCGCGAACCGACGCCGTCCTTCGGGCCAGACTCGACTTGGCCATGCCTCGATTCGATTGCTCCCACAACCAATCACGCAGCAGTTCCAGATCCAGCTGATCCGCCTCGACGATGCCGGCGCGCTCCGCGAACGCCGCGAGACCAGCGAGATCCGCTCCATACGCACGGAGCGTCTGCGCGCTGAGGGCGCGCTCGGTCTCCAGGTGGGCGAGGTAGGCGTCGATGGCCGTGTCGAGGCGCATCGCTCAGCCCTCCCGAGCCACGGCGGCCGACGCATTCATCGGTTCAGGATAGGCCCGACCCAGAGGCCTTCCGCCAACCTCGTTCGCCAGACACGACCGCCCCCTCGAGTTCGAGCGCTCCGAGGATCGCCTGGACCCGTGCAACCGCGAGCCCGCTCCGCCGCGACACCTCGAGCGTGTGGCGCTCCGCTCGGCTGCTGAGGGCATCGAGCAGGCGCAACTGCTCGGGGTCGTGCGATGTGAACAGAGCCTGCTGCATCTCTGCTCCCTCGGGGTGCAGGGCGATCACCTCCTCTGCGTTCGTGACGCACACCGCGTCGTACTCCCTGATGAGGCGGTGACAGCCGGCGGAGGCGGCGCTGGTGACGGGCCCGGGCACGGCGCCGAGCGCGCGTCCGAGTGCAGCAGCATGCCCGGCCGTGTTGAGCGAGCCGGATCGACGGCCGGCCTCGACCACGACCGTCGCCTGGCTGAGCGCGGCGAGCAATCTGTTTCGCTGCAAGAACCGCCATTTCGTTGGCGGGCTTCCACAGGGCACTTCAGACAGCACCACGCCGTGCTCGGCGATGCGATGAAGCAGACCGTCATGCCCACTCGGGTAGAAGCGGTCCACGCCTCCCGCGAGCACAGCCGCGGTGACGCCGCCACGAGCGAGGGCCGCCCGGTGCGCTGCGCCGTCGATGCCGTACGCGGCGCCCGAGAGCACCGCGAAGCCTCGGTCGCAGAGGCCTGCCGACATCTCGATCGCAACGCTCTCGCCATAGGCCGTCGCCGCGCGCGCCCCGACAACCGCGATCGAACGCTGGAGCGACGCCAGTCGCCCGGGGTCGCCGCGCAACCAGAGCGCCGCCGGGGCATGCGGACCGAGATCATCGAGACCCATCGGCCACTCCTCATCGTCAGGACACAGGACCCTCACGGCTTGCCGCGCAGCGCTCAACAGAGTCGAGTGCACGTGACGAGCGACGGCACGAGGCCGCCACCTGTCTAGGGCCGCGTGCAATCGGGAGATGGCCGCCTGCGCATCACCGGCCTCTTCGAGCGGTTCACCAGTGGCGTCGTGGAGCCGGCGCACCAGCTCTGCGGGAGCGGTGCCATCGATCACCGCCTCCAGCGCTCGCACCCCGCCGAGCGCTCCAGTCAGCGTGCCTGCGTCGCGATCACCGGGTTCGGCGATCATGCTCCAAACGATGGCTGCGAGCAGGTGTTGGCGGCCATCGTCGTCGCGTTCGCGAAGCGCCACGCGATCGAGCAGCGGACGCAACTCGCGTTCATCGAGCCCGAACAGCGGTGCCGTCGCGCGCCCAGGCTGCGACCCATCGATCAACGGTCGGGCATGGGGGCTCAGGATCATGAGGAGAGGGCCTTTCGAAAGTAGAGAGCACGACCGAGGTGTTCTGCGGTTGGAGAGGACGAACCGGCCAGGTCCGCTATCGACCAGGCGACGCGGAGCACTCGATCGAACCCGCGCATCGAGATCGCTCCTCGCTCCAGCGCGCGGTCGAGCGGAGCCGTGACGGCCGCAGGAAGGCGATGCCGCGTGTCGCGCAACCACGACCCGGGCACTTCGGAGTTGGTGCGCCACGGTGTGCCCGCAAGCCGCTCGCGTGCCGCCGCGCGCGCTGCGGACACGCGCTCACGAGCCTCGGCGGACGTCAGTCGGGCGTTTCCCGAGGCCGCGGTGAGTTGCGCTGCGGTGACGCGAGACACACGAAGCTGGATGTCGACACGGTCGAGCAACGGACCCGACAATCGCGCGAGGTAGCGACGCCGTGCGTACGGAGCGCAGTCGCAGTCGGCGTCGGGCGCACCGTGCTGGCCACAGGGGCACGGGTTCGCCGCGAGCAGCAGCTGGAACTTGGCGGGGAACGATGCCACAGCGTTCGCCCTGTGAATCGTGATGCGTCCAGATTCCAGCGGCTGCCGCAGCGCGTCGAGGGCGACGGCCGAGAACTCGGCCGCCTCATCGAGGAACAACACGCCGTGGCTGGCTCGAGCGGCGGCGCCCGGGCGGATGATCCGGCTCCCGCCTCCGACGAGCGCGGCCGGAGTCGCCGTGTGATGCGGCGCTTCAAACGGCGGCCGGGTGGGCAATCGGCCGGTGACCGGCTCCCCTGCCAATGAGCGCACAGAGTTCACCTCGAGCGCCGCGTCCGTGTCGAGCTCAGGAAGGATGCCGGGAAGCCTCGCCGCAAGCATCGTCTTGCCCGCGCCCGGTGGTCCGAGCAGGAACATGTGGTGCCCGCCCGCAGCAGCGGCAAGCATTGCCTCGATCGCATCGTCGTTCCCGATGACCTCGCAGAGATCGGCATCTGCATCTTCGACAACGCGGGGCGCGGCCGGCATGATGGGCTCGACGTCGATCAGTTCCAATTCGGCGCCGTGCCAGACGGCCGCCTCCCGGAGTGAGGCCACTCCGACCACTCGCACACCCGGCACAAGGGCCGCTTCGGCCGCGTTGCCTGCCGGCACCATCACGGTGTCGAAGCCGGCCCGCGACGCCGCCAGCACTGCCGGGAGGATGCCGCTGATCGGGCGGAGCCGTCCGTCGAGGCCCAGCTCCCCCAGGTGCGCGAGCCGCTCGACGGACGCGGGGTCGACGACCCGGTCGGCAGCGAACGCGGCGAGTGCGATGCCGAGGTCGAACGCGGTTCCGTGCTTCGGGAGTCCCGCCGGCGAGAGGTTGATGGTGAGGCGTTGCCTGGTGAGAGGGCACCCCGAGTTCATGGCTGCAGCTCGCACACGATGCTGAGCCTCCCCCAGCGCGGCATCGGGCAATCCGACGAGCACGGTGGCGGGAAGCCCGCTGGAGATATCGGCCTCGATCTCGACGATCGCCCCGTCGATGCCGAGCAGTGCGACCGAGTGGGCGCGAGATACCGCCATCAGCACACCGCCCGCAGATGCTCGATGGCGGCGGCGCCGTCGTTCGACCGCAGCACGGCGACCGCGTCGATTCTGATCGCCCCCGTGCCTGGATGCGCTTCGCGCCACAAGCCGGCGAGCCGGCGCAAGCGCGACTGCTTCGCAGGTGTGATCGCAGCGAAAGGATGCCCGAAGGCCTCGCTCGACCTCGTCTTGACCTCGACCAGGACGAGCTCTCCCTGGTGCTCGGCGACGATGTCGACCTCGCCAGAGCGGCAGCGCCAGTTGCGTTCGACGATCGTGTACCCGCGACGTTCGAGATACTCAGCGGCGAGAGATTCCCCCTCGCGGCCGAGCCGGTCTTTCTGTGCCATGTCGTCCGCCCTCCTGGAACGAGGGTGGAGGGTCTGTGCAAAGGGAATCGGCGTCCCACCCGAACCTGCTCATCAGGCAGTTCGGTTCGCGGGTGTTGAGGGCGCGCGAAGACGGCGCCACGAGCCGCTCAGGGAACGGGCTCGGGCGAGCTACTCGTCGAGCGCGAGCTCCTTCGGCAGCTTGAACTCTCGCGTGCTCAGCTCCTCGATGTTCACGTCCTTGAACGTGAGCACCTTCACCGACTTCACGAAGCGGTCTGAGCGGTAGACATCCCACACCCAGACGTCGTGCATGACGAGCTCGAAGTAGAAGTCGTTCGCCGTGTCGACGCGAGTCTGAGTGACTTCGTTCGCGAGGTAGAACCGCCGCTCGGTCTCGACGACGTACTTGAACTGGCCGACCACATCGCGGTATTCGCGGTAGAGGGCGAGTTCGACCTCACGGTCGTAGTCGTCGAAGTCGTCGTCATCCATGCTGCACCAATCCTAGGCCGGAATATCGGGCGCGGTTCTCAGCCAGGTGCGCCGGTGCATGGCGCTGGCGCCGTGCACGGCGAGCGCCGCGAAATGCGCTGCACTCGCGTAGCCCTTGTTGCTGAGCCAGTGATACACCGGCTGCTCGTCGTGCGCACGGATCATGAGGCTGTCGCGATGCACTTTCGCGATGACGGATGCCGCGGCGACCGAGCCGCAGTCGCGGTCCGCCTTCGCGCGCGTCACCACCCGGAGCGGAGCCCGCAGCACCGGTGAGAGCCAGTCGTGGGTGCCGTCGAGGAGGACGACGCTCTCAGTGACGGGCACGCCCGACCGGTGCAGCTCTTCGAGCACGCGTCGAGCCGCGAGCCCTAGCGCGGCGATGATGCCGTCCTGGTCGACCTCTGCGGCAGACGCCAGCCCCACCCCGCACGCCTCCGCCCACGCGCGCGCGTCGGCCTCGACCCCGGAGCGCTTGGCCTCCGGGATGAGCTTCGAGTCGCGGAGCCCCTTGGGCACCGCTGAGGCCTTCGCCGCGATGACGGCAGCGCCGACGGCCACCGGCCCGGCGAGCGCGCCCCTGCCGACTTCATCGAGCCCGATCACCAGACGCGACCCGCCCGCGAAGAACGCCCGCTCAACCGAGAGATCCGGTTCGGCGACCGCCATCATCGCCTTCAGCGCTCCAAGTCGACGCCGCGGAACACGGTCTCGTAGTTGTCGAGCCAGGTCCAACGATCGATGGGCCACGAGATGACCACAGCCCGCCCGACGACATTGCCCATCGGCACGAAGCCGTTGCCCGGCTTGTCGCGGTTGTAGCGCGAATCGGCGGATGCCCAACGATTGTCGCCCATGACCCAGAGGGCGCCCTCCGGCACGGTGATCTTGAAGTCGTCGGCGGAGACCCTGGTGGCGCCGGCAGGCAGGTTCACGTACGGCTCGTCGAGCGGCACGCCGTTCACGGTCAGCTGACCGAACTCATTGCAGCAGGCGACGGTATCGCCGGGGAGGCCGATCACGCGCTTGATCAGGTGCTCGTTCGTGTCGTCCGCCGCGAGCCCCACCAGCGAGAGCACCCAGTCAGCCGCTGCCGCGATCGGCGCCTTCTCAGGCTCCGGCGACGGGGTGAGCCAGCCCCCTGGGTCCTCGAACACCACGATGTCGCCACGCGCCACTGGCACGAGCTCCGGCGTCAGTTGATTGACGATGATGCGGTCATCGCGGTGCAGCGTGTCGAACATCGACTCCGACGGGATGTAGAACGACCGGATCAGAAACGTCTTGATCAGGAACGAGATCACCAGAGCGGCGACGAAGATCACGAGCACGTCGCGGAGGAACGACCGCCATCCCCCACGCCTGCGCGGCGCCCTGCGAGATTCCGCCCGGCGCGCAGGCTGCAATGCATCCGTCATTAAACCCCTGAGCTCCCCGACCATCCTAGATGTGCGGGGAGCTCAGTCGAATCGGTGAGAGCCAGCGTCAGCTCTCGCGCTTCTCGCGAATCTTCGCCTTCTTGCCCGTGAGGTTGCGCAGGTAGTACAGCTTCGCGCGACGCACGTCACCGCGGGTGACGACCTCGATGTGGTCGATGACGGGCGAGTGCACCGGGAAGATGCGCTCGACGCCCACCTGGAAGCTCACCTTGCGCACGGTGAAGGTCTCACGCACGCCGTGGCCCGAGCGAGCGATCACGACGCCCTGGAAGACCTGGATACGCGAGCGCTGACCTTCAATGATGTTGACGTGCACCTTGACGGTGTCACCGGCCCGGAACTCGGGGATGTCGGTGCGAGTCGCAGCCGCATCGACGGAATCGAGGATGTGCATGGTGGTTCGCTCTCTGCGGCCGCCGCTGGTCGGCTCGCGGTAAGGAAGAATGGTTGTCAGTGGTGTGCCGTTGTGATCGTCGGTTCCCCAGAGGCAGAACCGGCTCAAGGCACAGCTATCAATTCTGCCATAGAGTCGAGCAGGCTGCGAACGAGTCGAAGGAGGCCGGTGACCCAGACCCAGGATCTGTTGCGACGGATCATCCGCACCGCCCCAGTTCAACAGCGCAGCAGTGAGCGAATCGAGCTGCTGCTCGATGCTGCTGCCGCGATCATCGCCGAGACGGGCGTCGACGGGCTCACGACGAGCCTCGTCGCGGCGAGGGCTCACTCCTCTGTCGGGGTGGTCTACCGCTACTTCCCGAACATCGGCTCGCTCCTGCAGGCGTTGACGGTCCGGAACATCGAACGCTACGTGGGCCGCCTGGCGTCCGCGCTCCGCCCCGGTCTGGAGGGCTGGGCGCCGGCGCTCGACGCGACCCTCGACATCTTCGTCGACATGATGCGCAATGAACCCGGGTTCCGATGGCTGCGACTCGGCGATCTCGTGCCGGAGCGGCTGCTCGATACCGATGGAGCGAGCGGCGGAATGCTGGCACAGCTGTACCTGTCGATGCTGAGCGAGCACTTCGAGGTGCAAGCGACCCCCGAAGCGGTCTTCAAGATCGAGGTCGCGGTCGAGATCGCCGACGGACTCATGCGCCGGGCCTTCGCGTACGACGCACACGGCGACGAGCGCTTCATCGAACGAACTCGGGAGCTCATGCACGCCGAGTTGGAACCCATCCGAGCGATGATCCCACGGTGACTCCCGCACGGCGGTGACTCTCGAACGGCAGGGCCTCCCGCGGCAGTGTCTCTCGAACGGCAGGGCCTCTGGAAGAGCGGTTACTGCTGGGCGCTGTACCGGCCCCGCTGCGGCTCAGCCGGGCAGCAAGTCTGGCCGCACCTGGCGCGTGCGCTCGAGCTGCTGCTCGTGACGCCATGCAGCCACGGCCGCGTGGTTGCCGCTCAGCAGCACCGGCGGAACGTCGAAGCCCCGCCAGCTCGCGGGCTTGGTGTAGCTCGGGTACTCGAGCAGCCCTGACTCGTGGCTCTCCTCGACCAGGCTCTCGGGGTTGCCGACCACGCCAGGGATGAGCCTGCCGATCGCCTCGATCATCGCCATGGCTGCCACCTCGCCGCCGTTCAGCACGTAGTCGCCGAGGCTCACGAGGCGCACCCTCGCGCGAGTGGCGGTGTGGTCGACCACGCGCTGGTCGATGCCCTCGTACCGGCCGCAGGCGAAGACCAGGTGCTGCTCCGCGGCGAGTTCCCTCGCCATCGCCTGGTTGAACTGCAGGCCCGCAGGCGAGGGGAAGATGACGAGAGGGCCGGATGCAGCAGTATCCTGCTCCGCCTCACCGTCGGGGTCGCCGATGATCTCGTCGAACGCCTCGCCCCATGGCTCCGGCTTCATCACCATCCCGGCGCCGCCGCCGTACGGTGTGTCGTCGACAGTGCGGTGGCGGTCATGCGTGAAATCGCGGAGATCGTGCACGCCGAGCTCGATGAGTCCTGCCCGGCGCGCCTTGCCGAGCAATGAGATGTCGAGCACATCGAAGAACTCGGGAAAGATCGAGACGATATCGATGCGCACGATATCGACCCTAGACTGCCCGGTCGTTGCGCGGGTACACGGCAGCGTGCCGGGGCGTCACTCTGCGGCGTCTTCGAAGAGCCCGGAAGGGGGCGTGAGCTCGACGAACCCAGCCTCGATATCGACCGACGGCACGATGGCCTTCACGAATGGGACCATCACTTCGCGATCGCCGGTGTCGACGACGAGCAGGTCTTGTGCGGGCAGGTGCTCGACTCGCGCGACGGTGCCGACCGGGGCTCCGTCGCGGCGCACCTGCAGACCGACCAGCTGGTGGTCGTACCAGGCGTCTTCCTCGGCGGGCAGCTCATCGCTGCTCTGTTCGATCCACAGGATCGCACGCACGAGAGTCTCAGCCGCGGTGCGATCGGTGACGCCCTCGAAGAAGGCGACCGGCTGGCCGTTGTACCAGCGGAGCTCGGTGAGCTCGATCGTCTTGCCATGCCACGGCGAGGTGCTCGGCACCTGGAGCGTGAAGGAGGCGCCCGGCACGAAGCGTCGCTCGGGCTCGTCGGTGTACAGCTCGAGCTTCAGCGCGCCCTTGAGCCCGTGCGCTTTCACCAGCCGACCGACGCGAAGCTGCGTGCGGTCGGGCTTCTTCGATGACGCCGCCACGACTAGGAGTCGGTGTCGATGACGTCGACACGCACACGACGACCATCGGCGAGAGCGGCCACGAGCGTGCGCAGCGCCTTCGCGGTGCGCCCGCCGCGGCCGATCACACGGCCGAGGTCCTCGGGGTGCACGCGCACCTCAAGGACCTCGCCGCGCGGTGAGCTCTTCGACGCGACCTGCACCTGATCGGGGTGGTCGACGATCCCCGAAACGAGGTGCTCGAGCGCAGAGGACAGCACTGGACTAGGCCTGGCCCTCTTCGGTGCCCTCGGCCGCGGGCGCCTCAGCGGCGTCGTCGGCTGCGGGTGCCTCGGACCCCGCCTTCGGCTGTTCAGCCTTCTCGCTCTTCGGCTTGAGCACGGCCTTCTTCTTCTCGTCGGCGACGAACTGAGCCTTGGCCTCGACGGGCTTGATGGAGCTCTTCGCGTCCTTCTCGCCCTTGAACTTGCCCCAGTCGCCGCTGAGCTTCAGCAGCGCGAGCACCTGCTCGGTGGGCTGAGCACCGACGCCGAGCCAGTACTGGGCGCGCTCCGAGTCGACCTCGATGAACGAGGGCTCCTCGGTGGGGTGGTACTTGCCGATCTCTTCGATCACGCGACCGTCGCGCTTGGTGCGCGAGTCTGCGACGACGATGCGGTAGTACGGCGCACGGATCTTTCCGAGGCGCTTGAGACGGATCTTGACAGCCACAATTCTCCTGAGTATTTGCGTGGTGTGAACTGGAGCCGCAGGCGTGGGGGCACTCTCGGCGAAAGCTCGTGGTGCTGCGGGCGCCTGATAGAGGGTCGGGCGAGCCGCAACTCGGCTATCCATTCTGCCAGATCCAGCGGGCTGCGGCGAACCACGACGTTCGCCGCCCGATGCGGGTGGCCCAGTCGGAGAAGAGACAGTGCAGTCGCATGGCCACCGGCATCCGCCCACGTCACAATCGAGTGTGGCAGTGACCTTCGCGAGTTCAGAGCGTTCGACCATCGGCATCGAGTGGGAATTGGCCTGCGTGGATGCCGAGACCCGGGAGCTCAGCCCTCTCGCGGCAGAGTTGCTGCGGCGCACCGAGGGGTACGACGGCTATCCGCGCCTCACGACGGAGTTCCTGACCAACACCATCGAATTGGCGAGTTCGGCGCACCGCCGGGTGCGGGATGCGGTCGCGGATCTGGTGTCGCTCATCGACCGCGCGCAACCGGTGGCGCGTGAGCTCGGTGTCGAGCTCGTCTGCGGCGCCACGCATCCGTTCAGCCGCTGGGACCGGCAACAGGTCACGCCCGGTAAGGACCGCTACCAGCGCGTGCTCGATCGGTCGCAATGGTGGGCTCGGCAGATGATGATCTGGGGCGTGCACGTGCACGTCGGCGTCGACCGCGCAGAGGCGGTGATACCCGTCATGAACGTGCTCATCGACCACTTCGCACACTTCCAGGCGCTGTCCGCGTCGAGCCCGTTCTGGCAGGGCGACGACACCGGCTACGCCTCCAACCGGGCGCTGATCTACCAACTGCTGCCGATCGCTGGGCTGCCACCGCGCTTCGAGCGCTATGAGGAGTTCGAGCGGATGGTGGAGGATCTCGTGGGCTGCCAGGCGATCGAGGACTCCAGCGAGCTGCGCTGGGACGTGCGCCCCTCGCCGAAGCTCGGCACCGTGGAGAACCGCATCCCCGACGGGGTCGCGACGATCGAAGAGGTGGGCACCATGGCGGCGCTCACCCAATGCCTCGCAGAGGAGACGATGCGACGACTCGACGCCGGAGAGACCGTGGAGCCGTTGCCCCATTGGTTCTGGCGCGAGAACAAGTGGCGCGCCGCCCGCTACGGACTCGACGCGAACATCATCGAGGATGCCGCCGGGTCGAGCCGGCCGGCACGATCGGCGATCGCGGCGCTGTGCCAGCGTCTGGCGCCGATCGCCGAGGAACTCGATTGCGCAGACGAGCTCGCGGGCGCAGAGCGGATCATGCAGCGGGGTGCCGGCTACGAGCGGCAGCGCCGGGTCGCGACCGACAGCACCGACCGCGGGCGGTCGGTCGTCGACTCGCTCATCGAGGAGTTGCGCGCAGGACTGGCATGAGCCCGGTGCGCCGGCCGACGATCACCTGCGGCACCGGAGGGGACCAAGCCGCGCCCCGCCCAGCCGCGCGGGGAAGCCGACTCAGCCGCGCGAGCGCTCGTCGCGCCAGCGGAGCCAGCGAGCGACCTTCTCGAAGTCGTACTCGGGGCCGCGGAGGCCGATCGTGAAGAAGGTCGCACCGAGGTCGAGCAGGGCGTCGGCATCCGCATCGCTCGCCCGCCGCAGTTCGACGGAGACCTCGATCTCCGAGACATCCCGACCGACCGCGTCGGCGTGCATCCGAAGCACCTGCAGCTTCTCAGCGAGCACCTCAGGGCTGCTGAAACTGTGCCAGATGTCGGCGTGCTCGGCCACGATTCGAAGCGTCTTGCGCACTCCCCCGCCACCGATCAGCACCGGGATGCGGCGAGTCGGCGGCGGGTTGAGCTTGGCCCAGCGCTGCTCGATCACCGGCATGTCGCGGGCGAGGGCATTCAAGCGCGAGCCCGGGGTGCCGAACTCGAAGCCGTACTCGTCATAGTCGCGCTCGAACCATCCGGCTCCGGTGCCGAAGATGAACCGACCCTGGCCGCCGTCACGGGCACTGATGTGGTCGATGGTGCGCGCCATATCGGCCTGCAGATTCGCGTTGCGGTACGAATTGCAGCTCACAAGCGAGCCGAACTCGACGCGCGACGTCTGCTCGGCCCACGCGGCCACCATCGTCCACGCCTCGAAGTGCAATCCGTCGCGGTCTCCAGTGAGCGGAAAGAAGTGGTCCCAGTTGAAGAGCACATCAACGCCCATGTCCTCGAGGCGAGCCACCGCGTCGCGGATCGTCGAATACCGGGCGTGCTCAGGCGCGAGCTGCACCGCGATGCGAAGCGGACGATCGGGGCGCGCTGCCTCACGGATGCCGTTGCTCATCGGCTCTCGATGCTCAGCTCTCGACACTCAGCTTTCGACACTCAGCTTTCGACACTCAGCGACCGAGGAGCTTCTGCAGCGACTCGAGCTCTTCGGCGCTCGGCCCGCCAGCACCCGCCGCGCCCCCGAGGCCGAAGCCGGATCCGCCTCCTGCACCCGGGGTCACGCCGGTCGCGCGGGCTGCTTCTTCGGCTGCGCGCTTCGCCGGGTTCCCCGACCGCGAGCCGCCCTTCTTCTTGCCCTTCGCCTTCGCGGCCTTGCCGCGCCCGCCGCCGAATCCCCCGGGGATCGGCCCCATTCCCGGCACCTGCGGCACCCCGCCGCGGGCGACGGTCTTCATCATCTTCGCGGCCTGCTCGAAGCGTGCGACGAGCTGGTTCACATCGGTGACCGTCATGCCGGAGCCCTTCGCGATGCGAAGCCTGCGGGAGCCGTTGAGGAGCTTGGGGTTTCGTCGCTCGGCGATCGTCATCGATTGGATGATCGCCTCGGTGCGCGTGATCTCGCGCTCATCGAAGTTCTCCAGCTGCTCACGCATGCCCTTGGCCCCGGGCAGCATGCTGAGCATGCCCTTCAGCGAGCCCATCTTCTTGACCTGCTGCATCTGGGCGAGGAAGTCTTCGAGCGTGAAGGTGTCGCTCGCGAGCTTCTCGGCGACCTTGCGCGCCTCTTCCTCGTCGAACTGCTTCTGCGCCTGTTCGATGAGCGTGAGGATGTCACCGAGGTCGAGGATGCGGCTCGCCATGCGGTCGGGGTGGAAGGGCTCGAAGTCGCTCAGCCCCTCACCGGTCGAGGCGAAGATGATCGGGCGCCCGGTCACACTGGCCACCGAGAGGGCGGCACCGCCGCGTGCGTCGCCGTCGAGCTTCGACAGCACGACGCCGGTGAAGTCGACGCCTTCCTGGAACGCCTTGGCCGTGGCCACGGCATCCTGACCGATCATGGCGTCGATGACGAAGAGCACCTCGTCTGGATCGATGGCCTTGCGGATGTCGCGCGCCTGCTTCATCATCTCGGCGTCGACGCCGAGCCGGCCCGCGGTGTCGACGATGACCACGTCGTGCTGCTTGTCGATCGCGTGCTTGATCGCGTTCTTCGCGACCTTCACCGGGTCGCCGACGCCGTTCCCGGGCTCCGGCGCGAACACGGGCACGCCCGCCTGCTCACCGACGATCTGCAACTGGGTGACCGCGTTCGGCCGCTGGAGGTCTGCTGCGACGAGCATCGGCGTGTGCTGCTGCTCGGCCAGCCACTTCGCGAGCTTGCCGGCGAGCGTCGTCTTTCCAGCACCTTGCAGGCCGGCGAGCATGATCACGGTGGGCGGGTTCTTCGCGAACTCGAGCCGACGCTGCTGACCGCCGAGGATCTGGATCAGCTCGTCGTTGACGATCTGCACGACCTGCTGGGCGGGGTTGAGCGCGCGGTTGACCTCGTCGCCGAGCGCGCGTTCGCGCACGCGGGTCGTGAACGCCTTGACGACGTCGAGGGCCACGTCGGCGTCGAGGAGGGCGCGACGGATCTCGCGCACCGTGCCGTCGACATCGGCGGCGCTCAGCTTCCCCTTACTGCGAAGGTTCTTGAACGTATCGGCGAGCCGGTCGGAGAGCGTGCCAAAAACAGCCATGATGCAGCCAGTCTACGGGAGCGGGCATCGGCGGATCGGGAACCGGACCAGGCTGCGGGCCGACGTCTCCCCGCGGCGCTTCGGGCGGTTCGGCGTGCAGTACGGTGACACGCATGCCTGCACCAGCGCTCACGCGCACCGAACGTCTCGATCGTCTTCCGTTCACCAGCCGGCATCGCCGTCTCCTTGTCGGCTCGGGCATCGGCTGGGCGCTCGACGCCATGGATGTCGGGCTGCTGTCGTACGTGCTGGTGGCACTGGCCGCCACCTGGCAGATCACTCCTGGCGAGCAGTCGTGGATCGCCACCGCGAGCGCCGTCGGCATGGCGATCGGCGCGAGTCTCGGCGGTCTCCTGGCCGATCGACTCGGCCGGCGGCAGGTGTTCGCGCTCACCCTGCTGGTCTTCGGGATCGCGACGGGAGTCAGCGCGCTCGCCTGGTCGGTGGCGCTGCTAGTGGCTCTCCGGTTCATCGTCGGTCTCGGCCTCGGCGCCGAGTTGCCGGTGGCCTCGACCCTGGTGAGCGAACTGGCGCCCGCCCGCATCCGGGGTCGCGTGGTGGTGCTGCTCGAAGCGTTCTGGGCCGCGGGCTGGCTCGCCGCCGCCCTCATCGGAGCGTTTCTCGTGCCCTCGAGCGACGACGGCTGGCGTTGGGCGCTCGCGATCGGAGTGGTGCCGGCCTTCTACGCCATCGTCGTGCGGTGGAGGCTGCCGGAGTCGGTGCGATTCCTCGAGACGCGGGGTCGTCACGAGGAGGCAGAGGCTGTCGTGCGCTCCTTCGAGGAGTCTGCAGGTGTCGGGCACGAAGCGGATGCGGCAGCCGACCGCGGCACACGCCTCAGCGTTGCCGAGCCGAACGCCGTGACGAGCAGCGCGGATGCCGCTGATGCGGCGGATGCGCACTCCACCATTGCCCACTCCACCGATGCGCGCTCGGCCGGTGTCGGGCCGGGCGCCGCGACTCAGACGACGCGGCTCGGTGGCCTGTTCAGTCCGGGCATGCTCCGCCGCACGGTGCCGCTCTGGGTCGTGTGGTTCTGCGTGAACTTCTCGTACTACGGCGCGTTCATCTGGCTGCCGACGATCCTGTTCAACTCGGGCTTCTCGCTCGTCCGCTCGGTCGGGTTCACGCTGATCATCACGCTCGCTCAGCTGCCGGGCTACGCCGTGGCTGCCTGGCTCATCGAGGTGTGGGGGCGGCGAGCGACGCTCACCGTGTTCCTGGCCGGCTCAGCGGCATCCGCCGCACTGTTCGGCACTGCGACCACCGACGCTTGGATCTTGACGTTCGGCTGCCTGCTGTCGTTCTTCAATCTGGGCGCGTGGGGTGCGCTCTACGCGGTGACGCCGGAGCTCTACCCGACCCGGCTGCGGGGAACGGGTGCCGGCTGGGCGGCCGGTGTCGGGAGGATCGGAGCGATCCTCGCGCCGCTGTCAGTGCCCCTGCTCAGCGCGGCCGGCGGATCGCCACTGCTGTTCGGGGTCTTCGGAGCGGTGTTCGTGATCGCGGCTGTGGGCGCGCTGCTGCTGGCCGAGCGAAAGGGGCGGCCGCTCGAGGACTGACCCAGTGGGTCTTCGAGCGACCGCCCCTTGCAAGCGGCGCCGTAACCGGCGCGGATCAGAACCCGGCGGGGACGACGGGCGTGAAGATCGTCTTGTAGTGCAGATAGGCGGTGATCGCCTCTGCCCCGAGTTCGAACCCGACGCCGGAGTCCTTCCGCCCGCCGAACGGCGCTCCGATGTCGAAGTTCGCCATGTTGAAGCCGACCGTGCCTGTCTCGAGGCGACGCGCGGAGTCGAGCGCGAGCGATTCGTTCTCGCTGAACACCGCGCCGGAGAGCCCATAGCGCGAGTCGTTCGCGATCGCGAGCCCCTCCTCCACATCGCCGCTGTACTTCGTGATCGAGACGGCGGGACCGAAGAGCTCCTCGCGGAACATCGTCATCTCGGGCGACACATCGACGAAGACCGTCGGCTGGACGAAGAACCCGGTGCCCTCGGCCGAACCGCCACCGATCATCGCCCGGGTGCCCTCCGTCTTCGCGATCTCGTAGTACCGCTCGATCGACGCCTTGTGCGCGCGGCTCACGACAGGGCCGACGACCGTTTCGCGGTCCATCGGATGGCCGACCGGCCATGACCTGACGGTCTCGGTGACGGCGGCCACCACATCGTCGTAGATCGCGGCGGGCACGATCAACCTGGTGTTGTTCGTGCAGGTCTGCCCGTTGTTGGCGAAGCTCAACTCGTGCAGGTGCTCCACGAACTTCTCGATGGATGCGTCTTCGAGCAGCAGTGCCGCCGACTTGCCGCCGAGTTCGAGTGTCACCGCCTTCAGGTGCTGGCCGGCCAGCCCGCCGATGTGACGCCCCACATCCGTGGAGCCCGTGAACGCCACCTTCTGCACGCCCGGGTGAGTGACGAGGTGGTCGCCAGTCTCGCGGTCGGTCGGCACGATGTTCAGGACGCCGGCAGGAACGCCGGCCTCTGCCGCCGCCTCAGCGACGAGGAAGGAGTTCAGCGCGGTCATGGTCGCCGGCTTGACGACAGCGGTGCAGCCAGCCGCGAGTGCTGGCGCCAGCTTGAAGAACAGCGTGCTGAGCGGGTAGTTCCAGGGTGCGATCATGGCGACCACACCGATCGGCTCCCGCCGGACGAGTGAGTGGCCGACGCCTGCGGGGCGCAGATCCTCGACCGGCGATCGCTCGATGACGTCGGCGTAGAAGCGCAACAGCGCCGCGGCGGTGTCGGCGTTGGCGCCGCGGGCGCGTCCGAACGGTGTGCCGACCTCCCGTGTGATGAGCTCGCCGAGCGCGTCGCGCCGGCGCTCGATCGCGTCGGCGAACCGGCGCATGACGGCCGCTCGTTCGGCCGGCCCGTAGCCGCCCCAGCCGTCCCTGTCGTTCAGCGCGGCGTTCGCGGCGGCGACGGCTCGATCCACATCCGCTCGCCCCGCGACCGCGTATGAGCCGACCACTGCCTCGGTGGTCGAGTCCACGATCTCGTGGCGAGCGGAAGTCTCTGGTGCGGTCCAATCGCCGCCGATGTACAGCTCGTCGCGTTCGACGATGCTCAGCGTGGCCTCAGGCATGTGCCACGACTCCTCTCAGGTTCTTGCCCGCGCGCAGATCGGCGAAGCCTTCGTTGATGTCTTCGAGCGCGTACTGCGCCGAGACGAGTTCGTCGAGCTTGATGCGGCCCTGCGCGTACAGGTCGAGGATGATCGGGATCTCGTGGCGCGGGTTGCACGAGCCGTAGATGGTCCCCTTGATCGTCTGCTCCTTGAAGATGATCTGGGTGCCGGGCAGTTGCACGTTCTTGTCGAACACGTCTTGCGACATGCCGGCGAGGACGAGGCGCCCGCGCTTGCCGAGCAGGCCGTACGCGGCCGTGACGATCGGTTCGGTCGTGTTGCCAGTGGCGACGATGACGACATCCGCCCCATCAGCCACCGGGTTCACGCTGCGCACGAAGGCGCCGGCTTCATCGGTCGAGGTGAACTCGGCCGTGGCGCCGAACTGACGCGCGAACTCGAGCTTCGCAGGGTTCATGTCGATCATGACGACGTGCCTGGCCCCGGCGAACTTCGCGCCCTGGGCGGCGTTGATCCCCACGCCGCCCGCACCGATCACGACCACCGTGTCGCCGACGCGCACCTCGGCCGAGTGCACTGCGGCGCCCCACCCGGTGAGCACGCCGCAGCTCACGACCGCCACGACCTCGAGCGGCACGACCGGGTTGACCTTGACCACCGTCTTCGCCGACACCACGGAGTAGCGTGCGAAGGTTCCCAGCCCGCAGTTCGCGGGAACCGGTTCGCCGTCGTGCGAGAACCGGAACGTCGCCGGGTCGGCCGTACCCGGGCTGTTCGCGGCGCTCGAGCAGAGGTTCGAGTGGCCGGTCACGCACCAGTCGCAACGCCCGCACGCCGGGATGAACGAGGCCGCGACGTGGTCGCCGACGGCGAGGCCCGTCACGCCTTCGCCGACCTCGCGGATGATGCCGGCGCCTTCGTGCCCGCCGACGGCCGGCAGGTCTCCGAGCCCTCCGTGGCGGAGGTGCTCGTCTGAGAAGCACAACCCGGCATGGGTGAACTCGACGAGCACTTCGCCGGCCTGCGGTGGCGCTAGGTCGATCTCAGTGACCGTCCAGTCCTCCCCCGGCGCCAGCATGAGCGCTGCTTGGGTCTTCATGGTGCTCCTTATTGCTTGCTGGTGACGAGCTCGTCGGCCGGCCCCGCCGCCGTGGCGGTCGCGTCCTCGCCAACGGCGGTCTGCTCGGCATCGGCGGTCTGCTCGGCATCCTCGGCCACCGGGCGCGCAGCACCGGCATCCGCCGCAATGCGCTCCCCCGCTGCGGCACCCGGGAGCGCCGCACCGGCGACCCCGGCCGCGCGATCGGCGGCGTCGAGCGAGAGCGAAGCAGGCGGGAACGCACGGGCGAGCAGCCAGTGGATCAGGAGTCCGCTGATGAACGCGACAGCCCAGTTGTAGTCGTACAGCGGCTTCAGCAGCGGGATGAACCCCGCCTCAGGGAACGGACCTCCGGTGCCGCCAGCGGAATAGGCGCCGCCGACCGAGAGCAGCAGCGCGATCGCCATCGCCGTCAGGGCCCGCCAGTTGAAGCCGCGACGGTACTCGTAGCGGCTCCCGCGCTGGTACAGCTCTTCCACGGCGAGGTAGCGGCGCCTGATGATCCAGTACTCCGCGACCAGGATGCCGGCGACCGAGCCGAGGAACGCACCGGTGAGACCGAGCCACACGAAGATGTAGAGGTTCGGGCTGGCGAGCAGGTTCCACGGCTGCATCAGGATCGCGATGACGCCCGTGATGATGCCGCCCATCTTGAACGAGACGTAGCGCGGGAAGGCGTTCGAGAAGTCGTAGGCAGGGCCGACCGTGTTGGCGGCGACATTGACCGCCACGGTGGCGACGATGATGCAGAAGAGGCTGAAGAGCACGGCCAGAGCGTTCGGGATGAGGCCGACGAGCTCCACCGGATCCCAGATCGGGCGTCCCCACACCTCGACGGTCGCAGAGGTGGTGAGCGCCCCGATGGTGGTGAACGCGACGATCGTCGGCGTGAGGCCCACGGACTGACCGACGACCTGCGCCTTCTGGCTCTTCGCGAAGCGAGTGAAGTCGGAGATGTTGACCGACATCGTGGCGAAGTACGCGATCATGCCCATCAGCGCGCCAGGGAAGATCGTCCAGAAGCCGGCGCCCCATCCGAGCTCCGATGGCGCCGATGCCATCGGACCGAGGCCGCCGGCGAGGTTCATGACCCAGACCATGAGGATGCCGGCGACCACGAGGATCAGCGGTGCGGCGAAGTTCTCGAGCTTGCGGATCGACTCGATGCCGCGCAGCACGAGGGCCATCTGCAGCAGCCAGAACACCGCGAACGAGAGCCAGAGGGTCCACGGGTGCCCGCCGAAGCGCTCGGCATCCGACCACCACGATCCGAAGAAGACACCGCACAGCGTGTGGATCGCCTGACCTCCGACCCACGTCTGGATGCCGAACCATCCGCAGGCCGAGATGGCCCGGATGAGCGCAGGCACGTTGGCGCCGAGCGCTCCGAAGGCCGTCCGCGCGAAGACCGGGAAGGGGATGCCGTACTTGGCCCCGGCATGGCTGTTCAACAGCAGCGGGATCATCACGATGAGATTGCCGAGCCCGACGGTGATGACCGCCTGCACCCAGCTCATGCCCATATCGATGAGCCCGCTTGCGAGGTAGTACGTCGGGATGCCGTGCGCGATGCTCATCCACAGCGCGGCGTAGTTGTAGGTGTGCCACGTGCGCCCCTTGAACGGGACTGGCGCGAGGTCGTGGTTGTACAGCTTGCTGACCTCGATATTGGCGGTCGTCGTCAGCTCGACGCGGCCGGCTTTGTCTTCAATGATCGCCTTGTTCGTCCCCATCTCAGTCGAATGACCTCACCGGGCGTGCGATCGTCCCTGCGCGACGCAGCATCGAATCCTCCTTGACTCTTAGGTTCAACTAGCGAACCACTGGTTCACTTTTCACGCAACTTGACACGCACGCGTCGGGAAACCGTGCATTCGCGCGGGTGCCCGGGCTGCGGGAGAGACTCCTCGGGCTCCGCGATCGCTGCCGCGAGGCAGGTCGATGCGGCCGAATGACGGATTCCGCGGCCTTGAACTTCGGGCGGCGCCATGAGCAGCGCGCTGTGCAACGGGCGGGCCACAACGAACGAGACGCAGCGGCAGCAGCAGCAGCAGCGAAAGCGGCCGAGCTCAGCCGACGAGCTTCTGCGCGTACACGTGAGGAGTGAAGCCGGTGAGGTCACCGATGCCCTCACCCTGGCCGATGAGCTTGATCGGGATGCCGGTCTTCTCCTGCACCGCCAGTACGAACCCGCCCTTTGCTGAACCGTCGAGCTTGGTGATCACGAGCCCGGTCACGCCGGCGTGCTCGATGAAGGCCTGCGCCTGTGAGACGCCGTTCTGCCCAGTCGTGGCATCGAGCACGAGCAGCACCTCCGCGATCGGCTCGAGCTTCTCGACGACGCGGCGCACCTTCGAGAGCTCGTCCATGAGGCCGGCCTTCGTCTGGAGTCGACCGGCGGTGTCGATCAGCACGATCTCGGCTCCGGTGGCGCGGGCGCGTTCAACCGTCTGGTAGGCGACGGATGCCGGGTCCTGCCCTTCCTGCTGCGGTCGCACGATCTGGGCCCCGGCCCGCTCGCTCCATGTCGCCAGTTGCTCCACCGCCGCGGCGCGGAACGTGTCGGCGGCGCCCACCAGCACGCTCCGGCCATGACCGACGAGGAACCTGGCGAACTTCCCGATCGTGGTGGTCTTGCCCACGCCGTTGACGCCGACGACGAGCACGACGGCGGGCCGGTTGCTGAGGGTCAAGGTGGTGTCGTACTGGGCGAGGCGTTCCTCGACGGTCTCGCGCAGCATCCGTTTCAGGTCTGCCGGGTCGGTCGTGCGGTACTTCGCCACCTGCTCGCGAAGGTGCTCGACGATCGCCTCGGTGGTGTCGGGGCCGAAATCGGCGCCGATCAGGGCGTCTTCGAGTTCCTCCCAGGTGTCGTCGTCGATGGTCTTGCGGGCGAACATGCCGCGCAGGGCACCGGACAGCGACCAGGGGGTGCGTTCAGCCATGCGTCCAGGCTAGGGCAACGCCGCCCCTGGTCTCGGCGTCCGGAAACGAGCACGGAGACGGCGCTCGGACTGGCGTCGCGGCGAGGATCAGAAATGATCCTCGCTTTGAGCTCCAACGTCCGGAACCGAGCGCCGAGACGGCGCTCGGCACTGGCGTCGCGGCGAGGATCAGAAATGATCCTCGCTCCTAGCTCCAGCGTGCTGACCGATCGTTCAGGCCGCTCGGGCATCATGGAGGCATGATCATCGCCCTTGTTCGTCACGGCCAGACCGATTGGAATGCCGAGGATCGGATGCAGGGCTCCAGCGACATCCCGCTCAATGAGGTCGGCCGCGCCCAAGCGGTGACCGCTGCGGAGGTTCTCTCGGATGCCGCCGCATACGGCGCCTCGGCGTGGTCGACCATCATCAGCTCGCCCCTGCAGCGGGCCCACGAGACTGCGAGCATCATCGCGTCGCGGCTCGACGTGCCCCTCGGCGAAGACATGCCCGAATTGGTCGAGCGGCACTACGGCGAGGCCGAGGGGATGACGATCCGCGAGATCGACGCGAAGTGGGCGCGCCGCACCATGATCCCCGGCGTCGAACCGGTCGACTCGGTCGTCACGCGCGGCGTCGCAGCGCTCGACCGGATAGCCGAGCGCCACGACGGCTCCGATGTGGTCGTCGTCTGCCACGGCACGCTCATCCGGTTGACGCTCGGCGAGCTCGCAGGACACCCGGTGGGCCGGGTGCACAACGGCGTGCTTTCGACGGTCGAGTACCGCGACGGCGAGTGGGTCGTGCTCAGCGTGAACGGCCTGCCCCTCGGCGACCCGCGAGTGCCCGCACACATCGAGTCGTTCTAGCCGCGGCATCCGCAAGCGCATGCCGGGCGCCCCGGCCAGAGTTCACCGCAACGGTCGGGGAAGCAACTCTCTCCGAAGCGGCGAACGCGCGCCGGCACGCGCCCGGGCCGGCGGTCAGGCGCTGCGTTCTTCGACGCGGACGCGCTGACCGACGACTGCGGAGACTCCGTCTTGCCGCATCGAGACGCCGTAGAGCGCGTCGGCGATCTCCATGGTGCGCTTCTGGTGCGTGATGACGATGAGCTGCGACGACTCGCGCAGGTCCTCGAAGATGGTGAGCAGGCGGCCGAGGTTCGCGTCGTCGAGCGCGGCCTCGACCTCGTCCATGATGTAGAACGGGCTCGGACGCGCCTTGAAGATGGCGATCAGCAGCGCGACCGCCGCGAGCGACCGCTCGCCGCCGGAGAGCAGCGAGAGCCGCTCGATCTTCTTGCCGGCGGGCTTGACCGTGACCTCGATGCCGGTGGTGAGCAGGTCGTCGGGGTTGGTCAGCTGCAGGCTTCCGGTGCCGCCGGGGAAGAGCACCGGGAACACTTCGTTGAACGCCGTCCGCGTGTCTTCGAACGCGGCCTCGAAGATCTCCTGCATCTTGCCGTCGAGCTCGTCGATGATCGCGAGCAGGTCCTTGCGGGTCTGTGTGAGGTCAGCGAGTTGTTCGGTCAAGAACTTGTGCCGCTGCTCGAGTGCTGCGAACTCTTCGAGCGCGAGCGGGTTCACTCGCCCCAGTTGCTGATACTTGCGCTCGGCCGCGGCGAGGCGGCGCTGCTGCGCGGCGCGGTCGAACGCGACGACCTCACGTTCAGGAGCGGCACCACCGTCGGCGCTTCCATCGCTCGACCGGGCATCGCCCGCCTGTGCATCGCCCGCCTGGGCATCGCCCGCCTGTGCATCGCTCGCCTGCGCGTCGGTGTCGCGCTGGAGCGTCGACACAGCGGCATCCGCATCGCCCGGCGCCTTGTCGACCGGCACCGGAACATGCGGTCCGTACTCGGCGACGAGCACGTCTTCCACCAATCCCAGCTCGTCCCCCGCGCGCTCCAGCAGCGACGAGAGGTGCAGCTTCTTCTCGTACAGCTGCATCTCGAGCCCGTGCACCTGCTCGCTCGCGGCGTGCAGGCGCTCTCGCAGTGCGCTCTCGGTTCGGCGCAGCTCGGAGAGCTCTTCGTTCTGGGCGGCTCGCTCCGCTTCCGCCGCGGCAAGCCGCACGCGTGCATCGGCGACCGAGCGATCGACCGAGTTCAGCACTGGCGGCAGCGCCTCGATGACCGAGGCCGCAGCTGCGATCTGCCGCTGGCGCAGCACCGCGAGCCGGGCCTGCTCCCGGGCGGCGTCGCGCTCGGCGTCGAGCTGTCGTGAGAGCTCGTCAGCGCGCTGCTGCTCGGCACGCACCCGCTCACGAGCGGTTTCGAGCTCGACGCGAGCCTGCAATTCGGCTGCGCGCGCCCGGTCGAGCTCAGCGACCATGCCGTCGCGCGCCGACACGTCGAGGATGGGGCGCGGCCGCGCCGCATACTCCTCATGCTCGGCCCTCGCGCGATCGACGGCGGCCTCTGCCACGCGCGCCGATTCCGCCGCACGGTCTCGAGCCGCCTGCAGACGCTCGCACTCGGCCTCCGCTGCTTCGAGCTGCACACGAGCGCGCCCGAGCTGTTCGGTATGCGCGGCGAGACGCCGGTCACGATCGCGCACGGCCTCGGCAGCGGCCGCGGCTCGCTGCTTCGCGGCGCTCAGCGCCTCACGCAGCGCGTCGACCTCGCTTCGACGCTGCTCGACGGCCGCGGTGACCTCGACGAGTCGTTCAGCGGCGGCATCCCTCTCAGCCAAGAGTTCGATGCGTCCTTGCGACCCCCCGGAGCCACCGCGCAGCACGTGCTCGGTCAGCACATCGCCGTCGCGCGTCACCAGCGTGACCGGCACCGTGCCGAGCGCTTGCCGCAGCAGCGGCACCGCCTTCCGTGCAGCACCCAGATCATCGGCGATCGTGACGTGCCCGAGCACACCAAGCACGCCGCTCGGAGCCGTGACGACGGATGCCGCCGGCTGCAGCCCCGCCACCTCGGGCCACTGCGGCGCGTGGGCCGCGGCATCCGCCACGACCACCTCGACTCGGCCGAGGTCGTTGGCCGCGGCGTGCTCCAGCGCGGCGTGCGCGGCACCCGCGTCGGAGGCGAGAAGCGCCTCGGCGAGCGTGCCGAGCGCTGCGGCCACCGCGGCTTCGAAGCCGGGCTGCACCTGCACGTGGTCGGCCACCGGGCCGAGGAGGCCGGGCAGGTCGGCATCGACCAGTCCCCCGGTCGCACTGCGTGAGTCGAGCGCGCGCGAGAGCGCGCTGCTTCGCGCGGCGAGCGCGTCGCGTTCCCGCTCGTCGGCATGCAATGCCTCGCGCGCCGTCTCCAGCTGCGTTTGCAGCGCGACCACCTGCTCCTCGGCGGCCGACTGGGTCTCGTCGAGCTCGGCATCCGCCGGCTCCTGATCGGGATGCCGTTGGCCTTCGAACTCGTCGTATCGGCCGCGCGCGTCCTTCAAGCGCTGCTGGGCCTGCTCAAGACTGTGCTCGTGGCGAAGCGATTCGCCTCGCGCGGCGGCGAGCGACGACTGGGCGACCTCGGTCTTGCTCGCAAGCCGCGCGAGCTCCAGATCGTGCTGCGAGACGAGCGCGCTCTGCGCGCTGATCTCCTCATCGAGCGAATCGAGGGATGCCTTCGCTGTCGCTGTCGCGGCCGCTGCTCGTGCGACGGCGTCTTCGGCCTGGGCGATGTCGCCGCGAAGGCGTTCGGCCTCCGACCGCGCGTCGTCGACCATCTGCTGCGAAACCGTCGATTGCATCCCCGGCAGCTCAGCCTGCTGCCCGAGCAGCGCGAGCTTCTGGTTCGCGAGCGAGTACAGGCTGCGCAGACGCTCCTGCACCTGCTCGAGCGCGAAGGCGACACGGCGGGCAGCGTCGACGGCATCCCCGCTCATCGCCTGCTCCAGACGGTTCTGACGCAAGCGGGCTTGATCTGCCTGCTCCTGCAGCACGATGCGCTCGCTCTTGCGCTCGTGCTCGGTGCGACTGAACTCGGTGATCGCAGCCCGCAACTGCACGACTTCGTCGGCGAGCAATCGGGCACGTGCGTCGCGCACGATGGCGGCGATGGTCTGCGCCTCGCGCGCGATCTCGGCCTGGTGCCCGAGCGGTTTGAGCTGTCGGCGCAGCTCGCCGGCGAGGTCGTTCAGGCGCGTGAGGTTCGCCTGCATCGCCTCGAGCTTTCGGAGCGTCTTCTCCTTGCGGCGACGGTGCTTCAGGATGCCGGCTGCCTCTTCGATGAACCCCCGGCGTTCCTCGGGGCTCGCGTGCAGCACATTGTCGAGTCGGCCTTGGCCGACGATGACGTGCATCTCACGGCCGAGCCCCGAGTCGCTGAGCAGCTCTTGCACGTCGAGCAGACGGCATCCTTCGCCATTGATGGCGTATTCGCTGCCGCCGTTGCGGAACAGCGTGCGGCTGATCGTCACCTCGGAGTACTCGATCGGCAGGGCGCCGTCGGAGTTGTCGATGGTAAGGGTCACTTCGGCTCGGCCGAGCGGCCCGCGCGTGGACGTGCCGGCGAAGATGACGTCCTCCATCTTGCCGCCGCGCAGGGTCTTCGCTCCCTGCTCGCCCATCACCCAGGCGAGCGCGTCGACGACGTTGCTCTTGCCCGACCCGTTCGGGCCGACTACACAGGTGACGCCGGGTTCGAACGCGAACGTGGTGGGTTGCGCGAAGGACTTGAACCCCTTGAGGGTCAGACTCTTCAGATACACGCAGCCGCCTGTCGTCGCTCGGTCTCGCTCGGTCTCGCACGGCGTCGACGCACCGGTCGAACGCTGCGACAACGGTACCCGACCGTGCGGCCCCGACCTCGACAGCGACGCGGTGCGGCCATAGGCTGTACTGCTTCCCGCAGGAGGACGAGGTCACGCGGGACCGCGGGCACGACCACGACGAGGAGGGGACGACGATGGCCGGGTTCACGATCGAGGAGCTCAGCATCCCTCGACGGCTCGACGACGAACACGGACCTGCCTTCATCGAGATGACGGCCGTGCGGAACGCGGTCGAGGCAGACATCGTCGGCAACGACGATCTGAATTACTCCCCTGAAGACCTCCTCCCCCACTGGCACGACCCGTACTCGCCGATGCGAGCGCTCATCGCCAGGGTCGACGGCCGGATCGTCGCGCGCGGCGTGTTCGAGTGGCAGGCCGAGGACGAGCACGTGGGGTTCTTCGACATCGGCGTGCTGCCGGAGTTCCGCGATCGCGGCATCGGCCTCGCGCTGCACGAGGGGATCGTCCGGTTCGCCCGCCAACAGCAGGTGACGACGCTGCAGGCGTTCGCCCTTCACCGGCTCAACGCAGGAGGAGCGAAGATCGTGCCGCCCACCGGGCACGGCGCCGTGTGGTCGAAAGACGACGGCGTGCGGTTCTTCCGCGGCTTGGGCTACCGGCTCGAGCAGGTCACCCGCATCAGCCGGTTGGCGCTCCCGGTGGACGACACGACGTTCAGGGAGCTGGAGCAGCGGGCACTCGAAGCCGCCGGCGATGAGTATCGGATCGTTCGCTGGCAGGGCCGCACGCCCGATCGGTGGATCGATGACTTCGCGCATCTGCGGCAACGCATGAGCGTCGACGCTCCGAGCGCGGGCATCGAGTTCGCCGAGGAGCAGTGGAATGCCGCGCGTATTCGCGACGCCGACGACCGCGCCGCCGAGAGCACGCGCACCATGCTCACCGTCGCGGCCGAGCATGTGCCCAGTGGCCGCCTCGCCGGATTCACGGAGCTCTCGGCGCCAGTGGCGATCGACCGTGCCGTTGACCAGGGCGACACGCTGGTGGTGCGCGAGCACCGCGGGCACGCGCTCGGCATGCTGCTGAAGCTGGCGAACCTCCGTCACCTTGAAGAGGTGAAACCGGGGCATCCCTCGGTCGTGACGTTCAACGCCGAGGAGAACCGGTACATGCTCCGCGTCAACGAAGCGGTCGGCTTCGTGCCCGTCGGCATCGAGGGCGCCTGGCGCAAACGTCTCGACGACGCATCAAGTTAGCCGCACCTGCCGGGAGCGGGATCCTTAGATAGGTCGTAGATAACTTCAGCTTCGACTGCACCGAAGCTGCTACGTCTTACCGAGCAGGATGTCGACCAGAATCGGCAGTGCAGTTGAAGGGTTGGACCCTTTCCTGCCCGGGGCCAGGTCCGGATCAGCCCGTCGCGCCACCCGGACAGCCGCCTCATATCTTTCGAACGGAAAGTTCGCCGCCAGGTGCTTCTTCTTTTGGAAGAGACCATGTCTCGACATCGAATCGTCTAGCTGCCTCGAGGTCTTCGCACCGGTGCTGGCATCAACATGCCACAGCAGCCACAGTTCGAACTTCACGTTCGAAATGAGCAGAAGTATGCCGTGTCGCTCCGCGAGCTCAATCGCGCTGTCCAGATGCGCATGATCGTCGACATCCACGAGGCAGACTGACTGGTAGTACGGCTCCGCCAATGCCCTCGCCGCAGCCTGCATCTGCATAGCCTTGCGCACGACGGAGACAGGATCCGAGGCGCCGTGCGCAGTTTTCACCGACACGTTCACGCCTTTGGAACGCAGCTTCTGCGTCAGCAACTCGACGTACTGCTTCTCCGTCGTTTCGCCCTCGGCTACGACGAGAATCCGCCGATAAGTCTCTCGCCTGGCCCGTCTAGCTCTTCCGGGCGCGTTGGATCGCCCCCGCGACAACTCGGCCATTTCAATCTTCCTCCGGCACCAGCAGTGCTTCAAGGATGCTCGGAGCCAGTCGCGGTGTTCCGCCATAGCGCCCCGCGAGATACCGCTTGGCTACATTAGCGTCTGAATGGCGTGGAAAGTCAGCGAGGCACCCAAGTTCCGTTACGCCGACGATGCTTTTCTCGGTGAACCACACCTGTTCCGGCTCAAGCTGAACTTCGCTCAGCGGAGAGAGTACATAGGTTTCGTGGCTCGTAAAGAGGAGTTGCGCCCCGGTCCTGTTGAGCGTGGGATCCGCGAATAGGCCGAGAACGACATCGAGGAGGTGCGGATGAAGACTGGAGTCAATTTCGTCGACGCATAGCAGGCCTCCCGAGCGCAGCGTTTCGATAACTGGGACCATCAGCGCCAGCCACGCAATGGTGCCATCGCTCTCCTGCGCGATCGAGAATGGAGGGCACTTGCTCGATTCCCCGCGGTGCGTGAACAGAAGGTTCCGTACCAGCTGTTTCGAGTCTTCCGCCTCAAGTTCTGCTAGCTCTCCCTCGTGCTTTTGTTCGGCTTTGTCTGCCGAACTCTCCTTTTCGTTCATTGCTGACGCAAACACCTGAAGCGCCCGCCGGATGTGCTCCGGTAGGTCCTTCTCTTCGACTGTGACCTCACGGATGCCAATATCCGCGACCTGCAGGAGCGCCTCGATGTCGAGCGGTGAAATCGACCCCTCGATGAGCGACTCCGCGATGTCGCTCAGCCGAACCTCTCGGTGTGCATCCTTTACCGAAACGATGTCAAAAGAGTTAGTCAGATCAGCAGCGATGGGACCCAACTGGGGGTGTTTTACCACTCGAGCGCGACTGAGAACGAGTTCACGTTCCGAAACCTCACCGATAGCTCTGAGCGTCGGATGGACCTTAATGTCGCCACTGTCTCGGTGGCGGTCAAACAAGGTCCGCCACCGGCTCGGCGCATCGCGAAGCCACTCCCTCACGACCCCGTCAGCATCGACTTCGAACCCGTATTCGTACCGTCGGTCATTTCTAATGAACTCGAGAACGAACATGCTCGGTTCATTGCGCGAGTGGTCGTCCAGCCGGAAGGGTGCCCTCGGCATCTTGCTCTTGCCCTGCCACGTTGTTGACGAATTGTGAACTGCGGTGAAGGCGTATTTCAGGGCGTCGAGTATCGCCGACTTGCCACTCGCATTTGGGCCGAAGACGCCAGCCAGTGAGTACACATGCTCGCGCCAGTCACCGCTCTTGGGCCTAAGAGTGCGGAGCGACGGTCGCAAGAATTCGATGGTCACTTCATCACGAATGCTCTTGTGATTGCGAACGGTGAAGCGCAGGAGGATCATGGCTTGACAGTAGCACAATGAAAATCGGCTACTGAACGATTTTCGTGCAAAATACCGCTGTAAATTATGGATTCCAAGTCGATACCTATTTGTGAATCGGACATCGTCAGAATCCGCATCGGGCGTCGCCTTCAAGCAACCGGGGAACTGTCCCCATCCTGAGCAGCCGCGTTGCTGGTGACCTCTCTGATACCTCGTTGCAGCCGACCCAGGCGGAGTCGCTGGCAGCGCGGGCAGAAGTGGCTGCCGCGATTCATGAACTGCTCTCGGCGCATGACAGTTCCGCATCGCGGGCAGGTCAGGCCGTGTCTGCCGTACGCGTTCAGCGAGTGCGCGAAGTACCCGGCCTGGCCGTTGACGTTCACGTACTGCGAGTCGAAGCTCGTTCCGCCCTCATCGAGCGCCTTCTCGAGCACTCCGCGGAGCGCCGCGAGCAGTTCCCCCGCCTTGCGCCGGCTGATGCTCGATGCGGGTTGATCGAAGTGCAGCCTCGCCGACCATAGCGCTTCATCCGCGTAGATGTTGCCGATGCCGCTGATCAGGGTCTGATCGAGCAGAAGGCGTTTGATGCCTGAGTCGCGACGCGCCATGCGGGTGAAGAACTCTCGGGCTGAGAACGCGGGGTCGAGCGGGTCACGGGCGATATGGCTCACCTGGGAGGGAACCGTCGCGTCCGTCGAACCGGCGCCTCCCGGCGCACCGTCCGACGTAGGCAGCAACTCGTCGAGCGCCATGGCGCCGAAGACGCGCTGGTCGGCGAAGTGCACGGCCAGCTCGCCGTGGTCGGGATGGTGGATGAGCAGACGGATGCGCGTGAACCGATCATCCGGCGCGTCGGCCGCTCGGAGCAGCAGCTGCCCGCTCATCCCAAGGTGGGCGACGAGCGCCTCGTCGGCGCGGTCGCCAGTCAGCGCCGGATGCTCGAGCGGCAGCCAAAGGAACTTGCCGCGTCGCACTGCGGCGACGATCCGGGCACCGACCAGGCGATCCACGAACTCTTCTGCAGGGCCAGGATGCCGTCGCAGCGAACGGATGTCGCGCACGTCGACCGCGCGAACGGTGGCCCCGCGAACGGCCGGTTCCAGTCCGAGCCGCACGACCTCGACTTCAGGGAGTTCGGGCATGCTCGCCCTTGTCGCCCTTGTGCTTCATATCGTCGAGGGCGTTCACTTGCGCGATTGCAGCACGGTCCACGCCTCGAGGGCGGCCGCCATCTCGGCCTGCTTCTTGCTTGTGCCGACACCCGTGGCGATCAGCTCGTCGGCCACCACCACCTCAGCGGTGAAGGTCTTGTTGTGGTCGGGCCCCGCGCCGCTGACGCGGTATGCGGGCGCGCCGAGATCGCGAGCAGCGACGAGCTCCTGAAGGCTCGTCTTCGGATCCATCGCGGCACCGAAGCGCTCAGCATCCGCCATGAGCGGCTCGACCAGACGCAGCACCAGCGCGGTCGCGGGCTCGGGTCCGGCGCCGATGTAGACAGCGCCGATGATCGCCTCGACCGTGTCTGCCAGGATGGACGACTTGTCGCGACCGCCGGTCATCTCCTCGCCGCGGCCGAGGCGAAGATGCTCGCCCAGCTTGATCGCTCGAGCGATCTCTGCGAGGGCGACACTCGAGACGAGGCTGGCCCGTCGCTTGGCGAGCTCTCCCTCGTCGAGGTCAGGGTACTCCCTGAAGAGCTTGACGGTGACGGCCTGGCCGAGGATCGAGTCACCGAGGAACTCGAGCCTCTCGTTGTGCCGCCCACCGTGCTCATACGCGTATGAGCGGTGCGTCAGCGCCACGGCGAGCAGATCGGCATCGATGTCGATGCCGATCCGACTGCTGAGGTCGCTCAGACCCGCATCGCGCTCTGGACCAGCGAGCACGGGCTTCAGCGCCGGCTCAGGCGTCCGCGACCTTGCGGCCCTTGTACTCCATGAAGAGCGGGGTGCCGGCAGCGTCCTCGACCACGCGCGCGCGGTGGGGAAGGCTGTAGGTGACCTTGCCGTTCTCGATGGTCTTCACCAGCTGCACCGGAGTCGCCTTCCACTGCGAGCGGCGGGCACGGGAGTTGGCACGCGAGAGTCTCCGCTTGGGAACGGCCATGGCTATCTCTTCTCTCTCTCGGCACCGGGCTCGGTGCCTTCATCGTCAGTTGCGGCTGCCTGAAAACCTTCGAGCGCAGCCCATCGCGGATCGATCACTGCTTCGGGTTCCGAGGCGGGCATATCAGCGAGGCGCTCACCCGTGACCGGGTCGAGGCCTGGGCAATCCGGCCGGCACACCGGCTGGAACGGCAGCGACAGCACTACCGCATCTCTGACTACGGGTTCAAGATCCACGTGGTCGTCGTGAACCTCATAGTCGAAGGCTTCATCGGAAGAATACGCGAAAAGCTCTTGGAATTCGACTTGAACGGGCTGCTCGATGTCGATGAGGCAGCGCACGCAGACACCCGTCGCGCTGCTGCGGATGTCACCGGAGACGAGGATGCCCTCGTGCAGCCCTTCGAGCCGCACGTCGATGTCGAGCGGTACGCCGGGCTTGACCGAGATCATGCCCTCGCCCAGCTGCTCCGGAGCGGGGAAGCTGAGTTCCCGCTCGCGCATCTGCCCAGGGCGGTGCATGAGCTCGTACACATCGAGGATGTACGGCGAATCGGCTGGTCTGGACATGAGAGACGATCCTACCGTCGGGGGCTGTGCGCTCCCTTTGCGCCCCGCCTGCAGTGGCGAGCACCGCTGCAGGCGGGGCGCCCGGGCCGCGCGGCTCAGTCGACCGCTGCGGTCAGCGCCTCGAGGTAGTCGTCCAGGCCCCAGGTGAGCGAGAGCGCGGTGGGCGGAGACACGGCGGCGATGAGCTCCGTTCCGGTGACCGAGGCGACGTGCCCCTCGTTCACCGCAGGGATGAGCGCGGCGTACGGCTGCTGGAGGAAGCGCTCGGCATCCGCCTCCGTATCCGCGAATGCGACGAGCACATCGCTGTCGAGCCGGTCGAGCTGCTCATAGCTGAGCGTGTAGTAGAACGTCGAGTCGCCGCTCGCGAGCTCGTCGACGGCCGGCGCGTTCTCGAGACCGAGATCGAACAGGAACTGCACGCGCGCGTCGGCCGACTTGTACACGTAGAACGTGCCGCCCACGTCCCACACCGCCGCAACCGTCTTGCCCTTGAGCTGTGGGTGCGTCTCGGCCGCATGGGCGATGGTCGCGTCGATGTCGTCGAGCAGGGCCGCCGCCTCGCTCTCGAGCCCGAGCGACTTGCCCACGATGCCGATGACGTCGCGCCAAGGGGTTGCCCAGGGCGCATCGGGGTACGCGACCGTCGGGGCGATCTGGGAGAGCAGTGCGTACTGCTCTTCTGTGATCCCGGAGTAGGCCGCGATGATCAGATCGGGTTCGGCGGCGGCGATGGCCTCGTAGGCCGGCGCATCGACTTGCTCGGGGATCAGCGTCGGCAGTTCGGCATCGGCATCCTTGACCGCCTCCTCGACCCAGGGCAGGTAGCCGTCTGCGTTGGCGCCGTACGACTGCTGCTCGATCGCAACCGGTACGACCCCGAGCGCGATCGCCGCGTCGGTGCTCCCCCAGCCGAGCGTCACCACGCGCTCGGGGGCGCCTTCGATCGTCGTGGTGCCGAAGGCGTGCTCGACCTCGATGGCCCCGGCGTCGCGGGACGGGCCGGAACTCTCGCCGGTCGCGGGCGCGCCGGCGCTGCAACCGGCGAGCAGGAGTGCACTTGCGGCCGCGAGCACGGCTGCGCGAATGATTCGTCTGGACATAGGGCTCCTCAGTGGGTCAGGAACGAGTGGCAGGTCGGTTGTCGTTGGTCGAAGGCCGGATGGCTGCGGGATGCCGGGGGGCTGTGGCTGCGCCTCATGCGACGGCGCCGTGAGTGCGACTGATGGGCACGACCATCGGGGCGCCGCACACGGGGTCGTCGACGATGCGCGCATCGAGGCCGAACGCCTCGCGCACGAGTTCGGTGCTGATGACGTCTCGAGGAGCGCCCTCTGCGAGCACGCCTCCCCCGGCCATCACGACCAGCCGATCGGCATACCGGGCCGCGAGGTTGAGATCGTGCAGCACCATGACGACAGTCGTGCCGCGCGTGCGGTTCGCCTCGTGCAGCAGGTCGAGCACTTCGAGCTGGTGCATGACGTCGAGGAATGTGGTGGGCTCGTCGAGCAGCAGGATGTCGGGGTCCTGTGCCAGCGCCATCGCGATCCAGGCGCGCTGGCGCTGCCCGCCCGAGAGCTCGTCGACGCGGCGGTGCGCGAGAGGCTCGAGGCCGGTGGACCGCAGCGCGGCCGCCACGGCGGCGGCATCCGCGCTGCTCCAGGTCTGCATGAAGCGCTGATGGGGATGCCGTCCGCGCGCCACCAGATCTCGAACGGTGACGCCCTCGGGCGCGACGGGCGATTGCGGCAGGATGCCGAGCACGCGCGCGAGGCGCCTGCCCGGTTCGCGGCGGAGCTGCCTGCCGTCGAGGCGCACTTCACCGGCGACCGGCTTCAGCAGACGAGCGAGTCCTCGAAGCAGAGTCGACTTGCCGGATCCGTTCGCACCGACGATGACCGTGACCGCTCCCGGTTCGATGGTGAGGGTGAGTTCCGAGATGACGGGGCGCCCCTCGTACGCGAGGGTGAGGCCTTCGGCGCTCAGTTCGTGGGCGGGCTTTCGCGTCATGAGCTTCCTCCACGTCGGGTGGCGAGCAGCCACAGCAGGTACGGGGCGCCGATCAGGCCGGTGACGATGCCCGCTGGCAGTTGCGCTCCGGGGATGGCGTACTGAGCGACGAGGTCTGCCGCGAGCACGAGGGCCGCGCCGAACAGCGCCGTGGGCACGAGGGCGAGTGAGCCGTCGCCGAGCAATCGCCGCACGATCGGCGCCGAGATGAAGGCGACGAAGACCATCGGTCCCGCGAAGGCGACCGCGACCGCGGCGAGGCCGACTCCTACGGCGAGCACCGTCGGGCGCGCGCGGTCGGCTCGCACGCCCAGCCCGGCCGCTGCGTCGTCGCCGAGTTGCAGAATGCGCAGCGGCCGCGCGGTCAGCGCCGCGGCGACCATGAGCACGGCGAAGGCTCCGGCGAGCACTGCAACGTCGGGCCACGCCGCGCCCGAGAGCCCGCCCACCATCCAGACGAGCGCCTGCTGCACCTCGCGCACCTCGCCGCGGGTGAGCAGGAGGCCGGTGCACGCCTGCAGGAAGAACGCGGCGCCGACGCCGGTGAGCACGAACCGGTAGCCCGCCGCGCGCCCTCGCCCGGCGATCAGGGAGATAGCGGCGGCGACCGTGACCGCGCCGGCGAAGGCCATCAGCGCGAGCGGCGCTCCGCTCAATCCGAACAGCAGCATGCCGGCGGCGGCTGCCGCGACAGCGCCCTGGCTGACTCCGATGATGTCGGGGCTCGCGAGCGGATTGCGCAGCACGGTCTGGAACAGGGCGCCGGCGAGCGCGAGCGCGGCACCGACCAGCGCGCCGAGCGCGAGCCGCGGCATCCTCAGCGTGACGACGACGAACTCGGTCGCGCCTGACGCTGCGCCAGTCACGAGCCGGAGCAGTTCTTCGACGCCGACCCCGAACGGACCTGCCAGCAGGCCTCCGACGGTGAGCGCGATGAGCAGCAGGGCGAGCACCGCGGTGACGGTGCCGTGGCGTCTGCTTCGGTGTCGGCGCTCACCATCAGCGGGAGCGAGAGCAGCCCTGGCGACGCTCGCGGTCACAGCCGAACCGCCTTGGAGGTGCGCACCACGGCGATCATCACCGGGGCCCCGATCGCCGCGGCGACGAGGCCGGCTTCGAGCTCGCCGGGCGCGGCCACGATGCGGCCGAGGACGTCGGCGAGCAGCAGCAGTGCGGGCCCGAGCAGACACGCCCAGGCCAGCATCCAGCCGTGCGAGGCACCGACGAACGGCCGAACGATGTGCGGGATCACGAGCCCGATGAAGACGATCGGGCCGGCCAGTGCGGTGGCGGCGCCGCACAGCAGCACGATCGCGAGGGTGGCCGTGATGCGGGCAAGTGCCAGGTTCTGGCCGAGCCCGCGGGCGAGGTCGTCGCCCATCGCGAGCAGATCGAGCGGCCGAGCGCAGATCGCCGCGAGTACGATCCCCGCGAGAAGGAAGGGCAGCAGCGTCGCGAGGTCGCCGAGCTCACGCGCTGCCAGCGAGCCCACCGACCAGAAGCGGTACGCGTTGACGGTGTCGAGCCGGGTGATGAGCAGCACGGAGATGATCGAGGTGATCCCGGCTGTCAAGGCGGTGCCGGCGAGCGCCAGGCGCATCGGCGTCGCGCCCTCCCGGCCCGCGGATCCGACGGCGTAGACGAGTACTGTCGCAGCTGCCGCGCCGGCGAAGGCGAACCAGACGAACGCGGCGGGCGAGGTGAGGCCGAACAGCGTGATGGCGAGCACCACGAAGAGCGACGCTCCCGCGTTGACGCCGAGGAGCCCAGGATCGGCGAGAGGGTTGCGGGTGAGTCCCTGCATGAGGGTTCCGGCGACGGCGAGCGCGGCTCCAACCGCGATGCCGATGACGGTTCGAGGAACCCGCAGCTCTCGCACGACCAGGTGGTCGACGGATGCCGAGGAGGGATCGGTCAGCGCACCGATGACCGTCGCGGGGTCGAGTGAACGCGAGCCAACTGCGAGGCTCAGCCAAACGGCAGCGAGCAGCACCGCGCCGCAGGCCGCGAGCCCGACCGTTCGGCGCACGGACGAAGCGGTGCGCGACCGCACTCGGCCGTGCACCGCCGCTACCGCGGGGAGTGCCGCAGCCATGCGCTACTGCGCCTCGGCCTTCCCGAGGCGCCAGTAGCCCATGAACGCGACCCGGCGGCGATCGATGCCGGTTTCGGAGACGAGCAAGCGTCTGAGCGACTTGATGACGCCGGCTTCTCCGGCGAGCCAGGCATAGAAGCCGTCACCGTCGAGCCTGCCGGGCGACTCCCACAACAGTTCGGAATCGACGTCGACCTCGTTGACTCGCTGCGGCGCCGAGGCGAGCCCGGTGGCGAAGGTCTCGGGATGCCGCGTCAACCACGCCCGGACGGCCGGCTCGAGCAGCGCGCCCGTGGGCCGACCCTCGCGCGGCAGCCAGGTGATCCGGTGCCGGTCGGGTGCCACCGCGATCGGGAGCGCGTCGCGCGAGTCGGGCACCTCGATGAACGCGGTCGCCCGGCGGTCTGCGGGCAGCTGCTCGAGCACGCTGCAGATCGCGGGGGCGGCGGTCTCGTCGCCCGCGAGCAGCAGTTCGCGGGCGTCGCCGGGCTGCCAGTCGATGCCGATCGAACTGTGGATGCTGCCGGCGTCGGGGCCGATCAGCACGAGTTCGTCGCCGACGCGCGCCTGGGCGAGCCAGCGCGAGGCCGGCCCGGCAGACGTTCCCGGTGCGGTGGGGTGCCGCACGAGGTCGACATCGACCTGCCCGGCACCAGGCCGCACGGCGCGCACGGTGTAGGTGCGGACCGGGTTGCGAAGTTCATCGGGAAGCGCTCGCCACCTGGCGTACCAATCGCCGTCGGCAATGGTGCGGGGATCGTCGAACCCGAAATCGGAGATCCCGATTCCGGGCACACCCAGCAGCGGGAACACCAGCTTCACTCGCTGGTCGAGGCCATCGGTTCCAAAGCGGTAGAGCTCGGGCCCCGTGAACGTGGCTCGCACGAAGCTCGGACTCAGCGGGGTCAGCGCGGTCAATCGAACCCGGTATGGCCGGTAGCCTGGCGAATCGGTCTTAGGGGGAAGCTCCTCGAAGCGCCGCGCCCTGGAGGCACCCGCCGTGACGGGGCCATGCTCGCGCGTTAGCAGCGGCGCGTCGGGCGCGAAAGGAAGCATTGCCTAAGTATGGCATGCCTTACCTAAGCTTCGCGAGTGCCGTCTTGCTTCATTCCCCCTCGACCGCGGTGAACGCCTCGTCGAGCATGGCGAGGCATCGAGCGACATCCGCGGGCGACATCGTGCACGGCGGCACGACGTGGATTCGGTTATCGGCGGTGAACGGTAGCACCCCTCGCTGCATGAGCTCCTCCCTCAGCCGGCCGACGATCATGGGCGACACCGGCTCTCGAGTCTCACGGTCCGCCACGAGATCGAGCGCCCAGAGCACACCCAAGCCGCGCACCTCGCCGATCAGCCGGTGCTGCTCCTGGAGCGCGGCGAGGCCGGGCCCGATGAACTCGTCTCCGAGCATGCGCGCGTGCTCGACGACCCCCTCATGCTCCATCGCGTCGATGGTGGCGACGATCGCGGCCATGGCGAGCGGATGCCCGGAGTAGGTCAGCCCTCCAGGGAAGACGCGATCGTCGAATGCGCTCGCGATCGCCTCTGAGAGCACCACACCGCCGGCGGGCACGTAGCCGGAGTTGACACCCTTGGCGAAGGTGATGAGATCGGGAACGACATCGAACCCCTGGAACGCGAACCACTCGCCGGTGCGCCCGAACCCGGCCATCACCTCATCGAGGATGAGCACGATGCCGTACTTGTCTGCGAGCGCACGCACGCCCGGCAGGTAGCCGGGCGGCGGCACGATCACCCCCGCGGTGCCGGGAACCGTTTCGAGAAGGATCGCAGCGATCGACGCCGGCCCCTCTGCCTGGATGACTCGCTCGAGGTGGTGCAGGGCGCGCTCGCACTCCTGCTCCACCGAATCGGACCAGAACTCCGATCGGTACAGGAAGGGACCGAAGAAGTGCACGTGGGAGCGCGCGTACTCGTTGGGCACGCGTCGCCAGTCGCCGGTCGCCGCGATAGCAGAGCCCGTGTTGCCGTGGTAGCTGCGATAGGTGCTGAGCACCTTGTCGCGCCCCGTGGTGAGGCGGGCGAGCCTGATGGCGTTCTCATTCGCATCGGCCCCGCCGTTGGTGAAGAACACCTTGCTGAAGATCGACCCGGCCCGCGCGAGGATGCGCTCGGCCGCTTCACCGCGCGCCAGGTTCGCGTGAGCCGGCGCCACGGTGACGAGTTGGTCGGCCTGACGTTTGATCGCCTCGATCACCGCGGGATGCTGGTGACCGAGGTTCGTGTACACCAGCTGGCTCGACATATCGAGATAGCGATTGCCGTCGTAGTCCCAGACCGTCGACCCCTCTCCCCCGGCGATCACCAGCGGTGAGAGCGACCGCTGCGCCGACCAGGAGTGGAACACACTGCCGCGGTCGAGCGAGTACGCCCGGGCTCCTTCTGCGGCATCCGGTTGCGTCATCCTGTCTCCCATCCTCACCAGTTGCTCACACTGGCCGCGGTCATGCTTTCGCGAGGGTGTGCTCTGCGAGCGCGGGCATCACCGTTTCGCCGTACACGCGGAGGGTCTCCTCCTTGTTGTCGTGCTGCAGGTACCCGGCGAAGTGGTCGACGCCGAGCGCCTTGAGCGCCTTGAGCTTGTCGATGTGCGCGGCTGCGTCGCCCAGCACGCAGAATCTGTCGACGATCTCATCGGGAACGAAGTCGGTGTGCGTGTTGTCGGCCTTGCCGTGCTCGTTGTAGTCGTAGTCGACGCGGCCGGCGATGTACTCGGTGAGCGCTGCGGGAACAGCGCCCGTCGTCCCGTACCGCGTGACGATATCCGCGACGTGGTTCCCCACCATGCCGCCGAACCACCGGCACTGATCGCGCATGTGGTCGACGTCGTCGCCGATGTACATGGGCGCAGCAACGCAGAACTTGACCGAGCCGGGGTCGCGGCCCGCCGCGGCAGCGGCATCCCGCACCTGGCCGATCATCCACTGGGCGATATCCAGGTCGGCGAGCTGGAGGATGAACCCGTCGCCGATCTCACCCGCGAGAGCAAGGGCTTTCGGCCCATACGCGGCGATCCAGACCTCCAGCCGCGATTCCTCCGCCCATGGCAGCCGCAGTGTTGCGCCGCGATGCTCCACCGGGCGGCAGTTGGCCAGTTCCCGGATGACGTGCACGGCCTCGCGGAGCTCTCCCAGGGTCGTGGGCTTGCCGTTGGTCACCCGGACCGCCGAATCGCCACGGCCGATGCCGCAGATCGTGCGGTTGCCGTACAGCTCGTTGAGCGTGGCGAAGATCGACGCGGTGACGGTCCAGTCTCGTGTCGCCGGGTTGGTGACGAACGGGCCGACCCTGATGCGATGCGTCTCGGCGAGGATCTTGCTGTAGACCACGTACGGCTCTTGCCAGAGCAGATGCGAGTCGAAGGTCCACGCCGTGGTGAAGCCGTACTGCTCGGCGAGCTTCGCCAGGTGCACGGTGCGGGATGCCGGAGGGTTGGGCTGCAGCACGATTCCGAAGTCCATGAGGCTCCTCAGATCAGGTACTGGCTCAGATCGCGGCGAAGGAATCGGCCGTCGCCCTTGGCGCCCAGGTACTGGCCGCCGTCGATGACGCGTTTCCCTCGGGCGAGCACCGTGTCGACGTGGCCGTCGATCTCGTACCCCTCCCACGCCGAGTAGTCCATGTTCATGTGGTGGGTCTTGTTGTAGCCGATCGATGTGTGACCATTCGGGTCGTACACGACGATGTCGGCATCCGCGCCGGGTGCGATCACGCCCTTGCGGCCGTAGAGGCCGAACATGCGCGCCGGGGTGGTGGAGGTGATCTCGACCCAGCGCTCCAGACTGATGCGGCCCTCTACCACGCCTTGATAGAGCAGGTCCATGCGGTGCTCGATGCTGCCGATCCCGTTCGGGATCTTCGAGAAGTCACCGAGCCCGAGCTCCTTCTGACCCTTCATGCAGAACGGGCAGTGGTCCGTCGACACCAGTTGGAGATCATTGGTGCGAAGGCTCTGCCAGAGGTAGTCCTGATGGCCCTCGTGCTTCGAACGGAGGGGGGTCGAGCACACCCACTTAGCGCCCTCGAAGCCCGGCGCCCCGAGGTTGTCCTCGAGCGAGAGGTAGAGGTACTGGGGGCAGGTCTCGCCGAACACGTTCCGCCCCCGGTCGCGGGCAGCGGCGAGCTGCTCGACGGCCTGCCGGGCGCTCACGTGCACGACGTAGAGCGGGGCTCCCGTGAGGTCGGCGAGCATGATCGCTCGATGCGTCGCCTCCTCCTCCAGCTGCCAGGCTCTGGCGATGCCGTGGTAGTAGGGGTCGGTCTTGCCCTCGGCGAGCAACTGCTGCACCAGCACGTCGATCGCCGGGCCGTTCTCGGCGTGCATCATCGTCAGCATGCCGGTGTCGGCCGACACCTGCATGGCTCGCAGCACCTGGGCGTCGTCGCTGTAGAACACTCCCGGGTACGCCATGAACATCTTGAAGCTCGTGATGCCCTGGTCGACGAGCCCCCGGAGTGCTCGAAGCGACTCGTCGTTCACGTCGCCCATGATCTGGTGGAAGCCGTAGTCGATGGCGCACTCGCCCTCGGCCATCGAATGCCACTTGGCGAGCCCGTCCTCGAGGCGCTGCCCGAAGGTCTGCACGGCGAAGTCGATGATGGTCGTCGTGCCGCCCCAGGCGGCCGCTCGCGTGCCGGTCTCGAACGTGTCGGATGCGGCGGTGCCTCCGAACGGCAACGACATGTGCGTGTGCGCGTCGATACCGCCCGGGATGACGTACTTGCCCGCGGCGTCGATGACGACATCCACGTTCTGCTCGACATCGAAGCCGAGGAGCACCGAACCGGGTGCGAGCACCGCCGCGATCGTCTCGCCGTCGATGAGCACATCAGCAAGCTGCCGCCCGGTGGAACTGACCACCAGGCCGTTCTTGATCAGAGTCTTCATCGTCGCCTCCAGCCTTCGCCCGCGCCTACGGCGCCACGATCGGGCCGTAGGCGTCGGGACGCCGGTCGCGATAGAACTGCCAGTCATTGCGCACCGAGCGCACGAGCGACAGGTCGAGGTCGCGGATGACGAGTTCCTCGGTGGAGTCGGAGGCCTTGTCTCCCACGAAGTTGCCGCGGGGGTCGACGAAGTAGGAGGTGCCGTAGAAGTCGACGGCGTCGTCGCCGTACTCGTTGTCTTCGCGTCCCACCCGGTTGGGGACGCCCACGAAGTAGCCGTTCGCGCCGGCGGCAGCGGGCTGCTCCAGCTCCCACAGCCGGTTGGAGAGGCCGGGCTTCGACGCATTCGGATTGAAGACGATCTGGGCCCCGGCGAGGCCGAGCACGCGCCACCCCTCAGGGAAGTGACGGTCGTAGCAGATCGTCACACCGATGCGGCCGACCGCGGTGTCGAACACCGGCCAGCCGAGGTTGCCCGGTCGGAAGTAGAACTTCTCCCAGAAGCTCGGAAGGTTCGGCAGATGGTTCTTGCGGTACTTGCCGAGCACGCTGCCGTCGGCGTCGATCACGACGGCGGTGTTGTAGAGCACCCCGGGCTGCTCCTCCTCGTAGATCGGCAGCACCACGACGATCGAGTGCTCGCGCGCCAACGCTTGGAACCGCTCGACGGTCGGGCCGGGAATCGGCTCGGCGAAGTCGTAGTACTTCTGGTCCTGCGTGATGCCGAAGTACGGGCCGTAGAACAGTTCCTGGAAGCAGATCACCTGCGCTCCCTGCGCGGCGGCATCGCGCAGGAACCCCTCGTGCTTGACGATCATCGATTCCTTGTCGCCGGTCCACGTGGTCTGCGTGATCGCCGCTCGTACAACCGTCATGCCACTGCCTTCCTGTTCATCGGCAGTGGTGCCCTGCACCCGCCGAGGAGTTGGGTACATCTGAGACGTCGTCGTCTCGTGCCGCGGGGTGCCCCAGGCACTTCCGCTTGGCGCAAACCTAGACGTCGCCGATGACAGTGGCAAGACTTCGCGTGTTGTAGGTTGGTGTCGACTCCACCGCGCTGTGCTGGCGCGGAGCGCTGACCGGTGTTCTCCGGCGGCCGGATCGCTCGCGGGCCACTCATGCCCGCACGTCCGTGGTTCCGCCGCGCTGGTGCAGCGCAGCATCCGTCCATCTGGAGTCTCAATGCCGCTTCTCCCATCCCTCGATCGCGCGCTCAGCCCGCGGTCTCGCCGCGCCGCGGGGCTGCTCGCGTTCGCCTCGCTGATCACGCTCACCGCCGGATGCACGTCGGCGCCCGCGCACTCGAACCCGGGCGCCGACGACTCCGCCGCGCCCGCTGTCACCGACAATTGCGGCGTCGAGGTGGCACTCGACGATCCACCGCAGCGCGTGGTGACCATCAAGTCGACGACGACCGAATTGCTCCTGGCACTGGGCCTCGGCGACCGCATCGTCGGCGCCGCGTTCCTCGACGGTCCGGTGCCCGAGCAGTGGGCCGACGATGCAGCGGCCATCCCGGTGATCAGCGACTTCGCGCCCAGCCAAGAGGCGGTGCTCGACCTGGAACCTGATTTCGTGTTCGCGGGCTGGGAGTCGAACCTCACCGCCGATGCGGCGGGCGAACGAGCCACGCTCGCGAGCTTCGGAGTCGGCACCTATGTCGCCCCCTCTGCGTGCAAGGCGCCCGGGTACAAGCCGGCCAAGCTCACCTTCGAGGTGCTGTTCGACGAGATCGCGGAGGCCGGCGACGTGTTCGGTGCAGAGACGGAGGCCGCCGAGCTGATCGAGCAGCAGCGGTCACTGCTCGCCGACATCGAACCGTCGACCGCCGACCTGACCGCACTCTGGTACTCATCGGGATCGGACACGCCCTATGTCGGTGCCGGAATCGGCGCGCCACAGCTGGTGATGGAGACCGCCGGCCTCGACAACATCGCAGCGGGCATCGAGGACACCTGGACCTCACTCGGCTGGGAATCCGTCATCGAAGCCGATCCTGACGTGATCGTGCTCGTGGATGCCTCGTGGAACACCGCGGCGAAGAAGATCGAGCTGCTCAAGTCGAACCCGGTGACCGCCGAGCTCACCGCGGTCAAGCGAGACCGCTTCGTGGTCGTGCCGTTCGCGGCCGGTGAGGCCGGAGTGCGGTCGGTGGAGGCGGTCGCCTCGGTCGTCGCGCAACTCGGCGAACTCGGCATCGGCTGAGCGGATGAGGTCGGCCGCCCGGATGCCGAGCGCCCGCCGCGACCGCGGTCTGGCGCTTGCGTGGGGCATTGTGCTGCTCGTCGCCCTCGCCGGTTCAGTGGTGACAGCGATCTGCTTCGGCGCGGCTGATCTTCGCCCCGACGAGGTGCTTCGAAGCGTGGCCTCGCACCTGGGCCTCGGCGACAGTCCGCTCAACGCGCTGCGCGACGGCATCGTCTGGGAGCTGCGACTGCCTCGGGTGCTGACCGCGGCTGCGGTGGGCGCGGGCCTCGCGATCAGCGGCACGGTGATGCAGGCGCTCACTCGCAACGCGCTCGCCGATCCGTACCTGCTGGGGCTCTCATCGGGTGCCTCGCTCGGCGCGGTGGGGGTTCTCTTGCTGGGCCTGGGCATCCTGCTGCCGGTGGCGGCCTTCGCAGGCGCCTTCGCAGCGCTCATCGCGACCCTGCTGCTCGCCGGCGCCGCCGGCGGCGTGACGCCGACACGCACGGTGCTCGCCGGGGTCGCGGTCTCGGCCCTCGCGTCGGCGGTGACGAGTCTCGTCATCTTCTGGTCGGCGACGGGCGACTCCTTTCGCGAGATCCTCGCCTGGCTGCTCGGCTCACTCGCCGGCTCGACATGGACGACTGTCGCGATCGCGGGCGTCGCGCTGCTCGTGGTGGGGGTTCCTGTGCTGTTCTCGGGCGGAGCGCTCGACAGCTTCGCGTTCGGCGACGCGACAGCATCCGCGCTCGGTATCAACGTCACCGCGACTCGGTGGGTGCTGCTCGCCGCCACCGCGCTGCTGACGGGCGCGATGGTGTCGGTCAGCGGCTCGATCGGATTCATCGGACTCGTGCTGCCCCACGCGGTGCGACTGCTGACCGGCTCGCGCCACCGCGCACTCCTGCCGCTCTCAGCGCTCGCGGGGGCGATCGTGCTGCTCTGGGCCGATACCGCGGCGCGCACGCTGTTCGACCCGCGGGAATTGCCGGTGGGCATCGTGACCGCCATCGTGGGCGCGCCCGTGTTCGCCCTGCTGCTGACCAGGCGGCGTTCGGCATGACATCTCGAACGGATGCTGCGAACCGTGGGTCGAGCAACGCCTCGGTCGAAGGCGCTCGCCTCGAAGTGCGCGATGCCACGGTGGTGCTCGGAGGGCAGCGAGTCGTCGAAGGCGTGAGCTTCACCGCCGCGGGCGGCGTGACAGCCCTGATCGGACCGAACGGTGCGGGCAAGTCGAGTCTGCTGCGCGGGATCGCGGGAATCGTTCCGCTCGCGTCGGGCTCGGTGCGCTTCGATGGCGCCGATCTGCTTGGACAGGGCCGTCGTGCGCGGGCGCGCGCGGTCGCGGTGGTGGAGCAGGAGCTGAGCTCGGAGGTGGCGCTCTCGGTGCGAGCCGCGGTCGAAATGGGTCGCACCCCTCACCGGTCGCTGCTCGCGACCGCCACCGCGGCCGACGACGAGATCGTCGCGAGCGCCCTTCGCACTGTGGGCATGGAGGGCTTTGCAGAACGGCCGTTCGACTCGCTATCAGGCGGCGAGCGGCAACGCGTGCACCTGGCACGCGCCCTCGCCCAGCAACCCCGCCTGCTGCTGCTCGACGAGCCGACCAACCACCTCGATATCCGCGCGCAGCTCGCGACGCTGGGCCTACTGCGACGGCTCTCCGCTGAAGGAGTCACCGCGGTTGCCGCGCTGCACGATCTCACGCTGGCCGCCGGGTACGCCGACCACGTCGTAGTGCTCGCGGGCGGACGCACCGTTGCCGAGGGAGACCCCCGGTCGGTGCTGACCGCTGACCTCATCCACGAGGTGTACGGGGTCAGCGCGACGGTGCTTCAGCATCCGCGATCCGGGCGTCCCCTGATCGCATTCGACACCGAGGAGACGGCATGAACGCCGGGCACAGGTCGGAATCGGTGCCGAACGCCTCGAGGCTCAGGATCGCCGTGCTCGCGGGCGGAGTGGGCGGCGCCAAGTTCGTGCGCGGCCTGCGCCAGGTCGCACCTGAGGCGACGATCTCCGTGATCACGAACACCGGAGACGATCTGTGGCTCGCCGGGGTGCGGGTCTGCCCCGACCTCGACTCGATCATGTACGCCCTCGCCGGGGTCAACGACGCCGAGCGAGGATGGGGGCGCGCGGGTGAGAGCGAGCGCGTCTCGGCCGAGCTCGCCGCCTACGGCGCCGGATGGCCGTGGTTCACGCTCGGCGATCTCGATCTCGGCACGCACCTCGCCCGCACGAGCTGGCTGCGCGAAGGCGCGACGCTCACCGAGGCGACCGCGCGCCTGGCCGCGCGATGGGACCTCGGGGTATCGCTGCTGCCGATGAGCGATGATCCTGTCGAGACGCACGTGGTCACCGAGCAGGGCACCATGCACTTCGAGGAGTGGTGGGTGCGCCACCGCGCAGCGCTTCCCGCCCTCGCCTTCGAGCAGGTCGGTGCCGACCGTGCTCGGCCGACTCCGTCGGTGCTCGGCGCGCTCGCGTCAGCCGACGCCGTGCTGCTCGCTCCCTCGAACCCGGTCGTGTCGATCGGCACCATCCTCGGTGTGCCTGGGCTGCGGGATGCCGTCGTGTCATCCTCCGCGCGGATCGTCGGCGTCTCCCCCATCATCGGCGGTGCCGCCGTGCGAGGCATGGCCGCGCAGTGCCTGGCAGCGGTCGACGTGGACGTGTCGGCTGCCGCGGTGGCGCGACACTACGGCGCCCGCGTCGACGGCGGGTTGCTCGATGGTTGGCTCGTCGACACCGTCGACTCCGCCGTCGTGCCCGAACTCGATTCGGAGGGAATGCGCGCGGTCGCCCGGCCGCTGTATCTCAGCTCGCTCAAGCAGTCGGCGGCGATCGCGCGCGACGCGCTTGCGGTGGCGCTCGGCTGATCGCGGTCAGCTTGCGAGCAGCGGGCCTTCGGGCGTGATCTCGGACGGCTCGAACGAGCCCTGCGCTGAAGGTGCGGCCGTGGGCGCGGTGACGCCGGAGAGCGACGAGAGCACCGCTCGGGTGTGCACGCCGGCGCGGAGGGCGACGGCTTCCAGGTCGGCCAGGTCGTCGACATCGCGGCGCAGGCCGGATGTCGGCGACACATCGAGCTCGAGGTGTCCTGCCGAGTGGTGTGCGCGGCGCGATCCCTCGCCGAACCGCGGCACGAGCGCGTCTGCGCGCAGAGCCGTGGTCAGCGTCGTGCCGGTGCCGGCGGCATCCGGGACCATGGCGAGGGGATGCTTCGAGGCCGCCTCGAGCGCGCTATCGAGCTCGCCGGGCGCTAACGCCGGCAGATCCGCCAGGAGCACAGCGGCGGGCCGCCGGCCTTCCAGCGCTTCAAGACCCGCCCGGATGGCCGCGTTGAGCCCGGTCAGCGGGTCTTCGACCACCTGGACTCCGCGCAAGGCCCCACGCAGGCGGGCATCGGCGCTCACGACGACGATGCGCTCCACCTGACGCGCAGCGGATGCCGCGGCGATCGTGTCGAGTGCGAACGCGACCGCGAGCCGTGCGCGTGCCCCGGGGTCGTCGAGCAGCAAGCGCGACTTGCCGAGCGAACCCTTGACCGGCAGCACGACGGACCACGTGCACATGAGGCAAGAGCCTAGTCGCCGCCTCCGGTGCTCATCGACACACTCGAGGGTGGGGCGACCGAAGCACCGGAACGGCCTCTGAGCACCGAGAGCGGTGCGATCATCGCGAGCACGCGCCGACCGGGTCGAAGCGACTCACGGATGCCGGAGACCACCGCTCGTGCCGCCCCCTGCAGCTCGTCGACATGCGCCGCGGGTGCGACATGACGCCCGAACCACCGTCGCTCGGCCGCCTCGAGCAGGGCGTACGTCGCCGATGCGGGTGCACCGCCGTGCTCGACGAGCCGCGCGCAATAGGCCCTCGGTGTCTCGACCACGCGCGGCGCGATTCCGGCGTCCTCTGCGGTCGCGCAGATCTCATGCCAGAGCGTCACCGGATCCGCACTGCGCAAGCGGCGGCGTCGCAGCACGCCCCGCACGACGCCCGGTGCGCAGGCGAGTGCCAGAATGACCGCGAACACGGCCCCGGTGAGCACAACGCCGGTGACGTCGTCGCTGAGGTCGGCTGCCTCGGTCACGTTCTCGTCGCGCGGATCGAGCGTGGGGCTCGCCGAAGGACCGCCTGGGACCGCCGCATCCGGCGGCTGCGGCCGCGACTCGTCGACATCCGGCGTGCTGGGGTCATCGACGACAGGCGCTTCGAAGTCCGGTGCGACACCGCGTCCAGGAGTCGGTTCGAATGCGACCCATCCCACTCCGTCGAAGTAGAGCTCGGGCCACGCGTGCAACTCGCTGGAGAGCACGGTGTAGCGCTCATCGCCGATCGTGGGGTCGTATTCAGCGGTGCCGGGCAGGAACCCCACGGCGATGCGCGCGGGGATGCCGGCGACACGAGCCATGACGGCCATCGCCGACGAGAAGTGCACGCAGTACCCGCTCTTCTCCTCGAGGAACCGGCTGATGACATCCAGCCCTGAGCCGTCGTAATCGCGGTCGACCGGCGCCTCTTCGGAGTACACGAAGCCGCCGCTTCGGAAGTGCGCCTGCAGCGCCTCCGCGCGCTCATAGGCGGAGGTCAAGCCGCTCGTGATCCGCATGGTCTCGTCGACGATGTTCTCCGGAAGGCGCGCGCGGTCGAGTTCGAGGTACGCGCGCACCGACCGAGGCACCGAATTGCCCGCGGCTCGCAACTGCGCGGCCGTGGGCCGCACCCAGTCGCTGACGACGGTGTACTCCTGCCCGCGGATGAACGTATCGGCGCCGCGCACCGCGTGCCCGCGCTCCTCCCAGTACCAGCGGCCGATCAGTCCGTCGACCTTGCGCGGCGCGTACGGCAGCGGCAGCCACCTGGCCACGACGGATCCGATTCGGATCGTGGTGGTGACCTGCTCCGTCACCACGTCGGCGCCGGTCCCTGGCGGCTCCGGTATCGCATCGACGGTGTTGGACGAGTCGATGATCACACCAGCCGGCACCCACTCGTGGCCCTCGATGCGGTCGAGGGTCGCCATGCGCAGGTAGGTGCCGGTCTCGAGTGTGGTCGTGTAATCGAGCGCGGTGATCTCGACGTCTCGGCGCAGGTCAGTGCCGAGGTCGATCAGGGGATTCACTCCGACCTGCAGGCCGTTGAACCCGGTGCCATTGCTGCGCGGCAGAGCGAACCCCATCAGGCTCGGCCCGATCACCAGGGTGCCGGCGAGCACGACCGCACCGATGGTGAGGGCCTGCCGGGCGCGGGCGCGGGCGCCATGCAGCCAGAGCGCGAGGAGCCAGCATCCGCTCGCGACCATGAACGCGAGCCACGACGTTGTGCCGGTGACGACCACCCCTGGGATGCCGAGCACGGCCAGCAGCGGGATCGCGGTCGCGGCGGGCAGCCGGAGCGCTCCCCCGAGCACGTCGATGCTGATGGCGACGAGCCCGAGGCCCAGCGTGAGCAGCAGCGCGATACCGGGCGAGGCGACTGCGGGGATCGCCTGCGACGCGATCGAGAGCTGACCCTCCACGGCGAGGTCGACGAACCGGTCCACCGTGGCAGGTGTCGGCACGATGCCGGCGATGGCCGTGTCGGGCGCGTGGAGAGGAACGTTGATCGCCACCAGCACTGCGACCGCCGCAAGGGTCGGCGCTGCTGCGCGAAGCCCCCGCAGGCGTACCGCCGTCAGCCCCGAGCCACGCTCCGGCGCCGCCGGCGCCGCGCCGAATCGGACCCTCACGAGCACAGCCGCCGCGGTGGTCGCGACGATGACGAGCAGCGACTGAGGCACCCAGGCCGACGGCTGAAGCACAGGGAACAAGCCGAACACGGCTGCCACGAGCGAACCAGCGAGGGCAGCGCTCGCCGCCCATTCACGCTGTGCGGGCGCGCGGCTCCAACGGCCAGCGGTGGGCCTTCCGGGCGGCCCCGCCTCCCGCTTCGGGGGGCGCTGCCGCTCTGGGGCGGGCGCAAGATCAGACGTAGCCATACGCGTTCCCGACGTCGTCGATCGCAGCCTGCCAGGCGTCGGCCGCTCCCTCGTCGGCGTCCACCTCGACGCAGCGCCACCCCTGCGCGGCGAGCACCTCAGTGCTCTCCGGTTGCGCGTGGGGCTCGTCACCCACGAACACGAACGCGATCGCGACGTCGAGCGCCGTCTCGTTGGAGGCGATCCATTCGAGCGCGTCGGACGCCGGCGCCGACAGCACCGCGAACACCGGTCCTCGCGCGACGGCGGCAGGTTCGACATCGGCCACCCGCGCTGACCGTTCGACGACCGGTGCGGCGAGCGCGAGGCTCGAAAGGAACGCGGCGTCGCGCACCCCGGTCGGCCGCGATCCCGGCGGTCTCAGCTGAGCCCGGCCGGTTTCGAGCACTTGGACGTGGTAGCCGGCGTCGGCGAGGTGCACTCCGAGCGAGGCGACGAGCGAGAGCGCGGCCTCGAACTCGGGGCTCGTATCAGCACCATGGCGGTGGACGCCTGGCCATCCCTCGCGCAGGGTGTCGACCACGATCCGCGCCTCGGGAACGGAATGCTGCTCCTCCTGCCGCACCATGAGCTCGCCCTGTCTGGCCGAGGCCCTCCAGTGAACGCGACGCAGCGGGTCGCCCTGCCGGTACTCACGCGTGGTCAGGTCGTCATCCGATACCGATGTTCTCCGCTGCACCGGCCGCGACGACCCATCGCCCTCGGCGGGCCAGAGTCCCGCGTCGGTCAGCGGCTCGATGGCCGGCACCACCAGGAGTTCCTCTTCGACTCCCACGGGCGAGCTCGCGGTGAGCAGCGCGAAGGGATCACGCCAGGCGGTCTCGAGCGGGCCGAGCGCTGTGCGTCCGCGCGCGCCCGGTGTGAACTGGTAGCGCAGCGTCGCCGCGCCTCCAGGCGGCAGCGAGGGCAGCGGCAGCGAAGGCGGAGGTTCCTCATCGAGTGCCGCGGGCGCGACATCGCGCACGACGATCGGCGCGGAGGTCGAGGTCGCGACGTTCTGCACGTGGAGCGCGACGGATGCCGTCTCGCCCACTGCCGGCATCGCGGGCTCGACGCGCCGGCGCACCGTGAACGGCGCCTGCCGGCCCATCACCGCGAGGAGTGCCGCGACCAGCAGCAAGGCGGCGAACGCGGCGAGGAAGAACAGTTCAGAGCGGGCGGTCACCACTCCGCCCCACGCGCCGGCGAGCACGCAGGCCAGCACCCCCCACCCGCGCGCAGTCGGCCGCACCGATCTCAGGCGACGGGAGCGGTGGGGCATGAGCGGTCAGCGCAGTCCGGTCGGCACTGGTGTCTCTGCGACGATCCGGGCGAGGATCGGCTCGACCGCCGTCACCGAGGCGTTGGCGGTACGACCGGCGGCCAGCACGCGATGAGCGAAGACCACGGGCACGAGGGCGTCGATGTCGTCGGGCAGCACGAAGTCGCGGCCATCGCGCGCCGCTCGAGTCTTGGCCGCGCGGGCCAACTGCAGCGAGGCGCGCGGGCTTGCGCCGAGCCGGAGCTCGGGGTCTGACCGTGTCGCCTGTGCGATCGCCACCAGGTACTGCTCGACCGAGGAACTCACGAAGACCCCTCGAGCTGTGGCGATGAGCGATCGAAGCTCTTCGATGCCGACCACCGCCTCCAGGCTCTCGATCGGGTCATCGACGTCGCGGCTGCGGAGCAGCGCCGCCTCAGCCGCGGCATCCGGATAGCCGATCGAGATCCGCGCCATGAACCGGTCGCGCTGCGCCTCGGGAAGGGCGTAGGTGCCCTCCATCTCGACTGGATTCTGAGTGGCGATGACCGTGAAGGGCGTCGCCAGAGGATAGGTGTGGCCGTCGACGGTGACCTGCCGCTCCTCCATGCTCTCGAGCAGGGCGCTCTGGGTCTTCGGACTGGCCCGGTTGATCTCATCGCCGATCACGAAGTTCGCGAACACCGGCCCCGGTCGGAACTCGAACTCGCGGCGCGACTGGTCGTAGACCGAGACGCCGGTGATGTCGCTCGGCAGCAGATCGGGTGTGAACTGAATGCGCGAGACGGAGCAGTCGACGCTTCGCGCCAAGGCTCGGGCGAGCATCGTCTTGCCGACGCCCGGCACGTCCTCCACCAGCAGGTGGCCCTCCGACAGCAGCACGGTCAGGGCGATCTCGATGGCTTCGCGCTTGCCGCCGATCACCGTCTCAACGGCGCGCACGATGGAATCGCTGACCTGTTGGAAGTCGCTCATCGGGTACGCATCATCGGGCACGGTGCCGAAGGATGCCGGCAGACTGCTCACATGCCGAGTCTGCCCGTCACAAAGCGGTAACGCCAGACTTGCAGGCATCCTCTCGGCAAGTCATGGAGTGACTCCGGCGCGTCGCAGCCCTTCGGCGACGCCGGCCTCGAACGCCTCGCGCGTGCCGAGGCTGAAGAGGTCATCTGCCGAGGAGCGCACGATCGAACGGGCACCGGGCGCGTCGAGCTCGGTCACGACTTCGGGGAGTCCTCGCACGACCGCCACTGGGCGGCCGGAGGTCTTGCCCTTCACGAGATCTGTGGCTGCGGCGAGTTCATCGGCGGTCGCGGTGATGGTCACCTCGAGCGTGCGGCCGGCGCTGTCTGTCCTGCCGCGCAGATCGTCGAACACGTGCACGCCGGCGGCCCCGATCGCGAGGTCGATCTGCCCGAGCCGCCAGGGGCGGCCGAGCGTGTCACTGATGATCACGCCGACGCGTTTGCCGGTGCGCTCTCGCAGCCCTGCGGCGATCGCCCGGGCTGAGGCGTCGGGGTCTTCGGGCAGGAGCAGCACGGTTCCTTCGGGAGTGTTGCTGGCGTCGACCCCCGCTGCGGCGAGCACGAGCCCCTGCGGGTTCTCGACGATGCGGGTGACTCCGGTGCCGTGCGCGTGCGGTTTGCTCGCGACCAGGCGCACCGTCTGCTCGGTGATGGCCTGCTCGCGGTCGGGCGCGCGCACAATGCGCCCTTCCGCCTTCGAGACGATCTTCGACGTGACCACGAGGATGTCGCCGTCGATGAGCGCGCCAGCGGCGGCGCCCGCGATGATCGCCGCGAGGTCGTCGCCCGGGGCGATCTCGGGGATGCCCTCCAGCGCGAAGATGCTGATCATCGGTTGCGGCTCCTCATCGCTGAAGCTTCGGCAGCACATCCCGGCCGAAGCGGGTGATCCACTCGCGCTGGTTGCGGCCGACGTTGTGCAGGTAGATGCGGTCGAATCCGAGGTCGATGAACCGCTGGATGTGCGCGCGGTGCCGGTCAGGGTCGCTGGAGACCAGCATCCGTCCGTTGAAGTCCTCGGGCCGCACCATTCGAGCGAGCTGCTCGAACTCATAGGGCGAGCGGATGTCGCTCTTCGCGAAGGGCATCGCCGCCATGGGCCACTCGGCGAGCGCGTTGCGCATGGCCTCCTTGTCGGTCTCGGCCCAGGAAAGGTGCAGTTGCAGCACCTTCGGCATCGCCTCGGCTCGACGTCCGCCCTCGCGCGCGCCGGCTGCGAAGCGTGCGAACAGATGCTCGATGCGCTCGCGAGGAGCCTCAACGGTGATGAGCCCGTCGGCCACGCGACCGGCCCGACGAGCGGTCACCGGGCCCGAGGTCGCGATGAAGATCTCCGGCGGCGTCTCGGGCATGGTCCACAACCGGGTCGTCTCGAGCTTGTAGTACTGGCCCTGGTGCTTGACGTCTTTGTGCTGGATGCCGGAGGCGAAGAGCTTCTTGATGATGTCGACGGCCTCAAACATGCGACCGATGCGCTCGTGCGCCTCGGGCCAGTACTGCCCGACGATGTGCTCGTTGATCGCTTCCCCCGAGCCGATGCCCAACCAGTGCCGCCCCGGGTACATCGACGCGAGCGTCGCACTGGCCTGCGCCACGACGGCGGGGTGCACGCGGTAGGTCGGCGCGGTGACGCCGGGCCCGATGTCTCCGGTGGTGCGCTCGGCGAGAGCCGTGAGCACGTTCCACACGAACGGGCTCTGCCCCTGCGCGGGGAGCCAGGGCTGGAAGTGATCGGCCGCCATGACGCCGGAGAAGCCGTGCTGCTCGGCGAACGCGCCGAGCTCGACCGCTTCCGCGGGCGGGAACTGCTCGAGCATCGCCGCGTAGCCGATGGCGCAGCGGCCGAGATCTCCCGATGAGGAGACCCGCGACTCAGTCGCCACGTTGGTTCTGAAGGTAGTCGGCGACCGCGGCCGGCACATACGGCGAGATGTCGCCGCCGAGTCCCGCCACCTGGCGCACGAGCGAGCTCGACACATGTGCGTGGGAGGGGTCGGGCAGCAGGAACACCGTCTCCACCTCGGCGAGGTTGCGGTTCACGATGGCCATCGGAGTCTCATAGGCGACATCGATCTGCGAGCGGATGCCCTTCACCAGCACGCTCGCCCCCACGTCGACGCAGTAGTCGACGAGCAGCCCCATGCTCCAGCTGGTGACGAGCACGTGATCGGGGATGCCGGCCTCGCGAATGGCGCGGTCGATGAGGGTGACGCGCTGCGCGATCGGCAGCAGGGCCGACTTGTCGGGGTTGTGCACGACGAGCACGTGCACCTCGTCGAAGATGCGGGACGCCCGGTCGATGACGTCGAGATGGCCGAGGGTGATCGGGTCGAACGACCCGGGGACGACGGCGATCCTGCTCATGCCTCAAGCCTAGTGATGGCACTGGGGTGATGACTCTGCGGCGCGTGGCCGTGCCGCCACGGCGACGGCGATGCGGGCGTGGCGGCTCAGTTCTTTGCGAGGAACGTCTGTGCGGTCTCGTCGAGGCGCCGCCGGAGGGCTCCACGCAGCGCGGGGTGCGCGTCGAGTTCGGGATCGTCGGCCAGCACGCTCTCGGCCGCGGCGCGCGCCTCGCCGATCAGCTCGCCGTCGTGCGCCACACGCAGCAGCTTCAGACTCGAGCGTCCTCCGGATTGCTCGCTGCCGAGCACGTCGCCCTCGCGACGGAGTTCGAGGTCGATCTGCGCGAGCTCGAACCCGTCGAGCGTCGAGGCCACCGCATCCACCCGCTCCCTGGCGACAGTGCCGAGGGGCGCGCGCGTCACGAAGAGGCAGAGGCCGGGGACCCCGCCTCGACCCACTCTCCCCCGAAGCTGGTGAAGTTGCGACACCCCGAAGCGGTCGGCGTCGAGGATGACCATGGTCGACGCGTTCGGCACGTCGACGCCCACTTCGACGACCGTCGTGGCCACGAGCACATCGATCGCGCCACGGGCGAACTCTCGCATGATGCGGTCTTTGTCATCGCTGGAGAGCCGCCCGTGCAGGGCTTCGATGCGGCGGCCGTGCAGCGCTGGCCCTTCGCGCAGCAACTGCGTGACCTCGAGCACGTTGGCGATGCGCGCCACAGCGGCCTCGGTCTGGGCGCTGTCTCCTTCGCTGACCTCCGCGCGGTCATCGTCGACGACCTCGTCACCCGTATCGTCGAGGGCACCCGGCTCGATCGCCGGGCAGACGACGAACGCCTGGCGCCCCTGGTCGAGCTCCTCACCGATGCGCTCCCATGCTCGCGTGAGCCAGCCGGGTCGCTCGGCGAGCGGCACGACATGCGACGTGATCGGTGTGCGCCCTGCGGGGAGCTGCGTGATGGTCGACACGTCGAGATCGCCGAAGACCGTCATCGCAACGGTTCGCGGGATGGGAGTGGCGGTCAGGACCAGCACATGGGGCGCTTGTGATCCTTTGAGCCGCAGCGCCTCACGCTGATCCACGCCGAACCGGTGCTGCTCGTCGACGACGACCAGTCCGAGATCGGCGAAGGTCACATTGTCGCTGAGCAGCGCGTGCGTGCCGACGATGATGCTCGATGAACCGGCTGCCGCTGCGAGCAGTGCCTTGCGCCGCTCAGCGGTGCTGAGCCCACCGGTGAGGAGCGTGGGTCGCAGCGCCGCCGCGAGGTCGGGGCCGAGCGAGGCGACGATCGAGCGCAGATGCTGGGCGGCGAGCACCTCTGTCGGTGCGAGCAGCGCGGCCTGGCCGCCGGAATCGGCGACCGCGAGCATCGCTCGGAGCGCGACGAGCGTCTTGCCCGAGCCCACCTCGCCCTGCACGAGACGGTTCATCGGTACGCCTGAAGCGAGGTCTGCCTCGATCTCGGCGCCGACCCGCTGCTGGTCGTCGGTGAGCTCGAACGGCAGGTGCGCGTGGAACTCGGCCGAGCGCCGACCCGGCGTGCGCACCGCAGCAGCGTGCTCGCGCCGCTTCGCCCGCTCGCGCAGCAGTGCCGTCTGCAGCACGAACGCCTCCTGATAGCGCAGCGCGTCGCGCGCTCGCCGATGGTCTTCGTCGCGCTCGGGACGGTGCACAGCGTCGAGAGCCTTCGCGTAGTCCATCAGCTGCTCCCGACGGCGAATGGTTGCAGGCACCGGATCGTCGAGCGGTGGCAGCGTGTCGAGCACCACGCCGATCGCGCGCTGCAACTGCCAGGAGGCGACAGTGGACGTGGCCGGGTAGATGGGAATCGGTTGCATCGCCCAGCGCGCCGCGTCTGGCGAGGCGGCATCCGCCCCTGCTGGGGAGCTCGCCCCGACGCCGCCGTCGGGGTCGCGTTCGAAGAGCTCGTAGTCGGGGTGCGCCAGCTGGCGCGTGCCCCGATACTCCCCCACCTTGCCGGCGAAGATGCCGCGCGCACCGGGCACCAGCTCGTTCTTGCGCCAGGCCTGGTTGAAGAAGGTGAGCGTCAGAATGCCGCGGCCATCACTGATGGCGACCTCGAGGATCGACCCGCGTCGCTGCTGCATGCGGCGCTCGCTCGTGCGCAGCACCTCGGCGACGATCGTGACGCTCGCGCCCACCTCGAGCTCGTCGAGCGCGGTGAGCTCGCCCCGCCGGGCGTACCGCCGCGGGAAGTGGTGCAGCAGGTCGCCCACCGTGCGAAGGCCCAGCGCGCGCTCGAACGCGCCCGCGGTGCGACCGCCGAGCGTGTTCGAGAGCTTGGCGTCGAGCGGAGAAGGCACGCTGCAACGCTACCTGCGAGCGCTGACAGTGCAGGGACGGCGCGGCCGCGGCACTACCCTCGAACGCATGACGCGCATCATCGCGGGCTTCGCCGGCTCACTCACGCTGGCGGTTCCCCCGGCCGGCACGAGACCGACCAGCGATCGGGTGCGCGAGGCGATCTTCAGCGCGCTCGATGCGCGCGGCGCGTTGCAGGGCGCGAACGTGCTCGACCTCTTCGCCGGATCGGGCGCGCTCGGACTCGAGGCCGCCTCGAGGGGCGCAGTGAGCATCACGCTGGTCGAACGCGCCCGTGCGGCGGCCGCGATCTGCCGGCGGAATGCGGCAGTGGTGGCGGATGCCGCGCCCCGAGGCCGCGCGCCCCGCATCACCGTGAGCGGATCCCCCGCACGCACCTTCGTCGCCGGCGCGGCCGAGCAGTTCGATGTGGTGCTCATCGACCCGCCCTACGACCTCGGAAACCTCGAACTCGAGCACTTGCTCGAAGCGCTGGTCCCCCGGCTCGGCAAAGACTCGATCGTGGTGCTCGAGCGATCGTCCAAGGCCCCGCAGCCGATGCTCCCCGAGGGCCTCGAACTCGAGCGCCGCAAGGACTACGGCGACACCGCGCTGTACTGGCTCACGCCGGCATCCGGAGACTGACCGCGCTGCTGCCTGTCGGGTTCCGGGTTGCGGCCTCGTGGATGCGGGAGGCGCTCAGGAGTGCCGGTCGGCGAGGTCGAGGCACCACGCGGCAACATCTCGCAGCGGTGCGGCGGTGAGTTCGACGACGGTGGCGGTGCCTCTGCGGCTCGTCGACACGAGGTCGAGCTCGCGCAGCAGGGTGATGTGCTGACTCACCGAGGGCTGCGCGATGCCGAGCTCCGCGGCGAGTTCGCCCACGGTTCGGGGCCGCTCGCCCAGCAGCTCGAGCAGCGCACGGCGGCGCGCGTCGCCGATCGCGTGGAAGAGGTCCTTGCCGCTCATGCGATCACCTTCGATTCTCTGCTCGTGCCGTCGCTCTTGCCGTCGCTCTTGCCGTCGCTCTTGCCGTCGCGATCGATCATCCTCGCGCTCCGTCCCAACCCCGGTACGGATCCCAGCCCGAGGGTCGCTGCCATGGTGCACCGTCGAGCAGCAGACCGGCGCCGGCGACCACCCGGCCGATGGCTCTGAAACCACCCGGCAGCGCTGTGCTGGCAGGGAACGTCGCGAGCAGGCTGTGGGCCTCCCCGCCCTCGAGCGCGAGCAACGGGTCGTCTCCCAGCGCCACCGAGTCGAGGTCGATCGCGATGCCGCTCGCCGCCGCGACGCGGCGCGCGTCGATCGCGAGCCCATCGCTGAGGTCGATCATCGCGTGAGCACCCGCGAGTGCCGCGAGCCGGCCGTCTGCGATCGGCGGCTCGGGGCGCAGCTGTGCCGCGACGAGCTCGGGATGCCGTTCCCGCGCGGAGGCCGCGGCATCCGCGTCGGGCACTCCGTAGGCATCGACGCCCTCTGCGAAGAGCACCGCAAGCCCTCGTCCCGCTTCGCCGAGCACACCCGAGACCGCGACGACATCGCCCACGCGCGCTCCTGATCGCAGCACCGGCGAGAGCCCGCCGAGGTCGCCGAGCGCGGTCACCGCGATCGTCAATACCTCGCTGACCGAGAGGTCGCCGCCGACGACGCCGCAGCCGGGGGCGAGTGCGTCGCAGGCTGCGGCGAGCCCGTCAGCGATGCCCTCGAGCACCGAGACTTCGAGCCCGCGAGGCGCGGCGATCGACACGGTAAGCGCTGTGGGTGTGGCGCCCATCGCCGCGACGTCCGAGAGGTTGGTGGCGGCGGCCTTCCACCCGAGGTCGAACGGGGTCGACCAGGCGAGCCGGAAGTCGGGCCCGTGCACCATCATGTCGCTCGTCACGACGAAGCGGCCGTCCGGAGCTGCCACGACGGCGCAATCGTCGCCCGGACCCAGTTCCGCCGCGGCAGCGGGCGTCAGCCGAGGGAGGACGCGTGACAGCGTGGCGACCTCGCCGATCGCTCCGAGGGTCTCAGATTCACTCACCCGCACCACGGTAGCCTGGCAGCGATGACTGCACTGCACCTCCGTTCGCAGTCCCGGATGCCGCGAGCCCGAGCCGCCATGACCCCCGCGCCGTGGCGCTCGCTCACCCGGGCTGCTGCTGCGGCATCCGTGGTCGCAGCGACCGTGCTGCTGACCGGGTGCGCCGCCACTGTCGTGATGGAGCCCGCCGCCGATTCGAACAACCCGGCATGCGCGGGTGTGATCGTGCGGCTGCCGGAGTTCGCGGGCGACCTCGAGCAGCGGGAGACGAACGCGCAGGCGACCGCGGCATGGGGCGACCCGGCATCCGTCTTCCTGAGCTGCGGCGTTCCCGTGCCCGCGCCGTCGGAGATGGACTGCGTGGAGGTGCGAGGCATCGACTGGCTGCGCGACGCCACCGAGGAGCCCCTCACCTACTTCACGACCTACGGCCGCGACCCTGCAATCACCGTCGCTATCAACGGCGCGACCGTCTCGGGCCGCGCGGTGCTCGAGGACCTCGCGAACTCGGTGTCGACCGTGCCGCAGGAGCGCAGCTGTCTCTCGCGCGTCGACGTGCTGAACGAACAGTAGGCCTTAGCCCGCATCCGCGTCTGCGCCACTCACGGACAAGCGCGCCAGGGAGACGTGGCGCAGATGTCTGCAGGTGGCGCAGACAGGCGGGGAGGCGGATGCCAAACGGTTGATGCCGACGGGCCCCACTCCCAGCGGCCGGATGCCGAGCGGCGAGCGCGAGCCGGACGCCGAAGGCCGGCGTCGTGCGGGCTGGGCTACCGCGCGGTCTCGAGGCCGAGCGTGATCAGTTCGTCGATCAGCTCCGGGTACGAGACCCCCGAGGCGATCCAGCACTTGGGGAACATCGAGATGGGGGTGAAGCCCGGCATGGTGTTCACCTCGTTGACGACGAAGCCGTCGTCAGTGAGGAAGAAGTCGACGCGCGCAAGGCCCGCTCCCCCGATCGCGTCGAACGCGGCGGCGGCGACCCGGCGCATCTCTGCCAGCTCGGCGTCGGACAGCACCGCCGGGCACACCAGCTCGATGCCTGGCGCGTCGAGGTACTTGGCCTCGAAGTCGTAGAAGTCGCGACCGGTCACGACGATCTCGCCCGCGACGGAGACCCTCGGCGCACCGCCGTTGCGACCGGCGAGCACCGCGCACTCCACTTCGCGGCCGACGAGGGCCCGCTCGACCAGCACGCGGGAATCCTCGGCGAACGCGGCGTCGAGCGCAGCGTCGAGCCCCTCAGGAGCGGCGACCCGCGTGACGCCGACGCTAGAGCCGGCTCGCGCGGGCTTGACGAACAGCGGCCAGCCGAGCGGCTCCAGCTCCTCGACGAGCCCTGGTCGACGGGACTCGCGCTCGTCCGCCGTGATCGTGACCCAATCGGCCACTGGGATGCCGGCGTGCTGCAAGAGGCTCTTCGTGAAGTGCTTGTCCATGCCCGCGGCCGACGCCAGCACGCCGGCGCCGACGTACGGGATGCCGAAGAGCTCGAGCATGCCCTGCACGGTTCCGTCTTCGCCGAAGGGGCCGTGGAGGATGGGGAAGGCCACGTCGACGGTGCCGAGCGATGTGGTGGCGCCCGCGGCATCCGTCACCGTCCACTCCGATGACGCAGCCGAGTCGGGGAGCCGCACCCGCGTGCCGTTGTCGATGACCTCGGGCAGGTCGCTGCTGAGCGCGAATCGGGCCGGATCGTCAGGCTGCAGCGTGAAGGCGCCCTCGCGCGTGATGCCGACCGGGATCACGTCATAGCGCTCGCGGTCAATGGCGCCGAGCACGCCGCTCGCCGTCGCGCAGCTGATCGAGTGCTCGGAGGAGCGCCCGCCGAAGAGCAGCGCAACGGTCAGTCGCGAACGGGTCGGTTCCGAACCGGGGTGTTCCGATCCGGCCGATTCGCCGCTGTCAGCCGTCGGCTCGATGTGCTCCGCCACGGATCATTCCCCCTGTGGTTCGTCGGTGTCGGTGAGGTGCGGTGCGAGGTCGCGAGGAGCGAGCGTACCCGACAGCACCTGCTGCACCTGCGACACGATGGGCATGGTCACGCCCTTCGCCTCCGCGAGCTCGAGCACGGGCGCCACTGAGGCGAGCCCTTCGGCCACCTGGTTCATCTGGCGCACGACATCGGCGAGCGCATATCCCTGCCCGAGCAGCCGACCGGCCGTGTTGTTGCGCGAGAGCGGCGAGCCGCAGGTCGCGATGAGGTCTCCGAGGCCAGCGAGCCCCGCCAGCGTCTCGGGCCGCCCTCCGAAGGCGACCGCGAACTCGGTCATCTCGGCGAGCCCGCGCGTGATGATCGACGCCTTGGTGTTCTCGCCGTAGCCCACGCCGTCGACGATCCCGATCGCGACGGCGATGAGGTTCTTGAGCACTCCGCCGAACTCGGTGCCGATGACGTCGCTGTTCACGAAGCAGCGGAAATAGGGATTGGTGGCCGCCGACGCGACCTCCGCTGCGGTCTGAGCGCTTTCGCTCGCGACCACGGCGGCGGTCGGCTGACGCTTCGCGATCTCGAGCGCGAGGTTCGGGCCGGATGCCACGGCGATGCGCCCCGAGTCGAGTCCGAGCTCCTGGCAGATCACCTCGCTCATCCGAAGCGCGGTGCCCTTCTCGACGCCCTTCATCAGGCTCACGACCGGCACGTCAGCGGGGATCAGGTCGCGCACCTGGGCGAGCACCTCGCGCAGGCTCTGGCTGGGCACCGAGAGGTACACCTGCTCGGCGCCGTCGAGCACTCGCTCCACGGAGCTGTCGGCGACGAGGCTGATGGGCAGGTTGATCCCGCGCAGGTAGTCGGAGTTGCGCTTCGTCTCACTGATCTCGCGCGCGAGCTCGGGCCGCCGCGCCCAGAGCACCACGTCATTGCCGCCCTCGGCGAGCACCTTCGCGAAGGTGGTGCCCCAGCTGCCGGCTCCGAGCACTGCGAGCCGACGCCGTTGACCGGCGACCGCGAGCGTGCGAAGCGCCTCGGTGTTCAGTGGCCCGGGGGCGGGTGCGCGCTCACTCAAAATCGTCCGGTCTCCGATTGGTTGTTCTTGCTGGGGTCCCACAGCTCGGCCGGCGGAGTCTCGCCGCGCAACCGCCCGAGCAGTTGAGCGATGGCAGCCATCAGGTCTGCAGTGGCCTCGTTGAGCACCTGAGCGTCGAGCGGACGGCCCTCGTACTTCGAGAGGTCCACTGGGTCGCCGATGATCACCGAGACCGGCTTGCGCGGCGGCCAGATGCTCACGCGCTTGCCATAGCGAGGAAGGATCGCCTGGGTTCCCCAGTGCGCAGCTGGGATCAGCGGGATGCCGGCCTGCAGCGCCATGCGCACCGCTCCGGTCTTGCCCCGCATGGGCCACAGGTCGGGCTCGCGTGTGAGGCTGCCTTCGGGGTAGATGATCACGGCGAGGTCGTTCTCGACGAGCGTGCGCGCCGCCGCCATCGGGTCGTTCTCGCGCGTCGAGCCGGCACGCTGCACGGGGATCTGGCCCGACTTGGTGAGGAGCCAGCCGAGCACCGGCACCTTCCAGAGCGACGCCTTGGCCATGAAGCGCGGCACGCGGCCGAGCTTCCACACCGCGATGCCCATGATGATGGGGTCGATCTCGGAGTAGTGATTGGGCGAGAGCACGAACGCGCCCTGCTTCGGCAGCTTTTGTCCATCGATGAAGCTGAAGCGCGCCAGCAGCCCCATCACCGGAAGGATCAGCGCTGCGAGCAGGTTCCAGATCCACCCGCGCTCGGACCGGGGCTTGGGGTGCGATGACACCTGAGGATTTTATCCTTCGGCCGAGAAGTCGGCGCCCAACTGCTCGAGCTTCTCGATGAAGTGCTCGTACCCACGGCTGATGATGCCGACGTTGCTGATCGTCGAACGGCCCTCCGCGGTCAGCGCCGCGATGAGGTGGCTGAATCCGCCTCGAAGGTCGGGCACATGCACATCGGCGCCATGCAGCGGCGTCGGTCCCGTGACCACAGCAGCCTGCTCGAGCGGCCGGCGCGGCACTCGGCGGGTGACGTTCGCCAGCCCGTCCTTGTGCACGACGATGTCGGCGCCCATCTTGTTGAGCGCCTCCGTGAACCCGAACCGGTTCTCGTACACGGTCTCGTGCACGACCGACACGCCCTCGGCCTTGGTGAGCGCGACCACGAGCGGCTGCTGCCAGTCGGTCATGAAGCCCGGATGCACATCGGTCTCGATGACCACCGGCTTCAGCGGTCCGCCCGGGTGATAGAAGCGGATGCCGTCCTCGTGAACGTCGAAGGCGCCGCCGACCTTGCGGAAGATGTTGAGGAACGTCATGAGTTCCTCCTGCTTCGCGCCCTCGACGTAGATGTCGCCCTCGGTCGCGAGCGCTGCGCTGGCCCAGGAGGCGGCTTCGTTGCGATCGAAGATCGCCCGGTGCTCGTAGCCGCGCAGCGAATCGACACCCTCGATGAAGATGACGCGGTTCGGCTCGACCGAGATGATGGCGCCCATCTTCTGCAGCACCATGATCAGATCGGTGATCTCCGGCTCGATCGCCGCGTTCTTGAGCTCGGTGACGCCCTCGGCGAGCACAGCGCTCAGCAGCACCTGCTCGGTCGCCCCGACGCTCGGGTACGGCAGCTCGATGTTCGCACCGTGGAGCCCGTTGGGCGCCTTGAGGTGGATGCCGTTCGGCTGCTTGTCGACGATCGCCCCGAAGGCGCGCAGCGCGTCGAGGTGGAAGTCGATCGGCCGGTCGCCGATGCGGCATCCGCCCAGGTCTGGGATGAACGCCTCACCGAGCTGATGCAGCAGCGGACCGCAGAACAGGATCGGGATGCGGCTGGAGCCGGCGTGCGCGTCGATCTCGGCGAAGTGCGCGCTCTGCACATTGCTGGGGTCGAGCAGCAGCTCGCCCGGGTTCGGCTGGGTGACGCGCACTCCGTGCACCTCGAGGAGCCCCTTGACGACCTGGACATCGCTGATGTCGGGCACGTCTTTGAGCAGGCTGGGAGTGTCACCGAGCAGCGATGCGACCATCGCCTTCGTCACGAGGTTCTTGGCGCCGCGCACCTGCACGCGCCCACGCAGCGGTTTGCCACCGTTGATGACGATCTTGTCGGACTTGAGACCGACGCGTTCTCCCGCCTTCTGGGCGTCTGTGAGGAGCGAATTCAATATTTCACCGGCAATGTCTTGGGCCGCCAACTCTCGCGACGGGCTTCGAAGGCTGTGATGGCGGCCTCGTCGCGCAGGGTGAGCGCGATGTCGTCGAGGCCCTCGAGCAGTCTCCAGCGAGTGTAATCATCGATCTCGAACCCGGCCTGGAAATCGCCGCAGCGAACCGTCTTCTGCTCCAGATCGACGGTGACCTCGCGCGTGGGCTCGGCCTCGACCAGCTGCCACAGCGTCTCGGCGGTCTCCTCGCTGATCACGCCAGTGAGCAGGCCCTGCTTGCCCGAGTTGCCCCGGAAGATGTCGGCGAACCGCGGGCTCAGCACGACCTTGAACCCGTAGTCGCGCAGCGCCCACACGGCGTGCTCTCGGCTCGAGCCGGTGCCGAAGTCGGGTCCGGCGATGAGCACCGTGCCGCGGGAGTAGGGCTCCCGGTTGAGGATGAAGTCGGGGTCCTGCCGCCAGCCGGCGAAGAGCGCGTCCTCGAACCCGGTCTTGGTGACGCGCTTCAGGTAGACGGCCGGGATGATCTGGTCGGTGTCGACGTTCGAGCGGCGCAGCGGCACGCCGATGCCCGTGACGGTCGTGAACTTCTCCATCAGTTGCTGCCCTCCGCTTGTGCGCCAGTTTGTGCGCCCGTGTGCGCAGCCGCGAGTTCGGTGTCGTGCTCGAGATCCCACGGGCTCGACAGGGTGCCACGCACAGCGGTCGCCGCCGCGACCAGGGGCGACACCAGGTGCGTGCGCCCGCCCTTGCCCTGACGCCCCTCGAAGTTGCGGTTCGAGGTCGAGGCGCAGCGCTCGCCCGGGGCGAGCTGGTCGGGGTTCATGCCCAAGCACATGGAGCAGCCGGCGAAACGCCACTCCGCCCCGAACTCGGTGATGATCTTGTCGAGCCCCTCGGCCTCCGCCTCGAGGCGCACGCGCGCCGAGCCGGGAACGACCATGACGCGCACTCCGTCGGCCTTCTTGCGACCCTTGATGATCGAGGCGAACGCGCGCAGGTCTTCGATGCGGCTGTTGGTGCACGACCCCATGAAGACCGCATCGACCGCGACGTCCTTCAACGGCGTGCCGGCCTCGAGGTCCATGTACTCGAGCGCTCGCTCGGCTGCGGCGCGCTCGTTGGGGTCGTCGAACGACTCCGGCGACGGCACGGTGTCGCTCAGCGACACGCCCTGGCCCGGGTTGGTGCCCCAGGTGACGAACGGCTCGAGCTCGTTGGCGTCGATGAACACCTCGGCGTCGAACTCCGCGCCCTCGTCGGTGGGCAGCGTGCGCCAATAGGCGACGGCGTCATCCCAATCGGCACCCTGCGGCGCGTGCGGACGGCCCTTCAGGTACTCGAACGTCGTCTCGTCGGGCGCGACCATGCCCGCTCGTGCACCGGCCTCGATCGACATGTTGCAGATCGTCATCCGGCCCTCCATGGAGAGCGCACGGATGGCGCTGCCGCGGTACTCGAGCACGTAGCCCTGGCCGCCGCCGGTGCCGATCTTCGCGATCACCGCGAGAATGATGTCCTTCGCGGTGACACCCGGCCGCAACTGGCCCTCGACGTTGATCGCCATGGTCTTGAAGGGCTTCAGCGGCAGCGTTTGGGTCGCCATGACGTGCTCGACCTCACTGGTGCCGATGCCGAATGCCATGGCACCGAAGGCGCCGTGCGTCGACGTGTGGCTGTCACCGCAGACCACCGTGATGCCGGGCATCGTCAGGCCCAACTGCGGGCCGACGACGTGCACGATGCCCTGCTCCTTGTCACCCAGCGAGTGGATGCGCACGCCGAACTCCTCGGCGTTCTGGCGGAGCGTCTCGATCTGCAGGCGGCTCGTCGGGTCGGCGATGGGCCGGTCGATGGCGAGGGTCGGCGTGTTGTGGTCTTCGGTCGCGATCGTCAGGTCGACGCGGCGCAGCGGCCGGCCCGCCTGCCGCAGCCCGTCGAACGCCTGCGGGCTCGTGACCTCGTGCACCAGGTGCAGGTCGATGTAGATCAGGTCGGGATTGCCGTTCTCGCCGCGCACGACGACGTGGTCGTCCCAGACTTTCTCCGCGAGCGTGCGAGGGCGCTGTGCCGATGCATTCATCAGTTGAGTGTTTCCTTCGTCAGTGTGCCGTTGTAGGGCACTGTGCCGGAAGCGGCACGGTGATCGGCCAGCACGGAACCCCGCGACGAGGGAGGCCAGAGATCAGGACTCGTCGCGGCAACCGAGGAGAAGGCGACCGAGGAACATCTGCTCAGAATACCACCCGCGGGTACCGGTCACGCCGATACGACCCTCAACTCGAATCGGCCGAGCGATACGACGGCGGCATCCGGCACCACTTCGGGCTGCCCCGGCACCACCGGCTGGTCGCGCCCGTCAGCGCTGACGACGACGCCGTTCGTCGAGTCGAGATCGAGAACCGTGAGCACACCGTCGCGAACCTGGAACAGCGCGTGCGTCTTCGAGACGCTGCGCTCGGGGTCCACGATCGCGAGTGGGAGCGCGCCAGCACCGGCTGCGCTCCCCAGACCCTGTGGATTGGGGTTGCGGCCCACGACCACTGCAGGGTCGACCGGATGCCGAGTGCCATCGCCCAAGGCGAGCACCCAGCGGCGCACCGCCACCGGCGCGGTCTCGGTCGCGCTCAGGGTCGAGCGCTCCCCCTCGTCGACCGCTGTCGGCTCGACTGCCGGTGTGACCGCGCGTTCGGCTGCGGGCTCGGCTGCGGGTCCGGCCGCGGGGATCGGCGCGGCCGGCTCGGAGACCGGCGCGCTCCGCGGAGGTGCGGAGGGAAGCGGCGAGCCGGGGCCGAGCGATATGACGGGCCCGCGCGGTCCGGCCCCCGGCGTTGACGGTGCCTGCTCCGGCGGTGGCCCCGACGGTTTCTGGGGCTGGGGCAGCTTGCGGGTGCCGGAGTTGACGTCGGGCTCGGCCTGCGGGATGAGCCCTGGCGGCACGGAGATCAGGTAGCGCTTGTCATCCGGCATCCGGAGTGCTCCTTCCGTCGAGTCGGTCCCCATTGTCCACGCCTCCGTCGGGTCGACCCCAGTGGGCTCGATTCCCGTGGCCCCGATCCCGAGCGTCGACGCGTGCCCGGTCGACAACGGTGCCAGCCCATCGCCGCACCGAGCTCAGCCGGTAGCGGCTGAGGATCCGGCGACCGCGCGACACCGCGAGGCGAGCGAGCTCGACCGCGCCGTGCGCCTCGTTCCACACGCTCTCGCGCTCGGCGTCGGGCACCTCTCGCCCCGAGAACACGGCGTCGTCGGCGAGCGCGGCGATACCGAGCACCCGGCCCGTCGCGTGCTCGCCCACCTGCTGCTCGAGCGACGCCGCGGCCATGGTGCGCGTCACGCGCGTGGGCACATCGAAGCCGAGTTCGCTGTAGCGATCGAGCAGTTCCTCCCAGGCGCCGGCGATCGACGCGTCAGCGGCTGCCGCGCCGCGGCGGCGTCGAAGGCGCCGAGACTTCAGCGCCGTCACGATGAGCATCGGCACCAGCACGATGATCAGCACCGCCACGATCGAGAGGCCGCCCACGATGACCCAGCCGGGGATGCCACCGAAGGGGTCTTCGTCGTCGGTGTCGCTGTCGTCGATGTCGACCGGTGTGAGCAGGTCCTTGGTCTCGTTCTCGCTTCGCGGCGGCTGCCGCACCTGCGGCTGGGGCTCTGACTGCGGTTGCGGTACTTCGTCCTGAGGAACGTCGGTCTGCTCGGGCGTCGGCATGAACGGCAGCCATCCGACGTCTTCGAAGGCGACCTCGGCCCAGGCCGTCACATCGTCGCCGACGACATCGACGGATACCGCGCCTTCCGCCACCTCGGGCGCGAAGCCCATGACCACCCTCGCCGGGTAGCCGAGACTCCTCGCCATGAGTGCGAACGCCGACGCGTACTGCTCCTCATCGCCCACCATCTGCGAGCGCTCGAACAGCTCCACCATGCGGTCGGCACCGTGGCCAGCACGGGAGGGCGCAGAGTCGGAGGCAGCGCCATGGCTGAGGAAGCCGGTGGTGGCCATCGTCTGCTCGATCGCGCGCAACTGCTCGATCGGTGTTGTCGCCCCACCGGCGAACTCGCCGGCCTTCGCCACGACGATGTCGGGAATGGTGCTGACCGGCGGCAACTCGACGTTCGCGGTGGGCACCTCGAGCAGCTGCTCGGTCGCCGGCACGAGCTGCGTCTGGGCGGTGAGCCTGTACGCATCGCCCTCGGCGAGGCCGTCGATCAGCACCGCACTGCCCGTCGCGGCGTTGTAGCGCAGGCCGTGCTCTCGTGCTCGTGAGTCGTCGCCGTCGAGCGACACCTGGCTCGGATAGCCGACGCCCGGGATCCATACGTCTCCGTACTCGGCGACGGTGACCTCGAGCCGGGCTTCGGCGCCGGGCGTGAGCAACTGCGGCTCTGGGAACGTCGTGCCCACCATCGTGAAGCTGCCCGAGCCATCGCGGGCCTCATGCACGCCCGCCACGTTCCAGAGCACGCCGTCGTAGCTGTCCATGGTGGCGAGCCGGATCCGCTGCCCCGGTTCGAGGCCCCGCACGGAGAACAGCACTGTGTCGGTGAGGTCCTTCGTGTACTTGCGGAATCCGGCGAGCGGGCTCGGGAAGTCCAATTGCTCGGACGGCGGCACGATCTCGTCGCGGAGCACGAACCGGTCATCGGCCGACGGGGTGAGGAGCATGCCGCCGCCGAGTCCGAGGACGGATGCCGCGACGACGAGCACTGTTGCGCTGGCGAGGTTGCGGCGCAGCATCCCCCTGCGGAGCGCGATGTCCGCGCCGGCGGAGTGGAATCGGTGCCACGCGATCCACCCGAGCGCGATGGCGGTGAAGCCGACGCCGCGCACGGCCGCCAGCACGGGCTGCTCGGTGCCGAACAGCACGCTCAGCGCATAGAGCGAGAGAGGGCCGGCGAGCAGCAGCGCGTGGGTCCAGACCGTGCGTCGGCGGTGCTCCATCCAGCGCACGACGAGCAGCGCGCCGATGAGCCCGACCAGCCACGCCGCCGCATACGGCACGGCGGTCACGTAGTCGGGCAGCTCGACAGGGGCTCGCAGGGTGAGCAGATCGGCCCAACCGAAGACCGCACCGATCGCGAGGCTGGCAATCGATGACAAGGTGGGAATGACGGCGTAGACGCCCTCTTCCGGTACCGCGAACGCCGTGCCGAGCACGAAGTACCCCGCGATCGCGAGGATCACCGTCGCGAGCGCGCCGAGACCGAGACGCGTGCCGAGCACCGCCGCGCCGACGCCGACGATGAGACCTCCGACCCCGGCGAGCAGGAAGCCCGCGTCGTCGAAGGCGGCACCGAAGCCCGCGATCGCGATCACGCTGAGCACCACGACGAGTGCCAGGTCGAGCACGCCCCGGCCACTCACCACGCGGCGCCGGACGGCACCGGCTCCTGAGCTCGCGAATGCACGCCGCAGGTTCGTATCGCTCTCGCGCCGGGGCGCCGCACGCCGGCCGCGGCCACGACGATTCGCCATCACCGGACCCTCCTGGCAAGACCGGAGAGGTCATCGAGCGTGTTGAGCGACACCACGGCGAGGCCTCCCACCGACATGATGCGCGAGGGGTCATCGAGCGCGGCCCGGAAGCCGAGCGTCTGGGTGTCGCTGCCGAAGAGCCGCTCGATGGCGCGGAAGTCGCTCAGCGGCATACCAGATCCCGTCACGATGAGCACCACGCTCGGTGGTGGCAGACGCAGCGTCGCGGCACGGGCGAATTCGCGAGGGCTGTCGAACCGCGAGTCCACCGGGTCGAGGCGGCAGGAGTCGTCGAGCATGGCGGTGACGGTGCGCGTACGGAGTGCTCGCTCCTCGCTGACGATCGAGAGTTGCGTACCGTCGCGGATCACCTGCGAGCCGAGCGACGCGAGCACCGAGACAGCCAACTCGTACTCGTCTTGATCGCGGTAGTACCGACGATCGGCCGGGTGCACGATGGTGAGTTGCGAGCGCCGGGTCTCCTCGAACTGCCGAACCATGAGCGTTCCGCTCCTCGCGGATGTGCGCCAGTGCACGTGCCGCAGATCGTCGCCGGGCTCATAGGGCCGCAGCGCATGGAACGAGATGTCGCTGTTGGTGATCTTCTTGGTGACCTCTCCCTCGATATCGCGCACGAGACCGGCCGCGCTCGGCGAGAGCCGCCTCGTGAGCGGATGCACGAAGAGCTCGACAGGCTCGCTCCAGCGCAGCGTTCGCCGCAGCAGTCCGAGCTGATCGCCTCGAACCGAGAGCGCAGGCCCGGCATCGATGACGGCGCGGCGCTGGGTCGGCACGGCGAAGAGCTCCTCGTGCTCCGCCCCGGGGTCGAGCCCGGGGATCATGAACTCCGCGACTCCGCTGCCCACTGGCAGCTCCATGCGGGTGGGCGACGACCGTTTCTGGGCGCGGTTGACGACAGTGATCCGGCCCATCGCCCGCTCGCCCGCCACGACCCGCCGCGGGGTCAGGTCGATGCTCACCTCGAAGCGGTGGCGCCCGAACACGAACGCCGCCGCCATGAGCAGCGCTGCCGCAGCCGTGGTGCCGATGAAGACGAACTCCGCCCAGCCGAACACGACCGCGAGCGTGAGCGCGACGAGTGCGCAGCACAGCACCAGCCACCCCGCGGCACTGACGACCTCGAGCGCGGGCTTGACGCGTGCCCAGCCCTCTCGTGTCAGGTACCGGGCGATGGCCAGCGCGTTCCTCATGCGGCGCGGTACGCGGGCGGCTCGATGCCGAGGAGGATGCGCTCGATCACGGCATCCGCCTTCACCCCGGCGAAGTCGGCCTCCGGATCGATGATCATTCGGTGTGCCAGCACCGGTGCCGCGAGGGCGCGCACGTCGTCGGGCGTGACGTACGTGCGCCCGTGCGCGATCGCCCACGTCTTCGTCGCCCTGGCGAGAGCGAGCGCGCCTCGCATGCTGACGCCGAGCACGACATCGTCGGCTTCGCGGGTGCCGTGCACGATCTGGTTGAGGTAGCCGGCGACCGAGCCGTCGACGTGCACGTCGCTGGCGAGGGCCGCCATCGCGGTGATCGACTCCGCAGCGATGATCGGGCTGATCTTGTCGGCGCGTGCGCGATTGGACGAGTCGAGCAGCAGTGTCACGGCGGTGTCGTGGTCGGGGTAGCCGAGGGAGGTCTTGATGAGGAACCGGTCGAGCTGGGCCTCCGGAAGGGAGTAGGTGCCCGCCTGCTCGACCGGGTTCTGCGTCGCGATCACCATGAAGGGGCTCCCGACGGGATGCCCGACGCCATCGATCGTGACGACGCTCTCCTCCATCACCTCGAGCAGCGCGCTCTGCGTCTTGGGGCTCGCGCGGTTGATCTCATCTGCGAGCACGATCGAGGCGAAGATCGGGCCCTTGTGGAACTCGAAGCGACCCTGCGCCTGGTCGTACACCGTGACGCCCGTGACGTCGGAGGGCAGCAGGTCGGGCGTGAACTGAATGCGCGAGTTGCTGCCGTCGATGGTGTGCGCGAGTGCTTTGGCGAGCACGGTCTTGCCCGTGCCGGGGAAGTCCTCGAGCAGCACGTGGCCGCTGCTGAGCAGCGCCGTCACGACGAGTTCGATGACGTGACGCTTGCCCAGGATCGCCTGGTCGACGTTGTCGACGAGCTTGCCGAAGGCGTCGGCGAACCAGTCGGCCTGTTCCTGAGTCACTGCCATGCGGTGGTTCCTTTCGTGGGGCGGGAAGGAGCGAGGCGGATGGATGCCGCGGCTGGAAGGATCTCGGGGCGGAGGCTCATCGGCATCCGCTCGTCGAGTCGGAGGAGCGGTTCCGCGCTCCGAGGTTGTTCCACTGCTCACCCGAGATCGGGGTACTCCAGGTCACGGTGCCGGTCGCGACCGAGACGAAGCGCACCCTGATGGTGCTGTCGCGACGCACGCCCAGGCTGTTATGGATGGCGAGTGCGCCGTTCGCGCCCATGCTGTAGCGGCACTCGGAAAGGCCGGATGCGCCGTCGAGGAAGGTCGTCACCCAGTAGTCGCCTGGCGTCCAGTTCGAATAGTCGACGCCCACGTACCGGCACCCGCTGCACGAACTGGGCGAGATCGCGCCCTTGAAGATCGTGGCGCTGGCGCTCGGCGGCGGAAGAGTGTCGAGCGGCGTCGCGGTGTTGGAGCGAGCAGACCACGGGCCGGCGACGCCGTTCGTGACGGCGCGAACGATGAAGTTGTAGCCGGTGTCGAAGTTGCCGGTGAAGGTGTGGCGTGTGCCGTTCACGTTCACGGTGCTCTCCGAGCCGTTCGAGGTGTTGCGGATTCGAACCTCGTAGCGGTCCACCGCGTCTCCGTTGGAGTTCGCCGCGTTCCAGGTCAGCGTCACGGTGCGGTCGCCTCGGCTTCCGGTGCTCGCGCTCGCTCCGCCGGGTGTGCCCGGGGTGGGAGTCGCGGCCGTCGACTGCCCCGACCAGCCGCTCGCGCCCCCGGGGCCGATCGCCTGGACTCGGAATGTGTAGGCGCGGCCGACGGTCTGCGCCGATGCGGCGCTCAGCGTGGTGCCGTTGGTCTGACCCGAGGCGACCTGGCTGCCGCCTTGGAACAGTTGCCACTGATAGTTCTGAACATCGCGCCCGTTGCCGCTCGAAGCGCTCCAGCTCATGGTCACCCGGCCATCGCCCGAGGTGCTCGCGGTCATGCCGGTGGGTTGCGGGACCGTCGGCTTGCCGAACGGGCGCACCGCGGCGCTCTGTGAGGATGGCGCGCCCGACCCGAGCATGTTCCGCGCGGTCACCGTGAATCTGTAGTCCACGCCGTTGGTGAGACCCTGGATCGTGTACTCGGGCCCCGCCTCGCCGACCACCATCTGCCCGCCACCGCCACCGGTCCAGCGGATCGTGTAGTCGATGATCGGCTCGCCGTTCGTCGCGGGCGCGCTGAACGTCACGAATGCCTTCTGATCACCCGGGGCGACCGTCGGCGCACTCGGCTGGTCGGGAACGTCGCGCACCGTCAGCTGAAGGCGCCCCTGCACCTGTCGGTCGGGGTCGCGGGTGCCGTCCTCGATCACGTAGATCACGCTCACCACGCCGATGAACGCTGAGCCGGGGCGAACCGTGACGTCCGAGCTCGTGCGGCTGACGCTGGCCTGAGACTCGGCGTCGTTCTCGATCCAGGCATCGATGATGCGAAGCGGCTCGCCCTGCGCGGCGAACGGGTTGAAGTCGTTGGCGAGCACATCGACGGTCTGAACGACGCCGCGCTGCCCCTTCGCCTCATCGGCGGTGGCTCGCGCCAACGGCCGCGTCGATGCGACGACGCGCACCTCCACCGTGCCGGGAACGCTGAACTCGCCGTACGTGACGTTGAACCGGAGCGTCGTCGACGCGCCCTTCTGCGTGCCGAGCGGCGAACTGAGGCGCACCGTCGAGCCGTTCTGCTGGGCCGAGATCTGATCCGTGCCGCCCACGAGGTCGCGGTACTCGAGCTGCGCGAGAATGCCGGGGTTGGGGTGCGAGCTGGAGGCGCGAAGGTCGATCTCGAGCGGGTCCTCCCCCGCCTCGATCGTGACGTGCTGCGGCGTGAAGGTCGGCGGCACGTCTTCGAAATCGGGATCACCCACCGTGATCGGCAGCGTGATCCAGGCCTTGTTGCCATTGAGGTCGTTCGCGTCGGCGCCGTCGGTCACCTCGAACACGATGGAGGCGCCACCACGGTAGTCGGTGGCTGGTTCGAAGCGCAGGGTCGTGCGGTCGACGTGATTCGAGGTGCCGTTGCCGTTCGTGCTGCGCACCGTGGCAACGTCGGTGATGACGGCTGGACGCCCGGAGGGCACGACGAGGATGTCGTCGAGCCGCCAGGTGCCCTCGCCGTTCATGCGCACGATCTGCTCGGGCAGGTCGGGGCGCAGGTACGGCGGCGGCGACCAGTTCGCACTCACTGCAGGAGGGACGATGATGAAGGCGGATGCCGAGAGCCCATCGATCTCGTTGGTCAGCGTGTACGCAATCGCGATGCGCGTGTCACCGGGCCGCACCCGCACCTGACCGTTGTCGAGCACCTCGGCGTTCCCGCGGTTCGGCCCGACTGCTTCGACGTTCAGGTCTTCGATGCGCCCGCCGGCGTTCTCGGCGGTCGCCAGCACGTCGACGTCGACATAGTCGGCATCGACGACCTCGTCGACCTCGATGACGTGATCGCTCGCGCTCGGGTAGAGCGGGGCGGCATCCTCGGTCACCTCGATCTGAAGGAACGCGGTGTCGACGCCCCCGTGGCCGTTGCTGATCTCATAGCGCACGGTGTACGCGGCCTCGACCTCGGAAACCTCGACGATCACCCGCACGCCGTCGGTCTCAGCGGTGATGCCCTCGTCGACCTCGGGCACGCCACTGACCTTCAGCGCGTGTCCCGCTGGGTCCGAGTCGTTGAGCAGCACGGGCACTGAAGCCGTTCTGCCGGGTTTCATCTGGATGCTGTCGTCGACCGCGTTCGGCGGATCCGCTTGCGCGGGCGGCGGGATGACGCCCACATCGATGGTGCCGATGGCCCGCGCACCCCAGATGTCCTGGACCTCGTAGCTGAAGGTGTCGGTGCCCGCCGAGGTGGCGAACGCCTCGTAGACGAACGAGGTACTCGTGGTCTCCACGATACGACCGAGCGATGGGGCGTCGCGCATGCCCACGACCATGACGGAGTCGCCGTCGGGGTCGATGCCGTGAAGCGGCACCTCGATCCGCACGGTGTTGCCGGCGAAGACTCGCCCGGTCTGAGGAGCCGGCTGCGGCGGCTGGTTCGACTCGAGATCTCGTGGGGTGACGACGAAGTGCACGCGCGCGGTGGCCGTCTCGCCGAACTGGTCGGCGATGCGATACACCACGCTGTACTCGCCCGGCTCTTCCGGCGCCTGGTAGCGAACCGCGTCGTCGCTGACGAATGCAAGGCCTCCGCCGTCGTTCTCCGTCTCGATCAGTTCTCGCTCGAGGCTGATAGCCGCGTTGTCGGGGTGAAAATCGTTGTCGAGCACTGCGGCCGTGACGATGTCGCCAGCGCGCACGCTGTAGCGATCGTCGGCGGCGACCGGCGGCTGCCGGTTCACCAGCGGCGGCACCGGCACCACGGTCACTCCGGCCACCGCGGTGTGGATGCCGTCTGAGACGGTGTAGGTGAACTGGGTCTGCGCGGTGAGCGCGGCTGACGCGGTGACCCGGATGACAGTGTTCCGCAGCAGTTCGACCGAGAGCGCGGCATCCGTGCTGCCGGTGTCGACCGATTGCACCGCGAGCACCCGCCCGCTCGGCGACACATCATTCGCCAGCACGCTCACCGTTGTCGGCTCGCCAGGGCGCAGGAACGCGGTGTCTTTCACCGGCACGGGCGCCGCGTCATCCGCGGGGGCGTCGATCGCCTCAACCCGGATCAGCCCCACCGTGGTCTTCGCGCCCGCTCCGAGCGAGTACTTGAAGTAGTGCGCTCCCGGTGTGGAAGCGCGCACCGCGATCGTGCCGCGCTCGAGGTTCAGTTCGGTCTCGAGCGCGTCGGGAAGCTCGTCGATGCCGAGGAGCCGCAGCGGCTGACCCGACGGCGTGAGGTCGTTGGCCACCGGCTCGACGACGACCGTCTCGCCGACGAACGCGGTCGCGAAGTCGGGCGTCGCGATGGGGTTGAGCGACCCGGGCTCCACCACCTCGACCTCGAGGGTGCCTACGGAGGTGAGCGCGCCATCCGACACGACGAACTGCACTGTCTTCATGCCGAGCTCGGTGCTGCGGCTCTCGAACGTGACGAAGCCGTCGGCGGTGTGGCGCACGATGTCGGCGCTCGTGGGCGATGCCGAGGCCAGATAGATGTCGTCGCCGTCTGGATCGACCCAGTCGGCGAGCACGTTGTGGCTGATCGACTGGCCGGGCTCGACCTTCAGCGCCGTCACGCGCTTGGCGACGGGCGCCGCGTTGAGCTCGCCGGGGACGATGCGCATCGAGACTTGAGCCTGCGCCGTGCCTCCGCGGCCGTCGTCGACCGTGTACCGGAACGAGGCGCCTCCCACGGCATCCGGAGCTGGTGTGAACTGCAGAGCCCGCGCGCCGTCGATCGCATCGATCACCCCGAAGCTCCCGGGCACCTCGCCGATGCCGGTGATGGTGAGCACGTCACCGTCGGGGTCGGTGTCATTGTCGAGCACCGGCAGGATCGTCGTGCGGCCGGGACGGATGCCGTAGTCGTCATCGACCGCGATGGGCGGTCGGTTCTGCTCGGTGCGCTCCGCGAGCGTGTCTTCGAACGATTGCGTCGTCGACTTGTCGCCGCCCTCATCGCTCTCCGTCTGCTCGGGCGGAGTGACCTCTTCCCAGTTGTCGACGAGGCGCATGTTCGCGTCGATGAGCCAGACATTGCCGGTGCTGAGGTCGTTGAGGGCGACCACGTCACGGTTCACGCGGAACCGGAACTCGGAGCCCTGCGCCGGCGTGTCGATCTCCTGGCTGACCGCGTCGGCATCGTCGCACCAGCGCTGATAGCGCTGCGAGTCGGCCCATGCGCCGTGAGCGCACCCGTTCAGCCACACGGGTGCCGCGACTCCCTCTGCGCGGGCGGATGCCGCGCCTTCCAGCACTGCGTGCTGCACCTCGCCGCCGTCAAGCGGCACCCGCAACAGTCCATCCGCCGCAGCGACGAGCACCGATGCGGCCTCGTCTCCCGGCAGCTGGAGATGGATGCCGGGCACCGGCAACTCGGTCGAACGTCCGTCTCCGGTCAGCACCGTGTCGCCGTCGAGGTCGAGCACCACCGCCCGATCCCCAACGGCGGTGAGCTGGTGGTTCAGAGGCACGTCGAGCGAGCGTTCCGTCGGCTCGCTGTCGGCGCCGTCGAAGCGATAGAGGAGCCCCTCACCCGGCGAGGTCGCGTAGACCGCTCCATCGCGGGTGACGGTGACCTCGGCGTTGCTGCCCAGTTCGGCAGTCGGCTCCATCGTGATGGGGTCGAAGCTCAGCTCGTTCGCGACATCCGTGACCCAGAGCGAACCGGCGCGGGGCTCGAGGATCGCCATGGTCGTTCCGCCCAAGCGCACTTCGGCTCCGGCCGGCAATTGGGCCTGCTGCGCGAGGTCGGTGAAGGCGGGGTCGATGCGTTCGACGGTGCCCAGGTCGTCGTCGACGAGGAACACGTGCTCACCGTGCTGCACGATGTCGAGGGCCGCGGACATGGCGTGGACCGAGGCGTCGAGTTCCTCGATCTGCCGGTTGAGCCTGCCGGCGAGCAGGTCTTCACCGTTGGTCACCCACACCGTGCGCTGGTCGAGGTCGACGTCGGTCACCGGGAAGCCGTCGTGAAGCACTGCAGCGCCGACGAGCAGCGAGGATCCGAGGGCCAGAACGGTGGCCGAAGCGATGGACTTTCGCCGCATCCGCTTCAGATCGTCCGCCGACACGCTGCGTGAACCCCACCCCCGGCCCGCCCGTGAGGGAGGGCATCGCTACTCCGACCGATCGAAACTAACACAGTCTCGTCTACCCCAGAGCGGGGGATGCCGGTGGCGCCGTCTCAGAGGCGTCGAGCAGTTCGAGATCGTCCGGGCCGACAAGTCGGCTGGCCACCGCGTACTCGACGAGTCGAGCCCGGCGGTTGGTGGCGAGCCTGCCCCGCCCGCCCCGCAGCCCGTGCACGCCGATCTTGTCGAGCTTCTCGCAGACGTTGTCGAGCTTGCGGTTGAACGTCGTCATCGACCAGCCGAGCCGAGCGGCGGCGTCGGCGGAGCTCGGGATCTCGCCGCGGCCGGGCACCCCCTGACGCAGCACGTGCTCGGCCAGGGCGACGACCAGCATCCGCTGCGACGTTGTGAGCGTGACCGGCATCATGGTCGTGCTGCCGGCGCTGTTCAGCGTGATCGCTGAGGTGTTGAAGTGGTCGCCGTCACTGTGCAGCGTGAAGTCGTACGTCGTGGATCCGGCGCTGAACATGACGTGCATGGTCTCGAACACGATCGGCAGGCGCGCACCGGGCGCGAGCCACGCCTGCACCTGACCGGTGCCGTCGGTGACGGTGGCTGAGAGAAGGCTGCCCACATTCGCGATCCACCACATGCCGAACTCGTACCCGATGGCGAGGAACCGGCGATGCAGGTACGGGTTCTCGTCGATCACGAGGTCGCCCTCGCGGCCGATCGTGAACTCCGCTCCGGGATCGAGTTGATGACGCTCGCCGCAGAACTCGAGCGCGAGCGCCGACGCCGCGGGGTTCGCGGGAGACGGCTCCTGGATCGGGCTCATGACGGGAAGCACATCTCAAGAGGATCGGCCGAGAGCTTGCCGGCGCGAAGCACCGACACCTGTACGCACACGCGACCGCCGTCGAGCGGAACGACGAGTTGCGGGTCGTCGACGCGAGTCTGCTTCGCCGGCTGTGACGCGTACGCCCAGCTGAAGCGATCTCCCTCCTGAGCGGACGGATGCTGCCACACGAAGGTCACGCTGCTGCCGTCCGCGCTCGGAGTGGCTGAGACGAAGTCGGGGGTCGGGGGCGAGGTGACCACGATGGCGTCATCCGGTTCGACTGCGCGCGTCGGGGCGGGCGACGACTCGCGAACATCGCCGCCGGCGAGCACGACCGCGGTCGCAACTCCCCCGCCGAGCAGCACGACGGCGGCGGCAGCGAGGGCGACGATCAGCGGGCGACGTGGTGACTTCGACGCTGACGCGTGGCCCGCTTCGGCCTGTGTCCCGACGCGGTCGTCGCCGGGCTCGGCGGTTGGGTCGGCTCGGTGTTCGGGGCCGGGGTGTTTGGAGCTGGAGGTGTCGCCGGGGGTGGCTGGGGGGCGCAGCACAGTGTGGTCGGCTTCGCCTGAGGTCGCCCAGTCACCGGGCGCTGCCGGCGGGATCGAGGGCGCAGAGCTGCTGCCTGGAGGCGAGGCGCCGCGCACGACGGTGCGATCATCAAGCACGCTCGATTGCGGCGCGGCGCGCTCCGCGGGAACGGCTGGCGCCTGCGGCGAGGGCCCGGGCTGCGGCCGCGGCTGCGGCTGCGGCTGCTGCGGTTGCACAGTGACGATCTGCTTGACGCGGGTCTCGTCAGCATCCGGCCCGCCGTCACCCGCCGGGTGCTCAGGGCGAGAACCCTTTGGGATGGCGGATGCGGGAACGTCGAACGCTGTGGCCGAGTAGCCGAGCTCGAGCTCGACGCGCTGCAACGCCCGCGCGAACTCGGCGGCGGTGCGGTAGCGGTCCGCGCGCTGTTGCGCCATTCCCTTCTGCAGCACCGCGAGCAGCGATCGCGGTACGTCGTCGCGACCGATCGGAGTGATGGCGCCCCGCTCGATGCGGCCGATGAGATCGAGCGTCCCGTTCGGCCCGCCGGGGACCTCGAACGGCGTGCGACCGGCCAGCAGGGTATGGATCGTCGCGGCCAGTGAGAAGACATCCGATCGCACATCGGGCTGCGGGTCGTCGTCGAAGAGCTCGGGCGGCGACCAGGGAACGCTCAGGCCGATGGCCTGCGAACCGGTGCCGCTTCGGCCGCTTCCATCGGTGCTGTCTCCAGCGGTGCTGTCTCCGCCGGCGCTGTCTCCGCTGTGAGCCGCTGCGGTGTGCAGTGGCAGTTGACCGTCGAGCGTCGACGAGATGCCGAAGTCGGTGAGCGCCGGCCAGCCGTAGTCGTTGGTGAGCACGTTCGCCGGCTTGATGTCGCGGTGGAGGATGCCGGCCGCATGCGCAGTCGCAATGGCGCTGGACAGCCGCACCCCGGTGCGCAACGCGTCGTCGACCGCGAAGCGCTCTCGCTTGTACCGCTCGCCGAGGCTCGGCCCTGAGCAGTACTCCATGACGAAGTAGGGCCGATCGCCGTCCGCGATGTCGGCGTGATGGATCGTGACGATGAACGGATGCGTCGAGAGCTGAGCCATGAGGTTCGCCTCGGCTGCGAACGCCGCGCGATCAGCGGGCGAGACCCCGTCGGTGAGCAGCACTTTCACGGCCACCTGGCGCCTCGGCAATTGCTGCTCGTAGAGGAAGACGTCGGAGAAGCCTCCGGCGCCGAGCGGACGCACGAAGCTGAACCCCGGGAGCACGGGCGGGGTCGAAGGTGGTCGCCTCATCGTTCGTCGCCCGGCATCAGCGCTCGCACACCGTGATCGTGGTTCCACCGCCGAAGTCGATCACAGCCCCGGTGACCACGGGCGTCGGCTCCCCCTTGCGGATGAGCTGCGGAGCCTTCCCCGGCAGTGTCACCGCCGTGCCGTTGCGCGAGTGCAGGTCGGTGACCAGCACCGTGTCGCCTTCGACATCGAATCGTGCATGGTTCCGCGATACGTCAGGTTCGCCCGAGAGCGCGAGCAGCGTCGGCAGACTGCCGCCCGGAACCTGACTGACGCTCGGCGCTCGGCCGACGAGCACAGGGCGGTCGAGGTCATGCTCCGCGCCGGTCGAAAGCTTCAGGAAGTACTGGTGGCTTGGTGTCGGCGCCGCGGATGCGCGCGGTGTGCTCGCCTCGGCGCGGTTCCCCCGCATCGCTGCGAGGTCGGCGGTGGTGATGGTGAGTCCGTCGTGGTCGCCCGCCTGTGGCTCCGCCGTCGCAGCGAGAGCGCCGGCTTCGAGCGCGTCGGGGTGCCCTCCGCCCGGCGCGGCCTCGGCATCGTCAGCGCGCACGGCCGCCTCTTCGATGGTGCGCACGATGGTCGCGTCGAAGAGATGGTCGTACGCTGTCTGCGCCCCGAACCCGCGACGTTCATCCAGCATGGCGGTGTCGGAGAGGTCGGCGATCGTCTGCTCGAGCGGCGCCACCGCAGCCTGAGCGGCGGGCACGGCCAGTCGAACTGTTGGTCCCACCTCCGTGGCGGCGCGTGCAGACCCGGCGTTGTGCGCAGCCGCGGCACCGCTGGTCTTGGTCGCCGAAGCAGCACTACCGCGCTCGCTGACGGTCAAGCGCGACACCCATACCGCTCCCGCACCGAGTGGAAGAGCCATCGCATCGGCGTCGTCGGGTACGTCGATTCGCAGCGATGTCACACCGGCGGTGCGCTGCTCGAGCCAAGTCGTGACGCCGGATGCCTCCCATTCGCTGTCTCCCGACGCCCCAGCGAGCTCCACGATCGCCTCGCCGCGCAGGAGGCCGTGCACCTCGAGCGTCCCGTCGGAGTCCGGCGTCCACTCGAGGAGGGCGAACGAGGGCAGCGAGGCGATGCCGTCGCGCAGCAGTCGGTCGAGAGCGGTCGGCAGCCCACCCGCGAGAGCGGTGGCGAGGTCGCCGGCGAGCTGGGCGTCCGCACCCGTGTGCACCACGGCGGCTCGCCCATCGGTGACAACAGCGAGCCAGCGGCCCGGGGCCGCTGCGTGATAGCGGACGATATGAGCGCTCACGGCCGCGGCCTCCTCGGCAGCGTGTCTTCAAGCTCCCGGGCGACGCCGCTGCGATCGATCGTCGTCTCGTCGTCACAGTCACCATCACCATCGCCGCTTCGGCCATGGACGATGGCGTCGACCACGAGCGCGGTGACGTTGTCGCGGCCTCCGGCGGCCACGGCCCGCTGGACGAGCAGTTCGGCGATCGGCGTCTGAGGCCGTCGGTCAACGTTCTCGCTCGAGGCGGCGGCCCCCGCCAGAACTTCGGCGATATCAGTGTCGGCGAGTTCCTTGGTGAGACCGTCGGAGCACACGAGGAACGTCTGCCGCCCCTTCGCGGGGATCAGCCACACGTCGGAGTCGACCTGCTCGGCTGCACCGATCGCCCGCGTGATCACGTTGCGCTGCGGGTGCGTCAACGCCTCCGTCTCGCCGATCCGCCCGGCATCCAGCAGTTCTTGCACGAGAGAGTGGTCGACGCTCAGCTGAGCGAGCTCCGAGCCATTCCAGCCGTAGACCCGCGAGTCGCCGATGTTGAACACCATCCAGTAGTGCTGAGCGCCGTCGCGTGTGCCGACCAACGCGATTCCGGAGAGGGTCGTGCCCGACATCGCGCTCGGGTCGACCCGGCGCACGCTCGCGTTGGCCGTCTCGATCGCGTCGAGCACCTGCTCCGGGGTCGTGGGACGGCCGGCTTCGATGCGGTCAGCGAACACTTCGCAGACGGTGCGGCTCGCGAGATCACCGCGGGCGTGGCCGCCCATGCCGTCCGCGACCAGGAACACCGGCAGCTGCGATAGGAAGCCGTCTTCGTTGACGCGCCGAACCTGCCCGACATCGGTGCGTGCCGAGGCCACGACGTCGACGCGCCCGTGCGGCAACGCAACCGAGCTCTGCTGACTCACGCAGACATCCCCTCACGCCGATCGGCGACTGCGATCGCAGCCCCGTGCCACCCCCCTGACGAGGGCGGAACACCCGTTCTACGGTACCAATCGCGGGGGCAGGCGCTCGCTCACCGTGCCGAGTCGTCGTCGCGCGGCAGCTCCTCGGCATTCTCGTGCGGTCCGACGTGGAGCTCCTCGCCCCTCATCCTCGCCTTGACCAGGCTCGCCACGACCGCCACAAGCATGGCCGCGACGATCACTGCGAGCGACAGGCCCGTGCTGATCTCCGGCGCCCACTCGACAGGCTCGCCGCCGTTGATGAAGAACAGTTCGTTCACGTGCAGGGCGTGGAAGAAGAGCTTCACACCGATGAACGCGAGGATGAACGCGATTCCGTACTTGAGGTACTCGAGTCGGTCGATCAGGTCGCCGAGCAGGAAGTAGAGCTGCCGCAGACCCATCAGCGCGAAGATGTTCGCGGTGAAGACGATGAACGGGTCGTGCGTGATGCCGAAGATCGCCGGGATCGAATCGATCGCGAAGATCAGATCGGTGGTGCCGAGGGCGATGAACACCATGAGCATCGGAGTGAACATGCGTCGACCGTCGATCGTGACGCGCACCTTGGCGCCGTGGTACTCGTCGGAGATGCGGATGCGGCGACGCAACCAGGCGATGAGCTTGTTCTCGGTGGCCTCTTCATCCTCGTGACTCGAGAACGCCTGCGTCCAAGCCGTGTAGACGAGGAACGCGCCGAAGATGTAGAAGATCCAGCTGAAGTTCTCGATGAGCTGTGCGCCGAGCAGGATGAAGATGCCCCGGAAGATCAGCGCGAGGATGATGCCCACCATGAGCGCTTCCTGCTGGTACTTCCTGGGCACCGCGAAGCGCCCCATGATCAGCACGAAGACGAACAGGTTGTCGACGCTGAGGCTGTACTCCGTCAGCCAGCCGGCGACGAACTCGAGTGATTTGTCACGCCCCCCGACGAGAAACAGCACGCCCGCGAAGCACAGTGCGAGGACCACGTAGAAACTCACCCAGAGCGTCGATTCCTTCACCGACGGGATGTGCGGCCGCTTGAAGATGATGAGCAGATCGGCGATCAGGATCAGCGTGAGCACCACGAACGCGGCGATCTCGAACCACACGGGGAGGGCCATTGAGCTCCTAGAGAAGGGTAGAGACGGACCCGAAAGTCTCTCCCGCGGCTGCCGGCTGCGCCGGCGGCCGCCGCCGCGTCCGGGGCAGCATCCGAACTGCCCGTATTGACGATCACGGCGAGGTGGGATACTCCCCTTCGCTCGTGCGAGTGTACCCGAGTACCATGGCGCTCGCGGGGCCTCCACCAGCGAGGGCGGCTGCGATGACCGAGCAGAACGAAGACGTTTCCGTCCCGGATTCGCGGGACTCCGGGTTCGGCCGGGTGCCGGACCGGCTGAGTCATGGGCAGACCGATGAGCGCGAGCGCTCCATCCGCCTCGAGGAGCGCTCGAGGATCGCCGTCGAATTGCACGATCGCGTGATCCAGCCCCTCCTCGGAGCCGGTCTGCGCACGCAGGCGATGGCCGACCACGCAGACGATCGCGGCGTGCGCGATCAACTCGCGGAACTCACGGCGTTGCTCGAGAGCGCCATCCGCGAGATCCGCCAGGCGATTTTCGCCCTGCCGAACGACGCGGCCGGGTGGGAGCGAGGGCGTCCCCTCCGTACTCGGGTCTCGGGGCTGATCGACGAGATGACCGAGCTGCTGCCATCGGCCCCGAGCATCACGTTCTCGGGCCCGCTCGACGTCTCGCTCTCTGATGACCTGGCAGACGACTTCCTGGCGGTGCTCCGCGAAGCGCTGACGAACATCGCTCGGCACGCACACGCATCCGAGGTGCTCATCTCGGTCACCGTCGACGCCGAGCGCGCAGCGCTCCTGGTGCTCGACGACGGAATAGGCATCGGCAAACCCGAGCGACGGGGCGGGCTCGCGAGCATGGAGCATTGCGCGGCGCGCTGGCACGGCGCGCTCTCCTTCGGACCCCGGCCCGGCGGAGGGACCATGCTCGAATGGAGCGCCCGGATTCCGGGAGCTGTGGCGACGGGAGCGCACCCGTGACCCCCGGCGGGCAGGTCGGGCGGATCACGACCGTGTTCGTCGTGGACGACCACGAGATCGTGCGCAGGGGCCTCTGCGACCTGCTGGACGGGGAATCGGAGCTGACCGTCGTCGGCGAAGCAGCCACAGCACGCCAAGCGGTGTCAAGAATCGCGGCCACGCTTCCCGACGTGGCGGTCATCGACGTGCGGCTGCCCGACGGCAGCGGAATCGAGGTGTGCCACGAGGTTCGCAGCAGTCATCCCACGGTGCACTGCATCGTTCTCACCGCGTTCGACGATCCCGACGCGAACCGGGCGGCCGCGATCGCCGGCGCATCGGCATACCTGGTGAAGGACATCCGCGGCCGGAGTCTCATCGAGACCATCCGGCGCGTCGCCAGCGGTCGATCGCTCATCGACCCCGCGCCTGCGCGCGACCCATCGCCACAGCCATCGGTCGAAGACCCTGAAGCGCTGCTCTCGGCTCTGACGCTCCGCGAGTTGCAGGTGCTGGAACTGATCACGCTCGGGCTCACCAATCGACAGATCGGCGAGCGCCTGGAACTCGCGGAGAAGACCGTCAAGAACTACGTCTCGGCGCTGTTCACGAAGCTCGGAATGGAGCGACGAACCCAGGCGGCGGTGTATGGGGCCAAGCTCCGACGTCGGTAGGCGGTCGCGTCTCTCGCCGCCGGGTCTGACGACCGCGCAAGTCGAGGAGCGATTCGCTCAGGGTCTGCGGAACGCGGTGCCGGACGACTCCGTGCGGTCGATCCTGCGCATCTTCTCGTCCAACGTGCTCACGGTCTTCAATGCGGTGGTGGGCGGCTGCTTCTTGTTCCTGCTCGTCTTGGGAGCTTGGCAGGACGCCCTCTTCGGCTTCTTCGTGCTCGCGAACACCGGTATCGGGCTGGCTCAGGAGTTGCGTGCCCGGCACACGCTCAACCGCCTCGCGGTCCTGAATGCGCCTCGAGCGCTCGCGCGGCGGAACGGCGAAGACGTCGAGTGCGGGGTGGCCGACGTCGTGCTCGATGACCTGCTCGTGCTGCGGCCTGGCGAGCAGCTCGTGGCCGACGCGGTCGTCGTCGAGTCGCAAGGGCTGGAGGTCGACGAGTCGGCGCTCACGGGTGAAGCGAACCCGGTGCTCGCCGCGGCGGGGCGCGAACTGCTGAGCGGCGCGGTCATCGTCGGCGGTGCTGGACTCGCCAGAGTGGTGCGGCTCGGCACTGAGTCGTATGCGTGGAGGATCACCGCGGAGGCCAGGAGGTTCTCCCTGGTCGACAGCGAGCTGCGCCAGTCGATCGCCCGCGTCATCCGATGGGTCTCGCTCGCACTGATTCCGTTCGGGGCGGTCATCGTGAACGGTCAGATGCAGGCGGTCGGCGGTTGGCAGTCGGCCTTCTCGAGCGGCGCGTGGCGTGACGCGGCCGTGGCGGCGGTCGCGAGCATCATCGCGATGGTTCCCGCTGGCCTTGTCTTCATGACCTCGGTCGCGCTCGCGGTGGGAGCGGCGAGACTCGCTCGCCGTCGCGTGCTGATGCACGAGCTCGCGGCTGTGGAGATCCTCGCCCGAGTGGACGCGCTGTGCATCGACAAGACCGGCACGCTGACCGACGGCTCGCTCGTGCTCGACCGCGTCGAGACTCTCGGCGACGGCGTCGAGGGCTGGCAGAGCGCGCTGGCGTGGTTCTCGTCGGATCTCGCGGCGAACGCCACGACCCTGGCGATCGGTGCGGCATTCGGTTCAGAGCCGGATGCTGCTCCCTCGCGCACGGTGCCCTTCTCGAGCCGCCACAAGTGGAGCGGGGCGCAGTTCCCCCGTGGGCCTGCCGGCACCTGGGTGCTCGGCGGCGCCGACGTCCTCCTCCCCCGGCTCGGCGCATCGGGCGACCTGGAGGAACGCGCGGCGTCGATGGCGGTGAGCAGCCGAACGCTCCTGCTCGCGCATTCCTTGGAACCGCTTCCCGACCGCGAGGACGGGAAGGCGCCGGACCTGCCTCGCACGTTGACGCCGGTCGCGCTTCTTGCCCTCAGGGAACGCGTGCGCCCCGACGCGGCGGAGACCATCCGCTACTTCGCCGAGCAGGGAGTGCAGCTCTACGTCATCTCGGGCGACGACCCGAGAACGGTCGCCGCCGTCGCTGCCGAGGCCGGGATACAGGGCCCTCTCGTCGGTGTCGACGCCCGCACGCTGCCGTCTGACCCGACGCTGTTGCAGGAGACGCTTCGCACGGAGCGCATCTTCGGGCGGGTGACCCCGGAGCAGAAGCGGGCCATGGTGCTCGCCCTGCAGTCGCTCGGGCGCACGGTCGCCATGACGGGCGACGGAGTCAACGATGCTCTCGCGCTGAAACGCGCGGATCTGGCGATCGCCATGGGCACCGGCACTCCAGTTGCACGAGCCGTCGCGAATGTCGTGCTGCTCGATGACCAGTTCACGAGCCTTCCGGAGGTCGTGGCCGAGGGCCGGAGGGTGATCTGGAACGTTGAACGGCTGGCAAAACTGTTCCTCTCGAAGACCGTGTACGCGATCATGCTCGGAGTGGCCTTCGGTGCGCTCCTGCTGCCCTTCCCGTTCCTGCCCCGACAGCTCTCCGTGGTCGATGGGCTCACGATCGGGCTGCCGGCGATCGCGCTGGCGCTGCTGCCGGATGCGCCCGTCTACCGGCGAGGCTTCCTCGGGCGCGCTGCACGGTTCTGCATTCCCTCGGGGATCATCGTCGGCGCGGCTGTGATCGCCGCATCGGGGTACTCCTTCGCGACGGGTGTGCCGACGGCCGAGGTGCGCACCACGGCGGTGATCACCCTCACGCTGAGCGCGCTGTGGGTGCTGGTCGTGCTCGCCCGGCCCTTCACGGTCTTGACGGCGAGCATCGTCGTGGGCGCATACGCGGGGTTCGTGCTCGTGCTGATGATCCCATTCGCCTGGCGGTTCCTGGAACTCGCGCAACCCCCTGCGGACGCACTCGCCGTCGGCATCGGCACTGCGGCAGCGGCGAGCGTGTGCCTCGAGATCGTGCATCGAACGCTTCGTCGTCGGCCCGCGCGATCGACCAGTCCCAGCCGGCGGGATGCGGCACGCGTCCCGCCGCTCAGACGCCGTCGTCGCTGATCTCGTCGAACCAGCGGGCTGACATGTTGGCCGATCGCGCGCGCTCCAGCGCAGCCGCCGCGTCAGCGGCGTACTGCGCAGCTTCCTCGAGCGCCACCTGAGCGCGGACCCATCCGGGGTTCTGCGGATCCCGCGGGTCGTGCTCCCCCGCATGATGCACGCCCAACTGCGCTCGCCCGTGCCAGGAGGCGAGCTCCGCATAGGCTGCGGCGACGGTCTCCTGTGCGGCCTTCAGCACGCTGAGCACCTCGGTGCTCTCCGAGGGCTTCGAGAACGACGAGACCGCGTCTGCCACCGCCCGGGCTGAGCGCTCGAGTTCTCGGGCCAGGGCGAGCGGGTCGGTCGATGTGTCTTCCTGCACGGTGTCGTCCCTTTCCATGAGAAGCCGCGGCCTACCGCAGCCCGGCGCTGGAGGCTGACCGCATCCGCTCGGCCTCAGCGATCACGGTGACCGTCTTGGCGAAGCTGTCGGGATTCAGCGAGATCGAGTCGATCCCCCGCGACACCAGGAACTCGGCGAAGTCCGGATGGTCGCTGGGGCCCTGACCGCAGATCCCCACTTTGATCCCGGCATCATGAGCGTCATCGATCACCTGGGCGATGAAGCGGGTGACGGCCTCGTCTCGTTCACTGAACAGCTCGGCCAGCGCCTGGGAATCACGGTCGACGCCGAGCACGAGCTGGGTGAGGTCGTTCGACCCGATCGAGAACCCGTCGAAGCGTGAAGCGAACTCGCTGGCGAGGATCACATTCGACGGCACCTCGCACATCATGTACACCTCGAGACCGTCCTCACCACGCACCAATCCGTTCTCGGCCATCACTCCCAGCACGCGGTCGGCCTCAGCGATCGACCGGCAGAACGGCACCATCACGATGACGTTTCGGAATCCGATCACGTCTCGCACCCGCTTCAGCGCGCGGCATTCCAGCTCGAACCCGTCACGGTACCGCTCGCTGTAGTAGCGCGACGCTCCGCGGAACCCGATCATCGGGTTCTCCTCGTCGAGTTCGAAGTCTTCGCCGCCGACGAGCTGGGCGTACTCGTTCGACTTGAAATCGCTGAGTCGCACGATGACCGGATGCGGGGAGTACGGCGCCGCGAGCTTGGCGATCCCGAGCGATAGACGCTCCACGAAGAACTCGGCCGGATCGCCGTAGGGCTCGGTGAGCTCCTGAATCGTGCGCCGATCGTCGTCGCGGCTCACTCGATCGGGGTGGGCCAGCGCCATGGGGTGGATGCGGATCTCGTTCTCGATGATGAACTCCATGCGGGCGAGCCCCACGCCGGCCGCCGGCAGGCGCCACCAGCGGAACGCCGTCGCCGGAGTAGCGATGTTCACCATCACGGCGGTTCGGGTGGCGGGCAACTGCGCGAGCTCGATGGTCTCCGACTCGTATGGGAGCTCACCGTCGTACACCCGTCCCTGATCTCCTTCGGCGCAGGACAGCGTGATCGTCTGGCCGTCAGCCACTGCAGACGTCGCGTCGCCGGTGCCGACGATCGCAGGGATGCCGAGTTCTCGGCTGATGATCGCAGCGTGGCTCGTCGTGCCGCCACGGTCGGTGATGATTCCCGCAGCCCGGGTCATGATGGGCACCCAGTCGGGGTCCGTCATCTCGGTGACGAGCACCGACCCGTCGCGGAAGCGCTCGATGTCCGACGCTGTCGCGATCACGCAGGCCTGCCCGACGGCGATGTCGTCGCCAACGGCGGCACCAGTGGCGAGCACGGTTCCGGTCGACGCGAGATGGTGCACCGTGAACTGCGTATCGCTCTTCCGCGCCTGCACCGTCTCGGGTCTCGCCTGCACCAGGAAGAGCTCTCCGGTGACACCGTCCTTCGCCCACTCCATGTCCATGGGCTTGCCGTAATGCTCTTCGATTCGAACGCCCCAGCGCCCCAACTGGATGATCTCGGAGTCGTTCAGCACGAATGCGCGACGCTCCTGCTCAGGGGTCTCCGCTAGACGGGTCCCCGGCATCCCCTCCACCGCATAGACCATCTTCCGCGCCTTGGCGCCGATCGTCTTCTCGATGATGGGAGCGAGAGACGGGTCATCGAGGAACGGCTTGAAGACCATGTACTTGTCGGGGTTCACCATCCCCTGCACGACCGTTTCACCGAGGCCCCATGCGCCGCTGATGACGACGACATCCGGGAACCCTGTCTCGGTCTCGATGGAGAACATGACTCCGGACGCTCCGACATCGGAACGCACCATTCGCTGCACTCCAACCGACAGTGCGACCTCGAGGTGGTCGAACCCCTTGACCTCGCGATAGCTGATGGCGCGATCGGTGAACAGCGAGGCATACGATCGCCGGCAGGCCTCGAGCACGGCATCGTCGCCGCTGATGTTCAAGAAGGTCTCCTGCTGACCCGCGAAGCTCGCGTCGGGGAGATCCTCAGCGGTCGCGCTGCTGCGGACGGCGACGGTTGCGCGGGCCTTTCCTGGCGTCACCGGGAGCGCTCCGTACGCAGCGATGACCGCGGCGCTCAAATCCTGAGGGAAGGGGCTCGCCAGAATGGCGCCGCGTATGGCATCGCCGGCCCCGCGCAGCGTGACAGCGCCCCTGTGGTACTGCTCGATCTGCTCCCGGATGAAGGACTCCAAGCCGTTCGCCTTCAGGAACGCCCGATAGGCGGCGGCCGTAGTGGCGAAGCCCTCCGGCACGCGGATGCCGGCATCCGCCAGAGAGCGGATCATCTCGCCGAGCGAAGCGTTCTTGCCGCCAACTGCAGCGATATCGCCCATGCCGACAGCGGCGAAGGGAACCACGTATTCCTTGGTCATATCACCCGATCCGAATGGCTCGTTGGTGGCTCGTTGGTGCTCGTTGGTACCTCGTTGGCGAGATTGTCAGCCGGTCGCACCAAGGCCCCCAGAGTCGTTGGTCCCGCACCGGTCGTTGACGGAACAGCCGGTGGTCTCGTACGGCGGCGAGCTGACGGCGTCATCGCACAGTCGCTCCGCCTCTCGACGGCAGACCCTCTTCGCGGGAACATCTGTGCATGGAGCGATCGACGGCGACCGAATCCGCCCCGACCCGGCACACACCCGAGACTTGACGTGACTGAGCCGGTCGAGCCCTCACCAACCGGCTCCGCCGAGCGCGGCGCTGCCGAACGCGGGGCTGCCGAGGGGTTGGCGTCGGCGGTCGCGCGCCAACGACTGTCCGTCGACGGGCCGAACACCCTTCCGGCGCTGCGGCGCCCGTCGGCGCTTCGGTCGCTCGCTCGCCAGTTCACGCATCTGATGGCGCTGCTGCTGTGGGCTGCCGCAGGGATGGCGCTGCTCAGCGGCACTCCTGCGCTCGCGATCGCCATCGTGACCGTCATCGTGCTCAACGCCGTGTTCGCCTTCTGGCAGGAGCACCGCGCCGACCGTTCGCTCGACCGGTTGGCCTCGCTCATGCCGGCCTCGGCGCGCGTCGTTCGCGACGGGCGACCCGTGACGATCGATGCCGCCGAGCTGGTTCGCGACGACATGCTGCTGCTCTCCGCCGGCGACCGGATTCCGGCCGATGCAGTCATCGTCGGAAGCGAGGGGCTCCGCGTCGACGAGTCGATGGTCACCGGTGAGAGCCTCGCTGTCGATCGGGGCGAGGGCCAGCCGCTGATCGCCGCGACCTTCGTGGTGCAGGGGCTCGCGCGCGCGAAGGTCACCGCCACCGGCTCGGCGACCCAGCTCGCGGGCATCGCAGCACTTGCGAGGTCCACCCGCCGGCCTCCCAGCCCGTTGACGCGAGAGTTGAATCGCGTCGTGCGCATCATCGCGTTGGTCGCGGTGCTGACGGGCACCGGTCTGGCAGCGATGGGCCTGACGCTCGGTCTCGCCGGGGCCGAGGCGTTCCTCTTCGGAGTGGGCGTGGCTGTGGCGTTGATCCCTGAAGGGCTGCTTCCCACGGTCACGCTGTCGCTCGCGTTCGGTGCCCAACGGATGGCCGAGAAGAAGGCACTGGTGCGCCGGCTCGATTCGGGGGAGGCTCTCGGCTCGACGACGATCATCTGCACCGACAAGACGGGGACGCTCACCCAGAACCGCATGTCGGCCGTCGAGGTCTGGACGGAGTCGGGCTCGGTCACGATCGACGGAAACGGATACTCGCCGGAAGCCTCCATCAGCGGGGGCGAGCAAGCACGCGCGGTACTCGGCGAGCTCGCCCGGTCGGCGGCCCTGTGCGTGACCGGCCGAGCGGTGCTGAGGAGCGGCGAGTGGAAAAGCGATGGCGACCCGTTGGAGGGCGCGCTCTGGGTTCTCGCATTGCGCTGCGGAATCGCCGCGTCAGATCTGGAACCGAGTGCGAGAGCGCCCTACACCGGCGAACGGATGCTGAGCTCCGCGACGCTCGACCACGAGTCGCACGTGCTGGGGGCACCTGAGCGGGTGCTCGACCGCTGCGCGCGCATACCGGCCGGTGCCGCAGCAGCGCTCGACGACCTCACACGCCGAGGCCGGCGCGTGCTCGCCGTCGCCCGCGGCACAGCCGGACCGCAGGCGGAGACCGGGCTAGCCCTGCTGGGCCTGGTCGGGCTCGAGGATCCGCCTCGCCCCGATGTGCGGGAGTCCATCGAGGCGTGCCGAGGCGCCGGCATCCGACTCGTCATGGTCACCGGCGATCATCCCGGCACGGCCGTCGCGATCGCGCGGGAGGTCGGACTACTGCTCCAAGGCGGCGCGACCCTGACCTCGCCCCTTGACGCCGATGACGAGATTCTCGCGGCGACCCTCGACCGACCCGAGGGCGCTGTGGTCGCACGCGTCACACCGGCCGACAAGGTGCGGATCGCGCGCGTGCTGCGGGCCCGAGGGCACGTGGTCGCAATGACCGGCGACGGGGTGAACGATGGTCCGGCACTGCGAGAGGCGGATGTGGGCGTCGCTATGGGGGCCAGCGGCACCGACGTCGCCCGCGAAGCCGCCGATCTGGTGCTCCTTGACGATCATTTCGGCACCATTGTCGCGGCCATCCGGCAAGGACGCACCACCTTCGCGAACGCGCGCCGCTTCCTGACGTACCACCTGACCGACAACGTCGCCGAGCTCGCGCCGTTCGTCGCCTGGGCGTCGACCGGCGGCGAGTTCCCGTTGGCGATCGGGGTGCTGCAGGTGCTCGCGCTCGACATCGGCACCGACATGCTGCCGGCCCTGGCCCTCGGGGTCGAGCCTCCGAGCCGCAGGGCGATGACCCGACCGCCCGGGAGGCGTCGCCTCATCGACGGGACGGTGCTGGGGCGGGCGTTCGCGCTGCTCGGACCGGTCGAGGCCGCCCTCTCTCTCGGGGCCTTCGCAGCGGTGCTGCTCTCGGGCGGGTGGACGTGGGGAGCTGTGCCGGACGGGAACCTCTTGGCCATGGCATCGGGCAGCGCATTCGCGGTGATCGCGACGTCTCAGATGGCCAACGCGTTCGCCTGCAGGAGTGAGACCACTGCCGTCTTCTCGCTTCGGCTGCTCGGCAATCGTCAGCTGCTCTGGGCGATCGCCGCCGAAGCTGCGCTCTTGATGGTCTTCCTCGGTGTGCCGAGCGTGAGCGCACTGCTCGGCGGAAGCTGGCCGACTCCACTCGGGTGGGCGTTCGCCATTGCCGCACCCGCGGTGGTGATCGCGGTGGACACGCTGCAGAAGCGCCTGTCGCGACGCTGACTGCGCGCCACTGACCATGGGGTGCAGACCCATGGGGTGCAGACCCATGGGGTGCAGACGCATCGCGCGACGTGCAATGAGCGACCGCCCCGACACCTCACTCGGCCGGTGGAGCACTTCCGAAATGCTCGACGTGCGCGTCGGCGCCCGGGAAGATGAGCGCGGTGTGCCCGTTGTCAGACCATCGCACAAGGTACGGAGGCGAGCCGTCGGCCGACTGCACTTCAAGGATCTCAGCATCCCGATCAGGTTCGTCCACGTGGGCGCTGTGCACGACGAGGCGATCACCGATCTTCGCGTACATGGCCCTCCCTTTCACGAGCAACGAGCGGAACATCGACACGCTGCCCGTCACTGCGGCGCACGCCTAGGGGCCTTCGTCCCGCGCGGGTCGAAGGCGGAAGCGATGCGCATCTCCCCCGCCCATCAGCTTCACCGCTCCGTCCACCCCGACGCGCACAGGCGGGGCGGTCGAGCGACGCAGCGATACGTCGGCGCCTGTGGCCTCGATGGTCACATCGACACGGTGACCTCGGTACCAGACCTCGAACCGGAGCCGTTTGATCCTCGACGGGAGTCGGGGTGAGAGGCGCAAGCTGTTCTGCTCGGTTCGAAGCCCGGCGAATGAGTGGACGGTCAGTCCGGCAGTGCCGGCCATCGCTCCGAGGTGGATGCCTTCGCTCGTCGTCCCGCCCTGGGTGTCGTCGAGATCTGCGACGAGAGCTGCCCGATACACCGACCACGCTCGTGCCGGATCGACCTCCGTGAGGATTGCGGCGTTCGCCACGCGGCTCAGCGTGGAGCCGTGCACGGTGCGCTTCAGGTAGAACTCGACGGTGCGGTCGAGATCGTCGGATGGCAGTGGGTAGCGGAGCCTCCCCAACTGTCGCTGCAGGCCTTCACGACCGAGCAGGTAGAGCAGCATCAGCACGTCAGGCTGCTTTGTGACCTTGTACCGCAGAGATGTGTCGCCCTCGGACTCCAGGATCAGATCGATCCGGCTGAGATCTTGGTATCGCAGGCGGTAGCCCTCCCAGTCGAGCTCCTCAAGGCGGTGGAAGTCCTCGAATTGATCGAGCAGCCCGTCGGGACTGAACGGCACGGCGAGCGACGTGCTCAGGACACGCCAGCGGTCGAGCTCACCATCGTCGACGGCGAGACGTTCCCGGATCGCCTCAGCCGCGTGGCCTTCCAGCACCGCGAGCGAGTCGAGTGCCCGCTCCCACGTCCAGGCCGCCAGGACGTTGGTGTACGTGTTGTCATGAAGCCCCTTGCCGGGCGCGTCAGGGTAGCCGTCGTGATACTCGTCAGGTCCCATGACGCCGAAGATGTGCGCTCGTTCGTCTCCGGAACGGTGCACCACCAGCGATGCGAAGTAGCGCGCGACCTCGATGATGAGCTCTGCTCCCTGCTCTGCGAGCCATGAGAGGTCCCCGGTGAGCTGGAAGTGCTGCCAGGCGTCATATGCGACCGCCAAGCCGACGTGCTTCTGCAGAGCGGAGTGATCAGCCACCCACCGTCCTGACAGGGGGTTGTAGTCAGCTGTGGGCGTCTGCTCAGTGCCATCGCCGGCACTCTGCCAGGGGAAGCAGGCCCCGGTCGCGCCCTCGGCACGAGCGATCTCGCGGGCGGCCGGGAGCCTGCGCCAGCGGTATTCGAGCAGCGCACGGCTGACGTGCGGAAGTCTGTGCCCGATCACCGGGATGACGAACAGTTCATCCCAGAACACATGGCCTCGGTAGCCCTCGCCATGGAGGCCACGTGCTGGCACTCCGGCATCCAGTGCTGCGGTGTGCGGCGAGATCGTTTGCAGCGTGTGGAACATGTGCAGGTTCAGCACGAGCTGGCAATGCCGGTCGGCGTCGATGTCGATGGCGAACCGGCTCCAGAGGCTCGTCCAGACCCGCTCGTGGCGGCGCAGCAGCTCCTCGACGTCACCGGAGTTGCGGTGCAGCACCGCCGCCGCTCCGGCTGCGGGCGACGTGATCGCGGAATCTCTCGAGGTGGCGACGCCAACGGTCTTCGCGATCACCACGGGGAGCCCATCACTCACTCGCAACTGGAACTCGTGCTGATACCCGCGGCCGGCGGCCTGCGACCTCACGCGTTCAGGTTCCGCCCCCGACACAGCGACCCGAACGGCCATCGCGATGCGGATGCCGCTGGCAGACGTCACGGATTCGAAGAGACGATCGCCGTTTGGGAGAGACGTCGAGGCGAACCCCGTCAGGTGCGAGGACCCGTGACCCTTGTCGCGGAGCACGTTCGCGTTGTGAACGGATCCATCGACGCCGGCGCGGATCGTGACGGTGCCGCTGAACCCGAGCGGCGTCACCGTGGTCTGCAGCACCGCCAGGTGGGGGTCGTGCATCGAGGTGAACCGGCGTTGCACGATCGCCAATCGCTCGCCGGCTTCGGTGCCGAGCACGAGAGAGCGGGTCAGCACGCCGGCCTTCAGGTCGAGTTCTCGGCGCTCGCCAGTCGTCGAATATGAGTCGCGCGACCACCAGCCGTCCGTTCCGATACGGATGTCGAGCGGCAGCCAGTTCGGCACGTTCACCAATTGCTCTTCACGCACCGCGCGCCCGTGCACGACAGACTCGGCGGTGTTGTACACACCGGCGAGGTAGGTGGCCGGATAGTGCACGCCGTCATCGTGGGACTCGGGACTCGCTCCCCTCGTTGCCATGTAGCCGTTGCCCAAGGCGGTCAATGCCTCGCGGTGCCCCTCGTGCGCGGGATCGAAGCCTTCGTATACGAGCTTCCACGGGTGCACGCGTGACTCGCCGAGGTCGAGCTCGCCGACATCATCCACGACGATGTCGGCTCCAGCGGCCTCCAGCGCTTCGCGCTGACCCAGGCGATCGACTCCCACCACGAGTCCGAATCCGCCCCTTCGACCCGCTTCGACCCCGGCGATCGCGTCTTCGATGACCGCTGTCTTCTCCGCCTTCACGCCGAGCCGTCGAGCGGCCTCGATGAACATCGCCGGGTCGGGCTTGCCGCTCAGATGCTGCAGCTCGACGACGTGCCCGTCGATGACCGTGTCGAACATGTCGTCCACGCCGGCTGCTGCCATGACGGGGTGGGCGTTGCGGCTCGCCGACACGAGTCCGACAGCGACGCGTCCCGCGCGCAGACGCTGCAGGAGAGACGCCGTCGCCGGGAACACGCCGACCCCTTCCGCCGCGATACGTGCGAGAAACAGGTCGTTCTTCTTCTTGCCGAGCCCGGCCAGGCTCCATGTCCCAGCCGGATCGCGCGCGTCGCCCCTCGGGGCCGTGATGCCCCGCGACGAGAGGAAACGGCGGATCCCGTCTTCGCGCGTCTGCCCGTCGAGGTACTCGAGGTAATCATCGATCGGATCGAACGGCGGGAGTCCTCTGCTCGAGAGAATCGGATCGAACAGCTCGGTCCAGGCTGCGGCATGGGCTGAGGCGGTGTTCGTGACGACGCCGTCGAGGTCGAAGAGCACCGCGTCGAAGGGCAGCCCCGTTATGGTCGAGGGCGAGGGGGCCGATCGCCGTGGATTCCGCACCCCACTCAGCTCTCCCCGTGCTTCGGACGCACCACCGCGGTCACCCCGGCGGGATGCAGCAGTATCGAGCGGCTCACCGAGCCCAGGAAGTACCGGTCCATGCGACCGCGTCCATGCGACCCGATCACGAGCATCTCGGCCGTACTGGCCTCATTCCGGAGTGCCGATACGGGGTCATCCTCGATGAACTCGCCTTCGATCTTGAGCCCCGGGCTCCGCACATCGAGCTCAGCGATCTCGCGCTGCAACACGCGCTGATGCTCCATGCGCGTCTCCGCGAGCTCAGAGGAGCGCTCGAGCGACGGCGGAAACCATGCATGCACGACCCTCAGCGGGCGCCGGAGCACACCTGCCTCCCGCGCCGCGAAGCGGGCCGCCGCGCTGTCGCTGTCGTCGCCCTCCACGCCGAGCACGACCGGCCCGGTGGGTCCCGGTTCCCACTCGCGCGGAACAACAACGGCAGGGCACCACGACGCCTCGGCCAACTTGACGGAGAACGTGGATGCCAGAAGCACATCGGCGAGTCGCGTGACCCTGTAGCTTCCGACCACGACCAGGTCGGCCGAGATCGATGCCTCTTCGAATCGGTCGCGCGCATCACCCTCCTCGACGCGTGTGCTGATCCTCGTCGAGGGCGCGAGCGCCGCGAGCGCACGCGCAGCGCGCTCAGCCACCTCTTCGGCTTCACGCCGGAACGCCGCTGCATCCCGCCCGCCGATGAACCGGTCGGGCTCGGCGACCGTCAGCACCTCGACATCGAGCCGGTGATGCTTGCTGCGGTGGGCGACCCATCGCAGTGCGCCCTCGCCGGCCGGCCCACCGTCGCCGGCGAGCACGACTCGCTCGACCCGGGGGTCCGCCGCGTGCTCCTCGAGCTGCGGTTTCGGCGTCGATTCCTGCTGTGTCGAATCCTGCTGTGTCGATCCCTGCTGTGTCGATCCCTGCTGTCTCGATCCCTGCTGTGCGCCGTTCGCCACCTCGTTCGCCACGTCGGCTCCTTCGCTCGGGCTCCTTGGCTCGCGCGGTCGAGACCGCGCCACAGATACCGTGCTCGTCATCCTCTGCAGCGCCGATCGAGGTTCGAAGAGGCGAAAGTCCCGAACCGAGCGTCAGCGGCGGGAGGTTGCTACGTCGCCCCTGCTCCCGGCATCCCGGAATGCCCGGGGATGGTGAACGCGATCCGCAGCCGAGCGCCATCGTCCATCCGGAACTCGTCGACGGTTCCGCGCAGCGCGAGGAAGTACGGCGCGAGCCGCAGTTGCAGCCCGTCGCCTGGAAGCTGGGCATCGATGCTCACCGACACCGCGGTGGCTCCGCGTTCAGTGCCCCGCAGCTCGACGCGCACCGTGCCGGCACCCGCGTCGAGCTGGTCGATGATCGCGCTGATCATCCCGCCGAACGCCACCCGCTGGTCGGCCCGCATGCGCTCGGCCGACTGTGCGGGATCGCTCACCGAGATCCGATCGTCTCCCATCGAGTCGAGCCAGGTGAGGCGAGATGCCGAGACCAGTTGATCGCGGATGCCGCGCGCGAGGTCGCGCGCCGTGGCCCGGTCTGCTTCTTCCACTCGGCCCGCCTCGAGCACGCGCTCGATGAACGGCACCGCCGGCGCCGTCAAGCTCGCCAGCCGTCGTCGCTCCATCGCCTCGACCCGCGCCCCGCGCGATGCGTCGAGCGCGAGTTTGGCTTTCGCCCGCTGTTCCAGCAGCGGCAGCATCCGAGCGACCACGGATACCGAGAAGGTGGTCGACGCGGCGATGCCGCTGGTGAGCGGCGAAGCGATGATGAACATGGCGCCGACCGGCCCCCACTCGCCCCAGCTGCCCGAGACGGCGAACGCAGCGATCGGAACCGCGGTCAGCGTGGCCGCGGAGCCCAGCATCAGGAGAGCTCGCGCCGGCAGGTAAGGTGCCAGGCTGCCCAGCGTGAGGGCGAGTCCGAACGGCGCCCACCAGAGCTCGATACCGATCCGCGCCTCGGCATAGCCGAGAGCCGAGAGGAGGAACGCCGCTGTCGACATGGAAAGCGCGAGCGCGGCGCCCGCCCAGCCGATTGGCGGTCGCAATGGGCGGCTGATCGCGTGCACCACCATGCATCCGCCGAAGGCAAGCGCGACGGCGAACAACTGCAGGAGAGGGCTGCCTCCGGCGTCCCAGTTCAGCACGGTGAAGGCGGTGCCGTATGCCAGAGCGAGCGCGCCGAACACGAGCGGCACGAGGGAGCCGGTGAACCAGTTGACCGGGTCGGTCTCGTGCGCCGATAGGCGGAAGAAGGGCCGATGCGCGGTCATGACGCCCCCTCGAGCGGTGCCGGCACGGTCAGCATGACGGAGGTTCCGACGCCGGGCGACGACCAGATGCGAGCACGGCCGCCGACGCCCTCCATGCGCTCGCGCACCGAGACGCGCAAGCCGAGGCGGTCGTCGCGAACCTCGTCGGGATCGAAGCCCACTCCCTGGTCGACGATCAACGCGGCGAGCTCCTGATCGTCGGCCATGACGTCGAGCTCGGCGCTCGAAGCGCCCGAGTGCCGCAGCACGTTCTCGAGCGAGGCACGCACCGCGGCCACGAGCGCCGCGGACGCCTCCGCGCCGAGCCTTTCGTCCGCCGAGTCGGCGATGGTGAGCTGCACCGACAGTCCGCGCCACTGATACTCGGGCACCAGCTCCGCGAGGGCCTGCCTCAAGCTGCGCTCGTGGGATGCGGTCGCGGGGTCGTTGCCGCCCGAGCGTCGCTTCGCCGCATCCGTGCCGGCATCGCCACCGGCGCGGTCGCTGGTGGGATCGCCCGCACTATCGGGATCGCCTGCCCTGTCGCCCGCGGCGGGGTTGGCTGAGAGCCACTCGGCGCGCTTCACGGTGTCGAGATCGGTGCGCAGCCACTGACTCGTGCGGTGATCGATCGCACCGCGAAGATTCATGATGACCGCGAGGTCGCCGAGCAGGGTGTCGTGCACGACTGCGGTCGTGCGTTTCGCGAGCCGCTGGCCGTGCGCGATCTGCAGCATCTCGCGTTCGAGCTCGTCGAAGTTCGGCATCCGCTCGCGTGCACGGCGCTGCACGGCTGCGAGCGTGAGGTACGCGACTGATCCCACCACCAGTACCATCGCCGGGCCGAACCCCGGCCGGTACGGAACCTCTGCGATGGCGGATGCCGAGAACCCGCTCGCGGTCGCGACCGCGAACCCGAGTGCGAGCCACCCGATTCCCACTCGCGCGGTCGTCACGGCGGCACCGACCGCGGTCAAGGCCAGCATGGGCCGATTGAGCAGGAACAGTGCCTCATCGAGCAGCGCAGGCTGCGCATGCAACAGGGCCACCTGATAGGCGGCGCCCGCTGCTCCCCCGACGACGAGATACGCGAGCACCACGGAGACTCGAGGGCGAAGGATCGCTGCCAGCACGCCGAGGAACATCACCGCGAGCATGAGCAGTGGCAGGGGCAATTCGTGCGCGCGACCGCGCACCAGCAGCGTCTCGAGAAGCACCGGAACGGTGGAGATGAGGGTGACGGCTCCGACCACGAGCGTCACGCGCGAGATCGAGCCGGAGTTGACCGCCGCAACGGCAGCCCCCGGCAACACTCTGATGCCCATGTCGATCCCCCCGTGTGATTCTCCCGTATCCACGGCGCCCGAGACGCGCTTGACATTCGCTTCCACGCCTGATTGGTTAGTTACATCACTAATGAACCAGGGAGGCAAGCGTGGACGAAGACCGGCCGATCTTCGTGCAGATCGCTGAGCAGATCGAGAACGACATCCTCTCGGGAGCTCTTGAGGAGGAGTCGCAGGTGCCGTCGACGAACGAGTTCGCCGCCTTTCACCGCATCAACCCCGCGACCGCCGGCAAGGGCGTGAACCTGCTGGTGGATGCCGGCGTGCTGTACAAGCGCCGCGGTATCGGCATGTTCGTCGCCGCGGGCGCCCGAGAGCGCATCGCCAGCGAGCGACGCGCACGCTTCGCCGACGAGTTCGTCACGCCGCTCGTCGCCGAGGCACGCAAGCTCGGCATCGGCGACGCCCAGCTCATCACCCTCATCCGCGACCACACGACCAAGGCGAGCGCGGCCCAACCGCTCGCTCAGACATCCGCTACCAAGCGAACCCACACGCAGGAGAAATCGAAATGACACGATCCCCCGTCATCGAGACGGAAGGACTCACTCGCCGGTTCGGCGACCTCACCGCGGTCGACGACGTGACGTTCTCGGTGCAGGAGCACAGCATCGTCGGCCTGCTGGGCCGCAATGGCGCCGGCAAGACGACCGTCATGCAATTGCTCACCGGGCAGGACTTCGCGACGAGCGGCGAGATCCGCATCTTCGGCGAATCGCCGGTCGAGAACGCTTCGGTGCTCAGCCGGCTCTCGTTCATCAAAGAGAGCCAGCGCTACCCCGAGGACTTCAAGCCCAAGCACGTGTTCAAGGCGGCGCCCTGGTTCTTCGAGCACTGGAACGAGGAGTTCGCACAAGAGCTGATCGAGGAGTTCCGGCTCCCGCTCAACCGCCGCATCAAGAAGCTCTCGCGAGGCCAGCTCTCGGCAGTCGGTGTGATCGTCGGTCTCGCGGCCCGCGCGCCGCTCACTTTCTTCGACGAACCGTATCTCGGGCTCGACGCGGTCGCCCGCCAGTCGTTCTACGATCACCTGCTCGCCGACTATGCCCGGCATCCGCGCACGATCGTGCTCTCGACCCACCTGATCGACGAGGTGAGCGATCTGCTCGAGCATGTGCTGGTGATCGACGACGGCCGCATCATCATCGACCAGGATGCCGAGAGCCTGCGCGGCAGCGTCACAACCGTCGCGGGGCCCCGGCACGCAGTCGAGCGCTTCGTCGAGCATCGCGAAGTGCTCGCGAGCGACCGGCTCGGCGGGCTGGCGACCGCGACCCTTGAGGCGCTGACCCCTGCCGAGCGACGCGAGGCCGCCGATGCGGGCCTCGAGCTCGGGGGCGTGTCTCTTCAGCAACTCATCGTGCGCCGCACTCGTGCGCACGCCTCGGAATTCGGAGCGGAATCATGACCGACCTGGCCATCAGCACCCCCGCCGTGCGGCAGCGCGGCAGCGAGTGGCAGCGCATCTGGAACGTGGTGCGACTGCACTTCGTGAACATCGGCACGACGATCGCCGTGCCGAGCATGATCATGGGCTTGATCTTCCTCGCGAACCTCGCGATCTGGGCGATAATCCGAGCCTCGCTCGCACCGGGCGACCGCACAGACTTCAGCGAAGGCATGCAGTGGAGCGGCTCCACCTTCTACATCTTCGTGTACATGCTCGTGGTCGCCGTGCAGGCGATCAGCGCGACGTTCCCGTTCGCGCTCGGCCTCAGCACGACCCGTCGCGACTACTACCTCGGCACGGCAGCGAGCTTCATCCTGCTGTCGGCGGGCTACGCGGTCGCGCTCACGCTGCTCTCGCTGCTTGAGGAGGCGACGAACGGCTGGGGCCTCGGGGGCCGCATGTTCGTCACGAACTACTTCAGTGACGGCCCCGTGCTCGAGCGCTTCTTCGTGTTCTTCGCGGTGATGCTGTTCTTCTTCTTCGTCGGCTCGATCTTCGCGAGCGTGTGGATGCGGTGGCGCGCCTACGGCGTCATCGTGCTCGGAGTGCTGCTCGCGGCGCTCCTGCTCGGCGCCATGCTGCTGATCGGCGTCACCGGCAGCTGGGGCGCGGTCGGCGACTGGCTCGTGTCGAACCGCGCGCTGGGCGTCGCCTGGTGGTCGCTGCTGCCGACGGCCCTCTCGGCGGTCGCCGGGTTCTTCCTGCTCCGGCGGGTGACGCCGCGCAACTGAGGCAGCGCGGCTGAACCTGGCCGCGGCCTGGCTGCCACCGGTCCACGGCCTGCCCGCGGCGTGGCCGGCGCGCGGCGTGGCGTGCCCGGGGCGTGGCCTGCCCGCGGCGTGGCCGTCGCCGTCGCCGTCGCCGTCGCCGTCGCCGTCGCCGTCGCCGTCGCGAGGGTTTGCTGCACAAGCGCGGGTTAGAACCCGCGCAGCTGCAGCAAACCCTCGCGTGAACGGCCGCGGCGAGCGCGGACGGCGCTGCGGGGACATGCTGGAACCGGCCCGCGAGAGCCCCCGAACTCTCCCGAGCAACACCCCGATCCCACCCGAACCCTTACCCCGAGCAACTCCTCATCGCCCGAGATCAGGAGCCCCCGACATGTCAGCCCCCGCGGCAGGAGCGAGCGCGCACCCACCGTCTCGGGCGCCCGTCACCGCCGCCCGGCGTGCCGCCAGTGCCGAGGTGGCGCGCGACAGCATCCGTGCCCACGCCGTCTCCGCTCCGGCATCCGGCTCGGCGGCGAACGCGGGCGTGCGGGCCTGGCGAGTCGTGCGCCTGCACTTCGTGAACTTCTCGACGATCGTGATCGTGCCGTGGATCGTGCTGTTCGCGATCGCGCTGCTCTCGGTCGCGGTCTGGGCCGTCGTGCTGAGCGCCTCGCCCGTCATCGTCACGGCCGCGCCCCTGGCGCTGTGGTCGGGCGCGGTCTTCTACCTCTTCGTCTACATGAGCGTGGTCGCCGTGCAGGCGATGAGCGCCACGTTCCCCTTCGCGCTCGGCATCGGATCCACGCGACGCGACTACGCCGTCGGCACGGCGCTCGCGTTCACGCTGCTCTCGGCCGGCTACGGTCTTGCGCTCACCGCGCTCTCCGTGGCAGAGGAGGCAAGCGGCGGCTGGTGGCTGGGTGGCCGCATGTTCGCCACACCCGGACTGACCGACGGCCCGGTGCTCGAGCGGCTCGTGGTGTTCTTCACTGGGCTGATGCTGTTCTTCTTCGTCGGAGCGGTCTTCGCCGGAGCCTGGCTCCGCTGGCGCGTCTACGGCCTGGTCGCTCTCGGCGGTGCGCTCGCCTCGCTGTTCGTGGCGCTCCTGTTCGGCGTCACTGCCACGGGCAGCTGGGCCAGCCTGATCGACGCCCTCGTGCGGCTCGGCGCGTTCGGCGCGAGCCTCTGGTCTCTGGTCCCCACCGCGCTCGCCGCCGTCGCCGCGTTCCTCTTGCTGCGCCGCGTCACTCCGCGCGGTTGAGCACGTGCGCGCCGCTCAACCGGCGGCGTCGAGCAGGGCGAGCCGGCTCAGCATCCGCTCCACATCGTGCGGGCTGGCGGTCTCTTCATCGACGAATCGCTGTCGCGAGACCGTTGCGTGCACCACGAGCTCGTGTCCGCGATCGCTGAGCACGTCGACGAGGTTCGCGAAGCGCTGCCGGGCAGCGAGCGTGGTCCGCGCGAGCGGCGGCACGCCGAGGAGCGTCCAGTGATCGAAGCGGTCGGCCCACGCCACGATGTCTGATGCCGCGACGGGCGCTTCGCACAACTGCGTCCAGTGGAACCGGATGCTTGACCCGTCCGCCTCGAGCGCTTCGAAGCGCCGCCCGCCGAGCTCGAGCACGGCCGCCGGTGCTTCGGCGAGGTCGACCGATTCACTGATGCGCCACACTCCGCGCAGGCCCCGCGAGGAGGTGCCGCTCACCGCGGATCGAGTCGAGTCGCTCACCGGGTTGCCGTCCGCCGTGCCCATGCGCCGATAATCCTGAGCTCCGGCCACTTCGGCGGCCTCGAATGCTCCCGCGACAGCGGCGCGCAGGGGCAGAGCGACGTGCTCGAAGACGGGATCAGGCAGCAAGCCGTCCGGCGCATAGTTCGACGTGACGACCACCCGCACTCCCCGACGGCCGATGAGGCCGAGCGATCGGGTCAGCAGCAGAGCGTCGGCCGGGTCATGAACATGGAACTCGTCGAAGACGAGCAGACGGATGTCGCCGAGCAGCGCGTCGATCGCGGCATCCGTGTCGCACACGTTGGCGACGATGGCACGCTGCAGTTCAGTGAGGAACCCATGGAAGTGCACCCGCCGCTTGGGCGCGGGCATCGTCGCGAACCACGTATCCACGAGCCACGACTTGCCCCGCCCGACCGGCCCATGCACATAGACATTCGGCGCCCCGGATGCCGTCAGCCGCGCAAGCGCGGAACGCTGACCTTGATCGAGTTCGAAGCCCGCCGCGGCCGCCGCGCGCTCGACAGCGCGTCTCACTCGTCTCGGGCCCACGTCACCTCACCCTAGCCGCGGCCGCTGAGCGTGACCGCGCCCGCCGAGTTCGCGCCGCGCTCCTGCCCTGCCCTGCCCTGCCCTGGCGGGGCCTGGCCTGCCCGCAGTATGGCTCGGCCAGAGTTGGCTGCCGCCGGCCAGAGTTCCACCCCTCGCCAGCGTCGCGAACTCTGGCCCGCGCGGCCAGACCTCCGACCGGGCGCGCAGCCGCCCCGGCGCAAACGAGAAGAGCAGCCCGGCCGAAGCCGGACTGCTCTTGTTGCGCGTGACCCCAGCGGGATTCGAACCCGCGTTACCGCCGTGAGAGGGCGGCGTACTAGGCCGCTATACGATGGGGCCTCGTTGGCGCTTGAAAAGTATGCCACACCACGTATGCGGCTCGCAAAATGAGAGAATATCAAGAGAGCTAGACGGCATCGCTCCGTGGATCGGCACGCAGCGGCGGCACCAGCAGGCGAAGCGCACCGGCCTCCACCCGCACCTCCAGCGGCAGTTCGCCGATCGGCTCGCCATCTGCATAGGCAACGATGCGGCGGTCGGCCGATTCAATCCGAACGCTCCGCGCCTCCTCGAACGCGAGTTCCCGAACCGACGTGTGCGTTCCCTTGAACACACGTGGAAAGAACCGGAGGAACCGCAGCTTCGCCAGCGGCGCCAGCGTCACGAGGTCGAGCACCCCGTCGTCAAGCCGTCCGTGGGGCACGAGCCGCATTCCGCCGCCGAACACGCCGGCGTTCGCGACGCTGAGCAGCATCGCTCGCTCGCCGCGCGGCATCCCGTCGACCACGATTCGGTACTGAATCGGGCGGAACCGCAGCAGCTCGAGCAGCGCTGCGAGCGAATAGCGCCGGGGCCCACGCGGCCACCGCATCCGGTTCGCACGGGCGTTCACCGCCGCGTCGAAGCCGAGCGACAGCACTCCCGCGAAGCGGCACTCACCCCTAGCTGCGTCGCGCACGACCCCCAGGTCGACGTCGCGCCCGCCGCCCTCGAGCGCCGCGAGCATGAGGCTCACCGCTCCCTCGACGTCGCCCTGCGGTATGCCGAGCGCTCGGCAGAAGTCGTTCCCCGTGCCGGCCGGCACCACGCCGAGCGGCAAGCCGGTGCCCGCGACGATGTTCGCGCCGAGCTGCACCATCCCGTCGCCACCGACCACCACAAGGCCGGCGGTGTCGGCGCCAAGGCGGCTTCGCACGGAGCGCGCCAACTCCGCGGCATCCGCCCCCTGCACGAGGTCGGCACCGTATCCGCGCGCGTGCAGCAGCGCGATCACCGCCTGACCCGCAGCGATCCCGCGGCCCTGTGCGGCGGCGGGATTGACGGCGACGGCGAACCGTTTCGACGTCGCCATGCTCTGATTATCGCGGCTCGTGAGTCGCACCGGGCCAAACCCACTTGCACACGATCGCGCCTAGGGTCGAGTCATGAGGATCATCAAGCATGAGCACGCCTGCCTCGTCGTCGAGCACGAGGGCCGCAAGCTGGTCATCGACCCGGGCTCCTTCACGCCGCCGCTCGAGGGCATCGGCGATGTCGATGCGATCGTCATCACCCACGAGCACGCCGACCACTGGACGCCCGAGCAACTCAGCGGCATTCTCGAGGGCAACCCGGATGCCGTGATCTTCGGACCGGCCGGCGTAGTGAAGGCCGCCGAGGGCTTCGCCGTGCACGAGGTCGCGGAGGGCGACACGGCGCAGGCGGGCACGTTCTCGTTGCGGTTCTTCGGCAAGGACCATGCGGTGATCCACTCGTCGATACCGGTCATCGACAACGTCGGGGTGCTCGTGAACGACACCCTCTACTACGGCGGCGACTCGTACACACAGCCCGGCGTCGAGGTCGAAGTGCTCGCCGCACCGGTCGGTGCGCCCTGGCTGAAGATCGGCGAGGTCATCGACTACGTGCTCGCCGTGAAGCCAAAGCGGGTCTTCGGCACGCATAACGCTCCGCTGTCGCCGCTGGGCGAGAACATGGCGAACGCGCGGCTCACGTGGGCGGCCGAGCAGGTGGGCGGCGAGTTCGTGCCGCTCATGCCGGGCGAGCGCATCGAAGTAGGCTGACGGGCGCTACTGGCGCGGTCTGCCAGGGGCCTCGATCTTCTCGCGAGCACGGCCAGCCCTCCGACCGATAGGTGGCGTCGCCGCGCTCGGGCTCGCACACTGACTCCATGGGCAGCAACGACGCCGTACGGAAGGTCCACCGGCATCCGGAGCGTCAACGGGTCGACCGAGACGCGCTCTATCGCCTGCTCGATGAAGAGCTCGTCGGACACCTGGCGATGGTCGTCGGCGGCGAACCGCTCATCGTGCCGATGGCGTACGCGCGCGTCGCCGATGCGCTCCTGCTGCACGGTTCCACGGGCGGCGGCTTCGCGCTGCGGGCCGCGACCGAGGGCCACACCGTCGCGTTCTCGGTGACCGCGCTCGACGGCATCGTCGTGGCCCGGTCGCTCTTCGACCACTCCATGAACTACCGCAGCGCCGTCGTGTACGGCGAGTTGGAGACCCTTGGGCCCGCCGAGGAGGACGCCGCGCTCATCGCCCTCTCCGAACGGCTCCTGCCCGGCCGACCCTCCGAGGTGCGCGCGAACACCCGCAAGGAACTGGCGGCGACCCGCGTGGTGCGACTGCCGCTCGCCGATGCCGTGTTCAAGGTGCGCGACGCCGGCCCGGGAGAGGCGGAGGACGACGGAGAGGATCACCATGTGTGGGCGGGCGTCGTTCCGGCGCGTCGCGGCTGGGGTGCACCGGTGGTCTCAGCGCTGACCGAGCCGGATGCCCCGCTGCCGCCGTCCGTGCGACGGCTGATCGAAGTTCCGGGGTGACGTCCGGAGCACCCACAACAGCCCCCGAGCAGGGCCCCTTGCAACGGCAGGAGAAGATCGATGACTTCGCTCTGGCACGCGTACTCCACCGGCATCGACACGGATGCCGCAGCTCCAGACTCGAGCGACGTGGTCGTCGTCGGCGCTGGCCTCGCGGGGCTCACGACCGCGCTGCTGCTGTCGCGTGCCGGTGTGAGCGTCACGGTGCTCGAGGCCAGAACGATCGGCGCGGTGACCACGGGGAACACCACTGGCAAGGTGTCCTTGCTGCAGGGCGCCGCGCTGCAGGGCATAGCTGAGCACAACGACGCCCAGGTGGTCGGCGCGTACGTGACGGCGAATCGGGCCGGTCAGGCCTGGCTGCGCCAGTATCTCGGCACGATCGGAGCCGAGGAGCGCGACCGCGACGCGTGGTCGATCGCGTTCACGCAGCAGGGGCGCGAGACGCTCGAGCGAGAGCTCGAGGTCGCGCGCGAGGCCGGCCTCGACGTCGACTGGGCTGAGACCACCGAGCTTCCGTTCACGACGACCGGCGGCATCCGCCTGGCCGGTCAGTTCCAGATCGACCCGATGCCCGTGCTCGCAGCGATGGTCCGCGAGCTTCGCGAGCGCGGGGCTGCTGTGGTGCAGAACGCTCGTGTCACCGAATTCGAGGTCGACGGCGACCGCGTGCGGGTGACCCTGCACGGTCACGAGGTGTCGGCGAGCCGGGTCGTGATCGCGACCGGGATGCCGGTCACCTTCCGTGGCGCGTACTTCGCACGACTCGAGCCGAACCGCTCCTACGCGTCGGCGTACCGCGTGCCGGGCCCGCTGCCGCAAGCGATGTACCTCTCGGTCGATTCCCCGTCGCGCTCGCTGCGCACCGCGACATTCGGCGACCAGCAATTCCTTGTCGCCGGGGGCCCCGGTCACATCGTCGGCAGGGAGCGCTCACCGAAACGACTCGTCGAAGAACTCGACGCGTGGGTCAAGCAGCACTTCCCCGGAGCGGTACGCGAATACACCTGGTCGGCGCAGGACTACCGCGCCCTCGACCACGCGCCCTACGTGGGGCGCGCCACCCCTGGGGATGAACGCATCTACGTGGCCACGGGCTTCAACAAGTGGGGCATGGCGAACTCGGTCGCCGCGGCTCTGACGCTCTCGGCGAGATTGAGCGGCGCCGCAGCCCCCGATTGGGCGACCGCCCTCTATGACCGCCCGACGACGCTGCCGGATGCCGCAGAAGCCGTGCGCGTCAACGCCACCGTCGGCGGAAACCTTGCCAAAGAGTGGGCAATGACGCTGTTCAAGGCCGCTCCCGACGCCGCCCTTGCCGAGGGCGAGGGCCGCGTGTTCGGCGAAGGACTGCACCCGCGCGGCAGGAGCGTCGTCGACGGCGTCGCGACAGAGGTCAGCGCCGTGTGCACCCACCTCGGCGGCATCCTGAGCTGGAACGACGCCGAGTGCACATGGGACTGCCCCCTGCACGGCTCACGCTTCGCCGCCGACGGCAGCCGACTCGAGGGGCCTGCTGTGAAGGACCTCGGGCACTGAAGGCTGACGGGCATCCCCGGATCCATGCGCCCCCTCGCTCACGAGCGAGCGGAATCGCCAAGGCATCGGCAGGATGAGCGAGCGCGAGATCATCAGCGTCTCGAAGGCGAAGATGTCGTCGTGAGCGGTGATGCGGTCGACGGCTGCGGCGAAGGCCGCGGGTGTATCAGCGTTCACCTCGATCACGCCAGAGAACTTTCCGACCGTCCGCGTCACGATGCTGGCCTCCGGCATCGCCGCGATCGCACGCAAGGTCTCATCCGCGTGCTTCGAAGCCACCTGCACGACCCCGAGAACGTGACCGTCTGGAACCACACGCTCTGTGATCGCGACCGCGGTGATCACACCTGACGCGAACAAGTGCGCGCACTTGCGGCGAACCACGGCGTACGGGCTGTCAAGCACGTCAGCGAGCTTGCTCACTTTCGCTCGCGGGTCGAGCACGAGCTGCCTGAGAAGGGCGATGTCGAGGTCGTCGAGGAGGTCGAAGGCAGCAGGGTCGGCGTACTGCTCGTTCGGCCGCCAGCCCACTCCCTTCCACTTGTAGACGTTGACGGTACGGGTCACCTCCACCGCCGATACACCGGGAATCACAGCGATCTCTTCGGCGACGAACGCAGCAAGTTCATCGTCATCCGAGGCCGCGACCTCGGCGAAAACGTTGGTGCGCCCGACCGTGCTGGCCAAGAAAGTCACGCGCTCGTGCTGGCGAAGCACCCTCGCGAGCGCTGCGATGTCTCCCGCGTACTTCAGTGCGACGTTCGCGATGAAGCGGTAGCCCAGCGAGTCAGGCTCGACCACGCCGATCAGTCGGAGCTTGCCATCGTCGACGAGCCGATTCACTCGCACCCGAACAGCGTCGGGCGAGAGCGCGACGTGCGCGGCGAGGTCGGAGAAGCTTCGACGAGGGTCGCTCTTCAACAGGCTGATGATCGTTTGATCGAGGGAGTCCACCGCGTTCCAATCTCCGGCACGCAGGCCATCCGGCCTCGGCACAGTTCTGAACTGTACTGCAAATCACCGGCGTGACGAAGCCTGACTTACCAAATATTCCTTGCGTGTAACACGCTTGAAACAAAAACCGCTTGCAGTATTAACGTTCCTAGACAAAACTGAGGTGCAACTTCCGAAACAACCGCAAGTGAGGCAGTTCGAGGATGATTGCTCAACACGACGGGATCGCGGTGCTCCCCACCGCCGACGTCGACGGCCACCAACCCGTGGAGGCCCCCGCGCGATTCGACGTTCTGCGATTCACCCGCGCGCTGCTCGCGGCCGCCGATCCTGCAGCGATGGTGCGAAAGATCGGCGAAGAGCTCCGCGCCCGAGTGGTGCTATTCGATCACCGCCGGCAGATCCTGGCGGCCTACCCGGCCGTGATGCGGGTGGACCGCACTCCTCCGCAGACTGCGGCTGAGGCACCGGTCACTGCAGGCGAACGGATCTTGGGCTGGCTGCGTATCGAGGACGTCGCGATCCCGGGCGAACTTCTCGACCTGTGCGCAGGAGTCATCGCGACGGCTCTGTCACGAGATCACGCGGACCATGACGACGAACGAGCGATTCATGGACGCGCCATCGCCGCCATCATCGGCGGCGGCGACCTGCGCTCAGCTTCGACCGTGCTCACCGAGGCCGGTATCGACTTCGACTCACCGATCTACCTGGTGCTCGCGCTGCAGCGCCGTAGCGCCGCAGCGCCGACGTGGAACTGCCCTGAAGGGCCTGACTGCTGCGTATCGGCGATCGTCGATGATCGCGCGGTTGTCCTGCTGCAGCGTGCGGCTGACGTACGACGCCATGCCGAGGGCCTGCTGTGCGCTTCGAGCTCCGACCGAGCAGCGGGTTGTGTAGGCATTGGAGGGCCCGCGCGCGGCACGACTGGCCTCCGGATAGCGTTCGCTGAGGCCTCGAGTGCTGCGAAGGCGGGATGCGGGATCAACGAGAGCCGGCCGCTGGAGGTGTCGGAGCTACTCGCCATGCACCTCGACCAGACGCTCACCGAGCAGGCCGAGCGCCTGCTCGAGCCGCTCATGCATTTCGACCGCAAGCGCGGAGCAGAGCTCATGGCGACCCTGCGTGTGCTCCTGGAGGAGGACTTCTCGCTCGTCCGTACGGCGAAACGCCTCTTCGTACATCAGAACACGGTGAAATATCGGATCGCGCAGATCAGCGAACTCGTGGGAGTGGACTGCGCAACCCTTCGCGATCGGGTGCAGCTGTGGGTCGCTGTGCAAGCGCTGGCCGGCTCGACGGCTCACTGAGCGGTCGAGCCGGCCGACGAACGATGTTTCCCTCAGCCGCCGTACCGGCCGGCGATACGCTATCCGCCGCACCTCGTACAGCATCGCGCTCAGCGCCGAGCAGAGTTCAGCGCCGAGCAGAGTTCAGCGCCGCCGCACCCGCGCTCAGCATCAGGCCCCCGATACAGGCGATCGCGACAGCCAGAGCGAGCAGCGCCGCCGTCACTCCCACGAGGTCGAGGACGACCCCGAACACGAGCGGCAACCCAAGCAACGCGATGCCAGCGGGGAGCTGACTAGCAGCCAGTCGCGCACCGTAGGCTCCGGCATCCGCACCGTGCGTGGCGAGCAGGTTCGTCGTCGCGATCCCGGCACCGACGATGAACCCGTGCAGTAGGAACGCGGGGATATACAGTCCCTCGACGTGCGGCGCGAACGCGAGAATCGCCAACGACACGAACGCCGCAGCAGCGATCAACGTCAGCGTCGCCTGCTGGCCCACACGGCGCCGCACACGCCGGTAGAGGAGCCCCGTGACCACCGACGTCGCATCCCGCGCCACGATCAGTGCCGTCAGCATGACGGCCGCCACAGCGCTGTCTTGGCGCCGCTCGAGAACCAGGCCGACGAGAGAATTGCTGACAAGCAGCGACATCAGGATCACCACGTTCAAGTACGCCGACGCGCGCACGCGCGGGTCACGGAGCGCCTCCAGCAGGACACGCGGAGAGTCGCGCAGCATCCACCGCCGGGGCGATCCGCCGCTTGAGGGTGCGCGCAGCATCCAGATGATGGCCGCCCACAGCAGCATCGCGAACGTGATCACCCCATAGACCAGGCCCCAGAGCCCGGCGGCGAGCGCCGAAGACAACGCCGCGATCGCGACAGCCGACCCCAGCCGCTGGCTTGCGCCATTGAGCCCCTGCAGCAGCGTCGCATCACCCCGCAGCCCTGCAAGCTGCGCCAGCAGCGACACGGTCGCTGCAACCCGAGCGATGCCGAACACCAGCACCGCGACTACCAGTAGAAGCTCGAGACCCTGCTCACTACTGATCCAGGTTGCCGCTGCCGCTATGGCCATGAGCACGCCGGAGACGAGCATGAGGGCTCGGCGCAGGGGCGAATCGATCAGGGCGATGAACAGCGGCAGCATCAGCAGTCCTACGCCGTTCGTCAGGGCCACGAGCAGACTAACGAACCACGGATCGGTCCACCCGGCCTGCGAGACGGCTAGCGGTAGCCCCGCGGCGTACGCGGTTTCGACGCCGAACAGCAGGAAGACGCAGAACAGCGTTGCTGCACTGCGCCTTCCCGCTTCGGCATCCGTCGAACTAGATGGCCTCACCGAAGTAGTCCGTCGTGGGCAGAGTCCACTCGAAACCGCGCTTGGTCTGCACGTACTCCGGCCAGGGCAGCTCGATCGGCGCGTTGAAGTCCTTCGGCAGCAGCGGGTTCAGCAGGCGCTCATCGGCCTTGCTGCGCCGCTCGTCGAACTCGGCGGTCGCCGTCTTCAGCAGCTCCGGATCCTCGACCAACTGCACCGCAGTGCTCGCGATCGTCTGCGCACCGCGCTCCCAGCAGGGGTCGATTGCCTCGGGCACACCGTTCATCGCGTTGTTTGCCCAGTGCCACAGGTCGATGCCCAGCTGCTTGAGGAACGGCTTGGCGGTGAAGAAGCGCACAGTCGGCGCGTGCCATGAGTACTCGGTGTAGTCGTCGGCGCCGGTGCACTCCTGCCACGGCGGCAGGTTGAAGCGGATGTCCTTATCGGTCTCCTGCGGCGTGACCAGCGACATCGTCTCGGGCAGGAACGGGTCGTCACTGGGCTCGAAGCCCAGGTTGCGCTCGAGCTCGTTGGCGAAGTCGACGACCTTGCCCTCGAACGTGGGCGCACCGAGCTCCGAGAGGTTGTCGTACAGCGCCGTCGTGAGGGCGTGGTTCGGCAGCCCCGGGCGGGTACGGGTCACCCAGCGCATCGTCACCTCGGTGTTGGTGATGCCGGCGACGTGCTTAGCGTTGTTCTTCAGAATGCCGAGGATCTGCTCCTGGATGTCGATCAGCGGCGAGCGCCAGCTGAACTGGATCTGCGTGATGCGAGGGGCGAGGTTGTCGGCGGTCGCTGTGCTCGCCCCGAGGATCGCCTCGTTCAGCGTCCACGAACCGGTCGCCGGGAACATGTTCTCGCGGGTGACCTTGGTCGTGTTGATCATCAGGCTCAGCGCGTCGATCGCACCGGGCGAGCGCACGAGGTTGTGCGAGCCCACGTTGTTGCTCTTGAACAGAGGCACGCCCCACGGCTCCTCTTCAGGGCACTGGAACGTGAAGACAGCCGACCAGTAGAGGTTGTTGGTGATATCCCAGAGCGCTGTGTTGTGCCAGAAGGGGTGGTAACTAATGACAGCGTCGAGGCTGTCGTAGTAGCCCTTCGCAGCGTGAACGGCCTTAGAGCCGCACACCTTTTCGGCCGGCTCGCCGAACAGGTGCACCCGACCCTTCTGTCCGCTCTCCTCGAGCGCGCGCTTGGTGGCGATCGCACCGGCGAGCGCCCCGACTCCAAGGGCGGAGTGGGCATCCGTGAACCCGGGGGCCCACTGGTGCAGCCCTTCGCGAGGCTTCCGCTCAGTCGCGGCATCCTGGCAGTAGCCAGGGGTGGCGTCGTACTCGGCGTACATGCCGATCTCGGGGCCCTCGTCGCCCCAAGTGGCGTGGAACGCGGTCGGCATACCGCCCGAGCCCTCCTCGACGCGGAACCCCTCTTCGCGCAGTCGGTCCACGTAGAGCTCGACCGAGCGGTACTCGCGCCAGGCGCTTTCCGAATAGCTCCAGATGGTTCGGTGGAACTCAGAGAGCTCGGGGCGCAGCTCTTCGACGATCTCGCTCGCGCGCCGTTGCAGTGGTGACATGGGCATGCCTGTTTGTCCTCCTAGATGTGGGTCTGAGAATGAAGTCGTGTGCGCTGGCGATTCAGCGCGGGCGGGTGATGACCACGTGGTCGGGCCGCCACGACAGCTGCACGAGCTGACCCTCGTGCAGCTGCTCGTCGGCGCTGTCGAGCGAGCGCCGAACGATGAACTCGCGGCCGAGCGGCGTCTCGACGAGCACCTTCTGCGACTCACCCGCGTAGATGAGGGCCGACACCGTTCCGACGGAGCCTTGCTCGTCGGAGTCGGCGCCGCTGAGCGAGATCGACCACGGCCGGATCACCGCGACGACACGGTCGCCGTCGGCGAAGCCGTCGGCGGCGGATGCCGTGAGCTCGACCTCGATGTCGTCGGCGCGCACGAACCAGCGCTCCTGCTCATGCACGAGCTGGCCCTCGAAGCGATTCGACTCACCGAGGAACTCGGCGGCGACCTCTGAGACCGGCGCCGAGTAGAGCGCGGCCGGCTCGTCGTACTGGATGAGCGTTCCGTCGGCGAGGAGGGCGATCTTGTCACTCATGGTGAACGCCTCTTCCTGGTCGTGGGTGACGTTGATGACCGTCAGTCCGAGTTCGCGGCTGAGCTTCAGGATCTCCAGCTGCATCGCCTCGCGCAGCCGGCGGTCCAGTGCGCCGAGCGGCTCGTCCATCAGCAGCAGCCGAGGCTTCATGACGATGGCTCGAGCCAGCGCGACGCGCTGCTGTTGACCACCCGAGAGCTGCGACGGCATCCGGTCTTCGAAGCCTTGGAGCTTCACCGCTGCGAGGGCGTCGCGAGCAAGTTCCTTGCGCTTGACCTTGGGCACCTTGTGCATCTCGAGCGGGAACATGACGTTCTTCAGCACGTTCATGTGCGGGAAAAGCGCATAGTTCTGGAAGACCACACCGATCTTGCGCTTGTGCACGGGCACTGACGTGACGTCCTTGCCGTCGATCGTGATGACTCCGGCTGTCGGCTCGAGGAAGCCGGCGATCATGCGGAGCAGGGTCGTCTTGCCCGACCCGGAAGCACCGAGCAGGGTGACGAACTCTCCTGGCTCGACGTCGAGCGTCACGTCGTTCGCGACGATGTTCTCGCCGTACACCTTGCGCACGGCCTCCAGCCGCAGCGCGGCGCCCTTCGCGCGACCGCGCTCCTTGCGCTCCGCAAGGGGCATATCAATGGTTCGAGTCGTTGCTCGCATGGGGTTCTCCTGGGTAGCGGTCACGAGGTCGCGGTCCTCTTCGACTTGCGGGCGTTGAGCAGGGCGACGATGCCGAAGACGATGAGCGTCACCACGGTGAGTACCGTCGACACCGCCGAGGTGGAGGGCTCGAGTCCCTCGCGCACCTGGCTCCAGATCATCACCGGGATCGTCTTGAACCCGGGGGTCACCAAGAAGATCGCGACGACGACCTCATCCCATGACGCGATGAAGGCGAACAGTCCACCCACGAAGGCTGAGGGGAGGATCTGCGGCACTGTGATGCGCAGCAGCGTGATCGGGTAGCTCGCTCCAGAAGCACGTGCCGCCTCTTCGACTCTCGGATCGAGATTTGTCAGTGCCGCGAGCACATTGATGAACACGAACGGGATGCCGAGAATCGAATGTGCGACTCCGAGGGCGAACACGTTGCCGTAGAAGCCGATCTGCACGAACGCGAGATAGACGCCGATCGCGATCACGACGAGCGGAACCAGCATGGGCATCAGTGCGAACGTCGTGAGCCCCGTGCGCGGGATAGCGGTGCCTCGAGCAGCGGCCATGGCCAAGGAGATGCCGACCACCACTGCGAGCACCGCGGCGATCGCACCGGTGATCAGGCTGTTCTGCAGAGCCTCGATCCATTGCCGTGAGGTGAGCACCTCTTCGAACCACCGGAAGGAGAATCCCTTCGGCGGGAACGTGATGATGCTGCTCTCAGTGAACGCGGTCGCCACCACGATGATCGTGGGCGCGACGAGCACGAACGCGATCACGAGGCCGAAGATCTTGATGGCTGGATTCGCTTTCATCGAGACTCACCTCCCGGTGCTCCGGTGACCCCGAGGATGCGTCCGAGGCCGATGAACCGGGTCGCGATCACGAACACCAGCAGCACGAGCGCGACGAGCACCACGGCCATCGCCGCGCCCATTCCGGGTTGGAGGTACTGCTGCACCTGCAGCACGACCGACTGGCTGATGAGGATGTCGCCGGGTCCGCCGAGCAGCGCCGGCGTGATGTAGAACCCAAGCGACAGGACGAACACGAGGATTCCCCCGGCCGCGACTCCCGGCAGTGAGAGCGGCAACGTGACGCGCGTGAACACGCGCCAAGGGGTGGCACCAAGGCTCTGTGCGGCCTGCTCGACTTCCGGCTTGATGCCGCGCAGCGAGGCGTAGATCGCAAGGACTGCGTACGGGATGAGGATGTGGACCATGCCGACGAGCACCGCGAAAAGATTGCGGATCAGCGCAATCGGTTCATCGATGATGCCCGTGCCCAAGAGGAACTGGTTCACCAGACCGGTGTTGTTCAGAATCACCTGCCACGCGAAGGTGCGAACGAGCAGGCTCGTCCAGAACGACAGCAGGAGGGCTGCACCGAGCACCATGGCGAGCCGCTTGCCCGATCTCGCCATCGCATAGGCGAGCGGATACCCGATCACCAGTGAGAGCACGGTCACCAGGAACGCGATCTGCACGGTGCGCCAGAGCGAGGCGCTGTAGAGCGGGTCTTCGACGACCGCCGCGTAGTTGGCGGGCGACGGGTCGGTCAGGCTTCGCACCACGATGAACACCAGGGGGATGCCGAAGACAGCGATGAGGTAGACGATGCCGGGAAGCCCGGCGAGCGTCCAGAAGTTGGGACGCTCGAAGCGTCTACGTCGCGGTGCTGCAGGTGCGGTCACTGCTGGTGACGAGGTCATGCCCTCTCCTTCCTTGCACTTGCGATTGAGACGCTGGGGTCTGCCGGCGCGGGTGTCTGACGCCCGCGCCGGCAGGGTTGATGGCGGCGCCTACGCGCCGCGCCGGATCATTCGGCCTTCCAGGCCGCCCAGCGCTCGTTGACCATCTGGAGGTTCTCGGCCCACCAGTCGCCGTCGATCTTGATAGCGCGGTCATCGCCACCCAGATCGTTCATCGTGGGCAGGTCGCTCGCGACGTCCGAAGCGACCTCGGCATTCGGGTTCGGCGGACCGTACGCGATGTACTGACCGAGCGAGCCGTTGTGTTCGTTTGAGCCGATGAACTTGAGCAGCTGCATCGCCTGCTCGGTGTTCGGCGCGCCCTTGGGGATCACCAGGTAGTCGGCATACTGTACCTGGTTCGACCAGGTCATGCCGACCGGCTGGCCCTCCTCGGCGGCGATCTTGACGCGCCCGTTGTAGCAGTTGCCGAACGCGGCTTCACCCGTGGCGACCAGCGTCGTGCACTCGCCGAAGTCGTTGTACAGGATCAAGTGGTCCTTGATCGTGTCGAGCTTCGCAAGTGCGCGGTCGACATCGAGCGGGTAGAGCTCGTCGATCGGCACACCGTCTTGGATCAGTGCCAGGTCGAGCAGGCCCTGTAGTCCACCGCCGGCGTCGCGACCGAAGACGGCGCGCTTGCCCGGGTAGTTCTCGACGTCGAAGAATGCTGCCCACGAGTCGGGCTCGTTGCCCGCGAACATCTCGGTGTTGTAGGCGAGCACGACCGAGAACACGAGAGCCGGCATGCCGTACTTCTCGACCGGGAACAGACCGTCGAAGTTGTCGCAGTCGACCACGTCGCAGTCGATCTCGGTGAGGAGTTCGCCATTGGTCTTCACCCCGATGTCTTCGCCGACCTGAGCGATGTCCCAGATCACCTGGCCCGACTCGACCATCTGCTGGATCTTCGCGTAGTCGGCCGGTGAGTCGGGGATGACGCGGATGCCGGTCTCCTCCTCGAACGGGTCATACCAGGCGTTGGTGAACGCTTCCTCGCTGACACCGCCGTAGCCGGCGAAGGTGACGCTCCCGCCGTCGCTGTCGCCGCCAGGCGACGAAGAACATCCCGTCACTACGAAGACGCCTGCGACGAGCGCCGCCGCATACGTCAGAGTCTTGCGCTTCACTCAGATCTCCTCTTGTTAGGTGCTGGATGGGGTTGGGGCTGAAAGCTTGAGTCGCCCGCCTTGCGGCCACTCGCGCTCAACTCAGGCCGGGTCCGACTGCTATCACGGTGGGCCGACCGGCCGTGAGCGCTTCCTTGACGGCGTCCGCGAGTTCGTCGCGCGATGACGGGGCGGCGAACGCGGCGCCGAACGCATCCGCGAGCGACGAGAGGCGGGGCGCCTCGATGTCGACCGCCAGTCTTGGGATGTCGGCCGCGTCCATCTCGTCTCGGATCTCGGCGAAGCCGCCGTTGTCGAAGACGATGATGGGCAGGCTCAATCCGAGATCACTGGCGGTGGCGAGTTCCTGCACGCTGAACATGAAGGCTCCGTCGCCGAGCAGGCACGTCACAGCCCGGTCGCGGTTGGCGAGCTTCGCACCGATCGCCGCCGGCAATCCATATCCGAGCGTCGCGTAGCCGCTCGGATACATCACCTGGTCGGGCTCGATCGCCGGCCAGAGGAGCGCGGTGCCCATGTAGCTCACCTGCGAACTGTCGCCCGTGATGATCGCGTCTTCCGGCAGGGCCGCTCCCAGTGCGTCGTGCACCGCGACGAATGGTGCACTGATCTCCGCGGCTTCGGCCGACGCTCTCGAGCGGAGTTCAGCGATCACGGCCGAACGGTCGACAGGCTCTGAGCCGCTCGACAGAGCCGTGGTGGCGGCCATCGCGAATTGGGCTATGTCGGCGAGCACGGGTAGGTGCGCACGAACGTTCTTCTGCAGCTGGTCGCGGTCGACGTCGACGCGCACGACCGTGCCAGAGGGTCGCAAGGGCATCGCACCGAGCTCAGCATCCGACACCTCTGTGCCCAGCAGCACCAGCAGGTCGGCCCGTTCCATCAACTCGCGAGACGACGCCAGCCCGAACACGCTGCCGAGCGAGAGCGGATCATCGTCACGCAGTACGCCCTTGGCTCGCGCCGTAGAGATCACCGGGGCGCCGATCGCAGTGCACAGCTCGCGCACCGCACGGTGCCCGCGCACGCATCCGCCGCCCACGACCACCACGGGGTTTTCGGCTTCCGCGACCGCTTCGCAGAATTCACGCACGTCGGCGGCAGCAGGTTCCGGCATCCGCACTGAGGGGCGAGGCGTGACCTCGGCTGCGACATCGCGTTCGAGCAGCACGTCGTGCGGCACTTCGACAACCACTGGGCGCGCCCGACCGCAGCTCCAGTCGCTGAAAGCCTTGCCGATGAGGTCGGCGGCGTCCTGCGCACTGTTCGCGGTCTCGGCCCACTCTGACACGGCATCCATGGCCGCGCGCTGGTCCTTCACCTCGTGCATCCAGCCGATGTTGCGGCGCACCGCTCCCCTCGGTGCCGACGGCGTGATCACCATGATGGGCACCCCATCGGCGTAGGCACTCGCTACGGCAGCAGCCGCGTTGAGAATGCCGGGCCCGCTCGTGGTGACGACGCCAGCGACGCGGCCGCTCGCCCGGAAGTACCCATCTGCGGCATACGCCGCCCCCTGCTCGTGGCGGGTGACGACGTGCTGAATCGGAGACGCCGCGAGGTAGCGGTAGATCTCGAGATTGTGCGTGCCGGGGATGCCGAACACGGTCGTCACGCCGTGCTCCTCGAGCGCGCGAACCACCGCGTGCCCACCAGTGACCTGACCGCCTACGAATCGCTCCACTTTGTCCTCCAACGTCGTTCGAAACGCTATGTCGGCGGGTCGGGCGCGGGCGATGTCTGTTGAGACAGAGTTTCGAACCGGCCGCTGGCGGCTCAGACAGTCACCGCTCAAGGCCGCGGCGCAGAACCGGAGCCGCGGTCGCGATGGCCACGGCGATGGCCATCGAACCGATCGAGGCCAAGAGCGCTGCATGGGCGCTGACCGATTCGATGAGTGCACCGGCGAGAGCGGTACCCACAGCGAGGCCGATCAGCTGTCCCGAATGCGACAGGGAGTAGGTCAAGGCCGTGCGGTCATCGGGAACGCGAGTAGCGATGATCGTATGCACGCCTGCGAAGGCAGGCGCGACGCCGCCGCCGGAGATGAGCAGCGCGATCACCAACCAGATCACATTGTCGGAGAAGGTGGCTGCGACCAGGCCGCTCAGCGCCAGTCCGAGGCGCAGGGGCAGCGACCCCGATCGCAATGGCCGTTTGCCGATGAAGATGCCGCCCACGAGCGAGCCGACCGAGATCGCGGCGAGCGCGATCCCCGCAGCTGGATTGTCGTACCCGAAGTGCGCAACTACGAACAACTCGATCGTGCCGCTCGTGCCGACGAGGAAGAAGCCGACCGCGATCAGGATGGCCACGAGCCGCAGATCGAGGCGGCCCTTCACGGTGGAGCGGGACGCCATGGCGATCCCGTGCAGGTTGCCGTAGCGCCGTGTGGCAGGCAGCGCGGCGAACACGCTGACGCCGGCGAGCAGCACGCTGGCCGCGATCAGCAACGCTGCTGAGGGGCCGACGAGCCACGCTGCCGAGGTGGCGACGAGTGGTCCGACGATCCAGATGAACTCCTGCGCGATCGCGTCGACCGCGAAGACGGGCTCGAGCTTCGCTCTGCCGACGATGCGGGGGTACATCGACCGGGCGAGCGGCGTCACCGGGGGGAAGGTGAATCCGGCGACCGCGGCGAGGATCAATGCCCCAGGTGCAGTCGGCGCCAGCATCACCAGCGCGGCAAGCGCACCTGCGCTCACGATCGCGTAGGCCCCGAGTACCGGGGCGGTGCCGATTAGGCTCAGGAGCCGGGCGGCGAGCGGGCTTCCGATCGCGTAGGCGATGTTGTAGGCCGCGACCAGCATCCCGCCGATGGCGTAGGAGCCGAGCACACCCTCACCGAAGAAGACGAGCCCTAGGTTCAGCATGCCCGACGGAGCACGTGAGACAAGTTGCCAGATGAGGACTGACCAAGCGTGCCGGTCGAACGCGAACTCGCGCCCTCCGCCGCTCAACTACCGGACCTGGGGCACACATACGCGATCATGTGACCTGATACTGCCGCGGGGGCCGACGGACGCGCCAGGAGAAGCGACGAGGTCTGTCTGATCGGACAGCGCAGGCATCAGGGCCTGTCTGGCACGACAAGGCTGCCGTCGGAAGCACGCGTTAACGACGCAGGCGACCCGCTCTTACGTGGAACCCACGTCCGAATCACCCAGGAGGATCGGCGATTCGCCTGGCCATGACGCCAAAGGAAGCGCTAGTCGCGACCGACGCCGAGACCGCGCCGCAACGAGGGCACAATCAGCGCCAGCAGCACAGCGACGACCGAGGACGCGACGGCCGACCAGATCACGAGCGCCGAGCCTGAGAGGTCGACCATGGCACCCGCGACTGCCGTGCCGATCGCGAGTCCGACGAGCTGACCGGAGTGGGTGACTGCGTAGGCCACGGCGTGGTGTCGGTTCGGCAATCGCAGCGCGATGATCGTGTTGAAGGCGGCGAAAGTAGGGGCGAGCCCCATTCCGAGCACGAAGAACGCGATCAGCATCCAGACGAAGCCGTCGGTGAGCCCGGCCAGCAGGGCGCCCGCCAGCACCATCGAGAGACGGATGGCGACAGAGCCGCGGCCGAGCCTGCGCTTGGCGATCGTGATGCCTGCGACCAGTGATCCGGTCGCGGCGGCCGCCAGCACGAACCCTGTCTCCGGGCCTGAGTAGCCGAGTTCCGCCACGACGAAGAGCTCCGACATGGCGCTCGCTGTGACGAGGAAGAATCCCGTGGCGATGAGGGCGCTGAGCACACCGAGGCTGGCGCCGATCGCAGGCGCGGAGCCGCCGGCATCCGCCCGGATTCGTAGATTGCCGAACTCGCGCGTCGCGGGCAGGAACGAGAACACCACAGCACCGATCACGAGCATGATCGCCGCTGCCAGCAGCGCGGTCGAGGGCCCGAGAAGCCATGCCGCCGCGGTCGCGATGAGCGGGCCGACGATCCAGATGAACTCCTGCGCCACGGCGTCGATGGCGTAGACCGGCTCGAGCCGGGCGTTGCCGACGATGCGTGGGTACATCGAGCGAGCGAGGGGCGTGACGGGAGGGAACGTCAACCCGGCCAGGGTTGCCAGCGCCACCGCCGCCGCGGGCGCCGGCTGCACGACCGCCATCGCGGCGAGCGCTCCCCCGCTGATCGCCGCATAGGTCAGCAGCACGGGCGCGGTGCCGATCGCGCCGAGCAAGCGTGCACCGAGCGGACTGCCGATCGCGTAGGCGATGTTGTAGGCCGCGACCAGCAGCCCGCCGATGGCGAACGAGCCGAGCACGCCCTCACCGAAGAAGACGAAGCCCAGATTGACCATGCCCGACGGCGAGCGCGAGACGAGTTGCCAGAACAACACCGCCCACGCGCGCCGGTCGAAGGCGAACGACGAATCGCGCACTAGGAAGGGCGATTCGGATGCCGGCGGCGAACACTCATGCGCTAAGCCTGCCTGTTCGGGGCCCTCACGTGCGCGCGCGACACCGATGCACTTCACCCGCCGCCGACCATGCCGCGTCATCAGGCGCCCAAGAGCATCGCGTTCCCAACAGCATCGCGTTCCCAACAGCGGGGTACCGTGCACCCCATGGAGGGCAGAACGTGACGGCCGACTTCGATTGGCGCTGGTTCGAGGAGCACGCGCAACACACGACCGATTGGCCTTCGCTGCTCGATCGCGCGGCGGACGACGGACTGCTGGAGGTGCATCCAGAGCTCGATCTTCGCCGTGTGCCGCAAGATCCGCGCTGGCATCCCGAGGGCACTGTGTGGGTGCATCTGGGACTGGCGGCGCAGGCAGCCGCGGAGGCCTGCGATCGAGATGGCGTCGAAGGCGATGATCGCACTGTCGCGGTGCTCGGCGCGCTATTCCACGACCTGGGCAAGGCGACTCACACCTTCGTCAGCCCCGACGGCCGCATCCGCTCGCTCGGTCATGCGGAAGCGGGTGTCGCTCCGGCCACGGCAATCCTCGAACGTGCGGGGGCGCCGCCGCGCGGGATCACCGCACGCATCACCCCCTGCATCCGCGAGCACATGGTGCACTACTCGGTGCGGGGTGAGCCGAGCGCGAAGACCGTGCAGCGACTCATCCGCAGACTCCGGCCCGCGAGCCTCGAGGATTGGGCCCGCATCGTCGCAGCCGACAGCGCCGGGCGCGGCCCGGGTTCACGGCCGTCGCCGGCGACAGCGTGGCTCGCTGCGGCGGGTCGGTGGGCAGAACGGGCGAGCCGGTGAGCACTACGCGCGGGCTGATGCGGAGCGCGCCACGCTTCGTGACAGACAGGTCTAGTGCTGCACTGCCCTCCGGGCCTATGCTGGCGCAACACCGAGTCTCGACGTCGAACTCGTAGTACCCGACCACGCGGCGCCGAGGCAACAACCGAGAACGGGAACCCGAGCCCGCGATCGTTGGTGGAGCGCCGCTATGGTGCCCCGCCCGGCGCGCCACCCGACACACGGCCTGGGCTTCCGAGGGAGCCTCATGGGCGCGAAGGTCAAGGCAGAGTCCGCCGGTCGACGCTGGGCGCGATGGTCACTCATCGCCGGCGCGGCGGTGATCGTGATCGCGCTCGCCGCGGTCTCGGCGATCGCCCTGCGCGGCGGCGCACTCGGCGAGCAGAGGGAAGCAGCGGCCGGGCCGACCCCGACGGCTGTCGAATCGCCAGGGGCAGAGGGTCCGCCCGCCGACGAGAACGCGACCCCTGCTCCGACGGGGCTGCCGCTGCCTTCGCCTGGACCAGCGCTCGTCTCGCTGCCGTTGCCTCCTGCCGCGCACGCCTCAGGCGACTTCGCGAAGGGATTCCCGAGCGACGTCATCGACCTTCCGCCCGAGTCGGCGATCACGAGCACCTCTCTCGCCTCCGAGGGCCCGCGTCTCCAGGCGGGGCTCGTGGGCACCTCGCGCTCGGCACCTGAAGCAGTGCTCGAGCACTACCGCAAGCAGTTCGCCGACCTGGGCCTCTCTTCCCGCGAGGGCACGACGGCCCCCGACTCGACGAGCATGGTCTTCAACGCCGGAGAGAACACCATCACGGTGACGGTCGCGGCCTCAGAGAACGGCACGGAGTTCAGCGTGCTCGGCATCCTGATGGCAGCGGAGTGACCGCCGCATGTACATCTCACTGCGAAACACCCCCGGGCCAACGAGAGGGAGGAATCGCGGGAGGAATCGCGGCCGCGTCTCGTCGATCGTCATCACCCTCGGCATCGTCAGCCTGCTGACCGATGTCGCGTCGGAGTCGGTGTCGGCGATCCTGCCCATCTACATCACCGCGGCCATCGGCCTCTCGACCGTCGCATATGGGTTCATCGACGGGCTCTACCAGGGCGTGAGCGCGCTCGTCCGAATCGGCGGTGGCTGGGTGGCTGATCGCGGGCAGCAGCCGAAGTGGGTCGCCTTCTTCGGCTACGGCATCTCGGCGGTGGCGCGCGGCGGCTTGCTGATCGCCACGGGCTTCGGCGCGCTCACTGCAGTGGTCACGCTCGACCGCATCGGCAAGGGCGTGCGCACGGCGCCACGCGACGCGATGATCGCCGCAGCATCTGACGAAGCGTCGCTCGGGCGATCGTTCGGCGTGCACCGGATGCTGGATACCGTCGGCGCGGCGCTCGGCCCGCTGCTCGCCTTCGTCATCCTGTTCGTGATCCCTCACGGCTACACGGCAGTCTTCGCCGTGTCGCTCGCCTTCGCTCTCGCAGGCCTTGCCGTGCTCGGGCTCATGGTGCCCGACATGCGTTCCGCGCCGCGGGCGGCGGCGGCAGCAGCAGCAGAGCGAACAACGGCGGCAAGCACCGCACACGAGTCAGCCGCTGCCGCACCCCGCTTCCGCTGGCGCCAACTCAACGACCCGTCGCTGCGGAGGCTGCTCATCGCTGCGGGCCTCTTCGGGTTGCTCACGATCGGCGACGGATTCATCTACTTGGTGCTGCAATCGCGCGACGCCTTCGCGACCGAGTGGTTCCCGCTGCTGTACGTCGGCACCAACATCACCTTCCTCGCGTTCGCCGTACCGGCCGGCCGGATCGCCGACCGATTCGGCCGCGCCCGCATGTTCGTCATCGGCCACCTGGTGCTCCTCGGCGCCTACGTCGTCGCCGCGCTGCCCGCGACCGGGCCCGTGCTGACGGTCGCGTGCCTCGTGCTGCTGGGGGCGTTCTACGCCTCGACCGACGGCATCCTCGCTGCGCTCGCCGCCCAGCACACACCGCCCACGGCACGTGCGACGGGAATCGCCGCCGCCCAGACGGTCGTCGCGCTCACCCGCCTCGTGGCGTCGACCGGGTTCGGGCTGCTCTGGTTCATGGTGGGACGGGAGACGGCCATGGTTATCGCCGCAGGAGCGCTCGCACTAGTGCTTCCCGCTGTGGCAGCGCTGCTCTGGGCGCCCCGCCGCATGCCGCTCGACGACCCGGCGGGTGCTGCGGAATGAGCAGGATGAGCGAGCACGAGGTCGTACCCGTTTCGATGGCTCGCCGTCGTATCGCTGCGGCGATCATCGCGATGCTCGTGCTCGCCACCGCTGCGGTGCTCGTGGTGCAGTGGGCGCAGGCCAAGCAGGCGCCTTCAGCCAGCGAGGTCGAGACGGCATCGCCACCCGCGCTCGCCGGCCCGCGAATCGTGTTCCGCAACACGGCCATCGGTGACTCGTACGGGCTCGTCGCGGCAGTGCCGCTGCACGACCCCGGCGCGAAGCGCACGCTGAGCGCCCTGGCGTGCGACCGCGTCGACGCCTCGCCTGCTCGAACAGTGTGCCTTCGCACCGTGCGCGGCGTTCTCTCGAAGTTCGAAGCGGTCGAGCTCGGCGCAGACGGTTCGGTGCATCAACGCGCGCTCCCCGGCATCCCGAGCCGCACCCGCATCTCACCCGACGAACAACTCGTGGCCACCACCTCCTTCGTGAGCGGTCACTCCTACGCGACGATCGGGTTCTCGACAGAAACGGTCATCACGGATGCCGCCGGCGCGAGTTCCGGAAACCTCGAGGACTTCGCGCTGCTGATCGACGGCGCACGCATCACCGCTGCAGACCGGAACATCTGGGGCGTGACTTTTACCGACGACGGACGCACGTTCTACGCCACCGCGGCGACGGGCGGCCGCAATTGGCTCGTGCACGGTGACCTCGAAGCGCGAACGCTCACCTCCATCAGAGAAGGAGTCGAATGCCCATCCCTCTCCCCCGACGGCACCCGCATCGGCTTCAAGTCGGTGTCGACCGACGACACAGCAGCCTGGGGCGTCTCAGTGCTCGACCTCGTCGACGGCACGGTCGTCGAGCTGCCGATCGAAGGCAGTGTCGATGATCAGGTGGCGTGGCTCGACGATGAGACACTGCTCTACGGGATGCCACGCGAAGGCGAGCCCGGAGACTCCGACATCTGGGCGGTCGCTGCCGATGGCGGCAGCGCGCCCCGCATCCTCATCGAGCACGGCTGGTCGCCGGCTGTGGTTCGGAGGTGACGTCATGACCTCGACGCAAGCGACGGTCCAACAGCACCGCTCCCACGCAGCCTGCCGCAACACCGAGCACCATGATCGCGCCCACCGCGCGGATGGAGCTTCCCTTGGCATAGCGGATGCCGCTCGTCTCATCGGAGACCACCACCTGGATGCGCCGATCTTCGGCGACGCCGGCGTCGAGTTGCCGCTGCTCGGCGATGCGCTGCACCTCGGTCACCGCTTCGTTCAGTCGCTCGACCGCGAGCTCGCGGGAGGGGTCGATCGACTCGACCATCAACGCTGCGTCTCGGAAGCTGCTGCTCCACTGCCCGCCGGCGTTCGGCAGAGTGACTCGCACGCCGGTGCGCGCTCCAGTGCCGTAGAGGGGGGCGTCGACAGAGGCGAAGTCGGGGGGCTGATGGTTGCCGGTGTATTCGCGCTCGACGAGGGCCGCGAAATTGATGAGCGTCTGCTCCGGGTCTCTGAGGGTGTTCTCGTCAGCCGTGACAGCGGCGGGCGGAAGGAAGACGAGCTTCAGCCGCGCCTGGTAGACACCCTCAGCCTGAATGCTGATCGCCGCGATCAGGCCTGCCGCGATCACCGCCGCGGCGAGCACGTACCAGCGCCTGCCGAGGCTGCGCAACAAACCGGCGAGTGTCACGTGGCCCTCCTCGGCCTAGGATACGGTGCAACGCCCACAACCCGAGAGGGTGACGCCGATGTATCTGCGTGATCTGCTGATCGGCATGGGTCGGCGCTGGTACGTGACCGTCGTCGGCTTGTTGCTGACGGGCGCCGCTGCATGGGCGGTCTTCGGCGCGGTTCCGATCACCTACACAGCGAGCTTGAGCGTGCTGCTCATGCCGCCGGAGGATACGACCGCCGAGATCCGCAACCCCTATCTGAATCTCGAGGGCATGGCATCTGCGCGCGATGTGCTCACGCGGCGCGTCGACGCCGATGTGGTGCGGGTGCCCGTCGAGAAGGCGTTCCCCGACGGCGAGTACATCGTGTACTCCGACATGTCGACCGGCGGGCCGATGGTCGTGGGAGAAGTGCGCGAACGCACCGAGCGAGGCGCCATGCAACTGCTGGAGCGCATCCGCTCCGAGCTGCACTCGTCGATCGACATCATGCAGGCTGAAATCGGTGTGCCGCCCGTCTCGCGAATGACGCTCACCGATGTCGCGATCGATCAAGCGAGCGAGCCCGACCCGAGGGCGCGCTACCAATGGACGCTCGCGGTCGTCGGCGCCGGCATCGTGCTCACAGCCCTGCTCGCGGGCTTCATCGACGGACTCGTGCTCTCTCGCCGTGCCAAGCGTGAGGCGCGAGCGTCGGACGCCGCGGGCATCGAGGAAGTCGAAGAGCAGGATGCCGCGAGCGGCTCGCCGCTCGCCGTCGGTGGTCGGACCGAGGCCGCGACGAAGGCAAGCGCGGGGCGCGCGCTCGACCGCGAGCTCACCAAGTAGGCCAACGGATGCTGGGCGCCGATCGTCGACTCACGAGCACCGGCGCCTCAGCAGCGCGCCCAGCACGACCCGCGCGCCCGGCACGGCCTGACGGTGTCACGATCCTCACGATCTTCATGCTGCTGCTCCTGGCCATCCCTTCGGGGCGCACCATTCCGTCGCTCGGCTCGGCCGGTTCGGTCGCGCTGCTCTGGGGGCTCGCAGCAGGAGTCTGGTGGTGCTGGCACCAATTGCAGCGACGGAGCGTCTCCACGCCTGCCCCTCAACCCGCACGGACGCTGGCGCTGCTCTTCGCCGCGGCCGTGCTCGTCAGCTACATCGCCGCCATGCTGCGCGCGCTGCCCCCCGAGGAGGCCAATCCCGCCGACACGGGACTCATTCGCGCGGCGGCCCTCGTCGGCATCCTGCTCGTCGCAGCCGACGGCCCGCCGGATATGCCCCGCCTCGAGGTGCTGCTGCGCCGGATGGCTGCCTTCGGCGCGCTGTACGCCCTGCTCGGGCTGGTCCAGTTCGCCTCCGGTCACGCTTTCGTCGACCAGCTCCCCATTCCCGGTCTCTCGTCGATAGAGGGATACGAGAGCATCGAGACTCGCGGCGGGGTGACCCGCCCGCTGTCGACCGCGACGCACCCACTCGAGTACTCGCTCGTATTGGCCGCCATCCTGCCGATCGCGCTCGCCTTCGCAGTGCACGACTCGGATCGAGGCGTGCTGCGCCGGTGGACTCCCCCCTTGCTCATCGGGCTGGCGATGGCCCTGTCGAGCTCGCGCTCCGCCTACGTGGGTCTCGCGGTGGGGATGCTGGTGCTGTTTCCGACGATCGGCCGACGCGGAAGGCTCACGCTGCTCGCAGGGGGCGTCCTGCTCTTGGGCGCGGCGTACATCGTGGCGCCGAGCGCACTCACCAATGTGCGCTACCTCTTCACGGCAGTCAGCGACGACTCCAGCGCGGCATCGCGCACCGACAGCTACTCGATGGCGGTCGACGTCGTGTCGCAGAGCCCGGTCGTCGGCCGCGGATTCGGCACATTCCTTCCGCAATATCGGATCCTCGACAACCAGTACCTGCTGTTGCTGATCGAGGTCGGCATCCTCGGCACGGTGCTCTTACTCACGGTCGCGTTGGCCTCCATGACGAGCGCCCTCCGCGGTCGATCGCTGGTCTCTCGGCCGCTGGACCGCGCGCTTGGAGGAGCACTGGCAGCATCCGTCGCCGCTGCGGCAGTCATGCTCGGCCTGTTCGACGCGCTCTCGTTCCCGCAGGCGGCCGGCATATTCTTCCTCGCGCTGGGGTTGTGCTCCTCATACTGGCGATTGGCGAATCGAGCAGACACGTTTTCCTGAGTCGTGTGCGCCAGCCGGTCTGGTGCCGCAAATAGCTCAGGTCGCCCGTGTTCATGCCGATCGGCGCGTCGCCGGCACTCCATGACGTGTGATCGTTACGGTCCTGTTACACACAGGGCCTGAGAGATCGGTGATCATATGCCGATTTGCGCAATCAGTCCCCGTGGCTATAGTGATCCGGTCCTAGCGGGGGCGGGACACCCAATAGTGGGTTGTAGACGAGCGAGCAAGGGGCGGTTGCTCGCAATTCGATAACAGTTACGGAACCATGCGCGAATTTTTGAGATTTCTCCGCCCGCTCGGCCGGCACCGCGATGGGAGGCGACGCTCGCTGCGTCGATCCCTTGCAGTCTGGGGCAGCGCGTTCGCCATCGTGAGCGCGAGCCTGACCGCGTGGGGCGTCACCTCGGCCGGTTCGACCGAGGCTTCCGCCGCGAAGCCGACGACGAGCAAGAGCGAGACCAGCAAGGACTGGAAGAACGACAAGACCAAGAACGACAAGTGGGGCAAGGGCAAGCCGTCGACCGGCACTCCCTCGACCGACTCGGGCACGACTGAGCCCGACTCGACCACCGACGTGAACGACTCCGGCTCGACCGAGACCGATTCCGTCGTCGCGACCGAGCCGACCCCGGCTCCCGCACCGGCACCTGAGCCGGCCCCTGCGCCTGCTCCCGCCCCGGCTCCGACCGGCGGCGTGCCGAGCGCTTCGACCACCGGCGTTCCTGCCGGCACCACCCTCTCCGCAATGAGCGGGCTCACCATCACCACCCCCGGCACCGTGCTCGACGCGCGCCACATCAAGGGCAACGTGACGATCGCCGCCGACAACGTGACGATCAAGAACTCGCTCATCGAGGGCCTCGTGAACATCCGCCCGCCGTACAAGGGCCTGCTGCTGCAGCGCGTCGAGATCGCCGGTCCCGGCACCTCGGCCGCCGCCTACGAGAACGCCGTCGGCTACTCGAACTTCACGTGCGACGGCTGCAACGTCCACGGCTGGGGCAAGGGCTTCATGATGGACAACAACGTGACCGTCAAGAACTCCTGGGTGCACGACCTCGTCGTCTCGGGTGACCCGGCCGGCAGCGGCAGCCACAACGAGACCATCCTGAGCCTCGGCGGCAGCAACTTCACCATCGTGAACAACCGCCTCGACTCGGGCCGCGCGGGCAACTTCTCGGCCTCGATCGCCCTCTACAACCAGTGGGGCCCGATCAAGGACACGCTCGTGCAGGGCAACCTGATGAACGGCGGCGGATACTGCCTCTACGCCGGCTACGACGTCGCCGGCAAGAACCACCCGTCGAACCTGCGCATCGTGGACAACACCTTCGGCACGTCGGTGAGCCCCAAGTGCGGTTCGTACGGCCCCGCCGTCGCGTTCTACTCGGGCAACGGCAACGTGTGGTCGGGCAACGCCATGCAGGGCGGCGCCGCAGTCGCAGCCCCCAAGGGCGGAATGTGATCCACCAAGGCGGTCTCTGACCGACCTTCCGCGCACCGCAGCGCGCTCCCTATACTGACCGGTGACGGCACCCCTCGTGTCGTCACCGGTCGGGAGGGGCGCCGATGATCGATTGCTCGATCATCGTGGTGAGCTACCGAAGCGCCGACGATCTCGCGGCACTGATCGATTCAGTGCCGGAGGCCGTCGGCGCTTTGTCGTGGGAGCTGATCGTCGTCGACAACGTTCCCGACGGCGACAGCAGCCTGGATGAGATCGTCCTGGGGCGCTCGGCCGTGCAACTCGTGCGGGCGGGAGCGAACCTGGGCTACTCCGGCGGCATCAACCGCGGGCTGGCGGCTGCGACAGCAAGCCGATACACCGTCATCCTCAATCCCGATCTCACGCTCGAGCCTGGCTCCATCGAGCGACTGGCGAGGGCATGCGAGCTCGACGGCGTGGCTGCGAGCGTTCCGCTCATCCTCGATGATCACGGCGTCCCCCAGCCTTCACTGCGCCGAGAGCCCAGCCTGCTGGGGTCGCTTGGCGAGGCGCTGTTCGGCGACCACTGGTCGCAGCGTCCGGCCGCGCTCACCGAGATGGTGCGCGATGCACGCGCCTATCAACAGGCGCGCGACATCGAGTGGGCCACGGGTGCTGCACTGATGATGCGCGCCGACGTTGCCGAGCGCGTCGGCGACTGGGATGCCGACCGCTTCTTCCTCTACTCAGAAGAGACCGACTACTGCCGCCGCATCCGCGCGACCGAGGGCACGGTGCGCTTCGAGCCGAGCGCGGTGGTACGGCACCGCGGCTCGGGTTCGGGCAGCTCGCCCCAGCTCGACGCCCTTCGAGAAGTGAACCGCCTCCGATACTTCGCCAAGTGGCACGACGACAGCGCCGGTCGGCTGAGCACCGCGCTCTTCGCTGGTGTGCTGTTGCTGCACCATGCTCTGCGGGCTCACCGGCCCGACTCGCGCGCGGCGTTGCTCGCGCTGGTCTCCCGGTCGCACCGGGCTGCGCTGCCAGGCGGCAGGCGATGACCGGGTCGGCTCGGCCGCTCGGCTCGGTGATCATCGCGGCTCACAATGAGGCCGCGGTCATCGGGCGCACCCTCACCGCGCTGGAGCCTGCCGTCAGCGACGGCTCGATCACCGTGATCGTGGTGCCGAACGGATGCCGCGACGACACCGCATCCATCGCTCGCACGTTCCCCGGTGTCGTCGTCTCGGAGCTCGAGCAGGCGTCGAAGGCAGCGGCGCTCCGCGCGGGCGATGCCCTCGCGGCATCCGGTCCGCGCATCTATCTGGACGCCGATGTGGTGCTCACCGCGCGAGCCGCGCGAGACGTGCTTCGCACGCTGGCTTCAGGTGCCATCGCGGGTCGGCCGCCGCACCGCTTCGACTCGTCGCACGCGACGTTCATCGTGCGGCGATGGTATGCCGTTCGCGAGCGCCTGCCATCGATCTCGCACGCGCTCTGGGGTGCCGGCTGCTACGCGCTGTCGGTCGAAGGGCGCGACCGCTTCGACGAGTTCCCCGACATCCTCTCCGACGACCTCTTCATCGACGATCTGTTCACACGCGACGAGATCACGATCGTGCCGACCGACCCGGTTGTCGTTCGCGCGCCTGGCCGCGCTGCCGACCTCGTGCGCATACTGCGGCGCAGCTACCGCAGTCAGCACGAAGTGATGGAGGGCACCGGTCGTTCTGCTGCGGCGGCTGACGGAGTGGGTGGGCGCGTCTCGGCCGGCCAACGCGGGCAGTTGCACGATCTCGCGCAGTTGCTCAGGCGCGAGCCATGGCGCGTTGCGGATGCCGGCATCTATGTCGCGGTCGTGCTGTACTCGCGGGTGCGGGCCCGGCTGTCGACTCCCACCGTGCACTGGGAGCGCGACGAGAGCTCACGCGCAATGACGGAGCGGCGGCGCGGCGTGAGCCGGCGCCGCGCCACGTCTCGGGGCGGCTCCGCCGGCTGAGCCGCTTGGCGCCGTGGCCTCTCACGCGCCGGCCGCGACCGGCACTGGGCTGCGGAAGAACGCCTCGTGCCAGACTTCGAGCGACATCAGCGTGAAGATGCGGGCCTCCTCGTTGAAGCGTCCGCTCTCGTGCCGCTCCAGCAGCCGAACGACCGCTTGCCGGTTCAGCGTCTGGGCCACGAACGAGCCGGTGCCCGTGAGCCGGTCCCACATCGAGTCACGCAGACCGCTGCGGAACCAGGCGTCGAGCGGCACGCGGAAGCCGACCTTCCGCCGGTCGACGATCTCGCTCGGGAGCGACCGCCGGGCGACCTCCTTGAGCGCCCATTTCGTCGTGCCGTCGTGCAGCTTGACGCGCGATGGCAGCCGGAACGCGAGTTCCACGAGCCGGTGGTCGAGCAGCGGGGGCCTGAGTTCGAGCGACGCTGCCATCGACATGCGGTCGCCTCGCTCGAGGAGATTGTCGGGCAGCCAGGCGGCCAGGTCGTGCAGCAGCATCTCGCGCACCGGATCCCGACCAGTCGCCGCGGGCCAGTCCAGCGTGCGCGACGGGATGCCGGCAAGCAGCTCAGCCCGCTCTCGCGTCGTGAACGGCGCGAACCAGGCGCGGTACTGCTGGTGGCGTTCCCGCTCGCCGAGCACGCGCAGCACGATGCGGGGTCTCGACCACTGCTGCGGCATCCGTCGTTCCGCCACGTCGGATACAGCGGCACGCAACCCCGCCGGAAGCAGCGACAGCCTGCTCATCCACGCTGCTGCACGGTACTTGGGATAGCCCGCGAACAGCTCATCGCCGCCTTCGCCCGACAGCACGACGCTGACCTTCTGCCGGGCGGCCTGCGCCAGCCGGTACACGGCGATGTCTGCCGGTTCCGACATCGGTGCGTCGCGGTGCCAGGTGAGCAGCGGCCAGAGGCGTTCGAAGTCTGCCGCGTCGACGGGGACCTCGTGGTGCTCGGAGCCCACGTGCTCGCTGACGAGCCGCGCCCACTTCAGTTCGTCGTGCCTGGGATCGCCGAAGCCGGCCGCGAAGGTGTGCAATGGCTGGCCCGGGCGCAAGGCGGCGGCCTTCGCCACGATCAGGCTCGAGTCGATGCCACCGCTCAGGTAGGCGCCCACCGGCACATCGGCCACCAGCGCGGCGCGCACGGCCTCGGTGACGGCCTCGTCGACGGCATCCACCGCGCCATGGTCGCTCCAGACGCCGGCGCCGTCGGCCTGCGGGGGTTGCCAGTAGCGGATGACTCGCATCGTGCCATCGGCGTCGATCTCGGCCCTGTGTGCGGCCGGGAGTTTCGACACGCCCTCGAAGAGCGTGTGCGGTGCCGGCACTGAGCGGCCCGCGAGGTAGGCGTCGAGGCTAAGCAGGTCCACTCCTGGCGCCTTCGGTAAAGCGGGCAGCAAGGCTTTCACCTCTGAACCGAAGACGAGGGCCTCGGAGGTGTGGGAGAAGTAGAGCGGAAGCACGCCGAGGCGGTCGCGCACGAGGTACAGTCGCCCGGATTGCAGGTCGGCGAGTGCCAGCGCGAATTGGCCGACGAGCCGGTCGATGAAGCGGATGCCGTGGATCGCCACTCCCGCGAGGATCGTTTCGGTGTCGCCCTCTGTCGTGAACGGGTAGTCGAGCATTCGCCGGAGCTCGCGGTAGTTGAAGATCTCGCCGTTGAACGCGATCACCCAGCGGCCGTCGGCGCTGCGCATCGGCTGGTGCGATCCGGCGAGGTCGATGATCGACAGCCGCGTGTGGGCGAAGCCGATGCCGTCGGACTGCCACTGGTCGCTGTCGTCGGGGCCTCGGTGCTTGAGAGCCGACCCCATGGCGAGGAGGGTGTCGGGTGAGACCGACTCCCCTGTGAACCGACGGATGCCCGCGATCCCGCACATGTGCGCAGCCTATCCCCGCCCTGGTCAGCAGCGACAGGGCCCGGTAACGTAACGCTCAACCGAACGGCGCGACCCGAATGCGCCGAGCGGCAACCCGAATCGCGCCAACGGAGGTGCGGCTATGGCTGCTCATCGTGTGCTCATCATCGTGCAGAACCTTCCGGTGCCCCTTGACCGGCGTGTCTGGCTGGAGTGCCAGGCGCTCACCGCGCAGGGGTATCAGGTCTCGGTGATCTGCCCGAAGGGGCCCGGTGATCCGCCCTACCAACTGCTCGACGGCGTGGCGATCTACAAGTATCGACCGGCGCCGCAGGCACGGGGAGTCGGGGGCTTCGCGCTCGAGTTCGCTTGGTCGTGGTTGCTCACCGCGCTGCTCTCGCTGCGGGTGTGGCGGCAGCGCGGCTTCGACGTGATCCAGGCGTGCAATCCGCCCGACACGTATTGGCTGCTCGCGCGATTGTGGCGCGTGCGGGGTGTGAAGTTCGTCTTCGACCAGCACGACCTCAACCCCGAGCTCTTCGTCTCGCGCTTCGGCCCGCCTCGCTCGTTCGCGCAGCGACTGCAGTTCCGCGCGCTGCTGTGGCTGGAGCGACAGACGTACCGCGCGGCGGACCGCGTCATCTCGACGAACGGCTCGTACAAGGCGATCGCGGAGCGACGCGGAAAGCGAGACCCGAAGCACGTCACGGTCGTGCGCAGCGGACCCGATACGACGGTGATGCGCCCGGTGTACCCCGACCCTTCGGTGCGAGGTGACGCTGAGGCACTGCTCACCTATCTCGGCATCATGGGCCCCCAGGACGGCGTCGACAATGTGCTCAAGGTGATGGACGAACTCTTGCACCGCCGCGGGCGCAAGGGTGTGCACGCCGTGCTCATGGGCTTCGGCGACTGTCTCGAAGAGCTCAAGCAGCAGTGCACCCGACTCGGGCTCGACGGGCATGTGCGCTTCACAGGACGGGTCGGTCCTGACCGCATCGCGCAGGTGCTGAGTTCGGCCGACATCGGGCTGGGGCCCGACGAGAAGACTCCGCTCAACGACATCTCGACGATGAACAAGACCATGGAGTACATGGCGTATGCCCTGCCCTCGGTGTCGTTCGATCTCGTCGAGACGCGGGTGTCGGCCGGGGATGCCGGTGTGCTCGTGCGGCCCGGCGATCTGAGCGCCTTCGCCGACGCCATCGAGCGGTTGATCGATGACCCTGCGGAACGGGTCAGGCTCGGCCTGGCAGCGCGCGAACGCGTTGTTGCGGAGCTGGACTGGCAGCCACAGGCACGAGCGTACGTCGGTGTCTTCGACGAGTTGCTCGGACGTGTGCCTGACACGGATCGCCTCGCCCGTTGGCCCCACGCAGCGAAGCCAGTCGCCACCTCTCCTGCACCTGACGCTCCCGTTCCGGTCGACCTCGACGACGAGGTGGAGTTCGCACGGTTCATCGCGGAGCGCCGGGCATCCACTGCGCGTGACACGACGCGTGACACGGCGCGTGAGACGACGCGTGACACGACGCGTGACACGGCGCGTGAGACGACGCGTGACACGGCGCGTGAGATGGCTCGTGAACTGGTCGTCGAAGACTAGGGCGGCTCCTCAATCCCAGCAGAGCACTTCTCCGGTCTGAGCAGCCAGAGAGGGATCGCCTCTCACACTGAGAGGCCTGGGAATACGGATCGTCAGTCGCTGTTCGCAAGGGCGCGCTCGTCTCCTCTCATGTTCGCATTGCGATGCGGATGCGGGATTTGGTGCTGGGTCGCCAGGTGCCGGTCGGGTCGAGCCATGGCGGGGGTTTCACCCATGGGGTGCCGTGGCGCATGCTGATCCGCCAGCCGCTGGTGTCGATGGTGCGGTGGTGGAAGTAGCAGAGGCTCACCCCGTTCTCGACGCTGGTTGGTCCGCCGTGGCTGGCGGGCGTGGCGTGGTGGAGCTCGCACCATGCAGCGGTGATGCTGCAGCCGGGGATCACGCACCCGCTGTCGCGGAGGGTGATCGCCCGTCGTTGCTGCGGGGTGAACACCCGTTGCGGGCTGCTGAGGGAGATGATCCCGCCGTGCGCGTTCATGATCGCCTGTTGGATGCCGCCGTTGCAGGCGTAGGCGCGGGCCTTGACCATGCTCACCGGCTCGCTGACGCCATCGACCATCGCCGCCCCGCTGCCCCGGTCGAGGTCGCGCTGCTGGACGGCGACGATCACCGTCGGCGGTGCCCCACCGATCGTCGGCGCGTCGGCGGCGCGGGCGGCGGTATCGAGAATGCTGGCCAGCACATCATGCCGGCGCTGATCGAAGGACCGCGGATCCGGCTTCACGAGATCGTTCGAACCACCGTAGACCGGGGTGCCACCAAGATCGGACGCGACCGTCACGCCTGCTCCGAGGCCCGCTGCAGCCGCGCCGGCACGGTTGGCGCCCGAGGCAGCCGCAGGATCCGAGGCCGCCCACGCCTCTCGCTGTCCTGACGGGCTCGAGGCGCTGTCGGCATCCGCGCCCGAAACCGAATCGGAGTCCTCGAACGCGACTTGGCGTCGCGGTGACAGGTGCGCATCCAACTGGCGTTGCAGGGACGCGGCGACCTCGGGCATCAGCATCCCGGTGATCGGGATCAACCCGTCTCTGGCCCGACCCAGCCGCAGGAACCGGCGGGCCATCGCCTGCTCATCCGACAGCACCGCACCGTCGGGATCGATCGCGGCCCGCCACACCTGCGCCTGCACCCGCACCTCATCAGCATGGAACTCGCCCGCCGAACCGGTGACCGCCGCCTCCGCCGCGACGAAGTCAACCTCGAGCACACCCCCGGCGGGCACCAGGTCACGATCCTCCACCGGCGTCACCCGATCCAGCAGCGGCCCGAACGTGGTCACGATCGCCGTCGCCGTATCAACGCCGATCCGACCCTCCCGCAGCGCCGCCGCCACCGTCGGAAACGCCGGCGGCACCGTCTCGCCGGTGAGCGTCGTCTCTGGCGTGAGCCGCTCCCCCAGCCGCAGGCGGCGCTGCGCGGTCACCGCGCTGACACCGGTGACGCGCTGCACCAACTCGACCGCGGTTCGACAACCGTGACGCCTCGCCATCGATTCCTCACCAAGGCTCGTGCGAGAGCGTCGACCAATCTCACCAGCGACCGAGACCCGAAGCGAGTCAAGAAGCCGGCCGGCGCGCTCCGCGACCTCGAGCAGCTCGATCAGGCCAGCGTCATCCGCGCTCTCGATCCGAGCGTGCTGCGCCTCAACGAACGCCACCAACCCCGCAGGCAGCAACGCAGCATCGACCGCGCCTGCCGCGGCGGCGGCGCCAGCGGCCGCGTCGCCCTCGCCCCATCGGTGAACCATGCCCCGATGCTGTCACCAGCCACCGACATTCACGATCCGCGAAAAACGCTGATCAAGACCGACTTCCTGTGGAGAAATCAGACCCTGTGGAGGAGACGGTGCGTGCGGGCAACACAAGAAGGCGTGAGACAACGTCCCCAGAGTCAGTGCTGCAACGGCGACCAGTCGCGAGGTCCCGGCCCATTCCTCAGCGGCATCACCGGCTGCGGAGACTGGTCGGGCTTCGTCCTGTGGACGAGCCCCGGAGCGTTCCCGGGCGGCCTGCGCCGCTGATACTCGGCGCGCTGTCGAGCGACTCGACGGTTCGCCGCCTGGTACTCCAGCCGGATCAGCCAGCGAAGCGACGTCACCGCGCCGATGCAGGCGAAGAGCCCGAGCACGCCGAGCAGAACGAACGGCGTCCAGTCCGTGACGTACCCGAGAGCTTCATTGATCTCCCCCAGCATGAGCGTCACCCTAGGGCAACCGCGGCCATTTGAGCTAGGTTCACGATTGGAACTGAGTTGCCGTCATCCCACGCGGAAGTGCGACAGTCTCGTTGGCGCGGGGCAAATATCCGCGTCGAAGGGCCTTGCTGAAGCCCTCAATCGACCTTGCTCACCCCACCGCCCCGAGCAGCACCTCCGCCACGCGCTCCTGTTGCGCCGCCGTGAGATGCGGGAACATCGGCAGAGAGAGGATCTCTTCCGCGGCGCGCTCCGCGACCGGAAACGCTCCGCGTTCGTACCCGAGGGAGCGGTACGCCTCCGTGAGGTGCACCGGCGTCGGATAGTGGATGCCGGTTCCAATGCCGGCGCGCCCGAGTGCCTCAATGGCCCTCGCGCGATCCTGCACGCGCACGACGTACAGATGCCACACGTGGACATTGCCGGGCATCGACTCGGGAATCCGCACCGCGGTGCCCGCCAACAACTCGGCGTACCTCGCCGCAGCCGCGCGCCGCGCCTCGTTCCACCCAGCGAGTCGCTCGAGCTTCGCGTTCAGCACGATCGCCTGCAATGCGTCGAGCCGCGAGTTCGTGCCGACGGTCTCATGCTCGTACTTCACGCGCGAGCCGTGCCCGCCGATCAGCCGCACCCGATCGGCGAGTTCCTCATCATCGGTGGTCACCGCTCCCGCATCGCCCGCCGCACCGAGGTTCTTCCCCGGGTAGAAGCTCGTGCCCGCGATCGCCCCCAACGATCCAGCACCACGTCCGTGCCTCGCGGCCCCCTGTGCCTGCGCCGCGTCCTCGATGATCAGCGCGCCCGCGCACTCCGCGATCGGCTCCAGCGCTTCGACCGGCGCGACCTGGCCGTAGAGGTGCACCGGAATGATGGCGCGGGTTCGCGCGGTCACGGCGGCGGCGACGGCATCCGGGTCGATGAGCAGATGCACCGGGTCGACATCCACCAGCACGGGCGTCGCGCCGGCGAGACTCACGGCCTCCGCGGTGGCGATGAACGTGTTGGCCGGCACGATCACCTCGTCACCGGGGCCGATCCCCGATGCTCGAAGCGCCAGGTGCAGCGCATCGGTTCCGTTCGCGACGCCCACGCAGTGCTTCACACCCACGGATGCCGCGTACGCGCGCTCGAAATCCGTGACCGCCGCGCCGCCGATGAACGCTCCCGAACGCAGCAGTTCGAGCACGAGCGGCTCGATGTCGGGCATGATCTCGGCCTGCTGGGCAGCGAGGTCGACGAATGGGATGTCGGCGGCGACGGCCGCGCGCTCACTCACAAGGCTCATGCGAAGATGCTCCGTTCGATGAAGTCGGTCACGGCTCGGGACGGATCGCGCCATGTCTGCTCGGCGACCGATTCGGCAAGCGATTGCGGCGTGCTCGGGGCCCGCCACGAGCGCCAGGCACTGTCAAGTGCTCGCGCGAGTCCGCCGGGCGTCGGCGGCGCCCACGCGACGTGCTCGTTCCGAAGCACGATGCGGTTGTGGTCGGCCTCGTTGACGACCGGTCTGACTCCGCTGGCCAACAGTTCCCAGGGGATCAGCGACACGTTGGAGAACGACAGGCTGAGCCCCACGCGGCATCGGTTGTACAGCTCGTCGAGCTCGCGCGGGGTGATGCGTCCATGGTCGACCGCGTCGAAGGGAAGATCGCCGGGCGAGTCGCCGAAGAAGTGGATGCGCGCTTCAGGGTGCATGCTGGCGAACCGCTGCAGCGCGAGCACGCCGAGTTCGTGACCGCGCCTCGCGACCCCAGGTTTGCTGTAGAAGACCACCCCGTCGCGGTCGCCGAGGTTGCGCACGCGGTACACATCGGTGTCGGCGCCGAACTCGAAGTGCGAGCAGTGCATGCCGAACCGATCGCTGAGCAGGCCTGCGAGCCAGGCTCCGGCCGTGATGCCGGTGAACCCGAACCGGTACGTCTCCTCGGCGAGCGCATACAGCGCGCCGTGGGGATAGAACCACGGCTCATAGTCCTGCACGAAGTACATGCGGTGACCGGTCAGGTGCGGCCGGCTGGCGAGCACATGCGCTGTCTGCCACGACGTCGCGATCCAGACATCCGCGACACCGAATCCCTCGGCCGCATCTCGCACCTCGGCTCGCACACGCGGCCAGTGCTGCCGGATCACCGTCTCGTGCGCCGCCCGGTCACCCCGGAACACGTCGTACAGCACCAGCGCCGTCGAGTGCCCCGCCTGCTCGAGCCCTTCGACCATGCGCAGCATGGTGGTGTGCCCGCCCGACCCTGCCCCTGGCGGAGTGGTGATCCACGCGATGCGCAGTGGCCGGCCGGTCACGACAGGGGGTGCCGTGGGCACCAATTGCGCCGCATCCGCGACGTCGTCGGGGTGCAGCGGGAACGGCTCCCCCGCTTCGCCCAGCATCCGATGCGCGACCCGCACCAGTCTCCGGCGCACGCCGGCAACACCATCAGCCTGCAGCACACGACGCAACTGCTTGAAGCGCGACCGGATCACCGAGCCTCCTTGATCGAGCGGACCACCGATTTGGCGACTTGTGCCGTGAGCAGCAGGTACGCCGCGAGCCCTGAGCAGCCCGCGACGATGAGGGCTGCCCAGGGCGAGTCGATCAACGAGCCGGCCCACGCCGCCACTGCGCCCGCCGCGAGCGCCGCGAGCAGCAGCGGCGAGAACGCCCGCAGTTGAGCACTCACCGGCACATCGGCGATGCGAGCGAGCAGCCATAGGTATGCGGGCACGACGACGAACCAGCAGACCGCCGCGTGCGCGTAGCCGGCTCCGGCGATGCCCCAGCCGGCGACGCCGGCGATCATCGCCGGCGCCAGCGCGATGATCCACAGCACTTGCACCCAGAGGAGTCCGCGCGTCTGGCCTGCGCCGACGGCGAGGTCGGCGAACAGCTCGGAGAGGATGCGGGATGCCGCGAACACGCCGAGCCCCAGCAGCGCCACCGCTCCGGGCAGCCACCGCTCGCCGTAGAGAGCGTGCATGAGCGGGGCGCCCAGCGCCGCCACCAGTGCGCAGATCGGGAAGGTGATCCACGCGACGCCTCGGATGAACTGGGGTACGAGCTCGCCGAGCGTTCCCGCAGCGTGCAACCGGCCGAACGCGGGAACGGCGACCGTTCGGATCATGGTCGTGATGACGGTGCTGGGGAGGGCTGCGAGGTTGAACGCGAGGAGATAGAGGCCCAACTGCTCGGGGCCCAGCATCCGGCCGACCACGATGTAGTCGACGTTGAGCATGACGAACGCGACGAGGTTCGAGAGCGCGAGCGGCATCCCGAGCCGCATGAGGAACGACAGCTCGGCACGGTTCCAGCCCGGCAGGTAGCGGCGCGGCGTGACGATCCAGTAGCCGATGGTCGAGACGAGCTGCCCCGCCACACGCGACCAGGCAAGCGCCATGGCGCCCCAGCCGGCGAGTGCGAGCGGGACGACGAGTGCGAGGGTCACGAGAATCGCCGTCAGATCGACGATGACGCGCTGGCGCTGCAGGAAGTCGCGCCACACGAGCGCGGTCGGCACTGAGGCAAAGCTCGCGAGCATCACGCTGATCGCCATGACCTGAACCACCGGCGTCGCGGATGGATCGCCGAGGGCGGCCGAGAGCCAGGGGGCGACGAGCACCATGGCGGTCGTCAGCACCGCGCCGGTGACGAGCGAGATCGTGAACACCGTGGGCGCGATGCGGTCGGGGTCTCGATCGCCGCGCGCGATCGCAGCCGTCGTGCCGAGCTCGGTGATGTTCAATGCGATCGTCTGAGCGACGAGGGCGACCGCGAGTGCGCCGAACTCGTCGGGCGCGATGATGCGCGCGACGATGAGGGTGGTGACGAACTGCAACGTGCGCGAGAGCGCGATGTTGACCCCGCCCCAGAACGAGCCACGGCGGATGCGGGCGGCCAGCGTCGCCTGATCACCACGCCCGTCACGTACGCCCGTCACGAGATGCCTGCCGTCTCCCAGATGCGCCAGCGCACGCGATCGAGCTGACGGCGCCCGTGCTCGAGGGCGCGCTGAGCGGTGGCAGGCGGCATCCCGCGCGATTGCCGGGCGATGCGCCGGCCGAGCAGTCGGGCACGCCGAGATTGTGCCGACGCAGCGGAGATCTCAGCAGCGACCTGCCGGAGCGGCGCCACCGCCTCAGCCGGATCCCCGGCGTCGAGACTGCGGGCCGCGATCAGCAGCGCCTCGCGCGCGAGCGCCCGCCTGGCCCGCTCCAGCAGCTCGTCGGCGTCTTCGAGGTCGAGGTCCGGGTCGGTCAACGCGTTGAACGCGGCCAGCCTGTGCCGCAGATCGACCGCCATGGTGGCGAACGTGGTGAGGTGCATATTGCCGCCGTGCACCCGGTACCAGGCCTGGGGGCTCCCGTTGACCCTGCCGACATCCCAGTGCGCCGCCACCCTGAGCCAGTAGTGCAGATCGCCGGAATGAGGCAGAGCCGGGTCGTATCCCCCGGCCTGGTGCATCGCGTCGGTGCGCAGCACAGCCTCGGGCGAGAGGATGAAGTTGCGTCCCCGCCGCACCGACCACTCGATCCACTCGTGGCCGTGCCAGATCGACCAGGTCTCGGGGAGCGGCCGGTGCGGCGGGGAGAACTCGTCGGCGTGGCTTCGGTCGCCGTCATCTTCGAAGGAAGCCGCGTGGCCGTAGACCAACCCCACTTGTGGGTGGGCCTGCATCAGCCTCGTCGCGCGCCCGAGCGCCCCGTCGGCGATCACGTCATCGGCCGAGACCAGGGTCACGAACTCGGTGTCGACCAGTGCGAGGCCATCGTTGTAGGTGGCGATGTGCCCGAGGTTCCGCGTGTGCAGCAGCACGCGCACTCGCTCCGGATGCCGATCGGCGAGCGCCTGAGCGACGGTCGCCGAACCGTCCGGTGAGGCGTCGTCGACGATGATGACTCGGGCGTCGACGTCGTGCTGCGAGAGCACGCTCTCGACCGCGTGGGGCAGGTAGTGGCCGTAGTTGTAGCAGGGGATCACGACCGTGATCGTCCCGGGCGCGGCGGCGGGCCGCGGCATCCGAATCCTCATCGTCTCCCCCGACTCATGGCGCTGTCGCTCGCCACCCCGCCCTGGTCAGTCACGGTGTGACCACCATGGGCACCTCGAGTGGCCGCGCCGGCACTCCGGCCCAGATCTCCCCCGGCGGCAGGTCGCGGGTGAGCACCGCGCCCATGCCGAGCACCGAGTGCTTGCCGACCCGCACGTTCTCGCGAACCCCGCAGTTCATCCCGAGGTACGCGCCCTCGCCGATCCACACGTTTCCGCCGAGCACCACGCCCGCGCAGAGCGTCGCGTACGACTCGATGAGCACGTCATGCGTCAGCACGGCGTTCGGCATGGCGACGACGTGCCTGCCGACTGAGACATTGGTGGTCAACACCACACCGGCGAGCAGAATGCTGCCCGGGCGGATGTCGCATCCGGCCGCGACGGAGGCGCCCCGGTCGATCACGGTCACGTAGTCGTCGTCGGTGCGGCCCTGCGCGATCAGCCGATCATCGAGTGAGCTGCGCGCCCTTCCCTTGCCTGCGCACAGCAGCAGGCGTGCATCCGGATACTCGCGCGCGACCTCGAGCGGGCCGAGCACCGGCAGGCCGTCGAGCTTCAGCCCGACCTTCGCCGGGTCGTCGTCGAGGTAGCCGAGCACATCGTGCTCCCCCGTTCTGCGGATCGACGCGAGAGCCTCTCGCGCCAGACCGCTCGCTGCGACCAGCAGCAGCTCAGCCATGCGCGAGCGCTCCCACCGGTGCGAAGATCGCCTTGATCACGGTCGCCAGCTCGGCTTCGGTCATCTGGTGGTACAGGGGCAGGATGACGGTGCGATCGGTCAGGCGCTCGGTGACGGGCAACGGCGCCCGCTGCGACGCTCCTCCCGCATACGCGGGCTGCCGGTGCGCGGCCATGATGCCGCGACGCGCAGACACTCCGGCAGCCGCGAGGTGCTCGAGCAGCCCCTCGCGGTCGAGCGGGTAATCGTCGCCGATCTCCGCCCAGAGCGACTGGAAGTTGCTCGTTCCGAAGATCGGATCGGCGACCAGACGGATGCCGGGAACGCCCGTAAGCCGCTCGGCGTACTGCGCCGCCAGCTCTCGCCGACGGGCCACGATCGCGGGCAGCTTCTGCAGCTGCACGAGCCCAAGCGCCGCCTGCAGGTCGGTCATGCGGAAGTTGAACCCGATCTCGTCGTACTGCTCGGCGGGCGGCAGCACTGATGCGTGGCGCTCTGCGGCCGAGACGCTCATGGCGTGCTCGCGCAACCGTCGGGCCCGCTCCGCCCAGTCGGCGCGAGAGGTCGTGAGCATGCCGCCCTCCCCCGTGGTGAGCAGCTTGCGCGGGTGGAACGACCATGCCGCAAGCTCCGCACCGGCACCGACCGGGCGGCCCAGGTACTGAGATCCGGCACCGCATGCGGCATCCTCGATCACCACGATGCCCCGCCGGTCGCAGAGCGACCGGATCGACTCCAGATCGGCGGGCACCCCGCCCTGATCCGCAACGATCACCGCGCGCGTTCTGTCGGTGAGCCGGGGTTCGATCGTCGCTGCCGTGAGGTTTCCCGTGAGCGCGTCGACGTCAGCGAACACCGGCTGTGCGCCCACATAGGTGGGGGCGTTCGTCGTCGCGATGAACGAGAACGACGGCACCACGACCTCGTCGCCCGGCTCGACGCCGGCGACGATGAGCGCCAGGTGCAGCGCTGTCGTGCAGTTCGAGGTGGCCACGGCGTGCTCAGCCTGCATCGCGGCCGCGAACTCCTGCTCGAATTCGGCGACGCGCGGGCCCTGCGCGACCCAGCCGCTCTCGATCACCTCCGTGACCGCAGCCACCTCCTCGGGCCCCATCCACGGCTTCATCACGTTGATGCGCGACATCACGCACTCACCTTCCGGCCCGCAGCGATCTCATCTCGCAGCGGAGCCCACCACTCGACGAGCTCACGGAGGCCCTGCTCCAGACCCACCTGCGCCTCGAAGCCGAGGTCGCGTCGTGCGGCGGAAGTATCGGCGAGCCTTCGCACGACGCCGTTCACCGCCCGCTCGGGCCCGTGCTCGACGTCGAGATCGGAGCCCATCACCCGCAGCAGCGCCTGCGCGAGCTCGAGCAGGCTCGTCTCGGTGCCGCTCGCGATGTTGTAGACGCCGTCGGTCACAGCGCTGGTGGCGGCCATCAGATTCGCCCGGGCGATATCGCGTGTGAAGACGAAGTCCATCGTCTGTCGACCGTCGCCGAAGATGAGCGGCGGCTCCCCATCTGCGATGCGTTCCATCCAGCGCACCAGCACCTCGGTGTACGCGCCGTGCACGTCCATGCGAGGGCCGTAGACGTTGAAATAGCGGAGCACGACGGCATCCAGCCCGGTCATCGCACGGAACGAGCGGATCATGCCCTCGTTGAACGACTTCGCCGCGCCGTAGAAGGTGTCGTTGGCGTTGTGATGGTGACTCTCGGGGGTGGGGAACTGCTCTGCCATTCCGTAGACCGAGGCGCTCGAAGCGGCGATGAGCTTGCCGACCCGGTGCCGGGCCGCTGATTCGATGACGTTGAACGTGCCGTCGACGAGCACCTCGAGAGCGAGCCGCGGGTCTTCGGCGCACTGGGTGATGCGAATGGCGGCCTGATGGAACACGAGATCTTTGCCCCTCACCAGCTCGTCGACGAGTTCGCGATCTCTCAGGTCGCCCTCGATGAGCCGCACCCGGCCGCTCTCGAACGCCGGCTCGAGGTTCGCGAGACGGCCGCGAACGAGGTTGTCGAGCACGTCGATGTGCTCAGCACCGGCGTCGACGAGCTGGTCGACGAGCGTCGAGCCGACCGTGCCCGCACCCCCGGTGACGAGCACTCTGGCTCCGCGGATCTCGGTCATGCGACAACCTCCAGGGGTGAGCGATTCGATGGTGAGGCATGACCGGCGTCGACCGGCACTGCGGCGCCGGCGGCACGGAGACTGATGGCTGCGGCATCCAGCACGCTGAGCACTCGCATTCCCGCGTGCCCATCGGTTCGCGCTGGACGCCCTTCGGAGATCGCGGCGGCGAACTCGGATGCCATCGCGGCGAGCGCCTCGTGCTCGGGCAGCGCGGGCGACCAGGTGTCGCCGAGCCGGTACGACACGGTGGCCGCACGCCGCTCGGCGGTGGCGGCCGATTGGCGATCGATGTCGACCCCACGGTCGTAGATGCTCAGGCGCTGTTGCGGGTTGAGGTCATCCCAGACCAGCGTGCGCTTGGTGCCGCCGATGACCATCTGCCGAATCTTTGTCGGGCTCAGCCAGTTGACGTGAACATGCGCGATCGATCCGTTACCGAAGGGAAGCGACAGGTATCCGATGCACGCTTTGCCGGCACCCAGCGGGTCGGCGCCCTGAGCGGAAACCGATTTCGGTCGAAGCCCTCCGGGCAGGATGAAATCGAGCACCGAGAGGTCGTGCGGCGCGAGGTCCCAGAACACGTCGACGTCGGGTTGGATGAGTCCGAGATTGATGCGAACGGAGTCGACGAACAGGATGTCGCCGAGTTCGCCCTCCTCGATGAGTTGGCGTATGCGCATCACCGCCGGCGTGTAGCAGTAGGTGTGGTCGGTCATCAGCACCAGGCCGCGCTCGGCCGCCGCGCGCACCATGCGCTCGCCGAGTTCGCGCGAGTCGGCGAGCGGCTTCTCGACCACCACGTGCTTGCCTGCGGCGAGCGCGGCGCACACGACGTCGTGATGGGTGCGCGCGGGAGTGGCGATCGCGACGGCGTCGATCGCGGCATCCGCCAGTACCTCGTCGAGGCTGGTGACGACTGCCGCTCCCCCGACCGCGTCGGCGACGCGCTGCGCGCGTTCACGGTCGAGATCGCAGATGGCGGCCAGTTCCCAATCGGGGTTCGCCTTGAAGTTGCGGGCGAGGTTCGGGCCCCAGTAGCCGGCGCCGATCACGGCGATGGTTCTTCTGTCGGGCATGTCTTCCTGCTCCAGAATTCGGGTGTTCGTGGACGAGGAGCGCCAACGCAATCAGCCGGATGGATCGAACAGCACGTCGACCCAGAAGTTGTGGGGCGTGGGCGCGCCCGGGTAATCGGTGCCATACACGTACGCGCCGCCCATGGCAGGACTCGAGAGCGGACCGTTCACCACGGGGTCCTTGAGTCCGTTCAGGGTGACCGCGTAGCGGCCGGTGGAACTGTGCAGGCCGATCCGGTACTCCGTTCCGGCCTGCAACATCACTGGGGAACCGAACATGGCGGTCTGCCAGCCCTCGGCGGTCTCATCGACGAACTGCACTTCGGCCAGTCGGCCGCCGTTGATGTTCCAGAGGTAGCCCGTGTGAGTGCCGGTGTTCGCGGCTCCCTTGTAGAAGCGCACGCCGGTCACCGCGCCGGGCACTTGCGCCACGAATCTCAGGGCGACTTGCACCGAGGCGGTATCGTCCCAGGCCGGGTGCTGGGGCACGCTGTTGGGCGGGAACAGCGAGACGACATCGACGGTCGGCGGCGGATCGGCGGTGGTGAACGACCAGGAGGCTCCGCTCAGCGCTGCGCCGTCGATCGACACTGTCGCCCGGTAGACCGTGCGCCACTCGAGCGGGTTCGTCGGGGTGAACGAGAGCGTCGACTTCGCCGAGTCCCACGCGCTCTCTCCCGCGACGGCCCCTGCCGGTCCGGTCAGCGCGAGTGACGGCGCGCGGGTTCCGACTCCGCTTAGGGTCGCGGTGATGACGTCGGTCGGCGCAACGCCGGTCGCGTTCGAGGTCGGGCTCGTCGCCGTCATCGTCACCGGTGTCGGCTCAGGCGTCGGTTCAGGGGTGGGCGTCCGCTCGGGCGTCGGTGTGGGTTCGGGGGTCGGCGTCGGCTCCGGGGTCGGTTCGGGTGCCGGCGTCTGCCCGCCGGTCACGAACACCACGTCGACGAAGTACGCCGAGGCGTTCCAGCTTCCCGTCGGGAATCCGCTCGAGCTGCCGTAGCGGAACCGGCCGTTCTGCGAGGTCTCGGCGGTGATCGGGCCGCTCGTGCGCTGGGTGCTGAAGTACCCGGTCGTGTACGAGTAGCCGCCGTTGGGGGCGAAGTACGAGACGACGTACCGCTCACCCGGTGTCAGCGCCACCGGCGTTGCGAGATTCGCGGTCTGCCAGCCCGTCGCTGTCTCGTTCGTGAAGGTCACTCGAGCGAGCGCGGTGCCGGCGGAGTTCCACAGCGTTCCAGTGTGCGTTCCGGTGTTCAGCGACCCCTTGTAGAACCGGATGCCGGTGACAGAGCCCGGCTGCGACACCGAGAACACCATGCCGAGTTCGACCGACGCGGGCTCGTTGACGCTGAGGGTCTGCGGCGTCGTGTTGCCGTGCAGCGTGAACGTGCCGCTCGGCTGCGGCGCTGTCGCGGTGGTGAACGACCAGTTGCCACCGCTCACTTCAGCGCCGGCGATCGCCACCCTCGCCGTGTAGCGGGTCGCCCAGGCGAGCGGCGCCGCCGGAGTGAAGCTGACCGTGCGGGTCGTGGCGTTCCAGGTCGACGTGCCGGCGACGGCGCTTCCGTTGGGATCGGTCACCGCGAGCGTCGGGGTTCCCGATGCACTGACGGCGCTGAGCGTGGCGGAGACCGACGCCGACGGTGACACTCCGGTCGCGTCCCGAGCGGGGGTGGTGCTCGAGACCGAGATCGGTGTCTCTGGCGGCGGTGCCGTCGTGCCGGTCGCGAAGACGATGTCGACGAAGTAGTTCGACGACTTCCACACGTTCTCGGGGAACCCGCCGCCAGCGCCGTAGCGGAATCGTCCGTTCACGACCGTGTCGGCGATGATCGGCCCATTCGACCGCTGCGTCGAGAAGTAGTCGGAGGTCACCGCGTAGCGGCCCTGCGGGGCGTAGTACGACACGACGTACCGCTGACCGGGCGAGAGCGTGACGGGCTGCGAGAGCATGGCGGTCTGCCAGCCGCTCGCCGTCTCGTTCGCGAAGGTTACCTGCGCGAGACGCGTGCCGTCCGCCGCCCACAGCGACCCGACGTGCGTGCCGCCGTTGCCACTGCCCTTGTAGAAGCGGATGCCGGTGACCATGCCGGCCTGCGTCACCGAGAAGGCCATGCCGAGTTCCACGGCTGCGGTGTCATCGGTCACTGCCGATGTCACCGGCGTCGCGTCGCCGAGCAGGCTGAACTGTCCGTTCCAGGCGGGCGGAGCAGCCGTCGTGAACGACCAGGTTCCGCCCGTCGGCGTCGAGCCGCCGATCGAGACGGTCGCCTGGTAGCGCGTCGACCACTCGAGCGCGGCGCTCGGTGTGAAGCTGATCGTGCGGTTCGCGGCATCCCACCTGGTGGTTCCCGCGACCGGGCCGGCGGGGCCGGTCAGCGTGATGGTCGGCGTGCTGGCCGGGTCTGCCGAGAGCCGCGCCGACACCGCCGTCGAGGGCGCCACATCGGTCTGCCCGGCTGCGGGGGTGCTGCTCGTGACCGACACGGGGAGCGGGCTCGTGGTGTTGTTCACGTACACGACGTCGACGAAGTAGTTCGTGGTGGAACTCGACGACGGGAAGCCCGAACTGTAGGTGAACGCACCCGCCGAGGCGCCGACGCGCAGGGGTCCGCGAGTGAAGCCGGCGTCGGCGAACGCACCGAGCGTGGCCGAGTACGCGCCCACCGTCGTGCGATACGCGGCGATGTACTCCGTTCCGGCCTGCACGGTGATCGGCGTGCCGAAGTAGACGGTCTGCCAGCCCGACGCCGACTCGTTCACGAAGGTGGCGGAGCCCAGTTCGCGGCCGTCGCTGCTCCACAGCGAGCCGACGTGGGTGCCGGTGTTCCCTGCGCCCTTGTAGAAGCGGATGCCGGCGATCGCGCCGTCGGTGAGCGGCGTGAACTTCACCCCGAGGGTGACCGGGCCGTTGTCAGCGACCTCGAGGATCGCGGGGGTCGCTGTCGGCGGGAACAGTGTGCACGGGCACGCGGCCTCGCCTCCGTCGGTCACCGTCGTGAACGACCAGGAGGCGCCCGTCGCCAAGGCGCTGCCGTTCGTGCCGGTCGCGCGGAGCACGACGGTATAGGTGGTGCCGGCCTTCAGCGCGGCGCTCGGCGTGAAGCGCACCGTGCGTGTGGCCGCGTCGTAGGTGACAGCGCCCTGAACGGCGGCTCCCAACTGGTCGGTCACCGTTGCGCCGACCGAAGAGGCGACCACATCCGCGGAGAAGCGGGCGGTGATTGGCGTTGAGACGGGCACATCCGTCGCGCCTGGAGTCGGCCACTGACCGACCGCGGCAAGCGGCACGTTCGCCGCGGTGTCGAAGATCGCGTCGACGAAGTAGTTGCCCAAGCGGTAGCTCAGGTTCGGGAAGGTCCCCGCATTGCCGTAGACACCGGCGGGCTGCGCACCGTAGCCCGAGGCGATCGTGAAGGGCGGCGCGGCCTTCGCGGAGTACGGCCAGTAGTAGGTCTCGATCGAGTAGCGACCGCGCGGTGCCGTGTACGACACGACGTACGTGGTGTCCTTGGCGACGGCGACCGGGGTCGAGAAGAAGGCGCTCTGCCAGCCGGCGGCGGTCTCGTTCGAGAAGGTGACCGTCGCGAGGCGGTTGCCTGCGGCATCCCAGAGCGATCCAACATGGGTGCCGAGGTTGGCGGCCGATTTGTGGAACCGAACTCCCGAGATGAAGCCGTCGACCTGGGTGGTGAAGCGCAGCCCGAGCTCGACTGCGGAGGTGTCGCCGGAGTCGACGGTGGCGGGCTGGGTGGCGCCGAAGACGCTGTACGGCCCCGTCACCTGCAGCGGCACCGTCGCGGGCGTGGACGCGTAGTTGGCGCTGTCGTCGATCGCTCGCACCCGGATGCTCTGGGCGCCCATGCCGCTCTGCACGTAGCTGTAGCTCCACTGGGTGGTGCCTGTCGCCGCCCGCCACGTGGTGCCGCCATCGGTCGAGACTTCGACGCCGGCGACGATTCCGCCCGAGTCGGCTGCGGTTCCGGTGACGGTGACGAGCGTTCCGTTCGCGACGGTCGCTCCGCTGACGGGAGAGCTCACCGTCACGGTGGGCGGCGTGCGGTCGGTCGTCTGCTGGGCTTGCGTGAGGCCGTTCATCAGGGTTGCCGGCTGCGCGCCCATATCGGCCAGCAGGTTCACCTGCGCCTGCTGCATCCGCGGGTCGGCCGGAGCGCCCTCGCCGTCATGCGTCTGATCGAGCCCCCACGCCCATTGCACGCTGCCGGCGGAGAACACCAGTGCTCCGCTCGAGGCTCGGTAGAGCGTCGTGTGGTGCTTCGTCGTGCCAGGAGTGACAGTGTTGCCGAAATCGCGCAGCACCTCGGGCACCGCGCCGGTCGTAGTCGACATGCGGATGAGCCCGGGCGGGCTGTAGCCGTTCTCGACCACCTCGTTCGACTCGTATCCGACCGTGTGGGCGGCGAGCGTCGCTGTCTGCGTGCCGCTCATCGACGCGAGCGGCGTGTGCCGCCACATGCGGTACTTGCCTTCGGCGGCTGAGACGGTCAGCGCGAGATCGCTGTGGTTGATCAGGTACATGGTGCCGGTGAGGGCGTTCTCGGGCAGACCACCGCCGTTCGCCTGCGACGCGAACCTCGGGTCGCGCCACGTTCCCGTCCACTCCGCACTCGGGTCGATCTTGGCGTCGTTCCAGGTCTCCTTGTACGACACGAGTGTGCGGTACTGCGTGCGGTCAGCGGATGCCGCCGGCTCCCACCGCACGCGCCAGTACATCTCGTTGCCGGTGAGGAACTGCATGTTGACCCCGGCGGCGCGAGCAGCCTCGACGTTCGCTCGCTGCCGGCCCGACCAGTACTCGTCGTGGCCGACCGAGAGGAAGACCTTGTGATTGCGAAGGTTGGCGCCGAAGCGGTCGGAGTCGATGCCGCTCGCGTAGCTGACGTCGTATCCGTTGCGCTCGAGGAAGCGCACCTGCGCGTACTCGCTCGAGAAGTAGAAGTCGCGCTTGGTGACGCCCTCACGGGTGTTGAAGGGCCGGTTGTAGCTCAGCTTGTACGCGCGCCCATTGGCGCCGCCCTTGTAGAAGCTCGAGCCGCCATAGCTGTTGTACGCCTGCCAGGTGGTGTCTGAAGTCTGGAACAGGATGTCGGATGATCGCGCATCGTTGCGCACGACGAAGATGATGTGGCTGTCGCCGCCGGTGTCCGCTCGCTTGAGACGGGCGACGTAGACGCCCGAGACCGCGGTGGAGGGCACTTGCCAGGATGCCGAGACGGCCCAGTTGCCGCAGTCGTAGAGCTCGGTCGCGACGTCCCTGATGCACTGCGGCTGGCTTTGCGGCAGTCGCGCGGAAGGCTGGATGGTCGTGATGAGTCGGGCGCCGTTGCCCTGGTACCAGCCCGTGCGATAGATCTCGAGCGAGTAAGCGCTCGCGTTGGTGTCGACCTTGAAATCGATGCGCTGTCCCGCGTTGACGCTGATGTCGGTGGCGAACCCTTGGATGCTCGGGTCGCCCGCCCCGTCGATGTCCCACACGCTCGCCGGCGTGCCAGGCTTCGTGTTCTCGCAGGCGACGGGGTTCCCGCCTGTGCCGCACGGGTCCACCGCGGCGCTCGATGGGGAGCTCGTCTGGAACAGCATGGTGGTCACCATGGCGATTCCAAGGAGCAGCGCGAGGATGGTGCGACCCGCATGCTGCGTTCTGGACGCAGTCGGATCGTTCGGCACGGTCGGGAACGAAGCTTCGCGCACGGAGTACCTGCGATTCGGGTTGGCAGGCGGGCAGACTGCTGTCTGCGAAGGGCTGCCGTCGTGCAGGCAGCGGGCAGTGCTACGGCGACGCGTCGACCTCGAGTGGTCTACGACCTCGGGTGGCTGCAGACCTCGGGTGGTCTTGCGCCGTCGTCGTGTTCGGGCAAACGGGGTGGGTGGCCCCGGATGCGTGCCACCCTCCCACGCCGACCGCGGCCCGGTCTACCCCCCGAATGGGGGGTGCCACTCGGCATTCGGTCAAGCTGGCATTCAATCGCGGCGAGGCTGACTCGAGGAGACATGGCGTCATCGACAGGGACTTTCGGGCCTGGAGGTTCACCCCGCTCGCCGCTAGCTTCGCGGGATGTCGGCTCGAGCCGGCCCGCGCGGAAAGCGGTGGCCGGCCGCGTCCGTCGAGTTGGAAATCGGACGGTGGTGACCTCAATGCGGAGTTGGCGCACGACCCCGTCACCAGGTGAGCTCGAGCTTGTGGAGACGCGGGTGCCTTCGCCGCGGCCCGGGGAGGTGCTGGTGCGCGTCGAGGTATGCGGCATCTGCCGCACCGATCTCCACGTGATCGATCGTGAACTTCAGGTGCATCGTGAGCGCGTCATCCCAGGGCATCAAGCCGTCGGACGAGTGGCGAGCCTCGGGGCGGGCGTGGAGGAGCCGTCGATCGGGACGCTCGTCGGCGTGCCCTGGTTGCATCGCACGTGCGGAGAGTGCCGGTGGTGCCGTTCGGGAGCGGAGAACCTCTGCCCGAGGTCGCAGTACACAGGCTGGGACGTCGATGGCGGGTTCGCCGAGTTCATCGTCGCACCGGCCGCCTTCATCTACGAGCTTCCCGACGCGGCTGATCCGGCGACCGTGGCACCATTGCTCTGCGCCGGAATCATCGGCTTTCGAGCCCTGAGCCGAGCAGCGCTTCCGCCCGGTGGGGTCCTCGGCCTCTACGGCTTCGGATCCAGCGCCCACATCGTCGCCCAGCTCGCCATCGCCGCGGGCGCCCGAGTATTCGCCATGACCCGGGGCGAGCAGAACCGAGCACTCGCGCGCGAACTGGGGGCGGCCTTCGTTGGGGACGCGATGACCGCTCCCCCCGAGCCGTTGGATGCGGCGATCATCTTCGCGCCGGCCGGCGAGCTCGTTCCGGTGGCGCTCCAGGCGACGCGAAGCGGCGGCACCGTCGTGCTGGCCGGTATCGAGATGAGCGACATCCCGTCGATGTCGTATCAGCGCACCCTGTTCCGAGAGCGAGACCTGCGCACCGTGACATCGAACACTCGCGATGACGGCCGCAGGCTGCTGGATCTGGCAGCGAACCTGCAACTGCGACCGACCATCACCCGAGTGCGGTTCGACTCACTCGACACCGCCGTCGAATCGATCCGTAGTGGCACTGCCAGCGGTTCGCTCGTGCTGTCAGTCGGCGAATCGGATGCCGAGGCGGCGCAGCGGCGGTCGTGACGAGCTTCTGGATCGACCGGTCGAGGGACCTAAGCCCCGCCGAACCGGCTCACCCAGCGGGCATGCTGATGGGATGTTCCGTGACCGCATCGACGGCGCGAACCGGTTGCTGAGCGAGTTGCGCGAGTTCCGCGGCGACAACAATGCCGTCGTCCTGGGACTCCCTCGGGGTGGGGTGCCGGTCGCGGCCGTGGTCGCTGAGGAGTTGGAGCTCCCCCTTGACGTAGTGGTCGTGCGAAAGCTCGGCGCACCATTTCAGCCTGAACTCGCCATGGGCGCTATCGCCGAGGGGGGCACGAGAGTGCTCCACGAGACCTTGATCTCGGAGTTGGGCGTTGACTATTCGCAGCTCGCCCGAGTCGAGCAACGAGAACTGGCAATGCTGAACGACCGCGTGCAGTTGCTGCGACGGAACGCGCCTCCTCGCTCCCTCGACGGTTGCACCGCCATTCTGGTCGACGACGGCCTGGCGACTGGCGCCACCGCCGAAGCTGCGTGTCGATCCGCTCGAGCGAGAGGCGCGGACCGCGTCGTGTTCGCGGCACCGGTCGGGCCTCACGATGCTGCCCGCCGTGTTCGATCGGCCGATCGAGTCATCTGCGCCACGGTCCCCGACTCGTTCTACGCGGTGGGTCAGGCGTATGCAGAGTTCGCGGCGACGAGCGACGAGGAGGTCATTCTCCTCGTCGACGAGGCGCGGCGGCGGGTGGAGGGACGTCCGTGGCGAGCACGCACCGGCATCCGAGCATCAGAGGTCGAAGTCCCCATGGGTCGAGCCGCTCTCACAGGGACCATGGGCCTCCCTGCCGACCCCAGTGGATTCGTGATCTTCGCCCACGGGAGCGGAAGCAGCCGCTTGAGCCCCAGGAACCGACTGGTAGCCGGTGCGCTCAATCGAGCAGGCATCGGAACGCTGCTCATGGACCTCCTGCTGCCGCGGGAGGAGGCGCACCGCGAGAAGGTGTTCGACATCCCCTTACTCGGAGAGCGGCTCGTGCTCGCGCTGCATTGGCTCCGGACCGCGGAAGGGATCCGGAGGCTCCCCATCGGATACTTCGGCGCCAGCACGGGTGCCGGCGCGGCGCTGTGGGCTGCGGCGGCACCGGAATCCTCCGTGACGGCGATCGTCTCGCGGGGCGGCCGCCCAGACCTCGCCGGCGACCGACTCGAAAGCGTATCGGCGCCCGTCATGCTCATCGTCGGCGGCGATGACGCCATCGTGCTCGACCTCAACCGCAGCGCACAGGCGCGCCTGAACGGCCCGAGTGAGTTCGTCGTGGTGCCGGGAGCCACGCACCTGTTCGAAGAACCGGGCGCTCTGGCTGAGGTCGCGATCGCCGCTCGGCGCTGGTTCCTGCACTGGTTCTCGCAGTCCGTCTGAGCAGCACGGCGACTCGAGCGCCCGAGGCCCTCATCGCCCGGCCAGCGACCTGCGCACTTCCGGGAGCACCTCGGTGGCGAGCAGTTCGATGGAACGCAATGTGTCGCCGAGGCCCAGGCCTCCGAGACCCACTTGCGCCAGGAAGCGCGTGTGGCCGAGCATCTCGTGCTCCCACAGGATCTTGTCGACGATCTCGGCCGGGCTCCCCGCAAACAGGGCGCCCTGAGGGCCTGCCCACAAATCGAACCCGGCCCGATCGAGGCCGCCACCGCGAGGCATGTTCTGCGCGAAGTAGCCCGCGTAGTGGGGAAAGAACGTGTCGCGCGCGGCTTGGGAAGTCTCGGCGACATGGAAGTGCGACGTCACGCCGAGTTGCGGCCGGGCATGGCCGGCTTGAATTGCAGCGTCCCGGTGCAGGGCGGCGAGCGATCGAAACCGCGGGGGCGCGCCGAGGATCGCCAAGTACATCGGCAGACCCAGCCTGCCCGCGCGCACCGCCGACTCCGGGGTACCTCCGACCGCCACCCAAACGGGAAGCCGTTCCTGCACCGGACGTGGCCACACACCGGCCGCGCGCAACGGAGGCCGCGTCGATCCCGACCATGTGACAGGGTTCTGATCGCGCAGCGTCAGGAGAAGGTCGAGCCGGTCGTCGAAGTACTCGTCGTAGCGCGAGAGGTCCTGCCCGAATAGCGGGAACGACTCGATGTAGGCGCCACGGCCGGCGGTGATCTCGGCGCGTCCGTTGCTCAAGAGATCGACAGTGGCGAACTCCTCGAACAGCCGCACCGGGTCGGCGCTGGAGAGCACAGTCACCGAGCTCGTCAGCCGGATGCGTTCCGTTTCGCGAGCGACAGCGGCAAGCACCGTCTGCGGCGACGAGACCGCGAAGTCGGGGCGATGGTGCTCCCCAACCCCGAACACGTCGAGTCCCGCCTGATCGGCGACTCGAGCCCATTGGAGGATCTCCTCGAGACGCACGCGCGGATCGATCGGCTCGCCGCTCGCGTCGCGAGTGAGTTCGCCGAAGGTGAAGATGCCGATCTCGAAGGGCTCCATAGAACTCCTGGATTCGCTGCCAACTAGTTGTAGATACAACCGAAACCGCAGCGCACTATTCCCTCGGCAGCCGCGAGCCCTGCGACGCGCTCACTCGTGCCCGGCATCCTCCTCCGCACGCGCCCAGTCGGTCGCGCCGTACCAGTCGATGACCACGACTGGCTCATCGCCGACGACCCACGCATCATGGCCTTGCGGGAGGCTCGTGATGTCGCCGGGCCCTCCGACGAACTCCCTGCCATCATCCATGCGGATCGCGAGCCGGCCCTGAACGTGGTACTGGAAATGGGGGGCGAGGCAGGAGTCAGTCCCGGCGATCGGCTTCACATCGTTCGACCACCTCCACCCGGGTTGGAGCGTGAGGCGCCCGATGACACTGTCACCGACCTTCAAAAGCTCAGCCTTGCCGTGCGGGAACTCCCGCACCTCTGAAGGCTTGGCGAACGTTTCATGCTCTACGGTCTGCATTGTGTCCTCCTGACCGAACGCGCACCTCTCGGCGGCGCGTTCACAATCCACCCGTCGGCGAACCGCGACAAGAGGCGGTCGCCCTGCACCGTGCCGCCACGACCGAGTCGTGGCCACGGCCGAGTCGCTTGATCTCCCGAGAACACCGCCGCCTACGAAGCACTTCACAAAGCCGACGACGTCAAGTCATGATCGGCACACGAGAACGGTGCGAAACGCCGGGCCGCGCTCCCCCGCGTCGAGCGTTTGCAGGTCGGACGGGATTGGGGGCAGCAATGAAAGCAGAGCCCGCGCCGCCCAATGCGCGGCCGACGCGCGTGGTCCTCATCGTGGGACTTCTCCGCGCGGCACTCACCGCGGTGGTCGTCACGCTGGCGTACTTCTTGCTCCCCCTCGACCGCATGCGTGCGGCCCCGTTGTGGATCTCGCTCGGCGTTGCGGGCGCCGCCCTGCTGCTGTTGGCCACCTGGGAGGTCCGCGGCATTTCTCGATCGCGATACCCAGCCATTCGCGCCGTGCAAGCGCTCGCGCTGACTGTTCCGCTGTACGTGCTTCTGTTCGCCGCAACGTACTACGGGATGGCGGTCGAGAATCCGCACAACTTCGAGCCCTCTGGCCTCACGCGCGTCGACATGCTGTATTTCACGGTCACGACGTTGGCGACCGTGGGATTCGGCGACATCGCCGCAGCGAGCCAGGAGGCACGACTCCTCGTCACCGTGCAGATGATCTTGAATCTGCTCATCCTCGGCGCGGGCATCCGCGTCTTCGTGGGCGCAGTCCGCAGTCGTCGCGCAACAAACCGCGCGCAGCAAGCGCCGTGAACGCGAGGACGACGAGATCCTTGCCGTGATGGCTCAGTCACCGTGACGAGAACTCTGCGAAGGAGAGCTGGGGTACCTGGACTCGAACCAAGAACAACTGAACCAGAATCAGCCGTGTTGCCAATTACACCATACCCCAGTGCGCCCTGCCGAGGCCGGGGCACGAGTAGCTACTTTACCCTACGCAGCAGGTGTGAGCGAATCACGGGCGACGGCCTCGGAAGGACCTTCGGCCCGAGATGGTTCGCCGTCGCGCGTGGAGAATAGCGGCGACCGAGGAGGGCAGCGATGTCTACCTACCCCGATGCGCCGATGGGTGATCGCACCCCCTACCAACAGGGCGTATATCAACAGAGCACGCCATCGAACAGGTCATTCATCGCAACGTGGCTGTTCGCCTGGCTGCTCGGCTTTCTCGGTGTCGACCGCTTCTACCTCGGAAAAGTCGGTACCGGGATCGTGAAGCTGCTCACGATCGGCGGTCTCGGCATCTGGTGGCTCATCGACCTCATCCTCACCCTGGCCGGCGTGCAGCGCGACAAGGAGGGGCGGCTGCTGCCCGACTACCAGGAGCACAAGCTGATCGCGTGGATCGTCACCGCTGCCGGCACCGCACTGTGGATCTTCATCTCTGCGATAACCCGGCTCTTTGCGTTCGTACCCGAACAGCTCGGGCCAATGACGCCTTGGTGGAACGGATGACGAGGATCGCCCATGTCTGACGGACGGAGAAGCGTCAAAGTGGTCGAGCGCGCCGGGCCTTGGGGCTTCTTCTTCGTACTCGCTTACATCGGCGCAGCCATTTACTTCATCTCGCACTCCGACGGCAGTTTCCTCGGGGTAGTGCTGGGACTCTTGCAAGCGATCGTCTGGCCGGTGTATGTCATTTACCACGTGCTCGAACTCCTGGCCGTATGAACGGGCAGCGCGGCACTCCTCACTAATCTCTGCGGGAAGCAGGTTGCAACGATGTCTCGAACCCATGTCATCACCGGAGCCGCAAGCGGAATCGGGATGTCCACTGCTGAGTTGCTGACTCAACGCGGCGACCGAGTCATCGGCGTCGACCTGCGCGGCGCCGATGTGAACGTCGATCTCTCGACCGCGGAGGGGCGAAGCGAACTGGTCGACAGGGTCACCGACTTGAGCGATGGCGTGATCGACACCATCATCGCGAACGCCGGACTGGCGACGCCCACCGCAACCACTGTGGCGGTGAACTTCTTCGGCACTGTCGCGACGCTCACCGGCCTTCGGCACCTGCTCGCCGCGTCGTCTGCGCCGAGGGCGGTTGCGACCGCGTCGATGGCCTCGCTGTTCCCTCCCGACGACGCGCTGCTCGAAGCGCTCACGGCCGAAGACGAGCCGCGAGCGATGGAGCGAGCATCCGAGTTGGAAGCGGCGGGCGGCGACGCCGCATCCCAGATCTACGGAACCACGAAGCGGGCACTCGCGCGCTGGATCCGGCGGAACGCCATCACGCCTGACTGGGCGGGAGCCGGCATCCCACTCAATGCGATCGCGCCCGGCGTGGTGAAGACGCCGATGACGGAGGCGTTCACCGGCACCGAGGAAGCGCGCACGGCCATCCTGAAGACGGTTCCCATGCCCCTGAACGGCATCTTCGAGCCGCGCGACGCCGCATATCTGCTCGCCTGGCTTGTGAGCACCGAGAATGCACACCTCTGTGGGCAGGTCATCTTCATCGACGGCGGCTCAGACGCGGTGATCCGCGGCGACTCGACCTGGTGACAGAGCCGGTCGCCAAGCCCTCTCAGTGGAGGACGTCCAGAACGACCCTCGACCCGCTGCCAGGGCCCGGAAGAGTGAACGCCCGGAAAGGCCGTTGGCTCTCCACTCCTACACCGAGCACGGTCCTCCCCTCGAAGCTGCCGGCCCACCCGACCTGCCGGAACACTTCGAACCCTGAGACGTCGGCGACCTTGTTCCGATCGGCCGGGAAGTACGTCTCTTTCCCGGTCTCGATGTCGTAGGCGGGCGCGAGGACGACCACGCTGAGGAAGGCCGAGCCGGCGAGGGACAGCATCCGACCGCTCCCCTCCTCACTGACTGCGGAGACGTACCGCACCTCGTAGCCGGGCGCACTTCGGTCGAGGTCGATCACGAGGCGGTCGAAGCAGTCGTGGCGGCCGACCCGCACGTCGGTCACGCGGGCGGTCGAGGCCTGCGTCGCCGCTTGTGGCGCGGTGGTCCAATCGGCTTCGCACGATGGTCCGGGCGGAGGGGGCGTGATCGGCGCAGCCGTCGGTTCGGGCGAGAGTGTTGGGCTCGTGGGCGTCGGGGTCACCGGCTCCGACGGCGAGGCCGATGGCGTCAGCGTCGAGGTCGGGCTGGGCGAGGACCCGCCCGTGCACCCGCCCAGCAGCATGACCGCTGCGAGCGCGAGAATCCCCCACGCCGCTCTCACGCCCTGCGCGGTGAGATCGCGCTCGGCAGTCTTGCGGGATCGGTCACCCGTCATACCCGAACAGTAGGCTCGCGCCGGTTCCCCTCCACAGGGCCCTTCGACCCGATGTCACAGGCCTTCGACCAGCAGAGCAGACAGTTCAGCGACTGTGCGCGGTCGGCACTCCGATGAGGTCGCGATTGATCGTCGCCGCCACTCGAGCCCCAGCGCCCGCGGCCACGATGAGCTGCTGCGGACCGGGTGAGGTGCAGTCGCCGGCGGCGTACACACCCGCATGACTCGTGCGCCCGTCGCGGTCGATCGTGAGCAGGCCCCAGCCGTCGGTGGCCAAGTCGAGCGAGCCGGCGAAGTCGAGTTGCGCGTGCCACTTCGGCCGAACGAATCCGCCGGAGATCTCGATCACGTCGCCGTCGTCGAGGCGGATGCCGCTGACACCCTCGCGACTGCCCTCGACATCGGCGATGGGTCTGCGCTCGACGCGCACGCCACGGTCGGCCAACACTTCTTCCTGACCGTCGGTGACAGCATCCGCGCCATTGGTGAAGACCGTGAGGTGGTCGCTCCACTGCGCGATGAGCAGCGCCCGCCACGCGATGTCGGATGTCTCGCCGATCAGCGCGATCGGCCGGTCGCTGTACTCGTAGCCATCGCAGGCGACGCAGCTGAACAGACCCATTCCGTAGAACGAACGGATGCTGGGGAGCTTCGGCAGCGTCTCCTTCAGCCCCGTCGCGAGCAGCACCGTCTTGCAGCGCACCACGCGGTCGGGCTGACCGTTGATGCCGCGAGCCCGCACTTCGAACAGGCCCGTCGAGCCGGTCGTGTGAGTGTCGGTCTGGTAGATGTGGCGCCCAGGCCCCTCGAGCGCGGTGATGGACTCGACGACCGCCAGTTGGTGCTCCGCTTCCGGGTAGGCGAGGTACTCCTCGCGGCCGAGTCGCCGGAGCTCATGCGGCGGCGTGCTGTCGCGCGTCAAGAAGCCGTGAGAGATCAGGGTTGCCGAGTGACGCGGGCGGTTGCTGTCGAGCACGAGCGTGCGTCGCCGCGCACGCACGAGATTCAGCGCGGCGGAGAGCCCCGCCGGCCCCGCTCCGATGACGATGACGTCGTACTCGGTGGCGGCATCCGTCGGCAGCGGAGCGCGCTCGGTGGTCACAGCCGCGCCCGAAGCCGTTCGAGTCGGGTCAGCGTCGAGTCGCGGCCGAGCAGCTCCATCGACTCGAACAGCGGCGGGCTCACACGACGGCCCGAGATCGCGGTGCGCAGCGGACCGAACGCGAGCCGCGGCTTCTTGCCGAGGCCGTCGATGAGCGACGCGCGAAGCGCGCTCTCGATGCCGTCGAGGCCCCATTCGTCGAGCGCTGAAAGCGCCTCGATCGATGCCTGAAGCACCTCGCCTGCGTCGTCCTTCAGCCCGATGAGCGCGTCGTCCTCGTACTCGATGGCGTCATCGGCGAGGAAGAAGAAGCCCATCATGTCGCGCGCTTCGCTCAGAAGGGCGATGCGCTCCTGCACGAGGGGTGCGGCCTTCGCGAGCAGCACGCGATGCTCGCCGCTGTTGATGAGGTCGGCGAGGTAGGGCAGCAGCCGCTCGGCGAAGTCGGTCGGCTCCAGCATCCGAATGTGGTCGCCGTTGATGGCCTCGGCCTTCTTCACGTCGAAGCGGGCCGGGTTGGGGTTCACGTTCTCGACATCGAACGCGTCGATCAGCTCGGCGATCGTGAACACGTCGCGATCTGCCGCGATCGACCAGCCGAGAAGTGCGAGGTAGTTGAGCAGTCCTTCGGGAATGAATCCGCGGTCGCGGTGGTGGAACAGGTTCGACTCGGGATCGCGCTTCGAGAGCTTCTTGTTGCCTTCGCCCATCACATACGGCAGGTGCCCGAATCGCGGGATGAAGGTGGTGACGCCCGCCTCAATCAGAGCGCGGTACAGCGCGATCTGCCGCGGGGTCGAGCTCAACAGGTCTTCACCGCGCAGCACGTGCGTCACGCCCATCAGCGCATCGTCGACCGGGTTCACGAACGTGTACAGCGGCAGCCCGTTCGGACGCACGACGACGAAGTCGGTGAAGCTGCCGGCCGGGAACGTGATCTCGCCGCGAACGAGGTCGGTGAAGCTCAGGTCGGTGTCGGGCACTCGAAGTCGCAGCGCGGGCTGACGTCCCTCGGCGCGGTAGGCGGCCCGCTGCTCGTCGGTGAGGTCGCGCTCGAAGTTGTCGTAGCCCTGCTTCGGATCACGCCCGTTGGCGATGTTGCGCGCTTCGATCTCCTCGGCGGAGGCGAACGACTCGTAGAGGTGACCGGATGCCTTGAGCTTCTCGATGATGTCGGCGTAGATGCCTTGCCGCTGAGACTGCCGGTACGGGCCGTGCGGGCCACCGGTGTCGATTCCCTCGTCCCAGTCGATGCCGAGCCAGCGCAGTGCCTCGAGCAACTGGAAGTAGCTCTCCTCACTGTCGCGCGCCGCGTCGGTGTCTTCGATGCGGAAGATCATCGTGCCCCGGTTGTGCCGGGCGTACGCCCAGTTGAACAGGGCCGTGCGGATGAGCCCGACGTGCGGGGTGCCGGTCGGAGACGGGCAGAAGCGCACTCGGATATCGGAACCGGTCGCGGTGGAGAAGAGATCAGCCATCGAGACCGATTCTAGTTCGCCGGAATGGGCGGTTCAGCGGTTCTCACGCGCCCGTGAGCGGGCGCGCACGATCAGCCAGATACCGAGCACCACATTGACCGGGATCCACAGCAGGAAGACTGACCACCAGAGGTCGAACGCGGCGGGGACCAAGGGATTCACCCCAGGGTCCATCTCAGAGTCAGCGAGGCGCTGCACCCAGGCCGCCGCAATGCCGAGCAGCACCGCGCCGGCTGCTCCGAACGTCGCGACCAGCTTCTCCCACGTGCGCCACACGCGCGACATCCAGACGAGCACGATGCCGACCACCCAGCCGAAGAACGGCACGACGAACCCGCCGACCGCGACGAGCAGGACCGCCGCAAGTTCGAAGCCTCGGATCCCGATGGCAGCGAGCCCACCCGGTGCCGCCTCGGCACGCCCGTCGGATGCCGCAGACAGCGGTTGCGCGCTGATCCCCGCCGCGGCACCGTCAGGTGCCGCAACAGCGCTGCCTGCGGCGGCCTCCTCGCGGGCGTTCGCCGCGATCAACTGCGGGTCGCCGAGCAGTTCGATGCGCTCGGCGGCGGTCGCGGCATCCGCACCGAGCAGCTCTTCTTCAACACCCGCGCGGATGTCGCGGCGCACGCTTTCGGGCAGGCCCTCGAGCGCCACGTCGAGCTCGGCCAGGTACGACCGTGTGACGCGTGGCAGTTCCGACGACGGCGTGGACATCATGTGCTCCTCGGTTCGGCGGGTTCGGTGATCGTCGCTTCGTGCGGCGGCCCCGAGCAGGGGGTCGACAGTCCACCGACGCTTCACGCACCCGACCGCCCTGCGCGCTCGAGACAACGGGTAGACGCACGAGATCCGCGCGGATACCGGCAGGTCAGGCTCGGTTGCGCGCCGGGTTCGAGAGCACGCCGATGCCGTCGATCTCGATCTCGACCGTCTGCCCGTCGACGAAGCCACCGAGGCCGGCCGGTGTGCCGGTCAGAATCAGGTCGCCCGGCAGCAGCGTCCACACATCGGAGATGAACTCGATCAACTCTGGAATCTTGTGCAGCAGATCGCGAGTGAAACCGTGACGACGCTGCTCGCCGTCGACCCTGGTGGTGATCTCGAGGTTCGAGGGGTCGAGCTCGGTCTCGATGACGGGCCCGATCGGGCAGAAGGTGTCGTAGCCCTTCGCGCGGGCCCACTGACCGTCGGCGAACATCTGGTCGCGCGCAGAGACGTCGTTCGCGATGGTGTAGCCGAAGATGTGGTCGTACGCGTCGGCGGCCTTCACACGCTTCGCGATCTTGCCGATCACGACGGCGAGTTCGCCCTCGTGCACGATGCGCCCCTCCACCGGCGGGATCTGAATCGTCTCACCGGGGCCGATCACCGAGGTGTTCGGCTTCAGGAAGATGAGGGGGTTGCTCGGCGCTGCGACATCCATCTCAGCCTTGTGCTCGGCGTAGTTCAGCCCCACGCACACCACCTTCGACCGAGGGATCACGGGAGCCAGCAGTCGAGCCGACTCGAGCGGCACACGCTCCCCCGTGGTGTCGAACCCGGCGAACATCGGGTCGCCCTGCAGAACGACGAGTTCCTCGTCGTCGACGATGCCGAAGCGCGGGTCGCCGTCGCCGGTGGTGAAGCGTGCGATTTTCACGTGTTCTCCTCGCGCGCATGAGCCATGCGCATGGTCACATACTGATGGTGGTGATGCTCAGGTGTGAGGGCGCCGGTGCCCATGAATCCCGCGGATGCCGCGGGCGTGCGTGCTGATCAGGCGTCGAGTCGCAGCATCCAGCCGTGCTTGTCGTCGCGACGACCGTACTGGATGTCGGTCAACTCCTGGCGGAGTGACATCGTGAGCTCACCCGCCGGCGCATCGGCCGAGCCGATGGCGAAGTCGGGCGTCTTCAGCATCGCGATCGGCACGATCACGGCAGCGGTGCCGCACGCGAAGACCTCGGTGATCTCACCGGAAGCCGCGCCGTCCCGCCACTCGTCGATTGAGATCTCACGGCGCTCGATGGCGTGGCCGCGGTCGGCGGCGAGTTGCAGCACCGAGTCTCGCGTGACGCCCTCGAGGATGCTCTCGGATGCCGGGGTGACCAGCGTGCCGTCGCGCTCCACGAACACGATGTTCATGCCGCCGAGTTCCTCGACGTACTTGTGGTGCACGGGGTCGAGGAAGAGCACCTGCTGGCAGCCCTGCTCGTAGGCTTCCGCCTGAGGCAGCAGCGAGGCCGCGTAGTTGCCTCCGGTCTTCGCGAAGCCCGTGCCTCCATCTGCTGCTCGCGAGTACTTGCTCGACAGCCAGATCGACACCGGTGCGACGCCGCCGGAGAAGTAGGCGCCGGCGGGGCTCGCGATGAGGTAGTACGCGACCTTGTTCGCCGGGCGCACGCCGAGGAACGCCTCCTTGGCGAACATGAACGGGCGCAGGTACAGGCTGGTCTCCGGGGCTGAAGGCACCCAGTCCCCGTCGACCGCGATGAGTTCGCGCAGCGATTGGATGAAGTACTCCTCCGGCAGCTCCGGCAGTGCGAGACGTCGGGCTGAGCGGTTCAGGCGCTGAGCGTTCATCTCGGGACGGAACGTCCACACCGAGCCATCGGCGTGTCGGTAGGCCTTGAGCCCCTCGAAGATCTCCTGCCCGTAGTGCAGCACCGCTGCCGAGGGATCGAGGGCGATCGGGCCGTACGGCTGGACTCGCGGCCGGTGCCACCCGCCGCCACGCGACCAGCAGATGTCGACCATGTGATCGGTGAACCGCGTGCCGAACCCGGGATCGGCGAGCACTTCATCGCGCTCGGCGGCCGACTTCGCCTGGAGGTTCTTCGTCACCGCGAATTGGAGCGGAGTAGCGGTTGCGGCGCTGGTCATGGCGTTCCTTAGTGGGCGATCGGTTGGTTCGTTCTATTTGGTCGGTGCTCTTCGGATCGGTCAGTGCTCGCCGATCGCCGCCACGATGGCGTCGCCGGTTTCGCTGGTGCCCCGACGCGCTTCGCCGCGGCTGGCGAGGTCGCGCGCCACTGCCCCATTGATCTTCGCAGCCTCGTCAGCGAGCCCGAGGTGCTGCAGCAGCAGCGCGGCCGAGAGGATGGCGGCGGTCGGGTCTGCGAGCTGCTTGCCCGCGATGTCAGGCGCAGAGCCGTGCACCGGCTCGAACATGCTCGGGAACTCGCGGTCGGGGTTGATGTTGCCCGAGGCGGCCAGGCCGATGCCGCCGCTGATGGCGCCAGCGAGATCCGTGAGGATGTCGCCGAAGAGGTTGTCGGTCACGATCGTGTCGAACCGGCTGGGCTCCGTGACCATGAAGATCGTCGCGGCATCGACGTGCAGGTAGTCGACCGCAACCTCTGGGTACTCAGTGGCGACGCGGTCGACGATCCGCTGCCACAGCCCACCGGCGTGCACCAGCACGTTGGTCTTGTGCACGAAGGTGAGGCGCTTGCGGGCACGGGATTGCGCGGTCTCGAACGCGAAGCGCACGACGCGCTCGACACCGAAGGCGGTGTTGACGCTGGTCTCGTTGGCCACCTCGTGGCGGGTGCCGATGCGCATGGCACCGCCGTTGCCGACGTACGGCCCTTCGGTGCCCTCGCGCACCACGACGAAGTCGACATCGCCGGGGGCTGCGAGCGGCGAACTGATGCCGGGGAACAGCGTCGCCGGGCGAAGGTTGACGTAGTGGTCGAGCGCGAACCGCAGCTTGAGCAGCAGCCCGCGCTCGATGATGCCTCCCGCAAGGCGGGGGTCGCGCGGGTCGCCCCCGACCGCGCCGAAGAGGATCGCCTCGTGCTGCTTCAGTCGTGCGAGGCTCTCGTCGCTCAGCACCTCGCCCGACTCCAGATAGTGGGTGGCGCCGAAGGGGTACTGGGTCTCGACCAATTCGATGTCGGCCGGAAGCACTGCCCTCAGCACCTTGAGTGCTTCGGCGGTGACTTCTGGCCCGATGCCGTCTCCAGGAATGACGGCGAGATCGATGGTGCGAGGCATGGCCACTAGCGTATCGCGCGTTCGGGAGCGGCCAGAGCGAACCCCCTCTGACGTTCCCAGCGGTTGCTCGTCTTGCGGACAGGTTCCCCACAGGGTCACCATGTGCCGCGGGCCCTGCGCCGATATCACCTCGGTGTCGACCTGGCCCAAGGATCGGAGGAAGCCGTCATGAGCATCGGTTTCGGAGTGTTCCTGTTCGTCGTGGGTGCGATTCTCACGTTCGCGCTGCAGGTGGAGGTCGACTGGATCTCGCTTGACCTCGTCGGCTGGATCCTGATGATCGCCGGCGTGGTGACAGTGCTGATCGGCATTGTCCTGATGGCGCGTCGCCGTCGTTCGACGAGCGTCTCGCGTACCGAGATCGACCCGGGTACCGGCGCGGCGGTGCGCCGCGACGACAACCTGAGCGATCCGCTCTGAGTCACGAGTGAAGGGCGGGGCACGAGGTGTCCCGCCCTTCACCATGGGCGGGCTCCGTGCTCAGCGTTGGCCGCGCTGACCGCACCTAGACTCAAAACATGGAAATCGTTCGCAATATCCTGCTCGTGCTCCACTTCGTGGGTCTCGCCTCGCTGTTGGGCGGCTTCATGGTGCAGATGTCAGCCTTCAGGACTCGTTCCGGCCGCATCAACCCCGCGATCCTCCATGGAGCGCTCACGCAAGTGGTCACCGGCCTGCTGCTGGTGGGCGTCGCAGAGATGGGCGACGCCGATGTCAACCACGTCAAGATCGGCATCAAGCTGGTCGTGGCGCTGACCATCTACGTTCTCGCGCTGGTGTTCCGCAAGAAGGAGACGATCTCGAACGGCATCCTGGGAACGATCGGGCTGCTCACTCTCGTGAACATCGTGGTAGCGGTCTTCGTCTAGCGCGGACTGCAACGTGAAGGGCCGGGGTCTCCCCCGGCCCTTCTTCGTTCTTCCTGTTCGAGGTTGCGCGAACGGATGCCGCAGCCGCACCTCGATCGGTGGTCAGACCTCGATGACGTCGATCTCGCGAACGAAATCGGCCTCGATGGCGCCCTCGATCTCGCTGAGCAGTTCAGCGGGCACCGGTGAGTCGACCATCACGATGCTCAACGCCTTGCCGCCGGCGGTCTTGCGCGCGACCTGCATACCGGCGATGTTGATCTGGGCGTCGCCGAAGAGCTTGCCGTACACCGCGACGATTCCCGGCCGGTCGACGTAGCGCATCACGATGAGGTGGTCGGCGATCGGCACCTCGACGTCGTAGCCGTTGACCTCGACGATCTTCTGCGCCTGCCTCGTGCCGGTCAGCGTGCCGGAGACCGAGATCTGCGACCCGTCGCTGAGCGCACCGCGAAGCGTGAGCAGATTGCGGTACTCCTCACTCGTTGCGTCGGTGATGAGCTGCACCTCGACGCCGCGCTGCTCGGCGAGCAACGGCGCGTTCACGTAGCTGACCTGCTCGCTCACGACGTTCGTGAAGATGCCCTTCAGCGCTGCGAGCTTCAGCACGCTCACGTCGAAGGCGGTGATCTCACCGCGCACCTCGACGGCCACGCTCGTGAGCGGGCTGTCGACGAGACCCGCGAACACCTGGCCGAGCTTCTCCATGAGCGGGATGCCGGGGCGAACAGTCGGGTCGATGACACCGCCGGCCACGTTGACCGCGTCGGGCACGAGTTCGCCGTCGAGCGCCAAGCGCACCGACTTCGCCACCGAGACACCGGCCTTCTCCTGTGCCTCACCGGTGGAGGCGCCAAGGTGCGGGGTGACGGTGATGTTGTCGAGCTCGAGCAGCGGCGAGCCGGTGGGCGGCTCGCTGACGAACACGTCGAGCCCTGCACCGGCGATGCGCCGTGACTTCAATGCCTCGTAGAGCGCGTCCTCATCGATGATGCCGCCGCGGCTCGCGTTGACGATGCGCAGCGACGGCTTCGCCTTCGCGAACTGCTCGGCGCCGATCAGGCCCGTGGTCTCAGGAGTCTTCGGGATGTGGATGGTGATGAAGTCGGCGCGCTCCATGAGTTCGTCGAGAGTCACCATCGTGACCCCCATCTGCTGCGCCCGGGCGGGCGTGACGTAGGGGTCGTAGGCGATGATCTCGGTGCCGAACGCGGCGAGCCGCTGTGCGACGAGCGCACCGATCCGACCGAGGCCGACGATGCCGATGGTCTTCTCGTAGAGCTCGACACCGGTGAACTTCGAACGCTTCCATTCGCCGGCCTTCAGCGAGGCGTTCGCGTCGGGTACGAGACGCGCGAGTGAGAGCAGGTGTGTGATCGCGAGCTCGGCGGCGCTGACGATGTTGGAGGTCGGCGCGTTCACGACCATGATTCCGGCCTCGGTCGCGGCCTTGATGTCGACGTTGTCGAGACCCACACCCGCGCGTGCGATGACCTTGAGCTTCTTGGAGGCGGCGATCGCCTCTGCATCGAGCTTCGTGGCCGAGCGCACGAGCACGGCATCCGCGTCCGCCAGTGCTTCCAACAGCACCGCGCGGTCGGTGCCGTCGATGTTCCTGATGTCGAAGTCAGGGCCGAGCGCGGCGACGGTGGCGGGTGACAGTTCTTCTGCGATCAACACGATCGGCTTAGCCACGGGTGCTTCCTTCGATTGAGACGGAGTGCGTCGGAAGAGACAGAAACGTTGTCGGAAACGACTGAACGAGTCTACAGACCGCCGGCATTCACATAGGCGGTCAGGGTGAGGGTCAAGGCTGCTGAGGCGCACAAGCTCGCGAGCAGGGCGCCACCCCGTTCGATCAACGGCCGGCCGCGTCCGATCAGCACCGCGGCGATGAATGCCGCCGGCGGGACGACGATGTTCGCGATGAGGGCCGACCACGGCACCGGCTGGTCGATCTGGAAGAGGTCGTTGAAGTACGCGATCTGCTGGGGCAGAGCGACGGCGCTCGAGGCCGCCTCCCAAAGGTCCCACGCGAAGAAGAGCCCGAAGACGACATAGAGCACCACCAGCGACGCGGTGCGCGGACGCTTCGGCGCCAGGCCGTTGGATGCCGGGGCCGCTTCGGCCGGGGACTCCCCCGTGATCGCATCGTTCACGCCCGTGCTCGGGTTCTCGAGATTGCTCATGCTGCGCTCCCGAGCACCCAGGGAAGCGGCACCAGCAGCACGAGTCCGGCCGCCAGCCAGCCGAAGCGCGCAAGCGGGCGTCTGCCCCGAGTGAGCACGAGCACGACGGCGAACCAGACGGCGGGCGCCACGATGGCGAGCGCCTCTCCGAGCTGATACATGATCTCCGGCAGCAGCGCGCCGAGGGTCACCGGGTCGCGGAACACGGCTGCGACCCAGCCGACGCTGTAGATGACGTAGATGCCCGCGATCACGCCGAGCGCGACCAGTTGCAGCGCACCACCCGTCGACGAGGCGACGGCGGCGCCTGCGTTGGAGGCATCCTGACCGCCTTCGACTCCGGTCGAGAGCGCACCGCGCGCCGAAGACTTCTGGGGCGAGTCGGTGTCGAGGGACTCGTCACCAGCCCATCGCAGCGCCTCATCGTCGGACGCGTCGAACCGGTCGTCGGGAGAATCGCCCTGGGTCACCCGCGCAGCTTTTCGTAGATCTCCTTGCAACTGGGGCAGATCGGGAACTTCTCCGGGTCGCGGCCCGGCGTCCACTTCTTGCCGCACAGGGCCCGCACCGGCTTGCCCGTGATCGCCGATTCGACGATCTTGTCCTTCGGCACGTAGTGCGAGAAGCGCTCGTGGTCGCCGTCTTCGAGCTGCTCCTGGTTGAGCAGCTTCTCGAGTTCGCGATCGAGAACGTCTGTGCCGCCGCCGGTGTGTTCGGTGCTCATACCTTCATCGTAGGCTTCAACGCCTGTTCGCGCCCTCCGCGAGAACGGCCAGCGAGGGGGTTCGGAAGAGGGCAGCGAAGGGGCCAGCGGCGCAGACTGTCGGATGCCTGAGAGCACCCTCATCGACTCCGGTTCGCGGCTTGCCTGCCGCTGTCAAGACTCAGCCGCGGAGCGCAGCCGCGAGGAGTTCGGGGCCCCGGCGATCGAAGATCTTCCCGCCGAGGTGCAGACCGAGCACAAGACAGAGCAGCCCGAGACCCACGCCGCACCACAGGGTGAGCCAGACGTACTGACCGCCGAGCACTTGGCTCGCGACAGCCAGCGCGAACACAGGTCCGGCCAGCAGGAGCGTCGCGAAGAACGAGACCGCCTGCCGAACCGCTCCGCCGCCGCCCGACGGCTGTTGGAACGGGCTCTCGCCTGGAAGCGCCGTGGGGTATGGCAAGGCCGCGGAGGCGACCGACGAGACTCCGATCGACGCACCCAGAATGGCGAACCCGACGCCGAGCATGGGCGGCAGGATCGCGGCGTCGCCGTAGACACCGGCGCACAGCAGGCTCGCGAGGGTCACGGCCGGCACACCGATGATGATGGGTGGAACCGCCCGGCCCACTCGGTCGTCGAATCCGCGAGTGTCGGCCACGAGGTGGAGCCACACGGCGCTGTGGTCGAGCGCCACATCGTTGTGCACCGACCATCCGATGAACAGGGCCACGACCGGCACCGGCAGCAGCGCGATGAAGTCCACCGGCACGCCGGCGATCAGCAGCGGCACCGCCATGAGCAGCGGGATGAGGGGCACGACGACGATCGCCGTGAGGTAGCGCGGGTCGCGCACCCAATAGGTGAGGCTGCGCGCAGCGATCGCCCACGCCGCGCCGCGCCCGAAGAGACCGAACAGCCCGATGCTGGAGTGGTGCTCCCTCCTGCCTGCAAGGGCAGGAGCGCGCAGCATCCGCTCCACCGCGAAGGACCAGCAGCCGAAGAGCACCGCGACCCAGACGAACGTGACGAGCAGCCTCAGCAGTGCGCCCCACCAATCGCCCTCCGACGCGAGTGGGCCGACGGCCCATGCGGCCCCGAACGGCGTCCAGCCGAGCACCTCAGCGATCTGAGCCACCAGCTCACCGCCCTGCCGTGCCCAGTCGAAGTCGGCGATGCGGAGGAGCACCGGAACGATCAGCGCGAGTACCACCAGCGTGATCACCCGCACGACGCCGCGAGCGACCAGCACCGAGTGGAGCGCAGCTCCGACGCTGATGCCGAGCCGCCCGAAGAGCGCGAGAGTGGCGACGAGCGCCGGCAGCGCGACGACTCCGAACAGGCCCGCAACGCCGTCCCGCGCGAACGTCACCGTATGGGCGATGCCGATGACGATGAAACCCAGCACCGGAAGGCTGAGCACCGACGACAGCAGGATGCCTCTGGCCAGGGCGGCGGGTTCGAGCCCGAAGAGGACGAACCGGCGCGGGTCGAACTGGTCGTTCCCCGAGACAAGCAGCGGCAGCACGAAGATCGCGGCAGTGAACAGGGCCCCTGCGGTCGTGGCGATCGCGGCGGCGGTGTCGACTGGCAGCTCGCGGAGCAGCGCGAACCCGCCGAGTGCGAGGGCGAGGAGCGCGATGCCGTACACGACGACGATCGCGAGGCCCGCGAGCCCGAGGGGGCTGCGGCGCAGTGCGTTCGCGAGGAGGGAGAGCCTCAGTCCGAGAAGCTGTGCAACCACTCGAGCTCCCCGCTCTCGCTGTCGGCTCCGGCAAGCTCGATGAATCGCTGCTCGAGGGATTTGCGCGCGCGCACCTTGCCCATCGTGCCCGAGGCGAGCACACGACCCGAAACCATGATCGCGACGTGCGAGCAGACGCGCTGGATCAGATCCATGCTGTGGCTCGAGAGCAGCACAGTGCCACCGGATGCCGTGTACCGCTGCAGCATCTCGATGATGGTCGCGGTCGATACCGGGTCGACCGCTTCGAACGGCTCGTCGAGCACGAGCACGCGAGGCGAGTGCAGCATCGCTGCCGCCAGCGCGATCTTCTTCGTCATTCCCAACGAGTAGTCGCCGACGACCCGGTCGAGCGCGTCTTCAAGCCCGAGCGCCTTGGCGAGGTCGGCCGAGCGTCCACGCAGGGTGAGCGTGTCGAGCCCACGCAGCGACCCCGCATAGTGCAGGAACTGCGCTCCGGTCAGGCGGTCGAACAGACGCAAGCGGTCGGGCAGCACGCCGAGCTGCCGCTTGGCCAGCGCGGGGTTGAGCCAGACGTCTGCACCATGCACCGTCACCAGGCCGGCGTCGGGCCGCAGGAGTCCGGTCGCCATCGAAAGCGTGGTGGTCTTGCCCGCGCCGTTCGGCCCCACGATGCCGTAGAAGCTGCCGGCCGGCACTTCGAGATCCATCGCGTCGACCGCCGGCACCCCGTTGAAGTACTTGGTGAGGTTCCGCATGCGAAGCACGACCTCGGCGGGCGCCTTGCGGGGCCGCGGCTTGGCCGGTGCGCTTCGACTACCGCTTGCCGCGTGCGGTGCGACGCGCTTGACGGGATTCGCCTTCGATTTCGCGGGAGCCCGCTTCGCGGGGGCCTTCTTCGCCGTCGTCTTCTTCGCGGGCGACTTCTTGGCCTCTGCGGGCGCGCTCGCAGCCTCGGCATCGCTCTCAGCGTCTGCGTCGCTCGTCGATGCGGGCGAGCTCGGGGCGGCCGGAGGCCCGGGAGGCGTCGGGGCGACGGGAGGAGCAGGCGGGGGCGGAGGCGCAAGGCGCTCCACTGCGGTTCGCACGCCGGAGCTCGCTTGCTGTTCTGGGGCGAGATCGTCTCTCACCCTGTCGTCGACTCCGGGCTCCACTCCTCAACCGTAGCAAGCGCTTCGCGCGCAGCCGACCTCGAAGATCTATCACGAAACGGCTACATTTCCGCGATCGGTGCGGGCCCCCGAGCGGGGGCGGGGGTACCGTGGTGCTCGCACGACGGAGTGTCCACAGCATTGCTGCGCGCCGAACAGCAGGTGAACGCGATTCAGCGTTCTCCCCGGTTCATACAGGTTCTGCACGGGCGCGGGCAGCACAATCCATGAGGAGGAAATGTGAGCACTCAAGTCGTCATTCTCGCTGCCGGTATGGGCAGCCGGCTCGGCCGCACGCTCCCGAAGTCGCTCACCGAGTTGAGCGACGGGCGAACCATCATGCGGCAGCAGCACGACAACATCCATGCCGCCTTCGGCCACACCGCGAAGATCACCACCGTCGTCGGGTACAAGCTCGACTACATCATCGACGCCTTTCCCGAGGCCAACTACGTCTACAACGAGCAGTACGACGTGACCAACACCTCGAAGAGCTTGTTGCGGGCCCTGCGTCGCACGAAGCCGGGCGGCGTGCTCTGGATGAACGGCGATGTGGTCTTCGACCCGACCGTGCTCGTGCGCGCGACCAACCTCGTCCAGCGCGACCAGTCGTTCGTGACGGTGAACACCTCGAAGGTCTCGGATGAAGAGGTGAAGTACACCACGGATGCCGAGGGCTACATCAAGGAGCTCTCGAAGACGGTTCGCGGTGGCCTCGGCGAGGCTGTCGGCATCAACTACATCTCGAGCCGTGACAAGGCTGCGCTCATCAGCCACCTGCAGCGCGTAGACGATCAGGACTACTTCGAGCGGGGCATCGAACTCGCCATCGAGCACGACGGTCTTCGGGTGGAGCCGTTCGACATCTCCGACCTGTACGCGGTCGAGGTCGACTTCGCCGAAGACCTGGAGCGCGCGAACCTCTACGTCTGACCCGCAGCGGGGCGCGCAAGCCCCCGCTTCAGCGGGCAATAGCATTGAGGCCGTGACTGTCCGCACCGAGTCTCCCGCGGCATCCGGGTTCTCGAGCTATCGCCATTCGCTGTGGCTGCTCACCCGGCGCGACCTGCGTGTGCGGTACTCGACCTCGTTCCTTGGGTACCTCTGGTCGGTGATCGACCCGCTCGTGATGGCGGGGATCTACTGGTTCGTCTTCACGCAGGTGTTCGATCGCACCGTCGGCGAGCAGCCCTACATCGTCTTCCTGCTGTGCGCGTTGCTGCCCTGGATGTGGTTCAACGGCGCGGTCGGCGACAGCACTCGCGCGTTCCTTCGCGAGGCGAAGCTCATTCGTTCGACGCGCATCGCGCGTACCGTCTGGGTGAATCGCATCGTGCTGTCGAAGGGCGTGGAGTACCTGGCGAGCCTGCCGGTGCTCGCAGTGTTCGCGGTCGCCTTCGGGGCAGCGTGGCACTGGGAGCTGCTGCTGATGGTGCCCGCGGTGCTGCTCCAGACCGTGCTCACCGTCGGCATCGGGCTGATCGTGGCCCCACTGGTCGTCTTCTTCCGAGATCTCGAGCGGGCCACGAAGCTCGTGCTGCGGTTCCTCTTCTATGCGTCGCCGATCATCTACGGCATCAGCGACCTGCCTGACGGTCTTGAGTTCTGGATGTCGTTCAACCCGTTGGCCGGCATCTTCAGCCTGTATCGAGCGGGATTCTTCCCCGGGCAGCTGCACTGGGATGCCGTGGGCATCAGTGCCGCCATGAGCGTGGCGATCCTGCTGATCGGTGTGTGGGTGTTCCGGCGAGCCGAGCGACTCGTGCTGAAGGAGATCTGATGGCCGTGATGATCGCGACCGAGGGCCTCGGCATCCGTTTCCGGCGCAATCGACGTGGGAGGCGCAGCTTCAAGGATCTGTTCGCATCGAAGCACCGCCGGTCGCGGCCGAATGAGTTCTGGGCACTCAAAGACGTGTCGTTCAGCGTCGAGCGCGGCGAGGCGATCGGCGTTGTCGGTCGCAATGGGCAAGGCAAGTCGACGCTGCTCAAGCTCGTGGCGCAGGTCATGCTTCCCGATGAGGGGTCTGTGCGAGTGCACGGCGGAGTGGCGCCTCTCATCGAGATCACTGGCGGCTTCGTCGACGACCTCACGGTGCGCGACAACGTGTACCTCACCGCCGGGCTGCATGGCATGACCAAGCGCGAGATCGACGCCTGCTACGACGAGATCATCGAGTTCGCAGAGATCCAGGGTTTCGAGGAGACCCCGTACAAGCACCTCTCCAGCGGGATGAGGGTGCGCATCGCGTTCGCCGTGATCTCGCGCCTCGACGAGCCGATCCTCTTGGTCGACGAGGTGCTGGCCGTGGGCGACAAGGCCTTCCGCGAGAAGTGCTACCGGCGGATCGAGCAGCTGCTCGCCGAGGGCCGCACGATGTTCTTCGTCTCGCACAACGAGCGCGACCTGAAGCGCTTCTGCACCCGCGGGCTGTACCTCGACAAGGGGCGCCTGGTGCATGACGGACCGATCGACGAAGTGCTCGCGCTGTACAACCGGCACTACGCCGATAAGTAGTCGCCTCTCCCCCACCGATCTCGCCGCGCGGACGGCATCCACAGCGGTCGCCGGGGTGTCGGGGGCCGTTCATAGCCTCGCGGCATGTTCACCCCGCTCAGGCCCGTCGACCCCGAACTCGCCTACGCCGTGCCATTCGTCGTCGAGCGAGCGCGAGCGCCGGTCTTCGAACTGCTCAACACGAGCGAAGAGCCCGCGCGCGCGGTCATGCTGAGCCTCATCGGCGATGGTCGGCTGGTCTCCGGGATGCCGACGACGCTCGAGCCAGGGGCGCGCCTGAGCTTTGCGCTGCACGGCGACGATGTCGCACGCGGCAGCGTCGTGATCGTGCGCTGGTTCAGGACCGACGGCTGTGAGTACCTGTGGCGTATCGCGTTCTGACTGCCGCTCCCGCTCGGCCGGTTGGCACTGCCCGACGGGCGCTAGTGCTCCGCACGCCGTTCCCGCTCTCGAAGGAGTTCGGATGCCGTCAGCTGATGCCGCCGCTCAGGAAGAGAGTCGACGCCGATCCCCCGCACGAGCTCGCCCGGGTCGATCTCAAGGGCCGCTGCGATGCGCACAATGGTGAGGAAGTTCGGGTTGGCAACGCCGCGCTCGACCTTGCCCCAGTTGGTCCAGTGGAGCCCAGCGAGCTCGGCGATGTCCTCCTGGCTGAGCCCGAGCCGCAGGCGGGCCTCGCGAACGCGCTGGCCGAGCGTGATCGCGGCAACGGACTTCGAAGCGGGCACTACTCATGACTAAGCGCATGGCGCGTATGAATCCAGAGCGCACGAGCCCCATGTGTTTGAACCTCAGTGTTCAGATCGGCACGGGAGCGCCTCAGCGTGGGCGGATTACCATAGGGCCCCCGACCGGGAAGGAGCGCCCTGGTGCCTTTGGATCGACGAATCGCTGCCCCGCACCGACTCGCGGAGCAAGCGGCGCAGCAGCGCATGATCGTGCGCGGGTTCGACCGCCTGCTCACCGTGCAGCGGCCGGTGGTGCTGGCTACGCTTCGCGACCTGCGCCGCCGGCATCCGTCTGCGAGCCCCGACGAGATCATCCGGATGCTCGAGCGGCGCTACCTGGCCGCGGTCACAGTCGGAGGGGCGGGCGTCGGAGCCAGCGCGGCGGTGCCGGGTGTGGGCACAGCCGTCGGTATCGCGCTCACGGGCGTGGAAACCGCGGTCTTCCTCGAATCGAGCGCTCTGTTCGCGCAAGCGGTCACCGAAGTGCACGGCATCGCGGTGACCGACCCCGATCGCGCACGCGCCCTCGTCATGACGATGATGCTCGGCGACTCGGGGGCAGACCTGGTGCGTCAACTCGCAGCGCAGTTCGCCGGGAACGGTATGCCGCAGACGGCGTTCTGGGGCGACATCATCGGCAAGAGCTTGCCCAAGGCCTTCACCGGCCAGCTCGCCGACCAGGTCAAGCGGCAGTTCATGCGCCGCTTCGCAGCGAACACCTCCAGCGGCGCGGTGGCACGACTGCTGCCGTTCGGAGTCGGTGCAGTCATCGGCGGGAGTGCGGCACACCTACTGGGCCGCAAGGTGGTGACCAGCTCTCGGACGGCGTTCGGACCCGCGCCACAGCTCTTCCCCGACAATCTGGCTGCGATCGCTCCGCCCCGGCGGGCGGTCCGCACTGCTTTCAAGACAGCAGCCGCGACCACGGCCGAGGCTGGTCAACGCGCAGCGGCCAGCACCGCTTCTGCGGCGAAGCGGGCTGCGTCGAGCACAGCCAAGGCGGGCCGGACGGTCGGCAACGGTCTCGCTCGGCCGGTCAGACGATTGCGCCGCACCTCCGTCGCCGAATCCGCCTCCGAAGCGACTCAGGACTCGTCGACGGGTGCTTCGTCTTCGTCGGCTTCCTCATCGTCGAACGCACCCACTAGCGCTTCCTGATCGGCATGCAGCTTGGCGTGCACCTGCCAGTGCTCGATCAGCCGCTCCACGGCCCCGTGGAACCGCTGCGTCGATGCCCCAGGCGTCGTGTCGCCGAAGTGATGCTCCGACCAGCGCTGAAGCGTCGCCAGCGACTCGGAACTGGTCTGCACGCGGTCGACAGCCTCGACGACATTGCCCGCGTCTTCCACGTCGAGCCACTCGCAAGAGCCGAGGAACCCCGACGCATCGACGACAGCATCCGACGAAGCAGGGCGTGTGACGATGATGGGCTTCCCCGTCGCCAGCCGGTCGTAGATCATCGCTGACACATCGGTGATCGCCACGTCGGTGGCCGACAGCTGCCAGTCGAGCGACCCGCTGGTGTCGTGGATGTGTCCCGCAGCCGGATCAGCGGCGTTCGCGGCCTCGATCGCCGCGATGACACGCTTGTTCGCCTCGCCGTACGAAGGGTCGGCCACCCCGCTGCGAGGATGAGGCCGGTACACCACCCGGTGCCTGCCGCTGGCGAGCAGTGCGCCGACGAGCGCCTCGCCGTGAGACGCCACCGAGCCGTAGCGCATCGACCCGCGATCGCCCTCCCAGGTCGGGGAGTAGAGCACGACCGTGCGGTCGTCAGCGGAATACGGAGGCTGCGCGCGCAGGTGGTCGACCTGCGGACGCCCGATGACCAGAGCGCGCTCGTCGACGTCGTAGTCCCAGAGCGCGCGGCGCAGCCGATCGAGCGCCGCCTGCCCTGCCACGAACGCGAAATCGTAGGCCTTGTACTGATTGCTGCTCATGTACGCCTTGTCGCTCTCGCCATGGCTGATGAACACGTGCCACATCCGACCGAACCGGAACATCTGGAAGTTCTTGGCGTTCTGATTGACGTAGAACACCAGCTTCAGCTGACGCTGGTCATGCACGAACCGCTCGAGCTCGGAGATCTTGCGCAGGTACAGCGTCGGAAGCGGGGCCTCGTCCCACAGTGTGAGCGCAGTGCCCGGCGATCTGGAGATGAGCACGACCCGGTGCTGCTTCGAGAGCTCCTTCAACGGTTCGTACCACTGACGGATCTGGTAGAGGTTCACCCTCGTGTCGGCGAAGTACACCGCGATCTCGACGCTGTCGGCATCCGGCATCGGCATGTCTACCAGCCGTCGCTCGACACGCAGTCGTGTCAACCGCGACCTCACCATGTTGCGCAGGATCCGCACAGCGGTCTTCGCGTCGTTCAGCAGCGGCAATTCTTGGTCCTCCGAACGTGCCCTCGCCCGGCAGGCACATCGAAGGATTAAACCAGCGCGTGTCACACAGCCGCCCCGAAACTGCGGGATAGTTGTTGAATCGTGTCCGGGTTCACCTTCTCAGCCGGCAATGCCGCGAAGCTGCTGTCTGCGCCGCTCTATGCCCTCGGCGCGCTCGCAACGCGCCTGACGCCGAGGAACGCGCGGCTCTGGGTGTTCGGCTGCGGCTCCGGGCTCGGTGAGGGCGCCCTCGAACTGGCTCGGCACGTGGCGCGGGCGGATCCGAAGGCGCGTGTCGTCTGGCTGGGGCGCGACGAGGCCGAGGTCGAGGCCGCTCGCGCTCGAGGGCTGCAGGCCGCTCGCCGGGCCAGCTGGCGAGGACTGCGGGCGACGCTTCGCGCCGGTGTCATCGTGATCACGCACGGGTTCGGTGACGTGAACCGATTCGCGGTTCGCGGGGCCTTCATCGTGCAGCTCTGGCACGGCATCCCCTTGAAGCGCATCCAACTCGATGCCTCAGCGACCTTCGACTCCCCGTTGCCGCTCGAGGGCCTGCTGCGGCGCTTGTATCGGCTCGCCGGCCGCAACATCACCCTCATGCCGGCAGCCGGCAACATCTCGGCCGAGCGGCTGCGCAGCGCGTTCGGCCTGCCTGCCGAACGGGTCGTCGTGACCGGCGACCCACGAGACGACGTGCTGTGCCGAGGCACAGCGACCGAGCGCGAGTTCGCGGCGCGCGCACTGCTGGCACCTCTCCTCACCTCGCAGACCGCCGGCGCGACCGGTACCGCGCAGCATGAGCGCGGAGTGCGGTTGGTGCTGCACGCGCCGACCTGGCGCGACGGCGAGCCCGACCCCGTGCTGCCGACCGACAGCGAATGGGCTGCGATCGACGCCTGGCTCGAACGCACCGGCTCGGTGCTGCTGCTTCGCCCGCATCCGCACTCGGTCGGCGCGTATGCGGAAGCGGCCACCCGTTCGCCGAGGGTCGCGCTGGTCGACTCGGAGGCGATCAGCGACGTCAACACCGTGCTTGCGGCCGTCGACGTACTCATCACCGACTACTCGTCGATCGCCTTCGACTTCGCACTGACTGGGCGGCCGATCCTGTTCCTGGCGCCCGACCTGGAGCGATACAGCCAGACTCGTGGGCTGTACGAGGAGTACCACGACTTCAGCGGCGGGATGGAGGCGTCCGACTGGGCGGCGCTGCTCGACCTGCTCGAACGCTTCGACCGTGACCCGGCGACGCGGCGACTGCTGCGCGACCACAGCGAGCGCCTCGCCACACGTCATCACGCCTACCGCGACGGGCGCAACACCGACCGTGTGTACGACGCTATCGTGCAGCGCCTGCCGGAACGCAGCGGGGGCCGCGCATGAGCACGTCCGACGAGCGCGGCGGCGCATCGCAGGAGCGCGGCAACGCCTCGGACGCGCGCCACGTCGACCGCGTCGACCCCGCCGACCTCGAAAAGAATGGGGAGCCGACTTCGGGTGAGCCGACCGGGGGCATGGATGCGGTGATCATCGACACCGTGATGCTGCACGGCGGAGAAGTGCCGGAACTCGTGCTCGGCGGCACCGGGTCCACGCCGGTCGACCTCGAGCTCGTCGGATCCCGCTGGCGGGCGCCGGCGTCGGTCGAGCGCGACCCGCAGCGAGATGGGTGGCGGGCGACGGTGGCACTCCGGAACGGGCGGTGGTCGCTCGGGGTTGAGGAGCGGCATCCGCTGCCTCCGCCCGCCGGCCGGTACACGATGCGCGCCGCATCGCCGCTTGAGTTCTCGGCTTCGGCGTCGCTACCCGCTGCGCTCTTGGTCGAGCAGGTTGCGAGGCTCTCCTTCGAGCCGGGCGGAGGCATGGGCGATCACCAGGCGCCCACCCTCCTCATCGCACCCCCGTTGGCCGACGACGAACGCGGGCCGGAGCAGCAACGACGCCTCGAGCAGCAGTACCGGCGAGCGCGGCCAGCGCCCGAGAACGCCGTGTTCTTCGAGAGCTTCTACGGCAGCAGCGCCTCGTGCAATCCGCGCGCCATCGACCGTGCCCTGCGCGAGCTCGCGCCGGGCGTCACACGGTACTGGAGCGTCGCCGACGCATCGGTGCGCGTGCCGGAAGGCGCCATCCGCCTCATCGAGGGCAGCCGCGAGTGGTGGAGGGTGCGGGCGTCGGCGAGGCTGCTCGTCGTGAACGACTGGCTGCGCGGCCGGTACCGTCGGCGAGCCCACCAAGCGGTGCTGCAGACGTGGCACGGCACTCCCCTCAAGCGGCTCGCGCTCGGGCGCCCCGGGTTCCGTCCGAGAGCGGCCATCGCGACGCTTCGGGAGCGCTCGCGCTGGAGCATCATGCTCTCGCAGAACCCGCATTCGACGCGCGTGTTCCGCCGCTCGTACGCGTTCTTCGGGCCGGTCTGGGAGCTCGGCTACCCGCGCGACGATGTGCTCTCGCGAGGCGAGTCGTCGATGGTGCGGCGCCGTCTCGGCATCCGCGACGATGCACTCGTCCTGCTCTATGCGCCCACCTGGCGCGACGACCGGCCGGACGAGGTCGATCACTTGGGAAGCGCGGAATTCGCGCGCCGGATGCCGCACGTCGACGGCCGCGAGGTGGTCGTGCTGCTCCGAGGCCACTCGCGCACGCTCGGCCCTGGCACCGACGTGGAGGCGCCCGGCGTGATCGATGTCACCCGCTTCCCGGACATCGCCGAGTTGTACCTCGCTGCGGACGCGCTCATCACCGACTACTCCTCGGCGATGTTCGATTTCACGGTCACGGGCAAACCCGTGCTGTTCTTCGCCCCCGATCTGGAGCACTACCGAGACCGGCTGCGCGGGTTCACCTTCGACCTGCTGGAAGATCCGCCCGGCCCGGTGCTCGCCGATGTGGAATCGCTCGCGCGAGCGGTGTCGTCGCTCGACGAGGTGCGCCAGCAGTTCTCCGAGGCATACGAGCGTTGGCGGCAGCGGTTCAACCCGAAGGACGACGGCCGCGCAGCGGAGCGAGTCGTGCGGCGCCTGCTCGACACGGGTCGGATCGGCTGAGGCGTCAGCCCGTTCGCGAGGTGTCGACCACGTCGCGGGCGCCCTTGAGAACACCGACGATGAACCCCGCTCCCCACGCGAGATGCATGCTCGGCAGCACCAGCAGGTAGAGCCAGCGATCTCGAGCGGTGGCGCCCCGTTCGCTGACGAAGCTCACCCAGAGCAAGAGCGCGAGGTAGGCGAGCGGGCCGAGGTACACCGCGCTGAGCAGCCACGACGGCCAGCCGTGCACCACACCCGTCAGTTGAAGCACTGCGAGCACCAGGCTCAGCACGATCGCGAGCACCAGCAGGGGCGGCACGAAGAATCGGAGCGGGTTACGGCCCTTGTACCGGCGCACGAGCTCGCCACGCCACGCACCGGTCGCGCTGAACTGGCGCACCAGCTTCTCCCAGCTGTCACGAGGCCAGTACGTCACCTCGAGGTCGGGATCGAACCAGACGAGGTGCCCGGCCGAGCGGATGCGCAGGTTGAGCTCCCAGTCCTCCCCGCGCCGCACCGACTCGTCGTAGAGCCCCGCTTCGAAGAGCACTTCGCGGCGGAACACGCCGAGGTATGCCGACTCGGCAGGGCCGGCATCCGTGCCGCCGTGGTACTGACCTCCGCCAAGCCCGATGCGGCTGTTGTAGGCGCGCGCAACGGCCGCCTGGAAGGGCGTTCGGCCTTGCGCCTTCATCAGGCCGCCGACGTTCGCGGCTCCCGTGCGCTGCAGAACGGCGACCGCCTTCCGCGTGTAGTCGGGCTCGAGCTCCGAGTGGGCGTCGACGCGCACGACGATCGGATGCCGGCTCGCGCGGATCGCCAGATTGAGCCCCGCCGGGATGTCGGTCTGCGGGTTCCTCACCCAGCGCACGCGCGGGTCTCGCTCGGCAAGACGCTCGACGATCTCATCGGTGCCATCGGTCGAGGGTCCAAGCGCGAGGATCAGCTCTCGCTCGCCGGGGTAGTCCTGCGCGAGCACGGTTCGCACCGCGTGCTCGATGTACCCGGCCTCATTGAGCACCGGAATGACGTAGGAGACGCCGGGGAACCGATCGTCTGCCATGCGCACAAGCGTACCGGCGGGCCGGGTGCGCTCTTCGCGCCCCGGCCCGCCGGTGTGGTGTCGCCTGCTCGGCGCTCTCTGTCTGGATTCCCTGCCGCGACCTACTTCAGGGATCCGAGCGTGACATCGGCGGTGTGCACCTTTCCGTCCCTCACGTAGGTGATGGTCGTCTTGGCGCCCGCCGGCAGCGCGCGCACCTGGGCTGTCAGGTCGTTCGCGCTCGTGATCGGGGTGTCTCCCAGGTAGGTGACCACATCGCCCTTGCGCAGGCCGGCATCATTGGCCGCGCCCTGCCCCGGGTTCTCGGCGATCTCGGCCCCGAGCGTGCCGCCCGAGGGCTGGGTGACCATCGCGCCGAGGAGGCCGTGCGTCGCCGCACCGTTGTCGATCAATTCGCCGGCGATCCGCTTCGCCAGATTCGACGGGATCGCGAATCCCACTCCGATGCTGCCCGCCGAGCCCTGGCTGTTGCCCGCGCTCGCGATCGCGACGTTCACTCCGATGAGCTTGCCCTCTGCGTTCAGCAGGGCGCCGCCCGAGTTCCCGGGGTTGATCGCGGCATCCGTCTGCAGCACGCTCAACTGCACGGTCGACCTCGCGCTCGACTGCTCCTGACCCGGCACGTCGAAACGCCAGAAGTCGAAGGGGTTGTCGGGCTGTTGGGGCTGATCCTGCTGCGGCTGCTCGGGCGCTGCAGACGAAGCCACCGTGATGCTGCGGTTCAGTGCGCTCACGATGCCATCGGTGACCGTGTTCGCAAGCCCCAGCGGGGCGCCGATCGCAATCGCCGCGTCGCCGACGTTGAGGCTCGACGAATCAGCGAAGCTGATCGCCGGCAGGTCAGCGCCATCGACCTTGATCACCGCCAAGTCGCTGAGCGGGTCGGTACCGACGAGTGTGGCGTCGAGCACGCGACCGTCCCACGTGCGCACCGTGATCTTCGGGTTGCCGCTCGCACCGTCGAGGGTCACCACGTGCGTGTTCGTGATGATGTGCCCCTGATCGTCGATGACGACACCCGAACCGGTGCCTGCGCCCTGAGAGGTGCCGACGGAGATGGTGACGACGCTCGGCCCTGCCTTCGCCGCGACGGCGCTGACAGGCGCGACCCCGTTGCCGTTGTTGATGCTGATCGTGCCAGGGCTCTGGCTGCCCACGATCGTGGTGCCGCTGTCACCGCCGTCTGCGATGAGGGCGACCGAAGCGCCCGACACACCGCCGACCAGCGCGCCGACGGCGAGCGCCGCGATGATCGGGATCGCGGAGCGGCGCGGCGCGGTGGCAGGAGCGGATGCCGCTGTGCCCGTGGAGTGAGCGGTTGCCGGGTGCGGGGCTCCGGTGTGGGCCCCCGCGACGTACTGAGCACCGGCGTGCGAAGCGTGCGCATGCTGGCTTCCGGCGTAGGCGGAGGAGCCGAACGCCGCACCGGTGTGCGCGTGGTCCTGTGCGCGCTCAGCACCTGGCGCGTTGCCGATGGGGTTCGGGCCGTGCCCGCCCAGGTACGGCGCCGACTCCGCAGGCTGGGGACCAGAAGAGCCGGGAGCGGCGGGGGGCACCTCGCTGGTGCGAGGCGCGTCGCTCTGAGGTGTCTGCGGCGCTGAACTCATCGGCGCGGAGTTCATGGTGTCGGGAGCGGCCTCACGGGGTCGCTGCGATCCGGCGTCGAACGGCTCGGGCCGACCCCCGGCATCCGTCGCGCCTGGCTCGGACGGAACAGCGCGTTCACGGTCGTCGCCTCCCGAGGCTTGGCCGGGGTGCTGGTTCTCGGTCGGTTCGGTCATCATGCGCTCCTTTCACGCTTGATCAGCGTCCACCGGCAAGCTGTGCGTTCTCTATGGTGCCGCTGAGCAGCGACTTCCGGCTCCCTTTGGTCTGACTTGTCTCATCGCTCGCGGCTCGGCCACCGGTTGCGCGTCGCACGCAGCACACAGCACGCTGCACGCTGCACCCAACACGCGAAGGCGTGCCGCTGGCGGTGGTTGCCGGCCGGCGTAACCGTCCGTCACGGTCGGAACAGACAGCCTGTGATCCGAAGGGGCCGGCGGTAATGTTGCCGGGTGACAGTTTCAGGTGCGTGGCGGCGCGCCGCTCAGGGCGCGATGCTGCTCGGTGACGACGGCGAAGTGCGACCAACGATCTTCGCCGAGATGTCGGGGCTCGCCGTGCGTCACGGCGCGATCAACCTGGGGCAGGGGTTCCCCGACGAAGACGGTCCGACCGAAGTGCTCGAGGCCGCCCAACGAGCGATCCGCGACGGCCACAACCAGTACGCCCCGGCCATGGGCGTGCCAGTGCTGCGCGAGGCCATCGCCGACCACCGCGAACGGTTCTGGGGGCTCTCGGCCGACCCGGACCGTGAGGTGCTCGTCACTGCCGGCGCGACAGAGGCTCTCACCGCGACGTTGCTCGCGCTGCTCGAGCCCGGCGATGAGGTGGTGACGTTCGAACCGTTCTACGACCTGTACGCCGCAGTCGTCGCCCTCGCCGGCGCGACGCTGCGCCCGGTTCCGCTGCTCGCACCCGAGTTCGAGCCCGACCTCGACCGGCTGCGCGACTCGTTCACCGATCGCACACGGATCGTGCTGGTGAACAACCCGCACAATCCGACGGGAGCCATGCTGAGCAAGGAGGCGCTGCAACTCATCGCGGAGCTCGCCGAGCGACATGATGCGGTGATCGTCGCCGACGAGGTCTACGAGCACCTCGGATTCGAGTCGAAGCACACTCCGATCGCGACGATCGCCGGTGCCGCAGAGCGAACCGTCAGCATCTCGAGCGCCGCGAAGACCTTCAATGTCACGGGCTGGAAGATCGGGTGGCTGGTCGCGAGCCCGGCTCTCGTCGAAGCGATCGTCGCGGTGAAGCAGTGGTTGACCTATGTGAACGGCACGCCATTCCAGCACGGCGTGGCGGTCGGCCTCGGGCTGCCCGACGAGTTCTTCTCGGGCGTTGCGAGCTCACTCGCGCACAAGCGCAATGTGCTGTCGGCGGGGCTGCGCGAAGCGGGCTTCTCGGTGTCGCCGTCGGCGGGAGGCTATTTCGTCGTCGCCGACGCCACGCCGCTCGGGTACTCGGATGCCGCGACCCTTTGCCGCGAGTTGCCGGAGCGCGCCGGAGTAGCCGCCATCCCGCTCTCCGCATTCGTCACGCCCGAGAACCGGGCTCCATACGAGTCGCTTGTGCGCTTCGCGTTCTGCAAGCGCATCGATGTGCTCGAGAGCGCGGCCGCGCGCCTCGCCTCCATGGGCTGAGCGGCGACCGCCTCAGCGCGTGCGAGGCACGATGTCGAATCGCCGCAGCGCCAGCGCGGGGTTCACTTCGCGCACAGCGCGCACGCGTCCTCGTGACACCCAGCTGACTGCGACGTCTTCGATCTCGCCGATGGTGGCGAGTTCGATGCCCATCGGATCGACGATCATGCTGTTCCCCACGCCGATCGGCGGCGCCTGGTCAGCAGCGGCGAAGTACACGGTGTTCTCGATCGCGCGGGCCGTGACGAGCGTGCGCCAGTGGTACTCCTTCAGCGGCCCCCGCACCCACTCGGCTGGCAGCGCGATGAGCTGCGCACCCGCCTCGGCCAACCGTCGCGAGACTTCCGGGAAGCGGATGTCGTAGCAGGTCTGCATCGCGACCGGAACGCCCTGCACGTCGAAGACGATCGGGTCCTCGATCGGTCCAGGCGCGACGAACTCGCTCTCCTTCTGACCGAACGCGTCATACAAGTGGATCTTGCGGTACACCGCCACCACGTCGCCCGAGGGATTCACGGCGACGAGCGTGTTGAAGAACCGGCCATCGGGCGCCCGCTCGATCATTCCGGCGACCAGGTGCACCCCCTGATCCTGCGCGACCGCCGCGAGGCCCGTCACGAACTCGCCGTCGAGATCTTCCGCGGCTTCAAGCCAGGTCTCATCGATCGGCGCGCTGAAGAACGCGGAGTACTCCGGGAACACCACCAGCCGCGCGCCGCGCTCGACCGCCGTTCGGGTGAGCCGGCCGATCGTCTGGAGGTTCGCGGAGGTGTCGGTGCCGGGCGCGAATTGCGCCACGGCAACGCCGAGTACGTCGTGAGGCATACTGCCATCCTGCCAGCGACGCATCGGCTCTGGCAGAGTGTTGCCCATGACCGCTCCCCTCATCGTGCTGGGCTCCGCCAACCGTGACCTCGTCGTGCTCGTCTCCCGGCATCCCTTGCCCGGCGAGACGCTGCTCGCTACCGGGACCACGACCGGCGTCGGCGGCAAGGGCGCCAATCAGGCACTCGCCGCGGCCAGGGCCGGAGCCACGCCGGGCTTCGTCGGCGCGGTCGGGGCGGATGCCGAGGGCGACGAGCTCGTGCAGGCCCTCGCCGACGGCGGCGTGGATGTCACTCACGTGCGGCGATCGATGCTGCCGACCGGGCTCGCGTTGATCACCGTGTCGGACGCGGGCGAGAACACCATCGTGGTCGCACAGGGCGCGAACGCGTCGCTCGAGCCCGAGCAGGTCGCGGGTGACGTGGCCGCAACCGGTCAGGGGCCGGTGCTGCTCGCTCAATTGGAGGTGCCCCTGGATGCGGTCGAGGCCGCTGCCCGGACCGCTGGGCGTTCCGGTGGCCGCTTCGTGCTCAACCTCTCGCCGGCGCGCGAGGTGCCTGACTCACTGCTGGAGATATGCGACCCGCTCGTCGTCAACGAGTCGGAGGCCGCGCTGGTGGCGGGTCGCGACGCGGCGAGCGTCGAGTCGGTCGATGACGCCCTCGAGCTGGCACAGGCGCTGGCCGGCCGGTGCCGGTCGATCGTGATCACGCTCGGCGGCGACGGCGCCGTCTTCGGCGACCAGAGCGGAGTCACCCACGTGCCGGCCGAGAAGGTCAAGGTGATCGACACGACCGGTGCCGGCGACGCCTTCGTCGGAACCCTCGCCGCACGACTCGCACGCGGCGAGGAACTAGCCGATGCGGTCGAGGCCGGGCTCGCGGCCGGCACCGCTGCGGTGCAGCACCTCGGGGCGCAGCCGCCCCGCGCCTGACGCTGCCCGCCCTGTGGCGCGCGCGGTGGCGGCGCGGATCACCGCGGCCCCGATGCCGATGCTCAGTACGGCGAACACGACAGTCGCGGCCGCATCGGCTCCCGTCGGCGGCAGCATCCCATCAGCCGAGCGACCCGGAGCGATCGCGGGTTGAGCGTTGCTGTGCTGGGTAGTCGGGCCTGTGACCGAAGAGCCACCGCTGGCGGGGCCGCCCGGTGCTGCTGGCGCAGCCTCGACGACGAGCACTCTCGTCGCCGCTGTGAGCGCGGAGTCGAGGGTGTCAGAGGTCACCTGCACATCTGCATAGCCGGGCGGCGTGCCGGCGGGGACGATGGCGCGGAGCTCTGTGTCGGATACCACCGAGAAGCGGGTGCGATCGAGCACCGTGCTCCCGATGCGCAGTGAGGTCGTCAAGGCCTGATCGAAGCCCGTGCCGAGAATGGTGATCTCTTCACCGACGCGCGCCTCCGCTGGGGCCACCGAGGTGATGCGGGGCATGAGGAGGAAGGTGGCGGAGGCGCCGAACTCGCCGAAGTGATCAACTGATTCCCACAAGACTCCGGCTGTATCGGTCCTGACAGGGCCGACTCCGTCGGAGGTATCGATAGGGGCTGTATCGGCCACGCACATCAAAATGCCTTCGCCGTCAGCACCAACTGCCGGGACATCAAAGATCAAGTCCTCGCCGGGCACAACCTGAATAAGACCGACTTCGATCGGACCGCGCCACGCGCCTGCTGCTCCGGCGCCTTCTGCCTGTACCGGCGCGCTTTCGAATAGCACCGCCATCGAGTGAGTAGTGGCATCCGCGCTCCACCGCCTCACGTTGATGCTGAAGAAGTTGTTTTTTGCCGCGCTTCCGCCGTTCATCACGGGCAATCCGATCGAAGCCAAGACGTTAACTCCGTCGGGAACTCGTACCTTGAGCCCTTGCCGACCGTCCCCGCTGGTCAAGCGTGAGCCGAAAGCACAACTAGTTGAGATCGAGCGCTCCTCGGCCGCTTGTGCCCATCCACCACCTGGCACAAGCACCAAACCAAGGACAGCCACAATGAGAAAACTGAGATTTCGACAAGTTCTCCACACGCTCGCGACCATATTGAGGTTTTCTCGTTACGGCCAGGGCGTTCACGCTCTGTCATGCCCCCACTACGGGCCTCACGACCCCATTCCGACAGCTAGGAGAGCACCGAAACGCCCCGGCGATGCCGATCAGCCCGTCGCAACACGCCGAAAGGGTCGCGCGAGCACGTCCCGACGTGAATAATGGTGCGGTGCGCGTCGAGGCCCTCCGCGCATGCGCTCGCTCACCACGATCTCGGCGCTCCACGCCGCGCTCGTTCCGCCGCTCTCGACGGATCCGTGACGATTCCCCGACCACAGGGCACTGACGACTGAGACCATGAACGCTGCGCACAAGAACTCTCCTTCCGCCTCCGCCTCTGCGACGACTCCCGATTCGGCGACAGGCGTGACGGCCGTCTCATCGGCCGAAGCGCTCGGCCGACGCAATCGCCTGGTGATCTGGCTGCTGCTCGCGTCGAGCTTCGTCGTCATCCTCAACGAGACGATCATGAGCGTTGCCATCCCCGAGCTCATGATCGATCTCGAGGTCGACGCGCGCGCCGCGCAGTGGCTCTCGACCGCATTCATGCTGACCATGGCTACGGTCATCCCGATCACGGGGTTCCTATTGCAGCGGTTCAATACCCGTCCGATCTTCATCGCTGCGATGTCGCTGTTCTCGCTCGGCACGCTCGCGGCCGCGCTGGCGCCCGGGTTCGCCGTGCTGGTCGCCGCCCGCGTGGTGCAGGCATCCGGCACCGCGATCATGATGCCGTTGCTGATGACCACGCTGATGACGCTGGTTCCGCCCGGAGCCCGCGGACGCACGATGGGCAACGTGTCGATCGTGATCTCGGTCGCGCCCGCAATCGGCCCGACCGTGTCGGGCGTGATCTTGAACTCTCTCGGCTGGCGGTGGATCTTCATCATCGTGCTGCCCATCGCGCTCGGGATGCTGGCGCTCGGCGCGAAGCGGATCGCGAATGTCACCGAGCCGAAGCAGGTGCCGATCGACCTGCTCTCGGTCATGCTCTCGGCGCTGGGGTTCGGTGGCCTGATCTACGGCCTGAGCCGCATCGGCGAGAGCAGTGCGCAGCCGGCAGATGCTGCGGCATCCGCGACGCAGATGTGGGCGACCATCGCTGTCGGAGTCATCGCGCTGGTGCTCTTCGTCTGGCGACAGCTGCGACTGCAACGCCGGGATCGGGCGCTGCTCGACTTGCGCACGTTCCGCTCCACGAACTTCTCTGTGACCGTGGCGCTCATGGTGATCGCGATGGCGTCCCTCTTCGGCGCCCTCATTCTGCTGCCGATCTACCTCAGGCAGGCGCTCGAGCTGGAGCCGCTGATGATCGGGCTCCTGCTCCTGCCCGGTGGCTTGCTCATGGGGCTGCTGGCGCCGTTCGTGGGTCGGCTGTACGACCGGTTCGGGCCGACACCGCTGCTGGTTCCAGGCACCGCGATGGCGAGCGCGGCACTGTGGATGCTGTCGGCCACGGGCCCGGGCGCGTCCGCGTATTTCGTGCTCGGCGCGCATCTTGTGCTCAGCGCCGGTCTCGCGCTGATCTTCACGCCGTTGTTCACCTCGGCGATGGCGTCGGTGGCACCCTCGCTGTACTCGCACGCGAGCGCGATCGTCGGCACGGTGCAGCAGGTGGCGGGAGCTGCGGGCACGGCTCTCTTCGTGACGGTCATGTCGATCCAGCAGCAGGCCAGTCAGGCGCGAGGAGCCGTCGAGACGGTCGCGGTCGCAGAGGGCGTGCAGCTCGCGTTCTTCGCGGCGGCGGTGCTGTTCACGCTCACGATCATCGCGGCGGCCTTCGTGCGCCGCCCGCAGGAGCACCCGCACCCCACTGACGCCGAAGCGCCAGTCAGCGCCGCGGCAGCCTGATCGTGATCCGCCCCTCCTCAAGGGGCCGATCGCCTGCGAGCGGTGCCGGTGCGGGCACGATCTTCTCGGTCTCGAGATGTTCGCGAGCGTGCCGCTGAGCGGGGTTGAACACCTCGTCCATGACGCCGAGCGCTCCAGCCAGGCCGCCGAGCCCGTCGCCGCTGCCCGCGCCGCTGCGGCGGAACCGCAGGCTGCCCACGCACATCGCCACGACAGCGAGGGCTACAACGGCCAGCACCAGCCATTCCATGCCGCGAGTGTACGCCCGAGTCTCGCTCCAGGCCTCGCTTCAGGCGTTCGAAGTCCCTACTATCGACGCACGAGTCTGGAGGCCGATCATGCGCAAAGTGACCTATTCGATGAACGTCTCGCTCGACGGCTACATCGTCGCTGCTGACGGAACGTTCGACTGGTCGGGACCCTCAGACGAGGAATTCCGCTTCTTCATCGACCAGCTCCGGCCGGTGGGCGTGCACCTGCTCGGCCGAAAGCTGTACGAGACGATGCTGTACTGGGAAGACCCGGAGCAGACGCCGTCGTTCGACGCCGCCGAGCAGGAGTGGGCATCGCTGTGGAACCCACTTCCGAAAGTCGTGTTCTCCAAGACGCTGTCGACCGTGCATGGCAGCGCGCGGCTCGCGACTGGAACCGTGGCCGACGAGATCGATCGGCTTCGAGCCGAGCCCGGTGACGGCGACATCGCCATCGGCGGCGCCACGCTCGCGGCCCAGGCCGCCGCAGCCGGGCTCATCGACGAGTACCAGTTGATGATACGCCCTGTGCTGGTCGGCGGAGGAATCCCCTACTTCGCGCACGAGGAACGTCGCGTCGACCTCGAGCGGGTCGAGACGCGCAACTTCGACTCCGGCGCGGTCTTCTTGCGGTACCGCGTCGCCCGCTGATCGGCCGCCGGTTTCCGCGCCCGGAATACATGCTTGCGACGGCCGGTTGTCATCCGCGTGAGCAAGAGAATCGGCTTTCTGTCGTTCGGGCACTGGACACCGCACCACTCCTCCTCGACTCGCACGGCGGCAGACGCGCTGCTGCAGAGCATCGACCTGGCCGTCGCGGCCGAGGAGCTCGGCGCAGACGGCGCGTACTTCCGGGTGCATCACTTCGCCCGCCAGCTCGGCTCCCCGTTCCCGCTGCTCGCCGCTGTGGGCGCCCGCACCGAGCGCATCGAGATCGGCACCGGCGTGATCGACATGCGCTACGCGAATCCACTGGCGTTCGCAGAGGATGCCGGCGCCACCGACCTCATCGCGGGAGGGCGACTGCAGCTCGGCATCTCGCGGGGATCGCCCGAACAGGTGATCGACGGCTGGCGGTACTTCGGGTTCGAGCCGGCGGAGGGCGAGACAGAAGCCGACATGGCGCGACGTCACGCGGAGCTCGCGCTGATGGCGCTCTCTGGAGAGCAGTTCGCCCAGCCGAACCCGAGGCCCATGTTCCCGAATCCACCCGGGCTGCTGCGTATCGAGCCGTATTCCGAGGGCCTCCGCCGCCGCATCTGGTGGGGTGCCGGTTCCGATGCCACCGCGCGGTGGGCGGCTCAGCGCGGCATGAACCTGATGTCATCCACCCTCAAAGACGACGAGTCAGGCGAACCGTTCCACGTGCAGCAGCGCAAGCAGATCGAGGCGTTCCGCGACGAGTGGGCGAAGCAGGAGCACGGATTCCAGCCTCGGGTGTCAGTATCGAGATCGATCTTCGCGATCGTCGACGAGCGCGATCGACGGTACTTCCTCGGCAGTGGCGAGCGTGATGACCAATTCGGCTACATCGACAGCACCCGCTCCGTATTCGGCCGGTCCTACGCTGACGAGCCCGACGCGCTCGTCGAGCAGCTCCGCGGCGACGAGGCGATCCAAGCCGCGGACACGCTTCTCTTGACCGTGCCGAATCAGCTGGGCGTCGACTACAACGCCCACGTGATCGAGTCGATCTTGAAGCACGTCGCGCCCGCCCTCGGATGGCGTTGACGGACGGCATCCAGCCCGGGTAGCTCGACGTGCGGCGTCGAGGCCGGCGTGACGATCGGATGCTGAATCAGCGCTCGAGCGACTGGCTGGAGACGAGCGCGATGGCCGCCTCGGGCGTCGCGATGTGGAACGTGAAGGTCTGCTCGATGTACAGCCGTACCGAGTCGGCGTCGTGGTGGCGATAGCCGACCGAGAGGTCCTGCCCAGACTCGAAGAGGAAGTCGCCTCCGCGCTGGCTGAGCACCACTCCCCCGACGAGTCCTGGCACGCGCACCATCGGTCCGTCGAGGATCGCGCGCACATGCTCGAAGAGCGGGTAGCCCCCGTGCTCGGTGGTCTCGACGATGGCCGTGTGGTCGTCCGGGCTCACTGCCAGGGCGTAGGGGCCGCCGATGCCGTGGTTCAGCAGGGCTTCGACAGCTTGCGCCACCCGCTGCGGGTAGTCCGCGAAATCGGCGACGCGCGGCACGGGGCGGTGGGGTGACGAGGGGATGATGCCGACGATGCCCGCGGCGTCCCATCCGTTGAACACCGCGATGTTCTCAAGCCGGGCCACGCGCAGAGCCGCCTCCGCCAGATCGTCGAAGTCGACGTCGACGGCGCCGCGGTCGGCATCGAAGAGTTCCTCTCGAGACACGGTGAACTCGGCTCGTGCCTCGAGCATCGGCAGCACCCGGCGCCGCCGAGTCGTGACCCCGGGAACAGGTCCGTTGTCGAGCCGGTCGACGCGGCCGAGATTCACAGACGACCGCTGCCAGCCCATCGGCCCGTTGAAGTCGACGAGCCTCCTCGCGCCGAGCGAGTCGACGAGTCGTTCACGCGCCTCGTCGTCGATGAGCTTCCATGCCAGGTCGGAGATCGGGGCGTGCTCCCGAAGCAGATGATCCATCGTCACGCCCTCCCTTGAAGACTGCCGATGCCCAGGCCGGCTCCGTCAGCGGCAGCCGAGTCGGTCGCTGGCGCTGTTGCGGCATCCGCATCGCCCTCTGCCGCGTTGCCGAGCTCCACGATGTCGCCGCTCTGGAAGAGGATGCCGTGCGCGGTCTCGCGCCAGACCGGCGTACGGCGCAGCAGGAACTCGAGCTCCATGCTGAAGTGCTTGTACTCCTCGGCCAGGGAGTCGTGCATGATCGCCCGCGAGGCGGCATCCGGCTCGACCGAGATGCGCTGGTGGTACCAGCCGATCGCCTCGGCTTCCTCCGTGAGGTTCGCGCACATCCGCGCGAACGTGCGGGTCTCTGCCGAGAGTTCCCCGGCCGGCTCGTGATACTGGTCGAAGCCCATGAGGCCTCCGTTCGCAGCGGAGTGGAAGGGGCCCATCGCCCTGGACGGGGCCGACCCTACGCCTCCCCCCGCGGCCGCGCCAGGGGGTTGGGGAGCCTAGACCGCGACGGTCGAGAGGTAGCTGCGGCACTCGCGCAGCAGCATCTCCATGTAGCCCTGCGCGTCGTACTGCGCACGAAGTCGCGCATTCACGACTTCGACGCTCACCCACGCATCGTCGGGCAGCAGCCGCAGCAGCTCACGGATCGGTGCGTCGCCGTCGCCCGGCATCAGGCGTCCGTGGCGCGACTCCTCGATCTCGTCCGCAACGCTCGGGCGGCCGCCGTCCGCGGCAGTGAGCACAGCCGGCGCGTCGCACAGCTGGAAGATCGGGAAGAGGTCTGCGTTCTCGGCGATCAATTCAACGGTCGCGCCGGTGCGCAAGAAGTGCAGAGCGTCGAGCTCGACCTGGCATCCGACCTCGCGCGCGAGCCGCACCGCCGTGTCGAACGAGTTCAAGTCGGTGTAGTTGACCGTCTCCAGCACCGGCTGCAGTCCCACCTCGTGGGCGTCGGCGGTGAGCTCCGCGAGCTTGGAGGCGAAGAGGCCGGCATCCGGCGTGCGGCCGACGATGTTGACGTACGACGCGCCGAGCTGCGCTCCCATCTCGAACCCGCGACGCCAGAAGTCCCGCTCGGTGCCGGGCTCGACCACGCACACCTCGATGTCGAGCACGCGGATGCCGGTGTCTGCGACCGCCCGCCGGACCTCGTCGAACTCAGTGCTGCCGTACTCGAGCACCGGATCGTCCGCCGTCACAGGGAACACCCGAACGCCCGTCGCATCGAAGCCGGCCGCCGCGGCCGTCTTGACGAAGTCGAGCGCCGAGAGCGAGCGGTCGGTGAGCGGAGCAATGCCGAGTTCGGTGCGCACGGAGTGCCTCTCATGAGTAGGGGCATGACGGATGCCGGATGCTGCGGCCCCGCGCCGGGCGGCGGAGCCCGCCCATCCTCCCATGCGCGGCGCGCCGAAGTGGAACCACGTTCCACTTGGCGGGCGCCTCGCCTGGCCTGTCGCGCCCGACACGAGTGAGCAGTCGGGATCGGGCAGCGCTGAATCCCCTGTGAACTGCTGAGCGCCCCGTCGACTCGCCGTACGCTCGCAGCGTGCGGATCGAATCCTTGCGCGATGACGAGATCTTCGTCTTCGGGTCGAACTCCCACGGCATGCATGCCGGAGGCGCGGCCCGATTCGCCCATGAACGATTCGGCGCCGTCTGGGGGGAAGGACACGGGCTGCACGGGCAGTCATACGCCATCGACACGATGAGCGGACTCGAAGAACTCTGCGTCGAGGTAGCCGGATTCCTGGAGTTCGCGAAGCGGCATCCGCACCTGCGATTCCTCGTGACTGAGATCGGGTGCGGCATCGCCGGGTACACGCCTGAGCAGATCGCGCCATTCTTCTCGGGTGCACCAGAGAACGTCGTGCTGCCGCCGAGCTTCAAGGCGCTACTGGTCGAGTTCGAGCAATGATGCGAGGCGTTCGCGCGCTGGCGAGACTGAGGCGCCGACCGATACGGGCCTGCCCCTGACACGGCCGGCAGCGCGCCTCACACCGCGCGGGACCACCCGCCCGGCGGGTAGCTTGGGGCCATGGAAGACGTCACTGAAGACCGAGTCCTCGTCGTCGACGACCTGCTCGGCCGGGCGCCGGTGGAGGCAGGCCGGCTCGGTCACCACACCGTCCTGAAGTCGCCCGACGTGCGCATCGTCGTACTGGCGTTCGAGGCCGGCCACCTGCTGAAGGAGCACTCGGCCCCGAAGACCCTTCTGATGCAGGCGCTCGACGGTCATCTGCTCGTCACCGTGGGAGGGCGCGAAGTGGACCTGCGTCCGGGAATGCTGATCCGGGTCGAGGCGCTCGAGCGGCACGAGGTACGAGCGGTCGAAGACTCGCGCCTGATGCTCACCTTGGTCGGCTGAGTTAGTCGGGCGCGCCGCTCGCAACTCAGGGCGGCTCAGCACCGGTCGGTGTGAACTCAGAGCAGTTCAACCGAGGCCTGCAGCCTCGTGCGCACCTCGAACGACTCGGTGCCACCGATGCGCTGCGCGCCAGGCAGGCCGTGCCGCATCACATCGGCCAGGCGGGATTGCTGCACGACCGCGGCGAGCGCGCCCTTCACCGGGCCGATGACTTCGAGCGACTGTGGTGAGGCGTCGTCTGGAACGACGATGAGCAGGCTGGTGAACCTAGCGCGTGACACCTTCTGCACGGCCTTGGCCCGGCGAGCGAGGGTCTGCACCGGGCGTTCGCCCGCACCGATGCCTTCGCCGATGAGCTCGCCTCGCTTCAACCGGACCGTGCTTCCCCAGTCCTCGCTGAGCATCGCGTACAGACCCGACGGGCCGAGCACGATGTGATCGAGCTTTCCCGCGGAGGTGTCGACATCGTGCCAAACGGTGAACCCGATGCCGAGTGACGCCAGCGTGCGAGCCGTCTGCTCCTCGGCGATCGCCGCCGCCAGTTCGTGACGCACTTCACGCGGCGCGCTCTGCACGAGCGCCGGGTCGAAGAGATCAGGCGCCGGAGCGCCGCGCCCGACCCACTCGCGCATGAGCGTCAGAAAGCGCTCCCGGTGCCAACCCCCCGGGTGCCCGTAGATGCGAGCGCTCGGGCGACTGTCCTGCCGCTTCGGCGGCGGCTGGGGCGCATAGCTGACGGGCGAGCCCGGCTCCGCCCCTCGCCCGCGCCCGGCGTCCCATGCAGCACGGTCTTCAGGCGTGCCGACGCGCTGCCATGCCCGCTGCACGGCATGGAACCGCACGGGGTTGCCGCCCATATCGGGATGCGTGGCTCGCAGCATCCGTCGATACGCCTTCCGGAGCTCTTCCTGCGAGGCGGTCGGTGGCACGCCGAGCACCTCGTAGGGGCTGGATGCGAGTGGGCTGTCGGGCATGGGAATCGGGTTCGAGGCTAGCGGGCGGAGGCTGGGCGGCGCCATCGGACTGGAGCGGCATGCCGCGTCGATGGAGCGAAGCGGCATCCCACGGTCAATAGACGAAGATCGGCAAGAAGTGCGGATGGTGCGCGTGCACGAGCACCAGGAACACCACCAGGTCGAACAACAGGTGCACCGCGATCACGTACAGCAACGACTTGGTCTTGCTGAAGATCCAGCCCTGCACGAGCGCGAAGGGGATCGTGAGCAACGGGCCCCACGCCTGGTAGCCCAGCTCCCACAGAAACGACACGAACACGATCGCTTGGAGCACGTTCGCGGTCGGCATCGCGAAATGGCGCCGAAGCAGCGTGAACACGGTGCAGATGAAGAAGAGCTCGTCCCAGATGCCCACGGCGTTCACCCCGACGAACAGGCGCGCGATCTCGTCGGGCGCCTCCACAGCGGGCCAGTTCAGGTATACGCCGGAACGAATGAAGTAGAACGGCAGGAGCGCCCAGCCCAGTGCGAGCACGATCACGAGCCAGCTGCGCTCGAGGGTCGACCAGCGCTGTCCTCGTCGCAGGGGGAAGCGCACAGCGTGATCGCGATAGACGAAGCGGCTGATGAGATACGGCACTGCGACCGCGGACCCCAGCACGCTGCCCATCAGCAGCATGTTCCCGTAGCTGATATCGGCTTCGAGCGAGATGGTGCTGATGATCAGCAGGCCGAGTGCGATCAGCAGCAGATCACGGGCCAGCGCCCGATCGATGAGCACGCTCACCAGCAGGCCCGCGGCGAGCGTCGCGTACCCGAGCGGCGTCTGCACGGCGAACAGCAGTGTGGCGGATACCGCGACCAGCAGTGCCGGCACGACGCCCCACGACACGATGGGCTTCGCAGGAGCCAGCACAGTTGATGTCACGCGTTCAAGCTTGCCGGATGATCGGCATGACGGCATCCGGTCGAGTGCAGATCTCAGGTGGGTCGCATACGCTCAGAGGCATGTCTGTCGCGACCTACACCCCTGCCGCCGGCGAGATCACGATGTTCAGCACCACCTGGTGCGGCTACTGCAAGAGCCTCAAGACCCAGCTGGAGCGGGCCGGAGTGCCCTATACCGAGATCAACATCGAAGAGGTCGAGGGCACTGCGGAGCTGGTCGCATCGGTCAACGGCGGCAATCAGACCGTTCCGACGGTGATCTTCCCCGACGGCAGCACGGCCACCAACCCCTCGCTCGCCGAAGTGCGTTCACGCTTGAGCTGACCCCGGCTCACGCGCACCGCAGGCCGACCTTGACGCCAGCGCGGCTGCCCGGTCGGTGGGCGCAGCGCCAGCTACACGGTGTTCGGCGGCCAGTGCTGAGCGCACGACGCTCGGCGGGCGGCGCTCAGCGGGCGACGTGCGCTGACTTCGCCGCGTCGAGGAACGCCCGGATGAGCGTGCTGCTCTTCTCCCCAGGGGCGACCTCGACACCGCTCGACACATCGACACCCCAGGCGCCGGAGGCGCGGATGGCATCGGCGACCGTGTCAGGAGTGAGCCCGCCGGCCAAGAGCCACTGCTTCGGCAGTGCGGCGTCACGCATCGACGCGTAGTCCCACGGCTCGCCAGAGCCCGCGCGCGGCGCGTCGATCAGGAGGTACTGCTCCCCCAGGCTGCCCTCGTCGGCCCGGCTGAAGGGCACGGCTCGCACCACCGGGCGTCCCTGCGCCACGAGCCATTCGATCTGCTGCGGGGTGAACTCGCCGTGCACCTGCACGACCTCGGCGCCTGTCTCATTGGCCAGCCGATGCGCCTCCTCCACAGAGACGTCGCGAACCACGGCGAATGTGAGGGCGCGCTGCGCGACGTGCTCGACGAGGCTGCGCGCGCTGTCGACGTCGATGTAGCGCGGGCTGTCGGTGAGCACGAAGCCGACGGCATCCGCCCCGCCCTCGATCGCCGCGTCGACGTGCTCTTCCGAACGCAGCCCGCAGATCTTGACGAACACCATGCGCTCCATCCTGCACCGTCGGCATGCACAATTGCTGCATGGGTGTGCTCGTGATGATCAACCGACCATCGGCGGATGCCGCAGCGCACCGTCCGGGCGCGCCCGACTTCGAAGAGGCCGACCCCGCTTCGCCGCAGCTCAGCGTGCTCGACCTCGCCGCCACTCGCGGTGACGGGGTGTTCGAGACGATCGCGGTCGGCGACGGATATCCCCAGGCGCTCGACCACCATCTGCGGCGCTTCGCGTCGTCCGCGTCGATGCTCGATCTGCCCTCTCCAGACCTCGCTGTCTGGCGGCGGGCGATCCTGGAAGTGGTCGACAAGCTCGGACCGTTGCCCGAGGCCACTGTAAAAGCGGTGATGAGCCGCGGCATCGAAGGCGACGGTCGGCCCACCGGCTGGGTTCACGGGCAGCAATCGCCGGACCACACGCGTGCACGCACGGAGGGGATCGCCGTCGTCACACTCGACCGCGGTCTGCGGCACGACGTCGAACGCACCTCCCCCTGGCTGCTCGCGGGCGCGAAGACACTGTCGTACGCCGTCAACCGGGCCGCGATCCGGGAAGCCGTGCGGCGCGGCGCCGACGATGTGATCTTCATCTCGAGCGACGGCTTCGTGCTCGAGGGGCCCACCTCGAGCCTGGTGGTGCAGCGCGGGGACACCCTGCTCACGCCGGGCATCGAGCTCGGCATCCTGGATGGCACCACGCTCGGCAGCGTCTTCGACTTCGCCGCCGAGGAGGGGTTGCGCACGGGTTATGCGATGCTCACCGCCGAGCAACTCGGCGAGATGGACTCGCTCTGGCTCGTGTCGAGCGGGCGGCACGCAGCGCCGGTTCATACGCTCGACGGCGTGCCGCGTCCCTTCGACAGCGAACTGAACCTCCGCATGAACGCCTTCCTCTCGCGCCGGCAGGAGTAGGCGAGCATGCCGAGGCATCGGTACGCCGCGCTGCTTCGCGCGGTGAACGTGGGCGGCGCCGGCAAGCTCTCGATGGGCGAACTCCGTGAAGCATGCGAGGTGGCGGGGTTCCGTGATGCTCGCACCTACATCGCCAGCGGCAACGTGGTGTTCACCTCGTCGCTCGGTGAGCGTGCAGTGGCCAGCCACCTGGGGTCCGCAGTCGGAACCCGGATGGGCAAGCGGGTGGAAGTCCTTGTGCGGAATGCCGCACAGCTTCGCCAAGTCATCGAGGCGAACCCGTTCCCGGATGCCGCAGGCAACCGGTTGATGGTCGTGTTCCTGGCTGCCGCCCCTGCCCCAGAGACTCTGACCGCGGTGCGCAAGGTCACCGACGAGCGCATCGCTCTTGGCGAGCGCGAGGTGTACGTGCACTATCCCAGCGGAGTGGGGCGATCCAAGCTCGTGCTCCCGTGGTCGGCTGAGGGGACGGCGCGCAACCTCAACACGGTGTCTGCTCTCGCCGAACTGGCGGCGGAATTGCCTTGAGAGAACTCATTGTCGGCGGCCCTCGCTAGCGTTTCCTGCAGTACGACCCGATACAGCGGCGATCAGGAGGAGGCGAGGCGCGATGTTCATTCTCGACGGACGAATCATCACGAGCCCGAGCGACCTGACGCTCGCGTCGAACTGCGAGTTCGCGTTCTTGCGGGGCATCGATGCGAAGCTCGGCCGCGTGGCGACGGTGGCCGACGATGACGACGCGATGCTCGTCCGCGCCGGTGCGCTTGGCGACCAGCACGAGCTCAACGTGCTCGCTGAGTACCGCGATCGGTTCGGTGCCGGTGTCGTCGAGATCGAACGGCCCGAGACGCTCACGACCGAATCGATCGAGGCAGCGGCGGCGGCCACTCGCGACGCCTTCGCAGCAGGCGCCGATGTGGTGTTCCAGGCGACCTTCTTCGACGGCTCTCTCGTCGGATTCGCCGACTTCATCGTTCGTCGCGCCGATGGCTCGTATCTGGTGCAAGACACGAAGCTCGCGCGTCGCGCGAAGGTGACGGCGCTGCTCCAACTGGCCGCCTACGTGGATCAGCTCGAGCGCTCAGGAGTGGCGTGCGCGCCCGTCGTGCAGCTCTTGCTCGGCGACGGCACGGTGAGCGAGCACCAGGTGCACGACATCATGCCGGTGTACCGCAAACGGCGAGCGCGGCTGCAGCACTTGGTCGCCGACCGTTCCGCCGCGAGCGCGGCGGTGCCGTGGGGCGAGAGCTGGTACTCGGTCGACGGTCGCTGCGCGGTGTGCGCCGCCGAGGTCGAGGCGCACCGAGACGTGCTGCTGGTGGCCGGTATGCGCGTGCAGCAGCGCGAGCGACTGGCGGCCGCAGGCATCCGCACGATCGACGAGCTCGCCGCAGCGACAGAGCGGCCTGATGGCCTCGCGGGCGCGACGTTCGACTTGCTGAGAGCGCAGGCGCGCCTTCAACTGCAGGCGGCGGAGGGCGCGCCACCACCCGTGGAGATCGCAGACGCCGGCTGTCTCGGAGTGATACCCCTGCCTGACCCGGGCGACGTCTTCTTCGACTTCGAGGGCGACCCGCTCTATACCGAAGGAGACGGCCGCACCTGGGGCTTGGACTACCTGTGGGGACTGATCGAAGCCGACGGCACCTTCCGGGCGTGGTGGGCGCACGACTTCGCCGGCGAACGAGCGGCCATGCAGAGCTTCATGCAATACATCGGCGAGCGCCGCGCTCAGTACCCGGGCATGCATATCTACCACTACGCGAGCTATGAGCGCACGCACCTCCTCTCGATCGCCGCCCGGCACGGCGTGTGCGAGAACGAGGTCGACGATCTGCTGCGCAACCACGTGCTGGTCGACCTCTACCCCGTCGTTCGACGCGCTGTCCGCGTCGGCAGCCGCTCCTACTCGATCAAGAAGCTCGAGCCGCTCTACATGACCGGCTCACGTGAAGGCCAGGAGGTCACGACCGGCGCCGACTCCATCGAAGAGTACGTCGCGGCACGGCAGCACATCGAAGCGGGTGACACGGTGGAAGGCGAGCGGATGCTGCAAGCGCTCGCCGAGTACAACGAGTACGACTGCCGCTCGACCCTTGCTCTCCGCGACTGGCTGCTCGCTCTGGGCTCGCAGCATGGCGTCGAAGCGGGAAGCGAACACACCGACGCCGAAGCGCTCGAGGTGGAGCCGTCACCGCTCTCCGCCAGACTGATGCGACACGCGGGCGTGCCCCTGCACGAGCGCACCGCCGATCAGACGGCCGCGGCGCTCGCTTCGGCGGCGATCGACTACCACCATCGGGAGCAGAAGAGCTTCTGGTGGGGCCACTTCTCCCGATTGGTGGCGCCGATCGACGAGTGGGCAGAGACGCGCGATGTGCTGCGAGTCGAGCGATCATGGATCGAGCGTGACTGGTACCGCGAGGACGGTCAGCGTGTCGAACGGCGCGAGCTCAAGCTGCAAGGGGTGTGGGCTCCCGGCAGCACTGTCAAGGCGAGCCAGCAATCGGGTCCCTACATGGTGTACGAGTGGCCAGGTCCGTTCACCACGGCGGCGCAGGCTCCGGGGGCACGACCGTATCGCTCAGTGCGCGTCCTCGAAGTGTTCGACGACGGCGTGCTCGTCGAAGAGACCCTCGCAAGAGACGTCGCCCCATACGACGATCTGCCGGTGGCGCTGACGCCCGGCGCACCGCCGAGGGCCGGCGCGCAGCAGTCGGCGATCGAGAGCTGGGCCGACGAGGTCGTGCGCGCGCTCGACGGCGGTGGATGGCCCGAGAACGCCATGTGCGACATCCTTCGCCGGCGACCGCCGCGCACGAGGAGCGGGCGGCTCGCCCCCATCGTGGGCGGCGACGTCACCACAGCGGTGGTGGAGAGCTCGCTCGACCTCGATGACTCGTACCTCGCCGTTCAGGGGCCGCCCGGCACGGGGAAGACCTGGCTCGCCTCGCGTGTGATCGCGAGGCTCGTCGCCGAGCACGGGTGGCGCATCGGGGTGGTGGCGCAATCTCACAGCGTGGTCGAGAACCTGCTCGAGAAGGTGGCGTCCGACACAGGTCTCGATCCGCGTCTCGTGGCCAAGGCGCCCAAGGACCGATCGGAGTCGGCCGCCCGCAGCTACAGGGTGCTCGCAGACAAGAACGAGGCGGCCCAGTTCGCCATTGAGCACGCGGCGACGGGGTTCGTCCTGGGCGGCACGGCGTGGGACTTCGCCAACGAGTCGCGCGTCGAGCGGGGATCGCTCGACCTGCTCGTCGTCGACGAAGCCGGCCAGTTCTCGCTCGGCTCGACGATCGCGGCAAGCGTGGCGGCGCGCAATGTGCTGCTGCTCGGCGACCCCCAGCAACTCCCTCAAGTGAGCCAGGGAGCTCACCCCGAACCGATCGACCAATCGGCACTCGGCTGGATCGCCGACGGGCACGATGTGCTCCCCGCTGAGCTCGGGTACTTCCTCGCTGAGAGCCGGCGCATGCACCCCGCAGTGGCCGAGGCCGTCTCCCAACTCTCGTACGAGGGAGCGCTGCGCTCACACCCGACCGCGGCCCGCCGCCGTCTCGAGCATGTGGAACCGGGGGTTCACGCGGTCGCGGTCTCGCACCACGGGAACTCGACCGTGTCGCTCGAGGAGGCGCGACGCGTGGTGTCGCTCGCGACCGAGGTGCTCGGCCGTAAGTGGCACGAGGGTTCTGGCGGTCATGATGCGTTGGCTCGACCATTGCGGCCGGCCGACATCATCGTCGTCGCGCCCTACAACGCGCAGGTCGCCGCCATCAGGGAGCACCTCGATGCCGAAGGCCTCGAAGGCGTGCGCGCGGGCACCGTCGACAAGTTCCAAGGCCAAGAAGCGGTCATCGCCATCGTCAGCCTCGCCGCCTCATCGGCTGCCGACGTGCCCCGAGGCATGGAGTTCCTCATCATGCGCAACCGTCTGAACGTCGCCGTATCGCGAGCTCAGTGGGCAGCGTTCCTCGTGCACTCCCCCGAGCTCACCGAGTTCCTGCCCCGGTCGCCCGGTGGCGTGGCCGAGTTGAGCGCGTTCATCCGCCTCACCGAGCGGTGAGACGAGCGCGAATCAGCCCGAGCGTCGACCCTGTCGGGCGTCGTCGCGCTCCACCGGCAACGCGCCGCCCTCGTTCGCCCAACGATCCAACTGCTTCTGCACGATCCGCTTCTTGGCCGCCTTCTGATGCTTCCGCGCGGATCGCAGCTTGTCTGCGTGCTGTCCCATGGCTCGAACTGTACCTGCATCGAGCACAACGGCAGCCGAGCATCGAAGCCCTTGGTCGCTTCGCGAATCCCCAGCGGCTTCCCTCATATCTCGGCTTCCCTCAGATCTGGAGCACGGCCTTGGCGACCGTGAAGTAGATCACGAGCCCTGTCGCGTCGCAGAACGTCGTGATGAAGGGTGTCGAGAACACGGCCGGGTCGACGCGGATCGCTCGGGCGATGAGCGGCATCGCACCGCCAACGGTCGCAGCGATCGAGCACACGAACAGCAAGGTCGTGCCGATCACCACTCCCATCGGCAGGCCGTACACCAGCGACGCGAGCGCGAAGCCCGCACTGCCCAGCAACAGCCCGAGCAGTGCGCCGACACGCAGTTCTCGGAAGAGCACCTTGCCGATATCACCGGGACGCAGTTCAGCCACCGCCAGTGCACGAGTGATGGTCGTCGCCGCCTGAGAACCGGTGTTGCCGGCGGTGCCCGTCAACAAAGGAATGAAGAGCGCAAGCGCGACCAGCTGCTCGAGGGTGCTCTCGAAGATCTCGAGCACCTGCACCGTGAGCAGTGCCGAGATCGCGAGCACGAACAGCCACACGACACGGGAACGGGCGATGTACAGGATCGACGTCGACAGGTAGGGGCGGCGCAGCGGCTCCCGCGCTCCCGCGCGAGCGATGTCTTCCGCCTCGGCATCCTGCAGCACCCGGTGCGCGTCATCGATCGTGAAGATGCCGATGAGCCTCTGCTCGCTGTCCACGATCGGAATCGGCTCCTGCAGCGCCTCGCACATGCGGGCGGTCTCCTCGGCATCCGCATCGACCGGCGCCGACTCGGCCGGCTGCATGAGCTCCCCGACCTCCCTCGCGGGGTCGCTCTCGAACAGGCTGCGCAATGTCAGCACCCCGAGCAGGCCGCGCTCGTGATCGGTCACGAACACCGTGTACACGGTCGCCGCGTCTCGCGCGCGCTCACGCACCCGCTCCAGCGTTTCAGCCACCGTCGACTCTGGTCGGGTGGTGACGTGGGCGAGGCTCATCTGCCGGCCCACCGAACGGCTGGGGTACCCGAGCATGAGGTGAGTCGTCGCCAACTCATCGGCGTCGAGCGTCGCAAGCAGCCGCTTGGCCACCGCCGCAGGCACCTCGTCGAGCAGACGCACGCGGTCGTCTGGTTCGAGCTTGGCGAAGAGCCTCGCGACGTCCTCGTCCTGGAGGCCGCGAAGCAGCTCCCCCTGCATGGTGGATCCCAGACGCTCGAAGACCTCCATGGCCCGGTCCTTGCCGAGCAGCCTGAACACCACCGCGCCTCGCCGCCATGTGGTGCGCTCGATGAGACCCACCACTTCGCGGGGAGTCAAGCTGCGCAGAAGCCTGGCAGCTTCTGCCAACCGGTCTTCAGCGAGGGCCTGCTCCACCTCCTGCTCGGTTCTCCGACCAGCCATGCGCTTCCCCCTCCTCTCATCGTGCAACTCGAACAGCATGAACTCCGCTGGCTCCGCTGCAGAACTCTCAGGTGGACTCAGAACCGGCGGGGTTCGGCGCCGCGTCTGACGCTTCTTCTTCGCGGCGTCCTACCCCGGGAACCGCGGCCCGCACTTGGCACCATCTCGCCGATGAACGTGTTCAGTGAATGAGTCTTCAGTGGAGCTATCGCGCGCCACGCGACCGGCGAGATCGTCCACGGGTCGGTGCTCGACCCAGCCGGCGGCGCAACCACGTGATGCCGATCGCCCCGGCGAGCAGCACGCCCACCAGCACGCCGAGCGAGAGACGGTTGAGCGCGACTCCCGCGATCAGCGCGAGCCCGAACGCGACCGTCGCCGCCATCGCCCAGGGCGCCCGAGATCGGCGCGCTGCGGCACGAGCTGAACCGGCTTCACGCATCGCTCCACTCTAGGTGCGACGACATCTGCGTTCACTGCTTGGTCCTCGCTGCGCGTTGCACCCCGCGGCTACGCTGAGGGAATGGAGCTGGAGCCGCCGATCGCACCTCAGATGCCCACCGAACGAATCCACCACGGCGACATCGTGGTCGACCCGTACGAGTGGCTGCGCGACAAGTCCGACCCGGCCGTGATCGCCCACCTCGAGGCCGAGAACGCATACACCGAGCAGGAGACCTCGCACCTCGCGACACTGCGCCAGCAGATCTTCGATGAGATCAAGTCGCGCACGCTCGAGACCGACCTGAGCGTCCCGGTACGTCAGGGTCAGTGGTGGTACTACACCCGCACCTTCGAAGGGAAGCAGTACGGCGTCCACTGCCGTGCGCCGATCAGCGGTCCCGACGACTGGGCTCCCCCGACGATCACCGAGGGCGACGACGGCCTCATCGGCGAGCAAGTCCTCCTCGACGACAACGCTGAGGCCGAGGGCCACGACTTCTACTCCTTGGGCAGTTTCGACGTGAGCGACGACGGGTCCCTGCTGCTGTATGGAGTCGACGTCGAAGGCGACGAGCGGTACACGCTGCGGATCCGCAAGCTCGGCGAGGTCGCCGAGGACCACCCCGCGGCATCCGTCGAGATCGGTGATGACCTCCCCGATGTGATCGAGGGCACCGGACATGGTGCGCTCTTCTCACCGGATGGGCGGTGGGTGTTCTACACGACCGTCGACGAGGCGTGGCGCCCCGACACCGTGTGGCGTCATGCCGTCGGAAGCGACAGCAGCGCCGACGTCTCGGTGTTCCACGAGCCCGACGAGCGCTTCTTCGTCGGCGCGGGGCTGACGCGCAGCCGCAAGTACCTCGTGATCGAACTGGGCTCGAACACGACCAGCGAAGCATGGACCCTCGATGCCGAGAACCCCGAGGGCGAGTTCACGGTCGTCTGGCCCAGGCGCGAGGGCGTGGAGTACGAGATCGAGCATGCGGTCGTCGATGGCGAGCAGCGGCTGCTCATCGTGCACAACGACCAGGCGCCGAACTTCGAACTCGTGAGCGTCTCTGCCGACGACCCGCAGGGCGAGCGGCGCGTGCTCATGGCCCATCGCGACGACATCCGTCTCGAGGGCGTCGACGCCTTCAGCGACCACATCGTGGTCGAGTACCGTCGCGACGGCCTGACCAGAGTCGCCATCGCGACCAGCGGCGAGCGAAAGCTGCGCGAGATCGACTTCGACGAGCCCCTGTTCACCGCGGGGGTCGGCAGCAATCCGGAGTGGCACCAACCCGTCGTGCGCCTGGGATACACGAGCTTTGTGACCCCCTCCACCGTTTACGACTACGTCATCGACACGGGCGAATTGCGGATGCTGAAGCGGCAGCCGGTGCTCGGCGGCTACGACCCGTCGCTGTTCGAGCAGCGGAGGGAGTGGGCCGAGGCAGACGACGGCACGATGATCCCCATCTCGCTCGTCTACCGGGCGGATCTCGTGACACCGGGCACGCCTGCACCGATGCTGCTCTACGGCTACGGGGCGTACGAGCACAGCATCGACCCCGGCTTCAGCGTCGCCCGCCTCAGCCTGCTCGATCGAGGGATGATCTTCGCCATCGCGCACGTGCGCGGCGGCGGAGAGCTCGGCCGGCACTGGTACGAGCAAGGCAAGCTGATGCACAAGAAGAACACCTTCCTCGACTTCATCGCCTGCGCCCAGCACCTGATCGACGAGGACTACACGTCCCCCGATCGGCTGGTCGCCGAGGGCCGCAGCGCGGGTGGCCTGCTCATGGGCGCCATCGCGAACAAGGCGCCGGGGCTGTTCGCCGGCATCCTGGCCGGAGTTCCGTTCGTGGACGCGTTGACCACGATCCTCGATCCGTCGCTACCGCTCACCGTCATCGAGTGGGAGGAATGGGGCGATCCGCTGCACAGCCCCGAGGCGTACGCGTACATGAAGTCGTACTCGCCCTACGAGAACGTGCGAGAGCAGCAGTACCCGCGCATTCTCGCCGTGACGAGTCTCAATGACACGCGCGTGTACTACGTCGAGCCCGCCAAGTGGGTCGCGAAGCTGCGGACAGTCGGTGCCGACGCGCTGCTGAAGACCGAGATGGCCGCGGGGCACGGCGGAGTCTCGGGACGGTATCGCGCCTGGGAGGAACACGCCTTCGACTACGCCTGGATCATCGACGTGGCGGGCGCGCATCCGAGCAGCGAGGGCCGCGAAGTGATGGCGAGCGAGACCTCGCTCGGCTGAGCGAGCGCTCGGGCTACTCGGACAGAGCGAGGCCCGACGGCTCTCAGCTGCCGGTCGGCTCGCTCTCAGCGCCCAGATCGAGCACCAGCTTCCCCCGCAAGTGGCCCTGCGCGAGGTGCTGGTAGGCCTCTCGCACGCGCTCGAGCGGGTACACCGCTTCGATGGGCAGCGCGACAGAGCCGTCAGCGATCCAACCGGCAAGCCGCTCGAGCTCGGCGGGCGTGGCGGCCTGCCCTCCGACCGTGTGCATTCCGAGTTCGGGGCGGTACGTCTTCGCGGCGGTCGTGTTGATGCGCTCGGGCCGCACGCCGAGCTCAAGCGCCGCATCGATCGACTCCACGCCGTGGTAGTCGAGCGCCGCGGTGACGCCGGCCGGTGCAGCATCCCGGATGCGCTCGACCATGCCTTCCCCGTAGAGCACCGGGATGACTCCGAGTGATCGCAGGAAGTCGTGGTTGTGCAGACCCGCCGCGCCGATAACAGTCGCACCGGCTCGACGTGCGAGCTGCACCGCCAGCACGCCAACCCCTCCCGCGGCGGCGCTCACGAACACCGTGTCATCCGCACTGAGCCTCAGCGTGCGCACGCTCGCGATGGCAGCGCGGCCGGCGATGTCAAGCGCGCCGGCCTGCTGCATGCTCAGCCCGCCGGGCTTGTGCAGCACGGTGTCGGCGTCGACCACCACGTAGTCGGCCTGCGCCAGATGCCGGGCGCCACCGAAGACCGCGTCGCCCAAGCGCACACCGTCGACCTCGGCACCGACCTGGTCGACCACGCCGGCATAGTCGTTGCCATTGATGTACGGGGGCACGGCGTTCCAGCGCGCGGCGGTCTCGCCACCCGCGAAGATCTTGCGATCCACCGGATTCACGCCCGCGAAGTGCACGCGTACTCGCACCTGACCGCTGCCGGCATGAGGTTCGGTGTCGTCGACGACTTCGAGCACTTCAGGCCCGCCGAAGCGCGTGACGCGCACATATCTCGACATGGCGTCAACACTATCGGCGCCGGCCGCAGTGCTAGACGGCTGCGCCGTCGAACCCTCCGGCGAGGCGAGAATGCATCGCGGTGCTTGCTTCGTTCATGCCCTCGATGACGACCCTCTTGCCCTGCTGCTCGTACTTGGTCGTCACAGCATCGAGCGCTGCGACCGTGGATGCATCCCAGACGTGCGAGTTCGACATGTCGATGACCACCCGCTCCGGGTCATCCGTGTACTCGAATTGTGTCGTGAGGTCGTTGCTCGAGGCGAAGAAGAGCTCCCCATTGACGGTGTAGTACGCGGTCGGCACAGTCTCGTCCGGGCGCAGCTCCCGATCCACCGTTGCGAAGTGGGCCACGCGTCGCGCGAACGCCACCATCGCGACGACCACTCCGACGATCACGCCGACGGCGAGGTTGTTTGTCGCGACCACGACGATGACGGTCGAGAGCATCACGGTCGTCTCGCTCTTCGGCATCCGCTTCAGCGTCGACCAGCGGATCGAATGCCAGTCGAACGTGGCGACCGACACCATGACCATGACGGCGACCAGAGCAGCCATCGGGATGAGGCCGACGATGTCGCCGAGCACCACGACGAGGATGAGCAGGAACACGCCCGCGAGGAATGTCGAGATGCGTGTGCGGGCGCCGGAGGCCTTCACGTTGATCATCGTCTGGCCGATCATGGCGCAGCCACCCATCCCACCGAAGAGACCCGAAAGCACGTTGGCCACGCCCTGTCCGAACGACTCGCGCGTCTTGGGCGAGCCGGTGTCGGTGATCTCGTCGACGAGCTTCGCCGTCATGAGCGACTCGAGCAGGCCTACCAGCGCCATGGCGAAGGCGTAAGGAGCGATGATCGCGAGCGTCTCGAGGTTGAGCGGCACGTCGGGGATGAACAGTTCGGGAAGGCTCCGCGGCAGTTCGCCCTGATCGCCGACGTTGGGGACAGCGAGGGCGAACGTCAGCGTGATCGCCGTCACCACGATGATCGCGATCAACGGCGCTGGGATCGCCTTTGTGAGCCGCGGCATGACGATCATGATGAGAATCCCACCGGCGACCAGTGGATACACCAGCCACGGAACACCGATGAGGTGCGGCAACTGTGCGAGGAAGATCAGGATCGCCAGCGAGTTGACGAACCCGACCATCACGCTTCGAGGAATGAAGCGCATGAGCTTCGCGACCCCGAGCGCCGCAAGCAGCAACTGGATGATCCCGCCGAGGATGACGGTCGCGATGAAGTAGTCGAATCCGTGCTCGCGCGCCACCGGCGCGATGACAAGGGCGATCGCGCCAGTCGCTGCGGTGATCATCGCGGGTCGGCCGCCGAGGAAGGCGATCGTCACCGCCATGACGAACGAAGAGAAGATGCCGACCCTCGGGTCGACGCCTGCGATGATGGCGAACGAGATCGCCTCCGGGATGAGCGCGAGCGCGACAACAAGCCCGGCGAGCACCTCGCGCACGAGAAGGCGAGGTGTGCGCAACGCAGTGAGCACCGAAGGCGCCGCACGGTACCGAGCCGCCCGTTCGTCCCGGGCGCTCCGCTGTGCGGCCACGCCGTCGGGGCGCGACCTCACAGCGCGGGTGCCTCGGCGAGCGCCTCCTCGAGGAGGGAGACGAGCGCCTCGAGCTGCAGCGAGCCTTCTGCGAGCACCTCGGCGTCGCTTCCGTCGAGAGCCCTCGCGGCGAGACCGGCCTTGCTCCCGATGAGCTCGGCGATCTTCGTGTCGAGGGTCTGCGCTGCGATGATCCGCCACGCGGTGACCGGCAGTTCCTGACCGATGCGGTGCACACGGTCGATCGCCTGAGTCTGCTCGGCATCCGTCCAGCTCAGTTCGGCGAGCACGACGTTGGATGCGACCTGCAGGTTGAGGCCGACTCCCGCCGCAGTCAGCGAGCAGACCGCGACCGCGACCTCCGGGTCTTCCGTGAACGCGTCGACGTACTTCTGACGCTGCACAGCGGTCTGGTCGCCGCGAATGCTCACGGTGCGCAGGCCGCTGTTCGCGAAGTGCTGCTCGGCGGCATCCATGACGTCGATGTGCTTGGCGAAGAACACCACCTTCCCGACGTTGCGGGCGAGGTTGACGGTGTAATCGGCGGCGGGCACGGCCTTCGCTTGCCCGATGCGGCGCACCATGGTGAAGACGTTCTCGCCCGACGACTGCGACTTCGATTCCTCGAGTTCCGCGTTGGCCACGAGGCGCACGAGCGCGTGGTCGATGCCGATCGGCTGCTCGTCGCGGTTCGCAAGCACGCGGCGGTAGCGCTCCACGAGCCGCGCAACGAGCGCGCGCTCCGCATCCCGGATCGAACGCCCGAGATCATCGTCGAGCTCGACGGGGATGTCGGCGATGCGCCGGGCGGGAATGTCGGCGGCGACGTCGATCTTCTTGCGGCGAACGATGCCCATGTCGATCACGGCTTGGCGCGCGGCAGCGAAGAACCCGAAGTCTGCCGGAGTGAGCTCGGTGTCTTCGAGGCGCTTCATGAGTTCCGGCAGGGGCTTCTTCTCGTCGATCCAGCCGAGGAACTGCCAGATCATGCGGAAATCGTCGACCTGGTTGATGAGCGGCGTACCGGTGAGCGCGATGAAGAGCGCGTTCGGATGCCGCTGACGAATGCTCTTCGACAGTGACAGCACGTTCTTCGACCGCTGCGACTCGCGGTTCTTGATGAAGTGCGCCTCGTCGACGACCATGCCCTTGAACCCGCGCTTCGACAGCCAGTTGACGTGGCGGTCAAGCACTTCGTAGTTGACGATGACGACATCGGCGAACGCGTCGAGATCGTGGCCGTCGCCATGCACGACGGTGGAGGTGCGGTGCGGCGTCCAGCGCTGCACCTCGCGCGCCCAGTTCATCTTGACGACGTTGGGCACGACGACCAGCAGAGGGTACGAGCCGGAGGCCTCGGCTGCGAGCAGTGCCTGGGCGGTCTTGCCCAGGCCCGGTTCGTCGGCGAGCAGGAAGGTGCGGTGACCTTGGCGGGCGGCCTCGATGAAGCGGCCCTGGTGCGGCATGAGGTGCAGGTCGCCCGGCGCATCGAGCGAACCGGGTTCGGGCAGGTCCATGACGGCGCTGCCGCCGCCCGCACCGTATTCGAACGCGCGGAACAGCGGGTCGATGAGCTCCCAGTTGTTCAGACGACCGCTCAGTTGCGGCTTCGACGTGGGAGCGATGCTGAAGTCGGGAGCCAGGAAGGGGTTGTACCGCTCGTACTGTCGCACCGACTCGGGCACCACGTCGCGCGCGGGGCGTTCTTCGACGGGTTCCGGCTCGGTGACGATGATGAGATCGTCTGGGCTCAACTCCACGCCCGCCGCCATGAGCAGGTCGCGCTTGAGCTCGCGCGCCGCTGTGGTCACCGGGGCGTCTTCGCCGAGCAGGGCGATCAGCGACGTGTCGCGGGCCGCAGTCTTGGCGAGGATGCCGGCGAGGCCGTCGAGCCGCTTCTGTTCGTTCAGGCGCGCGGCATCCGTCAGTTCGGTCGAGTGCTTGACCCGGGCGCGCTCTTCGCGCAGCAGCAGCGCGGCCACCTGGAACTTCGCCCGGCCTGCCGACTTGAGCGGCCCGCGCTGGGCCGCTGCCTCGACTTCGCGCGCGACTTTCGCCAGCACGGGAATGACCCCGCCCTCGTCGCCGTGAGCGCGACGGCGCGTGGTCGCGCGACCGCCATTGTGTTGCCTTTGACGCTGGCCGATGGCCATGCTCCTCCTCGTGCCATCTCCCCGCGATGGCTGGGCGGCGGACACCTGTCCACCGTTGCGGTGCGATACCGCCGACTCGCCGGGAGGCAGGAACGACGGTGAGAAACTGTTGGCCGGCCCCAGACCCAACCGTGAACTCGGATGGTGGCGGCCGTGCTGCGACTAGTCTACGCGCAGTTTCAGACGTCGGTGCGCTGTTTGATGAACACGCCCGCGAGCACGACGACGATTCCGGCGATGTAGTGCAGCGCCCGCCACAGGTCAGGCGCGAGATCGATGGGCCAGACCGGGTTCCAGAGCACCGCGATCGCCAGCAGCGGGAGCGGGAACACCCAATTCTTCGTCTGGAGCGCGAAGACGACCATGATCAGGGCGAAGATGCTGACGACGTACCGCACGACGGTGAACCCGTCGGTCTCGCTGAACCCGGCCCCGATCAGCAGAGCGAGCACCAGAAGGATCGCCGGCAGCAACGCGGTTCGTCGTCGCGCCGGGGTTCGGTACTCGGTCATCGTTTCAAGCCTATGCCGAATGGAGACCGGTCGATTCACCCGGCGCCCGCTGCAGGGATCGACGGGATCCGGGGGGCGGAGCGGTCAGACTCCCCCGCCTCCCCCGCCGCCTCCGCCACCACCGGAGGATCCGCCGCCAGAAGAGCCGCCGCTGGTGCTGCTCGACGTGTACGCGGAAGACACCGCCGACGTCACCGCGCCTATGCCGCCGGCGAATGCCGCGGCGCTGAAGGGCGCGCTGCCCGAGTACCAATCGGGCTCACGGTCGAGGTAGCGCGCCAGTTCGGCTGCCCACTGCTTCTCCTGCCCGAACAGCACGGCGTATGGCAGCATCCGCTCGGTCAGATGCAGCATCTGCTCGCGGTCGCTCGGGTCGACCGGTCGGCGCTCCGCCCCCTGAGGACTCTGCAAGGTTCGCAGCCGATCGGCTTCGGCGACCTTGATGTACAGTTCCATGCCCCGCAGATGGTCGCGGAACTCCGCGCCCTGCGAGGTCAACGGCGCCCGGAACACCGCCGCGGCCGCGCCGATCACCGCCAGCACCGCCACCGCGGCGGGCAGGAGCGGCCAGAAGGCACCGCGCGCATCGTCGAACAACGCGATCATGCACACGAACGCGATGACGGCCCCCAGGAGGGCCAGCACGAACGGCCAGATGAGTTCTCGCATGCTCGTGCGTCGCCGGAGGCCCGCCTTGATCGTCTGCTTGCGAATGGCCGACTGCACCTTCTGCACGCGCTTGCCGACCCGCGTGTCACTGCTCGAGAGCGTCTCGCGCTGACCAACGCGCGCCGTTTCGCCGAACACGGCATGAACGAGTTCGAGCTCGAGCTCGTTCATGCCCGTGGCGTCCACGAGTTCCACGGCGTACCGACCGGATCTCGCCTCCGGTCGCTCCTCGATGATGCGGAGCTTGCGGCGCACGGCGAGGTCGATGAGCTGCGCCGGCACCGCCTTGCTCGAGCGGCCGACGACATCAGCCGCGAGCAGCACAGTCGCCCCTCTCGGCGGGGCGTACTCGGCGACGATGACCGGTCGGCCATCTGCGTCACGAGTGCGAGTGAACCAGAGGATCCCGCCCCAGACGAGCCCAGCCAGAGCGAGGAGCGTGCCGAGCAACTGCGCCCAGCCTGCCCAGCTCGCGAAATAGCCATTGTCACGGGGCGTGAACGTGCCCTCCTCGAAGCCGATCGCGATGGTCACGTTCTCGTATGGGCGGATGCCGGAAGCCGAGGCCTCGAAGGTGCTGCCGTTCTGCACGATGTCGCAGCGCTGGTTCGAGCCCTCGGCGCCGCGGTAGCAACTCGCAAGGCCCGTCAGCCGGGGCACGAGACTCTCCTCGAGGTGCACCCGGGCGGTCACGACCGCGAACGGTTGCGGCCAGTCGAGGCCATTGGTGTCCCAGTAGAACTCGTCGGAAGCGGTGTCGGCGAAGTACCGCGTGACGTTGCGCTGGGTGTATGTGATCACGTACGTCTGCACGCCGTGCACGTAGTCGTTGGAGGCGATGGTGATGTGCATCACCTCGTCGTCCTCCTCCAGTTCGAAAGCGCGGTCGTTGCCATCGGCATCCGTCACGCTCTCGACCGTGAGATCAGTGGGGTGGCCGTCGTACCAGGTCGGGATCGATCGGCGGATGCCGCGGTTCTGATCGCGCTCGGGGAAGCGCGCGACGAGCGTCTCGGTGGTGCGGAGCGTCGAGCGCCCGTCGTCGTCGACGCCCAGTTCGTAGTCGGCCTCGAAACGGTCGAACCCGAAGTCGTTCACGTCTGCCGGCAGCGCAGAGGCGGCGTTCGCTGACGCGTTCCCCGCCTCGGACGCGGGCGCCGACACCGGCGCCGCAGCCGCTGCCCCCGCCGTCGCCGGCGTGCCGGCTGCGGCGAGCAGCCCGCCTGCGACGAGCAAGGCGATGACGAGCCGTCGCACCGCTACAGCTCGACGATGCTGATCGGCCGACTCATGGGAGGGCCGTCCCAGAGCCGCTCGAGCGCGGGACGGAGTTCCGCGACCCAGGCGTCGTACCCGGCAGCGGAGAGACCACCGCCCTGGCCCCGGTACTCGGCGGGCAGCGCGCCGGACTTGTCGCTCAGCGCCGGCCACAGATCGAGATACTGGGCGCGCACCGTCGCCGCGAACTGCCATAGATGGCGGTTCGCCTCGCGGCGGCGTTCGGCACTTCGCTCATCGCCCGGCACGACCGAGATCAGCAGCAGCCGCACGCCGGGCAGTCGCCGTCGGACCTCGACGAGGATCGACTCGAGAGTGCGCACGACATGCTCGACCGTGCTGCCGCGCCGGTCGAAGTCTGTCGGCCCGGCCAGCAGCACGACAGCATCCGGCTGATCGTCGACGACTCTGTCGAGCGCCTCGAGCACCTGCTCGACCTTGGCATCGGGGATGCCGAGGTTCGAGACGTCGTAGTCGGGCACCCACTCCTGCCAGCGGCCGTCGGCGACCAGTCCATCGCCGAGGAAAGCGACCCTGCGGCCAGCGCCGCGGTCTGTTGCGCCCATGAGCTCCTCCCGGGTCCGCGTTCAATCATGGCCTGCGAGCCGACGTGAGCCAAGCCTTCCGAGCCCCCACAGGGCGCGATCTGCCACGGCGCTCGAAGGGCGATCATCCCGCGCCTCCATACCAGGACCGGAGGTCGCGCGGCGCGTCTGTCACCACCGCATCGACGCCGAGCGCGAGCGCTGCAGCCCAGTCGTCCTGTGTGTTCAGCGTGTACACCATCACGGCGACGCCCGCGCTGTGCAGATCGTCGACCAGCCGATCGTGCTCGATGAGCGACTTCGCCCGAGTCATGAACGCGGATGCCTCGTACTGTTCGACGAGCTCGAGCGGTCGGCGAGGAACGCCCGATGTCACGACGATTCGCGGCAGCTCAGGGGCTTGCAGTTGCGCCTGCCGGAGAGTCTTCCGGTCGAAGCTGGCGAGCATCACTCGGTCATGCATCCCGTGCTCATAGACCAGGGTGCGAACGAGACGCACACCCTCGGCGCCCCATCGGCCCTTGAGCTCCAGCAGCAGGATCGCCTCAGTCGGCGCGGCGATCGTCAGCAGTTCAGCGAGGGTCGGAACCGGGGTGCCTGCGAACTCCTCGGCGTGCCACGACCCGGCATCCAGAGCACGAACGGCATCGGAGTCGAGCGCGAAGACCCAGCCCGAACCGCTAGTGGTGCGATCAACAGTCGCATCGTGCATGAGCACGGGCACTCCGTCAGCGGTGAGGCGCACATCGGTCTCGAGCAGCTGAGCGCCTGAATCGAGGGCGGCCAGGTACGCCGGCAGGGTGTTCTCGGGAGCGTTGGAGCGGTCACCGCGATGCGCCGCCACCATGCCGGCCTCGCCAGGTGCTCGGAGGATCTCGAGGGTTCCAGCCGCGTGCACCGACCCCGTGCCGCCGAGCTGCAGCACGCTTCCGACGAGCAGGGCGAGCGAGAGCAGCAGGAGGGCGACGCGCTTCAGACGCTCGGGCCCGACCGCGATGCTCGTCACGGCCGAACGGCGCCGAAAGACCGGCGAGCGGCGTCCGAGCCGGGACGCTCGCTGGGCAGCGGTACTGGGGCGGGAAGGGTAAGGAGTGTCTGGCATCGATCGCTTCCGGGTCAGCGCCCGCTCCATTGCGGGTGCCGTCACTCTAGCGCGAACGTTACCGTTTCGTTACATGCCCAATTCGGGGCGCACCGGCTGCGGTGCCGGTGTCAGAGCATCGACTTGGTGTGCCAGACGGTCTTCGTCTCGGTGAAGAACCCGATGCGCTCGAGCGTCGCAGCGGGGACTCCGGGCTCGGGGGTCAGCACCCGCTTCAACGTCTGCGCCGCCGCGATCTGCAGATCGACCCATTCGAGCCGCTCGGCGCCGCACAGGTCGAGCGCATTGACGTCTGCATGCGAGGCGAGCCACGGAGCAATCTCGGCCGGCGACCCGGTCAGCACGTTGACCACTCCCCCGGGAACGTCGCTGGTGGCGAGCACTTCCGAGAGACTGATCGCGCTGAGCGGTGCTCGCTCGCTCGCGACGACGACGATGCTGTTGCCGCTGAGGATCGCGGGCGCGACGACGGCTGTGATGCCAAGCAGGCTCGTGCCCCGCGATTGCGGAGCGACGGCGGCGACCACTCCGGTCGGCTCCGGAACCGAGATGTTGAAGTACGGGCCGGCGACAGGGTTCGCATTGCCCATCACCTGCGCGAACTTGTCGGCCCAGCCGGCGTACCAGACCCAGAGGTCGATGGCGGCATCGACCTCGGCCAGCGCCTCGGCGTCCGCGACGCCCTCGACGGCCGCGATCTCGTCGGCGAACTGCCCACGCCGGCCCTCGAGCACCTCGGCGATCCGGTACAGCACCTGCCCGCGGTTATAGGCGGTCGCTCGAGCCCAGCCCGGCTGTGCGGCGCGAGCCGCTCGCACCGCGTCACGGGCGTCCTTGCGGCTCGCCTTCGCTGCGTTGGCGAGGAATCGGTCGCCGGCTCCGACGATCTCATAGCTGCGGCCCGACTCGCTCCGGGGGAACTGGCCGCCGATGTAGAGCTTGTACGTCTTGGGCACTGCGAGACGGCTCACTTCGCCTCCCCCTTCTTCGAGCGTGACGACTTCGGCTTGCTTTCACCGCTGGAGGCCCCCGACTCGGATGCCCCGGTGGCGCCTGCCGCCGGCTGAGTCTCGAGCGATGGGCGGCCCGCGTCGTCTCCGGCATCCGTCGGTGCGAGGACCCGGTTGCGCGCGGGCGCTGAAGCGGGTGCGAGGTACGCGCCGAGCCCGTGCCTGCCGCCCTCGCGCCCGAAGCCCGACTCCTTGTAGCCACCGAACGGCGATGCCGGGTCGAACCGATTGAAGGTGTTCGCCCAGACGACGCCCGCGCGCAGCTGATCCGCGACCGCGAGGATGCGCGAACCCTTCTCGCTCCACACGCCGGCCGACAGGCCGTACGGCGTGTTGTTCGCCTTCTTGATCGCTTCATCGGGCGTTCGGAAGGTGAGCACCGAGAGTACGGGGCCGAAGATCTCATCGCGCGCGATGCGGTTGCTCGTCGAGACGTTGGTGAAGATCGTCGGAGCGAACCAGAACCCCTGGCTCGGCAGCTCGCAGGGCGCGGTCCAGCGCTCGGCGCCCTCTTCTTCGCCGATGGCGGAGATCTGACGGATGCGCTCGAGCTGCTCGCTCGAGTTGATCGCGCCGATGTCGGTGTTCTTGTCGAGAGGGTCACCGAGCCGCAGCGTCGAGAGTCGGCTCTTGAGGCGGTCGATCACTTCGTCGTGGATGTTCTCCTGCACCAGCAGGCGGCTGCCGGCGCAGCAGACATGGCCCTGGTTGAAGAAGATGCCGTTGACGATGCCCTCGATCGCCTGATCGATCGGCGCGTCGTCGAAGACGATGTTGGCCGCTTTGCCGCCGAGTTCGAGGGTGATCTTCTTTCCCGTGCCCGCGGTCGAGCGGGCGATGGCGCGGCCGACGTCGGTCGAGCCGGTGAATGCGATCTTGTCGACGTCCGGGTGATCGACGATCGCGGCGCCCGTGTCTCCAGCGCCGGTCACGATGTTCACAACCCCCGGTGGCAGATCGGCCTGCTGCACGATCTCGGCGAAGAGCAGCGCAGTGAGCGGGGTGGTCTCGGCCGGCTTCAGCACCACCGTGTTGCCTGCCGCGAGCGCGGGCGCGATCTTCCAGGCGAGCATGAGCAGCGGGAAGTTCCACGGGATGATCTGCCCCGCGACTCCGAGCGCCTTGGGGTCGGCTCCGAGGCCCGCGTGATCGAGCTTGTCGGCCCAGCCCGCGTAGTAGAAGAACCAGGCCGCCACCAGCGGCACGTCGACGTCGCGGCTCTCCTTGATGGGCTTGCCGTTGTCGAGGCTCTCTGCGACGGCGAGTTCGCGAGCGCGCTCCTGCACGAGCCGGGCGATGCGGAAGAGGTACTTGCCGCGGTCGCTGCCGCGCATGCGCGACCACACCTGGTCGTATGCACGGCGAGCCGCGGCGACGGCCTTGTCGACATCCGCAGAATCGGCGCGCGCGATCTCGGCGATCGGCTGCTCGTCCGCCGGCGAGATCGTCGTGAAGGGGTCACCGCTTCCGTCGACGAACTGGCCGTCGATGAACAGCCCGTATCGATCGCGGAGCTGCAAGATGCTGCGCGACTCGGGCGCGGGCGCGTACTCGAGGAATCCCATGGTGTCTGCTTCCAACTCGTTCAGTCGACGGTGACGTAATCGGGGCCGCTGTAGTGGCCGCTGCGCAGGCGTTGACGCTGCAGCAGCACATCATTGAGCAGGCTCGAAGCGCCGAAGCGGAAGAGGTGCGGAGTGAGCCACTGCTCTCCCACGGTCTCGGCCACCGTGACGAGGTACTTGATGGCGTCTTTGGAAGTTCGGATGCCGCCCGCGGGCTTCACCCCGATCTGCTCGCCCGTCAGGCGGTGCCAGTCGCGCACGACTTCCAGCATCAGCAGCGTCACCGGCAGCGTCGCCGCCGGAGAGACCTTGCCGGTCGAGGTCTTGATGAAGTCGCCGCCGGCGAGGATCGACAGCCATGACGCCCGTCGCACATTGTCGTAGGTGTTCAACTCGCCGGTCTCGAGGATCACCTTGAGGTGCGCGTAGCTGCCGTCGTCACGGCGGCAGGCTTCCTTCACCGCGACGATCTCATCGAACACGCGACCGTAGCGGCCCGACAGGAACGCTCCTCGGTCGATCACCATGTCGATCTCGTCGGCACCGGCTGCCACGGCATCACGGGTGTCAGCGAGCTTCACGGCGAGCGAGGCACGACCGCTGGGGAAGGCTGTCGCCACGGCGGCGACGTTGATGCCGCCGGTGTCGAGCCCCTGGTTCGCCCCAAGGGCGTCGACCGCGATCGGCACCATGTCGCCGTACACGCACACTGCGGCAGGCCTCGGGCAACCGGGGTCGGAGGCGTCGGGCTGCAGGGCCTTGGCCACCAATGAACGAACCTTGCCTGGAGTGTCAGCGCCTTCGAGCGTCGTGAGGTCGACCAACCGGATGATGGTGTCGATGGCCCAGGCCTTCGACGTCGTCTTGATGGAGCGCGTGCCGAGCGAGGCGGCTCGCTGCTCGAGGCCGACGGCATCCACACCGCTCAGCCCCTCGAGATGCAGTCGCAGGCTCTTCTCAGTGAGATCGCCGCCGAGCAGCTGCACCGCCCGGTCGGCGGGTGCGAGCGCGACGGGGTGTTCGAGTGTCATCGGGTTCCCTCCAGAAGGGGCGTCGGCCGTGGCCTGGTCTGAGCGTATGCTGCGGCCCCAACCGTGTACAAGGTACGCGCAACTGCTGCGTGTTGGCGGTGCGTCGCCTGGCTCGCAGCCAGGCGGACCGCTGCGGGCAAGTGCTTGACCGCCTTCGCCCGGGGCCGCAGCTCAAGCCAGCTCGTCGTCGACCTTCCGGCCGCCGGCCAGCATGACTGCTCCGACGAGCGCGCCGCCCGAGGCGACGAGCAGCATCACGAGCGGCGCGAGCCACCCTCCAGTGAGTGTGAGCAAGGCGCCCACGAGGAACGGGAACGAGGCGCCGAGGATGTAGCCGTTGCCCTGAGCGAAGCCCGACACCGCAGTCGTGACCCGCTGGTCACGGGTGCGCAGATTGATGAGAGCCAGCATCACCGAGAAGTTCACCTGCGCCACCGAGATCAGCGCGACCCACAGCCAGGGCACCACCGTGGGCACGAGAAGAAGGCCGAGGTACCCGGCGATGAGCGAGACACCGCCGAAGGCGATGATGAGCTCCTGGCGACGCAACCGGGCGGCGAGGCCCGGCCCGACCGCGGTCGAGACGACGCCGACCACGGTGTAGAGCGTCAGCAGCGCCGCGGCTTCTGCGCCGCTCGAGCCGGAGATCGCGACGAGCATTGGAGGCAGCCACGCGAAGGTCGAGTAGGAGGTGCCCGAGGAGACCCCGTGGATGATCAGCAGGGCCCAAGTGACCCTCGAGCGGCGCACTGACCCGATGAGCCGATCGGGCGATGATTCGAGCTCCGGGCCGTCGTCGGCCGCCGAGGCGCGGTGCCGAAGCCACAGAATCGCCCACGGCACGGCAGCGACCAGCGCGACGATCGCCCACACTCCGAGATTGACTCGCCAGCCGTAGGCCTCGGTCAGCGGAAGAGCGAGAGCTGGCGGCAGCATCGTGCTGATGCCGATCGCGATGACGTATGCGGTCGTCATCGTGCCGATTCGATCCGGGAAGTAGCGCTTCACCACAGGGGGCAGCAGCACATTGCCCACGCCCGCCGCCGCGAGACCGAGCGCGCTCGAGGTGAGGAACATCGCGGGCTCTTGCGACAGCGAGCGGATCGTATAGGCGAGCGCCATGGCGAGGGCCGCTGCAGCCAGGCTGGCCTCGAGGCCGAACCGTTTGGCGAACCATGGACTGAACAGCCCGGATGTTGCGAACGCTAGCGGCGGGAGCGTGCCGAGCACGCTGAGCACCATCGCGTTCAGATCGATATCGGCGCCGATCGCTTCGACCACCGGTGATACCGCTGCGACCGCCGAGCGGAGGTTGACGGCGATGAGCAGGATGCTGACGAGGGCGAGCCCGCGGCCATGCCACAACGGCAAGCGGTGAGAATCGGTCACTAGGCCAAGTGTATGAGCCCCGAGAGCGGCTCATGCTCGCTACCCTGAGAAGCACGAGGACAGGGGGGCGGATGCAAGACACGGCCGACACGCAGCCCGACGCGCCGCGCTCCGGCATCCGTCCGTCGAACTGGTCGCGGCATATCAGCGGCATTCTGCTGCAGGTGGCCGATCTGCTCGAGCAGGCGGGCGAGGAGGCCTGGGAGCTTCCGAGCATGCACCGCGGCTGGAGCATCCGCGAGGTGGCAGGACTGCTCGTCTGGCGCCTCGGCACCTCGCCCCAGGAGCGGGTGCGCGCGTACTCGCGCACCATGCTCGACACCGGCAGCGCGGCGCAGCTCGGGCTCGCTCGCGCAGCGGCGAAAGGTGCCCTGCCCCCGGTCTTGCGCGACGTCGCTGCCTCGCGGGCGAGCGGCCGTCGCAGGGGAAGCCTCCCGGCGCTCACGGCCGCCGTCATCGGTGCGCTCGACATCGCCACCGCGCTGGGAGCCACGATCTCGATCTCGCCGGTCGTCAGCGAAGCCGTCGCGAGATCGCGCGCCATGTCGGCGCCCGTGGCTCTGCGCACTGTGCTGCGCAGAAACACGCTGAAGGCAGCGGATGCCGGCTGGCAAGTGGGCCGAGGGCCCGTGATCACCGGCGATGCCGCCGCGATCCTGCTGGTGATGTTCGGCCGCACGGCCCTTCCGACCGACTCGGTCAGCGACTCGGACGCGGGGCCGACGCCATGATCTCGCGCGTGCGCCGCACATCTTCGTGCAGTGTGTCGATCAGCGCTTCGATCGTCGTGAACTTCAGCATGTCGCGGATGCGGTCGACGAACGCGATCTCGACGGTTCGGCCGTAGAGGTCGAAGTCCTGGTCGAGCACGAAGGCCTCGACCTGCCGCTCGGGCACGCCGTCGAAGGTGGGATTGTTGCCGATCGAGATGGCCGCGGGCATCGGCACTCCCTCGCCCTCCTGATCACCCGCGATGGTGAGCCATCCGGCGTAGACACCGTCGGCGGGGATGAAGCCTTCCACGTCGGGACGCAGGTTGGCGGTGGGGAACCCGAGCTCGCGGCCGCGCTTCTCGCCCGCGACGACGACCGAGCGCAGCGTCGGCAGGTGACCGAGCAGCTCGGAGGCCCGGCGGACATCGCCCGCGGCGAGCGCCTCCCGCGTCCACGTCGATGACGCGCGCCGACCGGCTTCTCGCACGTCGTCGACCAGACGCACATCGAAGCCGAATCGCGCGCCCTCGGCCCGCAGCGTGTCGATGTCTCCGCTGCCCTTCACGCCATACCGGAAGTCGCCGCCCACGAATACGATCCGCGCTCGCAGCGCATCGACGAGCACTCGACTGACGAACTCGTCGGGTGTCTGCTCGCGCAACGACTCATCGAATGTGAGCATGAGCGTCGCCTCGACGCCCGCTTCCTCGAGCAGCTCCAGCTTCTGGGCATTGCTGACGAGGGGCTCAGGGCACAACTCGGGGCGCAGGAGCGAGAGCGGGTTGCGATCGAATGTCACCACGGTCGGCACGAGCTGTTCGGCATCCGCCATCCTCTTGAGCTCGTCGATGACTGCGCGATGGCCCATGTGCACGCCGTCGAACTTGCCGATCGTGACGGCGCTCGGGCCGAAGCCGGCGGGCACATCCGCTATCGAGGTGAACACTCGCATCTCAGGCGGTCACCCGCTCATGCGCAGCGCCGCGAGTGCGGGCGAGCCAGGCGAGCCCGAGCACGGGCAGAACGAGCGGGATGAAGAGGTAGCCGATGCCGAAGCCCGACCACACCGAGGGGTGCGCGAACCACTGGGGAAGGGCCAGGCTGAGCACTCCGACCACGAGCACACCCGTCATCTCGAAGCTGATGGCCGTCCAGGCGATCGCGCGCCAGATCCGCCCCGGAGCGAGGAGGGCGATCGTCGCCACGATGTATACGACGGCGGCGACGGCCGAGAGCACGTACGCCAGCGGCGCCTCGTCGAACTTGGTGAGGATCTGGAAGACCGAGCGGCCTGTGGCTCCCAGCGCGAGGATCGCGTAGACCAGCACCAGCACGCGGCCGACACCGCGGCTGCGCCCAGCGGCGCGCGTCGTCCCGGAAGTGCTCATCCCGTCAATGCTAAGCGGGTCAGGCGAACTGCACGAACCAGATGGTGTGCATGCGCAGCACCATGATCGTGATCGCAAGGCTCGCCACACCCAGCACGATGGTGCTCCATCGGTTGCGCTCGACGAGACCCCAGAACACCGCCAGCGGCGGGATGAGGACGGCTGAGATCAAGTAGGCCCAGAACTCGACCGGATGCCCCGTGGGGCGGTTGCCGAGAAAGGGTGCGACGATCGCCATCACCACCTGGGCGAGCAGAAGCGCCTCGACCAGCACCACGGCACCGAGCGTGAAGTCGTTGGGCTTGCGCCCCATGGCTCCGAGCACGAAGCACGCGAGGCCGCCCACCAGTGAGACGCCCGCAAGCAGCCAAGTGAACCAGTCGATCACGCAAGTACCTCATCTGTCGGGAAGTTGACCAGGGGCCTCGCCCGTCGACCACGGAGCTCGACGAGCCCCGCGAGGGCGCCATCAGGCGTGACGGCGGCGATGCACTCGATGTCTGCCGCGTCGACCTCGACGCGTTTGCCGTGGGCGAGGTCGCGCGCCTGCTCGGCGGTGAGCTGCAGGCTTCCGAAGAGGCTCGCGGCGACGTCTGCGGGCCGCAGCAGCGCTTCGGCGAGGGCTGCTGTGTCGGCGGCGGCCGGCTGCGAGCCGGGAGCCGGGCGCTCGGGCAGCGTCGCGGCATCCGACACCATGAACGGACCGACGCGGCTGCGGCGCAGCGCCGTGAGATGCCCGCCCACGCCGAGCGCTTCGCCGAGATCACGCGCGAGAGCTCGGATGTAGGTGCCCGACGAGCACTCGACACGCACATCGAGGTCGATGAAGCCGTCGCGGCGAGTCTCGAGCAGCTCGAACGCAGAGACCGTCACCGGGCGCGCATCGAGTTCGACGGCCTCGCCGTCGCGGACCCGGTCGTACGCGCGCCGGCCCGCCACCTTGATGGCGCTGACCGCACTCGGGCGCTGGAGGATGTCGCCGGTGAGCTCCGCGATTCCGCGCTCGATGGCGGCCGGGTCGATGTGCGAGACGTCGTGCGCTTCGCCGAGTTCGCCCATCGCGTCGTCGGTGCTCGATGACTGCCCGAGGCGGATGGTGGCGAGGTACTCCTTGTCGAGCCCGACGAGGTACGTCAGCAGGCGGGTCGAGCTGTTCAGGCCGAGCACCAGCAGGCCCGTGGCCATCGGGTCGAGTGTGCCGGCATGGCCGACCTTGCGAGTGCCGGCAAGACGGCGCACTCGCGCGACCACGTCATGGCTGGTGATGCCGGGCGGTTTGTCGAGCAGCAGGATGCCGCTGCGGGATCCGATCGCAGGCGTCACCCTTGCACGGTACCCCAGCGCGCGGGGGTCGCTGCGCCACGCGACCGGTGCAGCGCGCGCTCGCCCGCGATCGCGCCGGGTGACCGGTGACCGGTGACGGCATCCGCCGGGTTGCTCGGGCTGCCCGCGCGCCCAGTGCCATCGCACCGTGCTGGGGGGCTGGAGGGCCCGACTCTTTGCGCGCCACCTGTTCGCAATCGCGCCACGTACAGCTGGCGCAAACCTGCGCAAGTGGCGCGGATGCTGCCCCCGCGGGGCGCAGCGGAGCAGTGCGGTGTACAGGCAGGGCCCCCCGGGCCCGCGGCTGCCTAAGCTGGTTGGCGTGCGAGTCGGTGTGGTCGGTGCTGGGGCGATGGGCGGCGCGATCGCGGCGATGCTCGAGCGAGCCGGCAACGAGGTCTGGGTCGCGGCACGGGGCGAGCACCTCACCGCGATCCGCCGCGACGGCCTGAAGCTGGACGGGGCGTGGGGCGAGTACACCGCGCGGGTCTCGGCCGCGAAGACGCTGCCCCTCAAGGCGAAGCCCGAGCTCGTGATCATCGCGACCAAGGCGATGGATGCCGAGGCCGCAGCCCGCGACAACGCCCGCGCCATCGGCGACGCTCCGACCGTGGTGCTGCAGAACGGGCTGGGCGGCATGGAACGGGTGGCGGAGCAACTCCCCGGCTCCCCCATCGTCGGCGCACTGTCGATGATCGCCGCCTCGTACGTCGCCCCGGGTCATGTGCGGGTGACCACGGCAGCCAACACGGTGCTGGGGGCGTTCCGAGGCACACAGGATGCCGACGCGGCGGAGCTCGCGGCATCCGCGCTGAACGCGGCCGGTATGCCGGCAGAGGTCATCGCCGACTTCGAAGGCGCTCAGTGGACCAAGCTGATCGTCAACCAGGTGAACGCGCTCCCCGCGATCACCGGGCTGAGCGTGCAGGAGGTCATCTCGCACGCTGGGCTGCGCCGCATCATGACCGCCAGCATGCGTGAGGCGGTGCGCGTCGGCCTTGCCAGAGGAGTGCGCTTCGCGGCCTTCAACGGCCTCACCCACGCCAGATTGTCGTTCGTCGCCCGGGCGCCGCTCTCGCTCGGGCAAATGCTGCCGCTTCGCATCCGCGCGTACCTTGGCGCCACTCCCAACCCGGGATCGACGCTGCAGTCGATCCGTCGCGGACGACGGAGCGAGATCGACTTCTTGAACGGGGCTGTGGTGGCCGCAGCGCAAGGCACTGAGGTGCCCGTTCCGGTGAACACGGAACTGCTGCGGCTCGTGCACGAGGTCGAGACCTCCGGTCAGCACCTCTCAGTGCGGCGGGTCATCGACCGGGTCACCGCTGCAACCGGACCGTTGCGATGACGACGCGGCCTCCGACCAGCACCGCCACAGAGCGAGTCGCCACCACAGAGCGCGTCGCCACAACAGAGCGAGTCGCCGCCACAGAGCGAGTCGCCGCCACAGAGCCTGCGGATGAGCATGCCGCTGTGCGGGCCGCCGCGATCGCCGGCGCCGTCATCGCCTGGTTCGGCGAGTACGCCCGCGAGCTGCCCTGGCGTGAGCAGGGCTTCCCCGCCTGGGGCATCCTCGTGAGCGAGGTGATGCTGCAGCAGACTCAGGTCGCACGCGTCGTGCCCCGGCTCGCCGAGTGGCTCGATCGCTGGCCGACACCGGCCGCCCTCGCCGCGGAACCGCCCGGCGAGGCCGTGCGCATGTGGCATCGGCTCGGCTACCCGCGCAGGGCGCTGAACCTGCACGCAGCCGCTGTGGTGATCACCGAGCGACACGGGGGCGAAGTGCCGAGCGACGTCGAACAGCTGCTGGCGCTGCCCGGCGTCGGCGACTACACCGCGCGGGCCGTGGCGAGCTTCGCGTTCGGTGAGCGGCATCCGGTGGTCGACACGAATGTGCGACGGGTCATCGCTCGCGCCGTGGCGGGTCTCGCCGAGGCGGGGCCACCCCGCATCCGCGCCGACCTCGAGGCCATGGAGCGCTTGCTGCCGACCGACCGCAGGCAAGCGCAGCTGACGAACGCGGGTGTCATGGAGCTCGGCGCCATCGTGTGCACCGCACGCGCTCCGCGCTGCGACGGGTGCCCCATCAACGCGCTCTGCGCTTGGCGCGCCGCCGGCTACCCCGCATACGTCGGACCGCGAGCGCGCGGGCAGGCACGGTTCGAGGGCAGCGATCGCCAGGTGCGAGGCCTTGTCATGGCCGAGCTGCGTGCGAGCGACATTCCCGTGACGAGAACCGAACTTGAACGCGCCTGGCCGGATGCCGAACAGCTCACGCGCGCGATCGACACCCTCGTGCGCGACGGCCTCGCCGTCTCAGAGGGCGACGCCTACCGCTTGCCCTGAGCGGGCTGGGTGAGCGCGCGCCGGAGACGGCTGCCCTGAGGGAGCTGCCCTGAGGGGGCTGCCCTGGGCCGGCTGTCGGGCCCGATTGCGCTCAGTCCTCGCGCTGCGCCAACCGCTCTGGGCGGGCGGTTCAGTCGTTGTCGTCTGCGTCGGGGTCGAGGTCGTCGTCAGACGCTACGACCGCGTCATTGACGTCGTCGAACTCAGCGTCGGGGTCGAGGTCGTCGGTCGCGTACACCTCGTCGTCGCGCTCGTCTCCGGCTTCAAAGTCGTCGTCGACGTCGTCGTCTTCCTCGTCGTCCTCGTCTAGGTCGTCGTCCTCGTCATCATCGTCGTCGAGGTCGTCGTCATCCCAGTCGTCGTCCTCTGCAGAGCGAGGCTTGACGTAGGGATCGGCTTCGCCCGCGTACTCGGCCGAGGCGGCGATCCGCTGGGTCTCGGCATCCTGCTGCTGTGCGCGAGCGAGCAGGTCGTCGATGTTCGCGGCGTTCTCGGGGAGCGCGTCGGGGATGAACTCGAGCGATGGCGTGAGCCGGGCGGTGATGTTGCGCCCGACCTCGCTGCGAAGCATGCCCGTGGCCGACTTCAGCGCCGCTGCGGTGTCGGCGCGCTCCTGGTCGGTGCCGTAGACGGTGTAGAAGATCGATGCGTGCTGCAGATCGCCGGTCACGCGTACGTCGGTGATCGTCACGAAGCCGAGGCGGGGGTCTTTCAAGCCTCGATCGATGCGACGAGCGACGACCTCTTTGATGCGGTCGGCCAGCTTCCTGGCCCGCTGGGGATCAGCCATGGCTCTCTCCTCCCGTTACGAAAGTATGTGCCCGCGAGGTTGCGGGCAGACGGCGGGCGCCGGATGCGGACCGATGTCGGCCAGCATCCGGCGCCCCAGGCATCCGTGCGGCGAAGTCGCGGATCAGACCCGCGGCTTCTCCTTGAGCTCGATCGTCTCGATCTCGTCGCCGATGCGGATGTCGTTGAACTTGCCCAGGCCGATACCGCACTCGAAGCCCTCGCGGACCTCGGTGACATCGTCCTTGAACCGGCGCAGCGACTCGATCGCCAGACCGTCGGCCAGCACGACGCCATCGCGGATGACGCGCGCCTTGGCGTTGCGCGTGATCGTGCCCGAACGGACGATCACACCGGCGATGTTGCCGACCTTCGACGAGTGGAAGACCTCGCGGATCTCGGCCACGCCCGACTGGACTTCCTCGTACTCGGGCTTGAGCATGCCCTTGAGCGAGTTCTCGATGTCTTCGAGGGCCGAGTAGATGACCGAGTAGAAGCGCACATCGACGCCCTCGCGCGCAGCGCGCTCGCGGGCCTTGACGTCGGGACGGACGTTGAAGCCGATCACGATCGCGTTGTCGATGGTCGCGAGGTCGATGTCGGACTCCGTCACCGCACCGACACCGCGGTGCAGGATGCGGAGCTGAACGCTCTCGTCGACCTCGATCTTCATGAGCGACTCCTCGAGCGCCTCGACGGCACCCGACACGTCACCCTTGATGATGAGGTTGAGCGACTCGACCTTGCCCTCTTCGAGTGCACGGGTGAAGTCCTCGAGGCTGATGCGCTTGCGGGCCTTCGCCAGCTGTGCGTTGCGCTCCACGGCTTCGCGCTTCTCGGCGATCTGACGCGCGGTGCGGTCTTCATCGGTGACGATGAAGGTGTCGCCGGCGCGCGGCACGCTCGAGAGGCCCTGCACCTGCACGGGACGCGACGGACGAGCTTCGTCGACCGCGTCGCCGTTCTCGTCGAGCATCGCGCGTACGCGGCCGTAGGCCGTTCCGGCGACGATCGCGTCGCCGACTCGCAGCGTTCCCGACTGGATGAGCACCGTCGCGACGGAACCGCGGCCCTTGTCGAGCTTCGCTTCGATCGCGATACCGCGCGCCGCCTTGTCGGGGTTCGCACGCAGGTCGAGACCGGCGTCAGCGGTGAGCAGCACCGCGTCGAGGAGCTCGGTGATGCCGACGTTGTTCTTCGCCGACACGTCGACGAACATGACGTCGCCGCCGTACTCCTCGGCCACGAGGCCGTACTCAGTGAGCTGCTGGCGCACCTTGGCCGGGTTGGCCTCAGGCTTGTCGATCTTGTTCACTGCGACCACGATCGGCACGCCTGCGGCCTGGGCGTGGTTCAGCGCCTCAACCGTCTGGGGCATGATGCCGTCGTCGGCCGCGACCACGAGGATCGCGATGTCGGTGACCTGCGCACCACGGGCACGCATGGCGGTGAACGCCTCGTGACCGGGGGTGTCGATGAAGGTCAGCGCGCGCTCGATGTCGTCGTGTTCGGTCCATACCTGGTATGCACCGATGTGCTGGGTGATGCCACCGGCCTCGCCGGCGCCCACGTTCGCCTGACGGATCGCGTCGAGCAGTCGGGTCTTACCGTGGTCGACGTGACCCATGACGGTGACGACCGGCGGACGGATCTCGAGCACCGAGTCGTCTTCGTCTTCGAGCTCCTGCTCGAGGTCGATGTCGAAGGTCTCGAGGAGCTCGCGGTCCTCGTCCTCGGGCGACACGATCTGGATCTTGTAGCCGAGCTCGTCGCCGAGCACCTCGAAGGTGGCCTCGTCGAGCGATTCCGTCGCCGTCGCCATCTCACCGAGGTGGAACAGCACGGTCACGAGGTTGGCCGGGCTGGCGTCGATCTTCTCCGCGAAGTCGGAGATCGATGCGCCGCGGCGCATACGGATGATGGTGTTGCCGTCACCGCGGGGAACACTCACGCCGCCGAGCGACGGCGCTTGTCGCATCTCGAACTCTTGGCGCTTCGTGCGCTTCGACTTGCGTGCCTTGCTCTTGCCGCCACCGCGACCGAACGCGCCTGCAGTGCTGCCGCGACCGCGACCGCCACCGCCGGGGCGACCGGCGAACCCGCCGGCCGGACGGAAGCCGCCACCGGCACCGGGGCCACCGGCACCCGGACCGCCGCCACCGGGACGCTGACGCTGCTGGTGCTGAGCACCACCGGGCTGGCCGGGGCGGAAGCCGCCGGGCCGCGGAGCGCCGGGACGAGGAGCACCCGGGCGGGGCGCACCCGGACGAGGCGCTGCCGGGCGAGGGATCGAGTTCGGGGTCGGCCGCGCCATGCCCTGGGTCGACGCGAAGGGGTTGTTGCCGGGGCGGGGCCCGCCCGGACGAGGCATGCCCTGGTTGCTGCTGTACGGGTTGTTGCCGGGGCGCGGTGCACCGGGTCGGGGCGCGGCCTGAGGACCAGGCTTCGGGCCACCTGCGCCAGGAGCCGCCGGGCCGGCCTGCGCCGCAGTCGGCTCGCCGGCTGCCTTGGCCGCCGCCGCTGCCTCGGCCTGTCGCTCGGCGACCGACTTGGGTGCGGGCTGCTGCTCAGCGGACGCCTCGGCGACCGGCGCAGCCGGCTTCGAAGCGGGCTTCGGGGCCGGGGCCGGGGCCTTGGGCGCGGCCTTCTTCTCGGGCGCCTTGATGCCGTCCTTCTCGAAGGCGGCGCGCAGCCGTCGCGCAACCGGGGGCGCGATGCTGGAGGACGGTCCCTTTACGAACTCGCCCAGCTCCTTGAGCTTCTCAAGGGCAGTCTTGCTGTCGATGCCGAGTTCGCTCGCGATCTCGTGCACGCGTGGATTCGCCACAGTTCTCCTGTCTGGGTCCGCGACCCGACAGGGGCGCAGACATTAGTGGTGGACGGGTCTCATTTCGAGCCGCTCATGAGTTGTCCATTGCCATTCAGCCTGTCTATTCGTTGATGCTGAGGTTGATCAGCGCTTCCGAGGGTTGCACCGCTCGACCCGCTCGAAGCGCCCGCCCGAAAGCGTTGCGTTTCACCGCCGTGTCGATGCAGGCACGCGTGGGATGAACCCACGCACCCCTCCCGGGGAGCACGGCCGCGGCATCCGCCACGACCTCTCCATCTCGCGCCACGACCCTCAGAAGCGAGGAACGCGGAGCGCGTTGTCGGCACCCCAGGCAAGTTCTGACGGGCTCCATCCTACTCCCCCTCTCCTGAGAGTCGGTCCGCTCCGGGCGCGGGGCGTGATGTCAGGAGCGCGATCAGTCGTCGAGCACGCTGTCGGGCTGGATGTCGATGCGCGCACCGGTGAGCTTCGCGGCCAGTCGAGCGTTCTGGCCCTCCTTGCCGATCGCCAACGAGAGCTGGTAGTCGGGCACCAGGGCGCGCACGGCCTTCAGACCCTCGTCGATGACGAAGGCGCTCGTGACCTTGGCGGGCGAGAGCGCGTTCGCGACGAAGGTGGCGAGGTCGTCGGAGTAGTCGACGATGTCGATCTTCTCGTTGTTGAGCTCGGCGGTCACCGCGCGCACGCGCTGGCCGAGTTCGCCGATGCAGGCGCCCTTCGCGTTGACTCCCGGCTCGAGCGCGCGCACCGCGATCTTGGTGCGGTGCCCGGCTTCCCGAGCGAGCGAGGCGATCTCGACGACACCGTTCGCGATCTCAGGCACCTCGAGGGCGAAGAGCTTGCGCACCAGAGCGGGGTGCGTGCGAGAGACCGTGATCGAAGGCCCCTTGAGGCCCTTGGTCACGCTCGTCACATAGACGCGCAGGCGGGTGCCGTGGGTGTAGTCCTCGCCGGGCACCTGCTCCTCGGGAGGCAGGATCGCCTCGATGGTGCCGAGGTCGATGTGGATCATGCGCGGGTTCGGTCCCTGCTGGATGACGCCCGCCACGATGTCGCCCTCGCGACCGCGGAACTCGCCGAACACCGCGTCGTCGGCGATGTCTCGCAGGCGCTGGTTGATCACCTGCTTCGCCGCCGATGCGGCGATGCGACCGAAGTCGCTCGGGCTGTCGACGGCCTCGCCGATCTGGTTGCCCTCGTCGTCGAGCTCGGGAACGTACACCGTGACATGGCCGGTCTTGCGGTCGAGCTCGACCCGCGCGCGACCGCCGTGCTCGCCGTGGCCGTGCTGGCCCGCCGCATGCTCGTCGTGCGGGTGCGGCTCACCGGCCGAGGTGTGCTTGAGGTACGCCGTCAGGATGGCCTGCTCGATGATGCTCACGAGCTCTTCGAAAGGGATCTCACGCTCGCGCTCGATCGTGCGCAGCACGCTCAGGTCAATCTCCACCGAGGGCCTCCAATATTCAGATCTCAGCGGGTGCGCTTCCGCACCCGACCCGGCACGGCGCCGCACCGGAACGCATCATTCTACGACACCGGATGCCGCCGCATCCGGTGCTCGGACGGACCCACGTGGGGCCCGGCACATCTAGAGCCCGCGCTGACGCGCCTTGCTCAACCGGCGCGGTCACACGCGGAAGCCTCAGGGCCTCGGGGCTTGGGAGCGCTCGAGCCGAAGCCTCACGGCTGCTCAGGCAGAGAGCCGGCTCACGACGTCGGCGATCGCGACCTGCTCACGCTCGCCGGTGCGGCGGTTCCACAATTCGACAATGCCGTCAGCGGCCGTGCGCCCGACGATCACGATCCGTGGGACGCCGAGCAGTTCGGCATCGCCGAACTTCACGCCCGGTGACACCTTCGGGCGATCGTCGTACAGCACATCGTGTCCGAAGCCCTCCAGCTGCGAAACGAGCTCTTCGGCGATCGTGTAGACCGCGGCATCCTTGCCTGTTGCGACCACGTGCACATCGAAGGGCGCGACCTGCTCCGGCCACGTGAGCCCCTTGTCGTCGTGGTTCGTCTCGGCGAGCACCGCCATGATGCGGGTCACTCCGATGCCGTACGAGCCCATGGTGACGGTGACCAGCTTGCCGTTCTCGTCGAGCACCTGCAGCCCGAGCGCCTCGGCGTACTTGCGGCCGAGTTGGAACACGTGGCCGATCTCCATGCCTCTCGCGGCCTCGATCGGCCCGGAGCCATCCGGTGCGGGGTCTCCCTCGTGCACCTCCGCGATGTCAGCCACGCCGTCGGCGGTGAAGTCGCGGCCGACGATGAGGCTCAGCACGTGCTTGCCGTGCTCGTTCGCGCCGGTGACCCAGGCGGTGCCCTCGACGACGCGAGGATCGAGCAGGTACCGGATGCCGTTGCTCGACGTCTCGCCGAGCACGGCCCCAGTTGGTGACCACGGCCCGAGGTAGCCCCTCACGAGCCGCGGGTGCTTGGCGAAGTCCGACTCGGATGCCGGTTCCACATCGGCGGGCGCGAAGACCACCTCGGCGCGCTTCATGTCGACCTCGCGGTCGCCCGGCATCCCGACGACGACGAGTTCGCGTGAGCCGTCTTGGTGCGTGAGCGCCAGCACGACATTCTTCAGCGTGTCGGACGCGAGCCATGCGCGGTCGGTGCGTGCCTGATTGGTGTTGAGCTCATCGATGAGCCCGAGGATCGTGCTCGAGTCGGGGGTATCGACGACGATCGGCTCAGGTTGCCCGTCGATCGGGAGCGCCTCGGGCGCGGGCGTCTGGTAGGCCTCGACGTTGGCCGCGTATCCCCCGGCCGAGCGCACGAAGGTGTCTTCGCCGACCTCGGTGGGGTGCAGGAACTCCTCGCTGCGCGATCCGCCCATCGCTCCGGCATCCGCCTGCACGATCACGTACTCGAGCCCGAGCCGCGTGAAGATCCGCTCGTAGGCGTCGCGCTGCGCCTGGTAGCTCTCGGCGAGCCCCTCGTCGGTGACGTCGAAGGAGTAGGCGTCCTTCATGGTGAACTCGCGGCCGCGCAGCAGGCCCGCACGGGGGCGCGCCTCGTCGCGGTACTTGTCCTGGATCTGGTAGAGCGTGACGGGAAGGTCCTTGTACGAGGAGTACAGGTCTTTCACCAGCAGCGTGAACGGTTCCTCGTGCGTGGGCGCGAGCAGGTAGTCGGTCTCTCGCCGGTCCTGCAGTCGGAAGAGGTTCGGGCCGTACTCGGTCCAGCGGTTGGTGGCCTCATAGGGCTCGCGCGGCAGCAGGGCCGGGAAATGCACCTCCTGCGCACCCGCCGCGGCCATCTCCTCGCGGATGATCGTCTCGATGCGGGCCTTCACCCGCAGCCCGAGCGGCAGCCAGGCGAAGATGCCCGGCGCCTGGCGGCGGATGTACCCGGCGCGCACCAGTAGCTTGTGGCTGGCGACCTCGGCGTCGACGGGGTCTTCGCGGAGCGTGCGGAGGAAGAGGCGGGAGAGACGGGTGACCACGCCGCAAGTCTAGTTCGCGGCATCCCGCCCCCTTTTCTCCCCCGCCTCCGGCTCCCCCGCCGTCTCGCCGCCGCCCCGTCTCCCCGTGTGCGAGCATCCACTCCGCCGAGATGACACGATCGGCACCTTTTCGGGCCCGGAGCGCGCAGATTCTGTCATCTCGAAGGGGTTCGAACGCGAGGGTGGGGCAGGGGGTTAGAAGGGCAGCCGCGGGGCGCGAGGAAGGGCAGCCGCGCGGGCGCGAGGAAGGGCAGCCGCGCGGGCGCGCGGGGCAGGCGGCGCGGGCGCGGGGGCGCGCGGGAGCGCTCAGGCTGCGCGGACGGGGCGGAGCGGGCGGATGCCGAGGGCGAGCGCCGCCAGCACTCCCGCGACGAGCAGCAGCGTGAGGGCGTTCAGGCCGCCGTAGCCGAGCAGCGCCATGATGAGCCCCGCGAGGGCGCCGCCGCCGGCGCCGGCGAGATTCATCGCTGTGTCGGAGAGCCCCTGCACGCGTGCCCGTTCACCGGGCTCGAGCGCGTCGGTGAGCATGGCGGAGCCGGACACCGTCGATGCCGACCAGCCGAGGCCGAGGAGTGCGAGCGCGATGCCGACGGTCGCATGATCGCCACCGGCCACCCAGTTGAGCACGAGGGAGGCGACGAAGACGAGTTGCCCGAGCACGATGACCGGCACCCGGCCCAAGCGGTCGCTGAGCCAGCCGAACAACGGCGAGAGGGCGTACATGCTCGCCGTGTGCATGCTGATGACGATGCCGACGATCACGAGCGTGCCGCCGTGCTGCGTGAGGTGCAGAGGCGTCATCGCCATCACCGCGACCATGGTCGCGTGACTCAGCACCACGGCGACGATGGCGATGAGGGCTCGCGGCTTCTCGACGAGGATGCTGAAGGGGCCGACTCGCCTCGTCCGGGCAACCGCGGCGCCTGCTCGTTCGGCAGCCTCCTCAGCAGGTTCCGCCGCGCCGAGAAGCACCGGCCCGGTCGCGGTGCTCACGTCGGTCTCGCCGCCCACCGACGCCGATGCCGCTGCGGCTGCGACTGCCGGCGCAGTAGACACGTCCTGCGGAGCGGCGGATGCGGGAGCCGAGCTATCGAGCGAGAGCGCCGTGAGCAGCGGGTCGGGTCGTAGCGCGCTCAGGTACAGCGTCATCGCTGCGAGCTGCGCGAGGATCGCGAAGGCGAACCCGCCCGTGAGTTCGGGCAGCCCGATGGCCCCGCCGACGATCTCCCCCGGCTCGAGCAGGTTGGGACCGACTGCCACGCCGATCGTCGTCGCCCACACCACCAGCGAGAGGTCGCGTCCACGGCGAGTGGGTGACGCGAGATCGGCGGCGGCGAATCTGGCCTGAAGGTTCACGGCCGAGCCGGCGCCGAGCACCGCGAGCCCCACGAGCAGGAGCCAGAACTGCATCCACGCTGCGGCGGCGATGATGACCACTGCGCCAAGGGCCGCAAGCGCGCCGCCCGAGGCGAGGGCGATCCGCCGGCCAGTGCGCGCGGCGACTCGCGCGAGCGGAATGGCGAGCGCAGCCGCGCCGAGCGTGAGCATGGTCGCTGCGAGACCCGATAGGGCGGCCTGGCCGGAGACGTGCTCCGTGAGCAAGGCGCCGAGCGAGAGCGTCGACCCCATGCCCACACCGCTGAGCACCTGGCCGGTCGCGAGAACACCGAGAGTCCGCCGCTGCACGCGCGCGACGTCGACGGCTGCGGCATCCGTCACAACAGGCATCCTCGCCCCTCGGATCAGTTCCGTCGGATCAGTCGATCGTCACCACACGGGCTTCGTCACGCGCCGACGGTGACCGTGGGTTCGCCGGTCTCGCTGGCAGGCATGCTCGCTGCGATGCGGTTCGCCTCGGCGATCAGTGTCTCGACGATCTCTGCCTCGGGCACGGTCTTGATGACCTCGCCCTTCACGAAGATCTGGCCCTTGCCGTTGCCGCTGGCGACGCCGAGGTCGGCCTCGCGCGCTTCGCCGGGCCCGTTCACCACGCAGCCCATCACAGCAACGCGCAGCGGCACGCTCATGCCCTCAAGCCCCGCGGTGACGCGGTCGGCGAGCGAGTACACGTCGACCTGGGCGCGCCCGCAGCTGGGGCACGAGACGATCTCGAGCTTGCGCTCGCGCAGGTTCAGCGACTGGAGGATCTGCAGCCCGACCTTGACCTCTTCGGCGGGCGGCGCCGAGAGCGAGACACGAATGGTGTCCCCGATGCCCTCGCCGAGCAGGATGCCGAAGGCCGTGGCGCTCTTGATTGTGCCCTGGAAGGCCGGGCCCGCCTCGGTGACGCCGAGGTGCAGCGGCCAGTCGCCCCGTTCGGCGAGCTGGCGGTAGGCCTTCACCATCACGATCGGGTCGTGGTGCTTGACCGAGATCTTGAAGTCGTGGAAGTCGTGCTCCTCGAAGAGGCTCGCCTCCCACACAGCGCTCTCGACGAGCGCCTCGGCGGTCGGCTTGCCGTACTTCTCGAGCAGGCGGGGGTCGAGCGACCCCGCGTTCACTCCGATGCGCAGGCTGACGCCCGCTGCTTGAGCGCGCCGGGCGATCTCACCGACCTGGTCGTCGAACTTGCGGATGTTGCCGGGGTTGACCCGCACCGCAGCGCAGCCGGCGTCGATCGCGGCGTACACGTAGTTGGGCTGGAAGTGGATGTCGGCGATGACCGGGATCTGGCTCTTCTTCGCGATGATCGGGAGCGCCTCTGCATCGTCGCGGCTCGGCACGGCGACGCGCACGATGTCACAGCCGGATGCGGTGAGCTCGGCGATCTGCTGCAGCGTCGCGTTGATGTTCGTGGTCGGCGTCGTGGTCATCGACTGCACGCTCACGGGCGCGTCTCCGCCTACGAGCACCTTGCCCACCTTGATCTGGCGGGACTTTCGCCGCGGAGCGAGCGTTTCGGGGATTCTCGGCATACCGAGGTTCACTGCAGCCACGCGACGAGTCTACGTCGCGTGGCGTTGAAGAATCTTGAGCGAGAACAGGGTTTGCTTGGCCCTTCGTCACACACGGCCTACGCCGAGCCGGAGCGGGGCGAGTATTCGAATTCCTCCTTCCATGCCGTCCTGCACGGCGACGTGATAGGCGTTCACCTCGCCGGGGATCTCGCTCGGCCCCATGATGGGCCCGTGCTCCAGCCAAGCTTCGAAGAAGCGATCCGTTTCGACGTAGGCGAGCGACACGTCCTTGAGCAACTCCAGGTCGTCGCCGATCTGGTATCCCGTGCTGGTGCTGATTCGAACTCCTGCGACTTCTGCCCGGTGCACGTCCACACGAACGTTCATGTCATGCACGTCGGGACCGTCACGATCCACCCAGGTGTCATGATCGACGAACATGCCGACGTGGTCGTCGAGGATCTGGAGGCCAGGCCATCGGTAGTACGTGATTCTCCCGGCCTCGCAGCACTGTCCCGGCCAAACTTCGATCTCGGGCTGCGCACCGAACACTCCCGCGAGTGTGGTCGCGATCTCGGTGGCCTCCAGGTCGTAGCTCAACTCCCGCAGCACGGTTCCGTCTTCGGCCACCAGTTCGAGCATGGTCGGCCGGATCAGCACTGTCGTGACGCGCTTGGACGGTGTGCCGATCGGTTCGGGCTGAGGAGAGGGCTCATCCGAGTCTGGCCAGTCGGTCGGGTGCGAGGTCGCCGTTGGGTCGCGGTCCAGAGCTGAAGTACTGCAGCCGGCGAGCACGACGGCTAGCAGCGCCGCCGCCACCGCGGCGCGGCCCAGCCGTGTTCTTAAGCGACGATGCTTCATGATCGCAATGCTGGCAGTGGAGCATCTCGGGCAGATAACGATACGAGCGCCCATCGGCAGCATCCGCGCTTGCTACTGTCGATTGCAGCAGTGGAGCGCCAGGGGCGTGCTCGAACGACCGGGGCGAAGGAGCCGTACATGCCGAATGAAGTCGTGATCCTGTCGGGAGCGCGCACGCCGCAGGGGCGCGTGAAGGGCCAACTCGCATCGCAGAGCTCCGTCGACCTCGGAACGGTTGCCATCAAGGCAGCGCTCGAGCGCTCCGGTGTGCCGGCAGAGCAGATCGGGCACGTCATCATGGGCCAGGTGCTTCCCGCTGGTGCAGGACAGAACCCGGCGCGGCAGGCCGCCATCCGTGCGGGCATCGGGTGGAACGTGCCGACCACGCTCATCAACCGGGTGTGCCTCTCAGGCGTGAGCGCGGTGATCGATGCGGCGCGCATGATCAGGGAAGGCGACGCCGAGGTCGTGGTCGCCGGTGGCATGGAGTCGATGACCCAGGCGCCCCACCTTCTGCTCGGTACGCGCATGGGCTGGGGCTACGGCGCCGTGGCCGCAGTGGACCACATGGAGCACGACGGCCTGCTGGACGCCTTCGATCACGAGTCGATGGGGCTTTCGACGGAACGTCCGCTGAGCCGTCTTGGCATCTCTCGGGAGGATCAGGATGCCGTTGCCGCCGCCTCGCACCAGCGCGCCGCCGCGGCCCAGGCATCCGGACTCTTCGATGCCGAGATCGCGCCGGTCGAGATCACGGGACGCAAGGGCGAGGTCACGACGATCACGACCGATGAGGGCGTGCGCCCCGACAGCACCGTGGAGGCCCTCGCGAAGCTGCGGCCGGCCTTCGACCCGGAGGGCACCATCACGGCGGGCAACTCGTCGCCCATCAGCGATGGTGCGGCAGCGCTCGTCGTCGCCGATCGGGAGTGGGCGGAGAGGAACGGGTACGAGTGGCTCGCGATCGTGGGCAAGCACGGCCGAGTGGCCGGGCCTGACAACTCACTGCACTCGCAGCCGTCTCGCGCGATCGAGCAGGCCCTGCTGCGTCAGGGATGGCAGATCGGCGACCTCGACTTCATCGAGATCAACGAGGCGTTCGCAGCGGTCGCCGTCCAATCGATGCGCGACCTCGGCATCTCGAGCGACATCGTGAACATCCACGGCGGTGCCATTGCGATCGGCCACCCGGTCGGCGCGTCGGGCGCCCGACTCACCGTGCACGCCGCGCACGAACTCGCGCGCCGCGGTGGCGGCAAGGCTGCGGTGTCGTTGTGCGGGGGCGGCGGCCAGGGCGACGCGCTCATCCTCTACCGCTGATTCGCGGCACAGCTGAACCCGCAACGCTGAGTTTGCAGCGCTGAGTTCCCGCTGCCGCTGAACCGCGCTCCGCGGTTCGTGCGACGGGGCTAGAGGATGCTGACGGGCTTCACGATGTCGGCGTAGATGAGCAGTGCGCTCATCACCCCGAGCACAGCGACGACGCCCAGAGTGATCGGCACGAGCCGCGCTGTGTCGACGGGGCCCGGGTCGGGCCTGCCGAAGACCCGAGCGAACCAGCGTCGCAGGCCCTCCCAGAGGGCACCGGCGACGTGCCCGCCGTCGAGCGGCATCAACGGGATGAGGTTGAAGACGAAGAGCGCCACGTTGAGCGCTGCGACCAGGCCCACGAGTCCCGCCGCACGGTCGACGATCGGCGCAGTATCGACGCTCGCGATCTCGCCCGCGATACGGCCCACCCCTACGACGCTGATCGGTCCGTTCGGATCGCGGGCCTCGGTGCCGAAGGCGGCCTGCGCGACCTCCACCATGCGCTGCGGCAGGTGCAGGACGATGTTCACCACTGCGGAAAGGTTGTCACCGACGGCTGGGAGCACAGCGGTCGCGGGCTGCTGCACTCGCTCGTACGCAGGACCGACCCCGACGAAGCCCACCTCTTCGGTGACGGGCCGGCCGGCGGCATCCATCTCAATCTGGCCGTCCTTTGTGTAGACGTACCGCTCGGTGAGCAAGGGCGTCACCGAAAGGGTCTGCTCCCGGCCATCGCGCACGATGTCGAACGGCACCGTCTCCCCAGCGTGCTGCCGGATGGTGGCCGAGAGTTCGCTCCAGTCGTCGATGGGCTCGCCCGCGATCGAGACCACGCGGTCACCGGGCCGGAGCCCCGCCTCTGCGCCCGGGGCGAGCCGGTCGTCGGCGCTGCAGGAGGTCGCCGTGCTGCCCGCTGGGATGACGCACTCCGAGACGCTGCCGAGCGTGGTGCTCGGCGTCTGCAGTCCGAACCCCATCAGGAGCACCGCGTAGAGCACCACCGCGATCAGCAGGTTCATGGCCGGCCCGCCGAGCATGATGATGATGCGCTTCCAGATCGGCAGCCGATAGAACAGGCGCTGCTCGTCGGTATCGACTGCACTCTCTGCAGACGCGGTGCGGGCATCCTGCACCAGGGCGTTGAAGAAGCCGGTGCTCGAGGTGCGCGCCGACTTGCGTCCCTTCTCGGGCGGGTACATGCCCGCCATCGAGATGTAGCCGCCCAGCGGGATCGCCTTGACCCCGTATTCGGTCTCGCCCCGTCGGCGCGACCACAGCGTCGGACCGAACCCGATCATGTACTGGCCGACCTTGACGCCGAACTTCTTCGCAGGAACGAGGTGCCCGATCTCGTGCAGCCCGATGGAGAGCGCCAGGCCGATCACGATGATCAGCACGCCCACGATGTACAGCAGCACGCTCTCCACCCGCTCAGGCTAGCGATCGCTGGCCATGAAGCAGCTTTGAGCCGACGCGGTTCGCGTTGCTCGCCCGGGAACCGCGTACGAGCTGCAGCAGGCCGGCGCACCGATCGGTGGGAGAGGGTCCGGGCTCAACCCCGAGCGATGATCGCGTCGGCTTCGGCACGGGCCCAGCGCTCCGCGGAGAGCACCCCTTCGAGGCTCGGGTCGCCGCTCTCGTGCCGCTCGACCACGGCGCGCACCGTGTCGATGATGTCGAGGTAGCCGATCGCGCCCGCGTGGAACGCGTGCACGGCCTGCTCGTTGGCGGCGTTGAACACGGCCGGGAAGGTTCCACCCGCCCGGCCCGCTTCCTTCGCCATCGTCACCGCAGGGAACGCCTCGTCGTCGAGCGGCTCGAAGGTCCACTGGCTCGCAGTGGTCCAATCGAGCGGGGCACCGACGCCGGGAACCCGATTGGGCCAATCGAGGCCGAGCGAGATCGGCAGCCGCATGTCGGGCGGCGAGCACTGCGCGATGGTGGATCCGTCGACGAACTCGACCATCGAGTGCACGATCGATTGCGGATGCACTGTGACGTCGATGCGGTCGAAGTCGATGTCGAACAGCAGGTGCGCCTCGATCACCTCGAGACCCTTGTTCACAAGGGTCGACGAGTTCGTGGTGACGACCACGCCCATGTCCCACGTCGGGTGGGCGAGCGCCTCCGCCGGTGTGACCGCCGCGAGCGATTCCCTTGAGCGGCCACGGAACGGTCCACCGGATGCTGTGAGCACAAGCCTGCGCACCTCGTCCGGTGCACCGGCGTGCAACGCCTGGGCGATCGCCGAGTGCTCGGAGTCGACCGGCACGATCTGGCCCGGTGCAGCGGCGGCCTTCACCAGGTCGCCGCCGACGATGAGGCTCTCCTTGTTCGCGAGGGCGAGCGTGGCGCCCGACTCCAGTGCGGCGAGCGTCGGTTCCAAGCCGACTGAACCCGTGATGCCGTTGAGCACCACGTCGGCGTCGACCCCGCGAACGAGCTGTGCAGCATCCGCCGCTCCGAGCGCCGTCTCGGCCACCCCGAATCGACGCGCCTGCTCGGCCAGCAGCTCGCCGTTCCGGCCCGCCGCCAGGCCGACGACCTGGAAGCGATCTCGGTTCGCCTCGATCACGTCGAGCGCCTGGGTGCCGATCGAGCCCGTCGACCCCAGGATGATCACGCGGCGCATGGCGCTTACGCTACTGCGCGTCTTCGATCTGGATGAGGAAGACGAGTGTCTGGCCGCTCAGCGCATGGCCCGCACCCTCGGGCCCGTAGGCATCTTTCGGCGGGATCGTCACGATCACCGTCGAGCCGACCTTCTGACCGATCATCGCCGCCGCGAAGCCGGGGATCACGCCGTCGGTCGAGAAGGTCGCTGGCTCGCCCCGGGTGTAGCTCTGATCGAAGATCTCGCCGGTGTTCCAGGATGTGCCCTGGTAGTGCACCGTCACGGTCGCGCCATCCTCCACGACATCGCCATTGCCCTCTTCGAGCACGGCGAGCTGAAGCTCAGGCGACGGCTCGGTCTGCGGCAGGGTGACGACCGGCGCCTCGCTCTCGAGGTCGACTGTGGGCACGTTCTCGGTCCAGGTCGCGGGCTCGAGCGGCTTGACACGAGAGACGATGTCGGCGACGAAGACGAGCGAATCCGTGCCCTTGACTTCGAGGTCGGCGAGGCCCTGAGCGCCCCACAGGTCGGCGGGCGGCAGCACTCCGACCACCCGGCTGCCCTCGGGCGCGCACTGCAAGGTTTTCACCAGGCCGGGCAGAATCTGCTGCTCATCGACCGCCATCGGCACCTCGGCGCCTTCGGTGAAGCCCGTGCCGGGAATCTCTTCGCCGGTGGTGGCGTTCCAGAGCCCAAAGTAGACGTTGACGTCGTCGCCCGAGGCGATGAGATCGCCATCGCCCTCGATCGCGACAGCGCGCTGCGTCTTCTCCACCGACAGCGGAGCCTCGAACTCGATGACCGGAGTCGTGCCGAACTCGCCCGTGACGCTCACCGCGTCGACGCCGCTGCCGCCGCTCGCGAGGCAGTCGGTCGAGCCTGCCGGCGAGGGAGCGGCGCTCTCATCGGGATTCGAGTCGGTGTCGGGGTTCGCCGCACAGCCTGCGAGGGCGGCGGTGAGGGCGACCGTGACGGTCAGGGCAGCGAATGCGCGCACGCGGAAAACCTTCGTGAGAGAGACAGGACGAATGCTCCATCTTCGCGCATCGTGGCTTCGGCTGTGCTGACAACCGGCTCAACGCGTGCCATGACAACGTCCCCTGTCACGGTGGTGGCAGCGGGCAGCCCTAGGCTGGGCGGCATGGAGTTCACGGTCGAACAGGAACGCAAGCTCGTCACCGACCTGCCGGGTCCGAAGTCGAAGGCGCTGCAGCAGCGGCGCGAGGCCAGCGTCTCGCGCGGTGCGGGCACGCTGGCGAACATCTACATGGAGCAGGGATCGGGCGCCATCCTGCGCGATGTCGACGGCAACCAGCTCATCGACCTCGGGTGCGGCATCGGCGTCACGACGATCGGGCATGCGAATCCGGAGGTCGCCGCCGCAGTGGCCGAGCAGGCCGCGAAGCTCACCCACACGCTGTTCACGGTCACGCCGTACGAGAACTATGTGAAGGTCGCCGAGAAGCTCGCACAACTCACCCCCGGCGACTTCGAGAAGCATTCGATTCTCGTCAACTCGGGCGCAGAAGCGGTTGAGAACGCCGTGAAGATCGCGCGCAAGTACACGGGGCGACGCGTGATCGTCGCGCTCGACCACGCCTTCCACGGCCGCACGAACCTCACCATGGCGATGACGTATCGCCCCTGGCCCGAACGCGCCGGCATGGGCCCGTTCCCGGGCGACATCTTCAGCGTGCCAATCAGCTATCCGTTCCGAGACGGCCTCTCTGGTGCGGAAGCGGCCGAACGGACCATCGACTACATCGAGACGCATATCGGCGCGAGCGAGGTCGCTGCGTTCTTCGCCGAACCGATCCAGGGCGATGGCGGCATCGTCATCCCGGCAGAGGGCTACTTCCAGCGCATCGCCAACTACTGCCGTCGGAACGGCATCCTGTTCGTGGCCGACGAGATCCAGGCGGGCATCGCCCGCACGGGCAAGTGGTTCTCCATCGAGCACCACGATGTGGTGCCCGACCTTGTCACCATCGCCAAGGGGCTCGGCGGCGGCATGCCGATCGCAGCGGTCACGGGCCGCGCCGAGGTCATGGACGCCGTGCAGCCGGGAGGCATCGGCGGCACCTTCGGCGGCAACCCGGTCTCTGCGGCGGCGGCGCTGAAAGTACTCGAGATCATCGAACGCGATGACCTGCTGGGCGAAGCGCAGCGTGTCGAGCGCACGCTGCGAGAGCGGATCGGCGGCTGGCCCCAGCGCTACAGCTTCGTGGGCGAGGTGCGCGGCCGAGGTGCGATGTTCGGCGTCGAACTGGTGCTGCCGGGAACCAAGAAGCCGAACCCCGAGGCGCTCAAGCACGTGATCTCGTACGCCACATCGCGGGGTGTCATCCCGCTCGACTCGGGCAGCTGGGACAGCGTCCTGCGTTTCCTGCCATCGGTCGTGATCAGCGATGCCCTCATCGATGACGCCATGAGCGTGATCGAAGAGGCGCTCGACGACTTCGAGGTGTCGGTCAACCAGTGCTGAGCGGATGCCGCTGAGCGGATGCCGCTGAGCTGATGCCGCTGAGCTGATGCCGCTGAGCTGATGCCGCTGAGCTGATGCCGCTGAGCTGATGCCGCTGAGCTGATGCCGCGGGGCTGACAGCGCTGGGCTCACCGCGCTGAAGTCGCCGCCGCGGCATCCGGCCACGGCATCCAGCCAGCGCATCCCGCCAGCGCGTCCGTGGTCAGCCGGAGGTCACTCTGGTGGTCGGCTCGTGGCGCACGGGGAAGTTCACAGAACGTGCGATGAAGCAGAGGCGCTCCGCCTCATCGTGCAGCCGGTCCGCGAGCCCCGGATCGCCGGTCAGCGCTTCGCTCGGCAAGACTGTGACCTCGGGCCTCAGCGTGACCGAGGTGAACTGCCCGGCCGCTCCTTCCATTTCGATGACGCCGGTCGCGGCGTCGCGATAGCCGGTCACCACGATGCCGTGCTGCACCGCAGCGTAGAAGTAGCTCATCATGTGGCACTGCGAGAGCGCAGCGATGAGCAGCTCTTCCGGGTTCCACCGGGCCGCGTCGCCGCGGAACACCGGCGCCGCCGACCCGGCCAGTTCGGGCTTGCCCGGGGCGCGCACGATGTGCTCGCGCTCGAATGCCCGCGCACTGCTCGTGCCGCTCCCCCGGTTGCCGGTCCACTCGACCTCGACCGCGAATCGGTGCTCCTGCTCCATGTCGCCAGCGTAGGCCGCCGGTCGCGGCCTCCCAGGGATGTCGACCTCAGCGCAGCGCGAGCCGCTTGCGTCTGGCCGCGTTCGTCACCTGCACGACGATCACGATGACGATCGCGAGGAAGAACACGGCCGAAGCGATGACGTTGGCCTCGGCCGGGATGCCGCGCGCCGCCGCAGTGTAGATGTACTTCGGGAACGTCATCGTGGAACCGGCGTTGAAGTTCGTGATGATGAAGTCGTCGAAGCTGAGCGCGAACGAGAGCATCGCCGCGGCGATGATGCCGGGCAGGAGCAACGGGAAGGTGATGCGCCAGAACACCTGCCGTGGCGAGCCATAGAGATCACGGCCTGCCTCCTCGAGCGCCGGATCGAGCGACGCGACCCGAGCGCGTACGGTCACCACGACGAAGCTGATGCAGAACATCGTGTGCGCGATGATGATCGTGACGAGGCCCTTCTGCACACCCGCCGCGAGGAACTGGGCGGCGAGCCCCGCACCGAGCACCACCTCAGGGGTCGCCATGGGCAGGAAGAGCAGCAGCGTGGTCGCTGCGCGGAACCGGAACCGGTACCGCACGAGAGCGATCGCGATCATCGTGCCGAGCACGGTCGCGAGCAGCGTCGCGACGAGCGCCACGATGATGCTGTTGCCGAAGGCGATGCAGACGTCCTGCGCGCGGCAGACCTGTAGCCAGTTGTCGAAGGTGAAGCCGCGCCAGATGATGTTCGTGCGCCTGGCGTCGTTGAAGCTGAACACGATCGTGTAGACGATCGGGATCATGATGAACGTCAACGCGATCACGCTGTAGACGGCGAGCGCGTACCTACCGAAGCCCCTCATACGAGATCCTCCGTTCCGCTCTTCCGCACGTATGCCCCCACCAGGATCAGGATCGTCGCCATGAGGATGATCGACAGTGCCGCGGCAGCCGGGTAGTTCTGGAGGATCAGGAAGTTCGTCTCGACGACGTTGCCGATCATGGCCGTCTCCGTGCTTCCGAGGAAGTCGCGGCTGGCGTTGATGTAGTCGCCGGATGCCGGGATGAATGTCAGCAGCGTGCCGGACACCACACCAGGCATCGACAGCGGCAGCGTGACCGTGCGGAACGTCGTCCACGGCGAGGCGTACAGATCGCCGCCCGCCTCCACGTACCGCAGGTCGAGCCGCTCGAGCGAGGTGTAGATCGGCAGCGTCATGAACGGGATGAACATGTACGTGAGACCGAAGACCACCGCCGCGGGCGTGCCTGTGATGTGATCACCCGGGCCCATCAGTGAGAGCGCATTCAGCGCCCCGACGACCGGGCCCTCATCGGCGAAGATCTGCTTCCACGCCAGCGTGCGCAGCAGGAAGCTGATGAAGAACGGTGCGATCACGAGCACCAGGGCGAGCGCCTGCACCAACGGGAACCTTCTGAGGTTGACGCCGATGAAGTACGCGAGCGGATACCCGATGATGAGCGCGAGCACTGTCGCGATCGCCGCGTAGCCGAAGGACCGCAGGATGTGGGGCAGGTAGGTCTCGACGACCTTGACGTAGTTCTCCCAGCGGAACGCGTAGTCGAACTGGCCGATGTCTCCGAACTCGCGCGGCGCCATGAAGCTCGTGAGCAGCAACGAGATGAGCGGCACGAGGAAGAACAGCGCGAGATAGGCGATGCCCGGCAGCAGCAGGAACAGCGCGACGCGGCTCTTGCGCCGCGGGCCTTCCTGAACGGTTGCGACCCCGGGCGCCGCACCGCTGGAGAACGCTCCGAACGCCATGCTCAGGCTCCCTCGAGCTCCGTCTGGAGCTGGCGGCGTCGCTGCGCCGCGATCGACTGAGTGTCATCGTCGGCGGCGAACTTCGGAAGCTGCTCCGGCTCGTCCTCGAGCCCGAAGCCGTGCTCGACGTGCCAGCTCAGCCACACCTGCTCGCCCTCGTGCACGACAGGTCCGAAGCTGCGGTTCTGGGCGAAGACCGTGACCACGCCGAGCCCGGGCAGACTCACCTGGTACGAGGTGCTGACTCCGCTGAACGACACGTCGGTGACCCGTCCGGGACCGACGATGTTGATTCCGGATGCCGGCACCGGCTCGTTCGCGTGGAGCTCGATCTTCTCCGGGCGCACGCCGACCGCGACCTCGCCGCTGTGGCGCTGCGAGCGTGCGCGAGGAACCTCGACCCGGTAGCCGTGGACATCGACCACGATCGACTCGTCGCTCGACGAGACCACCTTGCCGCCGAACAGGTTCGACTGTCCCAGGAAGTTCGCGACGAACGCCGTGCGCGGGCGCTCGTAGAGCTCTTCCGGGGCGCCCATCTGCTCGATACGCCCCTTGTTCATGACCGCGACGGTGTCAGCCATGGTCATGGCCTCTTCCTGGTCGTGCGTGACGTGCAGGAAGGTGAGGCCCACCTGCGCCTGGATCTCCTTCAGCTCGAGCTGCATCTGCCGACGCAGCTTGAGGTCGAGCGCGCCGAGCGGCTCATCGAGCAGCAGGAGCGCCGGACGGTTGACGATCGCTCGCGCGAGGGCGACGCGCTGCTGCTGCCCGCCCGACAGCTGGGCGGGACGGCGCTGAGCGACGTTCTCCAGTTCCACGAGACGCAGCGCCTCGCGCGCCTTTCCCAGCGGATCCTCGATGCGCCGACGGCGCAGCCCGAAGGCGATGTTCTCGATCACCGTCATGTGCGGGAACAGCGCGTAGCTCTGGAACACCGTGTTCACGGGACGCTGGAACGGCTTGGCGTCGGTGACGTCCTTGCCGCCGATGAGAACCCGACCCGTGGTCGGCTCCTCGAGGCCCGCCACGATACGCAGCGTCGTCGTCTTGCCACAGCCGGACGGCCCGAGCAGCGCGAAGAACGATCCGGCCGGGATCGTCAGATCGAGCTCCTCGATCGCAGTAAAGCCAGGGAACCGCTTGGAGACCCCGCGCAGCTCGAGGTCGGCACCTGAGGTGCCGAATTCGTTCTTACTCATGTATCAGGCTCCGAGCAGGATGCTTTGGAACTCGGCGCCGAATTCCTGCTCCTCGCCGCTGTCGAGGGTGCGGAAGGTGTGCGCCTTCGCGAGCGTCTCGTCGCTGGGGAAGATCAATTGGTTCTCGGCGAGAGCAGGGTCGATCGCAACGGCCGCCTCGCGGGCGCCAACCACCGGGCTGATGTAGTTCACCCAGGCGGCGACTTCTGCCGCGATCTCGGGCTCGTAGTAGAAGTTGATGAGCTTCTCCGCGTTCGTCTTGCGGGGAGAGCCGATCGGTACGAGGAAGAGGTCGTTCCACAGCGTGCAGCCGGCATCCGGAATCGCGAACTCCCACTTCTCCTCGCCCGCCTCCGCGTTGAGAATCGTGATGTCGCCCGACCAGCAGATCGCGGCAAGCGTGTCTTCGTTCGCGAGATCCTCGCTGTACGAGTTGCCCTTCACATTGCGAATCTGCCCCGAGCTCACCTGCTCACGCAGTACGTCGAGGGCCTTGCCGAATTCTTCGGCACCCCAGTCTCCGCTGATGTCGACGCCCTGCTCCAGCATCAGCAGGCCCATGGTGTCGCGCATCTCGCTGAGCACGCCGACGCGACCCTTGAGCTCAGGGTTCCAGAGATCACTGACGCTGCGGAGGCCGTTCGGAACCTTCTCCTTGTTCCAGCAGATGCCGGCGAAACCGCCCTGCCAGGGCATGGTGCGCTTGCGACCCGGGTCGTAGTCGGGATCCGCGAGGGCCGGGTTCAGGTTCTTCATGTTGGGGATGTTGTCGTGGTTGAGTTCCTGGGTGTAGCCGAGACGGATCCACCGCGACACCATCCACTCCGTCAGCACGACCGTGTCGGCCTTGATGTCCTGCCCGAGCGCCAGCTGGTCCTTGACCTTGCCGTAGTAGATGTTGTTGTCGTCGACGTCGACGCTGTAGTTGACCTTGATGCCGGTCTCATCCTCGAACTGCTGCAGCGTGGGGTGATTGCCGCTCTCGTCTTCATCGAGGTACAGCGGCCAGTTCACCCAGTTCACGGTCTTGTCGGATGCCGACTTGTCTTCGGCGGGCTTCAGTTCCGTTCCCGTGCCTCCGGCGCACGCTGTGAGCGACAAGGCCGCGGCGCCGCCGCCGACACCGGTGAGCAGTGCACGCCGCGACAGTTGCGCACGGCGCGCCTCGATCACGAGCCGGCGGATGAGCGGGTCTTCGGGAAGATTGCGGGCGGCCATCGGGGAACTCCTTCGATCCAAGGGCGTCCTGCGCCCCATCGTTGAGAGCGCTGGAACGATCGTTGCATATCAGCGGCACTGCAGTGATAACGAAACGAGCAAATCGCCGGTTTCTCGCTCAGATTCTTCGGATTCAGTCTCCGTTGCACCATCACTACGACGAAATCCATCGTGAAACGCGCTTGCAAAGCGCTACGCTGGGCTCGTCGGAGGCGCTCGATCGGCCGGGCGCATCGCCGACGTGTTCGCACGCCCGACGTCGCGGGCGCCCGATTGACAGGAGTAGCGATGAGGGTCGCGGTTCCAAGCGAGATCAAGAACAACGAGTACCGGGTGGCGATCACCCCATCGGGAGTGCACGACCTTGTCGCCTCAGGCCATGAGGTGTTCGTGCAGCAGGGTGCCGGCGAAGGAGCGTCGATCAGTGACGCCGACTACGCCGCGGCCGGAGCGACGCTGCTTCCGGATGCCGCGAGTACATGGCAGCGCGGCGAACTCGTGTTGAAGGTCAAGGAGCCGGTGGAGAGCGAGTACCGGTACTTCCGCGACGATCTCGTGCTCTTCGCCTACCTTCACCTCGCGGCGGAGCCCGCGCTGACGCGGGCGCTGCTCGAGTCGAAGATGACAGCAATCGCCTACGAGACGGTGCAACTGCCGAACAGGGTGCTGCCGCTGCTTGCGCCGATGAGCGAGGTCGCGGGGCGACTCGCTCCCCTCGTGGGCGCGCAGGCGATGTTTCGGCCGGCCGGCGGTCCCGGCAAGCTGCTCGGCGGGGTGCCTGGCACCTACCCGGCGAAGGTCGTCGTGCTGGGCGGCGGTGTGGCCGGCACGAACGCGGTGGCGGTCAGCGTTGGCCTCGGCGCCGACGTGACCGTGCTCGACACGAATCTGCAGCGCCTGCGCGAGATCGACGCCCACTACGCCGGACGCGTGCGCACCGTTGCGTCGAACTCGTTCGAGATCGATCGAGCCGTGACCGATGCGGATCTCGTCATCGGCTCCGTGCTGATCCCTGGCGCCCGAGCGCCGAAGCTGGTGACCGATGAGATGGTCTCCCGCATGCGGCCCGGCAGCGTGCTGGTCGACATCGCGATCGACCAGGGCGGATGCTTCGAGGGCAGTCGCCCGACGACGCACGCAGACCCGACCTTCCGGGTGCACGAGTCGATCTTCTACTGCGTCTCGAACATGCCTGGATCGGTTGCTCACACGTCGACCTATGCCCTGACCAACGCGACCATGCCATATGTGCGAGCGCTGGCGAACCTCGGCTGGAGGGACGCGCTGCGGGCGGACGCGGCGCTCGCGGCGGGCCTCAACACGCACGATGGCGGCATCGTGAGCGCGCCGGTCGCCAGCGCGGCCGGGCTCGAGCACTTGCCGCTGGACGAGGCGCTGGCCGCCTGAGGTCACGCGAGGCTGATGCGCTGCGGGCGCTGGCCCCGGCGCAGCAGCCAAGCGGCATCCGCGCGAGTGATCGGCGGGAGCGCGCGGCGCTCGCCCGTCAGCTGGCGCACCTGCGAAGCCGTGATCTCGTGCGCAATCACGTCGTAGTCGCGCTGCAGGTTCTGCAGCACTCCCCAGGCGGCGAGCCATTCGTCGGCGTGCGCCACGAGTGCGCGCCGCACCCCTCCCTCTGAGACGGCGAGCTCGGCCTGCGAAGGGAGCGCGACGATGAACTGCCGATCACTGAGATCGCGGCCCTCGTCGGCTGCTCGTCGCAGCAGTTCAAGCGCCCGCTCGGGCGCGCCTGTCACGACGGCGTAGTCACGGTCCTCGCGTAGCTGGAACAACGGAGCGTCGAACCCGGCGGCGGAGTCTGACGAGCGCGGCCGCGCAGCGTCGTTGCTCACCGACTCTGGGCTCACCGACGCTGGGTTCACCGACTCTAGGTTGACCGACTCTGGGTTCACCGACTCTGCCGAGTCCGCTCGTGAGTCGCCGCGGCCACCGCCCGAGAACGCGTGGCCCCCGTCGGGAATGGCCAGCTGGATGCGTGCGCCCCGCCACTCTCCCGCTCCGGGGCTGAGTACAGACGAGTACAACTGCGGGTCGCCGCCCAGCATCAGGTGGTCGTGCCGGTCGGTCAGCCTCAGCAGGAGGCGCGAGTCGAAGTGGTGCAGCAATTGCTGCACCACCGGTGCTGCCCGGCGAGCCGTCATGACGACCACGGCACGATCGGCCCGCAAGATGCGGTTCAGGCGGGCCGTCAGCTCCGCCCGCTGTTCCTCGTCGAGCAGCCCGTGCACTGCGTCGATATCGTCAAGGAGCAACATCCGCGACATCTCTCGGGGCCCCGGACTCGTGGCATCCGCAGCTTCCACGGCGTCCCAGACCGCTTCGACGCCGCACGCCGGCATCGGCTGATGCGGCAGAGCCGATTGCAGCGATCGAAGCAGCGTCGACTTGCCGGAACCGCGGGCGCCGACGATCAGCAGAGGCCCATCCCTGTGCGGCGCATACACCGCCAACTCCCGACGCTGCTCGCGCGGGAGGTCGACCGCGCCGATCGCGAACGGGCTCGCGAAGGAACCCGTGCACGGCGCTGCTGTCGGGCTCGTGTCGGTCTTGCGCGAGACGCACCCTGCCACACGGGCGAGCTCGTTGTGCGTGATGAACGACGGCAGCGGGTCGAGCCAGGGCCGTCGGAGCGGTGCGCTGGGGGCCGGCGACCCTGCCACGATTCTGTCGACGTCGGAAGCAGTCGCCATGGCGAGCTGGACCGGCGACTCCCGCCCGGCGATCCAGGCGCGGCCAGGCGTGTCATCGGGGTCGTGCGCCGTTCCGTCGCCGATCACAGCGACACTGTCGGCACGATTGTTGACGCGCAAGCACACCCTGATCCCTGTATTCGAGAGCACATCGTCATCGACCACCCCTGTCGGTCGTTGTGTGCACAGCACCAGGTGCACTCCGAGTGACCGACCGCGGGAGGCGATGTCAGCAAGCAGCCGCCCGATGGGGGGATGCGCTCGCATGAGCGCCGCTGCTTCATCGATCATGACCACGAGCCTGGGAAGCCCGTGCCCGTCATCGTCGATGCTGCGGCACCGACGCTCCGAGAGGCGCTCTTCGCGGAACCGGAGTTCTGCCTCCAAACTGTCGAGCGCGCGCGCCGCGCCTGCGCGGTCGAGATCGGTCACGATCCCGACGCAGTGCGGCAGCGCGGCCAACCCGGCGAAGGTGGCGCCGCCTTTGAAGTCGACGAGCAGCACGACCACGTCATCAGGGGAACGGCCTCGCACCAAAGAGAGCACCCAGGTGATGAGCAACTCGCTCTTCCCCGTGCCGGTCATGCCCGCGACGAGCGCGCGCGGTCCGCGCACGAGGTCAAGCTCGACGGGACGACCGTGGCGGTCCGCGCCGATGACGGCGCTGAGCGATCCCGGTGCAGGATCCACCGATCCATGAGGCAGCGACGAGAAGGTGAGCCGCCCGGGCAGCTCGGGGTCAGTGGCCGTCGTCGAGCCTGCGTCTGCCGCGTCAGCCGATGGGGACTTCATCCGCTGCAGTTCGCGAGCGATCGCGCGCGCGTGGGCCTCATCGACATGACGAACCGCGAGCGCACGGCGCTCACCGGCGCGCATGCCGAGTGCTCCGCGAACCGCGGTCGCGCGCACCAGCACCCCGTCGCCCGCCTCACCCGGGAGTTCGATCGCCGCTGCGGCACTCGGCAGACCCGCACGCAGCCGATAGGCAGGGTCCCGCGCGAACCAGCCCAGTTCGTTGCCGTCCGCTCGTCGGATCACGTGCACCGCATCCGGGTCGCCGTCAGGATCAGTGTGTGGAAGGCTCGGAGCGTTCGGCGAGCGCTGGCACTCCTGAGCGAGGAGCGGCCCTGCCCACGCGCGATGCGTCTCGCCCGCCTCGATGATGGCGTCAGCATCGGAACGCGCGAGCAATTGCAGCGCGAGTGAACGGATCACCGCCTTCGCCGCGATAGCCGGCCCGCGAACGATCACGCCGTTCGACGCATCGGCGAGCGCAGGAGCATCGGCCAGCAGTGCGGCACGCTCGGCGAGCGATTGCACAGCGGTGTCGAAGTCGTCGTGCGAGCCCGACGCTTCTGTCGACCCAGCAGCGTCGCTCGGAGTGTCGAGGCGGAGCCTGCTCGTCAGCGCTGCCGAGCCGAGCACGATGGGCTCATCGGCACGAGATGGGAGGCCCGCAAGAGCCCCAGGTGATGTCAGCACCGCCTCCACCGCTCCGAATCCTGGCGAGGCCGCCCAAGCTTGGCGGCGTTCTCTCACATGCGCTTGATCGATCTGCTGCCCGGCGCGCTCCAGGGCCTCTGCATGCTGGCGCCTGCTGCGCCTGAGCGCCTTGCGTCGCTGACGTCGCGCGTCGACCATGGCGCCGAGGGCGATGACGGGGCCCAGGACCGCGAAGACGAGCGCATAGGGCGAGCGGGTGACCGCCCACAGCACCGCCGCTCCGAGCACCGGCGCGATCAGCGCCATGAGCGGGAACGTCGGCGGTGGGGGCGGTGCGGGTCGCGCTGGCAGCGTGATGCGCGGTGGAGAATCCTGCATCGGGCGAGTCCAACAGGCGGGATGCCGCGAAGTAGCCGTCAACTGCCGGCCACTCGATTCGATGCGACCAGCCGGCGGATGTGGAGGGCACCGCTTGCCATCGGCGCGGGCGCTCTCACCGCCGGTGGACCTTGCGCCAGACGTCGAACGCGCGAGGTCGCGAGCGAGGCTTCCAGCCGGAGAAGGGGCGTCTAGCTGATCACGAAGAACTGGTCGCCGATGTCCACTCGGGTTCCGCGGGGCACCGCGTACCGTTTTCCGCCCTCGCATCGGCGAGGCTCGGCATCCGGCACGCGCACCACGGAGCCGTTGCCGGAGAACCGGTCGAGCACCCAGAACCCGCCATCCTCCTGCCCGAACTCGAGGTGGGTCTTCGATACTGAACGGGCGGGATCGCGGATGACCACCAGATGCTCAACGTGCTCTGCCGGCTCAGGCTGCGGGTTGCGGCCGATGAGACCCCGTCCTGTGACAGTGAACTGCTCTCCAGTGCTGAACTGCAGCACGAAGCTCGCCAGGCGCGAGGCCTTTCGCACGACACGGGTCGCGTCGTGCTCGACTGGATCGCCCGGCGGTGCGAATCCGTGCGGGCCGGCTGCAACAGGGCGCTCCAACGCGTCGCCCGCGACGGGCATCGTGTCGCTCGATACACCAGCGCTCGGAAGGGTCGGACCGGGCTCAACGATCGCCGGCAGTGAGTCAGCCGTCGCGGCCGCACGGTCGCCGTCAGCGGCTCGAGCGGAGAGGTCTCCCTGCCCCGGTTGCCGCGCTCGACCGGCCGCCCCGGCATCCATCGACCACGCTTCCGTGACCGAGGAGGCGACGTGCCCGCACTGAGCGCAGAAGATGTCGTTGGGCCCCATCGCCTGGCCACAGGCGTCGCAGTGAAGCGCTGCGGCGGCCGCGGCCCGATTGCGAGCCGGAGCGGTGACGGTTGCGCCGCACTCACCGCAGAACATGGCCGTCGACGGCAACTCGGCGCCGCACCGCTCGCACACCATGCCCGCGGTCGTCATGACACTGCCTCCCCCGCTTCTTCGCGCCGCCCGCCAGTTCCACGCGCAGGCGTGCGGCGCACGCGTTTGCCACTATAACGATCGACGCTGGAACGGCCCGGCGTCGGGGCGCCGGGTGTGGAGCGCTCGTCGGCTTCACGCGCGCGCTTGGATGAGCCCGGGCGAGCGCGGCGGAGGCTCGCCGGCGAGGCCAGCGCTCGCAACCGCTCTCTCCGATTCCGCGCCTCATTCAGTTCTGCACGCAGCACATCGACCGCGTGCCAAACGCTCGCCGCATGATCCTCCGCAGGCGCTTCTGGCGCGAACTCGGCGCGGTCGACCGCATACGCGAGCGCAGCCGCGGTAGCAGACCCGGCGGCCACCGCGACTTCGCTGCGGGTGGCGCTTGCGGGCAAGGAGAACCCGTGGTCGACGAGCGCGTCTTCGAACTCGCGCCATGCTCCGTCGATCTGAGCGGCGGCGGTTGGCGCGCGGCGCCGGGCGCGCCTGCGCCGTGCCTTCATGAGCGCGACAGCGGCGAGGGGCGCGAGCACGACCAGCGCGAGCACGAGCACGGCGCCAACCGATCGCAGTACTCCGAGCAGCACGCCGAGCCAGGCATCGGCAGAGGGCTGATCGAACTGCTCGGCGGATGGCGTCTGCACCTCTGGCACGGGCGGGTCCTGCTCATCCGGGGGCGGCACGACGCTGCGCGGGTGCGATGTCTCGGGCTGCGGCTGGGGCTCGCGCTCGGGCACTGGACGAGGGTCGGGATTCGGGTCGATGGCCACCCAACCGAATTCGGCGGTGTCCACCTCGATCCACGCGGTCGCGTCTTCGCCCGTCACAGTGATCACGCCGTCGCCTGGCGCGCTGATCGGTGCGAAGCCCACCACCACTCGGGCGGGGAACCCGATCTGGCGCGCCATGAGCGCCGCCGCGACCGCGTATTGCTCAGCGTCGCCGACCATGGGTCGCGCGGTGAAGAGCTCCCCGATGCGGTCGGCCGAATGACCTGAGCGGCTCGGCGCTTCCCCTTCCAGACCATGGCTGACGTACCCCTGCCGACGCAGCTCGGCCATCGCCGCGAAGAGTCTGGCGCCAGGCCGCTCGATCGCGCCGACCGCCTCATCGAGCCAGGCCGTCAGCGCCGCAGGGGGCGTCGCGGAGTCGGGGAGGAACGCCGTGCCCGGCGTCAATGCAGCCAGTTCGGACCCGCGAGGCTGCGCCTGGAGCACGCCCTCCACGCGGTAGGCCGTACCGGGCTGCAACGTGCCGGTGACCGCCGCCGCGCGAGCCCCCTCGCCGTAGTAGAAGCGGTCGGCGAGAGTACGCGGCTCGATCGCCTCGAACGACTCCAGCACCCCGACTGTCGGCAGCCAAGGTCCCGTGTACTCCCCGATCTCCACCTCCACCCGGAAGCGACTGCCCGCGCTCTCGCGCTCGACCCGGTAGGGAAACCGTTCGAATGCGTTTCCCGGATTCCTTGCCGTATCGGCGAGGCCGTACACGACGCCGTCCCAGCGATCGAGCGCGGTCAACCGCACTCGCGCGTCTTCTGGAAGCCCCCGCACCGTGAACAGCACCTCTCGACTGCGCTCAGGTTGAAGGTTCGTGCGATATCCGACGAGGGGGCTGACGAATCGGCTGTGGTCGAAGGGCTGCTCGACGATGGTGCGTGCCACGGTGCGATCGGATGCCGGGGGCGCGAGCACGACCAGGCCGAGCGCGGCGAGCGAAGCCACGGCGAACACCGCGCCTGCGCCGAGCAATGAGCCCCCGCCGGTTCCCGCGAGCGCCGCGGCGCTCCTCTCCGGTGCCGCCTTGGCCTCTACCCCGTCGCCCGGCGCCGCCTCCGCAGACGCTCCTCCTGCGGCCAGCACCGCGAGCGCGGCGCGACGCCGTTCCCGTCGGCACCACATGAACCAGAGCAGGCAGACGGCGAGCAATCCGAGCACGACGATTGCCGGCATCCACGCCGACTCGGGGCCGAAGGCGATGCCGAGACCCGCGAGCGCGATCGAGGGAAGCATCGCGAGCTCAGGCCTCCGGCTGCGGAGCGCGATGGTGGCTGCCAGCAGTGCGGCGCAGAGCGTCGACACCATGGCGGGCACGAGCAGCGCCTGGTACTCGCCGACAGGCAGCGAGATCGTCAGCAGGCGTTTCCAGCCGAGCGGAACTGCGGCGAGCAGTTCCACGATGCCTCGCGCGGAAGGGAGCAGTCCTGCTGTCGCGCGGTCAGGTACGGCGAGCGGCACGCCGATGATGAGGAAGACGAGGGATGCCGTGATCGTCAGCGCGGCCGTGCCGAGCTTCCAGCGGTACCCCGCGTACGCGACGGCGAGCGCCGCCGGGATCGTCGCCGCCGCCATGACGACGAACGCCGGGGCCCGGTAGATCGGCCACCAACTGCACAGTGCTATCCCGGTCGCGGCCGTCACTGCGACGAGTGCGACCAGGGCGTTCCGTTTCTGGCCGGCGGATCGCGGGGGTCGGGTGCTCGACCTCATGGCAGGCGTGCGGTTCGGGCCGAGGCCAGTGACCTCGACAGGGCCGACTTCAGGTCATCGAGGTGCCCGATGGTGAGAACTGTCATTCCGTTTGCGCTCCGGATGCCCGGCACGGCCTCCGGCTCGCACACGACGACGATGACCTGCACGCCGAGGGGAAAGCGCGCCGCAGCACCGCGGAGCGCTCGAAGCGTGGGTGTGGAGCCCACAACGAGGAACACCACCGAGGTATCGGTGGCGCGATCACCGATGGCTCTGGCCAGGTCGGCGATGGGGAGCGCCGTCAGGGCAGCCCCCACGGCGGCGAACTCGTCGAGCAGGCGCACGGGTGTGGTGCTCGGCAACGTGCGCACCTCGGCCACCCGGCGCTTGGCGTACTCCGGCGTGAGAGCGCTCACCATCACTGAGAGGTCACGGCCGTCGCGCACCGCTCTCACTCCGAGGCTCGCTGCTGTGCTGACGCCGAGTTCGAACTCCGCTTCGTCGGCGAAGTCGGCCTGTGCGAGGCTGAGCGCCACGATGATCCGGCTGCGCCGGGTCTGCTCGAATTCGCGGACCATGAAGGTTCCGGTGCGCGCGCTCGCCTTCCAGTGGATGTTGCGGCGCTCGTCGCCGGCCACGTACTCGCGCAGAGCGTGGAACGAGATGTCGCTCGAAGAGAGATCCCGCGTCGGGTTCCCCTCGAGGTCGCGGATGAGGCCTGAGCTGGTCGCCGGCACCGCGATGGTTCGGGGGTGCACACGGAGAAGCTGCGGTGCTCCCCACTCCAGCTCGCGGCGCACCAGTCCAAAAGGGTCAGCACGAATCGTTCGCGCCGGACCGATTTCGTATGCACCGCGATCGCGGATCCCGATCGTGAACTCCTGGTGCTGCCGGACCCCCGGCCCGACGGGCGGGATGATCACCTCGCTGAGGCCCTCTCCCACTGGGATCTCGACGATGACCGAGCCGTGCCGGCGAGCGGTGCTGGTAGCGGTGATCGTGCCCTTGGCGACCTCGCCGGCCACGATGCGGTCACGCGCAAGCCGCAGTTCCAGACGCAGCGGCGCGCGGCCGATGAGGTAGGCGGTGGCCGTAGCAAGGAGCACCAGGCCGGCCGCGCCGAGCAGTACGAGTTCGACGATGCCCAGGAGATACCCTCCGGCGAGCGCGAACGGTGTGATGGCCGCGAATGACCAGCCGAGCGGTGTCACACCCGCTCGCAATCGGTGGATGACCGCGTCAGCTGCTGCTCGCAATGATCGAAGGAATCGCGCGCTGGCCACGACCGCATCTGCGATCGGCCCTGTGCGGGAGCCGACGATCCGCTCCCGCCGATTGCCGATCGCCGCGGTGGCGGTCGCGTAGTCCCCCGGATCAACCTCGGCAGCGGCAGCGGAGGTGCCCCATCCGCTGCGGGTGGCCGAGCGGTGCGGCGTCACCCCGATTGCCGTTCACTCGGGGGCGGTGTCTCGAGCACGACCTGCGCGATGACGCTCGAGGCACTCACCCCGTCGAACTCCGCCTCGGCGTCGAGCACGAGTCGGTGCGCGAGAACCGGATCGGCGAGCTGCTTGATGTCGTCAGGCACCACGTAATGGCGGCCGTTCGCGGCCGCGAGCGCGCGTGCGCATCGCACCAGGGCGAGCCCACCCCGCACACTGACCCCGAGGCGCACTTCCTCGGCGCCGCGAGTGGCATCGATCAGGCGAGAGACGTAGTCATTGATCGAGACATCGACATGCACCCCTCTTGCGAGCCCCGCCATCTCAGCGACGACCTCGGCGGTGACGATCTCCGGCACCTCAGTGTCGTGCGCCCGGATGGCGGCATCGCCCAGGATGCGCATCGTCGAGGCGTGGTCGGGGTAGCCGATGGTGGTCTTCATGATGAACCGGTCGAGCTGCGCTTCGGGGAGGCGGTAGGTACCCGCCTGCTCGATGGGGTTCTGGGTGGCGATGACCATGAAGGGCCGAGGCACGGGGTGCGACTCGCCGTCCACGGTGACCCGTGACTCCTCCATCACTTCAAGCAGCGCGGCCTGTGTCTTGGGGCTCGCGCGGTTGATCTCGTCCGCGAGCACGATGTTGGCGAAGACCGGCCCGCGATGGAACTCGAACTCGCGGGCGCGCTGGTCGTAGATACTCACACCGGTGATGTCGCCGGGAAGGAGATCGGGGGTGAATTGGATCCGCGAGTTGGTCCCGCGCACCGACTGAGCCATTGCTCGAGCGAGCGAGGTCTTCCCCGTGCCGGGGTAATCCTCGATGAGCAGGTGTCCCTCGCTGATGAGCGCGACGAAGGCCAGGCGGATCACATGCGACTTGCCGAGCAGCACCCGTTCGACGTTCGTCACGAGCCTGCCGAAGGTGTCGGCGAACCATGCGGCCTGCTCAGCTGTCGTCGTCACTCGGTCTCCTTGTCGTGGTGATCACTGGCATGCGAACGCGCCTCCGAAGGCGGGGTCGGTGTACCGCTCGCCGCCGAGCGACACCGTAGCCCGAACCCTCACCTGCGTTGCACCGACCGGGACTCGGTCGCGCTCGTCGAAGGCGAACGCACCGAACACGCCCTGCGCGTCGGCGTAGCTGAAGCGATAGGTCACCTGCCCGGAATTGGCGTTTGCCGGCGGGGCTGCGACCGGAAGCTCGCCCGGCGTGCACGTCGTCATGCTCGCCACGCGAGTGTTCACCGGTGTCACGCTCATGGGACTCGACGCGGCACCACAGAATTGCGATCCGGAGTCGCGGCATCCGCGGATCTCAACGCGCTGAGCGACTCCGTACACGGAAGCATCCGCAGCCGAGGTGAGCCAATCGCCGACCGCCACCGGGCGCCACGCTCCCCCACCGAGTCGGGCCTCGTATCGCACGGCGGTTCCGCTCGCCACGCCGAGCGCGTCGACACGCACGTCGAACTGGCCGGTGTCGCCATGGGCCTGCACGCTGACCGAGCCACGGCCCTCTCCCGGCGGCCGCTTGGACTCGACCGGCGGGCTGGCCGACACGGTGCAGTAGAGCCCGTTGTCCGAGTACACGACATAGCGGTAGCCCGCGCCATCGGAGGTGTCCGAGTCCACCCAGCCGGAACTGACCGCGGCGCCTGAGATCTGGCCCGGCTTCGCAGAACCCGGGCCGCACGCCGCCGGCAGGGCCGCACCGGCATCGAAGCGGGCGACGGAGTACGTCACGGATGCCGCGCCGTTCGGACGGCTGGGACCCCATTGCACAACGATCCGGCCCGAGCCGTCGGGCAACGATGCGGCGCTCGGCGCCGGCTCGGTCGGGGACGGCGGGCCGACCGGTCGCACCACAGCGGAACCCCGGCGCCACTCCTCGGCCCCCGCATGCGCACCGTTGCGCGCATGCACGGTCACGGTGTAGTCGACGCCCGGTCGCAGCACCATATTCGTTGCCGTCGTACCACGCGGTGCCTCGCGCCGCACGACATGGCCATCTGCCCCAGTGGCGATGATCACATAGTCGATCACTGCGGAGCCCGGCGAGGGGTCGGGGATGGCGGCCCACGACACGTCGACAGCGCCTCCGGAGGGCGCTGCAGCGGTCGCCGTCGCGGTGACTCTCGCGGGGGCGGCGGGCAGATAGTCCGAGCCGAGCGGCGCACTGGCGGCACTCGGCTGGGAGGCTCCGATGCCGTTCACCGCTACCACGACGAACTCGTACCGTGCCCCCGGCACCAGGTCGGTGAGGGTGCAGCGCAGCGTCGCACCGCAATCGTGTCGGTATCCGCCATTGCTGTTGCTCGACACCTCGTATCGCACGATGGGCGAGTTGTTCGCCGGAGGCGCGGTCAACTGCAGGGTGAGCGATCCGTCCTGATGCGCACCTGCGGCACGCACCGGCGGCGTCATCGAACCCGGAACGTCCTGCACGGAGATCGTGACGGTGCCCCATACTGCCCGTTCTGGGTCGCGGGTCGCGTCTTCGACTCGATACTGGAGGGTCGCGTCGATCGGTTCGGCCTGGGCCGACGCCGAGACGGCGAGCACGCTGCCGCCCCCGCCGGGCGCGACCGTGATTCCGGCCGGGAGCGAGGCGCCGTCGATCCCGCGGATGGCGGTCACGGTGAGCGGAGAGCCCGGGAACGGGTTGCCCGCCAAGTCGTTGGCGAGCACGTCGACCGACGTCGAGCCGCCGCGTTTGACGGTCGCGGTGTCGGGAGCGGGCTTCGCAAGTGGCCGACTCGACGCGACGACTCGCATTCGTATGCGCCCCGAAGTGCCGTCCGCGGCGGCGTCCGCAACGCCGATCGACACCGCCGCAGCGGTTCCCTTGGGAGTCGACTCGTGTGCGCGGACGGTCAGCGTGCGCTCCGACAGCGATACGTCGAACCCGCTCGGTCGGGGGTCGAGGATCGAGAACCGGAGCTCGCCGAGGTCGTGGGGGTACGGGTACGTGGTGAGGCGCAGGAGGTCGAATGTGCGTTCCTGGCCCGGCTCGAAGTCGACGAGGGCGCCTCTGAACTGCGGAGGCTGGTTCTCTTGCGGCATCACCGTGATCGGCACGACGAGCGTCGCAACACGGCCTTCGGGATCGTCTGCGCGCCTGCCGTCGGTGACCTCGACCGTGATCGACGCCGGGCCGAAGTACAGGGGCGCCGACACGAAGCGGAGCGTCTCGGAATCGACGACCGGATTCGATCCGTCGGAGTGCGTGGCAACCACTCTGGCGGTGTCGGTGATCCGCACGCTGCCGCCGACGGAGATGACTCGGTCGTTCAGCGGCACGATGAGCTCCTCTCCGCTCACGACGGTGAGTGGAGGCGCCGTGCGGTCGAGCTGCGGCAGGGCATCGGCAAGACCGGGCACCTTGATGAAGGCGTGGCTGACGATCGAGGGGTCGGCTGGGTGGGCGACGGCGAATGGGATCACTTGGCGTCGCTGAGCGACGGCTACCCGCACGGTGCCGTCATCCGTGATCTCTGCGTTCGCCGAAAACCCCGGAACGAGCGAGAGCCGCAATTGCGAGACGGGGCCGTCGGCGAAGAACACATTGGCGAGCACATCCACGTCGACCTCATCACGATCGAGGATGTCAGCGAGCTCGAGCGCGGTATCACGCACGATCGGCCGCGCGAGCGGCGCTGCTGGATCGACGACCACTGTGATGTAGTTGGAGCTTCGCCCGCCGAAACGGTTCTCGATGGTGTACACGACGCCGTAGCGACCGGCGCGGTCCGGAGGCGTCACCCGCACCGCGTCGCCATCGACGATCTCCGCCTTGACCGTGGCTTCGCCGGGCTCCGCAGCGACGACGACGAGTTCGGTGCCTGCTGGGTCGATGTCGTTCTCGAGCACGGGCACGAGCACGCTTCGACCCGGGCGCACGGCGACGTGATCCTCCACCGCGACGGGCGCGGGCAGAGCACCCGTGCGGGGCACGATTCCCACCCTCACGAGCCCGGTAGCTCGTGCACCGAGCCCATCAGCCACTGTGTACCGGAACTCATCCGTGCCGGCGGAGTAGTCTCCAGCCCGGTAGGTGAACGACGAGTCGCTCACTGCCGTCACGGCGCCGCGCTCCGGGCTGGTCTCCTGCCCGAGTAACTGCACCGGGTCGCCGTCGGGGTCGATTCCCTCCAAGGGGATGGCGATCTCGATCTCGTCGCCGGTGAAGACGCGCGCGGTGACCGTGCGCGGCGAGGGCGCTCGGTTCGATGTGTCGACGACCTCTCGCACATTGAGCGTCAGTTGCGCCTGGGCCGCGCCTCCTCCGGGTCCGGTGATCTCATATACCGCGGTATAGACGCCGGGGACTGCGGGCGCGAGATACCGCAGCACCGAGCCGGAGACGAACAGCAGACCACCGCCGGTTCCGACTTCCTGTACGAGTTGGGGCGAGAGCGTGATCGAGTCGCCGTCCGGGTGATAGTCGTTGGCGAGCACCGGAATGTCGATGGCCGCGCCCACGCGGACATCCGCAACATCGTCGACAGCGACCGGTACTTGCGGCCTCTGCGGCGGCGCGATCTCGATGATCGTGACCGTGCCCTCGGCTGAGGCGACGCCGTTCGACACGGTGTAGCCCAGTTGCGCGGTGCCGCCGGTCAGCGGAGCCGTGAGCGTCACACGAACCGCCCGCTGTTCCACGATCTCGGCTCGGATGCCGGCGCTTGCCGGCGTGTCCTCGATCGCCGTGAGCAGCAGCACGCTACCCGCCGGGTCGACGTCGGTGAGCGTGACATCGATCGCCTGACTGGAGAGGGTGCGCACGAACAGCGTCTTCGGCACCGTGATCGGTTTCGCACCGGCATCCGGCCTGGGCTGCACTTCGATCCGCACCACTCCCGAGGCGGTGCCGTTGGCGTCGGCGACAACGTATTCGACGAGATGGGTGCGCACCTGCTCGCTTCGGAAGGTGAACGTTCCCTTGTCGAAATCGGGCGAGATCACTGATCCGGGACGGGCTGGTACGGCGTTCAGTCGCACTGTGCCGCTGCCGCCGCGCACATGAGAGAGAGGGGCGACGGTGACCGGATCTCCTGCGGTTGCGATCACGGCGAACGACTCGGCGTTCAGCGGCGTCGATGAAGAGGGATGAACCTCGACGGTCAGTGCGCCGGCCGCCTCCGCGAGCCCGTCCGATACGACCAGCGCGGCCGTTCGCACAGCGCCCACCCCACCGCGCTCGCTGAAGATGACCGACCCTGAGGGCCGATGGGTCACTGTGTCGGGGGCCGCCGTGGACGCCGACACCAGATACACCGGGTCGCCATCAGGATCGACCCAGTCGCCCAGCACATTGACCGTCGCCGCGCCCCCGGTCTCGACGACGGCGGTGCTGCTGCGGGCCTGAATCGGGGGCGAGTTCTCACCGGGAGCCCGAACTGTGACGGTGACCGTCGCCGACGCGGTGCCGCCTCGTCCGTCGCTGATCGTGTAGGAGAAGGAGAACACGCCCTGCGCGTCCGGCACGAGCATGAGCTGCACACGCTGGCGCTCCGCGACCAGTTCGAGCCGGCCGAGCGTCTCGTCGATCTGAGCGACGGAGTCGATCACCAACGCATCGCCGTTGGCGTCGTAATCGTTGAGCAGCACCGGCAACGCCGTCGTGCGCCCCGGGCGCGCGCCGAACTCGTCATCGACAGCGACCGGTGCCCGCTGGGTGCGCTCGAGCTCCGGCGGGGACTGCGCGTCATCGGGCTGAGGCGACTCCGATTCCTCGCGCTCGTGAACCAGCCCGTCCCAATTGTCGACGAGTTCTCCTCGGGCCTGCGCCGCCCAGCTGGCGCCGCCCTCCGTATCGTTCAGCACGACATGGTCGCCGTTCACCGCGAACTCGAGCGCGGCTCGACCGGACATGCCTTCGAGCGGCAGGATCTCGTTCGCCCCACCACCGCAGTCGCGCCACAACGCGCCGCCGCTCCACGCCGCGAACGAGCAGGATCCGACGACGACCGGCCTGGCTGGAGCCCCGACCACCGTGATCTCCTCCTGGCGCGGCGAACCGCCCCCGAGAGGCACACTGATGATGGCGTCGCCGGTGGCGATCAGGGCGTGGTCGCCTGACGCCGACGACGTCTGCAGCTGAGCGATGGATGCCGGCGCCAGCACGTCTTGCAGATCGATGCGCCCGCCGGGCACGAACAGGACGCGTTCGCCGCGATCCAGCACCGCCCAGCCGTCGCCGATCACCGCGAGCTGATAGTCGCCCTGCCCCTCGAGCGGGAGGTCGATGCGCTCCTCGAGAGCGCCGGACGAGCCGTCGATGACGTTCAGCCGACCGCCTTCCGGCGTGAGCACGATGACCGCTCCCCCATCGGATGCGGCGAGCATCGACCCCGCTCCGAGGCTGAGTGACGGCGGATCCGTCGAATCGAAGCCGCCGGCATCCTGGACTGGGTGGAGCCACAGCTCTCCCGTGTCGCTTGCGAGCACGGCGAGCGTCTCTCCCGCGATGGCGAGCTCGGGCGCCTGTGGAGGGAGTGCGACGCTCTCCGCCGGCTCCGCAGTCGCCGGGTCGATCACGTCGAGCCTCGCATTGGCGCTGTCGGCCACGAGCAGCGCTGACGGCGTCTGGAGGATGCGAGTGGCCGGCGCGTCGAGCTCGACTGCGGTGTCCAGTGCCGGGAGCTGCGTGTTCAGTCGGCCGATGAGCTGCTGCTCACTGTTCGAGACCCAGACCGAAGCGTGGTCGAGGTCGAGTTGCTGCGCCGAGTATCCGTCCGAGAGCACCGCCGCGCCCGTGATCGCCCCAGCGATCAGCGAGGCGCTCAGGATCGTCGCGATCCCGCGCCGCCTCGCCGTGAACCAGGACTTGTCGATCATGCGGCGGAATCACTCATCCTGCAGCGTCACTCAGGGAGCTCAACGCACTTCTGATCCGACGGCTCCCCGTTCCGGCCGTCGCGGTTCACCACGACCATCAGGCAGACGCGGTCACCCGGCTGCGCGTCGACGATGAACTCGTTGGTGCGCTGCATCACGGGCGGGTTGTCGCCGAGGTGCACGGAGTACTGGTCGGCGTTCGTCATCCCCGGATCCGCCCAATTGAAGCGCACCGAGTCTGCGGACCGTTCGGCTCCGATGTTGGCGACGCGGGGTATCTCACCGGGCTTCGCCCTGATGAGCGACATGGTCGCGACGGTGCCGACGGCGATGAGCACGATCGCGACCGTTGCGAGGAGCCAGGTGAGCAGTTGGTTGCGGCGCTGCTCGGGCGATGGGCCGGTGCCGGGCGCGTGCGTATCGGATGAGTGGCGCACGAGCGTCGCCACGGAGGGGGAGCCGCTTCGGCGACGGCGACGGCCGCCGGCCACGGCACGGCCGCCGTTGCCGCGCACGAGCGTGCGGTCGTCGAGTTCGGCGATGGATGCCAGCGCCCAGTCGTCCATCGCGACGTCGATCGGGGTGGCCTCGCCGCCGAGCTCGCGCTCCGCAGCCTGGAAGTCGCGCACCAGCTCGAGCACGCTCCGTTGACGCTGCTCGGGACGGCGCGACATCGAGCGCTTGAGTGCCGCCTCGAGGCTCGCTGGGGCGTCGGGTCTGCCGAGCGGCGGTAGCTTTGCTCGCGCGATGCGTGCCCTGAGTTCGTTGGCTCCGTTCTGCTCACCCGGAATCTCGAACGGCGAGCGCCCGGCGAGCAGCGAGTACACGGTGGCGCCGAGAGCCCACACTTCGCTTGCGATCGAACCGGCGGTCTCCTCAGCGAGCACCTCGGGCGCCGACCAGGGAATGCTGATGCCGACGAGCTCGTCGTTCGCCAGTTCGCTCAGCGAAGCCGCGATACCGAAGTCTGCGAGCACGGGGTGACCATACGCAGTGAGCAGGATGTTCGACGGCTTGATATCGCGATGCAGAACCCCGGCCCGGTGAGCGGTCTCCACCGCGCTGCCGATTCGGATCGCGATACGCAGTGCTTCGAGCACCGACAGGGGCGCCCGTCGATAGCGCTCGGCCAGCGCTCCCGAGCAGAGCTCCATGACCAGATACGGACGGCCGTCGGACGCGACGCTCGCCTGGTAGACGGTGAGGATCGACGGATGAGAGCTCAGCTGCGCCATGAGATTCGCCTCGGACTGGAACATGCGGCGGACGTTCTCGTCGACGACCTCGCTGAGCAGCACTTTCACGGCGACCTTCCGACGCGGCATCCCCTGCTCGTAGAGGAACACGTCGGCGAAGCCGCCCGAACCAAGGGCGTGCAGGTACGAAAAACCGGGGAGCACCGGGGGTTGTGACGGGAGCCGTCGAGTCAATGCCCCTCCCCCCGGGTAAGCCGGCCTCGATGGTGCCAATTGTAGGCAGCGGCTTCTCTCGCGCGCACCCTTCTGGCCCCCGAAGGGGCGTGGGCCGCGCGTCGGCCAGAGCCCGCGGAGGCATCCGAGCGGGACTACGCCTCGGCGACCTCGGCGACGTCGACCAGGATGAGCGTGACGTTGTCGCGGCCGCCGTGCTCGAGCGCCTCTTCGACCAGTGCGCGGGCGGTGTCCGCCGCAGCGCCGCGCTCGGCGAGCCTGCTCTCGAGGCGCCCGAAGGGCACCTCTTTCGTCAGCCCGTCGGAGCACACCAGGAGGCGCTGGCCCGGCCGCAGTGCGATCGTCCAGTAATCGGGCTGCGGCGCGGCGCCGAAGCCGATCGCCCGGGTGATGACGTTGCTGTCCGGGTGCTGTTCCGCCTCGTCGGCGCTGATCAGCCCTGCGTCGACCATCTCCTGCACCACCGAGTGGTCGACCGTGACCTGGTGCAACCGTTCGTCGTCGTAGAGGTAGACGCGGCTGTCGCCCACGTTGAACACCAGGAAGGAGGGCACGCCCTCGTGCACGACGATGGCAGCCCCGGTGACGGTGGTGCCGACACCGAAGAGCGCTGTCTCGGATGCCTTGTCGATGTCTCCGGATGCCGCGACCAGCGACTCCTCGATCTCACTGATCGTCGCGACGGTGCCGACGAGACGCTCGGCCAGGCGCGAGACGACCGCGTCGCTCGCGATATCACCGTAGGAGTGGCCGCCCATCCCATCGGCGATGGCGAAGATCGGCGCCTGAGCGATCACGCTGTCTTCGTTGTGGTCGCGCTTGCGACCGGTATCGGTGACAGCCGCCCAGGAGAGTGTCACCGAGCCGGCTTCACCTGGCAGCACGATCCGGTGGTCGGTGACGTCGGGGCCGATCTGGGTCACGGTGTGCTTTCTGAGTCTGGGCGCTCCCCGTCATGGTCGCGGGGGCGCCGCGGCGGCGATGGCGCAGAGCGGGCGGTCCCGAAACGGAGACCGCCCTTCAACTCTATTGCGCACCGCCGACGTGATCACGCACGAACTGGGCGAGCGGCCGAGATCGCGCGAGCCGAAGCGCGCGCTCTCTCGGCCGCGGCCGTGCATCGACTCTGAGGGGTCACTCCCCGATGTACGACATGACGTGCTTGATGCGCGTGTAGTCCTCGAACCCGTACATCGAGAGGTCTTTACCATAGCCCGAGTGCTTGAAGCCGCCGTGGGGCATCTCGGCCACGACCGGCAGGTGAGTGTTGATCCATACGCAACCGAAGTCGAGCGCCTTGGCGCTGCGCATCGCCCTTCCGTGGTCGCGAGTCCACACGCTCGACGCGAGCCCGTACTGCACGCCGTTCGCGGAACGGAGCGCCTCCGCCTCGTCGCCGAAGCGCTGCACGGTGATCACGGGGCCGAAGATCTCTTGCTGGCTCGCTGGGTCGTCGTGCCGCAGTCCGCTCACGACGGTCGGCTCCAGGAAGTAGCCCCGGTCGCCCTGGCGCTGCCCGCCCGCGCGAATGGTCGCGTGGTCGGGAAGCGCTTCGAGCATGCCGGTGACCCGGGCGAATTGGTCGGCGTTGTTGAGCGCCCCGTACAGGATGCCTTCGGCATCCGGTGCGCCCGTCTTGACGTGCGTCGTCGCGTACTCGGCGAGCGCCGTCACGAACTCGTCATGGATGCCTGCCTGGGCGAGCACCCGAGTGGCCGCGGTGCAGTCCTGGCCGGCGTTGAAGTACCCGGCTGAGACGATGCCCTCGACAGCGCGACTGATGTCGGCGTCGTCGAAGACGATGACGGGTGCCTTGCCTCCGAGTTCGAGATGCACGCGCTTGAGGTCTCCGGAGGCCGCCCGCGCCACTTCCATGCCGGCGCGCACCGATCCGGTCACCGAGACGAGCTGCGGTGTGCGGTGGTCGATCATCTTCGCGCCCGTGCTGCGGTCACCGAGGATCACGTTCAAGACCCCGGGCGGCAGGAACTCCGCAGCGATCTCGGCGAGCAGCAGGGTGGTCTGCGGCGTCGTATCGCTCGGCTTGAGCACCGTGGTGTTGCCGGCCGCGAGGGCGGGCGCGAACTTCCACACGGCCATGTTGAGCGGGTAGTTCCAGGGGGTCACCTGCGCGACGACGCCGATCGGCTCCCGGCGAATCACCGAGGTGTGGTCGCGCATGTACTCGCCCGCGCTGCGCCCTTCGAGGTTCCGGGCGGCCCCGGCGAAGAATCTGATCTGATCGACGGAGAGCATGATCTCGTCCTCCACGAGCGATGCGCGCGGCTTGCCCGTGTCCTGCGATTCGAGATCGGCGAACTCGTCCGCCCGCCGTTCGAGTTCGTCCGCGATGCGGAAGAGCGCGAGCTGCCGCTCGGAGGGCGTGGCGTCGCGCCATTCGGGGAACGCCGCCTCGGCCGCGGCGAAGGCGCGATCGACATCGTCAGCGCCGCTGATCGGCGATGACGCGTAGGCGGATTCGGTGGCTGGATCGATGAGGTCGAACCGCTCGTCGCTGAGCGCGTCGACCTTCTGACCCCCGATGAAGTTTCCAAGGATTCGGCTCATGCGGCCACCCTAGCGGCGGCCGCGCGGAAGTCGAGCACCTGCTGCTTCGTTTTCAGTGGCATACCGGCCGAAACAACACTGATTCGCTTGAGATGTGGGTATATCACTGTCAGAATCGACGCATGGCATCCCGTAAGGCGCCGCCGCTTGACGACGTCTCCAAAGCGATCATCCGGCAATTGCAGAGCGATGGCCGCAGGTCGTACGCCGAGATCGGCAAGGCCGTCGGTCTCAGCGAGGCCGCGGTGCGGCAACGCGTGCAGAAGCTCACCGACCAGGGTGTCATGCAAGTGGTGGCTGTGACAGACCCGATGCAACTCGGGTTCTACCGTCAGGCCATGGTGGGCATCCGCGCGAGCGGAGACACGACAGTGCTGGCCGAGCAATTGGGCCGGTTTCCGGAGGTCGACTACGTCGTGCTCACCGCCGGCACCTTCGACCTCATGATCGAGGTCGTCTGCGAGAACGACGACCAATTGATCGAACTGCTGAACAAGCGCATCCGCTCACTCGAGGGTGTGCAGGCGACCGAGACGTTCGTCTACCTGAGGCTCCACAAACAGCACTACGACTGGGGAACACGATGACCGACACGATGACTGGACCTGCTCGAACCGACGTCGATCGTCTGCAGCAGCAGGCGAAGGACCACCTGTGGATGCACATGGCGCGCCACTCCGTGCTCGAGCAAGGCGGCTCGGTGCCCATCATCACACGCGGAGACGGCCACTACATCTGGGATGCTGACGGCAAGCGCTACTTCGACGGCCTGAGCGGCCTGTTCGTGGTGAACGCCGGCCACGGCCGCCGCAGGCTGGCACAGGCGGGCGCGAAGCAGGCAGAGGAACTCGCCTTCTTCCCGCTGTGGTCGTACGCCCACCCCACCGCGATCGAGCTCTCGGAGCGGCTCGCAGGCTACGCGCCGGGCGATCTGAACCGGGTGTTCTTCTCCACCGGCGGGGGCGAGGCCGTCGAGACGGCGTTCAAGCTCGCAAAGCAGTACTGGAAGCTGCGCGGTCGTCCGATGAAGCACAAGGTGATCTCACGGGCGGTCGCCTACCACGGCACGCCGCAAGGTGCACTGGCGATCACCGGCATCCCGGGCATGAAGGAGATGTTCGAGCCGGTCACGCCGGGCGGCTTCCGTGTGCCGAACACGAACTACTACCGCGCGCACGAGATGGGGTTCGACGGGTCGCTCGAGGAGTTCGGTCTCTGGGCCGCGAACCGCATCGAGGAGATGATCCTCTTCGAGGGGCCCGAGACGGTCGCCGCCATCTTCCTCGAGCCGGTGCAGAACAGCGGCGGATGCTTCCCTCCCCCGCCCGGGTATTTCAAGCGGGTGCGCGAGATCTGCGACCAGTACGACCTGCTGCTCGTGAGCGATGAGGTCATCTGCGCGTTCGGCCGGATCGGCGAGATGTTCGCCTGCAATGCGTTCGATTACGTGCCCGACATGATCACGTGCGCCAAGGGCATCACCAGCGGGTACGCTCCCCTCGGTGCCACGATCGTCTCCGATCGCATCTTCGAGCCCTTCCGTCATGGCGACACGACCTTCTATCACGGGTACACCTTCGGCGGGCACCCGGTTGCGACCGCGGTGGCACTCGAAAACCTCGACATCTTCGAGGAGGAGGGGCTCAATCAGCGCGTGCGCGAGAACTCGCCGCTGTTCCGCGCCACCCTCGAACGGCTGCTCGACCTGCCCATCGTCGGCGATGTGCGCGGCGCCGGCTACTTCTTCGGCATCGAGCTCGTGAAGGACAAGGCCACGAAGGAGACGTTCAACGATGAGGAGTCGGAGCGGCTGCTGCGAGGCTTCCTCTCGAAGGCGCTCTATGACGCCGGTCTGTACTGCCGTGCCGACGACCGTGGCGACCCGGTCGTGCAACTCGCGCCGCCGCTGACGATCGGCCCCGAGCAGTTCGACGAGATCGAGGGCATCCTTCGCGAGGTGCTCACCGAAGCCGGAAACCGCATCTGACGTGGCTCCCGCGACTGAGGCGGCGTCCACCGTGTCGCTCTGGCACGACACGGTGGACGCCTCGGTTCCTGCTCGTCCTGCGGTCACGGGCGAGCTCGCTGCGGATGTCGCGATCGTGGGCGGTGGGCTCACAGGGCTCTGGACGGCCTATTACCTGCTGCAGGCTCGCCCCGGGTTGAGTGTGCGCGTCCTGGAGCGCGAGCAGGTCGGGTTCGGCGCCTCCGGGAGGAACGGCGGCTGGTGCTCCGCACTATTTCCCGCGTCGGCGAGCGCGCTCGAGCGGAGGCACGGCCGCTCGGCTGCCATCGCCATGCGGCAAGCGATGCTCGACACGGTCGATGAGGTGGGCCGCGTCGTCGAAGCCGAAGGCATCCGCTGCGATTTCGTGAAAGGCGGCACGCTGAGCTTCGTGCGCGGACGTGCGCAAGCCAAGCGCGCGGAGGCGGAACTCGCCGAAGCCGCCGAGTACGGCGTCGACCGCCTCGAACTCGTGCCGCACCGCGGGGCGACGAGGGCGATCCGGGCCGTCCACGACCCCGCCACTGCACGGCTGCACCCCATGAAACTGGTGCGCGGACTCGCCGAACGGGTCGAGAGGCTCGGCGGAGTCATCCACGAGGGCACCGAGGCGCTCGAATGGCAGCCGGGACTCGTGCGCACGGCGCAGGGCAGCGTGGCCGCCGACCAGATCGTGATCGCGCTCGAGGGATACAGAGCGCGGGTGCCCCAGACCGAGCGCGATGCCCTGCCGCTGTACTCGCTCATGATCGCCACCGAGCCTCTACCGGACGCGTTCTGGGACGAGATCGGCATCGAGCACGGTCACACCTTCGGCGACTTCAGGCACCTGCTCGTGTACGGCCAGCGCACTGCCGACAATCGCTTCGCCTTCGGAGGCCGCGGAGCCCGCTACCACTGGGGCAGCCGAATCGACCCCGCCTTCGACCGCGATGATCGCGTGTTCCGTCACCTGCGCCACGCGCTCGAGGACCTGTTCCCCGCAGTCAAAGGCGCAGAGATCACGCACCGGTGGGGTGGACCGCTCGGAGTGCCGCGCGATTGGCACGCATCGGTGCAGTTCGACCGTGACAGCAGAATCGCCACCGCCGGCGGCTATGTCGGCGACGGGGTCAGCACGACCAATATCGCGGGTCGCACGCTTGCCGCGCTGCTCACCGATGCCGAGGACCCCTTGACTCGGCTGCCGTGGGTGGACCACCGGTCGCCTCGGTGGGAGCCCGAGCCGTGGCGATTCATCGGCGCGAATGGCGGGTTGGTCGCGACTGCACTGGCGGACGCCGAGGAGCGCCTCACCGGCAGACCGTCGCTGATCGCCCGCGCCATCGCGCCTCTCACAGGCGGGTGACGCGAGGCGAAGGTCGACCGAGTCTGATGGCGCCCGACCGCGCGGCAACGTGCCGCGCGACGAGCACGCTGCACAGCGGAGCACGCTGCACGGTGGAAGGCTTCCACGGCGATCAGGCATCGGGGTTGAACGCCCACTCCGGCAGCTTCCCTGAGCGCAGCACCTGCTCCAGCAACTGAGCCATGCCGTAGTCGGGCTCGAGCTCTCTCGCGCGGTCGAGCACTTCACCGGCGACCGAGCCGAGCCCGCAGGTCCAGTGCAGCCAGGCCAGCACGGTGAGCGCGGGCGCGGCCAATTCCTTCGCGGCTCCTGCGAGCCACGAGAACACCTCGATCGCGCGCCCGAGCCGAGCGCGATCAGGTCGCGGACCCTCGCCGATCAGCAGGCGAGAAGCCAGCTCCAGAGCCTCGGCGTACGCCGCCGAATCCTCAGCGTGCGAGGTTGGGAGCACGCTCCTTGCGATGTCACGGCTGTGGACTTCGCTCGCGAGTCGGCTTCCGACGAAGGCGCTGTTGCCGAAGGCGCTGTTGCCGAACGCGCTGTTGCCGAACGCGCTGTTGCCGAACGCGCTGTGGAGCATCATCACATCGCGCAGCACAGGACTGTGCGAAAGAGCGACGAGCGCCGCGGCATGCTCTGCGGGCATCGGCTCTCGCTGCCCGGCATCCGGCTGCAAATGCTCATCGAGGATCCGCAGCACCTCGTCGCACGCCCTCTCGAGCGACGGCGGCGGATCGAAGCGGTCGAGGGCACCGTCGAAGGCTGCGAGGTACGCGGCCGGGGGCAGCCGCACTTCGGCGAGGGAGGTGATACTCGGGGAGTCGGGCAGGTCGGCCTCCGCCCGGTGCTCCCTCAGTGCTTCGTCGATCAACGCGAGCGGCCGCGGCGCGGATTCCGGCTCGAAGTACGAGCCCCAGCCTTCCGCACCCACCCAGAGGGCCTCGCGCACGCCGAAGCCTGCTCTGTCGGCGGCATGGAGAGCGGCAGCCACCAGTTGCGAGCCCGACTCCCCTGCCGAGCCGGTCGAGCTGTAGACCACAAGCGCCACCGAGTCGACCTCGCGCACCTTGCACAGCGTGCCGATCGCCCAGGCCGCTGCGGCAGACGCCGGCTCATGCTCATCAGGAGGAAGCGAGATTCGCAAGGCCCCCTGGCTGCGCTTGCCACGAAACGCGACGAAGACCGCGCTCTCGACCGGTTGCACACCGACGAGGATCGGCACGATCGCCAGCAGTTGTTCGGGACGCGAGGCCTTGACGATGGTTTCCATCCGACGACTCTCGCGAACGGTTCACGGCCGTGAATGCGCGTCGCGGGATCGGTGCAACACCATGGGCTGTGGAGGGGTTGCGAACAGCGCCCCGACCAAGACGGCCGGGTCGCTCGCCGAGTCAGACGACGAGCTCGAGTTCGCCTGGCGCACCGTGGCCGATGCGGATGCCGGCATCCGCTGCCCAGCTCAGCAGGGAATCGGCGCCCGTGTGCTCGATGCCGGCTTCGATGATCGAGCGCACGAACTGGCCCTTCGCCTGCTTGTTGAAGTGATTGAGCGCGCGCCTGCGACCATCTGCGTCTTCGGTCACGACCCGCACGAAGTACGACCCATCAGGAGCCGGACCGAGTGCGGTGTACGCCTCGGAACGCAGGTCGAGCACCAGTCCGTGCGCCTCGCTGAGGGCCTGCCCCACCGCTGCACGCCAATGACGCTTCAGCGGCATCCCGGGAAGGCGGGAGTCGTGCGATAGCCGGTACGGAGGGATCGCGTCCAGCGCGCTGAGCGGGCCGAACAACGCCGAGTGGATCGCGATGTGCCGCCCCGCGAAGCGACGTTGCTCAGCGTCGAGCGATGAAGCATCGAGCGCGTCATAGAGCACCCCTGTGTACCGGTCCATCGCGGCGAGCAGCGGCGCCTCGGTCAGGCGCCTGTTGCGCTCGACCTCGTCGCGCTGCTTCGGCCCCAGCTTGAGCGCCGCGATCGCGGCCTCGTCGTCAGCGCAAAGACGGACCAGCGCCTCGATCACGGCGGTGCGCTCAGGCGAGAGCGCACCGAACGCCAGCGAATCGACAGCGAGTCGGGTGCCTGCCTCGCCTCCGTCGCGTTTGGTCTCGGAGGGCGGCAGGAGCAGGAGCACCCGACAAGGATACCGGCGGGCGGATCCGGATGCCGGGCGGGCACTCGACTGCTCCCCGGGAACTCGACCGCTCCCCGGGAACGCGAACGGCCGGCATCCAGCGCGTTGACGCGGATGCCGGCCGTTCGTCGGCGGGATCAGACCAGTTCGGCCTGGCCCGCCAGGATCGTCACGTTGTCGTGCTCGACCGAGAAGAAGCCCCCGTCGGCCTTGGCGGTCGACACGGTGCCGTCGAGGTTGGTGATGCGCACCTCGCCAGTCGAGAGGATCGCGAGCATGGGCTCGTGACCGGCGAGGATGCCGATCTCACCCTCGGTAGTGCGGGCCACGATCTGACGAGCGGGACCGCTCCACACCTCACGGTCGGCCGAGACGACACTGACCTGGAGCTGAGCCATGATCAGCCGTTCTCCTTCTGGATCTGCGCCCACTTCTCCTCGACGTCGGAGATCGCACCGACGTTGAAGAAGGCCTGCTCGGCAACGTGGTCGAAGTCACCGCGAGCGATGGCGTCGAACGACTCGACCGTGTCCTTGAGCGGCACCGTGGAGCCCTCGACACCGGTGAACTTCTTCGCCATGTAGGTGTTCTGCGAGAGGAACTGCTGGATGCGGCGCGCACGCGACACCGTGATCTTGTCTTCCTCGGAGAGCTCGTCGACACCGAGGATGGCAATGATCTCCTGAAGCTCCTTGTTCTTCTGGAGGATCTGCTTCACGGTCGTCGCGACGCGGTAGTGGTCCTCGCCCAGGTAACGGGGGTCCATGATGCGGCTCGTCGAGGTCAGCGGGTCGACCGCGGGGTACAGACCCTTCGATGCGATCTCACGGCTGAGCTCGGTCGTCGCATCCAGGTGGGCGAACGTGGTCGCCGGGGCCGGGTCGGTGTAGTCGTCGGCCGGCACGTAGATCGCCTGCAGCGAGGTGATCGAGTGACCACGCGTCGAGGTGATGCGCTCCTGGAGGATGCCCATCTCGTCGGCGAGGTTCGGCTGGTAGCCCACCGCCGACGGCATGCGGCCGAGTAGCGTCGACACCTCAGAGCCCGCCTGCGTGAAGCGGAAGATGTTGTCGATGAAGAGCAGCACGTCCTGCTTCTGGACATCGCGGAAGTACTCCGCCATGGTCAGCGCAGACAGCGCGACGCGAAGACGCGTTCCGGGCGGCTCATCCATCTGGCCGAAGACCAGCGCGGTCTTGTCGAAGACGCCGGCCTCCTCCATCTCGTGGATGAGGTCGTTGCCCTCACGGGTGCGCTCGCCGACGCCGGCGAACACGGAGACACCACCGTGGTCCTGCGCCACGCGCTGGATCATCTCCTGGATGAGCACGGTCTTGCCGACGCCTGCGCCACCGAACAGGCCGATCTTGCCGCCGAGCACATACGGGGTGAGCAGGTCGATGACCTTGATGCCGGTCTCGAAGAGCTGCGTCTTCGACTCGAGCTGGTCGAATGCCGGGGGCTTGCGGTGGATCGGCCAGCGCTCGGTGATCTCGAGCTTCTCACCCTCGGGGAGGTTGAGCACGTCGCCGGTCACGTTGAAGACCTTGCCCTTGGTCACGTCGCCGACGGGCACAGAGATGGCTTCGCCCGTGTCGGTGACCTCCTGACCGCGCACGAGGCCGTCAGTGGGCTTCAGGGCGATGGCGCGCACCAGGTTGTCACCCAGGTGCTGCGCGACCTCGAGGGTCAGCTGGCTCGTCTGCTCGCCGATCGTGACCTGCGTGGTGAGCGCGTTGTAGATCTCGGGAATCGCGTCCTGTGGGAACTCGATGTCGACGACCGGTCCGGTCACGCGGGCGATACGGCCGACGCCGGCAGCGGTCTGCGACGCGACCGGCGCGGTTGCGGTGTCAGTCATGTCTTCTCTCTCCTGTGCTGGTGCTAGTTGGCCGAGCTGAGGGCGTCGGCGCCGCCCACGATCTCGGAAATCTGCTGGGTGATCTCGGCCTGGCGGGCGTTGTTGGCCAGACGGGTGTAGTCGCGGATGAGTGCATCGGCGTTGTCACTCGCCGACTTCATCGCCTTCTGGGTCGCCGCGTGCTTGCTCGCGGCCGACTGCAGCATGGCGTTGAAGAGGCGGCTCTCGATGTAGACCGGCAGCAGTGCATCGAGCACCGCATCGACCTCGGGTTCGAACTCGTACAGCGGGAGGATCTCGTGCTCGCCCGGCTCTTCGACACCCTCGACGACCTCGAGGGGAAGCAGGCGGACGACCTCGGGAACCTGAGTCATCATGCTGACGAAGCGGTTGTACACGATGTGGATCTCGTCGACGCCGCCCTCGCTCGCAGGCTGCACGAAGCGCTCGACGAGCGCCTGGCCGATCTCCTGCGCGGTCGCGAACTCCGGCTGGTCGGTGCCGCCGGTCCACTCGCGCTCCCACTTGCGCTGGCGGAAGCCGAAGTAGCCGACAGCCTTTCGACCGACGAGGAAGTACACGACGTCCTTGCCCTCGCTGCGAAGCAGCGCAGCCAGCTCTTCGGCCTCGCGCAGAACGTTCGCGTTGAACGCGCCAGCAAGACCCCGGTCGGAGGAGAAGATGACGATCGCGGCGCGCTCGACCTTCTCGGGCTCGGTGGTGAGGATGTGCTCCACGTTCGAGAAGGTCGCGACCGCCGAGACGGCGCGGGTCACTGCGCGCGAGTACGGCGCCGAGGCCGCGACGCGCTGCTGGGCCTTCTGGATGCGCGACGCGGCGATGAGCTCCATCGCCCGGGTGATCTTCTTCGTCGTCTGGGCAGACTTGATCTTCTGCCGGTAGACCCGAAGTTGCGCTCCCATGTGTCTCTTTCTCTCAGTCGGTTGAGCTTCTGTAGGCCGAGCCCCGGCATCCCATCAGAGTGGATGCCGGGAGCTCACGCCTGCGGATCGTCGCCTCAGCGGCGACCCTTGACGATCTTCTCCTGGTGCACGTCATCGGCGTCGATCTCGTCGAACTCCTCGCGCCCGGCGCTGATGAGCGGCTTGCCGTCGCCCGTCTGGAACTCGAGCTTGAACTTCGCGACCTCGGCGCCGAGGGTGTCGACGGTGGCGTCATCGAGCACGTTCGTCTCACGAAGCGTGTCGAGCACCTTGGTGTTGCGACGCAGGTAGTCGAGCAGCTCGCGCTCGAACCGGAGCACGTCCTCGACCGGCACCTCGTCGAGGTGGCCGTTCGTGCCTGCCCAGATCGAGACGACCTGGTCCTCGACCGGGTACGGCGAGTACTGCGGCTGCTTCAGCAGCTCGGTGAGGCGGGCGCCGCGGGCGAGCTGGCGCTTCGAAGCAGCGTCGAGGTCGGAGGCGAACATCGCGAACGCCTCGAGCGAGCGGTACTGGGCCAGCTCGAGCTTGAGCGTGCCCGAGACCTTCTTGATGCTCTTCACCTGGGCGTCGCCACCAACACGCGAGACCGAGATTCCCACGTCGACCGCGGGACGCTGGTTGGCGTTGAACAGATCGGACTGCAAGAAGATCTGGCCGTCGGTGATCGAGATCACGTTGGTCGGGATGTAGGCCGAGACGTCGTTCGCCTTGGTCTCGATGATCGGCAGACCGGTCATCGAGCCGGCGCCGAGCTCGTCGGACAGCTTCGCGCAACGCTCGAGCAGACGAGAGTGCAGGTAGAACACGTCACCCGGGTATGCCTCGCGGCCCGGCGGGCGGCGCAGCAGCAGCGACACAGCACGGTACGCCTCTGCCTGCTTGGAGAGGTCGTCGAACACGATGAGCACGTGCTTGCCCTGGTACATCCAGTGCTGGCCGATGGCCGAACCGGTGTACGGAGCGAGGTACTTGAAGCCCGCGGGGTCGGATGCGGGCGAGGCCACGATGGTGGTGTACTCCATCGCGCCGGCGTCTTCGAGCGCGCCCTTCACGGCCGCGATCGTCGAGCCCTTCTGGCCGATCGCGACGTAGATGCAGCGGACCTGCTTGGTGACGTCGCCCGACTCCCAGTTGGCCTTCTGGTTGATGATGGTGTCGATCGCGAGCGCGGTCTTCCCGGTCTGGCGGTCGCCGATGATCAGCTGGCGCTGGCCGCGACCGACCGGGATCATCGCGTCGATCGCCTTGATGCCGGTCTGCAGCGGCTCGTGCACGCTCTTGCGCTGCATCACGCCAGGAGCCTGAAGCTCGAGCGCGCGGCGGCCCTCCGACGCGATGTCTCCGAGGCCGTCGATGGGGTTGCCGAGGGGGTCGACGACGCGGCCGAGGTAGCCCTCGCCGACCGGAACCGAGAGAACCTCGCCGGTGCGCGTGACTTCCTGGCCCTCTTCGATGCCGGTGAACTCGCCGAGCACGACGACACCGATCTCGTTCTCGTCGAGGTTCTGCGCGAGGCCCAGCGTGCCGTCCTGGAAGCGCACCAGCTCATTCGCCATCACGCCGGGGAGTCCCTCGACGTGGGCGATGCCGTCGGCGGCGTCCTTGACACGGCCGACCTCGGTCTTGGTCGCACCTGCCGGCTCGTATGACTGAGCGAATTCCTTCAGCGCATCGCGGATCTCATCCGGGCTGATGGTGATATCTGCCATGTTCTTTCCTATTCGTGTGCTGGATCAGCCAGCGAGCTGGAGTCTGAGGTCGTGCAGCTTGGCCGCAATGCTGCCGTCGATCACATCGTCGCCGATCTGGAGGCGGATACCGCCCAGCACGGCTGGGTCGACGATCTGGTTGATGCGGATGGTCCGGCCGTACTGCCCGGTCAGTCGGTTCGCGAGCCGTTCGAGCTGAGCGCTTCCAAGCGGCTGCGCCACCGTCACGTCGGCGACGATCGCGCCGGACTGGTCAGCGACCACGTCGGTGGCGAAGCGCACGAGTGCGCTGATGCGCCGCCCGCGCGGCTGCTGCACGAGGCTCGAGAGGATCTCGACGGCCTGTGCGCTCGCCTTGCCTCCGAGGAGACGGCGAACCAGTTCGGCCTTCGCCGTCGGCTCGCCGCGCTTGCTTCCGACCGCGAGTTCGAGCTCAGCGCTGGAAGTCACGGCGCTCCCGAACGCGAAGATCTGGCTCACGAGGTCGGTGCCGGCGGGTGCCGATTCGGCGGTGGCCCGGATGCCGAGCTCTTCGATGCCCGCGAGGAGGTCATCGGAACTCGACCAGCTGTTCGCAGCGACCGAGTCGAGCACGGCGCGAGCGGCAGGGGTGAACCCGGAGAACACCTTGGCGACGACCGCCTGCTTGGCGGCGGGTTCGGCAGCCGGATCCGCGAGAGCGGCGCGCAGCTGAGCAGAGTCGCCGATGGCCCGGCCGGCGGCGAAGAGCTGCTCACCGGTGGTCAGGTCGACCTGCCCCTGCTGAGCGGACAGTGCCGCCTTCGCACGGGCGAGTGCCTCTCTCGTTGCGGATCCCATCGCTACTTGTTCGCCTTTGCAGTCTCTTCGGCCTCGAGCTCGGCCAGGAAGCGGTCGACGATCGCCGACGCCCTCTTGTCGTCGCTGAGGCTCTCACCGATCACACCGGATGCCAGATCGATCGCGAGCGAGCCGACCTCGGAACGAAGCGAGACGAGTGCCGCCTGGCGCTCCGCCTCGATCTGCGCCTGTGCCGACGCGGTGATGCGCGCAGCCTCGGCGGCAGCCTGTTCCTTGAGCTCGTTCAGGATCTTGGTGCCGTCGGCACGCGCCTGATCGCGGATCTTCGCGGCCTCGGCACGAGCCTCGGCGAGCTGGGCGTTGTACTCATCGAGCGCCGCAGCGGCCTCGGCCTGCGCGGTCTCAGCGAGCTGAATGCCGCCCTCGATGGCCTCGCTTCGGGCCTCGAGCGTCTTCTGCATGCGAGGAAGCACGAGCTTCCAGAACAGCAGCAGGATGAGCGCGAACGGCACGAGCGACCAGACGATGTCGTAGATCGCCGGGAACAGCGGGTTCGGGGCAGTCCCCTCCTCCGCCGCGAGAACGATTGCCTGGAGCATCGCGGGCCTCAGGCGGTGAAGATGAAGTACGTCGCGATGCCGATGAAGGCGAGCGCCTCGGTGAAGGCGATACCGATGTACATCAGGACGGTGAGGCGACCCTGCAGTTCAGGCTGACGCGCGACCGACTCGATGGTCTTGCCGACCACGATGCCGATACCGATACCGGGGCCGATTGCGGCAAGGCCGTAACCGACGGTCGCGATGTTGCCGTTGATCTCGGCGAGAACGGAGGTTGCGTCCACGTTTTCTGTTTTCCTTCCGTGATGGCAGTCCTGGCGTGTGCCGGAACCGTTTAGTGCTCTTCAGCCAGCGCGAGCTGGATGTAGACAGCGGTGAGCAGGGCGAAGATGTAGGCCTGGAGGAGCGCGATCAGCACCTCGAACAGCGTGAAGACGATGCCGAACGCGAGGCTGCCGAGCCCGAAGAGGCTCCACCAGCCCTCCATGGTGAAGAAGAAGAAGTGCGTCGCCGCGAAGAACAGCACGAGCAGCAGGTGGCCGACCACCATGTTCATCATGAGACGCAGGGTGAGCGTGATCGGCCGCAGGATGAAGGTCGAGACGAACTCGATCGGCGTCACCAGGATGTACAGAGCCGGGGGCACGCCAGGAGGCGTGAGCGAGTTCTTGAAGAACGCGCCCGGGTGCTTCTTGACGCCGGCGTAGATGAACGCGATGTACGCGATCACGGCGAGCGTCAGCGGCATCCCGATGACCGAGGTGCCTGCGATGTTCATGCCCGGGATGATTCCGGTGAGGTTCATGAACAGCACACCCCAGAAGATGGCGGTGAGCAGCGGCAGGAAGCGCTGACCGTCCTTCTTGCCGAGGAGATCCTCTGCGATGTTCACCCGCACGAAGTCGAGCGCCATCTCGATGAGCGACTGGAACTTGCCGGGCACCATCTTCATGTTGCGAGTGCCGAGCCAGAACAGCAGGGCGAGGATGCCGAGGGCGATGACCCGGATGATCATGATCCGGTTCATCTCGAACGGCGTTCCCGCGAAGAGGACTACATCCGGGAAGAACTCGAGGATCGACGGCCCGTGGAACTCCCCATCATCAGTCGCCGAAGGAACAACAAGGCTGAGAGCGTTGAGTAGCAGCGCTGTCTCCAAGTTCAGGGCATGGGTGATCATGCGCGAGTGATTGGGGGGCCGTCGAAAACCCTATCAATACTGGAGGGCCAACGACGAATCGAGCGGGGTGCCACTGGCCGGGAATCCGCTGCGGATCGCACGATGCCGAGCGTGAGCGGGCGCTTCAACGGCGCGACGATCGATGTTGGACCGGGTGGCAAGGGCGCGACGAGCGGCATCATGCGGAGCGGTCGCGCGGGTCAGTGTCGCCCGGCATCCGCACGTCGCTGACGTACGGCACCCGTGCACGGCTGACGGCGATGAGGTCGACGGCGAGGCTGCCGATCACAGCCACCACGATCGTCCAGAACAGCACGGCGGGGTTGACGAAGGGCTGGTCGCGCAGCACGAACACCAGCACGAGGAACGCGATGAACTTCACGAGCCAGGCGCCCATCACGATCCCGAAGAACGCGGGGCTGAGCATGCCTGCCTTCGACGTGCGGCCGGCGAGCAGAATGCTGCCCGCTGTGATGGCGACGAACACCGCCGACATGGCGGTGCCGATGAGCGCGCTGGTGACGCCAACCCACCCATCGATGAACCAGCCGATCACCCCTCCGACCACGGCGATCACGCCGGCGAGCACGAGTCCGTAGACCAGGGCCTTCTTCAGGGCGGGTGCGGCGCTCATTTGCTGGGACTCTCTTTCGCTCGGGAGTGTTCGATGACGGGCACGGAACCGGTGGATGCCGCGTCGAGCTGATCGCGATAGGCGGCGCCCGCGCCGGCCGGAGCCCGCTGCGCCGCGGTCTCTTCCCGTTTGCGCCGGCTGAGGGGGGCGAGGGTGAACACTGCGCACACGATGAGGCCGCCCAGGATGATGCCGAAGGTGAGCCACTGGTCGAGGAACAGGAAGAGCAGGCAGCCCACCGCCACGACGAGCGTCCATGAGTAGAAGATCAGCACGGCGTGCAGATGCGAGTGGCCCATGTCGAGCAGGCGGTGGTGCAAGTGCTTGCGGTCGGCGCTGAAGGGCGACTTCCCCGCGCGGAGGCGTCGTGCTACGGCCATCCCGAAATCGAGCAGCGGCAGCAGCAGCACCGCGAACGCGATCGCGATCGGTATGAACGCCGGCAGCAGGGAACTCCGGTCGGTGGCGAAGCTTGACGGGTCGATCTGCCCGGTGACCGCGATCGTCGATGCCGCCATGAGCAGGCCGACGAGCATCGATCCCGCATCGCCCATGAACAGCTTGGCGGGGTGCCAGTTCAGCACGAGGAACCCGGCGCACGCGCCGACGAGCAGCACCGACAGCAGACTCGCCAGGTTGAAGAACTCCGTGCTGCCGCCGAGCTGCAGCAGGTAGGTGTAGATGAAGAACACGCCGTTGCCGATGAGGGCGACGCCGGCTACGAGACCGTCGAGCCCGTCGATGAAGTTGACGGCGTTCATCACCAGCACGACGAGCACGACGGTGATGATGAGCGACATGAAGGCCGACCCCACCGCGACGCCGTCGACGATCGGCAGCGAGACGAGCTGCACTTGCCAGGCGAGCACACCGGCGGCGATGAGCTGACCGGCGAGCTTGGTCACCCAGTCGAGATCCCAGAGGTCATCGGCAATGCCCAGCAGCACCACGATGGTCGCGGCGCCGATCACCGCCCAGACCTTGAGCGGCTCGCTGAAGACGAGCGAGAAGGTCGGCAGCTGTGATGCGAGCCCGATCCCGACCAGGATGCCGACGAACATGGCGGCGCCGCCCAGCCGTGGCGTCGGGGTGGTGTGCACGTCTCGCGCGCGGATCTTCGGATACAGGCGGTACCGCATGCTGAGGCGCCAGATGAAGTAGGCCACCGCACCGGTGACCACCGCCGTGACGATTCCGACGAGGGCGTAGATGACACTGCGCGGCATCGGAAGGGAATCGGCCGCGGTGGCGGTCTCGAGCACGCCGCGCCAGAGGTGCGCGACAGCCGGATCGACGAGGGGGGTCATACGAACCGGTCGGTCCCGGCGACGTCCCGGATGGCCTGCTCCGGAATCACACCGTGGCGCACGATCCTCAACTTGCCCTCGGGAAGGTGCAAGGAACTGGCGTCGACGATGGTGGAGGGGTCATGCCCCGCCACGCCGCCGTCGAGGTACACCGCCACGGAGTCGCCGAGCATCGTCTCGGCCTCGGCGGCAGTGGTGGCGGCCGGCTGTCCGGTGAGGTTCGCCGACGAGACGGCGAGGGGCCCGGTCTCGCTGAGCAGTTCGAGCGCGATGCGGTTCGCCGGCATCCGGAGCGCGACCGTGCCGTGGGTGTCGCCGAGGTCCCAGTGGAGCGCGGACTGCGCGGGAAGGATGACGGTGAGCCCTCCCGGCCAGAACTCGGCCACCAGCGCGCGCACTTCGTCGGGCACCGTGTCGGCGAGCGCATCGAGGGTCGGGATGCCGGGGATCAGCACGGGCGGTGGCGATTGCCGGCCGCGGCCCTTCGCGTCGAGCAGACGCTGCACGGCACGCGCGTTGAACGCATCCGCTGCGACGCCGTAGACCGTGTCGGTGGGGATGACGACGAGCTCGCCACGGCCGATGGACGCTCGTGCGAGCCGCATGCCCGTCAACAGATCGGAGTCGTCCGAGCAGTCGTAGATGCGTGTCATATCCGCTCGATTCTATGCCGCGGGCGCTGGGGGCGATCAGACGCCGCGCACCGCACCCGCGGTGGACATCAGCGCAGGGCCGAGGTTGCGCGGTCGCGATGAAGCAGGTCCTGGTGGGTGGCGATCGCGCGCCAGCCGTCGTGGGCGAGCAGTTCGGCGATCGCGGCGGCCTGCTGCTCACCGTGCTCGATCACGAGCGTGCCTCCCGGTCGGAGCAGGCGACGCGCAGTGGCTGAGAGGCGCCTCACGACGTCGAGACCGTCGGTGCCGCCGAAGAGGGCGTGCGCTGGGTCGAAGAGCCGCACTTCCGGGTCGCGCGGAACGGCCGCGAGAGGGATGTACGGCGGGTTCGAGACGACCACGTCGACGGTCCCATCGAGTTCGGGCAAGGCGTCGGCGAGGTCGGCGAACACGAGGTGCGACGTCGGGGTGCCGAGCGCGCGGAAGTTCCTGCGGGTCCAGACGAACGCGCGTGGCGAGTTCTCAACGGCCCAGACCTCTGCGTGCGGCACCTCGTTCGCCAGCGCGAGCGCGATCGCACCCGAACCGGTGCCGAGATCCACTGCACGCGGCGTCCCGGGGACTTCGGCGAGCACGTCGAGCGCGAGCTGGGTGACGGACTCGGTCTCAGGGCGCGGCACGAAGACGCCAGGGCCCACCTGGAGTTCGAGCGAGCGGAACGCGGCGGAGCCGGTGATGTGCTGCAGGGGCTCACGTCGCGCGCGGCGCGAGAACGCCTCCACGAGCTCCGATCGAGCACGGTCGTTCAGCGCTGCGCCGGTGACGGCTGCTGCCTGCACTCCCCCGCGGCTCAGGCCGAGCACGTGTCCGATCAGCAGCTCGGCGTCGGCCTCTGCCGTCGGCACACCGGCCGAGCGCAGCCAGGCAGAGCCCGACTCCCGCGCTTCGGCAACGGTGCGAGCTCGGTCGAGACTCGTCACGGCGTTGGGAAGCCAGTGGTAAGCGGGAGCCGCGACGTCATGAGTCGTGCTCGCCGAGCTCGGAGAGCCGAGCCTCCTCGTCGGCGCGGATGCACGAATCGATCACGGCGTCGAGGGCTCCGTCCATCACCTGGTCGAGGTTGTACGCCTTGTACCCGGTGCGGTGATCAGCGATGCGGTTCTCGGGAAAGTTGTACGTGCGAATGCGCTCGGAGCGATCCATCGTGCGGATCTGGCTCTTCCGGGCGTCGGATGCCGCGGCGGCGAGTTCCTCCTGCTGACGCGCGAGCAGGCGTGCGCGAAGCACGCGCATCGCCGCCTCGCGGTTCTGCAACTGGCTCTTCTCGTTCTGCATCGACACCACGATGCCCGTGGGCAGGTGCGTGATGCGCACGGCGGAGTCGGTGGTGTTGACCGATTGGCCGCCTGGGCCGCTCGAGCGGTACACATCGATCTTGAGGTCGTTCTGATTGAGTTCGACCTCTTCGGGAGCGTCAACCTCGGGAAAGACGAGCACACCGGTCGTCGAGGTGTGGATTCGCCCCTGCGTCTCCGTGACGGGAACGCGTTGCACCCGGTGAACACCGCCCTCGTACTTGAGGTGGGCCCACACTCCCTGTGAGGGATCGGAGGCGTTCGACTTGATCGCGACCTGCACGTTCTTGTAGCCGCCGAGGTCGCTCTCGTCGCTCTCGAGCAGTTCGGTCTTCCACCCCTTGTGCGCGGCGTACTGCAAGTACATGCGCAGAAGGTCGGCGGCGAAGAGCGCGCTCTCGGCGCCCCCCTCACCGCCCTTGATCTCCATGATCACATCGCGCCCGTCATCGGGGTCGCGCGGGATCAGCAGGCGACGGAGGCGCTCCTGCGCCTCGGCCTGGGCTTCCTCGAGTGACGGTACCTCTTCGGCGAAGGCGTCGTCCTCCTTGGCGAGCTCCCGTGCTGCCTCGAGGTCCTCGCCCGCCTGCACCCAGTGCTCGTGAGCAGTCTTGATCTGACTCAGCTCGGCGTAGCGCCGGTTGAGCTTTCGCGCCCTCGAAGGGTCTGCGTGCACTGCCGGGTCGGCGAGCTGCTGCTGCAGCTCCTCATGCTCGGCCAGCAGCACTGCTACTGACTCGAACATGCTCAGTCGTCCTTCGAGTGCGCGCCCTGCGGCAGCGACTTCTGGATCTGCATGAGGAACTCGACGTTCGACTGCGTCTCCTTCAGCTTGCCCAGCACGATCTCGAGCGCCTGCTGCTGCTCGAGCCCCGCGAGCGCACGGCGGAGCTTCCAGGTCACCTTGACCTCGTCGGTGCCGAGGAGCATCTCCTCACGACGCGTTCCGGATGCGTTCACGTCCACCGCGGGGAAGATCCGCTTGTCGGCGAGTGCCCGCGACAGACGGAGCTCCATGTTGCCGGTGCCCTTGAACTCCTCGAAGATCACCTCGTCCATCTTCGACCCCGTCTCGACGAGAGCGGTGGCGAGGATGGTGAGCGAGCCGCCGTTCTCGATGTTGCGCGCTGCGCCGAAGAACCGCTTCGGCGGGTACAGCGCGGCCGAGTCGACTCCGCCCGAGAGGATCCGGCCGGAGACCGGCGCGGTGATGTTGTAGGCGCGACCCAGTCGAGTGATCGAGTCGAGCAGCACGACGACGTCGTGGCCGAGCTCGACCAGTCGCTTCGCCCGCTCGATCGCGAGCTCGGCGACAGTCGTGTGGTCTTCTGCGGGACGGTCGAAGGTCGAGGCGATGACCTCTCCCTTGACCGAGCGCTGCATGTCGGTGACCTCTTCGGGACGCTCGTCGACGAGGACCACCATCAGGTGCACTTCGGGGTTGTTCTTCGCGATGGAGTTCGCGATCGCCTGCAGCACGAGCGTCTTGCCCGCCTTCGGAGGCGACACGATCAGCCCTCGCTGACCCTTGCCGATCGGCGCTACGAGGTCGATGATCCGCGTTGAGAGCCGCGCGGGGTCGGTCTCGAGTCGCAGCCGCTCCTGGGGGTACAGCGGGGTGAGCTTGCCGAACTCGACGCGGGCAGCGGCTTGCTCGGGAGTCTGCCCGTTGATGGAGTCGATCTTGACGAGCGCGTTGTACTTCTGACGCCCGCCCTGGCCCTCTCCGTCACGCGGCTGCCGGATCGAGCCGACGATAGCGTCACCCTTGCGAAGGTCGTACTTCTTGACCTGTCCGAGCGATACGTAGACGTCGCTCGGTCCGGGCAGGTAGCCGGTCGTGCGAACGAAGGCGTAGTTGTCGAGCACATCCAGGATGCCGGCGATCGGGATCAGCACATCGTCTTCGCTCAGCTCGGGCTCGACGTCGTCCTGCTGCGTCCCGCGCCCGCGCTTGCGATCGCGGTTGCGACCGCGGCGGTGCTCGGCGTCATCCTGTTGCTGCGCCTGCCGCTGGCCCCGCTGGCCGCCCTGCTCCTGCTGCGACTGCTGGCCCTGCTCCTGCTGTGCCTGCTGGTCCTGGTTCTTCTGAGCCTGCTGGTCCGGGCTCTTCTGAGCCTGCTGGTCCTGCTGCTGGCCCCGCTGCCGACCACGGCGGTTGCGGCCTCGGCCTTGGCGCGGTTCCTCGTCGCCCTGAGTCTCGCGACCCCCGCGATCAGAGTCTTCGCGGCTCTGGCGGCTCTTGTCGTCGCCGGATGCGGCTTCCCGGCGGCCCTCGGCAGGCTCGGAGATCTGCTCGGCGGTCTGCTCGGCGGTGGTCTCCGCAGTGGCGGTCTGCTCAACGGTGTCGCCGCGCTCGTCGCCCCGCGGCTTGCCGCCGCGTGCTTCGGCCGGGCGGCGCCCATTCGAGCGATCGTCGCGGCGGGCGGGGGTCTCATCGCTCTTCGCCTCGCCGACGTGCGCCTGGGCTTCTTCCGCCGGCGCTTCGGTCGCGGACGCGTCGACGGCTCCGGCGGCAGGAGTGCCCGCGGCGGCGGTCACGCGACGAGAGCTGCGGCGACGGCCCTCCTCGGCGCGAGGCTGCTCGCGCTCGGAGGCCTGGGCCTCGGCGACCTCGGGCTGCTCCTGGGCTGCTTCGGGCGCCGCACCCGTGGCGCCTTCGGCGCGCTCGGGTTCGTCGGACGAGAGCTGGTCGATGGGCAGCTGGGCTGCCCCTTCGGCCGGCGCACCGGCCTCGGCAGCTTCGCCGCGGGCTTCGGTGATGCGCTCGATCAGGTCGCTCTTGCGCAGCTTCGCGGGGTCGATGCCCAGTTCGGTGGCGAGTTGCTGCAGTTCGGCGAGCTTGAGGGTGGTGAGTTTGGAGGACCCGCGCTTGGGTGCGGGCGTGCTGTCGTGGACGTCAGTCACGGAGAATGGGTTCCTTTCGGCCCGGCGACAGAAACTGCCGGGTTGATGGGGTGACGGCGTCTCGAGATTCGGAGCGCCGCAGGACGCAGGCGCAAGCGATGGACAACGTTCGCGACTGGACGCCCTCCGGATCGAAGAGCCGAGAGCCGGGTGAAACGCACACCGGGAGACTGACTAGGCCAGGACTCCGACCGGGTGCGGCACAACTGTAGCACCTTTGAAGTCAACGGCGAGCATGAGCGACTGCCACGGGGTCAGCGCTTCGCGCTCGACGAGAGCCGTCGCTTCGAGGCGCTGCTGGGGCTCGTCGCACAGCACGAGGATCGAGGGACCCGCGCCGGAGACCACTGCGGCGTAGCCGGCATCCCGGAGCGCTCTGATCAGCTGGTCGGTCTCGGGCATCGCACTCGCCCGGTAGCTCTGGTGAAGTTTGTCCTCAGTGGCCTCGAGCAGCAGCTCGGGGCTCTGGATGAGGGCTGCGACGAGAAGCGCCGACCGCGAGACGTTGAAGATCGCGTCTTCGTGAGGCACGCTCTCGGGCTGAAGGCTGCGCGCGAGCGCGGTCGACATGGTGTGCTCGGGGACGAAGACGACCGGCGAGACGCCGCGGTGCACGATGAGCTTCTTGGAACGAGGGCCTTCGGGGGTGACCCACGCGATCGTGAGCCCGCCGAAGATCGCCGGGGCGACGTTGTCGGGGTGACCCTCCATCTGGGTGGCGAGCGTCAGCACCGCCTGCGCGTCCATCTCGACGATGCCCTCGAGCAGGCCCTTCGCCGCCATGATGCCCGCCACGATGGCCGCACCGGACGATCCCATGCCACGGCCATGCGGAATGTGGTTGCGGGCGACGATGTCGAGGCCCGGCATCTCGATGCCGTAAGCATCGAAGGCGTGCTTGATCGCGCGCACGACGAGGTTCCGCTCGTCCGTGGGCACCTGGCCCTCGCCCACGCCGTGCACGTCGACATGCACGCCGGGCTCCTCGCGAACCGTGACATCGAGCTCGTCGTAGTACGCCAGCGCGAGGCCGAGCGTGTCGAAGCCCGGTCCGAGGTTCGCCGTTGTGGCGGGCACCTTCACGTGCACGCCGGTGCCGACCTCGATGGTGCGATTGATCATGGTGTCGCCGGTCATCAGGTTGTCGTGGATCATGCGGCGGTGAGTCCGAGCACCTGCGCGACCTCTGCCGTGTCGACGGCCACGCTGGTCGGCTTCACTTCGCCGCCATCCGCGGTGCGCAGCGCCCACTGCGGGTCCTTCAGACCGTGACCGGTGACGGTGAGCACCACCGTGGAGCCGCGCGGGATCTGCCCGGCTTCGCTGCGCTCGAGCAGCCCGGCGACGCTCACCGCGGAAGCCGGCTCGACGAAGATTCCGACCTCCGAGGAGAGGATGCGGTGCGCTTCGAGGATGTGCTCGTCACTGATGGCCCCGAAGTAGCCGTCGCTGTCGTCGCGGGCCTTCAGTGCGAGCTCCCATGAGGCGGGATTGCCGATGCGGATGGCGCTGGCGACAGTGTCGGGGTCTTTCACGGGGTGGCCGAGCACGATGGGCGCGCTCCCTGCCGCCTGGAACCCGAACATGCGAGGAAGCTTCGTGGTGGCGCCGCGCGCCAGCTCCTCGCGGTATCCGCGGTGGTACGCCGTGTAGTTGCCGGCGTTGCCGACCGGCACGATGTGGAAGTCAGGTGCGTCTTCGAGCACATCGACGACCTCGAAGGCGCCGGTCTTCTGCCCCTCGATGCGGTCGTTGTTCACCGAGTTGACGAGGTGCACGGGGTATCCCGCTGCGAGCTCGCGCGCGATGTCGAGGCAGTCGTCGAAGTTGCCGCGCACCTGCAACAGGTGCGCGTTGTGCGCGATCGCCTGTGCGAGCTTGCCCATGGCGATCTTGCCCTCCGGCACCAGCACGGCCGAGGTGATGCCCGCGTGCGTCGCGTATGCGGCGGCGGAGGCGGAGGTGTTGCCGGTCGAGGCGCAGATGACCGCCTTCGCGCCGTGCTCGACCGCCTTCGACACGGCCATGGTCATACCGCGGTCCTTGAACGAGCCGGTTGGGTTCATCCCCTCGTACTTCACCCAGACCTTGGCGCCGGTGCGCGACGACAGCGCGTCAGCAGGGATCAGCGGCGTACCGCCCTCGCCCAGGGTGACGATCGGCGTGGCATCCGTCACGTCGAGACGATCAGCGTATTCGCGCAGCACTCCGCGCCACTGCTTGGCCATTACAGTCCTTCAACTCTCAGCACACTCGCCACGCTCCGCACGACAGGAGTCGCCTCGAGCGCCGCCACCGTGGCGGCCAGATCGGCCTCCTGAGCCCGGTGGGTGACGACTACCAGCGTAGCGGTGGCCGCATCCTCATCGTGACCGCCCGCGGGCTCGACCTCGGTCAACTGCACCGCCGTGTGCGACTGGATCGACTGCTCGACCGCTTCGACCGAGACGCCGTGCCTGCTGAACTCGGTGGCGATCGCCGCGAGCACGCCAGGCTGATCTTCGACGGTGAGCGTGATCTGGTAGCGGGTGTGCACCCGTTCGATGGGCAGCACGGCGAGATCGGCGTGGGCCGACTCCGCGACTCCGGGGCCGCCGACCACGTGACGGCGCGCGGCCGACACCACATCGCCGAGCACGGCGGATGCCGTCTGCACGCCGCCTGCGCCGGCGCCGTAGAACATCAGGTCGCCCGCCGCGAGCGAGTGCAGGAACACCGCGTTGTTCGCGCCGTGCACGGCCGCGAGCGGGTGGTCCACGGGCACCAGGGCCGGGTGCACGCGCACGCTCACGCCCTCGTCGCCCGCGGCATCCGTGATGCGCTCGCAGATCGCGAGGAGCTTGATGACATACCCGGCCTTGGTGGCCGCGGCGATCTGCTCTGCCGTGATCGACGTGATGCCCTCGCGGTGCACATCGCCCACAGCGACCCGCGTGTGGAACGCGAGGCTCGCGAGGATCGCCGCCTTCTGCGCCGCGTCGTAGCCCTCGATGTCGGCCGTCGGGTCGGCCTCGGCGTAGCCGAGCTCGGTCGCCACCGCCAGCGCCTGCTCGAAGCTCGCACCGGTCGAGTGCATGCTGTCGAGGATGTAGTTCGTCGTGCCGTTGACGATGCCGAGGATGCGGTCGACCCGGTCGCCCGCGAGGCTGTCGCGCAGCGGGCGGATGATCGGGATCGCTCCCCCCACGGCCGCCTCGTAGTAGAGCTGCGCACCGACCTGCTCGGCGAGTTCGAAGAGCTCTGGCCCGTGCGTGGCGAGCAGCGCCTTGTTCGCGGTGATGACGTCGGCGCCCGACTCGAGCGCCTTCAGGATGTAGCTGCGTGCAGGCTCGAGGCCGCCCATGAGCTCGATGACGATATCGGCTCCGAGGATGAGCGCCTCGGCATCCGTCGTGAAGAGTTCCTTCGGCAGTTCGACATCGCGCTCCGCGTCGAGATCGCGCACCGCGATGCCCACGAGTTCGAGTCCCGCCCCTGAACGTGCGGCCAGTTCATCGGCATGCTCGAGCAGCAGCCGTGCCACCTGGGCGCCGACGCTTCCTGCTCCGAGCAGGGCGACGCGGAGGTTGCGGTACTCGATCATCGGGGGTTCACTCCAGGGTCTCGGGCCAGCAGGTCGTCTTCGGTCTCGCCGCGCACGATGACGCGCGCTTCCCCATCACGCACGGCGACCACCGGCGGACGAGTGAGGTAGTTGTAGTTGCTCGACAGCGAGAAGCAGTACGCCCCGGTGGCGGGGACGGCGAGCAGGTCGCCGGGCGCGATGTCGGCGGGAAGATACTCGGCGAGCACGACCAGGTCGCCGCTTTCGCAGTGCTTCCCGGCCACGCGAACGAGCGCGGGATCGGCGTCGGAGGTGCGGCTGGCGATGCGGGCGGAGTAGTCGGCCTCGTAGAGAGCGGGCCGCGCGTTGTCGCTCATCCCGCCGTCGACGCTCACGTACTTGCGGATAGCGGTCGAGGACGACCCCGGTGCCGTGCGTTCCTCCGATTCGAGCGCGACGACGACATCCTTGATCGTGCCGACCTCGTACAGGGTCGCGCCCGCAGGCCCGATGATCGAGCGACCGGGCTCGATGGCGAGCACGGGCACCGGGATGCCTCGGGCGCCTGCCGCGCGAGCGACCGCCTCGGCGATGCCGCGCGTGACCTCCTCGATCGGAGCGACTTCATCGGCCACCGTGTAGGCGATGCCGAAGCCCCCGCCGAGGTTGAGTTCGGGGATCTCGCCTCCGTCGAGGAGCTCGGCGTGGACAGCGATCAGCCGCTCAGCGGCCTCGGCGAATCCCGACGGATTGAAGATCTGCGAGCCGATGTGGGAGTGCAGGCCGAGCAGACGCAGTGACTCGAAGGAGCGGATGCGTTCGACGTGCGCGGGGACGTCGGCGAGCGGAATACCGAACTTCTGGTCCTCGCGCGCCGTGGCGAGGTAGTCGTGGGTGTGAGCGTGCACACCGCTGTTGACGCGCAGGCGCACGGCTTGCACGCGGCCGTGGCGAGCTGCGGCATCCGCGATCCGCTCGATCTCGATCCAGCTGTCGATCACGATGGCCCCGACGCCGGCCTGCACGGCACGATCGATCTCGGCGATGCTCTTGTTGTTGCCGTGGAAGCCCAGCAGTGCGGGGTCCACGCTTGCGGCGAGTGCGACGGCGAGCTCTCCCCCGCTGGCGACGTCGAGGTGGAGCCCGTCTTCGGACATCCAGCGCGCGACCTCCGTGCAGAGGAATGCCTTGCCGGCGTAGTACACCTTCGCGGTCGTACCGACGTCGGATGCGGCTGCCTCGAAGGCGGTGCGGATGCGGTGTGCGCGAGCGCGCGCATCCTGCTCGTCGACCACGTACAGGGGCGTGCCGTAGCGTTCCGCGAGCTCGCTGGCGGGCACGCCCGCGAACGCGAGTTCACCGGACGCGGTGCGCGCAGCGCCCGACGACCAGATGCCGTCATGCAGCGCGTTGGCGTCGCTGGGCGCTTGCAGCCACTCGGGAGCGAGCGGGTTCGACGTCAAGGGCGGACTCCTCACGGTGTACGAGAGATACGTGTACGCGATCGGCCACGCCGAGGTGGTCGGCGAGGCGCTGACGGGGCGCAAGGCCGCGCCGCGGATCGAGGTGAGGCGAGCGGACCCGGCTTGGTCCCTGAAGCCCGTGGAATTCTATCGCGCGCGCGGAGCCTCGCCGATTCGAGGCCGGGCGAGCATCGTCGGCAGCACCGTTGGCAGTCCGTTCGACACTGCGCTTCAGCAGTGGCCGCGCTCGTCCGCGTTGCTGGCGAGCGCATTGCCGTCTGCCGTGAACCATACGAGCGCGGTGTTGCCGCGAACGTCGACTCCTGTCAACTCGAGCCCGGCGGGCAAGTACTGCGCGACACAGAATCCGAAGGCGAGCCGTGCGGGATCGACGAACTCCTCGACTTCGACGGCGAACCCCGTGTCGAGCGCTTCGATGCGAATCGGCTGCAGCTTCACTCTGCCGTTGGTGAGCTCGGGCTGGGCCTCGACCGCGACGCCGAGCGCACTACCGAGCACCCGCACCTCGGTCTCGTATCGGATGAGGCCGCTCTCGAGCGTCAGTGAATCGGCGAGCCCGTCGACCTCGGGAAAGGCCGACCTGAGCAGTGCCGGGAGCGCGGTGTTGTCGATAGTGATGACGCCGTTGACGCGCCGCGCGGGCACGGCGCCGTCGAGCGGCACATCGAACGCGGTGAGCGTTACGTCGACGGTGGCGTTGGGCGACTGTTCGTCGATGGGGACGGCATGGAGTTCAGCATCCACCCGCTCGAACTCGCCGCTCAGCAACTGGAGCGTGACTGACCCGGGCAGGGTCACCTCCGCGTCGCCAGAGCCGGGCGGCAATCGCTGCTCAATGCGGTCGGCGGCGATCTGCTGGGCGACCGCGCGACCCGCGGTCTCGATGAGCGCGACCGCGCCGATGAGCAGCACGACGATGGAGATCAGGATGCCGGTGAGCACACGGCCCCTGCGCGAACGGCTCTGCGCGGCATCCGTGGCAGTCATCGTTCGACTCTACGTGGTGATGGCTATGCGGCAACGAGCGCGTTCAGCGCGCGCTCACGCTTCGTTCACATGCGGTCCGGTGCGCTCACGCCGAGCAGGGCGAGGCCGTTACGGAGCACCTGGCCGGTGGCGTCGTTCAGCCAGAGACGGGTGCGGTGCACCTCGGTGACCGGGTCTTCGCCGATGGGCGTGACGCGGCAGTTGTCATACCAGCGGTGGTAGAGCGCCGCCAGTTCTTCCAGATACCGCGCGACGCGGTGCGGCTCACGCAGCTCAGCCGAGTGCGCCACGATCCGGGGGAACTCGGCGAGCGCCCCGAGCAGCGCGCTCTCGGTCTCGTGATCGAGGAGTGCCGCGTCGAACGTCGAACGGTCGACGCCCAGGGATGCCGCATTGCGGCCGACGTTGTGGGTGCGCGCGTGCGCGTACTGCACGTAGAACACAGGGTTGTCGTTCGTGCGCCGGCGCAGCACCTCCGGGTCGAGCGTGAGGGGCGAGTCGGCAGGGTAGCGCGCGAGCGAGTAGCGCAGCGCGTCGGTGCCGAGCCAAGCCTGGAGGTCGTTGAGCTCGATGATGTTGCCGGCGCGCTTCGAGAGCCTGGCGCCGTTGACCGACACCAGTTGCCCGATGAGCACCTCGATGTCGCGCTCCGGGTCATCTCCGGCGGCGCCCGCAATGGCCTTGAGTCGATGCACATAGCCGTGGTGATCGGCGCCGAGGAGGTAGATCTTGTGCGCGAAGCCGCGGTCGGTCTTGCTCAGGTAGTAGGCGGCGTCGGCGGCGAAGTAGGTGTAGACGCCATTCCCGCGTTTGATGACCCGGTCCTTGTCGTCACCGAAGTCGGTGGTGCGCACCCAGATGGCGTCGTCCTCTTCGTACACATGCCCCTGGGCTCGAAGGCGCTCCACCGCCTGATCGATGGCGCTCGTGCCGTCAGCCCCGGTCGCGTGCAGTCGGCGCTCTGAGAACCACACGTCGAAATGCACATTGAAGCGCAGCAGCGACTCTTTGAGCTCCGCAAGCTGCAGCTCGTACCCGATCTCGCGCGCGGCCTCGAGCGCGGTCGCGTCGTCGAGTTCGTCGAGGTTCGGCACCTTCTCACGGACTGCAGCAGCGAGATCTGCGATGTAGGCGCCCGGGTAGCCGTTCTCCGGGGTCGGCTCCCCCTTTGCCGCGGCGAGAACGCTCGCGCCGAAGTTGTCCATCTGCGCGCCGGCGTCATTGATGTAGAACTCATTGGCGACCTGAGCGCCTGACGCGCGCAGCACACGACCGATCGAGTCGCCGAGCGCGGCCCAGCGGGTGTGACCGATGTGCAGCGGCCCCGTCGGGTTCGCCGAGACGAACTCGAGGTTGATGCTCTGCCCCGCGAGCTGGTCGTTGCTTCCGTACGCATCGCCCTGCTCGACGATCGTGCGCGCGAGCGCACCGGCGGCGGCGGCATCGAGCGTGATGTTGATGAACCCCGGACCGGCCACCTCCACTGAGGCCACACCGTCGACCGCCGTGAGCTCGGCGACGATCTCACCCGCGAGCTCACGGGGGTTCGTCCCGAGCCGCTTGGCGAATTTCATTGCTGCGTTCGACGCCCAGTCGCCGTGGTCGCGGTTTCGGGGACGCTCGAGCACGACGTCGTCGAGAGAGACGCTGACCTCCTGCTGGGCCCCGCGTCGCTCGACCGCCCGGGTGACGATGGCAAGCAGGGCGGCGGAGAGTTCAGCTGGGGTCACGGAGGTCGATCCTACCGGCGGGTCGCCGAGGGGCCGCTCGGCGAGGTCGGTTCGCCGCGGGGCCGCTCGGCAAGGTCGGTTCACCGCGGAGCCACCCCGGGTGGCACAGGTGAGCGACGTTCCCGCCTGCAACGTCGTGGCGAGCGTTCATGCGTCGGCCTCGCTCCTAGCATTGAGCGCATGGCACGCTCAAGCTCCGCAGGGTCCTTTCTCTCCGACGCTCGCGACGGAAGAACGCGGTTGACCGCTGCGGTGACCGGTGCGCTGCTGGTGAGCGGTCTGCTCGCCGGCTGCGCGCCAACAGCCGAAGGGCCGCAGCCATCGGGCACGGCGGGGCCGCCCCCGACGCCGACTGCGTCGCAGGAGCCGACGGCCCCGGCATCCCCTGCTCCGACTCCGTCGAGCACGCCGGAGCCTTCGACGCCGCTCGCGATCGGCTGCAACGATCTGCTGAGCCTGCAGGCCGTCTATGACTTCAATCCGAACTACGGGGGCGCTCCCGACTACTCGCCGGCCTCCGGCACATCGGCTGCCGAGGCGGTCGCGCGCCAGGGCACGGCGTGCGGCTGGATGAACCAGACGAGCGGCGACACGTTCGAGGTCGCCGTGTCGAAGCCGAGCGCTGCAGACCTGGCGAGACTCACCGCCGCCGCGTCATCAGCGGGGGCGCGTGCGCAGGTCTCGGGAGCGCAGGGTGCCTGGTTCATGGAGCGAGCGGGTCAGGGCGAGATCGTCGCGCAGGTGGGCGACGTCTGGCTCGTCGTCGCGAGCGAGGGCTTCATGAGCGCTGGAGATGCAGAGCAGCTGGCCACCGCGGCGGCTCGACCCTTCAGGTAACGCTCGCCTCGGGCTGCTGCGCACTCGGGCGGTCGCAGGCTGATACCCTTGTCGAGCCTCCATAGCTCAGGGGATAGAGCGTTGGTTTCCGGTACCAAAGGTCGCAGGTTCGAATCCTGTTGGGGGCGCCATTGTGATGTCTCAAGACATCGTGAACGCTCCGAACCCACAATTTTGGGTTCGGAGCGTTTGTCATTTCGCTGTCGCCGGCCGGGCTGGTCCTTTGGGTTTGCCGGTGGGCTGGTAGTCGCGGTTCGGGTCGAGGGTGAGCTCGCGGAGGAGTTCGCCGGTGGCGGCGTTCACGACCCGGATTTCGAGGTCCTGGATGAGCAGGATGACGTGGGTTCGGGCGTGGGTTCGGCCGATGCCGATGTGGTGCAGGTTGCCGTTGTGGCGGAGGGTGACGACGCCGGAGTCGTCGATGCGGTCGCGACGGATCCGGTCGTGCGTGTCGGCGCTGCGGTCACGATTCGGGGTCGCTTTCGGCCGTGCCCGGTAAGCCGCGGCCGGGGTTGCCTGGTGCGGCAGGGAGCGGTGCGGCCGGTGCTGGTTGTAGGTGTGGAGGAATGCATCGATCAGCTGCTGCAGTTCGGGCAGGGTCGCCGGCTGCGCGGGCTGAGCGGTGAGCCATTTCTTCATCGTCTGCTGGAAGCGTTCAACCTTGCCTTGCGTGGTGGGGCTGTTGGGGCGGCCGTTCTTCTGGGTGATGCCGCGGCGTCGCAGCTCGGCTTCGAGGGCGGTGCGGCCGCCGCGGCGGTGCTGGCTGGCGAGCCTGACGGTGTAGACGAGGCCGTTGTCGGTCAGTGTTGACGCGGGGTAGCCGTGCAGGTCGGCTGCGGCGGTGAAGGTGTCGAGGACGATTCTCGAGGTGATCGTCTGGTGCGCGGAGGCGTGGAGGACGTAGCGGGAGTGGTCGTCGAGCCAGGTGATGATCGCGGTGTCCTCGCCCGGGGCGCCATCGGGCTCGGTGAGCCGGTAGTGGGTGAAGTCGGACTGCCAGCACTCGTTCGGCAGCTCCGCTGCGAATCGCAGGTAGGAGGACTTCGGCCGCTTCTTCGGTTCGGGGATGACTCGGCCGGCGCGGGTGAGGATCCGGTTGATCGTCGCCCGGGACAGCATGACGTGGTGGTGGTGTTCCAGGTGCCAGGCGATCGTGTCCGCGCCGGCATCAAGGCCTGCCGTCGACAGGGTCGACCGTAGCCGCAGTACGAGGTCGCTCACCTCGGGCGGGGTCTGCGTGGGGCTGCGATGCGGCCGTTTCGAGCGGGGCTGGAAGGCGGTGTCGCCTTCTTCGCGCCACCGCTTCACGAGGGTGCTCACCCATCCGGTGGAAACCCCGTAGGTGCGGGCGACTTCGGCTTGGGAGCGACCTTCGACAACGACAGCGGTGATGACCAGACGGGCTCGCGACACCGCTGATTCTGGCGTACCGGAGCGTTCACTATGTCTTGAGACATGCGTTCACGATGTCCTGAGCCAGCACACTGTTGGGGGCGCCATGTGATGTCTCACGACATCCCGGACAGCTCGGGGCGCCTGGCGTCCGCGGACTTACGGTGTCGCCTCAGCGCGAGATAGACCGCCAGCCCGATGGCTGCCACGCACGCCGCTCCGATGGCCAAGAGCGCCCACGCGAACGGGGAGTCGTCCTCGGTCTGCACGGCGACCGCTTCGCCCGCGTCGGGGAAGGTGATGGTCGCTTTCACCTCATGGGTCAACAGCCCGCTGGTCAGTTCGACAATGCCTTCCCACGGCCCTTCGGGCAGCGCGTCGGGCAAGGTGAACGTGACCCGTGCATGCTCGCCCGGGGCGACCGTCGTGGTGCGGTCGAGAGCGAACGGGCCGGCGGAAAGACCGCTGCCGTCGCTGCTCAACGAGAGCCTGCCGGTGAGATCCAGCGCTCGCCCGCCCGTATTCTTCACACTCGCGCTCACTTGCGGCGCTCCGTCTGCGGTGCGCGATCCGGACACTTCCGTGATCTCGAATGCTGCGGGTGGACCATTGCCGGGCGAGACCGAGAGGTACACGCGAACGCCGACACGACTCGCGCTGATCACGTTCCCGCTCGACGCGGAACGGACCTCGGCCCAGATCGCGGCGTAGCGTTCGCCTTCCGCGGCATCCTCGGGCACTGAGATGGTGACCATCACGTTGGTGCTCTCGCCGGGTGCGAGGTTCACGGTCGGCTTCTCGACGCGGATCCAGGATGTCAACTCGTTCTCGGCAGCGCCGTCTTCGCCGATGAAGGAACTCCCCTCGATCCGAGCCGCTCCCGCGTATACGCGGATGTCTTGGTTCTCGGCGGTGCTGTTCTGGATCTGCACGCGGCGCTGGATCGCGGTTCCTGGGGCGACGTTGTCGACGATGTACGACCGGGCACGAGGGTCGGTCTGAGTGGCGACAGGGACGTCGAGCAGTCTGATGCCGATGCCGTTGCCGTTACCGGAGGGATTGTCGGCCGGTGTCGCATGTTCACCGGTGCTGAAGAGCGCGAGCGCTGATGCTGACGGCGCAGTCACCGCTAGCAGCGCGAGACCGACGGCGCCTAGGAGTGATCGCCACACTGGAATAGTCCTCATTACTCGAATCGAAAAAGCGGGTTCGGTGGCGTCGCAGAGCGGCCGCGGGGTTCGGGCGCCGCCGCCCTGCGACGTTTGGATCAGAGAACCGAGTGGGTCAGCGTGGCGGTGTAGTCGGCCGCAGCAAGAGCGTCCGACGGGATGCTGACGCTGATGGTGCCGCCCCAGGTGGCGGTGTTGTTACCGGTTACGGCGGTGGCCGTCTGGATCACACCGGTGCCATTGGCAGCGGTGGTGCCGGTGACCGTCGCGGTCCCGCTGACCGTCGCGGTTGTCGGAACGTACGTCACGTTCCCGGCCGAGATGGCCGCTTCGGGCACCGAGACCGAGGTGAAGTCGGTGATGGTGTACGAAGTCGTCCAGCCGAGCGTGTCAGCGGTGAGGTCGGTCACGACGACCTCCGCCGGCTGGAACTCGCCCGACGCGGTCTGCCCCGGCGCGACGCTCGACAGCGCGAGCGAGGCCGGTGCCGAGATGCTCAAGGCACCCGCCTGAACCTCGACCGTGGTGGTAGTGGTGTCTTCAGCGGCGGTCGCCGGGAGGGCGACGGCGGTCGCCATGACGGCCGCTGATCCGACCGCGAGAGCGGCTCGTGTGAAATTGCGCATGATGCTTTCCCTATTCGTGGAGGTGTACCGGCTGGTCGCCGGCAGACGGATGCGCCTGCGCACACCCGCCAGTGGGCACGGTGCAGAGCAGTGAGCGCGCCGGAACGCGGCACGGAGAAGCTCGACATCGCTGTGGAAGCCCAGATCGGCGAGGTGCGGGAAGCCTGCGGCGCCGGGACGCGACCGCAGTCTCGCGGCTTCGCGATCTGGGATGGGCGACAGACCGGGTGGCTTCTCGGGAAATTCGCCGCAGTACGGTCGAAGAAGCTGTGATCGTCAGGTGTCCGCGTGGCCTGAGGCCCCAGAGGCAGACTGAACAATCTTGTCGATGCCAGAGCCCCCGCAACAGCCCCCTTTCAGGGGAGACGACCAGCACCCTCCCCGAGTGACCGACATGGGACTTCATGCCCGCCAAGGAATATTCCCCGTCGTGCCCGGTTGGAACTGGAGAGGGATCAACGCGTCATCCCCCACCGAGAAGGACGGAGAGATCAATGACAGGACTACTCGAAGGCAAGGTTGCGATCGTCACGGGCGGCACGAGCGGTATCGGGCTCGCGACCGTGGAGCGATTCGTCAAGGAGGGCGCGAAGGTAGCGATCGGTGACATTCAGGACGAGCTCGGACGCTCGATCACGGAGCGCCTCGGAGACTCGGTCGCCTACATCCACACCGACGTCACCGACGAAGCGGCCATCGAGGCGCTCGTCGCCGGCACGGTCGAGCGCTTCGGCAAGCTCGACGTGATGTACAACAACGCGGGCGCGCAGGGCGACGCGTCGGCGATGACCGACATCACGTCGGAGGGCTTCGACAAGACCATTGCGCTGCTCACCCGCTCTGTGCTCCTGGGGCACAAATATGCGGCCCGCCAATTCAAGGCGCAGGGAACGGGCGGCTCCATCATCAGCACCGCCAGCGCCGCGGGCCTCCAGGGCGGCTGGTCGGCTGCGGCCTACACCGTCGCGAAGCACGCGGTAGTCGGCGTCGTGCGGCAGTCGGTCGCGGAGCTCTCCCCCCTCGGCATCCGCTCCAACGCGATCGCGCCGGGCATCATCATGACGCCGATCATGGCGCGCAGCTTCGGCGTGCCCATGGAGCAGTCGGAGGAGTTCGCGTCATTCCTCGCTGAGCGCCTCGGCTCGACTCAGCCCTCGGGACGCGTCGGTTTCGCCGATGACATCGCGAAGGTGGCCACCTTCCTCGCGAGCGATCTGTCTGAATACGTCGCGGGGACGGTCATCCCGGTCGACGGCGGCGCGACGGCGATCACGCAGGGCAGCTTCGCCACCGACGTCGTCGCGGCGGCGCAGGAATTCGCTGCGCGCTAGTCGCGTTCTGGTCGCACCACGACCTGACCTGATTGAACCTGTTCGCCCCGGCCGGAGCCGCAGTGCCTGTCCCGGGGCGAACTCGTTCACGGCGAGAGCCTGCTAAGGCGCCATATCGCGGATCAGAGCACGGTTGGGTCTCTGGTCGGCTGCCCTCCGGATCGACCGAGATCAGGCACCGAAGCGACGCTGCAGTTCGGCGTAGCCCACGACGCCGTCGAGGAACCCGAGCGTTCCGGTCGCGCGCAGCTCCTCGCCGGCACGCTCGAGCGCGCTGAAGGCCACGCGCGCGAGGCTCCCCCCGAGGCTCACACGCTTCACGCCGAGCGAGAACAAGGTCGGCACATCGATCTTCGTCGCGGCAAGTCCCGCGACGATGTTCAGCGGAGCGGGGATCGCTTCGACCAGACGACCGATCGTCGCGGCATCCTCCACTCCCGGCACGAACACGCAGTCGGCGCCCGCTTCGACGTATCGCAACGCGCGCTGAACCGTCTCGCGGAAGGGGTCGTCTGAGCCTGCTGCGAAGTAGGCATCCGTGCGCGCATTGAGCACGAAGGTTGCCGCTGGAGCAGCGGCGCGAGCGGCGGCGATCCGTTCGGCCGCTTCATCGATCGGGAACAGGATGCCGTCGACAGCGTCCTCGATGTTGCCGCCCACGACGCCGAGCTCACCTGCGCGACGCACCGCGGCGGCCACATCCCCCGGCTCGGGCCCATAACCCGCCTCGAGGTCTGCGGATACCGGCGCGGAGACGGCCGCAGCGATCTCCGCGAGGCGATCGAACATTCGTTCAGGCGGCAGCGCTCCACCATCGGGCACGCCGCACGACCACGCGATCCCCGCGCTCGTCGTGGCGATCGCAGGGAATCCGAGTTGCTCGAGGATGCGGGCGGAGGCCGCGTCCCAGGCATTCGGCAGGATGAATCCGCCGCCGGAGTGCAGCGCGCGAAACGTCGAGGCACGGTCGTCTGGGATCGGCATCATGTCGTCACGCGTCCTGGAGGAATGGCTCGTGGCGGTATCCGTTCACGTCGAGAATCGCGACAGTCGACTCCGGCACTTCATGAAACGCGTCGGGAAGGTCGCTGAGCGGCTCTGAAACGATGACGCGACTCTGCTCGCCGTACCCCTGGAGCCGCTCGACCTCGGGATACAGCATCCGCAAGGTGGTCACGTCTTCGGAATGGAACAGGGTGCGCGAGCGACGCTCGGACGAGTATCGGAACGCCCACACTGTTGACCCGTTCGAGATCGCGAACGTGCCCTGCACTGGGTAAGGGATGCCGTGAGCCCGCCCCACCTGCTCGACCTCGCGGATCGCGCGCGCGAGCCCGCCCACCGGATCCTCTCGAAGGCCGTACGTGAGGGCGAGGAAGAACAGCACCTCGGAGTCGGTGGTGCCGCGGACCGATTCGAACAGTTCGGGCGCGATCGCCAGGACGAGTTCCCTGTGGAGACGGGGGAACTCGCGGATCACCCCGTTGTGCATGAACAGCCAACTCTCGTAGCGGAACGGGTGGCAGTTGGTCTTCTGCACGGGCGGCAGAGTGGCCGCGCGCACGTGAGCGAAGAACAGCGGCGTCTCGATCGCGCGGCTGAGCTCGCGCACGTTTTCGTCGTGCCAGGCAGGCTCGATGCTGCGGAACACGGCGGGCGTGCTCTCGGCAGTGGCCTCCGGGTACCAGCCGAGGCCGAAGCCGTCGCCGTTCACCGTCTGAGCGCCGAGCGGCGAGTTAAGGGATTGCGCGACGAGCGAGTTCGGCGTCTCGACGATGAGCTTCGAGGGCTGAATGGGCTCACCGAGGTACGCGAGCCACCGGCACATCCATCTGCTCCCCTCTGCTCCCGACTCCCCCGCAGCCGCAACACGTGCGGCGCTTGGTCACTCGCCGGGTTCGGCCGGATCGCGACGGATCAGGCGGGCGGAGTCGCGTCGAGGCTACGCTCGACCAGCCACTCGCGGTACGTCTGCACACCGACCTCGTGCGGGCCACGGGGCAATAGACCGCCCTCCGCCATGCGTCGTCCGCCAGGACCGGGCACCGGAACCGGCACTCTCAGCATGCGCCTTCCGGTCTCGCGGCAGAACTCGCGGGCCATTTGCGGCACTGTCATCGTGTCAGGGCCGGCGAGCTCGAGCCGATGCGGCACCTCGTCGGCGAGCGCGAGCTCCACCAGACGGTCAGCGACCTCACGCGATGCGACCGGCGCTGAGGTCATGCGCGGCACGAGAGCGATCGGCCCGACTCTCATGCGCCCGAGCATCTGCTCGGCGAATTCATGGAACTGCGTCGCGCGAAGGATCGAGTACTCGAGCCCGCTTCCCTCGATGACCGACTCCTGCGCGCGCTTGCCCTTGTAATAGCCGAACTCGATCTCGTCGACGCCGATGATAGACAGCAGCACGTAGCGCCCGACGCCATGCTGCAGGCATCCATCGACCAGCGTTCTCGCCATGCGAGTGAAGCGATCGACCGCGACGGCTTCGTTCTGCGTCAGCACATTCGAGACGTCGATGAGGGCGTCAGCGCCCGCCAGCGACTCGCCGACTCCACGGCCGGTCGTGAGGTCGACGCCGAGCGACCGGGCCAACGGCACGACGCGCGCGCCCCGTTCCTCGAGTCGACGCACGACTTGGGCACCCACCAGGCCCGTCGCGCCCGCCACCGCAATCGTCTTCGGTCGATGCTGCGAAGTCATGCCTCCAGTATCGCGAGGGGCGCGACGCTTTCGGCCGACTCGCCAGACGGGAAACGAACCTCAGGCGCCGGCAGGGCCCGTCAGAAGGTGCACCCGCTCCTCGAGGTACTCGTCGAAGCGCACCAGGATCTGCGCTTCCGGCGTCCAGCGCACTCGCAACCCGCCGTGGTGCACGACGAGGGGTCCCGGCCCGTCGATGAGCGCACCCAGCCCTTCGGGGGTGAGCACGATCTCGCGGGCGTCGAAGTTGATCGTCTCGCCATCCTCGAACCGGCTCCTCGATGCCGCCGCGCGGAACGCCCGCCGTTGCTCGGCCGATACAGATTGGTAGCCCGGATGCCCCGGCCGCACGGCCCGGGTACTCGTTCCCGCCGCGTAGAGCCTGCCTTCGCGGTCGAGCAGGAACACCCCGAGCCGCCACACCCGCCCCAGCGGACGGAAGACGGCATCCCGGGGAATGACCTTTGCGACGCGACGCGGCGGCACGTACTCGGCGAGGGCCTCGTCGCGGGCGCCGGCTTCCGCGAGCCGACTCGCGATCTCGCGAAGCCGCTCCCTCAACGAAGCGAGGAGCGACTCCAGGGCCTCTTCATTGACTGCGGCCGGAGCGCCTGCCAGGTCGGTCGCGACATCGTCTGGTCCGCTGTCCTCAGCACTGACAGCGACGTCGGCGTCGGCTACTGCCTGGGCCTCGGCCGCTGATGGTTCGCCTGCCTGCTCCTGCGCGTCGCGGTTCACGCCACGGATTGTACGTCCACCGGTCGGCGCCGGCCGGTGCGGCTACTCCTGGCCGCCGCCAGCCTTCTCCTGCGCGGCCTTCTGGGCAGCGACATCCGCGTGCACTTTCTCCATGTCGAGCCCCTTGACGGCGTCGATCAGCTGCGTGAACTGCGCGTCGCCGAGAGCACCAGGCTGCGAGTACACCAGCACGTTCTCGCGGAACGCCATGAGGGTCGGGATCGACCGGATGCCGGCCGCTGCCGCCAACTGCTGCTGCTCCTCAGTGTTGACCTTGCCGAAGACGATGTCGTCGTGCGTCTCCGAAGCGCGTTCGAACACCGGGCCGAATGCGCGGCAGGGCCCGCACCACTCCGCCCAGAAGTCGAGGAAGACGATGTCGTTCTCGCTGATGGTCTCGTTGAGGTTCGTTTCGGTGATCTCGATGCTCGCCATGTCGGTTGCAACGCGAGGGATGCCGCCACTATTCCAGCGGGCCGCGGAAGGCCTAGCCACTGGTGAGCCCACCGCACTGCTCCGGAACACTGACGAGCCCGGACCGCGCATCTCTCTCGAGAAGCACGGGCCCGGGCTCGTCAGTGAATGCGGCGTTCAGCTGGCCGATCTCGGCATCGCTACCCGAACTTGAGCGCTCAGCCCATCGACGACAGCAGGTTCGGCAGGAACAGCACGATGTCGGGGAACAGCAGCAGGATCACTACCAGCACCGCTTCGCAGAGCAGGAACGGCGCTACGCCCTTGAACACTGTCTCGAGACGGATGCCGGTGACTCCGGAGATCACGAAGCAGTTCATGCCGACTGGAGGGGTCAGCAATCCGATCTCCACGAGCTTGACAAGCAGGATCGCGAACCAAACACCGTCGAATCCCAGCGCAGTGACCGTCGGGTACACGATGGGCACGACGATGACCACGATCGCGAGCGAGTCGAGGAACATGCCGAGCGGCACCATCATGAGCAGAATCAGCACCACGATGAGCAGCGGCGGCACATCGAGCTCCGCGAACCACCGCGACAGGTTGTTCGGCACGCGGGCTGACACGAGGAAGTAGGCGAAGATGCCCGCTCCCACGACCACCGCGAACGCCATGCTCGTGACGGATGCCGACTCGGCCAGACCGTCGCGGATCTTGCGCATGACACCGCGCACACCCGAGCGGTAGTGCTCGAATACGAGCGCAACCGTCGCCACCACCGCGGCGATGCCGGCCGACTCAGCCAGCGTCGTGATACCGGTGAAGATGCTGATCACCACTGCCGCGACGATCGCGAGCAACCAGAACAGCGACCGCAACTCGGAGAAAAGCGATGACTGCTCGACCGGCGCAGCGGCGCTCGCTTCGGCGCCGAGGGCCATCTCGGGCGACCGGCCGACCCGCACCGAGGGAGCGTCACCGCCTGCGATCGCCTCGGCGCGGGCCGCATCGGCAGCGGCGACCGATCCGGCCGCGACCGTCTCGAGCACCTCCTGCTTCTCGGCGATGGCCACCCCGTGCTTCTTCACGAGGACTAGCGCGGTGACGATGTACGCGATCGCCGAGAGGATGCCTGGCACGATGCCGGCGCTGAATAGCGCCGCGATCGACTCGCCGCTCATGATCGAGTACATGATGAGGATGATGCTCGGCGGGATGAGGATGCCGAGCGTCGCGCCGATCGCAACGATTCCGGTGGCGAGCTCGGCGCGGTAGCCGTGCCGCATCATCTGCGCCACCGAGATCTTGCCGAGCGTTGCCGCCGTGGCGACGCTCGACCCGGAGATCGCGGCGAAGCCGCCGGATGCACCGATCGTTGCGATCGCGAGGCCACCCTTGAACCGGCCGGCCACCCGGTTGATCATCGTGTAGATGCGCTCGGGAATCCGGGCTTGTGTGGCCATGGCCCCGAGCATGATGTAGAGCGGGATCACCACGAGCGAGTACTTCGCCGTGGACTCGAATGGCACATTGGCCAACACGCTGTCGGCGACCTTGAACGAGTGCAGCAGCACGGTTCCGACCGCACCGGAGGCGCCGAGCGCGAGCGCGACCGGCATCTCGATGGCCAGCAGCAGGAAGAACAGTGCCAGCACGATGACGACGATGAGTTCAGGCGACATGCGCCACACCCCCTTCGGCCGACGTGGTCGCACTCGCGGGAGCGCGACCTGTCATCAGGACAAGACCTTTCACCAGCAGCACGGTCGAGAGAAACGCTGTGCCGGCCGCGACGAAGGATCGAGAGGGCCACATCGGGAAGTTCAGCAACCCAGTGCGGAACTCGCCGACGTTGAACGACTCGATGGCGCGCTCGGTGAGCTCCCAACCCATCCAGGCGCAGAACACTGCTCCGAGGATGAGAGCCACACCGCGCACGCGGCTCGCCGCGGCCGGCGACAGCCGGTCGGTCAGCAGCGTCACCCGCACGTGCGTCAAGTCGACTTCCGCATTGGCGAACCCGAGGAAGACGGTCATGACGAGCCCGAGCTCGGCGATCTCGAAGATGCCGCGGATCGACTCACCGGTGAAGCCGCGAAGCACGACCTCCGACGTGACGAGCAGGGCGAGACCGCCGCAGAGCAGCGCGGAGATCACCGCGAGCCCGCGCGTCATCGGCTTGATGACGCGTTCCCAGAGTGCGAGGACGACCACTGGAGTCAGCCTCGGTTCAGGCAGTACTCGACCGGCGGCACGTAGTCGCTGTCAGCCGACGCGACTTCGAGCTTCTGGAGGTAGTCGGCGTAGAACGCGTCGATCTGCTCGTCGCTGGCGCCGGCCGACTTCGCCTCAACGCGCCAGTCGTTGACGAGAGTGTCGCCCACGGCATCCGCCCACTTCTGTGCCTCAGCGTCGGACCACGTGCTGAGCTTCACGCCCTGCTGGTCGACCTTGTCGCAGGTGGCGTCGAAGATCGCGTCGAGGTACTCGCCCGAGAGGCCGCCCCACACCTTTGCGCTGGCGTCGTTCATGATCTTCTGGATGTCGGCGGGCAGCGTGTCCCAGACATCCTTGTTGATGACGGCCATCACGTTGATGAACGAGCCCGACTGGGTGTCGATCATGTACTTCGTGACCTCGCCGAGGTTCCACTCGGTGACCGCCGACTCGAGGCCGGTCGACGACCACGCGCTGATCACGCCGTTCTCGATCGACTCGTAGATCTCGCTCACCGCGATGGCCGAGGGGTTGGCGCCACCGATCTCGAGCGCCTTGAGCATGCGAGCGGTGCCGCGCACCGACAGGCCCTCGAGGCCCTCGTAGCTGCTGATCTCCTGCTTCGCACCGAGGATCGACGTGGTGACCGGGGCGAAGTACAGCGCGTGCACGCCCTGCTTGTCGAACTCGGCCGCGTAGTCGGCGTTGGTGTTGTAGAGCTCCTGCTGGGTCGCGGTCTGAGCGACCGGGTCCTTCGCGACGAACGGCACCGTGACGACGTTCGCCAGCGGGAACTCTGCGGGGTGGAAGGCCGGCGAGGTATACGCGATGTCGGCGCGGCCGTCCTTGGCGCAGGCGAGACCGTCAAGGGTGGCGCAGAGCGAGCCCATGTAGAACGGCTCGATGTTGACGCGACCGTCGGTCTCTTCCTCGACGATGCTGATCCACTCGTCCATGGCCATCGAGTAGTAGCCCTCGGGCGTCGTGTACGACGTCCAGGTGAGGTCGAAGGTCTCGGCGTCGCCGCTGCCGGAGTCTCCGCCGGTGCCGCTGGCACAACCCGCGAGCAGCAGCGCTGCGGTGGTGGCGGCGCCGATTGCGGAGAACCGCGCAGCGCGTTTGGTGATGGTGGTACCCACTGATTTCCTCTCGGTGTGATTGGACTTCGACTCGTGGAGCCGAAGTTGGGTTCCGATGCCGGGGGTCCAGCACCAGAAGTGTTGAAGGTCGCGCTCAGCCCTCAGCGACCAGTGCCCGCCGAAGCAGGTCGACACGGCTCTCGTGCTGGGTGGTGTATCTGGCGTGCAGCACCTGCGTGTAGTTGCCCTTGGTGCGCGCGATGTGCGCGGCCAGCAGTTCGTCGAGGTCGCCCTTGCGTCCACTCACGAAGATGTCGCGGAGTGCGACATGGTCACGGTACGAGTGCCGCCATTCACCGTCGAGGTACACGGCGAGATGCGTGCGCAACGCGGCCACCTGGGCGAGACTCACAGAGAACGTGGCCTGCAGGTACGAGTTGTCGCAATGGTCGACGAATGCCTGGTGGAAGAACGTGTCGGCGCGTCCGAACGCGCGCATGTCCTGCGCCTCGATCGCCGGTTCCATGAGTTCCACCGCGCGGGCGAGCGCGTCGGCGGTGGCGACCCGGTTGCGCTCGAAGGCCCAGTTCGCCGCCTGGAGCTCCATGGTGGTGCGGAACTCGACCAGCTCGGCGATCTGCTCTTCAGTGGGCACGAACACCGTGGTTCCCGACTTGGGCTTGATCTCGACAAGCCCCTGCGTCTGGAGCTCTCTGAGCGCCTCGCGCACCGGCGTACGACTCACGCCCAGCGCTTCAGCCAGCGAGTCCTCGGATAGCGCCTCGCCCAGACCGATCGAGCCGCTGACGATGGCGTCACGCAATTGGATCGCCACGCGCTCTCCGAGCGACCCGGTACCGCTCCTGCCGAGCGGCGCGCGCCCTTGGGGAATCACCATGCGGCGCTGCTCCTTCCGTCGTCGTCCGGCGGAGCATTCTCCGTTGGACACCGGCTCATGTATACACGACAGGAGCGCGAGGGTCGAATCCCAGAGCATGTATACAATTGCTCGGCGCCACAGGTATCCGAGCGGGTCCCGGGCGGCCGTCGCGCGTCGGCGGCGTTGGATCGCCCAGTGAACGGGCCATGCGAAGGAGCGACAGTGACACTTCTCACGGGAATGACCGCAGCGATCACCGGTGCGGGGCAAGGCATCGGTCGCACCATCGCGCTGCGCCTCGCGGCGCAAGGCGCGAATGTCGTCGTCAGCGACATCGATGCCCCTCGCGCTGAAGCGGTCGCCGGCGAGGTGCGCGCGCTGGGCGTCCGATCTGCATCCGTTCGAGCCGACGTCACCTCGGCCGCGGACAATGCCCTGATCGTCGATGCCGCTGCCGACGAGTTCGGCCGGCTCGATCTGATGGTGTGCAACGCCGGCGTGATCCAGGTGAAGCCGTTCCTCGACGTGACGCCAGACGACTGGGACGCGACGTTCGCGGTGAACGTGAAGGGCACCATGCTGTCGATCCAGGCAGCGGCCCGCCAAATGCTGTCACAGGGACCAATGGGCGAAGGCCGGCCGAACGGCAAGATCGTCAACATGGCGTCGATCGCGGGGCGCTACGCAGCGGGCCCGATGGCTCCGATCATCCCCCACTACCGCGCAAGCAAGGCGGCGGTCATCAGCCTCACGCACAGTGCCTCAGCGACATTCGCGCCCCACATCACGGTCAACGCCATCTGCCCGGGGTTGGTCGACACGGACATGTGGAAGCGCATCGACGCGGAGTGGTCGGCGGTGGCGGGGTGGGAGACCGGAACGGCGTGGAAGACGCGTACCGCTGCCGTGCCGCTGGGCCGCCCCCAGCGCAGCGACGACGTCGCAGGCGTGGCGGAATTCCTCGCGTCCCCCGCGGCCGACTACATGACGGGCCAGTCGATCAACATCGACGGCGGACTGACGATGGGGTGACGGATGCCTCAAGAGCACTCCAGCATCCGACACCGAGAGAGAGACCACCGAATGACTCCCGCCCAGCGTCTGCGTGAACTGATCGCGACCGGCGAACCGATCGCCGCCCCCGGCGCGGCCGAGCCGCTGACGGCACGCCTCGTTGAGCAGGCCGGCTTCCCAGCGGTGTACATGACGGGATTCGGGGCGACGGCGATCCGCCTCGGAACGCCGGATATCGGCCTGCTGACGCAGACCGAGATGTCCGATCACGCACGAAACATGACCCGCGCCGTCGGCATCCCGGTCATCGCAGACGCCGACAACGGCTACGGAGGTCCCTCGAACATCGAGCGCACCGTGCACGAGTACATCCAGGCCGGCGTCGCTGCGCTCCACCTCGAGGATCAGAGCAGCCCGAAGCGGTGCGGGCATATGGCTGGCATCCGCCTGCTGGACTCCGGTTCGAGCGTGCGTCGCATCGCAGCCGCTGTCGAGGCCAGAGGCTCCGACGAGCTCGTCATCATCGCCCGCACCGACGCGCTGGGGGTGAGCGGGATGCTCGACGCCATCGAGCGAGCGTCCATGTACCGCGACAGCGGGGCCGACATGGTGTTCATCGATGGCGTGAAGCGCATCGCCGAGGTGGAGGAGATCGCAAAGCGCGTCGAGGGTCCCAAGGTCTTGCCCATCGTCGCCGGCGCGGAGACCGAGCGGCTCACGCTCGACGACGCTCGCGAACTCGGATTCTCGATCGTGCTCTATGCGCTCGATGCCCTATTCGCAGCGACGAAGGCCGCAGCGGAGACTCTGGCCGCGATGCGCCAGGCGGGTCGCTCGGTGCGCGACGAGCGCGCGCTCGGCTACGAGGAGTTCCAGCGCATGGTCGGCATCGAGCATCACCAGGACCTCGACCACCGCTTCGGAGGCTAGGCCGGCACCGGCACGCCTAGCGCTCCCCCGCGTGCGTCTCGAGGAACTCGTACAGTTCGCGATCGTCGATGCCGGGGAACGCTCCGCTCGGCAGCGGCGAGAGGATGTGCGTGTGCAGCCGCGCGCTCGGCCAGGCCTTGCCGTGCCAGCGCTTGGTCAGCTCGGGTGAGGGCTTGCGGCAGCAGGTCTCGTCCGGGCAGCGCGACTGCTGACGGTTCGAGGTGGCACGCCCGCGGAACCACTTCGCCTCGTTGAAGGGCACGCCGATAGTGATGGAGAACTCCTCGGCATCCGTGGTGCCGGTCTGGCTCGACTCCCAGAAGGTGCCCTCGGGCGTATCGGTGTACTGGTAGAACTCGGTAGTGCGGTTGGTGCGCGCGAACGCCATGCGGGCCGCCCAGTGGCGGCACACCAACTGCCCCTCGGTCGAGCCAGTGACATCGACCGGGAGTCTGAGCCCATCGTTCTCGTACGCCTTGTACACGGCGCCGTCGTCGCCGACTCGCAGGAAGTGCAACGTCATGTCGAGGTGGCTCGTCGCGAGATTCGTGAATCGCAGAGCGGCCGCTTCATGGGTCACGCCGAACGCATCGCGGAAGTCTTCCACCGCGATGTTGCGGTCGGCCTTGGCCGCCGTCAGGAAGGCGACCGACTGCCGCTGGGGCATCAGGCACGCTGCCGCGAAGTAGTTGATCTCGAGCCGCTGGCGCAGGAACTCGGCGTAGCTCGACGGTTCACTGTGGCTCAGCACGCGGTGGGCCATCGCCTGGAGCGCCATCGATCGCAGTCCATGACCGCCCGGAATCGATGCCGGGGGCAGGTAGATGCGTCCGTTCTCGAGGTCGGTCACCGACCGCGCGGAATGGGGCAGATCGTTGACGTAGACGAGAGAGAAGCCCAGCCGCTCGGCCATGAGGCCCACCGTGCGGTGGGTGAGAGCGCCCGTGTTGTGGCCGACGCTCTCGAGCAGCTCTTGCGCGACGTCTTCGATCTCGGGGATGTAGTTGTCGCGCGTGCGCATGCGCAGCCGCAGCTCCGTATTCGCGCGCCTCGCCTCTTCCGGGGTTGCGATGGCCTCACGCGAACGACGCTGGAGCTCGCGGTGGAGGCCGACGAGCGCCTCGAGGGTTTCGTCGCTCATGGTGCGCGTGGGCCGCACCACCGGTAGGCCGAGGGCAGCGTACGCGGGACTGCGCTGCGTGCGGTCGAGCTCTATCTCGAGCGCTGCCCGGGGATTCGGAGGAGCCGTGTCGAGCAACTGGGCCACTTCCACGCCGAGCGCCTTCGCGATCGCGCCGAGCAGCGTCACACGCGGTTCGCGCTTGCCGTTCTCCATGAGGGAGAGCTGGCTTCCGGCGATTCCGACTTCTGCGCCCAGCTGATCGAGCGTCAATCCCGCCGCGTTCCTGAAGTGGCGTATGCGCTGACCCAACGTCACAAGATCGTTCACCGCTTCAGAATACCGAAAGAACCTGCCTTCTTTCATTCACCGTGGGCTGGGTGGATCAATTTTCGTCCTGCAGGCTTGTAACACTACAAATTCTTGTCGAAGCCCGAGCGTTGACCACCCCTTCTCGATCGGGCCCGGCGACATCTGAGGAGGTCGGGATGACGATTCCAGTGCTGTCACGTGCGCAGCTGTCACGTGAACACGACACCGAGGCCGCACCCGACTATGCCGACCCGCGCGTGGTGGCATTCGTCGACAAGATCGCGGCACTGACGAAGCCCGAGTCGATCGAATGGGTCGACGGTTCCGTCGCCGAGTTCGATCGCCTCACCCGGCTCATGGAGCGTCAGGGCACGCTCACGCGGCTGAACCCCGAGCTGCGCCCCTACAGCTTCCTCGCGCGGAGCAACCCCGACGACGTCGCACGCGTCGAGGCGCGCACCTTCATCTGCTCCGAGAAGGCGCAGGACGCGGGGCCGACCAACAATTGGCGAGCCCCTGCCGAGATGCGCGCGACCCTTGAGCGTCTCTTCGACGGCGCCATGCGCGGGCGCACCATGTACGTCATCCCCTTCGTCATGGGGCCGCTCGATTCACCCTTCACCAAGGTCGGCATCGAGATCACCGACTCTCCGTACGTCGTCGCGAGCATGGGCATCATGACCCGCATGGGCACCGAGGCGCTCAAGCAGATCGGCCCCGACACCGAGTGGGTGGCAGCCGTCCACTCCGTCGGAGCACCTCTTGCTGAAGGCGAAGCCGATGTGGCCTGGCCGTGCAACGACACGAAGTACATCAGCCACTTCCCCGAAACACGCGAGATCTGGTCGTTCGGCTCCGCCTACGGCGGCAACGCGCTCCTCGCGAAGAAGGGATTCGCCCTTCGCATCGCATCGGTCCAGGCGCGCGACGAGGGGTGGCTCGCCGAGCACATGCTGCTGTTGAAGATGACGTCGCCGCAGGGCAAGGTCTACCACGTCGCAGCGGCGTTCCCCAGCGCCTGCGGCAAGACGAACCTCGCCATGCTCCGGCCGACGATTCCCGGCTGGAAGGCCGAGACGATCGGCGACGACATCGCTTGGCTCCGCATCGACGAGGAGGGTCGCCTTCGCGCTGTGAACCCGGAGGCCGGATTCTTCGGCGTGGCTCCGGGCACCGGCGTGAAGACCAACGCCACTGCGGTCGACACGCTCTGGGGCAACACGATCTTCACCAATGTCGCGCTCACCCCCGAGGGCGACGTCTGGTGGGAGGGGCTCACCGACGAAAAGCCGGAGCGCCTCACCGACTGGCTGGGCAACGAGTGGACCCCGGCATCCAGTTCTCCTGCCGCTCATCCCAATTCGCGGTTCACGGTCGCTGCAAGCCAGTGCCCCATGATCGCCGACGAGTGGGATGACCCGCAGGGCGTCGTCATCGACGCGATCATCTTCGGCGGCCGCCGAGCAACCAACGTGCCCTTGGTGGTAGAGGCGCGCGACTGGGAGCATGGCGTCTTCATCGGTGCCACGGTCTCTTCTGAGCAGACGGCGGCCGCCGAAGGCACTGTCGGGCAACTGCGTCGCGATCCCTTCGCCATGCTGCCCTTCTGCGGCTACAACATGGCCGATTACTGGCAGCACTGGCTCAACGTGGGCGACCGCTTGGGCGAGAATGCGCCGCGCATCTTCCAGGTCAACTGGTTCCGCAAGGACGAGCATGGCAAGTTCCTCTGGCCCGGGTTCGGCGAGAACTCCCGCGTGATCGACTGGATCCTCCGCCGTGTCGATGGACAGGCGGATGCCGACGAGGCACCGATCGGCAACCTGCCGAAGCGCGACGAGATGAACCTCGACGGCCTCGAGATCTCTGACGACACCTGGCAGAAGCTCTTCGACATCGACGCGAGCCGCTGGCTCGTCGAGACCGACGACATGGAGGCGTTCTTCGAGCGCTTCGGTGAGCGAGTGCCCGAGCGCGTCATCCAGCAGCTGGGCGAGCTGCGTTCCCGCCTGCACGGCGTGGAATGAGTCGCCCGCCGGCTCGCTGACCGAGCCGGTGCAGTTCGAGCAGGTTTGACGGCGGATGCCGCGGAAATCGTCTTTCGAGACGAGGATCCGCGGCATCCGCCGTTTCTCGTGCGACGACGCAAATCGGCGCGTAGGTGCAACCAAAGGAGCCCGTTCGCTCACGATTTTGCGCCTTTGCGGTTCGCCCCAACGTTTTCGTGCCGCACGGCGTCTGAGAATGTGAAGGCTACGAGAGGAGACCGCGTGCTCAATCGCGATGCGTCCGTCAGTCCTTCCGGCGGTTCGGCCACAGTGACGTCCGCGCCGGAAGGTGCTGCCCTCGCGAAGCAGGCGCTGGACGCCGGCGACGGCGGAGCGGCTGCACGCGGCAGCGCGCCCGCCTGGGAGCGCACGGTCGAGCAACTGGTGCGCGAGCGGGGCGATGCATTGCTGCGCTACGCAACGCTGCTCACCGGGAATCCCGACGACGGTGCCGACATGGTGCAGGACGCCCTCGTTCGGACGTTCAGCCGGCTTCAGAACGGGTTCTCGGTTGAACGCGCGGAAGCGTATGTGCGCCGCGCGATCCTCAACAGCACAGTCGATCGCGCGCGACGAGGCAGCCGCTGGCGTCGCATCGCCCCGCTCGCATTCGAGCAGGATGCCCGGCCCTCAGCGAGCGAGCAGACCGACACCCGGCTCGACCTGGCAGGCCAGTTGATGATATTGGCGCCCAGAGAGCGGGCATGCATCGTGCTGCGCTACTACGAGGACCTGAAAGTCGACGACATCGCTGCGGCTCTTGGCATCAGCTCAGGTGCGGTCAAGCGCTACCTGAGCGACGCGATGGCGAAGCTGTCGTCCGAACTCGGGCGCTCCCAGCCATCCCCCCTTCCGCATGAGGCCGCCACCGCGGAGCGCGGCGCGCACCGACGGGCCGGGTCGCCCGGCGGTGCCGTCGCAGCCGGTTCCCCAGGCGCACACACGATAGGAGCACGGCGATGACCGACGACACCTCCACCGATCGCTCGGCTGGCGCTCCCGCGAAGCGCCACGGCGCTGACGAACCGCCGCCGCCCTCGACTGACGAGTCGACGATTCGGGCGGGTCTGCACGACCTCGCTTCCCTCGCCAGTGGAAGCACACTCGACTCGAGCGACATCGCTCGGCGCGCCCGAGCCCGACGGCGACCCCGCCTCGTCGCCATGACCGCGGTGTGCTCGCTCGCCCTCCTGGGCGTCGGCACGGTGGGCGTGCAGGCCCTGCAGCAATGGAACGGGAGCGGCACGGTGACGGATTCCGCCGCTCCCCTTGCCACTGATCACGGCGGTGAGGAGGCAGAGATGCCCAACGGCGCAGCCGGTGCACACACGACACCCGACGACGGCTCTGCAGAAGGCGCTTCAGGCGACGACAGCGCTCCTGCTCCGCTCCGCTGCGGCGATCTCGCTCCAGTGGCTTCAGCCGCCGCGCCGGTCGCGGTCACCGTAGAGGCGCCACCGGCCGCGCCTGGAGCGAATGCCGTCGAAGCCGCCGTCACGATCACGAACACGACCAGCTCGCGCATAACGGGCTGGACGGCTCCGCTTCCCACACTCGTGATCACCGATGGAGCACGTGTGCTCTGGCACACGCACGGCGCCATGATCGCCGTCGCCGTCGAAGTCGACCTCGTACCGGGTGCGTCTCAGACATTCACGGGGGTCTTCGACGCCGTATCGTGCACGAGCGACGAAGCCCTCGAGTCAGGCGACACCGTGCCCCTGCCCGCTGGCCGGTACGAGCTCGTGGCATCCGTCGATCTGACGCTCGAGGATGGCGGCGCGATCCACGCCGTGTCGGCGCCTGTGGCACTCGCCCTCGGCTGACGTGTTTCCCGAGCCGTCGTAGACTCCGGTCAGAGCCTGCGACGAGAGGATGCCGATGCGCCTTCCAGCTGTGATCGCAGCGGCTGCCCTCGCGTTCGGTTCACTGCTGGGAACCACCGCCGCACCAGCGGAAGCGCCCGTGGATCTCAATGGCGCGTACGTCGTCGACCGAGCTGGGGTGCTCGGGAATCGCGTCGGAGAGGTCGAGACGGCCGTGAAAGGCCTGGCAGCGGACACCGACCTCGGCCTCTACGTCGTGATCGTCGACGCCTTCAGCGACCCCGAGGATCGAACCCAATGGGCCACGGAGACGGCGACGCGAAACCAGCTCGGCGACCGCGACATGCTGCTGGCGATCGCGGTCGACGACCGCCTGTACCAGGTGGATGTCACCAGCGCCTTCCCCTTGACCGACGCGCAACTCGCGGACGCGGAGAACACTGCGCTGCTGCCGGCCCTGTCCGCCGACCGGTGGGCAGACGGCATCATCGACTATGCGAAGGCGCTCGGCGAAGCGCGCACAGGGCCCGGGTTCCCGTGGGTGCCGGTGCTCGTCGTCGCGGGCGTCGTGGTCGTCGTGCTGGTCGCCGTCGCACTCCGACGACGAGGCACCAAGCGGAAGAACGAGGCGAACGCCGAAGCACAGCTCCAGTCCCTGCAGCGCCAGGCAGCGGGGCTCCTCGTGGAACTCGACAATGCGATCGGCGCGAGCGAGCAGGAACTGGGGTTCGCGGTCGCGCAATTCGGGGAAGACGCGGGCGCACCCTTCGCAGCGGCGATCGCGAACGCCAAGCAACGCGCGAAAGAGGCGTTCGCGCTGCAACAGCAGCTCGACGACTCCGTACCCGACACGCCTCAGCAGCGGCGCGAATGGAGCGAGCGCATCATCCAGCTCGCCAACGCCGCGGATGCCGAGCTCGATGCCCAGGCCGACGCCTTCGACCAGCTGCGGGAGCTCGAGACCAACGCTCCCCGCATCCTTGCGCAGCTCCAGGCCGAGGCGACGGCACTGGAGACGCGGGTCCGCGACGCCGCGGAGCGGCTGGCCAGGATTCAACAGCGCTACTCCCCCCACGCGCTCGAGGCGGTGGCGGCCAACCACGACCAGGCCAACCAATTGCTCGCCTTCCAGCGGGATGCCATTGCCGACGCTGCGCGTGAGCTATCCGAGGGAAAGACAGGAGAAGCGGCCGTCGATGTACAGGCCGCGCAGAAGGCCACGGAGCAGATCGATCATCTCCTCGACGCGATAGACCAACATGGTCGACGACTCGACCAGTCGGCATCGAGCTTGGACTCGGCAGTCCGCGATCTGCGGGGTGACCTCGATCAGGCAGCTACGGTGCGCTCAGGGGGCGATCGAGCCACAGGCGTCGTCGATACTGCTGCGCTCGCCGCGGCCATCGGCGCTGCGCAGAACGCGCTCCAGGCCGCCGACCCGGCCGACCCGATCACCTCGCTGGCTGAGGTCGAGCGGGCTCATGGCGGACTCGATCAGCAGCTCGCGGCAGTGCGCGATCAGGAGGCGCAGATCGCTCGCGCCCGCACCGCGCTCGACTCGACGCTGACAGCGGCGCAGGCCCAGCTCGCCGCCGCGAGCGACTTCATCAACACCCGAAGAGGTGGCATCGGCGCAGAGGCGCGCACGAGGTATTCGGAGGGCGAGCGGATGCTGCGCTTCGCGGTCGAGCAGGCGTCCGTCGATCCGGTCCGCGCGCTCGAGGCCGCGCAGCGCGCCCATTCCCTTGGCGCGCAGGCGCTCCAAGCCGCTCAGCGCGACGCCAATGCGTTCCAGAACGATCTCGGCGGCTGGGGCGGCGGAGGCGGTTCGGGCGGCGGCTTCGGCGGCGGGCTCGGCGGCGCGATCCTCGGCGGCATCATCGGCGGCATGATCAGCGGCGGCGGCCGGGGCGGTTCGTGGGGCGGCGGCGGCTTCCCATCGGGCGGCTCACGCCGAGGCGGCGGCTTCGGCGGCGGTTTCGGCGGCGGCCGAGCCGGGAGAGGTTTCGGCGGCTCTGCGCGAGGGGGTCGCGGCGGAGGAGGACGATTCTGAGCTGCCCCAGCCAATTCGCATCATCACCAGCAGTGGAACCATGACAAGCACGACCCGCGGGAAAGGACCTCACCCATGACGAAGCAATCGATTCTCGGCCGCATCTCACAGCTCATGCGCGCGAACATCAACGCGTTGCTCGACCAGGCGGAAGACCCTCAGAAGATGCTCGACCAGCTCGTGCGCGACTACACGAACAGCATCGCCGAGGCCGAGCAGGCGGTCGCGCAGACCATCGGCAACTTGCGCCTGATGGAGCAGGACCATCGAGAAGACCTCGAAGCCGCAGCCGATTGGGGCCGTAAAGCGCTCGCCGCGAGCACCAAGGCCGATGAACTGCGAGCCGCAGGCGACACGATCAACGCTGACAAGTTCGATCAGCTCGCGAAGGTCGCGATCAGCAAGCAGATGACCTCGGAGTCGGAGGCGCGAGCCGTTGAACCGACGATCGCGAGCCAGACGCAGGTGGTCGACCAGCTCAAGCGTGGTCTCGAGACCATGCGGCAGAAGCTCAACGAGCTCACCGCCAAGCGCAACGAACTCGTTGCGCGCTCCAAGACGGCGGCAGCGCAGCAGCAGGTGATGGACGCGGTGAAGAGCATCGACGTGCTCGACCCGACCAGCGAGATCGGCCGATTCGAGGAGAAGATCCGCCGGGAAGAGGCGAAGGTGGTCGGTGCTCAGGAGCTCGCGGCATCCAGCCTCGATGCGCAGTTCAACAGTCTGGAGGATCTCGGCAAGCAGTCCGAAGTCGAGGCGCGGCTGGCCCAACTGAAGTCCGGCGGAGGCTCGGGCGCGATCACGGCCGGCTAGGCCAGGCCGGCTAGGCCCGACCGGTTCCGCTTCGACTCTCGGCGCTTCGTGCGCCCGAACGGCGGCTACGAGTGGCCGAGCCCTCCGTAGACCGCGAGCAGCGATCGGCTGGAGCCTGCCCAACTGAATTGCTCGGCGTGGCCTCGGGCCCTGGCAGACAGGGTCGCGAGGGCCGCCGGGTCTGACAACAGGCGCTGGATCACGCGAGCCCAATCGACCGGGTCGCGCCCATCGACGAGCACTCCGCTACGGCCGTCGGCCACCGATTCGCTCAAGCCGCTCGAGCGCGAGGCCACCACGGGTGTTCCGCTCGCGGCAGCCTCGAGGGCGACCAGGCCGAAGGTTTCTGAGTGCGACGGCATCACGCACAGCGCAGCCGAAGCCAGGAGCACCGCGAGCTCGTCACGGTCGAGAGCTCCTACGAAGTGCACCGAGTCGTCGATGCCGAGTCCGTGTGCGACGCCCCGCAGAAACGTCAGATATGCGCGCTCTCCCGGCGTGGGTTCGCCGGCGATCACGAGCACTGGGTCCTGCCCGTCGAAGCTGCGCATCGCTCCCACCGCGCGCACTGCCAGTTCCTGCCCCTTGAGCGGCTGCACACGCCCGACCAGGGCGACGATGGGCCGCCCGAGCGGGATGCCGTGTCGCTTGCGGAATGCGGTGGCGTCGCGTGCCCGTTCAGGCGAGAACAGGCCCGTGTCGACGCCCGGCGGGATGACCCAGAGGTTTTCAGCCGGCGCGCCGACCTGGTCGATCAGGCAGTCCACCTCGGCGGTGGATCCCGCGATCACCGCGGCTGCCTGCCCGGCGAGATAGCTCTCGGTCCGTGCACGTGCGCCGGGCTCCGGCCGGTCTCCGATAGGCAGCGCGCGGTTCTTCATCGCAGCGAGCGTGTGAAAGCTCTGCACGAACGGCACGTCGAGCTCGAGGGCCACCGGTAGAGCCGCAAGCCCGCTGAGCCAATAGTGCGCGTGGATCACGTCGTACTGGCGTCGCCGCGCGAGGTCGGCCACCGCTTCCCCGAACTCGTCAGCCACCGCGGCAAGCTGTTCCTTGGTCAGCGCTCCGCCAGGACCGAGTTCGTGCAGACTGATGCGCTCGCCGAGCTCGACAACGCGTTGACCGTCGCTCGCACGAGTGATGAGATCGACTTCGACGCCGAGCCTGGCGAGCTCCGCGGCGAGGGCGCTCACTGCGACGTTCATGCCGCCGGCATCCGCCACTCCCGGGGCAGCAGCGGGCGAGGTGTGCATGCTCACCATCGCCACACGTCGGATGCCCACTGTCACATCGTTACTGTAACGGCGCGGAGTATCGTGCCGATATGCCTTCTGAAGTCGCACCGAGCACGCGCAACACGGGTCGAAGGCTCGGCCGGGCGGCGGCCGACACCGCGCACGGGGCTCGTCTGGCCGTCCTCGGGGCACGCGTCGGCGGCAAGCTCGCGGTGCGCGCCGCCGAGGCAGCGGCGAACGGTGTGGTTCAGGCAGGACGACGGATCCCGGGGGTTCGCGATCTCCTGCTGAACCCCCTCGTCACTGGGCTCGGGTTCGCGGCAGCCACGGTCTTCGGCGTTGTGTGGGGCGGCGTGCTGGGAGGCGGGCGCATCCGAGTGCGCAACGGGATGCTGGTGATCACGGGCCTGCCCGCGTGGGCCTTCGGTCGCGGCGGCACAACTGTGGGCGCCGCGTTCCTCACCGACCGGATCCCGCCAGACCGGGTGATGCGGCATGAGCGCGTGCACAAGGAGCAGTGGCGCCACTATGGGATGGTTCTGCCGGTGCTCTACCTGGCGGCGGGTCGTGATCCCCTGCGCAATCGCTTCGAGATCGAGGCGGGCCTGCGCGACGGCGGCTACTTCTGAGATCGTCGCCCCTGCCAGCAGAAGGCCGGTTTCGGGCGAAGCGGAAGACCGGCGCTCGCTCTAGCGTTCGGCGCTCCATGCCGGCGGATGCCGGTGCTGCCAGCCGATCGCGGCTTCGAGCTGCGACGCGAGCTTGAACAGGATCTTCTCCTGCCCCGGGCCCGCGAACAGCTGCGCCCCCATCGGGAGGCCCTCGGCGGTCACATGCACAGGCACGCTGATGGCGGGGAGGCCCGCGGCGTTCAGCATGCTCGTGTAGGGCATGACCTGCACCTGCTGCGCGAAGTTCCGTTCCCCATCGTCAGGGTCGTACCACCCGATGGGCCTCGGTGTACAGGCGAGCGTGGGGGTGAGCACCGCATCCCAGGGTTCGATGAGTTCGATCAGGTGCTGCTCGAACTCGGTCAGTGCGGCGAGCGCCTCCGCGAGCCGGGGCGCCCCGAGCGCACGTCCTCGCTCGCGAAGCCACCGGGTGAGCGGTTGCAGAGACGACAGCTGGTCCTCCCCCACCGGCAGTGTCGACGCACCGGCCTGCCAGATCGTGTGGAAGGCGGCCGCGTACTGCTCGTGGCCGGAGAGGCGCAGGATGCCGACATCGTGCCCGAGCGCCTCGAGCTCGCGCACCGCGGAGCCGACGGTATCCGTCGCCTCCTGGTGCTCGACGATGGGGAAGTCGTCGCGCCAGCCGTCCCACGGAGTGCCCTGCAGCACTGCGACGCGGAAGCGCCCCTCCGGCCGGTCGACAGCGGCCAGCCATCCCTGATCGGCGGGCGCACGCGTCGCGAAGCGGTACGGGCCTGCGAGCATGGCCTCGAACAGCAGCGCAGCATCGCCCGTCGTGCGAGCGATCGGCCCGTGCACGCCGAGGCCTCCCAGCATGGTGAGGCCCGTGCCGCTGGGTACGCGGCCGCGCGACGGCTTGAGGCCAACCAGGCCAGTGGCCGCCGCCGGCATCCGGATCGACCCGCCGCCATCAGAGCCCGGCGCGACCGGCAGCATGCCCGCGCTGACGGCGACGGCAGCGCCGCCCGACGATCCACCGGCGCCGAGCTCGGTCCGCCACGGATTGCGGGCCGGTGGCGCCACATCCGACTCGGTGTAGCCAGGGAGCCCGAACTCAGGGGTGTTCGTCTTGCCGAGGCTGATGGTGCCCGCGGCGTCGAGCGCGATCGCCAGGGCATCGCTTCGCTCAGGAACGTAGTGCTCGAACGCCTTCGAGCCATACGTGGTGCGCACGCCCGCGCGCGCGGTGAGATCCTTGTCGGCTGTCGGAAGGCCCCAGAGGGGCGAGTCATCTGGTCCGGCATCCGCCAATCGACGTGCTCGCTCGCGGGCCGCCTCAGCGGTCACGGTGATGAAGGCGCCGAGCGACTGCGGGGTCTGGTCGAGCATTGCGATCCGCGCCAGGTAGTGGTCGACCAGCTCGAGCGGGCTCAGTCGGCGGTCGCGCAACAGCCGCAATTGCTCGCGGGCGGTGAGATCGTGGAGCTCGGCCATGACTTCGAGGCTAGCGAAGCGCGAGCTGTAACCGGGGCGGCGTCGAACCGTACGGGGTTCCGGCATAATTTCGAGGGAGATCGGGTCTGAACGGTCCAGAAGGGAATCCATGCCCACTCGTCCTGTGCGCCACCTGCTGCTCCCGATCGCCGCGGTCGCGCTCCTGCTGACCGGCTGCGCCCAGGCGGCGCCCGAGCCGACCCCTGAGCCCGAGCCCTCCAGCGAACCGGAGTCGCCAGTCGTCGAGGAGACGCCCGAGCCCTCCGACGAGCCGGCCGACACGAGGTTCGTGCTGCCAGAGCGGTGCGATGAGATCCTCTCCCCGACTCGCGCCGCCGACTTCGACACCCGCCACCTCGACCTGCTCGGCGGGCCCGGCGGGCAATACGGCACCTCGTACTTCGCGGAGCCCACCGGCGAGGAACGCGCCGGCGGGATCAGCTGCGTCTTCGGAAGCGAGACGATGCAGACGCCCCTCATCGTGCTCTCGGTCGCACCCCTGTCGCCCTCCACCCGCCCCGGGGTCATGAACGACCTGCTGGCGCAGGGGCTCAATGAAGAGCAACGCGAAGAGACCATCCGCTACGAGAAGACCGGCGACTCGCAGATCGTGCCCTCCGAACTGCACATTCTGCGGGGCACGAGCTGGATCTCGGTGATCACATCCCCGGGTGGCGATCAGGCCCACGCCGAGGCACAGCAGCTTGCCGCCGAAGTGGCGTCACAGGTCTACCGCTGACGCTCTGGTCTGGCTGACGCTCTGGCCCGTCGACCGGGCCTCGGCGGCCAGGGACACGGGCAGACACTGAGCGGCCGACCGGCTCAGAGCGACTTCTGCAGCAGCACGATGCCGAGCCACCGATCGAACTTGAATCCGACGTGCTCGAGGCGGCCCACCTCGCGGAACCCCGCGCGGAGATGCAGACGGTGCGACGCATCGGCGCCCTCGTCGGACAGCACGGCGATGACCTCACGGATGCCGGCGGCTCTCGCGCGATCGAGTAGCGCGTCGAGCAGCGAGACCCCGACCCCGCGCCCGGTCGCCGACGCTGCGAGGTATATGGAGTTCTCCACCGTGTAGCGGTACGCGGCCTTCACACGCCAGGGCGCGAGATACGCGAAGCCCACCACGCCGGAGTCGTCCTCGGCGATGAGGAACGGCAGCGCCTTGGCCACCACCGAGTCGAACTTCGCGACGACTTCCTGCTCGGTCCAGCCGTCCTCATCGAATGTGACGGTGGACGTCGCGACGTAGTGGTTGTAGATCTCGCGCACCGCGCCGAGGTCGCGGGGCTCCGCATCGCGGATGCTGATCCCCGCCGCTCCGGCCGCGGCCCCGTGCATCAGCTGACGTCGCGCTTCCACGTCGTGAACGACCCGATGCCGACGAGGATCGCGGCGATCCCCACCAGCACGAGCGCCCCCTGCCACCATTCGAGCAGCGCCGAACTGCTGCCCGGCGCGGCCGCCATGCTGAGGAAGCTCGCACCCACGAGCGCATCGCTCGCGGCACCGGGAAGGAACTTGCCAACATCTGCGGCCCACTCCCAGACCGCCGCGCCGGTGCGAAGAATCGGCTCGATGAACTGGGTGAACGCGAGCACGATGACGATGGCTGCGACCTGATTCGGCACCAGGGCGCCGAGCCCCACTCCGATGATCGACCACAGCATCAGCGCGAGCACGCCGCGTGTGACCATGAGCCAAGTCTCCTGGTCACCGAGGCCGGTGTCGAGCCCGCCCACTGCCAGCAGCGGAGCGCCGACGAGCAGTGCGATCGCGAACGCGGCGATGCCGAAGACGGCGCCCATGATGGCGAGAGCCACGATCTTGCCCAAGAGCGTTCGTGACCGACGCGGAGTCGTGAGGAACGTGGGCGTGAGCGTCTGATGACGGAACTCGCTGGTCACCGCGAGCGTGCCCAGCAGCACCGGGAACACGTAGCCGATCGAACTCGCCGCGCTGTAGACCAGCTCGTGCATGCCTTCAGGCGCCGGGGCGGCAGCCCCGTCGCCGAGGTCGGCGCCAGTGGAGAAGAGCAGCGCGAACAGCCCGGCGATGAAGGCGACATACGCCACCTCGACGATGAGCAGCACCCACCAAATACGAGTGGTGAGGAGCTTGCGGAACTCGGAGCGGACCAGTCTCATGCTTGCGGGCCCTCCTGGACCAGTTCGAGGAACGCCTGTTCGAGCGCTGCCCGCTCGTCGGCCAGATGACGGAGCGCGACGCCCGAGGCGAGTGCGAGCGCACCGACCGCAATCGCGTCGGTGTGGCGCACGGCGAACCCGCTGTCGCTCTCGCTGAAGATCAGGGAGGCGCCGGCGAGCGCCGAACGCAGACGGTCGCGTTCAGGCGCGTCGACCATGACCACGGCTTCACCACCGAGCCCGCTCAGCTGACCCTGGTAGACCAGTCGGCCCTTGGCGATGATGACGACCTCGTCGACCGTCTGCTGCACCTCGCTGAGCAGATGGGATGAGACCAGCACGGTGCGGCCCTCAGCGGCCAGTTCGCGCAGGAATACCCGGATCCACCGGATCCCTTCGGGGTCGAGTCCGTTGATCGGCTCGTCGAGGATGAGCACTTCGGGGTCTCCGAGCAGCGCGAATGCGAGCCCGAGCCGCTGGCGCATGCCCAGCGAGTACCCGCCCACTCGCCGTCCGGAGTGAGCGCCGAGGCCGACCAGCTCGAGGACCTCGTCGACGCGAGTGATCGGGATGCCGGCGGCATCCGCGTAGACCGCGAGGTGATTGCGTGCGCTGCGCCCCGGGTGGAAGCTCGAGGCCTCGAGCGAGGTGCCCACGGTGCGCAGCGGCGAGTCGAGGTCGCGGTAGCGCTCGCCCCCGATCGTCGCGCTGCCGGAAGTCGGCGCGACGAGACCGAGCAGCATTCGCAGCGTGGTGGTCTTGCCCGCACCGTTCGGGCCGAGGAATCCGGTGACGCGCCCCGGCTCTACCGAGAAGCTGAGATTCGACACGGCCTCCACTGGGCCGAAGCGTTTGGTGAGCGAAGAGACGGCGATCTGTCGGCCTTGGGGCATGCTGACATTGTTTCAGTCTTGAGCGGGGATCGTCCATTCGACGGGAGCCGCCCCCTGCTGGGCGAGCAAAGCATTGGCCCGGCTGAAGGGCCGCGAGCCGAAGAATCCGTTCCTCGCCGACAACGGCGACGGGTGCGCCGAGGCGATGACGGGCACATCGCCGAGCAGCGGCTGCAGCTTCTGGGCGTGGCGGCCCCAGAGGATCGCCACGAGCGGCCCGCCTCGCTCGACGAGCGCGGTGATGGCGCGCGCAGTGATCGCCTCCCACCCGAGACCGTGGTGAGAGCCCGCCACTCCGGCCTTCACGGTGAGGACGCGGTTCAGCAGCAGCACCCCCTGCTCTGCCCAGTGACGCAGGTCGCCGTGCAAGGGCATTTCGACTCCGAGGTCGTCGGCGAGTTCGCGATAGATGTTCTTGAGGCTCCGCGGCAGTGGCCGCACGTGCGGCTCGACAGCGAATGCCAGTCCGATCGAGTGACCCGGAGTCGGATAGGGATCCTGGCCGACGATGAGCACTCGCACGTGGTCGAACGGCTCCTGGAACGCACGAAGCACAGCGTCCGCCGGCGGCAGGTAGCGCTCGCCACTCGCACTGCGCTCCGCAAGCGCAGCGACGACTCGTTCCAAGTCAGAAGCAACAGGCGACAGCGCACGGACCCAGCCGGGATCCATGCCCTGGAGCGACGGCACCGCGAGCGCGCCCGAGTTCACTGGCCGATCGTCGCCACGACGACTCCGTCGTCACCGCCGTGAACGCTCCACACGCTCCCAGTGCCGACCACACGAAGCGCGCCCTCGCCGACGATGAGCGCAGTGTGCTCGTCGATGGCGAGCCCGGAGTCGAGCTCGCCGGCCTCGACCGCGGCGATGAGGCGTGTCAGCGTTCCCCACTGCGCAGCGTGCACATCGATGCTCAGGTCGACCAGCCCGATGCCCGCGGCGACGGTGACCTGGTCGAGGTCTTCTCCGCACTGCTCCGAGCACACGGGCACTTCGCCGATGCGCCACCCGCCGATGATCGCGGCGTCGGCAGCGATCATCGCGCCGGCCGAGTAGCCGAGGTAGGGCAGGCCATCGGCCACCAGCAGACGCAGTTGGCCGATGATCGGCTCAACGGCGTCGAGGTATGCCGGGGTCAATCCACCGCCGATGAGCAGACCGTCGATCTCGCTGAGCACGGCGGTCTCGAGCGACTCGCCTTCGAGCAGCAGCGATGTGACCGGTTCCACCGGAGCGGCGTCGCGCAGCATCCGCTCGAAGTCGTCACGGTACCGCTCGCCGCCATCGCGCTCGGCGACGACCAGGACGAGCGCGACTCGCGGCACGGCGCGACCGGAGGCGCTCGCCCGCTGGGCGCTCTCCTCGAGGAACGGGACGAATACGGCGCCCGCGTCTCTGGGCGGCCAGCCCCCGCCGACCAGGTGAATGCTCATGGGTGAGAGCGTAATCGCACCGAGCCACCCGGCACGGCGTACCCGATTCCGCCGCCTCCATCCGGCACCCGCCGGCCCGTTCGACCCCCGATCGGCCGACATGGCGTGCCCCATTCGGGGGGATTATGCTGCGAACCGATGATCGAACCGGCCGCCGCGACCACTGATCGCACGCCGCCGCCTCGCGTCCCGATGTGGGATACGGCTCGCTTCCTCTGTGTAGCACTCGTCGTGATCGGGCACGCCATCCAGCGGCTCATCCACGACAGCGACCTCGCGCTCGGCGGCTATCTCTTCATCTACGCCTGGCACATGCCGGCCTTCGCGCTCATCAGCGGCTACTTCTCGAAGGCGGGACCGCCGACAGAGCTGCGCATGAGGCGGATGATCACCGACATCCTGCTGCCCTACGCCATCATGGAGTCGCTCTGGACGACGGTGAAGTTCGTGGTCGAAGGACGACGGGTGTTCGACCCCACGACGCCCTCTTGGACGCTCTGGTTCCTGCTGGCGCTCGCGATCTTCCGGCTGATCCTCCCCTACCTCGCGCTCATCCGGTGGCCTCTGCTGCTCGCGATCGCGGCCTCGGTGGGCATCGGCTACCTCGACAATGTCGACAAGACGTTCTCGCTGTCCCGGGCCATCGGCATCCTCCCGTTCTTCGTGCTCGGCTGGCGAATGCGCGAATGGGATCTGGTGCGCCGCTGGTTCTCCGGCCTCATCCCCCGCTGGCCCGTGCGCATCGCGGCGGTCGCGCTCTTCGCGGCATGGGCCGTGATCGTCTGGATCGGCATCGACCTCTGGCGCGAGACCGACCTGCGCTACTGGTTCTTCTACGACCGCGCCTACGACCGCCTCGGCGATGCGGAATGGTGGTTCGGGCTCGTCCGGCTCGGAGTGCTGATGCTCGGAGCGGTGCTGGCCATCGCGTTCCTCACGCTCGTGACCAACCGGCAGCTGTGGATCACGCCCTTCGGCCGCTCGACGATGTACATCTACCTGCTGCACAGCTTCGCGCTCTACCCGCTGAGGGAGTCCGGGATCCTGGAGGGCACCGCGGCCCCGAATCTGCTGCTCGTGATCATGATCGCCGTGGGCGCGGCGCTATCGGTACTGCTCGGCACGAGTCCGGTGCGGCGGTTCTTCCAACCGCTCATCGAGCCCCGCGCCGAATGGCTGTTCCGTGAGAGCGAGAGCGAATCGCGCCGAACGTCCAGACCCGGGCCGACGGGATCAGGCTGAAGGTGTGCAGCACGTTGCATTACGCCATGTTGCTCGCCCATTGACCCGCTTTCGCAGCGCTGCCTATCGTGACTCTGCGAGCGGGGCACCAGCCTCGTCCCCGAGCCTGACGCCCACCACCCCAAGGAGCACCCCATGAGCGACTGGAAGTTCGAAACCCTGCAGATCCACGCCGGCGCTGCGCCCGACCCGACCACGAACGCGCGTGCCACGCCGATCTACAAGACCACCTCATACGTGTTCGACAGCACCGAGCACGCCCAGAACCTGTTCTCGCTCGCCGAGAGCGGCAACATCTACACGCGCATCATGAACCCGACCCAGGCCGTCGTCGAAGAGCGCGTCGCCGCACTCGAAGGCGGCACCGGTGCGCTGCTGCTCGCTTCGGGTCAGGCCGCCTCGACCTTCGCGGTGCTGAACATCGCGCAGGCGGGCGACCACATCGTGTCATCGTCGTCGATCTACGGCGGCACGTACAACCTGTTCAAGTACTCGCTCGCGAAGCTCGGCATCGAGGTCACCTTCGTCGAGAACCAGGACGATGTCGACGAGTGGGCGCGCGCCGTGCGCCCGAACACGAAGCTCTTCTTCGCCGAAACCATCGGCAACCCGAAGATCAACGTGCTCGACATCACCGCCGTCGCCGAGGTGGCGCACCAGAACGACGTGCCGCTCATCGTCGACAACACCATCGCGACGCCCTACCTCATCAAGCCGCTCGAGCACGGTGCCGACATCGTCGTGCACTCGGCGACGAAGTTCCTCGGTGGCCACGGCGTCGTGATCGGCGGCGTGATCGTCGATGGCGGACGATTCCAGTGGTCGAAGCACGCCGACAAGTTCCCTGGCCTCACCGATCCCGACGCCTCGTACCACGGCGTGAGCTACACCGGCGTGCTCGGCGATGGAGTGGCCTACATCATCAAGGCGCGGGTGCAACTGCTGCGCGACCTCGGCGCGGCCATCTCGCCCGACAGCGCATTCACGCTGCTGCAGGGGATCGAGACCCTGAGCCTGCGCATCGAGCGCCACGTGCAGAACGCACAGGCGGTCGCCGAGTGGCTCGAGAACCACCCTGATGTGGCCTCGGTGAACTACTCGGGCCTCCCGTCGAGCCCCTGGTACGCGACCGCCAACAAGGTGGCGCCGAAGGGTGTGGGAGCGGTGCTCTCGTTCGAGCTCAAGGGCGGGGTCGACGCGGGCCGCGCGTTTGTCGACAACCTCAAGCTCTTCAGCCACCTGGCGAACATCGGCGACGTCCGCAGCCTCGTGATCCACCCGGCATCGACGACGCACTCGCAGTTGACTCCTGAGCAGCAGCTCACCACCGGTGTGACGCCGGGGCTGGTGCGCCTCTCGGTCGGGCTCGAGCACATCGATGACATCAAGGCCGATCTCGAGGCCGGCTTCGCTGCCGCGCGCAAGGTGGTGGCGGCGAGCGTCAACGCTTAAGCCGTATCGGAGCGAACTCCTTCTGACGAGCGGATGCCGCGGGCGCGAGCCTGCGGCATCCGCTCGTCTCGTCTGCCGCCGAAGACGCCGCGGTGGCCGACTCGTAACACTGCCCCCGCGACCGCACGGGTTCGGGATACTGGCTAGACCATGGATTGGCAGACCTCCGAAGACACCGTTCCCTCCGAGTTCATCACCGAGGCGAACGTGCGGTCGGTGCTGGGCAAGCCCCCGGCGAGCGGTGCATGGCGCGAGGGAGACCACCCCGGGCAGCGCCTGTTCGTCTCGATCGGTGCTCTGCAGCTCGAGAGCGGTGAGCGTCTTCCCGGCGTGCGCATGGCGTACGAGACGTATGGCGAGCTCAATGCCGCCGGCGACAACGCCGTGCTGGTGCTGCACGCCCTGACCGGCGACAGTCACGTGGTCGGCGCGCCAGGGCCAGGGCATCCGACAGCCGGGTGGTGGGGCGGAATCGTCGGGCCGGGTCGCGCCATCGACACTGAACGCTGGTTCGTGGTGGCTCCGAACATGCTCGGCGGCTGCCAGGGCAGCACTGGCCCCGCGTCGCTCGGCCCGGGCGACGCCGAGTGGGGGGCCCGGTTCCCGTTCTTGACGATTCGTGATCAGGTGGCCGCGCAGCACGCGCTCGGCGAGGCCATCGGCATCGAGCGCTGGGCCGCCGTGGTGGGCGGCTCGATGGGCGGGATGCATGCGCTCGAGTGGGGCGTGAGCCACCCCGATCACGTCGAACGCCTAGCCGTACTCGCGGCACCCGCGATCTCGAGTGCCGATCAGATCGCGCTGAACTCGGTGCAGACCGAGGCGATCAGGGTGGATGCCGCGTTCAATGGCGGCGACTACTACGACGCCGCCGACGGCGACGGCCCTCACCGCGGGCTCGCCCTCGCTCGGCGGATGGCGCTGCTCAACTACCGCTCTCCCGACGAGCTCAATGCGCGGTTCGCGCGCAGCTGGCAGAGCGGCATCTCGCCGCTTGGTCACGGCGGCGTCTACGCCGTCGAGAGCTACCTCGACTTCCACGGCAACAAGTTCACGAGGCGATTCGACGCGAACAGCTACATCACGCTGGTCAACGCGATGAGTTCGCACGACATCGGCGCCGGCGATCGCGGAGGCGTCGCCGCAGCGCTCGAGCGGATCACCGCCCGCACGCTGGTGCTCGGCATCGACTCGGACCGGCTGTTCCCGCTCGCCGACCAGCAGCGCATCGCGAAGCATCTCCGGAACGGCATCGACGGCGCTGAGCCGGCCGTGATCTCCTCGCCATACGGGCACGACGCGTTCCTGATCGAGGACGCCCTGGTCGGCGCCCATCTGCGCCGACTCCTCGACGAATAGCAGGGGCGCTCTGGCTCGGGGCGCTCCGCCCGGGAAGCATCCAGAGACCGAAAACCCAGCGACGGAAAACCCAGAGACGGAAAAGGGGCCGCGTCGATGACGACGGCCCCGCTCCGTTCCCCCAATGGAATGCTCCGATGCGCGGGCGCTGCTGCGCTCCCCCCGAAGGCAGCGGCACCGGCGGCCCTGCCGCAAGGCGGGCCCGGGAGCATTCGTTCGTGGCGGCCGGGTTTCCCCGGTGTACCCCTCTGTCTACCCCAGATTAGTGCCCGCGGCGTCGCGGAATCGACGGGGTGGCACCCCCACTATTGGTGTGGCGACGTGTCACTATTGGAGCGATGGATCTGCTCTCGAAAGAGCGCGACCGGTTGCTTCACGACCTCTCGCGCCTCGTCGGCATCCTCGCAACGGGGGTTGCATTCGCTTGCCTCAGCGTGCCGGGGGTGCTCCCCTGGACGTCGTACCTCGCGACGCTGCCGCTGTTCGCACTGCTCATCGTGGCTCACGCGCGCTCGGGCGGCTCGGTCCCCGCGCTCTGGGTTGCGCTCGGAGCCGCCGCCGGGCTCGGCATCATGCTGGTCGCGATCCTGTCGCCCTCCGGCGTTCCCCTCGGCGATGTGCTCCTCGATGACGCCGGACTGGGTGACCCGCTCGATACGCCGCTCGACGGCGCTCCCGCCGCTGCGGACGAGGCTGTGACAGCATCCGTCGCCACGTCCCTCGCGGTGCTCGGAGCGGGCGGTCTCGGAGCATTCGCGCTGCTCCTCGTGTCGTCGGTGCGGCAGGTCGCCGTGCTCGCAGCTCTTGGTGCCGTCACCACCGGCTTGGTCGCAGCGGCCGACTGGCCCTCTGCAGGCCCGCCTGCCGCCACCGCGATCGGCTGGGCCGTGCTCGGGTTCACCGGCGTCTGGCTTCGACAGCTCGTGCCCATGGTGTCTCGGAGCATCCGCCACATCGGGCGGGCGCACCAGGTGGAGCGCCACTCGAGCGAAACCGAGGCGCGACGTCGCCAAGGCGCGCGACTGCTGCACGACACCGTGCTCGCGACGTTGACGCTGCTCGCCCACTCCGGAGTGGGCGTATCGCCGACTGCCCTTCGCCAGCAAGCGGGCGACGATGCGCGACTGCTCCGCCAGCTGCGCATGGGAGCGACGCCGACGCCGCAGTCATCGGGACAGTACCTGCTGGAACCAGTCGCAGAGACGGAACTCGGCACGACCCTCGAATCGGTGAAGCAGCGGTTCAGCCGCATGGGACTCGAGGTGTCGTGGCACGGCACTGGGCAGGTGCTGCTGCCCAGCCATGTGCTCGATGCCTTCCTCATGGCGCTCGCGGAGTGCCTGGAGAATGTGCGCAGGCACGCCCAGGTCACCCAGGCCGATGTCACGATCACGACCGATGAGCAGGCGGTGCGCGCGATGGTGACCGATAGCGGTGTGGGCTTCGACATCGACGAGATCGACGAGCACAGACTCGGACTGCGGGAGTCGGTGGTAGGACGGCTGCAGGAGGTCGGCGGCACCGCCAAGCTCTTCTCAACACCAGGCCAAGGCACCACGGTCGTGCTCGAGGTGCCACGATGAGCCGCACCTTGGAGTACTCGCTCGCCACGATCATCCGGCGTACGCGCGATACCGGCCCGATGCCGCGAGCGGTTCGCCAAGCCACGGAGCGAGGTGCGTCGCTCGGCGTGGGGTCGCTGTCGCTCGGTGCTGCGATCGTCAGCATCACCTACGCGGTCGCCGCCTTCGCCTTCTACCTGACTCAGCTGCCCTGGCATCCGGCTCCCGAGCTGTCGGCGCTCGCGTGGCTCGTGCATGCCGCGACGCTCACCGGCACGCTCATCACGCTGCGACGCATCGGCCGAGAGATGCCCTCTTGGCTGTTCGCCGTGCTCATCGTCGGGCTGGCTCTGACCGTCGCCATCGATTTCGCGGCGGTGTGGACAGTGCCGGGCATCATCGGGAATGCGGCGGCTGCGGCATCCGCTGCCTTCTCGACACTGCTCCTCAGCTCGCTGCGACCCGCACCCCAGGTGTTCGCGCTCGTCGCGCTGGTCGGTGCGGTATTCGTCGCGGCGATCTCCATCACCACGAGAACGCCTGCCGAGACGCTGCCGGTGCAGGTCGCGGTGCTCGCCAGTGTGCTGGCCCCGGGACTGGTCGGCCCATGGATCGCACAGCGCTTCCGGTCGATGGTGCAGCTCGAACTCGATCGCGTGCTGGTGCACAGCACGGTTTCCGCGCCCCCGTTCGCGGTGGGGCTCCTGGCCTCCGAGCAACTCGCACGGCTCGACCTCGCTGCCGAGAAGCTGCTCGACTCGGTCGCCACCGGTCGTGCGCCCCTGCCGCTCGACCCCAAGACCGCGACGACCGCCGCCTCGCTCGCAACCGAGTTGCGTCTCCACCTTCTCGAGGGACGTCGTGAGACCTGGCTGCAGCACGCCGTGAGCGAGTCGGAGCTGCTCCGTAGATCGGTGCTCCTCACCGACTCCGGAGGGCTTGCAGGGCTCCTCGAGCCCAGGCAGCGCGATGGCCTGCTCTCGGCGATCTGGCTGCTCGTCGGCGAGGTGAACGCGCGGTCGGTCGTGCGTCGCATCACGCTGACGCTCGGTCCTGCCACCCAGACCCGGCTCACACCCGTCGGCCACCGGCTGATCGTGCCGATACGGCTCGAGATCACCGGCATCGGCCGGACGCAGGTCGACCCTGCAGCGTGGAATGCGATCGGCGCAGTCGGCCGGTACACGCACTCACTGATCCGGAAGGGCATCGTCATCGACATCGAGTGCCTGGCAGACAACCCGGGGCAATGACCATGACGGATGCTGCACCGCGTGACTCGCTGCACCGCCGCAGAGCCCGTTCGGCCACCCGCGCAGGTCGATCATCGGCGGTTCCGCACACCGGCCGACGTGGTCTTGCGTGTGGGCGGCGACCGTTACTCTGAAAGCAGACGTCGAAAGGGGATCGTGACGTGGGGAGCGAAACAGCCGCTATTCGGGTGGCGATCGTTGATGATCACCGGATGCTGTTGGGGGCACTCACCGAGTGGATCCGCAATGCCGCGGACGACATCGAGACAGTGCTGGCCGTGCCCACGTGGGCGGAGCTGCTCACCCACCCGGCCTTCCCGTCTCGCGTCGACGTCGTGCTTCTCGACCTCGACCTCAAGGACAACATCCCGGTCGCGCTGAAGATCGCGACACTGCGCACTTCTGGCGTGCGCGCAGTGCTCATGAGCACCTACTCGGAGCCCAACGTGGTGCGCGAGGCGCTCGCCGCCGGCGCCCTCGGGTACCTCGTGAAGAGTGAAGACGCCGACATGATCGTCGAGGCGATTCGCGCCGCCGCGAACGGCGAGTCGTTCGTCTCGGCCGAACTCGACATGGCGCTGTCGCAGAACGACGAGAGCGGCAGTCCGCGACTGAGTGCGCAAGAGCGCCGCGTCATGGCGCTCTACGGCGGTGGTGAACCGGTCAAGTCGGTCGCGTACCAGCTCTCGATCTCCGAAGAGACCGCGAAGAGCTACCTCAAGCGCATCCGTGAGAAGTACCGCATGGCGGGCATCGACGTGGGCACCAAGGTCGCGCTGCGCAAGCGCGCGATCCAGGACGGCATCCTCACTCCGACTGACATCCCGGGCGGCCAGTTCTAGCTCATCCGCCTGCGGATTCGGTCGCGTGGATGACCGGGCGCTGACCCTCGGCATGCCGCGGGGCGCCCGTCGTTGTCGACGAGCGCCCCGAGCAGTGCCTGCGCGAACGATCAGCGGTCGGAGCCTCGCACGCCAGTGTCGGCCTTGACCTCGGAGCTCACCGAGAGCCCCTTGCCCGCCTTGACGTCAGCCGTGACGCCGGCCTCGGCACCATCGGTCTCGGTCTCTGCTTCAACGCCGACGGAGACGTCCGCCGCGCCGCCGAGCGTCTTCGCGCGCTCGGAGACCTCTGCGCCGAACTCCGCACCGATCTTGTCGTCGGCCTGCGCCTTCTCCGAGACCCAGGCGCCGAACTCGGCACCCTCAGAGACGGTGGAATCCACGCCGTCCTGTACCTCATCGGCGGTCTCATCGACCGTCTCATCGACCGTGTCAGTCACCTCGGTGACCGGCGCCTCGATGTCTTCCGGCTCGACCTCGGGGGCTTCCTCAGTGACCGAGAACACGCGGTCGAAGGCGTCCTGAGCCGGGTCCGGCAGCACACCTGCTGCTCCGACACCGGCGGTCGCCGCAACAGCGACTGCCGAGCCGAGGGTCAATTTCGCAGCGATCCCGAGACCTGCGAGCCATTCGAGCATTCGTTTTCCCATCTTTGTCTGCGGCATCGCCTCCGACACCGCAGGGTGTTCGCGCGACAGCCGATCGGCCGCCGCCAAGACGCCGGCCGGTTCGGGCGCGCCCTGCTGCGCCTCGAGGCCGAGTCGCTCGGCGAGCGCAGCACTGGGCTGCGCGATCCGGGCGAACGAAGCATGACGGAACGCGGCGATCTCGTGGGCCAGCGCGTCCAGGTCTGGACGGCCGGCGGGCGCCGTGCCTTGCACGAGCGACTCGATGTCGCCTTCGCTGATCCTCTGCTTCGTCATCTCATTCACCGCTATCGTCCGGGCCGCTGTCAGGGGTACGGGGTGGCGCAACTTTTTTTCGTAGCTGCGCGATCGCTCGTCGCTGCAGCGCCTTCACGGCCCCCACCCGCTTCCCGAGCACCGCCGCCACCTGCTCGATGGTGAGGTCTGCGATGATCCGCAGCACCATCACATCGCGCTGGTCGGGTGCGAGCGAATCGAGCAGCGCGAGAGCATCCCTGTCTCCCAGGCGGGCTGTCGCTTCGTGCTCAGCGCTGGCCGACCGCCGCAGATCTCGCTCGGGCGTCCACGGCTCATGTTCGCCTCGACGTTCGCGTCGTCGAAGCTCGTCGACCAATCGCCGGTACGCGATCGAGAACACATAGGACCGGAACGCATCGCGATCGCCGTGGAACCGGCCGATCGTATCGAAGACCGCGAGGAATACCTCACTGGCGAGGTCTTCTGGCTCGCGAGATCCGCGGGCGGAGAGAAACGCTGTGACCGCGGGCGCGTACTCGACCCAGATGGCGGTCGCCGCCCACTGCTCGCCGTCCCGAGCAGCCGCCAGCACGGTCTCGAACGACGTCTCACCGGGTTGAGGGCGTTGCGCTCGCATCACGCTGAGCGAGTGTACGTGACCCCCGCCTGGGGGATGCCGGAGCCGTTCGGTGCGGCGCCCGACGGAGGCCCGGGGTCAATCGTCGGTGTACGAGTCCCCCGCCAGCTCGCGCTCGAGCCGTTCCACCTTTCCGTCGATCTCGTCCACGTAGCCGGGGCGGATATCCGCCTTGATCACGAGGGACACTCGTGATCCGTAATGGCCGACCGCCTCGGTGGCGCGTTTGATGACGTCGAAGACCTCGTCCCACTCGCCCTCGATCGTGGTGAACATCGAGTCGGTGCGGTTGGGCAAGCCCGAGTCGCGCACGATGCGCACGGCCGCCGCGACAGCGTCGTGCACGGAACCGTCCGCGCGGCCGGTTCCGCTCGGGGCGACAGAGAATGCGACGAGCATGAGGGCTCCTAGGTCTCGGGGCTGGGTGAGCGGAAGTTCTCCGTCGGCACACGCCTCCTGCGACGTGCTCGAGGAGGCGAAGGGCCTCTCAGGGCCTCGCTCCCAGCGTGCCACGCCCGGGGTCGACCTGCACCTGCTGTCAGGGCTCACGAACGGGCACGAGCCACGCCGTGACGGGGTATCGGATGCTGTGAGCGGTGGCTATTCTCGCAAAGGTGGCCGACCAGCACGGCGGAGGCGAACTGCGCGACAGCGCGGAGCAGTCGCGCCCGGCCGGCGAGGTTTCACCCCCGAGCACCTCGGGCATGCGCGACTTCGCGCATGTGCTGGTGAACACGATGATCGCCAACGTGACGACGAGCTTCCTCTGGTTCGCGCTGACGTTCTGGGTGTACCTCGAAACCCGATCGGTGCTCGCCACCGGCGTGATCGGCGGTGCGTACATGCTGCTGATCGCCGCCTTCGGCATCCTGTTCGGCACCATCGTGGACCGGCACCGGAAGCACCGTGTGATGCTGTTCTCGAGCACGGTCACCCTCATCGCGTTCGCGGTCGCCGGGCTGATCTACCTCGCACAGCCGGAATCGGCGCTGGTCGACCTGGGCGGCCCCTGGTTCTGGCTGTTGGCAGGGGTGATCCTGTTCGGCTCGGTCGTCGAGAACCTTCGCAACATCGCACTCTCGACCACCGTCACCCTGCTCGTTCCCGTCGAGCGCCACGCGAACGCAAACGGCATGGTCGGCACAGTGCAGGGCCTCGCGTTCATCGTGACGAGTGTGTTCAGCGGACTCGCCATCGGCTTGGTCGGCATGGGATGGACGCTCGTCATCGCGGTCGTCTTCACGGTCGTGTCGTTCGTGCACCTGCTGTTCGTGCGCATCCCTGAGGAGCGGCCGGTCACCGACGACGGAAGGCCGCCGGCGGTCGACCTCCGCGGCAGCATCGCGGTGATCCGTGCCGTGCCGGGCCTCTTCGCGCTCATCGTCTTCACGACCCTGAACAACCTCATCGGCGGTGTCTACATCGCGTTGATGGACCCCTACGGGTTGACGCTGTTCCCTGTCGAGGCCTGGGGAATCGTCTTCGGCGTCAGCTCGACGGGGTTCATCATCGGCGGCATCCTCGTCGCGAAGTTCGGCCTCGGACGCAACCCCATCCGCACGATGCTCACGATCGTCGTCGTGATGGGGGTGCTCGGCGCAATCTTCACAGTGCGCGAATGGTGGTGGCTCTACGCCGCCGGAATCTGGCTGTACATGGTGCTCATCCCGGCCGTGGAGGCGGCCGAGCAGACGGTGATCCAACGTGTCGTCCCCTTCCGCCGCCAGGGCCGCGTCTTCGGGATCGCCCAGGCGTTCGAGGCGGCTGCAGCGCCCATCACCGCGTTCCTGATCGCGCCGATCGCCGAGTTCTGGATCATCCCCTACATGCGCTCCGACGCCGGCGCATCGGCCTGGGGGTGGCTGCTGGGCGAAGGAGACGCGCGCGGCATCGCGCTCGTGTTCTTCATGAGCGGGCTGGCGTTGGTCGTGCTCGCAGTGCTGGCGTTCGCCACGCGCTCGTACCGGATGCTGTCGCAGGAGTTCTTGGCCGGTAGAGCGGAGACACCCGCGGCTGCCACAGCGTGAGGTGAGCGCCGACGAGGAGGCGCGCCTCATCGGCGCTTCGTTCAGGCTTCCGGTTCGCGAGTCGCTTGCCGGGCGAGTTCTGCTATCACCTCGGGCAGGTGTTGGCACAGCTCCAGCACGGTGAACGGTCCTCCCCTGGATGCGCGGTTCGCGGCGATGCCGTGCACGACCGCGGCGCTCGCAGCCAGCCCAGCCAGCGCGGCGGCATCGGCGCCGCTCGCGGCCTCCGCTTCCCACCGGGCGGCTCTGGTCGCGAGCATGGCACCGAGTACGCCGCCCAGCGCGTCGCCCGCGCCCGCTGTCGCGAGCCAGGGGGTGGCCGATCGAGCACCCACTACGACGTCTCCGCCGGCGACGACAGTGAGGTTCCCCTTGAGCAGCACAACGCAGTCCCACCGACGCGAGGCCTCACTCGCAGCGGCGACCGGATCGGCGACCACCGCGTCGCGCGCGGCTCCGAGCATCCGCGCGAGTTCACCGGCGTGAGGTGTGATGATCAGCCGCCCCGGGTTTCCGGTCGAGCGGTGCAGCCCTTCGACCACGAGATCGAGCGCTCCGGCGTCGGCCACGACCGGCACTCCGTCGGCGAACGCTTCTCGAAGCGTGCGCTCTGTGGAGGCGCCCCGATGCTCGGCGTCGATGCCGCTGCCGACGAGCCAGGCCTGCACTCGCCCCCGCGCCAGGACCGCCTCAGGGCGACGCTGCAGCACGAGCGAGCCGACGGCTTCCGGGCCGACGTAGCGCACCATGCCGACGCCGGTGTGCAAGGCCGCGTCGACGCCGAGCACCGCGGCTCCCGGATACGCCTCCGACCCGGTAGCGATGCCGAGCACTCCGCGCGAGTACTTGTCGTCGTGCTCGAGAGGCGCGGTGAGGTACCGCGCGGCGTCAGCGGGGCGCCAGGTTCGCATGGTGCCACGATAAGCGAGCCAGACTGCTCCCGCCGTGGCGGCTTCACGGTCCGGGCGCGGCCCATCGCCCACAGACATCCCGTTGGACGCCGCCGCGCTGTCCGCAGCGCAACCGCGCCTCGGACCGCGTCGCCGCCCCTCGCTCAGCGTCGCCGCGTCGCGTCTCTCACCTCGCCGACCAGTTCCTCGATGATGTCCTCGAGGAAAATCACGCCACGCGTGTTTCCGTCGGTGTCGAAGGTCCTCGCCAGGTGCACTCCGTTGCGACGCATGGTCGCGAGCGCGTCTTCGAGGTCTTGGCCCTCGAACACCGAGATCAGCTGGCGCACGCGCTTCGGCGGCACCGGCTCTGCGTAGCCGCCGTTGTCGAGATCGATCACGTCCTTCAGATGCACGTAGCCGGTCGGCTCACCCTGCTCATCGACGAGGACGTAACGGCTGAAGCCGCGCTGCGCGACCGACCGCTCCACATCCGACGGCGTTGCTTGCTCAGGCAGCGTCACGATGCGGTCGAGCGGCAAGGCGATGTCTCGCACCTGCTTTTCCGTGAACTCGAATGCCGCGCTGAGCGCACCGGTCGTGTCTGCGAGCACGCCCTCACGTGTGGAGTGCTGCACGATCGTCGCCACCTCGTCGAGGGTGAACGCGCTCGTCGCCTCGTTCTTCGGCTGCACGCGGAACAACCGCAGCACACCGTTCGCGACGGCGTTCAGCGCGACGATCACCGGCTTGAACACCCGGCCCACGAACACCAGTGGCGGTGCGAGCAGCAGCACGGCACGGTCGGGCATCGAGAACGACAGGTTCTTCGGCACCATCTCGCCGTAGACCACGTGCAGGAACGACACCAGCACGAGCGCGATGATGAAGGACACCGTGCCGATGACCTCCGGCGACCAGCCGGTGTACTGCAGCGGCAGTTCGAGCAAGTGATGGATCGCGGGCTCGGAGATGTTCAGGATGAGCAGCGAGCAGACCGTGATGCCCAATTGGCTGGTCGCGAGCATGAGCGTGGCATGCTCCATCGCCCAGAGCGCCGTGCGGGCGGCACGCGAACCGCGTTCGGCCTTGGGCTCGATCTGCGAGCGACGCGCCGAGATGACGGCGAACTCTGCACCGACGAAGAACGCATTCACCAGCAGCAGGATGCCGAGCCACGCGATGCCCCACCAGTCGGCGGCGCTCATCGGGATGCTCCTTGGTCGTCGGCCGCATCATCGGCGTGCGGAATGTACCGGATGCGGTCGATGCGCCGCCCGTCCATGCGATCGACTCGCAACGTGCCGCCGTCGAGTTCGACGGTGTCGCCGACGTCGGGAATGCGGCCCAGCTCGCTCATCACGAAACCAGCCACGGTCTCATACGCACCGTGCTCCGGCACCACGACGCCGGCGCGCTCCCTGAGCTCATCGGGTCGGAGGCTTCCCGGGAAGCTCACCCAGTCGCGCGCGCGGACCACGCCGGCCCGCGAACGGTCATGCTCATCCGAGACCTCGCCGATCAGTTCCTCGACCAGATCCTCCAGCGTCGCCACGCCAGCGGTCCCGCCATACTCGTCCACGACGATCGCCATCTGGTAGCCGCGGCCCCGGATCTCACCCAGCAGCATGTCGAGCCGCATCGTCTCGGGCACCCGCAACGCCTCGGTCTGCAGCGCCGAGACAGGCACCTCGGCACGCTTCTCACGCGGCACCGCCACGGCCTGCTTGATGTGCACGAGACCCAGGATGTCGTCGATGCCGTCGTCTCCCGTCACCGGAAAGCGCGAGAGGCCCGTGCGGCGCGCGAGTTCGATGACCGTCTCGGCCGAGTCGCCGCGGCCGACCGTCGATAGGCGCGGGCGCGGGGTCATCACATCGGATGCCGTGCGATCGGAGAACGCCAGCGTGCGCGCCAGCAGGGTCGCCGTGTCGGCCTCGAGCGAACCCTCTCGGGCGGAGCGGATCACCAGCGAACTCAGCTCCTCTGCGGTGCGGGCGCCGCTGAGCTCCTCCTTCGGTTCGATGCCCATGCTCCGGAGCGTGGCGTTCGCGGTTCCGTTCAGCGCGACGATCGCCGGCTTGAACGCCCAGGTGAAGGCTGTCTGGAACGGCATGACGACTTTGGCGGTGGCCAATGGCAGCGCCAGCGCGAAGTTCTTCGGCACGAGCTCGCCGATGATCATCGACAGCAGCGTCGCGATCACCATGGCGATCGTCGAAGACACGGCGGGGACAGCGGCATCCGGGATTCCCAGCCCGGTGATCGGCTCTCGCAGCATCCCGCTGAAGGCCGGTTCCAGGGTGTAGCCGGTGAGCAGAGTGGTGAGCGTGATGCCGAGTTGCGCGCTCGAGAGGTGCGTCGATGTGATGCGCAGCGCCGAGATGGTGAGCCCGAGACGGGTCTCGCCGCGAGCGCGGCGAGCTTCCAGATCGGCTCGGTCGAGGTTCACCAGTGCGAACTCGGACGCGACGAATAGTCCGGTGCCGATGGTCAGGATGATGCCGATGGCCAGCATGACGAGCTCAGTGGGCATCGACACCCCCGATCACCGGCGAGCGTCTATGGGAGGGGTCGGACGAGCAAGACGGAGGGTCATCCATGGTGCGTTCCACTATAACGAGCGCGTTCGATGGAAATTCTGCTCGATTTTTCATGCGGCAGGAGCCTCACCGGATGCCGGCGCAGGCACCAGAACGCGTAGGCTAGAAACCGGTGTGCCTATGACTGGAGGCGCGCGTCAAGAGCAGCGATTGCGTGATTTGGTGAAAGTGGGCGGTTGGCTGTGTCAAGCCGTGTAACCGGAACTCGCTCGAATGATTCCTCGACCGGCGAGTTCGGTGCGAACGAGTGGCTCGTCGACGAGATGTACGAGCAGTATCTCGAAGACAAGAACTCGGTGGATCAGTCCTGGTGGCCGATTCTCGAACGGTACAAGCCCTCGGTGAAGAACGGCGGCGCTGTCGCCGCCACTGAGGCCGGTGAACTGCCGAAGCAAGCGGCATCCGACGCGATCGACGCACCATCGACCGCCGCGAACGGCACCGCACCGCAGGCCGCTCCCGCAGCGCCGGGGGCCGTGAACCCGCCCACCAAGCCCACGCCGACCAGCCCGCCGGTCGTCACCGGCGCGCAGCCCATCGCGAAGACCACTTCGGTGCAGCCGAAGCCGCAGCCGATCCCGGCGCAGGCGCCGACCAAGCAGTCGGCTGAGCCGGCCGCCGAGGTGACCGAGCGGCAGGACGAGGTGCAGCCGCTTCGCGGGGTCGCGAAGACCGTGGCCACGAACATGGACGCGAGCCTCGCGGTGCCGACGGCGACGAGCGTGCGCACGATCCCGGCGAAGCTGATGATCGACAACCGCATCGTCATCAACAACCACATGAAGCGCACGCGCGGCGGCAAGGTGTCGTTCACCCACCTCATCGCGTGGGCGATGGTGAAGGCGCTGAAGGACTTCCCCAGCCAGAACGTCTACTACGACGTCGTCGACGGCAAGCCGTCGGTCGTGACCCCGGCCCACATCAACCTCGGCATCGCGATCGATCTTCCGAAGCCCGACGGTTCCCGCACGCTCGTCGTGCCGGGCATCAAGCGGGCCGACACCATGAACTTCGGCGAGTTCCTCAACGCGTACGAAGACGTCGTCAAGCGGGCGCGGAACAACAAGCTGACGCTGGCCGACTTCCAGGGCAACACCATCTCGCTCACCAACCCCGGCGGCATCGGCACGGTGCACTCGGTTCCCCGGCTCATGCAGGGCGCGGGATGCATCATCGGCGCCGGTGCGCTGGAGTACCCGGCCGAGTTCCAGGGGTCGGCGCCCAAGACGCTGGCAGAACTCGGCATCGGCAAGACGATCACCCTCACCAGCACCTATGACCACAGGGTCATCCAGGGCGCCGGTTCGGGCGAGTACCTCAAGCTGCTGCACGAGCTGCTGATCGGGCAGCGCGGCTTCTACGAGGAGATCTTCGCGGCGCTGCGCATCCCCTACGACCCGATCCGCTGGGCCGCCGACATCAAGATCGATCTCGCCGAGCGCGTCGACAAGACCGCGCGAGTCCAAGAGCTCATCAACTCCTACCGGGTGCGCGGTCACCTCATGGCCGACACCGACCCGCTCGAGTACGTGCAGCGCTCACACCCCGACCTCGACATCAACTCGCACAGCCTCACGTTCTGGGACCTCGACCGCGAGTTCGTGACGAACGGCTTCGGCGGCAAGCGCACCATGACGCTGCGCGACATCCTCGGCGTGCTGCGCGACTCGTACTGCCGCACCATCGGCGTCGAGTACATGCACATCCAAGACCCGGTGCAGCGCCGCTGGTTCCAGGACCAGCTCGAGAAGCCGTACGAGAAGCCGACGCACGACGAACAGATGCGGATTCTCGGCAAGCTCAACCAGGCCGAGGCGTTCGAGACCTTCCTCCAGACGAAGTACGTGGGCCAGAAGCGGTTCAGCCTCGAGGGCGGCGAGTCCACGATCGCACTGCTCGATGAGATCCTGCAGGGCGCGGCCGAGGCCGAGCTCGACGGGGTCGCGATCGGAATGGCGCACCGCGGTCGACTCAACGTGCTCACCAACATCGCGGGCAAGACCTACGGTCAGGTGTTCCGCGAATTCGAGGGGACGACCGATCTGCGCGCACCGCAGGGCTCGGGCGATGTGAAGTACCACCTCGGCACCGAGGGAACCTTCACCGCCGCCTCCGGCAAGCAGATCCCCGTGTCGCTCGCCGCGAACCCGTCGCACCTCGAGGCCGTCGACGGCGTGCTCGAGGGCATTGTGCGCGCGAAGCAGGACCGCAAGCCGATCGGCTCGTTCACGTGGCTCCCGATCCTCGTGCACGGCGACGCCGCGATGGCCGGCCAGGGCGTGGTCGTGGAGACCATGCAGATGTCACAACTGCGGGCCTACCGCACCGGCGGCACCGTACACGTCGTCATCAACAACCAGGTGGGCTTCACCACGCCGCCCGGTGAGGGCCGCACCTCGGTCTACGCGACCGACGTGGCGAAGACCATCCAGGCGCCGATCTTCCATGTGAACGGCGACGACCCCGAAGCCGTCGTGCGGGTCGCGGAACTCGCATTCAAGTACCGCCAGGAGTTCAAGCGCGATGTCGTCATCGACCTCGTGTCGTACCGCCGGCGCGGGCACAACGAGGGCGATGACCCGTCGATGACCCAGCCGCTGATGTACAACCTGATCGAGGCCAAGCGCTCGGTGCGCACCCTGTACGCCGAGGCGCTGGTCGGCCGCGGCGACATCACCGAGGAGGAGTTCCAGGCGGCGCAGCGCGACTTCCAGGAGAGCCTGGAGCGCGCCTTCGCCGAGACGCACGAGGCGCAGACCGGCTCGATCCCTGCGGTGTCGGCCAGCGGCATCATCTCGGCTCAGATCGAGGAGCCGCCCCACTCCCCCGAGACGACCGGCGTCGACCGGGCGATCATCGAGTTGATCGGTGACGCGCACAACAACAAGCCCGCCGGCTTCACGGTGCATCCGAAGCTTCAGCAGCTGATGAACAAGCGCGTGGACATGAGCCGCAACGGTGGTATCGACTGGGGCTTCGGAGAGCTGCTCGCGCTCGGATCGCTGCTGGTCGAGGGCACACCGGTGCGTCTCGTCGGGCAGGACGCGCGCCGCGGCACCTTCGTGCAGCGTCACGCGGTGCTGCACGACCGTGAGAACGGCCAGGAGTGGCTGCCGCTCGGCAACCTCGCGGAGAACCAGGGTCGCTTCTGGGTCTACGACTCGCTGCTGAGCGAGTACGCCGCGATGGCGTACGAGTACGGCTACTCCGTGGAGCGCACAGACGCCCTGGTGCTGTGGGAAGCGCAGTTCGGCGACTTCGCCAACGGCGCCCAGATCGTCATCGACGAGTTCATCGCGAGTGCCGAGCAGAAGTGGGACCAGCGCGCCGGCCTGGTGCTGCTGCTGCCGCACGGCTACGAGGGCCAGGGCCCCGACCACTCGTCGGCCCGTATCGAGCGCTTCCTGCAGATGGCTGCCGAAGACAACATGACGATCGCCCGTCCGTCGACTCCGGCGTCGTACTTCCACCTGCTTCGCCGCCAGGCGTACGCACGGCCGCGCCGTCCGCTCATCGTGTTCACACCCAAGGCGATGCTCCGCCTTCGGGGCGCGACGAGCGAGGTCGAGGACTTCCTCACCGGGCGCTTCGAACCGGTGATCGACGACGCCTCGGTAGACGACCGCTCAGCCGTCACTCGGGTGCTGCTGCATGCGGGCAAGCTCCACTACGACCTGAAGGCCGAAGTGCAGAAGCAGGAGCGAACCGACGTCGCCCTCGTGCGAATGGAGCAGTTCTACCCGTTCCCGGCCGACGAGCTGCAGACGGCGCTGCGCATGTACCCCAACGCGAACGAGATCGTGTGGGTGCAGGAAGAGCCCGAGAACCAGGGCGCTTGGCCGTTCCTGGGCCTCGAGCTTCCGAAGCACCTCGAGGGTCGGAGCCTGCGCGTGTCGTCGCGCCCGGCATCCGCTTCCCCCGCCACGGGCTCGAACAAGCGCAGCGCGCAAGAGCACGCGGAACTGATCGCGGCCGCGTTCGCCTAGACCGCGCCTGCGTGAACTACGGTGCCCGCCTCGGAATCTTCCGGGGCGGGCACCGTTCGTTTGTCGCTGGCTGGACCGGGTGCTAGTGACGCCTGCTCAGTCCGCCGACGTAGATGCCCTGTTCAGACCGCCTTCGCGGTGACCGTGCTCAGTTCGCTGAATTGAGACTCTGCTCAGGCCGTATGGGAGTGACCTTGCTCAGACCGTCTGGGTCGCTTCAACGCTTCGAATGTGGGTCAGCACAAGCGCACGCAACTCTTCCGGCGCGCGCTCCCGGCACGCGCGGCGCACGGCCTCAGTGAGCGCAGCGCCCAATCGGTGCTCGCTCCGACAGTCCTCGCACTCGGCGAGGTGCTGGGCGACCATCGCGGCGTCTTCAGCGCCCAACTCGTTGTGCAGGTACTCCTCGAGTTCGGCGCGGGCCTTCTCGCAATCAGTCATTTCGGGCTCCCGTGCGGCCGATGCCGCGCTCCGCGGCGTAGTCGGCCAATCGCTCTCGCAGCATCCGTCGACCGCGGTGGAGGCGGCTCATGACGGTGCCGGTAGGGGTCTTCATCATTTCAGCGATCTCCTGGTAGGAGAAGCCCTCCACATCGGCGAGGTAGACGGCGATGCGGAAGTCATCGGGGATCGACTGGAGGGCGTCCTTGACGGCACCCGCCGGCATCCGGTCGATCGCTTCGGCCTCTGCCGACCGCGACGAGCTTGACGTCGCCGACTCGGCGGAACCGACCTGCCACTCCTCGAGTTCGTCGATGGAGCCCTGGTAGGGGTCGCGCTGCCGCTTGCGATACGCGTTGATATAGGTATTGGTGAGGATGCGGTACAGCCAGGCCTTGAGGTTGGTGCCTTGTTTGAAGGATCCGAACGCGGCAAAGGCCTTCGCGTACGTGTCCTGCACGAGATCGGCGGCGTCGGCCGGGTTTCGCGACATACGCATCGCCGCTGCGTAGAGCTGATCCATGAACGGCATGGCCTGCGCCTCGAAGACGTCGCGCACGTCGTCGTGCTCACTGTCCTGGCTTCGGTCGTCAGCGGCCGGCTGGATCGCGGCATCCGCGTCCGGCCGGGTGTCATCACCCGTCACGTCGTCCATCGTGCGCCAGTCTAGGCGCGCGGCTTCGAGCGTGAATGCCATTGCGTGAGCCCCGATCCCTTTGAGAAAGTGCCGATACTCTGGAAACCGATGCTGATCTCAAAGTATTCCCAGCCCGATTTCGATCCCTATGGCGACAACCAGCGGAACGCGGGTGAACCGGGACCATGGCAGGCGCCAGTCGCGACGGCGCCCCTGGCCGCGCGGCTTCAACTGCCAGGCTCGAAGAGCCTGACGAATCGCGAACTCGTGCTGGCTGCCCTGGCAGACGGGCCGTCGACCCTGCGCCGCCCGCTTCGGTCTCGCGATAGCGAGCTGATGATTGAGGCGCTGCGCGCACTCGGCGTCTCCATCGAGGCGGTACCGGGCGACGGTGCATACGGGCCCGATCTGCGAATCACACCCCCTGGAGAGCTGCTCGGCGGCACCTCGATCGAGTGCGGGCTCGCCGGCACGGTCATGCGCTTCATGCCCCCGATGGCCGCACTCGCGCTCGGCCCGGTGGCCTTCGACGGTGATGAGTATGCGCGCAAGCGCCCGATGCGCGCGACCATCGAGTCGCTTCGCTCGCTCGGTGTCGAGGTCAATGACGACGGACGCGGCTCGCTGCCGTTCAGCCTGTACGGCACCGGCCGTGTCACCGGTGGCGAGCTCGAGATCGATGCGAGCGAGTCGAGCCAGTTCGTCTCGGCCCTGCTGATGGTCGCGCCCCGCTTCGAAGAGGGATTACTGCTGCGGCACACGGGCGACCGGCTCCCGAGCATGCCGCACATCGAGATGACTGTCGAGTGCCTTCGAGCCCGCGGAGTGACCGTAGAATCCCCGGAACCCGGCGTCTGGAAGGTGGCACGGCAGCCGATTCGGGCGCGCGATCTTACGATCGAGCCCGACCTCTCCAATGCGGCGCCGTTCCTCGCGGCCGCGCTCGTCGCGGGTGGCACCGTCACGATCGACGACTGGCCTGCGACGACCACGCAGGTGGGCGCTCACCTCGAGGAGCTGCTCCCCCGCTTCGGTGCAAGCGTGACCCGCCATGGCGACGCGCTCACCGTCGACGGCGGGGATGGCGTACGAGGCGGAGCTCAGCTGCCTGGTGTGGAGCTCGACCTCAGCGAGGGCGGTGAGCTCGCGCCCGCGCTCGTCGCGCTCGCAGCACTCGCGGCCGGCCCCAGCCGCATCACTGGCATCGGACACCTGCGCGGACACGAGACCGACCGGCTCGCCGCACTCGCAGCCGAGATCAACGGTCTCGGTGGCGCGGTGACGGAACTGGAGGACGGTCTCGAGTTGCAGCCGCGCGAGCTCCACGGCGGGCCTTGGAAGGCGTACGCCGATCACCGCATGGCGACATCCGGTTCGATCATCGGCCTGGCGGTCGAGGGAGTTGCGATCGACGACATCGCCACCACCTCCAAGACGCTTCCGGAGTTCCCCGAGCTGTGGCGAGGCATGCTCTCGCACGACGGCGCCGGGTCGGATGCAGCGGCGATCGGCAGCGTGTAGGCCGGGCAGCGCGGCATGAGCTGGTGGAGCGACGACGACGTCGACGAACCGTACGGCGAGTACGACGAGTCGGCGGTGCGCTCGCGCCCCAACCCCAAGGGGAACCGACCGCGCACCAAGATCCGTCCGGAGCACGCCAACGCGCAGGAGGGACGGGTCATCACCGTCGACCGTGGTCGCTACGGCGTGGTGATCGATGAGGGCGGAGCTGACGAACGGACCGTCACGGCGGCGCGCGCCCGAGAGCTGGGCAAGAAAGCGATCGTGACCGGCGATGTTGTGGACTTGGTCGGCGATACGTCCGGCGAGCCGGGATCGCTCGCCCGCGCCGTGCGGGTGCGCGAACGAGAGACGCTGCTGCGGCGCAGCGCCGACGACACCGACGAGGTGGAGCGCGTCATCGTCGCCAATGCCGACCAGATGCTCATCGTGGTCGCTGCGGCGAACCCCGAGCCGCGCCAGCGGCTCGTCGACCGATACCTGGTCGCGGCCTTCGATGCCGGCATCCGACCTCTCGTGGTGGTCACGAAGACCGACCTCGCTGATCCGGCCGAGTTCCTCTCGAACTTCAGCGATCTCGACCTCGAGGTCTACCTCAGCCGTCAGGACGACCCGCCCGTTGACGAGCTTCGCGAGCGGCTCGCCGGGCACCGCACCGTCGCGGTCGGGCACTCCGGTGTGGGCAAGTCGACCCTGGTGAACGCTCTGGTGCCCGGCGCTGATCGCGCCACCGGGCGAGTGAACGAGGTGACCGGTCGCGGGCGGCACACCTCGTCGTCGACGGTGTCGCTCCGACTGCCGACAGGGGGGTGGATCATCGACACTCCGGGCGTGAGGTCGTTCGGCCTCGGCCATGTCGACCGCGGCAATGTGCTCCGCGCGTTCACGGATCTCGCGGCGATCGCCGAGGGGTGCCCCCGCGGATGCACGCATATGCCGGACTCACCCGATTGCGCGATCGAAGAGGCGGTCGAGCGGGGAGAGATCGCCCGCCATCGCCTCGACTCGGCGCAGCGGCTGCTGGCGGCGCTCGGCGCCTGAGCCCCGACCGGCCCCACCGTGCTGGCGCTGGTGCTGGGCCGACGTTGGGCACGCCCTGGCCGCGCGCGCGGCGGCTACGCTGATGGCGTGACCGAGTACAGCATCGACGACGATCTCGCCTTCGCCCTCTCGATGGCGGGTGATGCAGACCTGATCTCGCTCGACCGGTACCGTGCCGCGAACCTCGATGTGCAACTGAAGGCCGACCGCACCCATGTGACGGATGCCGATAAGCGCGTCGAGGAGGTGCTGCGTCAACGCATCGCCGACTCACGCAAGGGCGATGCGGTCTTCGGTGAGGAGTTCGGGTCGGCGGGCGCATCCGCGCGTCAGTGGATCATCGATCCCATCGACGGCACCGCGAACTTCATGCGAGGGGTGCCGATCTGGGGCACGCTGATCGCGCTCGCGATCGACGGCGACGTGGTGCTCGGAGTAGTGAGCGCGCCGGCGCTCGGCCGACGCTGGTGGGCCTCGCGCGGCGAAGGCGCGTGGATGCAGCACGAGGGCGGCGCGCCCCAGCGGCTCGCGGTCTCAGACGTCGCGACGCTGGCCGAGGCGAACATCAGCTACAACCGGTTGCAGGGCTGGGACGAGATCGGGCGCCTCGATCGCATCATCGAACTCACGCGCACCGTCTGGCGCGAGCGGGGCATCGGCGACATGTGGTCGTACATGCTCGTGGCCGAGGGCGCCATCGACCTGGTGAGCGAGCCCGACCTCAAGCCCTACGACATGGCCGCCATCGTGCCGATCATCGAGGAGGCGGGCGGCAGGTTCACCTCGATCGACGGTGAGACGGGCCCCTGGCACGGCAGTGCGCTCGCCACCAACGGCCTGCTGCACGACGAAGCGCTTCGCGCGCTCGCCGCCCGCTGAGGCTCAGCGCGACCTCACGCCGCGCCACCCGGTGGAGCCCTTCGCCGAGATGACAGAATCGGCGAGCGTCAAGCGGTTTGCGGATGCAGACTGTGTCATCTCGCCGCAAAGAGGTGCGTCGCCGAGGGGTGCGTGAGCGATGGCTCGCGGGCGGGCGTGTCGCGGCGTGGTGTGGCATGGGCGGGTGTGTCGCGGGCGGTCGTGTGGCGGGCGGTCGTGTGGCCGGCGGTCGTGTGGCCGGCGGTCGTGTGGCCGGCAGGCGTGTCGCGGGCGGGCGCGTCGCGGGCGGGCTCGGCGTGGGCGGTAGGGTCCTGCGGTCAGGCGATGGGTCGGTCGCGGCGGAGGATGCGCACATCGGCGATGGCGAACACGGCAGCGACCAGCAGGATGCCGAGAGCCGCCGCCATGCCCGAGGCGTATGCCGAGCGGAAGCCGGCGGCATCCGCTCCCGTTCCGGCGAGCACCGCGTAGAACGCGGAGGCCGCGACGGCCACGCCGATCGCCGTGCCCACGCGCTGGCCCACCTGGCCGACCGAGCCAGCGACACCGCCCTGCACGACCGGAACCTGCGAGAGCGTGATGGTCTGGTTCGGCGAGATGACGCAACCAGCGCCGAGGCCGCCCAGCGTCATTCCGCAGGCAATGGCCCACGGCACCAGGTCGTGCGGAACAAGCACGCCCGCGATGACAACGATGGAGAAGCCGACGAACACTCCGGCAACGCCCACCGCGACCAGCTTGGGCCCGTACTGCTCGACCCGTCGTCCGCTCCACCACGACGTGAATGCGGAGGTGAGTGCGAACGGGATGCTCACCATGCCCGCGATGACCGGCGAGAAGCCGAGTCCCTGCTGCACGTAGAGCACCGTCAGCAAGAAGCTCGCCGGCATCGCCGAGAAGTAGGCGGTCGCGATCAGCGTGCCGTTCCGGAACGTGGCGAGGCGGAACAGCCGGAAGTCGATCACGGGAGACTTGCCGCGCCTGCGGTACGCGAGCTCCCAGTAGGTGAAGAGCGAGCCGAAGACGGCGAAGCCCACCAGCCACCACCACCGCGCAGGGTCGTCGGAGGGCCCCCCGGTCGTGAGCACGAACGGCAGCATCAGGCAGAACACGGTCGCACCGAGCAGACCGATGCCGACGAGGTCGAGCGAGCGGTCGCCCTGCGGCTTCAGCTGCACCGCCGGCAGCAGCTTGATCGCCAGCAGCAGAGCCAGCACCCCTAGGGGCACGTTCATCCAGAACAGCAGGCGCCAGCCGTTCTCGGGGCCTCCTGCTGCGATGAGCACTCCCCCGAGGGTCGGGCCGATCGCGGTGGAGATGCCGATGATCGCGCCGAATACGCCGAACGCCCGGCCGCGCTCGGGGCCGACGAAGAGTTGCTGGATCAGACCGAGCACCTGCGGCATCTGGATGCCGGCCGCGACGCCCTGCAGCAACCTGCCCACGACCAGCATCTCGATGTTCGGAGCGAGCGCGCACCAGAGACTCGCGAAGGTGAACGCGGAAAGGCCGATGATGAACATGGCCTTGCGGGAGCGGAGATCACCCAGCCGGCCGGCCGGTACGAGCAACAAGCCGAAGGCGAGCGCGTACCCCGCCACGATGAGCTGCAACTCGGTCGGTCCGCCGTTGAGCGAGGCTTCGATGGGCGGGATTCCCACGTTGATCTTCGAGATATCGAGGATCGTCAGCGCCGCGACGGTCACGCAGACCGCGAACGCCTCCCACTTCGCGCGATCGGAATGACCAGGGGCTGCGTGTGCTGAGGAATCTGTCATGGGGCTCCCCTCAGTTATAGCCCTACGCTCCGGTTCTTGCAGAACCTGCACGTTCTTGAGCGGCGTGTTCGACGAAGCGGCTCGCACAATGCAGTGTCGATATATCGCACGGGATGAGCGCGGTCTGTGGCAGGGCCGATGACCGAGGTCTGTGGCACGGTGGATGCGTGCGATTCGAGTTCGATGCGGAGCTCTGGCGGTGGCACGCGCGCCGGCACGAGCTCTGGACCTTTGTCAGCGTGCCTGCTGAGGCATCCGCCGAGATTCTCGAGGTCTCTGCGGGCCTCGCCGGCGGCTTCGGTTCGCTCAGGGTCGAGGCGGTCATCGGCGGCACAACGTGGCGCACCTCGATCTTTCCCGGAGGCGACGGCACCTATGCGCTGCCGGTGAAGAAGGCCGTGCGGGAGGCTGAATCGCTCAGCCTCGGCGATGTGGTGACCGTCGCGATCGAGCTCGTGGACATCTGACTGACCGCTGGGAGAGCCGGCGGCCGCCCTTCTCGCCGAGGCGACAGGCTCGCACAATGGCCGCAGGAGAGCGAGCACCGTTCTCGAGGGAGGCTCTGATGAAGGCATGGCAGTTCACCGGTACGAACAAGCCGCTCGAGCTGAATGAAGTACCCGAACCGACCGCCGGACCAGGCGAGGTCGTGGTCGAGGTGAAAGCCGCCGGCGTCTGCCACTCCGACGTCTCGGCGCTCGACGATCCGGGCTGGATGGCGCTGTTTCCCACGCTTCCCCGCACGATGGGCCATGAGAACGCCGGCGTCATCGTCGAGGTGGGCGAGGACATGGACCAGTGGAGTGTCGGCGACCGCGTGGGCTTGGCGCCGGTCATGAGCGACGGCGACGCACTCGGATACGGCAAGTGGGACGGCGGTTTCGCGCAGAAGCTTGTGGCGACCTCCGAGAATCTCGTGCGGCTTCCCGATGAGGTGCCGTTCGATCTGGGTGCCATGGCGACGGATGCCGGCCTCACCGCGTATCACGCCATCATGGCTGTCGGCGGGGCTAGGGCGGGCATGCGCGTGGGAGTCATCGGGCTCGGCGGGCTCGGGTACATCGGCGCCCGCGCCGCTGTGCTCTCGGGCGCCGAGGTGTATGCGGCCGAGGTCAACCCTGAGCCACAGAAGCTCGCCGATGAGATCGGATTGTCGGGCGTTGCCGCATCGATCGACGCCTTCAAAGACAAGAACCTCGAGTTGATCGTCGACTACGCGGGATTCGGCACCACCACCGCAGCGGGCATCGAAACGCTCGGCGAGTTCGGCACGTTCGTGCAGGTCGGCATGGGCAAGCTGGAAGCGCACATCAACACGTATCCGATCATCATCAACCAGTTGACGATCAAGGGTTCGAAGTCGGGCACGCGCGAAGACCTCGAGGGCATCTATGAGCTCATGAAGACCGGCAAGCTGAACCCTCCGATGAACCACATCACGCATGGCGACATCCCGGACGCGATCGACAAGCTGCGCGCCGGCGGTGTCATCGGTCGCTTCATCGCGATGTACGAGTGACCGCGCGGTCGAACCCGCTCATGCGCGCGGGCTGAGCCTCGGCGGTACAGCGGGCCCGGCCGGTGCGCCGGGGCACGAAGCAGAGGATCGACCGCGTCAACCGCGCGGTACCGCTGCTCCCCCGTCGCCTTCATCACCTGGTCCGCGACGTTCGCTGCCACGACGCTTGCTGCCACCGCGCCGGTTGCCGCGCGCGAGACGGGCTCTGGCGGCTCCCAAGGCTGACCACTCGTCGCTCTGCGGCAGCGTCCACTGCTGCCACCTGGCGAGCAGGCAGAGCGCTCCGCCGACCAAGGTCGCCACCACGGAACCGACGACCGGCATGCCGAGTTCGAAGAAGAGCACCATGACCGCACCGGCGAGCAGTGCGCAGGTGGCGTACAAGGTGTTGCCGCCGAGGATCGTCGGGACCCTTCGCAGCACCACGTCGCGCGTGAACCCGCCGCCGACTGCCGTGACGGCGCCGAGCAGCACCGCAGGGAGCCAGCCCAGCCCCACGGCGAGCGCCTTCTGCGCACCGGCTGCCGCCCAGCATCCGAGCGCCAGTGCATCGACGTACGGCCAGACTCGATTCCAGATCGGTCCTTCGATCTTCACGAGGTAGACGGCGAATGCCGCGGCGAGCGCCGTCGGCACATAGGCGTAGTCAGTGAGCGCGACCGGAGGACCGTGCTGCAGCAGCACATCGCGGATCATGCCGCCACCGAGGCCCGACATGACCGCGAGCGTGGCTGAGCCCAGCGGATCGAGCCGCGCTGAGCGGGCGATCACCGCGCCGAGCATGGCGTTGGCGAAGACCCCGACCAGGTCGAGCACGCGCAGCGCCCCGACGACGGTGTCATCCACCGCGCGTACCCCGCTGTCGATTTGCGCTCATCCGTCACAGGGTAGAACAGCCGAGGCGCCTCGACAGGGTGCCCAACAGCGTGTGATTGCGACGACGGTGACCGTTGGTGGAGATGCGGGGAATCGAACCCCGGTCCACTGCTGTAGTCGTGCGCCTTCTACGGGTGTAGCCTGCTCAGCGTTCTGCTCGGCTCCGACCTTTGCTGCAGGCCTCTAGGTCGACGAGCCCAGCCTCAGTTCAAGTCCCGCGGCACCCTGAGACGCAGTGTCGCGGCAAGCTCCCTAGATGACGCCAGACACCGGGGCGGGAACGGACCCACGGGCTGACGGACTATCGGGCTCGCTTAGGCAGCGAGGGCGAAGTCAGTGCGCTTAGCATTGGCACTTATTGTTTGCGGAGGGCGTTAACGAGATAACCCCGCATCCTCGACCCGCTTCTCGCAGTCATTCAGGCAATGTCGAAACCGATCATCCCCATGCGCACCGCGAAGTGGTCGCAATCACACGCTGTTGAGTTTCCAAATCACCTTCGGAGCCCGTGGCATCCGGTGAGCATCACAGTCTAGAACACGCAGGCCGGTTCTGCTATTCCGTCGCGGTCAAGGCGGCTCGGGCGTTGACGAGCTCCTGCTCACCAGGCCGACCGTGTTGCCCTCAGTGTCGATGACGAACGCCATCCACTCATCGGTACCGGCCGGTCCGAGCGCACCATCTCCGTGGTGGAAGATGACTTGCGGTTCTGCTTCAATCGTGACGCCGTCGGCTCTCAACCGTTCTATCGTTTCGGCGAGTTCGTCGACCTCGAGGTAGATGAGCGCGCTCGGGGCGTTGGTCTCGAGCAGCAGCCGCACTGATCCGAGTTCGAAGAACACGAGTCCCGGCGGGTCGAACCAGGCGACCGGAGGCCGGCCGAGCAGGCGCTCATAGAACTCCGCGGCCCGGGGTAGATCGATCGCACGCTGGGCGACTTGCAGCAGCTGCACGACGCCGATGGTACGCCGGCCGCGCCGCGCTCGCGCGCGGGCCCAGCAGGCGGCCCTGGGGCGCTATTCGCCGAGGTTGCGGCGGTGCGACATGGCGCGGTCGGCCTCGCGCTTGTCCTGCTTCTCGCGCAGCGTCTGGCGCTTGTCGTACTCGCGCTTGCCCTTCGCCAGGGCGATCTCCACCTTGGCCCGGCCGTCGTTGAAGTACAGCTTCAGCGGCACGATGGTGTACCCGCCCTGCTTGACCTTCGCCTCGAGCTTCAGGATCTGCTGCTTGTGCAGCAACAGCTTGCGCTTGCGCCGGGGCGCGTGGTTGTTCCACGTGCCCTGGTTGTACTCGGGGATGTGCACGGCCTCGAGCCAGGCTTCTCCGCGATCGATGTAGGCGTAGCCGTCGACCAGGGAAGCTCGGCCGTGCCGCAGCGACTTCACCTCGGTGCCCGAGAGCACGAGGCCCGCCTCGATGGTGTCTTCGATGAGGTAGTCGTGCCGGGCACGGCGATTGGTCGCGACGACCTTCTCACCACGTTCCTTCGCCACAGCCCGCTCCAGCTCCATCGAGTCGACACGCCCGACGGATGCCGGGCAGCCGTCCAGTCTAGCGCGACGTGGCGCGCACTCAGACCCGGGTCTCCTGCTGCTCGCCCTGCTGCCCGCCCGGGGCCTGCTCCCCCGACATCCGCGCGATCCAGTCGGCCGCCTGGACGAGCGCCAGGTGTGACAGCGCCTGCGGGGTGTTCCCCGCGTGCCGGCCGGTATTGGCGTCGTACTCCTCCGAGAGCATGCCGACGTCGTTCGTCAGCGCGACGAGCCTATCCATGAGTCGGCGCGCATCGTCGAGACGGCCGGATCGTGCGTACTGCTCGACGAGCCAGAACGAGCAGGCGAGGAAGGGATGCTCGCCCGGCGGGAAGGCGTCGACGTGAGTCTCGTCATTGAAGCGATACCGCATGAGCAGCCCGTTGTGCATGAGGTCGTGCTCGATCGCGGCGACGGTTCCCAGCATCCGCGGGTCGTCGGCCTCGCAGTAGCCGACCTGGGGAAGCTGCAGCAGCGACGCGTCAACGGCTTTCGAACCGTATGACTGCACGTAGCTGTTCCGCTCCTTGTCGAAGCCGCGCTCCTCGATCTCGGTCCGGATCTTGTCGCGCAGCGCCTGCCAGCGCTCGACGGGACCCGGAAGTCCGTGCTCCTGCACCGCGTGGATGGCGCGATCGAGTGCGACCCACATCATGACTCGCGAGTGCGTGAACACGCGCTTGGGACCGCGCATCTCCCAGATCCCCTGGTCTTCGCGATGCCAGTGCTGCTCGACGAAGTCCATCAGGGCTCGCTGCAGGGGCCACGAGAACGCGTCTTCCTTGACGCCTGCCTCTCGCGCTTCGTCGAGGGCGACCATCACCTCGCCGATGACGTCACCCTGGAACTGCGCCACCGCTGCGTTGCCGACGCGCACGGGAGCCGCCCCCTGGTACCCGGGCAGCGACGTCAGCTCGCGTTCGGGGAGGAATCGCTCGCCGGCGAGCCCGTACATGATCTGCACATCATTGGGGTCACCGGCGATCGCCCGCAGCAGCCAGTTGCGCCAGTTCTCGGCCTCGCTCACATAGGAGTGGGTGAGGAAGGCGCTCAGGGTCAGTGCAGCATCCCGCAGCCACACATAGCGATAGTCCCAATTGCGTGGGCCGCCGAACTGCTCGGGAAGGCTCGTCGTCGCTGCGGCCACGATGCCGCCGGTCGCCTCATGGGTGAGCGCGCGGAGCATCAGCAGCGAACGGATGACCGGCTCGTAGTACGGGCCCTCGTGCAAGTACATCGACGCCCACTTCTTCCACCACGCGAGCGTGTCACGGTAGGCGGCATCGAGGTCGATCGGGCCGGGGTCGTGCAGGTGTGACTCGAACCACGTGATCGAGATGTCGATCGTCTCGCCCTCCGCCACCGTGTAGCTCGCCTCGTGAAGGTGGCCGCGGGCCTTCAACCGGGGACCGCGGCGAACGATCGCGTCTGGGCCGGCGATCGCGACGAGTGCCGGGTGGCCGTGCTCGTCGATCTGCCGCACCCAGGGGATCGCGGCCGCATACCCGAAGCGCACGCGCAACTCCTCGCGCATCTCGACCTCGCCGCGAATGCCGCGAACGCGCCGCACCACGTCGGCGCGGTGGTCGCCATGCGGCATGAAGTCGAGCACCTCCACTTCGCCGGTGTCCGTCTGCCAGCGAGTCGCGAGGATGAACGTGTGATCTGTGTAGCCGCGCGAGACCCGAGCGTCAGCGTCTACAGGAGTGATCAGCCAGCGTCCGTGCTCTTCGTCGCCGAGCAGTGCGCCGAACATCGATGGCGAGTCGTATCGAGGCAGACAGAGCCAGTCGATGCTGCCGTCTTTGCCCACGAGCGCCCCCGTGTGACAGTCGCTGATCAGCGCATAATCCTCGATGGGCAGGCTCATGGTGCCATCCTGTGCGCCGGGCGTACGCTCGACAACATGGCCCCAGAAGGACCTCGCGATCGCCAATCGGATGCCTCGCGGAACCCCGCCGAGCCGGCGAGAGCGTCCCGGAGCGCTGGTTCCCGCCCGTCCGATTCTCCTCCCGCGGAGCTGCCTCGCATCGAAACGCTGCTCGTGCTGGGCGCGAGCGGCGACCTCGCGTCGCGACTGCTGCTGCCGTCCCTCGGTCAGCTCCTGACAGTGGAGCCCGACCGCCGCATCCTGCTCGTCGGCGCGGGCGCCGAACAGTACGACGACGAGCAGTGGCGCACGCGCGTCTCGGATGCGTTCAGATCGTCACAGGCCTCCGGCGACGCTGTCGACGAGCTGCTCTCGCGCACACGGTACCGCTCGGCCGATCTGACTTCCGACGATGGCGTGAGGTCGGTGCTCGACGAGTGCGAAGGCGCCGTCGCGATCTACTTCGCGCTTCCGCCCGCCATCACCTTCAAAGCGTGCCAAGCACTCGAGCGGATCGGTGTGCCTAACGGCTCGGTGCTCGGCCTCGAGAAGCCGTTCGGCAGCGATGCCGCGTCGGCACATGAACTCAACGAGCTCGTGCAGCGAATCGTGCCCGAACGGTCGATTCACCGAGTCGATCACTTCCTGGGCCGCACGACCGTGCTCAACCTGCTCGGTCTGCGCTTCGCGAACCGCGTGTTCGAACCGCTATGGAACTCGACCCACATCGAACGCGTCGACATCGTCTATGACGAGGAACTCGCGCTCGAGAACCGCGCACGGTACTACGACCACGCCGGCGCGCTCGTCGACATGCTGCAGAGCCATCTGCTGCAAGTGCTCGCGATCTTCGCCATGGAGCCCCCGGCAACCCTCGATGAAGCAGACCTGCGCGACGCCAAGAGCACGACGCTGCGAGCAACGCAGGTGTGGGGCGGGGATGCTGCTGGTTCCTCGCGCCGAGCCCGCTACACGGCGGGCCGGATCGGCGACCGGACGCTGCCCGCGTATACCGACGAAGCCGGAGTCGACGCTTCGAACGAGACGGAGACGCTCGCGGAGCTGACCGTCGAGGTGGGCACGTGGCGCTGGGCGGGCGTGCCTTTCACGCTCCGCTCGGGCAAGGCCCTCGGGCGGAAGCGCCGCGAGATCATGGTCACCTTCCGGGAGGCGCCGCGGGTTCCGAGCGGACTCGAGGGCGAGGCGCCGGCAAACGTGCTGCACATCGCGCTCGCCCCGGAGCGGATCGCGCTCGAGCTGAACATGAACGGGCCGGGCGACCCGGAGACGCTGAGCCGCGAGGTGATGCAGGCCGACTTCGATCCGGGCAGGCTGAAGGCCTATGGCGAGGTGCTGCGCGGCATCCTCGACGGCGACCCTTCACTCTCGATCCGGGCCGATACCGCCGAGCAGTGCTGGCGGATCGTCGAGCCGGTGCTCGAGGCCTGGCGAGCGGGCACGGTGCCGCTCAAAGAGTACGCCGCAGGCTCTGACGGTCCGGCGAGCTGGCGTACCAGCGTCCGTACCGGGCAATCGGTGTAGCGCTGGTGCGGTTTGGCTATCGTTGGCGCGTTCGGCGACCCGTGCAACCGTCGCCAAACCCGAGAACCGTCGCCGAAGCGGAGGCCTCGCGCGCCTAGATGCGCAGGTAGCGCCGGATGGCGAAACTCGCGGAGATGCCGGCCAGGAGCACGCCGAGCCCGATGATGATCGGCACGACCATGAGCGCCTCGGGAACGCCCACGAGCGAGGTCGTCGCCGCGAGCGACGGAGCGAGGTAGCCCTGCACGAAGAAGTGCACGAGCCCGACGACGGTCGCACTCGCGAGCGCCGAGCCGATGAGGGCCGCGACGATGCCTTCGAGCACGAACGGCGTCTGGATGAAGCCGTTCGAGGCGCCGACGAGTCGCATGATGCCGAGCTCGCGGCGACGTGAGAACGCGGAGAGCCGGATTGTGGTCGCGATCAGGAGCACCGCCGCCACCAGCATGAGCGCGGCGATGCCGACCGCCGTGATGCTCGCCGCATTCAGCAGGTCGAAGATGCCGTCGAGGTAGGCGCGCTGGTCTTCGACGTTCTCGACACCGGCCATGGTCGAGAGGCTCTCGACCAGGATCGCGGCCTGGTTGGGGTCTTTGAGATTCACCCAGAACGTCTCGTTGAGGAACTCGGGCTCCACGAGGTCGGCCACGGGGTTGCCCTGGAACTGGCGCTGGAAGTTCTCATACGCCTGGTCACGGTTCTCGAACTCGAAACGATCGATGTACGGCGAGAGCGTGTCTGACTCGAGCTGCGCGCGCACTGCGTCGATCTGCTCCTCGGTCGCGGCCGAGAGCATGCAGTTGCCGCCGTTCGACACCTCCGTGCAGAGGTACACGGCGACCTGAGCGCGGTCGTACCAGTAGCCCTTCATCTCGGTGATCTGAAGCTGCAGGAGCGCGGCCGCACCGACGAACGTCAGCGAGATGAAGGTGACGAGGATCACCGAGATGACCATCGAGATATTGCGGCGGAGGCCCTGGCCGACCTCGTGCATCACCAGGCCGAACCTCATCGGGTGCCCTCCCCGTTGCTGCCGTCGAAGCGGTCGCGGTCGACTCGCTCGACGCGGTCGACTCGCTCGGGCCGTTCCATAGCACCGGGGGCGCGGATGACCGTGTCGTCGAGGCCGTCGTCCCACGGGGCCGTGGGCTCGGCGAGCTCACCCGCGTGAAGCGGTGAATCGACCTCGAGCCGGGCCGCCCGCGCGAGCGCCGCCGCCACATCGTCGCCTGGGGCGTGCTCGGGGCGCGGTGGCGTCGACGGGGTTGCGGTCGCCGGCGGCGGGGCGGGCTGCGGTTCGCGAGGCTGGGGCGCAGCCGGGGCGGATGCCGCGGCATCCGTCGGGGCGACGCGCTCGGGCCGCGGGGGCGCCGGCGCCTGCCACGCTGCGGGTGCGCTCGGCGCGCTCTGGGCACTCCGCACGCTCGAGACAGCGTTCGGGCCGGGCGCACTCGCCGGGCTCTGCACGGTCAGGGGGCTGACGGGAGATGAGACCGCGCCGGCCGACGCGCCCGCCGACGGGCCGCTCGCGACCGGCGCGGACGATGCCTCGCGCACAGCGCCCGCCTGGTCGCGCGAAACGACCGGCATGGCCTGGGTGACGTATCCGCCCTCACGCTCGTCGCGCACGACGCGTCCGCCGATGAGCTCGATCACGCGTCGCTGCAGGCGGTCGACGATCGCGACGTCGTGCGTCGCCATCACCACGGTGGTGCCGTTGGCGTTGATGCGCTCGAGCAGCGTCATGATGCCGGCGCTGGTGGCGGGGTCGAGGTTGCCTGTGGGCTCGTCTGCCAGCAGTACGGCGGGTCGATTGACGATGGCGCGCGCGATCGCGACGCGCTGCTGCTCACCGCCTGAGAGCTCGTGCGGGAAGCGGCCGGATTTGCCGGCGAGCCCAACGAGGTTGAGCACATCGGGCACAGCCTGCTGCACGAAGCCCTTGCTCTTGCCGATGACCTGCAGCGTGAATGCGACGTTGTCGAACACGGTCTTGTTGGGCAGCAGCCGGAAGTCTTGGAAGACGACGCCGATGTTGCGCCTGAAGTACGGCACCTTGCGGCTCGAGATCGTGTTGAGGCTCTGCCCGAGCACGTGCAGTTGACCCTTCGACGGCCTGTCTTCACGAAGCACCAGCCGCAGGAAGCTCGACTTGCCCGACCCTGACGCGCCGACGAGGAATACGAACTCGCCCTTGAGGATCTCGAGGGTCACCGAGTCGAGCGCCGGCCGCGAATTGCCCTTGTAGACCTTGGTGACTTCATCGAAACGAATCATGACCATCCGAGCCTAGGCAGCATCGAACGGATGCCGCGCAGCGACTCGCCTGCGACCCGTTCCGGCACGCCGCGCGGTGCAGCACTCAGCCGGTCGCGGCTCAGTCGTTGTCTTGCTTGCGCCAGCGGATGCCGGCGTTGATGAAGCCGTCGAGGTCGCCGTCGAACACGTCGTCTGGTTTGCTCACCTCGTACTCGGTGCGCAGGTCTTTCACCATCTGGTAGGGCGCGAGCACGTAGCTGCGCATCTGGTCGCCCCAACTCGCGGTGATGTTGCCCGCGAGTTCCTTCTTGGTGGCCGCCTCCTGCTCCTTCTGCAGCAGCAGCAAGCGGCTCTGCAGCACCCGGAGCGCAGCGGCGCGGTTCTGGATCTGGCTCTTCTCGTTCTGCATCGAGACGACGATTCCCGTCGGCAGGTGCGTGATGCGCACCGCGGAGTCGGTCGTGTTCACCGACTGACCGCCAGGTCCGCTCGAGCGGAACACGTCCACGCGGATGTCGTTCTCGGGGATGTCGACCTGCTCGGTCTCCTCGAAGAGCGGGATCACCTCGACGGCGGCGAAGCTCGTCTGGCGCTTTCCCGCCGCACCGAAGGGCGACATGCGCACGAGGCGGTGCGTGCCGGCCTCGACACTAAGCTTGCCGAACGCGTAGGGAGCGTCCACCTCGAAGGTGGCGCTCTTGATGCCCGCCTCCTCGGCGTAGCTGGTGTCCATCACCTTCGCGGGGTACTTGTGCTGCTCGGCCCAGCGCAGGTACATGCGCAGCAGCATCTCGGCGAAGTCCGCGGCATCCACCCCGCCCGCTCCTGCGCGGATCGTGATGACGGCCGGGCGGTCGTCGTACTCGCCGTCGAGCAGCGTCTGCACCTCGAGATCGGCGAGCGTCTTCTGCAGCCCTGCCAACTCGTCGGCCGCCTCGCGCGCCGAATCCTCGTCATCCGCCTCGTTGGCCATCTCGACGAGCACCTCGAGGTCGTCGAGGCGGCGCCGGATGCCGGTGATGCGCGCGAGGTCGGATTGCTTGTGGCTGAGGGCACTCGTCACCTGCTGCGCCTTCTCGGGGTCGTCCCAGAGGTCTGGCGCACCGGCCTGCTCGCTGAGCTCGGCGATCTCGGCTTCGAGCCGGTCGACCCCGATCACCGCCACGATTTCGCCGAAGGTCGAGCGCAGCTGGGCGATCTGGTCTGTGAAGTCGAGGTCGATCATGGCTGCACCAGACTACCGCCCGCGCCTGTGCCGCATCAGCGGTGGGCGCGGCCGTAGGCTCGGACGAGTGAGCGCGGATGCCGGCGAGTTCAAGTGGCGCACCGTCATGCTCGCCGCGGTGGCCCCCACCCTGGTCTTCTCGATCGGCGAAGGCGCCATCGTGCCGGTCATCCCGCTCGTCGCCACCGCCCTCGGCTCGGGGCTCGCCGGCGCCGGCCTTGTCGCATCGCTGCTGACGATCGGCGCGCTGCTCGGCACCCTGCCCGGCGCGCGGGTCGTGCAACGCCTCGGCGAACGCCGGGCCATGATCGGCGCGGCGGCGGTGTCGGCCGGCGGTGTGCTGCTCGCGGCGCTGGCACCCAACCCAGCGCTGCTCGCCGCAGGCATCCTGCTCATCGGGCTCTCGGCAGCGGTGTTCGGACTGGCGCGACTGTCGTTCATGACGCTGTACGTGCCGCTGCAGTACCGGGCGCGTTCGCTCTCGACGCTCGGCGGCAGCTTCAGGCTGGGCTACTTCATCGGCCCGTTCGCGAGCGCGGGCGTCATCGCCCTTTCGCATGATCCGCAGACGGCCATGTGGGTGCACCTCGCCGCGTGTCTCGCGACTGTGGCGATCCTCTTGGTCGTCGAAGATCCGGAGGCGTCGTACCGCTCGCAGTTGCGCGGCCCCGCGGCGGAATCCGCTGCGGTCGCGAGCCCCGAGGCCGCAGCGCCTCACACGCCGACCGGTGTCATCGCGACCATGCGCAGCCGTCGCGACGTGCTCGCGCGCTTGGGCGTCGGGGCCATGCTGGTTTCGGCACTGCGCATAAGCCGCCAGGTCATCGTGCCGCTCTGGGCGGTGAGCATCGGCATCCCAGCGGCCGAGACCGCACTGATCATCGGCATCGCGGGCGCCCTCGACTTCGCGCTCTTCTACACCGGCGGGCAAATCATGGACCGGTACGGGCGTCTGTGGACGGCGGTTCCGTCGATGCTCGGGCTCGCTGCCGGCCACCTGACCCTCGCGCTCACTCATAATCTCCCGAGCGCTCAGGGGTGGTTCATCGCTGCGGCCATGGTGCTTGCGGTCGCGAATAGCCTCGGCAGTGGGCTGATCATGACGCTCGGCGCCGATCTCGCCCGTGGACGGCATCCGGCGTCGTTCCTGAGCGTGTGGCGCTTCACCGCAGAGAGCGGCGGCGCCCTCGCGCCGGTGCTCATCTCTGCGATCACCGTCGTTGCGTCGCTGAGTTGGGCCGCCGCTGCCATGGGGGCGCTCGGAGTACTGGGAGCAGGCATACTCATGCGTTATCTGCCGCGGTTCGTTCCGAAGACGCACCGGAGCTTGCCACCGACGAGCGGCGTCGGCGACTGAACGCAGCGCGCGAGTCGGCAGAGCGCCACCTAGGAACGTTCGGATCAGCGAAGCACTGTGCGAGCGTGCGCGGTGACCTCCAATCGGATGCCGTCAGGCACGAACGCGGTGATGAGCGGCGGCCGCCACCATGACGACAGGGTGACGCGTGCGCTGGCGCCGTCAGGACTATGGGCGCGCTCCAACCGGAGCGACTCGAGGGCGGTCGTGTCGGCGCGGGCCAGGTAGGCGGTCGCCGCCGAGGCCACGTCACTCGAATCGAGCACCGGACGGCGCGGCCCATCGGAGGCCACCATGGTGAACGCTTCCGCACCAGCGAGGGCCGCGCCGTCAGCGAGGGTGAACAAGCGCTTGCGTTCGACGTAGAGACTGGTCGCTGCGGCCCCGATCAGCACCAGCACGAGCGCGAAGACCACCACCCCGAGGATGAGCGGCAGGATCGAGCCTCGTTCCGAGTCGTCACCGTCTTGATCTTGGCGGTCCGCCGCCAAGTGAGCGTCTTCCGCCCCCGCGCGACCGCGGAAGCGAGGCAGGTCGCACCGTTTCCGGCCGGCACGTGCCGCATTCACCGGGCGCCCCAGAACCGCGACACCGTCTGCGAGGCGGCCGCTTCCACAGCGACCGCAAACGGAGTCGAGGCGTCGATGGCCGGAATCAGTGGCAGCGGCACGCGCAGCGTGAGTTCGATCGTCACCGTATTGCCGCGCGTGAGGCAGTCGGCGCTCGGTGCGCATGCGATGCGCGCTGCCGCCTGTGCGCGGCTGAATCCATAGTCGGCGAGCGTCGTGATGATCGCCCGTTCTGCGCGATCCGACGCGGATGCCGCGGCATCCGCTTGCACGAACGCCCGTGCCGCGTGCCGCGCGGCTCCCTCGGCTGCAAGAGTGCCCGCCTGGATGGCACCGAGGGCGAGCACCAGGTACACGATCGGCACGAGCAGCAGGGTGCCGAGCGTGATGGTCTCCAGGGTCGCCGAGCCTCGCTCTGACCGAAAGGCTGAGGTCGCGACCTCATCGGAGTTCTTCGAACACCGCATGGCCGCTCACCTCCAACCCGCGGTCGACACCGAGGAGGCCCGCCAGCGGCAGCGTCGCTCTCACTGTGATCGCGGCGAGGTGGTGCCCGTTGCGCGCGACTTCGGTGCTCGAGACCTCGTGCGCGTAGCCGCTGCCGAGCGCAGCGGCGATGAGGTCGCGCGTGCGCTGCTCTCCCTCCGCCAGATCTCTATCTGCGAGCGCTGCGAATCGAGCGCCCTCGGATGCTGCGTCGATGAGTGTGTTGCGAACGTGCAGAGCCAAGGCGAACTGCATCACGGCGAGCGCCATGGCGACCAGCACGACGCTCACCATCACGAACTCCGCTGGGGCCGAGCCTCGGTCGTCGCGGAGCACGCCGCTCAGCACCTCAGAACCCGGTGACGCGTTCGATCGCCTGCTCGAACACATTGCCGAGCGCGGGGCCCGCGATCGCCCAGATCACGATCACCAGGCCCGCGGTCATCAGGCAGATCAGCACCCAGCCGGGAACATCTCCCCGCTCCGAGAGGAGTCGTGCCCCCACCCGTCTCATCCAGCGCTTCACCATCACCATTCCCTTCCGTCAGCAGCGCGGACACTGCTTCTCCCGATACGGCTCACCACGTAGCACCGAGCACGACGACGCCGGGAAAGACCGCGAAGAGCACCGTGACCGGAAGGATCAGGAACACGACCGGCACCATCATGGCGATCTCGTTCCTGCCCGCGGCTTCCAGCAGCCTCCGCTTCTCGGCCTCCCGGCAGTCGGAGACCTGAGCGCGCAGGACTTCGACCATCGGTGTTCCGAGCTCGACCCCGGCCTGCACCTGATCGACCAGGCGCTCCAATTCCGGAAGCGGCAGCCGAGCGACAACGTCACGGAGCGCCTCGATGAGCGGCACACCGGCTCCTATCGCCGCTGACGCAACCGTGAATTCTCGTACCAGCACTCCCGCGCCCACACTTGCGAGGCGGCGAATGGCAGCAGTCATCCCCTCGCCCGCGGAGACGCTCAAGGTCAAGAACTCGAGCACTTGCGGCAGCTCGACGCGAGCGGTCTCGATGCGACGGCGGGCACGCAGTTGCACGAGGCGATGACGCGCCATCGGTATCAGAGCCGCAGTCGCTGCAACGATCAGGGCAGCAAGAGGCAGCGGCACGTGCCGCGTCGATCCCACAACAAGCGCGGGGGCGACACCCGCGCCAGCGCCGAGTGCTGCGAGCGCCAATTGGCCTGAGCGATATCGCTCGGGGGTCGTGACGATCGCGGCGTGCTGCAGGAGACGGGCGAGCGACGTGTCGGAGCTTCTTCGACCGAGCCGAAGAAGGTCTCGGATCGTCGCGAGGTCGAAGAGTGCGCGTCGTCTGGCCACGTGGAGGCGGGCCTCGGCTGAGACATCCTGCACATGAGGCGCGAGGCGATCGATGAGGCGCCGCTGGCCGAACTGCGGAACCGCCATCACGGTCGACCAAAGACCGAGGCCCGCGGCGACCCCGATGAGCACCCACCAGGCCTGCGCGCTCACCGCTGCCATCGCTGCTCCTCGGGCAGCCGAGCGAACCGCAGCATGAGCTGGTAGGCGACCACCGTGGCAGCACCGCCCGCGGCGATGAGTCCGAGACCGCCTCCAGAGTTGTAGGCCGTGACCGCCTCAGGCCGGGTTGACAACAGCACGAGCACGATCCAGGGCGCGGCTGCGCCGACCCTCGCCGCGTTGACGATCCAGGATTGCCGCGCCTCGATCTCAGCCCGCAGCGCGGTGTGCTGCCGCAGGTGCCCCGCGAGCGACCGGAGCACGTCGACCAAGTCGCTGCTTCCGACCTCGCGTGCCATGCGGAGCGTCTCGATCAAGCGATCGGCCACTGGATCTGCGAGCCGGTGCTTGAGCCTGTCGATGCTCCACGAGAACTGCGCTGTCGCCTCGTAATCCTCGGCGAACCGGGCGAACTCGCTGCGCAGCAGCACGGGACCGCCATCGCCGAGTGCCGCGATCGCGTCCGGCAGGGGCAGCCCAGCACGGATGCTGGAGAGCAACCGCTCGACGACCTCGGGCCACAGCGCCGACCGCGCGTTCCGTGAGCGCCGCGCCCGATAAGCGACCACCGCCCAAGGGGTCCATGCGCCGGCCAAGGCTGCAGCCGCGGCGAGCGCGACCACCGGGAGCAGCGCCAGCACCACGGCGCCAGCAACGGCCGCAGTGAGAGCGCACAGCATGACGAGGTGCGCCACCGAGAGGTTGGGAAAGCCCGCCGCGGCGAGCGCGCTGCGCACGTCGAGAGACTCGGTGCCGCGCAGCGCGCTCGCGCTGCTCCCCTGCCCTGTGCTGCTTCGGCCAGAGCAACGGCGACAGCGCGAGGACTGCTCCGGAGCCTGCGACGAGGCCGAGTACCAGGTTGAGGGGCGTCATCGAGAGGCGTCCCCACCGGGCTCCGCGCCCAGCAAGGCCTCGACATCGAAGCCGTGAACCTCGAATTTGCCCGCTCTTGCCGGTCGGATTCCGGTGCTCTGGAGCCGCCCTTCACGGCGGCGGAAGATGGGCTCTGCTTCGATCTCGCCGTCCGACGCACGACCAGTGGGCGCGATGATCTCCACGACGCGACGGCTGCCATCACGCGCGAGCTCGCAGTGCACCACGACGTCGATGCAGCGGGCGACTGTGGGCACGACGAACGTCGAGTCGATGTTCCGGCCGGCGAGTAGCGGCAGGGTCGCAAGCTTCGCGAGGGCGTCGTTCGCGCTATTCGCGTGGATCGAGCACATGCCGGGCAGGCCGCTGTTCAATGCGATGAGCAGGTCGAGCGACTCCGCTTCACGAACTTCTCCCACGACGAGGCGGTCGGGACGCATGCGAAGCGCCTCTTTGATAAGCCGGCGCAGCGTGACCTCTCCCGAGCCCTCGACGCTCGCAGCCCGGCATTGCATGGCCACCGTGTCACGCGCCCCGAACGAGAGCTCGAAGGTCTCCTCGACGGTGATCACTCGCTCCTCTGGGCGGCACGCCGACAGCAGCGCGTTCAGCATGGTTGTCTTGCCGCTCTGGGTCGCACCCGAGACGAGCACGTTGTGGCCGCTCAACACACACATGCGGAGGAACTCGGCGGCTTGCGCCGTGAGTGATCCGGCTTCGACCAATTGGTGCACATCGCTGATGCGCTGAGTGAACTTGCGGATGTTCACCGCCCAGTGGCGTCGAGTGATGCTCGGAATCACCACGTGCAGCCGCGAGCCGTCGGGCAGAGATGCGTCGACGAACGGAGAAGCGAGATCGATGCGCCGGCCGGTGGATTGCAGCATCCGCTCGACCAGCGTGGGCACTTGATGCTCGTCGAGCACGAGTTGCGCCGGTTCCGCAACCCCGGCACGGGCGACGAACACGGCATCCGGCGCGTTGATCCAGATCTCCTCGATCTCTGGGTCATCGAGCAGCGGCTGCAGCGGCCCGAAGCCGGTGAGCACAGAGAGCACGCCCCTGGTCACGGACCGCTCGTCGGAGAGGGTGGCACCGTTGCCGAGCATCGCGGCCTCGCCGTACCGTCGCAGTTCCTCGTCGACGTAGCGCTGAGCCAGGTCTGGGTCGCCGCTCACATCGACACCGTGCGTTTGAAGGCGCGACCGAACGCGTTCTGCGATTGCGGAGACCGGTGTGACCATTCAGCCATCATGACGACTCGACGAGCAAGCCTCAGGAGTTATTCACACCGTGAGACGCGCACGAGAGCGCGCCGACTGAGCACATCGGACGGGAAGAAGCAAACCGGCGCTGACCAGGCAAAAGAAGCGCTGCTCAGAACCGTTGCTCAACTTCAGAAGCGGGAGTACCGTTCGCACCAGTCGGGCCCGAACGACTTCCGCCCGACATTGGCTTCGGGAGGCTCTCATGCGGGTTCGCACATTGTCGAAGGTCGCCATCGCGGCCGTGGCCGTGGGAATGCTGGCGTCGTGCGCAACAGGCTCCAATCAGAGCGCCGACGACGACATCAAGTACGACCGCGATGCGACGTTGAGCGGAAACCTTCAGGTGATGGGGTTCGGCGGTGTCGACGAGATCGCGACCACGCGCTATGACCTTGCGACGAAGGCGCTCGGCGACGGTGTGACCGTCAAGCTCATCGAGGGCGACCTCGACATGCAGCAGTTCCTCTCTGCGGTCGCCGCCGGTGACCCGCCGGCACTCGTGTACGCGAACCGCGACCAGATCGGCTCGCTGGCGGCCCGCGGCGCGATCATGCCGCTCGACAAGTGCATCGAAGGCGAAGACATCGGCACCGACCAGTACCTCGAAGCGGCGCTCGACCAGGTGACGTTCGACGGAAAGGTCTACGGCATCCCGGAGTTCAACACGGTGCAACTGACGATGGCCAACGCCGACCTTCTCTCCGCCGCGGGACTGACCATCGACGACGTCAACGGCTCGGATTGGGACGCGGTCACCAAAGCCGCGGAAGCGATGATGAAGAACGATGGCGGCAAGCTCAGCGTCATCGGGGTCGACACGAAGCTGCCCGAGTTCTTCCCGCTCTGGGCGAAGTCGAACGGTGTCGACCTCATCTCTGAGGACGGCCGCACGGCGCAGCTCAATGATCCGAAGGCGGTCGAGGCGCTGGAGTTCGCAGTGGGCGTCTACGACCTGCAGGGCGGATTCAGCGCCGTCAAGGCGTACCGCGACTCCGCCGACTTCTTCGGCGGAGGCAACCAGTACGCGACCAATGTGCTCGGATCCATGTGGATGGAGCAGTGGTACATCAACGTGCTGAACGATGTGTCGCCCGACGCGCCCATGGCGTTCGACACCTTCCACTCGAAGGACGGCGAGAGCCTCGCCTACGCCAGCGGCTCGGCGTGGGCGATTCCCGCCGGCAGCAACGAGACCGCACCCGCGGCATGCCGCTTCGCACGGGTCATGACCGAGGTCGACAGCTGGGTTGCAGCGGCGCAGGCCCGCCTCGACCTCAGGAATGCGGACGGCAAGCCGTTCACCGGCGTGCTGACCGGCAACGCGGATGCCGACGAGAAGATCCGCGAGATGGTGACCTCCGGCGGAGAGCCGTGGGACACCGGCGTGAAGAAGATGTACGAGGCGAACGACAACACGTTCTCGCTTCCCGCGAACCCGGCCGACGCCGAGTTCAAGACGGCCTGGCAAGACGCGGTGAACCGCGTGCTGAACGGGCAGGAGGATCCGCAGACTGCGCTCGACAAGGCGCAGGACGAGGCGCAGAAGGCCCTCGACGCGGCATGGAAGAAGATGGAGAACGGGAAGTGATCGATGAGCGTCACCGAGCTCGCGCCCGCGGCATCCGGTATCGATCCTGAGCGGCAGCGCACGCGGCGCGCGGCCCGCCGCCGCAACACCCGCGCGGCGCTGCTGTTCCTGAGCCCCTGGATCATCGGCTTCCTGGTCTTCACCGCCTGGCCGATCGGCTACAGCGCGTACTTGTCGCTCACCGACTACGACGTCATCAACGACCCGTCGTTCGTCGGGTTCGACAATTACGTGCGGCTCATCGAGGACCCGAAGATCGCGTTGGCGCTCTGGAACACGTTCATCTTCACGGTGCTGCAGGTTCCGCTATACGTGATCGTCTCGGTCGCGCTGGCGGTGCTGCTGAACCAGGCCGGGCGCCGGTCGTCGGGCTTCTTCCGCACGGTGTTCTTCCTGCCGAAGATGACCCCTCCGGTCGCGGTGGGCGTGCTGTTCCTGCTGCTGTTCAACGGGCAGAACGGGCTCATCAACCACGTGCTCGGCTGGTTCGGCATCAACGGTCCGGCGTGGACCACTGACCCGGCATGGGTGAAGCCGGGCCTCGCGATCATGAGCTTGTGGACCGTCGGAGGCTCGGTGATCATTCTCCTCGCCGCGCTTCGAGCGGTGCCGAACCAGCTGTACGAATCGGCGCGGATCGACGGGGCGAACTTCTGGCAGCAGACCACGAAGATCACGGTTCCGATGATCAGCCCGACCATCTTCTTCATCGTGGTCGTCAACACCATCGCGGCGTTCCAGACATTCGATGAGGCGTACACCGCGTTCTTCGGCAGCGGCAACACCACCTACAGCAATGACGCGGCGTTGTTCTACGTGATCTACCTGTTCCAGCAGGCGTTCCAGTTCCTGCACATGGGCTATGCCTCGGCGATGGCCTGGCTACTGTTCGTCGTGATCATGGCCGTCACCGCGATCCAGCTCTGGGTCAGTCGCCGAGTGGTCTACTACGAGGCGGACGTGCGATGACCCAGCAGATCTCACGACCCATGGGCGAACCGGTGCCCACTCCCACCGCTGCTCCGCTCGGCTTCGATGCAGGCATGAGGTCGCGGGCCGAGAGGAGCAGCGGCCTGGAGCAGGATGCTGTCGAATCCGAGCTCACGGCAGGGTCCAAGCCCCCGCAGGACCGCCAGCGCCCTCGCAAGCCATTGCTCGTTCGCATCGCCGTCACAGCGCTGCTGATCGTATTCGGTGTCGTCTTCACCTATCCGTTCATCTGGCTGGTGAGCGCATCGTTCAAGCCCCGCGGTGAGGTCTTCGACAACCAGCTGATCCCGAACACGTTCACCCTCGAGAACTACGTGACCGTGTGGCAAGAAGCGCCGCTCGCGCTCTGGCTGTGGAACACGCTGCTCGTGACGGCGCTCGCCGCCGTGACGGTGACGATCTCGAGCGCCATGGTCGCGTGGGGATTCTCGTACTTCCAGTTCCGCGGAAGGAATGCGCTGTTCGGGCTCGTGCTCGCGACCATGATGCTCCCGGGTGCCGTCACGATGATTCCGACGTTCCTCATCTGGAACGGGCTCGGAGCGACAGGCACTCTCTATCCGTTGTGGGCGGGCAACCTCTTCGGGAGCGCGTTCTACATCTTCCTGCTCAGGCAGTTCTTCCTCGGCATGCCGCGCGACATCTTCGAAGCGGCCCGCATCGACGGCGCGAACAACTGGACGATCTTCACGCGGATCGCGCTGCCCCTGATGAAACCGGCGCTCGTGGTGACCCTGCTCTTCGAGGCACAAGCGGCGTGGACCGACCTCATGCGCGGGCTCATCTACCTGCGCGACTCAGACACCTTCACGGTGCCTCGAGGGCTCAAGGCACTGGTCGACCAGTTCGGCTTCGGGGGCGAGTGGCACTGGGAGATCTTGGTGACGGCGAGCGTCATCACGACCGTGCCGATGATCATCCTCTTCTTCATCGGCCAGCGGAGCTTCGTCGAGGGCATCGCGACGACCGGCAGCAAGGGCTGAGGCGCGCGGAGGTCCGCGATCAGAACGGTGTGAACGACAGCGCGGGGGCTCTGAGCAGCACGATGGTCTCGTTCGCGGGATCGGAATCGAGCTGCACAGTGCGCGTCGGCTCGCTCAGGTCCGCGATCAACTCGGGCTCGCTCGGATCGATGCGGTACGCGGTTCCACCGGTGTTCAAAGGCTCTTCCACCCCGACACCAGCGGCACGCACTTGGTCCACGCTCGACCCGACCGCGAGGCCCGCCACAGTCTGGATCGAGATGCCGCCCACCTCTTCGGCACGCACCTCCACGGCGGCGGGCAAGAAGTAGTCGCTGCGCGACATCTCGCCGAGTCTCGCGATGGACAGTGAGAATGCGTCCCAGGTGTACACATCGAAGTCGGCGAAGTGCGTTCCGTCGCCGGGCTGGAACGACTGGCTGGAGCGCATCCCGAATACCTCGTCCAGTTCAGTGACGATGTCGCCGGGATCGTCCGCCCATGCGAACTCGATCGTCGATAGCCCATCGCTGTCGAGCACGGAGAATCCCTCTGCCTCGATCACGATCGTCGCTGGCACAGCGGATGCCCGCGATGGAGTGCCAGTTGCCGGGGAGCCGGTCGGAGCGCTCGTCGGAGTAGCCGGAACCGCCTGGGCGCACCCGACGAGTGCGAGCAGGAGCAGCAGGGCGGGTAACGGCACGAAGCGCTTCACTCTCAAGTTCTAGCGGCCTGGCGCTGCGATCCGCAAGAGCGCCGCAGCGCAGACTTCTTCGGCGAGGAGCCATGTCGCCGCGGCCCCTACACTGGAGTCGCCGCGCGGAAGTGGTGAAATTGGCAGACACGCAGGATTTAGGTTCCTGTGCTCTCGGGCGTGCGGGTTCAAGTCCCGCCTTCCGCACGAAGCGAGTCCGGCACCTTCTGGTGTCGGACTTGATTCGTTCAGAGGGCGTCGCGCGAATTCGCCCTGCGGGTGGGCCCCTGCCGCTCGAGGCTCCGCACGACGCGAAGCGGCGTGTGGAGAAGCGGTAGGGACAAGTCCCGCCTTCCGCACGAAGCGAGTCCGGCACCTTCGGGTGTCGGACTTGATTCGTTCAGAGGGCGTCGCGCGAATTCGCCCTGCGGGTGGGCCCCTGCCGCTCGAGGCTCCCCAGCCGGGGTCTTGGTCGGCATCCGCGCCACCTGCGGACATCCGCGCCAGTTACACATGGCGCGAACGTGAATAGCTGGCGCGGACGCAAACTTGACGAGCGAATCGACGTGACCACCAAGATCCGGCTGCAGCAGCAGCGCAACTCCGCGAGAGTGGCCGCCACCGCGTGGCACGGCGCCCGCACGCGATTTGGGGGTGGATTCCCCGCTTGGAAGCTCGATCCCGCCAGTACGCTTGTCTCACCCGAAGCAGTTCGCCCCGAACCGTTTTCACGACCCGCTCGATGACGGAGGTCATGCATGCCCATCATGGCGTCCGGCCTCTTCGACATCGAAGGTCTGCTGCACGGTGCGGGACCATGGGCGCTCGCCGTGGTCTGCGCGATCATCTTCGTAGAGTCGGGGCTGCTCGTCGGGTTCCTGCTGCCCGGTGACACGCTGCTGATCATCACCGGCGTGCTGCTGTACCAGGGGTTCATCGACGTACCCGTGTGGCTCGCCTGCCTGTTGATCTTCGTCAGCGCGTTCCTCGGTGACCAACTGGGGTACTACATCGGCGTGAAGAGCGGGCCCGCGATCTTCGAGAAACGCGCGACCGGCTTCTTCAGCCGGGCGAGCATCGAACGCACTGATCGGTTCTTCACGAAGTATGGCGGCTTGGCCGTGACCATTGCACGCTTCATCGGCGTCGTGCGCACGCTGACACCGGTCGCGGCTGGGGTCGGCCGCATGCACTACGGGCGGTTCGTGGCCTACAACGCGCTCGGCGGTCTCGTCTGGGGAGCGGGCCTCACCTTCACCGGCTGGGCCGTCGCCCACATCCCCGCCGTGCGCGACTTCGTGACGCAGTACCTCGAGTTCGTGCTGCTCGGGGTCATCGCGCTCACCCTCGCCATCATCGGCACGCATTGGGTGCGCATGCGACTGGCGATCCGACGAGAGCGGTCGTCGAGTGCCGGGCACACGAGCCCAGGCCAGCCGAACCCAGGCCAGCCGAACTCCGCGGAGCAGCATGCAGAGGGCGCACGGGCGGTCGAGCCGTCGGCCGTGTCACTCGACCTCAGCGCGCCGCATCCGCACCGCTAGGTCCGCTGACCCAGATCGCACCGACAGCGTCTTCGCCGAGATCGACCGGCTGCGAAGCCGAGCCTCGATCGTCGGATGCCGCGTGCACCCGCACCGTGAACGCCCCGCCGAACGGCACGCGTCCTTCGACCTCGAGCTCGGCGCCAACGACGATGCCGCGCGCCTCGAGGTGGCGGAGCAGCGCAGGATCGCGATCGCTCACCCGGCAGACCACCCCGCGAGTGCCGCTCCCGGCATCCGCCAACGGCATCGCGCGGGGCGGCGCCAACGTTCCGTCGGCCGCGGGGATCGGATCGCCGTGGGGGTCGACCGACGGCCGGCCGAGCTTCTCGTCGATCGCGTCAAGCAGCCGGTCGCTGATGGCGTGCTCGAGCACCTCGGCCTCGTCGTGCACCTCGTGCCAGCCATAGCCGAGCTCGCGCACCAGCCAGGTCTCGACCAGCCGGTGCCGGCGCACCATCGCGAGCGCGCGCTGCCGCCCCGCCTCGGTGAGCGTGATCGCCCCGTACCGCTGATGCGTCACGAGGCCCAGTGCTGCCAGCTTCTTCACCATCTCGGTCACCGACGATGCCGCGAGCCCCAGGCGGGCGGCGAGTTGCGACGGTGTGATCGGGTCTGGCTGCCACTCGGTATGCGCGTAGATGACCTTGACGTAGTCCTCGATCGCGGTCGTCACGCCGCCACCACCTCTCTCCGGCTGCGGATCCAGTTCACCACGACGCCGCCGCGCGGACCGAATAGATAGGCGAGCAGGAACGCCGCCGACTGGGTCAGCACGACGGCGCCGCCAGCAGAGGCGTCGAGGTAGTAGCTCAAGTAGAGGCCGGCCACTGCGCACACCACGGTGATTGCCATGCTGAGCCACAGCATCCGGTCGAAGCGCTTGGTGAGCAAGTACGCCGTGACGCCCGGGGTGATCAGCATGGCGACGACGAGCAGGATGCCGACAGCCTGCAGCGCGACCACGACGGTCAGCGCAAGCAGTCCGAGCAGCAGCATCGATAGCCACCGCGTGTTGATGCCGATGGCGTCGGCGTGCGCCCGGTCGAAGGCGTACAGGGTGAGATCGCGGCGCTTCAGGAGCAGCAGCGAGACCGCGATCGCCCCGCTGCCGAGCACCTGCCAGATATCGGCGTCGCTCACTCCGAGCACGTTGCCGAACAGGATGTGCCCGAGATCCGTTTGGCTCGGCGTCTTCGAGATGATGACGAGGCCGAGCGCGAACAGCGCCGTGAAGACCACGCCGATCGCGGCATCCGACTTGATGCGGGTGGTCGCGCGCACACCGCCGATGAGCGCGACCGCGCCCGCTCCGAAGATGAACGCACCGACGGCGAACGGCCAGCCGAGAATGTAGCTGATCGCCACTCCCGGCAGCACCGCGTGGGAGACCGCATCGCCCATCAGCGCCCACCCGATCTGCACGAGCCACACGCTGAGGATCGCGCAGGTGAGCGCGGCGACCACGGTGACGAGCAGCGCGCGGGCCATGAACGCGAATTGCAGCGGCTCGATCAGCCACGAGATCCACTCGGTCACGCCGACTCCAACCCGAATACGAGTGCCAGCCGCTCCGGGCTCAGCGCCTCACTCGGCTCGCCGCGGAAGAGCACGCGGTTCTTCAGCAGCACCACGTCGTCGCACAGCTCCGGCACGCCGGCGAGGTCATGGGTCGAGATGAGGATGCTGCACCCCTCGTCTCGGAGTTCCCGCAACAGCGCGGAGATCGTCGCCTCCGAGGCCTTGTCGACGCCGGCGAACGGCTCGTCGAGCAGCAGCAGGCGAGCCCCTTGAGCGATCGCCCGCGCCACGAAGACGCGCTTGCGCTGACCACCGCTCAGCTCGCCGATCTGGCGGGAGGCGAGCTCGGTGAGACCCACCCGGTCGAGTGCCTCGCCCACCGCTGCCCGATCACGCCCATGCGGCCGTCGGGTGAGGCCGAGTCGGCCGTAGCGGCCCGTCATCACCACCTCGCGCACCGAGATGGGGAAGTCCCAGTCGACGTTCTCCGACTGCGGCATGTAGGCGACGAGCCCTCTGCTGCGCGCTTCCTTGGGCGCAGCGCCGAAGAGCCGAACCGAACCCGCAGTGGTCTTGACCGTGCCCATGATCGCGCCGAAGAACGAGCTCTTGCCCGAGCCGTTCATGCCGAGCAGCCCAGTGATCGTGGCCGAATCGAGCGTCAGGTCGACGCCCTGCAGGGCTTGCACCGTGCCGTAGCGCACGGCTACTCCGCGTGCTTCGAGCGTCGGCGCGGATGCTGCCGAGTCCACGTGGTGGTCCGCAGCGGTGGGCGTCATCGTGCCCCACCCCCGAGGCCCTCCGCGATGAGTGCAACGTCGTAGCGGAGCAGGTCGAGATAGGTGGGCACCGGCCCGTCTGCCTCGCTGAGCGAGTCGACGTAGAGCAACCCGGCGAATGCCGCGCCGGATTCGCGCGCCACTTGCTGCTGGGAGGCGGGGTTCACCGTGGTCTCGCAGAACACCGCCGGCACCTGTCTCTCCCGCACCGTCTCGATCGCCTGCTTGATCTGCTGGGGTGTGCCTTGCGTGTCGCTGTTCACCGGCCAGAGGTAGGCCTCGTCGAGACCGAGGTCGCGCGCGAGGTAGCTGAACGCGCCTTCACAGGTCACCAGCATCCGGTGGTCAGCGGGAATCGATTCGACTGTTGAGGCGAGGTCATCGGCGATCGCCTGCAACTCGGCCTTGTACGCGATCGCGTTCCGCTCGAACTCCTGCGCGTGCTCGGGCAGCAGCTCGGCGAGTGCGGCCGCGACGTTGTCGACATATGACTGCCCGGCGATGGGTGACATCCAGGCGTGCGGGTTGGGCAGTCCTTCATAGTCGCCGGCCTTGATGGCGATCGGCTCGACCCCGTCGCTCAGCACCGCGTGCGGCACATCGAGTCGGTCAACGAACGACTCGAACCAGCGCTCGAGCCCGAGCCCGTTGTCAAGGATGAGCGAAGCGGATGCCGCGGCGCGAAGGTCTGAAGGCGTGGGCTCGTAGCCGTGGATCTCGGCTCCGACTTTCGTGATGGAGGCCACCTCGATGCGATCGCCGCCGACGACGCGAGCCATATCGGCGATGACCGTGAACGTCGTGAGCACGGTCGGACGTCCGGTCCCGCCGGTGCCGGGCGCCGCAGCGTCGGTGCTCGAAGTGGTGCAGCCCCCGAGGGCCAGAGCCACCACCAGTGCCCCGGCTACGGCACTCAGCGCCGCCAGGAAACGGGGGCGGCCACTTCGGCTTGGCGTGTGTCTGATTTTCGGCACACCGAAATCTTAGCGCCATGCGTTCATGGGTCGACAGAGATATCGGTCAAGGGTGCGGCTGGTGACTGCCGTGGGTCGCGTGCTCGATCGGCTCCAGCTGAATGGTGGAGTGATCGACGTCGAAGTGATCGCGCAAGCAGTAGTCGAACTGGCGGAGCATGGCGCCCGCGCGCCCCTCGGCGAAGACCTCGGCCTCGACCACCACGTGGGCAGAGAACACGGGGGAACCAGACGTGATCGACCACACGTGCACGTCGTGCACATCGACGACCCCGTCCACTCCGCCCAGGTGCTCGCGGATCGTCGCCACGCTGATATCCGCCGGCACGCTCTGCGCCAGCACGCGGAAGACGTCTCGAAGCAGCACGAACGCCCTGGGGGCGATGAGCAGTGCGATGGCGACGGATGCCGCAGCATCCGCCTTGGTGAAGCCGGTCGTCACGATGACGATCGAGGCGGCGATCGCGAGCACCGAGCCGATGAGGTCGCCGAGCACTTCCAGGTAGGCGCCACGCATGTTGATCGAGCTGTCTCGTCGATCATGGAGCACCAGGAGCGCCGCGACGTTTGCTGCGAGGCCTGCCGCGGCCACCACGAGCATGGCGGTGCCCGCGACCTCGGGCGGTTCCTCCGCCACCAACCGTCGCACCCCCTCGATGCCGACGGCGAGCGCTACCACCGCCAGGATGCTGCCGTTGATGAGCGCGCCGAACACTTCGGCACGCTGGTAGCCGAAGGTCTGTCGGTCGTTCGCCGGCCGAGCGGCGATGACGGTCGCGATGAGCGCGATCGTCAGGCCGAGCGAGTCGGAGAACATGTGCCCGGCATCCCCGAGCAGTGCGAGTGACCCGCTGAGCACCGCACCGACGATCTCGACGACGAGGAACACCACGATGATCGCGAGCGCGATCGCCAGCCGTCGCCGGTTGGAGTGCGTGTGCTCGTGGGTCATCTCTCCAGGCTACCCAGCGGGGAAGCGCAACGATTCAGGGCACCGGGGCTCGACAGCGCGCCCTCTGCAGGGCGCGCTGTCGGTCATACCGCGGCGGTTGCCTCCTCGCGGGTGATGGCTATCCGAGACGCCCGCGCACCATCGGCATGATCGCGGCGAACGCGCGCGTTCGGTGGCTCACAGCGTTCTTCTCTTCCGGAGTCATCTCTGCCGACGACACGTCGCTGCCGTCCGGCTGGAACACCGGGTCGTACCCGAACCCGTGCTGCCCCGCCGGCGCGTCGAGCACCCGGCCGGGCCAGATGCCGAGCTCCACGTGTTCGAAGTCGCCGTCGACGAACGCGGCTGCGCATACGAACTGCGCCGAGCGGTCCGCCGCCCCCTCGAGGTTCCGCAGCAGCAGTTCGTAGTTGTCGCGGTCGTCGCGGGTGCCTGCGTACCGGGCCGAATGGATGCCGGGAGCCCCGCCAAGCGCATCTACCGCGATTCCGCTGTCATCGGCGAGCGCGGGAAGCCCCGTGTGCCTCGCCGCCGCGCGCGCCTTGATGAGCGCGTTCTCTGCGAAGGTCGCGCCGTCCTCGACTGGTTCCGGGCCCTCGTAGCCGACCAACTCGTGCATGCCGAGACGATCACCGAGGATGCGGCGCAGTTCGACCACCTTGTGCGCGTTGTGCGTGGCCAGCACGATCCTCGTGCCCGGCCGACGGGCGTCCGCTGCCGCTTCGATCCGCTCTTCCTTCGCCATCGCGCGCCTCTAGCTCTCGAGCGCTTCGCGCTGCAGACGTGTGAGCTCGGTAGTGCCGGCGAGCGCGAGGTCGAGCAGCGAATCGAGCTCCGTCCGATCGAACGGCACACCCTCGGCGGTGCCCTGCACCTCGATGAACTTGCCGCTCCCGGTAGCGACGACGTTCATATCGGTGCCCGCGCCGACGTCCTCCACATACGCGAGGTCGAGCATCGGCACCCCGCCGATGATGCCGACGCTGACGGCAGCGACGCTGTCGGTCAACGGTGTGGCCTTCGCGGGGATGTGCTTCTTGCCGCGGGCCCACTCGACAGCATCCGCCAGTGCGATGTACGCACCCGTGACGGCGGCGGTGCGAGTGCCCCCGTCGGCCTGCAACACGTCGCAGTCGATGACGATGGTGTTCTCGCCGAGCGCCTTCGTATCGATCACGCCTCGCAGTGAACGCCCGATGAGTCGCGAGATCTCGTGGGTGCGACCACCGACGCGGCCCTTGATCGACTCGCGGTCGGAGCGCGAGTTCGTCGCTCGCGGCAGCATCGAGTACTCGGCGGTGACCCAGCCCTTGCCCTGACCGGTGAGCCAGCGGGGAACCCCCGGGGTGAACGACGCGGTGCACAACACCTTCGTGTCGCCGAACGACACGAGGCAACTGCCTTCGGCCTGCTTGCTCCAGCCGCGGTCGAATGCAACCGGGCGCAGTTGGTCGGCGGTGCGGCCATCGGTACGGATCATGTGCTCGCTCTCTCTTCAGGGGATGCCGAGTCGGTTCGTGAGGTTGCGGCTGGCGCGCTGCCCGAGGCCGACGCGCGCTCCGCGATCGGCACCGCGCCCGTCTCGAAGGTCTCGACCCGGTTGACCTCCGGTCCGAGGAAGCGGTGCGCAAGACGGAGGAAGTGCTCTTTGTCAGCACCGGTCGCCTCGAACAGGTGGCGAGGCGGTGTCTGGTCGCGGCGCAGCATCCCGTGTCTGACGAGCACGCGGTAGACGTCGAACGCCGTCTCTTCAGCGCTCGAGACCAGCGCGACTCCGCGCCCCATCACGTACTGCAGCGCGGCGGCCATGAGCGGGTAGTGCGTGCACCCGAGCACGAGCGTGTCGATATCCGACGACTTCAGCGGCGCCAGATACTCCTCGGCCACTTGGAAGAGCTCTTCGCCGCTCGTGATGCCGCTCTCGACGAACTCGACGAAGCGGGGGCATGCCTGCGTCAGCACCTGCAGATCGGGGTCGGCGATGAAGGCGTCTTCGTAGGCGCCCGAGCGGATGGTGCCCTCGGTGCCGATGACCCCGATGCGCTTGTTGCGGGTCTTCCGCACCGCAGCGCGCACCGCCGGCTGGATGACCTCGACGACGGGAATGCCGTGCCCCTGCGTGAACCGTTCGCGGGCATCGCGGAACATCGCAGCGGATGCCGTATTGCACGCGATCACGAGCAGCTTCACGCCCGCGTCGACCATGTCGTCGAGCACCTCGAGCGCATAGCGCCGAACATCTGCAATGGGCTTGGGGCCGTAGGGCGAGTGCGCGGTGTCGCCCACGTAGAGGATGCGCTCGTTGGGCAGCTGGTCGAGGATCGCGCGCGCCACGGTGAGCCCGCCGACTCCGCTGTCGAAGACTCCGATCGGCGCGTCGCTCACAGGGGTCAAGCCTAGCCGCGCGCTGGAGCTTGGAGCGAAGGCGATTTCTCGCCTTCGCCGCGACGCCGGCGCGCTGGAGCTCAGAGCGGAGACCATTTCTGGTCTCCGCCGCGACGCCAGCGCCGAGCGCCGTCTCGGCGCTCGGTCTGAACCATCTCGGCACTCGGTCTCAACCGTCTCGGCGCCAAGGCTCAGAGTCACCATTAAGTAGGCTGACCCCCATGAGCACGGCCCTGCTGACCGACCGGTACGAACTCACCATGCTCGATGCGGCGCTTCGCAGCGGCCACGCCGAACGGCGGTGCATGTTCGAGACGTTCGCGCGGCGGCTGCCCCAGGGCAGGCGCTACGGCGTCTTCGCAGGCGGTGGGCGGCTTCTCGACGCGATCGAGCAGTTCCGCTTCGGCGACGAGGAACTCGAGTGGCTTCGCCAGGAGCGGGTGGTGCACGACGACACGCTCGAGTGGCTCGCGAACTACCGCTTCTCCGGCAGCATCCGCGCGTACCGCGAGGGCGAGGTGTACTTCCCCGGATCGCCGGTGCTCGAGGTCGAGGCGAGTTTCGCCGAGGGCGTGCTGCTCGAGACGCTGATTCTGAGCGTGCTCAATTACGACACGGCGATCGCGACCGCCGCAGCTCGGATGGTGTCGGCAGCGGCCGGTCGCCCCCTGGCAGAAATGGGGTCGCGTCGAGTGGGCGAGCGCAGCGCCGTCGCTGCCGCGCGCGCGGCATATATCGCCGGCTTCGGCGCCACCAGCAACCTCGAGGCGGGGAGGAGCTGGGGCGTGCCCACCATGGGCACCGCCGCGCACTCGTTCACGCTGCTGTACGACAGCGAGCGCGAGGCGTTCTCAGCGCAGCTCGACGCCATGGGCGCCGGCACGACGCTGCTGGTCGACACCTTCGATGTCGCACGCGCCATCGACCTCGCCGTGGAGCTCGCCGGACCGGAGCTCGGCGCGGTGCGTCTGGATTCGGGCGACCTGCCAGTGCTCGTGCACGAGGTGCGTCGCCAGCTCGACTCGCTCGGAGCGACTGGCACCCACATCACGGTGACGAACGATCTGGACGAGTACGCGATCTCGACGCTCGCCGCGGCGCCGGTCGACTCGTACGGCGTCGGCACCTCGCTCGTGACCGGCTCAGGCTCGCCCGCGGCCGGAATGGTCTACAAGCTCGTGGCGCACACCGACGGAGACGGCTGGGTGCCGGTGGGCAAGCGCTCCGCCGGTAAGGCGAGCGTGGCCGGCCGCAAAGATGCGGTGCGTGAGCTGTCGAGCGGGCGGGCGCGGGCCGAGATCGTCCACGTCGAGTCGGATCCCGAGGCATCCGTTGGTCGGCTGCTGCAGGTGCCGCTCGTGGTCGACGGCGAGATCGACGAGCAGTGGCGGGGGCCCGCCGGGGTGCAAGCGGCCCGTGAGCACCGCGCGATGGCGGTTGCTGAACTCCCCCGCGACGCGTTTCGCCTGAGCCAGGGCGACCCGGCCATCCCCACCGTCTACCGCTGAGTTCCGATCGCCGCCGACCGCCGACCGCTGACAGCCGACCGCTGCTGATCGGCGTCTGCCTCTGGCTGCTCAACCGAATCGCTCGTTAACGGCGGATGCCGGGAGCGTCGGCTCCCGGCATCCGGAGATCTGCAGCGTCAGCGCCGCCGCAGCGCGAGGTCAGCGCAGGCTCAGCGCGCGGCCGAACCGTCGACGTAGTCCTCGTCCTGCTGCTTCCAGGCGAAGAGCGAACGCAGCTTCTTGCCGGTCTGCTCGATGGGGTGCGCCTCGCCCTTCGCGCGCAGCGCGAGGAACTCGGGGGCACCGGCGTCCTGGTCGGCGATGAACCGCTCGGCGAACGCGCCCGACTGGATGTCGGCGAGCACGGCCTTCATGTTCTCCTTGACACGCGGGTCGATGACGCGCGGGCCCGAGACGTAGTCGCCGTACTCAGCGGTGTCGGAGATGCTCCAACGCTGCTTGGCGATGCCGCCCTCCCACATGAGGTCGACGATGAGCTTGAGCTCGTGCAGCACCTCGAAGTACGCGATCTCGGGCTGGTAGCCCGCCTCGGTGAGCACCTCGAAGCCGTACTGCACCAGCTGCGACGTGCCGCCGCAGAGCACCGCCTGCTCGCCGAAGAGGTCGGTCTCGGTCTCCTCGGTGAAGGTGGTCTTGATGCCGCCGGCTCGCAGGCCGCCGATCGCACGAGCGTACGACCAGGCGAGGTCCCAGGCCTTGCCCGAGGCGTCGACCTCGACCGCGGCGATGACCGGAACACCACGCCCGGCCTCGTACTCGCGGCGCACGGTGTGGCCCGGGCCCTTCGGCGCGACCATGAACACGTCGACGCCCTCGGGGGCGGTGATGTAGCCGAACCGGATGTTGAACCCGTGGGCGAACATCAGCGCCTTGCCGGGCTTCAGCGCCGGCTCGATGTCCTCGGCGTAGAGCTTCCGCTGGTGCTGGTCGGGAGCGAGGATGACGATCACGTCTGCCTGCTCAGCCGCCTCGCGGTTGGAGAGCACGGTGAAACCGGCCTCCTCCGCCTTGGCGATCGACTTCGAGCCCTCGCGCAGGCCGATGACGACGTCGACGCCGGAGTCGCGCAGGTTCTGCGCGTGGGCGTGGCCCTGCGAGCCGTAGCCGATCACGGCGACCTTCTTGCCCTGGATGATCGAGAGGTCGGCGTCCTTGTCGTAGAACACTTCGGTCACTGTTGTGGTTCTCCTTGTTCGTTGTGGATGATGCCCGCTCGCGCCTTCGACAGGCGCCTGAGCTGCGGATTCGTTGGTTGCCTGTTGCCTGTTCAGCTCTTGAACACGCGATCGCTGATGCTCTTCGAACCGCGCCCGATGGCGAGCAGTCCGGACTGGGCGATCTCGCGGATGCCGTACGGTTCGAGCACGCGCAGGAACGCCTGCACCTTGCCCGAATCCCCCGTGACCTCGATCACGAGCGAGTCGGTGGCGACATCGACGACACGTGCACGGAACAGCGTGACCGCCTCGAGGATCTGCGAGCGAGTGACATTGTCGACGCGCACCTTGATCAACAGATGCTCGCGCTGCACCGATTGCGCAGGGTCGAGCTCAACGATCTTGATGACGTTGACCAGCTTGTTCAGCTGCTTGGTGACCTGCTCCAGCGGGCCCTCTTCGACATCGACCACGACAGTGATCCGCGAGAGGCCCTCGATCTCGGTGCGGCCGACCGCGAGCGATTCGATGTTGAACCCGCGGCGGGCGAACAGCCCGGCGACCCGGGTGAGCAGACCCGGCTTGTCTTCGACGAGCAGTGACAGCACGTGCGACATGGCCTACTCCTCCTCCCACTGCGGCGCGTGATTGCGCGCGTACTGGATCGCCGAGTTGGTCGCGCCTTGGGGCACCATCGGCCACACCATCGCATCGCGCGACACGATGAAGTCGATCACGACCGGACGGTCATTGGTCTCGAGCGCCAGCTTGATCGCGTCGTCGACCTCCTCAGGCTTCGTCACGCGGATGGAAAGGGCACCATACGCCTCACCCATCTTCACGAAGTCGGGAATGAACGCCTGCTGCTCACCGGCCTGCAGGTCGGTGAACGAGTGACGGCCGTCGTAGAACAGCGTCTGCCACTGCCGCACCATGCCCAGCGACGAGTTGTTGATGATCGCGACCTTGATCGGGATGTTGTTGATCGTGCAGGTGGCGAGCTCCTGATTGGTCATCTGGAAGCATCCGTCACCATCGATCGCCCACACCACGCGATCAGGCTGCGCGACCTTGGCACCCATCGCAGCGGGCACGGCGTAGCCCATGGTGCCCGCACCGCCCGAGTTGAGCCACGAGTTGGGGCGCTCGTACTTGATGAACTGCGCCGCCCACATCTGGTGCTGCCCGACACCGGCCGCGTACACGCCCTCCGGCCCTGTCAGTTCGCCGATGCGCTCGATGACCCACTGCGGCGACAGCAGCCCGTCGTCGGTCGGGGTGTAGCCGAGCGGATACTGTGTGCGCAGCAGCTCGAGCCGGCTCCACCAGTCGCTGTAGTCGGGCGCCTGCTTCTCGGCCGCCTTCTTGAACGCGTCGATCAGGTCGATGATCACCTCGCGCGCATCGCCCACGATGGGAACGTCCGCCGTGCGGATCTTCGAGATCTCAGCAGGGTCGATGTCGACGTGCACCACCTTGGCGTGCGGCGCGAAGTCGCTCACCTTGCCGGTGACCCGGTCGTCGAACCGCGCGCCGAGCGAGATGATCAGGTCGGATTCCTGCAGGCCGAGCACCGCCGTCACCGCGCCGTGCATGCCCGGCATGCCCAAGTGCTGCTTGTGCGAGTCAGGGAACGCACCGCGAGCCATGAGCGTCGTCACGACCGGAGCGCCGGTGAGTTCGACGAGCTCCTTGAGCTCTGCTGAGGCGCGGGAGCGCACGACACCTCCGCCCACGTAGAACACGGGCTTCTTCGACTCGGCGAGCAGCTGCGCCGCGGCGTGGATCTGCTTGCCGTGGGCCTTCGTGACCGGACGGTATCCCGGCAGGTCGACCTTGGGCGGCCAGATGAACGGAGCGGAGTTCTGCTGCGCGTCTTTCGTGACGTCGACGAGCACGGGACCCGGACGTCCCGTGGTCGCGATGTGATATGCGGCCGCCATCGTCGCGGGGATGTCTTCCGGCCGACGCACCAGGAAGGAGTGCTTGGTGATCGGCATGGTGATGCCGACGATGTCGACCTCTTGGAAGGCGTCGGTTCCCATGACGGTCGAGAAGACCTGCCCGGTGATGGCGATCAGCGGCACAGAGTCCATATGCGCGTCGGCGATCGCGGTGACGAGGTTCGTCGCGCCGGGACCGGAGGTCGCGATCGCGACCCCTGGTCGACCGCTTGCCGAGGCGTAGCCCTCGGCGGCGTGGCCCGCGCCCTGTTCGTGGCGCACGAGGATGTGGCGGATGCCCTTATCGCTCATGAGCTCGTCGTAGAACGGCATGATGGCGCCGCCCGGCAGGCCGAAGACATCGGTGATGCCAAGCTTCTCGAGCGATCTGAGGATCGCACCGGAGCCGGTCAGGATCTCAGGCTCTGCGGCATCCGCCGGCCCTGGCACGGGTCGTGGTTCTGCAGCCATGGAGGAAGTTCTCTTCTTTCGATGGGGGTGGTCTGTGACAGCCGCCTACCCGGTGATCGCGCCCTTCGCAGCGGAGTGCACGAGCTTCGAGTACTTGGCGAGCACGCCTCGGGTGTAGCGCGGGGGAAGGGGAGCCCAGCCTTGACGGCGGGTTTCCAGCTCAGCCGGGTCGACCAGTAGGTCGATCGAGCGAGCTGCGATATCGACCCGTATCAGATCACCATCGCGCACAAAGGCGATCGGTCCAGCGTCGACCGCCTCGGGAGCTATGTGGCCGATGCACAGGCCGGTTGTGCCGCCGGAGAATCGACCGTCAGTCAAGAGTAGTACATCTTTTCCGAGCCCCGCGCCCTTGATCGCCGCCGTGATGGCGAGCATCTCGCGCATTCCGGGGCCGCCCTTCGGGCCCTCGTAGCGGATGATCACCACGTCGCCGTGGCCGATCTTCCCCTCGGTGAGGGCGTCCATGGCCGCGCGCTCGCGCTCGAACACGCGCGCCGGGCCTTCGAACACCGCGGCGTCGAAGCCGGCGGTCTTCACGACGGCGCCCTCGGGCGCCAGCGATCCGTGCAGGACCGTGAGGCCGCCGCTTTTGTGGATCGGGTTGTCGAGCGTGCGCAGCACTTCGCCGTCGAGCGGGTCGGGGTCGAGTTCGGCAAGATTCTCGGCGACCGTCTTGCCGGTGACCGTGAGGGCGTCGCCGTGGATGAGGCCGGCATCCAGCAGCGCCTTCATGACGACCGGAACACCACCGTGCCGGTCGACATCGTTCATGACGTACTTGCCGAACGGCTTGAGGTCGCCGATGTGCGGCACGTTGTCGCCGATGCGGTTGAAGTCGTCGAGCGTGAGTTCGACCTCGGCCTCGTTGGCGATCGCGAGCAGGTGCAGGATGACGTTGGTCGAGCCGCCGAACGCCATGGCCACGGCGATCGCGTTCTCGAACGCCTTCTTGGTGAGGATGTCGCGGGCGGTGATGCCTTGACGCAGCAGGTTCACGACCGCCTCGCCCGACTGCCGGGCGTAGTAGTCGCGACGGCGGTCGGCCGAGGGCGGCGAGGCCGAGCCCGGAAGGCTCATGCCGAGGGCCTCGGCGACGCTCGCCATGGTGTTCGCGGTGTACATGCCACCGCACGCACCTTCGCCCGGAGCGATGGCGCACTCGATGCGCTTGAGATCCTCGGGACTCATGGTGCCGGCCTTGCAGGCGCCGACGCCCTCGAAGGAGTCGATGATCGTGACTTCCTTCTCTGTGCCGTCGCTGAGCTTCACCCAGCCAGGCGCGATCGAGCCGGCATAGACGAATACGGCGGCGAGATCGAGCCGCGCGGCTGCCATGAGCATGCCGGGCAGCGACTTGTCGCAGCCCGCGAGCAGCACGGATCCGTCGAGGCGCTCGGCCATCATGACGGTCTCGACCGAGTCGGCGATGACCTCGCGACTCACCAGCGAGAAGTGCATTCCCTCGTGGCCCATGCTGATGCCGTCACTGACCGACACCGTGCCGAACTGCAGCGGGTAACCGCCGCCCGCATGCACGCCCTCCTTCGACGCCTGCGCAAGGCGGTCGAGCGAGAGGTTGCACGGAGTGATCTCGTTCCAGGAACTGGCGATTCCGATCTGCGGCTTGTCCCAGTCCTCGTCCCCCATGCCGACCGCGCGGAGCATGCCTCGCGAGGTGGTGGCTTCGATACCGTCGGTGACTGCGCGCGAACGCGGCTTGATGTCGATTTCGGCCATGCCTACGAGTCTAGGGCGCGATCACGTCGCCTCAGTGCCCGGCGGAATCGCCCGCGCCGAAATGCCGGGTGTGCCGTTTCACGAGCGGGAGTAGTCTTCGGGCATGTGGGCCGTATTGGTAATCCTGCTGGTCGTCTGGCTGATCCTCACCGTAGTCGGCTTCGTCTTCAAAGGCCTTCTTTGGCTCGGGGTCATCGGCATCGTCTTGATAGTCGGCACCATCGTGTGGGGTGCACTGCGATCCGCTCGAGCGCGACGCAAGCGCGAGACGATGTAGCTGATCGGGTCAGCGAGCGCTGCGACGCTGCTCTCTGGTTGCTTTGTCGACCGCTGGGGCGAGTTCGTCGACGAGGGTGTGCTCGTCGCTGAAATTGTGAGTGCGGTACGCAGCCCTACCGATCATGTGGGCGGATATGGGCGCGGTCAGCGTTTGCAGCACTACTACCGGCACGAGGATGAGAACCGTCACCCAGGAGCGCTGGTCGAGCGCGATCGCGGCGATCACGAAGAACAGCCCCATGATCTGTGGCTTGGTCGCGGCGTGCATTCGGCTCAGGGCATCGGGGAATCGCAGCAAGCCCACGCCGGCGGCCATGGATAGGAACGCGCCGAGGGCGAGACAGACCAGTGCCGCACCATCGATGATCGCGTCTACGTTCACAGCGGGCCTCCTTTCTCGGGCGAGGAATTCCCTGCCTCGGGCGGTGCTTCCGGTCCAGCCGCCGGGGCGTCGGCCACCGGCCCGCGACCGAGCGCCCGTCGCTCGGCGCCGTTCCTCGGACTGTCCTGCTTCGACACGTACCGAGCGACCGAGATCGACGCGAAGATCGCCGTCGAGGCGAGCACGATCATGAGGGGCACGGTGTCGAGGTGATCGTTGTAGACCATCTCTACGCCGACGACGATGACCAGCGTCGTGAGCAGCATGTCGGAGGCGATCATGCGGTCGAGGATCGACGGTCCGCGAACGATGCGGTAGAGCGCGAAGAGCGAGGCGAGCAGCAGCATGGTGCCGCTGAACCAGAACAGCAGGGATGCCGCGCTCATGCGCCCAGCCTCCTCAGATCATTGCGATCGCCCACCGCCCGGATCAGCAGTTCCTCGATCCAGCGGACTTCGCGTCGCATCGCCTCGACATCCTTGAGCGTGCGCGTGTTCAGCACATGCAGGTAGAGGGTCGACTGATATCGATCGACCTCCGCGACGAGCGAGCCGGGGATGAGCGAGATGGTCATGCCGACCATGGTCAGGATGAAGTCGGACTTCGTGCGGAGCTTCACCCGCACGAACGAAGAGTGCGGCACCCCGCGTGGATCCAACGCGAGGAATGCCACCTGGAACGACGCGATGACGAGCTCGCGCAGGAAGTACCCCAGGTAGCGCAGCAGCCACCACGGGTTGACGCGACCCGAAATATCAACGGGCGGCAGGTAGAAGACGCGCGTCACGATGATCGCGAGCACCACGCCGACCACGACGTTCAGTGCCGTGACGTCGCCCCAGAGCATCAACCAGAAGACGACCAGGCCGATCATGACCGGCAACTGCCGTAACCGGAGCCGCCGGATGAACCCGTGCTCGGCGGGACTCATGGGGCACTCCCGTTCACACTGTCGACCGATGCGTCGGCTTCGGCGCTCGTGCCGGGTCCGAGCACGGAGTCGATATAGGTGCCGGGGCCCGTGATGTTCTGCCCGGCGCGATCCGCGAACGCGTAGAGCGGTCCAGCGAGCACGGTCAGCGCCACGCTCACCGCGACCATGGAGGTGGTCGCCACCGTCATGAGGCGCGGAATGCGTCGCTGCTCGCGCGGCGAGCCCATCTCCGGCGCCGAGCGTAGCAGGGCGGTGATCGTCGAGTCGTAGTCCTCGACTTCCTCGCTGCGGCGCCAGAAGGCGAGGTTCCAAACTCGCGCGAGTGCATAGAGCGTCAGCAGCGACACGGCCGCTCCGACCCCCATGAACACATACGCCAGCGCGCTGCCCTCGCGGGCGCTCGCGTCGAAGAGCGCCAGTTTGCCGATGAAGCCTGAGAAGGGCGGGATGCCGCCGAGGTTCAGCATCGGGACGAAGAACAGCACCGCGATCACCGGCGCCGACTTCAGCAACCCGCCGAGACGATTGATCGACGTGCTTCCACCGTGGCGCTCGATCAGCCCTGCGGAGAGGAAGAGGGTCGTCTGCACGACGATGTGGTGGACGATGTAGAAGATCGCTGCGCTCATGCCCGCGGCCGTGCCGAGGGCGACGCCGAGCACCATGTAGCCGATGTGGCTGATGAGCGTGAATGAGAGCATGCGCTTGATGTCGACCTGCGCGACAGCTCCGAGTATCCCGACCACCAGCGTGAACAGGGCGACGACCATCAAGGCCGTATTGAGCTCCGGCAGTGGGAAGAGCAGTGTCTCCGTGCGGATGATGGCGTAGACGCCGACCTTGGTCAGCAGGCCCGCGAAGACAGCGGTGACCGGTGCGGGAGCCGTCGGATACGAGTCGGGCAGCCAGAACGCGAGCGGGAACACGGCCGCTTTGATGCCGAAGGCGACGAGCAGCATCACGTGCAGCACGATTCGGAGGTCTTCGGGCACCTCCTGCATCCGCAGGGAGATCTGCGCCAGGTTCACTGTGCCGGTGGCACCGTAGATCATGGCGATCGATGCGAGGAAGAGCAGCGACGACAGCAGGCTCACGACGATGTACGTGATGCCGGCGCGGATGCGCTGCTCGGTGCCCCCCAGCGTGATGAGCACGTAACTGGCGACGAGCAGTATCTCGAATCCCACGTACAGGTTGAAGAGGTCGCCGGCGATGAAGGCGTTGAAGACGCCGGCCGAGAGCACGAGATAGGTCGGGTAGTAGATGGAGACCGGCGTCTCCTCATCACCGTCGGCAAGACCCTGGCCGACCGAGAAGAGGAGCACGCCCAGCAGCACGATCGCCGACACCATGAGGAGCAACGCCGAGAGCCGGTCGACGACAAGCGCGATGCCGAACGGGGCGGTCCAGCCGCCCACCGACATGGCGAGCGGTCCATCGTTGTCGACGATGCCGAGCATGACTGCGCTCAGAACGAGCACAGCGCCGAGGGCACCGACCGTGATGAGCTGCTGCAGCCGTGGACGGCGGCCGAATACCAATGCGCCGGCCGCGCTGAGCAGCGGCACCAATACGACGAGGGGCACCAGGGCGTTCATCGTGCGTCCCCCTCGGCGCTGTCGTCAGGTGGGCCTTCGTCACGGTGGTCGTCGTGATCGGCCGTCGCACCGTCGGCGGCTGCCTCGTCGGAGGTCGCATCGCTCGGAGAGCCGGGGTACGCGGCATCCGACCCGTGGATCTCGTCGGTCATGGCAGCCGCATCGGCATCGAGCGAGCGGTGCACGGCACCCAATTCCTCCTGCAGTGCCCGCGCTTGCACATCGTCGGCGAACTCCGTGTCGCTCGTGTCGACCTCTTCGATGCTCGTCTCAGCGATCGCGCTGCTCTGCTTCGCGATCTCGATGTCGTCGAGGTCGTCCTGCACGATGTCGACCTTGCCGAGCCGCCATGAACGATAGATGAGCGCCATGAGGAATGCGCTCACGCCGAACGTGATGACGATCGCCGTGAGGATGAACGCCTGCGGCAACGGGTCGCTCATCACAGCGGGAGCACTGCCATCGTCGCCGAGCAGGGGCGCAGCGCCGAACCCGTCCGACATGAGGAAGATGAGCAGGTTGGTCGCGTTGCCAGCGAGGAGGAAGCCCAGCAGCACCCGCGTGATGCTTCGCTCGAGCATCAGGTAGATCCCTGCCGAGTACAGCACGACCATCAGGGCGACGAGCACGAGAGGCATCATGAGCGCACCTCCGACTGCTCTGCGTCTTCTTGGTGGCGGTCGACCTCGGCCCCGAGGCTGCGAAGCACATCGAGCGTGAGCCCGACGACGACGAGGTAGACGCCGATATCGAAGAGCGTCGACGTGACGAACACGATCTCGCCGAACCAGCCGAGGTCGAGTTCGAACCACGTCGAGGTGAGCGCGTCGGCGCCGAACAGCAGCGGCACGGCTGCCGTGCCCGCCGCGAACAGCAAACCGGCGCCGAGCAGCTTTCCGGCGTCGAGCGGCGCCGCCGCGCCGAGCTCGTGCCGTCCGCCCGCCAAGTAGCGGCTGACGAGCGCCAGGCCGGCGACGAGTCCGCCAGCGAAACCGCCGCCCGGTGCGTTGTGCCCAGCGAGCAGCAGGAAGATCGACAGGAGGATGATCGCGTGGAACACCAGCCGCACGACCACTTCGAGCATGATGGATCGGTTGCGGGCGGCGAGGGTGCGTCCTGCCAGCAGCCAGGACCCGCGCTCGGTGGCGTCGTTGGGGTCGGCGACTCGGCGAAGCGTCTCGCGCACGCGCTCCTGGGCGTCGCGCCGCGAGAGTCTCGGCAGGTAGTCTCGTCGTCCGCTCACGAAGATGAGGCTCGCGACACCCGTCGCGGCTGCGATCACGACGCTGAGCTCGCCCATGGTGTCCCAGCCACGGAGGTCCACGAGCATCACGTTGACCACGTTCTGCCCGTGTCCGCCCTCGTACGCGAGACGCGGCATCTCGTCGGAGATGGGCGCGTCGACGCGAGCTGCAAGGGCTGCGAGAGCGATGGTGCCCATGAGCAGACCGACCGCGACTCCGATCCCTGCGCGGGCGAGCCGGTGCACCGAGCCGTGCCTCTCGCCGAGGCGCGCGGGAAGCCTGCGCAGCACGAGCACGAAGGCGATCAGAGTCACCGTCTCGACGAGCACCTGCGTCAGCGCAAGATCGGGCGCGCCCAGCAGCGCGAACAGGGCGGCCATGCCATAGCCCGAGACACCCACGAGCACGACCGCTTGGAAGCGCTTCTGGGCGGTGGTCGCCGCGAGGGCGGCGATGATCACGAGGATCGCCACCGCGCCTTCGACCGGATGACTCATGAACGTGAAGGTGTCTGGCCAGGTGCGATTGAGCACCAGCGGGACGCCGACGAACGCGAGCAGAGCGATGAGGATGACGCTGAGGTAGAACGGCAGGGAGCCCCGCTGCGTCGTCACGGTCACCCGCGCCGCTCCCCTGTCGACGCCGCGGAGGATGCGCCAGTACATCTCATTCGACCCGAGCGCTTCGGGCACATGCCACCCGGATCTGTTGACCCAGCCGGAGACCAGGAGCGCCCCCGCACCGAGCACGAGCACCAGCACTGAGAGCCCGAGCGCGGGAGTGAGCCCGTGCCACAGGGCCAGGTGATACGGCTCACGAGCCGGCGGGAACGAGTCGGCGTAACCGGCGACCCAGCTGTCGACGACGTTCGGGAGCAGACCGAGCACCAGACCCGCCGCGGAGAGCACCGCGGGCGCGATGAGGAAGTCGACGCGCTGGCGGTGAAGCGGCGGGGCCGACTCGACGCCCGGCTTGCGTGAGAACGCGCCCCAGATGAGTCGGGCGGTGTATGCCACGGTGAGGATGCTGCCCACCGCGACACCCGCGAGCGCCACCCAGCCGACCGTAGATCCTTCGCCGGCCATGGCGAGCAACGAGTCGAAGACCGCTTCCTTGGCGACGAACCCGATCAGCGGAGGCAGCCCCGCCATGGATGCGGCGGCGACGATGGCGATGACCGCCAGCGCCGGCGCATCACGTCCGAGGCCGCTGAGCTTACGCAGGTCGCGCGTACCGGCGCGGTGGTCGATGATGCCGACGACAAGGAAGAGTGTCGACTTGTAGAGCGCGTGGGCGATGAGCAGAGCCAACCCCGCGAGCGCGGCATCCCGCGATCCCGCCCCCACCACGACGGTGAGGAAGCCCAGCTGGCTGACCGTGCCGAACGCGAGGAGCAGCTTCAGGTCGTATTGCCGGAGGGCGCGCCCTGCGCCGATGAGCATCGTGATGACTCCGAAGAGCACGAGCACCTCGCGCCAGCCGGGGATGTCGGCGTAGCCCGGCGCCAGGCGTGCGATGAGGTAGACGCCGGCCTTCACCATGGCGGCCGCGTGAAGGTAGGCGCTGACCGGCGTCGGCGCCGCCATCGCGGCCGGCAGCCAGAAGTGGAATGGGAACAGCGCAGATTTCGATACCGCGCCGAGCAGCACGAGCATGATCGCGACGACGACGATCGCACCCTCGGGCGGGTTCGCGACGAGCGCCGAGAGCTGAGTCGTGCCAGCGGTGACCGCGAGCAGCACGAAGCCGACGAGCATCGCAAGCCCGCCGAAGGTCGTTACGAGCAACGCCTGGAGCGCGGCTCCGCGACTGGCTCGGCGGCCCGTGTAGTGCCCGATCAGCAGGTAGGAGAAGACAGTGGTCGCTTCCCAGAACACGAACAGCAGGTACACATCGTCGGCGATGACGAGGCCGTACATGGAGCCGGCGAACGCCAGCAGGATCGACGCGAAGCGGGGAAGACCTTCCTCATCGGCGTCGAAGTACCGCATGCAGTAGAGCAGCACCAGGGCGCCGACGCCGGTCACGACGAGTGACATGACCCAGGCCAGCACATCAAGTCGGGTGCTGACCTGCATCCCGAGCTCCGCGATCCACAGGTACTGCTCGCGAACACTGCCGCCGGCCAGCACCGTAGGTGCCTGCGCAATGGTGTAGACGAATGCCGCTGCGGGAATAAGTGCCGCGACCGCGAAGGCGGGCCGCCCGATCGACCGGGTGAGAGGGTAGAGAACGAGGGAGGCGACCGAGAAGACCGCGAGGATCACCAGCATCCAACCCTCCCCTCAGTCATGACTCTCACGCATGCTGGTCCGTCGAAGGTCGAACCGTTACACCCGTCGCCGGGAACTATTTTAGACGATGAGCAGTACTCATTCCGGCCGGTGCACATACACGGACCGCTGCTCAGCAAGCTGGAGCAGCAGCTCTGCCACATCCCCGGGAGCCGGCACGCAGAACTGCGCGTGCGTCGGCGGGGCCCCGCACTTCAACCCGAGGTCTCCGTCTTCGAGCGCTGCGAGCGCGTCTTCATCGGTGACGTCATCGCCGGCGAACAAGACGGCATCGGCGCCCGTGAGGGTGCGCAATTCCACGATGCCATCGCCCTTCGTCGCCGGCCGGACCGCGAACTCGAGCACGTTTTTGCCCGCGCGCTCCGTGATATCGCTGAGCGAGGATGCCGCGACCGCTGCGCGAGCGGATCGCTGCGCCTCTGCCGCCGCATCGTGGGTCACCAACCGTGTGTGCACGGCGAACCCCACGGGCTTCGCTTCGAGCCACACGCCATCGTGCTGGTCGACGCTCGCTGCGAGCACTTCGCCGAGCAGGCGCCGCCGCTCGAGATCGTGGGTGCCGAGCAGCGAGCGCTCGCGCCCCTGGTAGCGCATCTCCACGCCGTGCGACCCGACGAGTGTGACCGAATCCGAGACACCGGCCACTCGCTCGAGGCTCGGCAGACCGCGGCCTGAGACGAGCGCGACGGGAGTGCCGGGCAGCAGCGCCAATCGGCGGATCGCCTCCTGGGCGGCCGGCAGCATCCGCGCCTGCTCCGGGTCGTCGACTTCCGGAGCCAGTGTGCCGTCGAAATCAAGCGCGACCAGCAGCGTCGGCACCTGAGCGATGCGATCGAGTGCCTCTGAGAGTGAAGGGGCGGTCACGCTCATGATCCGGACTGCTCCACGACGGGATCGACGGGCGACTCGTCACGCGCCGCACTGTTTCCGCGAGCTTCGCGAAGCACGTCGAGAAAGCTCGACGACCATCTGGCGACATCGTTCTCGAGCACGCGCCTGCGCATGGCGCGCATGCGCCGTCGGCGATCGGCCTGCGGCATCCGTGTCGCCTCGAGGATCGCCGCCTTCAACCCGTCGATGTCGTGCGGGTTGACGCGAAGGGCCGTTCGCAATTCGTCGGCGCTCCCGGTGAACTCGCTCAGCACGAGCACCCCGTCTTCGTCGAAGCGCACCGCCGGGTACTCCTTGGCGACGAGGTTCATGCCGTCGCGGAGCGCGGTGACGAGCATCACGTCGGCGGCGAGGTACAGGGCGACCATCTCGTCACGGGGGTAGCCGTGGTGCAGATAGCTCACGGGCTGGTGGCGGATCGACCCGAAGTCGCCATTGATGCGCCCCACGGTGAGCTCGATCTCGTCGCGCAGTTGGCGGTACGTCTCGACGCGCTCCCGGCTCGGACTCGCGACCTGCACGAAGCTCACCTCTTCGGGGTCGAGCTCGCCGGCTGCGAACAGTTCCCCCAGCGCCTTCAGCCGGTGCTGGATGCCCTTGGTGTAATCGAGCCTGTCGACACCGAGGAGGATCTTCTTCGGGTTGCCGAGATCCTCCCGGATCTGGCGTGCTCGAGCTTGCACATCCGGCCGCTTCGCGACCTCCTCGAACGCTCGCGAATCGATCGAGATCGGGAAGGCGCGCGAGATGACCCGCCGGAACGGTTTGCCGTCCTGCTCGATGTCGATGGCTCCGGCACGGCGCACCGAGTGGCCGAGCAGCCGGCGAACGGCAAGGCTGAAGTTCGCGGCATCCCCCACCCGCTGGAAGCCGATCACATCGGCGCCCAGGAGGCCCTCGATGATGGGCCGGCGCCACGGCAGCTGCGAGAAGATGCCATATGGCGGAAATGGAATGTGGTTGAAGAACCCGATGGTCAGATCGGGCCTGCTCTCGCGAAGCATCATCGGCACGAGCTGCAATTGGTAGTCGTGCACCCACACCGTGGCGTCCTTCGCCGCGAGCCGCGCTGCCGCGTCGGCGAAGCGCCGGTTCACGCGCACATACGCGTCCCACCACACTCGGTGGTAGCTCGGCGGAGCGATCACGTCGTGGTACAGCGGCCAGATCGTGTCGTTGCAGAAGCCCTCGTAGTACCGCTCCACCTCGACCGCCGTCAGCGAGACGGGCACCAAGTGCATTCCCTCGTGGTCGAAGGGGTCGAACTCCAGATCGGGGCGACCCGGCCAGCCGACCCAAGCACCTCCACTGGCCTGCATCATCGGCTCGAGCGCCGTGACGAGGCCCCCCGGTGAGGCTTGCCAGTACTCGGTGCCGTCCGGCGACGTCTGTCGGTCGACCGGCAATCGGTTCGACACCACGATGAAGTCGTATTCGCCCTGCTTCTCCGAAGCCATCGTTGCGGATCGTCTCCTTCTGCCCCGCTGGCGGGGCGTTGTCGCGCCTTCAGGCTAACAGTGTGCCTCTAACGGGGGTTCCCCAGGGCGGCCCCGGACGGCCGACGTAGACTCGAGACGATGATCAGCCTCGGCATGAGCACCTCGTGCGTGTATCCGCGCGGCCCTGAGCATGCGTTCCAACTCGCTCGGCAGGCCGGTTACGACGGGCTCGAAGTCATGGTGACGAATGACCCGGTCACGCAGGATGCCGACGCGCTGAACGCTCTCGCAGAGCGCTTCGGCATGCCCATCCTCTCGATCCACGCTCCGGTGCTGCTGCTCACCACGTTCGTCTGGGGCCGCGATCCTCAGGTGAAGCTGGAGAAGTCCGCCGAGCTGGCCGCCAAGGTCGGCGCAGACACGGTCGTCGTGCATCCGCCCTTCCGCTGGCAGGCGGGATACGCCCGCAACTTCGAGCGCATCGTGCGCGAGACGGCCGCGGCATCCGGTGTCGACATCGCCGTCGAGAACATGTTCCCGTGGAAGGTGCGCGGCTCGAGTGTGAAGGCCTACGCGCCGAGTCCGGATCCGACCGACATGGATTGCGACGCCATGACGCTCGATTTCTCGCATGCCGCGCTCTCCGGGGCCGGCTCGCTCGAACTCGCCCGCCGCATGGGTGATCGTCTGCGGCACATCCATCTCTGCGACGGCTCCGGGTCGATGGACGAGGGCCGGGTGTTCGACGAGCACCTGGTGCCCGGCGCGGGTCACGAGCCGGTGGCGGAAGTGCTGAAGATGCTGATCGACAGCGGCTGGAACGGTTCGATCGTGGCTGAGGTCAACACTCGAAAGGCTCGCACCGAGAGCGAGCAGCTCGATCTGCTGATCGCGACCAGATTGTTCGCGAGTCGCATCATCGGTCGTCGTCGACCGAGCATCCGTGCGAGGGCGAGGCGAGCGGTCGCTTCGCTCCGTCGATGACGCGACCAGTCGGCAGGCTGAGACGAGCAGCGGTCTACGCCGGCGGCTTCATGGGCCCTTTCGCCGGCGGTATGGCGGCGGCGATCCTCACGGAACTCGGCGGAAGCTTCGGAATCAGCGCGGCAGCCGCGGCCGCTTGCATCCCGGCGTATCTGGTCCCCTTCGCCTCGATCATGCTCGTCTCCGGTTCGATCGCCGAATCGGTCGGCCGCGCTCGGGTGCTCCGCATCGCGTACGCGAGCTATGTCGCAGCGGCGCTCATGTGCGCGCTCGCTCCCACTTGGGGAGTGTTCATCGCGGGCTGCGTCCTCGCGGGCTCATCCAATGCGTTCACCACCCCGATCCTGCTCGCCACGCTCGGAAGGAGCGCGGCGAAGGCGCGGCTCGGCAGGGCGCTCGGGCTCTATAGCGCTGCCCAGTCTCTGGGCCAGCTCTCGGCGCCCGGGTTCGGCGGCCTCGTGGCCGTGCTCGATTGGCGGTTCGCGTACGGTGCAGTGGCGCTGGTGGCCCTGGTGCTCTTCGTCATCGGTGTTCCAGCGGATGCCGGCAGTGGCCGGCTGCGCCTCCGGTCGCTCGTCGACGGCATCACACTGCCCGTGCTGCGAATCGGCGGCGCACAGTTCGCGATCGGCTTCGGAGCCCTGGGCATGGCGTTCCTCATCGCGCTGCAAGCCGGGACCGAGTTCGGTTCAGGCCCGGCGGAGCGAGGCCTCATCGTCATGTGCGGCGGGCTCGCGGCCTTCGTCACCTCACCGCTCGCCGGGAGGGCGGTCGACCGCTGGGGCACGAAGCGGGTCATGCTCGCCGGGCTCGCAATGACCGCGGCGGCCATCGCTCTCCCGCCGCTCACTCATGCTCCGTGGGCGATCGCGCTCGTCTGGTCGTTGGCGTTCGCGTCAGCGCAGCTCGTGACGGTGTCGTCGAATGGCGCCGTATTGGCTCTCCCCAACGGCGGGGCAGGCGTCTCGGTGACCCAGGCGTTCCGGTTCTTCGGCTCAGCCGTCGCGCCGGCGGTGGTGCTTCCGATCTATGTCGCGCAGCCCGGCTGGGGATTCTGGGTTCCCGCCATCGCGTTGATCGCTGCGATGTCGCTGCTCGCGATCAGCTCGGGGAGGCGTCCCCGGCAGGGGTGAGGCAGCGCATCGTTTGCACGCTCGCGCGTCGGCACAGGGGACGCCTCGACTCGAGCCGCGCTAGTGCCCTGGCCGCCAGCGATCAAGCAGGTCGGTCTTCAGCATGACGATCCCTCTCGCCGAGGCGGCGAGCACGGCCATTGCGGCCAGGAGCAGCAGCGGCAGGGTCGTGCCGATCGACGGCTCCACGAAATCGAGCAGCAGAGGCACAGCGAACCCGAGGTACGTGAACACGTAGAAGACGCCGATCACCATTCCGCGCGTGGCTACGGGCGCGAGAAGGTCCACGTCGACGAGTCCTTCTCGCAGGCACAGGCCGTAGGCGGTGCCGAGCACCACGATCGCGACCAAGAACAGCCAGACGGGCGGATGCTGCACATAAGCCGTCACCGTGAAGCCCGCAGCCGCGAGCCCGGCTCCGCACACGCCCGCGATCGGTCCCCAGGCAAGGCGGCGCGCCAGCGCTTGCGCTCCGATGCCCGCCCCGAATCCCAGTATCGAGACGAGACCGGCGACGAGCGCTGTGGATCCCGCGGGCAGGTCCATCCGGCTCGGGAGCACGATGAACGCGACGGTCGCGGTCGAGAACACCCAGAGCGCCATCGGGAGAGCGACCGAGAACGCTCGGCGTGCGCTGCGGATACGGATCGGCGCGGATGCCGGCACGGTCACACCACTGCCCGGGACCCGAGCCTGCAGTGGTGACCCCCCGGTTGAAGCCCGCGACGATACGACGAGCACGACCGCGACGATAGACAGTGCGGAAGTGACAACGAAGGGGGCGGTCATTCCAGGGTCCAACGGAAGCACTGCGGCGAGGATGCCGCTGGCGAAGGGGCCCGTTGCGAAGCCGGCGGTGAGGATGATGCCGGCAAGCGTCGCGCCGCTCGCGCCTCGAAGCATGACGGCCCAGACGGTACCGGCGCTCACCGCGAGCCCGATGCCGCCACCGACCACGAGGCGTCCGGCCAGCACGCCGAACTCGGCGTGCCAGATAGCCATGGCGAGGTTGCCGGCTGCGGCGATCATCGCACCCGCCAGCACGATGCGTCGAGGTCCGATTCGGTCGGCCAGCGCTCCACCGCCAAGCAGACCCGGCAGCAATCCGATCGCGTAGATCGCGAAGGCGCTGTTCACGGTGACGCTCGGCAGTTCGCCGGCGGTCCGGAGCACCGGAACCAGCGCGGTGAAGTGGTTCGCGGCCCACCCCGTGGCGAAGAGGAGCAGCGCCACGCGCCAGAAGACTCGATCGCCGCTGACTCGGCCCGCCCCCGGCGTCATGAAGCTCTCTCCTTGAAGTACTACGAGCCCCTCAGACGCTTCGCGTCTTCGGGTTAGACAGAGCTGGCCACCCCAACGGGGTGGCCAGTTCCGGAATGAGGTCCGGCGGTGTCCTACTCTCCCACAAGGTCGCCCTTGCAGTACCATCGGCGCAGAAGGTCTTAGCTTCCGGGTTCGGAATGTGACCGGGCGTTTCCCCTTCGCTATGGCCGCCGTAACAGTGTCGATCTTCGGTTACAAAACACAGGCCTCCACCACTGGTGTGGTGGGGGTGTGTGGTTCCGACCGTGTATCGGGAACCACAAAGTGGACGCGAGTCATCTCCCACCCGAAAGGGTGGGGTGTGTTGTCAAGTCATTGGCGTATTAGTACCGGTCAGCTCCACGAGTCGTTAGTCCTCGCTTCCACATCCGGCCTATCAACCCAGTCGTCTGGCTGGGAGCCTCTCCCCCCGAAGGGGATGGAAATCTCATCTTGAAGCCGGCTTCCCGCTTAGATGCTTTCAGCGGTTATCCGTCCCGAACGTAGCTAATCAGCGGTGCTCTTGGCAGAACAACTGACACACCAGAGGTTCGTCCATCCCGGTCCTCTCGTACTAGGGATAGCTCTTCTCAAATTTCCAACGCGCGCAGCGGATAGGGACCGAACTGTCTCACGACGTTCTAAACCCAGCTCGCGTACCGCTTTAATGGGCGAACAGCCCAACCCTTGGGACCTACTCCAGCCCCAGGATGCGACGAGCCGACATCGAGGTGCCAAACCATGCCGTCGATATGGACTCTTGGGCAAGATCAGCCTGTTATCCCCGAGGTACCTTTTATCCGTTGAGCGACAGCGCTTCCACAAGCCACTGCCGGATCACTAGTCCCGACTTTCGTCCCTGCTCGACCTGTCAGTCTCACAGTCAAGCTCCCTTGTGCACTTACACTCGCCACCTGATTGCCAACCAGGTTGAGGGAACCTTTGGGCGCCTCCGTTACTTTTTGGGAGGCAACCGCCCCAGTTAAACTACCCACCAGGCACTGTCCCTGAACCGGATCACGGTTCGAAGTTAGATATCCAGAGTGACCAGAGTGGTATTTCAACAATGACTCCACGAACACTGGCGTGCCCGCTTCATAGTCTCCCACCTATCCTACACAAGCCACACCGAACACCAATACCAAGCTGTAGTAAAGGTCACGGGGTCTTTCCGTCCTGCTGCGCGTAACGAGCATCTTTACTCGTACTGCAATTTCGCCGAGTTCATGGTTGAGACAGCTGGGAAGTCGTTACGCCATTCGTGCAGGTCGGAACTTACCCGACAAGGAATTTCGCTACCTTAGGATGGTTATAGTTACCACCGCCGTTTACTGGGGCTTAAATTCACAGCTTCGCTTACGCTGACCGCTCCTCTTAACCTTCCAGCACCGGGCAGGCGTCAGTCCGTATACCTCGAATTGCTTCTTCGCACGGACCTGTGTTTTTAGTAAACAGTCGCTTCCCACTGGTCTCTGCGGCCATCACACGCTCAGGGAGCAAGTCCCGTCACGCTTCAGGCCCCCCTTCTCCCGAAGTTACGGGGGCATTTTGCCGAGTTCCTTAACCATGATTCTCTCGATCTCCTTGGTATTCTCTACCTGACCACCTGTGTCGGTTTGGGGTACGGGCGGCTAGAACCTCGCGTCGATGCTTTTCTTGGCAGCATAGGATCACCGAATTCCCCCGTGAGGGGTATGCGTCAGATCTCAGGCATATGAACGACGGATTTGCCTATCGTTCGCCCTACATCCTTACCCCGGGACAACCATCGCCCGGTACGGCTACCTTCCTGCGTCACACCTGTTAATACGCTAACCGCGCCAGCTCGGGTCACGCGCTCCCCCGCACGATCCACCCCGAAGGGCTTCACTATGCGGGTTCGGGCGCTTAGCATTGCTGGGTTGGTTGGGACGGTTCTTCGCCGGTACGGGAATATCAACCCGTTGTCCATCGACTACGCCTGTCGGCCTCGCCTTAGGTCCCGACTCACCCAGGGCAGATTAACTTGACCCTGGAACCCTTGGTCTTCCGGAGGACGGGGTTCTCACCCGTCTTTCGCTACTCATGCCTGCATTCTCACTCGTGTGGCGTCCACGGCTGGATCACTCCGCCGCTTCACCCGCCACACGACGCTCTCCTACCCATCCGCACGGCTGAACCACGAAGGCTTACCAATAATGCGAATGCTACAACTTCGGCGGTGTGCTTGAGCCCCGTTACATTGTCGGCGCGGAATCACTTGACCAGTGAGCTATTACGCACTCTTTCAAGGGTGGCTGCTTCTAAGCCAACCTCCTGGTTGTCTGAGCAACTCCACATCCTTTCCCACTTAGCACACGCTTAGGGGCCTTAGTTGGTAGTCTGGGTTGTTTCCCTCTCGACGATGAAGCTTATCCCCCACCGTCTCACTGCTGCGCTCTCACTTACCGGCATTCGGAGTTTGGCTGACGTCAGTAACCTTGTAGGGCCCATCGGCCATCCAGTAGCTCTACCTCCGGCAAGAAACACGCAACGCTGCACCTAAATGCATTTCGGAGAGAACCAGCTATCACGAAGTTTGATTGGCCTTTCACCCCTATCCACAGCTCATCCCCCCAGTTTTCAACCTAGGTGGGTTCGGTCCTCCACGCGCTCTTACACACGCTTCAACCTGGCCATGGATAGATCACTTCGCTTCGGGTCTAGGACACGCGACTGAACGCCCTGTTCAGACTCGCTTTCGCTCCGGCTCCCCCTCACGGGTTAACCTCGCCACGTGCCGCTAACTCGCAGGCTCATTCTTCAAAAGGCACGCCGTCACCGATACAAGTCGGCTCCGACGGTTTGTAAGCAAACGGTTTCAGGTACTATTTCACTCCCCTCCCGGGGTACTTTTCACCTTTCCCTCACGGTACTTGTCCGCTATCGGTCATCTGGGAGTATTTAGGCTTACCAGGTGGTCCTGGCAGATTCACACGGGATTTCTCGGGCCCCGTGCTACTTGGGAACACTCACCAGCCGTCACCGCATTTCGACTACGGGGTTCGCACCCTCTTCGACCAGGCATTCAAACCTGTTCGTCTATACGGCTCCGTCACTGCGGGTGACCGGCAGATCACCCTGTAAGGTCCCACAACCCCGACCATGCAACCCCTGCCGGGTATCACACATGGCTCGGTTTAGCCTGTTCCGCGTTCGCTCGCCACTACTGACGGAATCACTGTTGTTTTCTCTTCCTGCGGGTACTGAGATGTTTCACTTCCCCGCGTTCCCTCTACCCGCCCTATACATTCAGGCGGGAGTCACCAGGTCGCACAAACGCCTGGCGGGGTTTCCCCATTCGGAAATCCTCGGATCACAGCTCGTTTATCAGCTCCCCGAGGCTTATCGCAGATTACGACGTCCTTCTTCGGCTCCAGATGCCAAGGCATCCACCGTTCGCTCTTAGCAACTTGAAATCACATGAGATGAAACACCACCACAACACCAGAAGTGTTGGATGGTGAGACCACAATTCACCAGCATCACCGAAGTGACACTGGCAAGATGCTCGCGTCCACTGTGTAGTTCTCAATAAACGATCGGCACCCGCCCAAGCCCCACCACAGTGGGAACCCGAAACGGGTCCGAAGGATCCAGTCCCACCCCACCACGTTTCCGCAGCGGCGCCGGCCCGGTCCCTCAGGACCCAACAGTGCGCACCCGACCCAACCCATCCGAACCAGTGCCGTTCCAACCCCGAAGGGCGTACTGAACACCAGCCGAACCGGCCAGCTCTTGTCAAATGTTCCACCCATGAGCACCCAGCAAGGAACATTCGTCCTTGATCTGGGATACCTACGCCACCAAACGGTGACGAGTGCTCCTTAGAAAGGAGGTGATCCAGCCGCACCTTCCGGTACGGCTACCTTGTTACGACTTAGTCCTAATCACCGATCCCACCTTCGACAGCTCCCCCCTTACGGTTGGGCCACTGGCTTCGGGTGTTACCGACTTTCATGACTTGACGGGCGGTGTGTACAAGGCCCGGGAACGTATTCACCGCAGCGTTGCTGATCTGCGATTACTAGCGACTCCGACTTCATGAGGTCGAGTTGCAGACCTCAATCCGAACTGAGACCGGCTTTTTGGGATTCGCTCCGCCTTACGACATCGCAGCCCTTTGTACCGGCCATTGTAGCATGCGTGAAGCCCAAGACATAAGGGGCATGATGATTTGACGTCATCCCCACCTTCCTCCGAGTTGACCCCGGCAGTATCCCATGAGTTCCCACCATTACGTGCTGGCAACATAGGACGAGGGTTGCGCTCGTTGCCGGACTTAACCGAACATCTCACGACACGAGCTGACGACAACCATGCACCACCTGTACACCGACCTTGCGGGGCGACCATCTCTGGCCGTTTCCGGTGTATGTCAAGCCTTGGTAAGGTTCTTCGCGTTGCATCGAATTAATCCGCATGCTCCGCCGCTTGTGCGGGCCCCCGTCAATTCCTTTGAGTTTTAGCCTTGCGGCCGTACTCCCCAGGCGGGGAACTTAATGCGTTAGCTGCGACACAGAAACCGTGGAAAGGTCCCTACATCTAGTTCCCAACGTTTACGGCATGGACTACCAGGGTATCTAATCCTGTTCGCTCCCCATGCTTTCGCTCCTCAGCGTCAGTTACGGCCCAGAGATCTGCCTTCGCCATCGGTGTTCCTCCTGATATCTGCGCATTCCACCGCTACACCAGGAATTCCAATCTCCCCTACCGCACTCAAGTCTGCCCGTACCCACTGCAGGCTGGAGGTTGAGCCTCCAGGTTTCACAGCAGACGCGACAAACCGCCTACGAGCTCTTTACGCCCAATAATTCCGGACAACGCTCGCACCCTACGTATTACCGCGGCTGCTGGCACGTAGTTAGCCGGTGCTTTTTCTGCAGGTACCGTCACTTTCGCTTCTTCCCTACTAAAAGAGGTTTACAACCCGAAGGCCGTCATCCCCCACGCGGCGTTGCTGCATCAGGCTTTCGCCCATTGTGCAATATTCCCCACTGCTGCCTCCCGTAGGAGTCTGGGCCGTGTCTCAGTCCCAGTGTGGCCGGTCACCCTCTCAGGCCGGCTACCCGTCGTCGCCTTGGTGAGCCGTTACCTCACCAACAAGCTGATAGGCCGCGAGTCCATCCCCAACCGATAAATCTTTCCACCCACAGAAGATGCCTTCATGGGTCGTATCCGGTATTAGACGCCGTTTCCAGCGCTTATCCCAGAGTCAGGGGCAGGTTACTCACGTGTTACTCACCCGTTCGCCACTAATCCACCAGGTGCAAGCACCCAGCTTCATCGTTCGACTTGCATGTGTTAAGCACGCCGCCAGCGTTCGTCCTGAGCCAGGATCAAACTCTCCGTAAAAAATTTGATGCTGACTGAAAGACTGTCAATGCTGACAATCCAATCAATCCAAAGGAATCTCAAACACCAACCAGGCAACCGAAATCGCCCGATCAATGCCGAGGTTATTTGGCATTTGACATGTGCACACTGTTGAGTTCTCAAGAACCGGACACCCCGCCCGACCCCTCCCAGGGCCGCAAACAGGGCAACTTCTCTATATTACTTCTTCTCTTCGGCATGTCAACTCGGCCCGTGTTCCGATCCCTGCCGAAGAGGCCTGGAGAAGGAGCCACGGGCGCAGCGTTACGCCTGTGAAAGAAGAAGGGGTTCTGTCCCGCTTGAGGCCGGCGAGCGATCCGCTCCGCCGCACCTTTGGGGTGACAGGTGAATACATTACGGGCGCCTTCGGGTCGGCGCAAATCGACCGTGTCAGCCGGGTGTGTCGCGCGGATTCCCGCGGTTCTCGTCGCCGATCACGCGCTCCTGCTCAGCACACGCGGCTCACGCCGCGAAGGCCGCGGCCGGCGCTGCGCGCCGTGAGCGCATCCCTGCTACACCGAGCGCGAGTCCCACCACCGCGAAGCCCGCCAATGCCGCCGTCGCAGCGAGGCCGTCCGCGGGAGCGCCGCCGGTGAGCACGGACTGGAGGGCTCTCGAGAAGTGCGTCAGCGGCATCCACGGCGCGACCGCCTGGAACGGCTCGGCGAGGAGCGCCCGGGGGAACACGACACCGCTCGAGACGAGTTGCAGCGCGAGCGCCAGTAGTGACAGCACCAGTCCCCCACGTCCCGCGAGCGACAGGAGCGCGAAGTGGATGAAGGCGAACGCGATCGCCGCGAGAAGACTGATGCCGAGGGTCCAGGGCACGAGAGACCACGGCGCCGCTCCGGTTGCATGGATCATCACCGTGAGCGCGACCGCCTGAGCCACCACCAGCAATGTCGGGGGAAGCAGCCGAGCCTGGACAAGCCTGCCCAGCCGCGCACTCGACTGCAGCACGCGCTGCGACAGCGGCGCCGAGACGAGGAACACTGCCAGCGCCCCTAGCCACAGCGCGGCGGGAGCCACTGCTGTCACGATGGCGGGCGATGCGCTCTCGAGCGCGTGCTCGCGGTCGACTGTGGCTGACACCGGGCGCGCGAGGGCCGCGGCGGCGGCTTCGGTATCCGTGCCCTCGCTGCTCGGCACAGCCTTCGCAGCCGTGTCGAGGCCGCCCGCGAGGTCGCCGGCTGCGCTCGCCAGTTGCTCGGCACCCGCGGTCAACGCCGCAGAGCCCTCGTGCGCCTGAGTCGCGCCGGTGTGAAGTGCGTCGCCTTCGCGGGCGAGCGTGGCGGCGCCCTGCGCGCTTCGGGTGATGCCCGATTGCACACCTTCGATCGCACTGGAGGTGGACGAGGCCAGTCGACCGCCCCCGGCGGCCAGCTGCTCGAGCTGAGCCGAGATGGCCTGCACCGTGCCGAGCGCGACCGGGTCGGAGGGGTTCGCGGAGAGTTGGGCGACCGCACCGGAGAGGGCGGCACTGAGCGATGCGGTTCCACCCGTGAAGTCGTTCACCGCTGATGCGACGCCGTCGAGCTTGGCCGCCCCGGAGTCGAGGTTCGCCAGCCCGCTGCTCAGCGAGCTGACGCCCCGCGTGTACCCACCCACGCCACCGGCGAGACTCTCGAGGCCGGCGGTCGCCTCTGCTGATCCCTTCGCGAGGCCGTCGACCCCGGCGCCGAGTTGGCGAGCGCCTTCCGCTGCTGTGCCCAGCGAATCACCCAATTGGCCGAACGAGTCGAACATGCCGGCCAGCACCTGCTGAGTGATGGTCTGCCCGAACGCGGCGACCATGCCGTCGCTCACCGCTTGCAGCACGGCCCCGGTGAGCGGGTCATGTGCGTCGTCGGTGCGGATGTCGATGCTCGCCTGCTCGGGCTTGTCGCTGCCCAGCGAGGTGATCGAGCGCGAGAAGTCCTCGGGCACGGTGACGACCGCCGAGACTCGACCATCGCGGAGCGCTTCTGCAGCTGCCTCGTCGTTCGTGACCGTCCAGTCGAAGCCGGCCGAGTCGGCACCGGTGAGCTCGGTCACGAGCAGACGTCCGGCGAGCACGGGCTGCTGCGCTCCGGCGGCATCCGTCTGCATGACCAGCTGATCGTTGTTGACGATGGCAGCCGGGATGCGGTGCACGCCGGCCTCAGCGTCAGAGAACGCGCCGATCGCGAGTCCGGCGAACGCGAGCGGCACGGCGGCTGCGGCGATCGCGGCAAGGATCCGCCTCGGTGATGCAATTCGGTTCATCGCACGGCCTCCTCGAGGCTGGGCGTCGTCGTGAAGGACGGCAACGGCGTGGTGGTTGGTGGGAGTGGCACGTGGTGGACACGGCGCGACGTCATGGCGAGAGGCATCGGCGCCGAGAACACGAGGACCGTGCTCGGGTCGGCCAGAGACTCGATCGCCCGCGCGAGAGTTTCCACTTCGAGTTGCGGAGAGTCGTTGCCGAACTCGAACACCGCGATGGGCGTCCCCTCCGCGAGGACCGCAGCCGCCACGGCGAGCCGGCTCTGGGCTCGGTCGAGACCGGCACGTGGGCTGATCGGCTGAAGCCCGGCACTGCGCGACGCCGTGTCGAGCCGGCTCAACCACTCACGAGTCTCCCTCCGCACGAGCGACGGACGCCAAGGGTGTCGCAGCCGCAGCCGCTCCTCCAGCAGACTTCCGGCGGTCAGCCCGGCCTGCTCGGTACCGAGGTCGGCATACGCCACGGCCATTCGCGCCCGGGCGACATCGGATGGCACGGTGTGCCCGGCGAGTTGCAGGCGCCCGGATGCCGGGACGCGCCGTGCGGCGAACGTCTGCGCGAGCGGGGAGCGCGATCGTTCCGCTCCCGTGATGACCAGCGCCTCGCCCGCCGCGATCTCCACATCGACCGTGGCCGGACATGCCTCGGCGTCGTGACTCGCAGGTTGGAGGGCGGCCGCGCTCAAGACGGATCCATCGCGGTCGCGAGCCCAAGCCACCGCCTCTCGGTGTTCGAGCAAGCGTGCGCCTTCGATATCGACGTCGGGCATCGCTCGGTCGAGGCGACGGGGCAGCCACCATGCGGTGCGCCCCATGAGGGCCATGACCGCGGGTACGAGCGTCATCCGCACCAGGAACGCGTCGAGGAACACCCCCGCGGCGAGCCCGAGCGCCATCACCTTGATGACGCCTGACCCTTCCGGCACGAACGACACGAAGACGGCGAACATGATGAGCGCGGCCGCGGTCACGACCCGAGCCGCGCCCGCGAACCCGCGTTCGATCGCCTGCCGCGGTTCGGCACCGTGCACGTAGCGCTCGCGCATGCCCGAGACGAGGAACACCTCGTAGTCCATCGCGAGGCCGAAGAGCACGGCCATGAGGAGAATCGGCATGAAGCTCAGCACGGGTCCGGGCGTGATGCCGAGGAGTTCCGCGCCCCATCCCCATTGGAAGACCGCGACGACCACACCGAAGGAGGCGAGCACAGAGAGCACGAACCCGAGCGCGGCCTTGAGCGGCACGAGCACCGAGCGGAAGACGAGCATGAGGAGCACGATCGACAATCCGACGACGATGACACCGAACGGCAGCAGCGCATCGTTCAACCGCTGGGAGATGTCGATCTGCACCGCAGTGGTGCCCGTGACGGCGATGGGAGTGTCGTGCTCGGCGGCGATGCCGGGCGCGAGGTCGCGGATGTCGTGCACGAGTTGCGCCGTGGCAGGGTCTGCCGGCCCCGTCTCCGGGATGACCTGGATGACCCCGGTATCGAGCGAGCGGTTCGGCATGCCGGCGCTGACGGCATCCACCCCAGGCAATGCGCGGAGCTCGTCGGAGATGGCCTCGAGCGACTCGAGCACTTCAGTCGTCTGAGTGATGTCGACCGCAACGATGAGCGGTCCGTTCCGCCCCTCGCCGAGGTCGTTCGCGATCGTGTCATACGCCTGCCGCGCGGTGGTGCCCTCTGGGTCGCTCGCTCCGCTCGGCAGCGCGAGCTGCAGGCTGAACGCGGGGACCGCCAGAGTGCCGAGCACCGCGAGCACCAGGACCACCGCGGCGACCGGCGCCTTCAGCACTCCGCGCACCCAGCGGGCTCCCAAGGCCTTGGACGGCGGCCCATCGGCGGATGCCGCTGCAAGCGCTCGGCGCTCGGTGCGACTGCCGGCCCGAGGGGCGAGCCTCGAGCCGGCGAGACGGAACACCGCCGGCAGCAGGGTGACCGTCGCGACCACCGCGAGCAGCACCGCGAACGCAGCGGCGATTCCCATGGTGCTGAGGAACGGGATGCCGACCACGAGCAGGCCGAGCAGCGCGATGATGACGGTGAGCCCGGCGAACACCACCGCGCTTCCCGCGGTGCCGGTGGCCATGGCCGCCGACTCGGCCGGGGCGATGCCCTGCGCGAGTTGCTGCCTGTGCCGCGAGAGCACGAAGAGTCCGTAGTCGATGCCGACCGCGAGGCCGATCATGAGCGCCAGCATCGGTGTCGCGTTCGAGATGGTGGCGAACGCGGCGACGGCGAGCACCGCGCCCATGCTGACCGCGAGCCCGAAGATCGCAGTCAGCAGCGGGATGCCGGCAGCGATGAGCGAGCCGAAGGTGACCAGCAGCACGATGCCCGCGATGATCACACCGATGAGTTCGGTCACGGTGACGCCGTATTCGACGTCCTGGTACAGCATCCCGCCGAAGTCCACCGAGATGCCGGCGCGCTGCAGCGGCTCGACTGCGGCATCCACCTCATCGAGGGTCACGTCGGTGATGTCTTCGACGGCTCCGTCGAACTGCACCTGCATGACCGCGGTGCGGCCGTCCTTCGACACGGCGTCGAAGGCGTATTCGGAGAACGGCGAGACCGCTTGCGAGACCTGTTCGAGATCGGTGAGGTCTGACGCCACTGCGTCGATCTCGTCGCGGCTCGCGTCGAGGGGCGCTCCGTCATCGGACTGCAGGACGAGCTGCGCGCTCGCGCCAGCCGTCTCGGGGAACACTGCGGCGAGGCGGTCGATCGCGGCCTGCGATTCGGTGCCCGGGATCGCGAACGACTCCTGCATCTGGCCGCCGAGTCCGAGCCCCGCGCCGAGCGCGAGCGCTGCGAGCAGGAGCCACGCAGCGATCACCGCCCAGGCACGCCGGAACGAGAACGAGCCGATGCGGTAGAGGAGCGTGGCCATCAGCGGGCAGCCTCGGGAACGAGCAGACCGATCAGGATGCGATTGAGGCTCTCGCGCACCTCGATATCGTCGGGCTGCGGGCCGGGCAGCACTCCTGCATTCGCGAGCAGGTACGCCGCTCCGCCGAGCGCGATGCCGAAGCGCATGTGCTCGTCGAGCGATGCGGTGCGCTCCATCAGGAACTGGGCGATGCGCTCGATGAGCGCGTCTGCGCGGCGCATGACCGTGAGATCGGCCAGCGTGCTGCGCTGGTTCATGAAGATGTGGACGGCCAGGCGGTTCCGGAGCAGGAACTCGACGAAGCCCTCGACGAAGACCTTGCGCTCCTCGACGCCCAGTTCACCGGTGCCGACTCGGTCGAGCAGTTGCTCGAGCTCCTCGATCGCGGAGCCGACCGCCGAGGCGAGCAGCGCCTCCTTCGATTCGAAGTGATACAGCACCGACGCCTTGCTCACCCCGGCTCGCTCCGCGATGCGGGCGATGGAAGTGCCCAAGTATCCGGATGCCGCGAACTCGGTGAGCGCGGCCGCTTTCAGAGCGGTGAGATCGGCCATTCCTCCACAGTACTGACCGATCGGTCAGGTGTTTGACCGATCGGTCAGACTCGCGGCGAACGCTCAGTCGCAGGGCGAATTGCTCAGCCGCGCGGGAGCGCGGCACTCGTGTCGTCGTCGACCCAATCGAGGGTGCGCTCGACGGCCTTCCGCCAGACCCGACGGCGCCGGTCGCGCTCCTCGACGGGCATCCGTGGCTCCCATCGTGCGTCCTCCTGCCAGTGCTCGCGAAGCTCATCCAGCCCCGACCACAGGCCAACGGCGAGCCCGGCCGCGTACGCCGCCCCGAGCGCCGTCGTCTCGGTCACCTTAGGCCGCACGACCGGAACGCCGAGGAGATCGGACTGGAACTGCATCAGCAGCGAGTTCGCCGTCATGCCGCCGTCGACGCGAAGCTCCTCGAGGGGCGCATCAGCATCGGCATCCGCAGCTTCGAGCACCTCCCAGGTCTGCAGGGCGGTCGACTCCAGCGCGGCGCGTGCGAAGTGCGCCTTGGTCGCGTATCGGGTGAGACCCACGATCACGCCGCGAGCGTCTGGGCGCCAGTGGGGCGCGAAGAGGCCGCTGAAGGCGGGGACGATCTGCACGCCGCCGTTGTCCTCCACGCTCGCCGCGAGCTGCTCGACCTCAGCCGAACTGCTGATCAGCCCGAGGTTGTCTCGTAGCCACTGCACGAGCGAACCCGTCACCGCGATCGAGCCCTCGAGCGCGTATGCCGCCGGTTGCTCCCCCAACTGGTAGGCGACCGTCGTGATGAGGCCATGCTTCGAGCGCACGATTTCTGTGCCGGTGTTCACGATGAGGAAGTTGCCGGTGCCGTAGGTGTTCTTCACCTCGCCGCGCGAGAACGCCGCCTGGCCGAACGTGGCGGCCTGCTGATCGCCGAGGATGCCCGCGACCGGCACGCCGTCGAGGGGGGAGCCCGACGCGACTTCGCCGTAGGTCTCGGAGGAACTGCGGATCTCGGGAAGCATCGCGCGTGGGATGCCGAGCTCACCAAGGATCGTGGCATCCCAGTCGAGGGTCCGCAGATCCATGAGGAGCGTGCGGCTCGCGTTCGTGACGTCGGTCGCGTGCACTCCGCCGCCAGCGCCGCCGGTGAGGTTCCACAGCAGCCAGCTGTCGGTGGTTCCGAACAGCACCTCGCCCCGTTCGGCGCGCTCCCGCAGTTCGGGGTGCTGCTCGAAGAGCCACAGGATCTTGGTGGCGGAGAAGTAGGTGGACAGCGGCAGACCGGTCGCCTCCGTGTACCGATTGATGCCGTGGCCTTCAGCGAGCCGGTCGACGATGGCCTGCGTGCGCGTGTCCTGCCAGACAATGGCATTCGCGACGGGTTCGCCAGTCGCACGATCCCACAGCACCACGGTCTCGCGCTGGTTGGTGATGCCGACGGCCGCGATCGACTCCGCTGCGACCCCCGCCTGGCGCATCGCGCCCTCGATGACCGACTGCGCGTTGCGCCAGATCTCCGCAGCGTCGTGCTCCACCCAGCCCGGCGCGGGGAACAGCTGGCGGTGTTCGAGTTGCGACGACCCGCGCGGCACTCCCCTGGAATCGAACACGATCGCACGGGTGCTGGTGGTGCCCTGGTCGATGGCGAGGATGTGATCGGCTGTCGTCGGACGTGCGCCGCTCGTCGGGCTCATGCGCTCTTCTCCTCCAGTTCGCTCGTGCTGAAGTGGTCGTCGAGCATCGAGGCGAGTTCGTCAGCGAGTTCGACGGGGACGGTATGCCCCAGCCCCTCGGCGATGCGCAGCACCGAGCCCGGGATCGCGGCGCTGGTGTCGTGGCCGCCGGAGGCGTCGATCATGGGATCGTCGCTTCCGTGCACCACGAGCGTCGGCACGACGATGCCGCCGAGCCGCTCGCTTCGGTCGCCGTCGCGCTGGATGGCGCCGAGCTGGCGAGCAGTGCCGCTCGGGTCCACTCCCCTCGCCCAGGTCGCCTGAGCGAGCAGACTCGCGCGGGCTTCATCGACGTAGCGGGCGCCGGCGATCGACGCGTGGTGCGCCAAGCAGTACCGAAGCCAATCCTCATAGCCGCCCTCGGTGAAGGGCTCCTTGAAGATCCACTTGGCCTCGGTGCTCGGTCTCCCGACCCCTCTCCTGCCCGTGGTCGACATCAGCGACACGAGCGAGCGAGTCAGGTGGGGCGCTCGCAATGCGAAGTGCTGCGCGAGCATGCCGCCCATCGAGATGCCGACCACGTGCACGGGGCCGAGTTCAAGCGATTCGACGAGTCCGATCCAGTCGTCGGCGAGATCGGTGAGCTCGTACTCCATGGCCTCGGGGTCCACGAACTCCGTCGCCCCGTTGTCGCGGTTGTCTGCCAGCAGCGTGCGGTACCCCAGGCGCTGCAGCGCTGAGACGAACTCTGCTGTCCACTCGATGCGCTGCATGCCGAGGCCGGGTATCAGGGCCACTGTTCCGCGTGGACCGGGCGCCGACAGCACATAGTTCATCCGGATGCCGCGGCCTTGCCAGTACTCGCCGCCCGCGGCATCCGTGATGGCTTGCAGCTGCTCGAGCGTCATCGCATCTGACACGTCAGTTCCCTTCACTCGCACCGTATCGGCGGTGGCGCGCCGCGCCGCGTTCATCGGCGCTCTGCCTGCTGAGCAGGGCCAGCTGCGACGTCAGCGCCTGTCGCAGCACACCGTTCGACTCCGCGGCACCCGCGAAACTCGGTCCGCTCAGCGTGTGGTCGGAGTAGCCGCGGGTACGCAGTTCGGCAGCGCCGAGGCCGAGCTGATCGGCGACATCCGCGGCGAGACCCGGATCCTTGAACAGGATGGCCGCAGCCCCCTCCGGGGCGATGACCTCGAATACGGCGTCGTCCTGCATCAGCAGACGGTCGCACACCGCGAGGGCCATGGCCCCTCCGGACCCGCCTTCTCCCACGACGGCGGCCACCGTCGGCACGGTCGCCTCCATGAGCGCGACGGCCGTCTCCGCGATCGCGTTCGCGAGCCCCGCGCGATCGGACGGGGTCGAGGCATCCGCCCCCCGCGTGTCGATGAGGGTGACGATGGGCAGCTTCCAGCGCGATGCGAGATCGATCGCGCGCTGGGCCTTGCGGAACCCCGCCGCAGTGGGAGCTCCGCGGTAGCCATTCGGGCCGACAGCGTTGCGGTCTGTTCCGATCACGACGACCGGCGCGCCGCCGAGCGACGCGAGCGCAGCGAACATCACGTCGTCATTCGTGCCCGTGCGCGCGCCGCCGAGTTCGGCGACGGTGTCAAACACTTCGGAGGCCACCTGTCGCGCCGTCGGCCGTGAGTCGTCGCGGGCGCAGCGAAGGGCGTCCCAGCCCGTCAATCGACGGGTCGACTCCTCGGGCATCTCTGCAGGCGTCGGCATGACGCGGGCGGCGGGGTGCGCGAGCCGAAGCCATACCCCGATGCGTGACAGCGCCGTGCTCTCGTCGACGAGTTCATCGATGAGCCCGTCGGCGAAGTACTGCTCGGCGGTATGGCTTCCCTTCATCGGGAAGACGCCAGCGAGCGCATGCATGACTCGCGGACCGGCGAATCCGAGCGTCGCTCCCCGGTCGGCGAGCAGCACATCCGAGGCCGAGGCGTATGAGGCGTGCACTCCGCCTGTCGTCGGGTGGCGCAGCCACGAGATGGTCGGCACGCCGGCCTTCCGTGCACGCGCCATGGCACCGGAGGTGCGGGCCATCTGGAAGAGCGCGTCGAAGCCCTCCTGCATCCGGGCGCCGCCCGACCGCACGATCGAGACGAAGGGCAGGTTGTCGCGTGTTGCTCGATCCAGCGCGGCCACGATGGCGTCGCCATGGTCGCGCCCCATCGAGCCTCCGAGGAAGTCGAAGTCGAGCCTGGCGACGACGGCATCCAAGCCGTCGAATGACTCGACCCCCACCTCGACGGCATCCCTGCGGCCCCGTCGCTTGCGCGCTGCTGCAAGGGTCTTCGGATATGCAGCCCAGAGCTCGGCGGCCTTCGAGCCCAGCGCGGCGTCGCTCATTTCGAGGCCCGGCGCTGCGGCGCTTCCCACGTGGCGTCGGAGATCGGCAGCTTGCGCAGCAGGTTCTTCTGAATCTTCTGCGTCTCGGTCTTCGGGATGCTGTCAACGATGTCGATGTAGCGCGGCAGCATGTACGCCGCCATCCGAGTCTTCAGGAACTCGTGCAGTTCAGCGGGGTCGATCGAGATGCCGGGCTCCTCGACGATGATCAGACGCACCTCGTCTTCACCGAACTCGGATTCCGCAGCGACAGCCGCCACCTCCTTCACACCCGGGAATGGCCGCACTTCGCGCTCGACCTCGGCAGAGGAGATGTTCTCGCCGCGACGGCGGATCGCATCCTTCTTGCGGTCCACGAAGAAGTAGCGGTCGTGCTCGTCGCGATAGAAGGTGTCGCCCGTGTGGAACCAGTTGTTGCGGTTCGCCTGCACGGTCGCCTCGGGCCGTCGCAGATATCCGGTCGACATCGTCCACGGGTCGTCGTGCCGCACCACGAGTTCGCCGATCTCACCGACGGGCACCTCGCGGTCCAGGTCGTCGACCAGCCTCACGGTCACTCCCTCGCGCACGGTGCCGCAGCTTCCGATGCCGTCGTTGACCCATCCGTCGGACACGAGCGGGCAGCTCAGCTCGGTCATGTTGTACACGGTTCCCACTCGCACGCCGAAGCGTCGCTCGAGCTCCTGCACCTCGGCGATGACCGGCGCGACGATCACCTTGTCGAGAGGGTTGTTCTGCTCGAGAGGGCTCGGGGACTGGTTGAGCAGGAAGTGCGCCATGGCCCCCTGCAACAGGGTCGTCGTGCAGCCGTACTCGACCACTTCGGGCCAGAAGTCCGAGGTGCGGAACTGCTGCTTGACGACATAGCCGCCGCCGACGAGCAGCATGCTGTAGAAGTACGCCTTGCCCGTGATGTGACAGGGGGCGTACGGGCAGTAGAAGACGTCGTCGGCATCCATGTGCTCGACCGGGATGATCGTTCGGCCGCTCTCGAGCATCTGCGCCCAGGGAATGACGACACCCTTCGAGGGTCCTGTGGTTCCCGAGGTGTAGAGCACGCAGCTGGTGTCCTCGAGCCGCGGCTCCTTGAACGACGACACATCGAAGGCCGTGGCTCCGGCATCAGCGCCCGGAAGCATCGCCCAGCCGTCCACGGGCGACGACGGGATGTCGCGCTCGTCGACATCGATCAGCACGAGGCGGTCGACGTGCTCGAGCAACCCGGCGACCTCCACGAGGCGCGGAACGAAGTCGGACGTCGTGACCACGACGGTCGCGCGCGTGTCGTTCAGCACATCGGCGAGCAACTGGTGGCGATACCCCGTGTTGAGTGCGGCTTCGATCGCGCCCGCCCACGACAGCCCGAGCCAGATCTCCAGGGCGCGGATCGAAGCGGGCAGGAAGGTCGCCACGACCTCCTCACGGGCGATCCCGAGTTGCTGGAAGTAGGCGCCGTGCGCCAGCGCCCCATCGTGCATCTCGGCGTACGTCCGCGAGGGGCCACCGATCTCACGCGCGAACACGGCATCAGGCGTCTCGCCCGCGCGCGAGCGCAGGAGCGTTGGCAGAATGAGCTCAGCGCGAAGACTGAAATCGGCACCGGTAGCCGTGAGCATCGATGACCCCTTCTCGGTGTTGTGGAACGGTTCAGCTGAAACGGAAGAGCGCGGTGCCCACGAGCACGGGCTTCTCTTCGCCTTCGGCTTCGAGACGCAGGTCGAGCTCTGCAATGGCAGCATCGCCCTTCACGCGCGTGCGAGCAATAGTCATGTGCATGCGAATGCGCGCGCCGGCGCGAACCGGGCCGGTGAAGCGCAGCCGGTCGATGCCGTAGTTCACGGTGAGCGAGCGGTCGGTGATGACGAGCAGCTCGTCGAGGAACTGAGAGATCAGTGACACGACCAGGTAGCCGTGAGCGATCGTCGCTCCGAAGGGGCCCTTTGCAGCGCGCTCGACATCGACGTGGATCCACTGGTCATCCGTGGTGAGCTCACTGAACTTGTTGATGAGCTCCTGCGTGACGGTGAACCACTCGCTGGTGCCGAGGTCGAGCTGGTCCGCGTTGCGAACCTGTTCGAGGGTGAGTTCCATTGCTGTCTTCCTTCGATAGATGGTGGTGGCACCGGTTGAGCGGCCGGCGCCGTGCCGCTGGATGCGTCGACCGGTCGGGGCGACGAGATCGAGGCGACTAGATCGAGATGCCGCCATCCACCGGCACGACCACGCCCGTGATGTAGCCGGCTTCGGCCGAGGCGAGGAAGGCGATGGCGGGCACCACCTCGTCGGTGCTCGAGAAGCGCTGCATCGGCACCTCCTTGCGGATCTCCTCGCGACGCTCCTCCGGAATCGAATCGATCATGGCGGTCTGCGCGTTCGGGCTGATCGCGTTGACCGTGACGCCGAACGCCGCGACCTCCTTCGCGACGGCCTTCGTGAGGCCGATGATGCCCGCCTTCGCAGCGGAGTAGTTCGCCTGGCCGAAGTTGCCGCGGATGCCGGCGTACGACGTGGTGTTGATGATCCGGCCGTAACCGGCCTTCCTCATCGCCGGCGTGCAGGCACGGATGAAGTTGAACGTTCCCCGCAGGTGCACGTCGAGCACACGCGTCCAGTCATCGTCCGTGAGCTTCCAGTGGATGCGGTCGCGCAGCACGCCGGCGTTGTTGATGAGGATGTCGACCTCGCCGTCGAGCGCTGCGACGGCGCGAGCCGCGGTCTCAGGATCCGCGACGTCACCGTCGATCAGGTGCAGAGCCCCGTCGCTCCGCTCCGCCAGTTCGGTGAGCGCGGAGGTGTCGAGGTCGACCGCGACGACCGTCGCGCCATCCGCGAGGAAGCGCTCGACAGTTGCGCGGCCGATGCCCTGGGCCGAACCCGTGTGGATCACCCTGCGACCGCTGAAGTCGAACCGGAGGTCGGAACGGGGGCTGCTGTCGGTAGACATACTTCTCCTTAAGGGACGAGGGGTTTCGGCGCGGTGGCTCGTCAGTGCGCGAGGTGAACTGCTACTGGACGACGAGCGAAGGAAGGAACAGCACCAGGTCGGGCCAGGCGAAGAGCACCGCCACGACGGCGAGCTCGACGAGCACGAGAGGCAGGATGCCGCGGAACACCGTCTGTGCAGGCACTCCGGTCGTGCCGGCCACCACGAAGCAGCTCACGCCGACGGGAGGGGTGACCAGACCGATCTCGATGAGCTTGACCACGAGGATGCCGAACCAGATGCCGTCGAACCCGAGCCCGGTCACGATCGGGTGCATCAGGGGCACCGTGATCACCAGGATGGAGATCGACTCGAGCGCCATGCCCATGGGGATGAGGATGAGCAACAGGATCATCACGATCATCCAGGCCGGGACATCGAGCGACGTCACCCACTCGGTGAGCCGGTGCGGTACTCGCGACGCGACGAAGAACGTCGAGAGCACAGTCGAGCCGACGACGATCGCGAACACGCTCGTCGTGGAGACCGCGGACTCCTTGAGCGCGGTGATGGCGGTCGAGCGAATGCGCCCCATACCGTCGCGACGAAGCTCGATGAACATGATCGCGAGGGCCGCAAGTGCACCGATGGCCGCCGACTCGGTAGGCGTGACGAAGCCCGAGTAGAGCCCGCCCATGACGATGAGGAAGAGGATGCCGATGCGCACGAGTCCCCGCCACGGCAACTGGCGCAGCGGCGGCAAGGCCGGCTTGACGCGAGTCTCCGTCTTCACCTCGAGCTTCAGAGCGGTGCCGCTGTCGCTCGGTTGGCCGGTCGCAGCGTTCTCAAGCGCGCTGTCGAGGGTATCCGCGGGCTGCACGATGACGCGGCGGGCCACCGACATGATGTAGATGATGTAGGCGAGTGCAGAGAGCAGGCCAGGCACGATGCCCGCCGCCAGAAGCGCTGCCGGCGACTCGCTGGCGAGCACCGCGTAGAGCACGAGGATGATGCTCGGCGGGATCATGACGCCGAGGGTGCCGGCGACCGCGACGATGCCCGTCGCGAAGTGGGCGGGGTAGCCGTACTTTCGCATCTCGCCGACGGCCATCTGCGACATGGTGGCCGCCGTGGCCACGCTCGAGCCCGAGACCGCAGCGAAGCCGGCGCAGGCCATCACGGTGGCGCAGCCGAGGCCGCCCGGGAGCTTGCGGAACACCCGGTTGGCGATCGCGAAGACATGCTCCGCTATTCGGGCTTTCACCGCCAGCGTGCCCATCAGGATGAACATGGGGATCATCGTCAGAGTGAAGCTCGAAGAAGCCGTGAATGGCACTGAGCCCAGCACGTTGGTGGCATAGCCGAAGTTGTGCAGCAGCACGAGGCCGAGGGCTCCTGAAAGCCCGAGTGCGAACGCCACTGGTGTCTCGAGGGCGAGCATTATGAACAGCGCCGCCAAGACGATGACGATGATGAGTGAAGTGTCGATGATCATCGGTGCTCCGTATTTCCCGTGTCCGGGGCGCTCAGACCGCGACCTTGGTCGGGTCGTCGGTCTGCGGGGTGAGTGCGGACTCCTTGCCGAGCATGGCGAGCGCATTGCCCCACAGCGTCAACAGGAAGACCGGAATCGTGACGAGGATGCCGACGGCGATCGCGGTGCGCGCCGGCCAGAGCGGCCAGTGCGCTAGACCGAACTTGAACTCGCCCGAGGTGAACGAGTCGATCGCTCGGCCGGCGGTCGCCCAGAACATCCAGATGAGGAGCCCTGTGACGAGCACCGCGGCGACCACGCGGGCCGCCGCGGCGACGCGGCTGGGCAGCGCCAAGGTGACGAGGTTCATCGAGATGTGTGCGCCAAGGTACCCGCAGTACGAGAGCCCCAGGAACACCATCGACACCAGCAGGGTCTCGGAGAGCTCGACCATGCCGACGAGACTTCGCCCCGTGAAAAAGCGCGCCAGTACGTCAGCGGTGATGGCGAGCGCGAGCAGCAGGGTGCACAGCGTCGCGAGTACCGCTGCGACGGACGACACCTTGCTCGAGACCGTGTCGAGGATTTTCATCGTTGAACCTTGTCTTTCAGACCTGTTGCCCAGCCGCGTTCAGTGTCAGCGCTCGGCTGCGAACCGCTCGGCGCAATCGGCGAGGGGCGCGACGCGGTGCGCCTCGTCCGAGCCGTACTCAGCGAGCAGTTCCTCGTAGCGCTCGAGCACCTCGGATGCTTCGGCTACGCCCGAGTCCTCGGCGGCCTTGACCCAGGCATCCTTCGCCTTGGTACCGGTCACGCGCTTGAAGTCGGCGATCTTGTCGTCAGACCAGCGCACGAGTTGCACGTTCTCCTGCTCGATCATGTAGTCGCACTGCGTGGCAGCGGTCTCCGCGAATGCCTCGATGCCGACACCCGTGTTGAGCTTCTCCTCGGCGTCGTCGATCACGGCCCGCTGTTCAGGCGAGAGCGAGTCGTACACCGACTGCGAGATCCAGAGCCCGATGGTGATGTAGTGCCCGTAGCCCGTGTCGGTCCAGTGGTCGAGCACCTCGGTGAGCTTGTACGAGATGGGTGCGTCGATGTTGTTCGCGACCGCGTCGATGACACCGCGCTCGACGCCCTCGTACATCTCGCCGGCGGTGAGGGCGACGGGCGAGGCGCCGACGGCCTCCATCGCCGAGAGCAGGCCATCGCCGACGGCGCGGATCCTGATGCCCTCGAGGTCGTCGATCGACTCGAGCGGCTTCTTGGAGCCGAACAGCGACGCACCGGCGGGCCAGTAGCCGAGCGCCTTGAGCCCGATGCGCGCGCTCTCGTCTGCGAATGCCTCGCTCTCCTGGCCGAGGGTGTAGAAGGCGCGCATCATGGCCGCGTTGTCGTCGGTCATGAACGGAAGCGCGCTCAGGTTCTGCAGCGGGAACTTGTCAGGCGTGTAGCTCGGCACGGTTACGCCCAAGTCGGCGCGGCCGTCGCTGACGCACTGCACGATCTCGCCACCCGGGCAGAGCGACTCGTTGGCGAAGTAGTCGAACGTGATGCTGCCGCCGCTCTCCTCCTCGACGTAGTCCATCCACCAGTGCACCATGTCGGCGTTCGGCGTGCCGTCGATGAGGAAGCTCGCGACGCTGAGCGTCACCGGCTTGCTCTCGCCGTCAGTGGCGTCGCCGCTGCCGCCGCTCGGCGCGCACGCCGCGAGCGCGAGGGCCGCGCCAGAGGCGATCGCGATCGCGGACGCGGCGCGCCGCTTGAAGTGCGTGACGGGCTGCGAGTGCTCGCTTGTGCCCATGTCGTTCTCCCATCGTCGTTGATGGCGCAGTCTCCAGGTCAGGTGACTGCGGCCGTCTGCTGTGTGCCCGCCGATGAACACGGGCTGTCTCATCGGTGACTCACTATGCAAGTCAATGAACGCGCGATCAAGTTGGGTGAGAAAACGTGCACGCCGCGGGCAGAGAGCGCCCGGGAATCTGCCGCTGCGGCGCGGCGGAGAATGCGCGGTCCAGCTGCCGTCCGCGATATCGTGCACGGAGGATGCACGGCCGTTCAGAGGGGAAGATCGCTTGGACAGCATGGAGTCGACGCACGAACTGCATCGCGCGGCCCACCTGTACTACGTGCAGGAACTCACCATGGACGCCATCGCCCGAGACCTGAACACCTCGCGCTCGACGGTGTCGCGGATGCTCGCGCGCGCCCGGCAGCTGGGCATCGTGAAGATCGAGGTCGAGCTGCCGAGCGACCAAAACCCGCACGTCCTGAACACGATCGCGCGGCGCTTCGGCGTCACGGCGCACCTCGTGCCCGTGCCGCGGCAGCTCAGCGACGTGGATGTGCTCGATCGCGTTGCCGCGGGCACCGCCAGGCTGCTCGGGCAGCACTTCGAATCGGGGATGTCGCTCGGCATCGCCTGGGGCTCCACTCTCACGGCGGTGAGCCGGCACCTGGCGCCAAAGGACCTCACTCGCACCAAGGTCGTCCAGCTCAACGGCGCAGCGAGCAGCGCCGCGAGCGGCGTCGAAGTGGCGGGCGAGATCCTACGACGCTTCGCACGAGCGTTCGGCTCCGAGAGTGAGCACTTCCCGGTTCCGGCTTTCTTCGACAATCCCGCAACCAAGGCCGCGATGTGGAAGGAGCGCAGTGTGCGACGGGTGCTCGAGCTGCAGCGGCAACTCGATATCGCGCTCTTCGGCATCGGATCGCCTCGCTCCCAGGTGCCAGGCAAGGTGTACCGCGCCGACTATCTGGATCGGGACGACTACGCGGGACTCGCGCAGGCGGGTGTCGTCGGTGACATCGCGACGGTGTTCTTCAGGGCCGATGGCACCTCTGATGGGATTCCGCTCAACGCCCGCTCGACCGGACCCGACTTCGAGACGCTGCGCAAGGTGCCGCGCCGCATCTGCGTCGTTGCCGGCAGAGGGCGGCTCCTTGCCCTTCGAGGCGCACTTGAGGCCGGCCTCGTCTCCGACATCGTGATCGACGAGCCGACGGCCACCTGGTTCGCGCGAGAGCTCCTGAACTGACCGAACTCCCCAACCGACTCCGAAACCGGCTTCAAGAACCGGCCGGTCGGCGAGCATTCGTGCAACCACTGCACGTTCGTTCACTCGGCTTGAACTTGCGTGCACGCGCCTCCCATGATGATCCGGAGCGGCACGATGACGCGCCGCCAGAAGGGGAGCGGAATTTTCATGGCCGAGCGGATGCAAGCAGCACAACGACGACTGCGCGAGGGCGGCGCCGAGAGCGTGCTCATCGTCGGTGGCGGCATCAATGGCATCGCCACGCTGCGCGAGCTCGCACTGCAGGGCATCAACGCGGTGCTCGTCGAGCGCAACGACTACTGCTCCGGCGCCTCGGCGGCCTCCTCGCACATGATCCACGGCGGCATCCGGTACCTGGAGAATGGCGAGTTCCGGCTGGTGCAGGAGTCGGTGCGCGAGCGCAATCGGCTGCTTCGTCTCGCCCCGCACCGCGTTCGCCCGCTGGAGACCGTGGTGCCGCTGTTCAGCACGTGGTCGGGTCTCATCAGCGCCCCCCTGCGACTGATCCGTCACCGACGCAGCGGTCGCCCGGCGGAGCGAGGCGCTCTGCTGGTCAAAGTCGGGCTGATCCTCTACGACCTCTATTCGAGGGACGGCGGCCGGGTGCCGCGGCACAAGTTTCATGGGCGCCGGAAGTCGCTGGAGGCGATGCCGCGGCTCAACCCCGATGTCAAGTACACGGCCGCGTACTTCGACGCGTCGATCGCCGACCCCGAGCGCCTCGCCCTGGAACTCCTGGTCGACGCGCTCGCGACCGGTAACGCCGAGAGCCTGAACTACACGGAGGTCATCGGCGAGAACGAAGACGGCATCCTGCTGCGTGACCGCACGACGGGCGAGGAAGCGGCCGTGCGCCCTGGACTGGTGGTGAATGCGACCGGTCCGTGGACCGACATGACAAACGCCGCGCTCGGACGTCCCACCCACTGGATGGGCGGGACGAAGGGCTCGCATATCGTGGTCGACAACCCTGATCTCCTCGAAGCCTGCGGTGGGCGCGAGGTGTTCTTCGAGCACGCCGACGGCCGCATCGTGCTGATCTACCCGCTCGCCGGCCGCGTGCTCATCGGGACTTCCGACATCCATGCGCGGGGCGAGCTCGACACGGTCATCTCCGAGGAGGAGATCGTGTACTTCCTCGATCTCGTGCACCATGTGTTCCCCGACATCGAGGTGCGCCGCGATCAGATCGTGCACACCTTCTCAGGAGTTCGTCCCCTTCCCAGCGAGGGAGACGCCGCGCCCGGCTTCATCTCTCGCGACTACCGCATCGAACGCGACCGCTCACCGCGGGGCACTCGCCTCGTATCGCTCGTGGGCGGAAAGTGGACCACCTTCCGAGCAGTCAGCGAGCACCTCGCCGACACCGTGCTCACCGAGGTGGGTGTGCAACGGACCGTGTCGACGACCGACCTCCCGATCGGCGGAGGCAAGGGCTACCCGGCACTGCGCGAGCAGGACAGGTGGCTCGCGGAGCACTCGCAAGGTCTTCCGATCGCGACCATGCGGACGCTCTTCGAGCGCTACGGCACTCGGGCTGCAGAAGCAGCAGCCGTGATCGCGCAAGACGATCAGGCACTGGCAATCCTCGAGGACTACTCGCGGGGCGAGATCCGCTGGATCGCTACTGCGGAGTCGGTCGTCAGGCTCGCCGATGTCGTGCTTCGACGCACGTCGATCGCCTTCACCGGCCGGGCTTCGCAAGAGGCCCTTGAAGAGCTGGCCGAGGTCGTCGGAGGTGCTCTCGGCTGGGATGACGAACGACGCGCGGAAGAGGTGCGCCGAACGTTCGACGAACTGGCGTCACGGCATCCGAGCCGCTCGACTGACGCCCTGACGGAGAGCACCGACGCCAAGGTGTCGTCTTCGACCGCTTCCAGCTAGCGTAGGAAGCCAGTCGAGGAGGTCGAGTGCGCAAGTATCTGCTCAGCACCAGTGTCTTGAGTGCGATGTTCAGCGGGTGGGGAACCATCCAGCAGACACGCAAGGGGCCCCGCGATTGGCGCCTGGCGTTGCACTGGATCGTCTGGGTGTGCACCCTCGCCATCGCGATCGGCACCGTCGCCAAGAACTCTGACGAGATCAAGCGCCGACTGGGCGCCTAGCTGTAACTCCCACTGACGTTATGAACGCGGTCGATGGGTGAGTGTCCGCCGATCCCGCTGTGGGGTCTGTGGTGATTGTAGTGATGGAGCCGGGTGCCGTAGTCAGCGGCCCTGGCTTCGTCGCTGGGATAGGGCTTGGCGTAGGCCCATTCGGCGGCGAGGGTGCGGTTGAAGCGCTCGACCTTGCCGTTGGTCTGCGGCCGGTAGGGCCTTGTCCACTTGTGCTTGATGGTCGGCCCGAGCGCGTCGCGGAACGCGTGGGAGCGGTAGCAGGAGCCGTTGTCGGTGAGGACACGGAGCACGGTGATGCCGTGGGCGGTGAAGAACGCATTTGCGCGTTTCCAGAACGCGGCAGCGGTTTCCTTCTTTTCGTCGTCCAAGATCTCGGAGTAGGCGAGGCGGCTGTGGTCGTCGACTGCGTGGTGCAGGAATGAGTAGCCGCGACCGGTGCGCGGGTTGTTCTTCCGACCAGCTTCCCGGCCGAGGACCCGGTGGCCGCCGCCGTCGGGGATGCGGCCGAGTTTCTTGATGTCCACGTGCACCAGATCGCCGGGGTTGGGATGTTCGTAGCGGACCGGTTTCGGGCGGCGCACCGGCAGCCCGGTCGCCTGATCGAGGTGGGACAGCTTGGGCATCCGGAAGCGGTTGAGGACCTTCTCCACCGTCGACCGGTTGAGCTGCAGGTGATGGGCGATCCGGTGCGGTCCCCAGCGGCGGGTGAACCGCAGGGCGATGATCCGCCGCTCGGTGCGTCGCGGGGTCTGGTTCGGGCAGGTCAACGGCCGTGAGGACAGATCCCGCATGCCTGCCGGGCCCGCTGCCCGATACCGGTCGGCCCATTTCTTCACCGTCGATGCGGAGCAGCTGAACCGATCCGCGGCCCGGCGCAGCGGCCAGTGATGATCGACGACGAGCTTCGCCAGCCGTAGTCGGCCAGTTTCGGACAGGGGCGCGTTAGCGTGGGTCACGAGGGTCTCCGTGTTGCCGATGCGAGTGTGGTAACCCACATCGAACCGGAGGCCCTCGCCCCGTTAGATCACGCCACGCTGTTCACAACCTCCGTGGGAGTTACACCTAGCCCGCTGAACAGCCGCGTCGCAGGCAAGAGCAGCCGAGGAGCGGCGACCGACTAGCGGATTCACTCGCTCGCGCGTGACACTGTCACGCGATGGCGCTGACGCTCCCCCTGGCGCCGCCCGGCGCTGCCGCATTCAGCAAGTGAACCAGTCGGTCGCGAAGCTCTTCGAGTTCTGAGACGTCCACCCCCAGCTGTTCGATGATCGCGGGCGGCACCCGCTCCGCCTCTGTCTTGAGTGCCCGGCCGGCGTCTGTGAGCTCGACATCGAGCGCGCGCTCATCCTCAGCGTTTCGACCCCGGGTGATGAGGCCGGCAGACTCGAGACGCTTCAACAGGGGCGAGAGAGTCGCCGGCTCCAGGTAGAGCGCCTCGCCGATATCGCGCACCCGGCGAGGGCTGCGTTCCCACAGCGCCAGCATCACCAGGTACTGCGGGTGCGTGAGCCCCAATGGCTCGAGCAATGGTCGATACAGGCCGATGACGTTCCGCGAAGCGACCGCCAGCGCGAAGCACACCTGGCGGTCGAGCGAGAGGAGGTCGCCTGCCATAATCGTTAGTGTACTAATCGTTTGCGCGAGAGGCAGTAATGGCGAAGCGAGAGCGTCGGCCGTGGTGGGCGATCCTGAACGGCACGTTCCGACCCGTGATGGGCCCGGCTCAGCTCGGTCCCTTCAATGAGCCGCCGCTGCCCCCGACGCATGACAAGCCGTGCCCCCTGTGCGGCAACCCCATGGCGGAGCACACCATGTCGCGGAGCGCCGACCAGGCAGTCTCGACCCGGCTGAAGTGCCCTTCGCGGGGCTAGACACCGGCATCCGTCACAGCGCCCTCCTTTCTTCGGCGGTCGCGTCTTCCGTACCGGGGATGCTCGCGGCGGGATGCTTGACCCTTCTCTGCGGCACCCCTACTGTCGGGTCCAATCCGTCTCTCGCGTCATCGCTTGCTGCCGACGCTTGACGCGCCGCCACGAAGGGAGCCCCTATGCCCAGCGCCACGCTCGATATTCCGGTGATCGACATCGATCGTGACCCCCGCACGGTGGGGAAAGAGATCGACGAGACGCTGCGCACGGTGGGCTTCTTCCAGATCACCAATCACGGCGTGGATCCCGACATCAGCGAGCGCTGCTGGCAGCTCACCCGGGCGTTCTTCGATCTGCCCCTCTCCGACAAGTTGGAGATCGAGCGCGAGCCGGGCGGGTCGTACGGGTACTTCCCGGTCGCGACCGAATCGCTCGCCGCGTCGCTTGATGAGGCGGCCCCTGGCGACCTCAAGGAATCGCTGAACGTCGCGGCCACGCCCCACGGCGGTCACCCATTCGCTGATGACACCGAACGCGGACTCTTCGCTCCTGCGCGCTGGCCCTCAGCGCTGCCGGACCTGCAGGGCGCGTGGGAGGGCTACATGCGCGAGATGCGATCGTTGGCCACCCGCTTGATGTCGATCTTCGCGCTGGGCCTCGATCTGCCGGCGGACTTCTTCGACGACAAGGTCGACCGCTCCCCCAGCGCGCAGCGAGCGATCAACTACCCCGAGCAGTCCGCACCTCCCAAGGAGGGGCAGTTGCGCGCCGGTGCGCACACCGACTACGGCACGCTCACCATCCTTCGGCAGGAACTTGGCAGAGGCGGGCTGCAGGCGTATGACGGCAAGTCGGAGCACTGGGTCGACGTCGCCCCGGTCGAAGGCGCCTACGTCATCAACATCGGCGACCTGATGGCCCGGTGGACGAACGATCGCTGGACCTCGACGCTGCACCGAGTCGTGAACCCGGATGCTGGATCAACGGTGTCCACGAGGCGTCAGACGATGCCGTTCTTCTTCAATGCGAACTACAGCCAGCTCGTCGAGTGCTTGCCCACCTGCCTCGGCCCGGATGGCACCGGCAAGTACGAGCCGGTGCTGGCCGGTCCTCACCTGGCAGGGAAGACGATGAAGAGCATCGAGCACACCACGATGTAGCAGCGGCCGGGAGCGGGCGATGGGCGCGTGCACGGCCGCCCATGACGACTCTCCGAAGCGCCACTCGACGCACTTGAGACCCCGTGGGAAACGGGGCATCATCCCTCGATTCGGCACAGAATGTCGACGAGCTCCGGTGGCGACATCGCGCTGCTGCAGCGCGGCCGGCGACCCGGGTGTCGCCGTTGTCAACGCAGGAGTCGTCATCCGCCGGAATACCCCAGAGGAGCAACGAATGAATGGGCAGGACAACAAGCCGAGTCAGGCCGAAGGCGAGGATCCAGAGCGCCCCGACGAGCATGAGGTACTCCCGCAGAAGGGGCACCCTTCACAGGCGGAAGGCGACGACGTCGGCTCCGAGGACGGTGAATCCTAGAACGGTGAACAGCGACAGGCGACGATCAAGTCGTCGCCACGAACACTCGGTGGTACACCCCCCGGGACTCGAACCCGGAACCCACTGATTAAGAGTCAGTTGCTCTGCCAATTGAGCTAGAGGTGCTCGATTCGCAACATGCGAACCGAGGGTCAACTGTAGCACCCATGCGACTCGGCACGCGAATCGGGCAGGGCTCCCCCTGCGGACGGCTGCATCAGCGAGGGCGGCCGCCAAGGTGCTCCTTCGTAGACTGGAGTGACCGAAGAACGAGGAGCAATGACCGAACCGCGCTTGAACCCTGGTGACGCCGCACCCGCTTTCACACTGAACGACCAGGACGGCACCCCTGTGTCGCTCGCAGACTTCACTGGCCGCAAAGTGATCGCATTCTTCTACCCTGCCGCGATGACGCCGGGGTGCACCAAGCAGGCGTGTGATTTCCGCGACAGCCTCGAGCCGCTGCAACGCGCGGGGTACGCGGTGGTCGGCATATCGAAGGATGCCGTCGACAAGCAGCGCCGATTCGCGGACCGCGATGCGCTGCAATACCCGCTCCTGAGCGATGAAGACCTCAGCGTGCATCGCGCCTACCACGTGTGGGGCCCGAAGAACCTCTACGGGAAGCTGTTCGACGGCGTGCACCGCTCGACATTCGTGATCGACGAGCACGGCCGCATCGAGCACGCCCTGTACAACGTGCGGGCGACGGGTCACGTTGCGCGTCTGCGCAAGATGCTGAGCGTCGACGAGGGCTGATCGCCCGGTAGGGCAAGGTCAGCGCAGCGGCGTTGGCCCGTCCGCTTCCGAGTCCGCCTCGGGATCCGCGCCCTCACCCAGCGCACCCGGCTCGAGCGAGGCACGCGCGGTGGCCGCGATCACGGGCTTGGTGAAGAGCAGCCCTGCCCCGAGCAGGGCAGGCACCAGCAACGCCCAGCCGATGTCGAACCGCGCGTCGGCTCCCTGAAAGCTTCCGATCGCGACAGCGAGCTGCAGCACTTGCCACACCAGAGCCGGCCCTCGCACCCACGACCGTCGCCGAAGCGCACCGAGCGCGAGGCTCGTGACCCAGGCGGCCGCAGCACCCGTGAGCACCGTCAATGCGATCGCGCTCGCGTACGACTCGGGGCGATCGATCAGCAGTTCGACGACCAGGAAGACAGTCGCCCCCGCCAGCAGAGCAGCTTCCGCGAACAGAACGGTGACGAGAAGGTAGAGCAGCGGTGACGCCGGGGCAGATTTCACAGGTTAATCCCGAAGAAGACTATTGATTTTGGCGATTCTGCTATGAGAACCTATCTGAGGTTGTTCTGAGCCCACACTGTGGTGGGTGCATACCGAAGTCTCATCACTGCATCGCAGACCCATTGTTCTTGCGTGCGCTTCGAAATGCCCACTGAAGGAGTGTGTGTATTCATGGATTGGCGTGACAAAGCCGCCTGTCTGACAGTCGACCCGGAGTTGTTCTTCCCGGTCGGCAACACCGGCCCGGCTGTCGACCAGATCGAGAAGGCCAAGTCGGTCTGCGCTCGATGCACGGTCACCGAGATGTGCCTGCAGTACGCCCTGGAGACCAACCAGGATTCCGGCGTCTGGGGTGGACTCAGTGAAGACGAGCGCCGCGCGCTCAAGCGTCGCGCCGCCCGCGCGCGCCGCGCTTCCTGACTCGACGCGATGAGGCCCGGAGCTGAACGCTCCGGGCCTTTTCCGTGCGCGGATGCCGTTGCGCTCAGCGCGTGTCGCGAACGCCGTCTTGCGGCATCCGCCGTTCTTGCCGCCGTGCTGCACGTTCACTCGCTTCACTTCTGCAGGTAGAGCAGCGGCACTTCGATGGTCACCTCTGTGCCCTCGCCCTCGAGCGTGTGCCAGTCGATGGTGCCGCTGAGCTCGCCCTGGATGAGCGTGCGCACGATCTGAGTGCCGAGTCCGCTGCCGACCTTCCCCTCGGGAAGACCAGCGCCGTTGTCTCGGACCTTGACCTCGAGCATGTCGTGCGTGCGAACGGCGATCGTCTCGACCTCGCCGTCGCGGCCAGCGAGTCCGTGCTCGACGGCGTTCGTCACCAGCTCCGTGAGTGCGAGCGCGAGCGGTGTCGCGTACTCGCTCGGCAGCGTGCCGAAAGTGCCCGTCTTCTTCGGCCGAACCGTGGTGTTGTGGCTCGCCGCCACCTCGGCGACGAGCATCAGCATCCGCTCGAACACGACGTCGAAATCGACTGATTGGTTGAGCCCTTCCGACAGGGTGTCGTGCACGACTGCGATCGCCGCGACACGGCGCATCGCCTGCCCGAGCGCCTCGCGCGCGACGTCGCTGTGCGTGCGTCGGGCCTGGATCCGCAGCAGAGACGCAACGGTCTGCAGGTTGTTCTTCACGCGGTGATGGATCTCGCGGATCGTGGCGTCCTTGGTGATCAGCTCGCGCTCCTGGTGACGCACCTCGGTGACGTCGCGGCAGAGCACGATGGCCCCGACCCGCTCCCCCTGATCACGGATCGGGATCGCCCGCAGCGAGACCGTGACGCCGCGCGCTTCGATATCGGTGCGCCATGGCGCACGGCCCGTGACGACGAGCGGCAATGACTCGTCGACGATGAGCTTGCCTGCCAGGAGTTCCGTCGTCACCTCGGCGAGAGAACGGCCTTCGAGCTCGCCCTCGAAGCCCATGCGGTTGAATGCCGACAGTCCATTGGGGCTGGCAAAGGTGACGATGCCGTCGACGTCGAGCCGGATCAGCCCGTCGGAGGCACGCGGCGCGCCACGGCGAGGCGCTTTGGGCGCCCCGAGATCGGGGAAGTCTCCCACCGAGATCATGCGGAACAGGTCGTTCGCGCACTCGTTGAAGGTGAGTTCCTGGCGGCTCGGCGTGCGCGCCTCGCTCAAGTTGGTGTGGCGCGTGATGACGGCGATGGGCCGCTCCGTGGTCTCTTTGCCGCTGGGGTCGAGACGCCGCATGACCGGTACTGCGCGCACTCGCGTGGGCATGTCCTCGTACCAATCGGGGCTGTCGGAGTCGACGATCTGCGCCGTCTCGAAGGCCTTCGTGACCTTGTCGACCCACTGCGACTTGATGCGCTGACCCACGAAGTCGCGGTAGAAGAGGGTGGCCGAGCTGGAGGGGCGAGCGTGCGACACCGCGATGAAGTTGCCGTCCTCGGTGGGCACCCAGAGCACGATGTCGGCGAAGGCGAGATCTGCGAGCAATTGCCAATCCCCGACGAGCAGGTGCAGCCATTCGATGTCTGCGGTTGACGAGAGCCCTTGGGCCTGGACGAGATCGCTCAGGGTCGACACGATTCGAGCCTAGCTGCTCGTTCCCGCGCCTTTCCTGCGGGCGACTCGCAGCTAGTGCCCGGCGCGGGACTCCTCGCTCCTTACTCGGCGCCGCACCGATCGCCCTCGCCGCGCTCCGGAATCGGGCGCGGCAGCGGCCGGGAACTCCGCGTCGACGAGCTCGCGAATGGCAGCCCTGATCGCAGAGCGCGGGGCGGCCTCGGCGAGGGTTCCGGCGGCGGAGAGCGCAGCATCCGTCGCATCGAGATCGAAGGGAAGGTACCAGGGATCCCGGATGCCGCCGAAGCGCTGCAGCACCTCTGAGATCTGCCGTGCCGCGCCGCTGCCGATCGCCCCGCGGCGCAAACGGTTGACCACGACGATCACGCGCGCGTCGGGGGCGACGCGGCGCAGCTCCTGGTGCTCGCGCAGGAATCTCGCAATCCCCACCGGGTCGGCAGATGCGACCGCGAGCACCACATCAGCCGACGAGAGCGAGGCGAGAGTCGCGGCGTTGCGACGCGGGGCGTCGATGTCGCTGGAGATCTCTTCGTCGCGCTCGAGGTTGAAGCCGACGTCGAGCACGATCGCGTCGTTCCATTCCTTCAGCACCTCGAGCAGGCCCGACACCCGTGCGGCGCCGACCTCGGGCCAGCGATCCGCACGGCTGAGGCCGCCGAGCACTCTGAGCCACCCCGCACCCACGGCCACGTTCTGCGTGAGCCGCTCGAACTCGGCGAGCGAGTATTCGCCGCGCTCGATGAGCCGACCGCTGGCTGCGAAGCCGGGCGATTCGTCGAACAGACCGAGCATCGTGGCGATCGAGCCGCCGTAGGTGTCAGCGTCGGCCAGTGTCACGGCGGCTCCTCGCGCGGCCAACTCGGCTGCCACATTGATGGCGACGGTGCTGCGGCCGGGAGCTCCGGTCGGGCCCCAGACCGCGACGACGATCCCCGCGCGCGAGTGGGAAGCGAGTTCGCTCGGTGCTTCATGCCGAACGGCGGAGTCAGGCCCCTCAACGAAGCCGCGCTCGAACGGCCCGGCTCCAGCCATGTCAGGAAGCAACGAACTCACCTCCCGAGAGGGAGGCCGACGGGGACGAGAGAGATCGCGTCACCATCGGCCATGGCCTCGAGAAGCAGTGCGAGCCGTTCGCGCGGTACGAGCAACTCGACACCAGTGGTGCGCCCCGACACCATGCCGCTCGAGTCGACCTCCACACTGACTACCGTCGCTGCGGCCACGATCACGGTCGGCGCGAAGTGGTCACCGCCTCCGGCCTGCTGCGCCGCCCACACATCGACCGTCGCGCCGGGAAGGATGCCTCCGCTCAGTCTCCCCGTGACACCGATCACCACTGCGCCGTAGCGGGTGCTTCGCCGATCGGCGATCGCGGACACCGGGACGAGCTCGCCAGCATCGACCGCCCTCGTCACGATCACCCCGCCTTCCGGCAGCTCAGCGGGCACCAGGTATCGCGATTCCGCGTCGCCGAGGCGAACGTGCCGCTCAATCAGATCGGCCGCGGTGACGGTCTCACCGGGCGTCAGGGTTCGGGATGCCGCGAGCGCCGGTCTGACGTCATCCGAAGCGGCTCCGAGCAGCATCGCGCCACCCACCGACGCTGCGATGAGCGCGATGCCGATGAGCAATCGAGCATCGAATGCGGACCGCGAACGGGCGCCGCGCGGGGCTGGCACTGGCATGACGGACTCCCTGGATCGGACTTGGCCCTGCCATCGTCGTGACATCCGGCCCGCAGTGGCGCGAGTTATCCACACCCGCCGCGGGGCGGCGCCTGGGGATCCATAATCTACGGATGACTGCCTCGAACTCCGCACGTGACCGCGAGCGCTTCCTCACGCCGACGGATGCTGCGGAAGTGCTCAACGTGCCGGTGGACGATGTCTTCGACGCGATGCAGTCAGGCGAGCTCCCGGCCATTCGCGTCGGCGGGCACTGGCGTATCGAGCACGACCGCCTCGAGCGCTTCATCGAAGGGCGCTACGAGGAGACTCGCCGCATGGCGCTCTGGCAGCAAGCCGAACTCGCCGACGTGGTCGAACTCTTCGACCACTACCCGCGCACGACGACCAACTGAGCGACCGGAACCAGGAGCCGCTGGCGAACCGCAGCCGAACGCGGTGGAACGCCTGGCTCATGCACGGCGAGCTCCAAGTAGTCGGAGCCCACTGCATCGATCGTGCCGACACGCTCCAGGGTGACAGCGCGAACCAGTACCGTTCGCCGGCGTCTCGCGAGCTCGCGGAGCGGTGAGACGATCCCGAGTCGGCGGATCACTGGCGACGCCTCGCCCGGAACCGGTCGAGCGCTCGCAGGATCGAGGAACTCGATGGCGTCGATCGCGGATGCCGACACGATCGCCATGCCGCGATGCCCGCCGAGCGCGCTCCCACCGCTCCCCTGTTCTTCGCCTGAGATCCAATCCAGGCCGACGTCGAGCACTCGGAGCGACATTGGCACCCCGCGCGCCGTCACATTGACGGTGGCTTCATCACCGGCGTCTCTCACGAACTGAGCGACCCGCTCGAGCAGCGTCTGCCGCGCTCGAGCGGCTCGCGCACGTTCGGCATCGACCGCTGCACGCTCGAGGCCGTGTTCCGCCGCGAATTGGGCTTCGAGATCGTCGAACAGATTGGGCCATCGCATCGGGCGAGGCTAGCCGCCGCACTCCTCCACGGAAGCTGAGTTATCCACAAGTAACGAACACTCTGGACGCGAGAGATCCTCAACTGATGTGGTCGAGGCCGGGGCGCCCGAGGAGGGGCGCCGCTCTCGGACGGAGGTAGAGCATGCCAGGTGCCGCTTCTCAATCGGCTGCAGCGACGTCGGTCGCGCCCACGAGGCGGATCACGGTCCGTCAGAGCGACGAAGACCGGTTCGGTTTCCAGCGCACCGTCACGGCGGCACTGCCCGATCCTGAGCCTCTGGTGATGAATCTCGCCAGGTGCGTGCTCGAGATCCTCGCCGGGGCCCGGGATCTCGAACAGGTCGCGCGCTGGGTCACCGACCAGGTGTACCGGCACCTGCTCAAGCGCGTGGTGACCGCCTCGCGAGCGAGGCAGGCCAAGGGCATCGTGCCCACGAGACCGGCGTTCTCGCTGGGCGCGCCGATTATCACGCACCCGGCAGACGGCATCGTCGAAGCGGTTGTCATCGCAAACGGCCGAGCTCGAGCGCGGGCCATCGCGATCCGCCTCGAGGGGCTGGATCGCCGGTGGCGCGCCACCGCCATCCACGTGCTCTAGCCGCGGCCTGAACCCGAGCCGGGCCCACCCTGCGAGGGGACCCTGCCCGGCTGGAGTCAGCGGCGCTTGTCCTGGGCGCGACGCTGGGCGCGGTTCAGGGGCGCGGCAGGCGCCGCATCGGCATCCTGCTCGACCTGCCCGAACGCACCGCGAGTCGGCGCTGCCGCCGGCTGCTGGGCCTGCGCCGCCGCACGCCGCAACGCAGCGGCCTGCTGCTGGAGACGACGCGTCTCAGCCGCTTGCACTTGCCCGCGCTGGTTCCGAACTTCGACCTCGTTGGTGTTGTCAGAGCTGGGGGCCGAGTAGCTGAGCCGCTCGGTGGGCGTCTGCGGAACGCCGAGCCCCTTCGCTGCGACATGCGCTTCGCCGTGCTCGCTCGTGACCTGCACCTCGAGGTTGAACAGGAAGCCGACGCTCTCCTCGCGGATCTGGCCCATCATGTTCTGGAAGAGCGCGAACCCCTCGCGCTGGTACTCGACCAGTGGGTCGCGCTGTGCCATGGCCCGGAGGCCGATGCCGTCCTTGAGGTAGTCCATCTCATAGAGGTGGTCACGCCAGCGGCGGTCGACAACGCTCAGCACCACACGGCGCTCGAGCTCTCGCATGGCCTCCGAGGAGAGGCTCTCCTCACGACGCTGATACGCGATCTTCGCATCGGAGATGATCTCCTGCGCGAGGAACTGGGCGCTCAGCTTGCCGCGGGTCCCTGCCTCGGTGAGCACCTCGTCGATCGTGATCGAGATCGGGTAGAGCTGCTTCAGCTCGGTCCACAACGTCTCGAGGTCCCAATCGTCACTGTGCCCCTCGGCCGTATGCTGCTCGACGATCTCGGTGATCGCCTGCTCGATGAAGGTCTGCACCCGGTCGTGCAGGTCATCGCCCTCGAGGATGTGCCGGCGATCGCTGTAGATCGCCTCGCGCTGACGGTTGAGCACATCGTCGTACTTGAGCACGTTCTTGCGGATCTCGGCGTTCCGCGACTCGACCTGCGACTGTGCGCTCTGGATCGCCCGACTGACGACCTTCGACTCGATGGCGAGATCGTCGGGGACGCTGCTCCGGCCCATCAGCGCCTCGGCGGCACCGGCGTTGAACAGGCGCATGAGGTCGTCTTGCAGCGAGAGGTAGAAACGGCTCTCGCCGGGGTCGCCCTGTCGACCGGCGCGTCCGCGAAGCTGGTTGTCGATGCGGCGCGACTCATGGCGCTCGGTGCCGAGCACGTAGAGGCCGCCGGCGTCGATGACCTTCTCGGCCTCCTTCGCGACCTCGGCCTTGACCTGCTCGAAGACGGCGTCCCACTCCGCCTCGTATTCCTCGGGGGTCTCGCTGGGGCTGAGGCCCTTCTGCTGCATGCGCTGCACGGCCAGGAACTCCGCGTTCCCGCCGAGCATGATGTCGGTACCGCGACCGGCCATATTGGTGGCGACCGTGACGGCTCCTGCGCGGCCTGCCTGCGCGATGATCGCGGCTTCACGGGCGTGGTTCTTCGCGTTCAGCACCTCGTGCTTCACGCCGCGCTTCGCCAGCATCCGCGAGAGGTACTCGCTCTTCTCGACACTCGTCGTGCCGACAAGCACCGGCTGGCCCTTCTCATGCCGCTTCGCGATGTCTTCGACGACCTGCGTGAACTTCGCCTGCTCGTTCTTGTACACGAGGTCGGACTGGTCGATGCGCTGCATCGGCTTGTTGGTCGGGATCGGGACCACGCCGAGCTTGTAGGTCGACATGAACTCGGCCGCCTCGGTCTCGGCGGTTCCGGTCATGCCGGAGAGCTTCTGGTAGAGCCGGAAGTAGTTCTGCAGCGTGACCGTCGCGAGCGTCTGGTTCTCGGCCTTGACGGCGACGCCTTCCTTGGCCTCGATCGCCTGGTGGATGCCCTCGTTGTACCGGCGTCCGGCGAGGATGCGGCCCGTGTGCTCATCGACGATGAGCACCTCGCCGTTCATCACGACGTAGTCCTTGTCGCGCTTGAAGAGCGCGCGAGCCTTGATCGAGTTGTTGAGGAACGAGATCAGCGGGGTGTTCGCGGACTCGTACAGATTGTCGATGCCGAGGTAGTCCTCGACCTTCTCGATACCCGGTTCGAGCACGCCGACCGTGCGCTTCTTCTCATCGACCTCGAAGTCGACGCCCGGAGTCATGCGCTTGGCGATGTTCGCGAACTCGGTGAACCATCGGTTGGCCTCGCCTGACGCGGGCCCGGAGATGATGAGCGGGGTGCGGGCCTCGTCGATCAGGATCGAGTCGACCTCGTCGACGATGGCGAAGTAGTGGCCGCGCTGCACCATGTCGCTCGTCTGCCAGGCCATGTTGTCGCGCAGATAGTCGAAGCCGAACTCGTTGTTCGTGCCATAGGTGATGTCGCACGCGTACTGCTCGCGACGCACCTCGGGCGTCTGGCCCGACAGGATGCAGCCGGTCGTCATGCCGAGCGCCCGGAACACACGGCCCATGAGCTCGGACTGGTAGCTCGCCAGGTAGTCGTTGACCGTGACGATGTGCACGCCGCGCGAAGCGATGGCGTTGAGATAGGCGGCGGTCGTCGCGACGAGGGTCTTGCCCTCACCGGTCTTCATCTCGGCGATGTTGCCCAGATGCAGTGCCGCGCCACCCATGAGCTGCACATCGAAGTGACGCAGACCGAGCGTGCGCTTCGACGCTTCACGAACGGCAGCAAAGGCTTCTGGCAGCAGATCGTCGAGCGACTCGCCATTGCCGTACCGCTGACGCAGCTCAGCGGTCTCATTGCGCAGCTCATCGTCCGTGAGCGCCTCGAAGTCCTCTTCGAGTTCGTTGATCGCCTGCGCGTACGCCTTGAGCCGCCGCAGCGTGCGGCCCTCGCCGACACGGAGGACTTTCTCGAGAAGGTTTGCCACCGGCTGCTCCCATTGGTCGTCGTGCGCGCAGTGCTGCACGCCTCACCGGTGCCGGCGCGAACGAGCGCACCGGCATCGGCGGGTTATCGTAGCAAGCCTACCCAGCGGCATCCTTGGCCCCATTACCACCCGGGCATCCGGATGGCGTCCCGCGACGACGCGGGACACGGTCACGAGGAGACTGCGCGCGCCACCGGTTCCTCGTCACCCAGGCTGATGACACCGTATGCCCAGCCCTTGCGCCGGTAGACGACGCTCGGCCGATCGCTCTCCGCGTCGACGAACAAGAAGAAGTCGTGCCCGACGAGCTCCATGTGGTCGACCGCCTCTTCGGCGCTCATCCGCGTTGCCGGGAACACCTTCTGGCGGATCACGACTGGCGACTCGGCGGCATCCTCATCACGCTGCTCGCCGACGACCGGGGTCGAGCCGGTCGCGACCTTCTCGATCAGCTCCGCGTCGGCGGGCTGGATGCCCACGCCACTGAAGCCGGATGCCGCCGCTTCGGCGAGCGAGACCGGTCGGTGGTTGCCGCGGTGGATCTTGCGGCGGTCCTTCACGCCGCGGAGGCGCTCGGTCAGCTTGTCGAGGGCGATGTCGAACGCTGCGTACTTGTCGGATGCCGCCGACTCCGCGCGCACAAGCGGGCCCGGGCCGACGAGCATGAGCTCCACCTTGTCGCTGCCCTGCGCGCCGCGCGGTTCGCTGTGCCTAGTGACCTTTATCTCGAAGGCGATCGGCCGGTCGGCGAGCTTCGACACCCGTTCGGCCTTCTCCGTCGCATAGTCACGGAATCGGTCCGTGATGTCGAGATTGCGTCCGGTGATGGTGATGTCCACGGCGACCTCCTTGAGCGAGTGTGCGCGGGCCGCCCGGCTGGCCAGGCGGTCATGTTCGCGCGCCTTTCACGCCACCGTAGTCCGGGGCGGGTGGGTTGTCATCGGCGCTCGGCGTTTCCGCAGCAGGCAATCCGATGCGCCGGGGCGTCCACGCGAGCACGGCCGCAGCGATCGGTTCGCCCCCCGCCTCGCGCACCGCGCGGCAGGCATCCATCAGCGTCGCGCCGGTGGTGAGCACGTCGTCCACGACCACGACGCGACGTTCGGCGAGCGAGCGGATGCTGCGCATGCTCCCCGTGCGATTCAACGCGCGTTCATCGAGCGAGAGTCCCTTCTGCACCCCGCCTCTCGTGCTCACCAGCGCCCTCAGCGGGCGCGCTCCGGCCCTCCGCAGCAGCAGCGCCGCGGGCTCGTAGCCGCGGCGGCGCCATGCGGCGCGGGATGACGGCACGGGTACCGCCGCGAGCGGCGGCGTGGCGCTCGCGGCGCGCGTGTCAGTCGAGAGGCCGTCGACGAGGGAGGCGTGGGCAGCGTCAGCTGCGGCGGTGCAGACCACCGTGGTCACCGCGGCGTGCAAGGCGAGAGCGAGGGGGCCGGCGGCATCCGTTCGCCCCTGCTCCTTGAACGCCAGCAGCGCGCGCCTGACGACTCCCTCGTAGCGGAGCGCTGCCGCAACGGGAGTGCCGTCGGCGAGGGAGCGCACGACCGGTCGGGGTACGAGAGCCGCGCGGCACTCCGCGCACACGCCTCGCCCCGGTCTCCTGCACCCCACGCACTCGACCGGCGCGACGATGTGCAACACGTCGAGCGCGGTCTCACGGAGGGACGCGATCGTCATTCAGCCAGCATCCGTCCGGCGATCGATGCCCCACTGGCGACCGCGAGGATCGCCCTCCATCCGCGACCGGGCCGGCCATGTTGAGGGGCCCGCCGCACTTCGCGTGTCTGGCTGGGCGAGCCCTGCTTAGCGACGGTGGGCGAGGACCAGTGCAGTGACTGAGGTGCTCTGCCATCCCGTGCCCCGGCCCTGGTACACCACACCCTCCGGCCCCAGCACCCGCAGCCCATCGGGTCCGTTGCCGCCGACAATGCTCGTGCCGCCCGGAATCCTGCCCAGGGGCTCGCTCATGCCACCGACCGTGTGCAAGGTCACCCGGTAGTCGGCTTCCGCCCGATCGAGCGTTGCGATGTGCACCTGGTCGCTCCAAGTCGCCGACACGATCGAAGTCTCACTTGTCACGATCGGTCTCAGTGCGCCGATGGCGATCGGCACACCGCCATCGCGCACGATCGCGCCGGTCAGCAGCCGACTCCGTCCGTCGATCTCGAACAGGAACAGCATGCGAGTGTCATCGCGAGCCACTTCCATACCTCGCAGCACGCCCCGCGCAGGCAGCGGGGAGGCGAGTGGGTGCTGCACCCCATCCGATCCGATCGCGACCAGGCTCGAGGGGTCGCGCGCCTGCGCTGACCAGACGAACCCGAGACTGTCGAGCGCGGGTGCGACGAGCTCCGGCCGCTCGTCGATGAGGCGCGAGCCTCCCGACTGCACAGCGTAGACACCCGCCGGAGTGCGCACCGCGGCGAGCCCCAGCGCGGACGAGAAGCTGATCGCGTCGGGGCGCAACTGCGTCACCTGCTCGCTGAGCCCCGGCAGCGGCGCGAGCTCTCCCTGTTGCAGATATCCGAATCCGTCTTCCGTGAGGACCACCGAGCGGGGGTCGACCTCCGGCTCTGCGACCGCCTGCTGACCGTTCATCTCGGGCAGCACCACCTCGGTCTGGTTGACCGAGAGCGCGACGCTGGTGACCGATGTGACGTCCGCCAGGCTGGCCTGCAACTGCTGATGCATGCGCTGCAGTCGATCGGCATCCGCCTCGGTCGCCTCGGCGCTGAGATCGACGATCGCGCGATTCGACTCGATGCGCACGCCGTCTGGTCCGAGCCGGGTGCCGTTCGGGAACTCTGTCACGACCGCTGCGGCGAGCCACTCCGATGGGCCTTCCAGGAGCGCCTCGGCGATCCGACGACTCAGCGATGAGAGCGCCGTCGAGGGGAACCACCGCTCGTCGGGCACGAGGAAGCGGAACGTCGGGTCGAAGAACTGCAGCGTATAGGGCTTGAAGATCAGCGGGAACGCCGACGCTGTCAACACCGTGCCGTCGGGCGCGTCGCTGATGCGCCACTCCCCCCGCACCCGTTCGAAGGTGAACTGCATGAGCTGCGGCCCGGTTGATTCGCTCTCGGTGTAGCGCCCCCAGGCATCGACTGTCGCCTGCGGCACCACCCGGTACTCGATCACGCGCTCGCCCACGTCAATGAAGCTCTCGGCTCCCTGCTGGGCCACCGTTGTGCCGGCCCTCGGGTTCCATCGGTCACGGAACTCATCGGTGAGGAACTCACGAGCGACGGAGTAGTCGCTCTGCGGTCCGGTGCCCGCGCGCAGGAACCCCTGCAGGATGCCCAGCGGTTCGGCGCCCGCTTCGGGCCCTTGCGGCAGCAGCACCGAGGCGGGGGCGTCTTCCTCGGCGATCGAGCCTCCCTCGACCACGCCGCTCGAGGTGGGGATCGCCACGCACCCTGTGAGCAGCGTCGCTGCGACGACCATGACGGATGCCGCGATCGCGACGCGGCGCAGTGTCCTTCGCTTCACTCGGACTCCTCACCCGCAGGGCGCGACGGCGCCTGAGCGATGTGCCGTCGCTGATCCTGCTCCTCCTCGGCCCGTTGCCGCAGGGCGTGCTCGAGCACTTCGTCGAGCGCAGAATCGGTGGGCGGCGGCAGATCGAGCGGTGATTCCACCAGGGCGACCTCGACGTCGCTCCGCCTTGGCAGCGTGAGCCTGAAGCAGGTGCCCTCTTCGGGCTCCGACCACACATCGAGCGCACCGCCATGGAGTGCGGCGTCCTCCAGTGCGATGGCGAGCCCGAGGCCGGTGCCGCCCGTGGTGCGCTGTCGCGACGGATCGGCGCGCCAGAAGCGGTCAAACACGCGCGCGACCTGCTCCTCGCTCATGCCGATGCCGAAGTCCCGCACGGCGATCGCCACCGCGTGCTGATTGCTGTCGACGTAGACCATGATCGGTCTGCCCTCACCATGGTCGATCGCATTGCCGAGCAGATTCTGCATGATGCGGCGGATGCGGCGCGGGTCGACATCCAGTTCGACATATCCGCCGAGGGGCACCACCCGAACCGCTGAGCCCTTGCTGTCCGCGAGGGGTCGTACCGCCTCCACAGCGTCTTCGACCAGGCGCACGATATTGGTGCGCTCGGTATCGAGGTTTGCCACACCCGCGTCAAAGCGGCTCATCTCGAGGAGGTCGGCCAGCAGCAGCTCGAAGCGCTGCACCTGGGCATGCATGAGCTCCGCCGCACGCGCAGTGGTCGGGCTGAAGCTCTCGCGCTCGTCGAAGAGCACATCGCCGGCGAGCCGGATGGTCGTGAGCGGCGTGCGCAGCTCGTGCGACACATCGGAGACGAAACGCTGCTGCACACGCGACAGCTCCCCCAGCCGGGTGATCTGCCACTGCATGCTGTCGGCCATCGCGTTGAACGAGCGTGCCAGCGTGGCGATGTCATCCTCACCACGGTCGGGGATGCGTTCCTCCAGCTGGCCCGCGGCGAGCTTCCGACTCGTCTCGGCGACGAGCCGGATCGGGCCCGCGACGAACCTCGCCACCACGAACGCGATCGCGCCGATCATCGCGACGAGCGCGATGCCGCCCACGAGCAGCGTCTGCTGTGCGAACGTCAGGGTGCGCTGCACCCCCTCGAGGTTGTACACGAGGTACAGCTCGTAGCGCCCGGCGGTGGGCACATCGATCGGGGCGCCGACGACGAGCCCGGGCACCTCGCTCTCGGGCGTTCGAAGGGCTACGGACTGGTAGTAGAGCGCATCGTCGGATGCGGCGACGGCATCCCGAAGCGTGCTGCCGATGATGCGGATGTCGAGATCCGTGCTCGCGACGCCCTGCATGTTGTTCAGCGTGCCCGCCTGCCTGGGGCTGCGTTCGAGCGCGAACCGGGTCCCGCTTGCGCTCGACGTGGTGCGAGCGATCGCCGCCTGAGCGCCGTTCCGCAGCAGGTCGAGCTCACTCGTCGTGAGCTGATCCGAGGCCGAGGCTCCGTCGAAGATCTGCTGCACCTGCGCCGCCGCCCGGCTGGACTCCAGCAGGATCTGGTCGCGCTGCGACTCGAAGAGGTTCACGCCGATCGACAACGACATGGTTCCGAGGATCACGCTCACCGCAGCGGTCGAGAGCGCCACCGTGACGGTGACGGTGCGGAACTGCAGCGAGGTGCGCCACCACTGCACCGCACGGTCTCGCAGCGCTCGCCACTCGAGCCAAGGCCGCAGACCGCTCGGTCGTGAGCGGGCCATGAGCTCAGTCGCCGTTGCCGGCGCGGTAGCCGACGCCGCGCACGGTTGTGACGATGCGCGGGTTGTCGGGGTCTTCCTCGATCTTCGCGCGCAGGCGTTGCACGTGCACGTTCACCAGCCGGGTGTCGGCCTTGTAGTGGTATCCCCACACCTGCTCGAGCAGCATCTCGCGCGTGAACACCTGGTTGGGCTTCATCGCGAGCGCCAGCAGCAGTTCGAACTCGAGCGGGGTGAGGTTGATGCGGGTGTCGCCCCGACGCACCTCGTGGCCAGGCACGTCGAGGGTGAGGTCTCCGATGTGCAGCAGTTCGGCACTGGGCTCGGATGCCGGGCGCAGGCGCGTGCGGATTCGCGCGACCAGTTCCTTGGGGTTGAAGGGCTTCACGACGTAGTCGTCGGCGCCGCTCTCAAGACCTTTCACCACGTCGGTGGTGTCGCTCTTGGCGGTGAGCATGATGATGGGCACGCCGCTCTCGGCCCGGATGAGCCGGCATACCTCGATGCCGTCGAGCCCCGGCAGCATGAGGTCGAGCAGCACGAGGTCGGGCTTGGACCTGCGGAACGCGTCGAGGGCCGCGGCGCCGTCAGAGGAGAACTGCGGGTCGAATCCCTCGGTGCGCAGCACGATGCCGATCATCTCGGCGAGCGCGACGTCGTCGTCGACCACCAGAATGCGCGCGTTCATCAGAACTTCCCTCGAGACCAGGTTTTCGCACAAGCGTAGCCGAGTGTGAAACCATGAAGGCGAAGGCCAGAGAACCGCGGATTCCCGGTGCTCGCGGCGGGTCGCAGCGGAGCAGCGCGCTGTCGCGTGACACAGCCGGAACGCGGCGTCTTCACGTTCGAGATTCATGAGATGCGGGGGCAGCGGTTCGTGAGCGAAGACCAGCAGTGGCAGGCGCCTGAGAGCACCGGCCCCGAGAACTCAGCGGCAGCCGATTCCGCGTCGGCGAACCCGGCGCCGACGAGCCCGGCGACGCCTTCCGAGCAGCTCAACCAAGACCCGCCTCGATACGGCGCTCGCGCAGAGGGCTCCGGATCTCCCACGCCGGGCGAGCAGCCCTACGGTTCCCCTACCGGGAGCGCGCCTACGTATGGCGCACAAGTGCCGCCTGCCTACGGCGCGCCGCCGTATGGAGCGCCCGCCTATGGCGCACCGGGCGGCCAGCCGTACGGGGCACCGCAGGCCACCGGCTGGACGCCCCCGCCCAAGCCCGGCTTGATCCCGTTGCGACCGCTCTCGCTCGGTGACGTTCTCGGAGCGTCGTTCCAGGTGCTGCGGCGCAACCCGAAGCCGACGTTCGGCGTCTCCCTGCTGTGGCAGGCGATCGTCATCGTGCTGACCGTCGTGTTGATGGGAGGGGTGACGGCGCTGGTGGTCTGGCGCACCAGCATGGCGAGCGGCGCGGATGCCGATGCGGTCGCCGCGGGCGGGGTCGCCGCCATTCTGGTGTCGGCGGTCGTGCCCCTGCTGCTCTCGGTGGTCGCAGCCGGGCTCATGCAGGGCATCATCGCGCTCGAGGTCGCGCGGGGTGCCGTCGGTGAGAAGCTGCGGTTCCGCGGGCTGTGGCAATCGGCGCGCGGCCGGCTAGGGGCGCTGGTGGGCTGGACGCTGCTCGTCACGCTGGCCGTGCTCATCGCGATCGGCATCGTGGTGGCCGCGGTGGTCGGCCTCGGCTTCGCGGTGGGCGGTGCGGTCGGGATCGCCATCGCTGTCGTCCTGAGCATCTTCGCGGTGCTCGGCGCGCTCGCCATCGGTGCCTGGCTCGGCACCAAGCTCGCCCTGGTGCCGAGCGCGCTGATGATCGAACGCCTCCCGCTGCGCGAGGCCGTCGCCCGCTCGTGGACGCTCGTCTCCGGGCATTTCTGGCGGAGCTTCGGCATCCTGCTGCTGGTCGCCGTCATCCTGAATGTCGCCTCGCAGATCGTGACGACACCGATGAGCCTGCTGCTCGGCATGGTGACTCCGCTCTTCTCCCTCGATGACAATGAGACGTCGGCAGTCGTTACCGGGCTCGTGGTGTACCTGCTGCTCATTGCCGTGTCGCTCGTCGTCGCCGCCGTGGCCCTGGTGGTGCAGGCGGCGACCGCGAGCCTGATCTACATCGACCTGCGCATGCGCAAGGAAGGTCTCGATCTCGAGCTGCAGCGGTTCGTCGAGGCGCGCCACCAGCCAGGGGCCGACGCGCGCGACCCTCTGCTGCCAGGTTCGACGGCGCGGGGAGCCGAGCCGGGCTGGTCAGCTCAGGCGTGATGAGGCTCACCGAGGCGCCGCTCGACCCGAGCGCAGATGAAGCGCGCGAGTGGGTGCTGCGCGAACTCGCCGACCCGGCGTACCAGGCCGCACAGCCGACTTGGTGGGACCGGCTGTCGCAAGCGTTCTGGGAGTGGCTCACGTCGCTCGAACTCGGCGGGGGTGAGGGGCCGCCCGTTCTGGCTCTCGCCGTGATCGGCGGCCTGATCGCCATCGGCCTTCTCGTCGCGTTCCTCGTGTACGGCTTGCCACGCCTCAACAAGCGCAGCGCCGCGACCATCGAGCTCTTCGGCGACGACGACACGCGGGATGCCGCAGAGCTGCGCCGCGCCGCCCAGCTCGCCGCGAGCGCAGAGCGCTGGGACGAAGCCATCGCGGAATCATTCCGCGCGATTGCGCGCGGTCTCGTGGAACGCACGCTCGTGCAGGTGCTCCCCGGCACCACAGCCACCGAATTCGCACGCCGGGCGAGCGCGGTGTTCGTCGATGAGCGGGACGAACTGGCAGCGGCCGCCTCAGCCTTCGACCGGGTGCGGTATCTCGGCGAGCCGGGCACTCGCGAGACCTATGAGCGGATGACGGCCCTCGACACGCGACTGCGTCAGCGCCGCGCGAGCGAGGTGCTGCCCGCATGACGGTGCTCACTCCAGCCGCCCGCACAGTCGCGCGGCGAACGGTGTTCTGGGTCGCTGCGGCGACCTTCGTGGTCCTGATCGGGCTGCTGATGATGGCGATGGCCGGCTCGAGCGCCGAGAGCGAGCGCCTCGCTCCCTCGAGCGCCGCTCCGGCCGGCGCCCGTGCCGTGACCGAGGTGCTGAGGGACAACGGCATCGAGGTCGTCGAAGCGGAGTCGCTCGCCGAGGTGCGCGACACCCTCGACGGCAGCCGCTCCGGCGGGTCGACACTGCTCGTCCACGACGTGCGCGGCATCCTCGAGGGCGACCGTCTGCAGGAGCTCGCCCAGCTTGGTGATCGCCTGGTGCTGCTCGAGCCCGATTTCGCCGCGCTCGACGCCCTGGCGCCCGCACTTGCGCTCGCCGGTTCGGTCGACGGCGCACTCGACGCCGAATGCTCGCTGCGGGCGGCTGTCAATGCCGGCACCATCACCGGCGACGGCCAGGGGTACCGCGTGATCGACGCCGATGCGAACGCGACTGCGTGCTTCGGCAGCGGCGACGACATCTTCTCCCTCATCGAGCTGGCCGAGCGTGATCGCAGCGTCACGGTCCTCGGGGCGACGGCGGCGTTGACGAACGAGCTCATTGCGGCCGAAGGAAACGCGGCCCTCGCACTGACGCTGTTCGGCGAGCGGCCGACACTGGTCTGGTACGTGCCCGGTCCCGCCGACCTCCCGGCATCCGATGCACCCATCACCGCCTACCTGCCGCACTGGGTGTCGGTCATCTCGATCGCCCTCCTCGCGGTCGGAATCGCTGCCGCGTTCTGGCGGGGCCGACGACTGGGTCCGCTCGTGGTCGAGCAACTGCCGGTCGTCGTTCCCTCCGGCGAAGTGACGGAGGGACGTGCTCGGCTCTACGAGCGGAACGGCGCCCGGCTGCACGCCATCGACTCGCTGCGCATCGCCACCATCGACCGGCTCGCGCGCAGTTGCGGGCTCCCCCGCACCGCGGGCGTCGACGAGGCCGCCGCAGCGGTCGCCGCCATCGCCGGCCGGCCGACCGCGCAGGTGCGCGCAGCGCTCGTCGACAGCGAGCCGAGAAACGACGCCGAGCTCGTGCGGCTCTCCGACGAACTGCTGAGCCTCGAGGATGCTGTCGAGCGCGCGCTCGGCGGACCCCGCGCGGAACGCGGGAGCACGGCATCCGGCCGTGGCTCCCCCGTCGTGCGGTCATCCGGCGCATCCACTTCCCCGACCGGCAAGGCTCGCCGCAACGCCCGGAATGATGGCTCGTTCAATGAGCGCCACGCTCCCGATGAAAGGAACACCCCCGACCATGGCTGAACCCACTGATCGCGACCACGAGCTCCGTTCGGCATTCAGCCGCGTGCGCGCGGAGGTGTCGAAAGCCGTGGTCGGCCAGGACGGCGCCGTCACCGGGCTCATCATCGCGCTGCTCGCCGATGGACACGTGCTGCTCGAGGGAGTCCCCGGTGTCGCGAAGACGCTGCTCGTGCGCACGCTCAGCCACACCATGCACCTCGACACCAAGCGTGTGCAGTTCACGCCCGACCTCATGCCGGGCGATGTGACGGGGTCGCTGGTGTATGACGCGAAATCGGGCGAGTTCGAGTTCCGTGAAGGGCCGGTGTTCACCAACATCCTGCTCGCCGACGAGATCAACCGCACACCACCGAAGACGCAGTCGGCGTTGCTGGAGGCCATGGAGGAGCGCCAGGTCTCTGTCGACGGCCGCACTCGCAGACTGCCCGTGCCGTTCATGGTCGCGGCCACCCAGAACCCGGTCGAGTACGAGGGCACATACACCCTGCCCGAGGCCCAGCTCGACCGCTTCCTTCTGAAACTCGTGCTCGACCTGCCGGCACGCGATGCCGAGGTCGAGGTGCTGGTGCGGCACTCCTCCGGCTTCAACCCGCGCGACCTCGTCGCGGCCGGAGTGCAGCCGGTGCTGGGCGCTGAGGAGCTCATCGCCGCCCGCGCTTCGGTCGCTCGCGTGGCAGCCAGCGGCGATGTGCTGGCATACGCGGTCGACCTCGCGAGGGCGACCCGCCAGTCGCCCTCGGTCAAGCTCGGAGTGAGTCCGCGCGGCACGACCGCGTTGCTCGCGGCTTCGAAAGCCTGGGCCTGGCTGCAGGGATTCGATGCGATCACGCCCGATCACGTGCAGGCCATGGCGCTCCCCGTGCTGCGGCACCGGCTTCAGTTGCGGCCGGAGGCAGAGCTCGAGGGCGTTTCAGCCGACAGCATCCTGCGCTCGATCATGCAGCAGGTGCAGGTGCCCATCTGATGACGACGGATGCCGAGGCGCTTCTCACGCCAACGCCTCGCGGGGGTGAGCACCCGTGGCCGTGAGCGGCTGGCTCGTGCTGCTGGTGGCGGCGGGCATCGTGCCGGTCGTGCTGCTCGACGCGCCGGTGGTGCTCTGGTGGTGGCTGCTGGGAGTGGCCGTGCTGGTCGCGGTCGACCTGCTGCTGGCGGCATCCCCCCGTGCACTGCGGTTCGAACGAGAGCTGCCGGCTCGCACGAGGCTCGGCGAATCGGTGACCGCCCGCTTGCTGATCACGAACCCCGCACGGCGCAGCCTGCGCGGCGTGGTGCGTGATGCCTGGCAGCCGTCGGCCGGGGCGGTTCGCACACGGCATCGCATCACTGTGCCCGCTGGAGAGCGACGCGCAGTCGAGACGCGATTGCGCCCGTTCCGTCGAGGCGAACGCCGCGCTGAGCACGTGACCGTTCGCTCCTTCGGACCGCTCCGGCTCGCGGCCCGCCAGGCGACGGTCGCGGTGACGGGTACGCTGCGCGTGCTGCCGCCCTTCGCGTCGCGCAAGCATTTGCCCTCCCGCCTGGCGCGGCTCCGCGAACTCGACGGCCGCACCAGCGTGATGATCCGGGGACAGGGCACCGAGTTCGACAGTCTCCGCGAGTATGTGCGAGGCGACGATGTGCGCTCGATCGACTGGCGCGCGACCGCGCGGCGCACCGATCCGACCGGCGCGCAGAAGCTCGTGGTGCGCACCTGGCGACCCGAGCGCGACCGGCGGGTCGTGATCGTGGTCGACACGGGTCGTCTTTCGGCCGCACGCGTGGGCGACGAGCCGCGCATCGACACCGCCTTCGAGTCGTCGCTGCTGCTCGGGGCGCTGGCCTCCCACGCAGGCGACCGCGTCGACCTGGTCATGGTCGACAGACGCGTGCGCGGGCGCGTGCAAGGTGCAACAGGTGCTGAACTGCTGACGCGCATGGTCGAGGCGATGGCACCTGTCGAGCCGGAGCTCATCGAGACCGATTGGGCCGCAGTGCCCGGCATCGTCCGCTCGGTGACCACCCAGCGCGCCTTGCTCGTGCTGCTCACCGCGATCGACGGAATCGGCTCGTCGCGGAGTCTTCTGTCAGTGCTGCCACAACTCACCGAGAAGCACCTGGTGATGGTCGCCTCGGTCAGCGACCCGGCAGAAGTGGAGGCCGCCCGGCAGCGCGGAGACGCCCGTGAGGTGTACCGTGCGGCTGCTGCCGAGCGCTCGCTGCTCGATGCAGGTCGCGTCGCGGCCGCGATCAACAGGCTGGGCGGCGAAGTCGTGCTCGGCGCGCCGGCCGAGTTGCCGCCCGCCGTCGCCGACCGGTACCTGGCGCTGAAGGCGGCGGGGCGCCTCTAGGCGCGTCGGGCTACACCGGTCTGGCGTGCTCGGGTCTTGCTCGGACCGATCTGACGCACGCGGGGCAGGCGCGCCGGGGTCAGGCGCCCCAGGTCAGGTGCAGCTCAGGCGGCGACGATGCGACGCGCCCCGGCTTCGAACGCCTCAAGGTCTCCGGTCTGGCCGGCGCGGAAGGCGCGACGACCGAGGCCCCACTGATACCAGAGGAACGCGGCGAGCGCGATCGTGCCGATGCCGATCTTGATCGGCCATGGCCAATCCTGGCGCGTCACGTATCCCTCGATGACGCCTGAGACGAGTAGGGAGAGCACGAGGCCGATGACGATCGTGAACAGGGCGCGGCCGTCTTCGGCGAGCGCCTGCGTTCGCGTACGGGCTCCCGGAGCGACCCACGACCAGAAGATCATCAGCCCTGCCGCCGCTGCGACGAACACCGAGTACAGCTCGAGCTGCCCGTGCGGCGAGATGTAGAGGAAGAAGTGATCGAGCCTGCCGAACTCGTGCATGACCGCCGCCGAGGTGCCCAGGCCCTGTGCATTCTGGAACAGCACGACCGGCACCCAGACGCCCGTGATCCCGAACGCCACGCATTGGGCCGCGATGAACGCATTGTTCGTCCACACCTGTGCGCCGAACGACGCCTCTGCGCGATCGGAGTAGTAGCCCACGAACTCCTGCTCGGCGTACCGGCGCAGCTGCTCGTACGGGCCGAGCCCCGCGAGCACCTCCGGATTCGAGGCTATCCACACCGCGTACAGCGCAGCGACCGCGGTGGTGGCCGCGGCGACAGCGAGCGTCGTGTACCGCACGCGGTAGAGCGCAGCAGGCAGTTGCACGGCGAAGAACACAGTGAGCTGGTGCAGCACGTTCGTGCCTGTCCCAGTGAAGCGCAGGCGCGCTCGCGACAGCACGAGGCTCAGCCGGTCGCCCTGCACCGACCGTCCTGCCGATGTCTTCATCGCCGAGAGCTGGCTCGCCCCCGCGCGATACCGCTCGATCAGCTCGTCGGCTTCGGCGCCCGTGAAGCGGCGCTTCGCAGCAAGCTCGCCCAAACGGCGCCACTCGTCGCGATGCGCGGCGGAATATGCCTCGAGATCCATCTGATTAGATGATGGCATGGCTGCGCCCGACCCGAGATTCGTCGTGCAGCACGAGGCGGATGCCGACGAACTGATCACCGGCGAAGCGGTCGGCCTCGACCTCCGTCCCACGAGCTTCGTGCTCCGCGCAGCCGGCGCGATCATCGACTTCGTCACCTACGCGGGCGGGCTGCTGGTGTTCATGCTGCTGCTGTTCCAGGCGGTCGCATGGCTCGGCGTCGATGAGGCGATGACGACCGCGCTGGCGCTCGCTGGAGTGGTGCTGTGCATCGTCGTGGCGCCGCTCGTGGTCGAGCTCGCGACGCGCGGGCGCTCGCTCGGCAAGCTGGCTGTCGGCGCCAGGATCGTGCGCGACGACGGCGGCGCCATCGGCTTCCGGCACGCGTTCATCCGCGCCCTCGTCGGTCTTTTCGAGATCTTCCTCACGCTCGGGGGCGGTGCAGCAGTCATCGGGCTGCTGAGTCCGCGAGCCAAGCGCCTCGGCGACCTCTTGGCCGGCACCTATAGCCAGCACGAACGCTTGCCGAAGACAGATCCACCCGTGTACGGCGTGCCTGTGGAGCTCCAGACGTGGGCGGTCACCGCCGATGTCGCGCGCCTGCCCGACCCGCTCGCGAGGCGCATCACGGCGTTCCTCGCCCAAGCGCCGAGGTTCACGGAGGCGACGCGGCAGCGGTTGAGCGCCGAGCTCGCGCACGAGGCATCCGTCTTCGTCTCGCCCTTGCCCCATGTGCCCGCAGAGCTGTTCCTCGCCGGCGTCGCGGCCCTGCGCCGCGAACGAGAGGCCGAGGCGCTTCGGCTGCAGGCACACCGGCTCAAGCAGCTCGCGCCGACGCTCGAGGCGCTGCCGCACCGCTTCCCCGAACGCGGCTGAGCGGCTGCTCCGGGCCAAGCCGACACTCGTCGATCAGCGGGCGTGCGGTCGCCTCCCGCCGGATAGGAGCCACCTGGGCCCGGATGCTCGACACCTAAACGCCGGCGTGCTCCTCGATGATTTGGTCGGGACGCTTGTCGGCCCGCAGGCCGCGCCACACGGGATGCCGGAGCCGGCGCGTGTCAGTCCACTCGGTGAAGCTGACCTCGCCGACCAGTTGCGGGCTCACCCACACGGCGTCGGCCGCGTCGGCGTCGGGAACCCCGGTGATCGCGGGCTTCGCCCGTTGCAGGGGCTCCAGCATCCGTAGGAGCGCTGCCCGGGATGCGGTGTCGAATCCGGTTCCGACGCGGCCCGCATAGCGAAGGGCATCGCCCTCGGGCACTGCCACCAGCAGCGAGCCGAGACTGCCCTTTCGCTCGCCTCGGCCCGGCCGCCAACCGCCGATGACCACCTCCTGAGTGCTGTGGAACTTGATCTTCGTCCAGGCGCCGCTCCGTCGCCCCTGCTCGTAGTCGGAGCCGACCCGCTTGGCGACCACACCCTCGAGATCGAGCGCACTCGCCGCATTGAGCGCGGCATCCACATCGCCGTCGAACGCCGGAGGCACGTCGAGCACGCCATCGACGGGCGTGATCGTCTCGCCGAGGGCCTGCCGTCGCGCCCGGTAATCGCGGCCGACCAGTGGTAGCCCATCGCGCTCGAGCAGGTCGAAGGCGTAGAAGCGGACGGGCACCGCGCGTGCTGCCGCGCGGATCTCGCCCGGTTTCGTTCGGTTCATCCGCTGCTGCAACCGGCCGAAGCTCGGCCGGCCGCGCGAGTCGAGCGCCACGATCTCGCCGTCGATCACGGCCGACGACGACCGAACGCCCTGCGCGATCGCGGCGAGTTCGGGGTACTGCGAGGTGAGATCGCGGTGATTTCGGCTCACCAGCGTCACCGCATCCCCGTCGACGGTCACGAGCGCCCGGATGCCGTCCCACTTCATCTCCACCGACCAGTCGCCGTCGCGAAGGTCAGCCCGCGTGCCGGCCAGCGCGAGCATCGTGCTGTAGCGGTGCGGGTCGGTGCGCTCAGCGGCCACCGGCTCGGTGGTGGTCGAGGCGTGGCTGGGTGCGACGATCGCGGCGGCGCGGGAGCGGGGCCGGCCGGCGCCTCCGGCATCCGGCTTGCGGCGATGGATGAGCCACTGGCTCTTCTCCCCCTCGCCCTTGGTGCGAATCAGGGCGAATCGCGCGGTGCCCCCGACACCCCCGCCTTCGCGACCGTGCAGAGTGACGAGCACCTCATCGTCTCGCCACTTCTCGAGCTCGTAGGTGCCGGCGTCCCAGATGGTCACAGTGCCGGCTCCGTACTCGCCTTTGGGGATGGTGCCGGCGAAGTCGCCGTACTCGAGAGGGTGATCCTCTGTCTGCACCGCCAGGTGGTTCCGTGCCGGGTCTTCGGGTGTGAGCCTCGGCACGGCCCAGCTCACCAGCACGCCATCGCGCTCGAGCCGGAAGTCGTGGTGGTGACGGGTCGCGTAGTGGTCCTGGATCACGAAGCGTCCGGCGGCATCCGCGGGCGGAGGAACGATCGAGCCGTCGTCTGCGGTGAACAACTGGCCCTCCGCCGCAGCGGCAGTGGTGCCCGAGACGGCCGCTTGCCCCGGCGGCGGCACGGGCTCTGGAGTGCGGCTGGCATCGCGCTTGGCCCGGTACGCATCGAGCGCTGAGGCGGCGGCGGGACGCGACATCCGCTCCCCTGTCTCAGTGTCGATGAGCCCGAGCAGCAGATCGCCCTGCCGGTCGAGACGCTCGAGCACCTGGCGGAAGTCGAGGTGCTCAAGGCCCGGCTGCTCGATCTCCTTCCAACTGCGAGGCGCCGCGACGGTGGGGCGCGCCCGACCTCGCAGCGAGTACGGCGCGATGGTGGTCTTCTTCGCGTTGTTCTGGCTCCAATCGATCAGCACCTTGCCGCGCCGCAGCGTCTTCTTCATATCGCTGACGATGAGATCGCGGTGGTCCGCTTCGAGCGCGCGAGCGATCTCCTTGGCGACATCGCTGAGTTGCGCCGAGGTGTACTTGCGGTCCACGTGCGCGTACAGGTGGATGCCCTTGCTGCCGCTCGTCACCGGCAGGGCGTCGAGTCCCATGCCCCGCAGGATGCCGCGAACAAGCAGCGCCACCTCGCTGCACTCCGCCAGCCCCGCCCCCTCGCCGGGGTCGAGGTCGAGCACCAACCGGTCGGGGTTCCCCTGCTTGCCGGTCTCGTCGAGCTGCCACTGCGGCACATGCAGTTCCAGCGCGCCGAGCTGGGCGCACCAGATGAGGGTGGCGAGGTCGTTCACGAGCGGATACTGCGCCACCCGACTGGTGTGCTGCACATGGCCGCGCGGTACCCACGCCGGGGTGGAGTCGGGCAGGTTCTTCTCGAAGAAGGGCTCCAAGGGCGCGGATGCTGTGCCGACGCCGTCGACCCAGCGCTTGCGGGTGGCGGGGCGGAACGCGGTGTGCGGCAGCATGAACGGCGCCACGGCGGTGTAGTACTCGAGCACTTCGCGCTTCGTGGTGCCCGTCTCGGGATAGATGATCTTGTCGAGGTGGGTCAAGCGGAGGCGGCGGTCGCCGATCGCGACGACCTGAGCGTCGCGTCCCCCGCTCGGCGCACTTCGCGCGGCGCGTGTGCTCGTTCGGGCCATGGGACATGGTGACCCGGACGCGCAAGCCCGCGCTGCGAGAGGTGGCACGAAGAGCCCGGCAGAGCACACTGTGTGCATGAGAGCCATCTGGAAAGGGGCGCTCACGTTCGGGCTCGTGAACGTTCCGGTGAAGTTGTACGCCGCTACTGAGGACCACGACGTGTCGCTGCATATGGTGCACGACCGCGATGGCGGCCGCATCCGCTTCCAGCGCCGCTGCGAAGTGTGCAACCAGGTCGTGAAGTACCAGGACATCGACAAGGCCTACGACGATGGCGAGCGCACGGTCGTGCTCACCGACAAGGACCTGGCGGCGCTGCCGGCTGAGCGGAGTCGTGAGATCGAGGTGGTCGAGTTCGTGCCGAGCGAACAGATCGACCCGATCATGCTCGACAAGAGCTATTTCCTCGAGCCCGACTCGGCATCTCCGAAGGCCTACCAGTTGCTGCTGCGCACGCTCGAGTCGACCGACCGCACCGCGATCGTGCGCTTCGCGCTCCGGCAGAAGACGCGTCTCGCTGCGCTCCGGGTGCGCGAGGGCGTGCTGGTGATCCAGACGATGCTGTGGGCCGACGAAGTGCGTGACGCGAGCTTCCCCGCGCTGGATCAGAAGGTACGCATCTCCGAGAAGGAGCTCGAGCTCTCGGCGGCGCTCGTCGAGTCGTTCGCCGATGACTTCGAGCCCGACCAGTTCGTGGATGAGTACCAGCAGGAACTGCGCACGCTCATCGAGGCGAAGCTCGAGCAGGGCGACGCCATCGACACCGAGGCGACATTCGGCGAGGCGCCAGAAGAGGAAGGCGGCGAGGTCATCGACCTGATGCAGGCGCTGCGAGCCAGCGTGGCCAAGGCGCGCGGCGGGGCGGATGCCGGCGGCGCAGCAGCCGGGGAGGAAGTCGGGTCCGACGAGGGTGACGCTGCCGACGTCGAGGTCGGCGCCGAGAAGCCGGCCACCAAGCGGCGCGCGTCGACGACCAAGGCCAAGACGGCATCCGAATCGAAGTCGTCTCGAACGGCTTCGAAAGCGACAGAAGCCGACGAGGCAGAATCCTCGGGAAGCCCGAAGACCCCGGCGAGCGGGAAGAAGGCGACCACATCGACCAAGAGCAGCGGCGGACGCAAGACGGCCGCATCGGCTGCGAAGTCCACGACCTCCCGCAAGACCACGGCGTCATCCAAGAGCACGGCGTCATCCAAGAGCACGGCCAAGCCTGCAGCGAAGCGACCGGCCGCGCGGAAGGCGACCGGCGCGAAGACCACGGCGGCGGCGGCGAAGACGACGGCACCGAAGGCGACGGCACCGAAGACGACGGCGCCGAAGAAGCGGAAGGCGAGCTGATCAGGGCCGGACGTCCAGCATCCGAGGCAGGTGTCGAATAAGGAGCCGGAACGATTCAGGGCCGGCGCGAACGCCGACCCTGAATCGAGAGAGTGCGCTGCGGTCAGCGAGCCGCCCCGGCCAGCGTGCCGCTCACGCGGCCCGTGGTGTCCCAGATCGCGCAGACGACCTCGCGGTCATCGGCGGCCCAGGTCTCGCCCGACGGAGTGATCGGGAAGACGTCGAGCACCGATTCCTCGTACGGCATGCCGACGAACTCCTCGAAGGGCGGCACGCACTGCTCGAAGGCGGCCATCATGATCGCCTCGTCGCCGGGGTACTCGCCGTCTTCCATGTCGAAGATGTGGAAGACCTCGTTGTCGTGCGACTCTGAACAGGGAACGGCCGGCACATGCGCGATCGACTCGGAGGTGGTGTCGTTGAAGCAGTCGCCGACCTGCAGCGCGAACACGTCGGCATCGCCCGACTCGGTGACCTCGCGGGTATCGGCATCGCGGGTCACCGTCTCGCCACCGGGCAGCGAGCATCCGCTCACGGCGAGCGCGAGAGCGAAGACGCCGACGCCGGCGGCGATGGAGCGACGGACGGCGGTGGCTGCCGGCTTCGGAGCGGCTGCGGAGCGCAGAGCAGTCATGGTTGAAGTTCCTTCCTTGGCGCACGCGCGTCCGGCGTGCGTGCCGGCGTAGGAAGGAGCGGCGTTCACCGGACCACGCTGTCACCCGAGCGACTCTCGGGTTTCACCCCCAGTCTAGGGGTGACCAGTCGGCTGGGACCGTCTGCGTCAGTACCGGTAGTGCGCCACCTTGTAGGGCCCCTCGACGGCCACGCCGATGTACTCGGCCTGCTCCGGCGTGAGCTCCGTCAACTCGACGCCGAGCGCCGCGAGGTGCAGCCGTGCGACCTTCTCGTCGAGGTGCTTCGGCAGCACGTAGACGTCGAGGTCGTACCGGTCGCGATGGGCGTACAGCTCGATCTGCGCGAGCACCTGATTGGCGAACGAGTTGCTCATCACGAACGACGGGTGCCCGGTGGCGTTGCCCAGGTTCATGAGGCGCCCCTCGCTGAGCACGAGCACGCTTCTGCCCGACGGCATCCGCCACTCGTGCACCTGAGGCTTGATCTCGATCTTCTCGGCCTGGCCCTCGGCGGCGAGCGCCTCGAGACCGGCGATGTCGATCTCGTTGTCGAAGTGCCCGACATTCGCGACGATCGCCTGGTGCTTCATGCCTTGCAGGTGCTCGGCGGTGATGACGTTCTTGTTGCCGGTGCCGGTCACGAAGATGTCGACCTGATCGAGCACGCTTTCGATGCGGGCCACCTGGTAGCCGTCCATCGCCGCCTGCAGCGCGCAGATCGGGTCGATCTCGGTGACGATCACGCGCGCACCCTGGCCGCGCAGCGCCTCGGCGGCTCCCTTGCCGACGTCGCCGTAGCCGGCGACGAGGGCGACCTTGCCGCCCATCAGCACGTCGGTCGCCCGGTTCAGGCCGTCGGGCAGCGAGTGGCGGATGCCGTAGCGGTTGTCGAACTTCGACTTGGTCACCGAGTCGTTCACGTTGATCGCTGGGAAGAGCAGCTCGCCCTGCTTCGCGAGCTCGTAGAGGCGGTGTACGCCGGTCGTCGTCTCTTCGGTGACGCCGCCGATGCCGGCGGCGACCTTCGTCCAGCGATCGGGCTGCTCGGCCAGCGAGGTGCGCAGCACGTCGAGGATCACTCGATACTCGTGGCTGTCGCCGGCATCCGCTTCGGGCACCGATCCCGCCGCTTCGAACTCGCGCCCCTTGTGGACGAGCAGGGTGGCATCTCCACCGTCGTCGAGGATCATGTTCGGCCCGTCGAAGCCCTCGGCGCTCCAGTCGAAGATGCGCGACGTCGCCCACCAGTACTCTTCGAGCGTCTCGCCCTTCCAGGCGAATACGGGCACACCGGCAGGAGCGTCGGGCGTGCCGCTGCCGACGACGATCGCCGCGGCGGCCTCGTCCTGTGTCGAGAAGATGTTGCAGCTCGCCCAGCGCACAGTCGCGCCGAGGGCGACGAGCGTCTCGATGAGCACGGCGGTCTGCACGGTCATGTGCAGGCTTCCGGCGATGCGAGCACCCTTCAACGGCTGCTCGTCGGCGAACTCCTCGCGCAGCGCCATGAGCCCCGGCATCTCGTGCTCGGCGAGGCGGATCTGGTGCCGTCCCGCCTCGGCGAGGCTGATGTCGGCGACCTTGTAGTCGAGAGCGGTGAGTGACGGCGAGACCATGGTGTCGATTCTCCCACTGCGGAGACTGTGCGGCTTGCGAGCACGGAGGCCGTGCGCGAAGGCGCAGGAGCGCGCGGGGCGCGCCGTGACGCGGCAAGGGCGAATCAGCCGTCGCCGCCGACTTCGACGAGCCCCGACTCGTAAGCGAATACCGCGATCTGCACGCGATCGCGAAGCGCAAGCTTGCTCAAGAGACGCGACACATACGACTTCACAGTCGCTTCACTGAGATGGAGCGCTCCTGCGATGTCGAGGTTCGAGCGCCCGCGCGCGACGAGCCGAGCGACTTCGACTTCGCGCTCGGTGAGACCCTCCAGCACTTCAGCAAGCCTCTCTCTTGCCGGATGGCGCCGGATGTGCCTTTCGATCATGCGGCGCATCACCGCCGGGGCGAGCATCGAGTCACCCGCCGCCACGACTCGAACGGCGTTCACCAGCCCCTCGGGTGAGATGTCCTTCAGCAGGAATCCTGATGCCCCGGCTTGAATCGCGGCGACCACGTGCTCGTCGAGGTCGAACGTCGTGAGCACGACCACCCGCGGCGGCGGTTGGAGCGCTGCGATGATTCGGCGTGTGGCATCGATGCCGTCGACTCGTGGCATCCGCACGTCCATCAGCACCACATCGGGCCGCGTGGCGATGGCAGCCTCGACCGCCGCGATGCCGTCGGCGGCCTCGCCGACGACTTCAAAGCCTGCGTGTTCCAGGATCAACCTGAATCCTGCTCGGACGAGGTCTTGGTCGTCGACCACGAGCACCCGCGTTGCAACTCGAGCATTCTGCGTATCTCCACCGTCGGGCGATGGAACCGTCACGAACGGCGCTGCTTCGAGGGGCGCAGCCGATCGCGGCTCCGCTCCGGCCCCCCTCATGCGGAATCCCTAGGAATCACGGCGCGCACGCGGAAACCGTCGGGCACCATCCCGGCTTCGAGTCGGCCGCCGTAGAGTTCGGCGCGTTCGCGCATTCCGATCAGGCCGTGTCCGGAGGCACGCGCCGAGCTCGCCCCGGGTGCTGCGCCATCGACTTCTGCGCGTGCTTCGCCGATGCCGGTGGCGCGCTGCCGACCGGAGCCGTTGTCGTGCACATCGATGGAGAGGGTCTCGGCGTCGCAGCGGACGGTCACTCGCGCCCGACCGCCATCGGAGTGCTTGCGCACGTTCGTGAGCGACTCCTGCACAATGCGGAATGCGGCGAGCGCGAGCCCCGGCGGGATGTCGTCGGGCGTGCCCGACACCTCGAGGTCGACCTCGAGACCGGTCGCGCGAGTCTCACAGACCAGTGCTTCAATTCCCGCCATCCCTGGTTGCGGTGCGAGCCCATCGGGCGCGTCGGAGTCTCGCAGCAGCGCCACAACGCGCCGCACCTCGTGAAGCGAACTCGTTCCCGCCGCGCGGATGGCTGCCAGCGCCTGACGAGCCTGATCCGGGTCGTCATCGACGACCGCCTGAGCAGCACCCGCCTGCACCACCATGACGCCCACCGAATGGGCCAGGATGTCGTGCAACTCGCGCGCGATGCGCGAACGCTCGCTGGCGACCGCGGCCTCGCTGTGCTCGCGCGCTTCGCGCTCGGCGAGACTGGCCCGCAGGGCAGCGGTGACCGCTCTCGATTCCGACACCCGGAGCCCCCAGCCCACGGCGAATGCGAGGACGCAGACCGACCAGTGGAACAGGATCTCGTCGATGCCTTGCAGAGCGGGCATGAACAGGTCGCCGAACAGCAGGGTCGCCGCGGCCGCGCCGGCTCCCAGCCACGGCGAGCGCCCTCGACCGTGCCTCGCAGCGCTGTACAACGCGAGCATGAATGGCACGACCTGACCCCAGAACATCGCCTGCATCGTGCCGAGCGTGAACACTCCGATGCCGAGCCAGAGCAGGAAAACAGCGGGCAGCAGTCGCGGCAAGCGGCGCCGCAGTGCAAGCACGCCGGAGACAGCCACCACCCCGAGCGTGCTCACGACGGGCGAGCCGTCGCCCAGGGCCGACCCGAACACGCCCCAGGCTTCTGCGACGCCTGCGATCGCAAGGACGAGCGCGAGCGCGGCATCCTGCACCGCCCACCAGGCGCGCCCGCGCCATACCGTGCGCCCGCGCTGTGACCCCATGGGGTCACGGTAGCGGCGCACGATGACGTATGCATCATCCCGTGGTCGATCGTGCACTCGACCACGGTCGACCGAGGTCGCTCCCAACGGGGCCCACGTGTGCCCTCGAGTCGGATTCGCCAGACACCGACGCTTCGTAGCGTGAGGCGCATCGCTCGACGGATCCACTTACGGGCTGAACCGACAGGAGTGCTGATGTTCCGCTTCGCTGAGTTCCATCGAACCGTCACCGCCGCATGCCTCGGCGTCTGGGCCGTGCTCTCGGTGGTCTTCGTCGTGACCGCGCCCCCGCTCGACGCGCCGGCGACCGCCGACGGCCCGGCATTCGCCGCTGCGGTATCAGCGCATGCGTTCCTCTGGTCGCAGGGCGCGTTGATCGTCGGCGTTCTGGGTGTCGCGCACCTGCTCCGCCGCCGCACTCCGGTGGTCGTCGCAGTCGCGGCCGCTTGCACCACCGTCGGAGCGATCGGCCACGCCGCATTCGCTGGCATCGAGTTCGTGAGAGGCTCCGGCGGGGCTGGTGCGGCGGACGCAGTGCAGGCGGCGGTCGACGGCTCCGCGGGTATCGTCGCGCTCGTGGCGCTCACTGGCACCGCGGTGGGCATCCTCACGCTGGCGATCGCACTGTTCCGCGCGAAGCAGGGTCAAGCGTGGGTGGCGGCGCTGCTGGTCGCCTGGCTGATCGTGGAGTTCGGGCTCAGTGGCATGGGCTTGTGGGCCATGCTGCTCTCAGCGGCAACGCTCGTGGCCGCGGGAGGCGGGCTGGCCGCAATGGTCGCGCGCAGCGATGTGCGATTCTGGGCGACCGCCCACGAAGTGGGCGCACCCCGGGCGCACGAAGAGGACGACTCGCGCGGTGGTGCGCGCGCTCGCTCGCCACGATTGTGAACGCCTGGGCATCCGATTCCGGTATGCGGAATCAGGCGTCGACGGCGCCCGGCAGCGGCTCGGTGACGAGCACGTGACGCACTACCTGCCAGCCCTGCGGCACCGACATCCGCTCGGCATGACGGGCGCACAAGTCGTAGCTGTGCGGCTCCGGGGCGAGGCTCAGCGGGCCGAGCACGGCCATCGAGTCGGCGTAGTCGTAGGTGAGCGTCGAGACCGCGTCTCGACCGCACGCGATCTTGCTGCAGGGTCGGGCACTCATGGCCCGACCAGCCTAGGCGCGGCCGCGGCGACTAGGCTTGCGCCATGCCACGAACCCGACACGCGGCGGCTCGGCGCAACGGCCGGCGCGACCGGCACCGCGGAATCCGATCCTCGGTCGCAGGCCCGTTCCTGCCTCCGTTGAACGGTCGTGTCGAGTTCTTCGACCTCATCGTCGCGTCGACGGCCGACTACCTCCGCGGAGTGTTCCCCGGGCAGCTGGAGGATGTGCGGTTCGAGGTGGCGGCACTGCCTGAGAAGAGCGCGGCGGATCGGCTCGAGCGGTGGCGCGTGTACCCGCGTGAGCGACGGATCGTGCTGTACCGCCTTCCCATTCAGCGCATGACGAAGCTGCACCGGAACGACGACTGGCACCGCCGTGCGGTGATCGAGAGCTGCGTGTTCCACGCGGTCGCCGAACTGCTCGGCCGCGACCCGTGGGAGATCTCACCGGACCGCTTCCACCACTTCTAGTCCGGCTGCTTCCCGACCGGGCCGCGCTGGCAGTCAGCGACGCTGTCGCCGCTACTGCAGCACGACGCGCACGCGCGGCTCCGCCGCCGCGGCCGCCGCCACCGGGTACGCGGCGAGTGCGCGGTCGCCCGCGAACACCACTGCGGCGTGCAGTTGTGGCGACTTCGGGTCGTCACCAGCAGCATCCGAGGCGCCGTCGATCGAGATCCTGTACGCCGAGACCGGCGCGAGCGGCATCACGGCTGCCCCTCCCGCCGCGATCTCGACGGTCTGAGTGTCGGCGCCCACGCGCTCGAGCGTCACGGTCGCGGGCGATGTCGACGAGTTGCTCAAGTGCAGCCGCGGAGCCGGCCCTGCTGGAACACTGAACTGCGTCGGTTCGACCAAGCGGGGCGCGGCAGCAAGCCACATGAAGTCACCAGCACGGGATGCCCCGGCATCCGCCGAGCCGCTCGATCCTGGTGAGCCAGTCGCCGCCGCCGACACCGTCGACACGCGAACGCCCGCCACGAGCGGCGCGTCGCTCTCGATGCGCACGACATAGTCACCGTCTTCGAGCTCGGTGAGGGGCACCTCGGTCACCACTCCTGGCTCGAGTTCGCTCTCGAGCGATCGGCCGACGCCGCCCGTGCTGACCGGGGCGATGCCGACGGTCGCCGTCACCGGCTCGTCGCCGACCGTCATGAGCCGCAGCACAGTCGCGAGATCGGCGAATCCCGCCGTCGCCAAGTGCTGCCGCACGAGTGCAGAGGCGCGCACCGTCACGCCGGGGATCGTCAGCCGCTCGCCTGGCAGGGCGGAGGCGACCCAATCGGCGCCGTCTGCGACGATGCCGCGTTCGGTGGTCTGCTGAAGTGTCGCTGTGATGCCCCCGCCTCGGCTTTGCACGCGCACGACCGGTGATTCCTCATCCGGGGCGAACGCGGCGAGCGGCACGAGGCGCTGGGCTCGCGGCGAGATGACGATGCCCGTGGCGCCCGGCGCCGCGATGGGGCCGCTTGCGCCGAAGAGCGAGATATCGACGGTGGCAGCGACCTCCGTGGGATTCGTGACGATGAGCACTCCGGTGCGCCCGACGGTGCTCGCTCCGCCGACGATCCACACGTCACTCGCCGGGGCGGCGCAGTCGGACGCCGCGAAGCCCCGCACGGCATCGCTGTCGGCGTGCTGCGATTGCGCGGCCGACACCTCGGCCGCGCCCACTCCGGGCTGGGTGACGAGACTCGGAGTCTCGCCGCCGGCTGTGCTGTCGATAGCGACGGCTTCGAGCGGTCCTGTGCTGGTCAGCTGGGCGGCGCCCACCGTATCGAGCGCGTTCGCGTCGTGACCGGACTCATCCCCGAGTCGCAAGAGCCCGCCAGGGCACGTGCGCGATTGCGCGCTTCCCACGGGACGGACATCTGCCTCGGACGGCTCTGCCTGCACGTGTGGAAGCGGCAGGAAGCTCGCCGCTCCGATGGTTGCTGCCGCGACGGCGATCGCGACGATCCCGCCGGCGATCCGCAGGCCGAGAGCCGCACGGCTCAGAGGCTCAGGCTCGTGCATCGGGCACCTCCTCCCGCGCTTCAGGAGGCGCCGCCTGCGTCTCAGCGCGCCCACCGGTCTCGGTCGCGCCTACGAGCACCGGCTCCGAGCGCGCGTCGCCTGACTCGCCGACGGCTGCCTTGTCGTCGGGCTCGGCCCGGCGGCGCCTGGACGCGGCGACGATCTCGGCATCCGTCGCGCGACGAATACGGCGGTGCCGCACTCCGGTCGGTAGCGCGAGCAGCAGGGTGAGCCCGATCACCGTGCCGACGACGATGTTCACCAGCAGCGGGCGGATGCCGGCATGCGGAAGCTCGAGGGGTGCGGTGCTCGGCTCCACCACCCGCCAGAGCGTGCCGTAGCGCGTCTCTCCCACCGCCACGAAAAGGTCGTTCTGGTCAAGCGCCTGAGCGGCTTGTGCCGTCGCATCACCGTGGGCGACTGCCGCCGTGCGTGCAGAAGCGGTGGCTGATGAATCGGCCCCGGTTCCCGGCGTCGCCAGCACGACGAAGCCGATCTTCAACGCGTCGAGCGCCGGGCGCGCATCGTATCCACTCGGCACCGAGAGGTTCGCGGCGAGTTCGCCGATCAGGGCGGCGCGCTCGGCAGCCTCGGCATCTGAAGCGCGCCCCGACGGCGATGCCGCAGCGAGCGTCGAACGCTGATCGAGCGAGGCGCCGGCGCCGCGCTGCAGCTCGGCGGCGAATCCGCTCGAGTCCGGCAACGCCCGCAGCAGCAGCGTCCCGAGCTCTGGATCGCGGGCCGCCTCAGCCGTCACGTAGGCGGGGAGCATCGAGCCGTCCGTGCCCCGGAGGGCAGCCGTGCCCAGGTGTGGGGCAGCGATGAGCGGCGATGCGAGCAGCATCAACGAGATCCCGCTCACGAGCCCTGCGGGCGCCACAGCGACGCGCATGGCGTCGAGCGCCGCTGCCGCTGCGATCGTGATGCCGAGCCAGTAGAGGCTGAGGCCTGCGCCGGGCCAGATGGTGAGCGGCTGGCCGTCGACGGAGACGAGCGCGAGGTGCGAGCAGGCCACCGCGGTCACGTAGCCGAGCAGCGCCAGCACGAGCGCGGGCAGTGCGATGCGCGCCGAGCGCAGGAACATCGCGAGCAGCGCCAGCACCGCGATGGGCGCGGTGAGCGCTGCGACGACGACCGCCGTTACCGGTGTGCCCTCGAAGCCGAGCGCCGCGGCGATGGCCGACCATCCGTGCAGGCCGAGCTGAGGTGCACCGAGGGCGAGCTGCCACCCGGAGTCGATGGCACCGGAGGCGGGAAGCGCTGGCACTCCGGGCTCGGCGAACACGGCGAGCGGCGTTCCTTGGCGCAGGTGGTCGATGAAGTACGGGGCGAAGAGCACGAGTGCAGGAATCGGCGCGATTGCGAGCCGATGGATCGAGCGAGGGCGGGTGGCCATCGAGATCACCCAGGCGATGAGCAGTGCCGGCCAGAGCATCGGAGCGCAGGCCACGACGCCGGCGAACAGCAGTGCCGCGGCCCCGGCTGCCGTCCAACTGCGCAGCGCGAGGAGGCCCGCGAGCAGGAGCCACGGCAGCACCGCGTGGGCGATGGAGGCGCCGAGGTGTCCCTGTGTCAGACCGGTCAGGAGGGGCGGCGCGAAGGCCCACGCGAGGGCGCCGACGTTGGGGGCCCACGATCGCTTCGAGAGCCGAGCAATGACCAGCCAGGCGCCGATGGCGGCCACCGGCATGGCGAGCAGCGTGACGGCGATGATCGCGGTGGAGGGAGACCAGAATGCCATCGAACCGAAGACGGCGAGCACCCAGGCGAAGGGGTCTGCGGCACCAATGAAACCGGCGCCGGCATCCCTCCAGCCCACTCCCGTGTTCGACCAGAGTTCACCGGGCGTGGCGCTCAGCGGCGCGAGTCCACCTCCGCTGAGCGCTGCGGATGCCGCGAACCCGCCGAACGCGACGACCGCTGCCACAGCGGCGAGCAGCGCCACCCAGGCGCCTCCGCCCGTGAAGAAGTCGGGATGCTCTTGAGCACCGTGCGGCCGCAGGGTGCCGATCGCTCGCTCGTACCGGTCGCGCTCATGAGCTCGCAGCTCGCGCTTCTCGGCGATCGTCATGCGGAGCGGGCTGACCGCGGGCCAGCCCGCCGAGCGGTGCCGGCGCAGGTTCCTTCGCGCCGGGAACACGCGTGCGCCGCCGAACATGACCGCGAGGGCCGCGGCGAACTCACCGGGGATGAAATCGGGCCGTTTGGAGATGAGGTGCCCGAGCGAGCGCAGGATCGCCAGCGGCAGCAACGAGAGCCAGTGGATCGGCAGCGCGGCGGCCGGCGCGTACACCATCCGACGGTGCAGTTGCGCCGTCCTCGCGATGCGGTGCTGCGCGATGCCCGACACCGCTCGACGTCCGAAGAGTTCGGGTCCGCCGGCGCTCAGCACCCGCGCGTCCGGCACGCCCACCACCCGGAACCCCGCGAGGCGCGCTCTCACACAGAAGTCGAGTGCGGCATCGGCACTCGGCAACGCGGGGTCGAAGCCGCCGAGCGAAGCCCAGACGGAGCGGCGCACGAGCATGCCGCCCGCTGCGACACCGAGCACATCACTCTTCGTGTCGTGCTGCCCCTGGTCGAGCTCATCGCGCACCGTGATCACCGATGTGCCGTACTTCGTGAGCGTCTCACCCCATTGCGAGATGACGCCGGGGTCATCGAACCGCATCAGCTTGGGGCCGGCGACCGCAACGGAGGGAGCGACCTCGATCGCGCTCAACAGCGCGGCGAGGGCGTGCGGCTGGGGCGCGTTGTCGTGCGCAAGCAGCCACAGCCACTCGTCGTCGGCGGTTGAAGCGCCGCTCGGTCCGGCGGGCGTCGCGGCCGCACCGGGAAGGAGCGCCGACACTGCCGAAGCACCGGATGACGCCGGAACGGATGCGGGGGCCACTCGCAACGCCGCACTGACGGCGGCCCCGAAGCTCGGCCTGCCTTCGACGCGTATGACCTGCGCGGCGCCCGATTCCGAAAGGATCGCCCCCGAGTCGTCACTCGACGCGGCGTCTACGGCGATGAACGCGTCGGGGCGGCGCGACTGGGATTCGAGCGCCTGAAGGGTGCGCCGCAAGTACTTCGCGCCATCTCGGGCGACGACGATCGCAGTGACTCGGGCGGACATCGGTACGAGCCTAAGTGGGGCGCAAGCCGGGGAGGGACTGACACACGCGGGCGGCTCGGAACGCGTCAGCGACCGGGCTCCCGCTCAGCGGCATCCGCGATACTGCGACGCGGAGTCAGACCGCTCGGCGGCGCAGCTTGCGGCGTTCCCGCTCAGAGAGCCCGCCCCAGATGCCGAAGCGCTCGTCGTTCGCAAGCGCGTATTCGAGGCATTCGGAGCGCACTTCGCACGAGGTGCAGATCTTCTTCGCGTCACGGGTCGATCCGCCCTTTTCGGGGAAGAAGGCCTCGGGGTCGGTCTGAGCGCAGAGGGCGTCGGTCTGCCAGGCGAGCGGATTGTCTTCTTCGACGATCGCCGGGCGGATGCCGGGGATACCCAGCCTCACGGGGTCGACATACCAGTCGTCGGGCACTCCGCTGCGGTATCCGCTTGCCATCTGCCTGCTCCCCTCAAGGTTTCTGGACTCGCTTAGCGATAATTACACTCTTGTAGTTCACGCGCGTCAAGTCGCGGATTCTAGAACTCTCAACTCAGGTCTGAAGGTTGCGCCGCGCCGATGAATGTGTCACAAATCGCTGAGCGCGCCGTTTTGCCTCGAACTCGCCTTCACTACGAGCCCGAATCCCGCTGCCCTTTTCGCCCTGAACGACCGCCGACGCGCTAGAGCGCTGACACCCGACGGCCCGCCCAGAAGCGGGAACTACCCGCACGCCGCCTGAGCCGGGCGACAACCGAGCCAGACGGTGCACCTGCCGCGTTGGTGGAAATCATCAACGGTATGTCGCGGCATCCGCACTCGGTTCTACAGTGAGCAGCATTCGGGCGCCGAGAGCACTGCGCCCGGTCGAACCTCAGCGATGGAGCAGGCAATGGCGCACACCTCGACGACGGACGCCCCGGCGAAGTACACGCCGGTCGTGGGCGACTTCTACGACTTCTCGAGCCTCTTGAGCGAGCAGGAGCGCTCGCACCTCGCGGCGCTGCGCGAGTACCTCGAGCGCGAAGTGCGGCCGATCGTCACCGAGCACTGGGTGAACGCCACATTCCCCCGTGAGCTCGTGAGAGGACTCGCGGATGCCGGCGCCACCGGGTTCGCCTGGCCCGAAACGAGACGCTTCGAGAACTCGGCGGTGTTCCGGGGGTTCATCACGATCGAGCTCGGGCGGATCGATGCCAGCGTCGCCACCTACATCGGCGTGCAGAACGGACTGGTGATGGGCACCTTGGGCGTGTGCGGCAGCGAGGCGCAGCGCGCGGAGTGGCTGCCGAAGCTCAACTCCGGCGAGGTGGTCAGTGCGTTCGGCCTCACCGAGCCCCTCAGCGGCAGCGACAGCGCCCAGGGGCTCCGCACGACCGCGAAGCGCGAGGGCGACCACTGGGTGCTGAACGGCCGGAAGCGCTGGATAGGGAACGCGACGATCAGCGACATCACGATCATCTGGGCGAAGGATGCCGATGACGGCAACGTCAAGGGGTTCATCGTGCCGAACGACACCCCGGGTTTCACCGCGACCAAGATCGAGAACAAGCAGAGCCTGCGCATCGTGCAGAACGCCGACATCGTGCTCGACAACGTGCGAGTGCCGCACGAGTTGAAGCTCGAGCACGCGAACTCGTTCAAGGACACCGCGAAGGTGCTGCGTCTCACTCGCGCCGAGGTGGCCTGGGGCGCGGTCGCGAACGCGATAGGCGCGTACGAGGTCGCCCTCGAATACGCCAGGGAGCGCGAGCAGTTCGGCAAGCCCATCGCCGGGCACCAGCTCGTGCAAGACCTGCTCGCGAAGAGTCTCGGCAACATCACCGCCTCGCTCGCGATGTGCGTGCGCGTCTCGCAGATGCTCGACGAGGGCACGCAGCGAGATGAGCACTCGGCTCTCGCGAAGGCCTACGCGACAGCGCGAATGCGAGAGACGGTCGCCTGGTGCCGCGAGCTGTTCGGCGGCAACGGCATCGTCTCCGAGTACGACGTGGTGCGGTTCTTCGCCGACGCCGAGGCGCTGTACTCGTACGAAGGCACGCGCGAGATGAACACCCTGATCGTGGGCCGGGCGATCACCGGTCACGCAGCCTTCGTGTGACCCGCCAGCGTCGTCGAGGCACCCCAGTACGCTCGAACCATGAGCGAACGAGCGGATGCCGCGCACGTCGCGCCGCGGCCGGTTGAGCCCGTGCGGCTGGCCGATGGCCGTGGCATCCGGCTCCCTCCGCTGCACGACGGCCGAGTCATGCTCGGTGCGGCCCTGCTGTTCACGGGCGTCGGCGGTCCGGCTCTTCGCAATGCCCTCGGCTGGTGGGCGTGGGGCGCGATCGTCATCGCCGGCCTGCTCACGGCGATCGTCTGGCTCGTGCGCGAGCGGTGCCGCGTCCCGTGGGGCGCGGTGCCGTATTCGCTGCGGCTCTGGTTGATCCTCGCCGCTCTCAGCCTCATCTGGTCGCACTACCGACTCGAGACGCTGCTTGGCCTGTCGCTGCTGGTCGCCGCCGTAGTGGCCGCCATGCCGCTGGCAACCCTCCTGACGCGCAGTCAGATGCTCGACGCGCTCGCGTTGATGTCACGGTGGCTGCTTGGGCTCTCGATCGTGTTCGAGCTCGTCGTGGCCTGGTTCATCCGGCATCCGATCGGGCCCGCCTGGATGGACAAGTCGCCCGACGATCTGCTGAAGCTCGAGATGTGGTCGAGGAACGTGCTGTTCGTCGACGGCAAGATCCAGGGCGTGCTCGGCAACTCCACCATGCTGGGCACCGCGGCGGCCATCGCTCTCATAGCGTTCGGCCTGCAGTGGTGGCGCGACCGACACGTGCGCGTCTGGCACGGAGCATGGGCGCTGCTCGCGCTCACGATCGTGGCGCTCACCCGCTCGGCAGGAGTGATCGTGGCGCTGCTCGCCACGGCGGCGGCCTTGGTGCTCGCTCTCGCCACACGGCGCACGAGCACGAGGCGTGCCCGCGGCATCCTGACTCTCGTGATGCTGGGAGCGGCAGGGATCGTGGTCGCCGTGATCGCCTTCTTCACCGAGCCGGTGCTTGAGCTCTTCGGCAAGGACTCGACCCTGACCGGCCGCACCGGCATCTGGGAGACCGTCGTGGGCCTGGCGGCCCAGCATCCGGTGGTCGGGTGGGGCTGGACCGGGTATTGGATGCCGTGGACCGAGCCCTTCGACGGTCTCGTCGTCGTGAACGGGGTCGAGCAACTGCACGCGCACAATGCGTGGCTCGACGTGTGGCTGCAACTGGGGTTCATCGGCGTGCTCGCCTTCGCGATGCTCGTCGCTCGCGTGTTCATGCGGGCCTGGCTGGCCGCGACGAGTCGGCCGCGGCGCTCGCTGACCGACCCTCGCCCGTTCAAGCCCGAGACGCTGCTGCCGCTGCTGGTGGTGGTGTTCCTGGTGGTGCAATCGGTGTCGGAGAGCCACTTGCTCGTCGAGGGGTGGTGGGTCGTGTTCGCCATGCTCGCGATCGGTCTGAGCGCGCGCGAGTTCAGGGATCCCGAGTTGCGCTGATGGCGGCCGTGATGCCGCTCGATCGCCCCAGCCTTCTGCGCGCCGGGCACACCGCTCGGCGCACGGCCGGCAGGCGCACTCACAGGTAGCGTGGTGCCGATGAGCCGCCACGCTTCGATCCGCAGCTCGCTGAAGGCGTTCTTCGGCGATGCGCGGCTGGCTGGGGCCTTGACGACGACCGCGCTGGGGCTCGGGGTGTTCGCATTCGCGCTGGAGCGGATGATCGGCGAGGCCGGGCTGATCGCGATGCTCGTGACGCTCGTGCCGCTGTGCGCCGGATCGCTGATCGCTCGGCGTGCCACAGTCGAGTGGCTCGCCGTCGTGCCGATCTCGATGCTCGTCTTCCTCGGCTGGGCGGCCCTCTCCGTGTTCTGGAGTCAGTACCGGCAGGAAACGCTCGGCGGCGTGGCCTATCTGCTGGCGTTCACCGCACTCGGCCTCATGGTGGCGTTGACACGCGACACGATCCAGATCATCCGCGCGGCCGGAGATGTGCTCAGAGTGACGCTCGGCCTCTCGCTCGCCCTCGAAGTGCTCAGCGGGCTGCTGATCGATGTGCCCATCGCATTTCTTGACATCAGGGGACACATCGCGCGCGGCGGACCGATTCAGGGCATCGTGGGCAGCCACCACGAGGTCGGTTTGCTCGCCGTGATCGCCGGCATCACGTTCACCATCGAATGGCGCACGCAGTCCATCTCGCGCGGGCTCGCGGTCGGGTCGCTCGCTGCGGCGGGCTTGACGCTGCTGCTGGCTCGCTCGCCCGTGTCGTTCGGCACTGCCGCCGTCGCGATCACGGCCACCGCAGTGCTCTATGGGGTGCGTCGGCTGAAGCCGGCGCAGCGCACCTTCTGGCAACTCGCCATCCTCGGGGCCGCCGCTCTGATCGCCCTGGCGGTGTGGATGCTGCGCTCCCCTATCGTCACAGCGTTGAACGCGACCGGCGATCTGAATCTGCGGCTGAGGCTGTGGCAACAGGTGTGGGCGCTCGTGCCGCTCCACCCTCTGGAGGGGTGGGGCTGGATCGGCCAGTGGGATGCCGGCATCTCGCCGTTCTCACTGTTCAACACGGTGAGCCGGCAGACGCTCACGTCAGCGGCCAACGCCTACCTCGACGTCTGGTTCCAGCTCGGGCTCGTGGGGATCGCCGCCTTCGTCGGGATGCTGGCGCTCGCGTTCGCGCGTTCGTGGCTGCTCGGCGCCCGCCAGCGAAGCGTGGTCTACACCTGGCCGGCGGTCGTGCTCGCCGCGCTCATGACCTCGGCATTGGCGGAGAGCAGCATCCTGTACGAGTTCGGATGGCTGGTGTTCGTCGTCTGCTGCGTGAAGGCCTCGCAACGGCTCAGTTGGCGGAACGCGTTCCAGCGGCCCCTCGAGCAAGACCCGCTGACGTAGGCGTTCGTCTACTGGTCGGGGTCGCCGAAGACGCGGCGTGTCAGCGCCTGGACGTCGCGATCCAGGTAGTCGAAGCGGCGGTTCATGGATTCACTGAGGGCCCTGATCTCGGAACGGAGCTCCGACCGAAGGCTATCGAATCCGTTCTGCACGAGTTTCACGAACATCGTCGAGAGCAGCGTGAGCATGCCGAACAGTCCGGCAGCAAAAACGCCGATCAGCACCCAGACTTGTGGCTCGGTCGCGGTGATCACCCTTCGATTGTCAGTGATGTGATCGAGAAAGGCTAGGCCGTTCCATCGTCGCGTGGGCGATTGCCGCGCAAACTCCGGATAGCTCTCGCAAGGGTCTGCATGTGGAGGAGGCTCGCGCGGACAATGTCACGTGTCGACGCCTCGCCGGGCTCGATCTCAGGCGGGTTGCAGCACGTCGCGAGCGATGTCGAGGTCGCCCTGGCTCGAGAGCACGCGATACGAGCCACGCCGCCACTGACGCAGCACCGGCCCGAGGCGCAAGAGGCGGGCGCGAGGATAGTGGGCACGAGCCGCCTCGAACGAAGCCTTCTGGCGCGCCAGGCGCAGCACACGCTCGTCGACAGAGGACGCGCCGGCACCGGCACGAGCACCGGCACCGGCCGCAGAGAGCGCTTCGAGGCGCGACCGCAGCACGGCGGAGCGCTCGGCAAGGCGCTGATAGCGATCGGCGCGGGGTTCCAGCATCCGGCCGATCTTGTAGCGCAGCGTTGGCTTCTGCACACCGATCTGGTTGCTGCCGTGCTGGCGGTAGTCGATCAGTTGCGCTTCAAGGGCCTGCGTCGCGCCGATCGCCGCGGCCACGATCGCGAGCCACTCGTCATGCACCCACTCACGAGGAAAGGGCAAGGCCGCTTCGAGCAAGGAGCGCCGGAACACCACCGTTGCACCGGTGGCGAGGTTCCGTCGCAGGTAGGCGTCGAAAGCTCGGCCGTGGTCGATGAGCTCGAGCTCGGCGGGCGAGATGCGGAGCCCTTCGAAGAGCGTGACGCCGAGGGGCCGGCCGTCGGCATCCGTCAGTCTGGCATCACTGTGCTGCAGCAGCAGCCGGGGCGACCGGTCGAATTCGCGCAGCGCGCGATCGAGGCGGTCGAAGTGCCAGACGTCGTCCTGGTCGCAGAGGGCGATCAGATCGCCCGAGCAGGCACGCACGGCGCGTTCGAAGTTGGCGGTGACCCCGAGCGGCGACTCCTCGGGCTCGAGCACGACCAGGCGCACGCTCGACCCTTCAAAGGCGACACGGATGATGGCGAGGGTCTGATCGGTCGAACCGTCGTCTGCGACGACTACCTCGTCAGGGAGCCGGCTCTGCGAGAGGATGCTGCGCACCTGCTCATCGACGTATCGTTCGCCGTTGTAGGTGCACAGCGCGACGGAGACGGAGTAGGGCACGGCTTCAACGGTAGCGGTGCGCCGACCACGCCGAGGCGACGATCTCTGCGACGCCGCGCTGGGCCCGCCAGCCGATGCGCTGCTCGATGCGCGACGCGTCCGCCACCAGTGCGGGCGGATCGCCTGCGCGACGCGCCAGCACCTCGGGCTCGAGGGTCGACCCAGCTTCGCGCAACACCTGCTCGACGATGACGCGCACAGATGAGCCGAGCCCCGTGCCGATGTTGAACACCTCATGCCGGGCCGGACCATCGGCAAGCGCGTCGAGCACCGCGAGGTGGGCCTCAGCGAGGTCGAGCACGTGCACGTAGTCGCGCACGCACGTGCCATCGGCTGTCGGATAGTCGTCGCCGAAGATGCGCGGCGACTCGCCCGTCTCGATGCGCTCGATCACCATCGGAACGAGGTTCAGCACCGCCGTGTCGCCGAGATCAGCCCACCCTGCGCCGGCGACGTTGAAGTAGCGCAGGCTCGCGCCACGAAGGGCGCCCGCAGCGGCGACATCGCCGACCAGCCACTCCCCTACTAGCTTCGTCTGACCGTAGGGATTGACCGGCCGGGTCGGCGAGGCTTCAGACACCAAGGGGTCTTCGGCGTGGCCGTACACCGAGGCCGACGACGAGAACACGAAGCGCTCGACTCCTACCGCCTCAACAGCTCGCAGCAGGTTGACCAGGCCGCCCACGTTCTGCTCGAAGTACCACAGTGGCCGCTCGACCGACTCGCCCACCTGCTTCTTCGCTGCGAAGTGCACGACCCCGTCGACGCGAGCATCGCGCAGGAGCGCTTCGAGTCGCTGATGCGCATCGCTCGCAGTGAGGTCGAGTTCGTGAAACTCAGCGCCTCCCACGCGGTCGCGGTCGCCTGTGCTGAGGTCGTCGACGACGATCGGCGTGTCGCCGCGCTGCGCGAGAAGCCTCACGACATGCGCACCGATATAGCCGGCACCGCCGGTGACGAGGACTCTCACGGCTTCAGTCTAAGGACGGCTATCCGAGGAGCGGACGGAGGTGGGCCCAGAGCGGCTCCGCGAGTTGCGCCGCCGCGGTCGCGGTCAGGTGATGGGCGTCCCGGTAGAGCAGGGTGGTGCCCACGATCATTCCGCAGGCATCCGGGGTGCAGAGCCGGTCGTCAAGGGCCACCACCGTGGCGCCTGCCGATTCGGCCGCATCTGCTTCGGCGGTGATCCACTCCCGGTCGAGCGCGGTCTTCGCGTCGACATCGCAGGCGCGCGCGTCGTCGAGGTGAGCCGAGAGGCAGATCGCGGGAGTGGCGCCGACATTCGGGGTGTCACTGATCACGAGGACCTCGCTGAGCGCAAGACGGTCGACGACCAAGCGGACGCCGTCGGACCATCTTGTCGGCGTGAGACCACCGTCGGGCTGGTCGGGCTGGTTGGCCATGTTGGAGAGCACGACGAGTTGTGGCGGCTCGGCATTCAGGTGCTGGATCACGGCGTTCCGCCAGGTCTCGCACTCCGAGTAGGGCACGCCCCTCGTCGTGATGGGCACTTCCACTGAGGGGCAGGACGACTTCGTGTAGCTGTCGAGCCGGAACGAGTGCTCGATCGCAAGGCGCTCGAGCGCAGGGAACCACTGCGCCGCGTGCGAATCACCGAAGAGCGCGACCACGGTGTCGGAGTCGGTATCGCCGTAGGAGCACCGTTGCACAGCGGTCTGCGAGACGTCCAGGTGGCAACCGTCGGGGTAGATCCTCGGAATGTCGTCCGAGACCTCCGCGAGCGAGGGCTCGAGGTTGCTGGGCACGAAGCCGGTGAATCGGGGCTCCCCGGAGTCCGCGACGGTGACCGAGGCGTCGCCCTGTCGCCCGGAGTCGCTGGGAACCGTGCCCGCGAGGCCGATCGCAGTGATCGCCAGCGCTGCCGAAGCACCAGAGGCCCCGAGCGCCATCGCCAGATTCCAGCGCGGACGAAGTGCGCTGAGCCACCGGTTGCGACGAACAGGGTCCTCGACGAACTCGTACAACAGCCAAGCGAGCGGCACGGCGATCAGCGCGAGCAGGATCGGCCAGACAGGGTCCAGCGGGCGGCCGGCCGCGGCCGCGGGGATGACCTGCAGCGGCCAATGCACCAGGTACAAGGAGTAGGAGATCGCACCGACCCACATCACCGGCCGCAGGCTGAGGAGACGCCCGGGGGAATACGGGGTCTCGACCTGGAGCAGGAAGATCAACGCCGCGGTGCCGAGCACCGGCACCAGCGCAGCCACACCAGGAAACGCCGTTGTGGCGTCGAAGAGAAGAGCGGCCGTGAAGATCGCGGCGAGTCCAGCCCAAGCCAGGATGGCCCGAATTAGAGGATGAATCCGCTCTGCAAGCGCCGGGCCGCCGATCGCGATGACAGCGCCGGCTCCGAGTTCCCAGGCCCTGGTGGGAAGACTGAAGAATGCCCAAGGCTGCGAACGGTACGTGAGCCACCACCCGACAGCGAAAGAGATGAGCATGAGCACGGCCACGATCGCCGCAGTCACTCGGCGCGACTTTCGAGCGATCAGCCAGACGACGAATAACACCAGCGGCCAGAACAAATAGAACTGCTCTTCGACGCCGAGCGACCAGTAGTGCTGGTAAGGCGACGGGGCGGTCTCCGCGAGATATTCCGTGCCCTCGACCGCGAACGCGAGGTTCGGAACATAGAAGGCGGTCCAGACGGCGTCGATCAGGGTCGAAGGACGCAGGGCCGGCGGCATGAAGACCGCCGAGGCGACCAGGGTGAGCACCAGGACGACGAAGGATGCCGGGAGAATGCGCCTGACCCGCCTCGCGTAGAACAGGCCGAAGTCCAGCCGTCCGTCCCTCGCCAACGAGCTGAGCAGGTGGTTGGTGATCAAGAAGCCCGAGATGACGAAGAACACGTCGACACCGACATACCCGCCCTCGAGTCCCAGCACTCCGGTGTGGAAGACCAGCACGAGCAGCACGGCCACCGCACGAAGACCTTGGATGTCTGTGCGGAACGGCGCGCGCTTGATCGGCGCGCTGGAACTCGCCGCTACCTGCGGCGCAGCGGTGCTGGAAGTCACCTGGTGATTGTTCCACCCTGGAATGACTGAGTGCAGAGAGCACCGGAGCAGGAGGGGTTCGCGGTCGGCCAGCCCAAAGCCCCGCCGTTGCCGCCGAGACGCCACCACTCGGCCCGCACCGCACCCCACACCGGGAAGACACCTGCCGCGCTCGAGTAGATCGTTCCCCGCTCGAACGTCTGCCCACCGCCAGGCCCGTTCGGGTTGACCGGAATGTCGATGTACCCGGTCGTCGCCTCACCCAACTGCGCCTTGAACGCCGAGGCCACCGACGCATACGCCGGATGCACCGCCGGCTGCAGAACAACGCTGGAAGCCGAGGTCTGCACCAGCTTCCCGCCCTGGAACTGCTGCGAGCACAGCCCGCTCGCGCACTCCGGGTTGCCAACCGGCCACCCCAGCGCACCGCCATTGCCACCCAGACGCCACCACTCGGCCCGCACCGCACCCCACACCGGGAAGACACCTGCCGCGCTCGAGTAGATCGTTCCCCGCTCGAACGTCTGCCCACCGCCAGGCCCGTTCGGGTTGACCGGAATGTCGATGTACCCGGTCGTCGCCTCACCCAACTGCGCCTTGAACGCCGAGGCCACCGACGCATACGCCGGATGCACCGCCGGCTGCAGAACAACGCTGGAAGCCGAGGTCTGCACCAGCTTCCCGCCCTGGAACTGCTGCGAGCACAGCCCGCTCGCGCACTCCGGGTTGCCAACCGGCCACCCCAGCGCACCGCCATTGCCACCCAGACGCCACCACTCGGCCCGCACCGCACCCCACACCGGGAAGACACCTGCCGCGCTCGAGTAGATCGTTCCGCGCTCGAACGTCTGCCCACCGCCAGGCCCGTTCGGGTTGACCGGAATGTCGATGTACCCGGTCGTCGCCTCACCCAACTGCGCCTTGAACGCCGAGGCCACCGACGCATACGCCGGATGAGCCGACCACTTCACGACGAAGGTGGACGGCGACGACTGGACGAGGGTTCCCGTTTGGAACGCTTGTTGGCAGAGCGCGCCGCTGTCGCAGGCCTGGTCGCCGATGGGCCAGCCGAGCGTGCCGCCGTTCCCGCCCAGTCGCCACCATTCCGCACGGAGCGCACCTGAGACCGCGAACGCTCCAGCCGAACTCGCGTAGACGGTTCCACCCTGGAACGTCTGACCGGATCCATCACCGTTCGGGTTCCCGGTCACGTCGATACGGCCGCTCGTCGCGAGGCCGAGCCGGCCGCGAATACCGCCCGCCCGCTCGTAGGCCTCGGTGTGAGTTCCCTGCACCGTCACACCGGTGGTGAACACATGACCGCCTTCGAAACGCTGGCCGCAACCGCCGGTGAGACACTCCTGGGCGGCGATCGGCCATCCGAGCGGGCCGCTGTTGCTCCCATTCGACCAGTAGACCGATCGCAGAGGATTGCTCACCGCGAACGTCCCGTGCGCAGCAGTCGAGTAGATGGTCCCGCGCTCGAACGCTTGGCCGGCACCGGGACCAGTTGGAGCCGTGACGCTGATAGGGCTGCCGAGCGGCACACCGAGCGATCCGTTGACGCCCCCGTGTTCCCTGTACACCGTCCAGTACGCGCCCTGCACTGAGTAACCGTCGCCGCCAGTCTCGGCGATAGCGCCGCCTTGGAACTGCTGGGCGCAGACAACGCCCACGCACTTGCGTGCGCTTGTCGGCCATCCGAACGAGCCTGAGTTGCTGCCGTTCGCCCAGTACTCCGCACGGACGGCCCCGTACACCGCGAACGCACCCGCCGCGCTGGAGTAGATCGTTCCGTACTGGAACTGCTGGCCGGCTCCGGGCCCGTTGGGAGTGCTCGGCACGTCGATGAGCTTGCTCGTGGGCGCGCCCATGGGGCCGCGCTCGGCTCCCGTCGCTCGGTACACCGTGTCGTAGGCGCCGACGACGCCGAAGGCACCAGTGGTGATCGTCCAGTAGATGGAGCCGTTCTGATGACGCTGGAAGCACGTCGTCGTCGCGAGAGTGCAGTTCTCCTTGAGGGTGATGGCGCCAAGCGGACCTGTGGCGCCGCCGAGTTCGGCGAAGGCACGAGCGACGTCGTCGGTGCCGTCCACACCGGTCGGGTTGCCGAACCAGTCGGTGTACATTCGCCAGAAGTTGCGGTTGCCGTATGAAGAGCAAGTGTCGCCGACGCCGTAGAGGTTGGCCAGCGCTGCGGCATTCGGTTGGTAGGGCGTGTAGTGGTACAGCGCCGCGGTCGCGAAGTTCTGAACGCGAACGCCGGACGTGCCGCAGTTGTTGTACGGGTGATAGAGGATCTGGCTGATCTGGCCCGGCGGGTACTTGCCGTAGAAGCTGCTGCCAGGCGTGCTGTAGCCGATGCGGTACCAGCCGAACTGCCAAGCAGCGTTGTACACCTGGTTGTAGAACCCGTAGTAGCGCGAGTCGCATGAGGCGGTATCGGGGCAGCCATAGCCCATTGCCTTGCGGAGTTCGAGGTCGGTCGGTGCGGTCTTGCCGATGAGTCCTTGCTCTTTGTGAAGAGTGACGAGAATCACCTTCGCGCTGATGTTGCACGCCTGCTGCACTTTGAAGATCACCGCAGCGGCGCTCTCCCCCGGAGCTCCCCGATACGCCTTGCACGGGTTGTTCGCGGCACGATCGAAGGTGTCGACCCGCAGCACAGGCAGGCAGTTGCTGTTGCGACAGGTGCCCGTGTTCGCCTCGAGAAACGCCTGGATCTCGGCCTGCGTCATCGCATCGTCGTCGTAGAAATTGGCGTCGCTGATGATGTACCCGGCGTCGAAGTCGGCAGCGTTCGCAGCCTCGGCCGAGTCGTGCGCGCCAGGCGCGCCGACGACCAATCCCACGCCGAGTGCCAGCGCAGCTGCGATGGCAACCAGCGACCGCACAATGGGCGCTCGTCGTGTTTCTCGTCGTCCCCGCTTCATCAACTGCCCCCCGAACACGAGAATCAGGGTACGTGACTTCCCTTCGAATCCCTCTGCAAGATCGGGCGATTCCGGATCACGGTTGCCTCAATCCGACCGGTCGTAGGATTGAGGGCGCTGATCCCTCATAACGCGACTAGGAGTCTGCTTGTCTTCGAGCAATATCCATGCGACGGCCGACGTAGCCGATTCGGCCCGCATCGCCGCATCGTCGCGTGTCTGGCACTACGCGCAAGTTCGTGAGAACGCTGCCCTCGGCGAGAACTGCATCGTCGGCCGCGGTGCCTACATCGGACCGGGAGTCGATGTCGGCGACAACTGCAAGATTCAGAACTATGCGCTCGTGTACGAGCCCGCTCGCCTCGAGCACGGGGTCTTCATCGGGCCCGCCGTCGTCTTGACCAATGACCACTTCCCCCGGGCGATCAACGCCGACGGCTCCCCGAAGTCGGCCGACGACTGGCACCCGGTCGGGGTGCACATCCGTGAAGGCGCGTCGATCGGCGCGAGTGCCACGTGCGTCGCGCCGGTGACCATTGGGCGGTGGGCGCTCGTCGGGTCGGGATCCGTCGTCGTCAAGGACGTCCCGGATTTCGCGCTCGTGGTCGGCAGTCCGGCCCGGCGCGTCGGCTGGGTGGGCAAAGCCGGCGAGCCTCTCCGACGCGAGGGCGATAAGGACTGGATCTGTCCGGTCAGCGGCGAGAGATACCGCCAGACCGACGAGAACACGCTCATCGAAGTGGAGAACTGATGATTCCAGCAGCACGCCCAGAGATCGGCGATGAGGAGCGGGCCGCAGTCGATCGGGTCATGCGCTCCGGCATGCTGGCTCAAGGTCCCGAAGTCGCCGCGTTCGAGGCCGAGTTCGCCGAGATCGTCGATGGACGCGAATCAGTGGCCGTCAACTCCGGCACGTCGGCACTTCACATGGCGTTCCTCGCTGGTGGCGTGGGCGCAGGCGATGAGGTGATCGTTCCCTCCTTCAGCTTCGCTGCGACCGCGAACGCCGTGGCGCTCGCCGGCGCGAAGCCGGTGTTCGTCGACATCGAGCCGAGTCACTTCTCGATCGATCCTGCGGCTGTCGAAGCCGCCATCACCCGCCGCACCAAAGCCGTGATGCCAGTGCATCTCTACGGCCACCCGGCCGACATGGTCGCTTTGGCCGAGATCGCGGACAAGCACGGCCTGCAACTCTATGAAGACGCCGCGCAAGCGCATGCCGCTTCGGTCAACGGCATGCCGGTGGGCGCTTGGGGCCTGGCCGCCTCATTCTCGTTCTACCCGACGAAGAACATGACCTCGGGCGAAGGCGGAATGATCACGACCGGTTCGAGCGAGCTGGCGCGCGCCGCCCGAGTGCTCCGCAACCAGGGCATGGAGCGCCGCTACGCCAATGAAGTGGTGGGCTTCAATACGCGGATGACCGATATCCACGCAGCCATCGGGCGCGAGCAGTTGAAGAAGCTGGCGGGTTGGACCGCGCGCCGGCAGGCCAACGCGGCGTACTTCGACCAGCACCTCGAGGGCGTGATCGTCCCGCCCGTCGCCGAAGGCGCAGTGCACGTCTACCACCAGTACACGATCCGCGTGGTGGGCCACGACAGGGACCGTTTCGCCGAGGAGCTGGCCAAGCGAGGCGTCGGCTCCGGCGTCTACTACCCGACGCCGATTCACCGACTGCCCTCGTTCGCCGAGAAGGCTGACCTGCCGGTGACCGAGGAGGCTGCCGGGCAGGTGCTGTCGCTCCCGGTGTATCCATCACTGACAGACGCCGAGCGCGATGCCGTCGTCGAGGCCGTGAACGCAGTGGCGGGAGCCGGCGCGTGACCGCTGCGCTCAAGGCCGGAGTGCTCGGGCTGGGCATGATGGGTCGCAACCACTGCCGAGTGCTCAACTCGCTCGAGGGCGTCGATTTCGTCGGCGTGTACGACCCGGCCGACGGTGTCGATCCGAAGGTCGAGGGCAAGCCCGTCACCAAAGACCTGGATGCCTTTCTCGCCACGGTGGACTACTGCGTCGTCGCCACTCCGACCGTGTACCACTTGGACATGGGCCGCACGCTCGCGGAGCGCGGCGTGCACGCGCTCATCGAGAAGCCGGTGGCGCACACTGCAGAGGCTTCGCGAGAGCTGGTCGAGCTCTTCGCCTCAGCAGGACTGGTCGGCGGGGTAGGGCACATCGAACGGTTCAACCCGGCGCTCCAGTCGATGCGGAGCCGCCTGCAGGACGGTGTGCTCGGCGAGATCTACCAGATCGCCACGAGGCGCCAGGGCCCCTTCCCCGGCCGCATCGCGGATGTCGGCGTCATCAAGGACCTCGCCACGCACGACATCGACCTCACCGCTTGGGTGAGCCAACAGTCATATGTGTCGGTCAACGCTCGCACGACGCACCGCAGCGGGCGCCCGCACGAAGACATGGTCATCGCGATCGGCACCCTGAGCAATGGCACCATCGCATCGCACACGGTCAACTGGCTGACCCCGTTCAAGGAGCGGACGACGATCGTGACCGGCGAGAAGGGCGCTCTCGTCGCAGACACGCTCACCGCTGACCTGACGTACTACGCCAACGGCGTGGAGCAGCTGAGTTGGCCCGGGATCTCGGCATTCCGGGGTGTCAGTGAAGGCGACGTCATCCGGTACGCCCTGAACAAGAAGGAGCCTCTCCGCGCCGAGCACGAGGCCTTCCGCGACGCTGTGGCAACCGGTGACACCAGCGGAATAGTGACCCTCGCCGAAGGGGCTGCCGTCGTCGATATCGCCGAGCAGCTCATCGCCGACGGCACCGCGCACCGGCTCGCCTGAACCGCGACGTCACCCACCAGCGTCGGCAGGAGCTGCCGGGAGACGACTCAGTCGCGCTCCTGGGTCGGATGCTTCGCGCGCTCGAGCGCGAGCTGGCGCGCCAGCTCGGTCATGTCTGCTTCCATCCGGCGGAACCACCGATATGTCGATGCGGCGAAGCCGAGAAACGCGAGCACGGTGATGTAGAGCAACAGGTCGGCGCCGCGCCCGATGCCCAGTCGGTTCGCGACCCAGGTCCAGGCCTGGGGGAAGAACACCGACAGTCCCGCCGCGATGATGAACAGGAACATCAGGATGCGTCTGATCGCCTGGTGACGACTGCCGCCGCCCCTGACCATGAAGAAGGCCGCGATCACGATGACGACCGCGGCAAGGACTTGGAAGATGATGGTCATTGGCTCACCTGAACAGGATCTCGACGAGGATGTTGACCGAGTTCAGCAGCGACTGACCCTTGGCGCGCGAGTACTCGGTGTAGACGATGTGGGTCGGATATTCGGCCCAGCGAGCGTTGAGGTCGCTGATCTGGTCGATGAGCTCGGATGCGTGGGCCATCCGGTTCTGCTTCAACCTGATCCGCTGCAGAAGACCCCGCCCGATGACGCGAAGACCGTTGTGCGCATCGGTCAGCGCCATGCCGGTAGTGGCGCGCGTGTAGGCCGCCGCCGTTCTGAGAATCGCGCGCCGCAATCCGGTCAACGAAGTGCGGTCGTCCAAGAACCGTGACCCGATCACCACGTCGAGGTTCTCATCGCGCAGCTTCTGGACCATGCCCTCGGCGTCGGCCACCTGGTGCTGGCCGTCAGCGTCGAAGGTGATCACCTCGGTCATCTCCGGGTCGGCGAGCGCGAAGTCGAAGCCGGTCTGAAGACTCGCGCCCTGGCCCAGGTTGATGGGGTGCGTGATCACGACCGCACCGGCAGCCAGCGCTGCAGCCGCGGAGTCGTCGGAGGAGCCGTCATCGACGCAGACTACGTGGGGGAACGTTCGTCGGAGCTCTTCGATCACCGAGCCGATGACTGATCCCTCGTTGTACATCGGGATCACAGCCCAAGTTCGGCCCATGATCACCAGTCTCCCATAGCGCGTCCCGAGAAACGGCCCAAGCAGGCGGAGCCGGTAGGCTTGGCCCGCCATGATCCCGTCGAAGACCGCTCTTGTCGCTGTCGAATCGAACATCAGCCGCGATCCTCGAGTACGGCGGCAGGTCGACTGGCTCGTCGACGACGGGTGGGTCGTCGACACCATCGGTCTCGGCCCGTCTTCCACGCAGACCGTGCGCGATCACTTCGAACTGGGGTCGGCGCCCAAGTGGACTCGCGGTCCGCTCGGCTCGCTCCTCGCCTATGGCCTGCTGCGCCGAGGATGGACCTTCGCTGCGCTCACGCGCACGCGGATCCCGCCCACCGTGCGCGATCGAGTGCGCAGCGGTGGGTACGACCTCATCATCCTCAATGACCGTCATTTCACGCCCTGGGTCGCAGACCGACGAGACTTCGGCGACGCCAACCGCTCGACCCATGTGCACCTCGACTTGCACGAGTACTTCCCTCAGGATCTGCGCGGCAAGTCCCTATGGGCCCGTCTGGCGGGGCCGAGCTACCGATGGGCGCGCAAGACGTTCGCGCACCCCCGGTTCGATTCGCGATCCACGGTGAACACGGGCATCAGCCGCCTGTACGCCGGTGAGTTCGGAATCCCCGAACCAGCCGTCATCAGAAACAGCCCGCCATTCGTCGAGCAGAGCCCGAGCCCCGTCGTCGATTCGGCGATCCGCCTGCTTCACCACGGAATCGCGAGTTGGGACCGCGGCCTGCGGCAGATGGTCGATGCCGTGCGCATGTGCGAACCTCGCTTCTCGCTCACGCTGATGCTGCTCGGCGACCAGGGGCTGATCAACGAGCTCAAGGACTACGCAGCCGATCTGGGCGACCGTGTGCGGGTGGTACCGCCCGCACCGATGGAGGAGCTCAGCCGGGTGGTGAACGACTTCGACATCGAGATCATGTTCTACCGTCCGACGACGCGGAACCTCGAGCTCGCTCTTCCGAACAAGTTCTTCGAGGCCGTCCAGGGCCGATTGGGTCTCATCGTCGGTGAGAGCCCGATGATGGCCGAGATCGTCCGCGAGTATCAGAACGGCGTCGTCGTCAGCGGTTGGGACGCTGCGGACCTCGCCCGCGCGCTCGATGCCGTCACAGTCAACGACGTCGTGCGCTTCAAAGCCGCCTCCGAACGCGCGGCACAGGACCTCAACGCAGACGTCGAACGCTCGGTGTTCCTGTCGGTCGTCGCGGGCGAGCGCGCGAAGGGGCAGTCGTGAACCTCGCACCCGGCGGCACGGCTCTGATCATCGTGCTCTCCGAGGCGCGCAGCGATCCTCGTGTTCGAAGGAAGATCACTTGGCTCACAGAGGCCGGATGGAGCGTTGATACGCTCGCGCTCGGCCCGACTCCATCCGACGAGGTGCGTGACCATTTCGCGCTGGGGACGCCGCCCCGATGGACGACCACTCGACTGGGCTCCTTGCTGTTGTACGGATTGCTGCCGTCCCGAACTGCCTTCAAGCGCTTCGCCGTCAGTCGCTTCCCGGAAGAGGCGCGCTCACGCATCGCCGCGGGCCATTACGACCTGATCGTCTTCGATGACACCGACTACATCCCGGTCGTCAAGGTGCGTTCACTGTTCACCCGCGCCACAGCCCGCGCTCATGTGCATCTCGACCTGCACGAGTTCCGTGAGCCTCGACTGAGGCTCACCCCGTGGCGACTGCTCACGCGGCGGTACTACCGGTGGCATCGGCGCATCATCGGAGCTCCGGTCTTCCAGACACGCTCGACCGTCTCTGGACGGATCGCCGACCTGTACGCCGCCGACTTCGGATTCCAACGACCGACCGTCATCCGAAGCATCCCGCCGTATCACGATCTGAGTCCGAAGCCCGTCGACCCGTCGAACATCAGACTCCTCTTCCACGGGCTCGCGAGCTGGGCTCGAGGCTTCGACCAGATCTTCGACGCGATGCGCGAGCTGGACGACCGGTTCACGATGACGTTCATGCTCACGGGCAACCCGGCGAACATCCGGCGGGTCGAGGAGTCGGCGCGGGCCTTCGGCGATCGGGTGCGCGTCGTGCCGGCGGTGCCGATGACGCGGGTGAGCACGGCGGTGAACGACTACGACCTTGAGATCATCTTCCTTCCGCCGGTCACTCGGAATGTCGAGTACGCCCTGCCGAACAAGCTGTTCGAGGCGGTACAGGGCCGATTGGGTGTGGTGATCGGAAGAAGTCCCATGATGCTCGAACTCGTGGAGCAGTACTCCCTGGGTCCGATCATCGACGGCTGGACCGGGCGCGATCTCGCCGCAGGCCTTTCGTCGCTCACCGCGGAGCAGGTCTCCCAGTTCAAGGAGAACGCTGATCGCGCAGCGCATGAGCTGAGCGCCGAGCGCGAAGGCGAGCGTTTCCGCGCTCTCGTCGGTATCGCTCAGAGCAAATCATCGGCGGCGCCGTGAGCGTCCCGAGAGCTGTAATCGCGAGCCGCGTGTACGAACCCGAGCCGACTGCGGCCGCGTACCGGCTCGGACACCTGGCAAGGGCGCTTCGAGCCGCGGGATTCGAAGTCGAGGTGCTCACCTCGCGGTCGCCGAACGAGCGCCGAAGCACGCCCGACGTCAAGCGCTGGCCTGTGCTGCGCGATCGATCAGGCGCTGTGCGCGGCTATGTGCAGTATCTGAGCTTCGATGTGCCCCTCTTCTTCCGGCTGTTGTTCGCCAAGCGCGCCGACGTCGTCGTGGTCGAGCCGCCGCCCACCACGGGTCTCGCCGCCCGGCTCGCCTGCGGCATCCGTCGTATCCCATACGTCTACTTCTCGGCGGACGTCACATCGTCAGCGTTGGAGGCAGTGAAGCCTCATCCCGTCGTGAAGCGAGCGGTGCGGTGGATGGAGCAGCACGTGCTTCGCCGGGCGCGGCATGTGCTTGCAGTATCCGAGGGCGTGAAGGATCAGCTGCGAGCCTTGGGCGTCGATGACGCGGACGTGACCGTCGTCGGAATCGGCATCGACACCGAGCGATTCGCGGCGTACGGGGCTGCGGAGAGCCCTGGGCATCGCTACCTGATCTATACGGGGACCATGTCGGAGGTGCACGGCGCTGAGGTCTTCGTGAGGGGCTTCGAGGCGGTCGCCGATTCGTTCCCCGACGTGCACCTGTACATGTTCGGCGGCGGCGTGGAGGTGGAAGCGCTGAAGCGCAGAGCCGAGCCGATCTCGAACCGGGTCCATTTCCCTGGCGTCATCTCGGCTGAGCGCACCGCCGCCTGGATCCGCGGCGCAGTTGCTGCGCTCGCGTCAGTGCGCCCCGGACGAGGCTACGACTTCGCATTTCCGACCAAGGCTCTCAGCAGCCTGAGTTGCGGCACGCCGGTGATCTTCGCCGGCGTCGGTCCGGCACGAGCCATCATCCCGGAAGCGGATGCCGGATGGGTCACCGACTGGGATGCCGAACAGGTCGCCTCAGCGATGCTGGCAGCGCTGTCCGCGCCGTCGCCGCGCCTCTCCGAACAACAGGTCGCCTGGGTGGATGAGCAGTACTCACTCGAGGCAGCGGCGAACCGAGGGGCTGCGGCGATAACCGCTGCGCTGCATCGACGGTGAAGCCTTTGCGGATCGGGCCGTCAGTAGACTGCCCATGCCTTGCCCCTCATCGAACACCGGGAGCCGAGCGTTGAAGTCGACATGGCGGCTGTATCGCGAAGTGCTGGACATCCTTCCCGGGCGCGCTCGTCGGTTCCTATTGGTGTACTCGATCGCGCTGGGCCTGCTGTCGATGCTCGACGCCGCGGCACTCGCGCTCCTGGCGATCATCATGGGGCCCGTGGTCGCAGGCACGAGCCTTCGGCTTCCCGTGCTCGGCACTATCGATTCGACGGGTCTGATCTGGCTGCTGGCAGTGGCCGCGGCCCTCATCATCCTCAAGGGTCTGCTCGCGCTGACGCTGACCTGGCGAGCCACGCGCGCTTTCGCTCGCTATGAGCTCGAGCTCGGCGCGCGACTCTTCGACACCTACCTCGGGTCGTCCTGGGTCGAACGGCTCCAACGCAATTCCTCCGACATCGTGCGTCTCACCGACGCCAGCGTCGCGACCACGATCTCCGGCTTCATCCTTCCGATCACGACCATCGTTGGCGAGGTTCTGAGCTTCGTGACCATCGTGGCGGTGCTCGCCGTAGCACAGCCCTTGGTCGCTCTCATAGCCCTCGCGTATCTGGGGCTGCTCGGTGCGTTCCTCTTCTTCTGGGTGACGAAGCGAGCGAGGCAGGCGGGCCAGGTGGCTCTGCGTTACTCGCTTCGCAGTTCCCGACTCATCACAGAGATGGTGGGTGCGCTGAAAGAGGTGACCCTTCGAAACAAGGCGTCGGAAGCAGCGAGCGTGGTCCGCTCGAACCGGGTGCACAGCACGCGCGCGCGGGCCAACGCCCAGTTCCTCGGTCAGGTGCCCCGTTACGTCATCGACTCGGGCATCATCGGCGGGTTCGCGATCGTCGGAGCCGTCGGGTTCTTCATGGACGGGCTGAGCGGTGCAACGCTCTCGATCGCGCTCTTCGGACTCGCCGGTTTCAGGCTCGCACCTTCGATCGTGCGGTTCCAAGGGATCGTGAATCAGGTGAGTGTCAGCAAGCCGCACGCCGAGAAGGTCATGGAGGAGATCCGGCGATCAGAGTCAGCAAGCGTTCACGCTGCGACCGGCCAGCGGCCTCTGCCCGAGAATCCCCGGGCGATCGAGTTCGAGCAGGTCGGATTCAGGTATGCGCCGAAGGCTGCCGAGGCGGTGCGCGACATCGACATCCGGATCCCGTTCGGCTCCGCGGTCGCGTTCGTCGGGTCGTCGGGGGCGGGGAAATCGACCATGATCGACCTGCTGCTCGGCCTCGTCGCCCCCACCAGCGGACGCATCGCAGTCGACGGCGTCGACCTCGCGGAGCTCCGCGAGGCGTGGCGCGACAACGTCGGCTACGTGCCTCAGGACGTCTCTCTCTTCGACGCGAGCATCGCACAGAACGTTGCGCTCACGTGGCAGAACGACTATGACGAGGAGCGAGTGCGCGAATCGCTCCGACTCGCCCAGATGCTCGACACCGTGGAGAACAGACCGGGTGGCATCAGCGCTCCGATCGGTGAGCGCGGTCTGGCGCTGTCTGGCGGCCAGCGCCAGCGCCTCGGAATCGCCAGAGCGCTGTATGGCATGCCCAAAGTGCTGGTCATGGACGAGGCGACCAGCGCGCTTGACACTGCGACGGAAGCTGCGGTGACAGAGGCCTTCCGGGCGTTGCGCGGGAAGATGACCATCGTGACCGTCGCCCATCGGCTCTCGACCGTGATGGAGGCCGACACGATCTTCTTCATGCGTGAGGGAACCATCGTCGACCACGGCACCTTCTCGGAGTTGCTCGAGCGCGTGCCGGACTTCGCGAACCAGGCGCGACTCGCAGGGCTGGCCGGCGAGTGAGCTACTGCCGCGCGGGCGACTGCGCAGCGATGAGCGCTTCGACGACCCGCTGAGCCGCGCTGCCGTCGCCGTACGGAGTCGCCTCCGTTTCCGCAGGGCGTGGTCGATTGGCCGCGGAACCCAGTTGCTCGAGGTCGTCGCCCACGAGCTGATTCCAGCCCAACTCGACGGTCTCGACCCATTCGGTCTCGCGCCGAACTGTCGTGCACGGGACTCTCAGCAGGAACGCCTCTTTCTGAAGCCCTCCGGAGTCGGTGATCACCCCCGCACTGCTCGCGACTGCCGAGACGAGGGCTGGATACGCGAGTGGTTCCACGACCCGGATCGACCCGCGCTCGAGATCGACCCCCCATCGCTCCGCCGCAGCGCGCAGGCGTGGGTGCGCGGCCAGCACGACGGGAAGGTCGAGCGATGAGAGCTGCTCGACGATCACTCCGAGCCGGTCTCGGTCGTCGGTGTTGTCAGGACGATGCAGCGTCGCCAGCAGGAAGCGACCCGGCTCCACCCCGGCGGGAAGCGGGAGGGACTGACCGGCCACCCTGTCACGAACCGCGTACAGCACATCCGTCATGACATCGCCGACGAGCACCGACCTTGACGCGAGCCCCTCGGAGGCGAGATGCCGCATGGCCACCTCGGTCGGAGCGAGCAGCAGGTCGGCTGCGTGATCCGTGAGCACCCGATTGTGCTCTTCGGGCATCCTGCGATTGAAGGAACGCAGTCCTGCTTCGAGGTGAGCGACGGGCATGTGCAGCTTGACCGCCGCAATGGCGGCAGCCAGCGTCGAGTTCGTGTCTCCGTACACGAGCACCCAGTCGGGCGCGTACCGTTCGAGCAGAGGTTCGAGACCCGAGAGCATCGCACCCGTCTGCGCACCGTGCTTGCCTGAGCCGACAGCGAGGTTCACATCGGGAGCGGAGATGCCGAGGTCCCTGAAGAAGACGTCTGACATCAGTTCGTCGTAGTGCTGCCCGGTGTGGACCACGATGTGCTCCGCGCGGCTCCGCATCGCCTCGGCTATCGGCGCCAGTTTGACGAACTGCGGCCGCGCGCCGACAACACTCAGTACTCGCACTCGATCAATCCTAGAAGTCGCATCACAAGAGCTTCGCCGCGACCATGAAGCGGATCGGGCCGTCAACGGCGAGCAGGCCGCGGGGGTCTCGAGTGAGCACCGTGAGGGGATGCCCGAATCGGCGGCGTGCGGCGAGGAGCCTGCGCAGTTCGGCGGTCGACCGGTCGCCAGCGAGCAGAGCATCCACCAGGGCTCGATCGGCGAGTGAGAGCGGACGCTCGAAATCGGGAGCGGTCTCGCGGCAGTGGCGGATCAGTTCGGCGATGTAGGCACGATCGTCGTCGGTCCAGCGATCGGCGTCCGTGCGCAGCAACGCGGCCGAGAAGACGTGGACTCGAACGCTCTTGGTCACGATTGCTCTGCGAGCCAGGCGCGGAAGGCCGCGCACCCAGGAATCGGTGATGAGCTCGCGGACGGCTCTGAGCTCGTCATCGGCCCGCCGCACGGTGAACGTCACGCGACTCTTCGCATCGGCGCCGACGACATAAGACGGCATCCCCCGGCCGTATGCGGTTCGCCTCCCGAGGAACCAGAGCTTGACACCGAACAACTGGTCGGAGCCGGCGCGCAGTCGCGACGGCATGTCGAGTTGGAGCGAGTCGACCACATCGCGGCGAATGAGACCGAGCGGCGCCGTGCGGTACGCAAGCCGGTCTTTGATGGGATGCAGCGGGCCGCGACGCCAGGGCCGCACAGGGGGCGTGCGCACCTTCGCTCCGGAGGCGTGCCGCTCGGGCGGGATGAGCGCGGTCAGATTCGCGGCGACCGCAGCATCCAGCCATGCCTTCAGCGCGCCCGGCTCGAGCGTGTCGTCCGAACCCATGATCGAGACGTAACGCGCGGTTGCGCTGCGGATGCCGTGCATGAACGGCCCCGCCGGGCTCGAGTGCCCGTCGTGGAGTTCGAGCAGCCGGCACGCTGCGAGGGCTTCGGGCGTGAGCACCGCCGCGATCTCGTCGGCCGCGATGTTGTGGCACACGACGTTGATGCGCAGTTCGCGGCCGGGCTCGAGCCCGGACTCGAGCAGCGAGTCGACGGTGCGCTGGATCGGCCGTGACGGGTCGTGAATGGGGATCACCATGTCGACCAGCGGCTGCTGCAGATCACCGCCAGGCGCGAGGAACTCGCGGAGCGCTTCGGCCGAGCGGCGCCCGTCATGGGCGTCAGCGACGAAGGCCGGCCCCTCCGCAGCGAGTCCGCGGTAGCGATCGGGCTCGGCGAGGATGTCGCGCAGCACCTGCTCCAGGGTCGACGCAGTCGCCTCCACGATGGGGAGGTCTCGGCCGATCACCTCGCGCACCTTCGACCTGGCGTGGTCGCTCACGTGGCCGACGACGACGCGGCCGGCAGCCATCGCCTCGCAGGCCGCGACGCCGTAGTCGCCGAGCCGGAACTGGTCGAGCACGATGTCGGCCGTGCGGTACACCTCCGGCATCCGCTCGTATGGCACCTTCTCGATGCGCCGGTACTCGATGAGGCCCTCATCGGCGAGCCGCTGCACGATCGGGTCGATGAGTTCGGAGCCCTTGACCGAACCGCTGCTCGGTGCATGCGCTACGACCGGCCGCTCGCGGAGCAGCGGGGGCTCAGCCATGCCCCAGCGGCTTCCGTCGACGACCACCGGCAGCCAGGTGGCATAGGGCACGTCGAGCAGCAGGTCAGGCGTCGAGACGAACACCGGCGCCCCGAGCGCGTCGAGCAGGCGCCGGTTGTCGATCGCGTTGCGCTCGAGGGTCGGCGCGACGTCGGCGAGCGCATCGTTGAAGGGCGATTCTGGGTCTCGCTCCTGATGTCTGCTCGGCAGGCGGATGTCGGTGCCGTGGCACAGCATCGCGACCTTCACGCCGCGCTTGCGCAGGTACTCCACCTGGCCGGCGACGGTCTCATCGAGCACCGCGCCGAAGGGCTGCTTCTCGGCCTCGACGATCACGTGGGTGAAGTCGCGAGCGACGCTCTCCCTCTGCCGACGCTGCCAGGTTCGCGACGCAGCGTAGAAGCCCAGCGGCACGACATCATCGGCAGGGTGCCTGAAATCGCGCCCCACGCGGCACACCATGCTCGCCGCGCCGGCGCCGTCGATGTGGCGCTCGATCGCACGCGCCCATTCGTAGCCCTGACCGGCGTAGTTCGTCGGGGCGATCAGTACTCGCACGTCGCCGTCGGGGCGAGAAGTGGGGGCCGGCATCTCGCGAGGGTCGAAGCGGAACTGGCCGGGGAGGATGCGCCCCAGCAGCGGCTCGGGAATGAGCCGCAGGATCCTGCCCGCGACCCGCTTCGCCGTCTTCGCCAGCATCCGTCTCCTCAATACTCGGGCAGCCAGACGACGCGGCTTCTCAGGGCCGCGCCACACCGCTCGCACTAGAATCGACGGGTTGCGTCGCTCTACCAGCGCGCGCCTCCGTCAGCTTAGAGGAAGCTACTTCGTGAAGATCGCTGTCATCGCCCTCGGCAAGATCGGCCTCCCCCTGGCCGTGCAGTTCGCATCGAAGGGACACGACGTCGTGGGCGTCGATGTGAATCCCACCACTGTCGAAGCCGTGAACGCGGGTCGCGAACCCTTCCCCGGCGAGGCTCACCTGCAGGAGCTGCTCAGCGAGCTCGTACCGGCGGGCAAACTGCGTGCGACCACCGACTACGCCGACGCCGTGCCCGGCGCGGATGCGATCGTGCTCGTCGTGCCGCTGTTCGTCGACCAGGACGCGAAACCGGATTTCGGCTGGATGGATGCCGCGACTCGCTCACTCGCTGAGCACCTCACGCCCGGCACCCTCGTCAGCTACGAGACCACTCTCCCGGTCGGCACCACGCGCACGCGGTGGAAGCCCATGCTGGAGGAGATCAGCGGCCTCAAGGAGGGCGAGGACTTCCACCTGGTGTTCTCACCCGAGCGGGTGCTCACCGGGCGCGTGTTCGCCGACCTGCGCAAGTACCCGAAGCTCGTGGGCGGCCTGAGCGACGAAGGCGCGCGCCGCGCGATCGAGTTCTACGAGGCAGTGCTCGACTTCGACGAGCGCGACGACCTGCCGCGCCCCAACGGCGTGTGGGATCTCGGAAGCGCTGAGGCCTCGGAACTCGCGAAACTCGCCGAGACGACGTACCGCGACGTGAACATCGGGCTGGCGAACCAGTTCGCGCTCTACGCCGCGAAGAACGGCATCGACATCTACAAGGTCATCGAAGCCTCGAACTCGCAGCCCTACAGCCACATCCACCAGCCGGGCATCGCGGTCGGCGGGCACTGCATCCCCGTCTACCCCCGCCTGTACCTCTGGAACGACCCCGAGGCGACCGTCGTACGAGCAGCACGTCAGGCGAATGCCGACATGCCTGATTACACGATCGGGATGCTGGAGGGCGCTCACGGCGACCTCGCCGGCCAGCGCATCGTGGTGCTCGGCGCCGCCTACCGGGGCGGCGTCAAGGAGACGGCCTTCTCCGGCGTCTTCGGCGCCGTCGAGGCCCTCAAGCGGCGCGGTGCCACCGCCCTCGTGCACGACCCCCTGTACTCGAACGACGAATTGGAAGCGCTGGGCTTCGAGCCTTACCGGCTGGGCGAGCCGGTGGACGCGGCCGTGGTGCAGGCAGACCACGCCGAGTACCGGCAGCTCTCGGCGGACCAGCTGCCCGGCATCCGCACCTTCATCGACGGCCGCCGCGTGAGCAGCGCCGAGCAGTGGCCCAGCGTGACCTACCGGGTCATCGGCCGGGGCTGACGAGCACCGGCTGCGGCCCCGCGGCGAAGTCGCGGAGTTGCCGGCCGACACTCAGCTCCCGCAGCAGCACCCACACGGCGCCCGCCCAGGCGAGCACGCCGATCGCGAACCAGGCCATCGGTGACGGCCCGAAGCCCCACCACCACTCGATGTCGGCGTTGAGGTTGGCTCCGCCGACATCCGACCCCGTCACATAGCGGCGGATGTTCGTGTGCAGGGCAATCGCGACGGCGTAGACGAGGGCGAGCCCGAGCACGATGCGCTGCGCCCGGGTGAAGCCGATGGGTCTCGGCGACGTCGGCAGCAGCATGATCCCGGCGAAGAGCGCGATGAGCGGCAGCACGTAGCGCGGCTGCACCTGTTGCCCCACCATGTGACCGCCCTGCGCGAGCACATAGATGGGCACGAGCACGAGCGTGAACAGCACGCCCGCCGCTGCGATCCCCTTGCGCCAATCGAGTTGCCGAGCCCCGGTGAACGTCACCGCGACGAAGACGCCGACCGCGGCGAACAGCACGCCGGCGGGCATGAAGGTGTCGAGCCAGCCGAGGCCCCAGTAGCCGAAGACTCCCGCCCAGAGACCCGGGAGGTGCGTCAGGTTCGTGACGATCTGACTGACGACGTCTCCGAGCCCGGGAGGCGCAGCCGCCACATCGCGCGCCGGCGAGTTCGCCACGGCGCCGCCGAAGCCGCTGATGCCGGATGACGACTGGCGCGCCGAGAAGAAGAAGAACAGGCAGACCACGGCGGCCGCGAGCGGCAGGATCGACCGGACCAGGTACGACACCGTGGGGCGGAAGGTGAGCACGACGACCGCGGCGATACCGACGCCGACGTAGACGGCGGCATCCGCTCGGGCTCCCGCAGCCATGAGCACCGTGATGCCGAACAGCACCCCGAGCAGCACGCGCCGCGGGCCCGCGGTCTCGTACCAGCCGAGCAGTGCGAGCCATGAGATGCCGACGCCCATGATGGCCCACGCGCTGGGGTTGTTCGACGACAGCAGGAAGAGACCCAGCGGCACCGTCGTGATCAGCCACGTCCACAGCAGAGTGGGCCGACGCACGGCAGGCAGCAGAGCGAAGAGCGCGGTGCTGAGCCCGACGAAGAGCAGCACGTTGACGAAGCGCATGAGCAGCACTGAGGCGACCAGGTCGTCGCCGGCGAACAGGCTCATGAAGCCGTAGTAGATCGGCGGGTAAGCCCCGGCGAAATCGCCCCGCTTGGTCTCGACCGTGGCTCCGCTGTCGAACGGCTCCTGGCACGCGGCGCTCTCGGCGGGCTCGGCCATATAGCAGGCCGAGTCGACGAGCGGCTCGGGAACGACCCGGGTGTTCTCCTGCTGCCCCGGCGCGCAATCCTCTCCCCCGTCAGCGCACCAGATGCTGACCAGGTGGAAGTCGTCGTCGGGGCTCGAACCGACCGGAGAGGCGAACACCCACGCGGTCATGGCGATGACAGCAAGCAATGGGGCCAGCCACAGCAGTCGCAATCGCGGTCGCCGAGCGGCGGGCTTCTCGGTCACGGCAGGGATCGGCGGCTCGACGTCGCTAGGCATGGCCCCGTCATCCTATCGGCAGCGCTCGCTGGGGCCGCTGTGCACCGAGGCTCTCGAGCCCTTGCAGCCGAGCCGTCGAGCGGTCGGTCATCGCGACCGGAGCCGAGCCACCACCTTGCGGACGACGACCCTCGGCCCCCCGTGCCGCAAGTGGTGCATCGCCAGCGAGACATTGTGAGCGAGCCCGTAGGCCTTCTTGGTGCGGCGGCGCTCGGTCGGTGCCTCTCCTGCGGCCATCCGCTGCTCGACGAGATCGGGCGCGCGCCGCGGATCGGCGACGAACCGCACGAGCGGCTCGAGGGTGTTGCTCCAGAAGAAGCGCTCACGCACTCGACGGATGTTCTCGCGGCTGCGGGCGATCAGTTCGTCATCGAAGAGGATGCGTTCCAAGGCCTCGGTGAGCGAGCCGACATCGTCAGCGGGCACCACGACGCCGAGTTCCTCACTGCGCACGAGGTCTGCGAACGAATCGCCGTCGGTGACCACCATGGGGAGTTCCGCCCACAGGTAGTCGAGGATGCGGGTGCGGAACGAGAACGTGGTCTCGACATGCGCGAAGTGGGTGCTGACACCGGCATCCGCTTCGGTCAGGTAGTTCTGCCTGTCGGCGAACTCGACCCACGAGTCGTTGAAGAACACGGCGCGATCGAGCACTCCGAGCTCTGCGGCGAGCGCGCGGGACTCCCGCACGATCGCCATCTCGGGAACCCCCGGATGCGGATGCTTGGTGCCCTGGAAGAAGAGGCGGACCCCATCCCGGCGCTCGGCGAGGGCGGCCACCGCGCGAATCAGTGACTTCGGATCGAACCAGTTGTACAGCCCACCGCCCCACAGCAGCACCTTGTCGTGCTCGCCGATGCCGGGCAGCACACCCTTGAGCACCTGTCGCTCGTGCCGAGGCGCCGTGCTGTCGAGCCCGAAAGGGGCAAGCGCGATCAGCCGCTCGAGGTCGGGATCGTCATGGTAGTTCGCTGGGTTGATCCGGCCGAGCGCCGAGAGCTGCCCCAGGTAGAAGAGCCGCTGGCGGTCGGAGGCGCAGAGGAAGAAGTCTGCCTTCGCCAATTGCTGATTCATCACCCGGGTCGCGTCAGCGACCTGCTTGTCCCAGGTGGCCGCCGGCAGCTCCCTGCCCTGCTCGAGCTGTTCCAGGTGCATGGGGTCGTAGATGTCGGCCACGACGATCTTCGAGGTGTGCTGCAGTGCGTCGAACGCGGCCATCGCGTGACCCTGGAAGACCACGATGTCGGCCCACTGCTCGAGCGGCTCGAACGCCCTGTTGTCACCCGCGCGAACATGCTTGAGCTCGAACGGGGCGGAGACGCCTGTTTCAAGTCGGGCGAGCGTGACCAGGGTCACGGCATGCCCGTGCTCAGCGAGGGCGGCGGCCATGTTCCAGGCGCGGATCGCCGGGCCTGCCATCTTCACGCCGATCGGGTCGCCGGTGATGATCAGCACCCTGCGCTGCGGCGCGGGCTCGAGCACCGGGAATGCGTCGACGAGGCTGCGATACCCCCCCAGATACGACTTGTCATCGGCGGCGACGGCGTCGACGCGACCGAAGAGCGACCAGATGGCTCGGTCCGAGATGCGCCGTGACGCTTGAATCGCATCGCGGTCGCGCGTCAGTCCAGGCAATTGCTCGACGAACTGGTCGATCGCGTAGACGGTCGCGACGACCTCTCGGGATACCGGTTCCTGCCGCTCCCGCTCGTCATGCGCGGCACTTCGGTAGTCGTACGACGTCGAGTCGAGTCCCGCTTCGGCGACCGAGCGGCGGATCGCCAGCGACAGCGCTGCGGGCAGGATCGCGTCGAGCGTCTGCTGCTCGAGGTTCTTGTAGAGCGCGAACAACGCGTTGCGCTCCAGGAAGTAGCGCTCCCTGTGACTGCCGAACTTGTCGGCCGCGGCGTGGTGCCGGTGGTACGCGATCGACGAGGGCTCGTAGCGGAAGCGGCGGCCGCTCAGGTTCAGACGCCAACCGAAGTCGACGTCTTCGTAGAACATGAAGAAGCGTTCGTCGAACCCGCCGAGCTCGAGATAGGCGTCACGTCGCACGAACATCGCGGAACCAGTGCCGAACAGGACGTCTTTGGCATCGAGCCCGACACCGGATGCCGCGTCGCCCACGAACGGCTTGTACCCCTTGCCGAACCAGGTCAGCGCCGAACCGACGTAGTCGACGGTCTCGCCGTTCCAATCGAGCACGCGGCTCGCGACGGCGGCGATGCCGGCATCCGCTCTGAAGGCCTCGACCGCAGCCGACACCCACTTCGGGCCGGGTTTGGCATCGCTGTTGAGGAACGCCACGAACTCGCCCCGGCTGGCCTTCACCCCGAGGTTGCAGCCGCCGGCGAAGCCGAGGTTGTCGGGCGACTCGACCAGCGTCACACCGGGCAATTCGGTGCGGAGGCGTGCGGCGCTGTCATCGCCTGAGCCGTTCTCGACCACGACGATCTCGAGGCTGCTCGCGGGCCAGTCGACCTCGGCGAGGTGACGCACAGCCTCGATGGTGTCGTCGGCGCCGCGGAAATTGACCAGTACTACGGATACGAGCGGTGAATCGACCCCGCTGTCAGCCACGCCGTCTTGTCCTTCCCAGCATCCGGCGCAGTCTATTCCGTGCCGTGGCCGCGTAGTGCACAGCCGGGCCGACGATGCGCCACATCCAGCGCACCGACCGGCGCAACTGGTTCCCCGCGAAGAGGAAGCGGAAGCCCTCCAGAGCCTCGTTGAACAGCACGATCTCGCGGATCGCCTTCATCGAACCCGGCGGCAGCATGAAGACGGCGTGCTCGATCTTGTCGATCACGAGCTGCTCGGATGCGAGCCAGCGCTCGCGGGTGTGGGCGGTATACGACGACTCGCCGCCGCTCCAGCGCCGGTAGGTAGCGGTGAGGGATGCGATCTCGGTGACACCGGCGGTCAACGACCCGCGCAGCACCATGTCCCAGTCCTCGGCGACTTCGAGATCCTCATCGAAGCGCATGCCGTACCGGGTGAACAACGTGGCAGGGAAGGCGAACGTCATGAACGGCGAGTGATTCACGAGCATGTGCTTCAACTGGTCGAAGTGCTGGGCATGCTCGGCTTTCGGCCATGAGGTAGACCTGAACCCGGCCTGACCGCCTGACCACACCTCCGGCTCCACCGACTGGTTCGCGACGGTCGATCGCATCAGGCGGCCTTCATGCGTGCGCGCCGCGGTGTGGAACTCTTCGACCCAGTGCGCGAAGAGCAGATCGTCATCGTCGTAGAACGCGAGGTACCGGCCGTTCGCGGCTTCGACACCCACATTGAGCGGGCGCGAGCGAGTGCCCCCGGACACTTCGATGAGGCGCACCCGTTCGCGGAACCCATTCGGCTGGCGCTCCAGGATGCTCCCGACTCCCTCGAGTCCCTCCGGCAGCGCGTTGTGCGCGACGAGCACGACCTCGAAGTCCTGATCGGTCTGCGCTGAGAGGCAGAGAAGCGCGTCCTTCAGGGATTCCAGGCGCTTTCCCTGCGTCCGCACGACAACCGTGAGGAACGGCGACGATTCGTCCGGCGCCCCGATGTATTCGCGGACAGCCCGGAGACGTCGGGCGAACTCGGGATCGACGTGCTCGCGCGCGATCATCAGATCGAGCATCGCGACGAAGTTGGATTCGGGCGGGTCGACGGGGGTGTCGATGACGGTGGAGTCTGTCATTTCGGCTGCTTCCCTCGAGATCGTCAGAATCGGTTCGTCGAGTAATTACCGTCGACGAAGGTGGCGACGCGGTGCTCGGGATCGAGCGGCGCCGGCATCGCGCCCTCGCGCTCGCGCCGTGCGATCTCGGCGACCACGCGACGCGCGACGTCTGAGCCCTCGGCCTCGAACTGCTTGAGGATCGATCGCGCGATATCGGGACGCGAGTATTTGAACGGAAGGAGCACTGCTGCCTCTGCCGAGTAGTAGTGCTCGGTGTCGCTCGCCTGCATGTCGCCCGCGGTGGACAGGCGCTTGTCATGGAAGACCCGAGCGGCGGGCTCGTGAACCACGCGATGCCCGGCGAGCCGCAGGCGCCACGAGAGGTCGACGTCATCGCAGTACATGAAGAACGTCTCGTGATCGAAGCCGCCCACCTGGTCGAACGCCTGGCGCTGCAGCATCGAGCACGCCCCGGAGGCCCATGAGGTGTCGAAGCTTCTCGGGTCGTACTCCTTGGGGTGCTCGAACGGGATCTGCCGACCGTCCGCGAGCGCGATGTCGCCCGCCACGGTGCGCGCGAGCGCGCCGACGCTGTCGGCGCCGAGCATCGAGTCGGGGTTGAGCACGAGCAGCAGGTCTCCTGTCGTCGACTTCGCCAGTCGGTTGTGACCGCCCCCGTGGCCGAGGTTCTCATCGAAGAACTCGACCGTGAGCGTGCCGCCCGCTTGCTCGACATGAGACCGGATGCCGTCGGCCTGGGAATCGGTCAGTGCAGGTTGCGGCGAGCAATCGCCGAGTGCCAACGTCCAATCGCCGATGACGCCGTCTTCGCGCGCCCACTTCACGCTGTTCGCCAGGGCCTCGGCGGCTCGGATGAGCCCGTCGGCGTCGTTTCGGTAGAGGACTTGCTGGATCACCAGGCTCCGCGGCTGATCAGCCGGGCCGGTCGAGTCGGTCACCGTCACTCCCACATTGTGACAGGGTGGGCGATTCTGTTCCTGAGTGCTGGTCAGGGCTTGGTGAGCTGCGTGGTCTCGTCCGATTCCTCAGGCAGGCTGACCGCGGTGTCATCGGTCGCGCCTGCGAGCACCGGAGCCGCGGCCAAACTGGTCGGAGGCGCAGAGGGTCGTGCGGAAACCGCGGGAGCATCGACGGGCGAATGCGGCGGTTCTTCGGTCAGCACCGGAGGTGTGAGCGCCGCTTCCACGGGGTCGGCCAGGTCGGAGGCGATGCGAGCAGCGTCGATGAGGGCGTCATCGATGACGGCGCTGTCGATGGGGCTGTTGCCGACTGCGCCGTGCAGAGCGGCGGCTCCCCGCTCCCGGTCGCCGAGCTCGGGCTGCTTGCTGCGGCGCGGCATCCTGTCGAGCCAGTACCGCGCTCCTCGGCCCGGTCCCCAAGACTTCGCACGCATGGCGCGCTTCTCCACGAGGTGCCAGCTCACCCAGGCGCAGCCGAGTGAGAGCACGAGTGCGAGACCGATATAGGGAACAAGACCGAACCGTTGCGCGCCGAAGTGCGCCAGGAGTTGCTGCACGACGAACCCGTAGATGTACACGCCGTACGAGTAGTCGTTCACCTTGCCGACGCGCTGGAGCGCCCGCGGCAGCCTCGCGGCGAGGTAGAGCACGAAGTATGCACCGGCGATCGTGCCGATCGTCGAGAAGCCGCCGAGCCGCAACGATCCGATGAGCACGCTGCCGGCCAGGATGCCGAGCCTGTCGTCGAAGGGCACCTCTCGGGAGTAGGCGGCCAGCACGGCCCCGACAAGGAACGTGAAGCCGAGGGTGCGCGAGTACGGGTCGGCGAGCAGCGGTAGCAGCGTCGCGATCGCCTGCGCGTCGACCGCCGCCGCGACGACCAGGATGAGGAAGCCGACGGCGAGCGCGGGCGCGACGACCCGTACCCATCGCATCAATCCGAACGCGACGAGCACGGCGACGAGCAGGTAGCAGTTCCACTCGTAGATCAGGGTCCAGATCGAGCCGTTGAAGACGCTTCCGCCGGTGAGCTCCCCGTAGGGCGTGGTGCCCGCCAGCAGGTCGCCGATGCCGAATGAACCGATGTTCAGAGTCCAGTTGGCAGCGAGATAGGCCAGCAACGCGGCCACCGACAGATCGGCGAGGTTGTCACCGTTCGAGACCCACACGATCGGCGCAGCGATGAAGGCGGTCACCAGCAGCACGAGCCAGTAGGCGGGGAAGATCCGGAGCGAGCGGCGCCACATGAACTGCACGACGTCGCCCGACATGCCGCTCTTGGTGATCAAGTAGCCGCTGATCGCGAAGAACCCGGCGACGGCGAGGCCTCCGAGTGACACCTGCCCCTGGGTGAATCGTCGGAAGAGGTCTCCCTCGAATCCTCCGAGTGGGAACGCGTGGTCGACGATGACCAGTGCGGCCATGACGAGACGGAGCAGCCCCAGCGAGTTGTTCGAGCCGTTGAGCGCCTGGCCGATACTGACGGTCTTGCGAGTCGCCTCCGACGACGTAGCGGAGGCGACCGTCACCGCTCGCGCCTCAGCAGCGTGGTGATGTACTGCCCGTAGCCGCTCTTGAGCAGCGGTTCGGCCAGCTTCTCGAGCTGCGCGTCGTCGATCCAGCCTGCACGCCAGGCGATCTCCTCGATGCAGCCGACCTTGAAGCCCTGCCGGTCCTCGATGACCCTCACGTACTCGCCGGCCTGCATCATCGACTCGAACGTGCCGGTGTCGAGCCAGGCCACGCCTCGGTCGAGCACCTGCACCTTGAGCTTGCCCGCCTCGAGGTAGCGCTGGTTCACATCGGAGATCTCGAGCTCGCCGCGGGCGCTCGGCGTGATCGACTTCGCGATCTCGATCACCTGGTTGTCGTAGAAGTACAGGCCGGGCACCGCGTAGTTGCTCTTGGGGCGCTGCGGCTTCTCCTCGATCGAGAGCGCACGCATCTCATCGTCGAACTCGACCACGCCATACGCCGTGGGGTTCGACACGTGATAGGCGAAGATGAGCGCACCATCGATGTCGGTGTGCTTGCGCAGGTTCGAGCCCAGTCCGACCCCGTGGAAGATGTTGTCGCCGAGCACGAGCGCCACGCTGTCGTCGCCGATGAACTCCTCACCGATGATGAACGCCTGGGCGAGACCGTCGGGAGACGGCTGCTCCGCGTACTCGATGCGGATGCCGAGATGAGAACCGTCGCCGAAGAGGGCGCGGAACTGCTCGTTGTACTCCGGGGTGGTGATGATCAGGATCTCGTTGATCCCCGCCATCATCAGGGTCGACAAGGGGTAGTACACCATCGGCTTGTCATAGATCGGCATGAGCTGCTTCGAAATGCCCTTGGTGATGGGCCACAGCCGGGTGCCGGAGCCGCCGGCCAGAATGATCCCGCGCATCTTCCCCCGTTCAGTGATCGAGTCTGCGTGGCCGCCGGCGGATTCCACCCCCCTGCGGGCAGCATGTCGGCTGCTGGCCCAACGCTCGGCACAGTCTAGTCAGGGGATTTTCAAGCGGCGCCGTGCGCGCCCTTGCCGCCGAGGTACGCCTCGATCGTCGAATCGACGTCGCCCACCGTCATCAAGTGGCCCTTGTTGAGCCAGGCGGCGTGGTCGCACATGTCGCGCACGGCTTCCATGGAGTGGCTCACCAGGATGACGGTGCGCCCCGCCTCGCGGAAGTCGCGGAACTTCTGCAGGCACTTCTCCTGGAACTCGGCATCGCCGACGGCCAACACCTCGTCGACCACCAGGATGTCGGGTTCGACGCTGATCGCGATCGAGAAGCCCAGACGCACGTACATGCCCGACGAGTAGTTCTTCACCGGCTGGTCGATGAACTGCTCGACTCCTGAGAAGTCGACGATCTGGTCGTACTTGCGGTCGATCTCCTTCTTCGACATCCCGAGGATCGAGCCATTGAGGTAGATGTTCTCGCGACCGGAGAGTTCGTGGTGGAAGCCTGAGCCGACCTCGAGCATTGCGGCCATGCGCCCGTTGTAGCGGATGCTGCCAGAGGTGGGCCAGTAGATCTTCGCGAGGCACTTCAGCAGCGTGGACTTGCCGGAGCCGTTGCTGCCGATCAACGCGAACGTCGAGCCCTCCGGCACGTCGAAGCTCACGTCCTTCAACGCCCAGAAGTCTTCGTGCACCGAACGGCGCCGGCGCATGATCGCTGACTTCAGCGTCTGATTGCGCTCGTGGTACAGCCGGAAGCTCTTGCTGACCTGATCGATCTCGACGGCGTTCATAGCGCTTCGGCGAATCCCTTCTCCTTGCGTGCGAACACCCAGAAACCCAGCGCGAGCGCGAGCAGAGCGCTCACGATGCAGAAGGTGAGGTCACCGAGATCGGGCCAGCGGTTGTCGTAGAGCAGTTGCCGGAACACGGCCACGAACCGCTCCATGGGGTTCAGCCGGAAGATGTCGAGCAGGGTGATCGGAGTCCCGAGCAGGCCGCCGACATCGTTGGAGAGGTTCCGGACGAGCGAGAGCGGGTAGATGATCGGCGTCAGGTACATCCAGAGCTGCAGCACGATGCTCAGCAGGTGCTCGGTGTCGCGGAAGTACACATTCGCCACGGCGACGAGCAGTGAGACGCCGGCCGCGAAGACGGCGAGCAGCAGCATCATCAGCAGCACGAGAGGCAACCACGGCAGCACCCAGGCGCCGACGATCATCAGGGCGATGACGAGCACGGCCATCTCGAAGAGCCAGTTGTACCCGGATGCCGTCACCAGCGACAGCGGCAGCACGACGCGCGGGAAGTACACCTTCTGAATGAGCCCAGCGTTGCTCACCAGCGAGTCGACGCCGCCGCTCACCACCTTGGCGAAGAACAGCCAGGGCAACAGCCCGCAGAGCAACCAGAGGGCGAAGACATTGAGCCCGCTCGGATCGCCCGGGTCGGGCTGAACTCGGAAGATGAAAGCGAAGATGAAGGTGTAGACGACCATCATCGCGAGCGGATTCGCGAGCGACCAGAGCTGGCCGAGCAGGGTGCGCTTGTACTTGCCCTTCACCTCACGGAGGGTGAGGTACATCAGCAGCTCGCGTGAATCGAGCACTGTTCGCAGGTAAGACATCGGGCCTCGTTCGGTGGTCGGCCGGGTTCTGGCCGCAGACCCTCAATAGCGTACCGAGCGCCGGCTGGACCCCTGCCACAGTCGCAGCGGTCAGCAGCATCCGCCGCGGCCCCAGTCCGGGGCGCAGACGCCGACAGTAGGATGAGAGCCGCCCATGACCGCTTCCTCCTCGACCCCGCCTCCGCGCCTCGGCGTGATCACCGTCGGATACCGGTCGGAAGAGGAACTGGCCCGTTTTCTCCCCACTGTTCAGGCGGCCACCGCGAAGCCGGTGGAAGTCGTCATCGCCGACAACCGGCCGACCTGGAGCGACGGACGGGGTGGTGTCGTCGCCGCGACGGCACCGAGCCCCGCGCACGTGAACGCCACCGAGCAGCTGGCCGTGGCATCCGGTGCTCGGTATCTGTCGATCCCCGCGAATCCCGGGTACGGCGGTGCGATCAATCGTGCCGTGACCGAGCTGCCCGGGAGCGTCGAGTGGGTGCTCATCAGCAACCCGGATGTGCTGCTGGAGCCGGGAGCGATCGACGCACTGGTCGAAGTCGGCGACACCGATCCCTCGATCGGTGCGGTGGGCCCGGCGATCCTGAACGAGGACGGCACGATCTACCCGTCTGCGAGGCGCATCCCGTCACTGCGGAATGGGGTCGGCCATGCACTCTTCGTGAACGTGTGGCCCGGCAACAGATGGAGCCGTGCCTATCTCGACGCGCCCGACGCCGATGGCGCGCAGCGGGATGCCGGATGGCTCTCGGGCGCCTGCGTGCTCGTGCGGCGGTCGGTGTTCGACTCGATCGGCGGCTTCGACGACGGCTACTTCATGTACTTCGAAGACGTGGATCTGGGGTACCGGATCGGCAAGGCGGGGTATCGGAATGTGTATGCGCCGCAGGCGCGCGTGCTGCACACCGGCGCTCATTCGACGAGCGGCGAGTCGGCCGCGATGATCGACGCGCATCACCGCAGCGCAGCGCGCTTCCTGGCACGACGCTACCCGGGTGCGGCGCTGTGGCCCGTGCGCGCCGCCTTGCGCGTGGGGCTGTGGGTGCGCTCGCAGCTCGCGAAGCGGCGGGCTCGGGCGGCCGCTGCTGACTGAGGCGCCCCTCGCTCGGCCGGTCACCTGCGTCTCGGCATCTGCTGGCGCGTCACCTGCCGCTCGACCGCGGTCGCGCGCGTTGGTGCGAGGGTTCGCTGCAGACCGCTGGGTTGCAACGCGCGCGGATGCAGCAAACCCTCGCGAGAGCTGGGGGTCTGGCGCGGTGGCGCCAGAGTCGACGCACGAATACGGGGCGAACGTCAGCGCGCGTTGAGCTCCGCGTAGAAGGCGCGCGCGGCGTCCCAGGTGGGGAGCAGGCCGGATGCCGCGGCCTCCGCCAGCGACGGGGCCTCGGTGTCTTTGGGTGACAGCAGCGGCTCGCCCGCGGCATCCGGGAACACCAGCGCCACCTCGGGGTCGAGCGGGTTGATGCCGTGCTCGCGGGGCGCGTTGTACACGTCGGTGACGAGGTAGCTCACGGTGGCATCGTCGGTGAGCGCGACGAAGCAGTGCCCGAGACCCTCGGCGATGTAGATCGCACGGCGGTCCTGGTCGTCGAGCAGCACGGAGTCCCACTGACCGAACGTCGGCGAGCCCACGCGGATGTCGATCACGAAGTCGAGCACAGCACCGTGGGTGGCCGTCACGTACTTCGCCTGGCTGGGCGGGATATCGGCGAAGTGGATGCCGCGCACCACCCCGCGCTTCGACACGCTCGTATTCGCCTGGCGCAGGTCGAGCGAGTGCCCCACCGCCTCTTCGAGCCGGTCGAAGCGGTACCACTCGAGGAAGACGCCGCGGTCATCGGCGAACTGCTTCGGCGTGATCTCGTAGGAATCGGGGATGCTCAGCTCGCGAATCTGCACGAGGGCGAGTGTAGTCAGCGGCGCAGTGAGACGCTCTCGCTCAGGCGATCACGGAGGCGGCCTCGGTAGACTCGGGCGGTCGCCGGTGGGATGCCTGCGGCATCCGTTCATCGCATCGACCGCGACCGCGCGAACCGGCCTCCTCGGCTCGCGCGCGACGGCCGAACGAGCAGGAGCAGCATTCGTGAAGATCCTTGTCACCGGCGGTGCCGGGTTCATCGGCTCGAACTTCGTCCACTACCTCATCGAGCACTCCGACCACACGGTGACCGTGCTCGACAAGCTCACCTACGCCGGCAACCTCGCCTCGCTCGAGGGTCTGCCCGACAACCGGTTCCAGTTCGTGAAGGGCGACATCTGCGACGCCGCGCTCGTCGACGAACTGTTCGCGAGGCACGACGCGGTCGTGCACTACGCGGCGGAGAGCCACAACGACAACTCGCTCGACGACCCGAGGCCGTTCCTCGACACGAACATCGTCGGCACCTATACGCTCCTCGAAGCCGCGCGTCGCCACGACATCCGGCTGCATCACATCTCGACCGACGAGGTCTACGGCGACCTCGAGCTCGACGACCCGCAGCGCTTCACCGAGACGACGCCATACAACCCGTCGAGCCCGTACTCGTCGACCAAGGCGGGCAGCGACCTGCTCGTGCGCGCCTGGGTGCGATCGTTCGGCGTGAAGGCCACGCTCTCGAACTGCTCGAACAACTACGGGCCGTACCAGCACGTGGAGAAGTTCATTCCGCGACAGATCACCAATGTGCTGCTGGGCGAGCGTCCGAAGCTCTACGGCACGGGCGAGAACGTGCGCGACTGGATCCACGCGAACGACCACAGCTCGGCGGTGCTCACCGTGCTCGAGAAGGGGCGCCTCGGCGAGACGTACCTGATCGGCGCCGACGGCGAGCGCAACAACAAGCAGGTCGTCGAGCTGATCCTGCGCGAGATGGGGCAGCCGGCCGACGCCTACGACCATGTGAACGACCGACCGGGGCACGACCTGCGCTACGCGATCGACCCGAGCAAGCTGCGCGATGAGCTGGGATGGCGACCGGCGTTCGCCGACTTCGAGGCGGGCCTTGCCGACACCATCGCGTGGTACCGCGCCAACGAGGCGTGGTGGATGCCGCAGAAGTCGGCCACCGAGGCGCGCTACCAGGCGCAGGGCCAGTAGCCATGACGCGGATTCTGGTCGCGGGCGCGGGCGGCATGCTCGGGCACGACCTCATGACGGTGCTCGAGGGCCGGGATGCCGTGGGCCTCGGCCGCGCAGAGCTCGACGTCACCGATCTCGCCTCCGTGCGGGCCGCGGTGCGCGAGACCGGTATCGGCTCGGGTGACGCCATCATCAACGCTGCGGCGTACACGAGGGTCGACGACGCCGAGGCCGACGAGGATCGCGCATACGCGGTGAACGCGACCGGCGCCCGGCACCTGGCGATCGTCGCGGCAGAGGCTGGGGCTCGCCTCCTGCAGGTGTCGACCGACTACGTGTTCGACGGCACCGCGTCCACTCCCTATGCCGAAGACACCCCGCGCAATCCCGTGAGCGCGTACGGCCGTACCAAGGCCGAGGGCGAGCGTCTCGCGCTCGAGGCGCACCCGGCGGGCGCCTTCATCGTGCGCACCGCGTGGCTGTACGGCGAGCACGGCGGCAACTTCCCCGCAACGATGCTGAAGCTGGCGGCATCCCGCCCCACCGTCTCGGTCGTGACCGACCAGGTCGGCCAGCCCACCTGGACCATGGATCTCGCGAAGCAGCTCGTGGCCCTCATCGACGCCGACGCGCCCGCCGCGGTCTACCACGGCACCAACAGCGGGCAGGCGAGCTGGTACGAGTTCGCTCGCGCCGTCTTCGGGGAGGCCGGGCTGGACCCGGCGCGAGTCGAGCCGACGGATTCGGCGAGCTTCGTGCGTCCGGCCCCGAGACCCGCGTACTCGGTGCTCGGGCATGACGGCTGGGCGCGGGCGGGCGTGCCCCCGATGCGAGACTGGCGCGAAGCCCTCTTCGAAGCCGTCTCGACCGGAGCCATCTCATCGGGAGACAGCACCGCGCAATGAGGGTCGCATCATGATCACGCTGCGCGTCGTGCTCGACGACATGCGCCTGCCCGGAAGCATCGGCAGGTACTCGGAAGAGCTCGCACGGGCCCTGATCGAGACCGCCCCGGCCGGATGCGGTGTGGTGGGCATCGTGTCGGCCGCCCACGACTCCGAGATCAAGGCGATCGAGAAGGTGCTGCCCGGTCTCGAATCGCTCGTGCGGTTGCGCATGAGCCGACGCGCGCTCCAGACACTGTGGGTCGCGGGCGGCAAGTTCGAGCAGCTGGTGCCGAACGGCGCTCGCCGCCTGCTTGCAGACACCGGCGGGCTCAGCGGCATGCTGCACTCGACGAGCCTGCTCGCCCCGCTGCAGGCGAGCGACCGGCTCGAGGCGCGCGGCCGGCAATCTGCGGTGACGATCCACAGCGCCGCCGCCTTCACCAACCCGGCCACGATGTCGACCGCCGAGGTCGCGTGGCAGCGGGCCATGATCAAGCGCGCGGCCAAGCACGCCGACGCGATCGTGGTGCCCACGCACAGCACTGCCGAGCAGCTGTCGCACTTCGTCGACGTGGGTGAACGGGTGCGGGTGATCAGCGCGGCCGTCAGCTCGAAGCTGCGAGTGCCCATCGACGCCGACGCGCGCGCGGCGGCGCTCGACCTGCCCGAGCGATACCTGCTGACGACGGGCAGCCTCAATCTGGCGCGCGGACTCGGCGATCTCATCACGTCGATGGCGACCGGTGCGGCTCCTGACGTTCCGCTGGTCATCACCGGCGCCTCGGATGCCGCGCGTGAGGCGATCGAGCAGCACACCGCATCGCTTGGCCTCGACTCGTCGCGCGTGCGCGTCTACGGCAGGCTGACCGACCAGGAACTCGCCGTCGCGCTCGACCGGGCGACGGTCTACGTAGCGCCGACGGTCGACGACGGCATCGGCCTGCCGCTCATGGAGGCGCTCTCGTTCGGCGCTGTCTCGGTGTACTCGGATGCCCCGGCGCACCTGGAGGTGGCGGCGGGCGCCGGCCTCGCGGTTGCTCGCGACGACCGCCGCAACTACCCCGAGCGCCTCGCCATCGCGATCGGCGAAGCGCTCAGCGACGGAGAGCTCGCGGCACGCCTCTCGGTGCTCGCTTCCGACCGCGCCAGGGCATTCAGCTGGCGCGACTCGGCCGAGAAGGTGTGGCAGCTTCACGCCGACCTCTAGCACGGCGCTTCTGGGGCTGGTCGCTTCTGGCCTGGTCGCTTCTGGGCCGCGGCATCCTCCGTTCACTCCCCCGCCAGGCCCGACTCATCGCCGGTTCTGAGGGCGCCCCGGGTACCATTGAACGCCATGCCATTCGAACTGATCGCCTTCGATCTCGACGACACGCTCGCGCCATCGAAGTCGCCGCTGCCCGACGAGATCGCCCACCGCCTGGGTGAACTGCTGCAGACCACCGAGGTCTGCGTGATCTCCGGCGGGCAGTTCGAGCAGTTCCGCAAGCAGGTGGTCGATCGGCTGCCGCAGCTCGACGACGAGGCGCTCGCACGACTGCACCTGATGCCCACCTGCGGCACCCAGTACTTCAGGCACGGCGAGTACGGCTGGTCGGCGGTCTACGCCGAGCACCTCACCGACGACGAGAAGCAGCGAGCACTCGACGCGGTCGAGGAAGAGGCTCGCCGGCTCGGCTACTGGGAGACCGAGACGTGGGGTCCGATTCTCGAGGACCGCGGCTCGCAGATCACGTTCTCCGCGCTCGGCCAGTCCGCTCCCGTCGACGCGAAGGCCGCGTGGGACCCGACGGGCGAGAAGAAGAATGCCCTGCGCGCCGCAGTCGCCGAACTGCTCCCCGACCTGGAAGTGCGCTCGGGCGGATCGACCTCGGTCGACATCACGCGCAAGGGCATCGACAAGGCCTACGGGATGCAGCGGCTCTCAGACGTGACCGGCATCCCGCTCGACGAGATGCTCTTCGTGGGTGACCGGCTCGACCCCGACGGCAACGACTACCCCGTCAAGGCGATGGGGGTGCGCTGCCACGAGGTGAGCGGCTGGGAAGACACCGCGGAGTTCCTCGGCGAGCTCATTCCGCAGCTCATCGCGCGCTGACGCGCGGCCGCGAGGCGAAGCGCAGCGAGTCGGGACGAAGCGCAGTTCGCGCAGCGCCGGTCGACCCGCCGCGGCGGCTACTGCTCCTGCTCGCGAGGCGCCACGGCATCCGCCACGAGCGAGTGCGCGACGTCGAAGTCGGGCATCACATTGTCGATCGTCGGCGGCACGAGGTCGAGCTCTGTCACCGGTTGCTCGCGTGACTTCTGCGCCAGTTCGACGAAGCGACCCAGCATGGGCTGGGGAATATCGGTCTTCACCACCTGCACGCCCGCTGACGCGACCGCCTGGAACTTGCTGAGCACGTTTGCGGGGTCGGCCTGCGCGAGGATCGCCTCCTGCACCTGCCGCTGCCGCTCCATGCGGTCGAAGTCGGTGGTGTTGTAACGGCTGCGCGCGTACCAGAGCGCGGTGGCACCGTCCATGTGCTGCCGCCCGGCCTCGATCACGCCGATAGGAGGCTGCCCGTTCACGCCCAACTGCAGCGGAGTGGCGACGTCGATGGTGACCCCGCCGAGCGCGTCGACCAATTGCGCGAAACCCTGCATGTCGATGAGCACGGCGTACTGCACCGTGAGCCCGGTGACCCCTTCGACCGCGTCGCGCATGGCTTCGACCCCGGCCGTGCTTCCGCGTTCAGCAGCGTCGGGGTACAGGTCGGGGTGCTCCTCGCCGTACATGTACAGGTAGCTGATGAGGCAGTCGTCGCCGCAGTCGTACCCCGTCGGGAACGGGCCCCACAGGGGTGAATCGTCGGAGAACGGTGCGTTGTAGAGGTTGCGTGGGATGCCGATCAGGGTGCTCGCACCGGTCTCGGCGTCGACGCTCACGAGTGAGATGCTGTCGGGCCGCAGCCCAAGCCGGTCGGGTCCAGCGTCACCGCCGAGCAGCATGATGTTGTAGCGGCCGTCGACGGGCTCGGCGATGTGACCGTCACCGAAGAGGCTGGCGATCGCGTCACGGCCGACGCCGGTGAGGTACCCGAGGTACGCCGCACCGCCCACAGTGGCCAGCAGTGAGAGCACAGTGAAGCCGGCGATCAGCGGTCGGGCACCCGGTGCGGCGCGCACGATGCGCGCGAGCCTGAGCGCGTCGACCGTCAGCACCAGCCAGAGCACTGCGTAGGCGAGCGCGAGCAACTGCACGGCCCAGAGCACGATGATGTTCGTCGCCATCGTGAGCAGGAATGCGCGAGCGGCGAACCACAGCACCAGCGCAATGACGAGGAGGGTCCACAGCAGGAGCGTGGCGCCCAGGCCGAAGCGCCCGAGCCGACGGTTGCCGGCGAGCACCTGCGCCGAGCCGGGGATCACGAGGTTGAGGACGACCAGCCACCACGCGCGTCCGGTCATGATGCGGGGCGAACCGGTATCGGGCTGACGAAGCGGCGTGCCGAAGGTCGCGGCACCGTCGAACGGCGTCGCTGCCGGTGGGGCGTGCGTGGTGTGCGGGGTCACTGTCCGCGGGTCACTGGTCCTGTGCGCGCTCGGTGGCGGTGGTGGGCTGAGCGGTGGTGACAGGCTGAGCAGTGGTGACAGCCTGAGCAGAGGCGGCCGGCGAGCCGGTCAGCGTCTGCTGCAGCGCCGCGTTCTTCTCGGCCACCAAGTGCTCGAGCTCGGCGGCGTAGTTCGCCAGGCGCTGCTGCAGGGCGGCATCCGTCGTTCCCAGCATGCGAGCCGCGAGCAGTCCGGCGTTGCGCGCGCCGCCGATCGAAACGGTCGCGACCGGGATGCCTGCCGGCATCTGCACGATCGAGAGCAGCGAGTCGAGGCCGTCGAGCTTCGCGAGCGGCACGGGCACTCCGATGACCGGCAGCGTCGTGACCGAGGCGACCATTCCAGGGAGATGAGCCGCTCCCCCGGCGCCCGCGATGATGACACGGATGCCGCGGTCGGCTGCTCGAGCGCCGAACTCGATCATCTTGCGGGGCGTGCGGTGCGCCGAGACGACCTCGACCTCGTGGGCGATGCCGAACTCAGCGAGCACTGCCGAGGCCTGCTGCATCACCGGCCAGTCGGAGTCGGAGCCCATGATGATCGCGACCAGCGGGCCGCCGACGTTTGGCTCGCCCGCGGGAGTGTGGTGCGGTCCAGGCTGCACGGGAAGGTGCTCCGGCTCGTGCGAGAGGTGGTGCTGGGCCTGCTGCGATTGCGGCTGCGACGGTTGCGACACGTGGTCCATGGTAGGCACCTCAGGCGAAGTGAGCGGCGGCGGCGCGCGCCCGCTGGAGCACGTCGTCGAGGCGATCGCCCGTGACCGTGACGTGCCCGACTTTGCGCCCGGGTCGCGGGTCTTTGCCGTAGTTATGGATCTTCGCGGTCGGCTCGGCTGCGAGCGCCGCGCCGTACCGGCTGTCGAGCGGGCCGTCTTGCGGGCCGCCGAGGATGTTCACCATGACGCTCCACGGAGCGAACGGCGAGGTGTCTCCGAGCGGCAGGTCGAGCACCGCACGCAGGTGCTGCTCGAACTGGCTCGTGGTGGAGCCGTCGATGGAGAAGTGCCCCGAGTTGTGCGGGCGCATCGCCAGTTCGTTCACCAGCAGGCGCCCGTCGCTCGCCTCGAAGATCTCGACCGCGAGCACCCCCGTGACACCGAGGCCCTCGGCGATCGCGCGGCCGAGCTGCTCGGCGCGTTCGACGAGGTCGGCCGATGCGGGTGACGCGAGGTGGCGGCCGTGCCGTGCCGCGGCGGTCCCATTCGCCTCGACCGTGGAGGCGCCGGCATCTGTGTGCTCATCGGCGGCGGGTGCGGATGCCGGGGCCGGGGCGATGACCTCGACGCACACGCCGTCGCGCTGCAGGGTCTCGACCACCGGCCACGCGGCGATGTCGCCGCTCGGGCGGCGGGCCACGAGCTGCGCGAGCTCGCGGCTGAAATCGACGAGCTCCTCGGCGAGCAGTGCCCCGCCTCGAGCATCTTCGGCGAGGGCGGTGAACCAGTCGGTCGCCTCGTGAGCCGCGCGCACGACGCGCACGCCCTTGCCGTCGTACCCGCCACGCGCGGTCTTCACGACGGCTGCGCCGCCGTGCGCGTCGATGAACTGCTGCAACTCGTCTTCAGTCTCGACCGCGGCCCACGCGGGAACCGGCAGCCCCAGTTCGGTGAGCCGCGCGCGCATGTCGATCTTGTCCTGCGCGTACTGCAGGGCGTCGGGACCCGGGTGCACCTCGACGCCGCGCTCCACGAGGGCGCGCAGCACCGGCTGCGGCACGTGCTCGTGATCGAAGGTGACCACGTCGACCGTCTCGGCGAAGGCGAGCACGGTGTCGAGGTCGCGGTAGTCGCCGACCTCCGATGCTGCGAGCGCCGCCGACATGCCCTCAGTCTCGGCGAGCACGCGGATGTCGAGGCCGAGGTTGATGGCCGCGGGGATCATCATGCGCGCGAGCTGCCCGCCACCGATCACGCCGACTTTCAAGGTCATGTCGCTCCCGCTGGATTGTGGGGTTGTGGTCTCGGGCGGCGTTCGCTCGGATCGCGGCCCGATCCATTCTGCCCTAGGCACGCTTCACTTCATGCCCACTGGCGACGCCGCCAACAGCATCCGCGCCAATTGCTCGTGAGCGCGCCACTTCCTCGTGGCGCGCACTCGAGGGACTGGCGCGGACACCGGAGAGAAGTGGAAGTCGGAGGATGCGCGCACTGCCTAGGGGCGCCCGAGGGCGCGATAGTGCCATCCGGCGGCCCGCCAGACCGCGGGGTCGAGGCAATTGCGGCCGTCGATGATCACTCTCGCCGCGACCAGCGGTGCAAGGCCGTGCGGGTCGAGCGTCTTGTACTGCGCCCACTCGGTGACCACGACGATCGCGTCTGCGTCGCGGGCGGCGGTCGCGGCATCCGGCGCATAGTCGAGCCCGGGGCACTTCGATCGGGCAGTCTCGATCGCCTTGGGGTCGGTGGCGACGACGTGCGCGCCCTCGTCGAGCAGGTGCATGGCGACGTCGAGCGCGGGAGAGTCGCGCACGTCATCGGAGTCGGGCTTGAAGGCGAGGCCGAAGACCGCGATGTTCTTGCCCTCGAGCGACCCTCCGACCGACTCGCGCGTCAGGTCGACCATCCGGCTGCGGCGCCTGAGGTTGATGGCGTCGACCTCGCTCAAGAAGCTGAGCGCCTGGTCGACGCCGAGCTCTTCGGCGCGGGCCATGAAGCCGCGGATGTCTTTGGGCAGGCATCCCCCTCCGAACCCGAGCCCCGCGTTCAGGAAGCGGCGGCCGATGCGGGGGTCGTGACCGATCGCATCCGCGAGTTGAGTCACGTCGGCGCCAGTCGCCTCGGCGATCTCTGCCATGGCGTTGATGAATGAGATCTTGGTGGCGAGAAATGCGTTCGCGGCGACCTTGACGAGTTCAGCGGTGGCGTAGTCGGTGACGATGCGGGGGGTGCCGCCCTTGATCGCGCCCGCATAGACCTCGTCGAGCACTGTGACCGCCGCTTCATCACCGGGGGCGATGCCGTACACGAGGCGATCGGGGCTCAGCGTGTCGTTGATGGCGAACCCTTCGCGCAGGAACTCGGGGTTCCACGCGAGCCTTGCGCCAGTCGTTGCGACGCGTTCGGCGAGACGCGCGGCGGTGCCGACGGGAACGGTCGATTTGCCCACGACCAGGTCACCGGCGCTGAGGTGCGGAAGCAGGCCGTCGATCGCGGCTTCGACATAGCGGAGGTCTGCCGCGTTGCTATCGGGTTGCTGGGGCGTCCCGACCGCGATGAAGTGCAGGTCGGCATCCCGCACCGCGCCCATATCGACGCTGAAGCGCAAGCGGTCCCGGGCTTCGACGAGCAGCTCGCTCAGCCCTGGCTCGAAGAAGGGCGCGATTCCTCGGGCGAGGGTCTCGACCCGCGCCGGATCGACGTCGATGCCGACGACGTCGTGGCCCAGTTTCGCCATGCTGGCGGCGTGGACGGCCCCCAGGTATCCACAGCCGATGACCGAGATCCGCACGTCTGCACACTAGCGGCGGCGAAGCGCCCGCGTCACCCCTTTTCGCCGAAGCGACACGCAGGCGACGCAGAGCGTTCACGATAGGGCGTCGCGGTTGCCGGCTTGCGCAGCGCGGCCCGACGACCTATCGACTGCCCCAGACGGTCGTCTCGTCATGGGGCCGAGCCTGCTCGCGCTGACGGATCCCGGCCATCATCGTCTGCCCTTGCTCCATCAGATCGTGCAGCGCGGCCTGCACGAGGTCGGCGTCGGGCACATCGCGCAACACGGTCGCATGCTCGAGCCCTGTGTTGATCAGCACGTCTCCGGTGCGGAACAGCGTCTGCAGGCCGTTCTTCCTCACGGTCACGTCATAGCCGCGGCTGTGAAGGAGTTCTTGGCGCACTCGTACCAGGAACCCGCTGCGCAGCACGATCCTGCGCGTCGTGATGGTGTAGTACCTGGCGAGCCACGCGAAGTACGGCAGCACCCAGAGCAGGACGGCCAGCAGGGCCGCGCCGGCCAGCACGATCCACGGCGACCACGGCTCCGGGAACTTCCCGATGAAGTATCCGGTTGCGGCGCAGATCGCGATCAGTGCGATGGTCGGCCAGAACATCGCCCGCGCGTGCGGCCTGAGCCGGGCGATGACGACCTCCGGCTCTCGGGTCACGGGCTGCTGCGACATGCCCTCATTCATACCGCAGGTGCGTGATGTCACCGGCGGCGACAGCGTGCTCGACACCGTCCTCGGCGCGCACCAGCAGCCGACCCGAGTGGTCGATGCCCTCGGCCGTGCCCCGCAGGCGCTGGTCACCGGGAAGGTGCACGAGCACTGGCTCGCCGACCGTCGTGCAGGCTTCGGTGACCTCGGCGCGCAGGCCGGCGGCATCCGCGTCGCCACCGTGGGCGCAGTACCGCCGGTACAGCTCCTCGAATCGCTCGAGGAAGGCGAGGAGCGCGATGTCGCAGAGTTCCGCAGTGCTGGGTCCGAACGCACTGGGGGCTGCGTCGCTGGATGCCGCAGAGCTGACGCGGCCCGCACCGCTGCCCGTTGCGCGGCCCAGGTGAAGCGCGAGCGATGTCGAGACAGGCGTGGGCAACGATTCCGCGGGAATGGCGACATTCAGGCCGGCACCGACGACGACGGCATCGCGGTCGAGCTCCGAAAGGATGCCGCTCGCCTTCAGCCCGGCGATCTGCACGTCGTTCGGCCACTTCAGCCCGACGCGAGCTGCCGATCCGTGCGCTTGCAGCGTCGCCTCGACCGCTTCGGCCATCGCGAGACCGGCCAACAGCGGCAGCCAGCCGATGTGATCGAGGGCGACCGGCCGGCCTGCACCGTCGCGCGGGCGGAGCAGCACTGAGACCGCGAGCGTCTGTCCCGCGGGCGAGATCCAGCTGCGGCCGAGGCGGCCGCGGCCCGCGGTCTGGTGATCGGTGACCACGATGCTGAAGTCGGGCGCTTCCGAACCGCGCAGCTCGTCGTTCGTCGAGGGTGACGAGTCGACGACGCGCAGCTGCGGGAATCGCTGCCTCGACCGGGAGAACTGCATGCGCCCAGGCTAACGCGGTGCGAGTCCATCGCGGCGGCGCCTTGCGACGGACTCCCTGCACGGGCGGAATAGCGCGAGGGCTGGCACAATGTGCCGGTGGCTTCAGTCGGCGCGCGCCTGCTCGTGATCACGCCGACGTACAACGAGGCGGACAGCCTCGAGCGCGTGATCGCCCTGCTGCTGCAACAGCAGCCGGACGCCGATGTGCTGGTCGTCGACGACTCCAGCCCCGATGGAACCGGCGCGCTCGCCGATGCGCTGGCCGAGCACGATCCGCGAGTGCACGTGCTGCACCGATCGAGCAAGACAGGGCTCGGCGGCGCCTACCTGGACGGCTTCGCGTGGGCCCTCGACCGCGGCTACGACGTGATCGTGCAGATGGATGCCGACGGCTCGCATCCGGCATCCGCTCTGCCTGCGATGCTCGAGCGGTTAGGGCCTGTCGCCGCGACCGAGGCGAGCGAGACAGGTTCGACCGGAGGAGCGGGCCTCGACGATGCGCTACCCGCAGCCGGGCACCACACCGCAGCCCCCGCTCAGGCGGTCGACACGCCGGGGCTCGTCATCGGATCGCGTTGGGTGGCCGGCGGCACGATCGCTCATTGGCCGAGGCACCGCGAGTGGCTGAGCCGTGCCGGCAACAGCTATGCGCGGGCGATGCTCGGCCTGCCGGTGCGCGACACCACGGCGGGTTACCGTGTCTGGCGCGCTGATGCCCTGCGCCGCCTGCCCCTCGATCGTGTCGTGTCGCGCGGCTACTGCTTCCAGGTCGACCTGGCACGCAGGGCGCAGGACGCCGGCATCGGCATCGACGAGGTGCCCATCACGTTCATCGAGCGCACGCAGGGCCGGTCGAAGATGAGCTCGGCGATCGTCGTCGAAGCGATGCTCCGCGTCACGTGGTGGGGGCTTCTGAAGCGCTTCCGCCGAACCACACGAGCGTAGGGACTCCGGCGCGATCGCGCCACGACATCGCGTCATCCAGCGAAGCAGAACGTCATACGACGGCACACGCGGTCACATGGCGAAACCTGGCGCGGCAGCGCCGCCCGTCGCGTCTACCGTTGCCGCCACGACACCGTTCCGAAGTCGGCCAGAGCGCACCGCGCAACACTCGCCGCCGCGACGCCCCGCCCTGACGGGGCGTCGCGGCGGGTGGAGCGCAACGGCATTTCAGGGCGACGAACGACGCAGAGGGGGAAGCAGCATGCCGGTCATCGACACGCAGCGCGAGGAGCGCATCGCGCCGACGTCGGCCGCGCACGCCTCGGCCGACCACAGCGTGCAGCCGGGCCGTCCGGCACATGTGCAGCCGTTCGAAGAGCCCACCGCAGAGGGCATTCGCTTCCGAAAGGCAGCGAAGACGTATCGAGGCGGCACGGAAGCGCTGTCGTCCACGAGCTTCGCCGTCGCACCGGGCGAGTTCGTCTCCCTCGTGGGGCCCTCGGGCTGCGGAAAGTCAACGTTGCTCCGGCTCGCCTCAGGGCTCGACACCGTGTCGAGCGGGAGCGTCGAGGTCAACGGCGAAGTCGGCTACATCTTCCAAGACGCGAGCCTGCTGCCCTGGCGCACGGTGCAGCGCAATGTCGAACTGCTGGCCGAACTCGAAGGCATCGACCGCGCGACCCGGCGGGCGCTCGCCGCCGACGCGATCGCGTTGACCGGGCTCGCCGGGTTCGAACAGCACCGGCCCCTCGCTCTCTCGGGCGGCATGCGGATGCGGGTATCGATCGCGCGGGCCCTCACGCTCCGCCCGGGGGTGTTCCTGTTCGACGAACCGTTCGGCGCACTCGATGAGATCAGCCGTGAACGGCTCAACGACGAGCTCCTCGGCATCTTCGCGCGTGAACGCTTCGCCGGGCTCTTCGTCACGCACTCGATCGCGGAGGCCGTGTACTTGAGCACGCGTGTGCTCGTCATGTCGGCCAGACCCGGCAGGATCGTCGCCGAGCTCGAGGTTCCGTTCGACCACGACCGTTCGCCCGCCCTGCGCTTCGACGCCGCCTTCTCCCGGGTCGCCTCCGAGGTCTCCGAAGCCTTGCGAGCGCACTCATGAGCGCGCCGCTGAGCCGCGGGAGGCGAACCGCCGACGCTCCCGCGAAGCGCGTTCGGCGCATCGCGGCGCCGTTCATCGTCTTCGCAGCGGTCGTGACGCTCTGGTGGCTGTTCAGCACGTATGGGCTCGAACAGCACAAGCGCTTCCTGCTGCCACCGCCGGGGCAGGTGGTCGCGGTCGGGCTGCTCGACCCCCGGAACCGCGGTGAGATCATCGACGGGCTGCTCGCGACCGCGCAGGTCGCGCTCGTCGGCCTCGTGCTGTCGATAGTGATCGGCACCGTGCTCGCGCTGGTGATGAGTCAGGCGGTCTGGGTGGAGCAGTCGATCTACCCCTGGGCGGTCGTGCTCCAGACCATTCCCGTGCTCGCGCTCGTGCCCCTCATCGGGTTCTGGTTCGGTTACGGGTTCGGCAGCCGAGTGCTCGTCTGCGTGCTCATCGCGCTGTTCCCGATCATCACCAGCACGCTCTTCGGCCTGCAATCGGCCGAACGCAATCACCGCGACCTGTTCAGGCTTCGCCGCGCCGGGCGCTGGCACACCGTCACGAAGCTGCTGCTCCCCGGGGCGCTCCCCGCGATGACGACGGGCTGGCGCACCTCGGCCGGCATGTCGGTCACTGGCGCGATCGTCGGCGACTTCTTCTTCAGGCAGGGGCAGGCCGGCATCGGCCGTCTGCTCGACGGCTACACGCAGCGGCTCATGCCTGAACAGCTCTTCGCCGGCGTCTTCATCACCTCTGCCTTCGGGCTGCTGGTGTTCTGGGGCTTCGGTCTCATCACCCGGCTGCTGATCGGCTCATGGCACGAGTCGGCGAGGACGTCGCAATGAGCGCACCCGGCCGCGCGCTCCTGCTGGGGGCGCGCACGATCGATGGCGAAGCGATCGACATCGGCGTCGTCGACGGGGTCATCGACGAGGTGGGCGCGCCGGGCTCGTTGTCGCACTCGCGCACGGCGATCGACGATGCTGCCGAGCGGCTCGACGGCACCGAACTGCACGATCTGAGCGGCTTCATCGTGCTGCCCTCCTTCGTCGAACCGCACACCCACCTCGATAAGACGCTCACCATCGATCGGGCTCCGAACCCCACCGGAGATCTCGATGGTGCGATCGCCGCCTGGCTGCGAGAGCGTCCGCTGCTCACCGAAGACGACGTCTACCGTCGAGCGGAGTCGACGCTGCGGCGAGCGCTCGCGAGCGGGGTCACAGTGCTGCGCACTCACGTCGATACGGCAGCCGACACCGGCCTCGCGGCAGTGCGTGCGTTGCTCGCCCTGCGCGAGCAGTTCAGCGGGCTCGTCGAACTGCAGGTCATCGCGGGCCATGCCCTTCCGACGAGCGGGTCGGATGCCGTCGCCCACACGCGCGCGCTGCATGGCGCGATCGAACTCGGCGTCGACGGCGTCGGCGGCGCTCCCAGTCTCGACGTCGACCCGCCCGCCGCGCTGGCGCGCGTTGCGGCCCTTGCCCGTGACGCAGGGCTCCCGCTCGATCTGCACATCGACGAGACGACCGACCCGGGTGTGTTCCTCCTGCCGCTCGTGACCGAGCTCGCCGAGCGCTTCGACCACCCGATCACCGTCGGCCACATCGTGAGCCTCGCATCACAAACGCCTGCGGTGCAGCGAGACGTCGCACGCCGACTGGCCGCAAGCGGCGTCGGGGTGGTGACCCTTCCGCAGTCGAACCTCTACCTTCAGGGCCGCGCGGCCGTGTCGGGCACCGCGAGGCACCCGCGCGGGATCACGGCGCTCGACTCGCTGGGCGACGCCGCGGTGACGGTCGCGGCGGGCGCCGACAACATCGCAGATCCGTTCAACCCGGTTGGAAGAGCCGACCCGCTCGAGACCGCGTCACTGCTCGTCACCGCGGGCCACCGCCCATTGCACACGGCGCTGAGCGCGATCACCGACGCCGCCCGCGCGGTGGTCGGGGCGCCGCCCGTCAATCTCGTCCCGGGGTCCGACGCCGATCTCGTCGCAGTACGTGCCACCTCGCTCGCCGACCTCATCGGCCGGGCTCCGGCCGAGCGCATCGTGTTCCGGCGGGGCCGCGTCGTGTCGCGCACGGCCGTCACCGAATGGCAGGCGCCCCTCGACCCGTCCGGCGGCACGCGCCGCCTGGCAGGCGAGCACGGTGGGCACCGCCGGAACCGGCGACCCGTGACCGCCACCGACCGAATGCCGACAGCCGGCCGCTGACCGCCGCACCCCGCCCACGACAGACCGAGCACAGCAGCCTGCTGCGGTCGAACGAGCGGCGCGGCGGTCGCCGGCATCCCGCGCAGCCGTGCTCCACGACCGACGACCTGAACGACCTCTCTGATTGACAAGGACTCCCATGAAGAAACGAACCACCGCGGCGGCTGTGCTGACCGCAGCCGCGCTCACCGCCTCACTCGCCGCGTGCGCCACCCAGACCGACAGCGGAGCCTCGGCGCCCGAGCAGAACGCGGTCATCGAGGGCAGCGCCGCCGCGCGCTACACCACACCGCTCGCCGACGTCTGCCCATCGACCATCAGCATCCAGTGGAACTGGTGGCCACAGGCGGACCACGGCTGGACGTACCAGCTCATCGGCGAGGCCGGTGAAGTGGACGCAGAGAAGTACACGTACACGGGGCCGCTCGGCAGCACGGGCGTCGACCTCGAGATCCGGGCCGGCGGACCGGCGACCGGCGGTCAGCTGCCGCTCGCCCAGCTCTACTCCGACGACTCGATCACGTTCGGCATCACCACCACCGACGACTCGATCGGCGCGTCACAAGATTTCCCGACGGTGTCGGTATTCACCTACGCGGTGAAGACGCCGCTCGTCTTCTTCTGGGGTGACGACGAGTGGGACTTCAAGAACCTCACCGAGGTGAAGGAGTCGGGCGAGACGGTGCTCGCATGGGAGGGCGCGCCCTACCTCGACGTGCTGACCAGTCTCGATCTGCTCGACCCTGCGCAGATCGACGCCTCCTACAAGGGAGACCCCGCCCGATTCGTGCTCGAAGAGGGCAAGGTGCTGCAGCAGGGCCTGCTCACCAGCGAGGTCTACAAGTACGAGCACGACGTTCCCGCGTGGGGAAAGCCCGTGAAGTACGTGAGCGTCGGCGATGAGTACGACGCCTACACGAGCCAGGTCAGCATCCGCGCCGACCAGCTCGAGGCCCAACGACCCTGCCTCGAGAAGCTCGTACCGCTGTTCCAACAGGCTGCGGTCGACTACGCCCACGACCCGGCGCCCACCAACCAGGTGCTGCTGGATGTCGTCGACCAGCTCGACGGCTCCGGCTGGGAGCTGACCCCGGGCATCGTCGATTGGTCGTCGACCATCGCTGTCGAAGAGGGCATCGTGGCGAACAGCCCAGACGGCGTGTTCGGCAGCTTCGACCTCGACCGCTTGAACGAGTACATCAAGGTCGTCGCACCGCTCCTCAGCGAACGCGGACAGAAGGTCGCGCCAGGACTCACCGCGGAGGACTTCGTCACCAATGAGTTCCTCGACCCGGAGATCGCCCTGTGAGCGCCCCGGCAGGAACCGTGCACGCGGGCGCGCCGCGCGCCGAGGTGAACGAGCCGGCCACGACCGCGCGCAGTGGCCGCTATATCGACGCCTGGGTCGATGTGGTGCCCCCGGCATCCGCCTCCGGCACGCTGAAGCAGGCGTACGACTGGCAGGCGGCGAAGCTCGGCGAGCCCACGGAGTACACGCAGCTCGGCAGCCTCATCCCCGAGCTCGTGCTCGAGCGGCTGCAGCTGTACAAGGTGGTCGACGCCGCTCGCGGCGAGCTCGATGAGCTCGAGTGGCGTGTGATCGCGTTCGTCACGTCACGGCTGAACGAGACGCCGCACTGCTCATCGGGGCTGGAGGTCAAGCTCGGCGAGCTCGGGCTCGGCCACGAGGCTCGTGAGCGTCTCGTCGCCCAGCACGCCGACCCCGACACGGGCGACGCGCGCCTCGACGCGCTCATCGCATACACGTCGAAGCTGACGCTCGCACCGGGGAGCATCCGCGAGCGCGACATCGAGCGCCTGCGCACTGCCGGCCTGAGCGATCGCGACATCGTGGCGGCGAACAACCTCTCGGCGTACTTCTCGTACACCAACCGCGTTGCGACCGGTCTCGGGCTGCGCACCGTCATTCCCACGGCTCACGCGCATGATGCGGTTCCCGAGTGACGTGATGGCGCCCAGTACAGCGGATGCTGCTTCATCCGGTCGCACCTCACCCCGCCGGGGCGTCTGGGTCTTCCCCAGCGCCCCGGCGCCCGCGCTCGTCGACGCCATCGTTGCGGCCGAAGCGCTCGGCGTCGACGAGTTCTGGATCGGCGACGAGGGACCCGCTCGCGACCCGTTCGCGGTGCTCGCCGCCGCAGCGCGGCTGACGTCGCGCATCCGCCTCGGCATCGCGGTCACGAACCCGTACCTGCGGCATCCCATGACCACCGCGATCGAGGCGATGACCATCGATGAGCTCTCGAACGGGCGGATGCTGCTGGGCCTCGGCCCTGGCGGACATGTCGCGCTCGGTCCGGCCGGCGTCGAACGGTCGCGTCCGCTCGCCGCCGTGCGAGAGGCGCTCCGCCTCATCCGGGCGGTGTCGCGGGGCGAGTCGACTGAGGGGTACGACCCTCCGCCAGGAGCCTTCACACGGCCTGGACTGCAGGTGCACATCGGCTCGCGCAGTCGACGGTTTCAGGAGCTGGCCTCACGCGAGGCCGATGGGGTGTTTCTCGGCGGCATACCCCGCTCAGCGCTCGGTCAGACGATCGCGTGGGCGCACTCGGTGCGGACGATACCGCTCGGTGTCTACAGCACCGGCGTCTTCGGTGAAGCGGATGCCGAGGCGCTCCGCCCGCGAATGATCATGCCGCTCGCGGACTCCCCCGACCACACCCTCGACGCGCTCGGGCTTGAGCGCGTCGCTGTGCGCGCAGCCGCCGAAGCCCTCCTCGAGGGCGACGCGACCGCGGCGCAGCGGCTCATGACCGACGAGATCTTCGACGACCTCATCATCTCGGGCACCCCTGACCGCATCGGCGGCGAACTGGCCGCTCGCGTCGAGCGCTTCGCGCCCTCGACCATCGGTCTCACCTTCACCACCGCCGACCCGCTCAGGGTCGTGGAGCACAGCGCCTCAGCATTCGAGGTCATGAACCGTCGGCTGCACCGCTGAAGCGGCGAACCGGAAGGGAAACCGCATGACGATCGGCGTCATCCTCCACGTCGACAACCCCGCGCTCGACGACGCGGTGCAGATCGCACTCGCGGCCGAAGACGCGGGCGCGACCTGGATCGGCCTGCCCGACGCATTCTGGTGGCGAGACACCTGGATGATGGCCCTCGAAGTCGCCCGGGCCACCCGGCGCATCGCGGTCGGGCCGCTAGTGACGAACCCCTTCATGCGCCACCGGTTCCACACGATCTCAGCGCTGGCGACGCTTCACGAAGCAAGCGATGGCCGGGCCATGCTCGGGCTCGGGGCCGGCGGGAGCGAGATCACGGATGCCGCAGGCATCAGTCGCGGCGGCGCGGGCCCCGCGATCGCCGACCTCGTGCGCGGCATGCGTGCGGCGGCATCCGGCGCGCCCCTTCACGAGCCGAGCAAGCGGCATCTCTCAGTGCCGTTCACCTCTGCGCCACGGGTGATCGTCGCCGGGCGTGGACGGGGCGTGCTGCGCGCCGCCGGAGCGGTGGCCGATGCCGCTCTGCTCTGGGCGTTGCCGGCGCGTGAACTATCAGCGGCCGTCGGCACGGTTCGGGATGCCGCTCGTGCACGTGATGCCGAGCCAGCTGTCATATGGGCCCCGCTCGTCGACCACACGGGTGATGCGCGCGAACAGACCGCGTATGCCGTGGTGAACAGCAGCCAGGAGTCGCACCGCGCGTGGGGGCTCGACGCCGACGCGGTGGCGGAATTGCGCAGCATTGCGGTCGCGGAGGGCAATCGTGTCGCGAGCCGGCTCGTGCCCGGATCGATCGCCAAGGAAATCGTCGTACCGGGCGACGATCCCAATCGCGCTGCACAGCTCGCGGCAGGAATCGGTGCCAACGAGATCGCGGTGCGCGCGGATTCCGCCGACGGGGTCGGGGCGCGGGTCGATTGGGCTCGCCGTGCGCTGCTCGCCGCCGCTGCTGACGTCACGTCTGCGCGCTGAGTCCGCCGAGACGGCACTCGGCCTCCCCGAACGCCGCCGCCGAGGAAGTCGGCGCGCTCAACGGCGCTCCGCTGCAACGCCTCGGCTGACAAGAACGCCCCGTCACCGTCGCACCATTCGGTGCACGGTGACGGGGCTTCGTGGTTCACGCCGCGTCGCGTGCGAGCAGCTCGCCGAGCGCGGGCAGCACCTCATTCACGAGAGCGCGCGTGGTGCGCAGCGACGACTCGTCGTCGTTGCCGGGAATGAGGGAGACGTCGTCGACGCCGATCCGCGCGTAGGCGCGGAGCTGATCGGCGATGTACTGCGCCGGTCCAACGATCTTGCTGCCGGAGAGATGCGCGGCGTGCTGCGGGAGCTCGGCGAGCTCGACTGCGATGCGAAGCCCGAACACCCCGCCGCCCCGCGCCTTCCAGCCCTCGACCGTCGGGGCCAGCTCGGCAGGCGTCGCCGCGCGCGCTTGGAACGGGAGGCCTCGGGCGAGCGCCTTGCGCTGGGTGCCTGCAGCACCGGCGAGCCAGAGTTGCGGGTGCACGCCGTCGAGCGGGCGAGGCGAGAGCCTATGCCCCGGCGCGAGCCGAAGATGTTCCGAGGAGTACTCGTCACCGGCGAACGCGGCGATGAGCCCGTCGAGCAGCTCACCGAAGATCGCCCCGCGCCGGTCGAAGTCGACGCCTCGGTACTCGAACTCGTGACGCCAGAATCCCGGTGCCACCGCGAGCACGTGGTTGCCACCGGTGAGGTTGTCGAGCGTCGACGACTGCTTCGCCAGCCATTGCACATCACGCAGCGGCAGCACGCTGGCGCCCAGGCCGACACGAACGCCGGGGTATCGCCCGGCGAGGAACGCGAGCCAGGTGAGAGGCTCCATGCCGCCGGACCAGCGTGGGAACTGCTCCATCTCGAGCAGGCCCTCTCCGAGCCAGAACGTGTCGATGCCGCCTTCGACGGCGGCGTCCGCGACCGCGAAGGAACCGTCGCGGGTGTGACCGAAGGGCGAGATCCCGATGCGCATGGGTGAGTCTCCTGATCGACGTGCTGAGAGGCGCCGGGCGTGAGCCGGTGCCCGTGCGGCGAGGTGCTGATCGACGCGCGGCAAGCCTAGACAGCGGGTGGCGCGCGGCATCCGTTCGTGTCGGAAAGCGACGTCCTGTTGCGGCATGTGACGTGGCCACCGCTTCGGCGCCGACGAATCGGCGACGCCGATCTTGTGCCCTCTCGACAACAGGGTCGGCGTATTCCTCGTAGGTAGAGTGAACTGCGTGACCGCCGACACCGCCACACCAGCAGCCGACTCAGCATCGACCGACTCAGCAGCGACCGCCTCAGCAGCCCAGCCTGCGGAGCCCGCTGGAGGCCCCGCCGCCCCCGATCTGACGACGACCGCGGGCAAGATCGCCGACCTCAAGCGGCGCTACCACGAGGCTGTCACCGCCAGCGGCGAGGCGGCCACCGCCAAGCAGCACGCGAAGGGCAAGAAGACCGCCCGGGAGCGCATCGAGCAACTGCTCGACCACGGTTCGTTCGTCGAGCTCGATGAGTTCGTGCGGCACCGCACCCACGCCTTCGGCATGGAGAGCAAGCGCCCCTACGGCGACGCGGTGGTCACCGGGCTCGGCACCATCCACGGACGTCAGGTCGCCGTGTACTCGCAGGACTTCACGATCTTCGGCGGTTCGCTCGGTGAGGTCGCGGGCGAGAAGATCATCAAGGTCATGGACCTCGCCCTGAAGACGGGGGTGCCGATCATCGGCATTCTCGACTCGGGTGGCGCCCGCATCCAGGAGGGCGTGGTCGCCCTGGGCAAGTACGGCGAGATCTTCCGGCGCAACACCCAGGCATCCGGTGTGATCCCCCAGATCTCGATCGTCTGCGGCCCGGCCGCCGGCGGCGCGGTGTACTCGCCCGCGCTCACCGACTTCGTGATCATGGTCGACAAGACCAGCCAGATGTTCGTCACCGGCCCCGACGTGATCAAGACCGTCACCGGCGAGGACGTCGGCATGGAGGAGCTCGGCGGGGCGCTCACCCACAACAAGACCTCCGGCGTCTCGCACTACCTCGCCAGCGACGAGGACGACGCCCTCGACTACGCGCGCACCCTCATCAGCTACCTGCCCGACAACAACATGGCGGACGCGCCCGTGTATCACTCCGAGGCCGAGCTCGAGATCACGGATTCCGACCGCAAGCTCAACGCGGTCATCCCCGACTCGCCGAACCAGCCCTACGACGTCATCTCGATCATCGAGCACGTGATCGACGAGGGTTCGTTCCTCGAGGTGCAGCCGCTCTTCGCCCCGAACATCGTGATCGGCTTCGGCCGCGTCGAGGGCCGCACCGTCGGCATCATCGCGAACCAGCCGAGCTCGATGGCCGGCACGCTGAACATCGACGCCGGCGAGAAGGCATCCCGCTTCGTGCGCTTCTGCGACGCGTTCTCGATCCCGATCCTCACGCTCGTCGACGTGCCGGGCTACCTGCCGGGCACCGACCAGGAGTGGACGGGCGTCATCCGGCGTGGAGCGAAGCTGCTCTATGCCTACGCGGAAGCGACCGTTCCTCTGGTGACCGTGATCACCCGCAAGGCCTACGGCGGCGCGTACATCGTCATGGGATCGAAGCAGCTGGGCGCCGACATCAACCTGGCCTGGCCGACCGCCGAGATCGCGGTGATGGGCGGACAGGGCGCGGTGAACATCCTGTACCGCAACGAGATCCGCGAGGCGGAGGCGAACGGCGACGACGTCGCTGCAGTGCGCACACGGCTGGCGAACGAATACACCTACAACGTCGCGAGCCCGTTCCTCGCTGCCGAGCGAGGCGAGCTCGACGGAGTGATCGAACCCGCTGCCACCCGCGTGGCGGTCATCAAGGCACTTCGTGCGCTGAAGACCAAGCGCGCGGCGCTGCCCGCGAAGAAGCACGGAAACATCCCGCTGTGACGACTGCGGAGCGTGCTGAGGCCGGGGCCGGCAACGGGGCGAGCGCGGCGGATGCCGGCATCGCCCCGCCTGCGCCCGAGCTCGACCTGCGCCTCGTCGGCGGATCGCCCAAGCCCGAGGAACTCGCCGCCGCGCACGCTGTGCTCGAGCAGGCCGTTCGCGAGCTTCACGCCCATCACGAGGACGCGGACGCCGGCAGCAGCGCCTGGCAGCGCAGTCAGCGCTCGATGCGCACGCCGATCACGCCGGGCCCCGGGCGCTGGCAGGCCTTCGGTCGCTGACCCGGTCGGCTGGCATGGGTCGCTGCTGTCGAGCCGCAACCCGACTGCCACGGCTTCAACCGCAATGCGCGGCATGCGATGCGGAGCATGCTCGACACCACGCGGAGCGGAAATGAAAGGAGGGGCCGTGTGATCAGCACGGCCCCTCACTAAACCCCGAGCCAGAGTCATAACCCGAATATCACCCTGACTCGCCCCCAAGCCATTAGCACGCTTACCCTAGTCAGCTAATGGCCTGTCGGCGCCCGGAGGCGCCTGGCACTATCTATTGTGGGGCACCTCGAGCATAGGCTGCAGTCGTCATTTCGGGGGACGACCGGGGGACAATTGCGGCCAATTCGCAACAAACTCCCGCGTAATCTCGCGGTTCTTCGCAGATCACTGGCCCAATAACGGGGTACAGCCGACGACCAAATCGAGGACATCGGCGTCTCGAAATCGGTCCAACCAGCGGCACAAGCGGGACGAACTGGACTTTCCGATGCCTGTACTCAGGTCGTGAGAACCGGCCGAGGGATCTCCAGCCAGAGCGCCACCTCGTCCTCATGGTCGAGGCCCAGCGCGAGCGCTGAACCGTCATCGGAGACCTTGATCCCGACGACGGTGACGGCGACGTCAGCGGCATCCGGCACGGAGCGCACGATGATCCGGTCGGCATCCGTCTTGCTCAGCGCGTCGGCGAGAGTCGACAGCACCCGGTCGAGTTCGGCGGCCGGCATGCCATCGAGCCCGCCCTCGTCGAGCAGCGTGACGGTCGCGCCGCGCTGGCGGGCCGCCATCACCTCGCGCCTCACAGCGTCGTTGAGCAGCAGCCGCCCGCGGATCTCATCTCGGATCGCGGCCTCGAGGTGGCGGCACTCAGCGCGCTCGCTCTCGCTGAGCTCCCCACCCGCCTCGGCGATTCGCTGCAGCATCGGCAACGCGGTGCGGCTCGTCTGCGCGAGACGGAATTGCCGCTCGTACAGGTGCGCCTCCTGCGCCGCCTGCCATTCGGCCGCTTCTCGCTCGGCGAGCGCGAACTTCGACGCGTCTTGAGCCGCACGGCTGAGGCCGCTGCTGAGGATGTGCGACACCGCGACCCAGACGACACTGCCGACCACTCCGATCGCGCCGAGCGCTCCAGGCCCGGCCCAGAGCACTGTCTGCACGACGAGCGTGGAGATCCCAACCCACGCGTAGCTGTGCCGACGGCGCGTCGACGTGATCGTCATCAGGGTGCCCACGGCAGCGACGTACCAGGTCGCGTACCCGTTCCCTCCCTGTCGCTGCGGGTCGAGCTGCGAGGTGACGAGCAGGGGCAGCGCGATCACCACGGCGACGTTGAGGGCGGCGAGCCAGTGCGGCATCCGCATGCGCCCGGTCCGCACCAGACTCAGCGCCGTGGCGACCGAGTACAGCCCCATCGCGACGAAGATCGGAAGCGCACTGGCGGCGTAGCCCCGGGTGAGCGAGTGGAACGCGAGCACGAGGTGATACGCCGAGAACAGCGCGCCGGTGCCGACGATCAAGACGCGGGGCACTCCGAGCTTCATTGGCGCTCCTCTCCCCCGACGGTCACGTCCAACTGCGGCACCTCCGGCTGGGTGGCGGCGTCGCCGCCCCACACGAGCCTGATGACCGTGCCACGTCCGGGCGTGCTCAGCACCTCCGCTGCGCCGCCGACCTTCGCGAGGCGTTCGATGATCGAGACGCGCACTCCCAGACGCTCGCGGGGCACCGCTTCGAAACGGAACCCGGTGCCGTCGTCACCCACCTCGACCACGACGCCGCCCGGGTCGATCGCGCTGATCGACATCCAGCGGTGCACGGCCTTGCCGGGCCGAAGCCCTTTCCCAGCGTGCTGGATCGAGTTGACGAGGGCCTGCAGCGCGGCCGACCGCACGGCCTCCACGACCACGGCGGGAACAGCGCTGTCGCCGAGCCCGGTTGCGACCACTCGTACCGGCTCGGCGAGCGCGGCCGCCGCTTCAGAGAGCTCGCACGCGAGCGTGGTGAGCTGCACCGGCGCTTCGACGCCCGGAGCATTCTCGGCGGCATCCGCGAGGTGTCCAATGGCCGCGCGCGCCATGCCGGCGGCGAGCGCCTTCGCCGAGGGCGTCTCCGCACTCGCGGCTGAGAGCAGTGTCGTGAGCACACTGTCGTGCACGATGGCGTCGACCTCGACGCGTTCGAGTTCGGTGGCGTGCTGACGCACGGCTGCGCCGTACTGCTGCAGCGCGGTGCCCTGCGCGACGTCGACAGAGTCCGCCGCCTGCCGCAGCATCGTGACGATGATCATGACCGCGCCCCCGAGGATGATGGCGTAGATCACGTCGAGCACGGCGAGCAGCGGGTCACGCGCACCGCCGACTGGCAGCATCCGGAAGACTCCGTAGAGCACCGGAACCGCCACGAGGTAGACCCCGGCGACGCGACGCGAGAATCCGATGGCGGCGGTCGCGGTCGCGACCGTGAGCAGGAAGTACAGCCAGTGGTTGTCCTCCCCGTCGGGGAAGGGCTGATCGACCATGGTCATGCGCGCCAGCATGGTCAGCACGTAGGCGATGGCTACTGCGGCGTGACCGATGCGCACGAAACGGCGCACCATCGACGCGACGAACGCGACGACGAGCATCGCGAAGAGCGCGATCGCGAGCGCACCGAAGGGCGAGCTCCACTGCCCGTCCATCTGCGCGAGCATCGCCGGGACCGTCTGAGCGCCGAAGACCAGACCAAACACCGCGACGCTGCGTGAGATCACCGACTCGACTGCGCGCCGGCTGATCGGCGATCGCACCTGCCGCGGGTCGCTCCCCTTGGGTGCGGCTTGGCGCGCGCCGTGCATGCCGCCCGCGCCGGGATCGCTCATGCCGTCGACAGGCGAAGCAGGAGTTTGAAGCGCGGCGCGCCCCTGCTTCCCCGCGCGCCGGCCCGAGTCGGCTCGGGCCACGGTCGGGTTGCCGGTGCTCGCCTCATGCCCGGTCACGGGACCGCGCCCGGCGGCATCCCGGTCGCTCACGGCCCGGTGCTTGCGCGCACCACGGCGACGGGGCGGCCACGCCAACGCGCCTCCCACGTCGCTCGACTACCTCGCGCCGTCGGCGTCGAGGTCGAGCCCGGGCAGGATGCCGTCTTCCACTGCGCGGCGCAGGAGATCGACCTTGGTGGGTGCCGGTCGGCCGACCTGCACGTACTTCTCTCGGATGCGGTCGAGGTACTCACGGGCGGTCGAGTACCCGATGCCCAGCCTTTCGGCCGCCAGCTTCAACGGCAGTCCGGAGGCGTAGAGATGAAGGATCTCGCGCTCGCGGCGACCGAGCTGCGCTTTCGCGAAGTCGCGATCGGCGTCGATCGCGCTCGCCCACTCGAGGTTGTTCAGCACTTCGCCGCGCGCAACAGTCTCCGCTGCAGCGAGCACCGTCTTCGTGGAGGACGACTTGGGAATGACTCCTGCCGCGCCCGCGGCAAGCGCCTCTCGAACGCTCGCGACCCGGTCAGCGATGCTGTGCACGAGCACGGCTGAACCGGTCGCCTGCACGTTCTTCACGTTCTCGGTCACGGTCGATCCGTCGCCGAGCGACAGATCGAGCACGACGACGTCGCATTCCCGACCGTCGAGCTGTTCCGAGAGCTGCCGCACATTGGGCGCCTCGACCAGGAACTCGAAACCGGCCTCGATGAACGCCGCTTTCAGGCCGAGCCTCACCGACTCGTGATCATCGACCACCGAGACGCGCACCGTGCGGGTCGCCTGGGGTGAACTTGCGTGGAGAGTCACAGTCCTCCTGACGAGTGTTCGAAACGGTCATCACGCGGGCGCGTGCGCGTGCGCCGTGCCAGCCCCCGGCATCCGCGGAACAGTCTATTCCGCAGTCACTCGCGAACCAGCGAGGCGACGGCCTCGACGTGGTGCGTGTTGGGGAAGAGATCGAAGCTCCGAAGCGAGGCCAACCGGTACCCCCGCTCTCGAAGCGCACCCGCATCGCGCGCGAACGCCACGGGGTCGCAGGCCACGTAGACCAGCTGTGCGGGGCGCAGTGAGGCGAGCGCGTCCACGACATCGAGCCCCGCTCCAGCACGCGGAGGGTCGAGCACCACCGTCGCCGATTCGAGACGTGCGCGCTCGGGGGCCGAGCCCGCGGCCAATTGCCTCAGGAACGCCTCCACTCGCGAGGTGACTGCCCGGGCACCCACCCATTCGGCAAGGTTCTCTGCCGCGTAGTCGGTGGCGATGGCGTCGGACTCGACGCTGGTGATGCGCAGCCCCGAGCCGAACCTGTCGCCGAGCGCTGCGGCGAGCAGGCCGACACCGCCGTAGAGATCGAGATTCGCGGATGCCGGGTCGAACTGTGCTGGGTCGACCGCCTGCTGCACCGCGGCGGTCAGCGTGGATGCGGCGTGGCGGTGCACCTGCCAGAATCCGGAGTCAGCCAGGGCGAACTCACGCTCCCCCACGCGCTCGGTGATGGTCGAGCGGGCCTGCTTGCCGATGATCAACCGCGCCGAGCCGACGCTGGGCGCAAGCACATCGACGTGAGGCTCGCCGGCGAAGCGCTCGCCGAGCGGCGCGGCAGCCTGCACCTCGGGGGTCGCGAGCGGCAGGTCGTTCACTGGGATCACCCGATGCGAACGCGCTGCGTACGGCCCCAGGCGCCCCTGCTCGTCGACATTGAGCCGCACCCGGGTGCGCCACCCCGTGCCGTCCGGCTCGCCGGGCAGGCCCTCGATCGTGAGCCGATCTGCACCGAGCGCGTCAGCGAGCGTGTCGGCGTCGATTCCGCCCGTGCGGTCGAGCGCTTCCATGAGCACTTGCGCCTTGAGCTCCCGCTGGTGAGCGAGCTCAATATGGCCGAACTCCGCGCCGCCCGCTCGCTCTGCCGGGTCGCGATCGACGGATGCCGCACCCCACACGTGCTCGCGCCGATGCTCACTCGCCTCGATCACCCGGACGGTGTCGGCGCGCCAGAAGCGCTTCTTGCGGTCATCGCTCACCCGCGCCACGACGCGTTCCCCGGGGATCGCGTCGTTCACGAAGATCACGCGTCCTTCGTGCCTCGCGACCGAGATGCCGCCGTGCGCGATCTTGCCGACCTCGACTTCGAGTTCACGACCGATATCGTCGCCCATGCCTGCTCCTCGCCCGCTCGATGCCCGCCAGCACTACGCTGGCACGGCGCCCTCGAGTTTAGGTGGGCGGCTTGGGCAGACAGAGTGAGTGCAGGAGTCGTCGTGGGAGCACCGGTTCGTCTCTATCTCGCCTCGACTTCACCCGCTCGGCTCGCGACGCTCCGCGCTGCGGGCATCGAGCCGGCCGGATTGATCAGTCCCGGGGTCGATGAAGACGCTGTGGTCGATCGGCTCCGAGTCGAGCGGGCAGCCTCTGGCGGTTCGCTCACGCCCCACGACATGGTGCTCGAGCTCGCCAGGGCGAAGGCCGAAGCGGTGCAGGGACAACTCGTCGAAGGCGAGCCGATCGACGGCTTCGTGCTCGGCGGCGACAGCGCGTTCGAGTTCGACGGCGAGGTCTACGGCAAGCCGCATGAACCGGCCGTTGCCCGCGAACGCTGGCTCGCGATGCGCGGGCGAAGCGGCGTCCTGCACTCCGGGCACTGGATCCTCGACCACAGAAGCGCCAGCCTTGGCCCGGATGCGGGTGGCTCAGCCGTCGAGTGCGCGGGCGCCGGTGTGGTCGACTCCGCCGAGGTGCACTTCTCGGCATCCGTCGGCGATCACGAGATCGACGCATACATCGCGACCGGTGAGCCGCTCGAGGTGGCCGGCGCGTTCACGATCGACAGTCGAGGCGCCGCGTTCATCGACCGGGTGTCGGGATCGCCGAGCGCCGTGGTGGGCCTGTCGGTGCCGGCAGTGCGCTCGTTGTTGCGGGATGCGTTCGGCGTCTCGTGGCATGAGCTCTGGAACCGCTGAGCGTCGATCGCCGTGGTCGCTGGCATCGCTTCGACTCGCCGCGTCCGACCGCCGCAGGGCCGCGGCTTGTAGGGCTCGACCAAACAAGGCTGCTGGTTCTTGGTGCTGTCAGCCAAAAACACCCTGCCGATCGGCTTTAGGCTTGGACACCGTGGCACGCATCAGCAAGGTACTCATCGCCAACCGAGGCGAAATCGCCGTCCGTGTCATCCGCGCAGCGCGGGACGCGGGAATCGCGTCGGTCGCGGTCTACGCAGACCAGGACCGTGACGCGGTGCACGCGAAGCTCGCGGATGAGGCGTACGCGCTCGACGGCACGACCAGCGCCGAGACATACCTCGTCATCGAGAAGCTGCTGTCGGTCGCGCGACGCTCCGGCGCCGACGCCGTGCACCCGGGATACGGCTTCCTGGCCGAGAACTCCGACTTCGCTCGCGCGGTGATCGGCGCAGGGCTCATCTGGATCGGGCCCTCCCCCGAGGCGATCGAGCGTCTGGGCGACAAGGTCTCGGCGCGCCACGTGGCGGAGAAAGTCGGGGCTCCGCTCGCACCGGGGACCCTCAACCCGGTGAAGGATGCCGGCGAAGTGCTCGACTTCGTCGACGAATACGGCCTTCCGGTCGCGATCAAGGCGGCGTTCGGTGGTGGCGGTCGCGGGCTGAAGGTGGCCCGTGAGCGCGAAGAGGTGGCAGAGCTCTTCGAGTCGGCGACGCGCGAGGCCGTCGCCGCGTTCGGCCGAGGCGAATGCTTCGTGGAGAAGTACCTCGACAAGCCGCGTCACGTCGAGACTCAGTGCCTCGCCGACGCGCACGGCAATGTGGTCGTCGTGTCGACGCGTGATTGCTCGCTGCAGCGTCGTCACCAGAAGCTCGTCGAAGAGGCGCCCGCGCCATTCCTGACCGACGAGCAGGTCGCCGCGATGTACGACGCCTCGAAGGCGATCATGCGCGAGGTCGGCTACGTGGGCGCCGGCACCTGCGAGTTCCTCGTCGGCCAGGACGGGACCGTCTCGTTCCTCGAAGTCAACACTCGCCTGCAGGTCGAGCACCCGGTCTCGGAGGAGATCACGGGCATCGACCTCGTACGCGAGCAGTTCCGAATCGCCGAGGGCGGCGTGCTCGACTACGGCGACCCGATCGCGCGCGGCCACTCGTTCGAGTTCCGCATCAACGGTGAGGACCCGGGCATGAACTTCATGCCCGCCCCGGGCCCGGTGCACGTGTTCAAGGCACCTGGCGGCCCCGGGGTGCGGGTCGACTCCGGTGTAGTCGCCGGCGACGTCATCAGCGGCGCGTTCGACTCGCTGCTGGCGAAGCTCATCGTCACGGGCGCGACGCGCGAAGAGGCGCTCGAACGCTCCCGTCGCGCTCTCGACGAGTTCGAGGTGGCCGGCCTTCCCACAGTGCTTCCGTTCCACCGCGCGATCGTGCGCGACCCCGCGTTCGTCGATGCCCCCTTCTCGGTGTACACCCGATGGATCGAGTCGGAGTGGCAGAACGACCTCGAGCCATGGAGCGGCCAGGACGAGGAGACCGCCACGGTGACGCGACGTCACGCGGTTGTGGTCGAGGTCGGCGGCAAGCGCGTCGAGGTCACCATGCCGGCGCGGCTGCTTCCGCAACACGGGATGCCCGTGCAGCAGGCGCCCAAGCGCAAGACCTCCGCTTCGGTCGACACCGCGACCGGCGACTCCGTAAAGGCGCCGATGCAGGCCACCGTCGTCAAGCTCGCCGTGAGCGAGGGCGACCGCGTGGTGAAGGGCGATCTCGTGCTCGTGCTCGAAGCGATGAAGATGGAGCAGCCGATCACGGCGCACAAGGACGGCGTGATCAGCGGCGTCAACGCGCTGGTCGGCGCGACCGTCTCATCGGGTCACCAGTTGCTGAAGATCGTCGACTGACCGGGTCGCCTTCGCTGCGATCACCCCGCGGGTTGCTGCGGGTCACTGGGCAGCGACAGCGACACCTGTCAGTGCGCACTCAGTCGCCGCGCGCTCAGTCGCCTGGGTCGAGCTCCGGCGCTGTCGACTGCACGACGACGTGCATCGCGCGCGCGGCATCCGTGATGCTGCCGGAGATGGACGGGTACACGGCGAATGCGCGGGCGATCTGATCGACCGTGAGCCCGTGCTCCACCGCCATCGCGATCGGCAGGATGAGCTCTGAAGCGCGGGGCGCGACCACGACACCGCCGATGACGGTGCCCGATCCGGTGCGTGCGAACAGCTTCACGAAGCCGTCCTTGACGCTCTGCATCTTCGCTCGCGCGTTCGACTTCAACGGCAGCTTGTAGACCACGCCCTGCACGAGGCCGTCGTTGATCTGCTGCTCGGCCCAGCCGACCGTGGCGATCTCGGGCTGGGTGAAGATGTTCGAGGCGACATTGCGCAGCTCGATCGGGTTCACCGCTTCGCCCATCGCGTGGAAGATCGCGGTGCGACCCTGCATCGAAGCCACCGACGCGAGCGGCAGGAAGTTGCTGCAGTCGCCGGCCGCGTACACGGAGGGAAGCGAGGTGCGGGCGACCCGGTTCACGAAGATGTGCCCCGACTTGGTCAGCTGCACGCCGGCCTCTTCCAAGCCGATGCCCGAGGTGTTCGGAACAGAGCCCACCGCCATCAAGCAGTGGCTGCCCTCGACCTTGCGCCCATCGCTCAGCGTCGCGACGACGCCATCGGCGGTGGCCTCGACGGATGCCGCGCGGCTCTTCGACAGCACCTGCATGCCGTTGCGCTTGAACACCTGCTCGATCACGTGCGCAGCGTCGGCGTCCTCCCCCGGAAGCACCTGGTCACGGCTCGAGATCAGCGTCACCTGGGCGCCCAGTGCCCGGTAGGCCGAGGCGAACTCCGCACCGGTGACGCCCGACCCGACGACGATCAGGTGCTCGGGCACCGCCTTCAGGTTGTACAGCTGCGTCCAGGTGAGGATGCGCTCGCCATCCGGCCTCGCGGTGTCGAGCACGCGAGGGCTCGCTCCGACGCTGATCACGACCGTGTCGGCCTCGACCGAGTCGAAGTCGGTGCCGTTGCTGCTGTCGGTGGAGACCACGAGGCGGTTCGGCCCGTCGAGGCGCCCATCGCCCTGCACGAGGTGCACACCCGCGCGCTCGAGCGAGGAGCGCATGTCTTCCGACTGCTGACGCGCCAGGCGCAACAGGCGCTGGTTGACGGCGCGCAGGTTCACAGCGACCTCGGCGCGAGTCGGGGTGCCGGCATCCGTGCGTGCGAAGAATTGCACGCCCACATCGCCTGACGACGCGATCGACGTCGCGGCTTCCGCGGTGGCGATGAGGCTCTTCGACGGCACCACGTCGGTCAGCACCGCAGAGCCGCCGATGCCCACGCGCTCGACCAGCGTGACCTCGGCTCCGAGTTGGGCGGCGGTCAGTGCCGCCTCGTACCCGCCGGGACCGCCGCCGAGCACGGCGACGCGCTGCTTGCGCTCGAAGAGGTTGGCCATGAGTCCAAGTCTGGCAGGTCGCGCGCAGCGGTGCTGCGTGCCCGGGCAGCACTTGCCTCGCGACGGCGCGTGCGGCCCCGACTAGTGTGTCTTCATGGCACAGCACCCCCTCGATGACCCGGCCGTCAACCCGTTCGAGATCGCTACCAAGGCAGCCGAGCAGCTCGCCGAACGCACCGGCGTCGACCAGCACGACGTCGCGCTGACGCTCGGCAGCGGGTGGGCGAAGGCCGCCGAGCTGATCGGCGAGACGGTCGCGGAGTTCCCGGCCAGTGAGATCGTCGGATTCGGCGAGCCGGCGGTGGAAGGCCACATCGGCAGCATCCGCTCGATCCGCGCCGAGAACGGCACCCGCGCGCTCGTGCTGGGAGCCCGCACCCACTACTACGAGGGGCACGGGGTGCGCCGAGTCGTGCATGGAGTGCGCACCGCCGCCGCCGCTGGTGCGAGCACCATGATCCTCACCAACGGTGCCGGCGGCATCAAGTCGACATGGCGGCCCGGGCAGCCGGTGCTCATCAGCGATCACCTCAACCTCACCGCCGACTCGCCGATCGAGGGCGCCACCTTCGTCGATCTCACCGATCTCTACTCGAAGCGCCTCCGCGACGTCGCGCGTTCGATCGACCCTGAACTCGATGAGGGCGTGTACGTGCAGTTCCGCGGCCCGCACTACGAGACCCCCGCCGAAGTGCAGATGGCGAAGACCCTCGGCGGTCACATCGTCGGCATGTCGACCGCCCTGGAGGCGATCGCGGCTCGTCAGTCGGGCATGGAAGTGCTGGGCATGTCGCTCATCACGAACCTGGCCGCGGGTATTCAGACGACGCCGCTCAGCCACGCCGAGGTCATCCAGGCGGGGCGCGAGGCCGAGCCGGTGATCAGCGGGCTGCTCGCGAAGATCGTGGGTGCGCTGTGACGCCCGACGATCGCGCACGACACGAGAACGGAGACGCCGGGCCGGCGCCGTTCGATGCCGACGCACTGCTCACCGCCGCTCGCACCTGGCTCGCGCAGGACCCCGACCCGGCTACGCGCGCCGAACTCGAACAGCTGATCACCGACACGGATGCCGGCGATGCCGCCGCCCGGGCCGAGCTCGCCGACCGCTTCGCCTCGCGCCTCGCCTTCGGCACCGCGGGCCTGCGGGGCGAGCTCGGCGCCGGCCCGAACCGCATGAACCGGGTGCTCGTCGCCCAAGCCGCTGCGGGACTCGCGGCGTATCTCACCTCGCGGGAGCCCGCGCCCACCGTGGTGATCGGCTATGACGGCCGGATGAACTCGGATGTCTTCGCGCGCGACACCGCCGAGATCATGGCCGGGGCGGGCGTGCGAACGCTGCTCATGCCGCGCTTGCTCCCGACCCCGGTGCTGGCCTTCGCCGTGCGCCACCTGGGCACGAGCGCCGGCGTCATGGTGACGGCCAGCCACAACCCGCCTCGCGACAACGGGTACAAGGTGTACCTGGGCGGCGCGGACGGCGGCTCGCAGATCAACACCCCCGCCGACTCGGACATCGCCGCGCAGATCGAGCGCGTCGCCGAGCATCCGATCGCCGACCTGCCTCGCTCTGAGCGGTACGACCTCGTCGACGACACCGTGATCGACGCATACGTCGAACAGACGGCCGCGCTCGCCGGTACGCCGCCGCACGGCCTCCGCTTCGTCTACACCGCGATGCACGGCGTCGGATGGGAGACCTCTCAGCGCGTCTTCGAGCGCGCGGGCTTCGACGCCCCCGTGGTCGTGCGCGAGCAACTGCTGCCAGACCCGGCCTTCCCCACCGTCGCGTTCCCGAACCCTGAAGAGCCCGGTGCGCTCGACCTCGCGTACGAAGCGGCGCGCGATTCGGGGGCGGATCTCATCGTCGCCCACGATCCGGATGCCGACCGGCTCGCGATCGCGATTCCCCTGATGCCGGGCACTGCGCCGGAGGGCTCGACGGATGTCGCTGACGCTGCAGACCCGGCCCGAGGCTGGCGACGGCTGACTGGGAACGAGGTCGGTGCGTTGCTCGGCTGGCGCGCGGCAGAGCGGCTGCAGCATCTCGACCGTCCCGGCACGCTCGCGGCATCACTGGTGTCATCGCCGGCACTCGCCGCGGTCGCGCGGAAGTACCGCCTCGACTACGCCGACACTCTCACCGGCTTCAAGTGGGTCTCTCGAGTCGGCGGGCTGGCGTTCGGCTACGAGGAGGCGTTGGGCTACCTCGTCGATCCGAAGAAGGTGCGCGACAAAGACGGCATCTCAGCAGCGGTCGATTTTCTGGCGATGGCGAGCGAACTGAAGGCGGCGGGATCGAGCGTGGCCGAACGGCTGCGCGAGTTCGATGCTCGTATCGGCGCGTTCGCCTCCACCCAGGTCTCGCTGCGATTCGAGAAGCGCAGCGAACTGCCCGCCATCATGCGCTCCCTGCGGGAACGGCCGCCCGCACACGTCGGCGAGCTGCGCGTCGAGCGCATCGATGACTTCAGCGGCGGATTCGGCCCGTTCCCGCCGAGCGACATCCTCCGGGTGTGGATCGAAGGCGGCTCGCGCGTCATCGTGCGTCCGAGCGGAACCGAACCGAAGATCAAGGTGTACATCGACGCCGCGGGCTCAGACGGCACCGCCGAGGAGCGTCGGGCCACCGCGGATGGCATCGTCGCGCGACTCGAGGCAGGCGTGCGGCAACTGTTGCAGGGCGAACGCTAGCCGCGCTGCTCGTAGTGCCGCACGTGCAGGTCGCGTTCGATGAGATATCGATCGTCTTCGGGGTAGAAGACGGCCAGCGTCGGCTCTGAACCCGCGAATCGCTTCACCGCTTCCATCGATTCCCATCGGGAGACGGTTGTGACCTCCGTGCGACCGTCGCCGAGATCCCGAGTGAGCAACCAGGCGTCGAGATTGCCGGGAGTGGTGCGGTAGGCGTCGATGCCCGTCCCGGTGATGTACTGCACGTAGTCGTCACGGTCCTCGGTCCGCACTGCACCGGTCCAGATCCGCACGATCGAGGTGATGGCCGCCATGGGTCAAGCATGCTCCGCCATGATTCGGGCGCACACCAGGGCCGGGTCATGCTGCAACGAGCCGCCCGACCAGCTTGGAAGCCCCGGATCGGATCAGCTGCGGAGCAAGGCCCGCACGTCGGCCGGGCGCTCCGCGGCAGCGATGCTCGCGATCACCGATTCGTCGTTGAACACATTCGCGAGTTCGGCGACGGCGCTGATGTGCCGCTCGGGGCTCCGCACCGCCAGGCCGAGCACGACGCGCACCGGATCGTTGTACGGGTGCCCGAACGAGACCGGCTCCTCGAGCGTCACCACGCTGAGTCCCTCGGTGAGCACGTCCCGGCCTGGCCGGGCGTGCGCGAGCGCGAGACCTGGAGCGATCACGATGTACGCGCCGTGGTCCTCGACGGTTCGCACCATGCGCTGCGTATAGGTCGCTCGGGTCACCCCTGCGCGCTGGAGAGCGTCGCCGGCGCGGGTCACCGCGGCCCGCCAATCGCGCACGCGTGCCCCGATGACGATCGCGCGTTCGGGGAGTGCTGGTAGCGGCATCCGTCAGCTGTCCTGCACCGACGTACCGCCGAACAGTTCTTCGCCCAGCACGCTGTCGTAGGCCTCGATGATGCGGCCGGCGAGCGCGACTCGGTCTTCGATCGGCAAGAACGCCGCGGCGACGGCGTTCAGCTGGAACTGCTCGAGGTCTTCGAGGCCGTACCCGAACGTCTCGGCGAGAAGGCCCAGTTCGCGCGTCAGCGTGGTGGCGCTCATGAGGCGGTTGTCGACGTTCACGGTCACCCGGAATCCGAGCTGGTACAGCAGGTCGAAGGGGTGCTCGGCGAGCGATTCGCCCCACGCCTGGATGGCGCCGGTCTGCAGGTTGGACGATGGGCTCAGCTCGAGCGCGATCTCGCGGTCCTTGACCCACCGCGCAACCGGTCCCAGCGAGACGTAGGTGGCTTCGTCGTCCTGGCCCTCGAAGTCGATGTCCTCCGCGAGGCGCACGCCATGGCCGAGCCGCAGTGCACGGCCGTCGAACAGCGCGCCCTCGATGCTCGCGAGACCGTCGGCCTCTCCCGCATGCACGGTGACCGGGAAGTGGTTGGCCGCGAGCAGGTCGAAGGCGTCGCGCGCCTTGCTCGGCGGAAAGCCCGCTTCGGCGCCGGCGAAGTCGAAGCCGACCGCGCCAGTGTGGCGGTGACGCAGCGCGAGCTCCGCGATCTCGAGCCCCCGGTCAGCGTGCCGCATCGCGGTCACCAGCTGGCCAATACGGATCTCGTGACCGGATGCCGCGGCATCCGCCATGCCGAGCTCCAGGCCCGACTGCACCGCCTCGACCGCCTCGTCGAGGGTGAGCCCACCGGCGAGGTGCTGCTCCGGCGCCCAGCGCACCTCGGCGTAGATGACGCCGTCGGCGACCAGGTCTTCGACGAACTCGCGGGCGATGCGCTCGAGCGCAGGAGCCGTCTGCATCACGGCGACGGTGAGATCGAACGTCTTCAGGTACTCGACGAGCGACCCCGAGTCGGCGCGCTCGGCGAACCAGCGCCGAAGCGACTCAGCGTCGTCGGCGGGCAGGGCAACGCCCGCTTCGCCGGCCAGTTCGATGATGGTCTGGGGCCGCAGGCCACCGTCGAGGTGATCGTGCAGCGACACCTTGGGCAGCAGTGCGATGTCGATGCCGTCGACCAGGAAGACCGCTGCCGCCGACTCGCCACTCTCTGCAGCGCCTGATCGGTGCAGCGCATCGGCCTCGGCGTGAGTGCCGCCGTCTGGTTCGGCGGACATGTGCGTCTGGTCGTCGGCGCGGGCGATCATGTCTCAAATCTAGCCGGGGCCCCTGGCCGCTAGTCTCGGAATGTGCCCAAGAAGATCATTCTCGACTGCGACCCCGGCCACGACGATGCGATCGCCATGCTCTTGGCCCATGGCAGTCCAGAGATCGAGCTCCTCGCCGTCACCACAGTGATGGGCAACCAGACCCTCGAGAAGGTGACGCGCAACGCGCTCTCGGTCGCACGCGTCGCAGGGATCACCGGTGTTCCCTTCGCTGCGGGGGCACAGCGCCCGCTGGTGCGCGAGGTCGAGACAGCGCCTTCGATCCACGGCGAGTCAGGGCTTGACGGCCCGGTGCTGCCCGATCCGGTGCTCGAGCTCGATTCGCGGCACGCCGTCGACCTCATCATCGACACGATCATGTCGCACGAGCCCGGCACGGTGACGCTAGTGCCGACCGGGGCGCTCACGAACATCGCGATGGCGGCGCGCAAGGAGCCGCGCATCGTCCCGCGAGTGCGCGAGGTGGTGCTCATGGGCGGCGGCGTGCACGTCGGCAACTGGAGCGCGGTCGCCGAGTTCAATATCGTCATCGACCCCGAGGCCGCCCACATCGTGTTCAACGAGGAATGGCCGCTCGTGATGGTCGGACTCGACCTCACGCACGAAGCCCTCGCCACCACCGAGGTGGCCGAGCGCATCGCGGCCGTGAACACGGCCCCGGCGCGCTTCGTCGGCGAGCTGCTCGAGTTCTTCGGCGAAACCTACAAGCGCGAGCAGGGCTTCGAGTACCCGCCCGTGCACGACCCGTGCGCAGTGGCGTATGTGATCGACCCGACGGTGATGAAGGTGACCAAGGTACCGCTCGACGTCGAGCTCACGGGCGCACTCACGCTCGGCATGACGGTCGCCGACTTCCGGGCGCCCGCCCCGGCGGAATGCACGACGCATGTCGCGACCGATCTCGACCACGGCAAGTTCTGGGGTCTCGTCGTCGACGCGCTCAAGCGGATCGGCGACCCCGAGCAGTAGACCGGGCTCAGGGTCGCGCGCCGGTGCGCGCGAGAGCCCGCGCGGCGAGCCGCCCGCCGGCGAGGGCTGCCGAGACGGCATCCGCTGTCCGCAGCCAGTCATCGAGGAATGCTGCCGTGAACGCGTCTCCCGCACCGATCGGGTCGCCGTCGTCGACAGGCCGCACCGGCACGTGTGTGGCGTCGAGGCCAGGAGCGCACACCACGACGCCCTCTCGGCCCATGGTCATGGCGACGACGTCGAATCGAGGTCCGAGCGCGCGCACGACCTCCAGCGGGTCGTCGAGTCCGGTGAGCACCCGGCCCTCATCGAGGTTCGGCAGCAGCACGGACGCCCCGGCGACCGCGTCGAGAAAGCGCTCCACGCCGAAGTCGGTCAGCGAACCGGCTGAACTCGCGTCGACCGATACCGTGATCCCGGCGTCGCGGCAGCGGGCGATGAACGCCTGGTAATCGACGACCGCGTCGGCATCGTTGAAGACGCTGTAGGCAGTGAAGTGCACCAACGCGGGAAGCGGCCGATCTCCCGTCGGGTCTTCGCCCCACAGCCATTCGCCGACCTCAGCCGTGGTGAGCACGGCGTTCGCGCCGCGCTCGGTGAGCATGGTTCGCCGACCCTCCCCCTCGAGCAGCACGACGATGGTGCCGGTGGGCAGTCTTGGGTCTTCGACCAGTTCGGCCTCCACGCCGATCTCGCCCAGGAGCGCGGCATGATGCGCGCTGTCGCCGCGCCCGACGCGGCCGTAGAACCGCACAGGAGCACCGATGCTGCCCAGCCACGCGGCGACATTCGCCGCTGACCCGCCGGCTCGCCGTTCGATGCTCGCCGGGGTGTCGGTGTCAGGCCGGATGGCCGCGAGGGGCCGCACGACGATGTCATCGATCACATCGCCGAAGACCGCGATCGAGGCGCGTCGCGAGTCGGCGACAGCAGCGCCGGAGCCGGCGTCGGTCACGCCCCCGACCCAGCCGCCCAGGCGGTCGCGATCTCGCCGGCCAGCGCCACATTGTTCCGCGCGATGTCCAGGTTGACCTCCAGGCTCACACCACCGGAGGCCTCCACGATCGTGTTGAGCAGGAACGGCGTCACGGCCTTCCCGTGCACCCCCTGGTCGTCCGCAGCGGCCAGGGCTTCGGCAAGCACCCGGTCATGCGTGGCCGGGTCCCACTGCTGGCCCTCGGGAAGCGGGTTGGCGACCAGGATGCCGGCACGCTCTCCCAATGCATCCTGCTGCCGCATCACTGCCGCGATCTCGTCGGCCGACTCGACCCGCCAATCGAGTGCGTGCCCTGAAGTGCGCAGCCAGAAGCTCGGGAACTCATCGGTGCGGTAGCCGAGCACGGGCACGCTGAACGTCTCGAGACGTTCGAGCGTCGCGGCGATGTCGAGCACCGACTTGACCCCGGCGGAGACGATCGTGACCGGGGTACGGGCCATCACCGAGAGGTCGGCTGATTCGTCGAAGGTGCTGGACGCTCCGCGGTGCACTCCGCCGAGACCACCGGTGGCGAACACTCTCACGCCGGCCTTGTCAGCCAGGAAGGCGGTGGCGGCCACCGTGGTGGCGCCGCTCGCGCCCTTGGCCGCGAGCACGGCCAGGTCGCGCACCGACGCCTTGAACATGGCCTCGTCTTCGGCGATGCGACGCACCCCCTGGTCGTCGAGCCCGACGTTCGGCACACCGTCGATGACGGCGATCGTCGCGGGCGTCACACCGGCATCGCGGAGGATCGCCTCGAACTCCTGAGCCGCTTCGAAGTTGCGAGGGCGCGGGAGGCCATGGCTGATGATGGTGGACTCGAGAGCGACAACCGGCTTGCCTGCGGCGAGCGCAGAGCTCACCTCGTCGGAGATGCGAATGGATAGCGAGGACATGACCCCAGCTTGCCGCACTCTGCGGGTCCGACGCACCCATGTGCGTCGTCCGAGATTCAGCCGATGCGGTCGGCGATGAGCGGCCCGCCGTCTTCGACGGCATCGCCCTCGTCGCCGATGGCCCAGGCACTGTCGAGCACCTCGAGCGCGCGCGCGAACCGGGCCGGCTCGTCGGCGCTCAGGGTGAACAGCGGGTCGCCCTCGCGCACCCGGTCGCCTGGTTTGGCGTGCAGGTCGATACCCGCCGCGTGCTGCACGGGGTCGTCCTTGCGCGCTCGTCCGGCACCCAGACGCCAGGCCGCGACGCCGAATGCGAGAGCCTCCTGCTTGGTGAGCACCCCGGAACGCGGTGCCGTGACCACGTATGTCTCGCGCGGGGCGGGCAGCGCGGCATCCGGGTCACCGCCCTGCGCCGTGATCATGGCCCGCCAGGTGTCCATGGCCCGGCCGTCGCGCAGCGCCTCTTCGACATCGGCCTCCGGCTGCCCGGCGAGCGAGAGCATCTCACGGGCAAGCGCGACGGTGAGCTCGACTACATCGGCGGGTCCGCCGCCGGCCAGCACCTCGACCGACTCGCGCACCTCGTTCGCGTTGCCGATGGCGAGGCCGAGCGGCACGTTCATATTCGTCAGGAGCGCCGCAGTGGCCACGCCCGCGTCCTGCCCGAGCTGCACCATCGTCTCGGCGAGCTCGCGGCTGCGCGCCTGATCCTTCAGGAACGCGCCTGACCCGAACTTCACATCGAGCACGAGCGCTCCGGTCCCCTCGGCGATCTTCTTCGACATGATCGACGACGCGATCAGCGGAATGGACTCCACAGTGCCGGTGATGTCGCGTAGGGCGTAGAGCTTCTTGTCGGCCGGCGCCAGGCCGGACCCCGCGGCGCAGATGACGGAGCCGACCGACTCCAATTGCGCGAAGAACTCGTCATTGCTGAGGTCGGCGCGCCACCCGGGGATGCTCTCGAGCTTGTCGAGGGTGCCGCCGGTGTGGCCCAGCCCGCGGCCGGAGAGTTGCGGCACAGCGACGCCGAACGAGGCGACGAGCGGCGCCAGCGGAAGGGTGATCTTGTCGCCGACGCCGCCGGTGGAGTGCTTGTCGGCGGTGGGCTTCTCGAGCGAGTCGAATCGCATGCGCTCACCGCTTGCGATCATCGCGAGGGTGAGGTCGCGGATCTCGCGTCGCGACATGCCGTTGAGGAAGATCGCCATCGCCAGCGCGCTCATCTGCTCGTCGGCCACGAAGCCTCGCGTGAAGGCGTCGATCAGCCAGTCGACCTGGGCGGTGGTGAGCTCGCCGCCGTCGCGCTTGGCGCGGATGAGGTCGACCGTGTCGAATGCCTCGAGCGCCCCGCTCATGCCCGGTACTCCTCGAGGGTGCGGGGCCCGAACGCATCCGGCAGGACCTCGTCGATGGTCTTGATGCCCGACACCGTCTCGAGGAGCATTCCCTCAGCCGAGTGCTCGTACAGCAGCTGGCGGCAGCGACCGCACGGCATGAGTGTGTTGCCGTGACCGTCGACGCAGGTGAATGCGACGAGCTTGCCGCCACCGGTCATGTGCAGCGCGCTGACCAGCGAGCACTCCGCGCAGAGCCCGACACCGTACGACGCGTTCTCGACGTTGCACCCCGCGATGATGCGGCCGTCGTCGACGAGCGCGGCGACCCCGACCGGGAATTGCGAGTACGGCGCGTAGGCCTTGGACATGGCGTCGTTCGCCGCGTCACGGAGAGCGGTCCAGTCGATCGCGCGCGCGGCCGACTTGGTCTCCGCGCTATCGGAGTCGCGTTCTGCAGTCATGGCCGATCCTCTCGTTCTCGGCGGGCTCCGCTGCGGTCTGCGGATGCCGCGCTACGACTTGATGTACGGTTTGCCGTCTGCGGCGGGGGCTCTTGAGACACCGACGAGCCCGGCGACCGCGAACACCGTGACGACGTACGGCAGCATGAGCATGAACTCGCTCGGCACGGGCGAGCCGATCACGCCGAGCACGTTCTTCAGGTTCGTCGCGAATCCGAAGAGCAGCGCCGCGAAGGTGGCCTTCACCGGGTGCCACTTGCCGAAGATGACGGCGGCGAGGGCGATGAAGCCCATGCCGGCGGTCATCTCCTTCTGGAACGCGCCGACCGAGCCGAGCGTGAAGTACGCGCCGCCGAAGCCTGCGATCGCGCCGCCGAGCGAGACGTTCCAGAAGCGGGTCGCGGCCACGTTGATGCCCACCGTGTCGGCTGCCGTCGGGTGCTCGCCGACCGAGCGGAGGCGGAGGCCCCAGCGTGTCTTGAAGAGGGCGAACGCGATCACCGCGACGGCCACGTACATGACGTAGACGATGATCGTCTGGCTGAACAGCACGGGCCCGATGATCGGGATGCCGCTGAGCACCGGGATGTCGATGCGGGCGAAGCGCTCCGGCGAGTTCAGCGTGGCCGCATCCGCCTGGAGCACCTTCGAGTACAGGAAGCTCGTGAGCCCGATGACGAGCACGTTGAGCACCACGCCGACGATGATCTGGTCGACGAAGTACTTGACCGCGAAGGCTCCCAGCACGAACGAGACGAGGAGCCCGGCGACCGCCGCCCCGAGCAGGCCCAGGTAGGGATTGTTCGTGACACTGGCGATCAGCGCCGAGGTGAAGGCGCCGGAGAGCAATTGCCCTTCGATGGCGATGTTGACCACGCCTCCGCGCTCTGAGATGACACCCGCCATCGCCCCGAAGATGAGCGGCACGCTCAGCGACACCGTGCCGATCAGGAGTCCGGGCACCGGAACCGTCTCGCCGGCAGCCGCCCACGCCAGGAATCCCACCATGAACAGCACCGCGAACACGATGACCGCCCAGAGCGGCGTCTTGCGGCGCTGGCGCACCAGGATCGCGCTCCACAGGGCGATCGCGAAGAGCGCGACGGTGATGACCACGCCCGTGAGGAACGACGGAACGACGACGTCGGGGATCTGGATGAAGTCGCGGCCGGTGGAGAGCCGGAAGCCGGTCTCCGCTTCGGCGCGCGGGTTCAGCACGAAGAGCACCAGGGCGAGGAGCGCGAACACGCCGAAGGCGATCGGCGCCTTCCAACTCACGACCGCGGCACGGGCGACGGCGACCGCTCCGTTCGAGGTCTCGGCTGCTGGAGCCTGCGTCGCGGCGCTCATGCGGCCGCTCCCTTCTCAGCGCGACGATCGGAAGCGCGCACTCGGCGGCGAGGCGCGGTACCCGGCGTCGGCAGCCTGAAGATCGCGCGCACCAGGGGCGGCGCCGCGATGAAGAGCACGATCAGCGATTGCACGACGAGCACGATGTCGACGGGAACCTGGGCCGCGGCCTGCATGGTGAAGCCGCCCGCCTTGAAGGCTCCGAAGAGCAGCCCCGCGGCGAAGATGCCCCACGGACGGGAGCGGCCCAGCAGCGCGACGGTGATCGCGTCGAACCCGATGCCGGCGTCGATGCCCGAGCTGAAGCCGCTCGTCACCGTGCCGAGCACCTGGTTCACCCCAGCGAGCCCGCACAGGGCGCCCGAGATGGTCATCGTCCAGATGTAGACCGATGACACGCTCATACCGGCGGTGCGTGCAGCGTTCGGGTTGATGCCCACCGCGCGGAACTGGAACCCCATGCTGGAGCGATTGAGCAGCCACCACACGTACACGGTCGCCGCGATGGCGGTGAGGAAGCCCCAGTGCACGTTGTGCCCGGGGAACAGCGGGGGGAAGATCGCCGTCGGCTCCATCGGGGGCGTCTTCGGCGTGTTGCCGCCGGGCGCCTGCAGCAGCCCGGGCGTGCGCAGCATGTACATGAGGAAGTACAGCGCGACGAAGTTCAGCATGATCGTCACGATCACCTCGTGCGCGCCGGTCTTCGCCTTGAGCAGCCCGACGATGCCTCCCCAGATGCCACCGGCGATGAGGCCGGCCGCGACGGCGACGATCACGTGGATCACCGGCGGCAGGTTGAACGAGAATCCAACCCAGCCTGCGGCCGCGGCCGCCATAATCATCTGCCCGCGCCCGCCGATGTTGAACAGGCCCGCCCGGAACCCGAGTCCGACCCCGAGGCCGGCTGCGATCAGCGGGGTGGCGAACACGAGCGTGTCGGTGAGCGAGGTGAGCGCCGAGCCGACATCGTCGCGTGCGAAGTTGTAGATCGAACCGCGGAACAGGGCGAGGTAGGCCTTGGACACCGCGTTCCAGATGGCGCCGAGCATGTCGCCGGGACGGGCGAAGAAGTACCCGGCCGCCTGCTGCACGCGAGCATCGGTGACGGCGATCAGGATGCCGCCAGCGATCAACGCGAGCAGCACAGCCAGCACCGAGATCATCGCGCTGCCACCGACGATGTCGCGCATCGCCTGCTGCCAGCGCGACGACTGCTCGACCGTGCGGTCGCGCTGCTCCGGCGCGGGCTCGGGCTGGGTCACGACTTCGGTCTGCTCGCTCATGCGGCCTCCCCCGCTCCCGCGGGCGTCTCGCCCGCCATCATGAGACCGAGCACCTCTCGGGGCGTGTCGCCCGGCACGATGCCCACGATCTTGCCGCGGTACATCACCGCGATACGGTCGGCCAGCGCCGACACCTCGTCGAGCTCAGTGGAGACGACGATCACGGGGATGCCGGCATCCCGCGTCTGAATGATGCGCGAGTGCACGAACTCGATCGAGCCGACATCGAGACCGCGGGTCGGCTGCGCCGCGACCAGCAGACGGAGGTCGCGGCTCAATTCGCGCGCGAGCACGACCTTCTGCTGGTTGCCGCCCGAGAGCCGCCCGGCGAGCGAGTCGATGCCCTGAGCTCGGATGTCGAATTCCTTCGTCTTCTCGCGCGCGAAATCGTCACGGAAGCCGAGTTGAAGGTTGCCGAACCGCACGAACGGTTCCCCGGTGGAGCGGTTGAGCATCAGGTTCTCGGCGATCGTGAACTCCGCCACGAGGCCGTCTTCAGTGCGGTCCTCCGGAACGAAGCCGACACCGGCGTCGAGGATCTTGCGCACGCCGCGCTTGACGATCTCGCGCCCGTTGAGCGTGATCGATCCCTTGACGTGCGGCTGGAGGCCCAGCAGCGCCTCTGTGAGTTCGGTCTGCCCGTTGCCCTGCACTCCCGCGATGGCGAGCACCTCGCCGGCCCGTACTTCGAATGAGACGTCATCGACGTGCACCTGGCCGGTGGCGTCGGCGACGCTCAGGCCGTCGACGACGAGCACCGGTTCACCGAGGCGCGGTGGCTCCTTGTCGACCGAGAGATCGACCGCGCGCCCGACCATCATCGACGCGAGCTCGGTAGTGCTGGCTTCGGGCGATGCCTCGCCGACGACTTTGCCCAGCCGGATGACGGTGATGCGATCGGCGACCTCGCGGACCTCACGCAGCTTGTGGGTGATGAAGACGATGGAGGTGCCGGAATCCCGGAGTTGGCGCATGATCGCCATCAGCTCGTCGGTCTCCTGCGGCGTGAGCACCGCGGTGGGCTCGTCGAACACGAGCACCTTCGCGTCGCGCGACAGTGCTTTGATGATCTCGACGCGCTGCTGCACGCCGACGGGCAGCGTCTCGACGAGCGCATCGGGATCGACGTGGAACCCGAAGCGGGCGGAGATCTCGCGCACCTGCTTACGCGCGGCATCGAGGTCGAGCACACCGCCGGTCTTCGTCGCCTCGTGCCCGAGCATGACGTTCTCGGCCACGGTGAAGACGGGGATGAGCATGAAGTGCTGGTGCACCATTCCGATGCCCGCCGCCATGGCGTCGCCCGGACCGCTGAAGTGCTGCACCTCACCGTCGAGGAGCACCTCGCCCTCGTCCGCCTGGTACAGGCCATAGAGCACGTTCATCAACGTCGACTTGCCCGCGCCGTTCTCACCGAGCAGGCAGTGGATCTCACCTGGCTCGACTGTGAGCGAGATGTGGTCGTTGGCGACCAAGGCACCGAATCGCTTCGTGATGCCGCGAAGTTCGAGCTTCATGGTTCCCGATTCTAGGAGGGAGCAGAAGCGCGGTGCGGGTGTTCACGAGGAGTCGTGGCGCCGCGTCGCGCCGGCCGGAACGCGTGCACGCGCACCGAGAATGAGGGAAGGGGGAGGCCATGCGGATGCCGGCCTCCCCCTCCCGCCCGAGGGCGAGTGTTACTGCTTCGGCGACGAGGGCGAGGTGACCTCGACCGAGCCGTCGATGATGCCCTTGCGCACCTGGTCGAGCTCGTCCGCGAGCGCCGAGTCGACCTTGGACTCGAAGTCGTGGAACGGCGCGATGCCGACACCGTCGTTGTCGAGCGTGCCGACGAACGGCGTGCTGTCGAACTCGCCCTTCGAGGCCTGGATCACGACGTCGTGCACACCGACCTTCATGCCCTTGAGGATCGAGGTGAGGAACAGGTCCTTGCCCTCGGGGTAGGTCTCGTACAGGTCGGCGTCGACGCCGATCATCACGATGTCCTTGCCCGAGTCGCGGATCGCCTCGACCGCGGAGGTGAAGATCGGCCCGCCGACCGGGAGGATCACGTCGGCGTTCTGGTCGATGAGGCTCTGTGCGAGCGACTTCGACTCGATGCCGGCTTCGAAGCCACCGGTGAACGAGCCGTTCTGTGCTGCGACGTCCCAGCCGAGCGCGCGGACCGAGGTGCCCTTCTGGGCGTTGTAGTACTCGACGCCCTGCACGAAGCCGTCCATGAAGATGGTCACGGGCGGGATCGCGATGCCGCCGTAGGTGCCGACGACACCCGTCTTCGAGTAGCTCGCGGCAGCGTAGCCGGCGAGGAAGGCCGCCTGGGCGGTGTCGAAGACGATGGGCTTGATGTTGTCGGAGTCGGGCTTGCCGTCGCCGTTCAGGTCAGCGAAGTCGTCGATGATGGTGAAGTCCACGTCGGGGTTCGCCTCTGCGCCGGCCACCGTGGCCTCGGCGAGCAGGAAGCCGACCGTGACGATCAGGTTGCAGCCCTGGTCGACGAGGTTGCTGATGTTGGAGGCGTAGTCGGTCTCTGCGTTCGACTGCACGGTGTTCGGGGTCGAGCCGATCTCCTGCGCCGCCTCGGTCAGGCCCTCGTAGCCGAGCTGGTTGAACGACTTGTCATCGAACCCACCGGTGTCGGAGACCATGCAGGGGATGAAGTCGGGGTTCGAGGTCTCGCCGTTGCCGTTGCCGTTGCCGTCCGTCTCGGGGGGAGCGGCACAGCCGGTGAGCACGAGCACGCTCGTGCCGATGGCGGCCGCGCCTCCGATTGCGAAACGCCGCATTGAGTTTCTCAAGGTGTCCTCCTGGAAGGGATGCCCGGAACGGTCCGGAGCAGAATTAGGCCTACGTTACCGAATCCCCGGCAGACACTGAAGGAAATTCGCGGTCGTAGCCTAAGCGTTACTCGAGCGCGTTCGCGCGCAAGGAAACAGCGTCGAGCCGGGAATGAGGGCGAGTCGGTTGCGCGGCGCACCTCACGCGGCCCGACGAACGCGACTCGGCGGCCGACGACGCCTCTCCCGCGGAGCCCGATCTCAAAGCACGTCGTTGCGACCCGAGAGCTTGAGCGCGTCGACGACCGCCTTCACGCGCTGGGCGTTCTCGCTCGTGGTGACGAGGAGCGCATCCGGGGTATCGACGACGACGATGTCGCTGACACCGATCAGCGAGATGAGACGACCCGTCTGACTCACGACGACCCCGCTCGAGGCGTCTGAGAGCACTCGCGCGTTCTCTCCGAGGATCGCCAGGTCGGAGGAGCGGCCACCGGAGTGCAGCTTCGCGAGGGAGGCGAAATCGCCGACGTCATCCCAGCCGAAGTGCGCGGGGATCACCGCGAGCTTGCCCTCAGCAGCGCTCGGCTCGGCGACGCTGTAGTCGATCGCGATCTTCTTGAGCCGCGGCCACACACGGTCGACGGTCGCTCCGCGCCGAGAGGTGTCCCACGCCGCCGCGAGCTCGAGCAGGTTGTCGAGCAACTCCGGCTCGGTCGCGCCGAGCCGTTCGAGCAGCAGGCTCGCGCGCGAGATGAACATGCCGGCGTTCCAGAAGTACCCGCCGTCGGCGAGGTAACCGCGAGCCGTCGCGATGTCGGGCTTCTCGACGAAGTGCTCCACCAGGCGCGCACTGGGCGCGCCGGGAAGGTCGAGCGGCGCGCCGCACCGGATGTATCCGAAGCCCACGGCCGGCTCGGTCGGCGCGATGCCGATCGTGGCGATGTACCCGGCATCCGCCGCAGCGACCGCTTCCACGACCGCCCGCTCGAACGCTCGGGTGTCGCGGATGACGTGGTCCGCCGCGAAGGAGCCGATGATGACGCCCGGTTCGCGTCGTTCGAGAATCGCGGCGGCGAGACCGATCGCCACGCTCGAGTCGCGCGGGTCGGCCTCGAGCACGACATTGTGATCGGCGAGCTCGGGGATGCGCTCCTCCACCGCCGCGCGGTGGGCCCGGCCGGTGACCACCATGATCCGCTGCTCGCCCGATATAGGAGCCAACCGATCCCAGGTGTCGCGCAGCAGGCTCTGTCCGGAGCCGGTGAGGTCGTGGAGGAACTTCGGTGCATCGGCACGGGAGAGCGGCCAGAGCCTCGAGCCGATCCCTCCGGCGGGGATGACGCTGTAGAAGCGGTCGATACCGGGCGCGCTCGATTGCATGGCCTCCACCCTATTCGCGTGCTTCTGACACCTCCCGTCTACCACGGCAGCCAACAACGGACGTCCGCCGGCCACGGCGGCGCAACCTCGCGCCCGTACCGTCGCGGTTGTGCGCGTAGCGGTGATCACCGAGAGCTTCCTCCCGAGCCTGAACGGCGTCACGACGAGCGTGCGCCACGTGCTCGAGCAACTCGCCGCGCGAGGCCACGAAGCCATCGTCATCACACCGTCGGCCGAGAGCCCGCGCAGGTACGCCGGGTTCGCTGTGCATGAAGTACCGGCGATCGGCTATCGGAGCTTTCAGGTCGGGATGCCGGTTCCGCAGGTTCAGCAACTGCTCGCCCGCTTCGCGCCCGACGTCATCCACGCCGCCTCACCGTTCCTGCTCGGCACAGCGGCGCTGGCAGCGGGACGACGGCTCGGAATCGCGACGGTTGCGATCTACCAGACGGACGTGGCCCGCTATGCCCGCCGCAATCGACTGCGAGCCCTGGAGACGGCCGCGTGGAACGTCGTTCGCCGGGTGCACGAGGGGGCTGACCTCACCCTCGCTCCCTCGACGGCGGCGCTCGCCGACCTGCGGCGGCTCGGACTCACACGGTTGGCGCTCTGGGGAAGGGGCGTGGACGTGCAAGGCTTTCACCCCAACCTCAGGAGCACGCCGGCGACGCAGAGGCTTCGAGCCGACATCGCACCCACCGGGCAGGTCGTGGTGGGCTACGTCGGACGAATCGCTCCGGAGAAGCAGGTCGAGCGGCTCGCAGCGTTGCGGGGGCTCCCCGGCATCAGCATCGCGATCGCGGGTGACGGGCCGGCGCGCCAGACCGCGCAGAACTCGCTTCGCCGCATGCCGGTCAGCTGGCTCGGGTCGCTCAGCGGCCCAGCGCTCTCAACCGCGTACGCGGCACTCGATGTGTTCGTGCATACCGGAGCCGAGGAAACGTTCGGCCAGACATTGCAGGAGGCGCAAGCCTCGGGATTGCCGGTGGTCGCCCCGAGAGCCGGTGGCCCTATCGACCTGGTCGACCACGGCGTCGACGGCTTTCTCTACGATCCTGAGAACGATGGCCAGATGCGCGAATACGTCCGCGCACTCGCAGCAGACCCTGCGTTGCGGGCGCGGATGGGCGAGGCGGGCCGACGGCGGGTGCTGTCGCGCACCTGGGAGTCGGTCTGCGTCGACCTGTTCGCGCGCTACGAGGAGGTCATTGCGGCACGGCGCCAGGCAACCCCGACCATGTCTGCATGAGACCGCATATCGTGCGGGACGACCTCGGCGGGGTTGCCGCCCAGCGGGTCACTTAGGCTGCCCTAACCAGCGCTGCTCCCATAGCGGAATAGACTGGAAATCGTTCGTGAATCGAACGGTCGCGGTCCCTTCGTGCGCGCGGCCAGCAGCTTCCTCAAGGAGGGTCCCTCGTGCCAGAGAAATCGGCCGAAGCCCTGGCAGACGAGTTCGCCAGGCGACGCACGCCCGACATCGACCCGCCTGGCAGGCCCGCCGGCACGCTGTACCGCGGCCATGAGGGCATGTGGTCGTGGGTGCTGCACCGGGTCACCGGCGTGGCCATCTTCTTCTTCCTGCTCGTGCACGTGCTCGACACCGCACTCGTGCGCGTGAGCCCCGAGGCGTACAACGCCGTCATCGGCACGTACCAGACGCCGATCATGGGCCTCGGCGAGGTCGCACTCGTCGCAGCGATCGTGTTCCACGCCCTGAACGGTCTGCGCATCATCCTCGTCGACTTCTGGGCCGGCGGCACGCGCCACCACAAGCTCATGTTCTGGACCGTCATCGTGCTCTGGGCGCTACTCATGCTGGGCTTCACCCCGCGCCACCTGATGAACGTCTTCAGCCACTAAGCGAGGGATTTGGGAATGTCTTCAACCATCGAATCGCCCCGCGCCGCTGCTCCGCGCCGGAAAGGCGCCAATTGGGAGAAGTGGGGCTGGATCTACATGCGCGTCAGCGGCGTGCTGCTGGTCGTGCTCATCTTCGGCCACCTGTTCACGAACCTGATGGTCGGCGATGGCATCAGCGCGATCGACTTCGGCTTCGTCGGCGGCAAGCTCTCGCAACCGTTCTGGCAGTGGTGGGACGTCGCGATGCTGTGGCTCGCGCTCATCCACGGCGCGAACGGCATGCGCACCCTCGTCAACGACTACGTGCGCAGCGAGACCGCGCGCAAGGTGCTCAACGGTGCACTGTTCGCCGTCGCCGCGGTGCTGATCATCCTCGGCACCCTCGTGGTCTTCACCTTCGACCCCTGCCCTGCCGGCGCGAGCGCCGACCTCTTGCCTAGCTTCTGTGGAGCCGCGTAATGCCTGAGTACCAAGACGGATCGATCGTCGACGGAGTGCACTACCACCAATTCGATGTCGTGATCGTGGGCGCGGGTGGCGCCGGGATGCGGGCGGCCATCGAGGCCGGGCCGAAGGCCAAGACCGCGGTCATCTCGAAGCTCTACCCGACTCGCTCGCACACGGGTGCAGCGCAGGGCGGCATGGCCGCGGCGCTCGCGAACGTCGAGGAGGACAGCTGGGAGTGGCACACCTTCGACACCGTCAAGGGCGGCGACTACCTCGTCGACCAGGATGCCGCTGAGATCCTGGCGAAAGAGGCCATCGACGCGGTGCTCGACCTCGAGAACATGGGCCTGCCGTTCAACCGCACGCCCGATGGCAAGATCGACCAGCGCCGGTTCGGCGGTCACACCGCGGAGCACGGCAAGAACCCAGTGCGTCGCGCGTGCTACGCGGCCGACCGCACCGGGCACATGATCCTCCAGACGCTCTACCAGAACTGCGTCAAGCACGGAATCAACTTCTTCAACGAGTTCTACGTGCTCGACCTCGTGATGAGCGAGATCGACGGCGCGAAGCGCGTCGCCGGCGTCGTGGCCTACGACCTCGCCACCGGCGAACTGCACGTGTTCCAGGCGAAGTCGGTCGTGTTCGCCACCGGCGGCTTCGGCAAGATCTTCAAGACCACGTCCAACGCGCACACCCTCACCGGTGACGGCGTCGGCATCGTGTGGCGCAAGGGCCTGCCGCTGGAAGACATGGAGTTCTTCCAGTTCCACCCGACCGGCCTCGCCGGCCTCGGCATCCTGCTCACCGAGGGTGCTCGCGGTGAGGGAGCGATCCTGCGCAATGCGAGCGGTGAGCGCTTCATGGAGCGCTACGCACCGACCATCAAGGACCTCGCACCGCGCGACATCGTCGCCCGCTGCATGGTGCAGGAAGTGGCCGAAGGCCGAGGCGCCGGCCCGAACAAGGACTACGTGTACCTCGACTGCACCCACCTGGGCGCAGAGGTGCTCGAGACGAAGCTCCCTGACATCACCGAGTTCGCGCGCACCTACCTGGGCGTCGACCCCGTGCACGAGCCAGTGCCGGTGATGCCCACGGCGCACTACGCCATGGGAGGCATCCCGACCAACGTCGACGCCGAAGTGCTCGCCGACAACGAGACCGTCGTACCGGGCCTCTACGCGGCCGGCGAGTGCGCCTGCGTGTCGGTCCACGGCTCCAACCGCCTCGGCACCAACTCGCTGCTCGACATCAACGTGTTCGGCAAGCGCGCCGGCAACAACGCGGTGGAGTACGCGAAGAACGCCGACTGGGTGCCCCTTCCCGAGGACCCGGCGGCCGAGGTGCGCGACACGCTCGAGTTCATGCGCAACTCCAACGGCACCGAGCGGGTGGCGACGATCCGCCGCGAGCTGCAGGAGACGATGGACCGGAACGCCCAGGTGTTCCGCACCGACGAGACGCTCGCCGAGGCGACCGAGGTCATTCACAACCTGCGCGAGCGCTACCGCAACGTGTCGGTGCAGGACAAGGGCAAGCGGTTCAACACCGACCTGCTCGAGGCCATCGAGCTCGGCTTCCTGCTCGACCTCGCCGAGGTCGTCGTGTACTCGGCGCGGAACCGCAAGGAGAGCCGCGGCGGACACATGCGCGACGACTACCCCGATCGCGACGACGAGAACTACATGAAGCACACCATGGCGTACCTCACGGGTGACCGGCACTCGTCCGACGCCAGCGATCACATTCGACTGGACTGGAAGCCCGTGGTGATCACGCGGTACCAGCCCATGGAGAGGAAGTACTAATGGCCGACCACGTGGCCGAGGCACCCGTGCCCACCATCGAGTCGTTCACCGTGACGCTGATCATCCGCCGCTTCGACCCCGAGGTCGACGAGGAACCGCGCTGGGTGGACTACGACGTCGAGATGTACGCGACCGATCGCATTCTGGACGCGCTGCACAAGATCAAGTGGGAGGTCGACGGATCGCTCACGTTCCGCCGCAGCTGCGCGCACGGCATCTGCGGTTCGGACGCCATGCGCATCAACGGCCGCAACCGTCTGGCGTGCAAGACGCTGATCAAGGACCTCGACATCTCGCAGCCCATCTACGTCGAGGCGATCAAGGGCCTTCCGCTCGAGAAGGACCTCGTCGTCGACATGGAGCCCTTCTTCGAGTCGTACCGGCAGATCCAGCCCTTCCTGCAGGCGTCGTCGAAGCCCGAGAAGGAGCGCATCCAGTCGGTCGCCGAGCGTGAGCGTTTCGACGACACCACGAAGTGCATCCTGTGCGCGGCGTGCACCTCGAGCTGCCCCGTGTTCTGGACCGACGGCCAGTACTTCGGCCCGGCGGCCATCGTGAACGCGCACCGCTTCATCTTCGACTCGCGCGACGAAGCGGCCAATGTGCGCCTCGACATCCTGAACGACAAGGAGGGCGTCTGGCGCTGCCGCACGACCTTCAACTGCACCGAGGCCTGCCCCCGCGGCATCCAGGTGACCCAGGCGATCGCCGAGGTCAAGCAGGCGATGATCCGCGGCAAGGTCTAGCTCGCGACTCTGGCGCGAGTGCCCTCGCGTCGCACGAGAACCCCGCACGGTTTCGACCGGGCGGGGTTCTCTCGTTTGCGCGGGCTGACGGCTCTCGCGGTTCAGGCAGGAGCGGATGCCGCGGCCCGCGCGTCCGCGGCACTGCGCGCACCGAGGGCGCGCTCGGCCCTGCCGCGGGCCTCGCCGAGCGTCACCGTGGCCAGCTCGGCGCGCACGTCGGCGAGCGCGGCGGGCGTCATCGACAGCGTCGTGACGCCGAGGCCCACGAGCACCACGGCCAGCCGCGGGTCGGCTGCGGCCTCGCCGCAGACGCCGACCGGTGTGCCGGCGGCGTTCCCGGCATCCCCCAGCAGCTTGATCATGCGAAGCACCGCGGGGTGCCACGGGTCTTGGAACGAGGCGACACTGCCCAGCAGCCTGTCTGCGGCGAGGGTGTACTGCGTGAGGTCGTTCGTGCCGATGCTCACGAAGTCGCAGGCGGCGACGACCTGCTCGGCGAGGACGGCGAGGCTCGGCACCTCGGCCATGACGCCCACAGTGCGCAGCCCGAGAGACTTGGCGAGTTCGACGAAGTACTCGGTCTCCTCGACGTCGGAGACCATCGGCGCCATCACCCAGAGTTCAGTACCCGGCGCCTGCTCAGCCGCCTGTTGCAGCGCGGTGAGCTGGTCGCGCAGCACCGTTTCGCGCTGGCGGAGCACGCGGATGCCTCGCAGTCCGAGCGCCGGATTCTCCTCGTGCGCATCGCTGAGGAAGGCGAGCGGCTTGTCAGCGCCCGCGTCGAGCACCCGCACGACAACCTTCTTGCCCTCGAACGCCTGCAGGAGCCGCGAGTACGCTTCACGCTGCCGTTCGACGGATGGAGCCTCCGCCTCGCCCAGAAAGAGGAACTCGGTGCGGAAGAGCCCGACTCCCTCGGCACCCAGGTCGACGGCGTGCTTCGCCTCATCGGGGTTGCCGAGGTTGGCGAGCAAGGGCACCGAAGTGCCGTCGGCGAGTGCACCGGGAGTGAGCGGCGCCGCCGCCCGGGATGCCCGCTCGGCGATGGCGCGCTCGGCCTCGGCGCGCTGCTCATCGCTCGGTGCCACGATCACCGTGCCGGCCGCGGCATCGACGAGCACCATGGTGCTGTCGACCAGTTCGGCCGCTCCTCCGACCCCCACGATGGCCGGAATGGACTTCGCCCGCGCGAGGATCGCCGTGTGGCTCGTCGGTCCACCCTCGCTCGTGACGAGCGCGAGCACCTTCTCGAGATCGAGCATTGCGGTATCAGCCGGCGCGAGGTCGGCGGCGACGAGCACGAACGGAGTATCGCTCTCGGGAACCCCCGGGGCCGGCACTCCGCGGAGCCGAGCTTGGGCGCGCTGGGAGACATCGCCGAGGTCGGCAGCGCGTTCAGCCATGTAGCCGCCCATGGCGGTCAGCGTCGCCCGGAACGTCGCGATGGCGTCGAACACCGCCCGCTCGCCGGTGCTGCCGGCATCGATGCGCGTGCGCACCTCGTCGAGCAGCATCGGATCCTCGGCCATGAGTGCTGTGGCCTCGAGCACCTCTTGTGCTTCCCCGCCTGCGGCTGCTGCCCGAGAGCGCAACTCGGCGGCCACCGCTGCCAGCGCCTCGGTGACCCGGCCGAGCTCCTCGGCGGCGTCGGCGGTGCGCTGGGTGTCGTCGGGATCGGGCAGCGGGTCCGGCATCCGCAGGACCGGCCCGATTGCGATCCCGAGACCGACGCCGACACCGCGAAGCTCCATGGCCGCACCTTCCGTTCCCGCGCACGTCGTTCCGTGCGCTGCAGGGTGCGCCACAGCCTACCCCCGGGCGGGGGTGCATTCGGGTGGCCGAGCGGAGCTCGCTCAGTAGCCTGAGAACATGGGGGACGAGCGGGGACTGCTGCAGAAGGCGAAGAAACGGCTCGAGCTCCTCATGCAGAAGCGGCCGGTGCGGGCCTGGCAGCGGTACTCGACTTCACGCGGACCGCTGCTCGCCGCAGGGCTCACCTTTCGCGGACTCTTCGCGGTGTTCGCCGCGGTGTGGGTGGCCTTCTCGATCATCGGCCTCGTGCTGGTCGGCAATGACGAATTGCTCGACGCGCTGATCGAATCGGTGAACGGCTTCATCCCCGGTCTCATCGACTCGGGCAGTGGAGGTGTGATCGATCCGAACACCCTGCAGGTGGGGGTCACCCTCAGCTGGACCGGAGCGATCGCGCTGGGCGGGCTCGTCTTCACCGCGGTCGGCTGGCTCGGCGCCGCCCGGGGAGCCGTGCGCATCATCTTCGACTACCCACCGGCAGAAGTGAACTTCGCGCTGCTCAAGCTGCGCGATCTGGGGTTCGGGATCGCGCTCGGCGCCCTCGTGCTCGTCTCGGCGGCGCTCTCTGTGGTGAGCATGCAGTTGTTCGGCGGCCTCGCGGAACTCGTGGGCCTCGACCGGGACTCGGCCGTCGTCACGCTCGTTCTGCGCGCGGCCGGTCTAGTGCTCATGGCGGCGATCGACGTGTTCGCCCTGTGCGTGCTCTTCCGCTTCGTCAGCGTGCTCCGGATTCCGTTCAAAGCCCTGATCGGCGGTGCCCTGATCGGCGCGATCGGCCTGGGTGCGCTCAAGCTCGCGGCAGGATTGCTGCTCGCGCGAACCGGGAACAATCCGCTCCTCGCCTCCTTCGCGGTGCTCCTCGGGCTGTTGCTGTGGATCAACCTCGCCTGCCAGGTGGTGCTCATCGCGGCAGCGTGGATCGCCGAGACGCTCGAGGATCGGGGCGTCATCGCCGACCCCGCGGTCGCCCAAGCAGAGCGAGAGCGCCAACGACGGGAGCGGGAGAAGATCGCCCGGCAGGCGCGCCGACTGGTGCCGCGCTGGCTGCGTTGGGCCGTGCGCGAGCCCAAGGCGGCACCGTCCCAGAGGCCGGGGCGGTCGCCCTCGGATGTCGCGGGTGATCCCTAGACTCGAGCGCATGAGCGAGTCCCAGAGCGCCGCCGTCTCCAGCGGAGCAGTGTCCAGCGGAGCAGAGTCGAGCCGAGTCGAGTCGAGCACGGAAACGTCCGACGCACGGTCGTCCAAGGGCACGGCGGGCAAGCCTCTCCGGATCGCCACGGTCAACGTCAACGGCATCCGAGCCGCCTTCCGCAAGGGCATGGGCGAATGGCTGGAAGGCCGGGGCATCGACATCCTGGCGCTTCAGGAGGTGCGCGCCTCCACCGAAGACCTCGAGTCACTGCTCGGCTCCGAGTGGGACATCCTGCACGACCCTGCCACGGCCAAGGGCCGGGCGGGCGTGGCGCTCGCGAGCCGCGGCAAGGCGTCGATCCACCGTGTCGAACTCGGGGCACCGGACTTCGACAGCGCGGGGCGCTGGCTCGAGGCCGACTACGAGGTCAACGACACGGTGATCACCGTGGTGAGCACGTACGTGCACTCAGGCGAAGACGGCACCCCGAAACAGGATGAGAAGTACAAGTTCCTCGACGCGATGACGGCCCGGATGCCGGAGCTCGAGCGTCACTCTCCGTTGTCGGTGGTGCTGGGCGACCTCAACGTCGGGCACACGAAGCTCGACATCAAGAACTGGCGCGGAAATGTCAAGCGCGCCGGCTTCCTGCCGAAGGAGCGCGCGTACTTCGACCGGTTCATGGGCGAGCGCGACGCCCAAGTCGAATGCGCCGACGGTTCGACCGGTACCGGCCTCGGCTGGGTGGATGTCGGCCGCCGCTGGGCTGGCGAGGTCGACGGTCCGTACACCTGGTGGAGCTGGCGCGGCAAGGCGTTCGACAACGACACGGGCTGGCGCATCGACTACCAATTGGCGACTCCGGCGCTCGCCGAGAGGGTCGTCGACTACGCGGTCGACCGCGCGGCCGCATACGACCAGCGGTGGTCCGACCACACCCCGGTCGTGGTCGACTACGCGGTGTAGCGATCTCCAGAAGCCGGGCGGCGTCAGGACCGACAGTCACTCGACCACGGTGAGCAGGTCGCCCTCCTCGATCGCTGCGAGCGAGAGCACTCTGTAGCCCTCGGTCTCGAAGAAGACGGTGATGCGGTCGTCCTCGACACTCATCACCGTTCCGCTCCCCCATTGGGTGTGGCGCACGTTCGTCGCGGGTGAGAATCGCGCGGCTCGGTCGGCCTCACCGGAGGCACGGTCGGCAGCATCCGCCGCGGCTTCCGCTGCGACTCCTGATTCGCAGTTGTCGCACTTGCCGCAGAGCTCCGGGCTCTCCTCACCGAAGTATGCGAGCAGCGCATGTCGTCGGCACGCCCGCGTCTCGGCGTAGCTCCGCATCATCGCGATGCGCGACTGCTCGATCCGTTCACCCGCCTCAGCGACCTCGACCGCGCGCTCGGCTGCGTCGTCACGGTCGACGCCTGCGCGAGCCCGGATCCCGGCTCTGCTCGATGTGACCACGCCCGCCTGATCGAGCAGGTTGACCAACCGCCCCACTGTGCGAGGCGAAGTGTCGGTCGAGGCCGCGATCTCCCGTATCCGCATCGGCTGCTGGGCGCGCTCGAGGGCCTCGAACACATCGCGGAGCGCCTCGGCAGCGGGGACGCCCGAAGCGAAGAACGTGCGCAGCCCGAGGTCTTCGCTCCGGTAGTGGAGCGTGATCGTGGCGGGCTCGCCGTCCCGGCCGGCTCGCCCGATCTCCTGGTAGTAGCTCTCGAGCGAATCGGGAACAGCGGCGTGCACGACGAAGCGAACATTGGGCTTGTCGATCCCCATGCCGAACGCGTTGGTCGCGACGACCACATCCAAGTCGTCCTCTTGAAAGGCGTGATGAACCTCCCTGCGGCGGCCCGCGCTCAAGCCCGCGTGATACGCGGCGGCTCGAAGCCCGCCTTCTGCGAGCACCTCCGCGTACCGCTCGGTGTCCCTCCGCGTTGCCACGTACAGCAGCCCCGGCGTCGGCAGCTGAGCGACCTGCTCGGCGACCGCTGCCCGCTTCTCGGCATCTGTCTGGGCCCTCACCACGTCCAATCGAAGGTTCGGCCGATCGAACCCGTGGGTGAGGATGCGCGGATCCCGCATACGGAGGCGTTCGACGATCTCATCACGCACCGGTGGGGAGCCGGTGGCCGTCAGCGCGAGCAGCGTGGGGCGGCCGAGCGCGTTCGCGGCCTCGCCGATGCGCAGGTAGTCGGGCCTGAAATCGTGACCCCACGAGGAGATGCAATGCGCCTCGTCCACGACGAGCAGTCGCACCCCTGCCCGGGCAAGCCGTTGCACCATCGCTTCGTTGGCGAACTGCTCGGGAGCGACGAAGAGATACCGAGCCGCGCCTCGTTCCACGGCATCCAGCGCCTCCTCGTTCTGGTGCTCGCTCTGGTTGGAGTTGACCGCCACGGCCTGCGGGGCGCGAGGATGCGAAGCCAGAGCGTCGAGTTGGTCCTTCTGAAGAGCGATGAGCGGCGACACCACGACGGTCGGCCCCGGGATCAGTGCACCAGCGACATTGAACACTGCCGACTTGCCGTAGCCCGTTGGCATCACGAGGAGGGTGTCTTGGCCCTGCAGCACGCTCTCGATCGCCTTCGTCTGCCCAGGCCGCAAGGAGGACCAGCCGAAGACCTCGCGCGCCACCGATGCAGCATCAGACGCGGCCGAGTCGCTGACCCCAGAGCCACTTCCCATCGCACTCCCTCTCGCCGGTCCTGCGACCAAGAGTGACCGGCCGGCGCGCCTGCTCCCAGTGATTGCCACCATCTCCTCAGCGCGTTTGCCCAGCGCGTTTCCTCAGTGCATCTCCTCAGCGCACTTCCTCAGCGCGTTTCCTCAGCACATTTCCCCAGCGCCCACGACCGAGAGGCCGAGGCTCGGACGGCTCTCGAAGCGCGTGACCGGAGGCATCCGGAACTGCTGAGAGAATCGAGGGATGACGAAAGCGCGCCTCTTCTCGGGAATGCAGCCCTCCGCCGACAGCCTGCACGCAGGCAACTACATCGGTGCGCTGCTGCAGTGGCGTGAGATGCAGCGCGACTACGACGCCGTGTTCTGCGTGGTCGACATGCACGCGATCACCGTGCCGCAGGACCCGGCCAGCCTCCGCGAGCAGACCCGACGGACGGCCGCCCAGTACATCGCGGCCGGTATTGACCCCGAGTCGTCGACGCTCTACGTGCAATCCCACGTGCCCGCGCATGCGCAACTCGCCTGGGTGCTCAACACCATCACCGGCTTCGGCGAGGCCAGCCGGATGACGCAGTTCAAAGACAAGTCTCTCCGGTACGGCGCCGACGCGACGACCCTGGGCCTGTTCGCCTACCCGACGCTCATGGCGGCCGACATCCTGCTCTACAACGCCGATGCCGTGCCGGTCGGGGAAGACCAGAAGCAGCACGTCGAGCTCACGCGCGATCTCGCGAACCGCTTCAACACCCGGTTCGGTGAGACGTTCGTGGTTCCTGAGCCGGTGATCCTCTCTGACACCGCCCGCATCTACGACCTGCAGAACCCGACCTCGAAGATGTCGAAGTCGGCGGAGTCCGATAACGGTGTGCTCTGGTTGCTGGATGACCCGAAGCGCACCGCGAAGAAGATCAAGTCTGCTGCGACCGACTCGGAGCGCGAGATCCGCTTCGACCGCGGCGAGAAGCCGGGGGTGTCGAACCTGCTGACGATCCTCTCGGCGTTCACGGGTGAGGCCGTGACCGCCCTCGAGCAGCGGTTCGCGGGGCGTGGCTATGGCGACCTCAAGGGCGAAGTGGCGGATGCCGTCGTCGCCGAGTTCGCGCCCATCCGCGAGCGCGCGCTCGAACTGCTCGCCGACCCTGCAGAGCTCGATCGGCTGCTCGCAGGCAACGCCGAGCGCGCGACTGCCATGGCGGAGCAGACCCTCGCCGAGGTGTACGAGCGCGTCGGCTTCCTGCCTCGCGTCCGCGGCTGAGCTCCGCCGGAATCGGTGCGCGGCGGCGCGCGTCCCTGGTCGAGCGCGCCTCGACGCGAGTCGCCGTCGGTGGCCGCCGGCTGCCGCCCAGGTGCAGCGCTGCCCGGCCGGTGTTCGCCGCGAAACGGTCAACACGAAACGTTCCAGCACGAAGCGGGAATATTCGACGAAGAAGCGCGTTGGCTATGCTGAGCGAAGCAAATGTGCTCCGGGGTCGGTGAGAGTCCGAACCGGCGGTGATAGTCCGCGAGCCCTTCGGGGTTGATCTGGTGGAACTCCAGAACCGACGGTGAAAGTCCGGATGGGAGGAAGCACAGCGTGCCGCACTGCGCGCACGCCGCAACCGCGCAGCAGACCCCGGATCGAGCGAAAGAGACCGGGATGATCAGCAGCAGGGCCCTCGATGAGGCCATGCGCCACGCACTGAGCCTTGCCGCGCACGGTCCGACGACCGGCGGCAATCCGCAGGTGGGCTGCGTGCTGCTCGATGAGAGCGGCGTCATGGTCGCGGAGGGCTGGCACCGCGGCGCTGGCACCCCGCATGCCGAGACGGATGCGCTCTCCCGTGTTGCCGATGCCGCGGGCCTCACCGCGGTCGTCACCCTCGAGCCCTGCAACCACACAGGGCGCACCGGTCCATGCGCCCAAGCGCTCATCGACGCCGGTGTTCGCCGGGTCGTCTTCGCGCTCAGCGACCCTGGACAGGACTCCGCCGGCGGAGCCGACCGCCTGCGCGCGGCCGGCGTCGAGGTCATCGCCGGCGTGCTCGAGGCGGAAGCCTCCGAGTTCCTCACTCCGTGGCTCGTCGCCGCAGCCCGCCGCCGCCCCTGGGTGACCGCGAAGTGGGCGTCGACCCTCGATGGCCGCATCGCCGCCGCCGATGGCACCAGTCGCTGGATCACGGGCACCGCCGCCCGGCAGCACGTGCACGAGCAGCGCGCCGGCAACGACGCCATCATGGTGGGAACCGGCACGGTGCTCGCCGACGATCCCGCCCTGACGGCTCGCGGCGATGCCGGTGAGCTGCTCGAACGGCAGCCGCTGCCGGTGGTGCTCGGCGAGCGCGAGGTGCCAGCAGACGCACGACTCCGGCAGCATCCGCTCGGCTTCATCCAGTTCGCCACGCGCGATCTCGCTTCGGCGCTCGATGACCTGTGGCTGCGCGACGTCGGCCGGGTCTACGTCGAAGGGGGCCCGACGCTGATCAGCGCCGCGATCTCGGCCGGTCTCGTCGACGAGTTCCACATCTACCTCTCGCCGATGCTGCTGGGCGGCCCTCGCCACGCGGTCGGCGATCTGGGCATCACCACCATGACCGACGCACTGCGCCTGCATCCCCGCGACTTCAGGCGTCTCGGCGACGACATCGTGGTCATGGCGCGCACAGTCCCCGGCCCGACCGGCCCCTCCTACCACCGCGGCGACGACGTCGCCCACGGCATCGCACCCGAAAGGCACTGACCGAATGTTCACCGGCATCATCGAAGAGATCGGCCAGATCACCGAGTGGCGGCATGTCGCCGATGCGGCGCGCGTGACCGTGCGCGGGCCGATCGCCGTCAGCGATGCGAAGCACGGCGACTCGATCGCTGTCAGCGGCGTCTGCCTCACCGTGGTCGACCGCGGCGACGACTGGTTCACAGCCGACGTCATGGCGCAGACGCTCGCGATGAGCACCCTCGCGGATGCTGCCGCCGGGCGCCGCGTGAACCTCGAACGCGCCGCGCAGGTCGGCGACCGCCTCGGAGGGCACATCGTGCAGGGGCACATCGACGGCACGGCAGAGCTCATCGAAGTGCGACCTGGCGAGCAGTGGCGCGTGCTGCGCTTCAGCCTCTCCCCTGACACGGCGCCTCTCGTCACCGACAAGGGGTCGATCGCCGTGGACGGCGTCTCGCTCACGGTGAGCGCCGTGGGCCGCGACTGGTTCGAGGTGTCGCTCATCCCGGAGACGCTCAGCGCGACGACGCTCGGCGACCGTGTGGTCGGCGATCGCGTGAACATCGAGACCGACATCCTCGCCCGGCATGTGCGCCGACTGCAGGAGTTCGCCGCGCCGGCCGCTGAGACCGCGGCATCCGGCGCAGAAAGGAAGGCATCATGAGCCTCGCCGACATTCCCGAGGCGCTCGACGCCCTGCGGGCCGGCCGTCCGATCATCGTGGCCGACGACGAGAGCCGCGAGAACGAGGGCGATGTCATCATCGCGGCAGAGCTCGCCACCCAGGAATGGATGGCGTGGATGGTGCGACACACCTCCGGCTTCATCTGCGCGCCCATGACCAACTCGATCGCCGATCGGCTCGGGCTGCCGCCGATGGTGGCCGACAACACGGATCCGCGCGGCACCGCGTACACCGTCTCGGTCGACGCTGCCGATCGCATCTCGACCGGCATCAGCGCGGCCGACCGCGCCCACACGTTGCGAGTGCTCAGCGATCCCGACAGCGTTCCGGCAGACCTCACCCGGCCGGGGCACATCCTCCCCCTGCGTGCCGTCGAAGGCGGCGTGCGAGCCCGCGAGGGCCACACCGAAGCAACGGTCGACCTGCTGACGCTCGCCGGGATGACGCCGGTCGGCGCCATCGGCGAGATCGTGGCCGAAGACGGCGAGATGATGCGGCTGCCCGCCCTCATCGAGCTGGGCGAGCGCGAGAACGTTCCGGTCGTGACGATCTCGCAGTTGATCGACTACCTCGACGCCGGTTCGGAGCCCATCGTTGGCGCGCCCGAGAGCACGCCCGGTCCCGAGTCGCGACGCGTGCTCTTCGAGGTCGAGACCACCGTGCCGACCCTGCACGGCGACTTCCGGATGCGCGCCTACCGTGACCGCCGAACCGGTGCCGACCACGTCGCGCTCATCGCCGGCGAGCTCCGCGACGACGTGCTGGTGCGTGTGCACTCGGAGTGCCTGACCGGCGAGGCGTTCGGCTCGCTCAAGTGCGAGTGCGGGCCGCAGCTCGACGCCGCGATGGAGACGGTCAAGCGAGAAGGCGGCGTGGTGATCTACCTGCGCGGTCACGAGGGCCGTGGCATCGGCCTCATCAACAAGCTGCGCGCCTACCGTCTGCAGGAGGGCGGCCTCGACACGCTCGACGCGAACCTGGCTCTCGGGCTCCCGGCCGACGCCCGCGACTACGGCGCCGCGGCTGCGATCCTTCGCGACCTGGGCCTGCACTCTGTGCGGCTGATCACGAACAACCCGGAGAAGGTGCGCCAGCTCTCGGCTCGAGGCATCAACGTGAGTGAGCCGGTGCCGCTGGTGGTGGGCGTGGTCGACGCGAACCAGGGCTACCTCGCCACGAAGCGCGACCGCATGGGTCACACGCTCCCGGGCGACGCGCAGTTGAGCAGCCCCGTCTCGCCCATGTGACCGCAGCCCGCGACCGCGCGGGCGCGTAGGAGTACTGCAGTTCACTGCCGGCATCCGTGCCGGCCGTTCGACCAGAAAGGAGCCGCTCATGAGCGGAGAAGGAGCCCCCACCATTGAGACGGATGCCGCGGGCCTGCGCGTCGTGATCGTGGCCGGACAGTGGCACACCCGCATCAGCGACGGTCTGCTCGAGGGAGCGCGCCGCACATTGCGTGCAGCTGGAGCCCAGTTCACTGAGGTGCGCGTGCCTGGCGCCTTCGAACTGCCCGTCGTCGCACGGGCAGCCCTCGAATCGGGCGCGGATGCGGTGGTCGCACTCGGTGTGATCATCCGCGGCGGCACCCCGCACTTCGAGTACGTGTCGTCGGCGGCGACCGATGGGCTCACTCGCGTCGCGCTCGACACCGGCAAACCGGTCGGATTCGGCGTGCTCACTCTCGATGATGAGCAGCAGGGGCTCGACCGGGCGGGATTGCCCGGTTCGAAGGAGGACAAGGGCGCCGAGGCGGCGAGCGCTGCCATCGCGACTGCGGCGACGTTGCGGGAGTTGCGCGCGAACCGCTGACGCCTTCGGCTCCACGACAAGGCTTGGGTCGGCGGCAGGGGTCCTATTCCCTTGCCGCCGACTCGAACGCTGGCCGGCAGCGCGGAGCCTGACACTCAAGCTCGCTGACGACGAACGTCGATGGCACGCGGCACGAGATGCGCGCAGCATTGGCAGTGACCGGCGGCCTGGAGCAGGCGCCGAATCGGAGGGCCAGACGATGTCGAATTCCGCTGCCAACCCGCTGAACCCGGCAGGGCCGCCCGAGCGCGCGCTCGCCGGGCCGGCGAACCCTGTGTCGCGGGTGGTGCTGGCAAGCCTGATCGGCACGACGATCGAGTTCTACGACTTCTACGTCTACGCGACCGCGGCCGTGCTGGTCTTCCCCTACTTGTTCTTTCCGACCGGCGATGCCACGACGGCGCTGCTGGCTTCCTTCGCGGTGTTCGGTGCCGCCATGATCGCAAGACCCCTCGGTGCTGTCTTCTTCGGGCACCTCGGCGACAAGCGCGGGCGCAAGACCACGCTCGTGGCCGCGTTGCTCACGATGGGCATCGCGACGTTCATCATCGGCCTGCTGCCGACGTACGCCCTCGTCGGGTGGTTCGCACCCCTGCTGCTGGTCGTCATGCGTCTCGCGCAGGGGTTCGCGATCGGCGGCGAGTGGAGCGGTGCCGCGCTGGTCGCCACTGAGAACGCACCGCCCGGGAAGCGAGCCTGGTACGGCACCTTCCCGCAACTGGGGGCACCGCTCGGGTTCATCATCGCCAACGGCATCTTCCTCATCATCGCGGCGCTACTTCCGTCGGATGACCCCTCCGTGCCGTCGGACGCCTTCCTCGCCTGGGGCTGGCGCATCCCCTTCCTGTTCTCGGTGGTCATGGTGGCCGTCGGCCTCTGGGTGCGGCTGCGACTCGTCGAGAGCAGTGCGTTCGAGCGCGCCGTCAAGACCGGTCGCGTCGAACGCCTGCCCCTGGCCGCGGTGTTCAGGAGCCACTGGCGCGAACTCATTCTCGGCACCTTCTACATGCTCGCCACGTACGTGCTCTTCTACCTGATGACCACGTTCTCACTGAGCTACGGTCGCGCACCGGTTTCGCCGGCCGACCCAACTGTGCAGCCGGGGCTCGGCTACAGCTACAACACCTTCGTGCTCATGATGATCGTCGGCGTCGTGTTCTTCGCGATCTTCACGCTGATCTCCGGCCCCTTGGCCGACCGGCTCGGGCGGCGGCGCATGCTCATCTGGGTCACGCTCGCGATCATCGTGTTCGGCCTCGTGTGGGTGCCGCTGCTGAGCGCCGACGGTGTCGGCGTCATGGCGTGGCTCATCATCGGGTTCACCCTGATGGGGCTCACCTTCGGGCCTATGGGCGCACTACTGCCGGAGCTCTTCCCCACGAACGTGCGGTACACGGGCTCAGGCATCTCGTACAACGTGTCGTCGATCCTCGGTGCGGCGGTCGCGCCGTTCATCGCGGTGTGGTTGTGGGCGGTCGGCGACGGGAGTCCCTTCTGGGTCGGCATCTACCTCGTCGCGATGTCGGTGCTCACACTCGTCGCGCTGCTCATCGGCCGCGAGACGAAGGACGTCGACATCGAGCGCTGAGCGATCTTCAGCGCAGGAACAGCGCGCGTAAGCGCCGCGTGGTGAACGTGAGCCCGACGAGCACCATGACGACGTAGTACAGCACGTGCCACCACAGGTGCGGACCGACCGCGCCAGTGGTGAGGCCGCGCACCAGCTCCACCCCGTGCCACAGGGGCATCGCCTGGATGAGCCACTGGATCGCGACCGGGTACACCGAGAGGGGGTAGAACGTGGCCGAGAACAAGAACATCGGCAGCATGATGAAGTTGATCCAGTCCATCTGCTGGAACGTCTTCATGTAGCTCGTGATCGCCATGCCGAAGCTCGCGAAGGCGAACGCGATGAGCACGACCGCGGGCAGCGCGAGCAACGCCCAGAGCGAGAGGTTCAGCCCGAACGCCTGCATGACGAGCATGAACCCGCCTGCATAGAGCAGCCCGCGGGCGAGCGCGAGCATGATCTCGCCGAGCGCGACATCGAGCGGCCCGAGCGACGTCGCGAGCATGCCCTGGTAGAGCTTGCCGTAATTCATCTTGAAGAAGACGTTCCACGTCGAGTCGTACACGGCGCCATTCATCGCGGCGACGGCCAGCAGCGCGGGCGCGATGAACGCCGCGTAGGGCACCTCGGCACCGGTCGACGTCGTCACGGTGCCGACGAGCGACCCGAGGCCGATTCCCATCGCGAGCAGGTAGAGGATCGGTTCGAAGAGGCCGGAGAGCACGATGAGCCAGTTGGTCTTCGCGACCACCAGCCAGCCTCGGTGCATCACGGCGCGAGCGTTCCCCGCGTAGAGCGACGGCAGCAGGATGCCGCGCTGCACGCGCGGGCGCACCGCATCCATGTCGATGCTCTCGCCCATCGCGCCGTGCTCGGCACGGCTTGGCGCCGGCCACGATCGCTCGGTCATCGCGTCAACCTTCTGGTCGTGATGCGCCGTGCCAGGGCAACCCCGGCCGCCAGGAGCACGAGCAGATACGCCACATGGGCAACCGTGAGCCACAGGGATTCCTGGTAGCCGTACGATGCGACGCGCGCCAGCTCGGTGCCGTGCCACAGCGGCGAGATCCACCCCAGCCAGTGCAGGCCCACCGGCAGCGTCTCGAGGGGGAAGAAGGTGCCCGAGAAGAGCGTCATGGGCAGCACGACGAAGCGCATGACGTAGTTCATCTGTCCCTTGTCCTGCTCGATGGTCGCCGAGTAGGCCATGACCAGCACACCGAACGAGAGCCCCGTGAGCGTCGCGATGACGATCGCCAGGAATCCCAAGCCGGAGGGCACCGCTCCGAACAGCAGCATGAAGAGGTAGTAGAGCGTCGACTGGGCGAGCAGGCGCCCCGAGACGGCGATCACGATCCCGTCGGCGATCTGCCTGGGCTGCAGCGGAGCGGCGTGCATCCCGATGAAGAACGGGTTCCACTTGAACCCGGCGATCACGGGATAGGTGAGCTCATCGACCGCAGTGGTCACCGCCGAGCTGCACAACAGAGCGGGCGCGACGAATACCAGGTACCCGACCGCGCCGACCGCGCCGGCATCCGCGGATCCGGCGCCGATGTTCTGGTCGACGAGCGTCGCGAGTCCCACGCCCAGCGCATAGAGATACAACAACGGCGTGCCGATGCCCGTCATGAGCATCGTCTGCAGGTACGCGCGCATGGTGCGGAACCAGTGCTCGGCGACGTACCAGGAGCCGTACCTACGAGGGAGCGCCCCTGGGCTCAGCGCGGCCTGGCTGGGCGACGATTGTCCACTGGCCGGGACGTTGCGGCCGTCGGCTCGGGCGCCGGATGCTGAAGTGCTCGTCGCGTCGTCTGAACTCATCGGGGCGTCAATCGATCAGGCTCCGGCCGGTCAGGCGCAGGAACACGTCTTCGAGGCTCGAGCGCCGCACCAGCGAGGTCATCGGTTCGAAGCCCAGCTCAGTCACGCGAGCGAGCGCGGCCTCGCCGCTGTGGGCGTACACGAGCACCCGGTCGGGCAGCACCTCGATGCGATCACCGACCCCCTGGAGGCCCTCGGCCGCCTCGGCGTTGCGCGCCGAGCCGAAGCGCACCTCGAGCACCTCGCGCGATGAGTGCTCGCGGATGAGCGAGGCAGGGGTTCCCTCAGCCATGATGCGACCCTTGTCGACCACGATGAGGCGATCGCAGAGCTGCTCGGCCTCGTCCATGTAATGAGTGGTGAGCACGAGCGTGGTGCCCTGCTCCTTCAGTCGGAAGAGACGGTCCCAGAGCACGTGGCGCGCCTGCGGGTCGAGGCCGGTGGTCGGCTCGTCGAGCAGCATGATGCGCGGGTTGTTGACGAGAGCGCGCGCGATCGTGAGCCTTCGCTTCATACCGCCCGAGAGGTCGTCGACTCGCGACTTCGCCTTGTCTTCGAGCTGGGCGAAGGCCAGCAACTCGTCGGCCTTGGGGCGCAAGTATGAATACGGAAGTCCGAAATATCGGCCGTAGACGATGAGGTTGTCGCGCACTCGGAGCTCGGCGTCGAGATTGTCGGCCTGGGGCACGACGCCCAGTTGTGAACGGATCTCTGGGCCATGAGTGTTCGGATCAAGGCCCAGGATGCCGAGTTCGCCGCCCGTGCGGGTCGAGACGGCACCCACCATGCGCATGGTCGTCGACTTGCCTGCGCCGTTCGGTCCGAGCAGGCCGAACGACTCGCCAGGCGCCACCTCGAAGCTGAGCCCGTCGACCGCTGCGAAGTCCTTGTACTTCTTCACGAGGTCGACGGCGGTGATGACAGGCGCTGGCACGAGTGCCAAGCGTAGTGCGCGGGCCGCTGATTGCCGACAGTCCGCTCGCTTGCTACGGTGATCAGCGTCTACGGACTGCTCCCGGCGCCAGGCCGACCGGTGAGTGCTTCTGAACTGTGGGACACCGATGCCAGGCCGGTCGGTGACATTCCTACGGAGGAAGTATGAGCACCCCTATCGACCGTGACCGCATCGCCGAGCTGACTGCTCGTGAGTCCGCACGCCTGAACGAGCGAACCACCGCGTCGCGAGACATGTTCGAGCGCGCCGGCCGGCACCTTTCGGGCGGCGTCGCATCGTCGTACCAGTTGCGCGACCCGTGGCCGATCTACATCGCGCGGGGTTCCGGGCCGAAGGTCTGGGACGTCGACGGCAACGAGATGTGGGACTTCCACAACGGCTTCGGCTCCATGGTGCAAGGCCATGCGCACCCCGCGATCGGGGCGGCAATTGCAGCGCGCTACCCGCAGGGCACCCATTTCGGATGCCCCACGGAAGACGACGTCGTCGTCGCCGACGAACTGGCCCGCCGCTTCGGGCTGCCCAAGTGGCGCTACACGAACTCCGGCTCCGAGGCGACCATGGACGCCATTCGCATCGCACGCGCCTTCACCGGCCGCGACACGGTCATGAAGATCTTCGGCTCGTACCACGGCCACCACGACACGGTCATGGTCTCGATCGGCGTCGAGTACGACAAGATCGGTGACCGCGAGAACCTCGCGTCGCTGCCGTACGGCGCCGGCATCCCGCAATCCGTCGTCGACATGACCGTCGCCGTGCCGTTCAACGACGCGGGCGCCATGGAACGCCGCATCGAGCGCTTGACCGCCGAGGGCCGGAAGCCCGCGTGCGTGATCATGGAAGCCGCGATGATGAATCTCGGCGTCGTGCTGCCGGAGCCCGGCTACCTCGAGGCCGTGCGAGACATCACGCGCCGTCACGGCATCGTGCTCATCTTCGACGAGGTCAAGACGGGGCTCACGGTGGCGCCCGGCGGTGCAACCGACAAGTTCGGGGTGACGCCTGACATGGTCACCCTCGCCAAAGCGCTGGGCGGTGGCCTGCCCTCCGGGGCGATCGGCGGCAGCGAAGAGGTCATGGCGGTCGTCGAAGACGGTTCGGTCTATCAAGTCGGCACGTTCAACGGCAATCCACTGTCGATGGCTGCGGCACGAGCCTCGCTCGAACAGGTGCTCACGCCTGACGCGTACGCGCACCTCGACCACCTCAACGACCGCATCGTGACGGGATGCCAGGGCGTCGTAGACAAGTACGACCTGCCCGGATACGCCGTTGGAATCGGGTCGAAGGGGTGCGTCACGTTCTCGACCAGCAAGGTGGTCGACTACGAGACCTTCAAGGAGAACCAGGATGCGGCGCTCGCCGACCTCGCGTGGCTCTTCAATCTCAACCGCGGCATCTTCATGACCCCCGGACGCGAAGAGGAGTGGACGCTGTCGGTGACCCACACCGACGAGGCGATCGACGCGTACATCGCCGTGTTCGACGAGCTCGCTCGCGAACTCCGAGCCTGACCGCAGAGGAGGCCTCTCGGCACGCGCCAAGCGACGCGACATTAGGCTGAGCGCCGTGTCAGCCCCAGCATCCCGGCGTCGCCCGTTCTCGAGACCGTCGAGTTCGGATGCCGACGGCCCCCGCGCCCGGTTCAGCCAGCTCATGCCCTATCTGCTCGAGCACAAGGGCGTACTGGCGTGGGTGATCGTGCTGAGCGTGTTCGGCGCCGCGGCATCGCTCGCACAGCCGGTGCTCGTGAGCCAGGTGATCGCGCTCGTCGAGTCGGGGCAGACGCTCGGTTCGCTCGTCTGGGTGCTCGTCGCGCTGGTCGTGGCGTCGGCGCTGCTGAGCGGCTACCAGCACTACCTCCTGCAACGCACCGGAACTTCGGTCGTGCTCTCGGCCAGGCAGCGGCTCGTCAGACGGATGCTGCGACTGCCGATCACCGAGTTCGACACGCGCCGCACCGGCGACCTCGTCTCGCGTGTCGGAAGCGACACCACGCTGCTCTACGCCGTGCTGACGCAGGGACTCATCGATGCGATCGGCGGCGCGCTCGTCTTCGTGGGAGCGATCATCGCAATGCTCATCATCGATCCGCTGCTGCTCGGGCTCACCGCCCTGGTGATCGCGGCCTCGATCGTGACGGTGGGCCTGCTCGCCGGCCGCATCCGGAGGGCGAGCCAGGAGCAGCAGGCGAAGGTCGGAGACCTCGCGGCTGCCGTCGAACGGGCGATCGGAGCGATCCGCACGGTGCGAGCGTCGGGGGCCACCGAGCGCGAGGCGACCGCGATCGTTGACGAGGCGAAGGGCGCGTGGCGGGCCGGCATCCGGGTCGCGCGCGTATCGGCGCTCGTCGTTCCCGTGGCCGGCATCGCCATGCAGGTCTCGTTCATCACGGTGCTCGGCGTCGGCGGTTTCCGCGTTGCGAACGGCTCGATCACGATCGCCGCGCTCGTCGCGTTCATCATGTTCCTGTTCATGATGATCATGCCGCTCGGCAGCGCATTCGGAGCGGTGACCTCGGTGAACCAGGCGCTCGGCGCGCTCGGCCGCATCGAGGAGATCATCGGTCTCCCGGGCGAGACCGAGCTCGATGCCGAGGTGCGGCCCGCCCCGCCGCTCGACACGCGCGATGCGATCACCTTCGAAGACGTCTCCTTCCGCTACCCCGAGGCGGCGCACAAGACCGAGGCCGAGAAGCTGCTCGCCGAGGCAGGTCAGCTCGGGCCGGCGGAGGGCGATCCAAGCGGCCTCGACGCGCGTGACGCGGGTGGTGAGCCCGACATCGCCCGATCGGATGCTGCCGCCTCCGGTGACCGCACTGTGCTGCGCGGCGTGAGCTTCAGCGTGCCGCGCGGCCAGCGCGTCGCCCTGGTCGGCCCATCGGGGGCCGGCAAGTCGACGATCCTATCCCTCATCGAGCGGTTCTACGACCCCACCGCCGGCGTGGTGCGCATGGGCGGGGTCGACATCCGCGCGATGGACCGTGCCGCGCTGAGGTCGCAGATCGGATACGTCGAGCAGGACGCGCCGGTGCTGGCCGGCAGCATCCGCGACAACCTGCTGTTGGGTGCACCCGACGCGACCGACGAGCAGTGCATCGATGTGCTGCGCGCCGTGAACCTGCTCGGCGTCATCGAGCGGACGACTGAAGGCCTCGACGCACAGGTCGGCGAAGACGGCGTCATGCTCTCGGGCGGTGAGCGTCAGCGCCTCGCGATCGCCCGCACGCTCCTCGCGGCGCCGCCGATCCTGCTGCTCGACGAGTCGACCTCGTCGCTCGACGGGCTCAACGAGCAGCTGCTGCGCGAAGCGATCGACGCCGTCGCCGAGAACCGCACGCTGATCGTGATCGCCCACCGGCTGTCGACCGTCGTCGACAGCGACCGCATCATCGTGCTCGAACGAGGCCGCGTGGTGGGCACCGGAACTCACTCAGAGCTGGTGGCGTCTACCCCGCTCTACCGCGAGCTGGCGAAGCGGCAACTGCTCGTCTGAGTCCCGCCCGCCGGTCGCGCTTCCTGTCCTGACGCGACCCCGCGCGCTCCTCCGCCCGGCGTCGCCTCCCGCCCCGCGTCGCCCCTCGCCCCGCGCACCCGTCCCCCGCGTCGCCTCTCGCCCTGCGTCACCCCTCCCCCCTTCCGCCGAGATGCCAGAATCTGCACCCGCAGAGCCCGCAACGCAGCAGATTCTGCGATCTCGGCGGAGGGGCGGGCGTGGCGCGGGCCGGGGCAGGCCGGGGGCGTCCAGGTCAGGAGGGGGACGCGCCGTCCGCCGGCACCGCTGCGGCGATGTGCTCACCGATGGGGAAGGCCGCGGTGGCAGCGGGAGACGGCGCGTTGAGCACGTGGGTCATCCGCGGAGTGCGCTCGATGAGGAAGTCGTGCAGCAACGTGCCATCTCGGCGAACAGCCTGGGCTCGGATGCCGGCACGGTGCGGCAGCAGGTCGCGAGTGCTCAACGAGGGCGCGTACTTGCGAACCTCCGAGAGATAGCCCGACTTGAACAGCGAGTTGCGCACCTCCCGCACCGCAGTGCGGAGGTTGGCCGAGCCCACCCTCCAGAGCCCCGGGAACCCTGCGTAGGCGGCGACGTCTCGAGCGTTGATCGAGAACTTCGGGTAGCCCTCTCGCGCCATCCCGAGCACCGCGGATGGCCCGACCGTGATCTCGCCATCGATGGTCGGGCTGATGTGCACGCCGAGGAAGGGCAACTCGGGATCCGGCACCGGGTAGATGAGCGTCTTCACGAAGCCGGCGCGCGCTGGGCCCAGCCGGTAGTACTCACCGCGGAACGGCACGATCTGCACGTCGAGTTCAAGCCCGGCGAGCCTCGCTAGGCGGTCCGACTGCAACCCGGCGCAGACGACGAGGTGCCGAGCATGTACTCGCGCCGAAGGCGTCTCGACCACCACGTCATCGTCACGCTCACGGATGCCGGTGACCCGAGCGCCGAGCACCAACTGCACGCCGCGCCGCGCCAGTTCCTCCGCCAACGCGGCGCTCACCCTGCGGTAGTCGACGATTGCCGTGGTCGGGATGAAGAGCGCCTCGAGACCGTCGATCTCGGGTTCACGACGGCGAAGCTCAGCGCGGCTGATCCGCTCATGGTCGAGGCCATGGATCGCGGCTCGCTCGGTCAGCGCGGCGAGTCGCTCGACCTCGACCTCCGAGGTGGCGACGAGCAGCTTGCCGCATCGCTCGACGGGAATGCCGCGCTCGCGGCAGAAGTCCATGGTCGCCTTGGCACCTGACATCGAGAAGCGGGCCTTCAAAGAGCCCGGGGCGTAGTAGATGCCCGAGTGGATGACGCCCGAGTTGTGCCCGGTCTGGTGCGCGGCGATCGTCTGCTCCTTCTCGAGCACCATGATGGAGGCTCCCGGATGCCGATCCGCGAGCGCGTTCGCTGTGGCGAGCCCCACGATGCCGCCGCCGACGACGCAGAAGTCGACGCTCGTCTCCGTGCCGCCCCATTGGCTCATCGGCGCCTCCTGCTTGCCGCGGCGCGCACCTCGCGCGCGCGTCCGCACCGTTACGGTAGCGCCGCAGGGGCGCCCAGCGAAGGGCTCGCCGGCACCAGGCTGCTCTCCGGCCGGCGCGGGGAGCGCGGGCGGAGACGCGTCGGCGCCCGACCAGCGAACCTGATCAACCGGCCGCCAACCGCTCCGGCTGATCGAGCACGATGAGCGGGCCGCGCCGTACCGCGGTGAGCACGACGCGTGACTCCGCGATCTCGGCCGTCGGGAACCGCCCGATCACGCCGGTCTGGAACGCATACAACTCTTCCTCATCGGCGAACAGTGTGTCGATGAGCAGCGAATTGCGGCCGGTGGAAGCGGCGCAGAAGCGAACGTTGTGATGCGAGCCAAGAGCGCGGCCCAGTTCGTCGATCAGCCCGGCCGGCGTCTGGATCCACATCATGGCCTCGAGCTGGAAGCCGAAGAGCTCCGCAGGCACCTCGGTACGCACGTGGAGCACGCCCTGGCGGAAGAGCGCCTCCATCTTCCGGCGCGTGGTCTGCAGGCTCAGGCCTGAGTCGGCGGCGAGGGCTGCGAGGGAGGCTCGGCCGTCGCGCTCGAGAAGCTCGACGAGTTGCCGGTCGGCGGCATCCAGGCTCACGGGAGCACTCTTCGGCGTCGTCTCAGACGATGTCATGCCACTCGTGAGGAGCGCGACCTGCTCGTCGGAGAGACCTCCCGCGTTCCAGTCGTAGCCGGAGCGGTGCATCTTGGTGACCGTGCCGACTCCGAACGATTGCACTCCCTTGATGGAGGGCAGGTCGTGGAACAGCAAGCGGTTATGTGCATCAGCATCGGCCGGCAGCAGCAGGGCCGCGATCTCTCCCGACCCCTCGAGGATCGACACCGATGATGCGTCGTCGCGATGGGCGAGCACCGCGGCAGCGTCATGCACGCAGTGGAAGTCGGTGCGGAGGCGCAGGAGCACCCCTCGCGCGTGCGCAACGCGGCTGACATCCATGTACGTAGAGACGCGCACGGTGCCGTCTTCGAGCAACCGCTGGCCGCGACGCGACACCGTGCGCTCTGGGATGTCGAGCACGCGTGCGATCGCCCCCCACGTCGCGCGGCCGTTCACCTGCAACGCGGCAGCGACGGCGCGGTCGATCTGGTCGAACCCGTTCGGCACTTCCCCCACCATGAATCTCAACGTAGCGGCGCAGGCTCGCGTGCGGCGCGCTGTACGCGGCGCGCTGGAGCTTGGAGTGAAGGCCATTTCTGGCCTTCACCGAGATGCAGCGCGCTGGAGCTGGAAGCGCTCACAACACCAGCGCATCCCTCGACGACCAGCTCAACTCAGCCCGCTCCCCTGCCTGCAGCTCCGAGTCGCCACCGGCGACCACTCGCAGCGTCTGGCCGTGGAAGTCGACGAGGTACTGCACCTCGCTGCCGCGGAACACGCGCGAGACGACCTGCGCTGAGACACGGGCGTCGTCCTCCGCCTGCGGCGTTCCGATGCGCATGCGCTCCTGGCGAAGCACCATGGTGGCCGCGCCGGTCTTGTCGCTGCGCACCGGCACCGACTCGCCGCCGGCGAGCGTCGCCACTGGCGATCCGGATGCCGCAGACACCGTGACGTCGAGCAGGTTGGCCGCGCCGAGGAAGTCGGCCGCGTAGGCGCTGCTCGGTGAGCGGTAGAGCTCTTCAGGGGCACCCGACTGCTCGACCACGCCATCGCGCATGAGCACGACTTGATCCGACATGCTCATCGCTTCGTCTTGGTCATGCGTGACGAACACTGTCGTGAGGCCCAGGGTGCGCTGCAGCTCGATGAGCTCGACCTGCATCTCCTCGCGGAGACGTGCGTCGAGGTTCGAGAGCGGCTCGTCTAGCAGCAGCACGCGGGGCTGACCCACGATGGCGCGGGCGAGCGCGACACGCTGCTGCTGACCACCCGAGAGCTGCCGCGGCATCCGCTCGGCGTACTGGCCCATGCGCACCTGCTCGAGCGCCTGACGGGCCAGCTCGCGCTGCTTCTTGGCGTTGCCGTACCGCTCGCCGCGCATGCGCAGCGGGAAGCGCACGTTCTCGAGCACGCTCATGTGCGGGAAGAGCGCGTAGCTCTGGAACATCATGCTCAGGTCGCGCTTCTCGGGCGCGAGCGCGGTGACGTCCTCCCCGCCGACGGCGATGCCGCCGCCGCTCACGGTCTCGAGGCCGGCGATGCAGCGCAGCAGCGTGCTCTTGCCGCAGCCGCTCGCTCCGAGCAGCGAGACGAAGGAGCCCGAGGGTACGGAGATGTCGATGCCCTTGAGCACCTCGACGTCGCCGAAGGACTTGTGCACGTTCTTGATGATGAGATCGGCCATCAGCTGAATGCCTTTCCGAGACCGACGACCTTCTCGATCACGATGATCGCGATCGCCGTCAGGGCCATTGAGAGTGTCGAGACAGCGGCGACGGCCGGGTCGGCGCTGAACTCGAGCTTGCTATAGATCGCCATGGGCAGGGTTTCGAGTGTCGGCGTGCGCACGAACAGCGCGATTACGGCGTCGTCGAACGACACGATGAACGCCAGGAACGCGCCCGCAACGATGCCCGGCCGGCACATGGGCAGAAGAATGTGCCAGTAGCGGCGCCACCACGAAGCTCCCATCACCCGCGCGGCCTCCTCGGTGAAGCGGTCGCTGCGGGCGATCACCCCGATCACCGTGCGAAGCACATACGGGATCGTGATCACGATGTGGGCGATGGTGAGGATCGTCTGCGATGGCCCGCCGAGGTAGCTCGATGAGAACTGCAGCATGCCGATGGCGAAGATGATGCTCGGGATGATGAGCGGCGACATCGCCAGCGACTGGATGAACGCCGAACCCGGGAACCGGTGCCGTGTCACTGCGAGGGCGGTCATGGTGCCGATCGCCGCGGCGACGAGCGCCGTGACGAGCGCCACCTGGATGCTCGTGAGGAACGGACTGATCCAGGTGTCGTCGCTCAGCACCTTCGCGAACCAGTCGAACGTCCACCCCTCGGGCGGGAACGCCAGGAAGCGAGTGGTGTTGAAGGCGGCGCCGACGACCACGAGCAGCGGGGCGAACATGTAGACGGTGACGAGCACGAGCAGCACCGTGCCGCCGATTCGGGCCCATCTGGGGATTGCGTGAACCATGACTTACCTGTTCCTCGCCGCCAGCTTGCTGGTGATGCCGATCGTCGCGAGCACGACGATGAGCATCAGCACCGACTGCGCCGCAGCGAACGGCCAGTTCAGGTTGGTGGTGGCGTCGGTGTAGATGATCGACGCGACAACGGGGATCTGCGCCCCACCGATCAGGTTCGGCGTGATGAACGAGCTGATCGACATGGCGAACACGAGCGTGCCGCCGGCGATCAGGCCCGGCACGGAGAGCGGCAGGATGACGTTCCCGAACGTGCGCGCGAACGAGGCGCCCATGGTGCGCGAAGCCTCTTCGAGGCGGCGATCCACGCCGTTCAGCACGCCGAGGATCGACAGCACGGCGAACGGGATGAGCACCTGCACCATCGCGATGTTGATGCCGAGTTCGGTGCCGAGCAGTCCCTGGTTCGTGCGGCTCAACTGCAGGAACCCGGGGATGTCGGCGAGCGGGCCCGCAGGACCCAGCAGGATGACCCAGCCGAACGAGCGCACGACGACGCTGGTCATGAGCGGCAGCACGATGGCGATCATCATGAACGCCTGCACTCGTGCTGAGACGCGCGTCATCACATAGGCCAGTGGCAGGGAGATGACCAGCACCACGACGGTCTGGATGACGGCGAGCCTGATCGAGCGCCATGCCGCGCCCAGGTGGAAGGAGGACTCGAAGAACCTAGTGAAGTTCTCGAGAGTCCACCCCCCGCCCGTGGTGGTGACGCTCGACAGCAGCACCGTGCCGACTGGCAGCACGAAGCCGATGAGGAGCAGCACCACCACGGGCAGGACGAGGAGCCAGGGCTCCACTCTGAGGTGTCTCATTCGACGGATCTCACTCTTCGGACGCGATCAGCGATCGCATCGGGTGGGTCGGTTCCTACGCGTTACTGCGCGATGCGCGAGTTCCACGCGTCGGTCCAGGACTGACGCTGCTCGTTGACCACGGCGCTGTCGTAGCGCACGAGCTTGCCGAAGTCCTCACCGTGCACCACGCGGCTGCCGGTCTCCTCAGAGAGCTCGGCCTTGGTGTTCACGGGCGAGTAGAACATCGACTCGGCGAACTTGGCCTGCACCTCGGGGCGCAATGAGAAGTCGACGAGTTGAGTCGCGAGGTCGGCGTTGTCGCGGCCCGCGACGACGTTGGCAGTGATGAAGGATGCCGGGGCACCCTCGCTCGGAAGCGCGAACTCGACCGGCAGGTCGGCCTTGCGCAGCGTCTCGGCGTAGTCCTGCGCATAGGGGGCGATCCACACGTCGCGAGCCGAGAAGGCCTGCTGCATGTCGGCCGAGGTCTTGATCACGAACGCGGCACCGCTGTCGACGAGTGCGCCGAGCGAGTCGAGACCGGGCTGGATGTCGTCGAGGTCGCCGCCCTCGTGCTGGTTCACCGCGAGCAGGGTGAGCAGGCCGTAGGTGTTCGAGAGGTCGGTCAGCGCGACGTGCTGGGCATAGTCGGGGTTGTTGATGTCATCCCACGACGTCGGCGCCTGGTCGATCTTGTCGGTGCGGTAGACGAGCCCGATCGGGGTCACCTGCATGACCGGCCCCTCACCCCGCTCGAGACCTTCGGCTGCGATCGGGTAGAGGTCGTCGAGGTTGCTGAGGTCGGCGGGGTCGATCGACTCGATGAGCCCGTCGGCGGCTGCTGCGACTTCCTGACCGCCCGAGAAGTGCACGACGTCGAGCTGCGGGTTGGCCTTCTGCGCGGTGAGCTGCGCCATGGCGTCGGCGCTGTACAGCGTGACGAGAGTGATCTCGGCGTTGTACTCCTCTTCGAACGGTTCGACGACGGCCTCGATGTACGCGGCCTCCCAGTCACCGCCGAACGAGGTAACGACGAGCTCGGTCGGGGCGCCCTTGGCGTCACCGGAGTCTCCGGAGTCGGCCTGCGCGCTGCAGGCGGTGAGCGTCAGCCCCGCTGCGGCGATGATTGCCAGTGACTTGGCGAACTTCTTCATTGTGTTGCCCTGTGTCTTTCTCTTGGGTGGGTGCTGTGCCGTGATGGTCGAGCGCTGTGACTACTCGACCCGGCCGATGGTGAGCTTCTTGATGCCGGTCAGACGGATCTGGTAGGACGCCTCGGCGAACTCCTTGAGCCCCTCGCTGATGGTCGCGAAGATGCTCACAGGGGTCCAGCCGAGGGGGCCGAGCGTGCGTGCGCCGGGTGCGTAGAAGACGCCGATCTCCCAGAACTCGAACGGCAGGCCGCCCATCTGGTAGGGGCGCTGGTAGTACCACATGAGGTCTCCGGTGCCGGGGATGACCTGCTGGTTCTCGGCCGGAACCGCTTCAGGGTCGAAGTTCTGCGCCTCTTCAGGCAGGCCGACCATGACTTCGGGCCCGGCGTAGATCGCGTGCATCGCGTCCATGGTCTGCGGCTTCGCGAGCGCGTTCCACAGCGTCTCGCAGGTGACCGGCGCGAGGTGGTCGTGCAGATCTGCGATGGCACGGGGGCCGTTCTCGTACTCGAGGAAGAACTGGCGGGTCATTGCGGGTGTCTCTCTTTCTTGGTGCTTCGGTGGTGCTGTCTCGTGCTCGCGCTCAGGCGTGCACGGTCTTGGTCGAGCTCGCGGGATGCTGCGAGCTCTCGTTCTAGGCGCGTTGGCGCACTCGCGCGACGAAGTCGCCGAAGAGGCGTTGCCGCGCATCGTGCTCGCTGTCGTCGCGCATCTTCTCGGGGTGCCATTGCACGGCGAGGAAGTCCCAGCCGTCGGTCGCTTCGACGGCTTCGATCACGCCGTCCTCGGCGTGCGCCACGGCGCGGATGCCATCGGGCAGCTCTGCGGCGGCCTGGTGGTGGATGCTGTTGACGATCGCCTGCTCGCCTAGGGATGAGGCGAGCGTGCTGTCGGCAGCGATGCGCACCGGATGCCGGTACCCGACGAGTTCGTCGCCCGATTGCCCCTTCGGGTGCGGATCGGTCACGTCGATGTCGTCGATCAGGGTGCCGCCGAGGGCGACGACCGAGATCTGCAGTCCCCTGCAGATACCGAACACGGGCAGTCCAGCGCGTCGGGCCTCGAGCACGAGAGCGCGCTCGGTGGCATCGCGGCCCCGGTCGTACTGCTCGGTCGCTCCCAACTCAGTGGTCGACGGCTTGCCGCCGTAGAGCTCTGGGTGAACATCGCCGCCGCCTGAAAGCACGAGACCGTCGAGCATGCCGACGACGCGAGCGGCGCCATGCTCGTCGAGCTCGGGCAGCAGCACGACATCGGCTCCGGCATCCGTGATCGACTGCACGTACTCGGCACCGAGCGTGTACAGGTCGGTCCGCTCGGAGAAGTACGTCGGAAGCTCGCGTCGCCAGACCGTCATGCCGATGAGCGGCTTCGGAGCCGCGGCCGGCGTGCTCACGGCTCGACCTCCATCCAGATGGTCTTGAGGTCGGTGAACTTGTCGATGGCGTGGGCGCTCTTGTCGCGCCCGAACCCGGAGCCCTTGACTCCGCCGAAGGGCACCGTCATGTCGCCCTCTTCGAAGCAGTTGACCCACACGATGCCGGCCTGCATGCGGCGCGAGACCCGAGTGGCGGCACTGAGGTCGCGCGTCCACACGGACGCGGCCAACCCGTACTGAGTGCCATTCGCGACGCGGATGGCCTCTTCTTCGCTGTCGACGGTGATGACCGACAGCACCGGACCGAACACTTCTTCCTGTTCGATCGTCATGCCGGGCTTCACGCCGCCGAGCACCGTCGGGGCGACATACGAACCGTTGGGGTGACCGTCGACGCTGTGGCGGCCGGTCGAGCCCTCGAGCAGCTCCGCGCCCTCTTCGACCGCAGTGCGCACATAGCCGAGCACGCGCTGCAGGTGCTGCTCGCTCACGAGAGCGCCGCTCGGCGCATCGTGGAGCAGCGGGTCGGCGGGTGCCATCTCACGGGCCTGGAGTCGAGCGAAGTGCAGCACTTCGTCGGCGATGTCGCGGTGCACGACGACGCGACTCGAGGCGCTGCACATCTGGCCCTGGTTGTAGAAGGAGCCCGCTGCGCTCGCTCGGGCGGCCTTCTCGATGTCGGCGCCGGGCAGGATCACGCTCGCGGACTTGCCGCCGAGCTCAGGCCAGACGCGCTTGCCGTTCGATTCGCCCGAGTAGCGCAGGAACGCACGCCCGACTGCCGGCGAGCCGGTGAACGTGACGACGTCGACATCCATGTGGCGGCCGAGAGCCTGTCCCACCACATCTCCTCGGCCGGGGACCACGTTCAGCACGCCTGCGGGGAGCCCCGCCTCGAGGCCGAGTTCAGCGAGCTTCAGCGCCGAGAAGGGCGTCTGCTCCGCGGGCTTCAGCACGACGCTGTTCCCTGCGACGAGGGAGGGGCCGAGCTTCCAGGCGGTCATGGTGAGCGGGAAGTTCCACGGCACTACTGCCGCCACGACGCCCGCCGGCTCACGTGTGATGAGTGCGAGCACATCGTCACCGGCAGCGGGCGACTCGTCGGGCCGCTTGTCGGCGATCTCGCCGTACCAGCGCAGGCAGTTGGCGACAGCCCGCAGTTCCACGTTCTTGGCCTCGCGAACAGGCTTGCCCATCTCGAGCGAGATCGTGAGGGCGAGATCTTCGGCGTGCTCCTGAACGAGCTCTGCCCACCGACGCAGAACAGCCCCTCGTGCAGCAGGCCGCATGCCCGACCAGCGACGGTCGTTGAACGCGGCTCGTGCGGAGGCGACGGCACGGTCGACATCGTGCGCGTCGCCGTGGGACACGCGCTTCAGGAGGGAGCCGTCACGAGGGCTGATGACGTCGAACGCGTCATCCGCGAGAGGGTCGACCCAATCGCCACCCACCAGGTGACGCGCGGGCAGCCTGACAGAAGCGGCTTTCTCGATCCAATCGATCTCGGAAGGCACGTCTCTCACCTCGTTCTCTGAAGCGGCCATCGCTTCAAGTCAGGCCATACTGGCACACATTCGCCAAATGACGCGAGTTGAGCATTCGTTTCGGTCATCTGTAGGCCTCAAGGCCGCGCATTTTCGCCGCACGAGGCGCGCGCTCGGGGCGTAAACAGGAAGGCGCGCAGGGGTGGATGCGGCCTCCGCCGCCGAACCGAAGGCGGCTTCGATGATCGAGCTACACGCGCTCTGACGCGCGAAGAGACAGCCAGGCGGCTGCCCGGTCGTCGGGATCCGAGAGCGAGAGACCGGTGAGCGCCTCGATGGCGCGCACGCGGGCCGCGAGCGTCTGCCGGTGCACGCCGAGGCGCACCGCCGCGGCACCCCACGCGCCGTTCAGCGCGAGGAAGGCGCGGAGCGTCTCGACGAGCGGAGCCGGATCGGCGCGAAGCGGTTCGAGCACGTCGGCGAGCGCCCCGACCGAGTCTCCGCCGAGCCGGTCGAGCACGAAGCGCACGGTCGGCAGCGACTGGTAGCGCACGACGGACCTGTTCTCCGCCACGGCGGTCTCATGCGCACGCTGCGCCTCGGCGCTGCTGCGGGCGAGTGCATCGACCGGCGCCGACGAGCCGAGACCGAGGCGCAGCGGCATCCCGGCGCCCGATTCGAAGTTCTCGACCAGCGAGGCGAGCGCCTCAGCATGCTCGTCGCGCACGAAGCCCATGATCCCGCCGTGACGCTCGGTCACGATGTGCACGCTGCCGAGGTCGTCGAGCCAGCGCTGCATGAGGCGCTCGAGGTCCACGGCCTTCGACCGGGCGCTGATCATGAAGCCGGTGAGCGCGCTCTCGTGCACGTCCCACCGGCGAAGCAGCTCGGCCGCGGTGGCCCCTCCCGAAAGCAGCGCCTCGATCATCACGTCGCGACCGAGCCGCTCCGTCGCGGTCTGGTCATGCCTGCGCAGCAGCAGGTCGAGCAACGCGGCGCACTGAGCGGCGAGCGCTCTGCCGCGGCTCGTCGACGATTGGCGCGAGGCCACGACCAGGTACCCGCTGAGATCCTCGCCTGACCCGATGTGGTGCACCTGCAACCCGGGGTGGCGCACCCGCACCTGGCGGCCGAAGGCGACTGCTCTCGCGTCGTCGACGTGCAACCGGCCCGCTCCGGCGCTTGCGATGAACTCTCCGTGCGGATCGAGCAGCACGGCCCAGCCATCGATGCGATGCGCGAGTTCGGCGACGACTGCGGGCACCCCGCCGCGTCGCGCCACTTGCGTGAGCACTCGCGTACCCGTGGTGACCAGTCGGTCTTCGGCCGCTTCGTCGACCGCGAGCAGCGCGATCGCTTCCGGGAGCAGCGACACCTGCGCGCGGCCCGCACCCACGATCGCGGTGAAGGGCGACTGCTCGAGCGCTTCGCGCAATACTCTCGATCGGTCGTGGGTGACCAGTACGGCCGATCGGAGCGCTGACACGCGGCTGTCGGCGGAAGCATCCCTGGAGTCGAGCAGATCTCGGATGCCGGCGCGGTCTGCGACGACCAGCGTCGCGTAGTCAGGGTGCCCGACCAGCACGAAGTCTTCGAGCGCGATCGCGCCGTCGACGGTGATCGACGGGTCGAGTCTGCGGGCTCCGACGACGTCGCCGTCCAGCGCGCCCGCCACCTCGTCGAGGGTCTTCGCCATCCCCTCAGTGTACAAAGTGATGACGCGTCGCCCGCTCGATCATCATTTCTCACAGTGACTGCCGCTTCTGGAGATGCCTACCATGCGGTTGCTCGAAGCACAGATCCAAAGGAGCATCATGAAAGCCATCGTCTTCCGCGACTCATCGACGCCGCTGGAGCACACCGACGTCGAGCTCGCGGCACCGAAGGCCGGCGAGGTCCGCGTCAAGATCGCTGCGGCCGGCGTCTGCCACTCCGACCTGCACGTCAAGCGCGACGAGTGGGAGGCTCCCGCACCGATGGTCATGGGCCATGAGGGCTCCGGCATCGTCACCGAGCTCGGCGAGGGCGTGACCTCGCTCGCCATCGGCGACCACGTCGTGCTGTCGTGGGTGCCGCCGTGCGGCGAGTGCCGGTACTGCCGCTCGGGCCACGAGGCGCGCTGTCAGAAAGTCGCGACCGTCGTCGCCCCGAAGGGCGTGCTGTTCGACGGCACGTCGCGGCTGTCGCGCGACGGTGAGAGCCTGCACCACTACCTCGGCGTCTCGTCGTTCGCCGAAGAGGTCGTCGTGCCGGCATCCGGAGCCATCAAGGTGCGCGACGACGCGCCGCTCGACGTCATCGCCGTCGTCGGCTGCGCGGTCGCCACGGGCGTGGGTGCAGTGCTCAACACCGCGGCCGTCGAGCCCGGCGCAACCGTCGCCGTCATCGGCTGCGGCGGCGTAGGGCTCAACGTCGTGCAGGGCGCGAAGCTCGCCGGCGCCGAGCGCATCATCGCCATCGACGTGCTCCCCGAGAAGACCGCCATGGCGGTGCAGTTCGGAGCGACTGACCAGATCGACGCCTCGAAGGGCGATCCGGTCGAGGCACTCTTCGAACTCGTGCCCGACGGCGTCGACTACGCCTTCGATGCGATCGGTCGCACCATCACCACCGAGCAGTCGATCCGGATGCTGGGGCTCGGCGGCGCGGCCGTCATCGTGGGGCTGCCTCCGACCGGCGCCAAGGCGTCGTTCGAGCCCCTGGTGCTCGCCGAAGCCGACCAGCGAATCCTCGGTTCGAACTACGGCTCGGTGCGCCCCTCGATCGACATCCCCGCTCTGGTCGACCGCTACATGGACGGCCAGCTGAAGCTCGACCCGCTCATCTCAGGTCGCCGCCCGCTCGCAGAAGCCGCAGAGGCGTTCGACGACCTCGAGCACGGCGGCGCACTGCGCACCCTGCTCATCCCGTGACCCGACCCCGCGCCGCGCTCCGCCCGAGGCAGCGCCCGGCCCGGACCGCTCCAAAGAATCACCACATCAACACCTTCGATCACCACTCATAGGAGAGTCGACACACCATGACAACCACGACCAACGCGCCGTCCTCCGGTGCCCAGAAACCCGTCGACGCGGGCCTTCGTCGCGGAGTGATGAGCGGGCCCGAGCTCGCAGCACAGGCGATCGCCAACATCGCTCCCAGCGCCGTCGTCGCCTTCACCGCCGCCGCGATCTTCCTCGGCGCGGGCAACGGAACGATGCTCTCGTTCATCCTCGCGACGCTCGTCATCCTGTCGGTCGGCTACTGCGTGGCAGTGTTCGCCCGCCGCAACGCGTCGGCCGGATCGCTCTACACGTACGTGTCGAAGGGCCTCGGCCCGCTCGCCGCGTATCTCGCCGGCGTCGCCCTGCTGATCGGATGCTGGGGCATCGCGGCCGGGTCGCTCGGCGGTGCGGTGTCATACATGAACCAGTTCCTCCTGCTGCTCGGCGTTCCGGCCGAGGGGGTCGGCTGGCAGATCGCGCTCGCGATCGTGCTCGGCGGGCTCGCGACGCTGTTCACCATCCGCGGCATCCGCCTCTCGGCGCGCGTCTCGCTGGTGCTCGAACTGGTGTCGATCGCGATCATCCTGATCCTGCTCGTGCTCGCGCTCGTGTGGGCCGGCCCGAACGCCTGGGACCCGTCGCAGTTCAGCTTCCAGGACGCGCCTTTCCAAGGTGTGGCCGCCGGTATGGTGCTCGGCATCCTCGGCTTCGTCGGCTTCTCGTCGGCTGATGCGCTCGGCCGCGAGGCGAAGAACCCCTACACCGCGATTCCCCGCGCCATCATGTGGAGCGCCGTGGCCGTGGGCGTCATCTATGTCTTCGCCGCCTACACCCAGATCGCCGTGCTCGGCGACGACCTGGCGACCAGCGCGAGCCCGCTCGAAGACATCGCGACCCTGATCGGCATGCCGGCGTGGTTCGCCCCGATCCTCACCTTCGGTGTGGGCGCCTCGTTCTTCGCCGTCGTGGTGGCTCCGCTGAACGTCGTGGGTCGCATCATCTACGTGATGGGCAAGGAGGGCGTGGTCGCCGAGCGTTTCGGTCGCACGCACGAATCGCACCTGACGCCTCACCGAGTGCTGCTCGTGGCAGGCCCTGCGGCGATCCTGCTCGACATCATCATGCTGTCGATGAACGTGCACCCGATGGACATCGTGGTGTGGGTCGACACCTACGGCACCTACGGCTACATGGTGGCCTACGCGCTCGTGGCGATCGCCTGCGTCGTCTACACGCGCCGGGAGAAGATGCGCAACGGCCTGGTGTGGCTCTGCGCGACCGTCGCGGTGGTCGCCATGGCCTACGTGTTCTTCGCGAACGTGTGGCCGGTGCCGGCGTGGCCGCTCAACGTGATCCCCTACCTGTTCCTCGCGACCATGATCGCGGCGCTCGGCTGGTACCTCTACCTGGCGAAGAACCGCCCTGAGGTCATCAAGAACATCGGCAACACCGAGACCGACGCGCTCGAGGGCGTGGGCTGACGCCCGCGTAGTCACGCGCAGCAAGGGGCCCGGCATCCGCAGTGATGCCGGGCCCCTTGCAACCGCCGGGAACCGGTGCGCGCTGAGAGGCACTCCAAGGTCGAGCGGTTAACGTGGGGGCATGGCTGGGGGCACGAGCACACCGGGTGAGTCGGTACTGAGCCGCTCGATGCGCTTGCTCTCCGCTTTCGACGCCGACGACCCATATTTGACGCTGGCCGAACTCTCCGCGCGAGGAGGGCTGCCGCTCTCGACGACTCACCGCCTCGCTCGCGAGTTGACGAACCTCGGGCTGCTCGATCACGGCCGAGATGGCCGTTACCGCATCGGCGTGAGGCTGTGGGAGATCGGCGGCCTTGCTCCGATCAGCCTCGAGCTGCGCGAGCAGGCGATGCCGCTGCTCATGCGCCTCTACGACGCGACCGGCGAGAACGCGCATCTGGCCGTGCTCGACGGCCACGAAGCGCTGTATTTGATCCGCATCATGGGCCCGCACGCCGTACCGACCCTGAGCCGCATGGGCGGGCGGCACCCGCTGCACACCACCGGGGTTGGCAAGGCGCTCCTGATGACGCGCGACGAGCACTGGCTCGACCGCTTCCTGGCCCAGCCGCTCGAGCGCGACACAACCCACTCGATCACGGACCCGGCCGAGCTGCGTGCCGAACTGAACCGCGCGCGGGTACGCGGCTACGCCACGACGCGCGAGGAGATGACGCTGGGCAACGTCTCGATCGCGGCACCACTGCCGGCGGTGCCGGGGCTGCCTCCCGCAGCCATCGGAGTCGTCACCCACCTCGATCGCGCCGACGAGAACCGGCTGGCCCCGCTCGTGATCAAGGCCGCGACCGCGGTCTCTGAAGTCTTCGCCTCTGCGCGCTCCTGATTCGGAGCTCGCGCCGCGCCTGCCGCGCCGTGTCGCTCGTGTCGCGCGCGACACTACGCAATTCACCAGCCGGAGCCACCCCCAGTGGTGATTCCCGTAGTCCGGCGAAGCGCTGGGCCAGCCACACTTCCACCCAGTGAGAACTGACGCTGTCGCTCGGCGCTCCCTCTGTCACGCTGACTCTCGTCCCACCGACAGACCAGGAGACACCATGACCCTCGCCAGCCAGGCTGAGATCTCCAAGGAGATCGAAGCCGCGCAAGCCGAGTATCAGGCAGGGCTCGCGGCCGGGCAGCCGGAGCAGACGCAGCCCCGCCTCGACTACGCGCCGTACCGCTCGAGTGTGCTTCGGCACCCCACCAAGAACCCCAAGCTCGTCGACCCCGAGACCATCGAGCTGTGGTCGCCCGCCTACGGCGAGCGCGACGTGTCGCCGCTCGAGGCCGACCTGACCATCCAGCACTCCGGCGAACCACAGGGCGAGCGCATGGTCGTCACCGGCCGGGTGCTCGACGGCGATGGCCGGCCCGTGCGCAACCAACTCGTCGAGATCTGGCAGGCGAACGCCGGTGGTCGCTACATCCATCAGCGCGACCAGCATCCGGCGCCCCTCGACCCGAACTTCACGGGAGCGGGCCGTTGCATCACCAATGACAACGGCGAGTACCGGTTCACCACCATCAAGCCGGGCGCCTACCCGTGGCGCAACCACATCAACGCGTGGCGGCCGGCGCACATCCACTTCTCGCTGTTCGGCAATGCGTTCACCCAGCGCATCGTCACGCAGATGTACTTCCCCGGCGACCCGCTGTTCCCGCTCGACCCGATCTACCAGTCGATCGCGGATCAGAAGGCACGCGACCGCCTGGTGGCCACCTACGACCACGATCTGACGACGCCGGAATGGTCGCTCGGATATCGTTGGGACATCGTCTTGACAGGGCCGCAACGTACCTGGACCGAGCCAGAAGGAGACGAACTGTGAGCAAGCTCGTCGGCACGCCGGGTCAGACCGTCGGACCGTTCTTCCACTACGGCATGCCCTTCCTGGGCGGCCCCCAGATCGCCGAGCCGCACTCCCCTGGGGCCATCGTGCTCACCGGCCGGGTGCTCGACGGCGAGGGGCAGCCGATTCCCGACGCGATGGTCGAGATCTGGCAGCGGGATGCCGATGGCAGCATCCCCCGCGCGCGCAGCGTGCTCCGCCGCGAGAACCAGATGTTCTCGAACCCGGTGCACCGCGAGAGCCACGGGTTCACCGGCTTCGGGCGCGCTGCGACCGACGACCACGGCGTGTACCGGTTCTGGACGGTCAACCCGGGCGCTGGCGACGACGGCAGTGCGCCGTTCTTCGCGGCCATCGTCTTCGCGCGCGGACTGCTGAACAAGCTGCACACTCGCATCTACCTGCCCGAGAACGCAGACGCCCTTGGCGCCGACCCGTTGCTCTCGGTCCTGACGGATGACGAGCGCGCCACCATGGTGGCGACCCGCGACGAACGCGGCTGGCTGCACCACGACATCAGGCTGCAGGGCGACGGCGAAACGGTCTTCCTTGCGTTCAACTGAGTGCGCCGCCCGTTGACGATGCATCCGATCGACGACGCCGACTACGGCCTGCTCGCCCCGGTGTGGGCGGGCACGGCCGTAGTCGGCGTGACGAGCGATAGGTCAGTGCTCGCGGCGATGATCGAGGTCGAGGTCGCGCTCGCGCACGTGCAGGCCCCGGTCGAGATCGCCGAGCGCATCGAGACGGCACTGCGCGACTCCCAGATCGACGTCGCCGAACTCGCTGTCGCAGCGCGGGGCGGCGGCAATCCGGTGATTCCGCTGCTGAAGCTGCTCCGCCCGCTCCTCGACGACGACGCCGCTCGCTGGCTGCACCGCGGGGCGACCAGCCAAGACGTGCTCGACACGGCACTCATGCTCATCGCCGGCGGCGCTCTTCGCATCGTGCTGCAAGAGACGGATGCGGCGATCGCCGCGCTCGCGCGACTCGTCGATCAGCACCGGCGCACCGTGATGGCAGCACGCACGCTCACCCAGCACGCGACGCCGACCACGTTCGGTCTGAAAGCCGCGATCTGGCTCGAGGGCCTCGTCATCAGCCGCGATCGACTTCGCGAAGTCGCTGCAGCACTGCCCGCACAGCTTGGCGGCGCTTCCGGCACCCTGGCGTCGTTCACCGAGCTGGCGCAGCAGACTCAGGGCGCACCCGAGCCGGTTGACGTGGTGACGGCATTCGCCGAGCGTCTCGAGCTCGCGGCGCCGCGCCTGCCCTGGCATGTGATGCGGCATCCCGTCACCTCGCTCGGCGATGCGCTGGTCTCGCTCTGCGACGCCTTCGGCACCATCGCCACCAACGTCGCGACCCTCGGCCGCACCGAGATCGGTGAGCTCGCCGAAGGCAGCGGCGGCGGATCGTCCGCCATGCCCCACAAGCAGAATCCGGTGCTCAGCACGCTGATCCGCTCGGCCGCACTGCGTGCGCCGGGCCTCGCCGCCGAGCTGCATCGCGCCGCCGTCACGGTGGACGAGCGGCCCGACGGCGCCTGGCACAGCGAATGGCAGGCCCTTCGCGAACTGCTCCGACTCGCCGGCGGCACCGCCGAGAGCGGCCGAGCGCTGCTGGAGCACCTGCAGGTTCACCCCGAGCGCATGCGAGCCAACCTCGACGCGACGGCCGGCCTCATCGTGAGCGAGCGCGTCATGCTCCGCCTCGCCCCTCGCATCGGCGCCAAGCGCGTGCAGCACCTCATCGATGAGGCGGCGACCACGGGCACGCCGCTTCGAGAAGCACTGACCGCCGCGCTCCCCGACCTCGACGCCTCCGAGCTCGAGGAGCTGACGGATGCCGCGCGCTACACAGGCGCGGCAGACGATTTGATCGAGCGCTCGCTCACCCGGGCGCTGAAGGGAGCTGAATGACCACCCCGGCCATCACCGGCGTCAGCCTGCGCGGCAGCAAGGGCCGCTACGACGAACCGCTGCTGCTCGGACCGAGCCTCGGCACTGCCGCAGCCACGGTCTGGGGGCCTGCCGCGCCCGCCCTCGACTCGCGATACCGGCTGCTCGGCTGGGACCTGCCCGGCCACGGCGAATCCGCGCCCACGACCCAGCCATTCTCGGTCGCGGAACTCGCCCAGGGAGTGATCGCGATGGCCGATGCTGCAGGCATCGACCGCTTCCTCTACGCGGGCATCTCGCTCGGTGGCGCCGTCGGGCTGCAACTCGCCCTCGACTTCCCTGAGCGCGTGAAGGGCCTGGCGGTCGTGTGCGCGTCGCCGAGGTTCGGCGTCGAAGAGGCATGGCGCGAGCGGGCGCGTCAAGTCAGGGCGAGCGGAACCTCCAGCCTCGTTGTGGGGTCGGCGCAGCGCTGGTTCGCCCCAGACACCGTCGCCCAGCAGCCCGAGATCACGAGCGCTCTGCTGCACGGTCTGGCTTCGGCGGACGATGAGAGCTACGCGCTGTGCTGCGAGGCGCTCGCGGTGTGGGACGTTCGCGACCGGCTCGGCGAGATCAGCGCACCCACCATCGCGATCGCGGGAGTCCACGACCAGGTGAGCCCGCCGAGCGATGCCGAGGAGATGGCCGGCGCGGTAGCCCGGGGAGAGGCGCACAGCATCCCCGACGCGTCGCACCTTGCCCCGGCCGAGCGCCCCACCGAGGTGGCACAGCGACTCGACACGTTCTTCGGAGGCATCCAGTGACCGACGCCGTGAACGCGCGCCCGAGTGGCGACGCGACCAACCCGAACGCCCACCTGCACACGCTGAGCGACCAAGAGCGCTACGAACAGGGCATGAAGGTGCGGCGCGAGGTGCTCGGCGATGCCCATGTCGACCGGGCGACCGACGCGATCACCGACATCACGCGGGACTTCCAGAGCTTCATCACGCGCACCGCGTGGGGAGAGGTCTGGTCGCGCCCGGGGCTGGACCGCCGGATGCGAAGCGCCTGCAGTCTGACAGCGCTGATCGCCAACTCGCACCTCGAAGAGCTCGCCATGCACGTGCGCTCTGCGATCACGAACGGGCTCACCCGCGATGAGCTCGTCGAGATCTTCTTGCAGTCGGCGATCTACTGCAGCATCCCGAACGCCAACAACGCCTTCAAGGTGCTGCAGACGACGCTCGCCGAACTCGACGCGCAGGCGTAGCACTCCGCAGCCACCCCGACGAAAAGGGGCGGCGCCGCCGTGAGGGTGGCGCCGCCCCTTTTTCGCGTCGTGAAACTCCCCCTCACTGCCCTCAGGTCGATCTGGTAGTATCGCTATGTGAACGCATGTTCGCTATGCGAACACTGCGAACTCTCTTCGGCGCGACACGGCGCCGACCCTGACCATGAAGGACGTACGGATGCTGTCGAAGATCAGTCCATCCGTCAGCGAAGCGCTTGCCGGCATCGCTGACGGCGCCACCATCATGATCGGCGGGTTCGGGCTCGCCGGGCAGCCGGTCGAGCTCATCGACGCGCTGCTCGAGCAGGGCGCGACCGACCTCACCGTCGTGAGCAACAACGCCGGCAACGGCGACCACGGACTCGCGGCACTGCTCGCGGCCGGTCGCGTGCGCAAGGTGATCTGCTCCTTCCCGCGCCAGAGCGACTCGCATGTCTTCGATGGGCTGTACCGCGCCGGCAAGATCGAGCTCGAACTCGTGCCGCAGGGCAACCTCGCCGAGCGCATCCGCGCCGCGGGCGCCGGCATCGGAGGGTTCTTCACGCCCACCGGCTTCGGCACGACGCTCGCAGAGGGCAAGGAGACCCGCACGATCGACGGGCGCGACTACGTGCTCGAGCACCCGATCCACGCCGACTACGCCCTCATCAGCGCCTACCGGGCAGACCAGCTCGGCAACCTCACCTACCGCAAGACCAGCCGCAACTTCGGTCCGGTGATGGCCTCTGCCGCCCGAGTCACGGTGGCACAGGTCGACCGCATCGTGCCGGTCGGCAGCCTCGACCCCGAGAGCATCATCACGCCTGGGATCTTCGTGACCCATGTGGTCGAAACCGGCGATCGCCCGTGGATCGCCAGCGGCCAGTTCGAGACTGAAGCCGAGGAGGCAGAAGCATGACCAGACTCTCCCGCCCCGACCTCGCGAAGCGCATCGCCGCCGACATCCCGGTGGGCGCGTACGTGAACCTGGGAATCGGCGCCCCCACGCTGGTGGCCGACTACCTGCCCGAAGACCGCAACATCACGCTCCACACGGAGAACGGCATGCTGGGCATGGGCCCTGCGGCAGAGGGCGACCAGATCGACCCCGATCTGATCAACGCGGGCAAGATCCCCGTCACCGAGCTCCCGGGCGCTGCGTACTTCCACCACGCCGACTCCTTCGGCATGATGCGCGGCGGGCACCTCGATGTGTGCGTGCTCGGTGCGTTCCAGGTCTCGGTAAAGGGCGACCTCGCCAACTGGAACACCGGCGCCCCCGACGCCATCCCGGCGGTCGGCGGCGCGATGGACCTCGCCATCGGCGCGAAGAGCGTGTGGGTGATGATGGATCTGCTGACCAAGCAGGGCGAGTCCAAGCTCGTCGAACAGTGCAGCTACCCGCTCACCGGTGTGGGCTGCGTCTCGCGGGTCTACACCGACCTCGCGGTGTTCGAGGTGGGCGCGGAGGGCGCCACCGTCCTGGAATCGTTCGGCGAGGGCATGGACGAGCTCCGCCGACTCACCGGCATCGACCTGAAGGGCTGATCATGACCGCAAGCTATGTCTACGACGCGGTGCGCACGCCGTTCGGGCGCATCGGCAAGTCGCTCGCCGGTGTGCGCCCCGATGACCTCGCGGCGCACACTCTCGAGGCGCTCGTCGCTCGGCATCCCGAGCTCGATCTCGAACGCATCGACGAGGTGATCCTCGGCGATGCCAACCAGGCAGGTGAGGACAACCGCAACGTGGCGCGCATGGCGTCGATCCTCGCGGGCTTCCCGACCAGCGTTCCTGGCGTCACCGTGAACCGCTTGTGCGGGTCGAGCATCGAGTCGGTCATGCAGGCGAGCCGGGCCATCGAGACCGGCGACGCGAACATCGTGGTCGCGGGCGGTGTCGAGTCGATGAGCCGAGCCCCTTGGGTGATGCTCAAGCCGAACCGGCCCTACCCCGCGGGCAACGAGACGATGCACTCGACCACGCTCGGCTGGCGAATGGTGAACCCCCGGATGCCGAAGGACTGGACGGTATCGCTGGGTGAGAGCACCGAGATCCTCGCCGAGCGGTACAGCATCTCGCGCGAAGCACAGGACGCCTTCGCGGTGCGCAGTCACCAGTTGGCGGCATCCGCATGGGATGCCGGCGTCTACGACGACGAGGTCGTGCTCGTGCCGGGCACCGACCTCACTCGGGACGAGGGCATCCGCGCCGACACGACGCTCGAGGTGCTCGCCGGATTGAAGCCGGCCTTCCGCAAGGTGAACGGCACGGTCACCGCCGGCAACGCCTCGACGCTCAATGACGGCGCCTCGGCGCTGATCATCGGCGCCGAGGGCGCGATCGACGCGGAGCCTCTCGCCCGGATCACGGGCCGAGGCGCGTCGGGCGTAGACCCGAACGTGTTCGGCATCGGTCCGGTGGAGGCCGCGAACCGGGCGCTGGCGCGTGCCGGAAAGACCTGGGACGACGTCGATGTGGTCGAGCTCAACGAGGCATTCGCGGCGCAGAGCCTCGCCTGCCTGCAGCTCTGGCCCGATCTCGACCCCGAGAAGGTCAACATCCACGGTGGCGCCATCGCCATGGGGCACCCGCTGGGCGCCTCCGGCGGTCGCATCATCGGTCACGTCGCGCACGAACTGAAGCGCCGCGGCGGTGGCGTGGGCGTCGCCGCGCTGTGCATCGGCGTCGGGCAGGGCCTCGCCGTCGTGCTGGAACGCTGAGCCGACGCGAAGCGCAGACCATGGTCGAGAGCACTCGCGGGGGGTCGCCGGTCACCGGCGGCCCCCTCGGTTCGCCGGAACCGCCGCCGGCCGCCGCGCATTCCGCGGCCGGCACGGAGCCCGCGCCAACCGCGACAGGCCAGTCGAGCGGCGAGTTCGTGCAGTCGCTCGCACGCGGGCTCGCGGTGATACGAGCGTTCGACGCCGAGCACCCCCGACGGTCGCTCTCCGACATCGCGCGCGCCACTGGGCTGACGAGGGCCACCGCGCGCCGGTTCCTGCTCACCCTCGAAGAACTCGGCTATGTGCGCAGCGACGGCCGCGACTACTCGCTCACCCCTCGGGTGCTCGAACTCGGCTTCAGCTACCTGTCGTCGCTGACCCTTCCAGAGGTCGCGCAGCCGCACCTCGAGCGGTTGTCGCGCACGCTCGACGAATCGACCTCGGCCAGTGTGCTCGACGGCAGCGAGATCGTGTACATCGCCCGCGTGCCCACCCGGCGCATCATGTCGGTCTCGATCACCATCGGCACGCGCTTCCCCGCATTCACCACCTCGATGGGCCGCGTGCTGCTCGCGGGCCTCGCCCCGTCCGAGCTCGACCGGATGCTGGCGCTCTGGCAGCCGAGCGGATTCACGGCCGCGACCATCACCGAGCCGGCCGCCCTCCGCTCTGAGATCGCCCGAGTTCGCGAGCAGGGCTGGGCGATGGTCGACCAGGAGCTCGACTTCGGGCTGCGCTCCTTCGCAGCCCCGATCCACCAAGACGGCAGAGTCGTGGCCGCGATCAACGTGTCGACCGCAGCGGGGCGCCGTTCAGCCGAAGAGTCGCTTCGCGACATCGTGCCCCCGTTGCTCGAGGCTGCACGTTCGATCGAGGCGGATCTAGCCCATTATTGAAGTAGCGGCGACTAGCCTTCAGCGCGCGCGTCGTACGCGACTTGACCGCCCGCCGAGCGCACCTCCGCGAGAGCCTCGGCGCTCGCCTCCTCGTCGACACCGGCCGTGTACCGCTCGAGCACGCGTACCTTTCGGTCCGCCGCCAGCGCGTCGAGAGCGGAAGCGCGCACGCAGTGATCGGTGGCGATGCCGACCACGTCGATCTCGGTGACGCGGTGCTCATCGAGCGCCTCGCGAAGCGAAGCCCCGGCATCCGTTCTGCCCTGGAAGATCGAGTAGTCAGGCTTTCCCTGGCCCTTGCGGATGTGCACATCGATGGCTTCCACATCGAGCGCGGGGTGGTACTCGGCCCCCGGCGTTCCCGCGACGCAGTGCGGCGGCCAGGTGTCGACATAGTCAGGGGTCTCCGAGAAGTGACCGCCGTTGTCGTTGTCGGCGTCGTGCCAATCGCGGGAAGCGAAGACCACGTCGTAGTCGGATGCTGCGAGCAGTTCGGTGATGCGGCGTGCCACCTCTGCGCCACCGGTCACGCCAAGGGCCCCGCCCTCGGTGAAGTCGTTCTGCACGTCGATGATGAACAGCGCTTTGGTCATGACAGCAGGCTAGTCGCGCGGCGCTGGAGCTACTGGTTGCTCAGATTCGCGCCGCAGCGGTAGACGGCGGTGGCCAGGGTATCGAGTGCGGTGGTGGTCACCACGTCGTCGTCGCCGACCGCATAGAACGCGAATGCGAGCTGTGTGCCGTCGGCCGCGTTCACCACGCCGGCGAGCGAGCGGCCGGTCCAGATCCAGCCGGTCTTCGCGGCGATCGCCCCGCGCGCCACGGCGTTGTCGCCGGTGTAGCGGGAGGCGAGCGACCCTGTCTTCCCGGCGACCGGGAGCCCGTCGTAGAGCACACGCAGGTTCCGCTCGCCGTGCAGCGCCTTCGCGAGCAGTTGCGACACGTAGACGGGCGTGGCGCGGTTGTGCTCGCTGAGCCCGGAGCCGTCGCGGATGGTCATGCCGGTGGTGGGGATGCCGTAGTTCGACAGCGCACGCGAGTACGTCTCCTGCAGCGACCCGAACGTTCCGGCGAGCCCGAGGCGCTTGGAGGTGACGCGCGCCAGCATCTCGGCGATGGTGTTGTCGCTCACGAGCAGCATCTGGCGAACGAGGGTCGCGACCGGCTGCGACTGCACCTCTGCCAGCACCGCGGCGTTGGCTGGCGCGGCACCGAGCTTCACCGAGTCGACTCTGACGCCCTCGGCCTGGAGCGCGCTCGTGAACCACTCCCCCGCCCGGGCGACGGGGTCGTCGCTGCGCCGGCTCGTGCCGCGCGTCGGGTCGTCTCGGTCGCCGTCCACTTGCAGCGCGGTGACTTCAGACATGTAGCCCTGCGTCTGCTCCGAGCGGTCCCAACTCGACTCCCAGCTGTCGTTCGGATCCCACAGCGTCGAGTCGAGCACGAGCGTGACCTCGTCGACCTCGTCCGTCAGCTTCGCGCGCACCTGCGCGGCCAGGTCGCCGAGCTTCGGAGCGCCAGGGTAGAAGCTCTCCGAGCCGGAGCCGAGACGGCTGAGCGTCGCGTCTCCACCGCCGACGAGCACGATCGTGTCGGGGTCATCCCCTTGCACCACCCGGGTGGTGAGCCGGTGGTCGGGTCCGAGCACGTCGAGCGCCGCGGCCGCGGTGAGCACTTTGAGCACGCTCGCGGGTCGCTCCGGGGCGGCAGCGTTCCGGTCGAAGAGCACTTCGCCGGTATTGGCATCGAGCACCGAGGCGTAGAGTGCCCCGAGCGCGGCGGTCTGCGTCTGCGGAGTGATCGAGCACGTGCGCAATGCGCTCGGCGTGGTCAGCGGGTCGGGCAGCGGGCGGGGCGGCTCCTCGGTCTCGGTCGGCACGACGACGGGCGGGGGCTCGGGCGCGGCCTGGGTCGAACCCGATGCACCGACCGCGACGCCGGCGACCACCGAGCCCGCTCCCAGCAGCGCGAATGCCGTGGCGAGCGCTGCGGTGAGCCAGGCGCGCGGATGCCGGCGGAACAGACCGCTGAGCCCGCCCCCCGGCGCGGTCGCCGGAGCGAGCTGATCGCCCGCGGCTGCTGCGGCCGCGTAGCCAGCCGCCGATTCGCTCGCCAGCCCGGCGGGCGCACCGATGAGCACCGTCGGCACGTCGTCGTGGGCAGACCCCGGGGCGCGGCGCTCGTCGCCGCCGGGCGCGACTTCGGATGCGGCCGGCTCGCGGCCGGCGTCACCGTCGAAGTCGGGCAGTTCGCTCCGGTCGATCGCAGCGGTCGGCTCGTCGACGACGGAGTAGGCAGCGGTCGGCTCGTCGACGACGGAGTACGCGGCGGTGGGCTCGTCGTGGACCCCGCTGCCCTGGTCGCCGGCATCCGCCCCTTCTTCCGGCACCATCGGCATGGCTTCGGTCGCCGGCTCTGCGGCGCGGGCGCGGTCGTCGTGCTCCTGGGCCCGCTCGGCGTCGCGACGCTCGCGGCGGCTCAGCGGGGGCTGCTCGTCGGTCACCCGTCCATGGTAGGCGTGCGCTCGTGGCAGCCGTTCACCACGGCGACGTCGGCGCCGCCGTCAACTGGTTGCAGCGATCGTCGCGACACCGGCCAGTACGAACACCACGCCGGCGATTTGCACCGGTTTCAGGCGCTCACGGTGGAACCACCAGCCGAGCAGCGCCGTCACCGCGGGGAACAGCGACGCGCACACAGCCACCACAGTGAGCAGGCCCGCCTGGCTGGCGACTGCGAATGAGAGGTTGGCGGCATACCCGAGCAACCCGATCGCGAGAGCGCCGACCAGCAGCCATCCCCTCGCGCGCGGACGGTGCCGCAGCACGGCGAGCGCGACCGAGTAGACGATGAGTGCGACTCCGCCGTTGGTGATCAAGGTCACCGGCACGTCGTGCGCACTGCCGAGAGCGATGGTGAGGTTCGAGACACCGAACCCGAGCGCCGCGAGCAGCGCGAGCAGCACCGGTTTGACTCCGTGGCCAGCGCCGCGGTTGCGCACCTCTGGTCCACTCGCCAGCACGGTGCCGATCACGGCGACGATGAGGCCGACCACCAGCAGTCCGCCGATCGGGTCGCCGGCAGCGAGCCCCGCTCCGACAGGCACGAGCACCCCGAGGGCGGCGATCGGTGCCACGACCCCCATGGTGCCGATCGCGAGCGCGCGGTAGAGCGACGCGACCGCGACGGCCACCGCGACCCCGCCGACCACGCCCCACATGAGCGCGGGCTGCCACTCGGCGCCGGGCGGCTGCATGACGATTTGGGGCAGCACCGACACCGTCGCGGTGAGTTGCGAGAAGAACAGCACCGTGAGCAGCGGCAGATGACGAGCGAGAGTCCCGCCGAGGAAGTCGGTGACGCCGAGCAGCAGAGAGGCCAGCAGCGCCAGCAGTACGAAACCAGTCACGAGTGCGCACCGCGGCGCGCGAACGCCCCGACGAACTCCTCCGCCGACAACGGCTGATCATCCCAGCCGAGAGCGCGCGCGAGCCGGGTGAGCTGCGGCGGTTCGACGGCCGCCGCGTCCAGCTCGGCATCCCGCACGAACACGTCTCGGGGATGACCGTCGACGAGCACCTGACCGCCGGCCATCACGATGACCCGATCGAAGTGCTCGGCGCAGAACTCCATGTCGTGCGTGATCGCGATGACGGTGCGGCCGGCATCCGTCAGGGCGGCGACGACCTGAGCGATCATGTCGACACCGGCGGCATCCTGCCCCGTGGTCGGCTCATCGAGCACCACGACGGGAGTGCCCATCGCGACCACACCGGCGAGCGCCACTCGTTTGCGCTCACTGAGCGAGAGGTGGTGAGGATGCAGGTCGGCCACGCCGCTCAGACCGACGGCTTCGATGGCCGTCTCGGCGCGCCTGGCGACCTGTGCACTGTCGAGCCCCAGATTGCGCGGCCCGAATTCGACGTCGGCGCGCACCGTGCGCGCGAAGAGCTGTTCGTCCGGGTTCTGGAACACGTAGCCGACGCGCGTCGCGAGCTCGGCGATGGTGTGCTCCGACGTGATCCAATCGCCCACCTGCACCCTGCCCGACGTGGGGCGGAAGATGCCGTTCAACTGACGCACGAGGGTCGTCTTGCCCGCACCGTTCTGGCCGACGATCGCCACGCGCTCTCCCGGCCGGATGCTGAGGCTCACACCCTTCACGGCTTCGACGCCGCTGGGATAGCTGAAGCGCACATCCTCGATGAGCACCTCCATGCCCACGATGACCGGATCAGCCCCCGCGGTGTTCGCGACGGGAGCCACACCCTCGGCATCCGCCCGGCTCATCGCACGCTCCTCTCCCGGTCGAAGACTCGCTCGGCCTGCTCGAACGACACCGGCAGGGGCACTTCGGGGGGCAGCAGGCCGCGTTCGCGCGCCAAGCGCCCGGCGGTCACGTACCTCGTCGTGCCGACGGCCCACTGCGCCAGCCGGTCGTCGGCGAGCACGTCATCGGGCGCTCCCGAGAGCACGATCGACCGGTCAGCGACGACGTGCAGCCGGTCAGCATGCTGCTGCAGCAGTTCGAGCTTGTGCTCGAAGATGACGATCGTGATCCCGGTCTCCCGCAGCGCCGAGAGCACGTCGAACACCATTCGGGTGCCCGCGGGGTCGAGTTGCGCGGTGGGTTCGTCCATCACGATCACCGGAGTGCGCAGCACGATCATCGATGCGATCGCCACGAGTTGCTGCTGGCCGCCAGAGAGCGCGTACGGCGAACGGTCGAGCAGATGCTCGATGCGAAGCAGGGCGGCCACCTCGTCGACACGGCGCTGCATCTCGTCGCGGGGTGTTCCGAAGTTCTCCAGCCCGAAGGCGATCTCCTCGCGCACGGTGTACTTGGCACCGGAGATCTGATTGAACGGGTTCTGGATCACCAGACCCACGACCGAGACGGCGTCGACCAGCGACCCCGTCGACAGGTCGCGACCATCGACTCGCACGGTGCCGCTGAGTTCACCGCCGTCGGCGTGCGGGATGAACCCGGCGATGATCTTGGCCAGCGTGGTCTTTCCAGCACCGGAAGCGCCGACGATGCCGGCGATGGAGCCGCGTTCGACCTCGAGGTCGACGTGCTCGAGGGTGAGAGCCTCGGCATCCGGATAGGCGTACGAGACGTCGGTCAGTGAGATCACAGCACTCCGAACACGATGGGGACGACGATCGCGGCGACGGCGAGCACGAGCATGAGCCAGCGCGAGACGCGTTGCGCGGTGGAGTCGGGCACCGGTATCAGCGCCGTTCGCCGCGCAGCCGACCCGAATCCGCGGGCCTCCATGGCCGTCGACCGCTCCTCGACGTCGGTGAACATGCCCAGCACGAGCGGGCCGAGCAGGGGCATCATCACTTTGACCCGCGCGAGCGGGCTGCCCTTGACCGCGAGTCCGCGCGCCTGCTGCGCGAGGAGGATGCCGTCGGCGCGGTCGCGGAACGCGGGGATCAGTTGCAGCGTCGAACTGATGATGTAGCTGAACTTCGGCGACATTCCCCGCTCGGTCAACGCGCCCATCAGATCGCCCGGGTGCGTCGTGAGCACGAACAGCACGGACGTCAGCACGAGGCACACGATGCGCGACCCGATTCCGAGGGCGAAGAGCAGACCCTCGGTCGTGAGCGCGAGCACTCCCCACTCGGCGAGCACCGTCTTGCCGCCGGGAAAGGTCAGCCCCTGCACGAGCACCAGCACCACGATGATCGGCAGGAGCAGCTTGAGACTCAGGCTGAGCAGCCTGCCGCCGCAGTGCGCGACCACGGCGGCAGGCACGACGACGCCGACCACGATGAGCCCGGCCACCCACCACAGCGGCACCGCGAACACGATCACGACGATCGTGAGCATCGCCACGAGCTTGGTGACGGGGTTGAGGCGATGCACCGGCGAGCGCCGGTCGAGGTACAAGGTCGACGTCATGTTCGATCAGCGCTCGACAGCGACCTCGCCCGTGGGCTTCGGCGATGTCTTGCCGAAGACGCGGTATTCACGGACGAATGGGAATCGCTGGCGGAAGCGGCCGGGCATCGCAGCGAGGATCAGCACCACCACGGTGAAGGTGATCGCCTTGTCGAGCGGGTCTGAGAGCAGCCCCTGCAATGTCGTGGCTCCGAGCAGGGTCTGGCCCATCGCCTGGAACGCCCCTACGATCGCCCCGGTGCCACCGCCGGTCGCGCCGCCGAAGACGAACGCCGAGATGGGCGCCGAGATGATCGCGGCGACGATGCCGGTGACGGCTCCCGCGATAGGCGCGAGATAGAAGCGGCGGAACATGCCCCACCGCGCCGCGTAGCCGGCGAGCACACCGATGACCACCTGAACGACCGCGAATGGAAGGGCGATCGGGCTGAGCGTCAGTCCCCAGATCACGTTCGTCAGGATGCCGGTGACCACTCCGGCCGCTGGCCCGGCGAGCGCCGAGACGAGCACCGTGCCGATCGAGTCGAGATAGAGGGGAAGCCCGATCACGGCGACGATCTGACCGACCACGATGTTGAGCGCGATCGCGACCGGCACCATGGCGATCGTCGCCGTCGGCAGCCGATGGATCGACCCGATGGCGAGCAGCAGGGCGCCGATGAGGTAGCCACCCATCGCGATGAGCGAGGCCCGGCTGGTGCTGCTCTCGGCCACCTCGGCCGGCTGGCCGATCACGAGGTACAGGTAGGTCGCGACGATGATCACCGCGCCGACCGCCACGAGGACGGTATTGCGCACGCGGCGTGAACTGGATTGCGCGATGGACGTTGACATGATGCCTCCTTGCATCCGGCCTGCTATCGGGGTGTTGCGGTCTGGGCGATCTGGGCGTCGCTGGCTCCCCCGACAGCTCTCGCGAGCGAGCCGACCCGCTCGATCGTGCGGCGGAAGAACTCGGCAGGGTCGGTGTCGACAACGATGTCGGCGTTCGCCGCGCGACCCCACATGCCCCGCCAGTCGGCGATCGTCTGCCCGCGAGTGAGCGTGCCCGCCAGTTCGACATCGACGGTCGCGGCGCGAGTGGTGGCGATCGTCGGGTCGAGAGCGACCGCGGCAGCGAAGGGGTCGTGCATGTGGGCGAGGTAGCCCTGATCGTGCGTGTTGTGGAACTCGAAGTAGAAGCGCACAGCATCCGAGAGGTGACGGATGACGGGGTTCGAGGCCGTGGAGCGAGTACCGGGGACGTCGTCTGCGCTGAGCTGCTCGACTGGTTCGCTGCCAGCGGCGCGCGCGAGCTCGGCGAGATGCGCGGGGAACATCTCGATGCGCTCGGTGACATCGAGCGCGCAGACGATGGGGCGCCGGTCGGTGGGCACCACCGAGAACGCGTCGAACACGATCTTCGCCGAGTCGGGGTCGACGGCGATGTTCCACTCGGTGGTCGGGGTGGTGTTGCCGGCGTAGTTGAACGCTCCGCCCATGATCACGAGCCGCTTGAGGAGCTTCGGGAGCTCGGGTTCGAGCTTGACCGCGAGCGCCAGGTTCGTGAGAGGCCCCGTGACGAGGCCGGTGATCTCACCTGGGCGCTCTCGTACGAGGTCGATCCATACCTCAGCCGCGTGCCTCGGTGAGACGGAACGGGAGGGCGCGGGCAGCACCGCGTGGCCGATGCCCTGCGGTCCGTGCGTCTCCTCGGTGGTCATGAGCGGCTGGATGATGGGCACCTCAGCGCCCAGAGCCACCTCGACATCGGCGTGACCGCAGAGCTCGAGCCAGGCGAGGTTGTTGATCGCGACCTGTCGCGCCGGCACATTGCCCGCTGTGCAGGTGATGGCGAGCAACTCGGCCTCGGGGCTGGCCATGAGGTACAACAGCGCGAGCGAGTCGTCGATGCCGGTATCGACGTCTGCGATCAGTGGAACGGTCTGCTTGTGGTTCACCGGGTCTCCGTGTCTGTTCGACATGTCGCGCGACCCCGTAGCGGTTCGCGGCGACAAGGCCAACTGGGTCGGGCTCGGTCTCGGCCACCTCGCATCGGTTCGCCGACGGCGGCGACGCACGATGGCGGCTTCGACCTATCCAGACAACGGCGCTCCCTTGCACGGCCAGAGCGCGGCGTCGCAGCTCTGATGTGGCATCACTGTACTGAGCAGCGACGCCCGTGTCCATCACGCTGCGTGCTCGTGTCGCGGCGTGTCGCGTCTCGCTCCTCCCTCTGCTCCGGAGCGCCTGTCAGAGTGGTGGTCATGGACCTCAGGATCTTCACCGAACCTCAGCAGGGCGCCTCATACGACGAGCAGGCGGCGATGGCGAGGCGCGCGGAACAGCTCGGCTTCGATGCGTTCTTCCGCTCAGACCACTACCTGCGCATGGGTGAAGGCGATCCCATGCCCGGTCCGACCGACTCGTGGGTGACCCTCGCCGGTCTCGCACGCGAGACGTCGAAGATCCGCCTCGGTACCCTGGTCAGCTCGGCGACGTTCCGGCATCCGGGTCTCCTCGCGATCCAAGTGGCGCAGGTCGATGCGATGTCGAATGGCCGGGTGGAATTCGGCCTCGGCACGGGCTGGTTCGCGGCCGAGCACGAGGCCTACGGCGTGCCCTTCCCCAAGAAGCGGTTCGGGATGCTGGAGGAGCAGCTCGAGGTGATCACCGGCCTGTGGCAGACACCGGTGGGCGAGCGCTTCGACTTCGAGGGGCACCACTACCGGCTGACCGACTCGCCGGCGCTGCCCAAGCCCGTGCAGTCGCGGATGCCGCTCATCATCGGCGGCGGCGGCAAGGAGCGCACGCCGCGCCTCGCGGCCCGCTTCGCGACCGAGTACAACCAATCGTTCCCTGAGAAGCCGGCGATCGCACCGCAGCTCGACCGGGTGCGGGCGGCGTGCGAGGAAGCAGGCCGCGACCCCGAGGAACTCGTCTACTCAGTCGCTCTCGTCGCCTGTGTCGGCTCGGACGAAGCCGAGTTCGAGCGCAGGGCGGCCGCGATCGGGCGTGAGCCTGCCGAGCTCCGGCGTCACGGGCTCGCGGGCTCGCCGCAGGAGATGCTCGACGGCATCGCCCAGGTGGCCGAGCTGGGGATCTCGCGCGTCTACCTGCAGTGCCTCGACATCCGCGACCTCGACCAACTGGACCTCATCGCCGAAGAGGTCATGGCGAAGCTCTGACGCTCGGCGCTCAGCGCTCAGCAGCGCGCAGATAGGCCACGACCGCGGCTACCCGGCGGTGCGTGGCGGGCTCCGGGTCGAGTCCCAGCTTGCTGAAGATCGCCGTGCTGTGCTTCTCGACGGCCGACACGGAGATGTGCAGCGACTTCGCGATCGCCCGGTTGCTCTGCCCGTCGGCCATGAGCGCGAGCACGTCGCGCTCACGAGGGGTCAGCTCGGCGATCAGCGTGGGGGATGCCTCGGCAGCGAGCCCGCGTGGCTCGCCGGGAGTGCGACGACCGCCGAGAATCAGCCCGACCGGCACGAGCGGCGCGGCCACGAGGAACAGAGCGGTCGAGAGCGCCGAGAACTGCGGCGGAACGAGCGCGCCTGCGACCATGATCGCGGCCATGAGCACCAACGCCACGAGCGGCAGTGAGAGGCGGGCACGCAGTTCCCGTCCCCCGCGCGTGGCTCGCGTGATGCCAACGGAGACCGCGAGGGGTGGGAGCGCGAAGCCGAGCACGCTCAGATGAACCAGGCCTTCGGGCAACGCCGCGGCGATCGGTCCAATCGCCTCAGGCGCGTCCGAGCCTGCGAGCACCGGAGGCGTCGCCCCTGCGAACCCAGTGATGAGCGGCACTGCCGCCGCCACCGCCATGACGACGAACGCCCACCTCGGCGCAGGGCCGGACGGGTATCCCGCGGCGAGCACGACGAACACCGCGAATCCTGCGACGAACAGCACCTGCGAGGCCACATGCCAGACAGGGGCGGAGTGCTCTGCTTGCTGTGCGAGCGCGGACGCGGCGAAGGCGCTCAAGTGCAGAGCGCCGGCTGCGACGAGAGACCGGCACGTGAAGCGGAGGGCTCCCCACACGGGGCCCAGCATCCCCGCCACGACGAAGAGCGCGGGCACCACGAGCGCGGTCTCGGCGCCGAGCGCCGCCGGTGCCGCCCACGGGATCATCGAGAGCCCGCCGACGCCGATGACGATGCTGACCAGGTCGAGGCGAGACGTCATGCGTTCAGTATCACGACCCTGAACTCGCAGCGAGAAGCATCGGCGAGGAATTTGCGGTCAACCCCACCATCTGCTGCGGGCAGCCTCATCACGTCTGGCAGCGGTCCGCTCCTAGCTTGAGTCGCAACCCGGGCGGCACAACGAGCCGCTCACAGAGGAGGTATCCCATGTCCGCATTGACCTCGACACCGTCGATGACCCCGCTCACGCGCTCGCCGCTGGGAGCACGCGTGCGCACGGGCCAAGTGCTGCTCACGCTGTTCTTCACAATGTCGGCACTCATCGCGGTGAGCACGGTCTTCGCCGACGACCCGTTCGAAGCGCCCGCGCTGGTTCTGATCGCCTCGTTCGGGTTGCTCGCCGCGATACTGGGCATCGCAGCGGTATGGGGAGCGGTCACCTCGCGCCTGGTGCAGCTCTCGATGTGGGCGATGCCACTGTTCTTCGTCTCCCACGTGGCTACGCTCGGCACTTGGCTGCCGGATGCGCCATTCGCCGTGCTCTCCGCCGTCGGGGCGCTTCTCATCATGGGTGCCGGAAGGGGTCCGGCGAAGACCAACGACGACGCGCCAGCGTGACGCAACGCAGAGCGCGAGCGCTGGCGCATATGGCGCGCGGCGCGGCAGCTGGCGAAGCCGCTCTTGGGTGCGGCTCTACATGGAGCGATCGTTCCCGCCCGCGATGTCAGGGTCTGCATCGACGTTGGCGTCGACGACCGGGTCTCGCTCGACTCGCACTTCCTCCCGTTGCACTGGAACACTCACCGACTGCTCCTCAGTCACGACGTATCGGCGCAGTCGGAGGCGGCCGGAGCGCATCGACTCACTGCCAGCATCCGGCTGCTCGGCAGTTCGAGGCGTCGAGTCGTCTGTGGCCATCGCCGCGTCAGAGGGAGCTGCGTCGCGATCATGCACCGCGCCGACCTCTCCGGTGCCCTCCATCCCGTAGTAGCGGTACAGCTCGTCCTCGTCGGACGGTTCGAGATGGGCATCCGCGTCGACGCGGGGCGCGTCCTTGACGCGGTCTTTCTCGTAGGCGACTCGAAGGTCGTCACCGTCCCAGTCGGCGCGGTCGAGCGGCACGAGCGACTCCTTCATGCCGAAGAGCCCGGTTCGCACGCTCACCCAACTGGGGCGGCCGTCATGATCGTCGACGTAGACCTGCCCGACCGAGCCGATCTTCGACCCGGTGGGGTCGACGACGTCGGCGCCGATCAAGCTTCCGAGGTTCTCTCTGTTGATCATTTCTGGTTCCTCTCGGATTCTCCCAGTGCGGCTTCTCGGGTGGAGCCGTCTTGGGGGCGGGCACTTCCCGCCTTCAATGCCGATGCGGCTGCTCAAGAGCATGCTCTCGGCGACTCGGCTGCACAGGGGTGCGGGGGCTTTCCCAGCCAACTCGCGGAGTGCGGCCCGGAAGTCAGTCGAACGGTGTTGACGAGCGGTGGCGGCCGCGACATCACCGTCGCTAGCGTGACGGTATGAACGACGACGTGGACAGGGATTCACCGCCAGGGCGCGTGCGCCAACTTCGACTTGTCGTGCACGCGGAGGACTTCGAGCAGGCGCTGGCGTTCTACCGCGACGCTCTCGGGATGCCGGAGCAGGAAGCGTACGAGGGCGCCGCCGGCGCGAGAGTGGTCATCCTCGACGCCGGGCGCGCGACCCTCGAGCTTTCGAACTCGGCGCAGGTGCGCATGATCGACGAGGTCGAAGCCGAAGGTCGCCCGAGCGCTCATCTCCGTGTCGCCCTTGAGGTCGACGACTCGGCGACCGTCACAGCGCAGCTCGTGGAGGCCGGCGCCGACTTGGTCGCTGCGCCCCGTGAGACGCCGTGGCGTTCACTCAACTCACGTCTCGACGCACCCGCCGGGGTCCAGCTCACGATCTTTCAGGAACTCGGACCGGGCGATTGATCGACCATGGCGACAGCAGGTGAGGGCTCTCAGCCGATGCTGAGCACGGTCTTGCCGGTGCCGTGGCCGCGACCGATGTGCCGGATCGCGTCCGCAGCGTGCTCGAGCGGGAACACCTGGTCGAGTGCGGGCCGCACCGCATCCTTCTCGATGTAGTCGGTGAGCTCGAGCAAATCAGCCGTGTTCTCGATCGAGATGACACCCACGATGCGGTGGCGGCTGAACGCCGTCACCAGCGGGGCGACGAGCATGCGGCTGAGACCGCCGAGCGGGCCGACTTCGGCGCCAACGATCGCGATCGCCCCGCCCGGCACGAGTGCAGCGCGCAGCGCGGCGAGCGGCCTTGCGCCCCCCATGTCGAGAATCGCATCGTACGGCCCAGCGGCGAGGGGGTCTTCGACGGTGTAGTCGATGACGGCATCCGCCCCAATGGAGCGCGCCAGCTCGAGTTTCGGGCCGCTCGCAGCTCCGGTCACCCTCGCGCCCATCGCCTTTGCGAGCTGAACCGCGAAGGTGCCGACCCCTCCCGCTGCACCGAGCACCAGCACATGCTGACCGGCCTGCAGTCGCACAGCATCGCGCAGTGACTGCAGCGCTGTGGGCCCGGAGATCGGCACGGCCGCGGCCTCCTCGAAGCTGAGCGAGGCCGGTTTCGGCGCGATCTTCTCCGGTTTGGCCAATACGAACTCTGCGAACGACCCGTTTGCGGTGCCGAACACCTCGTCGCCCGCGCCGAACGCATCGACGCCCTCGCCTACTGCGGTGACGACTCCTGCGAAGGCCATGCCCCGTACGGGCCAGCGGGGTCGGCGAAGCCCGGCGGCGAGCCGCACGAGGCCTGGCTTGCCGGCCATCAGGTGCCACACCCCGGGGTCGACGCCGGCCGCTCTCACCTCCACGAGCACCTGGCCGGCCGAGACTCGGGGGCGGTCGATATCGGCCAGGCGCAGCACATCGGCCTCGCCATACCGGTCTTGCACGATGGCTCTCATTGATTGCTCTCCTCTTCGAGCGCTGACTCTGCGGGGTATTGGAATACGTCGTCGAGCCCGGCATTGAACGCGCGAGCGATTCGGAACGCTGTCTCGAGCGACGGCGAGTAGCGCCCCTGCTCGATCGCGATGAGTGTCTGCCGCGTCACGCCGATGCGCTCGGCGAGCTCGACCTGGGTCATCTCGCCGGCTTCGAACCGGAGTCGGCGGATCTGGTTCGTCACTCGGGTGGCCTTGGCCGGCGACTTGGCAGCACTCGCGGATGCCGCCTTCGATCCGTCCCTTGGGGCGCGTTTCACCATGCGTTCAGCCCGCCCTTCACCACGTCGCCGAGAAACCGCGCCGATACGCGATGATCTTCGCGATCGATCCGAGCACTGCCGACAGGAAGAACCCGAGGTAGATGGCGTTCGCGATCCAGAACACATCGAGCCGGAGCATGGCGAGCACGAGGCCGGCGAGCGCGCCCGCCACCACGAACGCCTGGCCGGTATGGTCGGCCCACCGGCTGATCTGACGGTCGCGCTCGTCTCTGGTGTTGTTGTCGAGATCGGTGAACACGCGGAACAGCGCATGCAGCACGAACGAGGCGAGGATCGATCCGCCGATGGTCCAGAGCATGGGCCAAGCGAACTCGGCCTCGGTGAGCGGGCGCCCCTCCAACCCGCCGAGCAACAAGGCGAGATAGACCGGATACCCGACCGCTGCCAGCACGAGCATGATCCACGCGCTGCGCTCTTCCGGTGCCGAATTGAAGGCCATCGCCAACTCCCCATGTCAAAGAAACCAGACATTGACAATGTAAAGGCATTGCGACTTCGTGTCAAGGAAACTTGACATACTGACTCGCCCGATTCGGGGCGGGCGCCACCCCTGGGGCCTTGCCGCGACACGCACTCCCCCGTGTGGGGGTCTTTGACCCCGGCGGCATCGCCCCCCTATGGTGAGCGGCAACACTATGGCAGTGGGGAGATGAGATGTCTTCATTCGGTGCTCGGCGCCAACTCGATCTCAGCGGGCTCGGGGGGATGACGAGACGGCAGGTCATGCAGCTGGCGGCGGTCGCCGGCGGCAGCCTGCTACTCGCGGGATGCACGACGAAGCCGACAGGCGTCGCGCCGAGCAATGGAAGCTCCTCGAGCGACCAGATCATCTGGTCGAACTGGCCGCTCTCGGTCGACACCGAGGATGACGGCACGATCCCGAGCCTGGTCGAGTTCGAGGAGCGCACCGGCATCCGGGTCGAGTACCTGGCGGAGATCAACAGCAACGACGAGTGGTTCGCGAAGGTGCAACCGCTCATGCAGGGCGGCCAAGGCATCCCAGCCAGTGTCATCAGCCCCACTGACTGGATGGGCGGCCGCTTCATCTCGCTCGATTGGGCGCAGAAGCTCGACAAGTCGAAGCTCGCGAATGCGAAGAATCTGTTGCCGGCGTTCGAGAGCCCCGCGTTCGACCCCACGCGCGATTACTCACTCGCGTGGCAGGGGTGGCTGGTGGGCATCGCGGTGAACACCGATGTCACCGGCAAGGACGTGCGAACGGTGCAGGAACTGCTCACCGACCCTGCCCTCAAGGGCAAGGTGTCGCTGCTCACCGAGCTTCGCGAGACGACCGGCACCTTGATGCTCGCGAACGGCGCCGACCCGGGCGCCTTCAACGACGACGACTTCCAGCAGGCGATCGAAGACATCGAGTCGGCGCGCCAGAGCGGCCAACTGCGCCGCTTCACCGGCAATGACTACGCGGCCGACCTCTCGCAGGGCAACATCGGCGCATGCCTCGCTTGGGCGGGTGACGTCGTTCAGCTTGCGAAGGACAATCCGGCGATCAAGTTCTTCATCCCCGACTCGGGCGGGGTACTGATGGAAGACGTCCTGATGGTTCCCACGGGCGCCCCCGACACCGAGGCAGCCCACAAGCTGATCGACTTCTACTACGAGCCCGAGGTCGCCGCGCAGGTGGCCGCATATGTGAACGCAGTGTGCCCGGTGGCCGGCGCTCAGGATGCGATGGCCTCCATCGATCCGGAATTGGCCGACAACCCGCTCATCTTCCCGGATGCCGAGGAGATGAAGAAGATGTTCACCTACAAGCCGATGGACCTCGACGAGAACCAGGCCCGCCAGTCAGCCTTCGACAAGGCGCTCGGACTTTGACCGCCACGGAACAAGTGGGGGTCGTCAGTTCTGAGGTGGGAGCGATCGAAGGCGATCTCGAGCTTCGCGGACTCGTCAAGCGGTACTCCGGCACCACAGTGGTCGACAGCCTCGATCTCACCATCCCGAGCGGCCAGCTCTTCGCGCTGTTGGGACCGTCCGGATGCGGCAAGACGACGACGCTGCGGATGGTTGCCGGTCTCGAGCAGCCCGACGAAGGCAGCATCCTGCTCTCCGGCAACGACATCACCCAGTTGCGCGGGTTCCGGCGGCCGGTCAATACCGTGTTCCAGTCGTACGCGCTCTTCCCGCACCTGACCATCTTCGAGAACGTGGCGTTCGGCCTTCGCGAGCGCAGGGCGAGCGACATCAAGCGTAAGGTCGAGCGCATCCTCGAGACCGTTGAGCTCTCGGCCTTGGCGCAGCGCAAGCCCGCGCAACTCTCGGGCGGGCAGCAGCAGCGCGTCGCGCTGGCGCGTGCCATCGTCAATGAGCCGCAGGTGCTGCTGCTCGACGAACCGCTCGGGGCCCTCGACATGAAACTGCGCCGCCAGATGCAGTACGAGGTGAAGCAGATCCAGAGCGACCTCGGCCTCACGTTCCTGCATGTCACGCATGACCAGGAGGAGGCCATGACGATGGCCGACAAGATCGCGGTCATGAATGGCGGCCGGATCGAGCAGATGGGCGCACCGGAAGAGCTCTACGAATCACCCCGCACGGCCTTCGTCGCGAACTTCCTCGGCAATTCCAACCTGCTGCCCGGAATCGTGCTCGGCCATGAGAGCGAGCTCGCCATGATCGATGTCGCGGGCCAGCGGGTGCGCGTCCCATCGGCACGAGTGCACGCCACCGACCAGAGCGTATTCGTGGGCGTTCGTCCCGAGAAGATCAGGATCGCCCGCGATCACGACGTCGCCGCAGCCGGCGAGAACGAGCTTGCGGGCATCGTGCTCGATTCGTCGTACACGGGCATCGGCACCGAGTACGTGGTCGAGGTCGCCGGCAGCAACGAGACCGTGAAGGCCTTCGTTCAGAACGACTCCGTGCGTGAGCGCTTGGCTCCGGGAACATCAGTACGCCTGATCTGGCAACTCGGGTTCACCTTCGCGCTCGATGGCAGCCAAGACCCTCACGCGGGTGAGGGCACCGCCGTCGGGGCCGATACCCAGCACGTCGCAGCGGTCGGCGCGCGGGGACGCGCTGCACGCCGCAAGCGGAGGTGACGCCGTGACGAGCGCCACGACTGCAGGTCGCCGCAGGTGGGCGCCATACCTGCTGCTCGCCCCCATGGTGGTGTGGCTGCTCGCCTTCTTCTTGTCACCGCTCGTGACGCTCGTGATGGGCTCGCTGCAGTCGGGCTCGTTCCAAGAGGGATTCGTCTTCACCTTCGAGGTGGCCAACTACGTTCACGTCGTGACCACGTACTGGCCGTGGTTCCTGCGCTCCGTCGCGTTCGCCGCGATTGCGACGGTGTGCGCGCTGCTGATCGCCTACCCGCTCGCCTACATGATCGTGTTCAAGAGCGGACGATGGAAGTACCTGCTGCTCGTGCTCGTGGTTGCTCCGCTGTTCGCGAGCTTCCTGGTGCGCACGCTTGCGTGGACCACCATCCTCGCCGACCAGGGCGTCGTCGTCGGTGCGTTGCGGACGGTCGGTCTGCTCGGGCCCGATCAGTGGCTCCTGGCCACACCGGTGTCGGTCATCGCCGGGCTGACCTACAACTTCCTGCCGTTCATGGCGCTGCCGATCTTCGTGAGCCTCGACCGCATCGACCGTCGACTCATCGAGGCGGCGGGCGACCTGTACGCGAGTGGGTTCCGCGCTTTCCGCCGGGTCACGCTGCCGCTTTCACTGCCGGGGATCGCCGCGGGAACGCTGCTCGTGTTCATTCCCGCTGCGGGCGACTTCGTGAACGCCCAGTTGCTCGGCAGCGTCGATACGCAGATGATCGGCAACGTCATCGATAGTCAGTACCTGCGGGCGCTCGACTACCCGACCGCATCCGCCATCTCGGTCACGCTCATCGTGCTCATCATCGGACTGGTCACGCTGTCGCTGCGCCGCGCGCGCACCGACGAGCTGTTCTAGGAAGCAGAGTCGACATGGATGCTTCGAACGCCCGCACCGCTCGGCCGCTGCACTACTCGGCCGCCCGCGAACGCGCAGCCGCTTTCTTCGGTCGTCACGCGATCCGAGTGATCGGCGCACTCGCGGTCGTGTACCTGCTGCTGCCGATCGCGGTGGTGGTACTCATGTCGCTCAACGACCCGGCGGGGCGGTACAACTTCACATTCAACGCGTTCACGCTCGACAACTGGGCGAACATGTGCGGACCATACGGCCTCTGCGAATCCGTGCTCCTGAGCCTCCAGATCGCGCTCGCGGCCGCCGCGGCCGCCACCGTCATCGGCGTGCTGGCCGCCTACGCGCTCACCCGCTTCGATTTCGCGGGCCGTGCGACCGCCAACGTGCTCGTGCTGCTGCCGATGACCATGCCGGAAGTGGTGCTGGGCGCATCACTGCTGACGCTGTACGTGAATGCGGGCATCCCGCTCGGTCCAGTCGCCATCCTGCTCGCCCACATCATGTTCTGCATCAGTTTCGTGATCATCGTCGTGAAGGCGCGGCTCGCGATGCTCGACTCCCGCCTGCTCGAAGCGGCGACCGATCTCTACGCGAACCCCTGGCGGGCGTTCCGCCGTGTGACGCTGCCGCTGGCGGCTCCCGGCATCCTCGCCGGTGCGGTGCTGGCCTTCGCGCTGTCGTTCGACGACTTCATCATCACGAACTTCAACTCGGGCAGCGCGATGACGTTCCCGATGTACGTCTGGGGCGCTGCCAAGCGCGGTGTGCCGCCGCAGGTCAACGTCGTGGCGACGTTGATCTTCCTCGTGGTCATGTCGCTCGCAGTCACCATGTCGATCGTCACGACGGTGCGCGCCCGCCGGGCCCGGTGAGCGCCGGGGCCCTCAGGTCTTCCTGAGACCCCCGCGAAGGCGTCGGCTACGAGGATCGAGCGATGATCGCTTCGGCAGCCGCCACCGCATCGATGGTCGAGCCGACCCCGTAAGCATCGACTCCGAGCGTGAAGAGCACAGAGCAGCGCGGCGCGTCAGTGGCGCAGCTCCGCAGCGCGATATCGCCCTGGCTCGCACCTTCGAGCGTGACGCGCTCGAAGGCCCGGGCGTTGTCGGGCTCGGTGGCCATCTCTGCGACGACCGGAGCGAGGCCCGCGCCCACGGTCACCGAGACGTCGTTCGCCCCCGCTTGCCAGCACTCGTACAGCCCGACGCGCGCTTGCGGCGACTCGGCGTCGTACCGGTGCTCGTTCCACACGACTTCGGGCAGTCCGAGAGCAGACGCGATCGCCACAGGGTCCACAGCGCTGTCGCACGTGCTGCCGTCGGATACGGCGCCGATCGAGGGCCACTCCGTCCGCTCGGCCGGCGCGTCCGCGATCGCTTCGAGAGTCGACGCGACAACGGGGCGGGTCTTCGGAAGCAGATCGTCGGCGGTCATCTCGCCGTAGCGCGACCAGCCCTGCAGCCAGTACGGGAATGTCAGGGTCACGACGACCTTGACCTCGTCGACGGTGGCCTCAGTCCAGCAGCCGCCGTCTGCGCAGTCCTCCCACACCGGGTGGCCGTCGATCTCGTCAACGCCGAGACGGGTGCCGCTGTTCGGAGCGTCGTCCTGCGTCTGCCCATCGGACCCGGGCAGAAGCTCGATGATCAGGTATGCGAGCCGGCTCTCCGGTGACGGGGCGTCGGACGCATTGAACGGCGGCTCGCCTACGCGCCATGAACAGGTCAGACCCCCGGCCGCCTCGTTGACCAGGTCACGCAGGTCGGTCGTCACCCGGGTCGCCGGTACAGGCGTCGGAGCGACGCCATCGCTGCCGGTGAGCGCATCGACGACGTCAGCCATGTCGACGAGGTCGTCGCACGTCAGGAGCGGCTCCGCGCTCGCTGTCGGGACGGGCGAGCCGCTCCCTGGCAGGGCCTGGTCGGATTTCGCCGTGCAGGCGGCGAGGGCGACACCCATCGCGAAGGCAGCCAGCACAGCGATGCTTCGGCGCATCATGGCAGTCAGCCTAGGGGCTGTACAGGAAAACGGCTCATGTTTCGCGAGGCACCGGGAAGCGAGCCTGTCGGCAACCCCTGCGAACGTTAGGAAACCTCCCTTCGAGATCGTTCACTCGGGGCCGGTCCCGCGCCGGGCTAAGCGCGACTCTTGTTCCAAGCAGCGATGAGCGCGTTATGAAGAAGAAAAATCCGCCTCGGGTGAAATGCGACAGGAGTGGCCTTCCTGTACTTGAAATCGGTGCGTTCTATGCTCGAACCGTTGCGCGTCCGTAGTCCGATCGCGCCGATCTCGAACATCTGCCGGAGGAGCAGCTTCAACTCCGCATCGGACAACTCGCCGTCCAAGTCAGCTTGGAGGTCATGCATCGTGAACTCCGCCGCCTGCACACTCTTCACAGCCTCAAAGAACGCGGTTGTCTTTCTTTGCCGACCCACGCGGTCTGGGAGGATCCCGGCAAGATTGTTGGCGATCTCGCCGACGAAGTATTGTTCGGCATAGTTCTGGACGGTGAGGACAGCCTCCGCCTCCGTCACCGCCGTCGAACCGGGGTGCACTTCTTGCAGATGAGTGAGGAGAGCCACCAGGTCTCTCGGAAGGAGTCGGGTGTACGCCAGGAAATAGTCGGGTATCCGCGAGTACGGACCTTGACCGATGTCGGTGCCGAGATAGGTGCTGGTGAACTTTCCAATCTCCGGTCTCGACACACGCACTTTGGTATCCACCAACGTCCATAGCTTGCTCTCGGCGCTGACACCCGAGGGGCTCCAGTCCAAGTAGACGGCGTGAGACTTGAGTTTGTTCGAGTCAGTGCTCTCGAGCGACTCGAACGCTTCAGTTCGGATTGCGGCAACGACGGTGATCGGTAGGTTCAGTTTGGCCATGAATCGATTTGTCGACTCAATGGCATGGACTAGACCAGCCAGGGAAGCCCAATCGTCGTTCGTTTCAAGGAAGAACGAGTCGAGTCCATCAACAGAAATGATGTGCCGGTTGGTCGTCTGCACGCGTTCGAGGGCATTCCGCAAGACGGCCGTAACTTCCAAGGGCCCCACGGGTCGGTTCTCCACATCGAGGCCCAGGAAGCCGAGGTTCAGCTTGAATGAGGCTCCACTGCTCGACCACCTGGAAACACTTAGCTTCCAGTCATCAATGAGCAAGCCAGCCTTTGTGAGTTCCTTTCGCAATGACAGGAACTCTTCCGAGGCGTCAAGGCCATTATCCGAGGAAATCGACTGGAACACTCGGAGGAGCAGCAGGAATTCCCACGCAGACTGGGTACGAGATGGCCCAACACTCTGACCAGTGTGTATCTGCGTTACATCGGCAACAGGGAATCCCCGGAGGTCCCAAACTCCGAAAAAACGGTCGTGCCGACCCGCCCACTTGAGTCTGAGGTGCTCGAAGACGGCAGACTTTCCCGCGCCCTTCGGGCCGAGAATGTACCAAGCAAGCCCTGACGCCATCTTGTACACCGCTTGGTTGTAGTCCAGATAGCCTTCCAGCAGCAGTTCGGGATCCTGAGTTGCTTCATCGCTGGCATCAAGACGCCCGAAGTGCAGAGTACGTATCGGCGGAGGCTTCACGACCATGTCGACAGGCTACGCGACATAGGCAAGCAGGCGCGGCAGACGCGGAACGATGCCCCGGCAACGGTCGATCGTGCGCCGGTCTACCGAGCGGACGGGAACGACGCTGCCAAGGCGAAGCGTCCCGTATCGATTCACCCGCCAAGGCCGGGCCGAGAGGCCACATGGAAGCGGTTTCCAACCCAGATCAACCGCGCAAACAAGATCAATGACGGCATTGAGTACTTCCCGGCTGCCATCGAGCCGTGTGGCGAGTGAGCCGCCTGTGGGAATCGAACCCACGACCTTCTCATTACGAGTGAGACGCTCTGCCGACTGAGCTAAGGCGGCGTGGCACCGCGTGAGCGGTGGCACAGCACACAAGTCTAGCGGACGTCACGGCATCCTCTGTTCGTCCGCCGCAGTCGCCGGGCGATTGCCTCAGTGCGCGAGCGTGCCCAGCAGCGCGAACGCACGGCGGAGCTCGTCTGCAAGTGTTCGGCTCGACATGCGGTCCGCCCACCTCAGCCACGAGTGCCGCATCGCGCCGACGGCGACGAACGCGATGAGCGCCGCGCGCTCCTCGCGCTCGTCCTCGGCCTCCGCCGAATCCGTCACCTCGAGCCGCTCCGCCACGAGCTCGGCGAACGCTGCCTCAAAGCGGCGCATATTGGCCATGTTCATGGCCACGATCTCGGGATGCCGACGACTCACCTCTCGGCGAAGCTCAAGGAGTTCGCGGTCGGCCGCCACCTGCTCGGCGGCTGCGGCAAGGAGCTCGCCGATCGCCTCGAACAGGTCAGACTGCTTCGCCGAGATGAAGGCATCGGTGGCCTCACGCTGGCGCAGGCTCGGGAGCTCGGAGGTGAGCGCGTCGTCTTTGGTGGCGAAGTAGTTGAAGAACGTGCGCGGCGAGACATCCGCCGCTCGACTGATGTCATCCACTGTCACTGCGCCGAGGCCGCGCTCCGCCGCAAGCGACAGCGCTGCGTGCTGGATCGCACGACGGGTCGCGGCGCGCTTGCGCTCGCGGAGACCGGGCTGAACAGGGGCTGTCATCACCTAATTATTGCAGACGCCGCAAACTTGCAGTCGGCAGCCGCGTGAGCCAGGCGGACCGCGGCACGCTCAGCACTGGGGGTCGCTCGCCGGCACCGTTCCGTCGATGAAGTAGTCGTCGACCACTCGGTTGACGCAGTCGTTGGAACCATAGGCAGTGTGCCCCTCGCCGTTGTGCGTCACGAGGTGACCGTTCTGCAATTGGCGCGCCATGTTCTGCGCCCACACATACGGCGTGGCAGGGTCGTTCGTCGTGCCCACAACGAGGATGTCGCTCGAGCCCTCTGCAGCGATCGCCACGCGTTCGCGCACCGAGTCGAACGGCCAGCTGGCGCACGTCACGCCATACGACATCTGCGGGCCGAAGATCGGTGCCTCCTGCTTGAGGAAGGCTGCTTCGGCACGCAGCTCGTCGTTGTCGGGATCGCCGTCGTCGTAGTCGAGGCAGTTGATCGCGAGGAACGCCTCGGTCTGGTTCGTGCTGTATTCGCCGTCTTCGGTGCGGTCGTTGTAGTAGTCGGCGAGGAAGAACGCCGTCTCGGCATTCCCGCTGAACACCTCGGTGAACAGCTGGTTGAGCAGGGGCCAGTTGCCCTCGTTGTACAGGGGCAGGATGATTGCCGTGAACATCGTGCTGCTGCCCAGCATGCGACCATCGCTGTGACGTAGCGGGCTCGCGTCGAGCTGGTCGAGAAGCTGTCGGATCTGCTGCATCGAACTATCGACCGAGCCACTGAACGGGCATTCGCGGTCGCCGAGGCAGCTGGCGAGATACGCGCGCATGGCGTTCTCGAAGCCCTTCGCTTGCGTGACCGTGACGTCGAGGGAACTGGTCGCCGGGTCGAGCGCGCCGTCGAAGACCAGTCGCCCCGTGTTCTCGGGGAAGAGGTCGGCGTAGGTCGCGCCAAGGAAGGTGCCGTACGAGTAGCCGAGATAGTTCAACTTCTCGTCGCCGAGCACCGCTCGCAGCATGTCGAGATCGCGTGCAGCGCTCTCTGTGTCGACGAACTCGAGCAGCGGGCCCGTGTGCTCGAGACAGGCTTCACCGAAGTCGGCGGCCGAGGCCCGGAGCTCGTCGATCCAGGCATCGCTTCCCGGTGCTCCGGGCGCGATGTCGTACAGGTACGCGTCGAGCTGGCGCGGGTCATCGTGGCACGACACCGCCGACGAGCGGCCCACACCCCTCGGGTCGAAGCCGACGATGTCGTAGCTGCCCTGCAGTCGGTCGGTGGTGGCGAAATCGACGCTATCGAGCACGAAGTCACGGCCCGACGCCCCGGGCCCGCCGGGATTGACGAGCACTGAGCCGAGACTGCTGCTGCCGGTCGCCGGCTGGCTCGCCAACGCCAACTCGATCGTCTCGCCGTCAGGATCGGACCAGTCCATGGGTGCGATCGCGGTAGCGCAGAAGATGCCATCTGCGCACTTCTTCCAATCCAGTTCCTGGTGGTAGAAGCGTTCGAGCGCCTTGTCGACGGGCTCGAGGGTCGGCGTCGAGACCATCGGCGGTGCGAACAGGCTGCACCCCGATAGCATCAGCGCGGCGGCTCCCACCGCCGCCATGGCTCCACTGCTGACGACCCGTCTCACGGTGCGGCGATTCCTCTCCCGGATGCTGGGTGCGCCTGTGATGGCAGCACCGCGGTCAACATTGCTTCGAGCGCGAGCAGCGCCGCGACGTTCCCCTCGATCCGGCGCCGAGCCAACGCGATCGCATCGAGCACGCCGAGGCTGTGCGCCGCGTCGGTCTGCTCGGCAGCGGCGACGAGCCGGTCTCGGATCGCCTCGTTCACGAGACGAGTGTCGACGCCCAATTGCAGCAGCAGCACATCGCGGAACAGCGACTGCAGATCGACGAGGATGCGATCGATGCCGTCACGGAGGCTTCGAGTCGCCCGGCGCTTCTGGTCTTCTTCGAGCGCCCGGAGCTGGCTGCGCAGTGCGGTCGGCACCGCCCCACCGGGCTCGATGCCCAGTGATCGGAGGAGCTGGTCGCGTTCTTCGGCGTCGCGCTCCTCGGTAATCGCAGTGCCGTCTTCCTTGGCGAGCTCGAGCAATCGCGCCGCAGCGAGCACCGCGTCTGACACGGAGCGGATGCCGAGCGCCAACTCGATCGTCTCGGAGCGTCGTTGCCGGGCGTCATCGCTGGTGGCGAGACGGCGCGCCATTCCGATGTGGCTCTGGGCTTCGCGAGCGGAGCGCAACGCCCGCTCGGCGTCGACGCCGTCGCGGTGCTCGAGCAGCCGCGCGACCTCCTCCACGCTCGGAGTCGTGAGGCGCACCACGCGCACCCGCGAACGGATGGTCGGCAGCAGATCTGCCTCGCTGGGCGCGCAGAGGATCCACACGGTACGGGGCGGCGGTTCTTCGAGCGCTTTCAGCAGCACGTTCGACGTGCGCTCGGTCATGCGATCGGCATCCTCGACGATCATCACGCGATAGCGCGCGACGCTGGGCGAGAACTGGCTCGAGGTGAGGATGCGCCGCACATCGTCGATCTTGATGATGACGTTCTCGGTCTTCAGCACCGTGAGATCGGGATGACTGCCCGCCTCCACCTGTTGCCGAACCGCATCGCGCCCCGCCTCGTCGGCGTCGATCGAGAGGAGTTCGGTCGCGAAGGCGTACGCGAGGTTGGAGCGGCCAGAGCCAGGCGGCCCGGTGATCAGCCAGGCGTGAGTCATTCCGTGCTCGCCGGCCGATGCCGCGGCGGAGGCCTGGCGGATGGTCGCGATCGCGGCATCCTGACCCGCCAACTCGCTCCATGCCGTCATGTGCACCAGCCTAGATCGCGGCGCTGACAACCGATCGCCAGAAGACCGCCTCCGCGCTGCGGTGCGCGGTGCGGCGTCTGCCGGAACTCAGAGCAGCGTTTCGACGCGCGCGCGGATGCTGTCGGCAAGTGTCCCGATCGGGTCGGCGGCGGAAAGCACGAGAAACCTGGTCGGCTCATCCGCGGCCAGCGCCAGGTAGGCCTCGCGCACGCGCTGGTGGAACTCGATCGCCTCGGTCTCGAGACGGTCGAACCGCTTGCCCTCGAGGCGCGCCCGCCCGGCACTCGGGTCGATGTCGAGCAGCACCGTGAGGTCTGGCATGAGGCCCCCGGTGGCCCACAGCGACAGCGAACGGATCTCGCCGGCGTCGAGCACGCGACCCGCGCCTTGATAGGCGACCGAGGAGTCGAGGTATCGGTCCTGCAGCACTACGGCTCCACGCTCGAGGGCCGGTCGGACCTTCGTGGCGATGTGGTGCGCCCGGTCGGCCGCGTAGATGAGCGCCTCGGCACGCGGATCGATGTGCCCGCGGTGGTGCAGCACGATATCGCGCAGGGCCTCCCCCACCTCCGTGCCGCCGGGTTCGCGCGTCTCGACGACGTCGCGTCCGAGCGACCGGAGCCACTGAGCGAGGTGGGCCAGTTGAGTCGACTTGCCGGCCCCGTCCCCGCCCTCGAGCGTGATGAACAGCCCGCGCACTATTCGGACTTCTTCGCCGCGCTCTTGGGCGCGGCAGCCTTCGTCGTGGTCGTCTTCGCCGTCGCCTTCGTCGTGGTCGTCTTCGCCGTCGTCTTCTTCGCCGTGGTCTTCTTGGCTGTGGTCTTGGATGCCGCAGCCTTCTTCGCCGGTTTCTTGGCCGGCCCCTTGGCGCGCTTCTCCGCCAGCAATTGCACGGCGCGGTCGAAGTCGATGCTGTCGACCGACTCGCTCTTGGGGATTGTCGCGTTCGTCTCGCCGTCGGTCACGTACGGCCCGAAGCGGCCATCGCGCACCTTGATCGGCTTGCCGCTGACGGGGTCGGCGTCGAACTCCTTCAACGCGCTCGCTGCCCGTCGCGCACCGTACTTCGGCTGCGCGAAGCGCTCGAGGGCGCCCTCGAGGGCGATGCTGAAGATCTGGTCCTCGTCGTCGAGCGAGCGAGTATCGGTGCCCTTCTTGAGGTAGGCCCCGTACCGGCCGTTCTGCGCCGTGATCTCATCGCCCGACTCGGGATCGGTGCCGACCACGCGCGGCAGGCGCAGCAGTCGAAGCGCCGTCTCGAGGTCGATCGTGTCGACGCTCATCGACTTGAAGAGCGACGCCGTCCGCGGTTTGGGTGCCGCAGCCTTCTTGCGACTTCCCTTCCTGGCCGATTCGGATGCCGCGTCCGTCTCACCCGCGGTGGGGCTCGCCGATGCTGCCTCCTCCGCCGCTTCGGCCTCGGCCTCGGTGACGTACGGGCCGAAGCGACCGTCCTTGGCCACGATCTGCTTGCCGGTCTCCGGATCGATGCCCAGCACCCGGTCGCCCATGACTGGCGCATCCACGAGTTCACGCGCCTTCTCGGGGGTGAGCTCGTCGGGTGCGAGGTCTTGCGGCAGGTTCACCCGCCGCGGGGTCTCCGCCTCGGCATCCGCCACTTCGAGGTACGGGCCGTAGCGCCCGATGCGCAGCACGATGTCGTCGGTGATGTGGGTCGAGTTGACCTCGCGGGCGTCGATCTCTCCGAGGTTGTCGATGACGGTTCGGAGCCCGCGGTGGTCGTCGTTGCCAAAGTAGAAGCCGCGAAGCCAGTCGACGCGATCCTCCTCGCCGCGCGCGATGCGGTCGAGGTCCTCCTCCATGGCGGCGGTGAAGTCGTATTGCACGAGGTCGCCGAAGTACTCCTCGAGCAGCCGCACCACACTGAAGGCGATCCAGCCGGGCACGAGGGCGCCGCCCCTCGGCACCACATAGCCTCGGTCGACGATGGTGGAGATGATGGCGCTGTAGGTCGAGGGCCGGCCGACGCCGATCTCCTCGAGCGCCTTGATGAGGCTCGCCTCGGTGTAGCGAGCGGGCGGGCGGGTCTCGCTGCCCTTCGCCTCCACGGCGTCCAGCGCGAGCGCCTCGCCCTCAGCGAGCTGCGGCAGCTTCGCCTCGGTCGCATCGGCGCTCTGCTCGTCGTCATTGCCCTCTTCATAGGCGAGCTTGAAGCCCATGAAGGTGAAGACCGTGCCCGAGGCCACGAATTCGGCGATCGAGCGCTTCGAGGCATCCGCCCCGGCCTGAGCGACCTCGGCCGTGATGTCGACGGATGCCGTGAAGCCCTTCGCGTCGGCCATCTGGCTCGCGACGGTGCGCTTCCAGATGAGGTCGTACAGCTTCCACTGGTCCGGGCTCAAGACGCCGCGCAGCTCCGCCGGTGTGCGGAACGTGTCGCCAGCCGGACGGATCGCCTCGTGCGCCTCCTGCGCGTTCTTGCTCTTGCCGGTGTAGACGCGGGGCTTCTCGGGAACCGTCTCAGCGCCGTAGAGCGAACGTGCCTGGTTGCGAGCGGCTTCGGTGGCCTGCTTCGAGAGCGACACCGAGTCGGTGCGCATGTAGGTGATGTACCCGTTCTCGTACAGCGCTTGAGCGGTGCTCATGGTGATGCGCGAGGTGAAGCGGAGCTTCCTCGCCGCCTCCTGCTGGAGGGTCGACGTGGTGAAGGGCGCGGCCGGGCGGCGGGTGAGGTCCTTCCGGCGCAGGCCCGACACGGAGATGGGCACGCCCGGGGCGCGCAACGCCGCAGCGAGCGCCTCGGCCGCGGTCTCGTCGAGGGCGCGGACGCCCTGCTTCAGCACGCCCTTGTCGTCGAAGTCGGCGCCGGTTGCGATGCGCTCGCCATCGAGCCTGGTCAGGCGCGCGGTGAACTTGGAGCCGGGGGATGCCTGGGGCGCGAGCTGAGCGGTGAGCCCCCAGTAGCTGGCAGCGACGAAGGCGAGCCGCTCGCGTTCGCGGTCGACCACCAGACGCGTCGCCGCCGACTGCACGCGGCCTGCGGAAAGACCGGGACCGACCTTGCGCCAGAGCACAGGCGAGACCTCGAAGCCGTACAACCGGTCGAGGATGCGCCGGGTCTCCTGAGCGTCGACGAGCGAGGTGTTGAGTTCGCGGGTCGCCTCGCGAGCGCGTTCGATCGCCTCTTTGGTGATCTCGTGGAACACCATGCGCTTCACGGGCACCTTGGGCTTGAGCACCTGCAGCAGGTGCCAGGCGATGGCTTCGCCCTCGCGGTCTTCATCGGTTGCGAGGTAGAGCTCGTCCGCGTCTTTCAGGGCTTTCTTCAGCGCGGTGACGGTCTGCTTCTTGCCCTCGGAGACCACGTAGTAGGGCTCGAAATCGTTGTCGACGTCGACGCTGAATTTGCCGAGCGAGCCCTTCTTGAGCTCGGCGGGAAGGTTCTTCGGCTCGATCAGATCGCGGATGTGCCCGACGGAGGCCTGTACCTCGTAGTCGTCGCCAAGGTATTGGGCGATCGTCTTCGCCTTCGCCGGCGACTCGACGATGACCAGTTTCTTGCCTGGCACTGTGCTCCCTGCTCGTGTTTCTCCGCTGGTCGATCCAGCCGCAATGTCAGGCACACGATACATGCAGACACCGAGTCGCCGACGAATCGAAGTGTACGGTCAGACGCTTGTCAGTCGCCGCGAGGGCGAGCCGCTTCTCGTCTGGTTCAGCCTCGACCACCTCCCGCCGGGCACCACGGTGCTGGGGCGGAACCGCTACCCGGGAGGCCCGGCCGTTGCGACAGCATGCGCCGGGAGCGGGAGCACCGCGAGCCCCAGCACCGGAACCGACACACGCACCGTGACGACGAAGCCTTCTTGCAGACAGCCGCTCAGGGCACCCCCATGCGCTGCTGCGAGGGCGGCGGCAGTCTCGCACGGGTGCCCGGGCGCGATGCCGCGTGCCACGTCGGCGGCTGCCAGCGCTGCGGCATCGGCGGCGTGCCCTGCGCGGTGCTTCGCGGCATACGCCGAGGCGAGGGGTCCGAGGAGCGACAGGATGCCGACCAGCACCGCGACAAACGCCACCGCGAGCACCGAGCCCGCACCGTGCTCATCGCGCCAACGCATCGCCACCCGTATATAGAGGTACGCCCTTGTCACGGCGCCCCGGTCCGCCCCCGTCACAGCGCCGACTTGCTTGCGCACGACTCAGCCGAGAGCGGCGGCATGGGCAGCACACGCGTGACTCCTTTCGGTGCCGCTGATGCTCGAACGCAGACCATGCCATCGCGCGTCGCCACCTCGAGGCGATGCGCGGCATCCGGCTCGGGCACGGGGTCGCCACGCGCAACCGCCCTCACCGCCACCGCCGCGGCGTCTTGCAAGCGCAATTGCGTCACCCCGTACTGCGAGAGCGTGAGCAGCACCAGGAGCATGACGATCACCGCAGGCATCACGGCGACGAATTCCGCCGCGACGGCTCCGCGATCGGTGACAGGCCGGTCGCCGAGTCGCCGCCGCCCACTGCCCTCACCCAGAGAAGGAGAGCGCATTCCGCACGAGTTCGGTCAGGATGCCGCGCACCTCATCGGAGCGCATGATCACGACCAAGAGACCCGCGAACCCGACCGCCGCCATCGTCGCGATGGCGTATTCGGCGGTCGCGGCGCCGCGCTGCTCGGTCACGAGTCGAAGCGGCATCCTCACGCTGAGCCGGTGCTTCTCGCTCGCGCGAGCCCTTGAGACGCGTCGAGATTTGAGCGGCAAGCGCTGCTGCGACTCGAGCCGGCGCAGGTGGCGGAGACGGACGAGCAGACGTCGAGCGGCGATGGAGAGCCTGGAACCATACATGTGCGCTTCCTTGGGGTCGGGGCACGAGTGCCTCCACCATGGCGGTAGCTCCGCACCGGCGATCGGTCAGCGGCGCAGACCGCGATCGTTCGCTCGCACCATGCGGGTGGTGGAGGACGCGGCGAGAACCTGGCTCGGCGACGCACCGGACGCTCCGGGGACGTAGGTTCGATGCACCATGATCGTGTACACCATCGGCCACTCCACCCGCACAGAAGCGGAGTTCCTCGAAACGCTGCACGCCTACGAGATCGAACTGCTCGCCGACGTGCGAACGGTGCCGAAGTCACGGCACACGCCGCAGTTCCATATCGACAATCTGAGTCGCACCCTGCCCGCCCGCGGGATCGACTACCGGCACTTCAGCGCGCTGGGAGGCCTGCGGCACGCCAAGAAGGACTCGACGGTCAATGCGGGTTGGCGCAACGCCAGCTTTCGCGGCTACGCCGACTACATGCAGACATCCGAGTTCGCCGAGGGCATCGCCGAACTCATGCGCGCGGCATCCGAGAAGCGCACTGCGATCATGTGCGCCGAGGCGGTGCCGTGGCGCTGCCATCGGTCGATGGTGGGCGATGCGCTGCTCGTGCGCGGCGTCGAGGTTCGCGACATCTTCAGCGACACCGATTGGCGCGCGGAGAAAGTCACGCCCTTCGCGGTCGTGGACGGCACCACCATCACGTACCCGGCCGAGCAGTAGCGCACCGAGCGCGGGCGTCACACCATCGGTCGGGCTTCTCGGCGCTTCATTGAACTCGCGGCGGCAGAAGCCCCGCAGATCCGGGCCTGCAGACCCCGGCAGAGCGCGGCGCGCGAGATGCCTAGGCGGTACCATCGGCCTCGAACTCGAAGCGCCTCTCGCTCCTGGTGACTCGATCCGGAGGTGATCCGGTGCCGCGTCGAGCGGTGCGTCGATTTCGCCGGCTGCTCGGAGTGGAGGTGCCGCCACGCAAGCGGATCGTTCGTCGGCCGTTCGCTCTGGCGCGAGCGGAAAGGCGCGCGGGCCCGGCACAAGGCCGTCCGTGGCAATCACTGCCGTGTCGATCGGGGCCCTCGGCTTCGGGCTCGCCGCGTCAGGCTCGGGAATCCCGTCGTACTGGGGGGATGAAGCTGCCAGCATCCTCGCCACGCAGCGTCCGTTCCCTGCACTGCTCGCGCTGCTGCTGCGGATCGACGCGGTGCATGGTCTCTACTACTCGTTCCTGCATGTCTGGACGGGCGAGTTCGGCACCGGCGAGTTCGCCACGCGCTTTCCGAGCGCGGTCGCTGTCGGATTCGCGGCAGCGGGCGTGGTGGTGCTCGCGAACCGTCTGCTCGGTCCCAGACTCGGCCTGGTCTCGGGCGCCGTGTTCGCGGTCCTGCCGGTGGTGACGCGGTATGGCGCCGAGACGCGCTCGTATGGCATGGTCATCGCGGCATCCGTCTGGCTCATGGTGCTGCTGGTGCACCTCGCGCAGCGACGCAGTCGGAGCATCGCAGGATGGGCGTCGTTCGCCTTCGCCTCGGCGGTCTCCGTTCACTTGTTCGTGTACCTGGTGCTGCTATGGCCGGTGCAGTTCGCGATGCTCCTGCTGCTTTGCGCGCCGAGATCGGTGATGGTCCGGTGGCTATCGGCATCGAGCGTGGCCTTGGTGCTCTCACTCCCGTTCATCATGCTGGCCGTCTCGCAGCGTTTTCAGATCGCGTTCCTGGCGGAGCGCGAGTACGCCACGGCTGCCTCAGCGCTCGCCGGTCAGTGGTTCGACTTCGCCGTGTGGTTCGCGATACTCGCCTGGGCGCTCATGGTGGCAGCGGCAGCGGCCGCGGCGCGATGGAGCGAACTGCGCCCCGCGTGCGCGATCGCGGCGATCTGGGCGCTTCTGCCCACGGTGATCCTGCTGATCGGGAACGCACTCGTCACACCCATGTACAACCTCCGGTACACCGCGTTCTCGGCACCGGCGGTGGCGATGCTCATGGCCATCGGCATCGAAGGCGTTCGCCGAGCGCTGGCGAAGCGCCTGCACCCTCGTCGCGCGGAGTATGTGACAGCCGCGCTCGCGGCAGCGATTGTGATCGCGGTGGCGCCGGTGTACCTGGCGCAGCGGACCCCGTTCTCGAAGGCCGGCGGTGCTGACTTCAGGCAGACCGCAGCCGTCGTGGCGGCGCATGCGCAGCCTGGCGACGCGATCGTCTTCGATGAGACGACCAGGTTCGCCCAACGCCCACGGCTCGCGATCGACCTCTACCCTGAGCAGTTCGCGGGCGTGCACGATGTGGCGCTCGAGGTGCCCTATTTCGCTCGGGACTGGTTGTGGGACGAGGTCGCGACGCTGCCTGAGACGCTGAAGAGACTCGCCGGCTATGACAGGGTGTGGGTACTCGAGCGCGGCCGGAATCAGGCTGAGGTCGACGCCGTGCGCTCCCTCGGCTTCAACGTTCGCCAATCAATACCGGTCAATCGAATCATCGTGTACGAGCTCGTGAGAAAGTGATCGTTGTGGCCGTCGGTCAGTCACCCGCGTCTCGCTGCCCGAGCGCGTGGTCACCTCGTCGGCGAATCGCATGACCGCCGCTGCGAACGCCTCGGGCCGGTCGAGATTCGAGAAGTGCCCAGCCCTCGGGATGGTCTCGGCGCGACCGTCGATGCAGGCCCGCAGGTAGTCCCTGACACCCACCCGGAACTGGTCGAACCGCCCGTTGAGCAGCAGCACGGGGCACTCGACGGCCCACAGCATCGAAGGCCGGCACCGCTCCATCACCTCGCGCCAGGCGGCCGGCGTGGGCGCGAACCAATAGCCGCCCGCGATCACCGGCTCGATCAGCTCCGGCCGGTACAGGCGGCGCAGCACCCGATTGTTGATGCGCGTCATGCGTTGCTCGCCCAGCCGGTCGGTGACCCGCGCGACCCATCGGTACACGGCCGCTCCAGCCCCGACCGGCGTGGCGCTGCTGCCAGCGAGCACGAGTCCGGCCAGGGACTTCGGATGCCGGGCCGCATAGGTCATGGCCGCGTAGCCGCCGAGCGAGTGCCCCACGAGCACTACCGCTTCGTCGGAGGAGGCTTCGGCCACTGCTTCGGCGATGACCTCTGCCGCCCGGTCGAGCGTGAAAGGCTCCTTCGACCGGCTCCCGTGCCCGGGAAGGTCGACCAACGCAACGGGGCCGGCCCGCTCGAGCAGCGGCACCTGAGGGCGCCACTGCGTGCTCGACAGTCGCGAGCCGTGCACGAGCACGAACCGCGGGCGACCACTGGGCGTTACTGCGACCCTCGGACTGCGTTCGGATGCGCGGCGACCGGCGTGCATGCCACCAGGATGACAGCACAGACGGCCCCCGGCATCCGTCGAACCCTGCGGTCTTTCCTCAGCGGCCCTCTTCGGCCCGGCTGAGTCGCTGCGAGAGCCACACCGGGATGAGGGAGGCGAGGATCACGACGGTTGCGACCACGTTCACCACGCTCGCCTGGTTGGGGCGGCCCATCTGGTTCATGATCCAGAGCGGCAGCGTATCGACGCCCGGTGGGGCGGTGAAGATGGTCACGACGACCTCGTCGAAGCTGAGCGCGAAGGCGAGCAGCGCCCCGGCGATGAAGGCCGTGCGGAATTGCGGGAAGGTCACGAGCCGGAAGGTCTGCCAGAGGCCCGCCCCGAGGTCCATCGACGCTTCCTGAAGGTTCGGGCTCATGCGGCGCAGGCGCGCGAGCACGTTGTTGAACACCATGACGATGCAGAACGTGGCGTGCGCGACGATCATGCCGAAGTACCCAAGATGGATGCCCATCGGCTCGAGGATCGAGTTGTAGGTGTTGCTCAGCGCAACACCCGTCACGATTCCGGGCAGCGCGATCGGGAGGATGACGAGGAGGTTGACCGTCTCCTTCCCGAAGAACGAGTAGCGCTGCAAGGCGAAGGCCACGAGGGTGCCGAGCAGCATGGCGATGAGGGTGGCGCCAGACGCCACGACCACCGAGTTCCAGAGGGCGTCGCGGATCGGTTGGCTAGTGAACGCCACCCCCCACCACTCGAGCGACACGTTCTTGATCGGCCAGCTCGCGATGCGCGCAGCGTTGAACGAGTTCATCACGACGAGCGCGAGCGGCATGTACATGAAGATCAGCACGACCGCGACGATCGCGCCGAGCCCGATCTTCGCACCGCGGGAGAGTCTCAACATGGCGGGCTCCTAGAGGTTGCGCAGCGCGCCCGACTTGCGCACGGCGAAGAGGTACAGCAGTACGAAGACGATCGGCACGACCGAGAAGGCCGCGGCCATGGGCGGATTGAGGTTGATGTTGGAGGCGATGATGCTGCCGATCATCTGCGTCGATCCGCCGACGAAGCGGGCGGCGATGAAGTCGCCGAGACTCAATGAGAAGGTGAAGATCGAGCCCGCAAGCAGGGCCGGCTTGATGAGCGGCAGCACGACCGTACGGATCGTGGTCCAGCTCTTCGCACCCATATCGGCCGACGCGTCGAAGAGGTTCACCGGGATCTGGCGGATCGCCGTGTAGACCGGCACGGCCATGTACGGGAACCAGAGGTAGGTGAGGGTGAGGATCACCGTGACGATGCTGAACCCTGGGCCCGTGATGCCGAGCGGCGCGAGGGCCCAGTTGAAGAAGCCCTCTTCGGTGAAGGTGATGCGCATCGCAAGGATCTTCACGAGGTAGCCGGCCCAGAGCGGGAGGGTGATGGCGACTGCCAGCACCCCTCGGAGCCAGGGCGACGCGATCTTCGCCATGAAGATGCCGAGCGGCACCGCGAACAGCGCGCACACCACTGTCACCGCGAGAGCGATGCCGAGTGTGCGCAGAGACGTCGCGAGGTAGGCCGGGGTGGTGAAGATGCTCGCGAAGTTGTCGAGCGTGAAGCCCGGCTTGACCTTCGAGGTGAAGGGATCGGTCACCCAGAACGCGGTGACGAGCATCATCGCGAGCGAGAAGATGTAGACGCCGACGAGCCAGACCATCGGCATGGCGAGCAGGCCTGCGAGCCGGAGGCGCGGCCGGCGATACAGCATCGTCGACAGCGGCCTGGTGCCGGCGGTCGACGAGCGGTCGACGCGGGCGGGCGCGGTGGTGGTCACTGATGTTCCTTCATCGATTGCGAACGGATGCCGCGGACGGCGGGGTGGGCCGGGTCCCCCCGGCCCACCGCGGTTGTCATCCCTTGACGGTCAGCCAGGCCTGCGTCCACTGCTGGAAGTTCGTGCAGGTGACGTCCTTACGACCGTCGACGCACTGCTCGATCGGAGTGGTCCAGAACCAGACGTTCTTGAAGTACTCCTCGTCGGTGGCGTTGAACTCCTCGCAGTGCGCCGCCGCCTCGTCGCTCAACTCGCAGAACGCCGCGTTGGCGGGCGCCATGCCGAAGTTCATCGCGATGGCACCGTTGACCTCGGGAGAGCTGGTGTAGTCCATCCAGAGGTAGGCGCAGTTCGGGTTCTGTGACTGCGACGAGATCATCCAGGCGTCTGACCAGCCGGTCGAGCCCTCTTCAGGGAGCACTCCCTTGAGCTTGTCTTCGCCCGACAGCTTGCGCAGCACCTCCCACGAGGTGCCCACGACGGTGGTGCCGCCGACGAACGAGGTGATCTGCGCTGCGGGGTCGCCCCAGTACTCGCTCACGATGGCGTTCTGCTGCTTGAGCAGGTCGACCGCGGCAGCGAGCTGCGTCTCGTCGAGCGCATACGGGTTGGTGATGCCGAGCTCCGGCTGGTGCGCCATGAGGTAGACCGCGGCATCCGCGATGTAGATCGGCGCGTCGTATGCGGTGATCTTGCCGGCGTAGGGGCTGTCGGCCTCCCAGACGACATCCCAACTCGTCGGCGTCTCGGTGACGACCTCGGTGTTGTACTGCAGGATGTTCGCGCCACGACCGATCGGAATGCCGTAGCTCTTGCCGTTGATGGTGTCGTAGATCTGGCCCTTCATGCCCTCGACGATGTCGTCGCCGAAGTTGGGGATGAGCTCGGTGTTGATCGGCGCGACGTCACCGCCGGCGATCAGGCGGAGGCTGGCGTCGCCCGAGGCGGACACGAGGTCGTAGTCGCCCGTGCGCATCAGCGTCACCATCTCGTCGCTCGTGCCGGCCACTCGGCGGTTCACGACGCAGCCCGTCTCCTCGGTGAACTTGTCGCTCCAGGCCGGCTCCACGAAGCCGCTCCACGCGACGATGTTGACCTGGCCCTCACCCTCGCCGAGGCTCTCGAGCATCGGCACATCGGGCACGTCGATCTGCAGACCGCCGGGGGCGTCGACGTCCCCGCCTGGCGCGTCATCGCCGCCGGCACAGCCGGCGAGTACGAGAGCCGCTGCCGCCGCGACGGCGGGAAGCAGCATCCGCTTCTTCATCATGAATCGCTCCTTCTTCGGATCAATTGCTGGTGTTCGGTGCTTGGGCAGGTGGTTGAGTACGAGGCCGGTCACGGCACGACTGAGGCGTGATCGCGCGTCCAAGCCGCGACCACGCGATCGCCGCGCTGGGCGCCTGCAGAGAGGCCCGGACGGTGGTCGTTCTGGCGCGACGCGATGAGGCGCAACCCCTCGGCGGTCTCGACGATCGTGCGCGTGTTCGCGCCGGTGTAGACGGTTTCGACGACGGTGGCGGCGACTCCGGCCTCGTCGGAGGCCAGTTGCGCGTCCGCCGGGAGCAGCCGCACTCGTTCAGGGCGGATGCTGATGAGCCGGTCGATGCCGGCGATGCGCGACGCGTGCTCCGGGCCGATGAGGTTCGACACCCCGAGGAACCCGGCGACGAACTCAGTGGCGGGTTGCTCGTAGACCTCGACGGGCGAGCCGACCTGCTCGACCTTGCCGTTGTTGAACACGGCGACCCGGTCGCTGAGCGTGAGGGCTTCCTCCTGGTCATGGGTGACGAAGATGAAGGTGATCCCGACCTCGCGCTGAATCTGCTTGAGCTCGACCTGCATCTCCTCACGCAGCTGCTTGTCGAGTGCGCCGAGCGGTTCGTCGAGCAGCAGCACCTTGGGCTTCAGCACCAGGGCACGAGCGAGCGCGATGCGCTGACGCTGACCGCCGGAGAGCTGGTGCGGCAGGCGTTCGGCGACGCTCGAGAGCCGCACCTGCTCGAGCGCGCGCTGGACCGCCCGTGCGCGCTCGGCCTTGCCCACTTTCCGCACTTTGAGCCCGTAGGCCACGTTGTCGGCGATCGAGAGGTGCGGGAACAGGGCGTAGTCCTGGAACACCGTGTTCACGTCTCGGTCGAACGGCGCGAGCGCGGTCACATCCGCACCGCCGAGGGAGATGCTTCCCTCGGTCACCGGCTCGAAGCCGGCGATCATGCGGAGCACGGTGGTCTTGCCCGAACCCGAGGGACCGAGCATCGAGAAGAACTCCCCCGGACGCACATCGAGATCGAGGTCGGCGACCGCGGTGAAGTCTCCGAATCGCTTCGTGACCCCCCGGAGGGTGACTCCGGAGGTCTGCAGGCCGGCGGTACCACTCGCCTTCGATGGGGCGGACGGTTCGGCGACGGTGTCGGTCACGGACATGGTGCGTGAACTCCTTGGAACGGCGTTGGTCGGGACTGCGAGGTCAAAGATATAGTTCTATAGGTTTTAGCGCAAGACCTATGGTTCCGTAGGTATTGGTTGCGCGCCGGCAGGACGGCGCGCCACATGCCGAGAGGTCGCCCGGAGGCGCGATGCGAGACAATGGGGCAATGCAGCACAGCGCCCGCCGAGACGACACGGCGGCGCAGCCTTCGCGGATGCAGAGCGCTGTGTTCCTGCCGATCGGCGACGAAGGCCGCGCGGAACTCGTGGAGCGGCGCATCGCCGAGGCGATCACCGGCGGTCTCATTCCCGCCGGCGAGCGCTTGCCGTCGGAGTCGGCTCTCGCGCGTTCTCTGCGGGTGGCACCCGTCACGGTGCGGGAGGCGCTCGTCGCGCTGCGCGATCGCGGGCTGATCGTCACGAGGCGGGGGCGCAACGGCGGCAGCTTCGTCGCGGACTCGGCGGATCCGGCGCAGTTCACGGCGAAGCGCCTTGGGGCGATGTCGCGCGTCGCACTTCGCGATCTCGGCGCGCACTACTCCGCGATCACGCGCGCCTGTGTAGGGCTCGCCGCCGCGCGTGCCGATGCGAGCGAAGTAGCGCGCATCAGGCAGCGACTCGCCAACGCCGACGCCGCCGATGAGAAGGCGTGGCGCCGGGCTGCGGATGAAGCGCAAACCGAAATCGCGGCGCTCAGCCAGTCGGCCCGGCTCACCAGGGAGCAGATGCGGCTGCAGGCCGAGTTCTCGCCATTCTTGGGCCTGATCGGGCAAGACGCCTCCGCGCGTGAACAGCAGCGCCGTGCCGTGCTGGCTGTGCTCGACGCGCTGGAGCGGGGCGATGCGGATGCCGCAGCATCCGCGGTCGATGCCTTCGTGCGCGATTCGGTCGCGCTGCTGATCGACCACCAGATGCGCCTGCACCGCGCGTGACTCGACCGTCGCAGCGGTGTGACGACCCCGCTATCGGTTGATACCATTCGCTGATCGCCAGAGTCGGACAAGGGAGCGACGCATGAAGGCGCTGCAGGCCACTGATGCCCCGGCAGCAGTCGACACCGTAACAGCCTTCTTCCAGCGCGGAGTCGATGCGCTGGGCGAGGGCACACGAGAGCTCGCCGCCGACGTCGCCAGCGCCCGCGCTGAGGGGCCCCTCACCCGGGCGAAGCTCGACGCGATCGTGCTGCCCTATGCGCAGGCACTCTTCGATCGCGCCGGCGTGACCGTCTACGGCGCCGGCTTCATCGCCGCCATCGGCCTGCTCAGCGACGCCAGCGGCCACTTGTCGTGGTGGCAGGGTCCGCGCCACTCGAAGCTCGAGCTCGCCGCGCAGAACATCGGCAAGGAGCACATCGACTACAGCGAACTGGAGTGGTATCGCGTCCCGGTGTCGACGGGGAAGCCGCATATCGCGGGCCCGCACGTCGACTATCTGTGCAGCGATGAGTACACGATCACTGTCGCGTATCCCGTGTTCGTGGGCGGCGAGTTCATCGGCGTGCACGGCATGGACGTGCTGCTCGACGCGGTCGAGGGAGAGCTTCTGCCGTTGCTGAGCGGAGAGACGGGCGAGATCACCGTCATCAACGCGGTGGGACGGGTGCTCGTTTCGACCAACCCGCACCGCGCGACGGGAGATCCAGTGCGTGACGCGGGCGATACGCTCACGCGGTACGGGTGCGAGGGCCTTCCCCTGGCAGTGCTCGTCAGCTGAAGCGCTGGGCAGCACGGGCGCCGCGGATCACTCAGGCCCCGACCCCGCCGGCCCCCATCGTGGTACCGACGACGGTGATGACCATCGGCACGACGCCGAGCAGCATGAACGCGGGCAGCACGCAGATGCCCATCGGCAGCATGAGCCGCACGGCGAGGGTTGCCGCTTGACGCTGACTCTCGGCGCGTCGGTCGAGCCGCCGCTCAGTGGCATCGCCGCGCAGGAGCAGCGCAGCGGGAGCACCGGCGCGCGCTGAGAGTTCGAGCACCTCCGAGACCGAGTCGAGCCCTTCGAGGTGAATGCCTCGCCGTCGCGCTTCAGCACTCACCGTGTCGAACGCGCGTGCCGGCGCGGCACCGCCGGAGAGAGCGATCGCGACCAGTTCGTGAGCAAGTCCGGGCAAGGTCGAAGCGGGCTGTGCACGCTCCACCAGACGGTTGCTCCAACGGCGCCCGAGCATCATCAAGACGACGCCGCTCAGGGCAGACATGAGACCGACCGGCGTGCCCAGGAGGACGCCGATCGTATCGACCCCGAGAGCCGCGCCGAACCCGACGCCTGCTAGCGGCAACAGCGTGACGAGTTTCGCCGTGGCCTTCGGCCCGGCGAGCGCCACGTCGATGTCACGTTCGGTGGCCGCGGCATCCCGGAGACCGTCCGCTATGGCGCTCAAGGCCGGTGCGAGTGGAGCCCCAGCTTGAGAAGCGACTGCCCAGCAGACCGCGATGGCAGAGGCGGCGACGGCCTCTGGGCTCTCGTCATCCATGGACGCGACCGTGTCGTCGATTGCAGCACCGATATCGCCCGAATGCTGCAGCCGTGCCGAGACGGCGCGCGGAAGCGGCGAGTCGCCGAGGTGATGCCACGCCGCTCGGGGCGACAGCCCGGCCCGCATGAGCACCGCGAGGCGCTGAGCCACACGTGCGGCATCGACCATGCCGTCGATGCGCTGCTCGCTGGTGCGACGGTGGCGGCGAATGGAGGTAGTGGGACGGCGGCGCGACGCGTGCGCCGTCTGCGAGGAGGGCCGACTGCGGGCATCGCTGACGCCGGCGGAGGGCAAGGTGTCGGTCATGGCGCGCCCGGATGGTCGCGCAGCTCGGCGATTGTCAGCCGACCCTCTCCGTCGATGGCGAAGCAGCCCAGCTTCGCGATCTTTCGGGCGCCGCCGCAACGCTCGACGTGGATCACCGCATCGATGGCGCTCGCCGTCTGCCGTGCGATGGCGCGATCCGACATGCCGGCGAGCGCCCCTAACGCCTCGAGTCTCGCCGGCACGTCTTCGAGCGAGTTCGCGTGGAGGGTTCCGGCGCCGCCATCGTGCCCGGTGTTCAGCGCGGCGAGCAGCTCGCGAACCTCAGCGCCGCGGCACTCACCGAGCACCAATCGGTCGGGTCGCATGCGCAATGCCTCGCGCACCAAGCGCGACAGCCCAATCGCACCGGCGCCTTCGAGGTTCGCCTGACGAGCCTCGAGCGGCACGAAGTGCGGATGCTGCACTCGGAGTTCAGCCACATCCTCGATCGCGATGATCCGCTCGGTCTCGGCCGCCGCGCTCAGCATCGCGGCGAGCAGCGTCGTCTTGCCCGCGCCGCCCGCGCCGGTGATGAGCACGTTGGCACGCCGATCGACCAACGCCTGCACGCGCTCTCGCGGCACCTTCTCGAAGCATCCGGAACCCTCGAGTGTCGCGAGGTCGGGAGGTCGCCCGCCGGGCACCCGGATCGAGAGCAGCGTGCCCGACGGCGAGACCACGGGGAGCACGGCATGCACGCGGATGCCGGCCCCGAGCCGAACGTCGATGCAGGGATTGGCTTCGTCGACGTGTCGCCCGCCCGCCGCGATGAGAGCCACGGCGAGAGCGCGCAGTTCTGGCTCTTCCAGATGGACGCCTGCGGAGTGGAATCCATCGCCTCGATCGACGAGCACCGGTCCGGCACCGTTCGCCACGATGTCGGTGATGCGCTCGTCGCGAAGCAGCGAAGCGAGGGCGCCGAACACCTCGTCGCCCGGCACAGGCGTGTGCAGCGGCACCCACGAAGATTCCCTCGGCGTCGTGGCGCCCGGTCCCTCGCGTACAGCGAACGGCACGCTGCGGGATGCCCCAGAGCGGACGTTTCCTGAGGCGATCCACACATCGGGCGGGGGTACCGCGACGAACGGCAGATCGGCGCGCTGGGGGGAGCCGCTGGCGCCGGGCGTCCACGGGGCGCCACCGGCGAGCGAATCGCTCGACAAGCTTTCGCGGAGAGGGACCCCAGTCCGTGGTGCGGTCGATGAGGCGCTGCTGCGAGTCATGCCATGAGCCTGCCGACCGCATCGATGCGAGGGAGCCCTTGCACAGCACCTGGGGAACGCTCGGTGGCTGGACGGAACTGAGGAGGCCAGCCTTGCAAGGCGTTCAAGCTCGCGAGGTGAGCCCGGACTCGCGAGTTAAAGAGAGGGGCGGCGCCGGTTGGGGGGAACTGGCGCCGCCACTGCTGCGGATGATTGGGGGGAATCGATTCCGCCGCACCCGAATCGAGATTCGGTGCCATCAGTGTAGCGCGCAGCATCCCGCCGCGATCAGCACTTTCAGGCATTGTGAGCAGGTACACAGCCAGCTGTGTGGTGGAGGAATCCGGGCGCCGCGGGGCTGCTGGGTGTCCCTTCGGCGCAGCGGTCGAGGCACGGCAGCATTTCGGTCAGTGACAGCGAGCGCTGCTCGTTCGTCAGCGGATCGGAATAGGATCGGAGCCGTTCAATGAAGACAACACACGGCGATCCGGGCCGCCCGTGGCATCGACAAGGACCATCTCGCACACATGAACGCTCCCCAGATCGAAACGCTGCTGCACGAAAACCGGCGGTTCGCGCCCAGCCCTGAGTTCGCTGCCCAGGCGGTCGCGACTCCAGAGCTCTACGAACGCGCCGCGGAAGACCGTCTCGGCTTCTGGGCCGAGCAGGCGCGGGCTCTGCATTGGCACACCAAGTTCGAGCAGGTGCTCGACTGGACCAACGCGCCCTTCGCCCGCTGGTTCGCAGACGGCCGCATCAACGTCGCCTACAACTGTCTCGACCGGCATGTACTGGCGGGTCATGGCGACAGGGTCGCGCTGCATTGGGAGGGCGAGCCCGGCGACAGCCGCTCGATCACGTACGCCGAATTGACCGCTGAGGTGAAGCGTGCGGCCAACCTGCTGACGGCGCTCGGCATCCGCCAGGGCGATCGCGTTGCGATCTACCTGCCGATGATTCCTGAAGCGGTCATCGCGATGCTCGCTGTTGCCCGCATCGGCGCGGTGCACTCGGTCGTCTTCGGTGGCTTCAGCTCAGACTCGCTGCGCTCGCGGATCGAAGACGCGCAGGCGAAGCTCGTGATCACGGCCGACGGCGGCTACCGCAAGGGCTCGGTGTTCCCGCTCAAGCCGGCGGTCGACACGGCGCTTGCAAAGGGCGGCGAATCGGTCAAGCGCGTGCTCGTCGTCAAGCGCGGCGGCAATGAGATCGACTGGACCGAGGGCCGCGACCTGTGGTGGCACGAGGAGCTCGCGCAAGTCGACGCCGACCACGAGGCGAAGGGCTTCGAGGCCGAGAACCCGCTGTTCATCCTGTACACCTCCGGCACCACTGGAAAGCCCAAGGGCATCCTCCACACCTCTGGCGGCTACCTCACCCAGGCGTCGTTCACCCACCGTGCGGTCTTCGATCTGCACCCTGATACCGACGTGTTCTGGTGCACCGCCGATATCGGTTGGGTGACCGGACACAGCTATGTGGTCTACGGGCCGCTCGCGAACGGCGCCACGCAGGTGATGTATGAGGGCACCCCAGACACGCCGCACCCCGGTCGCTGGTGGGAGATCATCGAGAAGTACAAGGTGTCGATCCTCTACACGGCGCCCACGGCAATCCGTTCGTTCATGAAGATCGGCCGCGAACACCCGCAGCGCTTCGACCTCTCGTCACTGCGTGTGCTGGGTTCGGTCGGCGAACCGATCAATCCGGAGGCGTGGATCTGGTACCGCGACATCATCGGTGGCGGCAAGACGCCCGTCGTCGACACGTGGTGGCAGACCGAGACGGGCGCCATCATGATCTCCGCGCTGCCGGGCATCACCGAAGCGAAGCCGGGCAGCGCCCAGACGCCGATCCCTGGCATCGCGATCGACGTGCTCGACGACAACGGCACGCACGTAGGAAACGGCAACGGGGGCCTGTTGGTCGCGACCGAACCCTGGCCCGCGATGCTCCGCGGCATCTGGGGCGACCCGGAGCGCTTCATCGAGACGTACTGGGAGAAGTTCGACTTCGAGGGCACGCCGCAGCGACGCATGTACTTCGCCGGCGACGGTGCGCGGCTCGACGAGGACGGCGACATCTGGCTGCTCGGCCGGGTCGACGACGTGATGAACGTGTCGGGCCACCGCTTGTCGACGGCCGAGATCGAGTCGGCACTTGTTTCGCACCCGATCGTCGCCGAGGCGGCCGTCGTCGGCGCATCCGACGAGACGACCGGTCAGGCCGTCGTGGCCTTCGTGATCCTGCGTGCCAAGCAGAGCGAGGCGCAGACCAACGACGAGGCCGCGGCTCTGCTGCGCGCGCACGTCGCCGAGCAGATCGGTGCCATCGCGAGACCCAAGAAGGTCTACATCGTCACCGAACTGCCGAAGACGCGGTCGGGCAAGATCATGCGCCGTCTGCTGCAAGACGTCGCCGAAGGGCGTGAGGTCGGCGACACCACGACACTCGCCGACACGTCAGTGATGTCGGTCATCACGGCGACGGTGCACTGAGCCGCGCGAGATTGGCACCCCGGTCGGCGCTCGGCCGGGCACTCGCCATTGTTGGCTGCTAGCTCGGGCCGGCAGTGCGGGCGGGTAGCGCGCGGATACGAAACGAGGGGCGGATGCTCGGGGATCACCCCGCAGCATCCGCCCCTCGTCGTACTGTGCATGAACGGGCGTGCCGCTCGCACGCGCGAGCTGATGTGCCCCTCGCGGGCCCGAGCCGAGCCGCCGGAGCGCTCAGGCGAACTCGACCACGAGCTCGACCTCGACCGGAGCGTCGAGCGGCAGCACGGGCACGCCGACGGCGGAGCGCGCGTGCTTGCCCACCTCGCCGAAGATCTCGCCGAGCAGCTCGCTGGCGCCGTTGATCACGCTGGGCTGCCCCGTGAAGGTCGGCACAGACGCCACGAACCCGACGACCTTCACGATGCGGGTGATGCGGTCGAGTGAACCGATCGCAGCGTGCACGGCGGCAAGCGCGTTGAGCGCCGCGACCCGGGCGCACTCGTTCGCGAGCTCGGGCGTCACCTCGGCGCCGACCTTGCCGGTGGCCATCAGTGCGCCATCGCGCATCGGCAACTGCCCGGCGGTGAAGACAAGGTGGCCGCTGACGACTGCGGGCACATAGGCGGCGAGCGGCGTGACGACGGCCGGAAGCTCGAGGCCGAGCTCACGCATCCGCTCAGCGATCATGCTTGCGCCTTCTCACGCTTGAAGTAGGCGACGAGTCCGCCTTCCGGGCCGGTGACGACCTGCACGAGTTCCCACCCCTGTTCGCCCCAATTGTTCAGAATGGCAGTCGTGTTGTGCACGATCAACGGCGTAGTGAGGTATTCCCAAGTGCGCATTGCGCGGCTTCCGTTCAGCTAGGCGGCGTGGTTCTTCCCGTACCCTACTCGTATGTCTGCCCAAGAATCACGGCGCTCCGGTGTGCTCGGAGCCATCCTCGGCATGCTGGGATTCAGCGGTCTCGCCGGGCTGCTCGTGGCGATCATGGTGACGCCGGCGATCGCCGTCACCGGAATGACTGCGAACAACGCTGTTGGCATCTTCAACGAACTCCCGGAGTACGCGACGCTCGGTGACGACCTCGCTCAGAAGGTCACGCTGTACGGCACTCAGGGCGGCCAGCCCGTGCCCTTCGCCACGATCTTCGAGACCAACCGCGAAGAGGTGGGCTGGGACGAGATCTCGCAGTATGCGAAGGATGCCGCGGTCTACGGCGAGGACGCGCGCTTCTTCGAGCACGGCGGCGTCGACATGCAGTCGATCATGCGCGCGCTCGCGTCAAACGTTCGCTCCGGCGAGGTCGAGAGCGGTGGCTCGACGATCACCATGCAGGTGATCCGAAACATCAACATCGAAGCCGCGAACCAGCTCGAGGACCCCGAAGCGCGCAAGGCCGCGTACACCGAGGCAGTCGAGCCGAGCATGGATCGCAAGCTCAAAGAGATGAAGCTCGCGATCGGGCTCGAGAAGCGCTACGACAAGCAGACGATCCTGCTGGCGTACCTCAACATCGCCAACTTCGGCGGCACCACCTATGGCATCCAGGCCGCAGCGCAGCGCTACTTCGGCGTGAACGCGACCGACCTCACCCCGGCGCAGGCGGCGAGCCTGATCGCGATCGTGCAGTATCCGGCATCCCGCTCGCTCGAGAGCCCGGACAACTACGAGCGCAACAAGATCCGTCGTGACTACATCCTCGGCCAGATGCTGAAGTACAAGTCGATCGACCAGGCGCAGTACGACGAAGCGATCGCGACCCCGATCGAGCCGACCCTGACGCCGCTGAACAACGGCTGCATGGCGGCGAGCATCGCGCCGTACTTCTGCGACTACGTCGTCAAGACGCTGCTCAACGACCCCGCGTTCGGCGAGACCGCCGACGACCGCCGACAGGCCTTCCGCAAGGGTTACGACGTCTACACGACGCTCGACATCGGCGCGCAAGCGCACGCCGAGGCCACCATGCGCCAGTGGGTGCCCTCGTATGACGACCGCTTCCAGCTCGGGTCGTCCACCGTCGGGGTGCAGCCGGGCACCGGTCGCATCATCTACATGACGCAGAACACCTCGTTCAACGACACCGCCGCCGGCGGCGGACCCGGAACGAGCGCCGTGAACTACAGCACCGATTACGATCGCGGCGGTTCGCGCGGATTCCAACCCGGGTCGATCTACAAGATCTTCACGCTCGGTCAGTGGCTGAAGGACGGCCACGGGCTGAACGAAGTGGTGACCGGCAAGCCGCAGACCTGGCGACAGAGCACGTTCACCCGATGCGGTTCGCCCATGGGCGGCGCCGACTGGAAGCCGAAGAACGACAGCTCGTCGCCGACGAACACGAATGTCGTCAACGCAACCGCCACCTCGAACAACAACGCGTTCGTCGATATGGCGCAGGAGCTCGACATCTGCGACATCCGTGACACCGCCGCCTCACTCGGCATGCACACGGCGACCGGCGAGAAGGACGGCTCAGACATGATGACCGTCCTCGCGAGCGTCATCGGCGGAAGCGATGACACCTTCGCGCCGCTCACCATCGCCAACGCGTTCGCGTCGATCTCGGCGCGCGGTCTCACCTGCACGCCGACCGGCATCGACCGCGTCACGACGCCGAATGGCGAGGAGCTCAAGGTCCCAAACCCGAACTGCCGGCAGACGCTCGACCCAGAGATCGCGGACGCCATGATCTACGCGATGAAGCGCACCCTCATGGGCGGCGGTACCGCGGTGGCGTCGAGGCCCTACAATTCGGTTCCGATCTTCGGCAAGACCGGATCGACGGATGCCTACAACCAGACCTGGGTCGCGACCGCGACGACGTCGATCGCCGGTGTGACGTGGGTGGGCAACGTGCAGGGCACGCAAGCCATGTCGCGCACGTACATCAACGGAATGGCCGGCAGCCGACTGCGCCACGCAGTTCAACGACAGTTGAACACCCAGTGGCAGACGTTCTGGGGCGGCAACGACTGGCCTGAGCCTAACCGTTCGTTCCTGACCGGCAACAACGCCCCGGTGCCCGATCTCACCGGCCAGAGCGTCGACAGCGCGCGTGAGCTCATCGAGAGCCTCGGGTTCAACTTCGCGGACGGCGGACCGATCGCCTCGTCGCTCGATGCGGGGCTCATCGTCCAGACTGATCCCGGAGCAGGCGCCAGCGTGCCTCGCGGAACGACCATCACGGTGTACACCAGTGACGGCTCGCTGAAGGCGACCATGCCGGATGTCGTCGGCCAACAGACCGACGAAGCCTTGAACACGCTGATCGCCGAGGGATTCAGTGCGTCGAAGGTGAGTTACAGCTTCGTCGAGGGGCCCCCGGGCCAGGTGTGTCGCGTGAAGTCGTCGGACCCGGCTGCTGGCGCAGGCACCACAAAGGATGCGGCCATAACGCTGACGGTGATCAGTGATGCCGACGGCGAGGACCCCGGCTGCCCGTGACGCGAAGGAGCACCCTCGGCACCTCGCTGGGAGCGGTCGCCATGGCGTTGACCGCCGCTGGCGCGGGCGTCGCGACCTACGCCACCGCTGTGGAGCGGAACGCGTTCCGCGTCCGCAATGAGGTGCTGCCGGTGCTCGACCCGGGCGCCCGGCCGCTGACCGTGCTGCACATCGCCGACCTCCACATGGCTCCGTGGCAGCGTGCGAAGCAGGACTGGGTGCGGTCGCTGGTTCATCTGGAGCCCGACCTCGTTGTGAACACGGGCGACAACATCGGTCATGCGGAAGGCCTGAGCGGCGTCAAGCGCGCACTCGAGCCGTTCAAGGGCATCCCTGGAGTCTTCGTGCACGGCTCGAACGACTACTTCGCTCCCGTCGTGAAGAACCCGCTGCGCTACCTGACCGGGCCTTCGAAGTCGCGCGAGCGTTCACCGGAACTCGACATCGCGCCGCTTGACGAGTTCTTCGAGGGCGAGCTCGGATGGCTCAGCCTCGACAACACCGCTCGAGCGATGACGATCAATGGCTCGAACATCGAGTTCTTCGGCACAGCCGATGCGCACCGAGGGTGGGACAGGCTCGATCGGCTGGCTCGTGAGATCGATGAGATGCGTGAGAACGTCGGCTGGCAGCACGACGCGATGAAGCCGGAGACCGTGCGCATCGCCGTGACGCACGCGCCGTACCAACGGGTGCTGAACTCGTTCGTCACCCAGGGCGCGGATCTCATCTTCGCCGGCCACACCCACGGCGGGCAGGTCTGCGTGCCGGGAGTCGGCGCACTGGTGACGAACTGCGACCTGCCGCGGTCGCTGGCATCGGGCATGACCGTGTGGCGGCATGCCCGCGGCGCCTCCTACCTGAACGTCTCAGCGGGCATCGGCACGAGCATCTATGCACCCGTCCGGTTCGCGTGTCCGCCCGAGGCTGTGCTGCTGACCCTGACCCCGGCCGACATCGGGTATTCTTGACAAGTTGCCGCACTCGTGCGGTGACGGGGTATGGCGCAGTTTGGTAGCGCGCGTCGTTCGGGACGACGAGGCCGCAGGTTCAAATCCTGTTACCCCGACAAATGTGATGTCTCAAGACATCGTGAACGCTCCGAACCCACAATTTTGGGTTCGGAGCGTTTGTCATTTCGCTGTCGCCGGCCGGGCTGGTCCTTTGGGTTTGCCGGTGGGCTGGTAGTCGCGGTTCGGGTCGAGGGTGAGCTCGCGGAGGAGTTCGCCGGTGGCGGCGTTCACGACCCGGATTTCGAGGTCCTGGATGAGCAGGATGACGTGGGTTCGGGCGTGGGTTCGGCCGATGCCGATGTGGTGCAGGTTGCCGTTGTGGCGGAGGGTGACGACGCCGGAGTCGTCGATGCGGTCGCGACGGATCCGGTCGTGCGTGTCGGCGCTGCGGTCACGATTCGGGGTCGCTTTCGGCCGTGCCCGGTAAGCCGCGGCCGGGGTTGCCTGGTGCGGCAGGGAGCGGTGCGGCCGGTGCTGGTTGTAGGTGTGGAGGAATGCATCGATCAGCTGCTGCAGTTCGGGCAGGGTCGCCGGCTGCGCGGGCTGAGCGGTGAGCCATTTCTTCATCGTCTGCTGGAAGCGTTCAACCTTGCCTTGCGTGGTGGGGCTGTTGGGGCGGCCGTTCTTCTGGGTGATGCCGCGGCGTCGCAGCTCGGCTTCGAGGGCGGTGCGGCCGCCGCGGCGGTGCTGGCTGGCGAGCCTGACGGTGTAGACGAGGCCGTTGTCGGTCAGTGTTGACGCGGGGTAGCCGTGCAGGTCGGCTGCGGCGGTGAAGGTGTCGAGGACGATTCTCGAGGTGATCGTCTGGTGCGCGGAGGCGTGGAGGACGTAGCGGGAGTGGTCGTCGAGCCAGGTGATGATCGCGGTGTCCTCGCCCGGGGCGCCATCGGGCTCGGTGAGCCGGTAGTGGGTGAAGTCGGACTGCCAGCACTCGTTCGGCAGCTCCGCTGCGAATCGCAGGTAGGAGGACTTCGGCCGCTTCTTCGGTTCGGGGATGACTCGGCCGGCGCGGGTGAGGATCCGGTTGATCGTCGCCCGGGACAGCATGACGTGGTGGTGGTGTTCCAGGTGCCAGGCGATCGTGTCCGCGCCGGCATCAAGGCCTGCCGTCGACAGGGTCGACCGTAGCCGCAGTACGAGGTCGCTCACCTCGGGCGGGGTCTGCGTGGGGCTGCGATGCGGCCGTTTCGAGCGGGGCTGGAAGGCGGTGTCGCCTTCTTCGCGCCACCGCTTCACGAGGGTGCTCACCCATCCGGTGGAAACCCCGTAGGTGCGGGCGACTTCGGCTTGGGAGCGACCTTCGACAACGACAGCGGTGATGACCAGACGGGCTCGCGACACCGCTGATTCTGGCGTACCGGAGCGTTCACTATGTCTTGAGACATGCGTTCACGATGTCCTGAGCCAGCACACTGTTACCCCGACAAATTGTTGAGGGCCGTCCGCCAGGGCGGCCTTCAACAATTTCTCCGGGTTAAGGGGCTGCACCTGCGGAGCAGGTGGGCCCACGCCGCCGCGGGCCCCGAGCGTTGCAGAGCTACCGTCGGGGTGGGCGGTGGGAGGGGCCGCTGCCGAAGCGACTCGCCTTGTATTCGTCTGCGAGGTTCGCCCGCCTCCTTGACCGTTCGTCGCTTCGGGCGTGGAGTGGAAGACGCTGGCCGGAACGCCCATCGCGCTTCGGCATCCGCCCGCCAGTCGAAAGGACCCGGTATGACGAACGACAGCACACCTGGAACACCCGCTCCGGACTCCGGCGCACGAGATCAGGGCCCGACTCGCGCAAACGAACCCGAATTGCAGGCGGCGGCCAGGCGTGACGGCGGCGAGGTAGACGACGACACCATGCTGCACGGCGACCTCTCCATGGAGCCAACCGGTCCAGCAGGACCCCATTCGGGCGGAGACACTCTGGGGGGAGCACAAGCACCCACCGGGAACGACGGAGCGATGGGCGACGACGCGCCTGCAGGCGATGCCGGGCTCACCGACTCCAGCCTGGGCGACGCCGCGTTACCGGGCGGTGCCGACACGCCACGCCAAGCGTTCGGAGATGAAGACCTCGACGAGGAAGGAAACCAGCGATGAGCGAGCGAGACACGTCGCACAGCGATCGACCGACTGACCGGGATGCCGGCTCGCCGGATGTCGATCCGGACGACATGGCGAAGCAGAACGCCCACTCGGATCCCGATCGACTTCCAGACGAGGGGAAGCCCGGCATCGGCTCGAGCGACGGAGAAGTTCCGCCCGACGCGATTCGCAGCTGACCCGGTCAGTGCATGGCTCGGGGGTCGGCATCCGGCTCGAGCGTCGCGAAGCTGTCGCGCCGAGCCTGTTCCTCGGCGTCGAGGTCGATGGAACGCGACAGCAGCCAGTATGAGATCGCGGCGACGGGCAGCCCTACGACGACGGAGATGTCGGCACCCCCTAGCGCCTGCGCGATCGGTCCGGTGTAGACGATGGTAGAGAAGAACGGGATCATCGACGCGAACCCGAGGAGATACGCCACCATCCCTCGCCACGACCAGCGGCCGTAGATGCCGCGGGGATCGAAGATGTCGAGCACCGAGTATCGTCCGCGGCGCACGAAGTAGTAGTCGACGAGGTTCACCGCGGTCCACGGCACCAGGAAGTACAGCAGCAGCGTGAGGAAGACGCTGAAGCTGCCCAGGAAGTCCTCGGGCAGTGCCAGCGCGAGGCCCAGCACGATGGCGCTCACGACGAGCACGGCGATGACCCGGGTCGTGCGGGTCGGCGGCACGGTCTTGAACGCGTCGATCGCGCTGATACCGACGAGCGTCGCACCGTACGTGTTCACGGCCATCACCGTGACCAGCGCGACGCCGCCGACCAGCAGGGTGATCCAGCCCAGACCAGGGAAGACGTCGTCGCCGACCTCGAGGATGCTGTTGATGCTCGCACCATCCGTGAGGGCGCTGGCGAGGAGTGCGCCGAGACCGATCATCCAGATCGACGAGCCCGCGGCGCCGAGATACGTCCAGAACACCAGCGGACCGGTGCGCGTGTCGGGCGGCAAGTAGCGCGTGTAGTCGGAAACGTAGATCGCGTAGCCGAGCAGGAAGCCGGAGACGGCCCCGAACACGGTGAGGAACGGCACCCACGCGAAGTCGCCCATGGTGAGGATCTCGCCGCCGCCGAGAATGATGATCGCGCCGACCGTGAGCACGGCGAACAGTGGGATGAGGATCCAGGTCAGCCAGCGCTGCACAACGTGGATGATGTCGTAGCCGAAGATCGCGATCACCACCTGCACGAGCACGATGCCGACGTACCACAGGGTGCGGTCGCCGCCTGCTCCAAGCGCCAGGAACGCGTCGGTCGCCGCGATCGTGTCGAAGACGTTGAGGCCGATGTAGACGAACAGGCCTGCGGCGATCGGGATGACGGCCCCGCGCAGTCCGAACTGCGCCCGCGATTGGATCATCTGCGGCAGCCCGAGCGTCGGACCCTGGTTGGCGTGGAACGCCATGAAGAACGTTCCGAACAGCGAGCCGAGCACGATCGCCACGAAGCTCCAGCCGAAGCCCAGGCCCATGGCCGGGCCGATGAAGCCCGCCGCCAACGTCAGGAGGCCGAAGTTGCTCGTGAACCAGAACGGGCCCTGGTGCCACACCTTGCCGTGGCGCTCTCGCAAGGGCACGTAGTCGATGGAGCGGACTTCGATACCGCGACGCTGGATGGCGCCGGCATTTGGAAGGGGCTCGTTCATACTTGAAGTCATCACTGTTCGCCTTTGAACGTGTTCATTACCGCGGTTGCGGCGAGCATAGCGAATCGCGGCTTCTGCAGAAGGGATTCGCGGGTGGTTACTTCTGCCGACGGTTTCACCACCGCATCCGATACCGCAGAGCGCGTTCGAAGCGGCGCGACCAGCGCTGAATCGGTGATGCGAGCCGCCTTCGAGCGCATCCATCGCCTCAACCCCGTCTACAACGCCTTCGTCGAACTTCGAGAGACCCAGGCGATGGCCGCGGCCCGGAGGCTCGACGAGCGCATCGCCGCCGGAGAATCCGTCGGTCGTCTGGCCGGTGTGCCCGTCGGAGTGAAGGAGTCGATGTGGGAGGCGGGACGCCGCGCGACCAATGGGTCGCGAGCCCTTGCAGACTTCGTGCCCGACACCACGCTCGTGACGATCGAACGTCTGCTGGGGGCGGATGCGATCGTCGTGGGTCGCACGAACGTGCCCGAGTTCTGCTACCGCGGGCACTGCTGCAATGACCTGTTCGGTTGCACCCGGAACCCGTGGGATGCCGGACGCACACCGGGCGGATCGACCGGCGGAGGTGCCGCCGCGGTGGCAGCCGGCATGGTTCCCGTGGCGCTGGGAAGCGACGGCGGAGGGTCGCTACGGATTCCGGCCAGCTTCTGCGGCGTCATCGGGTACAAGCCGACCTTCGGAGTCGTGCCCCGGGCCCCGGGTTGGCACGGCTGGTACAGCCTGAACCACGTCGGGCCCATCACGGCAGCGATCGAGGATGCTGCGCTGGTCATGTCGGTGATCGCAGGCCCGGCCGACGAAGACCCCGCGTCGGTTCCGCTTCCCCCGTCTCTCGACAACTGGACGCCGGGGCCGAGGGCTCTCGCAGGAACCAGGGTGGCCTTCAGTGAAGACCTGGGCCGGATCCGGATAGATCCCGAAGTGCGTGAGCGCTTCCGCGCCGCAGTGGCACTGCTGCAGCGCGAGGGCGTCATGCTCGAGGCTGCCGACCCCGGCATCCCGAAGTCCGTCGATCTCTGGTTCGAGTTGGCCTCTGCCGACAACCTGGCGTCGGAGGGACCGTTGCTCGCAACAGGGCTGGTGGGAAGCGATGTCGCGGATCTCATCACCGCCGGCGAGGCGATCAGCGGAGCCGACTACGCGCGCGCACGAAACGCTCAGCACGACTACTCTGCGGCGTGGCAGCGGTTCCTGAGCGGGTACGACTTCTTCATCACCCCCACGATGGAGACCGTGGCGTTTCCGGTCGAGGCTCGTCAGCCGGAAGAGATCGACGGGCTGCCGTTGCAGGGCAAGGAAGAGGACTGGTGCCAGTTCGTCTACCCATTCAATCTGAGCGGGCATCCAGCGATCTCGATTCCGCTGCCGGTGGGAAGCGACGGGCTGCCGATCGGCGTGCAGATCGTCGCCCCGCGATTCCATGACGCCGAGTTGCTCGCGTTCGCCCGGGCGGTCGTCGAGGCATTCGGGGGCGTCGCGCGGCCGTCGATCTGATGCCTCAGCGCTGGCAGTGCGGGCACCAGGTCACCGACCGCTCCTCGCCCGCTCGGGCGCCCAGCGACGCGCCCTGCAGCAGCGTGCCGCAGCGCCGGCAGGCCTGACCAGCGCGACCGTACACCCAGGTGCGCTTGCCGCGACGCAGGTCGCCAGTGGTGCTGCGGGCGTCGCGGTCGCGGTTCGCCACCAGCATCCGGTGCACCAGGTCGAGCGCGCGCCGTCCGTCGACCTCGCCGGCCGGCCGCGCGGGCGCGACGCCGAGCAGAAAGCACAGTTCGTTGGCGTACACGTTCCCAGCGCCCGCGACGACCGTCTGATCGAGCATCGCGGTGAAGATCGGCGTGTCGGAGTGCGCCTCGAGGCGCTGCAGGGCCAATTCGACGTCGGCGTCCGTCCACTCGCCGAGCAGGTCGGGGCCGAGCCGATCGCGCAGGGCGGCGGCCTCGGCATCCGTCATCAGGGCCACTTCCGCGAGATCGAAACCAACGCCGGCGACGGATGCCGCACGCAGCACCACCCGGGCACGATACACCTGTCGCGGCCACCGCTCCCCCGGCCACACCTCCACCCAGGCGCCCTCCATCCTGAGGTGGCTGTGCAGGTTCCAGTCGCCGATCCGATGGAAGAGGTGCTTGCCGTAGGAGGTCACCGCGTGGAGTCGCTGACCGCTGAGGTCGACGGTCGCCAGCGTCGGAACGCGGAAGTCGGTCGCGTCGAGCACCTTGCCGGCCAAGGCCGCGTGCTGCCGTTTCGCCGTGCGGAAGACGTTGTCACCCTCGGGCATCCACGATCACCTCACCGCTGTTGCACCCAGCGCTCCGGAGTCAATGCGCTCCGGAGTCAATGCTCCGCCGCATCCATGAGCTCACGCACGATTTCCAGCGTTCGCTCACGATAGCGAAGTTCGGCTGCCGCTGGCACCACGATGAGCTCGTCAGCAGCCGTCGAGTCGAGCAGCTCGGCGATCGCAGCTCGCACCTGCTCGGCCGTGCCGACAGCCTGACGCTGGAGCCGTTCCTCGATGAAGAGCTCTTCGAACTGCGTGAGCTCATGGGCGAGCGCTTCTTCGATGCTCAACGGCTCAGGGTTCTGGCCTTGCCGTTGCTTGATGAAGCGCAAGAGTCCGGGAAGGGTTTGCGAACGCACCACCTCGACGTCTTCGTCAGAGACGACTTGCACGGCGATCGCGGCGTACGGGCTGTCGAGGTACTCACTCGCGCGGAAGTTGCTGCGATACATCCCGAGGGCGGCCTCGGTGTTCTCGCTCGAGAAGTGATGCGCGAAGGCAAAGGGCAGCCCGAGTTGGCCGGCCGCCTGCGCGCTGTACCCGCTCGAGCCCAGCAGCCAGACCTGCGGGCGATCGCCAGCGCCAGGCACAGCGGGAACCGGAGCCGTGTCATCGAAGTACGAGATGAGCTCCATGAGTTCGCTCGGGAACGCGTCTGCCCCGAAGCGGTCTCGGCGCAGCGCGCGGCTCGTCTGCTGGTCGCTTCCCGGCGCTCGCCCGATCCCGAGGTCGATGCGGTCGCCGTAGAGCGCCCTCAAGGTACCGAACTGCTCGGCGACCACGAGCGGGGCATGGTTCGGGAGCATGACTCCCCCGCTGCCGACGCGGATGCGCTCTGTGCGAGCCGCGATCGCGGCGATGAGCACCGGCGGCGAACTGGAGGCGATGGCGCGCATGCCGTGGTGCTCGGCGACCCAGAACCGCTCGTAGCCGAGCCGTTCAGCGGCGGCGGCGAGCGCGACTGTGCCATGCACGGCATCGGAATGGGTGCCGCCGGCCGGCTTCAGGGCGAGGTCGAGCACCGAGATGGGTACCCTGCGGAGGGCGGTCATGGTTCGAGCACCCCATTGCTCTCCTGCAGATAGCACGAGGCGCACAGCGACTCATAGGTCACATGGTCGCCGTCGATCGCAACCTGGTCGCCTGAGAACACGAACTCGCCGTTGATCTTGCGACCGTTGAAGATCGCCTTCCGCCCGCACCGGCAGATGGTCTTGAGCTCTTCGAGCGAGTGGGCCACTTCGAGCAGTCGGCCGCTTCCCTCGAACGCGCGCGTCTGGAAGTCGGTCCGGATGCCGTAGGCCAGCACGGGAACGTCGTCGAGCACGGCGATCCGCAACAGGTCGTCGACCTGCTCGACGGTGAGAAACTGCGCCTCATCCACGAGCAAGCAGGCGGCATCCTGCCCGGTGCGCAACTGCAGCTGATCGCGCTCATCGGCGAACCGGCTGCGCAAGTGCTCGTCGGCGCCGATGACGAAATCGGCTTCGCGCACCATCCCGAGCCTCGACACGATCGACGCGTCGCCGCGCGTGTCGATGACCGGCTTAGCGAGCAGCACCCTCTGACCGCGCTCCTCGTAGTTGTACGCCGCTTGCAGGAGAGCGGTGCTCTTGCCGCTGTTCATGGCGCCGTACCTGAAATACAGCTTCGCCACTAGCGCAGGTACCCGTCTTCGGCTGCTCTCCGCATGAGTTCCGACTTCCGTCCGGCGGGTCGGTCGACACGTGCGTACTTCTCGCGCACCCGGCGCAGGTAGGTCTTCGCAGTCTCGTACTTCACGTCCATGCGCTCGGCGACCTGCGACGTGCTGAGGCCGCTCGCGTAGAGCCGCAGTGCGGTCTCCTCGCCCTGGCTGAGACTCGGCCGCACTGGCGCCACCGCCCCAGAAGGGAGCGGGCGCCAGTCGTGCTGCAGCACCGTGTCGAGCGCCACGCCCATAGCGGTGCGGGCCGCATCCATCACCTGAGGCATCGATTCGGCCTTCGATACGAACCCGGCCGCTCCCGCGTTCAGCGCTCGCTGGCGAGCGTCATCGGTGTCGAGGCTGGTGAGCACGACCACTGCGGCGCCGGCCGCACGACAGGTGCGAACGCGTGCCTCGATCGACACCGGCTCTTGCAACTGGAAGTCGAGGAAGACGATATCGGTCGGGAACTGCGGGCTGCGCACCAATTCGATCCACGTTCGGGCGCACAAGACGACCTCGAAGTCGGGCGCGTTGGCGTCTATCCAGGTGCGGAGGCTATCGAGCAGCACCTCATGGTCGTCGAGGAGCGCGAGACGCCATCGACGATCGCGGCCGACCATGGACGAGGCGGCGTCTGGGGAAGCCGGCTCATCGTGCATAGCTGAATTTTAGCCACCGCGCAGGACCGTCCGTGCCGTAGTCGAAGCGGTCGAACAGCGCGCGCAGCATGCCGTAGTACGGCGTGAGCCGGGAAGCCGCCAATGGCACGGTCTGATCGAGTGAGAATTCGATGCTGCAGTCGACGACATCCGAGTCGCCGTTCGCACCTGAGGAGAGCGCGATGCGCAGCGATCCGTCGACCAATTGCGGATGCCGGCCGATCTGGCCGATCAGTGCACGCACCGCCGCCCGCTTCTCCGGCTCGAGGCCGATGGCCAGGCGGTCGGGATCGCTCACTGCGCCGCACTGCCCGACGGCTGCTTGCAACCAGGTGCGATTGGATTCTGCGACCATCACGTCTCTGAGCAGACGCGAGCGCTCTGCAGCTGCGGCTCGCAACTGCTCGTCTACCTCGCCGAGCTGCAGCGCTCGCTGAAACAGCGGGGTCACTTCGCGATTGAGCAGCGTGACGTGATCTTGCTGCACTGCTCGCGCGACTCCCCGCGCCAACTCGTCACTGTCGACGCCTGCCCTTTGTGGGGCGGTCGATTCCCACTCCCGGCGCGCGGCTATGGCGACGGTGGCGAACGCGGCCGCCGCGGTGCCGAACACCAGCACGGGTGCGCTGAACATCAACGGAGCCACCAAGGGGGGCGTCGCAGACAGCGTTCCGAAGGCCGCGAAGGTCACCCACACGGCAGCGGTCACCGTCGCGGTCGCGACGAGGAGTTGCCGGGGGGTGCAGTACCCGCTCTGAGCCAGGAGCAGCGTGGCGAGCACCACCGTCGACGCATGCTTCACCGCAGTTGGGTCGCCCTGCACCATCGCAGCCGATTCGAGAATGTGCGCCGCGACTCCGAGGGTCATGGTCACGACGAACGCGCCGCGGGGGTAATGCAAGCGCAACGGACTCGACGCCCAGATCAGCACCACTCCCGAGATGGCGAAGGTTCCCACCGCCCAGATCGCGAACTGCGGATAGCGGTAGAGCGTGGCCTGCGCCGCCATCACGACTGCGGGGTAGGCGATCAGGGCCAGTGCGAGCACACGCACGACGGGAGCCGCTCCGAACATGCTCGCACGATCGAGGCCCTGCAGAGTGTCGCCGGATGCCCTCATGCAGGGTCCTCGCAGACTGTGGCCGCGGTGGCGGTCACAGTCGCACGGGTGCTCGCGTTCGCGCTCCGGTTCGCGCTCGCCCTCGCGGTCGCGCTCGCGCTTGCGGCGAATGGCTTATCGTCGAGCGGCAGCGACAGCAGCACCGAGGTGCCGTGACCGGGCGTCGACCAGATTCGCGCGGCACCGCCTGCCCGTTCCATGCGCCCCAGGATCGACTCGCGCACGCCCAGGCGGTCATCCGCGATCGAGTCGGGGTCGAAGCCCGTGCCGGCGTCGACGATCACGACGGTGAGCTCGCCTTCACCTTCGAGCACCGCCACCTCAGCCCGGTTCGTTCCAGAGTGACGTCGAACATTCGACAGGCACTGCTCCACCGCACGCGCCAGCGCCGACCCACGCGTCTCGTCGAGGCGAGCGATCGCATGGACGTCGCCGGTCAGCGCGACGTCGAGTCCATCGAGCCTCGACCTGGTCACGGCATCCTGAAACGGCGTATCGATTGCGATCGAGAGCTCCGCGGTCGTCGCTTCCAGCAACCACTCACCGCCGACCAGCCGCCGCAGGTCGCGCTCGATCGCGGTGCGCAAGCGAGCGTCGAGGGGGCCGTCGGGCATGCGGGCCAGGGCAGCCAGATGGCCGAGCACAGTGTCATGGAGCAGGGCCGCTGCCTCGCGCTCGGCCTCCAAGCGGATGCCGTCGACTCTGTCGTGCTTGAGTGCGCCATACAGATGGCGCCGAAGGGACTCTGCACGGCCCCCGCCGAACGCGGCACGAGCCAGCGCCGGCAGCAGGAAGAGGAACAGCATCACGGATACCGGGTGCACGCCCTCGTCGACGCCGGTGAAGGCGGTGCCGAGGAATACGCTGGCGACGCCGATGACGAAGCCGGCCGTGCTCCACATCACGCCGACGCCGAATGTCTTCGCAGGGCCCGCGTTGCAGGTGAGGGCGGCGATGAAGAGCACATAGATCGCAGCGTTTCCGCCGAGCTGCGGCAGCTGAGAGCTGAGCGTCACGGCGTACCAGAACGACGCCGCGCCGCCGACGATCAAGAACAACAGCGTGGCCGCGGTCGAACGACTGCGCACGAGCAGGCCGAGCAGGGCAATCGCGGGAACGGTTGCGGCTGCGGCCGGCCAGATGATGAGGTCGGGCGAACTCAGCTGCATCAACATGGGCGCCAACGCCGCGATCGTGAGGGACACGGCGGCTGCGACGTGACTCGCGAATGCGATCGCTTCACTCAGGCTGCGCATCGCGAGGTGCTGCGGCAGACCCAGGCTCATGCGTCTCCAACCGGCGTACCCACGAGCCGTGATCGGCTCAGGCCGACGCGGTACGCCAGCCAGTTCGCATTATGCCAGCGCGCACCGTCATCAGGACGCCCGATTTCGCGGGCGTGAAGCCGCAATCGGCTCGATTCAGCCGGCTCGCCATGACGGCGGACCGACAGGTGATCCGACGGCTCGCCGAGCGGGCCGTTTCTGGCACAAATCGCCACGCCGACCCCGTATGGCGGGCGGCGCGAGCGGCGTTCCGGGGCGGCTACGCCAGCTGCAATGCCTTCGCTGTGCGGTTCAGCGTGCGAGTCGTGTTGGCCTTGTTGTCACTGAGTCGCTTGCCGTAGCTCGGGACCATCGCCTTGATCTTCGGCTGCCACGCGTCAGCGCGATCGGGGAAACACCGCTCGAGCAACTGCAGCATGATCGGCACAGCAGTCGAGGCGCCCGGTGAGGCGCCGAGCAGGCCGGCGATGGAGCCGTCTTGTGCGGCGATCACCTCGGTGCCGAACTGCAGCACACCCTTGCCCTCGGCATCCTTCTTGATGACCTGCACCCGCTGTCCGGCGGTGATGAGGTACCAGTCGTCGCCGTCGGCGTCGGGGTAGTACTCGCGCAGTGCGGCGAGACGCTTGTTGCGCCCGGCGAGGAGTTCGCCGACGAGGTACTTGACCAGATCGAAGTTCGAGAGCCCGACCTGGATCATCGGCAGGAGGTTGTGCGGGCGGATCGTCGAGAAGAGGTCGCCCCAGGAACCGCGCTTGAGGAACTTCGGGCTGAACCCGGCGTACGGCCCGAACATCAGGCTCTTCTCGCCGTCGACGACTCGCGTGTCGAGGTGGGGGACCGACATCGGCGGGGCGCCGACAGCGGCTTTTCCGTACACCTTGGCGTCGTGACGAGCGACGATGTCGGGGTTGTCGGTGCGCAGGAACTGACCGCTGATGGGGAAGCCCGCGAAACCCTTGATCTCGGGGATGCCGCTCTTCTGCAGCAGCGGCAAGGCGTGACCGCCGGCGCCCACGAAGACGAAGCGCGCGGTGTAGTACTCAGGGGCGCGGCCGACCTCGTGCCGGGTGCGGATCTTCCACAGGCCTTCGCGGGTGCGCTTGAGCGAGGTGACGCGCTCCTCGGTGTTGATGGCGGCGCCGCCGGCCACGAGATAGTCGAGCAGGTAGCGCGTCAGGGCGCCGAAGTCGACGTCAGTGCCCTGCACGACGCGGGTGGCCGCGATCGGCTGGCTCTTGGCGCGCCCGGGCATCAGCAGGGGAGCCCACTCGTGGATGACCCGCGGGTCGTCGCTGAACTCCATCGTGTTGAAGAGCGGGTGGCCCTTCAGAGCCTCGTAGCGCTTGCGAAGGTACTCGACGTTGTCTTCGCCCCAGACGAAGCTCATGTGCGGCACCGGGTTGATGAACGCCGACGGATCGGGCAACAACCCTTCACTCACCAGGAACGACCAGAACTGACGCGACACTTGGAACTGCTCGTTGATCGTGATCGCCTTCGCGGTCTCGATCGTGCCGTCCTCGAGCTGCGGCGTGTAGTTGAGCTCGCAGAGCGCGGAGTGGCCCGTGCCCGCGTTGTTCCATGCGTTGGAGCTCTCGCGAGCCGGCTCGCTCAGGGTCTCGAAGATCTGGATGGTCCAGCTGGGTTCCAGCTGCTTGATGATCGCTCCCAGCGTGGCACTCATGATGCCACCACCGATGAGCGCGACGTCGATGGGTTTTGTCACCCGACCATCCTATCGGCGCTCAGAAGTGCCCCAGCGCGGTCTACGCGGTGGGGGCCAGGCGCTTGGCCGCGATCAACTCGGCGATCTGCACGGCGTTCAGGGCCGCCCCCTTGCGCAGGTTGTCGTTCGAGATGAAGAGCGCGAGTCCGCGACCCCCGGGCACGCCCGGGTCCTGGCGGATGCGGCCGACATACGACGGGTCGCTGCCGGCGGCCTCGAGCGGCGTCGGCACATCGGTCAACTGCACGCCCGGGGCATCCTTCAACAGTTCCTGCGCGCGCTCGACCGAGAGCGGCTCGGCGAACTCGGCGTTCACCGAGAGCGAGTGGCCCGTGAACACCGGGACGCGCACGCACGTGCCGCTCACCAGCAGTTCGGGCAGGTCGAGGATCTTGCGGCTCTCGTTGCGGAGCTTCTTCTCCTCGTCGGTCTCGTGAAGTCCGTCATCGACGATCGAACCCGCCAGGGGCACGACATCGAACGCGATGGGGCGCACGTACGTCTTGGGCTCGGGGAACTCGACCGCGCGTCCGTCTTGCACGAGGCCTTCAACGTTCTGGTCGATGACCGCGCGCACCTGGCTGACGAGTTCTTCGGCACCGGCCAGCCCACTGCCCGACACGGCCTGGAAGGTGGTGACGATGAGGCGCTCGAGCCCTGCCTCGTCGCTCAGCGCCTTGAGCACGGGCATCGCGGCCATGGTGGTGCAGTTGGGGTTCGCGATGATGCCCTTGGGCGCCTCGTCGATCGCCTGCGGGTTCACCTCGCTGACGACGAGCGGCACCTCCGGGTCCATCCGCCACGCGCTCGAGTTGTCGATGACGGTGACGCCGGCGGCTGCGAACCGGGGCGCCTGGGCCCGGCTCGCGGCGCCTCCAGCGCTGAACAGTGCGATGTCGAGCCCGCTGGGGTCAGCCGTCTCGATGTCTTCGACCACGATGTCTTCGCCGCGGAACGACAGCGTCTTGCCGGCGCTGCGGGCAGTGGCGAAGAAGCGGATGCCGGCAATCGGGAACTCGCGCTGTTCGAGCAGGCCGCGCATCACCGTGCCGACCTGGCCGGTTGCGCCTACGACGCCGACGTTGAGTCCCTCTGCCACTGTTTCTCCTTGCTGGTGGTCTAGCGCGCCCAGTCCGCGCGCATGTCGATGACTAGTCTCCCGGATGCCGCTGGGATCGCGGTGAATGTTGCGCCACTCGGCGCGCGGGGGCCGCGACGGGCCTTGCCCCCTGGCGGCCCGCCTTGCTGCGCGGGTTTGGTGCAGTCGCGAGGGTTCAGACCCGCGCACGTGCACCAAACCCTCGCGACGGCGCCTGGCGTGGGCCTGGGCCTGGCCTGTCCTAGGCCTGGGCGGCCTGGGCCTTGCGCCCGTCAGCTTGCTGCGAGGGTTCGGTGCAGTCGCGAGGGTTCAAACCCGCGCACGTGCACCAAACCCTCGCGACAGCGTCGACCTAGGCCTGGGCCAGTCAGGTTGCTGCGCGGGTTTGATGCAGTTGCGAGGGTTCAAACCCGCGCACATGCACGAAACCCTCGCGACAGCGCCGCCGGGTGGTGTCGCGCGGCGGTCAGCGTCCTGTGCCGGCGTAGACGACAGCATCCTGGTCGCCGTCGAGGCCGAAGGCCGTGTGCACCACACGCACAGCATCGTTGATCGTGTCAGCGCGCGTGACGACCGAGATGCGGATCTCGCTGGTGGAGATCATCTCGATGTTGATGCCGGCATCCGACAGCGCCTGGAACAGCTGCGCCGAGACACCCGCGTTCGACCGCATGCCCGCACCGACCACGGCGAGCTTGCCGATCTGGTCGTCGTATTGCAGCGTGTCGAAGCCGACCGCATCCTTCTCGGCACGAAGCGCCTGCAGCGCCGACGGGCCCTGCGCCTTGGGCAGCGTGAACGAGATGTCGGTGAGGCCCGTCTCGGCCGCCGACACGTTCTGCACGATCATGTCGATATTGGCGCCCGCCTTGCCCAGGATCGTGAAGATCTGGGCGGCCTTGCCCGGAATATCCGGCACGCCGACCACGGTGATCTTCGCCTCGCTCAGGTCGGCTGCGACGCCGGCGATGATTGCCTCTTCCACGTTCTCTCCCTCTTGCGGGTTGACGACGAGGGTGCCCTCGCTGTTGTTGAACGACGACCGCACGTGGAGCGTGACTCCGTGTCGCCGGGCGAACTCGACGGCCCGCAGGTGCAGCACCTTCGAGCCGGCCGCTGCGAGCTCGAGCATCTCCTCCGCGGTGATCCGGTCGATCTTGGTGGCCTTCTTCACCACTCGCGGGTCGGCGGTGAAGACGCCGTCGACGTCGGTGTAGATCTCGCACATGTCGGCGTCGAGGGCGGCCGCGAGCGCGACGGCGCTCGTGTCGCTTCCGCCACGGCCGAGCGTGGTGATGTCACGCGAGTCGCGGTTGAAGCCCTGGAAGCCGGCGACGATGACGATGGAGCCCTCGTCGAGCGCCTCTCGCAACCGCACCGGCGTCACGTCGACGATGCGAGCCGCACCGTGCTGCGAGTCGGTGATCATGCCCGCTTGGCTGCCCGTGAAGCTCCGGGCGTCCATACCCATGCCCTTGATGGTCATGGCGAGCAGTGCCATGCTGATGCGCTCGCCCGCCGTGAGCAGCATGTCGAGCTCACGGGGTTCGGGGAACGGGGTGACCTCGCCCGCCAGATCGAGCAGCTCGTCAGTGGTGTCGCCCATGGCGCTGACCACCACCACGACGTCATTGCCGGCGCGGCGCGTCTCGACGATGCGCTTCGCGACCCGCTTGATGCTCTCGGCATCCGCAACCGACGATCCGCCGTACTTCTGCACGATCAAGCTCACGGGCGTTACTCCTGGGGGCTGTGGCACGTCTGAGTGCGTGGTGATTGCGACGGATGCTGAAACCGCCGGTTGCACGATCCTTCGGGCGCGGACCGGACGACCTCGAAGCGGTGGCCCCATTCTACGCAGCGCTCGGATGGCGCTCTGCCGCTCCGACCCGCGGGATGGTGCGGGTCGACCTACTCGACGACGCGCCGTCCCTCGAAGGCGCGACCGAGGGTCACCTCGTCGGCGTACTCGAGGTCGCCGCCCACGGGCAGTCCCGATGCGAGGCGGGTGACGCGCAGGCCGGGCTGTTGCAGCATGCGCGTGAGATACGTGGCGGTCGCCTCGCCCTCGAGGTTCGGATCGGTCGCGATGATGACCTCGGTGACGGTGCCGTCGGCGAGGCGCTGCAGCAGTTGCTTGATGCGCAGGTCGTCTGGACCGATGCCGTCGATCGGGCTGATGGCGCCGCCGAGCACGTGGTAGAGCCCTCGGAACTCGCGTGTGCGCTCGATCGCGACGACGTCTTTCGCCTCTTCGACCACGCAGATTGTCTGCGCGTTGCGCCGCGGGTCGCGGCAGATCGTGCAGGTGTCTTCTTCAGAGACGTTGCCGCAGATCTCGCAGAAGCGCACGCGCTCCTTGATCTGGGTGAGCAGTTCGGCGAGCCGGCTCACGTCGACGCTCTCGGTCTGCAGAATGTGGAACGCGATGCGCTGCGCCGACTTGGGGCCGATGCCCGGAAGTCGGCCGAGCTCGTCGATCAGTTCCTGAACGATTCCCTCGTACACGGATCAGTACCCGCCGTTCGGCGAGAAGGTGGAAGCGCTCGGCGATGCTGAGGGCAAGGGCTGCTCCTCGATGAAGCGGGCGCCCAGCACCTCGCGCACGACCGCCTCGCCGTAGCGTTCGCGGCCGTTGGCCGCTCGGGCCGGCGAATCGACCGTCGCCGGTGAGCGTTGCCCGCGTGACGACGCAGAGGCAGCCCGCGCTGCGGATGAGGACGCTGTGGATGAGGTCGCTGTGGACGAGGACGCTGAGGATGACGCGGCCGCGGATGACGCAGCGGCGGATGCCGCGTTGGAGCGCGGCTCCTCGCTCACCGCTCCCCCGCCGCCCGAAGCGGCCTGCGTGGCGGGAGCGCCCGCGGACTCCGAGGGCGGACTCACGGGCGAAGGAACGGAACCTGGAATCGGTGCGACATCCCATGAGAGCGACGCCGGCTCCTCAGGGGTGGGTGGCTCGATGTCGGGGTAGTCGTCGGGCGGGGGCACGTCGTCTTCTGAGAACGGGATGCTCTCTGGCTGTGCAGGAGGGGTCACTGAGCGCCCTCGGGCCGCAGGTCTCGCCGCAGCTGGAGCTCCGGTAGCCGCCGATGAAGCGCCACCGCGCGAGCGGGCGTCAGCAGACGAAGCAGCCGGACCTCGATCGTTGCGTGCCTTCGACCCGGAGTCCTGCTGAGCAGGGCCCACCGCCGGCCGCTCTGCCGCCTGCGAAGGCGGCGCGGCAACGCTCCGGGAACCCTCGGGACTCCCGGCGGCACGCGGCTTGGTGGCCGCAGCCGCGGCCGTAGCAGCACCGGCGTCGGCGGAAGCCGGAGCCGCACCGGTTCCAGCCCCAGCCGCTGAAGCCGATGGGCGTCGCGCCTGACTCGAAGGAGGAGCACCTGCGCCGCGCGGCGCGTCACTCGCCCCGGACACGACGCGAGCGAGGAACTTCACCCGCACACCGAGCGCATCGAAGATGGCTCGCCGCAGGATCTCGCTGACACCCTCTCCAGCAGTCTCGGGCTTGCGGAAGCTGTCGACATCCGCCTGGTTCGGGAACGACAAGGTGAGCACGTCATCGACGAGGTCGCGAGGCTGAGCATTGAACACGACCGCCCACGCGCTGCGCTTCACCTTCTGCACGCGCTCGAGCACCTGGGGCCAGGTGTCGCGCACCTGCTGCACGGTCACCGGGCCTACCGGGATCGACGGAGGTGCATCGTCACTGCGACCCGAGACACCGGGAACTCCCCAAGCGGCCTCAGCAGCCCGGGCGGGCGAGACGTGGGGTTGCGGCTCGATCGCGGCGGACGCAGGAGCAGTGGACGGCGCCGCGACACCGGCATCCGCCGTCGAAGCGGGGTTCTTCGCTGCCGGGGCAGGTGCGTCGGCAGCCGAAACACCGTGCGCAGCTGAAGCCGGAGCGGCCACGATCGACTCGGGAACGCCGACAGGCGGCGTGTCGCGCTTCGAGGGCGCATCGCCACGAGCGGCAGCCCATGCAGGGGCCTGCGACGAGGATGCCGGCGAGACCGAAGCGTCGTGACCGGCGTCGACCCCGATGCGGCGCTCGAGCCGTTCAACCCTTGCCAGGGCGCCGCGCTCGGCGTCGCCGACAGCCGGCACGAGGAGCCGGGCGACCATCAGTTCGAGGTGCAGCCGTGGCGACGTCGCGCCCACCATGTCGGTGAGCGCTGCGTTCACCACGTCGGCCGCGCGTGAGAGCTCGGCGTTGCCGAACGCGGGGGCCTGCCGCGCCAGAGTGTCGAGTTCGTCTTGCGGGGTGCCGCGGAGCACTGAGGCCGCGCGTTCGCCGGTGGCAGCGACGACGATGAGATCGCGAAGGCGCTCAAGGAGGTCTTCGACGAACCGGCGCGGATCTTGACCGGTCTGGATCACACGGTCGATGGCGGCGAACACTGCCGAGGCGTCTCGAGCGGCGAGCGCGTCGATCACCTCGTCGAGCAGCGCACCATGTGTGTAGCCCAGCAGCGCGACAGCGCGCTCATAGTCGATCGACGTATCGTCTGAGCCGGCGATGAGCTGGTCGAGCAGCGAGAGCGTGTCGCGCACCGATCCGCCTCCGGCGCGCACCACGAGGGGCAGCACGCCGGCGGCCGCAGTGACCCCCTCGCTCGCGATGAGCCCTTCGATGTACTCGAGCATCTGAGCGGGCGGCACGAGCCGGAACGGGTAGTGGTGCGTGCGCGAGCGGATCGTGCCGATGACCTTCTCGGGCTCGGTGGTCGCGAAGATGAACTTCACGTGCTCGGGTGGTTCTTCGACGATCTTGAGGAGCGCGTTGAAGCCGCCGGAGGTCACCATGTGGGCTTCGTCGATGATGAAGATCTTGTACCGGTCGCGCGCGGGCGCGAAGATCGCGCGTTCACGAAGATCGCGCGCATCTTCGACACCGCCGTGGCTGGCGGCGTCGATCTCGACGACATCGAGTGAGCCACCACCGTCGCGAGAGAGCTCGACGCAGCTCGGGCAGACGCCGCACGGCTCGTCGGTCGGGCCTTCGACGCAGTTCAGGCAGCGAGCCAGGATGCGAGCGGAGGTGGTCTTTCCGCACCCGCGAGGACCGCTGAAGAGGTAGGCGTGATTGACCCGGTCGGTGCGCAGCGCAGTGCGGAGCGGGTCGGTCACCTGCGCCTGCCCGATGAGCTCGGCGAACGTCTCAGGACGGTAGCGACGGTAGAGGGCGGTGACCACGGCACAAGAGTAGCCGTCACCACTGACAACGGATGCCGCCGGTGGATGCCGATGAAGAACGCAGCGACGGATGCCGCCGCTCCCCGACGCGCACCAGGGAACACGCGCCATAGGGTGGCTCTCATGACCACTCTCTCGAACCGCACACGTGCGCTCGAGGCCGCGGTGCAGGTGCTCGGATCGCAAGGCGTGCGAGCGCTCACGCATGCGCGCGTGGACGAGGCCGCCGGGCTTCCCAAGGGGTCGACCTCGAACTCGTTCCGCACGCGGGCCTCGCTGCTCGCGGGCGTGGTCGAATGGCTCGATGCGGCTGACCGGAGCGGCCTCGACGATCACGGCGAGCGAATGCCGCAGACTCCCGAGCAGTTCGTCGATGCCCTCACCTCGTTCGCCCTCGTCGCCACGGGGCCCGAACGTGCACGCACCACCGCCCGGTTCGCGCTCTTCGTCGAGGCCGCCCACAACGACACCCTCCGCGAAACGCTCGCGCGAGGACGCGCGCATGTGCTGGCAGGTGCCGAGGCGACGCTCCGCGCGCTCGGCGCTCAGGACCCGGTGACGAGCGCCCGCACGATCGGTGCGGTCTCCGACGGCGTCATGCTGCACCGACTCACCGTCGATCCGGGCCTCGATCCGAGGCCGCATCTCCAGGCCGCCGTCGACGCCGCGCTGCACTGACAGAGGCAGTGCTTCACAGGAACGCTGCCGTGCACTACAGGCATAGTACACATCTACTATGAACGTAGTATCCTGAGCGCATGACCGATCTCGGCGCAGCGGTGGCGCTCACGATCCCGGGCGTGAAGCACCGCACCCTCGAACTTCCCGGCCTCTCCATGCACGTCGCCGAAGCCGGCGACGGCGAGCCTGTCGTGCTGCTGCACGGCTTCTTCCAGCACTGGTGGGAATGGCGCCATCTCATCCCACCGCTCGCCGAGCGCTACCGCGTCATCGCGCCCGATCTGCGCGGCGCCGGCATGACCGATGCTCCCGGCGAGGGCTACACGCGTGAACAGCTCACAGCCGATGTGGTCGCACTGCTCGACGCCCTCCGCCTCGAACGGGTGCGGCTCGTGGCCCACGACTGGTCGGGGCTCATCGGGTTCCTGGTGTGCCTGCAGCATCCGCAGCGCGTGCGCCAGTACGTGCCGATGAGCACTGGGCACCCCTACATCCGCATGAGCGGCAAAGCGTTGACGGGGCTCTGGCGCACCTGGTTCCAGCTCGCGATCGCGACGCCGTGGCTCGGCCCGCGTCTCATCGGGCACGGGCGCCAGCAGTTCTTGCGCGACCTCTACCGCCGTTCGGTCGTCGACTCCGACGCGTGGACCGATGCCGACATGGAGGTGTTCCTCGCCCAGCTGCGCGACCTGCGGCGAGCACGCGACGGGTCGAAGCTGTACCGCGACTTCTTGCTTCCCGAGTTCAGCCGCATCCTTCGCGGCGCCTACCGGCAGCAGCGGCTCACGACCCCGACGCTCATGCTCAACGGAGAGAAGGATGCCGGCATCCAGCCGTCGTTCCTGCGCGGATACGAGTCGCACGCCGATGAGATGACGATTGAGCAGGTGCCCGGCGTCGGCCACTTCATCGCCGACGAGGCGCCGGAGCGGGTCGCGGCGCGGGTGCTCGCTTTCTTCGCCGAGTGCTGAGCCCGGAGCCGCGAACTCGCCGCCCGCTTCGCGCGGGCCTTGCGAGGCATACCTGCGTCGTCGAGGGTTGCTTCACCTCGCGGAGCGGGAAACCCTGCCCGAGGCTGAGGGCACGGCTGCGACAGGGCGCGGCCAGGCGTAGAGAGAGGCGGGCGGTGCGCAGAAGGACGCGGGCTGTGCGCAGAAGGACGCGCAAGAGGGGGTAGTGCGGAAAAGAAAGGGACCCCTCGCGCACCCGACAGAGCCCGGTTACCCTTGCTACGTTTCCGTCCTGGGGGAGTTGGCCTGGATATCGTCACGCGAGGAGCCGTGAACGAGTCTAACCGACACGACCGAGTGAGGCACGAACAGCTGAACGCCGACGAGGGTGACGTTCAACCCACGAGGGAGATCGCCTGCCGCGCGATCTCGAGTTCCTCATTGGTCGGGATGACCATCACGCTGACGGGTGCGCCCTCCGGTGAGATGAGGCGGGCTTCGCCCGATTGCAGCTCGTTCCGATCGTCATCGACGCGGATGCCGAGGTGCTCGAGCCCGCGAAGTGCACGCCTGCGCAGCAGGGCATTGTTCTCGCCGATGCCGGCCGTGAACACGAGCGCGTCGAGCCCGCCGAGCTCTGCGTAGTACGCGCCGATGTAGTGCCGAATGCGGTGACGCCATACCTGCAGCGCGAGCTCGGCGGCGGCATCCGATCGCAGCGCAGCGTCTTGCACGTCTCGCATATCGCGCGACCCGGTCATGCCGAGCAGCCCGCTCTCGCGATTGAGCAGCCGGTCGAGGTCGTCGACGCCCATGCCGGTCTGCCGGGCGATGTGGAAGATCGCGCCCGGGTCGATATCGCCCGATCGCGTGCCCATCACCAAGCCTTCGAGGGGTGTCAGGCCCATCGATGTGTCGATCGACCGTCCGCCTGAGACCGCTGTGACGGAGGCGCCGTTGCCGAGGTGCAGCACGATGGTGCGAAGCTCGTTGAGCGGGCGGCCGAGCAGCACCGCCGCCTGCTCCGACACGTACTTGTGCGAGGTGCCGTGGAAGCCGTACCGTCGCACGTCATACCGCGCGGCGAGTTCCGTATCGATCGCGTAGGTGTACGCCGCGGGCGGGAGCGTCTGATGGAACGCGGTGTCGAAGACCGCGACGTGCGGCACCCCGGGGAGCGCGGCTCGTGCCGCTCGGATGCCGAGCAGGTTCGCCGGGTTGTGGAGGGGTGCGAGCGAGGCGAGCCGGTCGATCTCGGCCTCCACCCCGTCGTCGATGAGCGTCGGCCCGTCGAATGCGCTGCCGCCATGGACCACACGGTGCCCGACCGCCGCGATCTCACGCCCGCTTCCGAGCTCCTCGAGCACGAGCTGCATGCCCTCGGTGTGATTCGCGATGAACGAGCCCGGCTCGCCGATGCGCTCGATGAGTCCGCTCGCCTGGCGCTCACCGGTCTCGTGATCGAGCAGCTGGTACTTGATGGATGAGGAGCCGGAGTTCACGACGAAGACGGTGCTCATGCGCTGAGCTCCGAAGACTCGAGCGCTTCGGATGCCGCAGGCGCCGAGTCGGCCTGCGACGGCTGAGGCCCGGCATCCGCATCGAGTCCCGATTGAGCCTGGATGGCGGTGATCGCGACCGTGTTCACGATGTCGCGCACGAGCGCCCCTCGCGAGAGGTCGTTGATCGGCTTCTTGAGTCCCTGCAGCACCGGTCCGATCGCCACGGCTCCGGCCGAGCGCTGCACCGCCTTGTAGGTGTTGTTGCCAGTGTTGAGATCGGGAAACACGAAGACCGTGGCACGGCCGGCGACCGCCGAGCCGGGCATCTTCTTGGCCGCGACTTCGGGGTCCGCGGCAGCGTCGTACTGGATCGGCCCCTCGACGAGCAGATCGGGCCTCCGCTCGCGCACGAGGGCGGTCGCCGCCCGCACCTTGTCGACGTCGGCACCAGAGCCGCTGTCTCCGGTCGAGTAGCTCAACATCGCCACGCGCGGCTCGATGCCGAACTGCGCCGCGGTACCGGCGGAGGAGATCGCGATGTCGGCGAGCTGTTCCGCGGTCGGGTCGGGGATGACCGCGCAGTCACCGTAGACGAGCACACGATCGGCGAGCAGCATCAGGAAGACGCTGGAGACGACCGAGACCCCCGGCTTGGTCTTGATGATCTCGAACGCCGGACGGATCGTGTGCGCGGTGGTGTGCTGGGCGCCAGACACCATGCCGTCGGCGAGGCCGAGCTGCACCATGAGCGTGCCGAAGTACGAGACGTCGGTGACGGTGTCGGTGGCGAGTTCCGAGCTGATCCCCTTGTGGACGCGAAGCCTCGCGTACTCATCCGCGAACCGTTCCCGCAGCTCGGGATCGAACGGGCTGACGATCGCAGTGTCGCCGAGTTCGACCCCGAGCTCTGCGGCGCGCGCCCTGATCGCCGCATCGTCGCCGAGGATCGTCAGGCGCACGACGCCTCGTCTCACCAACTGCTCGGCGGCCTGCAGAATGCGGTCATCGGAGCCCTCCGGCAGCACGATGTGCTTCAGGTCGGCCCGCGCGCGTTCGATCAGTCCGCGTTCGAACATGAGCGGGGTCACCACATCGGATGCCGTCACATCGAGCGCCGCGAGCAGTGCTGCCGCGTCGACGTGCTCGTCGAACAGCGACACCGCTCGCTCGTGCTTCCGCGGCGACTCGGCCGCGAGGCGCCCCTTCGTGGTCGCCAGGCGCCTGGCGGTCTCGTAGGTGCCGAGCTCCGTGCGCGCGATCGGCACGCGTGCCCCGGATGCCGCGACGAGTCGCTCGATCTGCGGCGCAATCGGGAACCCGCCGTTCAGCAGGATGCCCGCGAGCTGAGGAAACGCGCCCGACGTCTGCGACATGATGGCTCCGACGAGCACATCGGCCCGGTCACCGGCCGTCACCAGCACCGACCGCTCGATGAGGCGGCTCAAGACGTTCTCCATGGTCATGCCCGCGACGACGAACCCCATCGCCTCAGCATCGAGCAGCGCGGGATCACCGAAGAGCAGCTCGCTCTCGGTCGCCTCGAACAGCGAGCGCACGGTCGGCGCGACGAGCACGGGGTCCTCCGGGATCACCCACACGTGGGCGTCGCTCGCGGGCTCGCTGCCACCGGAACGTTGGCCGCCGAGGGTCTGTCGCACCCGTTCGCCGATGGCGTCGAGTTGCTCGGCATCCGCACGGTTGACGATCACGGCGAGCAACGCGGCGTGCTGGCTTGCGAGCTCGTGCTCCGTGACTTCGGCGAGTTGACGCAGCTGCTCAGCGCTGCGCGCGGTCGTGCCGTCGGAGGCGCGCCCGCCCAGTACGAGCAGCACGGGAGCGCCGAGGTTCGCCGCCACGCGCGCGTTGAACGACAGCTCAGTCGGAACCGCCACATCGGTGTAGTCGGAGCCGAGGATCACTATCGCATCGCAGCGGTGCTCGATGGCAGCGAAGCGAGCAAGGATGCCGGCGAGCGCCGCATCCGGGTCGTTGTGCACGTCTTCGTAGCTCGCGCCGACGCAGTCCTCGTAGCCGAGGCCGGCGGTCTGGTGCTCGAGGAGCGCCTCGAGCACGTAGTCGCGGCCGTGAGTCGCGCGCGCGACGGGCCGGAAGACGCCCACTCGCCGCACTTTCCGTGCGAGCGCCTCGATCACGCCGATCGCGATCGTCGACTTGCCTGCTTGTCCTTCTGCTGAGGTGATGAAGATGCGCGTCGCCACGCCGTCACCCTACGCCTGACAGCGGCGAGCGCCCGCGCGCACCGTCCTCAGCGCGGGTGGGGCGCGGTCAGCGCGTGACGCGGAACAGGCCCGCGGCGCCCTTCTCGGCATCCGACACGATGTGGGTGACGAAGGGATACTCGCCCGCTTCGGCGAAGGTCATCTCGACGAAGCCGCCTTGAGCCGACATGAGCGCGAGCGCCTGTGCGCCGCCGACGCCCGTGCTGCCGCCATTTCGGAGCAGGTAGTCGCCCTCGACGAACACCGTGTCGAACTGCGCGCCGATCACGTGGAACGAACTAGGACGGTTCGGCCCGGCGTCGAGCACCCAGACACGCACGCGTTCAGCGGTCTTCGCTGCGAGCGGTGCGTGACGGTATTGAGCGGCGTACCCGTTGAATGCCACGAGATCCGGATGCTGTGAGGCGATACGTGTCGGGTCGGCGATGTCGTTCTGCGGGCCGAGGTAGAACTCGGACTGCACAAGCAGGTATTCGCGGTCGACAGGTACGAGCCCTGGCGGATCGATGATGACCGCGCCGAACATGCCATTCGCGATGTGCAGCGACATGGGGTCGGTCGCGCAATGGTAGAGCCAGATGCCGGCGCGCTCGGCGGTGAACGTGAACGTGAGCTCTTCACCGGGGTCGATGGTCTGAAACGCACGGTTCGGTGCGAGCTGGCCCGCGTGGAAGTCGACCGAGTGGCCGATGGTGCCGTCGTTGATGAGCGTGATCTCGAAGGCGTCGCCCACCTTTCCGCGCAGCACCGGGCCGGGGGCTGTGCCGTTGAACGTCCACAGACGCTGGGTGACGCCCGGTGCCACTTCACGAAGCGCGTCGGTCGCGCGAAGCGTGACGCGGTGCGTCGTCGCGGCCGGAGTCGGCACCAGGCGCGCGTCGTAGGGATCGAAGTCGTCGCCGGGTTCGGCGCGGAGGTCGACGTCGGCTGCAGCGCTCTCCTCGTTGCCGTTGCGGGCGCCTGGTTCGCCGGAAGAACCGTGGCCAGCTTGGTGGTCGGGGCTGTCGGAGTCACCGCTGCTCGAACCGTCGCCGCTTGAGCCGTCGCCGACCGAGACGCCGCGGGCATCCGCGCCCACGGCGATCACGGTCATGACCATCCCCATCTGCCGGTGGCCCGCTACCGAGCACCATGCGTCGAGGTCCTGCCCGATGATGCCGACGTCGACCGTGACGGTGTCACCGACCTGCACGCGCCCGGAGTCGACGCCGTTCTCGAGTACGAGATCGTGAATCGTGTCGTCGTCATTCGTCAGCACGATGACGAGGCGGTCGCCGGCCGGCACCTCGATCTCGCCGGGGTTGAACCGCATGTTCTTCATCGACACCTCGACGGTGGTCGTCTCGCCGGTCGGTGTGACCTCCGCGGTGTCGATCACGCCGAGCCCTGCTGATGCCGGGTCGAGGGCGATACCAGCGATGACAGCGAGCGCGAGCGTGCCGATCGCCGCGACGACCGCGCCGCTGCGGGTGCGGGCGACCGGCGTGCCCGCACCAGGGCTGCCCACGCCCGAGGATCCCGTGATGGAGTTGCGAGCGACAGCATCCGCCTCTCGACCCGTTCGTTGGAATGCCACTATCTGCGGGGCTTCGCCCGTTTTCGCTGCAGATCGCGGCATCCCGGTAGAAGCGGGAGGGGAAGAGGCGGCGGCAGGGGCGGTGCGCAGCCGCCGGGCGGCAGCGAGCGCCCGCACCGCGAGCACGAGGAAGCTCACGAGCACGCCGAACACGACGAGCGACACGACGACCTTCACCAAGCTCGGCACCGGCAGCAGGTAGACGACGATGCCCGCGTTGGTCGTGAGCACGCGGTACAGCGCGCCGCGATCGAGTTCGTTCGCAGCAATGCGACCCGAGGCCGGGCCACCGCCGAGCACGACAGGCAGCAGATGGCTCATGGCGCCCAGCAGCACCTGCGCCGCGAACCCGATCGTGAACGGCGCGATCAACCATTGGACCGAGCGCAGCGCGTCTGACGGTTCGGGCGTGAGCGCCACGATGGTGCCGAGCGCCGCCGCGCACGCCAGGAGCCATCCGACGGCGGCGCCGATGCTGAGCGACGCGTACGAGCTGGGTGGCGCGCTCCGCGCCTGCCGCGCCCACTCGACGACCAGCATCCCGGCACCGGCGAGGTAGCCGAGCACGCCGACGGCGGCGAGCGGCAGGATGCCGGTGAGTGCCCCCGAGCCGGCGACAAGCGTCGTGAGCACAAGGATCGGCAAGGCGCGCCGCGCCGCGGCATCCGTTCCAGGAGTGACGCGCGTATGCACCACGGTGGGCCAGAGCAGCACGACCGTGCCGAGCACTGTCAGACCGATCCAGCCGAGCAGGTTCACGGCGAGGTGGGCGAGCACGAAGCTCGCCCACTGCCGGTCGTCGAGGTCGAGTTGCGTAAGCAGCACGCCGAGCGCGGCCCCGAGCACGAAGACCCCCGCCGCGGCGACGTAGTAGCGCACGAGGGGCGCGAAGCGAGCCGGCAATGCGCCGCGCGTCTGGAGCGCGAGCGTGGCGCCGTGTGCGAGCGCGTTGAGTGCGACGAGCGCGCCGCCGATGAGCACGAGCAGCGATTGCCCTGCGGTCATTCCGGCGACCACGAGCGCTGCGCCCAGCGTGTGAGCGGCGAGCCGTGCCGCGTGCCAGGGTCGTCCACCGGGTGGCGGGCGGCGGGTGAGGGTGTCGGCGAAGTGCTGGCTCCACACGAGGATCGCGGTGCTGATCGCACCGAGCAGCAGGAGGTGGATCATCAGCCACGCGCCCGCGGGCACGAACCGGTGAACGACGACGATCACGCCTGCGGCGATGAGCCAGGCGACGACGAGCGCGTTCATCACGGTGTACCAGGTGCGGCGGGTCACGGGGCTGGCTCCTCGGTCGGGGTCGTGTGGGCCGGGGTCGAGTCGTCGGTAGTCGCCGGGGTCGGGGCCGAGCCAGCGGTCGGGTCGGTGTATTCGGGGCGGCGGAGCGCGGGAGCGGCGGCGCTGATGATGCGCCCACCGCGCACCGCCGAGATGACCGCGAGCACGACGAACAGCAGCACCGCCGTGACATTGAGCGCGCCGCCGACCTGAACCATCGCGTGGACGCCGCGGGCGTCGCCCACCGCGATCCGCAGCAACAGCGACGCGTGCAGCAGCAGCACGGGAACGTAGAACATCGGCCGATACGGCAGCTTCCGGCGCAGCACAGCAGGCAGGATGATCGGCGCGTGCGCCATGATCATCGACAACACGAACCCGAGGAACACCGCGTGCAGCACCGCGTCATAGGCGACACCGTCGGTGGGGTCGCCCGAGAGCAGCCAGATGCCGGCGGCGACCGCGAGCCAGCCGTAGCCAGCGAGCAGGCACCAGGCTGCGTACCGAGGCAGGCCAGTGGCGCGGACGAGCCTCGTCGCGACGTCGTACGCGAAGAGCCACACCACGAGCGCGGCCAGGGCCGCACCGAGCAGTGGATATCCGGCAGCCGGCCACAGGGGCGCGGTCGTCGCGCTGGCGGCGACGACGCCGGCGGCGGCCAGGCCGAGCCGTTCGGCACGCGAGTTCATGCGGGGTGAGATCCGTGCGAGCTCGATGCGTTCACCCACGATCGTGAGCACGAGGAAGGCGGCCATACTCGGGGCGAGGTGTGGAATGCCGACGTCCCCGAGCCAGAGCAGAGCGGCGCCGAGTCCGTTGACAGCGCCGAGCGCCTGCACCGCGATCGCACGGCTCGCCTGGCGGCGCCACACCGCGCCATAGACGAACAGCAAGGCGATCATGGCGAGCACGAAGCCCGTCTGGCCGACCGCGAGGGGCGCTTCGGTGAGCAGCAGGATGCCGGATGCCCCCGAGAGGAGCGGCGCACTGAACGCCCACCAATGCTTCACCGCCACGGCTCGCTCAAGGATCACGAGCGTGCCGATGAACCCGAACACCATGAGCGGCGCGTGAAGCAGCTGCATCCGATCGGTTGTGATCGGCGCAGGCAGACCGAGCAGCAGCAGCGCCGCATCGAGCCCGGCGAGGAGTGCGATACCGGCCGGCAGCACTAGTGCGATACGCCCGAGCATGGTGGCCTGGCGCATCGCCGGAGTGGCGGGCCCGCCCCCGGTCGGCCGCAGGGCCGCAGTCATGCGTCCAGGCTACTCGGCGGAAGACGGGGGGCACCGCGGTGGCGGACGAGGGCGGGGCGGATGCCGGGGCGGGCGCGGCGTCGGTTCGCGTATGCTGTGTGAGGCCGCGTGACTCGTCGCGCGCCCTGGAGGATTCGCCTAGTGGCCTATGGCGCACGCTTGGAAAGCGTGTTGGGTGCAAGCCCTCGGGGGTTCGAATCCCCCATCCTCCGCTCTGTGATGAGTCGGGACATAGGTCTCGGCTGAGTCGCGACATGTGTCACGTTCAAGAGCCCGGCCATCGGCCGGGCTCTTGTTGTTGGTTGCGCCAGTAGCTTCGGGTCGGGTCGATGGTGTGGGTGCTGAGGATCTCGCCGGTGTCGAGGTGGATCACGGTGGCGCTGGTTTCGTCGATGAGGGCTAGGACACGTTTGCCTCGGTGGGCGGCGCCGATTCCGAGGTGGTGCATGCGGGCGGCTCGGCGCAGGCTCATCTTGCCGTTGCTGCCGACGTGGTCGTAGCGGATTCGGAAGTGGCCCTCGCGAGGTGAAGCGGGGCGGGCTGTCGGGGTGGCGCGGTATCGATCGCCGGGAGTGCGTCGGTCGTTCCCGCGATGGGGACGGCGTTCGTTGTAGTGGTCGCGGAATCGGTCAAGCTGGGCTTGGAGTTCGCGCAGCGTGCCAGGGGCCGGTTGTGCGGCCAGCCAGCGTTTGAGGGTCTGGTGGAAGCGTTCGATCTTCCCCTGTGTCTGCGGGTGGCCGGGCGAGCCGTTCTTCTGGCGAACACCCAGGACGGGCAAGAGGTATTCGAAGGCGTTGCGTCCTCCTCCGAACCGGGCCGTGTAGACGCGGCCGTTGTCGGTCAGGGTCGAGGCGGGGACGCCGTGCTGTTCGGTCGCGGTGAGGAATGTGGCGACCACAAGGTCCCCGGTGACTGGCCGGTGGGCGGTGCAGGACAGCAGGAATCGGGAGTGGTCATCGAGCCAGTTCAGAATCTCGATATCGGTGCCGTCCGCGAGCCGCCAGTGGGTGAAGTCCGATTGCCAGGTCTCGTTCGGTTGCGCCGCCTCGAACCGGGTGTAGGAGGACTTCGGTCGCTTCCGCGGTTCAGGGGTGATCAGATTCGCGCCGTGCAGGATCCGCCGGATCGTCGAGGTTGACGGGGCACGCAGCTGCTCACGTTCCAGGTGCCACGCGATCGTCATCGGGCCGGCATCCAGGCCTTGGCCGGTCAGCGCCACCCGCAGTTCGATGACCCGTGCCCGCACCGACTCCGGTGTCGACGCGGAGTTACTGACCGGGCGACGAGACCGCGGCTCGACCGCGTCTAATCCGCCCTCCCGGTAGCGAGCGAGCAGCCGATGCAAATGCCGCCGTGAGATCCCATACTCCACCGCTGCATCCGCAACAGTGAGCTGGCCGGCAACGATCTTCAGAACCACAACCCGATGCTTTGACACCCCGCCGACTGTGACCGATGTCGCGACTCATCAGCGACCTATCACCTGTGACCTATGTCGTGAACCTAGACACCCCATCCTCCGCTCGAAAAACGAGACTCCTTCAGGGGTCTCGTTTTTCGATTGGACGCTGCGGTTCGAACCTTCATCAGGTGGGCCCACACTGCCCGGTTCCGGCGCGTCGCGAAGCGACGTGACGGCCGTGGCGGTGGGGACGAATCCCCCATCCCCCGCTCTAAAAACGAGAGTCCTTCAGGGGTCTCGTTCTTCGATTGGACACTGCGGGGCGACTCACCTCAGTCCTCGCCCGAGCCTCCGCCCTGACCGTTGCCCCGGTTCTGTCCCGGAACGTTTTCGGCGTTCTCCGATCGGTTCTGCTTGGCCTCCTCCGAGGGCCCCTGCTGCTCAGACTGTTTCTGAGCTTGCTCGGCTTGCTTCCGAGCCTCCTCCGCCTGCTTCTCCGCTTCGCGCTGTCGTTTCTCTGCGGCGTTCTGCTCCGCCTTGTCTGCACCCTGACCGTCTGCGTCAGAGTTCGCCGACTCGGTGCCGATGGGAGTGACTACCGGTGCAGGCTCCGCCCCTCCGGCATCCGTCCCGGCTTCAGGGGCCGGTTCGGACGGCTCGGTAATTGCCGTCTGGTCGAGCTTCTGCGACCCATCGCTCACGGCTCCGGCGGTCAGCATGCCCGTGATGGCGAGGAGGCTCGCGGATGCAGCCGCGACCGCCCCGGCGATGACGCGCTGGCGCCTGTTGGCACTCCCCCGAGACGCGACCAGGGGCACGACGTTCCCATCGGCGACGAACGGCCGGGTCGGAGGATCGGTCGACACCGTCGCGGGGCCGGGGTCAGCGGTCGTCATGGCCACAGCAGCAGTCGGAACGGCGGCGAGAGGAAGCGCCGCCGGCACGCGAGACCGAGGTTCTTCGGCTGCGCCGGGGGCGCCCTTGAGCTTCGCTGCCGAAAGCGCCACGTCCAGTGCGGTGGGTCGCAGTGACGGATCCGTGCTGGTCATGCGACGCAGCAGGTCGCCCCACTCGGGTCCGACCGATTCGGGGACTGCGGGAGGGTTCACCAAGCGAGCAAGCGCGACTTCGAGGCCTTCACCAGGAGCATGTGCCGGTTCCCCGGTGAGAGCCTCGATGAGTACGAGCCCGAGCGAGTAGATGTCGACGGCCGGAGTCGCGTCGTCGCCACGCAATTGCTCGGGGGCGAGATAGGCGGCCGTTCCGATCACGACTCCAGGAGAGGTCTGCTGCACCGAATCGATGAGGCGCGCGATGCCGAAGTCGGCGAGCTTCGCGCGGTAGTGACTTCCAGGGAGGTGCGGAGGCGCCATCAGCACGTTCGAGGGCTTGACGTCGCGGTGCACGATGCCCGCGGTGTGCACCACGTGCAGTGCCTCAGCGAGTTCGATCGCCAACTGAGCGACGTCGTCGCTCGCCATGGCGCCCCCGGCCAGGTGAGCGCGCAGCGTGGGACCGTCCACGAACTCCATCACCAAGTACTCAGGAGCGCCGGGTTCGAGGCATGCGTCGAAGAGCGTGACGAGCGAGGAGTGGTTGAGCGAGGCGAGCACGGTCATCTCGCCCCGAGCACGTCCGGGCGTGGCCGACGGATCTGCGGAGGAATCGACACCGTCGCGTACAAGCTTGATGGCGACCGTGCGGCCGAGCATCACGTCCTCCGCCCGGTACACGATTGCCATTCCGCCTTGCCCGACGCACTCGCCGAGCCTGTAGCGACCACCGAGCAGGGACTCTGCGGACGGCGACTCAGTGGAGGGGGTCTCCAGGGCCTGCATACTGTCCTCCTCGGCCGCGCTAGGGAATCGCGACCGGCTTCGACGGTAACCCCGAGTCGCCCCCTTGCCCACCCTCTCTGACCCAAAATTCAGAACGCGCGTTCTACCCTGAGCTTCGACCGAGAGAAACTGTGGCACTGCCTGGGCATTCAGGCTGTTCGGAGCGCCTCCGAGATCGGTGTGCTGCCCGAGTTGAACCGGATCGGCGCGTGAGGTCAGCGGCCAGTGGCCGCGAGTTGGGCGCAGTCGATGCAGAGTTCGGCGGTGGGTCGCGCCTCGAGCCTGCCCGGTGCGATCGAGCCTCCACAGCGCCGGCAGACGCCATAGGTGCCCTCCTCGACTCGCCGAACCGCCTCGTCGAGACCGTGCAGATCAGCGCGGGCCGTCTCGATCAGCGCCGTCACTCGCGACCACTCGTGCGACATTGTCGGCCCTTCCGGGTCATGCTCATCGTCGGCCGAGCCATCAGCGCGCGACGAACGGATCGTCTCGAGCTCGCGCTCGAGCTGCTGGAGGAACACCACGGCGTCTTGGCGCATCGCCACGAGCCGCTCGCTCAACTGGCCGAGCTCGACAGCATCCATTCGTCCACGCTATGCCGCGCGCTCGGCTTCCGCGAGCCGGTGCAAGAGCGGGTGCACCGCCGGGACCTGTCGACAGCAGACGCGCGACCCGAGAGCTTTGAGGCCGCGCGCTATTCGAGCCCCGCCTCTCGGGCGAGCGCTGCCGCCTCCCCGCGATCCCGCACCTGCAGTTTGGTGAAGATGTTCGAGACGGTATTGCGCACCGTCTTCGGCGCGAGGTAGAGCAGCTCAGCGATCTGCGGGTTCGTGCGCCCGGCCGCGAGATGCTGCAGCACCTCGCGTTCACGCTCGGTGAGCTGCGGGAACGACTCTGCGAGCGGCGTGACCGACCGGCGCGCGAAGTACTCACCGACCCGGGAGGCGAGCCGCCCACCGAGCACCGCATCGCCGGCGGCCACCGCGCGGATAGCCCTGGCGACGTCGGCCTGGCCCGCGCCCTTGAGCACGTATCCCCTGGCTCCCGCGCGCATGGCTTCGGCGACGGTGCCGTCGTCCTCCGACATCGTGAGCATCAGGATGCCGGCATCCGGCTGCCGCTCGACGATTCGCCTCGTCGCCTCGATGCCGTCCATGACCGGCATCTGCACGTCCATCACCACGACGTCGGGCCGTTCGGCGAGCGCCGCTTGCACCGCTTCGGCGCCATCCGCCGCGGTCGCGACGACCCGAAGGTCGCCGATCGAGGTCAGCAGCGCCGCGAGCCCTTCCCGGTACACCGGGTGGTCGTCGGCGATGACGACGGTGATCTCAGCCATTCCGGTGCTCTCCGGGGTCGCTCACGGCCGCGTCGCCGATCGGCCAGCTCGCGCGCACGATCGTACCGCCGCCGTCGCGTTCGAGCAGTTGCACCGAACCTCCGAGTTCCTCAGTGCGCTCATGCATCGAACGGATGCCGACCCCCGCGACCGTATCGAGCGGAACGCCGATGCCGTCGTCGCTCACCTCGAGCGCGAACTGCCGGTCGTCTCCGCGCAATTCGACGCGCAGGTGCTGCGCCCGAGCGTGACGCCCGGCGTTCGTAAGCGCTTCGGCAGCCACCCGGTAGGCAGCGACCTCGACGGCAGGGGGAAGCGCTGCCGGCATCCGCTCGATCGAGAGCTCCGCCCCCAGCCGTTCGCAGAGCTGCTGCAGGGCTCGCTCGAACCCGAGGTCGTCGAGGGCGGGCGGGCGCAGGTCGTGACTCACCCGGCGGATCTCACCGATGCTCTCGGAGAGCTCGGAGCTCGCCGCCTCGAGCAGCACGGCCGCTCCCTCGGGGTCGCGCCCCAGCAGATTGCGGGCCGCATCCAGTCGGAGCCCCACTGCGGCCAGTGCGGGGCCGAGACCGTCGTGCAGGTCGCGCCGGATTCGTCGGCGCTCCTCCTCACGCGCGAGCACCAGCTTCTCGCGGATGCCCTGCAACTCGCGGCTCACCGCGTCGAAGCGCACCGCCGCGGCGGCCTGCCTCACGAGGTCGGCGAGCAGGCGCTCGTCTCGCGACGACATGCGGGTGCTGCGTCTGCCGGCCGCGAGTTCGAGTGTGCCGATGGTCTCACCGCGATACATGAGCGGCATGGTGCGCGCGGTGTCGGTGCGCACGCCGTCTTCGGCGATCAGCATCCCGCCGTCCGGTCGTTCGATGCGCACCGCCGCGTACGGCGAGGCGAAGGCCTTGCGCACCGCACGGGCGATGTGCGAGAGCTGGTCGTCGGGCTCGTCGCTGCGCTCGAGGCGCTGCGCGAGGGCGGAGACGACGCCGTAGGGGTCTCCCCTCCGCCCGTTCACCATGCGGCTCACCAAACCCAGCAGCCGCTCGCGCAACGGCGCGTAGACGATCAGCACTGCGATCATCGCGACGATCGCGAGTGTGCTGTCATCCGCCAATCCGCCCGCCAGCATCACCAGTGCGAGGTCGACCACGATCACCGCCGCGACGAGCACGGCGTAGACGATGCTCCAGCCGATGACCCGGTCGATCGCCCCGAGCTTGGACCCGGTGATCGATGCCACCAGCGCCCAGCACACCGCTGCCGTCGTTAGGGTGAGCACCGCCTGCGCCAAGTCGTACGGCAGCACAGTGACGCCGAGGATGAAGCCAAGGCTGAACACACTCCCTGACCACGCCAACCAGCGCAGCTGCCGCCGCCTCACCTCGTCGGCGCCGGCCGACCTCGCGATCACCACGATCGCGGCGAGCGCCAGCGCGCCGATCATCGCGGGCACGACCAATCGCAGGAGGATCAGCCACCCGCCCGGCGGCAACTGCACCCCCCAGTCGAAGTCGATCCAGGGCCGCACCCGCGAATCGGGAGCCCCGAAGCGGTGACTCGACTGGCCGAAAGGCGCCGTCACGAGCATCAGGGCCAGAAATGCCATGAGCGCAAGGCTCACGAGTGCGAGCGCCTTCCAGACGCGTCGTCTGGGAAGTCGCCCGTCAGGGAACAGCACGAGCACGAGCGGCACGGCGAACATCGCAATGCCCGAGCACCGCTGCACCAGCCACAGCGCGGCAGCGACGAGAGGCAGTTCGGGCGACCCCGTCGCCGCCACGTTCACCCACCCCGCGCTCAGCCCGACGAGCAGTTGTCCGAAACCGAACACGAGGAGGATGACCGCGATCGGATGCCGGGGCATCCGACCCGCCATCAGCGCACCCGCCGAGGCGAGGCATCCGCCCGGGAGTGCGAGCGTCCATGCCGGAGCCACCGGCGGGTTCTCGCCGCGGGCGGCGACGAGCAGGTCGAGCGCCACTGCTGCAGCGGCGAGCGCCACCGCGAAGGAGAGCGTGACCGACATCGCCACCGGCGAGGCCCGCAACACCCTGGCCCCGGTCGCCGCGCCGACGGTCACTGACATGTGCTCATCGTCGCAGGCCGGACGGCCGCTGTCAGCGGGCAATTGTCCCGACCCTGTCCCGTTCTGCGGGGACATCGTGCCGCTGAAGGCATGGCGCGCCGTCACTGTCCGCCCGGGACGCATGGCCGCGATCGTGGCATCAGTTGGAACCACCTCGACCGATTGGAGCACCATGAACACCAGCACCATCCCTCGCGCCGCACGTACCGATGTGCCGGCGCATAGTGAACCGAAGGCGCCTCAGCAGCGCCAAGCCGTGCGGGCCGGGGGCCTCGCGATCACCGCGCTCGTCGTCGTCTTCGGAGTGCTCGTCGCGCTTCCGTGGCCGGAGGGCGAGCGCTATTCGCTGACCGGTGCGTTGGCGGCGATCGCCCTCGAGCTCGCGATCGTCGGCGTGCTGCTCATCGTCACGCTTGCAGGCGGCGTGGGCCGAAGCAGCGGCTGGCGAGCGATGGGCGCCGTGGCGATCGTGCTGAGCCTCGGCACGATGGCCACCAGCATCACGCACGCGATCGCCCCGAGCGAGACGAGCCTCACCGTGTCGAACACCGCGATGTTCGTCACGGCGGCCGCGACGTTCGCCGTCGCGCTGAGGGTGGCGCTGAACGGATCGTGGCGCGGCGCGGCGCGGGCGCTGCCGCTGGTCGCGGCATCCTGGCCGCTGATCCCCTTCATCGTCACCGTGCTCGAACAGGGCGACCAGCCGCTGGCGTGGCCTGCGTACATGACGTTCATGACGCTCAGCCACCTGGCGATCGGGCTCACGTTCGCGATCTCGCCCCAACTGACGGAGCGCGCACGCCGGTGACGGGGTGCGGTGAGGCTGCGGCCGCGACCGCATCCGGCGCAGCAGCCGCTCGCGCCGCCATCGGGCCGCGAGCACGACGACATCGGTCCGGTGAGCCCATTCAGGGCCGCCGGACCGATGTCGTTATGGATGCCGCGCGACGCCTTTGCGCTACGCCGCTTGAGGAGCGCGCTCCTCGAGCCCCCAGGGCTGACCGTAGCCGCCCTCCTCGACGGGCTTCGCCATGAGTTCGAGGAACGGTGCAGCGTCGAACGCCTCAGGGCCGACGACGCCCACGCCGTGCCAGACACCGGTGGCCAGCAGCTCGAGGGCGATCACAGGATTCATCGCGGTCTGCCACACGACGCATTGCGCGCCATACTCGGCCATCGTCCACTCGTTGTCGCTGACGTTATAGAGGTAGACCTCGCGCGGCTCGCCGTCTTTGCCGAGGCCGGTGACCCAGACTCCCGCACAGGTCTTGCCCGTCATCATCGGGCCGATCGTGGCCGGGTCGGGCAGTGCTGCGGCGACCACATCACGCGGCGCCACTTCGACCGGGCCGTTCGCGGAACGCACGCGGATCGGCGTGGTGGAGTCGAGTCCGAGCTGGTTGAGGGTCTTCAGGATGCCGATGAACTCGTCGCCCAGCCCGTACTTGAACGTCACGCGCTGCGCGTCGAGGTACCGCGGCATGAGCATGACCTCTTCATGCTCGACGTTGACGCACTCGACCGGCCCGATGCCCTCGGGGAAGTCGAACACCTCCGGCTCGGAGAAGGGTTCGGTCGTGTACCAGCCGCGGTCCTTCTCCCACACCACCGGCGGGTTCAAGCATTCTTCGATCGTGGTCCAGATGCTGAACGAGGGGGCGAACAGTTCGTTCCCGGCGCTGTCGCGCACGACGAGGTTCGCGCCGTCGCGAGTGCCGAGCTCGTACACCTCGCTGAACAGATGGTCGACGGCGTACCGGGCGAAGACATCGCTCAGCCCGGGCTCAACGCCCATGCCCACAAGCGCCAGCCGCCCGGCGGCCTGCCAGTCGGGCGCCTGCGCGAACTGATCGTCGCCGAGCTTCACCCCGGGCTGCTCGTACGGCGCGGTCGGGTGCGGTTCCGACAGGCTCATCGCCATGTCGAGGTAGTCGGCGCCGCCATCCAACGCGCCGGTGAACACCGAGGGCACGAACTTCGGCTCGACCGCGTTCATGACGTGCGTGATGCGGTGCTCGCGCACGAGCGCCGTGACGCTCGCCGGGTCGCCGGCATCCACCCTGGCCGCGATGAAGCGCGAGCCCTGATCGCCATGGCGCTCGGTGAGCCAGGCGATCGTTTGCTCGGCTCGCTCCGGGTCGTAGTCGCTCACGACCATGGTCTCGAAGAAGTTGCGCCGTGCGGCGATCTTCGCGATCGCATTGCCGACGCCGCCGGCACCCACTAGCAGGATTCGCATGCCCTGACCGTAGCGGCGTCATCGGCCTCGCACCAGAGCGAGGCCGTCAGAGCCGGTAGCCGGATGCGCCGCCGGAGCCGTCTCGGCGCCGGTCGTCAGAGGCGCCGCCGGAGCCGGTCGTCAGAGGCGCCGCCGGAGCCGGCCGTTAGAGCCGGTCGTCAGAGGCGCCGCCGGCGCCCGTCGTCAGAGCCGGTCAAGCGCCTCTGTCAGATCGGCGAGCAGGTCGTCGACCGACTCGATGCCGACCGATAGGCGCACCACGTTCTCGGGCACGGCCAGCTCGGTGCCCTTGACCGACGCGTGCGTCATCTCGCTCGGGTAGCCGATGAGCGACTCGACGCCGCCGAGCGACTCCGCCAGCTGGAACAGCGTCGTGCTCTCAGCGAGCTTGCGCGCGGAATCACTGCCACCGCGCACGGCCAGCGACAGCATCCCGCCGAAACCGTGCATCTGCTTCGCGGCGATCGCGTGACCCGGGTGATCGGGGAGGCCGGGGTAGTAGACCCGTTCGATCTTCGGATGCCGCTGCACTGCCTCGGCGATAGTGCCGGCGTTCGCGCTATGCCGGTCCATGCGCACCGGAAGCGTCTTGACGCCGCGCACGGTCAGCCACGCCTCCATCGGCGACGAGACCGCTCCCGCGCCGAACTGCTGGAAACCGACCTTGGCGGCGAGTTCATCGTCATCGAGCACCACCGCTCCGCCGAGCACGTCGGAGTGCCCGCCGAGGTACTTCGTCGTCGAGTGCACCACCACATCGGCGCCGAACGACATGGGTCGTTGCAGGTAGGGCGATGCGAAAGTGTTGTCGACGACGACCAGAGCGCCCGCATCGTGGCCGATCGCGGCGAGCGCGGCGATGTCGGTGATCTTCATCAGGGGGTTGCTGGGGGTCTCGAGCCACAGCACGCGAGTCTCGGGCCGGATCGCGTCGCGCACGGCGTCGGCATCCGACATCTCGACCGTCGAGAGCCCCACTCCCCACGGCACGTGCACGCGGTTCACGAGGCGGTGAGTGCCGCCGTAGACGTCATTGCCCATGAGCACGTGGTCGCCCGGCTTCAGCACCGCGCGGAGCAGCGCGTCTTCTGCCGCGAGGCCCGAGGCGAAGCTGAATGCGTGCTTGGCGCCCTCGAGCGAGGCGAGCATCGTCTGCAGCGAATCGCGCGTCGGGTTTCCGCCACGCGCATACTCGTACCCGCCGCGGAACCCGCCGATGCCGTCTTGCACGAACGTCGACGACATGTAGATCGGCGGCACCACGGCGCCGGTGGTGGGGTCGAAGGCCTGGCCGGCGTGGATCGCTCGGGTGTTGAAGTCGTAGCCGTCGAGGCGGTCGGTGTGGTGAGTCATCTCAGAACCCTTCTCCGTTGAATCGGATGCCGTCGCTCCGCCTGTGGTCTGAAGCCAGGCGGGCGGGCGCTCAGCGAGCCGCGATGGGGATGCGCCTGTCGATCATGGGCGTGTGCGCGAATGGGCGAGGGCTCGGTGGCGAAGGATCGCCGCCCTCGTGATGGTGGCGATCGGCTTGCCGAGGTCGAGCACGAGCGCCGAGCCGACCCCGCGCTCATCGAGTAGGCGCTCGGCCTCTTCGATCGGCTCGTTGGCTCCGACGAGCGGCAGCGCCGATTCGGGCAGCGAGTCGAGCCGGGCGAGAACGGTGTCGCCGGTGATGCCGCCCTCGGCGAGCGCGGAGAGCAGCCCCGACTGGGTGACCGCCCCGGCCACCTCGCCGAGCACGACCGGCTGGGCGGCGCTCAGCACGGCGAGCTCCGTGACGCCGTGGTGGGCCATGGCTTCGACTGCCTCGCGCACGGTCGCGTCGCGGTGGATCGCGATGAGGGGCTCGGTGCCGCGGGTGACCTCGGTTCCCGAAGCGCCCGAAGCGCCGGCATCGCCGGCATCCGCACGTGACTCGTCGAGCACATCGCGCACTGTGAGCACTTCGCTCTCGTCGGGCTCTTCGCCGAAGCCGTGGTGATCCATCCACGTGTCGTTGAAGATCTTGCCGAGGTAGCCGCGTCCTCCATCGGGCAGCAGTACGACGACGACGGCGTCCTCATCGAGGGATGCCGCGGCTTTGAGCGCAGCGACGACCGCCATCCCGCTCGAGCCGCCGACGAGGATGCCCTCTTCGAGTGCGAGCCGTCGAGTCATGTCGAACGACTCGGCATCCGTCACTTCGATGATCTCGTCGACCTGCTTCGGGTCGTAGGCGCCGGGCCAGAAGTCTTCGCCCACGCCCTCGACGAGGTAGGGACGCCCGCCGCCGCCCGAGTAGATCGAGCCCTCGGGGTCGGCGCCGATGATGCGCACGCGATTGTCCGAGACCTCCTTGAGGTACCGGCCGGTGCCGCTGATGGTGCCGCCCGTGCCGACTCCCGCGACGAAGTGCGTGATGCGCTCGTCGGTGTCGCGCCAGATCTCGGGACCGGTCGTCTCGTAGTGACTCAGCGGACCGTTCTGGTTCTCGTACTGGTTGGGCTTGAACGCGCCGGGAATCTCGCGTGCGAGGCGGTCGGAGACGCTGTAGTACGACTCGGGGCTGTCGGGCGCGACCGAGGTCGGCGTGACGACCACCTCGGCGCCGTAGGCCTTGAGCACGTTGCGCTTGTCTTCGCCCACCTTGTCGGGGCAGACGAACACGCAGCGGTAGCCGCGCTGCTGCGCCACAAGAGCGAGGCCGACACCCGTGTTGCCGCTCGTGGGCTCCACGATGGTGCCGCCGCGCTTGAGCTTGCCCTCGCGCTCGGCCGCGTCGATGATGCGGGTCGCGATGCGGTCCTTCGACGAGCCGCCCGGGTTCAGGTACTCGAGCTTGACGAGCACCGTGGCCTTGACATCGGCGGTCACGTGGTTGAGCTTGACGAGGGGGGTGTCGCCGACCAGGTCGATAACACTCGCGGCGTACTTCATGACTGCGAGGCTAGCAGCGGGGTCTGATGCTGTTACGAGTACTTGGGCGCCTGGGCCGGCCTGCCGCCTGGGGCCTGCCGCCTGCCGCCTGCCGCCTGCGCGAGCCGCCGACCTCGAGCCCAGACCCGCAAGGGGTCGACCCGGACGCCGACCACCCGCGAAGCCGCCGACCTGCGAGCCGCCGACCTACGAGCCGCCGACCTACGAGCCGCCGACCTACGAGCCGCCGACCTACGAGCCGCCGACCTACGAGCCGCCGACCTACGAGCCGCCGACCTACGAGCCGTTGACCTACGAGCCGTTGACCTACGAGCCGTTGACTTGCGAGGGTTTGCTGCACTCGCGCGGGATTCAACCCTTGCTGGTGCAGCAAACCCTCGCGACGACGGACAGCGGCCGCACCTGGTGCGCCGACTGCCTGGCTCGGCTCCTCGGACGCGCGCTGCCTCGCGGCCGCGCCCCGCCACTCGACGGCAACGCCGAGCCACCGCACCACCGCCTGCCACGCCACCGCGCTGTCGAGCCACCGCGACTTCGGTTTCGCGAGGGTTTGCTGCACTCGCGGGGGTTTCAACTGTCGCAGGTGCAGCAAACCCTCGCGACGGGCAACTCAGGCTCACTCGGGACGGCGGATGCCGCGGTGCCTGCGGCGGCGGCAGCGCTCAGTGGCACGCGGGCACACCGAGGCGGAGTTGACGGGCGGGGTGTGGTGGCGCGGGAATGCCGAGGGATGCCGTGCCACCGGCATCCGTCATCCGGCATCCGGCATCCGTCATCCGGCATCCCTCGGCACGCGGCATCCGTCACCGCTGCTGTTCGAAGAGGCGCGCGTAGGTGCCGTTCGCGGCGAGCAGTTCGGCGTGGGTTCCGCGCTCAACGACGCGACCCCGCTCGACGACAAAGATGACGTCTGCACCGACGATGGTCGAGAGGCGGTGCGCGATCGCGATCGTCGTACGCCCTCGCGAGGCAGCGTCGAGCGCTTGCTGCACGACACGCTCCGATACGGTGTCGAGCGCGCTGGTCGCCTCATCGAGCACCAGCACGGCGGGGTCCTTCAGGAGCACTCGCGCGATCGCGATGCGCTGCTTCTCGCCGCCGCTCAGCCGGTACCCGCGTTCGCCGACGACCGTCTCGTACGCGTCGGGGAAGCTCATGATCGTGTCGTGGATGTTCGCTGCCCGTGCTGCAGCATGCAGTTCCGCGTCGCTCGCATCGGGCTTCGCGTACCGGAGATTCGCGGCGATGGTCGAGTGGAAGAGGTACGTCTCCTGACTGACGATGCCGATCTCGGCGATCAGGTCGTCGTGGCGCAGCTTTCGCACGTCGGTACCGGCGAAGCGCACCGTCCCACCCGACACATCGTAGAGACGCGGCACCAGGTAGCCGATGGTCGTCTTACCCGCACCGCTGGGGCCGACGAAGGCCGCGAACTGTCCGGGCTCGATGCGGAAGCTCACCTCGCGAAGCGTCGGCTCTGCCTCGCTCGCGTCTGGGTAGTGGAAGCTCACGCCGTCGAACTCGACGAGGCCGACGCGGGTGCGATCGACCGGAGCGGATGCTGCGGCATCCGTGATGCTCGGTCTGAGGTCGAGGTACTCGAAGATGCGCGCGAAGAGGGCTTGCGAGGTCTGCACGTCGAGCGCCAGGCGCATCAGGCCCATGAGAGGGAACAGCAGGCGCCCCTGCACCGTGGTGAAGGCGACGATCGTGCCGGCGGTGATGCCTGCGGCGCCGCCCGTGATGAGGAGGCCCGAGACGAGGTACACGATTGCCGGCACCGCCGACAGGAAGATATTCACGAGCGCGAAGAACCACTGGCCGCTCATCTGCTGGCGCACCTGCAGCCCGACCTGCCGCCTGTTCTCGTCGGCGTAGCGGTCGGTCTCGGCGCGCTGACGGTTGAAGCTCTTCGCGAGCAGCACTCCCGAGACGCTGAGCGCCTCCTGCGTGATCGCGGTCATCTCAGACAGCGACTCCTGCGACCTGGCGGCGATGCGGGCGCGCACCTGCCCCACGCGGCGCTGGGCGATGACGAGCACCGGCATGAGGAACAGCGCCACGATCGTGAGCTGCCAGCTGAGGAGCAGCATGGCGATGAAGGCCGCGATCACGGTGACGGTGTTGCCGAGCACGCTTGAGATGGTGTTGGTGAGCACGTTGGCGACGCCGCCCACGTCGTTCTGCAGGCGCGATTGGATGACGCCGGTCTTCGTGCGAGTGAAGAAGCCGAGCTCCATCGTCTGCAGGTGGCGGAACAGACCGACGCGCAGTTCACCCATGACGGTGTTGCCGACCGTGGCGGTGAGCCAGGTCTGCCAGACCCCGAGCAGCGCCGACACCACGTACACCGCGATCATCAGGCCGACCAGGATGCCGAGGACCTGCAGGTCGGGACCGCGCTGATGCTGCGGGAACAAGCCGCGGTCGAATGCCTGCTGCGTGAGCAGGGGCGGCACGACGCTGAGCGCAGCGCCGACCAGCACGAGGGCGATGGTGACGCTGAGCTTCGCCTTGTGCGGCGCGAAGAGCGCGGCGATCCGGCGGAGCAGGTGCGGGATGTGCGGGGCCTCGGCGTTGATCGCGCGCTGCGCCTCGGCATCCCCGCCACTGATGCGGGCACCCGGCCTGCCCCCGCCGCCGCCGCGGCCTGCTCCCACCACACTCACACGGCGAGGCTACCCCCGCGCTGCCGAGTGCCTCGGCGGTGCCGGCTGCCTTGGGGTTCCAGTGCGCCCGACTTCGCCGCGCCGCGGCCTCTGCCTTCGTCTCCGTCGTCGCTTCTGCCTTCGCCTCCGCCTTCAACTCTCGCGCGGGTCTGCTCGAGCCGCTTCGGCTTCGACGGCAACTCACGCGAGGGTCTGCTGCACCTGCGCGGGTCCAAACCGTCGCGACTGCATCAAACCCTCGCGCGGACCGGAGGTGAACCGTCACGCGAAGGAAGGGTCGGTCGCGGACCGGAGGTGGTCGGTCGCGGACCGGAGGTCGTCCGTCGCGTGAGGATGACACCTGCCCTCTCGCGGGTCGAAGGCCGTCGCGACGGTTTGCTCGAGCTGCACCGCGGCGGCGTGCTGACACGCGCGAGAGATTGCTGCACCTGCGCGGGTTCAAACCGTCGCGACTGCATCAAACCCTCGCGCGGCCGGCGGCCAGGCGCTCGCGTGAAGGGATGCGCGCGGGAGGTGATCGGCGCGTGTGAAGCTTCGGTCAGCGGGTGTCTGAGGCGCGCGGCACACCGAAGTCGGACAGCAGCGCCGCGAAGCGCCGTGGCGAGATCGCGTCGTCCCAGGTCCAACGCTCGAAACCCCTGACTTGCCGGCGCAGCTCGTCTTCTCGGCGCTTCTCGGCGATGACGGATGCGGCGGGCGACATCCCATTCAACTCGCGCGACCGCGAGTACTTCACGAGCCCGTCGAACTCGCCGATCAGCGCCTGCCGTCTCCAGAAGAAGTCGACGAACGAGACACCTCCACCCGGGCGGTCGAAACGCACCTGAAGCTCTGGAACCTCGAAGCCGAGCTCGATCATGCGCGCGCGGCTCAGCGACTCGCCGGCGCTGCCGGAACGCCTGTCGGCGGCTCGCAGCACGCGCAGCGCACGTCGGAGGCCGCGCGTCGGTTGAAGGGACTCGAGCGTCTCCAGCAGCGGCGCCGGAGTGTCCGCGTCGATCAACGCGAGCGCTCGGTCAGCAGCGGCCAGCGCGGCTGCGAAGGATGCTGTCAGCGCGAGGTCGACGACCGTGCGCTCCAGCGAGGTGACGAGCAGGCCCTCCACGACCACCGGGCGCACAGGAGACTGTGTCGTGTGGACGCAGCGACCAGCAGAGTTGCTGCCGCTGCGGGTCTCAGCCACCACGTGCACCCTGCCCGGTGCGTCGCCGATGAAGGGAAGACCATGGAGGGCAGCGGCGGAAACATGGCTGAAGACGAGGGGCTTGTGCGCGACCGCGGCTTCTGCCCGCATCCGCCACACATGCCGCTCCTCGGGCCCGGCGGCGTGCACTGCGGCGTCGGCATAGACCCCGCGTCGCAAGGGCGCGAGCCGGCCGGTAGCGACCGCGCGTGACACTGCTCGGCTGCTGAACCCGAGCTCGGTGAGCTGAGCGGTCGTGACCAGGCCGTCGTGGGAGGCGAGCGCGACTTCGAGGTCGTCGGCGAGAGCGGAGTGCAGCATCCGTCCAGCACACAAGACGACCGCGGAGCATGGATGCCTATGCGACGGCCTGTGGACGAGGGCGCGGCCGTGTGAACTGTGGTGGCGGCGCGAGGGTTTGCTGCACTACGTCGGGTTCCAACGCGCGCGGGCGACGCAAACCCTTGCGACAGCGCGGAGGGCGACGCAAACCCTCGCGACAGCGGGGGCTGGCCGCAAGGCACAAGTCGAGGCAACTGCGGGGGGGCGTGACTGTGACGGTCGCGGTCGCGGCGGCGGCTCTCGCGAGGGTTTGCTGCACTCCGTCGAGTTCCAACCCGCGCGAAAGACGCAAACCCTCGCAACAGCGCAGGCTGGCCGCAAGGCACAAGTCGAGGCAACTGCGGGGGGCGTGACTGTGACTGTCGCAGTCACGGTCGCGGTGGCGGCGATGGCGGCGGTCGCGCGAGGGTTTGCTGCACTACGTCGGGTTCCAACCCGCGCGAGCGACGCAAACCCTCGCGACAGCGCGGAACACGGGCGGCTACTTCTGCGAGCCGGCGAGCAGCGCCTGCACGAAGTACCGCTGGAAGGCGAAGAACACGACCAACGGCACAAGCATCGACAGGAACGCGCCAGATGACAGCACGTCGATGTTCGCGCCGAACTGCCGCAGCTGGCTCTGAATCGCGACCGTCAGCGGTTGCGACTCAGAGTTGCTGAAGATCAGCGCCACGAGCATGTCGTTCCACGTCCACAGGAACTGGAAGATCGCGAGCGAGGCGATCGCGGGCCCGCCCAGCGGCAGCACGATCCGCGTGAAGATGCGGAACTCGCTCGCCCCGTCGATGCGCGCTGCCTCCAACAGTTCGCCCGGGATCTGCGTGAAGAAGTTGCGCAGCAGGAATACCGCGAACGGCAGACCGAAGGCGATGTGGTACAGGATCACACCGATGATCGAGCCGAAGATGCCGATGGCCCCGAACATGCGTGCGATCGGGATGAGGCCCACCTGGAGCGGCACCGCGAGCAGCACGATGATCGCGATGAGCAGCCAATCGCGCCCGGGGAAGTCCATCCATGCGAAGGCGTACCCGGCGAGCGCGCCGATCACTACGACGGCGATCGTCGTCGGCACTGTGATGACCACCGTGTTCCAGAACGATCCAGTGATGGTGGAGTTCGAGAGCAGGTTGGCGTAGTTCTCGAGCGTCAACTGCGCCGGGGCGGTGAAGACCGTCCACCATCCCGACGAGGTGCTCTCGCCGATCGGCCGCAACGACGAGATGAAGAGTCCCACGGTCGGTACGAGCCAGAACACCGCGACGATGATGAGCAGGACGTTCACCAGACCGCGGCCGAGGAATGTAACCACGCGCTCAGCGGGCGACCGCTTACCCCGCACGACGGTGAGGTCGCTAGTAGTCATCGCGCACCCCCGCATCCGCAGCCTGCGCATCGCGCCTGCGCATCGCGCCGCTCATTGCTCTCGCTCCTGCTTGAACCGGCGCACGTTGATGATCATGAACGGCAGCACCAGCACGAGCAGCAGCACCACGAGCGCGCTGCCCAGCCCTTGATCGTTGCCGCCGCCGAACGAGACCGTCCACATCTCGACGGCGATCACGTTCGCCGCGGGCTTCGACGCACCGGGCGGTATGACGTAGACCAGATCGAAGATCTTCAGCACGTTGATGATGAGCGTGACGAACACGACGATGATCACCGGCGCGAGCAGAGGCGCCGTGATGCGAGTGAACACCTTCCACTCGCTCGCGCCGTCGATCCGCGCGGCCTCTTGCAGGGAACGGTCCATGGCCGAGAGGCCCGACGAGATCATCACCATCGCGAAGCCCGCCCAGATCCAGATGTACGAGAGGATGATGACGCCGGTGATGAACGAGGCGCTCAACCACGACACGCCGTTGAAGCCCTCGTCGAAGTTGGAGGCGGGCAAGGCGACGCGATAGCTGCCCGGGTCCAGGCCCGACAACGTGTACCGCCCCTCCGCATCGGTCTCAGCGGACGCAGCCACGGTCCCGTCGTCTGCCACGGCATCGACCCGGATGCCGGGCAGCCCTGGTTTGCCGTCACCGATCTCTCCGTCGACACCACCGCCGCCGCGCACGACGTCGAGCCATACGGTGCCGCTGATCTCGTCGTTGCCCGCGCTGCCCGCTTCACGGGCATCGTCGGCCTCTTCGGGCACCCCGGACTGGCGGATGCCGACGAGCGGGAAGTTCTGCTCAGAGCCCGTATCGACCTGACTCTCGCTGGCTATGAGCCCTCTGTCGGCGACGATTCCTTGGCCCTCGCGCGGTCGTGCGCCGGGATACGCAGCGTCGTCTCCGAACACGCTGTTGACCGCCACCAGCGATGCGTTCACGACACCGAGGTTCGGGCTCTCCTGGAACATGCCACGGAAGATCACGCCCGCCGCCAGCATCGAGATCGCCATCGGCATGAAGACGATGAGTTTGAAGGCGTACGACCACTTGATCTTGTCGAGCAGCACGGCGAAGATCAGGCCGAGGATCGTGCAGGTGATCGGCGCGACGAGCACCCAGATGATGTTGTTGCGGATCGCCGTGAACGTGGAGTCGTTCGTGAACATCGTCACGTAGTTCTCCCACCCGACGAAGCGATCGCCGGTGCGGTCGTACAGCGACCGGATGACGGTGTAGACGATCGGGTAGACGACGAGCGCACCGAGCAGGATCAGTGAAGGCGCGAGGAAGATGAGCGCGATGCCGACCTTGCGCCAGCGAGAACCCGATGAGGGGCGGCGAGCTTCGCCGTCCCTCATCGGTTGCTCGCGCGGTGGCTCCGGCGGCGCCACTGCAGCTTGCGTCATACGTCACCGCCTGCTCTGATCACCCGAGCCTCCTCTGCACTCGCCGGGGCTCAGCTCGTGTACGCCGCTGCGGCAGCCGACTCGAGCTTCTGCTGCGTACCCGGGATGTCGCTCGGATCCTGCAGGAACTCGATCATGATCTGCCAGAACCCCTGACCCGGCGTACCGCCGAAGGCGCTCGGAGTGAGGTCGGACATGTCGAAGCGGAACGTCTCGGCGCCGGTGAGCGCTTCAGCGATCTGCCGCGAGATGTCGTCGGGGTAGAGCGAAGTGTCGACCGAACTGTTCGGCGAGGTCAGACCGCCGTTGGGCACCCACACCTCAGCCGAGTCGGCCGAGGCGAGGAACTGCATGAAGGCATCGGTCACCTCGTCGTCCACGAACGCGACGGCGACGTCACCGCCTCCGACCACGGAGGGCTCCGAGTCATTGATCGCAGGGAAGTCGTAGAACAGGGCGTTCTCACCGACTGTCGAACTTCCGTCGTCGGCGATGTTGCCTGCCACGAAGTCGCCCTCGTACACGGTGCCGGCCTTCGGATCAGCCCCGAACACCTCGGTGACCGACTCAGGGAAGGTTCGCTGTGCCGCACCCTGCTGCACGAGGTCGGTGCCCCAGAGCGTCGCGAGTACTTCGAGGGCCTCGGCCACCGACGGGTCCGTCCACGGGATCTCGTGGTTGGTCAACTGGTCATACATGTCGCCGCCCGCAGTGCGCAGGTAGACGTTCTCGAACCAGTCGGTGAGCGGCCAGCCCACGTCGGCGCCGATCGAGATGCCCGCGTACCCGGCATCCGACACCAACTGCAGCTGCTCCAGGAAGCCGTCCCAATCTTCTGGCTCCGTAGCGCCGGCCTCGTCATAGATGTCAGCGTTGTACCAGACGGTCGACTTGTTCGACGCCTTGAACCACACCCCGTACAGCTCGTCGTTGACGGTGCCCAGCTCGATCCAGCTCTCCGAGTAGTTGTCTTCCACCGCGGATCGCGCATCGTCCGATAACGGGATGAGGTTGCCGTCGTTCGCAAGCTGCTCAAGAAGCGCCGGCTGCGGGAGCAGCGCGACATTCGGCGGACTGCCGCCCTCGATCTGGGTGCCGAGCGTCGTCGCGGCCTGGTCGCCGAAGCTCGAGTAGTTCACGGTGGCACCGGTCTGATCCTCGAATGCTTTCAGCACCTCTTCGAAATTGGCTTGCTCGGCACCCGACCACGCGGCTGCGACCTCGATGGTCTCGCCGCTGAAGTCCTGATTCGTCGCATCGGTATTGCCATCATTGTTGTCGCCGCCGCCTGTGCAGCCGACCAGCGTCAGGGCGAGAGCCCCGCCGAGTGCGACAGGCGCAAGAGCCCGTCTGCGTTGCAGGATGACACGCATTTCTCCTCCTCATCGGTGAATGCCGAGCGTCGTCCGTGCGAGGAGAAGATGCTGTGGCGAAACCTCTCGGCGATCGGACGACGATCGCAGGTGCTTCCCAGGTTCAACGTATGCCGCCCCCTTGAGGGGGGCAAGGGCGCAGGTGAAGAGCCTTCGACCTTTTCTGAATCGTTATCGGACCCGTGAAGAGGAGAGTCGCGGGTTTGCGCGCCGGGCGGCGAGTCAGCGGCGAGTCGCAGCCGCCGTTAAACGACGGATGCCGCGACACGAAGTCGCGGCATCCGGTGCAGTGTTCCGTTGTCGCCGTGGCGACTGCCCCTCGCGGGGCGCGGCTCACTTGAGGACGACGGTGGCGCCGGCCTCTTCGAGCTGGGCCTTGGCCTTCTCGGCGGTCTCCTTGTTGGCACCCTCGAGGACGGTCGACGGAGCGCCGTCGACGAGCGCCTTCGCCTCACCCAGGCCGAGGCTGGTGAGCGAGCGCACCTCCTTGATGACCTGGATCTTCTTGTCGCCTGCGGCCTCGAGAACGACGTCGAACGAGTCCTTCTCCTCGGCCTCTTCGGCACCGCCAGCAGCGCCACCGGCGGCGGGGGCCGCGGCAACGGCGACGGGGGCGGCAGCGGTGACCTCGAAGGTCTCCTCGAACGCCTTGACGAACTCGCTGAGCTCGATGAGGGTGAGCTCCTTGAACGCCTCGAGCAGCTCCTCAGTGGAAAGCTTGGCCATTTCTATCTCCTTGTTGGCAGGGTTTGTAGTGGTTGTTGTCGTACCGCGGATTAGGCGGACTGCTTCTCACGCAGCGCGTCGACCGTGCGAACGGCCTTCGACAGCGGAGCGTTGAAGAGGTATGCAGCACCGAACAGCGAGGCCTTGAAGGCACCGGCCAGCTTGGCCAGCAGCACCTCACGGCTTTCGAGGTCGGCGAGCTTGGTGACCTCTTCGGGGCTGAGGGCGTTACCGTCGAAGTAACCGCCCTTGACCACGAGCAGAGGGTTTGCCTTGGCGAAGTCACGCAGGGACTTTGCAACGGCGACAGGGTCGCCGTGAACGAATGCGATCGCCGACGGGCCAGCGAGCTGGTCGTCGAACGCCGTGATCCCGGCGTTGTTCGCCGCGATCTTGGTCAGCGTGTTCTTCACCACGGCGTACGTTGCGTCCGCACTGATCGACTTGCGCAGCTGCTTGAGCTGAGCGACAGTGAGGCCGCGGTACTCGGTCAGCAGAACGGCGGTCGAGCTCTGGAACTTCTCCGTGAGCTCGGCAACCGAGGCTTCCTTGTTCGCCATGGCGCTCCTTGATGAATTGAGCCGGTAGCCCCTGGCGCACCAATGAAAAAAGCTCCGGCGCACGCGCACGGAGCTTGGTCCTGCCGACGGATGCTTGGCATCCGTCTTGGAATCTCACTTCATACACCTGCGCAGGCCTTCACCCTTGGTGAACCTTCGGTCGCACACCCCTTCGGGCACGCGACAACCGGCGGTCTTTGGCTTCGACAAGGGTACGCGGAGGGTGTCGCTACGCGCAAATCGGCAACACCGGCTCCAGGGGCGACCGCCAGGCGGGCAGGCGGGCAGCACAGTTCTTCAGGCGATCGCAGTCAGGCGGAGGGTGAATCGGGTGAAGCCGGACGCCGCGGCATCCGTCGCCTCCGTGGCACTCGGCTCGGCAAGTCGGCTCTCGACGGTCAGCGATCCCCCGTGCGCCTCGGCGATGGCGCGCGCGATGGCGAGCCCGAGCCCCGTGCTGCCACCGTTGGCGCGCGTGCGAGAGCGTTCGCCGCGCACGAAGCGCTCGAAGAGCGTCGCCTGCAATTCGGGTGCGATGCCAGGGCCGTCGTCGGTCACGGTGATGAGCACCTCGCGTGACGAGCCGTGATCCGGCATCTGCGGGACGTGCGACGAGAGGGCCACCTCGACACGCGTGCCCGCCGGGGTGTGCAGGCGCGCATTCGCAAGCAGATTGCCGACGGCCTGCTGGAGCCTCGCGGCATCCGCGTTCACAGTGACCGGCTGATCGGGCGCGTCGAGCGACCACTCATGGTCGGGCGCAGCCGCTGCCGCGTCGGCCACGGCGTCGCGCAGCAGCGCACCGATGTCGACCGGATGCCGTGAGAGCTCGGTGCCGGCATCGAGCCTCGCGAGCAGCAGCAACTCGTCGACGAGTCCGGTCATCCGCACCGATTCGGATTCGATGCGGGCGAGCGCGTGCCTGGTGTCGTCGGGCAAGACGTCAGCACCTCGCCGTGTGAGCTCGGCATACCCGCGGATCGAGGCGAGGGGCGTGCGCAGCTCATGGCTCGCGTCGGCGACGAACTGGCGTACGCGTCGCTCGCTCGCCTCACGAGCGGCGAGCGCTGCGAGCACGTGGTCGAGCATGCGATTGAACGCCTGCCCGAGGCGGCCGAGCTCGGTTCGCGGGTCATCGAGTGCGACCCGCTCGGCCAGCTCGACCTCGCCGCGATCGAGCGGAAGCTGCGCGACACGACCGGCGGTCGCCGCGACGCGGTCGAGCGGGCGCAGCGCCGCTCGCACCACCATGCCTCCCGCGAGCGCGGTCACGATCAGCGCAGCCGCGGTGATGGCCGCGATCGCGAGGGTGAGGTTTCGCACCGCGTCGTCCACCTGCTGCTGCGGCAGACCGACCACGAGCCCGAGGCCCGGTGCGAGTTCGACCTGCGTGACCCGGTAGTTGCCGAGTTCACCGCCCAGCTCGACGGTTCGAGGGATGCCGTCGGCCTCGACGCCGAGCAGCGCGCTGAGCTGCGAGCGCGTGAGCGTGTGCACCTCAGCGCGCTCATCGAAGTACTGGGCCCGAACGACCACCCCGTCGAGCACGACCAGACCGATCGTTCCGCTCGATTGCGCGTTGCCGAGCCCGGGGGCCGCGTTGCCTGGCGCGCTCAGTTCGGCCTCGATCGCGCGCTCGCTGCGCTGCTGCGCCAGCGCCACTTGCTGATCGAGCTGCGACATGAGGAGCCCCCTGAGGGCCAGCACACTGACCACACCGACCACGAGGCCCAGCACCGCGATCATCGCGATGACGCCGAGCATCAGCCGACGTCTGAGCGACCACGGCGCGCGGGAGAACCGCGGCCGACCAGCGACTGCGAGCTGCGAGTTGGCCGCCTCTCCTGGGGGCGCAGCTTGTGATTCGGGCGGCGACGGAGCGGGCGGGACTGAGACGCGAGCCTCGACGGCATCCGTCTGTCGGTCGGTCATGGTGCCGGCTTGATCATGTAGCCGACCCCCCGCACCGTGTGGATCATCGCGGGGCCCAGCGAGTCGATCTTCTTGCGCAGATACGAGATGTAGAGCTCGACCACGCTCGCCTTGCCATCGAACTCGTAGCTCCAGACGCGATCGAGGATCTGCGCCTTCGACAGCACGCGGCGAGGGTTGCGCATGAGGTAGCGCAGCAGCTCGAACTCGGTGGCGGTGAGCTCGACCGGGGTGCCGCCCCGGTGCACTTCGTAGCTGTCCTCGTTGAGCACGAGATCGCCGACCCGCAGCTCGGGGTCGACGGCATCCGCTCTGATCGTCACGGTGCGGCGGATCAGTGCGCGCAGCCGGGCGACCAGTTCTTCCAGCGAGAACGGCTTGGTCAGGTAGTCGTCGCCGCCGGCGGTGAGGCCTGCCACGCGATCGTCGACCGCGTCTTTCGCGGTGAGGAAGAGCACTGGAACATCGTCGCCACTGGTGCGGAGCCTTCGGAGCACCTCCAGCCCGTCGAGGTCGGGCATCATGATGTCGAGCACGATCACGTCGGGCTTGAACTCGCGCGCATGCGTCAGCGCTGCTTGGCCCGTGGCCGCCGTGCGGACCTCCCAGCCCTCATAGCGCAGCGCCATGTGCAGCAGGTCACTCAGGCTCTCCTCGTCGTCGACCACAAGCGCGCGCACCGGGCTGCCGTCGAGGCGGGTGAGACGGGGAGCCTCTGCGGATGCCGCGGGCGCAGTGCGCGGGTCGCTGCCAGGTGCCATGGCTTCAGCATCCCGCCGAGGGCTATGAGTTGTCTATGAACATGCTGGGGCGATACCGGGCCCGCCGCGCTCCGCAGTCGATCGCACCGGCTCGCGGGATTCTCTGGGTGCCCTCACTCGCGCACAAGGGGAGACAATGGAGCGGTGACCGTTCCTGTCGACACCGCTGCGCAGCCCGTGCTGCCGCTCCGGGTGGAGCAGAGCGATCCCCGCCAGCAGCAGCGGAAGCGAACGGATGCAGGTCTCTTCTCGCCGATGGCGCTGCAATCTCCCGGTGCGGCTCAACGCGACCAGCCGACTCTCGCCGAGCCCGCGATGCTCGGATCGACCGCGGCTCTGGGCATCGGCAACGGCGCAAACCCGGCGATCGGCAATGCTCAGCAGCATCCGCACCTCGCGCGAATCCTCGCCCGGTCGAGCGACCGCGTCGCGTGGCTGCGCGCTCGCGCTCGCGGCGTGACCGCGACCGATGTCGCCCGTTTCAGCAGTGAGCGCGCACTCCAATCGGTGGTGCGCGACAAGCGCTACGGCACCGGGTTCGCCGGGAACGCCTATACCGACCACGGACGTCAGCGAGAGCCGGAGATCGCGCGTTGGGTGCGTGCGGAGTACGGCATCGTGCCGAGCGATGCGCTGTTCCACGCCTCCAACTCGCCGCTGCACCTCGCGACGCCAGACGGGATCGCCGTACGGGGTGGCGGAGCGCTCGAACTGGCCGAGATCAAGACGACCACGACCGCATGGAAGTCGATCCCGCGCTCGTACCTGCGGCAGGTGTGGTGGCAGCAGTACGTGCTCGGCGCAGAGCGCACCCTGGTGGTGTGGGAGCAGCACGACGATTTCGTGCCGGTCGGCGACCCGCGATGCCGGTGGGTCGAGCGCGACGAAGACGAGATCTACCGCCTGGTGACCATGGCCGACCGGCTGCTCGAACTGCTCCGGCACTGACCCGCCTCGACGCGCAGCCGCCGCACGCGCCGTCACTGCACTGCTGCCTCCGCCCGAGGCCGACGTTCTGAGCGAACAGCTGCGGCCGTGTCGCTGCCGCCGCAACACCCCGTAACCCCGAATAGGCCCCGAACTAGGCTTGCCCGCATGAGCACCACCATGCGCGCAGCTGTCATCAACCGCACCGGACCGGCCGAGGTCCTCGAGATCGCAGAGGTGCCGGTGCCGCCGAAGATCAGCGCGGAGTTCCTCATCGAGGTCCACGCCGCGGGCATCAACCCGATCGAGGCCAAGAGCCGCGCCGGCGGCGGCGTCTCCGCAGCGTTCACCGGGTTCCCGGTGACTCTTGGAGCAGATTTCAGCGGTGTCGTGGTCGAGTCGCCCTACGTCACGCACCCGCTCGAACCGGGCACCGAGGTGTACGGGATGTCCTCGACACCGCGCATCCCTGGCACCTACGCCCAGTTCGCACCGGTGTCGGAGATGAGCGTGGCCCGCAAGCCGAAGAATCTGACCCACATCGAGGCAGCCGGGGTGCCGCTCGCCGCGCTGACCGCCTGGGGCGCGGTCGTCGACGTGGCTCGTGCGCATGAGGGGCAGCGGGTGCTGATCCACGCCGGCTCGGGGGGCGTCGGTCACTTCGCAGTGCAGTTCGCCCGCTACTTCGGCGCCCACGTCATCGCGACAGGCTCGACGCGCAACGTCTCGTTCTTGCGCGAATTAGGAGCCGCCGAGGTGATCGACTACACGACATCGCGCTTCGAAGACGAGGTCTCAGAGGTCGACGCGGTCATCGACCTCATCGGCAATGTGAAGGACAACACCGGCTCGCGATCGCTGAAGACCCTGCGCAAGGGTGGCCTGCTCGTCAACGTGCCGACCGGCAGCTGGACCGGTTTCATCGAGGAGGCGGCGGATGCCGGCATCCGCGCCACCGACTACAAGGTCTCACCAGACGCGCGCACCCTCGACACCATCACCAGGCTGATCGAAGACGGCGATGTGAAGGTGCACATCGACCGGGTGTTTCCGCTCGCTGAGGCGGCCGCCGCGCACGCGGCACTCGAAGAGGGCCACACCCGCGGCAAGATCGTGCTCGACATCGCGGGCTCCTGACACCGTCTCACGGCTTCGGCACCGGTTTCGGCTGGCCGGTCACACGCAGAAGCATGACCGGCCGGCCCGACCAAGGTTGAGCCCTTCCCGTAGGGGTCAGCAGCGCCGCGGCGCGCTGGGCGGATCGCCCGGTGACTCAGGCGGCGTCGCGAAGGGTGCGGAGAGCGGCATCCGTTCGCAGCATCGCATCGAGCATGGCGTCAGCGGACGCTGTCGCGTGCTGATCGGGCGCGAAGACGCCATCGTGCACGTGGTTGCGCACCATCTGGATCGACACGGCCTCGACCACCGTGTGCAGCCCGACCGTCGACAAGACCGGCTTCAGGTGCTGAGCCGCCCGCAAGCCGCCGGAGACGCCGCCGTACGAGACGAGCCCCGCCGTCTTGTCGTGCCACTCCTGGAACAGGTAGTCGATGGCGTTGATGAGCGGGGCGCTCACTCCGTGGTTGTACTCGGGCATGACGAACGCGAACGCGTCGGCGCTCTCGACCATCCGGCTCCACTGCCACGTGGTCTCCTGCGTGTACTGCTTGAGCCTCGGGTGGTTCGGCTCGGTCATGAGCGGCAGAGCGAGCTCTTTGAGGTCGACCAGGCTCACATCAAAGCCGGCGTGCGCGCGCGCAACGGACTCGAACCACTGGCCGACCGGCAACCCCACTCTTCCGTCACGGATGCTGGCGATCACGACCATGAGCGTCGGGCGGGCGGGCTGGTGGGGTGCTGTCAAGGAGACTCCTGTGCGATGGGATGGACGTGGGCAACTGTCATGGTGAACAACGGAATGGCCGCTGAGCTTCCGAGCGGCCGGCGCTCGGTCATTCCACGTGCGCCGGAGTGGCGCGAGGCCACCACGCCGGCACGGCCGCGCGATAGCGGCGGTACTGCTCGCCGAATCGTCGCTCGAGGCGCGGCTCCTCGTAGAACCGCACGAACAGCACGCTCGCGATGACGATCACGATCGTGTACAGCACGAGCCAGAGCGACCCGAAGAAGAGCACCTGACCGGCGAGCACCGCGAAGATCGCGAGGTACATCGGATTGCGCACGAAGCGGTAGGCGCCGCCGACGACGAGTTGCTCGGCCGGCACGAGCGGTGACGGCGTACCTGCTCCTTCGCCCGCGAATCTCACGTAGGAGTGAGTGAGGAACCACGCACCACCGATGATCAGCACGAAGGCGAGGCCCATCGCCAACGGCTGCATGATTCCCCAGTCGGCGACGTCCCACCTCGTGATGAGCCAGGGCAGCAGCACGCCGATGATGCCGGGCAGCACGACGAGCGATGTGAGCGTCCCGAGCCAGTGCGGCAGCCGTCGTGCCATGGGTCGAGCCTAACGCCGAGCGAGCGCTCGCCGCCGCAGTGCGCTGCGACCGAACGCAGAAGAGGGCCCGCCGAAGCGGACCCTCTTCACGCGATAGCAGCGTCGGGCTGCGATCAGATCAGATCAGCCCAGATCAGATCGCGGTGACGTCGAGCGGGATGCCGGGGCCGAAGGTGGTCGACACGGCGCCCTTCTGCACGTAGCGGCCCTTCGCCGAAGCGGGCTTGAGGCGCACGATCTCGTCGAGTGCCGCGCGGAGGTTCTCCTCCAGCTGCTTGGCCTCGAACGCGGCCTTGCCGATCACGAAGTGCACGTTGGCGTGCTTGTCGACGCGGAACTCGATCTTTCCGCCCTTGATGTCGGAAACGGCCTTCGCGACGTCGGGGGTGACGGTGCCGGTCTTGGGGTTCGGCATGAGGCCACGCGGACCGAGGACCTTACCGAGACGACCGACCTTGCCCATGAGCTCGGGGGTCGAGACCGCCGAGTCGAACGAGGTGTACCCGCCGGCGACCTTCTCGATGAGCTCGTCGCCGCCGACCTCGTCAGCGCCGGCCGCGATCGCAGCCTCGGCCGCAGGGCCGGTCGCGAAGACGATGACGCGCGCGCTCTTGCCGGTGCCGTGAGGAAGAATGACGGTACCGCGCACCATCTGGTCGGCCTTGCGGGGGTCGACGCCGAGCTTCAGCGCGACCTCGACGGTCGAGTTGAACTTGGCCGAGCCGGTCTCACGAGCGAGGCCGACGGCCTCCTCGGGCGTGTAGTACTTTCCGGCCTCGATCTTCTCGGCCGCGGCCCGGTAGGCCTTGGACTTCTGTGCCATGTTGGTTCTCCTTCAGAGAGTGTGGTCGTCGCGCCTGGCCGGCGCTGCCACGAAAGGTGTGATGAGCGGTGGGATGCCGCTCGGTTGGCGCTGCGGCATCCGTTCAGAGCCGAAGCACCCGTGAGTCAGGACTCGACGGTGATGCCCATCGAGCGGGCGGTGCCGGCGATGATCTGCTCGGCAGCGGCGACGTCGTTGGCGTTCAGGTCGGGCATCTTCTGCTCGGCGATCTGACGCACCTGGTCACGGCTCAGCTTGCCGACCTTGCTCGTGTGCGGGGTGGCAGAACCCTTGCCAACGCCAGCGGCCTTCTTGATGAGCTCGGCGGCCGGAGGAGTCTTCAGGATGAACGTGAACGAACGGTCTTCGTACACGGTGATCTCGACGGGGATCACGTTGCCGCGCTGCGACTCGGTGGCCGCGTTGTAGGCCTTGCAGAACTCCATGATGTTCACGCCGTGCTGACCCAGCGCCGGACCGATCGGCGGGGCGGGGTTGGCGGCGCCGGCCTGGATCTGAAGCTTGATCAGACCCGTGACCTTCTTCTTCGGTGCCATTGTTCTTCCTTCTTCTGGTGTTCGAGCAGCAGGCGAATTCCTGACCGCTCTCCCGCGAACCCGGACGGGCTGCGGTGGTCGTAGAGCGCGCGGCGGCGCTTGAGCCGGTGTTAGAGCTTGGTGACCTGGTCGAAGCTGAGCTCGACCGGGGTCTCACGCTCGAAGAGCGACACGAGCACCGTGAGCTTGCCGCTCTCGGGCTTGATCTCGCTGATCGTGCCGGGGAGGCCTGCGAACGAGCCCTCCTTGATGGTGATGGTCTCGCCGATCTCGAAGTCGACCTCGGCGGGGATGACGCGGGCTGCGGCCTTCTGGCCCTTCGCGGCTCCCTTGGCGGCCGGCGCCGCCTCGACCTGCACAGTGCTCTTCAGCATGTTGAACGCCTCTTCGAAGCGCAGCGGCGTCGGGTTGTGCGCGTTGCCGACGAACCCGGTGACTCCGGGGGTGTGGCGCACGGCCGACCAGCTGTCTTCATTGAGGTCCATGCGCACGAGCACGTAGCTGGGGATGCGCACGCGGTTCACCAGCTTGCGCTGGCCGTTCTTGATCTCGACGACGTCTTCCATCGGAACCTGCACGTCGTAGATGTAGTCCTCCATGCCGAGGCTGATCTTGCGGCTCTCGATGTTGGACTTCACGCGCTTCTCGAAGCCGGCGTAGGAGTGCACGACGTACCACTTGCCGGGAAGCACGCGCAGTTCGGCGCGGAATGCGGCGTACGGGTCCTGCTCGGCCTCTTCGTCTTCGGTCGCCTCGGCCGCGGCCTCGGCCTCGTCGGCCGAGTCGATGTCGAGCGCGTCGTCGACCATGGCGTCGGCCTCAGGGTCGACTGCGGCATCCAGGGCGTCGATCAGGCTCTGGATGTCGTCATCGCCATCGCTGTTCTCATCGACGACGTGCAGCGCCTTCTCCTCGGCGGGCTCGCTCGATTCGATGTCGCCGTCGAGCACAGAGCCCTCCTGCGCTTCGTCCTCCTCCGACGACTGCTCCGCGGCAGTCGCGAGGTCGATGTCGCGGCGCTCTTCTTCAGACACTGATTCCCATTCCGTTCTTGTGCGGTTCCGACATGGTCGTCGCCGCCTCGGATTCCAGCCGAACTGCTCGGCTAATTGACCGGACCGTTACCGAACACGTACGCGACGAGCGTGCCGAATCCGAGGTCGAGTACTGCGACCAGTCCCATCATGATGACCACGAACACGAGCACGACGCCCGTGAAGCTCAGCAGCTCCTTGCGCGTCGGCGTGACGACTTTCTTCAGTTCGTTGACGACCTGACGCAGGAAGAGGGCGATCCGCGCGAAGGGGCCGCGACGCTCTGCGCGATCCTTCTTCGCGTTTGCGACGACTTCCTCGCTGGGCTCGTCGACGACGTTCTTGGCCATCACTACCTTCTGCCGTTGTCACGGGTCAAGCCGCTCCGCGAGGAGCAACTTGCAGGGCGGACAGGACTCGAACCTGCAACCTGCGGTTTTGGAGACCGCTGCGCTACCAATTGCGCCACCGCCCTTCGCATTGTCGATGCGGGCTTCCCCCATCGCGACAGGCATCTCGCCTGACGTTCCAGGGATTGGAAGGAACCAGCCTAACCTCCGCTGCGAGCCGCGTCATGTGCGGGTCTCACACCTGAAACGGGCAGCGCAAATCTTGGCAGATTTCAACCACCTCGAACAGTGTAAGTCAGGAGCCTGAGCGCTCCAAAACGAACGAGGAGCAAGCCCCGGCGGCATCCGGCTCAAGACGCTCTTCCTTGGCAGGGGGAACGCGCCGCGGATGCCGTAACGCACTCTCGCGCTCGGGTCGCGGTGGCTAGGCTGATCCCGTGCCTGAATTCCCCCGTATCTCCCGCAGAATCGCATCGATCAGCGAGTCGGCGACGCTCAAGGTAGACGCCAAGGCGAAGGCCCTGCAAGCACAGGGCCGCCCCGTCATCAGCTATGCCGCAGGCGAGCCCGACTTCGCCACTCCCCCGCACATCGTGGAGGCCGCCGCCGCCGCAGTGCTCGAGTTCAAGAACTACCGCTACACGCAGGCGGTCGGCCTACCCGAGCTTCGAGAGGCGATCGCGGCGAAGACGCTGCGCGACAGCGGGCTCGAAGTCGACCCGTCACGCGTGATCGTCACGAACGGCGGCAAGCAGGCGGTGTACCAGTCGTTCGCGACGCTGCTCGATCCCGGTGACGAAGTGCTCATGCCGACGCCCTTCTGGACGACGTACCCCGAGGCGATCCAGCTCGCGGGCGGTGTGCCGGTCGAGGTGTTCGCCGGCAGCGACCAGGACTACCTCGTCACGGTTGAGCAGCTGGAGGCGGCTCGCACCGAGCGCAGCAAGGTGCTGCTCTTCGTGTCGCCCTCGAACCCCACCGGCGCGGTCTACTCACCCGAGCAGGTGAAGGCGATCGGCGAGTGGGCCCTCGAGCACGGTCTGTGGGTGATCAGCGACGAGATCTACCAGAACCTCGTGTACGACGGCATCCGTGCGACCTCGATCGTCGAGGCGGTGCCCGAGCTCGCCGACCGCACGATCCTGGTCAACGGCGTGGCGAAGACGTATGCCATGACGGGATGGCGTGTGGGCTGGATGGTCGGCCCCGAAGACGCCATCAAGGGCGCAGCGAACCTGCAGTCGCACCTCACCTCCAACGTGTCGAACATCTCGCAGCGTGCCGCGATCGCGGCGCTCAACGGCCCATGGGAGCCGATCGAGCAGATGCGCCAGGCATTCGACCGCCGCCGCAAGGTGGCCGTCGCCGAGCTGAGCAAGATCGAGGGCATGCGCGTGCCCACGCCCAAGGGCGCGTTCTACGTGTACGCGGATGTCTCGGGGCTGCTGAACCGCGAGTGGCGCGGCGTCACCCCGACCACCTCGCTCGAGCTTGCCGACTTCATCCTCGAGCAGGCCGAGGTCGCGGTGGTGCCCGGTGAGGCGTTCGGCCCGAGCGGTTACATCCGGCTCTCGTACGCGCTCGGCGACGAGCCGCTGCTCGAGGGCATTCAGCGTCTGCAGCAGCTCTTCGCGGGCTGACGCTTGATCGATTCATGAAGCGGGGCGGATGCTGCACGGCATCCGCCCCGCTTCTGTTCTGCCGGCACCCTCCTGCGCGGCTAGAGGAGCTTGCGAGAGAGCGCCCAGGCGGTGAGTTCGTGGCGCGACGAGAACTGCAGTTTGCGCAGCACCGCTGAAACGTGGGTCTCGACCGTCTTGATCGAGATGAAGAGCTCGCTCGCGACCTCCTTATAGGCATAGCCTCTAGCGATCAGGCGCATGACCTCGCGCTCGCGCGCCGACAGCCGGTCGAGCTCGTCGTCAGCGGCGGCCTGCTCACCAGCCACCGCACCGAAGGCGTCGAGCACGAAGCCGGCGAGTCGCGGCGAGAACACCGCGTCACCGGCCGCGACAGTGCGCACGGCGCGCGACACCTCGGCCCCTGAGGAGCCCTTCGTGATGTAGCCGCGGGCTCCGGCGCGGATCACGCCGACGACGTCTTCGGCGGAGTCCGAGACGCTCAGAGCGAGGAACTTGACCCGGTCGAGCAACGCGCTGCTGCGCTGCAGCACCTCCGCGCCGCCGCCGCCCGCTCCCCCGGGCAGGTGCACATCGAGCAGCACCACGTCTGGCAGGTGCTGCGCGATCAACGCGACGGCGTCGTCGACGGTGGCCGCCTCCGCGACGACATCGAGCGATGCATCAAGGTCGGCCCGAAGGCCGGAGCGGAAGATCGAATGATCGTCGACGATCAGCACGCGCAGCGGCGGCGGAGCCGCTGCACCGGCACCGGCATCCGCTGAACTGATGTCGCTCTCGTGAGTCATCGCTCTCGCCCTTCGGTTCCTTGGGTATCTGCTGAACTCGCCCGAGGCTCGCTCGGCTCGGGAGCGCTCTGCGGTGACGGCGCGCTCTGCGGTGACGGCGCGCTCTGCGGTGACGGCGCGCTGCGCGAGCCCGAATGGGCCACCACTGGGCTGTGCAGGTGAACCTGCGTGCCGTTCTCGTCGCTGGTCACGGTCGCGGTGCCCCCGTGGCGCGCCATGCGGCCGATGATCGAGCCTCGCACTCCCATGCGCCCCTCCGGCATGGCGCCGATGTCGAAGCCGGGGCCTCGATCACGGATGTACACATCGAGATCGGATGCCGAGAGCTCGACGTACACCGACACCTCGCCGCCGGCGTGCCGAGCCGCATTCAGCATGGCCTCGCGAGCAGCTGCCAGCACCGCTGGGAACGACCGATCGGTGAAGTCCCCGGTCGTCACCACGTCGAAGCGCACGGCGTGCTGCAACTCGAGCTCGAGCGCGACCTCGCGAAGCTGGGCCGCGAAGTCAGCATCGCTGGGCTTAGTCCCCGCGAAGAGCCAGTCTCGAAGCTCGTGCTCCTGAGCCCTCGCGATGCGCGCGATCTCGCTCGAGGCGCCCGCGCGGTTCTGGATGAGCGCGAGCGTCTGCAGCACGGAGTCGTGCAGGTGCGCGGCGACCTCGGCGCGGCTCTCCTCCTGCGCCCGGGCGGCGCGCTCGGCGAGCAGGGAGGTCCACAGTCGCACGATCGCGGGAGCGGCGAGCACGCCGGCGGCGCCGACGATCATGACGACGGCGATGACCGTGGCGGGCACGGGCGGGCTCGTGGCGAGCAGGAGCACTCCGGTGAGCGCCAGCCCGACGGCGGCCGTGGTGCGCGTCGCCACGCCGTAGCGCTCGGAGCGCTTCGGATCGTTCCGGTCGAAGAGCAGGCTCCACGCCACCGCGGCGGCTGTTAGCACGAGGGCCGCGAGCGCCACCATGGCAGCGGGTGCATAGGCGCCCACCACTGCGGTCACCAGGGCGATGACGGCCGCGACGGCGGCGAAGCCGACGAGCACCGGTGCGACCGGGAACGCACGGTGAGCGGATGCTGCGGCATCCGTCTCTCCCGTTGCCGGCTCGAGCGGCGTCAGCGCCCAGAGCCACACATACAGCAGTGCCGCCCCGCCGCCGAGCAGCGTGAACACCACCGCGCCCGCGCGCACCCAATTGACGGGCCACTGCATATGCTCCGCGACGCCCGCGCACACGCCCCCGAGCATCGCGCCCCGGGGACGGAGCATGCGCGTTGGCACGCCTGGCGTGCGGCGCGAGACAAGCGGCGCGGGTGGGGTCATGACAGCAATCCAAGCACCTGACGCAGCGGTCAGGGTCCCCTCTCGGGGTCGGTTCAGGGGAACACCCCATGGCAGTGGGGCCCCCGGCTCGAGAGCATTGGACCATGCAGAACCACGCCTCTCAAGACACGTCGGCGCCGCAGCAGCCGCAGAGCGGGAATCGCTTCTTCGCCTGGCTGCGCTCGCTCAGCATCACTCGGCAGCCCGGCTGGCTCGGCGGCGTCGCCGCCGGTGTCGCGCTGCGCCTGGGCATCGACCCGATCATCGTGCGCGGCATCCTCGTGGTGCTCGGCTTGCTCGGCGCACCAGTGCTGCTGCTGTACGCGGCGGCGTGGGCCCTGCTGCCCGACCGGTCGAACCTCATTCACGCCGAGGAACTCGGCCGCGGACGCGTGAACGGCGCGATGGCGGGTATCGCCGTGATGGCCCTGCTGGTGCTCTGGCCATGGGGCAACGGGTTCGCGCCCTTCAGCTTCCTGCTCTGGCCGTTCTTCGCCTTCAACGACTGGTTCGGATTCGACTGGAACTTCGGCGGACCGATCGGTGCGGTCTTCTCCGTGCTGTGGACGCTGGCGCTCATCGGCCTGGCGATCTGGGCGGTCGTGGCGATCGCTCGCAAGTCGGGGCCATCGGGAAACGGAAGCAACGGCGCAGCGGCACAGACGCCCGGCGGCGGCTACACCGGCGCTCACGGCACTCAGCACTTCGACGCGACGCAGCAGTCCGCACCGGCGACGGCGGCGACGCCGGCGACGGGCGCGGGCGCCGCGGGGGCGTGGGCGGCTGACACCGCGACCACTGCGCAGTACGCGCACCCGTCGACCACGGCGCCCTCCGACCACCAGCCCACCGTGCCGCTGTCGGCCGCGGCCACCCCGCCCGCGGACCCCGATGGTCTCGCGGCCTGGCGTGAGCAGCAGGCGCGCTTCAAGCAGGAGAAGGACGACTACGTGAGAAACGAGAACGCCGCGCAGCAGGCCGCTGCGGCGGCCCGCCTCGAGGAAGAGCGCCGCCAGCGTCAGCAGGCGGCCGCGGAACGCCGGGCCGAGTACGCCCGCACACGATCGAACCCGCTGTACAGCCTCGCAGCGATCGGCGTCTCCATCATCGCGGGCGCCGCAGTGCTGCTCGCGGTCGGCGGTGACCAGATCACGCAACAGGCCGTGATCGCGGGACTCGCCACCACCCTCGGCGTGCTCGGGCTGGCGATCGTCATCAACGGCATCATGGGCAAGCGCAGTGGCGGCGCAAGCGGCATGGCGTGGATCGTGGCGTTCGCGCTGGTCGCGGCATCCGTCGTCTCCGTTGGGGCCCGGGTGGTCTTCGCCGGCAATGTGCACTACGAACCGAGCTACTCCCCGACCTCGCAGACCTACCTCGTGGGTGCGGGCGAGGCGACGCTCGACCTCAGCGACTACTGGGACGGCGTCGACCTGCCCGCTGATCCCTTCGCCAGATCGAGCGACCGGCCGTGGGGCAATGTCAGTCTCATCACCGGCGCTGGTGACGTCACGGTGATCCTCCCTGACGAAGCGGTCGTCGAGCTCGACGTTCGGCATGGCGTCGGTCGGGCCACGGTCGAGAGCGAGGATCGCGACCGCATGTCGCTCTGGACCGGACGGCACGAGGTGCTTCCGCCAGGCGTCACGCGCGAGCAGTACAACGCCGCGATCGACCGGGGCCGCACCTGGTCGACCGGACTCAACCTGACGATCACACTGGGCGCAGGCGACATAACGATCATCACCGAAGGAGCAGTGCAATGACCCCCAGGGCATCAACAATCGTCTGGGGCTTCGCGATAATCATCGTCTCAGCCCTGGTGCTGATCGCGACGCTCACCGATCTCCGTCTGCCGTCATTCTTCGAGCGGCCGTCGATGCTCGTCGTCCTCGTCGGCGCCTTCGGAGCCTTGCTCGTGGTCGGTGCGGTGGTCGGCGGCATCATCTCGCTCGCGCGCCGTCGGAGCGGGGCGGATGCGTTCGGCTCCACCGCCGGCGCCGCCGCCGCGTACAGCGGCGCCTACGCGTCGCCGTATCAGGGCGCGGCGACGGGCGCGGGCTCGTTCCCGTCGGCGCCTTCGGCCCCCACTGCTTCCGCCGCGTCGGCGTCTTCCGCTGCGCAGCCGACAGTGCCGTACGGCGCAACCCCGGGCGGTCAGCCGAGTGGGCCGTTCGACCGCACACAGCCTGTAGACGGCGTCGCGTGGATGAACGCTCAGGCGGATGCCGCGGGCGGCTCCGGGTCGCGGCCCAGCTCCCCTCCCGCCTCCGCCTCCGGCGGCTCCGAGGAGGGCGGTCCGACCGGCACGCCGGTTCCCCCGGTGGAACCGGGCGATGACCAGCTCGCCATCGACGATCTGCGCACGCCGGCTCCGAACGACAGCAACACCGACCACCGGCACGACGACGCGGCATCCGGTCAGGGGAAGCCGGCTTCCCGCCCAGACGAGCAGGCCTGACGCTTTCTCGCGACCTCACCGCGAGGTCGCCGGGGGCATCGACCGTCGTCCCGAGAACTCGCGCCCGGCTCCCATCTGTGGGCGGGGCGCGAGTTCAGCTTTCGGCGTCGGAGGACGAAGCCGCCACTGAGGCTGACGCCCGCTCATGCTCGGCGGCGCGCACGATTCGCCGTGCCATGCCGCCGAAGATGAGCGCGTGCATGGGCACGAGCGTCATCCAATAGAGGCGCCCGCTGAGTCCTCTGGGCAGGAAGACCGCGCGCTGCCGGTACACCGAGCCACCACCCGTCCCAGGACTGGCCGTGAGCTCGAGCCAGGCGTCGCCGGGCACGCGCATCTCGGCTCGGAGCACGATGCGGTGGGGCGGGTCGAGCGATTCCACCCGCCAGAAGTCGATCACATCGCCCTGCCGCAGTCGCGATGGATCGCGCCGCCCGCGCGACAGCCCGACGCCGCCGAAGAGCTTGTCGATCGTGCCCCGCAACGACCACGCCCACGGCAGCGAATACCAGCCGTTTGGGCCTCCGATCGACTGCAGCACCAGCCAGAGGTCAGTGGGCGAAGCGGTGGATTCGCGCTCCCGCTCATCGCTCAGCACCGTGCGCCCCGCCCATGAAGGGTCCGATGGGAGGGGGTCGCTCGGGGCCTTTGCGAGCGAAGCGCCCCGCCAGGTGGTCGGGACTTCGCTCGCGTCGATGCGAGCAAGCGCGAGCCGCACCGACTCGCGATAGCCCAGGAGCCCTCCGGGCGGAGGAGCGATGAACCCGTCGACATCGTGGTTCCTCACCACGCAGGAGTGCTGCAGCGACTCGACGATCGGCACCGCCAGATCGCGTGGCACCGGGGTGACCAGGTTGATCCACTGCGAGGCGAGCCAGGGAGTCAAGACGGGAAGCGCCGCGATTGGCCGCTGGGGCAGGCCCGCTTCGACGGCGTAGCCGTTCATCAGCTGCCCGTAGCGCAGTACGTCTGGCCCTCCGATGTCGAACTCACGGTTCACATCCGGAGGCAGGTCGGCAGCCTTCGAGAGGTAGTGCAACACATCTCGGATGGCGATCGGTTGCACGAAGTTGCGAACCCACTTCGGCGCGGGCATGTACGGCAGCACCTCGGTCAGGTGCCGAATGATCTCGAACGATGCCGAGCCCGACCCGATGATGGTGCCGGCTTGCAGCACCGCGGCGGGAACCGCCGAATCGAGGAACACCTGCCCGACAGCCGCGCGCGAGGCGAGATGCCTCGAGAGCGGTCGGTGCTCCGGGTGCAAGCCGCCGAGGTAGACGATGCGCGACACCGAAGCGGACTCGGCCGCCCTCGCGAATGAGACCGCGGCGCGGAGCTCCTCACCGCCGAAGTCGCCGCGGGCGGTCATCGAGTGCACCAGGTAGTAGGCGACGAAGACGCCGCGCATCGCCTCGTCGAGCTCGGTGGCCGCCGGCAGCGACCCGCGCACGACTTCGACGTCGGGATACCACTCGACGTCGCGCAGCTTGTCGGGCGATCTCGTGTAGACGCGCACCCTGAACCCGTCCTCCAGAAGCCGCGGCACGAGCCGTCCGCCGACGTAGCCGGTCGCCCCGGTGACCAGGGCCAACCTGCGGCCGGTCGTTTCTGGACCATGTTCGGGCTCAGTTGCGGTTGCAGCCGCGGTTTCGGTTGCGGTCACGGAGCACTCCGACCTTCCCAAGGGAGCCGGCCTCGACCGACCCTCCGACTAGCGTTCGAACGACCACCAGATCAGCAGCATCGTCACGAGGAAGCCGCAGACGTAGTTGACCCAGAGGAACTTGCGCCAACCGCGATTCGACTCGGATGCTGTGACATCGTCGATCTTGAAATGCGACAGCGCGATGCCCACGTAGGGCAGCGTCAGCACGGCCGCAAGGGGCCCAGGCCACTGCGTGCCGAGCAGCAGCAGCCCCGCGATCGCCCACAGAGCGGCGCTCAGCCGCACGGTGGCGCGAGCACCGAACTCCGTCGCGATGGAGCGGATTCCCGCGCTGCGGTCGGGCTCGATGTCTTGCACCGCACCGAACGCATGGCTCGCGACGCCCCAGAGGAAGAATGCGGCGAGGATAGCGGCGAGCGCGGGCGTGACGACCGTGCCGGCCGCGGCGACCGCGTACAGCGCGGGCGAGACGAAGTGGGTGCTGGAAGTGAGCGAGTCGAGCACCGGTATCTCTTTGAAGCGGAGCCGGGGCACCGAGTAGGCGACGACCGCGAAGAGGCTCAGAGCGAGCACGGGCGATGCTGCGGGCTGCGCGACGACGAGTGCGATCACGAACGGCAGCGCTGACGCGACCGACACGATCACCAGCATCCGGTGCAGCGTGGGTGGGACGAGCGCCCCTTCGGCGCCTCCCTTGCGTGGATTCGCCAGATCGGACGCGTAGTCGAACACGTCGTTCAGCCCGTACATCAGCAGGTTGTAGGGCACCAGGAAGAAAAGGGTTCCGAGGACCATGAACGCATCGACGGTGCCGGTGCTGAGCCACCAGACGGCGGCGAAGGGGAACGCCGTATTGATCCAACTGAGCGGTCTTGAGGACAGCACGACGGTGGAGAGCACCGGCCGCACCGTATTGCGCGACGTCCAGCTCACAGGTCTCCCTCCGGAACGCGCTCGGAGGTGTCGGGCGCGCGAGCGAGCAGCGCAAGCCCTGGCAGCAGCAGCAGCGCTGCCACGGGGTACGCGAAGTCTTCGACGGGTGCCAGCAGCACCCGCACGCCGGCGGTTTGCGACCACTCGTAGTCGAAGAGCCCTGCCCAGATCATGACATTGTCGAAGACCGCTGTGAGGAGCAGCAGCGCGACCATGCTGAGGAGCCATGGGCGCCACCACCTGGCGACGATCGCGGGGCCCCGCCCGCTGCTGATCAGAGCCACGGCGAGAACGACGAGAGAGAGGGCGAGGAAGCCCGCGGAGAACAGTGCGTAGCTCACGAGCGCTCCCTCACTCTCTCTCGCTTCGCCGAGAGCAGACGGGAGCTCCCGGTGAGCAGCACCATGCTCAGGTGGCAGAAGAACAGCAGGAACACCAGTTCCTCGATCGGCAGGTGCGGCGCGACGAGGATGCCGGAGGACCAGGCGGAATCGAGGTGCAGGAACACGCCGGAACCGATGCCGACGAGATCCCACGTCAGGAAGAAGACGAATCCGATCAGGAGCACGACGGCGGCCCGACGCGGCTCTCGCCAGAGGAAGAGCGAGAAGCGCGCGTCGACGAGCAGCGATCCCATGAGCGAGATCAGGAGCAGCGCGAGATAGAGCAGCGACATCAGGGGCGACTCTCGAGGGGCGTGCTCGACCCGCTGGGCACTCCGGCGGGTTCAGGCAGTGGACCGGGCGAGGAGTCGCCTCTCAGGTGCTTCACCACGAGTTCGGCGCTGATGAGGCACATCGGTACACCGACGCCCGGCACGGTGGTGCCACCCGCCGCGTAGAGCCCGGAGACCCGGCGCGATGCAGTTCGACCGCGGAACATCGCGCTCTGTCGCAGCGTGTGCGCGTACCCGATCGCGCTCCCCTTGAACGATGAGAACTCGCGCTCGAAGTCGCGAGGGCCGAGCGTGCGGCGCACCAGTATGCGCTTTCTGAGATCCGGGATTCCGGCCCGCGCGGCAAGTGCATCGATGGCGCGGTCGGCGGCTGCTTCGACCGCCGGATTCCCCTGCCCGTCGAGTCCTCCCGACCCGAGCGATGGGGCTGCTGGTCCGGGGATCAGGATGAAGAGGTTCTCGCTGCCTTCCGGCGCGACGGAACGATCGGAATGGCTGGGCATGCACACGTAGAAGGAAGGGCGCTCCGGCATGTTGCCATCGCGGATCGCTTCGAAGTTGCCGCGCCAATCGTCCGCGAAGAACAGCGAGTGGTGCTCGAGCTGCGGGATCGGACCGTCCACCCCGAGCATCGCGATCACGGCACTCGGACCGGCATCCACTCGATCCCAATCCGTTTTCGGGCGGAACCGGTCCTCCGGATCGAGCAGCCGGGTCTCGGTGTGGTGCATGTCGGCTGTGCTCACAACGACATCCGCGTCGATCGTGCTCACCTCGCCGGACCTGTCGCGCCACTTCACGCCGGTCACCTGAGAGTCGCTGGTCAGGATGCGGATCGCCTCGGCACCCATCACGAACTCGGCCCCGTCAGCAAGCCGGCGCATCGAGCGGATCAGCTCGGAGAAGCCGCCCTGCGGGTAGTAGACGCCGTCGCTCAGGTCGAGGTGGCTCATGAGGTGGTACATGGCCGGCGCGGTGAAGGGCGAACTCGCGAGGAACACCGCCGGGAACTCCAGAACCTTCTGAAGCCGCTGGTCGCGCACTGTCCTCCCGACCCGACGGTGGAGCGATTCAGAGAGCATGCGCACGAGGCGGGGAAGGCGGCGAAGCACCTGGGGTTGCAATAGCTCCGACGGCCGCGTGAACGGGTTGTAGAGGAAGCGGTCGACCGACAAGCGGTACGCGTCGCCAGCCGATTCGAGGTACTTTCTGATTGCTGCACCGGCGCCGGGCTCGATCGCCTCGAATGCAGCGGCGACGGTGTCGATGCCGCTGCTGAGCACGAGCGGCTCGGCCTCTTCAGCCCCTGTCGCGCCGGCGGGTTCGAAGAAGACGCGGTAGGCGGGGTCGACCCTGACGAGGTCGAGCTGCTCGGCCAGCGAGGTGCCCAGCATCCGGTAGAAGTGATCGAATACCTCAGGCATCAGGAACCACGATGGTCCGGTGTCGAAGACGAACCCGTCGCGTTCCCACGTGCCCGCGCGGCCGCCGACTTCGTCTCGCTGCTCGAGCACCGTGACGTCGAGGCCCTCGTGCAGCAGGAGCGCCGCGGTGGCCAGGCCGCTGACCCCCGCGCCGATGACGACTGCGTGGCGTCGCGCCCCCGGAGGAGAGGCGCTCGCGTTCGCGCGGCCGCTCACGCGGACCACCTCAGCGAGGCACGGAGCGCGATGAGGAGCTTGACCGCATCCGGCACCCTGATCCTCCTGTCGATGATGGCCTCGGCAGGAGTGCGTTCGATGCGCTTCTCGAGTTCGGAGAAGAGGCCGTGCGCGGTCGCGACGGCGCGGCGCGCACCTGCGGGCAGCAGGCGGATCGACGCCTCGGCGGCCTCGAGATCCGCGCGAATGGACTCGGTGATCTCGCGCTTCTCCGACTCGCCCAACCGACCGCTGTCGACGTTCGGGAAGTAGGAGCGCCCCAGCCCTCGCGCATCGTCGCCGAGATCGCGGAGGAAGTTGATCTTCTGAAACGCGGCCCCGAGCCGACGCGCGCCGTCGACCAGCACGGCGCGCTCGGCAGCGTCGGGGCGCGCGTCTTGCAGGAAGACCCGCAGACACATGAGCCCCACGACCTCGGCCGACCCGTAGACGTACTCGCGGAATGCGGTCTCGTCGAGCCGCGTGAGGTCGAGGTCAGCGCGCATCGACCTGAAGAACGGTGCGATCAGGTCGCTTCCGATGCCGGCGTGCACTGCGGTGCAAGCGAAGGCGTGCACCACGAGATTCGTGCTGAACCCTCGCCGGATCGAGTCGTACACCTCGTTCTCCAGGGCATCCAGCAATTCGAGCCGCTCTCCCGCCACGAGCCCGGCGCACTCGGCAGGGCCGTCGACGATCTCGTCGGCAATGCGCACCAGGCCGTAGATGTTCGCGATATGCGGGCGATAGCGGGGTGCGAGCAGTCTGGTCGCCATCCCGAACGAGGTGGAGTAGTCGCTGAGCACCACCCGGGCGACATGAGACGCGCATGTCTCGTAGCGGTCGAGGGTCATTGAGTCGATCATGATGTCCGCTCCGCGCATCGGGTGAGTAAGTGGGCGAGGTAGGTCTGCAGTTCCTGCGGCAATGGAGCTTCATCGATCCGCCGGGCGGCCGAGTCGACTCGGCGCTGGATCTCGCTCTCGACCTGGGCGAGAGCCCCCGAATCGCGAAGGGCCCCGCGCAGGCGCTCGGCATCGACCTCATCAAGGTCGGGTTTGCCGAACCGGTCGCTGGCTCCACGCCAGGCATCCGTTGACCGTGCCAGTTCCACAAGAAGGGTGTGCTTGCCCTCGCGAAGATCACCGAGCGCCGACTTGCCAGTTGTCTCGGGATTGCCGAAGACGCCCAGCACATCGTCTCGCAACTGGTAGACCGTGCCCAGCGCTGCGCCGATCTCATCGAGCGCATCGCGCACGGCCGGTTCAGACGTCGCGAGCGTTGCCGCGGCGAGCAATGGCGCCTGAAACGAATAGCGCGCGGTCTTGAGCTCGCTGGTGATGACGACGCGCTCGGGGTCGGCGTGCGAAGGGGCGATGCTGAACCAGACGTCGGCGTACTCGCCCTCGGCCGAATCGAGCAGCGTTCGATCCACAAGATCGAGCAGCGACGACCGCACCTCCGTCGGGAGCGTCGCCCGCGCCACCAGCGAGTACGCCGTGCCGAGCAGGAGATCTCCGGAGAGGATGCCGGCGGTCACCCCAAGTCGCGCCGCCGCCTTCGGCGCCACACCGTGCTCCACCGCGAGCGACACCGCCTCGCCGACCGCGTTCAGGTCGCCACGGCGCTTCAGATCGCCGTCGATGACGTCGTCGTGCGCGACGAATGCCGCGTGCAGCAACTCGAACGCGGCGGCGATGTCGATCACGCCCGAAGCGGTCTTTGACGACGACGAATCGGTGTCGTGCGAGCTGGCGCGCTGCTCCTCGAGCCGGCGATAGGTGTGCAGGAGAAGGAGGGGGCGGATGCGTTTCCCGCCGCTCAGCGACCGCGTGATCGAGCCGCGAATCGCGTCGAACGGCAACCGGACCGTGTTCGTGCTGCTGATGCGCAGCGCCACGTCGCGCAGCCGCGACTCCACTCGCGCAAGGTCGACGCGGTCGCGTTCGAGTTCGCGCTCCAGTTGCAGTGCGCTCATTGCGACCTCCTCGGTTCTATGAGCACGGTGCGGGGGCGACCGGCGAGTTCGTCGAGCTGCCAGACGAGCCAGGGGCTGAACGCCCAGGGGGCGGCGTGCACCGCCCGGGCGAGGTCGTCGGGCTGCACCCAGCGGTACTCCTGCACTTCGTCGGGGTTCGGGGCCGGATCGCCGATGGCGCGCGCCGAGTACACCGGGCAGAACTCGTTCTCCTCCACACCAGAGGCGTCAGTGGCGCGATAGGCGAAGTCGGGCAGCAGGGGCTCGATGCGGTCGATCGCGAGGCCCAGTTCGTGCTCGGCGCGGCGGACGATCGCGGAGTCGATGGGTTCGTCGGGCCCGGGGTGCCCGCAGAAGGCGTTGGTCCAGACTCCGGGCCAGGTGGCCTTGCTCAGCGCACGCCGCGTCACCAGCACGCGGCCGTCGTCGTCGACGACGTGGCACGAGAACGCGAGGTGCAGCGGCGTCTTCTCGCTGTGAACCAGGTGCTTCGGCATTGCACCGGCGGGCTTCCGCTCGTCATCGAGCAGCACGACCCGCTCGAGGCTTCGCGTGCTGCCTTCGATGACCATCAGGAATCCCCCGAGGTGTGAGCGAGGTCGCGCAGAAAGCGCACCACGATCTGTCGCTCCTCGCTCGACAGGCGCGCGGCAGCCTGAAAGCGGCGGGCATGCGAGACACCGACGTGGTCCCTGGCGTCGCGACGGGTCTCCTCGGTCACGGCCAGGGTGATCGCTCGCCGGTCGGTCGGGTGGGGAGAGCGCGTCGTGTGCCCACCCGCCTCTAGCCGGTCGAGCAGCTTGGTCGTCGCGGCGCTCGTGATCTCGAGGTACTCGCTGAGCATGGCGGGCGTGACAGCCACTCCGCACCGGTGCCCGGCGAGGATGAATCTGATGGCGCGCATCTCGCGTTCGGAAAGAGCCATGTATTTGCTCGATGCCTTGCTCTGCTCGGCCTCAGCGAGCTTCCACTCCATCATGGCCCGCATCACGTCTGCGATCTCGGCCTGTTCTGCGCCCGGCATCCGGTCGAGCTCGAGTAAGGAACCGTCGGGATCCATCAGGCGCGGATCGTGCATGTGCTCGAGCACCTTCGCAACGTGAGACGAGTAAGCCACTCCCAGATAGTAAGTTACTTAGTTAGTTACTTGCAACGTCGGGACGGAACCGTTTGGGGTTCTCCTGAGGTGGGAGTTGCTCGCGAGGCGGAGGGTTCTCGCGAGGTGTGGGTTCTCGCGAGGTGTGGGTTCTCGCGAGGTGTGGGTTCTTGCGAGGCAGGGGCTTCTCGCGAGGGTTTGCTGCAGCCGCGAGGGCTGCAACCCGCGCACGTGCAGCAAGCCCTCGCGACAGCGCAGCTTCGAGGCTGCGCAACGTTGAGGCAGCGGCTCGGAGCGCCGGCGGCACGGCGACAGTTGCGGCAGCGACGGCGATGGGCACCGCGACGGGACGTGACAGTGCTGGCAGCGGATGCCGTCAGCCGAGGCGTCACGCGGCTCGCCGGCGAGCGCGGCGACACTCCAGGGCCTGAAACCCGGCCGCATCACGCGCTCTGAAAGACGGTTCGAGTCGGCCGCGGTGCTCGACGGCCGAAATCAGCTGCGGTACTCGATGGGCGGCCGTCTGCCGAGGTGCTCGACGAGTTGAAGTCAGCTGCGTACCCGACCCGACGGTCCGCGTGAGCCGCGTTGCTCGACGGGCTGAGTCAGCCGTGGTACTCGACGGGCGGCGCGAGCACTACCGGCTCCGGCTGCAGTTGCACCCCGAACTCAGACATGACCCGGGTCTGCACGAAACTCGCGAGCTGCAGCACCTCCGCTGCGGTCGCGCCCCCGGTGTTGGTGATCGCCAGGGTGTGCTTGCTCGAGATCGCGGCGCGAGAGCCCGTGAGCCGGAACCCGCGCGAGATGCCGGAGCGCTCGATGAGCCACGCGGCGCTGAGCTTCACCATGCGCTCCTCATGCTCCGGCGGAGAGGCGGGCTCAGCGCCGAGCGGCACCGCGAGATCCTGCGGCTCATCCCAGAGCGGCCAGCGCGGCGCGTCGGGCGGCAACGCGCGCGCGAACTCCTCGCTGACGATCGGGTTGGTGAAGAACGAGCCCGCGCTCCAGCTGTCGGCATCCGCCTCGTCGAGCACCATGCCCTTCGAAGCGCGCAGGGCGAGCACGGCATCCCGCACCTCCGAGACCCGCACTCGGTCGCCGACCTCAGCGCTGAGCGCCGCGGCGAGCTGCGGATACGCGATCGGCGCGCTCGCGCCCAGGATGTCGTCGAGCTCGAGTTCGACCGCGAGCACGATGCCTCTGCGTCCCTGCTTGAACACGCTGGTCCGGTAGCCGAAGCCGAGCTCACCCGCGGGAAGCCGAAGCACCTCACCGGTCTCGTAGTCGAGGAACTCGACCGCGGTGAGCACGTCAGCCATCTCCTGGCCGTACGCGCCGATGTTCTGAATGGGTGCGGCTCCGACCGAGCCTGGAATGCCCGAGAGTGCCTCCATGCCCGACCAGCCGTTCTCGACGGTCCACGCAACCAGCTCATCCCAGTTCTGACCCGCCTGCACGCGCAGATACACCTTCGAAGGCTGCTTGGCGGTACGAGCGAGAGTCGCGGTCACCTCCGCCGCCGGAGCCGCCTCGCTGGCGATCGCACTGATCACCGCGGATGCCGGCGGCACCGCAGCCGTCAGATCCCGCCCGAGCGCCGATGACGCCCACACGTGCCCCGCGTCGCGTGACACCTCGATGCCGCGCGTGACCACCCGAATCACGGTTCCGTGGAATCCCTCGTCGGCGATGACGACGTTCGACCCGCCCCCGAGCACGAACCACTCATCGCCCGACGCCCAAACCTCCAGCGCGCTCTCGACGAGCTCGCGCGTCGTGGCAGGCGCGATGATCCGCTCGGCGGGGCCGCCGACCCTCAGCGTTGTGAGTTCCGAGAGGTTCGTCACGCGGGCAAGCTCACCCTGGCCTGCGCCTTGCCGAGCACGGTCTGTTCGGCGTAGGTGACCGTGAGGTCGATCCGCGCTCCGGCCTCGTCGACCGCGCCGACCTTGGCGACGACGGAGACGTCGGCCCCCGACTCGGGGTCGACGACCACCGGACGGGTGAACTTGACCTGGTAGTCGATGACGCGGCCGCTGTCACCGCCGAGCCAGTCGACGACCGGCTGCACGGCGAAGCCCATGGTCAGCATGCCGTGAGCCAGCACACCGGGAAGCCCGACCGACGCGGCTACATCGTCGCGGTAGTGGATGGGATTGAAGTCGCCAGAAGCTCCGGCATACCGAACGAGCGTGTCACGCGTCAGGTGGAAGTCGCGCTCGGCGATCACATCGCCGACCTTGATGCTGCTCATTCGTCTCCCCTCACTACGAGCGTCGAGGTGGCCGTGACCACATGCGCCCCCTCGGCATCCGTGATGTCAGAGACGGCGGTGACCATGCTGTGCGCACCGAGAGTCTTGACCGCCGAAACCGTGAGGCGCGCGGTCAGCTCATCGCCGGCGACGATCGGGCGGGTGTAGCTGAAGCGCTGGTCGCCGTGCACGACGCGACTGAAGTCGATGCCCGCATCCGGCTCGGCCAGCAATTGTGCGAGCGTGTGCTCCTGCACGACGACGGCGAAGGTCGGCGGGGCCACCACATCGGCGTAGCCGGCAGCACGGGCTGCGTCGGCGTCGTGGTTGAGCGGGCTGGTGGCGAGCACGGCGCGCGCGAACTCGCGCACCTTCTCGCGACCGACGAGGTACGGGGCGGTGGGGGCGAACTCGCGCCCGGTGAGCTCGGGGTTCACTGGCACCCCGACAGTCTACGGTGACGGGTTAACCACAGCAGCGCCCCGCTTGTGGCGAGGCGCTGCTGCTCAGCTCCGCATGTCGCGCGCCGGTCTGGGATCACAGCCGGTCTCGCAACATCCGAGGTATTGCGCGAATGCACTCGGCATCCGCAGGTCTGGTGAGTGCGCGAAGCACTCGGGTCGTGGGCGGATGCCGGCGCCGCTGGCCGTTCGACACGGCGGCGTCGCGGCATCCGCGATGGATCAGGCGAAGGGGTTCGGGGTGAGCGTGTACTTCGTCTCGAGGTACTCGTGGATGCCTTCGGCACCGCCCTCTCGGCCGAGGCCCGACTGCTTGACGCCGCCGAAGGGCGCGGCCGCGTTGGAGACGACGCCCACGTTGAGCCCCATCATGCCTGTGTCGATGAGGTCGATCATGCGCTGACCGCGCTTGAAGTCCTCGGTGAACACGTATCCGACGAGCCCGTACTCGCTGTCGTTCGCGATGCGCACGGCGTCTGCCTCGTCCTTGAACCGGATGATGCTGACGACCGGGCCGAAGATCTCCTCCGCCTTGATCGCCATGCCGTCGGTCACACCGTCGACCACCGTCGGCTCGAAGAACGAGCCCGGGCCATCGATGGGCGAGCCGCCCGCGAGCACCTTCGCGCCCTTCTCGACCGCGTCGCTGACGAGACGCTCGGTGTTCTTGACCGCCTTGTCGTCGATGAGCGGGCCGATGGCGACTCCCTCTTCGGTTCCACGGCCGACGCGCATCTCCTTGACGCGCTCGGTGAGGCGGCGCGCGAACTCGTCGGCGATGCCCTCCTGCACGATGAAGCGGTTCGCCGCGGTGCAGGCCTGGCCGATGTTGCGGAACTTGGCGATCAGTGCGCCTTCGACCGCCTTGTCGAGATCAGCGTCATCGAACACGACGAACGGGGCGTTGCCGCCGAGTTCCATCGAGGTGCGCAGCACGTTGTTCGCGGCGAGCTTCAGCAGGCCGACGCCCACCGGGGTCGAGCCGGTGAAGCTGACCTTGCGCAGGCGAGGGTCTGACATGAGCGCCTCGGACAGCTTCGAGGTCGACGTGGTCGTGATGACGTTCACGACTCCCTTGGGCAGTCCGGCCTCTTCGAGCAGGGCGACGAGGGCGAGCGTGGTCAGCGGCGTCAGGGTGGCCGGCTTCACGACGGCGGTGCAGCCCGCGGCAAGCGCCGGGCCCAGCTTGCGGGTGGCCATCGCGAGCGGGAAGTTCCACGGGGTGATCAGGTAGCACGGCCCGACTGGGCGGTGCGTGACGATCATGCGACCGGTGCCCTCTGGGTTCGCGCCGTAGCGCCCGTCGATGCGCACGGCCTCCTCGGAGAACCAGCGCAGGAACTCACCGCCGTAGGCGACCTCGCCACGCGCTTCGGCGAGGGGCTTGCCCATCTCCAGCGTCATGAGCAGAGCGAAGTCTTCCTTGCGCTCCTGCAGCAGGTCGAACGCCTTGCGCAGGATCTCGCCGCGCACGCGGGCCGGGGTCGCGGCCCACTCCTCCTGAGCAGCGGCGGCGGCGTCAAGCGCGCGCACGCCGTCTTCGACGGTCGCGTCGGCGATCTCGCGGATCACTTCGTAGGTGGCGGGGTCGCGCACCTCGATGGTCTTGCCGCCGTCGGCGTCGACCCACTCGCCGCCGATGTACAGCTGGTTCGGCACGCGCTCGAGCAGGTCGCGCTCGGTGCTCGTCACGGTCATGGTCATGTCGTGCTCCTCCGTCGGAGTGTGTGGAAGTTCAAGAGGGGGTGCGGATGCCGGAGCCGTCGGCCGCGGCATCCGCACCGCTCGATCAGGCCGCGGCGATCGCGTCTGCGACGATGCGCAGACCCTCGTCGAGCAGGTGGTCGGGCATGGTGAGCGGCGGGAGGAAGCGGATGACGTTTCCGTAGGTGCCGCAGGTGAGCAGGATCACGCCGTGCTCGTGCGCGTACTTCGCGATCTTGCCGGTGAGCTCTGCGTCAGGCTCGTTGGTGGCCGGGTCGACGAGTTCGATCGCCACCATCGCACCGCGTCCGCGGACGTCGCCGATGCGGGGGTCTTCGCTGGCGAGCGCGTTGAGGCGGCCCATCATCGTGGTGCCGATCTCCTGGGCGCGCTGCACGAGGCCGTCCTGCTCGTACGACTCGATCGTCGCGAGGGCCGCGGCGCACGCGATCGGGTTGCCGCCGTAGGTGCCGCCGATGCCGCCGACCTGCGGGTGGTCCATGATGTCGGCGCGTCCGGTCACGGCCGAGAGCGGCAGGCCACCGGCGATGCCCTTGGCCGTCACGATGATGTCGGGTGCGATGCCCTCGTGGTCGCTGGCGAACATGGCGCCGGTGCGCGCGAAGCCGGTCTGCACCTCGTCGGCGATGAACACGACGTCGTTCTCGCGAGCCCATGCCACCAGCGTGGGGAGGAAGCCCTCGGCGGGAACGATGAAGCCACCCTCGCCCTGGATGGGCTCGATGATGATTGCAGCGAGGTTCTCTGCGCCGACCTGCTTCTCGATGGTGCTGATCGCCTTGCGTGCCGCGGTGACGCCGTCGAGGCCGCCGTCACGGAACGGGTACGACAGCGGCGCGCGGTACACCTCGGGCGCGAACGGGCCGAAGCCGCTCTTGTACGGGATGTTCTTGGCGGTAAGGCCCATCGTGAGGTTCGTGCGGCCGTGGTAGGCGTGGTCGAACGCGACGACGGCCTGCTTGCCGGTGTAGTGACGCGCGATCTTCACCGCGTTCTCAACAGCCTCTGCACCCGAGTTGAAGAGGGCGCTGCGCTTCTCGAAGTCGCCAGGGGTCAGGCGATTGAGCGCCTCTGCGACCTCGACGTACGAGTCGTAGTGCGTGACGGTGAAGCAGGTGTGCGTGAAGCGGTTGAGCTGCTCGGCCATCGCCTTCACGACGCGGGGGTTCGAGTTGCCCACGCCGGTCACGGCGATGCCGGAGCCGAAGTCGATGAGCGAGTTGCCGTCGGCGTCGACGAGCACGCCGCCGCCTGCTGCAACGGTGAACACCGGCACGGTGGCGCCCACGGCCTTGGAGACCGCGGCCTGCTTGCGGGCCATGAGCTTCTTCGACTCAGGGCCAGGGATCTCGGTGACGAGCTTGCGCTCCTGGGGAAGCTCGGGACCGCCGACGATTGCAGCGGTGTTGTCGGTCATGGTCATAGTTGCTCCTCGACTCTCTAAGACGACTCTGTGGACCCGGGCCGAGCGACCGGGCGCGCGGTGATCCTCTGGAGATCCTGCGCGCCGCGGCTGACCATTTCGTGAACGCCGCGGCCTGAGTGGTCGCGACAGTGCGGAAGAGGGGCTGCCCGGACGAGAGCCATGCTAGGCGCGCTCTGCACGGCTTCACATTCGACGGGTTGTACATTATGAGCAGTCGCCTTCACCGCCGTGTACATGGTCGGAATGCACGGCCTACAACGCGGGCGAGGGGCTTCGGTCGTGCGTCCGCGACGCCGGCCGCTTCACTGCTCAAGAAAGGTCGGATGCTGCTGTGCCAGCCACCCTGCGCCGCCTCCTGGCGACCCCGGAGTTCAAGCTCACCCTGCTCAGCACGGATGCCGCCTCCCTCTCACGACTCGATGAGCCGGCCGCGTGGGTGCACAGCTCGGATCTCGCCGACCCGACCCCGTTCCTGTCGTCGGGTCAGGTGCTGCTCACGACGGGCACTCAGTTCGGTGCCGGGCCGGCGGCGACCTCTGCTGACGAGTACGTCGAGCGGCTCGTCGCCTGCGGCATCCTGGGACTCGGCTTCGGCACCGAGGTGATCAGGGAGGGCACTCCCGCTGAACTGATCGAAGCTTGCGACCGGTTCGGGATGCCGCTCTTCGAGGTGCCGTACCGCACGCCGTTCATCGCGCTGATCCGCGCGGCGGCCGACATGGTCGCCGCCGATGCCTATGCGCGGAACACCTGGGCGCTCGAAGCGCAGGGTGCGATCGCTCGCGCCGCGCTGCGCCCCGACGGGCTGAACGCCACGCTGGCGGAGCTCTCGCGGCAGCTCGGCCACTGGGTGGCGCTCTTCAGCCCCGGCGGCGGGCTCGAGCGCGTCTTCCCAGAGGAATCTCTGCAGGGCGAGACGTTGGCTGCGGTGCGCGAAGAGGCCACGCGCTTGGTTCGTCGCGGGCAGCGCGCCAGCTCGACCATCACGATCGGCGGCGAGCAGCTCACCGTGCAGACGCTGGGGGGGCTCGGCCGGCTGCGCGGCGCGCTCGCCCTCGGAGGCTCGGGAGACCTCGACGAAGCCGGCCGTGACGTGCTCACCTCTGTGATCGCCCTCGCGAGCCTCGCGCTCGAGCAGAACCACGCGCTCGACCGGGCTCGCTCGCACCTGCGCTCGGGAGTGCTGCACGCGCTGTTCGGCGGCGGCATCGAGCTCGCAGCGGGCATTGCGCGCGAGATGTGGGGCCCGCTCCCCTCTGGGCTTGTGCGCGTCGCGGTCGCGCCGATCACCACGGGGTCGACCGACGCCGCGACCGACTGGCTCGCCCTGCAGGTGGAGCAGCGCCCCGGCGACCTCTTCTTCGGCCTGCTCGACGGCAGCTTGATCGTGGTGCTGGAGGAAGGCGCGATCGGGCTGCTCGACGAACTCGGGCGCGAGTTCGCGATGCCGGTCGGCCTTTCCGACCCGGTCACCTACGCGCGGCTCGGTGAGGCCCGTCAGCAGGCGCAGCAGGCGTTGAATCGGGCCCTCGAGATCGGCCCCGGCGTGGTGGCCTTCGACACGGTGTCGCAGCAGGGAGTGCTCGCGTTCCTGGCGCGCACCAACGCGCGGCAGATCGCCGGGGCGACGTTGCGACCGCTGGTGGAGCACGACGAGTCCGAGGGCACCGAGTTGGTGCGCACACTGCGCGCCTGGCTCGAGTCGAACGGACACTTCGATCAGACCGCGCGCGAACTCGGCGTGCACCGGCACACCGTGCGCAGCCGCGTCGCCACCGCCGAGCGGCTGCTGGGGCGCGACCTCTCGACATTCCATGCCCGCGCCGATGTGTGGGCTGCTCTGCTGGCCGCGGGGGACCCGGCCGGCGCGGCGTAGGTCTGCGCCCGGTTGGCCCGCGAGGGCTGCGTTCGGGACATGCTCGGTGCTCGCTTAGGCGGTGCGACGGCTTGCTCGGTGCCTGGCCTGCTCGGCGCGGCGGCTTGCCGCCTGCGAGCCGTCGCCGCTGCGAGGGTTTGCTGCGGTTGCGACGGTTGCATCCCTCGCGCGTGCAGCAAACGCTCGCGAGAGCGACGGCGCCCCTCCCGAGAGCGACAGCACACGCAGAGAGCGACGGCATCCTTCGCAAGAGCAAGGCACGCGCCGAGACAGCAGCCGAGAGCGACCGCACTCTTCGAGCAGCGCGCCAGACAGGCATCCGACGCGAGGGTTTGCTGCGGTTGCGACGGTTGCATCCCTCGCGCGTGCAGCAAAACCTCGCGAGAGCGACGGCGCCCATCGCGAGAGAGACAGCACCCGCCGAGAGCGACGGCATGCCTAGCGAGGGCGACGCATCCTTCGCGAGAGTAAGGCGCGCGCCGAGACAGCAGCCGAGAGCGACCGCACTCTTCGAGCAGCGCGCTGGACAGCATCCGACGCGAGGGTTTGCTGCGGTTGCGACGGTCCCTCGCGCGTGCAGCAAACCCTCGCGAGAGCGACGGCGCCCATCGCGAGAGCGAGGGCGCCGATCGCGAGAAGATACAGCATCCAGGCCGGGAGACACTCGAGCGTGACCGCTGGGCACGGGCAGAACGGATGCCGCGACCACAACGGATCCCGCGACTCAGGATCCCGCGACGTCACACCGCGGGCAGGGGCATCGGCTGCAGGGCCGCGCGCCTGGCGATCAGGTCGCGAGCGTGCTCATCGAGGCGGCGGTCTTCGTCTGAGCGCAGTTCCAGTTGCGGCACGGGCAGCGCCTTGCCCTCGTCGTCGACCGTCACGAAGATGCTCATGCACTGCGTCGTGAGTTGCCGCTCCGGCGAGCGCGGGTCGCCCGAGCGCACATGCACCGCGACGTGCATGCTGTGCTCGCCCGTGTGGATCAGCCGCGCGTCGAGCTCGACCACATGCCCCAGATGGATCGGCCGGTAGAAGTGGATGCCGCCCGAGTACACGGCGACCGCCTGCCGACCGGCCCAGCCAGTCGCGAGCGCGCCCGCGACCTCGTCGATCCAGCGCATCACGAACCCGCCGTGCACCTTCCCACCCCAGTTCGCATCAGTGGGTGCGGCGAGGAACCGGAATGTCTCGCGAGGTGTGGTGCCGGCATCCGTGTACTGCTGAGCCCGCATCACGTCGTGGATCGCCCGACGTCCCTCGATACGATCGACGGCCCCGCGTGAGAGCTTCTCGTCGGCGCTGCTCGTCGGCCGCCACGGCGGCACTGTTCGCGGCGCCCCGTGCTCGTCGACGGCGACGAACACGAGCAGGCAGTGCATGGCTCGCTCGAATCGGCTGTCTCGCACATCCGCGGCGTCGACCGTGACCAGCACATGCATGCTGGTGCGTCCGGTATGCACGATGCGGGCGGTGGCCTCGATGAGGTTGCCCGGGCGAATGGGCCGGGTGAAGTGCACATTGCCCACGTACGCCGTGACGCAGTACGACCCGCTGTATCCGCTTGCGCAGGCGTATCCCGCCTTGTCGATCCACTCGAGAACGCGCCCGGCCTGCACGCGTGTGCCGTCGGTGACGACATCGGTTGGAGCGGCGAGGAAGCGAAGCGTGATGCGATCGGTCATGCGTGGTCCCGTAGCGGTTCACGCCGGGTGGTACGCGCGCGATGCGCCGGCAATGCGGCAATGCTACCGGGGCTGAGCGGGTGACAGCATCCGCTGAGAGGTCGCTGACTCACCCTCCCCGGATGCCGACGTGCTGCCTACCGTGGTCAGCGAATCGAAGGGAGCAATCATGACGAATCTCGATGGCAAGACCGTGGCGTTCCTCCTCACCGACGGGTACGAGGACTCGGAGTTGACGAGCCCTTGGCAGGCAGTGACGGATGCCGGCGGCAACGCGGTGCTCGTCGCTCCCAAGTCAGGAGTGGTCGAGGGCAAGAAGGGTCACAGTCAGGCGGTGGACCGCGCAGCCGACTCGGTGACCGCGGACGAGTTCGACGCGCTGATGCTGCCGGGCGGGGTCGTGAACTCCGACCACCTGCGCATGGATGAGCCGTCGATCCGGTTCGCCAAGGCGTTCTTCGAGCAGCACAAGCCGGTCGGCGTGATCTGCCACGGCGCGTGGATCCTGATCGAAGCCGGAACTGTCGATGGTCGCACGATCACGAGCTATCCGAGCTTGAAGACGGACCTCCGGAACGCCGGCGCGAACTGGGTCGATGAGGAGGTCGTGGTCCACGCGGGACTCGTCTCAAGCCGCCGGCCGGATGACCTGCCTGCCTTCAACGCGAAGCTGGTCGAGGAGATCGCCGAAGGGAAGCACGAGAAGCAGACGGCGTGATCAAGCAGCAATGAAGGGGCGCGGCGTTGAACGTCGCGCCCCTTCGCTTTGCCGCGCCCTGCATTCGGGGATGCGTGAGGGCCGCGGTCCAGTGACGCCGCAGTCGATTGACACCGTTGCTCAGCGCGCCGCTGCGCCCGTCACCAGGGCAGATTGTCGAGGATGGCGTCGCTGAGGTGGGGCCAGATGTCGCGATGGCGGCTGGAGAACGGTCTCGCTCCGAGGAACGCCGCGGTGGCTTCACGCTGCGGGTCGACCCAGAGGAAGCTGCCCGATTGCCCGAAGTGGCCGAACGTCGCGGGGGAGTTCTTGCTGCCCGTCCAGTGCGGTGCCTTGCCATCCTTGATCTCGAATCCGAGGCCCCAGTCGTTGTGCTCCTGCCGCCCGAAACCGGGCAGCACACCGGTCAGGCCGGGGAACACGACGTTCGTCGCTTCCCGGTGGAGGTCGCTGCTGATCAGGGTGGGGGCGATGAGCTCCTGGCCGAGACGGGCGAGGTCGGTCACCGTTCCTGCGGCGCCGGCCGCAGGAGAACCGCGCAGCACGACCGACTGCATGCCGAGCGGCTGGAGCACGCTGCGGCTGAGCCAGTCGGTGAACGTCATGCCCACGGCATCGGCGACATATCGGCCGAGCACATCGAAGCCGAAGTTGGAGTAGCCGCGCCTGCGCCCTGGCTGCCCGATCATGGTGTCGGAGTCGAACGCGTAACCTGCGGCATGAGCGAGCAGGTGACGGACGGTGGCGCCCTCCGGGCCGGCGGGAGCGTCAAGGCTCACTCTTCCCTCATCGACCGCGACGAGAGCAGCCATGGCCGTCAGCGGCTTCGTGCAGGATGCCCAGGGGTAGACCGCCTCGAGTTCGCCCGTTGTGAACACCGGCTCGGCGGCATCCGCGACGACTATCGCGAAGTCGAAATCGAATTCACGCGCTGGGGCAAAGGGATCGTGTGACACTGGTTCGACGATAGCAAGCCGAGCCGAGCGGTCACGGGGTCGACGGCAGAAGCTCTGCAACGAGAGCCTCGACACGGAGTCGGATGTCGTCACGGATGCGCCGAACCGCTTCGAGGTCTTGGCTTGCGGGTTCGCGATTCGAGTCGCTCCTGGTGCACTCAGGAGCGACTCACCGTGTCAGCAGCAGCCAGACGAGCAGCAACTCTGGTCGAGCGCAGGCGGACAGCCCAACTCGAAGCACAGGGTTTCGGCATCCATAAGATCACCTCCTTGCATCGACAAAGGTCGATACAGGAAGTCTGAACCAGATCATCGACGGCTGTCAATACATGCGGGATGCTCGGGCTGTGGCGGCAGCACGCCGCCTGGCCCACGAACCGACGCAGTGGCGTCAGTGCATCGGAACCAGGCGGCGCACGGGATGCCCTGAAGGGAGGGCTCTCGCTCAGCGATCGAGTTGCGACACTTCGATCAGGCTGCGGCAGCGAGCTCGCGCGGGTCGGCCAGGTATCGCTCCAGCGAGTCGTCCAGCTCTTCCACCCAGGGCGTGTGGTGCTGCACGGCGAGTGTGCCGGTCATCACCGACCGGTAGCACCGGTCGCGGTAGCCCATGATGTCCTTGGCCTTGTCCTTGACCCACGCCAAGAAGATCTGGACGACCGCGTCGACGTCGAACTGCGGATAGTCGGTGAGCTCGAGGAGATCCTTGACGTAGTCGCCCTGGAAGCGGATCTCCTCCTCCGCGTCGCGGATCGCCAGGAACCGCTCGCGCCACTCAGCCATCGAGGCCGCGCGCTCCTCGGCATCCGGCAGCTCTGCACGACCGAGGATCAGGTCACGCACGTACCAGGCCTGGGTGTCGAACATGTTGAACGTGAACCACTGGTCCTGCGCGCCGACGTACGCGAGGTTCGGCATGTCTTGCCAGATCACCCCTCGATACAGCCCCTCGGGGTAGACGGTGTTCGGGCCGCCCAGGGCCAGCTCACCCGGCAGGAACGGGTACTTGTGCTGATACCCCGTGCACATCACAACGGCGTCGACTCGTTTCGAGGTGCCATCGACGAAATGCACGGTGTCGCCGTCGAAACGCACGACCGCGGGGCGTTCCTCGAAGCCTTCGGGCCAGTCGTAGCCCATTGGGTTGCTGCGGTAGCTCGCAGTGACCGACTTCGCGCCCATTTTGTACGCCTGGCTGCCGATGTCCTCGGCTGAATAGCTGGCGCCGATCACGAGCACGTCACGACCCTCGAACGCCTCGGCGCCGCGGAAATCGTGGGCGTGAGAGATGTATCCGGGGAACGTCTCGATGCCCGGGTAGTCGGGCACGTTCGGGTATGAGAAGTGCCCGCTCGCGACGACGACGTGGTCGAACTCCTCGATCGTCGACTCGCCCGTTGGCAGGTGCTCGCTAGTCACGCGGAAGGTTCCGCTCTCGGCGTCCGGCTCCACCCACCGCACGACCGTGCTGAATCGGATGAACCGTCGCACATTCGAGTGCTCCAAGCGGCCGGCGATGTAGTCCCAGAGGGCCGCGCGCGGCGGGTATGACGAGACCGGGCGCCCGAAGTGCTCATCAAAGGTGTAGTCGGCGAACTCTAGGGCCTCCTTCGGCCCGTTCGACCAGAGGTTTCGGTACATGCTTGTGTGCACCGGTTCGCCGTGCTCATCAAGACCGGTGCGCCAGGTGAAGTTCCACTGTCCACCCCAGTCGGCCTGCTTCTCGAAGCAGACGAGCTCGGGAATCTCGGCGCCCGACCGGGCTGCCGACTCGAATGCCCTCAGTTGAGCCATCCCACTGGGGCCGGCACCGATGATTGCCACGCGTTTCCGGTTCTGCATGAATCTCCTCGTAATCGTCATCTCTCGCAGCAGACAGCCGCTTGCGCGCGATCAACGACCGACGATTCGGTAGGACTCACCTCGGCTCGCGGGACGCTCTGCATCAACCGCATCGGCACAAGTGGCTTCATCCCGACCGTATCAAATGCACCTGTTCGAGCCCTTCGAAGGCCCGTCACGCGAGGGCAGACATCCCCTCTGCTAGATTTTTTCCGAATCTGAGGAACTTTCGGTGTGTCGAGTGTGCGCGCTGTCTCCGTGGATCTGCACCACCTTCATCCGTCAGCGACTGAAAGCGACATTGTGAGCAGAACCCTGTCAACTCCCCCTCCCCGTACCGCCAGACTCGTGGCAGCCGGCGTCGGCTTCACGATGATCGGCGGAATGGCCGTCGCGGCTGCCGCGCCCGCGTACGCGGCGCCGGGTACGCCGGATCCGTTCGGCTACACCGTCTCCGAGGTGTATGCCAGCGACATCGCCCCTGACGAGTCGGTCTACACCGGTTGGCACCAGGGCCACCCCGGTGCAGTGAACGCGCACGAGGTCACGGCCGACGGCCTGGTGTTGACCGGCAAGTCGCAGGTGATCTACGGGTACGACGAATCGGTGCGTCCCTCGATCGAGTACCGACTGTTCATGAACTCCGTCGACCGAGGCGAAGTGTCATGGACCTCGACTTCTGACAGTGACCCGGCGTACTTCCAGATCCCTGTCTTCTTCGGTCAGGATGTCGCCGCACCGAACTTCACCACGCTGCGCCCGGCCGCTCCGACGAGCGGGCAGAACATCGCCTCGCTGGATCAGCAGTGGGTCACGAGCCGCGCCATTGGTTCCGCATACGCTGCCGACGCGACCGATGCTCTCGGTGAACTGCTCAGCGCACTGATCGCCGAGCAGAACGCGGAGATCCTCGGCTTCGGGGTATTCGCCGATGAAGGTCAGCAGAGCACCGTCACCGGCATCGGCTGGCTCGGGACCGATTACACCTTCCACCCGGGAGAGCGCATGATTCCGGGCACGGTGAGCATCGCCGGCCAGGCGAAGGTGGGATCCACCTTGACCGCGGAGGTTGCCGACTGGCCCGCGGGCGCGACCTTCACCTATCAGTGGTACCGCGCTCAGGAGAACATGGGCGGTCCCATCGACGGCGAGACGGGCGCCACCTACACGGTGACAGCAGATGACATCGGTTTCTTCATCGGCGTCGACATCACCGGACACAAGGCCGGGTACGGCGACGCGCAAGCGCGGGCCGATGTGACCGCGAAGGTCACCGCCCCGGTGAAGCCGGCCGCTCCGGCGCCGGTTGCGAACTCGACTGATCTGGCCGCGTTCCTTTCCTCCAACGGGGCGACCGTGCAGCAGCCTTCTGCCGCCGGACTGCCCTCTTCCCCGCTGAGCCCTTCCCAGGCGTACACGGCGACCTTGCCGTGGACCGAGGCGGACTCGTGGGTCGATGTCTACATCTACTCAACGCCCGTGTTCGTCGGCACGTTCCCGATCGTGAACGGCCAAGCGCAGATCGTGCTGAGCGCCTCGGTGCTCAGTGCTCTGGATGCCGGAACGCACACCCTGGTGGTCACAGGGCAGTCCTCCGGCGCAGTCCAGGCGGTGTCGGTGAGCTTGGCCCGCATGCTTGCCGCAACCGGTGCGGCGCCCGCACTGCCGCTCGCCGCGAGCGCGGCCCTGCTGCTCCTCGGCACGGCCCTCGTCGTGCTTCGTCGAGCCCGCCTCAAGGCCGCCTGACGTCAGTGGGATCGGTGGGGTGTGGCCGGCTCGGTCACACCCCACCCTTGTTCTATCCACAACTTCTCCAGCAGCCCCGCCACCTCGGGCCGGGCTTGCCAGGGAAGAGATGTCGACCGAGGCGCTCCGCGAGCCACCGGGGACGACGCCCGAAGTCTTGCGACTCGGCAGGCTGAAACGTATCCAACGGTCAGCCCGCAGTCCGCGCGACCCTGACGGTCGCGGCAACACAGAGAAAAAGACCGGTCGATCGGCGCGAGGAAAGAGCCCGGTGCAGTCCGGCAAGCGACTTCGTGAAGCCACTGCCCGCTACTGCGTGGATGGGCCACTGTAGCTGGGGCGGGATTCGAACCCGCGACCTCACGATTATGAGTCGTGCGCTCTCACCAACTGAGCTACCCAGCCACGATCTGGCATCTGAACCGAGGCTCAGTGTCAGTCGAGCCCCCTGTGGGAATCGGACCCACTACCTCTTCCTTACCAAGGAAGTGCTCTACCAATGAGCTAAGGGGGCGCAGCCTGCGGGATCGACGCCCGGCGCAGGCAACCGCTCAAGAATAGCACCTCTGCGAAGTGCGATTTTCAACGGATGCCGGTGGCGCAAGCCTCCCGGGGGCCGGCCACGTCGCTTGCGAAGCGACGCCCGTCGCGGCGAGGATTCGCCATGCCGGAGAGAGTTGCTGCTCGGGCCCGGGCTGGCAACTCTGGCCCGGGTGCGCAGCTTCTGCAGGTACGAGCAACTCGGCCCGGATGAGGCGACTGCCCGCTCGTCATGCTGACGCCTGCACTGCTGACAGACCGCACCGGATCGACTCGAAGGGGGCTGACGCGCCACCGTGCCGCTCGTATGGTGGGCCGCATGGCTGACCCTCTGCAGCATCCCGGCCCCCATGAATTCGCAACGGATGACGCGGGCGCACAGCGCGACGTCACGCAACAAGCCGCAAGCGAATCCGCGCCGCCCGAGTGGTGGCGCACCGCGGTGATCTACCAGGTGTACCCGCGTTCGTTCGCAGATGCTTCGGGTGACGGCATCGGAGACCTGCCGGGCATCACCTCGCGGCTCGACGCGCTCGTCGAGTTGGGAGTCGACGCCGTGTGGCTGTCGCCCTTCTACCGTTCGCCGCAGCGTGACGCGGGCTACGACGTGAGCGACTATTGCGATGTCGACCCCCTCTTCGGCACGCTCGCCAGTTTCGACCGGATGCTTGAAGCCGCCCACCAGCGCGGCCTTCGCGTGATCATCGACCTCGTGCCCAATCACTCGTCGAGCGAGCACCCGTGGTTCCAGGCGGCGCTGGAGGCGGGGCCTGGCTCGCCCGAACGCGCCCGGTACCTGTTCCGCGACGGCAAGGGCGAGCACGGAGAGCTTCCGCCGAACAACTGGGAGTCGGTCTTCGGAGGGCCGGCATGGACTCGCGTGATCGAGGCAGACGGTGAGCCCGGCCAGTGGTACCTGCACCTTTTCGACACATCGCAGCCCGACTTCGACTGGAGCAACCCCGCAGTGCGGGAGCTCTTCAGAGGGGTGCTGCGGTTCTGGCTCGACCGGGGCGTCGACGGGTTCCGTGTCGACGTCGCCCACGGCTTGGTGAAGGCCGAGGGCCTGCCCGACCTCGAGCTTCCAGAAGCGGGAGGCAGTCTGGGTGGCTCGCGCGAGGCGCGGATCGTTCCCTACTGGGCGCAGGAGGGCGTGCACGAGGTGTATCGCGACTGGCGCCGGCTGCTCGAAGAGTACGAGGGCGATCGGGTGCTCGTCGCTGAAGCGTGGGTCGATCCGCTCGAGATGGTGGCGAGCTGGGTCCGGCCGGATGAGATGCATCAGGCGTTCAACTTCTCGTATCTCATGAGCCCATGGCGTGCCGATGCGCTGCGCGAAGTGATCGACGACTCGCTCGCAGCGTTCGGAGGCGTAGGCGCCCCGAGCACGTGGGTGTTGAGCAACCATGACGTGATCCGACATGCGACGCGCCTCGCGCTCGGCGAGGACCACCTCCAAGGGCACGGCATCGGCCCCAAGACTCAGGGCCTACCCGACCGGATGCCGGCGCTTCGTCGTGCGAGGGCGGCGACCGGCTTGATGCTCGCCCTGCCCGGCAGCGCCTATGTCTATCAAGGCGAAGAACTCGGTCTGCCTGAGGTGACCGACTTGCCCGACCACGCACGGCAGGACCCGACCTGGTTCCGCACCAAGGGCGAGCGCTACGGACGTGACGGATGCCGGGTGCCGATCCCCTGGGAAGCCGACGCGCCCGCGTACGGCTTCAGCGAGAGCAGTTCCTCCTGGTTGCCGCAACCGTCCGAGTGGCGGGAACTGGCCCGTGACAGACAGCTCGGCGACCCGTCGAGCACGCTCGAGTTCTATCGCGCGGCGTTGCGGCTCCGTTCCGAGTTCGCACTCGGGGCCGGCGAACTCGAATGGCTGTCGGAGCTCGAGGGCGAGCGGATGCCGGAGGGGGTGCTCGCGTTCAGGAACAACAGTCTCATCGTCGTGGCGAACGTCGGTGCGGACGAGGCGCGGGTGCCCGAGGGAACGCTCTTGCTCGCGAGCGGCGAGGTGCCGGACGGGATCCTGCCCGCTGACACGACTGTCTGGGTACTGCCGGCCCGCTGATCGGCGGTCAGCTGACGCTCGCGGTCAACTGGCGTTCGTAGTCAACTGGCGTTCGCGGTGAGCCAGACGTAAGGGTCGACGTGCGTGCCGTTCACGAGGATCTCAAGGTGCAGGTGGGGGCCGGTCGATTGGCCGGTGCTGCCGACGAGACCGACGAACTCACCCACGCCGATCGGGTCGCCGACGACCAAGGGGCTGGAGTCCCACTGCATGTGGGCGTAGCGCGTGACGACCGTTTGACCGTTCAGTTCGTGCTGCAGGTAGACATAGTGGCCGTAGCTGCCCCCGTTGCCGACCTCGATCACCACTCCGTCGGCGATCGAATAGATCGGCGTTCCCGCGCCTGGCGTCAGGTCGAGCCCGCGGTGGTTCGTGGAGCACCCACGGCAGGGCGCAGATCGGTCACCAAAGCCCGAGCTGATGGGCACCGTGTATGGGAAGGGCCACCGGATCGCACCGGTGCCCGTGCTCACGTAGTTGTAGCTGCGGGTGCCGTAGGTCTGGCGCAGCACCTGCGCGCGCGTCGTGACGGTGTAGTCGTCGCGAAGGCTCTGCGCCGCGACAGTTTCAGCGCTGCCGTCTTCGATTGCGAGCTGCTGGGCTGCAGGCTTGAGCGCGGCCGAGGTCGACGCGTCCGTGAAGCTCTCGGAACGGAAGGCATTGGCAGGCAATGTGGTGCCAACGAGCAGCGCGCCGGCGAAGAGCAGCGCCGCTCCCGAGTACACCTTGCGCAGCACACCGACGGTTCGCGCCGATCGCTCCTTGCGTGGGGCCGAAGCGGCGGCCGAAGCGGTCCGCGGCGTCGACGCGGCACGCGGGGCCCTCGCGATCCGAGCGATGCGCGCATCGGAGCGCGCGGCACGGCGGCGAGCCGTTGCCGCACGGCGGGTGAGCTCAACGTCCGGCGCCATTGCTGCGGCTGGCGCGGCATCGAGGTCGGCCGCGAGGGGAGAAGCCGCGCTGGCGCCGTTGGAAGTCTGAGAAGTCGTTTCGGCGACCTTCGCCTCGGATGCCGTCCCTGCCTCAGACACGGGCCCAACAGTTACGAGGGCGCTCGAGGTCGTCTCCATCGCCTCTGCTGCCGCTTCGACCATCGCCATCATCACGGTCTCAACGGGCGACAGCTCTGGCGACGCAGGCGCCTCCTCGGCGAGGCTCTTCGCCGTCTCACGCTGAAGAGTGGCGGATGCCGCGGCATCCTGTGCCAGCGAGTCGATCGAGTGAGCGGCGACGGCGCCGGTCGACGGCATCGAGATGATCCGCATCGGCGCGGTCTCGAGTGCCGCCGCGCGCTCGCGCTCCGCGCGACGTTCGAGCTCTCGCAGCGCTCTGCGCGTGAGCGGGAAGTCGGTGGCGCCCGCAACGTCGGAGGGGCTGGGGGTGCCGGAACCGCGATCTGAGACTGGGTTGACGCCGCGCTGAGTCACGTCGGCGTGTCCGGTTGGATGCAGCGACCTCTCCTCACGCGGCGGGCCCGGCGGGCCGAAACGAACTCTGATCTGCCGAACACGTCAACAGATAACGGATTGATAAAGGCTAGCGAATCTCAACCCGACTTCGCGAGTCGAATTTTCTTCCCGTTTCCGTTCAGCGAAAAATCCGCGAGTTTCCGGGCGACGCCTCGGCGCGTCTCAAACCATTCGCCCGCCGCGGCCGGCGTCGAGTTCGGTGAGCACGTCGAGCAGTTCTGTCGCGAGCTTCGGCTCTGCCGCGAGGGTGAGGTCGGCATCCGCGGCGCCGTGCCATCCGCGCACCGTCGCGCCCGCCTCGCTCGCGATGAGCGCCGCAGCTGCGTGGTCCCACGGTTGCAGGCCGCGCTCGAAATAGGCGTTCAACCGCCCGGCCGCAACACCGCAGAGGTCGAGCGACGCGGTACCCATTCGCCTGATGTCGCGAACGCGGGGCAGCAGCGCGGCGACGATCTCGCCCTGCGTGCGACGTCCCTCTGCCGTGTACGCGAATCCGGTCGCGACAAGGGCGTGATCGAGGTCGACGTAGGACGCGATCTCGAGCCGCTCGCCATCGAGGAACGCGCCCTGGCCCGCGGTGGCCCACCACTCTTCGCCGGTCGGAACGTTGAGCACGCATCCGGCGAGCGCGCGCCAGCTCTTCGGGTCGGGGTCGCCTTCGACGGCCGCGACGCTCACCGCGTAGTGCGGGATGCCGTAGAGAAAGTTGACTGTGCCGTCGATGGGGTCGATCACCCAGGTGAGCCCGGTGCTGCCCTCTTCGGCACCTGACTCCTCGCCGTAGAACCCGTCGTTCGGCCGCGCGTCGGCAAGCATGCCGCGGATGAGCGCTTCAGCCTCGCGGTCGGTCTCAGTGACCACGTCGGTCAACGACGACTTGCTGGCAGCAACGCTCACGCCGACGGCGCGCCGTTCGGCGATCAGTGCAGCGGCGGATGCTGCGACCTCCCGTGCCGTCAGAAGCAGTTGGTCGCTCACATCACTCCTCAGGGATCAGCCGGCTCGCATCGGCTGAGTTGCCGCCGAAGTCAGTGCCGGTAGTACGCGATGGTCTGCTCGAGGCCATCCCGCAGTTCGGTGCGCAGCACATCGTCGCGTCTGGCGCGAAGATCGAGTTCACCGACTTCAGCGTGGATGCCGAGGTCTCCCGAGCCGCGGCTGATCGCCGATCCCGGAACGAGTTCGCCGAGCAGGCGCACCACGTCATCGATGTCCACCACGGTACCCGCGATGCTGCACGAGTGCGCGCCGTCGAGCGGTTCGAGAGCGCTCACCACGAATGCGTCGGCGACATCGGCCACGTACACCGCGTCGGTGCGGCCGTGCAGCGGGATCTCGTAGCTCTCGCCTCGCGCCGCTGCGCGGCAGGCGAGCGCGATGCCCGCACTCGCTCCGCTCTCGCGGCCCGGCCCGTAGACCACCAGTGGCCTCAGCCCCATCGAGTTCAATCCGAACTGCTCGTAGAACGCCTTCGCGGTGAACTCGGCAGCCAGCTTGTAGGCCCCGTAGAGCGAACGCGGATTGAGATCGAGGGCGGTGGAGGAGTAGACAGCCGCGCTGCTGGCGTACGAGACGCCGGCGATGCCATGACGTCGGGCGGCGTCGAGCACGTTGACCGTGCCGATGACATTGATCTCGGCGCCGCTCACCGGGTGCTCGTTGCAGAACGGCGTGAGCACACCAGCGAGGTGCACGACGGCGTCGACACCGCTCACGGCGTCGCTCACCTGCGCAGCGTCGCGGATGTCGCCCGTCAACCACTCGATGCCGTTCAACCGTTCGCCGAGCAAGTCGGTGATCAGCGGGCTCGGGGCGCCCACATCGAACACGATGGGCCGGTGTCCGCGCTCGAGCAGGTTCTTCACGACCCACGCGCCGATGAAGCCGTTGCCGCCCGTCACGAGAACGGAGCGCGCGCCACCGGGCTTCTCGGAGGCTGCGTCCGCGTGCTGCGGCATTTGCGCCGGCTGCACGTCCGCGCTCTTGGATTCACTCATCTGCGTCACGGCTCCATTCCTCGAACGAGATCACGACCTTGCCCGGCGCGGTCAGCGCCGATTCGTAGGCCCGAGACGCCTCGGCGACGGGGACGACCGCGCTGACGACGGGCGCCACGTCGATCGCTCCATCGCGCACCGCGTTGATCGCGCGCTCGAACCCTGTGGGGTGGTCGTACACGTAGCTGCTGAGCACGCGCACCTGGCGCAGTACGAGGTCTTCGCTCGTGAACTCGAGCGGAGCGCTGCCCATTCCCACGAGCACGATGGCTCCGCCTGGCTCGACTGCGGCGAGCGCCGACTTCCAACCACCGGCGCTGCCCGACGCCTCGAACACGCGGGAGTACCGGGAATCCGGCGCACTCCTCGGGCCGATGCCGAGGTCGGCGACGAACGCGGCCTTCTCGGGCTGGATTTCGGAGAGCTCGACTCGGATGCCTCGGGCCTGCAGCAGCTTCCCCACGAAGACCCCCTGAGCACCGCCTCCGATGATGAGCACACTGTCGCCTTCGCGCACGTCGGCGAGTTCGACCGCTTTCGCGGCGACGGCGAGCGGCTCGATGCAACCGAGCACGGCTAGGGGCCACTCTGCCGGAACAGTGTGCGCGTGCGAGGCCGGCAGCGTGTAGTGCTCACTGCCCGCTCCCGCCTCGGTCATGCCGAGCACGCGCCGGCTCTCGCAGATCGCCGACATGCCGCCCGTGCAGCGCAGGCACTCGCCGCAGCCGATGATCGGTTCGATCACGACTGTCTCGCCCACTCTCGACGGGTCGACCCCGTCGCCCACAGCCGTCACCGTGCCGAAGGCTTCGTGGCCGACCACCCACGGCAGCCGTGGCACGCCGCGATGCCCGAGGTAGCGGCTCAGGTCTGAGCCGCACAGGCCCAGCCCGCGCACGGCGATCCGCAGTTCCCCGGGTGCGGGTTGCGGCGCCGGGGCCACGTCGAGCACTGCCACATCGCATTCGCCAGTGAGCGAGAGGGCCAGCATCCGTCAGTCCTTACTTGGAGCGACGCTCGATGGCGTCGGCGTCGAACGGGGTGCGGGTGACGTGCGTCTCGTCGACCATGTAGTCCACGAGGAACGTGGAGCAGTGGCCGATACGAGCGTCGCCCAGCTCGGCGGCGAGCGCCTCGATCTTCTCGCGCACGGGGCCGGCGGCATCCGCGGTCAGTGTGTCGACGAAGATCACCGCGAGGTGACGCACGCCGTCGAGTTCGGGGTTGACCGGGCGCAGTTCGGCCTCCTCGGTCTTGTAGTCGGTGATCTCGTCACGCGACTCACCGAGGAACACCGAGCTCACCTTCGGCAGTTCGCCGAGCTCGTCGACGAGGGCACGCAGGCGAGCCTCCAGCTGAGCGAACGTCGCAGTGGCGTCACCAACTGCTTCGATGCGAGCCGTGGTGACGAAAGCGCCGTCGCCGAATCCCTTCTGCAAGGCCGGCACGTTGGCGTACCGCACGAAGTTTTGGAACGACGGCTGGATGCGCTGTGTCCACGGCGTGGGATTGTCGAGACGCTCGAGGTACTGCGTCGAACGGAAGATCTCAGCCTCTCGCGCTTCGTACAGCGTCAGGTACTTCGGCGACTGCGCGGGATCGAGCGCCACTCCCCGGCGGCCGCGGACGAACCCGTCGATGGAGGCCCGCTCGGGCATGTGCTCGAGCGTGTGCCACTCGAGATACGCGTCTTGCGCGGAGGGTTCGATGTCGTGCCAGATCGACAGCACAGCGTCAGCGGTGATCATGTGGGCTCCTTCGTTCAGAGTTTTCAGCAGATGTGGGGTGGTCGAGTCGCGGACGAGGCCTATGGAACGAGGAGGATCTTGTTCGCGCTGCGCGAGCTCGTCAGCAGCTCGAGCGCCGTTTCGACATCGGTGAGCGGCATCCGGTGCGACACGACCTTGAGGGCATCCACGTGCACTGCAGGCAGCACCCGCAACAGCGCGTTCCACGTCGACTCGCTGTAGCCGCGCGAGCCGATGAGCTCCAATTCGCGCAGGACGATCGGCGTCATCAGCAGCTCGCTCGGCCGCGACGCCAGCCCGACGAGTGCCAGCCTGCCGCCTCGGCGCGCCATCGAGATCGCCTGCTCGGGAACCGCAGGATTGCCACTCGTCTCGTAGACGATGTCGGCGCCATCCCAGCCGAGCGACCGCACCACGTCGACCGGGTCGGTCTCGTCGATGTTGACCGGGATGCCGCCCAGTTCGCGGGCGAGCTCGAGCCGTGCCGCATCGGCCCTGGTTCCCGTGACCACGACGTTCGCCGCGCCGGCGTTGCGCGCGAGCACCAGCGTGAGCAACCCGATCGGCCCGCAGCCGATGACTGCGACGAGGTCACCGGGAACGGGCGGCACGCGCTCGATCACCGCGTGCGCCGCGACGGCCAATGGCTCCATGAGCGGCGCGACGGCGGGGTCGCACCCCTCGGGCACGGCGAAACAGTTCTTCTCGGGCACCACCGCGTATTCCGCCCAGCCGCCGTTGATGCCGCCGCCGATGAAGACTCGGCGAACGCACAGTGTCGAGCGTCCGACGGCGCAGTACTCGCACCGACCGCATGCGATCTGGGGGTTCACGCCGACGAGCGTGCCCGGCGCGAGCTCTCCCGTGGTCGACTCGACCACCGTGCCGGCCATCTCGTGTCCGGGCACCAGCGGGAAGATCGCGTTGTACTGGCCGACGATCTGCTCGTGCCAGCGCCAGATGGCGATGTCGGTGCCGCAGATTCCGGCGCCCGTGATCTTGATGAGCGCTTGACCGGGCCGGGGCACGGGCGTTTCGACCTCGCGGAGTTCGAGAGCGCCTGGTTCGGGGGCCGTCTTCACGATCGCGCGCATGTGGGGGCCTTTCGGGGTCGTTGCGATGGTTGGTGCATCCGGGCCAGCGAAACCAGCGAAGGCTGGAAGCAGGCGGGGGCGAAAGAGCCGAGCGCCCGGGCGGGCTCAGCCGCCCGGGCGCTCGGTCTCTTGTCAGGCGTGATGCCGGAGTTGACTCAGTTCGAGGGCGCGCTCTCGCGGATGGCCTTGTAGAACTCAAGGCGCTCACCCGTGTACTTGTTCATGAAGTACGACTCGGCCTTGTTCGCGAATGCGGCCTTGTCGACGTCCTTCACAACCGTGACAGCACCGGTCTCTTCCCACTCGTCGATGATCGCCTGCTCGGCTTCGACGATGCAGTCGTAGTCCTGCTGCCGCGCGTCAGCTGCCGCCTCGGTGAGGGCGTCGCGCTGCTCGTCGGTGAGGCTCTGCCAGGTGTCATCGTTGACGAGCAACAGCTGGACGCCGGTCTGGTGCTCACTGAGGTTCACGTGAGTCTGCACCTCATCGAGGCTCATCGACTTGACGGTCGGGATGGGGTTCTCCTGACCGTCGACGATGCCCTGCTGCAGCGCGACGTAGATCTCCTCGAACGCGACCGCGACGGCAGTCGCGCCGACTGCCTCCGCGTTCATGAGGAACTGCGGGCTGTCGGGGAAGCGCATCTGCAGCGCCGCAAGATCTTCCGGCGTGCGGATCGCCGAGTTCGCGCTGAAGTTGCGCATGCCGAAGAAGAACGGCTCCAGCGTGCGGTAGCCGGTCGCCTCGAGCAGGCCATCAGTGAGTTCGTCGGCAGCGCCGCTGTCGAAGAACTCGAACGCGTGGTCTGCGCCGTCGAACGCATACGCCGTGTCGATGACGCCGATCTCGGGGTACATGCTCGACAGCGCCGAGGGGCCCTGCAGATCGAGGTCGATGTCGCCCGACTTGAGCGCTTCGAATCGCTCGGTGTCGGGGCCCAGCTGGCTGTTGGTGAAGACGTCGATCTTCAGTCCGAGGTCGGTCTGCTCGTTGATTGCATCGCGGATGACGAACGAGCCACACCGGTTGTGCGGGTGATCGTCGGTGAAGCTGGTCGCGAAGGTGAGGGTGGTGGTGCTGGCGGCCTTGTCTCCCTCATCGCCGCCATTCCCGGCGGCACAGCCGGTGAGGGCGAGTCCGATTGCTGCGGAAGTGGCGATGAACGCAGTGCGCTTCCGGTTCAGAGTGCGAGACATCTTTGTCCTTTCGGTGAAGGGGATCAACCCGTCATCGTAGGGAAGGCTCGGAGACCGCGCCGCTGGGCGTCCCACCGAGTGACCCTCGTCGGGGCCGCGATCGAGCAGTCGAGACCGCCAAGCTCCCTGCACATGCACCGTTCGGCCGTTCCGCTGACCCCGGAGGATCGAGTACGGTCCGCTTGAAGTCCGCGCCTGCGGCAGTACGCTGTCGGTGCAGCGCGGGTCCGCGCGGAGCCGCCCTGCATGGAGTGGCTCATGACGGTTCGAGCGTCGCGACTGCGAAGCTGGCTGCTCGACGGACTGACGGATGCCGTCGGGCGGCATCAGGGGCCGCACGCCGTGAAGGTCCACGCCACTCACCCCTGGTGGCGAGTCATGTGTCTCACCGGCGTCGACTACTTCTCGACGCTCGGTTATCAGCCGGCGATCGCGGCGCTGGCCGCCGGCATCCTCTCGCCGTTCGCAACCATCGTGCTCGTCACGCTCACGCTCGCCGGCGCTCTGCCGGTCTACCGTCGCGTGGCGAGTGAGAGCTTCAGGGGGTCGGGCTCGATCTCGATGCTCGAGCGGCTGCTGCCGTGGTGGGCGGGAAAGCTCTTCGTGCTCGTGCTGCTCGGATTCGCGGCCACGGACTTCATGATCACCATCACGCTCTCGTCGGCCGACGCGACCGCGCACATCCTCGAGAATCCATTCACGCCGAGCTGGCTCGAAGGAAGCCAGGTGCCACTGACGCTTGGCCTCATCGCTGTGCTCGGCGCGGTGTTCCTCCGCGGATTCAGAGAGGCGATCGGCATTGCCGTGCCCGTCGTGGCGGTCTACCTCGCGATGAACGCAGTGGTCATCTCAGTTGCCATCTACGAGGTGCTGCTGCACCCAGTGGCGATCCCCGATTGGTGGGCGGCGCTGACGACGCAGCACGGCAACCCATGGGTCATCGCGGGCATCGCGCTGATCGTGTTCCCGAAGCTCGCCCTCGGCCTCTCCGGGTTCGAGACCGGGGTGGCGGTCATGCCGCAGGTGCAGGGCAGGCGGGGCGATACCGAGAACGATCCTGTCGGCCGAATCAAGGGCACGAAGCGATTACTAACGACGGCGGCGCTGATCATGAGCGGGTTCCTGCTCACCTCGAGCTTCGTGACGACACTGCTCATTCCGCATCAGGAGTTCGAGCCAGGCGGCGAAGCGAATGGACGAGCACTCGCCTATCTCGCGCACAAGTACCTGGGCGCCGAGTTCGGCACCGTGTACGACGCCAGCACGATCCTCATCCTCTGGTTCGCCGGCGCCTCTGCCATGGCCGGGCTGCTGAACCTCGTTCCGCGGTATCTGCCCAGGTACGGAATGGCGCCCGCGTGGGCTCGGGCGATCCGGCCCCTCGTGCTCGTGTTCACGGCGATCGCGTTCCTGATCACGATCGAGTTCGGTGCCGACGTGGATGCACAGGGCGGCGCGTACGCGACCGGCGTGCTCGTCCTCATGACATTCGCCGCGATCGCCGTCACGCTCTCGGCCCGCCGTCGCCGAAGACGCGCCTCGACCATCGGATTCGCGACGGTCTCCGTGGTGTTCATCTACACCACAGTGGCGAACGTGATCGAGCGGCCCGACGGCATCCGCATCGCGAGCCTATTCATCCTGGGGATCGTCGCCGTCTCGCTGGTCTCGCGCGTGCAGCGCTCGTTCGAGCTGCGGGCGACGTCCGTGACCTTCGATGCCCAGGCTCTCGAGTTCATCAGAGAGGATGCCGAGCGCGGTGCTGTGCGGATCATCGCCCACGATCCGGATGTCGACTCTCCGGAGGAGTACCGCCGGAAGAACCTCGACGAGCGCCGGTTCAGCCACATCCCGTCGAACTCCCCCACGATCTTCCTCGAAGTGACGGTGGCCGACTCCTCAGACTTCGAGGACGACCTCCGCGTGGTCGGAGCTCGCGTCGGGGGCTTTCGCGTGCTTCGGGTCAGAGCGACCAGCATCCCGAACGCGCTCGCGGCCCTGCTGCTCGAGATCCGCAACCTCACCGGCGTGGTGCCGACCATCTACTTCGCCTGGACCGAGGGCAACCCCATCACGAACATGTTCAAGTTCCTCTTCACCGGCGGCGGCGAGGTCGCGTCGGTCACCCGCGAAGTGCTGCGCGAGAGCGAGCCCGACCCGAAGCGCCGCCCCTCAGTGCACGTGAGCTGATGCGGCACCTCGATCGCGGCCTCGCGGCGCCCACCGCTGCCCGTCTCGGCCAGAGTCGCCGTCGCGCGGCCAGTGTTGCAACCCAGGCAGGTGAAGCGAACCCCAGCCAACTCCGAAACGAAGCTCCGGATGCCGCGCCACCGCGGCCAGCAGCACCCCCGAACGCGAAAACCCCGCCGGAGCGGGGCTTTCGCACATGGTGGCGAGTGAGGGATTCGAACCCCCGAAGGCTACGCCAGCTGATTTACAGTCAGATCCCTTTGGCCGCTTGGGTAACTCGCCTTGATGCGCTTCCGCCCAGTGTGATCACCAGTCGAACGCGCGCAATACAGCATACAAGGCCACGAGGCTCACCTTTGACCACCGCGGCTACACTCGGCGGCATGGCAGATTCCTCATTCGACATCGTCAGCAAGGTCGACAAGATGGAGGCGGACAACGCCGTCAACCAGGCGCAGAAGGAGATCGCGCAGCGCTACGACTTCAAGGGCGTCGGCGCGTCGATCGAGTGGAGCGGCGAGAAGCTGCTGCTGAAGGCCAGCACCGAGGAGCGAGTGAAGGCCGTGCTCGACGTGCTCGAGCAGAAGTTCATCAAGCGCGGCGTGAGCCTGCGCTCTCTCGACAGCGGCGAGCCATTCGCCAGCGGCAAGGAGTTCCGCATCGAGGTCGGGCTCAAGAACGGCATCGCGAGCGACGACGCGAAGAAGATCTCGAAGATCATCCGCGACGAGGCTCCCAAGAGCGTGAAGAGCCAGATCCAGGGCGACGAGTTGCGCGTGCAGTCGAAGAGCCGCGACGACCTGCAGGCGACGATCGCGCTGCTCAAGGGCAAGGATCTCGACGTCGCGCTGCAGTTCATCAACTTCCGCTGATCTGCTGCCGCATGAAGCCCCCCAGCGCGACGGCGGCCGGGCACAGCTGAGAGGCGTACCGCACTCACTATCCTCAACACTATGAACCCGGCATCGATCACTGTATGGATCGGTGCCGCGCTCATCGTGATCGATATCGCGGTGCGCATCACCGCTCTCATCGTGGTGCCGCGCAATCGCAAGCCGCAGACGGCAACGGCCTGGCTGCTCGCCATCTTCCTGCTGCCGTACATCGGCATCCTGCTCTACCTGTTCATCGGGTCGACCAAGCTGCCGAAGAAGCGCCGTCAGCGACAGCAGGCGATCAATCAGTACATCCTCGAAACGACCGACGGCATCGAGTTCGTGCGCACCGAGCCGCCTTGGCCCGACTGGCTCGGGCCGATCGTCGAGATGAACCGCACCCTCGGCGCCATGCCGATGGTCGGCGGCAACCGGGCTGCGCTCTTCTCCGGCTACGAGGAATCACTGCAGGCGATGACGGATGCCGTGAACTCCGCCGAGCGCTACGTTCACGCCGAGTTCTACATCATGAATCTCGACAAGACGAGCGCGCCCTTCTTCGACGCACTGCAAGCCGCTCACGAACGTGGTGTGACAGTGCGCGTACTGCTCGACCACATCGCGTCGTGGCGCTACCCGGGATATCGGCGCACGATCAAGCGTCTGAAGCGCAGCGGCGTGCAGTGGCAGCTCATGCTGCCCGTGCAGCCGCTGCGGGGCAAGTACCAGCGCCCAGACCTCCGGAACCATCGCAAGCTGCTCGTGATCGACGGTGACCTTGCGTTCACCGGGTCGCAGAACATCATCGACGCGAGCTACAACAAGCGGTCGAACAAGCGTCGCGGTCTTCAGTGGAAAGACCTGATGGTGCGCTTCGAGGGCCCCATCGTCGCGGGAATCGATGCCCTCTTCGTCACGGATTGGTACAGCGAGACCGACGAACTGCTGATCCGCGAGACCGAGAGCGCCCGCGCCGTCGAGTCAGCCGTGCCGATGGACTGCCAGGTGGTGCCGAGCGGCCCCGGCTTCGACGGCGAGAACAACCTCAGGCTCTTCAACTCGCTGCTGTACAGCGCACAAGAGCGCATCATCATCACGAGCCCCTATTTCGTGCCCGATGACTCGATGCTCTACGCCATCACCTCGGCGGCCCAGCGCGGGCTCGACGTGCAGCTGTTCGCGAGCGAGATCGGCGACCAGCCGATGGTGTACCACGCGCAGCGCTCCTACTACGAGGAGCTGCTCCGTTCCGGGGTGCGCATCTTCCTCTACCAGGCGCCGACCGTGCTGCACAGCAAGCACTTCACCATCGACGACGAGGTGGCGGTCGTCGGCTCGAGCAATATGGATATGCGCTCGTTCACCCTCAACCTGGAGATCTCGGTGATGGTGCGCTCAGACCAGTTCGTCAAGCAGTTGCGACAGATCGAAGACGACTACCGCAGCCGCAGCACCGAGGTGCTGCTCGACGACTGGCTGCGCAGGCCGTTCCGCACTCAGGTGCTCGACAACGTCGCGCGGCTCACTGCCGGACTGCAGTAGAGATCTTCACCATCTCGTCGCGCGGGACCACCTTGATGCGCGCCCGGCCCTCGGGCTCTCCCAGCGCGATCTCATGCTCGTCGAGCGCGTGCCAACCGTCCAGATCGGTGTACTGGATGCCGCGCGATTCGAGCAGCTCGACGATCGCCTGCTCCTCCGGGTGTGCAGGGTTCCACCAGCTCCCCTGGTCGTTGACCAGGTGCTTCACCGTCTCCATCGCATCGGACTTGGTGTGCCCGATCAGCCCCACGGGCCCCCGCTTGATCCAGCCCGTGGCGTAGACGCCGGGCAACTGCTCGTTGAACTGCCCCGGGCTCGTCGGGTCGTCACGCAGCACGCGGCCCTCGTGGTTCGGGATGACGCCCACGCGCTCGTCGAACGGGATGCCGTCAAGGGGCGAGCCGAAGTACCCCACCGCGCGATACACCGCCTGCACCGGCAGTTCACGGAACTCGCCGGTGCCGACGACTCCGCCTTCACCATCGGGCGCCGTGCGCTCCCAGCGGATGCTCTCGACATGGCCGACGCCCGTGAGTTCGACCGGCCGCGCGAAGAAGTGGAAGTGCAGGCGCCGTGACGCGGAACCCGTCTCGCGCTGCCGCCACTGCTGCAATACTCGATCGATCACCATGACCTGCTTGTTGGTGGCGATCGCGTTCTTCGAGGCGTCGTCGTAGTCGAAGTCCTCGTCGTGGAGGATCATGTCGACGTCGCGCAGCTCGCCGAGCTCGCGGAGCTCCAGCGGGGTGAACTTGACCTGCGCCGGGCCGCGGCGACCGAAGATGTGCACATCGGTGACGGGCGAGCGCTTGAGCCCCTCGTACACGTTGCTCGGGATCTCGGTCGACTGCAGGTCTTCGGGGTGCTTGACCAGCATCCGCGCCACATCGAGAGCGACGTTGCCGTTGCCGATGACGGCGATCGACTGCGCCTCGAGCGGCCACTCGCGAGGAACATCGGGGTGACCGTCGTACCAGCTCACGAACTCGGCCGCACCGTACGATCCCTCGAGGTCGAAGCCCGGCAGCGTGAGGTCGGAATCGCGCATGGCGCCGGTCGCGAAGATGACCGCGTTGTAGTGCTTCTTCAAGTCGGCGAGGGTGATATCGGTGCCGTAGTGCACATTGCCGAAGATGCGGATGTCGCCGCGGTCGAGCACCTCTCGGAGGGCCGTGATGATGCCCTTGATGCGCGGGTGGTCGGGTGCGACCCCGTACCGCACCAATCCGTACGGTGCGGGCAGCGCCTCGAAGAGGTCGATCGAGACATCGAACTGCTTCTCGAGCTTCAGCAGGATGTCAGCGGCGTAGATACCGGCGGGGCCGGCTCCGACGATGGCCAGGCGAAGCTTGGTCACGGTCTTCCTTTCGACTCGATCTACGTCTTGGCTCATCGGTGCGATTTCGCGCCCGACGGTTCTCGGACCCTCGGCCGAGCTGCTCAACTGCTGCGCTCGACCACGGCATCGGCGAAGGTCGACAGCGCCTTCTTCACAGGCCCCTCAGGCAGCGGCTCGAGCGCGGCGACCGCGGCTGAAGCCCAGCGTCTCGCTTCGGCGAGGGTGCGCTCCGTGACCGGGTGGTCACGCAGCGCGGTGATCGCCTGGTCGGCTTCCTCGGGGGTGCCGTCCTGCACATCGCGGGTGATGCGCTCGTGCAACTCGGATGCCGCGGCATCCGTCTGCGCCTGCTGCCTCAAGTACAGCATGGGCAGCGTCGCGACGCCCGCGCGCACATCGGTGCCCGCGGTCTTGCCCGTCTTGTCGGCAGGAGGCGCGAGGTCGATGACGTCGTCGACCAACTGGAAGGCGACGCCCACCCGTTCGCCGTACTCGACGACCGGCTGCTCGAACTCGGCCGGCGCGTTCGAGAACTTCACACCCACCTGCGCGGCGGCCGCGATGAGCGAGCCGGTCTTGTCGGCGAGCACCCCGATGTAGTGCTCGATGGCGTCTTCACCGGGCTTCGGACCGACCGTCTCATGCAGTTGCCCCAGGCAGAGCCGCTCGAAGGTGTCGGCCTGCAGTGCGATGGCGCTCTCACCGAGCGAGGCGATGAGCTTGCTCGCCCGAGCGAAGAGCAAGTCGCCGGTGAGGATCGCGACGGCGTTGCCCCAGCGCATGTGGGCGGCGGGCACCCCGCGGCGAACCGGCGCCTCGTCCATGACATCGTCGTGATACAGCGAGGCGAGGTGCGTGATCTCGATCGCCCTCGCCGCGGTGATCACCTCGTCGGTCGCGCCGTCGCCGAGCTGCGCGGCGATAAGAGCGAGCACCGGGCGCACGCGCTTGCCGCCGGCGTCGAGCAGGTACCGTGCGGTGACATCGGCCAGCTCGTCGGCGAAGCCCATCTCGTCGAACAATCCGGCTTCGACGCGCTCGAGGCCGACTTCGATGGCGCGTGCGAAGCGGCGTTCATCAGCTGATGCGAAGAGGCGGTCGCCGATGCCGAGCGAGGCCGAAAGGCTGCTCCGACGGCGAGCGGGTGCGGTGGGAATCACTGGGGTGCGGCTCACGAGTCGTTCGAACGTTCGGATGCCGGCTCGTTCGCCCCGCGCTTGGCCTCGGGTTCGATGGCGCCGCTCTCGACGGCGGGACGCTGGGGCGCGGGATCAAGGACGGGCTTGCGGCGGGTGGACGGCGTCGGCCTGGTGGTCGTTGCGGCCGTTTCGCCGGCACCCTTGGCGGGCGCAGGCTTCGCGGTCTTGGCTCTTGCAGGCGGAGCCTTCACCGTCGCGGCCTTCGGGGTGGCTGCCTTCGCGGTGGCCTTCGCGGTGGCGGCCTTCGCGGTGGCGGCGTTCACGGCGGCCTCAACTGTGGCGCCGTTGGCCGACCGGCCAGTAGAAGGGTCAGTGGCGGCATCCGCCGGAGCGCTCGGCACGCTGCGGCTCGCGCGGCGGCGCTTCGAGACCGACGCACGAATCGCCGCATCCTCGGGCTTGCGTCCTCGGTGCAGGGCGACGACTCCGGCGGTGAGATTGCGGTGTGCGACGCGGGTGAACCCGGCACCTCTGATCCACTGACTCAGAGTTCCCTGATCTGGCCAGTCCTCGATCGAGTCGGCGAGGTACGAGTAGGCATCGGCATCCGTGCTCGCGATGTTGACGACGGCGGGCATGACCCACTTGAGGTAAGCCTGGTAGCCCGCTCGAACGATCCCGACCGGTGGCTTGCTGAACTCGCAGATCACAAGCCGACCGCCGGGCTTGAGCACGCGGAACATCTCGTCGAGCGCGAGTTTCGGGCGTTGAACGTTCCGCAGCCCGAAACTGATGGTGACGGCATCGAACTCATCGTCACCGAAGGGGAGCGCCTCGGCGTTGCCCTCGATGAACTCGAGCTCGGGATGCCGCCTGCGACCTTCCTCGACCATGCCCCGCGAGAAGTCAAGGGCGACGACCTGGGCGCCCGACCGCGCGAAGGCGGCCGCGCTCGTGCCCGTCCCGGCGGCGACGTCGAGGATGCGCTCGCCCGGTTTCGGGTCGACGGCGCGCACGGTCGCGATGCGCCAGAGAGCGGAGTTACCGACCGAGAGCACGGCGTTCGTGCGATCGTAGCCGCGGGCGACGCTGTCGAACATGCCCGATACCTCTTCCGGGCGCTTGTTCAAGTCGGCCTTGCTCACCACTCCATGCTAGCCGCGTGGCGTCTGGCCGGGACCCGGGCGATGAGGGGAGCCGTGCGGGGCTCTGCAGCGCCGTTCGACCGGGCTGGGGAGGCCCTCGGGAGCGGCATAGGCTGTTGCGGTGTCTGCTGTGTCGTCTGCCGCTGCGTCGTTGCGAGCGGTGACGACGGCGATCGACCTCGACCAGCCGCTGATCCCGCTCGCCGATCCGAGGCATCCGCTCGTATTCGTGCGGCGAGGCGAGGGCGTCGTGGGCTTCGGCGAAGCGCTGCGTCTCGAGTTCGCCGGCGCCGAGCGCATGCGCGAGGCGGCATCCGCGTGGAAGAGCCTCGTCGAGCGCGCGTCTGTGACGGACCCGGTCGGTGTTGCGGGGTCAGGCCTCATCGCCTTCGGCACCTTCGCGTTCAGCGCGCAATCGTCGGCGACCAGCACCCTGATCGTTCCGCGGTTGGTGGTCGGCCGCCGAGGCGACGCCGCCTGGCTGACTCGCATCGACATCGCCGACATGCGCCTCGACGGCGGCACGGCATCCGCCGCACAACCCATCGACGACCTCGCGGATGCAGAAGCGGTGAACCGCGCGCTGAGCCCGGCGCCGTGGGGTCACCCCGTGAAGCTGGCACTCGATGCCGGCACACCGACGGCGTCCGGCTACCTCGCTGCGGTCACGGAGGCTGTGCAGCGGATTCACGACGGCGCGCTCAGCAAGGTCGTGCTGGCGAGAACCCTCACGGGCGAATTGCCGGCGGATGCCGATCTTCGGCGTGTGATCGCCGCGCTCGCGCTCGGCTACCCCGACTGCCACACGTACGCCGTGGATGGTCTGATCGGGTCGAGCCCCGAGACGCTCGTCCGCGTCGAGCAGGGCACGGTGTCGGCCCGGGTGCTGGCGGGCAGCGCGGCGCGGGGTGTCGATCAACGCAGCGACGAGGCGGCAGCGGCAGCGCTCGCCACCAGCACGAAGGACCTCGACGAGCACCGATTCGCGGTGCAGAGCGTGCTGGCGGCGCTCGATCCCTTCGCTCGTGCGCTCTCGAGCGACGAAGTGCCGTTCACGCTGAAGCTCCCGAACCTGTGGCATCTCGCAACCGACGTGGAGGGCACGCTCAGCGCCGGCGCCTCGTCGCTCGACCTCATCGACGCTCTGCATCCCACCGCTGCGGTGGCCGGCACCCCGACAGACACTGCGATGAGGATGCTCGCCGAACTCGAAGGGTTCGATCGCGGCCGGTACGCGGGACCGGTCGGCTGGGTCGACGCCGACGGTGACGGAGAATGGGCCATCGCGCTTCGCGGGGCTCAGATCGACAGCGAAGGACGTGTCACCGCGTTCGCGGGGGCGGGCATCGTGGCCGAATCCGACCCGGAGGCGGAGCTCGCCGAGACGCGGATGAAGTTCAAGCCGGTCGTCGAAGCGTTCGACTGAGAGCTCAGGATGCCTCGAGTCGGCGTCGCTCCGACGCGACATCGAACTCGGCCAGCGGCCACTGCAGTTGAAGACCGCGCAACGTCTCGAGCAGCAGCCCGTGCACGGCATAGCGCGCGAACCACTTGCGATCGGCGGGCACCACGTACCACGGAGCCGCCGCTGTATTGGTGCGATCGATCGCGAGCTCATACGCCCGCATGTAGTCGTTCCAGTACGCGCGCTCGTCGATGTCACCCGGGTCGAACTTCCAATGCTTGTCAGGGCGGTCGAGCCGCTCCCGCAATCGCTCCTTCTGCTCGGCCTTGCTGATGTGGAGCATCACCTTGATGAGCGAGACACCGGCATCCGTCAGCTCGTGCTCGAATTCCACGATCTGCTCGTAACGGCGCTCGACCTCGTCGGGGCGGCTCAACCCCCGCACCCGCTGCACCAGCACGTCTTCGTAGTGCGAACGGTCGAAGACTCCGATCATGCCGGCCGGCGGCAACGCGCGCCGCACCCTCCAGAGGAAGTCATGCTGCCGCTCTTCCTCGGTGGGCGCCTTGAAGGCGGTGATGCGGACGCCCTGCGGGTCGACGGCGCCGATCACATGCCGGAGGATGCCTCCCTTGCCGGCGGTGTCCATCGCCTGCAGCACGAGCAGCACTCGTCTGGTGTCGCCTGTGCGACTGCCCGCGAAGAGCCGCTCCTGCAGATCTGAGAGCTCGTCGTCGGTCGCGCGCATGGCGGCGTCGGCGTCTTCGCGCTCGCCAGTGAAGCCCGGTGTTCCGCGAGGGTCGATCGAGGCGAGGTCGAGGGGCAGCGGGGCGCGGAACAGACGGCGGAAGGCGGATGCCGCTGCGTCGGCGGTGCCGGTGCCGGTCCCGGTGCCGGTCCCGGTGCCGGTCCCGGTGCCGGTCCCGGTCCCGGTGCCGGTTCGATCGTGTGGCAGGTGGTCGCCGCGGATACGGGCCGCATCGCTCATGCGCCGAGCGTAGCCCCGGCATCCGCCGCGGACTATCGCCTGATCACGATCGGGAGGCGATCAGCGCTCGAGCGGCACCTCGATGATCGACAGACGCTCGGGAGCAGTGAGGGCCTGCTCGAGCTCGCCGTAGGTGCGGGCGGTCGTGTGCTGCCAGCCATAGGCTGCGGCGAGCGCAGCGAGGTCCACGCGCTGCGGCGTGTAGAGCACGCGATCGAACGCGCTGCGATCCGCGGATGCCGCCACCTCCAGCCCGTCGAAGATGGTGCCGCCTCCGTCGTTGCCGACGATCAACTGGACCCGCGGGCGGCGCTCGCCCTCTCCGAAGAGCAGCGAGCCGGCGTCGTGCAGCATCGCGAGGTCGCCGAGCAGCACACGCGTGGTGCCGCGGCCGCCTGCCGCCTCGGCGGCGAGCGCGACGCCGATGCCAGTCGCGATCGTGCCGTCGATGCCCGCCAGCCCGCGGTTGGAATGGACGGCGAGCTTCTTGCCCGGCACCACCTCGTCGGCGACGCGGATCAGCCGCGACGCCCCGAGCACCAGCCGGTCGTGCGGCCAGGTCGCGGCCCACACCAGCTCAGCGACCAGTCGACGCGTCAGCGGCCTGCGCACGGCGGCCAGTTCGGCCCGCGCGAACCGAGCTCTGTCAAGACGGTCATACGAGCGGGAGGCATCGACATCCGGTGCGGCGACGGCAGAGTCAGCCGCATCCGCCTCGGCCAGCTCGCGGCCCGCGTGCACCCACTCCGCCGTCCACCGCCGCAGTTGGCGCACGTCGGCCGCGAGCGCAGCGGCGTCGTCTTCGGATGACGAATCGACCACCTCGACGGCGTCGACGAACGACGACACTCGCCGACCCGGGTTGTAGTCGTCGACGCCGGGGGAGCGGACGACGATCGTCTCGACGTCTTCCCGTGCGATGAGCGCGGGCACTTCGCGACTGAGGGTCGGATGCCCGAACACGATGACCCGGCGTACCGCGCCGCCGAACTCCGCGGATTGCAGCAGCCGACGGTATGCCAGCACCAGATTCCGCCCGAAGTGCGCGCCGCTGGCGATCTCAGCCACCAGCGGAGCGTGAAGGGCATGGGCGACAGCCTCGGCCACGGGACCCGCGCGGTGGCCCGCGACGACGATGGTACCCAGCGTCGGAGCGACGGTGGCGATGGATGCGGCAGCAGACGCGGCCGGGGCCTCCGTCGACCGGGCGTGGACGGAGACACCCGCATCGACGGGCGGCAAACCAAGATCGTCGAGCTCGATGGCATCGGCGTCGATCGCGCTCGAGAGCGGCTCGGTGAACGCGAGGTTGGCGTGCACGGGGCCGCCGGCCGACGCGGCGACGAGCTCGCGCGCGAGCGCAGCGGCAGCATCCGTTTCGCCCGGAGCGCCGACCGGCGCATCGAGGTTCCACGCGGCCACCACGGCGGTTCCGAAGATGCCGACCTGGTCGGTGGTCTGGTTGCTGCGGATGCCGCGCAGCTCGGCCGGCCGATCGGCGGTCAGCGCGATCAGCGGAACGCCCGCATGGCGCGCCTCGAGCAGGGCGGGGTGAAGATTCGCGACCGCGGTGCCCGATGTGGTGATGACCGGCACGGGAGAGCGCGACTCCATCGCGAGCCCGAGCGCGAGGAACCCGGCGGCGCGCTCATCGATGCGCACGTGGAGACGCAGTGCCTCGCGTTGCTCGAGCGCTGCGGCTGCCAGTGCAAGCGCTTGGGATCGCGACCCGGGGCTGAGCACCACGTCACGCACCCCGAGACGCACGAGCTCGCTCAGCAGTGAGACGGCGAAGCTCGAGGAGGGAGCCGACGAGGCATCCGCCCGTCGCGCGTCATCGATGCGACGTGATGTCAGGGCAGCAGCGGATCCTTCTGCACGCGAAGCGGATGCCGACCGCTCGCCGCTCGGCGTGTCCACCGCGGTCGACTCGGGCTCGTCGGCCTCGGGGTCGGCCGGTGCGGATGCTCCCGGCATCCGGTCAGTCCTTCGACGAGTCGTCGTCGAGTTCGGCGAGTTCACGCTCCAGCTGCCGAATGCGCTCTTCAGCGGCGAGATCCCGCTCGAGCCCGCCCAGGAATGCAGGGTCGTCGTCTGGCGCGATGAGCCCTGCTCCGCCGCCCCGCTGGCGCCGCGACTTGCCGAAGACCAGCCAGAGTGCGCCGCCGATCGCCGGCAGCAGCACGATGATGAAGACCCAGATCACCTTGTTCAACGCGCGCACGCGAGCGCGGTCGGTGAGAATCAGGTCGATGAGCGCGTAAACGGTGAACGCGACGACGACCACGGCAAGCGCGAACAACAACCGGGCCATCCACTGAGTGTATGCCGAGACGCTGGGGGTGCGCTGGGGCGGTGGGGCGGTGGGGCGTCCGGGGGCACCCGGCCCAGGCGACGGGCACCGCATGGCTGCTCGGCGAAGCCCGGCGCGAGATCGGCAGAGCCCGGTGGCCGGGCTCGAGCGCCGAGCCGGCGTCCAGCGTGCGATCTCTAGACTTGTCGCATGCCTGATCCGGCCGATGCCACGCCTGCCGCCGAGCCCGCGACGAGCGGCGCGACCGCTCCTCGTTCATCCACCAGTCGTTGGGTGATCTACTCGGTGGTGCGCGTCGTCATGTTCGTGGGCGTCTTCGTGCTGCTCTGGGCCCTGGGCATGGATCTGTGGCTCGCCGGCATCGCGACCGCCATCATCACGCTCTGCATCAGCTACATCTTCATCCCGCAACCCAAGCGCGCGCCGCGGGTCGAGAAGCCTGACGTCGACGCCGAGGTCGAAGACGCTGTCATCGCGGATGCCGCAACCCTGAGCCCCGGCGACGACCCGCAGTTCGGAGGCCAACCGGCCGTCGAGCAACCCCCGGCTGCTGCATCGGGCAACGCCTCAGACGCGACTCGAGAGAACGAGCCGACCCCGTCAGAAGGCGATCGCGGCGGCGAGCGCTAGTCCGTACAGCAGCGCGGCAAGGCTCGTCAGCTTCAGCGCGAGCAGCGCTTCGGCCGCTGTCTTGCCCCACACCCCGATGACCGCGGCCGGGATCGCCACGAGGAGCGCCAGGTAGACCAGCGGCGCCCACAGGTAGAACAGCGCGAAGAACACCAGCACGCCGAACGGGGCGAGCACCAGCACCGCGAAGAGCGCTCGCGCGGGGCGATCGCCCATGCGCACGGCAAGGGTCTTCTTGCCGGCCTGCGAGTCGGGCACGCGGTCGCGCAGGTTGTTGATGAGCATCACCGCGGCGGTGAAGAGACCCATCGCGAGCCCGGCGAACCACGATTCGAGGTTCACGCTCCCCAACTGCACGAATGTGGTTCCGGCGGTCGCCACGGGGCCGAAGAAGAGGAACGACACCAGTTCGCCGAGTCCCGCATAGCCGTACGGCCGCTTGCCACCCGTATAGAACCAGGCGGCGAGCAGCGCGAGAGCACCGACCGCGAGCAGCCACCAGAGCTGGGTGAGCACCACGATGGCGAGTCCGCAGGCGGCGCCGAGGGCGAAGCACACCAGGGCGACGGTGAGCACGTGCTTGGGCGCGGCAGCGCCAGACCCGGTGAGCCTGCTCGGTCCCACGCGGAATTGGTCGGTGCCCCGCACACCATCGGAGTAGTCGTTCGCGTAGTTCACGCCGATCTGCAGCAAGACCGCCACCCCGAGGCAGAGCAGCGCGATGGTGAGGTCGAAGCCGCCAGCCACATGGGCTGCGGCCGACCCGAGCGCGACCGGTGCGACCGAGAGCGAGAGGGTGCGGATGCGGGCGCCGGCGACCCAGTCGCGCCAGGTCGCTTTCGCCGGCTGCCGCTTCTGGGCTGCACCCTTCGGCGCGGCGTTGCGTGCGGCGGGGTTGCCGCTGTTGCGGCCCTTGGTGCTCGAGTTCGACTTGGACTTCGCGCTCGTGCCGGCCGCGGTCGAGCCACCGGCCGGGCTCTTCTGCTGCGCCGCCCTCTCCTTCCGGGCGGCGTTCGCCCGGTTGAGCCGGTCGGGATCAATGCGCTGCGGTCTGGGTTTCGCCACGCAGCGATCCTATGGCGAGGCGGTCACGACGACTCCCCCGTTGCGAGACGTTGCGCCTCGCGGCGGTCAGGTTTTCCGGAGGGGAGCAGCGGCATCCGCTCGACCACGACCAGTCGATGAGGCCTCCCTGCCGGCCCCTCCACTGCCTCGACGGCTGCGCGCACTTCGACGAGCGATGACTCGCGTTCGGCGATGACCACCGGCACCTCGCCCCATTCGGCGTGAGTGGCGCGCACGACGACCGCCGTTTCGAGCCCAGGGAGCGATCGCACCACTCGCTCCACCGCGCCGAGCGACACCTTCAAGCCACCCGAGATGATCACGTCATCGAGGCGGCCGGTCACGCGCACGATGCCATCGACGACGTCGCCCGTGTCGCCCGTGCGGTACCAGCCGCCGATGAAGCGGTGAGCGGTGAGCGCGGAGTCATCGAGGTAGCCCTCGGCGAGCGTCGGTCCGCTGATCCAGAGTTCCCCATCGACTGCACGCACGTCCACTCCGTCGAGGGGGCGGCCGTCGTAGATGCAGCCGCCGCTGGTCTCGCTGGCGCCGTAGGTGCGGACGAGACGGATGCCGAGGGCATGTGCCCGGTCGACAAGGCGCGCCGGGGTGGCCTGCCCGCCGACGAGCACCGCCTCGAACGCGACGAGCGACTCGTGCGCCCGCTCGTCGTCGAGCAACCGGGCGAGTTGCACCGGCACGAGCGAGACGTAGCGGCGCTCGTGCTCGAGGGCGGCTGCAGCAACCATGAAGCGATCGACGTCGAAGTGCGTGCCCTCCATTCGCACGGGCTCTGTGCCGGCGGCGATCGATCGCACCAGCACGTTGACCCCAGCGATGTAGTGCTCAGGCAGGCACAGGAGCCACTGACCCGGGCCGCCGATGCGCGCATCGGCCGCGGACGCCGACGCGAGCAGCGCTCGGGCGCTGAGCGCGACCCGCTTCGAATCGCCGGTCGAACCCGAGGTCTCGACGACGAGGGCGACCGGATCGTCGACCATGGCGGGCACATCACTCGGAGGCGCGAGCGCTGCGTCGACGTGATCGATCGCAGCGCTGCCGCCGAGATCGATCGAGGCGCGCGGACGGGGCAGCACCGCTGGCCCACCCGCCAACGCCTCGCGCAGCGCCGGCAGCACGTTGCCGTCGGCGACGATCCGCAGCGGTCGCGACATGCGGGTGCCCTCGCTCAGTACTGCCAGGGGAAGGGCGACCAGTCGGGGTCGCGCTTCTCGAGGAACGCGTCGCGGCCCTCGACCGCCTCATCAGTTCCGTAGGCGAGCCGAGTGGCTTCGCCGGCGAACACCTGCTGACCGACCAGCCCGTCGTCGACGGCGTTGAACGCGAACTTCAGCATGCGCACCGCGGTGGGCGACTTCGTGAGGATCTTCTGCGCCCAGTGATAGGCGGTCGCTTCGAGCTCGGCGTGCGGCACCACCGCGTTCACGGCGCCCATCTCATAGGCCCGTCTCGCCGAGTACTCCTCGGCGAGGAAGAACACCTCCCGGGCGAACTTCTGACCGATCTGGCGCGCGAAGTACGCGCTGCCGTAGCCGGCGTCGAACGAGCCGACATCAGCATCCGTCTGCTTGAACCGGCCGTGCTCCTCCGACGCGATCGTCAGGTCGCATACGACGTGCAGCGAGTGACCGCCGCCGGCTGCCCACCCCGGCACAGCAGCGATGACCACCTTCGGCATGAAGCGGATCAAGCGCTGCACCTCGAGGATGTGCAGGCGACCCACTGCTGCGCGATGCGCACCCTCGACGACGGCCGTCTCGGCATCCGAGTACTTGTAGCCGTCGCGTCCGCGGATGCGCTGGTCGCCACCCGAGCAGAATGCCCAGCCGCCGTCCTTCGGGCTCGGACCGTTGCCGGTAAGCAGCACCACGCCGATGCGCGGGTTCTGGCGGGCATCGTCGAGCGCGGCGTAGAGCTCGTCGACCGTGTGCGGGCGGAACGCGTTGCGCACCTCTGGGCGATTGAACGCGATGCGGGCGACCCGGCCGTCGACGTCATGGTGGTACGTGATGTCGGTGAGCGCGCCGAAGCCCGGCGCATCGCGCCAGAGCTCGGGATCGAAGAGTTCAGAGACCGCCGGTGCCATGCCGCAAGCCTAATCAGCCGCGAGCAGCGAGAGCCTCGGTCAGTATGGCGTGAGCGACGAGGCGCCAGACACGAGCGTGAAGAGCACGAACGGGTTGGTGATGAGGCCGAGCACGATGCCGACCGCTCCCGCAACGCGAGACCAGCCCGCGATCACCGAGACCGTTCCGGTCACGGCGGCGAGCCCACTGACTGCCACGGCAGTCCACAGCAGCGCGGTCGTGAGCAATGCTGCAGCGGGCGCGAGTTGCGCGTTCGCCGGAGCGATCGCGTAGATGGCGACGACCAAGCCCGCAGCAATCGCGCTCAGCAGGATCGCGGCCCAGCCGAGCCATTTGCGCTTCCGCGCACGCCGGCGCGAACGATACGTCGTCCGCGGTTCTGGCTCTGCGTCCAGCTGCGGATACACGCCATCGGGGGCCGGCTGGTGCGGATACGCGGCCGTGGTGAACTCGTCGTCGGAACGCTCGGTCGCGTGAGGCGTGCGGCTGCTGCTGCCTGCGACGTCGAAGCTCATGCAACTCACCGTACCGGCGGCGGCCGCCCTGTTAGGGTCGCAGCGTGCCCCAGCCGGATGCCGGCGCGCTCGTCTCGCGCCCTCTGCCGCCGCTCCGCGAGCTGCTCGCCGAGGCGCGAGTTGTCGCCCTCCCGCTGCGCACCCGCTTCCGGGGCATCGACACGCGTGAAGCGCTGCTCATGCAAGGCCCTCAGGGGTGGACCGAGTTCTCGCCGTTCGTCGAGTACGACGATGCCGAGTCAGCCGCCTGGCTCGCTGCCGCGATCGACTTCGGATGGAGCGCACCCCTCCCGCAGCGGCGTGGGTCGATTCCAGTGAACGCCACGTTGCCTGCCGTGCGAGCCGAGGACGTCGCCGAAGTGCTCGCTCCGTTCGGCGCCTGCCGTACCGTGAAGGTCAAGGTCGCAGAGCCCGGGCAGTCGCTCGCTGATGACCTTGAGCGGGTGGCGGCCGCCCGTGAGGTAGTCGGCCCGACCGGCCGTGTGCGCATCGATGCGAATGGCGCCTGGAGCGTCGATGAGGCCGCGATCGCTGTGCGCGCGCTCGCGGAGTTCGACCTGGAGTATGCCGAGCAGCCATGCCGCACGGTCGCCGAACTGGCGGAGCTCCGGCGACGGCTCGACGGCGCCGTCGCCATCGCAGCGGATGAGAGCGTGCGCAAAGCCGATGACCCGCTGAGGGTGGCCGGGGCCGGGGCCGCAGACATCGTGGTCGTCAAGGCGCAACCGCTCGGCGGCATCCGTGCTGCCCTCAGCCTGATCGAGGCTGCGGGGCTTCCGGCCGTCATTTCGAGCGCTCTCGACACCTCTGTCGGGCTCTCAATGGGCGCTCACCTGGCTGCAGCCATGCCCACGCTGCAGTTCGACTGCGGCCTCGGCACGGCCGCATTGCTCGCGGCCGACGTCGCCCGGCATCCGCTCATGCCGTCGGGCGGGGCGATCGAGGTGCGCCGGATCGACGCGGATGCCGAATTGCTCGACGAGCACGCGGCCGACGATGCGCGCCGCGAGTGGTGGTTCGAGCGACTGCGTCGCTGCCACTCCGTCCTCGCCAGCCAGCCGCCGGCCGCACGCTGAGCGCCGCCACAGAAGATCTTTCGAGCTCCTTGCCCGTCCGCATGCCGGGGGTACGCTCCGACGCACCGCGAACCAACGGAAGCGAAGGAGTGCTCATGTCGATGTCGATGGTGGAACGAATGCTCGACGCTCGTCCGGCCGGACCCGGCGAGTTGGACCGGGCCGCGTTGGTCGAATGCATCGAGGCGTGTCTCGAGTGCGCGTTCGCGTGCGCCTCGTGCGCCGACGCCTGTTTGAGCGAATCGATGGTCGACCAGCTCGTGGAGTGCATTCGCACCGATCTGGACTGCGCGGAAGTGTGCGCGACGACCGCGTCGGTGCTCAGCCGCCGGAGCGCCGACACCACGATCATGCGCGCGGTGCTGGAAGCGTGCCGCGCGGCGTGCGCGGCGTGTGCCGCCGAGTGCGCCAAGCACGCGGATATGCATGAGCACTGCCGCGCCTGCGCCGAGGCGTGCCGTCGCTGTGAGACGGCATGCGCGGCGCTGCTCAGCACCCTCTGACTGCGCGCTCCAGCCGCGGGCTCGGATAGCGCGCTCGAACCGGGAACCATCAGCCGCCTTCGGTCGAGCGCGCTGCGGTGGGTGGGTCTACAGGCCTGAGTAGGCGTGCAGTCCCTTGAAGAAGAGGTTCACGACGGTGTAGTTGAACAGGATCGCACTGAAGCCGATGATGGCGAGCCAGGCGGATCGGTTACCGCGCCAGCCGCGCGTCGCGCGCGCGTGGATGTAGCCGGCGTAGAGCACCCAGACGATGAACGTCCACACCTCCTTGGTGTCCCAGCCCCAGTACCGGCCCCACGCGCGCTCCGCCCAGACGGCGCCGGCAATGAGCGTGAACGTCCAGAAGATGAAGCCGACGATGTTCAGCCGGTATGCGAGGTTCTCAAGGCGCTCGGCGCTCGGCAGCGAGCGAAGGAATCGCAGCTTCACCGCCTGCAGCTCGAGCGAGAGCAGCTCTCGCCGGTACTGCAGCAGTTGCACGATCGACAGGGCGAACCCGAGGGCGAGGAACCCGGTCGCGAGTGAGGCGACGAACACGTGGATGACCAGCCACGGCGACTGCAGCGCCGGGGGAAGCGGGATGACGCTCACGTAGAACCCGACGGTCGAGACGCCGAGGATCAGTACCGACAGCCCGATCACGAAGGTGCCGAGGAAGCGCAGGTCCTGCTTCACCTGCACCGCGATGAACACGCCGACGATGATGAGCGTCATCGTGAGCGAGAACTCGTACATGTTCGCCCACGGCACTCGCCCGGCCGCGATGCCGCGCAGCACATCCGCCGCGAGGTGGATGAGGAATCCGAGCACGGTCAGCGAGAACCCGACCTTCAGGCTCGGCGAGCCCTTCTCGCGGCCCTCGCGCACCGCCCGGACTGCTCCCTCGCCGCGGCGCTCGGCCGCAGTCGTTCGCGCGACGGTGGCGGTCGGAGCGGTACCGATCGCGGCGCCCACCGAGCTCGAGCGCGCGGCAGGGGCACCCCCGGCATCCGTCGCGACGAGACCGTCGATCTTCGCCGGCTTGTCGGCCGACCGCCTCGCCAGGTCGAGGGCGTACGAGATGAAGGCGAGGGTGTAGACGGCCATCGCCGAATACACCAGCACCAGAGAGATGGTGTCGAGTTCTGCGTTGACGTTCATCGCTTGCTCCTGCTCTCGAGCTCTGCTTCATGCCGTGCGGCGAGGTCTTCGACCGCTTGATCGAGCGTCGGGTCTTCGCCGCGAGCGAGTCCCGCGTATTCGAGGGTGGTACGCCCGTCGGCTGCAACGGTGGCCTTGACCCAGAGACGGCGGCGAGGCACGAAGAGTGCGGCGGCCAGGCCGCCGACCACAAGCACTGAGAAGATCAGCACCCAGAGCTGGGTCGGGTCGTGGTGGATGTCGAGGCTGACGAAGCGTTTGAGCTCGGTGAATTCTACTGCGCCCAGCCCATCGGGAAGCTCCACGCGTTCGCCCGGGCGCAACTCGATCGCCGCAGCGTCGGCTTCACCTCCGGCGGCCGGCGTCATGCCATCAGTGTCCAAGGCATATACCGATCGCGGAATACCCTCGTTGATCCCGAGATCGCCGCTGAAGACGTTGAAGGTGAGCAGCGGATCACCGGGCTGGGGGTGCGCCGACGCATACGCGCCCGTGTGCTGCTCGACAGCCCACGGGTAGAAGAACCCGACGAGGCCGAGTTGCTCCGGAACAGCATCCGGCACCTTCACCACGCCGAGGCTCGTGAGATTGCCGTCTTGAGGGAGGAACGGAACAGCCTGCGAGAACGCCACTTCGCCCGAACTGTCGTACACCGTGACCACGGGGGCGTAGCCGTTGCCGAGCAGATAGGCGTTGTTGCCCGCGATGTGGAGAGGCTCGTTCACCTTGGCATTCGCCTCAACGGGCTCCTCACCTCGCACCTTGGTCGTGAGATGCGCCTCGTAGTCGAGCGGCACAGCGGCGCCCGTGGTCTGATCGATGCCGTACTGCGCGTCGAAGCTGTCGAGCGTGATCGTGTACGGAGTGAGCGACGACTCGTCGAAGAAGCGACCCGGGTTGAACGAGTCATAGCCGGCGAGCACGTTGGTGAACGATTGGCCCTCGACGATGACCTTCTGGCCGTTGTAGCCGAAGCCGCTGATGATGCCCACAGCGAAGAGCACGCCGACCATCGCCGCGTGGAAGACGAGGTTGCCCGTCTCGCGCAGGTACCCACGCTCGGCTGACACCGAATAGGTCGCGGCGCCCCGCGCCTCGGAGTCGTATCGCTCCACGCGGTATCCGAGCTTGCGCAGGAGCGCGCCGGCCTCGGAGACCGCCGTCTCAGGATCTGCGTCGCTGACTGCGCTGCGGTAGCCGGCGAGCCGCTGCAGCCGCGCGGGAGTGCGCGGAGGGCGCGCGCGGAGTGCCTGCCAGTGATGCCTGGTGCGCGGGACGATGCAGCCGATGAGCGAGATGAACAGCAGCAGGTAGATCGACGAGAACCAGACCGAGCTGTAGACGTCGAACATCTGCAGTCCATCGAGCACCGGGAAGAGTTCGGGGTGGTCGGCCTTGTACTGCACCACGCCGTTGGGGTCGGAGGTGCGCTGCGGCACGAGCGAGCCGGGCACCGCGGCGACCGCGAGCAGCAGCAGCAGCAGCAGCGCGGTACGCATGCTCGTCAGCTGGCGCCAGGCGAAACGCAACCAGCCGACGAGGCCGAGCTTCGGCTGCGTGATGTCGCCGGGGGCTGAGCGCTCGGCATCCGTTCGCCGTGGATCCGTCGACGATCTCTCGTCGTCCGGATCGGCGAGGCCTCGCGCTCCAGCGTCGACATAGTCAGAGGGGCGTGACGGTTGCATCGATCACCCCCTGGAGTTGCAGCATGATGGCCTGCCACACGCCCGAGACCATGAGCAGCCCCATGACGATGAGCAGCGCGCCACCGATGAGGTTGATGGTGCGCACATTCCGTCTGAGGAATGCCATGGAGCGGCTGGCCCAGCCGAGGCCGAGCGCGACCAGCAGGAACGGGATGCCGAGACCGAAGCAGTAGGCAGCGCCGATGAGCGCCGCGCGACCGGGGCTCTGGCCGAGGGCGAGCGTCGACACGGCCGCGAGCACCGGGCCCATGCACGGCGACCAACCGACGGCGAATACCGCACCGAGCAGCGGTGCGCCCGCGAGGCCGGTCGTGGGCCGCCACGTGGGCTTGAAAGTGCGCTGCAGGAACGTCACCTGGCCGATGAAGACGACGCCCATGAGCAGCACGACCACACCTGCGATCCGCAGGATGAGATCGCTGTACTGGAAGAAGAAGACGCCAACCGAGCCGACGAGCACGAAGAAGCCGAGGAACACGATGCTGAAGCCGGCGATGAACAATGCGGCGCCGGCGGCCATGCGCCCGCGCCGGGCGTCAGCGGCATCCGTGATGCCGGTCACGTAGGCGAGATAACCGGGCACCAGTGGCAGCACGCAGGGCGAGGCGAATGCGATGAGCCCCGCGAGCACCGCGATGGGAAGCGCAAGCAGCAGACTGCCGCTCGCGATGATCTCGCCCGCGCCCACCGAGGCCGCCTAGCTGTTCTCGGCGAGGGTGTCGGCGATGAGGGTGCCCAGCACCGACTTATCGGCGAGGCCGTTGATGCGCGCGGCCACTCTGCCCTCGCGGTCGAGCACGAGCGTCGTGGGCACGGCCTTCGGCTGTACCTTGCCGGCGAATGCCAGCATCGCCGACTGCTCCGATTCGGTCTCGATGATCGAGGGGTACTCGATGCCGTAGGTGCGCGCGAACGCGAGCGCCCCCTCGGTGGAGTTGTACAGGTTCACTCCGAGGAACTCGACACCGTCGGGCTGGTGCTCCTCGTACAGCGCCTGCAGATCGGGCGCCTCGACACGGCACGGTGCGCACTCGGCGTACCAGAAGTTCACGACGAGCACCTCGCCGGCGAAGTCGTCGCTCGAGACGGTGGTTCCGGCATCCGTGCTGCCTGCGAAGTCGATGGGCTCGCCGCGGTCGCCGATCGCGAACTCGTTGATGGTGCCATCGCCCGAGATATAGCCCTTGTCGGAGCCCGCACGGTACTGCTCGGCGAGCGGGTCGCTGGAGCATCCGGCAAGCAGGGTCGTCAGAGCGACCGCGGCAGCGGCGAAGGCGAGTCGAGACGTCACACGGCTCCAAGATCGACGGATGCTGCGAGCAATTCTCTCGCCGGATCCTGATAGTTCACCTCGGCGAAACGGTCGCCACGACGCTCGAAGGTGGTGATGCTCGACAGGCTGCACCGACGCCTGCGGGGGTCGTGCCAGAGCCGCTGGCCGGTGATGGCGCGGTGAGCGAGCCAGATCGGCGACTGGTGGCTCACCATGACGACCTCGCCGTCCTCTGTCTCGTCGAGGGCACTGTTCATCGCCGCGATCATGCGCGCGGCGATGCTGGTGAACGGCTCGCCCCAGCTGGGCCGGAACGGGTTGACCACCCAGGGCCAGGCCTGCGGACGAACCAGCACCTGCGGACCGAACTCGAAGGTCTTGCCCTCGAAGCGGTTGGTGGGCTCGATGAGGCGGTCGTCGGTCTGGATCGGCAGCTCGAACTTCTCCGCCCACGGAGCAGCCGACTCCTGGGCGCGCTGCAGCGGGCTCGCATAGAGCGCCGTGATGTCGTGACCGTCGAGCGCCTCCGCGGCGAGCGCGGCCATGCGATGCCCGAGCTCCGAGAGGTGAAACCCGGGGATGCGCCCGTAGAGGATGCGCTGCGGGTTGTGCACCTCGCCGTGCCGAACCAGATGAACCAACCGAGCTGCCACGGCGCCAAGTCTAGGCGGCACGTGCTTGGCGGAAGCCTGCGTGCGCTCGGGCGGCGGCTCGGGACGCACGCTGCTGCTGCTGCTGCTGCTGCTGGTGGTGCTGCTGCTGCTGCTGCTGCTGCTGCTGCTGCTCGATAGTGTGCGCGCCACCTGCGGGCGTCTGCGCCAGCTGGACGTGGCGCAGACGTCTGTAACTGGCGCGGAGGTGGGGGTGTCAGCGGGAGGTCGGCAAGTAGACTCGGATGCCGTGACCGAACGCATCCTGATCAAGCACCTGGCCGCGCGCGAAGACGGCCCCGTGACCGTCTCGGGATGGGTCGATACGGTGCGCGATCAGAAGAAGGTGCAGTTCATCGTGCTGCACGACGAATCCGGTGCGCTGCAGCTCGTGAACCCCGCCGTCCGCGAGGTCGACCCCGACGACGCCGCGTCGGCCGGCCGCCACGAGATCACCGAGACGATCTCGGGCCTCAGCCAGGGCAGCTTCATCACGGTGACCGGTGAGCTCAAGCACGACGAGCGTGTGAAGCTCGGCGGCATCGAGGTGAAGATCGGCACGCTCGAGGTGGTGAGCCACGCGGTTCCCGAGTCGCCGATCGCCGACGACTCGAGCATCGACAAGCGACTCGACTGGCGCTTCATCGACCTGCGCCGCCCCGAGCAGAACCTGATCTTCCGCGTGCAGACTACGTTCGAGCACGCACTGCGCACGTACTGGATCGAGCACGACTTCATCGAGATCCACACCCCGAAGCTCATGGCGTCGGCATCCGAGTCGCGGGCCGAACTGTTCGAGGTCGGCTACTTCGACGACACCGCGTACCTGGCGCAGAGCCCCCAGTTCTTCAAGCAGATGGCCCAGCCCGCCGGCTTCGGCAAGGTGTTCGAGATCGGGCCCGCGTTCCGCGCCGACCCGTCGTTCACCTCTCGGCACGCGACCGAGTTCACGTCGATCGACACCGAGGTGAGCTGGATCAGCAGCCACGAAGACGTGATGCGCCTGCACGAAGAGCTCATGGTGGCCGGCATCCGCGCCGTCAAGGAGAAGCACGGCGAAGAGATCGAGCAGCGCTTCGGCGTGACGATCGAAGTGCCGACGACACCGTTCCCGCGGATTCCGCTGGCCGAGGCGAAGCAGATCGTCGCCGAGCGCGGCTACGTCGTCCCTCGTCACGACGACGACATGGACCCTGAGGGCGAGCGGCAGATCGCGGCGTACGTGAAGGAGAAGTACGGCCACGACTTCGTCTTCCTGACCGACTACGCGTCGAGCATCCGGCCGTTCTACCACATGCGCAACGCCGACGATCAGGGGATCACCAACAGCTACGACCTCGTCTACCACGGCGTCGAGATCTCGACCGGCGCGCAACGCGAGCACCGCATCGACGTGCTCACGACCCAGGCGAAGGAGAAGGGCCTCGACCCCGAGGAGCTCGGCTTCTACCTTGACTTCTTCCGCTACGGCGTGCCGCCGCACGGCGGGTTCGGCATGGGACTCGCTCGGGTGCTGATGCTCATGCTGGGGCTCAACTCGATCCGCGAGGTGACCTACCTCTTCCGCGGGCCGAACCGCCTGCTGCCCTAACGGCCACGAACCACGAAGCGCCCCGCGCCGGAATCATCCGGGCGGGGCGCTTCGGTCGGGTCGCGGCGCGGCCCTCCGAGAGCTGGAACCTCGGCGGCTCGTTTCAGTCGAGCGGGAGGGGTGCGTTCGCGCTGTCGAGGTGCTCGACGGTGGTGAAGATGAGGTCTTCGTCGCCGATGTTCTGGATGTCGTGGAGCAGGAACTCTCCCTCTCCGAACGAGTAGTGCCGTGTCTCCCCCTGCGGGTACTCCACGATCCGCGTCGTGCCGTCGGCGGTGTGCTGCAGGCTCTTCCCTGCGGTGACGGCGGTCCAGAAGTAGTCGAGCACGTGGCGGTGCACGTGCCACCGCTGCCCAGGTGCGAGGTGGATCTCCCACACCCGCACGCGCTCGTTCTCGCTCAACAGCCGTGAACCCACGTGGCCGTCGAACTCATAGCGCTCGAAGTCGGCCTTGACCTCGTCGGACCAGCCTTCGAAGTTCTCGGCGACGAGTTCTCCTGCGAGGGCGATGTCACTCGGGAGGTTGCTCGAGATCATGCGCCCTGCTCCTCCATCTGCTTCACCGGGAGTTCCTCGAGCACACGCACTTCGAGCGACTCGACGAACTTGCCCCGCACGTCGCCGAGCGCCACACGAGGGGGGTTCGAGAAGAACTCGTTCTCCTGCCGCTCGACGCTATCGGCCGATTCGAACTGCCGGATCCACACGAACTCGTCGGGGTCCGCGGTGTTCCGCGAGGCGAAGGGCACCGGGATGCCCACCTCATGGTGCAGCGGGACGAGTTTGTCGTGGAACAGTTCAAGCCACTCGTCCATCAGTCCTTGCCGTATGCGATAGATCCGCAATTGGGAGACCAGGGCCATCGCGAACAACTCCTTCGTCGTCAATCAGCGCCGGGGCTCATGCCCGGTGAACTAGTGTATTCAGAGTAACAGGTCATCAGAGGAGATGAGTACTTTGCTCGAGGAAGAGAAACGCCCGGATTCCCCGTCGGAGAACCAGCAGGCGCCGTACGCCGCGCCCTACGAAGGGAAGCGAATCGCGTTCGTCCACACCCTGGGGGCGCTGGCGCCCGTGTTCGATCAACTGGTCGCTGAGCACCTCCCCGGGGCAGTTGCCACCCATGTCGTCGATGACGGCTTCTACGAGGCCGAGTTCGCGGTGGGCGCGCTCGACGAGACGGAGCAGCGCCGCTTGGTCGAGCATCTGAACCATGGCGAGGCTGCCGAAGCCGACATCTCGGTGGTGACGTGCTCGTTCCTGGGCACCTACGTCGACGAGCTCGCGCATGAGGCGAACGGCTCGTGGCTGCGCATCGACCTCGCGATGGCGGAAGCCGCCTTGGCGATCGGCGACCGCATCGGTGTGCTCGCGACTGCGGAATCGTCATACCGCTCGACGGTGCAATTGCTGGAGCGTCTCGCCAGCGAAGCAGGGCGCGAGGTGCAGCTCAGCGCACACCTGGTCGAAGGCGCGTTCACCGCGTTGGAGCGCGGCGACCTCGACACCCACAACTCGGCGGTCGCGGATGCGATCGCGTCGGTGCAGGGCGAGGTCGATGTCATCGTGCTCTCGCAGGCTTCGATGGCCCAGGCGATCGCGACCATGACCGAGCAGCCGACCGTGCCGGTGCTGACGAGCCCGGTGCTGTGCTTCGAGCGGCTGCGCGAACTGCTCGCGTAACGCACTCTCGTACGAGCAAGAGGGCGGATGCCGCGGCTTCGAACCGCGGCATCCGCCCTCTTGTGTATCGGCTCCGGTCAGAACCCGAGCAGCCCGGGCAGCCAGGTCGTCAGAGCCGGCACCGCCGTGATCAGTGCCAGCACCGCGAGCATCGGAATGTAGAACGGCACGACACCCTTGATGATCCGTTTCACTGGGATGTTCGTGACGTTCGACAACACGAACAGCACCAATCCGACGGGCGGCGTCAAGAGCCCGAGCATGAGGTTGAACACGATCACCATGCCGAAGTGCATCGGATCGATCTGCATCACCATCGCGACCGGCCACAGCACCGGCACGAGGATCAGGATCGCGGCGACCGGGTCGATCAGCGCGCCGACGAACAGCAGCAGCAGATTGACCAGGACCAGGAACACGATCGGATCGCTCGTGAACGACGTGATCAGCTCCGCGGCTTTCTGCGGCGCCTGCTCGCGAGCGAGAATCCAGCCGAACAGCGCGGCCGGCGCGACGATCAGCAGCACCGCACCGACGGTCTCGACCGTCGTGGTGAGGATCGCCTTGATGTTGCCCCAGCCGAGCTGCTTGTAGAACAGCGCGAGCACCAGCATGTACGCGACACCTGCGGCTGCCGCTTCAGTCGGGGTGACGACGCCGGCGAGGATGCCGCCGAGGATGATCACGCCCGCTCCGAGCGCAGGGATGCCTCCTGCTGCGGTACGCACACGCTGAGCCATCGGCGTGCGAGGAAGCCGGAGGTCTTCGCGCTTGCGAGCGTAAACCCACACGCAGAGGCAAAGCACCGTGACCAACAGCAGCCCGGGCACGATCGCCGCGATGAAGAGCGACCCGACCGAGATGCTGGCGGTGACCGCGAGGATGATCGCGGGGATGCTCGGCGGAATGATCGGCGCGATCAGCGCTGCGGATGCTGTGACGCCCACCGTAAAGCCTTCGGAGTACCCGCGGCGCACCATGGCCGGCACCTGCACCTTGCCGAGGGCTGCCGCGTCGCCCAGGGCCGAACCGCTCATCCACGCGAATGCGAAGCTCGTGAAGACGTTGACGTAGCCGAGACTGCCTCGCACCCGACCGAACACGGCGGTTGCCGCTTCGAACAACCGATCGGCAATGCCCGTCACGTTCACGACGTTGCCGAGCATGATGAACAACGGCACAGCGAGCAGCGGGAAGCTGTTCACACCCGCGATGGTCTGCTGCACGAGCACGTTGATGGCTGTGCGGCCCTCGATCGTGAAGTAGATGAGCGAGGGGATCAGCAGCGAGAACGCGACTGGGACCCGGAGGAACAGCAGGACGACGAGAACGCCCACCATCATCAGCAACATGTCAGGCTCCCACTCGGCTCAGGTCGACGTCTTCTTCGAATTGCGCGGGGTGCCGCAGCGCGAGCACGATGTTCACGATCGCGTGAGCCGCCATGAGCACCCACGACACGATGCAGATCGAGTAGACCAGCGTCATCGGGAGGCCGGTGACCGGTCCATTGAGCCTCGTCGAGACGCCGACGAGCGCGATCGATCCCCAAGCCATGACGCCGCAGCCGGCCACGACAACGACTCCGGCCAGTGCTTCGACGATCGAGACCGCTCTTGCGCCGATGCGCTTGGCACCGAAGAGCACTACAACAATGTGACGGCGGCGCGCCATGACGAAGGTTGCCGAGGCGAAGACGAGCCAGATGAAGAGGAAGCGCGAGAGCTCCTCCGACCAAGGCAGGGGCGCCCCCATCACATAGCGGCTGAATACCTGGATGAGGATGAGAACGAAGACAACGGCCATCAGCACGCAGCTGACGATGACCTCGGCGCGCACGAGCATGCCGTAGGCCCGGGACTTCGTCTCGGGGTAGTACGGGCTCGCCGGATCGAGCGCCGTTTGAGGGGTATCGCCCTCATAGTCGAGTGTCATCGCGATACTCCTTCGTAGGTCGCGGGTGGGAAGAGATTGGTTGGTGTGCTTCTTGCGTGGTGGGTCGGTCAGGCCATCACTATTCCGCCGTTGACGTCGAGCGTCGCGCCAGTGATGAACGACGCGTCGTCTGAGAGCAGGAATCGCACCGCCGCCGCGATATCGCCGGGATCGGCGAGCCGCCCCAACGGGATCGCCTCGCGAATCGCCTCGAGCCGCTCGGGCCCCTCCAACTCGCGCAGCCGGGGACCATCGACCGGGCCAGGAGCCACGGCATTGGCGCGGATGCCGTGACGTGCGCCATCGCGAGCCGTGTGCCGCGTGAGTCCGAGGAGCCCTGCCTTCGCCGCGGTGTATTCCGCGCCGAGCGACGTCGCGGTCGAGCGGGCGGCATTCGACGCGATGTTCACGATCGCACCGCCTCCGCCCGCGATCATGCTCGGCATCGCCGCCTTAGTGGTCAGGAACGCGGCCTTGAGGTTGGAGTCGACGACGGCATCCCAGTCGTCTTCCGTGATCTCGTGCACTTCCTTGACCGCCACATATCGGCCGGCACAGTTCACGAGCTCGGTCACCGGTCCGAGTTCACCGACGAGGTCGGCGAACGCCGTGTCGACGGCGGCGGCATCCGTGAGGTCCACGGTGAACGCGCGCACCGGGGCGGTGGCGACGCTGGCGAGCTCCTCGCGGAGTCGTTCGATCGCCGACCGGTTCAGGTCGAGGAGCGCGACGGCTCGCCCAGCGGCGGCGAGCGATCGGGCGACTGCGTCGCCGATGCCGCTCGCCGCGCCGGTCACAATCGCGAAGCGGTGCTCACGCTGCATGCTGCACTACGACCTTGCCGGGCACCGAGCTGGCGTCGCCGAGAATCGTCGGGATCTCGTCGAGCCGCGCCTCGAGCCCCACGAACTGCTGCAGATCGAGCTTGCCGCTGCGAACGAGCTCATCGACGCGGTCCCAGCTCGACCAGATGTGCCGGCCGAAGGTGCCCTTCCAGTTGATGACTCGCAGATTCACGTCGCGCGAGATGTTCACGGGGATGGGCTGGCTGGTGTGGCCGATCGACACCAGGGTCGACTCCTTGCCGAGCGTGTCGAAGAGCGTCTCGTACGCCGACGGCGCTCCGGACACTTCGAATGCGAGGTCGGCGCCGGCGATGACGCCGCGCTCTCTGGCGAGAGCGATGAAGTCGTCCTTCTCACCGAGGTCGAACGCCGTCGCCCCGAGCTGCTCAGCCATGGTGCGGCGCGACTCCCCCGGTTCGAGCACGAGCACGTCACCCGCACCTTGCGCCTTGAGCATTGCGATCAGGAAGAGCCCGACCGGTCCCGCACCGCTGACCGCAACGACCTTGCCGGCGACATCGCCGGCGCGCTGTGTGGCGTGCATGGCGACTCCGGCCGCTTCGTAGAGCGCCGCGTGCTCAGGCGAGACGCCTGGCGCCACGCGATACAGAGCGCGCTCGGGGATGACGGCGTATTCGGCCCAGATGCCGTCCCGGCTCACGCCGGGGATCTGCATGTTCAGGCAGTTGTGGGCCGCGTCGTTGCGGCAGGCGACGCACTCGCCGCAGAAGATGTGGGTCTCGACGACGACGAGCTGCCCCTCAGGGATGTCGACGTCATCGGCGGCGTCGACGACGAAGCCGGAGCACTCGTGGCCGAGCACCATCGGCAGCGGGGAGCCCCAGGTCGCCGAGTGCCGGGGCCAGTCGAACGCCAGGCCGAGGTCGGTTCCGCAGATCGACGATGCAGCGACCTTGATGACGACCTCGCCCGGGCCGGCCGTCGGCTTCGGCACGTCGCCCGTCGATACTCCGGGGCTCGGGTCGGTCTTGGTGATGGCGAACAACGGTGTCTCCTTGCGAATGGGTACTGCGTGCGCGAGAGCGCGCTCTGTCTGAAGAACGCTCGTGCGTCTGACGCGGCGGTCGATAAGGCCGGGCCAGAGCCGAGCGAAAGGTGAGGGCCGTGCCCGCCGATCGGATGCCGGCGGGCACGGCTGCGACGGATGCCGCTACTTCTGCGACTCGATGATCGCGTTGTAGATGTCGATCGAGAAGCCGGAGTTGGCTGCCGCCCACTTCTCGGCGCTGCCCTTGGTCGCCTCACGGATCGACTTGAGGTCGGGGCGGGTGACGGTCATGCCGTGCTCGCTCTCGAGGCGCTCGAGCGCGGCGGCGTTCTCTTCGAGGGCGAGTTGCGACTGGTGCTCTCCGGCATCCTTGATCGCGGCCTCGATGAGTTCACGGTCTTCGTCGCTGAGGCGCTGCCAGAACGCCTCTGAGAAGAGGGCCACCTCACCCTGAGTGAGGTGACCGGTGACCGCGAGGTACTTCTGCACCTCGAAGAACTTGCCGGACTCGATGGTGCTGAAGGGGTTCTCCTGCCCGTCGACGGCTCCGGTCTGCAGCGCAAGATACAGCTCGCTGAACGCCATGGGCGAGGGCGAGGCGCCGAGGTCTTCGATCGCCAAGAAGTGGATCGGGGCGTCGGGAGTGCGCAGCTTCATGCCCTTGAGGTCGTCGACCGACTCGATCGGGCGCACCGAGTTGGTGATGTGGCGGTTGCCGTACCACCAGGTCCAGTCGACGGCGCGCATGCCGTACTCCGCAGCCATGTCCTCGGTCATCTGCTCGACCTCGTCGATCTGCGCGACCTTCTTGAGGTTCTCGTACTGCTCCTCCTCCGAGTCTCCGTCGATGAGGTAGGGCATCGACCAGACGGCCGCGTTCGGCGCGACGTTCGACATCACGGCTGGCGACACGAGCGCCACCTCGAGCGAGTCTGCCTGCACCTGCGCGATGGTGTCGAGCTCATTTCCGAGCTGCGCCGAGGGGTAGACCGACACGGTGATGCGTCCATCGGAGCGCTCCTCGACGAGCTCCTTGAACTTCAGCGCGCCTTCCTGCAGCGGGGTATCAGGAGCGATCTGGTGCGCCACGCGGATGTCGAACGAGGGCGCGTCGCCGCTGTCGCCGTCGCTGTTCCCGCCTTCCGAGGCGGCACAACCGGTGAGGGCGAGCGCTGAGGCGAGCCCGAGCGCGATGACCGTTTTCTTCACATTGACCTCTTTGTCTCTTCGATGCGGAGACCGGCTCCCCATCCCGGTCGTGGTTGACCAGGTCCTCTGAGGATCCGATGCTGTGATCCACATATGTATAGCGGTAGTGTGGTGACACCGCAAGCCGTCGGGCTCGAAAACTTGCCACGACGCACGACGTGCGGCGTAGTCGGTCGTGGTGAGAGGATCAGCGAGGCGACGCGTCAGCGGAGACGAACGCGATGAAGGAGGAGGCGACGATGACCTCGCAGGCCCTACTGGAGCCCATCCCAGGACCGATGAGTGTGTCGACGCATGTGCTGCGCGGCCTGCTCTCGTCGATCGTCGACGGCAAGCTGAAGACCGGCGAGCAACTGCCTTCCGAGGCCGAGATCGCACAGCAGATGGGCGTGGGTCTCTCGTCGGTGCGCGAAGCACTGTCGGCGCTGCAAGGCATGGGCGTCATCTCCGTGAAGCACGGTTCAGGACGAACCGTGCGCGGGCTCACCTTCGCCGCGATCGCCGACCCCCGCGTCAGCGACACCGTTGTCAACGGTCAGCTGCTGCTGCAGACGACCGCGGTGCGCGAGCTGCTCGAGGTCGCGGCGATCCGTCACGCGGCAAGTGAGGCCACGAGTTCCGACCTCGCCGAGATCGAGCGGGCCGTGGCCGAGATGGATGCCGCGGTTCACCGCGGCGAGCTCGGTGTGGAGGAGGACGGCGAGTTCCACCTGGCGATCGCCCGCACCACGGGCAATGTCGTGCTCGTGCTGCTGCAGGAGTCGATCAACTCGTTGATGAACAGCATCCGGCGCAAGAGTCATCAGCAGGAGGGACGGCCGCAGATGGCCGTCGACGAGCACCGCGCCATCGCCGAAGCGATCCGCAACGGCGATGTCGAGAACGCGGAACGCCTGCTCAGAGAGCACCTCGCGCGGGGCGCTTCCGACGCCGGCACCTATTTCAAGGACTGAGCCGCAGCCAGGGCTTGGAGCGACTCCGACGCTGCTCGTCGATGGCGATGCCAGCGCTGGTGCGCGCTTGACGAGCCGGTCTAGGCGGAGGCTTCCGCTGCGGCCAGCGCAGCCCGAAGCCGCTCGCGGTCGACGCGCCAGATGTTGTGCACCCGATCATCGATCATGACGACCGGGATCTCCTCCGAGTACCGATCGAACAGTTCGGGCTCCTGAAGGATGTCGCGTTCCTCGAGCTGCACCGCGGGGAACTCCGAGAGCACCTCCGTCACGACCTCGCGGGCGTCATCGCAGAGATGGCAGCCCGGCTTGCCGATCAACGTCACGCGCACAGAAGACACGGAGCCAGCGTACGACCCGCACCCTGAAGCGACGGGTGGAGCCCATCGCACGGCGGCCTTCGGCGCACGTGTGGAACGCGCCAAACGCAGAACGCGCCAGCCCTGATGAGGACTGGCGCGTTCGTCGCTTCTGGCGCGACTACTTCTTGTTGCGGCGCTGGTGGCGGGTCTTGCGAAGCAGCTTGCGGTGCTTCTTCTTCGCCATACGCTTGCGGCGCTTCTTGATCACGGAACCCATAAGAACCTCACTCATTGCTGAACAGGCAGACCGGGTCCGTTCGAGAACCGCGGAAAATGTACCGCGCTAGTCTACCTGCTCCGTGCTGGGCGGATGACACGCGGATGCTGGTTGAACCCGCGCCTCAGCCGACGTCGGCGTTCGGCAGGCGCAGCACCTGCTCCACCGCGCTCTCCGGGATGCGGAATGACCGACCGAACCGGATCGCCGGAAGCTCACCCGAGTGCACCATCCGGTACACCGTCATGTTCGAAACCCGCATCATCTCGGCGACTTCGGCCACCGTGAGAAAGCGCATATCCGACAACGAGCTCGCCATCTGATTCGTCCTTCGCCTGCGCACTCTCGACCGCCCGGCCCGGCTGCCTTGCTGTGACTGGAGTGCTGTATCGCAACCATAGGGGCTGATGTGATTCAGCGTCCAGTCCCCACCGAGGGGGTGAGCACAGGCGAATATGCGGCGGCGGCAATATCGCCATCCGGCTCAGAGATCCGCCCCTCTCGGAACGCCTGGACCGTCGCGAACGGGCGCGCTGACGCGCGTGAGCGCTCACAAGGTGGCCGCTATTCACTTCGACGGAGATCGCACCGCTCGCGCTGGGCGCAAATGACGAGCGGCGGAGCGAAGCCATCCGTCGGGACGTGCGCACGCGAGTGCGCAAGGAACAACGTCTTGGCTACTTCTTCTTGAGCCAGGGCAGCCGCTTCGAGACCTGCTCCTGCGCGTCGTGGATGACCGTGCGGGCCTGATGGAGGCTGTCGGCGGTGGCGCGGCCGATCGTGCTTGCCACCTCGGTACCGGCCCACGCCGTGTACGCGGACACCCCGCTGGTGTCGAAGTCGGCAGAGAGGAACGGGATCAGCCAGTCCTCGAGCTGCTCAAGCGGTGTCGCGTCGAGCCGGTAGTAGCGGTGCTGGCCGACATCGCGCACGCTGACGAGTCCGTGATCTCGCAGCACCTTGAGGTGCTTCGACACTGTGGGCTGACTCACGCCGAGCTTCGTGACGAGCTCTCCCACGCTGATGTCGCGCTTGTCGGCATCCGGCGACACATATCGGTCGAGCAGAGCGTGGAGGAGATCGCGTCGAGTCGCGTCTGCGAGCACGTCGAAGATGTCGGCCATTCCATCAGGGTAGCCAGCGCGCCACCGGAGTACCATGACGAACTGTCACAGATCGCGGGGGTTGGACATGAGCGCGCAACGAGTGCGCAGCAGCCTGGGCCGCCCGCGCGAGCGCGGGCGTGGAAGTCGGCTGCGCGGCGCCATCGACCGTCTCGCGTCGAGTTCGCCGGCGCGGTTCGCGATTGTCGTGTTCACGACGCTGATCGCCGTCGAGACCCTCCTGCTCTCACTGCCGATCGCGGCTCGCGACGGCAAGGCGACACCCTTCGCCGATGCACTGTTCACCGCCGTATCCACCATCTGTGTGACCGGACTCACGACGGTCGACATGGCGACGCACTGGTCGACCTTCGGCAACGTGGTCATTCTGGTCGGCCTTCAGGTCGGCGGCATCGGCGTGCTGACCCTGGCGAGCATCATGGGCCTGATCGTGTCGAGGCGCCTCGGACTGCGGCAGCGACTGCTCGCAGCGAGCGATACCAACCTCTCGCGCGTGCACCACGGTCCGGTGATCGAAGCGCAGGCGGTGCGGCTCGGCGAGATCGGCGGCTTGCTTGCGACAGTCGCAGCCAGCGCCTTGATCATCGAACTCGCACTCACCGCGCTCATCACTCCGCGGCTGCTGCTCGAGGGGTTCGAGCTGTGGCCGGCGATCTGGCAGGGGTTCTACTTCGCGGCATCCGCGTTCACGAATACCGGGTTCTCGCCGCTGCCTGACGGTCTCGCTGCCTTCGCTCTCGATCCGTGGATGCTGTCGGTCATCGCCGTAGGCGTGTTCCTGGGCGCGCTCGGGTTCCCAGTCATCTTCACGCTCGCGCGTCACTGGCGCACGCCGCGCCGGTGGCCGGTGCACGCGAAGCTCACCCTCACGGTGACGACCGGGCTGATCGTTCTCGGCGGCCTTGCGTTCTGGGCGCTCGAGGCAGGGAACCGCTCGACGCTCGGCGGGCACGAGGGCGTCTCCCAACCGCTCACCGCCCTGTTCATGTCGGTGATGACGCGCTCCGGCGGCTTCGCGACCATCGACGTGAACTCGATGAACGGCTCATCGCTGCTGGTCGCCGACATGCTGATGTTCGTGGGGGGCGGCTCCGCATCGACCGCGGGCGGCATCAAGGTAACCACGCTGGCGGTGCTGTTCCTAGCGGCGTTCGCCGAAGCCCGGGGATACTCCGACATGCAGGCGTTCGAGCGCCGCATTCCCGTCGACGTGCTGCGCCTCTCGGTGAGCGTCGTGCTGTGGGGCGCAACGATCGTCGCCTCGGCCTCGATCGCATTGCTGCAACTCACCGGCGAACCGCTCGATCGGGTGCTGTTCGACGTCATCTCGGCCTTCGCCACGTGCGGCCTCAGCACGGGTCTGGCCAACGAGCTGTCAGACCCAGGAAAGTACGTGCTCTCGGCCACGATGTGGGCAGGGCGCGTTGGTACAGTGACACTCGCTGCGGCGCTGGCGGCTCAGCAACGACGCCAGCTCTTCAGACGCGCGGAAGAGAGGCCCATCGTTGGTTGAGAAGATCGCCCCCAACGCGCCGGTGCTCGTAATCGGGCTCGGCCGTTTCGGCGCCGCGACGGCCGGCCAGCTCGACCGCCTCGGCCGCGAAGTGCTCGCCGTCGACATGGACAACGAGCTCGTTCAGAAGTGGTCGGAGCGCGTCACCCATGCTGTGCAATCGGACGCGCGGTCCATCGAGGCGCTACGACAGATCGGGGCGCAAGACTTCTCGATCGCAGTGGTGGCGACCGCATCCGACATCGAGGCGTCCGTGCTCATCACCGCCAACCTCGTCGACCTGCGCATTCCGCAGATCTGGGCGAAGGCGATCAGCCAGACGCACGGCAAGATCCTCTCGCGCATCGGCGCGCACCACGTCATCTACCCGGAAGCCGAAGCCGGCGTGCGCGTCGCCCACTTGGTGTCCGGTCGGATGCTGGATTTCATCCAGTTCGACGACGACTTCGCCATCGTGAAGATGTACCCGCCTCGCGCGATCCGCGGGCTCGCGCTCTCGGAATCGGGCGTGCGCAGCAAGTACGGCGTGACGATCGTCGGCGTGAAATCGCCCGGCAAGGACTTCACCTACGCGACCGCCGACACCGTCGTGTCGAACCACGACCTCGTGATCGTCTCGGGGCACAGCGGCGATCTTGAGCGCTTCGCGGCGCTGCAGAGTTGAGTGCTCGGGTAAGCGACAGCACTTTCCAGTTTCGCCGTGACGCCAACTGGGAGCGCCTTCTCGACGCTCGGTCGGCCAGCCCGGCTGTCTAGAGAGAATCAACCCGGCTGGGGCAGTGGTCCTACCGTTCAGCCGCCGGCGGCAAGCTCGCGGGCGCGGTCACGTGCCGCCGTCGCGGCTCGGGCTACCAACTGGCCGAGCCCGCCTCGCTCGAGCTCGGCGATCGCGCGCTCGGTAGTGCCATTGGGGCTCGTCACCGCGCGTCGCAGCTCAGCGGGCGGCTCACCGCCGTCCAGAAGCGCTCCGGCGCCGATGACGGTGCCGATCGCGAGGGCTGACGCCTGACGCTCATCGAACCCGAAGCCAGTCGCAGCCGCTGCCAGTTGCTCGGTGAAGTAATAGACGTAGGCGGGGCCGCTCGCGGCGATGGCGAGGGCCGCGTCAACCATGTGCTCCGGCATCTCGACCACCGCTCCGACTGCCGAGAACAATCGGCGGACGAGGGCGACATCCGCCTCGGTCGCTCTGGTCCCAGCGGCCAGCGACGTCACCCCCCGACCGACCGCCACGGGCGTATTCGGCATCGCGCGCATGACAGCGCCGGGCACGATCGACTCGAGGGCCTCAGTGGGGACACCGGCAGCGATGCTCACAACAATGGCGTCGTCCTCAAGCGCGGGAGCGATCTCGCGCAGCAGCGGCTCCACCATGGCCGGCTTCACTCCGAGGATGACGATTCGAGCGCCTTCCACAGCGGCGAGGTTGGCGGTCTCATCGCTCTCGAGCGCCAGGCTCACAACGCCCTCTTGGCGCAGGCGCGCCGCCTTAGTGGCGCTGCGATTGGTCACTCGCACATCGCGTTCCACCGCCGCGCCAGACCGGAGGATTCCGCTGAGGATCGCCCCGCCCATTGAACCGGCGCCGAGGATCGCGACAGCGGGCAGGTCGTTGGTCATTCGCTCATTCTAGGATGGGGCCTATGAGCGCGAGCGGCGGAACGAAAGCGGTCATCGCAGCACTGCTGGCAAACACGGGGATCGCGGTGACGAAGTTCATCGCCTGGGCGTTCTCCGGATCGAGCGCGATGCTCGCGGAGGCGGTGCACTCGGTCGCAGACGCCGGAAACCAGGCACTGCTGCTCTTCGGCGGCAAGCGAGCGAAGAAGAAGGCCGATGCCGAGCACCCCTTCGGCTACGGACGCGAGCGCTATCTCTGGGCCTTCGTCGTCGCGATCGTGCTGTTCAGCGTCGGTGGAATGTTCTCGATCTATGAGGGGATCGAGAAGCTCCGGCATCCGCATCCCCTCGAGGTGCCGTGGCTACCGATCGTCGTGCTGATCATCGCGATCATCATGGAGTCCTTCTCCTTGCGGACGGCAGTGAAGGAGTCGCTGCCGTTCAAGAAGGGAAGCTGGATCGACTTCGTACGCCACGCGAAGTCGCCCGAGCTGCCAGTGGTACTGCTGGAGGACATCGCGGCGCTCCTCGGTCTGGTGTTCGCCCTGTTCGGTGTAAGCCTCACGATCCTCACCGGCGACCCGATGTGGGACGGCATCGGCACGCTCGCCATCGGTGCGCTGCTGATCGTGGTCGCACTCATCCTCGGCTTCGAGACGCAGAGTCTGCTCGTGGGCGAAGGCGCGCTGCCGCGCGACGTCAGCACCATCCGCGCGGCGATCAACGCCCACCCGCGGGTCGAGGCGCTCATTCACATGAAGACGCTCTATCTGGGCCCCGATGAGCTGCTGGTCGCGGCGAAGGTCGCATTCCCTCGCACGGAGCAGCTCAGTCAGGTCGCGGCGCATATCGACGAGCTCGAGAAGTCGATTCGCGAGGCGGTTCCGGTTGCCAAGGTGATCTACCTGGAACCGGATGTCTACCGTCCCGACAACAAGGTCAATCCGCCGACCGATACCTTCGTCATTCGCGCCTCCGACTAACGAGGCTTGACCAGCGCGCCTTCGTCATTCGCGCCTCGACTGACTCATCGCGAGAGTTCGCCGAGCACGCCACTGAGCGCGTCGATCCCCTGTGCCAGTTGCTGCTCGGTGATCACGAGCGGCGGTGAGAAGCGGATGCTGGAGCCGTGTGTGTCCTTCGCCAGCACCCCGCGCTCCGCCAAGCGCTCGCACACCTCGCGGCCGGTGGCCAGACTCGGGTCGATGTCGATGCCGGCCCACAGGCCGCGCACCCTGACATCGACAACGCCTCGATCCGTCAGCGCTTCGAGCCCCTCCCGCAGCACTGGCTCGAGCCGCGCCGCTTGCCGTTGGAAATCACCCGGCTCGAGCAGTTCGGCGACCGCGCTGCCCACGGCCGCGGCGAGCGGATTCCCGCCGAAGGTGCTGCCGTGCTGACCCGGCTCGATCACACCCAGCACGTCGCGGTCGGCGACGACCGCTGAGACAGGCAGCACTCCGCCCCCGAGTGCTTTGCCGAGCACGTACATGTCGGGCACCACACCCTCGTGGTCGACCGCGAAGGTCTCGCCGGTGCGCGCCAGGCCCGACTGCACCTCGTCCGCGATGAAGAGCACGCCGCGCTTCGCGGTGATCTCCCGCACCCTGCGCAGGTAGCCCTCGGGCGGGATCAGCACCCCGGCCTCGCCCTGGATCGGCTCGATGAGCACCGCGACGGTGTGCTCGTCGATGGCCCGCTCGACGGCATCCGCGTCACCGTAGGGAGCGGTTCTGAACCCCGGCGTGTACGGGCCGAAGTCGGCGCGTGCATGCTCGTCGTCAGAGAACGAGATCACAGTGGTGGTGCGGCCGTGGAAGTTGCCGTGCGCCACGACGATGGTCGCCCGATCGCGCTCGACGCCCTTCACCAGGTAGCCCCACTTGCGCGCGACCTTGATGGCGGTCTCGACCGCCTCGGCGCCAGTGTTCATCGGCAGCATCATCTGCTTGCCCGCAAGCCGCGTGAGCTTCTCGGCGAACGGTTCGAGCTGGTCGTGGCGGAAAGCTCTTGAGGTGAGCGTCACACGGTCGAGCTGGGCCCGAAGAGCCTCCATGATCGCCGGATGCCGGTGACCGAAGTTGACCGCGGAGTAACTGGCGAGGAAGTCGAGGTACTGCTTGCCCTCGACGTCGGTGAGCCACACGCCCTCGCCGCGGGCGATCGTGACCGGCAAGGGGTTGTAGTTGTGCGCGAGTGCGTCGTGCCCGGTCATCCTCATCGCCTCGCTTCGAAGAACTCGAGCAAGAGGGATGCCGCGGCATCCGCCTCGACACCCGCCACGACCTCGACGCGGTGCGGCAGCCGGCGGTCGCGCAGCAGGTCGTGCACCGAGCCGGCTGCTCCGGCCTTCTCGTCCCACGCGCCGAACACCACTCGAGGCAGTCGCGCAGAGAGGATGGCCCCCGCGCACATCACGCATGGCTCGAGCGTCACCACCAGCGTGCAGCCATCCAGATGCCAATCGTCGAGGGCCGCCGCGGCACGACGGATCGCGACGATCTCCGCGTGCGCGGTCGGGTCATGATGGAGTTCTCGCTCATTGCGAGCGGTCGCGATGATGTCGCCCTTCGCGTCGACGATCACAGCGCCGACCGGCACGTCTTCGCTCGCCGACGTCGCGCGGGCCTCATCGATCGCGAGCCGCATCCAGCGTTCGTATTGGCTCATCGGCATCCGCCTCCCGAGTCGCGGCAACGGCCCTAGTAGCCTTGAGCCTATGCGAGTGCATATCGCGGATCACCCGCTCATCACCCACAAGCTCACGGTGTTGCGCGACAAGCACACGCCATCACCGACGTTCAGGCAGCTCACCGAGGAACTCGTCACGCTGCTCGCCTATGAAGCGACTCGCAACGTGCGGGTGACCCCGGTGCAGATCGAGACCCCCGTTGCTCAGACGATGGGGGTGGCGATCGCGACGCCCCGGCCCATCGTGGTGCCGATTCTGCGCGCCGGTCTCGGGATGCTGGAGGGCATGACTCGGCTGCTCCCCACCGCCGAGGTGGGGTTCCTCGGGCTCGTGCGCGATGAGGAGACGCTGCAGCCGGTGACCTATGCCGAGCGTCTGCCCGACGACCTCTCGAACCGGCAGTGCTTCGTGATCGACCCGATGCTCGCGACCGGCGGTTCGCTGATCGCGGCCATCGACTACCTCTTCGATCGCGGTGCCGTGGATGTGACGGCGGTGTGCCTGCTCGGCACACCGGAGGGGCTTGCCGCGACGGAGGAGGCTACGAAGGGCCGCGACGTCACGATCGTGCTCGGCGCGCTCGATGAGCGGCTCAATGAAAAGGGCTACATCGTGCCCGGGCTCGGCGATGCGGGTGATCGGCTGTACGGGCTCGCCCACTGACGCGCGCGCTGGAGCTTGGAGCGAAGATCAGTTCTCGTCTTCGTCGCGACACCGGCGCGGCGCTCGGGTTGGAGGCGATTCCTCGCCGTCAACGCGGCTGCTGGCTCTGGGCGCCGCCTCGGCGCACGGCACCGGCTGTGCCGGCCGACCGGACAACTCAAGTCTGAGAGAAGTTGACAATTCGGCACTCGCTCGCCGAAACTTGCAGTCATGATTGACACCGCTTTCTCCGTGACCTCCGTTGAGGCCCATGGGAACGCCGGCGCCATGTCGTCGGCGAGCGCTGTCACGTGTTGTCGAATGTGTGCTTGATCGGCTTTCTCGCCGGCGTCGCCTCGTAGAAATCCGACGCCCAGGGCTGCCCCTCTCATCACAGGCCAGCCCTCGCACCACACGCAACACGAAGGATTCCCTCTTCATTACGAGGCCTTCACTTGGTTTGACCGACCTCTGACGTCGGCATTCGCCACAAGGATTTCCGTAATGCCTCTCGCAACCCTCGAACGTCCCCTGACCTCCGCCACGCCGGTGCTGCGCCGCGCCGAAGCTACGAGTGCTCCCGCACGGGTCGCCGCGCTCGCCGCTAGTTCCTCAGCACCGGTTCCCACGCCGGCCGAAGAAGGCGTTGCCACGCCGACCCCCGACCAGGCGCCCCAGGCCCGCCAGAACCATCTGCGCTCAGTGCCCGAGGGCACCGAAGCGCGCGGTTTCGCCCTCTACGTCGGGCTCGACGAAGAGACGGCTGCCGCTGCAGGAGTCGACCTCGGCACCGTGGTCGACGCCGTGAAGCGCCTAGTTGGTGAGCTCGTGCCTTCGGCCCAAACGCACGCCGCGGTCGCGCTCGCGCCTAAGGGCGCGGGCGGCCGCGACGTCGACGTCGTTCGGCTTGCGCTCCGCGAACCGACGGCGGTGGCGCGCGTGCAGCGGAAGCCCGCGGTGCAGGAAGAGCCCGCGGCTCAGGCCCCCCGGCCCGGCATCGTGGTCGACCTGTCACGCAAGCGCGTGCTGCTCGACGGCGAGACCGCCGCACTCACCTTCAAGGAGTTCGAGCTGCTGCAGTTCCTCGTGCTGCGCGAGGGGCGCACGGTCGAGCGCACCGAGCTCATCGAAGGACTCTGGTCGGGTTCGGATGCCGAGACCCCGAACGAGCGCACGATCGATGTGCATGTGCGCCGCCTCCGTTCGAAGCTCGGCAACTACGACGACATCGTGCGCACCGTGCGAGGGCGCGGGTACCGGTTCGACCGTCACGCCGACGTCTCGATCCGGCACACATCGACGCCCTCACCTGACGTCTTCTGACGCGAACTGCGACGTTCGTCAGGCGTCACAGCGCTTGGCGCCCGAAGCGCGGGCGCGAGGTCGATCAGATCTGCCCGGCGCTCGCGTCGGAGTCTGTTCCGCCGGTGTCGGTCGAGCCCTCGTAGAGGCCGATCTCATTCCCGTCGGGATCGACTACCACGGCCCACCAACTCGTGGCGTCGATCTGCGTCTTCTCCGCCGCGACCTGCCCGCCCGCCGCGATAGTCGCCGCGATGGTGTCGTCGATCGAGTCGACCTCGACTGTCGACCGCGGCTGGGTGAAGCGCTCGTCACGCGGAGCGAGCCCGCCGCCGGAGACTCCGTTCGGTGCCCTCCACATCGGGTAGCCCTCGAACCCGGGATACTCGAGGATCTCCCATCCGAACAACCGCGAGTAGAACGCCTTCGCGCGCTCCATGTCGCTCACCGGGATGTCGATATGAGTGATGTCGCCGTGGGCCATGTCACGCCTCCTCGCCGTGCCGGACGCGCTCAGTCTCGCCTCAGCAAGCGGCGAAGACAAGGGTCGGCGAGCTATTTCTCTCCGGAAACCGAGGGCGCAGTGACCATTTCGAGATTTTTTTCGCGAGGCACTGGACGCCGTTACCTCACCGTTATATAGTGAGCATGCGTTGATCGTTTGCTGTGGCGGTCATCGCGGAATGTGATTGCAGGACACTCTTGGTGCAAGGGATGAGGGCCGGTCGTATTGCCTCTACGACCGGCCCTCGGTCTGTCCCGGCCGACGTCTGCAACGCTCATAGGCTTGAGCCATGACTGACCGGGCCCTGGCCGTGGATGCGTGGGAAGCGCTGTTCCGCGCACAAGTGGTCGTCATGCGGGAACTCAACGCCGAGTTCCCCGATGAGAACATGTCGCTGAACGAGTACGACGTGCTCTTCAACCTCAGTCGTCAGCCGGATCGGCGCGCTCGCATTCGCGACCTCAATCGCATGCTCTTCCTGACGCAGCCGAGCGTCAGCCGCCTTCTCGACCGCCTTGTCACCCGCGGATTCGTGACCAAGTCGCCAGACCCGAAGGACGGCCGAGGCACGATCGTCGCATTGACGGATACCGGCTACGAGCGGTTCAGAGCAGCGGCCGCTGAGCATTCGGCATCCATCAGCGCGCACTTGGGCAATGCGCTCGATGCCGGCGAACTCCAACGACTTCGTGAACTCTGCGACAAGCTCCGGAAGAGCGTCGAGCCGAACTGACGGTCCTCGCGGCGGCGCGTCGGAGCGTGAAGTGGCTGGCCGACGCGAGCCCTTGCGTCGCGCGCTGGGGCTCCTAGCGTGAGAGCGAGACGCGTCGCGGAGAGCCCGTGACAGAAGGGACGCTCATGCCCGGAAAGAAGAACTCACCGCTCAAGGATCGTGAACTCTACGAAGAGCTTCGCGATCAGGGCGCCTCGAAGGAGAAGGCCGCGCGGATCTCGAACGCTGCCGCGAAGCAGGGGCGCTCCGAGGTCGGCCGCAAGGGCGGAGAGTCGGGAAGCTACGACGACTGGACCGTCGATGAGCTGCAGCACCGCGCCAAGGAACTCGGACTCCACGGATACTCGGGCAAGCGAAAGGGCGAGCTGATCGACATGCTTCGCGACCACTGAGCTTGAGCTGAGCTCGAGCGGCGGAGCTATGCCCACCAGCGATGGCGTGCAACCCCTGAGAAAAGTTCCGCGGGCCGAGGTAGCATGCTACAGAACCACCGAGTTTTGGAGCCGCACGAATGAACACCCCGACCTACGCCCAAGAGCACGCCGCCATCGTGGAGACTGTCGGCAAGTACATCGCTGGAGGTACCCAGGCCGACAGCGCGCTCATGCAGCCCGCGTTCAGCGAGCACGCAATCATGTACTCGGCGAAGGACGGTGAACTCGCCGGAGGACCGATCGCCCGGCTCTTCGACACGGTCGATAACCGCTTCGTGGCCTCGCCTGACGCCCTTGCGGCCGTCACCTCGGTCGACATCGTAGGCAACGCAGCGAGCGTTCGCCTCGACATCGATGGCCTCTCCGGCTCACGATTCACCGACTTCTTCCACCTGCTGAAGGTGGAGGGAGAGTGGAAGATCATCAGTAAGATCTTCCACGCGCATCCCGCCGCCTGACTCTGCTCTTCCACGCAATGGCCGGCGCCCCATCGGGGCCCGGCCATTGTTGTCGCAACACTGTCAAGCGATGACCCAACCAGCACCGGCGGATTCGGCCGACTAACGCTGGCGAATTCGGCCCGGCGTGTCCCCGCGCAACAGCCCGCCCGGGGGCCCGGTACTCAGTCGACAGGCTCGATCTGGGTCAGGATGTACCGCCGGTCCTCCTCGCTCAGATGAGCGATTCCTGTGTCGCGCGAGCGTTTCGTGATCAACGCGATCTCCTGCACGATGACGGCGCCCAGCGGCGCATGCAGGTTCTCGAGCAGCGCATGCTTCGCCTCGACCGAGAGCTTCGGCCACCAGTGCTCGGCGGGCGGAAGAGGGTTGCTCCGGTCATCTACGGACTCTTCCGCAGTCACCGAGTACGCACTGACAGACTCTGCGGCGACAGACTCTTCAGCCACGGACTCTGCGTCGGCACGCTCTTCGCCATTCTTCGCATTGCTCATGTCGATCACCCCGTTCAGTTGAACGCTACGTGGCCCGAGTGCTCACGACAACGGTCCGCCCGCTGATGCGTCGCGGGTTGCCGCATAAATTCCTGAACGCCGCCTGCACTTCGCTTGCCTGACCCTCGAACGAGGCACAGGCTGCATGCAGACCGTGACCTTGCCGTGATCAGGCGACTAACCGGAGACACGAGCATTCGGCGAAAGGAAGCGCAATGTCGAACAGCGATCCCATGGTTCCCCCGTCGAGTTCGGGGTCGGTGCCGCCCAGCGGCGCGCGTCCGCCGATGACGACCAGTGGGGACATGTCCACACCTCCGAGCGGGGGCACAGATCAGGGAATGACCGACACCGCCAAGGAGCAGGCGAAGCACGTGGGCCATGAGGCGGCGGAGGCGACCAGTCACGTCGCACACACCGCGAAGGACGAAGCCGCGGGGGTGGCTTCCGAGGCATCCGCCCAGGCCAAGAGCCTCTTCGCCGAGTCGAGGCAGGAATTGACCGACCAGGCCGAGAAGCAGCAGCGCCGGGTCGCGGAAGGGCTGCGTTCACTCAGCGGTGAGCTCGACACCATGGCCCAGCACTCCGAATCCGACAGCACTGCCGGGCGCCTCGTGTCGCAGATGGCGAGCAAAGCCGACGATGTCGCAGCCTGGCTCGACCAGCGCGATCCCGGCTCGCTCGTCGATGAGGTCAAGGACTTCGCCCGCCAGCATCCGGGTGCGTTCATCGCCATGGCCGCGGGTGCGGGGCTGCTGGTCGGACGCCTCACCCGTTCCCTCGTGAGCGGTGATGAAGGCTCGTCGTCTTCGAGCACGAGCGGCATGGGCCGGCACGACACCCGTACGATGCCCGCGTCCCAGGTCTTCCCCCCGACCGGCGCAGGAGAACCGGGGCCCAGTCCGGCCGACCCGCTGCGCAGCGGCATGGGAACGACCGGGACCGGGATGGGCGCCGGCATGGGCACCGCGTCCGGCATGGGAACGACCGGCGCTACCGGCACTGACCCCATGAGACGAGACGAGGGGATGCCGGGAGCTAGCGGTGAGGTGGCACCATGACCGATCCGCAGACCCCGTCGGAAGAGAAGGCGGCGAGGGCGTCGCTCGGTGATCTCATCGGCGAGGTGAGTCGTGACTTCTCGACACTGGTGCGGCAAGAGGTCGAGCTCGCGAAGGCGGAGCTGACCGAGTCTGCCAAGCGCGCAGGGAAGGGCGCCGGAATGTACGGCGGGGCCGGCTACGCGGCGCTGATGGCGGTGTTCTTCCTGTCGGTCGCGCTCTGGTGGGCGCTGGGCTACCTGGTCGGCCTTGGATGGTCGGCCGTCATCGTGGCGGTCATCTGGGCGATCGTCGCGCTCGTGCTCTTCCTGATCGGTCGACGGTCGTTCGAGAGCGTCAAGGGCGCACCGCAGACCGTTGACACGTTGAAGAAGATTCCCGAGACATTGAAGAGGAACGAGGAGAACCGATGACCATGAACGATCCGGACGCGATCCGGCAAGACATCGAGGAGACCCGCGCAGAGCTCGGCCGCGACGTGGACGCGCTCTCCGACAAGGTCAATCCCTCGAAGATGGTGCACCGCCAGACCAGCAAGGTGCGCGGCGCGATGCACAGGGCGAGAGAGCGCGTGATGGGCGTGGCCAGTGACGCCGGCGACACGGCATCCGACATGGCGGAGAACGTGGGTGATGTCGCTCATGACGCTGTCGAGAAGGCGAAAGGCAACCCGCTCGCCGTCGGCCTGATCGCCTTCGGCGTCGGCTGGCTCGCCGCGTCGCTGATTCCGGCGACCGACGCCGAGAAGAAGATGGCGGCATCCCTGAAGGAGGCGGCACAGCCACTCATGCACGAGGTGACCGATGTCGCCAAGGAGATGGGTGAGCACCTCAAGGAACCCGCCCAGGAGTCGCTCGACGCCGTGAAGCAGCGCGCGACGGAGGGCGTGGACGCTGTGAAGTCCGAGGCAGGAATGGCCGCCGACGACGTCAAGCAGGAGGCGCAGCGGGCGACCCAGACGATGAAGGAACCAGGTCAGCCGCTCTAGCGGCCGGTCGCGAACAGCCGTCGCCGTCGCAGGCTAGAGGTGCTGCGACGGCGACGGCTCGTTCTCGAAGCGATGAAGAAGGCACCGATGTCTCGCAACTCCCCCGATGCCCGCACCCTCGGCGAGCAGGACCCGAGGTCGAAGCAGGATGCGCCGCATCCGGACGCCGAGCGGAAGGTCGATTGGCCGACGCAAGTCGAGAAGCCCTCATGGAAGTACATCGCGCGCAAGGTAGTGCGCGAGTTCTCAGACGACCAGTGCATCGACATCGCCGCGTCGCTCACGTATTACGGGGTGCTCTCACTGTTCCCGGGGCTGCTGGTCGTGATGTCGCTGCTCGGCCTGTTCGGGCAGTCGGGCGAGGCCGTGCGCGCAATCCTCGACATCGTGCGCCAACTGGCTCCGAGCGAGACGGTGCAACTGATCGAGGCGCCGCTGCGGCAGTTCGTGGAATCGCCAGCGGCGGGCTTCGCGCTCGTCTCCGGTATCGTGCTCGGGATCTGGTCGGCATCCGCCTACGTGACCGCGTTCAGCCGCGGAATGAACCGCATCTACGAAGTCGTCGAGGGTCGGCCGTTCTGGAAGCTCAAGCCGCAGCAGCTGCTCATCACGATCTGCCTGGTCGTGCTGGTGATCGTCATGATCACGCTGCTGGTGATCTCGGGCCCGGTGACGGATGCCGTCGGCAATGCGCTCGGCATCGGCGATACCGCCCGCACCGTGTGGTCCATCGCGAAGTGGCCCGTGCTCGCGATCGCCGCTGTGGTCATCATCGCGCTGCTGTACTACACGACGCCGAACGTCAAGCAGCCGAAATTCCGCTGGATGAGCGTGGGCGCCCTCATCGCGCTCGTCGTGATCGTGCTGGCCACACTCGCGTTCGGCCTCTACGTGACCAACTTCTCGAACTACGACCGCACGTACGGTTCACTCGCCGGGGTGATCATCTTCCTGCTCTGGCTCTGGATCACGAACATGGTGCTCTTGTTCGGGGCCGAGGTCGACGCGGAACTCGAACGCGGGCGCCAGTTGCAGGCCGGCATTGAGGCCGAGCGCTCTGTGCAGTTGCCGCCGCGCGATACCCGCAAGTCCGACAAGCTCGCCGCCAAGGCGGAAGAGGATATCGAGCGGGGAAGAGAGCTTCGTGAACGCGCCGCTGCCGAAGCTGCGGCTGCCGACCAGCGCCGCCGAGAGCAGGAGCGCAGCGAGCGCGAGGCCGCGCGTCGGGCGGAGAAGCTGCGAAAGCGCGAGGCCAAGACGCGAAGCGGAGCTACCCCTCCAGCCGCTCGTCCGCCTGCTCCTCCACGGGAGTGAGCACGAAGAGCGGGATCAGTCGATCCGTCTTCTTCTGGTAGTCGGCGTACGGCGGATACGCCTCGACCGCGCGAGGCCACCACTCCTCGCGCTCGGCGCCAGCGGCTTCGACGGCCCGGTAGGCGCGCTTCACGGCGCCGTCTTGCAGTTCGACGAGCGGATTCGCCCGAACGTTGAACACCCATGCCGGGTGCTTGGGCGCCCCACCTTTCGAGCCGACGAGCAGATACTTCCCTCCGTGCTCCACTCGCATGAGCGCCGTCTTCCGCAGCTTGCCGGTCGAGGCTCCGACCGTCGTCACGACGATGATCGGCATCCCGCGCAGCGTTGCAGCCTCGGTGCCGCCCGATGCTTCGTACCGCTCGGCCTGTTCACGCGCCCAATCCGAGGTGCTCGGCGCGTATTCACCCTGCAATGCCATGTGCTCCCCTCCCAGACACTGGGAGACTACAGCCCCCGCGACCTCCGGCTCGGCACGCGATCGCATTGGCGGATGCCGGTGAGATTCACGTGGCGTGTGCGAAGGGATCGCCGACGCCCACGGAGAAACAGATGCGCGCCCGGAGGGACTCGAACCCCCAACCTTCTGATCCGTAGTCAGATGCTCTATCCATTGAGCTACGGGCGCATACTGGCGAAAACCAACCTGAAAAGCATAACAGGTTGTGAAGGCTCCGAAATCTGGGTGGGGCTGAGCGCAGCCTGAGCGGAAGCTGCGGCATCCGTCCCCTCCCCTGTCACGGCGTAACCGGCCCGCCTACCATGGGCGGCACTTGACCAGCCGTGTCAAGACATTCCGACGAAGGAGGGCTGATGTCCAACACGACGAACGCCGATGTGGAGATCGATGCACCGGTCGAGACGGTGTACACCCAGTGGCGCAATGTTGATGCGTTCCCCGGGTACTTCCCGAACGTCAAGTCTGTGCGGCGCATCGACGCCGACACTACGCACTGGGCCGTCACCGTTGGTGGAGTGGAGCGCGAGTTCGATGCGCGCACGACTGACAGCGTTCCGAACCAGCGCATCTCGTGGACCAGCACCGGCGACACCGAACACCAGGGTCGGGTGATCTTCAGCACGATCGACGGAGGCCGCACCAGGGTCGAAGTCGAAGTCGACTGGGAGCCTGAGGGATTCGTCGAGAAGGTCGGAGCGGTGCTGCACGTCGACGCCATGCAGTTGAAGACGGCGCTCGGCCACTTCAAGGATTTCGTCGAGCACCACATGCGGCAGTCCGGTATGGCGACCAACGAGGACGACGTGATCGGTGACGAGAACGAGTTCCATCAGCACTACCCGCCGAAGCGCGCGGGCACCGAGTTCTCGACCGACCCCCGGATGCACCCTCCGGTTGACCCGCCTGAGACCCGGATCTAGTCGCACCTGACCGCGGCCGCGGCTTCTTGAGCTCGAGCCGCGACCAGATGGCGTCAGATCACGGCGCGCGCCCCTGTTGCACCAGGGGCGCGCGCCGTCTGCTTGCGTCACCATGGGGCGGCGCACTAGCGCGCGGCGATGAACGGTGCGCCGCGCATGTCACTGCAGCAGAGGACAGGATCCAACGTGATGACTACGGCGAGCGAGCAACGACAGCGGCCGGCCACGCGGCGAGCCCTCGAGGCGTGGGTGTTCTGGCCGACGGCTGTAGTAGTGCTCGCGTTCTCAGCGTTCGCAATGATCGCGCCCCAGACTGCCGAGCAACTGTTCGGCGCGATCCAGTCGTCGATCGTCAATGCGTTCAGCTGGTACTACGTGCTGATCGCTGCGTTCTTCGTGGCGTTCAGCCTCTTTCTCGGGTTCAGCCGGTTCGGCGATATCAAGCTCGGGCGTGACGAGGACCATCCGGAGTTCTCGCTCGGCGCCTGGTTCGCTCTGCTGTTCGCGGCAGGCATGGGGATCGGACTCGTCTTCTACGGAGTGAGCGAACCGCTGAGCCATTTCGCGACGCCGCGACCCGGCGTGACCGGCACGACCGAGCAGCTTGCCCAGCAGGCGCTGACGCAGACCTACCTGCACTGGGGCGTGCACGCCTGGTCGATGTACGTCGTGGTGGGTCTCGCGCTCGCCTACGCGATCCACCGCCGGAAGCGCCCGATCTCGATCCGCTGGACCCTCGAGCCGCTCTTCGGCCGCCGCATTCGCGGCTGGGTCGGCAACGTCATCGACGTCGTCGCCTTGGCGGGCACGCTCTTCGGCGTCGCGACCTCGCTGGGGCTCGGCGTGCTGCAGATCTCGGCTGGGCTGGATGCGTCCGGGCTGCTCCAGCCGTCGGTCGGCGCGCAGATCGGGATCATCGCCGTGATCACCGTCTTCGTGCTCATGTCGGTGCTCTCAGGAGTGGCCCGTGGCATGAAGTGGCTGTCGTCGATCAATCTCGTGCTCGCCGGACTGCTCCTGCTCTATCTGCTCGTGGTCGGCCCCACCGGATTCCTGCTTCGCGAGTTCGTGCAATCGATCGGCAACTACATTCAGAACTTCGTCGGCCTGGCGTTCAACGTGAGCGCGTTCCAGGGTGCGGCAGGTGAGGCCTGGCAGGCGAGCTGGACCTCGTTCTACTGGGGGTGGTGGATCTCCTGGGCGCCCTTCGTGGGGATCTTCATCGCGCGTGTGTCTCGCGGACGCACAGTGCGGCAGTTCGTCGCCGGCGTGCTGCTCGTTCCTACGCTGCTCGGCATCCTCTGGTTCAGCGTGCTCGGGGGTTCGGCGCTCGTGCTCGAGGCGGCATCCCCCGGCACGCTGACGCGGCCCGACGGCACCGTCAACGTCGAGGCGGCGCTGTTCGAGCTGCTCCGGCACGTGCCGGGTACGCCGGTGCTCACGATCGGCACCATCCTGCTCATCGCGATCTTCTTCATCACCTCGAGCGATTCCGGCGCGCTCGTCATGGGAATGATCGCGACCGGCGGCCAGGTCAGCCCAGCGCGCTGGGTTCGCACGTTCTTCACGCTCATCACTGCGGTGCTCGCCACGGCGCTGCTGCTCGCCGGGGGCCTGCAGGCACTGCAGACCGCCGCGATCATCATCGCGCTGCCATTCAGCGTCGTGATGCTGCTCATGTGCGCCTCAACCGTCCGGGCGTTCCAGCGCGAGAGACGAGCGTACGATCTCGCACGACGCGCGCGGTTCGTCGACCACATCGGCGAGTACTACGGTCTGGAGGCCGAGAGCGTGCCGACTCCGGATGCCGGCGGCACCGCCCTGGGACGCTTGTTCTTGCTCGCCAGGCAGCGTTTGAGGAGGGGCGGGGCACCGCTCGACATAGCGGTCGGCCCGACCTCGCCGTTGCCGCGGCAGCCGGCACGGCCGGCGGCTCCTGTGGGCGAACCCCACCCGATCCACCCCTCCGAACGGGCTCTCGCCGCTGAAGAAGCGGAGAGCGAGTCGGCCGCGCCGAACGATGTCGACGAGATCGTCGCCCACGACCGCGAGGCGCTGCTGCACGACGTCGACGAGGTGCCCGACAGGGGCGACGACGCTCCCCCGCCGATCCGGTAGGGGCGGGGCCTGCTTCACCGCAGAAGACCGGCGGCAGTCCTCAGGTCGGCGACCAGTTGAGCGAACGCGGCCTCGCGATCGTCGTCTCCGCGCAACCGCAGGATCGCCGAGGGGTGCGCCGTCACGACTACTGGTGCGGGTAGCCCCTCGCGCACGAGCGGCTCGCCCCTCGCCCGACCGATCGCCACAGTGCGGCCGAGCACCGACCTCGCGGCGGTGGCGCCGAGGCACACGATCGCCTGCGGTTGCACCGCCTCGAACTCCGCTTCGAGCCACGGGTGGCACGCCACGATATGCGCCACCGCAGGCTTGGCGTGGATGCGCCGCTTGCCCCGCTGCTCGAACCTGAAATGCTTCACCGCGTTCGTGAGGTAGAGCTCCTCACGACGGATGCCGGCGGCATCCACCGCCTCGGCGAGCACACGCCCGGCAGGCCCCACGAACGGCTTGCCTTCCTCGTCCTCCCGATCGCCCGGTTGCTCGCCCACGAGCATGAGCCGCGCAGCGGCCGGGCCGGTGGAGAACACCACCTGGGTGGCCGGTTTCCAGAGCTCGCAGCCGCGGCATCCTTCCGCCGCGCGCTTGAGTTCGCCGAGGCTCGCCTCTGCCGGCACCCACCGCTGCGCGCCGGGACGCTCGACCTCTGCGAGTTCGGGAGCCATGCCCCGAGTGTAGGAGCGGGCCGCGCGTGCGGAAGGAGGCTCTGCCGAGGTAAGGCTCGCGCCTGGCTGCGAGCCCGCTGCGCTTCAACCGAGAAGTGGAGAGTGCTCCTTGACCTGCGCGCAAGCCGCGCTAACCTCTTAGGCCATGGCAAGGCTCAACGCTGATCGAAGAGGGCGCGCCGCAGAGCGATCAGCGCACTGGGCACGCCGCTCGCTCTCAGCGGTGCCACCGAACGCGGAGCCGCGATCCGAAGCATGAACAGTGACCAACTTCGACCAATGATCTGTCGAGACTGCCTCTACCCGCTGCAGCACATCGGGGGTTCGGAGCGTCCGTACTTCGGGTGCATCCTCTGCGGGGCGCTGGGAGTGCGGGTTGCTCAATCGACTGAGCGTTTGTCAGACGCTGACGCTCAAATCCACAGCCCGAGCCACGGTCGCCATGAGTTCCGTCGTCGTCGACGCGGAGACTCGGATGCGAGCAATCGGTCGTTGCCGCACGGCGACGGAGACTTGCAGCGCTAGCACCGCCGTATCAGAAGGCCCCCAACAACCGCTGGAATCTCGCGGAAGTGCGGGGCTAGCGCTTGGCGGAGACGGAGGGACTTGCTCCCGTGGTCCTCCCCCACCATTGGTCCGCAACGCTCGGCGCCCGTGGGCGTGACCCCACCCGACAGTCCAAGCCACAGCACCCGCTCATGAAAAAACCCGGCCTTGGCCGGGTTTTTTTCATGAGCGGAGACGGAGGGATTTGAACCCTCGGTCCCCCGGAGGGGACTCCACCTTAGCAGGGTCGTCCGTTCTCGGCTGCGATGCAGTTTCCTACTCAGTCTGCAACTTATGCAACTGGGATCACGGGCTGCGCGCGCCTGCGGGGACCCCCACAGGACCCTTGGACTCGGCCGAACCTCATGGCCGCCGATCCGTTCGACTTGCTCTCTGCCGCTCGCAGCCGCTTCTGCTCACAACCGCTAGAGGTGGCTCCTGGCTTATTCGTGCGTTGCCAATCCCGCCGCCGGTCGGTGTGTCCGTCGTGCTCCGATCTGTACCGCGGGGATTGGGATCACATCGCTAGGGCGGGCATTTACACCCTGGACGGCACGCCCGTAGCAGGTCACCGCTTTTACTTCATTACCCTCTCTGCACCGAGCTTCGGTCAAGTTCACCGAGTCCCAAGCACGGCCACGCAGAGGGCGCGTCGTTGCGCATGTGGAAGGAGTCACGCTCAAGGAGACGCTGACTTGCGCGGCGTACCGATAGATCTGGACCGCTACAAGTACCGGCAGCAAGTGTCTTGGCACCTCGGGTTGGGTCGCCTGTGGAACTCGACCGTGATGGCAATGCGCGATCTCGCACCTGATCTGGCCTTCTTTGCAGTGCGTGAGGCCCAGGCCCGCATGGCCTTGCATGTCCATGCCCTAGTTCGAGTCCCCGAAGCGCAGGCTGTGCCTGCTGAGGCGCTCGGCCGTGCCGCTCGACGAGCCACGGCGATTCATCCCGTCACGCGCAGAATCGTGAGGTGGGGACAACGGGGAGCTAAAGACTCCGAAATCGCACCCATGACGGCGCTAGCGGCCGAAGCGCTGCCAACCGAAGGCGCGCCTCCGACAGAATCGGTAGCAGCGTCACGCGTGGCTCGATATGTGTCCAAGGCGGTCACCTACTCGTTGAAGGACATCACACCAGGCGACGAAGCTTCAGCGATAGGCGCATCGCCGCTTCGGCTTGAGTTCATCAGGCGACTGCATGCGGCAGCACGATTTGAAGTCCGCTGTCCGAAGTGTGGACATGCCGGCCCGCGGAATTGCGCCGCGCGGTCGCATTCAAACCTCGGTTACTCCGGGCACACAGTTTCGGTAAGCCGCGCTACCCCGGAAAGAGCCGGCTGGGCACTAACGGGTGTTACTCGGGCTAGCCTCCGAGAGCGACGCCGCGAGTGGATGGAGGAAAATGCAGCCGACCTGCTGGGAGCCGGTCTGGACCACACTGCACTCAACGTTGCGGAGTGGATTCAGAGCGAATTGAACCGCCGTGCAAGGGCACCTGAGCGACCGTGACCTGGGAACTCGTGCCTGGTCACGCGCGTGTCGTGCAAGGCTCGATGCATGAGGAGTTTCTCGTCCCCCGGGTCAGTAGCATCGCGAACGGTCTACTGGACCAGTTGCGAGGAGTGCGGGCTTGACGGACAGGAATGGGATGACGAACTTTCGGCGAGGCGGGACTTGAACGTCCACAGACGGATCTGGCATCCGTCATCGAGATAGGTAGGGCGTCCGACAACGAGAAAACTTAGGCCGGATGGTGATGCGCGACGGCGCAGATCACGGCTGCTGCGATATCGGCGGGGTCCTCGTGCTCCCAAAAACGCAAGACCGTCCATCCTTCGGCCGCGAGTTTCTCCGTCGTCTCCCGATCTCGATCTCGTGTGCGTTGCAGTTTGGGGCTCCAGTAGCCAGCGTTGATAGCTGGGGCGCGGCCGTGCAGCGGGCAAGAGTGCCAAAAACAGCCGTCGATAAAGAGCGCGACCCGCCTCCGCGTGAACACAACATCGGCCGTGCGGCGAAGGTCAGGGATCGGACGGCAGGCAACACGGTATCGGAGGCCCGCAGCGTGGAGCAGTCGTCTGACTGCCAGTTCCGGCTTGGTGTCGCGAGAGCGATTCGCTTGCATGTTCCGGCGTCTGGCTGGCGTTGATGCCCAGCTCTCGGTTGGCATTACGCCAGTCTCAGCGATGTTGCTGGACGAGTTCTCGGACCGCAAGCGGGGTAATCCAGGGACCACGGTGACACATTCGGTGGCAATTCGCGCACAGAAGTGCCAAGTCTTCAAGAGAGGTCTTCGTCGGGCCCGATACATGGAGCGGGAGCACGTGGTGAACTTCTATGTAGCCGTCACCTCGCTCGCCGTAGAACGCCCTGAAATCGAAGTTGCATGCCTCGCAGATGATGCTTCTACCCTGTGCGCGCACCTCAGCAAGCTTCCGGTCGCGCAGTGATCGATCGCGCTCACGGGTCCTCGCGATGTGTTCGAGGATGCCGCCCTCATGTCCCAGCTCATCGTCGTGAGTGTCAGCGGGACCGACTTCCCCAGCCAAGAGGGCAGCTCGGATCGCACCTGCACGGGCCTGCATGCCGACAAGGTCGTCGCGGAACGCCTGAATGACCGGCCCCACGAGCATGCCTCCCCGGGTCGGTTTTCCGTGGTATGCCGCGTCGGCGGTTGCGAGATCGAAGGTCTTGCGTTGGATGCTCGCAGGGCTACGGAAGTTTGCGGGGAGGATGATTCCCGGATGCAGTTGGCCTCGCTTCAATAGCTCGGACAACGCTTGTGCCGCCGGCGAAGTCGATCTGACTCCTGTCCACGCGTTCTTACTGACGAGGTCAGCAGCGAGCACGAGTTCATCGTGCGTCCAATTCGGCATGGTCACACGGCTAGGTCCAGGGGCAGATCGGCGATATCTCGCAGTCGCTTCCCCGAAACCATGGTGTCGAGCAGCGTCATCGCTTCGTCGTTGTCTGAGGCCTGAACCGCGTCGATCAACTCAGGTAGGGCGAAGTGATAGAGGCAGTCAATATCGCCGGTTCCGAGTGCCAGAGAGGCCAGTCGCGAAGGCGAAGGTTCAGCAGTAACGACCGAGATGTGTGGCAGCCGGCCTTTTCGGTTGCGTATGAGATTCAGTGACTCGGAACGGGCGTTCTGGGCCCGGTCACTGCGGATCGTCCACTTGCAGGAAATGACCGCGTGGAGAATCCCCAGGGGTTGGTTAACCCTCCGAATGGAAGTTCGTCGGGCGACGCTGTCGTCAACGAGGGTTTGGTCGCGATTTATTAGCTCGTCGTCGACGGGTGCACGCACCACTACGACGTCAGGGGCAATCACATACGCGTTTCCCAAGACAGCCCGTAGCTGCGGGTTTTCTCTGACCGCGTCGTCTAACTCTGAGAGGTGGGAGTACTGCTCGTAGCGCGCAATGTACTCGATGCTTCGGCGGCCAGCGACTTTGATCACGTCCCACTCGCCGGGCCGCAACATTCCCAACTGCGTGAACGTGGATCGCACAAAATCCGCGCAGGCCGTTTCAAATTCTCCACCGCTGGTCTGACCGGCCAGGCGTTCGGCGACCGTCTCTACGAACAGCTGCTCTGCAATGTGCTTGGCGTACGCCACGCTCGATCTCTGCGACCCGTCCGCATTACTCGCAACGCCATTGGCGTTCACTGTCAGGACGTTGTTCGCAAGCAGTCCCGCGTGGAACTGCCTACGCGCTTCTGCAAACCGGGATGCGCTGGTTGCGGCGTCCATTACGCCACCGCGTGCAGCGTGCGGACTGACAGTGCCTTTCGGATGTTGTCACCTACTGCTCGCGCGACGGGGGCCGGAAAGGCATTGCCGACCTGGCGATATGCTGCCGTCTTGCGTCCCCAGATCTCCCAGTCATCGGGGAATCCCTGTATGCGCGCAGCCATCCGCACTGTGAGGCGAGGCATCCCGACGAAGCCGGGCTCGGGCGCTTCCTCGGCTAGAGTCCGGCCGTCGACGCCGAGCGCAGCCCATGCGGCACGAGCGCGCGTGGGACCCAAGTCAGGGCCACCGTGTTTCTTCGACCCTCCTACGAGGGTGGGAGCGATGCTAGACGCGCGCTCCGCCCACACGTCCGCCCCCTCCCAGCCACGCTCAGCCATGAGGTCGCGGAGCGTCTCTCCAACCGTGGGCGGCTGAGCGTCATGCGGCGTGGGCCAGCGGAAGTGCTCCGAGAGGTCATTCCTCATAGCGACGAATATCACTCTCGGCCGCAGCTGTGGCACCCCAAAGTCGGAGGCGTTGACTAGGCGCCACCCTGGCGTGTAGCCCAACTTTCGAAGTTGAGACTCGACATCGTTGCGGTAGGTGTCGAACACCGCGTCTAGAAGACCACGGACGTTCTCGAACATCACTGCGCGGGGTCGAATTTCATCGACCAAGTCGATCGCCTTGGGGAACAGGTTGCGTTCGTCCTCGGCACCGAGCTGCTTGCCTGCTTTGGAGAACGGCGGGCAAGGCACGCCCCCAGCCAGTAGGTCGACGCCTTCATAGCCCTTGCCGGACCACTGGAGCAGATCCTGCTCCAGAACGTTCCACTCGGGACGGTTGGCGCGGATCGTCTGACACGCCGCGTGCTCGTACTCCACGAGCGCGAGGTGCTCGAAGCCCGCCTGTTCAAGACCTAGTGCCTGGCCGCCGGCTCCGGCGCATATCTCCACGGAAGTAAAGCTCGAAGTCACGCCACAACCGTATCGGGAAGCCCCGACATTACTCAGATCCGAGCACCGGGCGCGCCCCGACTCTTTGGTGGCGCAGCCACGAGAGCGGTAGCCGCGTTAGCGCGGGTGCCGCTCTCCCTTGTCTCTGTAAGGCGTTTCTCCACCGTCGCAACCCGTTTGCAGCCGACTGCGCGGGCCCCGCATAGAGGCAGGCAAAGGCAGTTCCAACACATGACCAACGACCGACCCCACATCCCAGGAGTGGAAATGAACCCTACGCTTCGCCCTCCCGACAGGGCTCCACCCGCGGCTACCCGTTTTGCCGCATCCATGAAATTCGAGCGACCGACATGAGTCGCGACCAGGGAGCCCGGAAGGGCGCTAGTAGAAAGGCAATCTTCATGCCACACCTCATCGACACGTCCGGGGGCGGCTACGTCCCGCTGTCCGTCGAGCCGAAAACCGACCGAGAGGGCAACCAGAGGCGAAATCGCGAAGGTGTCCCGCAGTGGACCATCAACGTCCTCCATGCAGAGCCGGGCCGCGGGAAACCCGAGGTCATCGCCGTCACTGTGTCATCCACCGATGCGCCCGCCATCAAGCCGATGCAGCCCGCGGTCTTCACCAATCTGCGAGTCGACATGTACCAAGTCGGCGACAGTGCCGGGCTGTGGTTCGCGGCGGACGCCGTCGCTCACGGCAGCCGCACCGACCAGTAACGACAATCAGCGCCGCGGAGCGGTGGACCGAGTCTTCCGCTCCGCGGCTCGACCTAGAGAAAGGAACAAGAATGACGAACTTCCCTCAGTGGTTCATCCTGGACCTGATGGGCGAAAAAGAGGGCATCCACGACGGAGAGGGCCTGCGCCGCGTCGCTCGCACGTGGCTGTTTCGCGCTCGGCACTCTCTCAAGAGCGAGCCCCTCGACACTGCGACCCGGTTCCGCCTGGACAGGCAGCTGAAGGACGCGTTCACAGCGCTCGGTGACTGTTCAGACGACGCCGACCAGCTGGATGCAATCCTCCGGGCAGTCCTGGCGGTCAGCGCGAACGTGCCTCATCGCTATATCTCGCTCAGCGATGATCAGGGGAACTGGAGCGAGCCGATCACCTATGAAGTGCTCGACCCCGCCTGGCGTGCCATCGAATCCTGGCGTGACCACTTGAGGATGGTCCACCACTCCGGCCCGTGGGGCCTCTAACGTGATGACCGACCGCGTCGCGACCGCTCGCCTCCTTTTCATGACTGAGAAGGAGGCGGCGGCGACGCTCCGCATTCACCCGTCGACCCTCGGTCGCCTCGCCAAGGCGGGGCACGCTCCTGTGGCGCCCGTTGTCGCGGGTTCTCGTCGCATTTATCCAGTCGCTGCTATCGAACAGCTGGCGGGAGTAAAGGGGGAATCATGATCGAGAGGCGAACGCTACGAGATGGAACGCTTCGGTGGAAGGCGAGAGTAAAGAGTGGCGGCCGCGTCGTCGCTCAGCAGACATTCGCCCGAAAATCCGACGCTGAGGCATGGGAGCGTGAACAGTATCGCGCTCTCCATTTGGGGGTCTTTCTGCCGCCTTCAGGAGGCAAGACCAGCCTCCACGAGGTCGTCGAGCGGTTCCTAGACGCTCGCAAGGCGCAGGTATCACCGCATTCCTATCGAACCGACCGCGACAATCTCGCGGCGCTTCCGGCCACCCTTCGCGCTCGTCCCATAGCGTCTGTGGACTCAGGAGAGGTCCTCGCATTCCTGACCGCGCAACTGCACGTGAAGGCTCACTCGACGGTGGCTCGATTGAAGACGACCCTTAGCGCGCTATTTTCCTACGCGGTCCGTGAGCGACTTATCCCGGCAAACCCGGTCATTGGGGTACGGCTGCCTGCAGGAGCAAGTCAGAAACCGGCGGATGAATGGTTCACCGCTGAGTCCCTTGCCTCGACGCTGAGAGCCCAGTACTCGCGCTCGCCTCACTACGCGTCAATCAGCGAGTGGCTGGCCCTCACTGGCCTCCGATGGTCTGAAGCGCGTGCCCTGCGAGTCGCTGACTTGCAGGACATCCCGTTTCCGGGTGTGAGAGTCACCCGAGCTCACTCCGATGGATACGCAGAGAAGGCACCCAAGTCGCGTCGCTCGCGGCGAACGGTGCCCCTGACCAATCGCGCGTTGGAAATCGCGAATCACTTCCGAGCGGACAAGCAGATCGACGACTACCTCTTCACAACGAAGACGGGTAAGCAGCTTCGAATGAATCTGTTTCGACGGTACGCAGCGTGGAGCGATACAGCCCCAAACAAGCGGGTTCATATGCTCCGCCACTACGCTGCCTCGTCCTGGCTTCGTTCGGGCGTGCCCATCAATCAGGTGGCTGCGTGGCTTGGCGACGACCCGCGCACTGTGCTTTCCGTTTACGCGCATGTCCTGGGTGAACAGCAAGACTTGCAAGCGCTCCGCCGTCTCAACGCGTTGGCGTCGGGCCCCTCTCAGGACCCCGGCAAGCCCGATATCACAACACCCTCCAACACTCAGGAAGGAGAAACGCCCGAGTTTCCACGGGTCTTCAGCGGAGACGGAGGGATTTGAACCCTCGGTCCCCCGGAGGGGACTCCACCTTAGCAGGGTGGTGCACTAGACCTGACTATGCGACGTCTCCAGATAGTCCTGTGCAAGCATACCGGCATCCGCAAGCGGCTTCGAACAGGGTCGACCGACGAGAAGCTCTCTGCTCGGCGAGAGTTCGATACGCCGACCGGGGTTGCAGCCCCGTCCAGCGTCGACAACTCGGGCGCGCGCCTGCGAACCGGCGCCGCTGCGAGCGCGCGCTCAGTTCGCGCGCGAGCAGGTCTGCTGAGCGGCTGTCTGACCGAGCACGCCCTCGAGCACTTCGGGCTCCGGTGTCGGCGAAGCCGACTCGGTCGGAGCGGGAGTCGCGGTTCCCGCACCCTCGCCTTCCGGCGCAGGCGCGGCGGTCTCGGCGGGCTCGGCGGTCGCAGTCGGCTCTGAGCCGGGCGCGAGCGTCGAACCGACACCGGTCTTGCCCTCGAGCGCGAAGAGCTCGTCGTTCTGCAGCTTCGCCATGAGGGCATCGGCCTGCGACTTGATGGGGGCGACCTTGCCTTCGTAGACGCCGCCGAGGCCAGTGGTGCCGGGGTACTGCACGAAGACGACCTTCTCAAGATCGAGCTTTCGCAGCACGTTCGCCATCGACACCATGGTGTCGAGGTTGGCGAGACTCGTTGAGAGCGTCATGCTCTCGGTCGCGGTCTTGGCAATGTTGTAGAGCTTTCCGGGGTTGGTCAGGGTGTCCGAGCTCTTCAGCGTGCGGACGAGCGACGACATGTACACCTGCTGCGAGCTGATGCGCCCCAGATCGCTGCCGTCGCCCACCCCGTGTCGCGACCTGAGGAATGCGAGCGCCTGATAGCCCACGAGCGTGTGGTTGCCGGCGGTCGGCAGGTCGAGCCCTGTGTAGCGGTCGTAGATCGGGGCGTCGATGCAGACGTCGACGCCGCCGACCGCTGAAGACATCATGGCGACGCCGTCGAAGGTGATGAGACCGGCGTACGGGATGCTGAGGCCGGTGAGTTCCTCGACGGTCAGCACGGTGCAGGCGAGCCCGCCATGTCCGAGCGTCGAGTTGATCGGCTGCGCGCGCATGGGCGAGAGCTCGCCCTCGCCATCCGGGTCGGGACAAGCAGGCACCGGGACCACCAGGTCGCGCGGGATGCTCACCACCACGGCGCTGCTGTGGTCGTTCGCCACGTGCACCAGGATGTTGACGTCGTTGAGCTCACTCCCGGTGTAGCCGAACTCCTCTTCGCGTCCCTCACGGCTGTCGCTGCCGACCAGCAGGATGTTGAAGCCACCGTCGAACTCGCCGATCTGCGGAAGCGGCGCCCCCTGCCCGCTGGCGAGGTCCACCGTGTCGAGATTGCTGGCGAATTGCGCGGCCGTCACGGTCGCGACCGACACGCCGCTCACGAGCACGACCGAGAGCACGGCGGCGACGCCCTTCAGCAGAGCCGGCCAGGCGCGGTGGCGGCGACGGCGGGCGTGACGGGGCGTAACGGCGTTGCGGCGTTGCGATGCGGGCATGATCGGTGTGGGCGGGTCTGCTCTCGTGCGGCTGTTGCTCGGTGACGGTGTCGAGGAAAGACGATGTCGAGGAAAGAAGTCGCGGGAGCGCCCGCGCGAACCAGACTAAACGAAGAACGTGCCGCGAAAGCTGAGCGCGACACACTCCTGGCCGCCCGGAAGGGCCTCGCGCGTCAGTCTGCCGGCACGCCGAAGGCGACCGCTCTTACCGGCGCGCCGTCTGCGTCGATCTTCAGTGGGAAGAAGCCGAGCTCCACGAGCACGGGCAGCCCGTCGAGCCCCGCAAGGTTCTCGACGATGAGCCCATCGCCGCCGAGCACCACCTCATGCACGGGGAAGCCCCCGGCATCCGAGCCCCCGGCATCCGACCCCGTCTCATCAGGGCTGAGCGTGTCGACGGCGAGCAGGTGCATGCCTCTGTTTCGGAGCTCCCGCGCTGCTTCGGCGGCCATGAACGGATGCCGCAGCGCCCGCTCGGTGCCGAAGTGCTTCTCCCAGCCGGTGTGCATGACCACGATCGAAGGCACGCGCTCTGGCAGCTCCCCGCCGAGCGCGGCCGCGATCTCGGCGGCACCGTACTGCTGGCCGTCGGCGAGCTCCCCCAGGTGAACGATGAGCGCGTCGCCCACCAGTTCATCGAGCGCGATGTCGCCGGTGGTGCGACCGCCCTCGACAGTGTGCGACGGCGCATCGAGGTGGGTGCCGGTGTGGCTTCCCATGTGCAGTTGCGCAACGTCGACGCCGTCACGGGCCAGCACGAGTCCCGGCTCGATCGTGACCCCGGGGTCGCCCGGGTAGACCATCATCGCGTCGGTGATGTTCCGGCTCAGCTCACGCATGGGCGTCGTCCTGGCGGACGATGCGGCGGCGTGTCGGCGCGACCCCGAGGTCATCGCTCAACCGTTCTCGACAGCCGTGCGGTCGGCCTCGTTCGCGTCGACATCCGCCAGGTGGCGGCTCGGTTCGGCCGCATGCCGTGCCCGATCGGGCAGCATCGCGAGCAGGTACACGACGAAGCTCAGCACGAACGCCGGGATGGTCGCCCCGACCGGCAGCGGCCAGACATACGCCCAGACATACGACATGACGGCCCCGAGCACCCACACCGCGATGGCGATCCAGTTGACACCGCCGGTGTACCAGTGGCGCCCGCCTCGTGCCGCGAGGATGTCGCGTCCGTACGACGCCCGCTTGATGATGTAGTAATCGACGATCATGATCGCGAATACCGGCACGAAGAAGGCGCCGATCATGACAAGGAAGTCGGTGAACTGATTCAGCAGAGCGAGCCAGGTGGAGCCGATGATCGAGATGCCGCCCAGCAGGAGCGCCATCGGCAGGAATCGAAGGCGGCTCCCGGCCTTTGCGTTCACCACCGAGGTGACCATGCCGTAGACGACCATGGTGTTCGTCGCCATGACCGAGAGGAAGATGACGATCGCGATCGGCGCTCCGAAGTGCTCGACGAACACTGCGGGGTCGAAGACGTCTGGCGTGCCGCCCGACAGCATGATGTAGACGAACGCGGTGAGACCGAGGGTCATCGAGGTGACAGTCGAGAGCGTGTAGCCCACGCCCGAGCCGATCACGCCAGCCTTCGTGGTGCGGGCGAGCCGGTTGAAGTCGGCAGACAGCACGGTCCACGAGATCGCCGTGGCGATCACGATGTCGAGCACCGAGATCGCGTTCATGCCGTATGAGGGGTCGGGCTCGACCGCCTGGAAGTCGCCGAGGTCGAAGGTCGTGAACGCGGTGATGAAGATCCACGCGATGATCACGAGCATCAGCACGGCGAACCACGGCTCGAGGCGCGCAATGCCCTCGTGCCCGAAGATCGCCATGATGACGACGAGCGTCTGGCAGAGCACCGAGAACAGGATCGGGTTGGAGAACCCGGTGAGGCTGTGCACGAGCGCGTCGACGGTGACTCCGGCGAGCATCGCCTGCACCCAGCTCCAGCCCATGAGGATGATGACGTTCGCCGCGACCGGCAGGAAGCTCCCGTTGATGCCGAACGCGCCGCGGGTGAGCGCCATCGTCGGCAGTCCCGTGCGGGTGCCCATGGCGCCGATCGATGTCAGCACGATCGCCCCGCCAGCAGTGCCGAGCACGATCATCAGGAACGCCGTGCGGAAGTCGACACCCGGCACGAAGAAGGTTCCCGTGAGCAGGGTGGTGACGACCAGGTTCGCGGCCAGCCAGATCATGCCGATCCTGGGCAACGAGAGCGTGCCTCGGATCGGCCCGCTGCCTTCTGCCTGCGCCTCGAGGCGTCGATCGAGTCGGGTGTAGAGCGACATTGCTGTCTCCTCTTGTCAGGGTGTTGCGGCGTCGGTGCGCCGCGGGTCTGCATTCACAGGGGGTCAGGGTTGTTCAGCGTGTTACTCGTCGTTCGCGTCGTCTTCAGCGTTGTCGTCCTGCGGCATCGGCGACAAGTGCTCATGCACGGCGATGAGACCATCGTCATCGACGCTGAACACGATCGTCTCGCGCTCCTCGTAGGCGTCTTCACCGTCTCCGGTGTCGACGCGCGTGAACACGTGGTGGGTGAAAACGGCGCCGCCGGGGAACGTCTGCACGCGACGCTCGCTCGACCGGCACTCGAGCACGCGCCAGCCGTCGGCCACCCACCCCTTCCAGATGTCCTCGTACTCAGGAGTGTCGAGCAGTTGCGGCTCGGTGTGGAACAGGAACGTCGCATCGCGCGCGAACCCGGCGAAGTAGCGCTCGGTGTCGGTGGCGGCGAAGGCATCGACGATGGCGGATGCCGCGGCCAGCACCTCGCTCTCGGTCGGCGTGCGGGTGGTCATCGCTTGCTCCTTCGGTCTGCGTGACTGCTGGTCGCGGCATCCGAATTGCGTATCCGGGATGCCGGTGGCGGATCAGCCGCGGGGTGCCATGGCGCTGATGAGGTCGTAAGCGACATGGCTGGCCGCCACAGCGGTCAACTGGGCGTGGTCGTACGCGGGTGCGACCTCGACGACATCCGCACCGACGATGTTGCGATCGGAGAGCGCACGGATCATGCGCAGCAGTTCGCGACTCGTCAGGCCGCCGGCCTCGGGCGTGCCAGTGCCGGGCGCGTGCGCCGGGTCGAGCACGTCGATGTCGATCGAGATGTACAACGGCTTGTCGCCGATGCGGGTGCGGATTCGCTCGATGGCGACCTCGACGCCTCGCTCTTCGATGTCTTCGCTCGTGACGATCGCGAAGCCGAGGCGCTTGTCGTCTTCGAGGTCGCCGACGTCGTACAGCGGGCCACGAGTGCCGACGTGCATGCTCGCGGTGAGGTCGATGAGGCCCTCCTCCGAAGCGCGGCGGAACGGCGTGCCGTGGGTGATCGGGGCACCGAAGTAGGTGTCCCAAGTGTCGAGGTGCGCGTCGAAGTGCAGCACCGCGACCGGGCCGTGCTTCTTCGTGACGGCGCGCAGCAGCGGAAGCGCGATGGTGTGGTCTCCGCCGATCGTGACGATCTTGTCGGCCTTCTCGGCGAGCTCGAGTGCACCGGCCTCGATATCGCGAACGGCTTCATCGATGTTGAACGGGTTGACCGCGATGTCACCCGCGTCTGCGACCTGCTGCACGGCGAACGGAGAGATCTCCTGTGCCGGGTTGTATGGCCGCAGCAGGCGGGATGCCTCGCGCACATGTGACGGGCCGAAACGCGCACCGGGGCGGTAGCTGACGCCGCTGTCGAAGGGCACGCCGACGACCGCCACGTCGGCGCGTTCGACCTGGTCGAGGCGGGGAAGGCGGGCGAAGGTGGCGATGCCGGCGAAACGGGGAACGACGCTCGCGTCGATCGGACCGATGGGCTCGTTTGGTTGCATAGAGCTAAACTTCCGATAAATTGAGGTAAACCTTGGCCGTCATGCTACGCCGCGGCTCGGAAGACTGTCAACGCGGACGCCCCTCTTTCGTGGAGCTGCAACCGTGATCACCGCTCCAACCGCCAGCATGCGGCAACCCAACCTGTCTTGCCACCCTCATCAGGAGTTTCTCCATGCGACCCGTCCCACCTTCGCCAAGTGGTCAGCCCCTCCTGATCGGCGCCCGCATCCGCAGCGCCCGCCAGGGGCAAGGGCTCACCCTGGCGCAAGTGGCCGATGCGACCGGGCTCACCAAGGGCTTCCTCAGCCGCCTCGAGCGAGACGACACATCCCCGAGCGTGGCCACGCTCGTGCAGCTCTGTCAGGTGCTCTCGATCGAGGTGGGCTCGCTGTTCGCCGAGCCTCCGATCCAGCGGATCCAGCTCTCGCAGGCGCCCCGCATAAACCTCGGCGGCACGAAGCTCGATGAGCGGCTGATCTCACCGCGCTCTGAATCGAGGGTGCAGATGATCCGATCGTCGATGCAGCCCGGAGCGACCGGGGGCGAAGGCTTCTACACGATCAGTTGCGAGGTGGAAGTGCTCCACGTCATCTCAGGGTCGGTGACGGTGAAGTTCGTCGGTCGCGAGATCGTGCTCGAGACCGGCGATTCGCTGACGTTCCCGGGGCGGGAGCCGCACAACTGGGTGGCGGATGCCGAGACCGGAGCCGAGGTCGCCTGGGTGGTCGTGCCGGCATCCTGGAGCGGCGCCGGGTAACAACCTGCGGCGGAGCCGCTTGGCGGAGGGCGTGGGATTCGAACCCACGAGGCATTGCTGCCCACTGGTTTTCAAGACCAGCTCCATCGGCCGCTCGGACAGCCCTCCAGATACGAGTCACGAGCATATCGGACGCCGCTGCGCCCCGATGGTGCCCGCAGTCGCCACGCCCTGACCGGCCCGCCGCGATCTCGGATGCACGTCGCTTGCGCGCCACCTAATCGCATCTGCGCCACTAGGAAGTGGCGCAGATGTCCCTAACTGGCGCGGACGGGTGGGTTAGTAGTGCGGTGACCACGGAACGGGTGCGGTCAGCGGCTGACCACGGAGCAGGTGCCGTCAGCGGTTGACCACCGAGCAGGTGCGGTCGGCCGCGGTCTGGCCGGTGAGGCCCTCGATGACAGGGGGACTCGTGGGGGCAGGCGACGAAGGCGGTGAACTGGCGCCCGGCGCGGCTGTCTCAGTCGGCGCGGGCGTCTCGGTGGGCTCGCTCGGCGCCGGCGTCTCACCGGCGTCGGGGCCACCGGCATCCGTTCCGCCCGGCTCGAGCGCAGCGCCCGGCCCGGTCTCGCCGGTTGCGACGGCGAATGGGGAGTCCGCGCGGATCGCGGCCATGAGCTGATCCGCCACCTGCTGATCGGGGATGAGACGGGTGAACCCGTCGGTGTACGCGCTCGGGTACATGACGAACTGCACTTCGTCGAGCTCGATGTCCTTCAGCGCCTGCGCGATCGACATCATGGTCGGCACATTGGCGAGGCTCGGCGAGAGGGTCATGTTGCGAAGCGCCACTTCGGCGATCTGATAGAGCCGGATCGGGTCGCCGAGCGTGTCCGAGCTCTTGAGCGTGCGCACGAGCGAGGCGAGATAGACCCGCTGCGAGCTGATCCTCGCAAGGTCACTGCCGTCTCCAACGCCATGGCGCGACCGGAGGAACGCGAGGGCCGTCGCACCCGAGATGACATGCTCGCCCGCCGTTGGCAGATTGATCCCCGTGTACGGGTCGACAAGCGGGCCGTCGATGCACACCGGCACACCACCCACGGCATTGGTGAGCTCGATGACTCCGAGGAACGTGATCATGCCGGCGAACTGGATGTCGAGGCCGGTCAGTTGCTCGACGGTGTCGACGACGCAGCCCAGACCGCCCCGCCCGAGCGCCGCGTTCAACGGTTGCGATTGGAGCGCAGCGTGTTCGACGCCCTTCTCGTCCACGCAGACCGGCGCGGGCACCCGCAGATCGCGCGGCAGGCTGATGGCGATCGCCCGCGAATGGTCGGCGGAGACGTGCAGCAGGAGGTTGACGTCGTTCAGCTCGGCTTCGCGATCGCCGAACCCGTCGCCCTGGCCCTCGCCGGTGTCGCTTCCGACGATGAGGATGTTGAAGCCCCCGGGGTAGGCGCCGATGGTGGGCGGCCGCGCGTGGTCGCCGTCACCGATCGAGACCACGTCGATGTCGCGGGTGAAGCGCATCGCCGTCACTCCTGCGATGGCGACGGTGCTCACCAGGACCGCGCTGAGCGCCAGGCCGACCGCTCGCAGCACCGATCGGCCGTCGCGATGCGGGCGCAGCCTGCCGTGGCGCGCGACGCCATCGGTCGAAGGAACCGCGATCGTGCGACCGGAGAGCAGCGGGTCGGTCACACCCATCGCTCACCTCCAGTCGAGCTGCTGACGCTCGCTCAGATCTTGCGCCTGCGAAGGGCGCCCGCCCAGTACCCGACGATCGGAAGAGCCCGGGCGATCAGGCCGACGCGAGCCGGCCCGGAACGAGTTCTTCGAGAATCAGTGCGACACCGTCATCGTCGCCGTGCGCCGTGAACGTGTTCGCCACCGCACGCACCTCTTCCGGCGCTTGCCCCATGGCCACCCCGTGGCCGTTCTCCGACGCCCAGCGCAGCATGTCGATGTCGTTGCGGCCGTCGCCGATGGCGATGACATTGCCTCGACGGATGCCGAGCGATTCCCGCACCCGCTCGAGCGCTGTCGCCTTGTTCACTCCGTCGGGCGCGATGTCGAGCCAGGCCGTCCACCCCACGTTGTAGCTCACCTGGTGGAGGCCCATGCGCTCGACGATGTGCAGGAACTCCTTCACCTCGTGCTCGGGTGAGATGACGACGACGCGGGTGGCGTCCCTGTTGAGGAGTTCCTCGAAGTCGACCCTCTCGGCGGTGGCGCCCACGGTGCCGTTCGAGAACCAGCCCGTGTACTTGAAGAGGCCGTGCTCGTCTTCGACCGCGAAGTCGGCGCCCTTCAGATGCTCTCGCACGGTGAGCAGGACCGCGGTCGGGTCGAACGTCTCGACGTGATCGCGCGCATACCCGACGGGCGCGTCCGGGTCGCGGCGAAGCGTTACTGCACCGTTGGAGCAGACGATGTACTCGGAGGTCAGCTCGAGGCGTTCGAGAACGGGAAGCGTCATCGACGGTGCGCGCCCCGTGGCGAGCATGACCTCGTGACCGGCGTCCCGCACTCGGCTCACCTGCTCGTGCACGGCATCGCTGATCTCACCGTCTTCCATGAGCACGGTGCCGTCGATGTCGAGTGCGACAAGCAGGCGTTCGGTCAAGTGATCGGCTCCAATCGTTCCAGTCCGCCGAGGAAGGGTCGCAGCGCGTCGGGCACTGTCACCGAGCCGTCGGCGTTCTGATGGGTCTCGAGCAGGGCGACAAGCCACCGCGTGGTGGCGAGCGTGCCGTTGAGGGTGGCGACCGGGGCGGTCTTTCCGGTCTCGGTGCGGGAACGGATGTCGAGCCGACGCGCTTGATAGGTCGTGCAGTTGCTCGTGCTCGTCAACTCGCGGTACCGACCCTGGGTGGGCACCCACGCCTCTACATCGTACTTTCGCGCGGCGCTGGAGCCCAGATCGCCGGCCGCGGTGTCGATGACCCGGTACGCGAGCCCCAGTGCCTGCAGCATCTCCTCCTGGAAGGCGAGCATGCGCTGGTGCTCGGCCTCGGCATCCTCGGGCAGCGTGTAGGCGAACATCTCGAGCTTGTTGAACTGGTGCACGCGGATGATGCCGCGCGTGTCCTTTCCGCCTGACCCCGCTTCGCGTCGGTAGCAGGTGGACCATCCCGCGTACCGCAGCGGGCCGCGCGAGAGGTCGAGGATCTCGTCGGCGTGGTAGCCGGCGAGCGCGACCTCGCTGGTGCCCGTGAGGTAGAGGTCGTCGGCGGGCAGGTAGTACACCTCGTCGCTGTGCTCGCCGAGGAAGCCGGTGCCCGACATGATCTCGGGTCGCACCAGCGTCGGCGTGATGAGAGGAACGAACCCTCCGGCGAGCGCCTTCTGCAGGCCGAGGTTCATGATCGCCAGCTCGAGCTGGGCCCCGACTCCGCGCAGGTAGTGGAACCTCGCTCCGCTGACCTTCGCGCCTCGCGCCATGTCGATGGCACCGAGCAGCTCGCCGAGCTCAAGGTGATCGCGCGGTTCGAAGTCGAACTCCGGGATGCCGCCGACCTCGCGAAGCACGACATAGTCGTCTTCGCCGCCAGCAGGGACGCCGTCGAGCACGATGTTGTCGATCGCGGTGATGGCGCGGGTGAACGCCTCCTCGGCATCCGTCGCCTGCTGCTGGGCCTGCTTGACGTTCGACGCGAGCTCCTGGGCCTGGGCGACGAGTGCGGCCTTCTCATCGCGAGGCGCGGAGGAAACCGTCTTGCCGAACGCCTTCTGCTCGGCACGCAGGCGCTCGAACGAGGCGATCGCGGCACGTCGCGCGGCATCCGCCTCGATCGCGCGGTCGACCAACTCGACCGAGGATCCCCTGGCCTCCTGTGAGCGGCGAACCACGTCGGGATTGTCGCGAAGAAGTTGGGGATCGATCACCGCACTAGTCTGGCACGGCATGCCATAGCGTGTTCTGCATGGCAGAGGCCCTTGCGCGCGGCACCCGCGCGGCAGTGATCGTGAATCCATCGAAGGTGGATGCCGAAGCGCTGCGCGCCGCCGTGGAGCAGCACGAGCAGGCCGAAGGATGGCAGCCGTCGCTGTGGATCGAGACCACCGTCGAGGATCCCGGCAGCGGGCAGGTGCGTCGTGCGCTCGACGAGCAGGTCGCGCTCGTCATCGCCGCAGGGGGCGACGGCACGGTCAGGGCGGCCGCTGCGGCGCTCCGTGACAGCGGCGTACCGCTCGCCATCGTGCCCGCCGGCACGGGCAATCTGCTCGCGCGGAACCTGGAGCTACCGCTCGGCGACCCGGCCGCCGCTGTGCGCGTGGCATTCACGGGCACGGAGCGCGCGATCGATCTGGGCATCATCGATGCCGAGCGGGTCGATGGCGAGGTGGATCAGTTCGTGTTCCTCGTCATGGCCGGGGTCGGTCTCGACGCCCAGATGGTCGCGAACACGAACCCGCAACTGAAGGCGAAGGTGGGCTGGCTCGCGTACGTGGATGCGATCGCGCGCTCATTGCGCAGCGGCAGCCGGGTGCGGCTTCGCTACCGCCTCGACACGAATCCCGATCGGGCCATGACTGCTCACACGGTACTCATCGGCAATTGCGGCATGCTGCCGGGCAATATCGCGTTGCTCCCGGATGCAGAGATCGACGATGGCCGCCTCGACGTGGTGGCCCTGGCACCGCGCGGGTTCCGCGGGTGGCTGCGGATCTGGTCACGAGTGGTGTGGGAGAACGGCCTCCTTCGCCGCACCCAGGTCGGTCGGTGGATCGTGGGAGAGACGAAGCCGATCCGCGCCCTGCGCTATCTGACTGGAGAGCGCTTCATCGCTCGGTTCCCCCATCCCGAGGAGTTCGAGGTAGACGGCGATCCCGCAGGCGAGGTCGTCGCGCTGCGCGCCACCGTCGACCACCAGGCGCTCGCGGTGATGGTCAGCGCCGAGGGCACGCCCGAGGAGGACGACGTCGGTCGCTGATCGTTCGCGTCAGTCGAGTGCGACGGCACGCCGAAGCCGCAGCCTCGGTCGGCGCTGACCCGTCAGTCGTCGGGTTCGCCCGAGAGGATGCCGCGCAGCCAATCGCGCGCTTCGATGAACACCTCGTCGGCATAGCGCGAGGGCACGGCCACGGGCTGGCGGTCGGCACGCGGGTACGAGCCCAGGAAGATGACGTTGGGGCTGAAGCGCTTGAGCCCGAGCATGGCGTCTGCCACGCGCTCGTCCTTGATGTGACCGTCGAGATCGATCACGAAGCGGTAGCGACCGAGGGCATCGCCGATGGGACGCGACTCGATGAGGCTCATGTTCACGCCCCGCGTCGCGAACTGCTCGAGCATCTCGAGCAGCGATCCCGGCGCGTCGACCGGCAGTTCGGCGATCACGCTGGTCTTGTCGGCCCCCGTCGGCTCGGGCAGCACACGAGTGCGGCTGACGAGCACGAAGCGCGTCACGGCGTGCTCGCTGTCGGCGAGGCGCTCGGCGAGCACCTCCAGCGGGTAGTGGTCGGTGATGCCGGGCGGGGCGATGGCGGCATCCGCGTGCTCGACCTCGAGCAGCGACGCCGCGGCGCTCACGTTCGACGACGCCGGAATATGGCCGTGCTCGGGCAGCGCCCGTTCGAGCCAGCGCCGCGTCTGGGCGTAGGCCACCGGGTGGGCGTTCACCACGCGCACCTGCTCGAGCGAAGTGCCAGGGCGTGCGACGAGCACGAAGTCGACCGGCACCAGATACTCGCCGGTGATGCGAAGACCCGGGATGCTGGCGAGCGCGTCCTGCGTGGCGCTCACGCCTCCCTCGATCGAGTTCTCGATCGCGATCATCGCGGCGACACTGCGGCCGGTCACCACATCGTCGAGCGCCTCGCCGACGTTGTTCACCGCGCGCCAGCTCTTGTTCTGCGCTTCGGGCACCTGGTTCAGCGCCAGCCAGGTGAAGGTGCCGACCGGGCCGAGATAGCTGTAGGTCTCAGCAGCGGCATCAGGCATGGAACAAGCTTAGGGGCGATGCCAGACTGGGCGGCATGAACGCCCGAGCAGGAGAGCCGGCATCCGAGTCCGACCTGATCAACGTGCACGAACTCGTCGCAGCGTACTTCGAGCTGGCGCCGGATCCCCGTGATCCCGCTCAGCGCGTGGCCTTCGGCACGAGCGGGCACCGCGGCTCGTCGCTCGACCGCTCGTTCAACGAGGCCCATATCGCCGCCACGACGCAGGCGATCTGCGAGTACCGGAAGGCGCAGGGCATCACCGGTCCCCTCTTCGTCGGGCGCGACACGCACGCGCTGAGCCGGCCGGCCGAGACCACGGCGCTCGAGGTGCTCGAGGCCAACCGAGTGCACGCGCTGACCGACGCGTACGACGACTATGTGCCAACGCCGGCGCTGAGCCGCGCGATCCTCGCGCACAACCAGGGGCTCGCCCCCGATGCGGGCAGTCGCGCCGACGGCATCATCATCACACCTAGCCACAACCCTCCCCGCGATGGAGGCTTCAAGTACAACCCGCCGCACGGCGGTCCGGCTGATTCCGACGCGACCGATTGGATCGCTCGCCGCGCCAACGAGCTGCTCGAGGACGGCAACCGCGACGTGAAGCAGCAGGAGCCGAGCGCTGTCGATACCTATGACTTCCGGGGCGAGTACGTCGACGCGCTCTCGTCGATCATCGACATGGACGCGATCCGATCGAGCGGCATCCGCATCGGGGCCGACCCGCTGGGCGGCGCGAGCGTGCACTACTGGCAGTACATCGCCGAGCGGTACGGCTTGCAGGGCCGCGATGGTGCCGCTTCGCTCGAAGTCGTGGATCCGATCATCGACCCGACCTGGGCTTTCATGACGCTCGATTGGGACGGCAAGATCCGCATGGACCCCTCGAGCCCGTCGGCGATGGCCGGCGTGCTGGCGAACAGGAACCGGTTCGACATTCTCACCGGCAACGATGCGGATGCCGATCGGCACGGCATCGTGACACCCGACGCCGGACTCATGAACCCCAATCATTTCCTCGCCGTCGCGATCCACTACCTGCTGAGCCACCGCCCGCAGTGGAGCGCCGACGCGGCGATCGGGAAGACGCTGGTCTCAAGCGCCATGATCGACCGGGTGGTGGCTTCCCTCGGTCGACGGCTCGTGGAAGTGCCCGTCGGATTCAAGTGGTTCGTTCCCGGGCTCAGCGATGGCTCGGTGGCGTTCGGCGGCGAGGAGAGCGCCGGCGCGAGCTTCGTGCGAATGGACGGCAGCGTCTGGACCACCGACAAGGACGGCATCCTGCTCGCCCTGCTCGCCGCTGAGATCAGGGCTGTCACTGGTCAGAGCCCCTCAGAGCTCTATCGCGAGCTCGAGGCGCAGCACGGCTCGCCCGCGTACGAGCGCACGGATGCCGCCGCGACACCGGCCCAGAAGGCGCGCCTGGCGAAACTGGCGCCCGCCGACATCACCGCCGATCGGCTCGCCGGCGACCCGATCGTGGCGAAGCTCAGCCGCGCGCCGGGCAATGATGCGCCGATCGGCGGCGTGAAGGTGATGAGCGAGCGCGCGTGGTTCGCGGCGCGTCCGAGCGGAACCGAGAACGTGTACAAGATCTACGCCGAGTCGTTCGCCGGGCCTGAGCATCTGGCCGCGGTGCAGGCGGAGGCGAAGGCCATCGTCGACGCGGCGATCCACGGGGCGTGAGCCACGCGCTTTCGCGCGTCAGCCGGCGTAGTCCGGCGCGGGCGGCAGGCCGAAGAACTCCTCGAGTGTGGGGATGCCGGTGCGGTGCAGCTCTGCCGCGAGTTCCGGCCCGACGTAGCGGAAGTGCCATGGCTCGTACTCGTAGCCGGTCACCGGCGTCATGCCGTTCGGGTACCGCAGCGTGAAGCCGAACCGCCACGCGTTGGCGGCCAGCCACTTCCCGTGCGGCGTGTCGCCGAAGCAGGCCTGCAGCGCGCACTCCGCGGGCAGTGAGGAGATGTCGATCGAGAGTCCGGTCTGGTGCTCGCTGTGACCGGGCCGGGCGCTGGTGCGGTCGGCGCCCGCTTGCCCGAGCGACGACACCCAGCTGTTGTAGACGTCGACCTGTGTGGTGTAGCTGCGGTAGGCGCTCTGCGACTGCAGTTGTAGCCCCGTCTCGGCGGTGAACGCGGCGAACATCTCGACGACGGCATCCGCTGCCGCTTTGCGCAACTGCGGCGTGTACACGTGCGGCACAGGCACCTCGACGAGATCGTCGGGCGCGTAGTCGAGCGGTTGCAGCGGGCGCAGCTTGTTCGCGACGACCCAGTAGCTGCTGGCCGCATCGATCGACTGCGCGGTCTTGTCGAACTCCGGCTGCGCGGGAGGGGCTGACGGGGTGGGCGTCGCGGCCTGAGGCGGGGGGTCGAGAGTCGGAGACGGCGACTTCGACGGCGCGGATGCCGGCGGCTGATCGCCCGCGCCCGTCGCTGCGGCGACGATCGCCCAGACCACCGCCACCAGCGCGATGCCCGCGACGATGCCGAGCACCACCGCACGACGCCGACGCACCGCTGGGGACGGTGCACGTTGTGCGCGTTGGGAGCGCTCGCCCCCGCTCGGCGTCGTCTGCTGGTCGCTCACCGCACCAAGGCTACGCGAGGCCGCCCCTCACAGGCGGTCAAGCACCAGAGGCAAAGAGGCTGCGCATCGTGTAAATTTGCACTCCACGCAATTATGAGTACAACGCCGAAGAATCACTCGAGCACGCCCGAACGCACGCGTATCGCCGAGCAGACGCCATCGAAGCCCCGACGAGGGTCGCGCGGCGCTGCCCGCGCCCAGGCCATCGCCGAGGCCGGCGGCGTCATGACCCATCGCGAGATCCTGCTCGTGATCGCCGGCCTGATGGCCGCGATGTTCCTGTCGTCGTTGAACCAGACGGTCGTCGGAACCGCGATGAAGACCATCGCCGACGACCTCGACGGCATGGCGCTGCAGGCCTGGGTGACCACCGCGTTCCTCATCATGTCAACCGTCTCGACACCCATCTACGGCAAGCTCAGCGACCTCTTCGGCCGTCGCCCGCTGTTCCTCGCCTCGATCGTGATCTTCTTGATCGGTTCGCTGCTGTGCGGACTCGCCAACGACATGGTGCAGCTCGCCGCGTACCGTGCTGTGCAGGGGCTCGGCGCCGGCGGACTCATGGCCCTGCCGCTCACCGTGATGGGCGACATCCTGGCGCCTCGCGAACGGGCGAAGTACCAGGGTTACTTCCTCGCGGTCTTCGGTGTGACGAGCGTGATCGGGCCGCTCATCGGCGGGCTGTTCGCCGGACTCGACGAGATTCTCTTCATCTCCGGCTGGCGCTGGGTGTTCCTGCTCAATCTGCCCATCGGTGTGATCGCGCTCATCATGGTGATGACATTCCTGCACATCCCGCACACGCCGCACCGCTCACGCATCGACTGGTTCGGGGCGGTGCTGGTGATCGTGACCGTGGTGCCGCTCATCCTCGTCGCCGAGCTCGGTCGCGACTGGGGCTGGACCTCGCCCCTGTCGGTCGCCATGTACTTCACCGGCGCGCTCGGGCTCGTCGCGTTCATCCTGGTCGAGCGCAGGATGGGCGATGCCGCGCTGATCCCGCTGAAGCTGTTCCAGTCGCCCACCTTCTCGATGGTCACCGTGCTGAGCGTATTCGTGGGCGTCGGCATGTTCGGCGCCCTCATGACGGTGCCCCTCTACCTGCAGATGGTGCAGGGGGCGACCCCGACCGAGAGCGGCTACCTCATGCTGCCGATGGTCGCTGGACTCATGCTCTCGTCGATCGTCGTGGGCCAGCTCATCGCACGCACCGGGCGGTACAAGATCTTCCCGATCATCGGCACCGGGATGCTGTCGGCCGCGTTCCTCTGGCTCAGCTTCGCCACCGCCGACAAACCGTTGTGGTTCATCATCGTCGGCATGGCCGTCGCGGGGCTCGGGCTCGGCCAACTCATGCAGACGCTCACGATCGCCAGCCAGAACTCCGTGGGCCACCGCGACATCGGCGTCGCGACCAGCTCCGCGACGTTCTTCCGGCAGATGGGCGGAACGCTGGGCACCGCGATCGTGTTCTCCCTGCTCTTCGGCGCTTTGCCATCCACACTGCGCGCGGCCTTCGGCGACCCCGCTCTCATGGGTGCCCTGCGATCGGCGGCCGCGGATCCCGCGGTGGCAGCCGACCCGGCCAACGCAGCGGTTCTCGAAGTGCTGCAGCATCCGGCGCAGCTCGGCGAGACCCTCAATGGCGACACCTCGTTCCTGATCGGCGCAGACCCTCGGCTCACCGCGCCGTTCCTCGACGGCTTCGCCGACGCGAACACGCAGGTGTTCTTCTTCTGCTTCGTCGTGGTGGCGATCGCGTTCGTGCTCAGCTTCTTCCTCAAGGCAACGCCCCTGCGCGAGAAGTCAGCGATCCAGGAGGCGCACGAGCACGCGCGGAAGCAGGACGACCGGCAGCAGCCCGAAGACGCGCAATAAACGTCGGGCTCGGAGGACTCGACCAGGGCCAGTCTGGCCAGAACGGGGTTTCGACCGGGTCGCCCGCTCAGACGATCAGCGCGGAAGCGAGTCGCGCACGGGCAGCACGATGGGCACCCCGTCTTGCACGATGACGCGCACCGCAAGCCCATACACCCCGCCGATGACCTCGGCGTCGAGCACCTCGTGCGGCGTTCCTGAGGCGACCAGCCTTCCCCCGCTCAGCAGGGCGATGCGGTCGGCGTAGGCACCCGCGAGCGAGAGATCGTGCAGCACGACGACGACCGCGCGGTCTTCAGCCGCGAGCGCCCGCGCCGTCAGCATCACGTCTTCCTGATGGCGCAGATCGAGGGCAGCGGTCGGTTCATCGAGAAACAGCAGCTGCGTGCGCTGGGCGAGCACGCGCGCGAGCGAGACCCGCGCCTTCTCACCGCCTGAGAGCGAGGTGTAGCGGCGTCCGAGCAGGTGCGAGACGTCGGTGGCTTCGACGGCATCCGTCACCGCTCTGCTGTCCTCGTCGATGCGCGAGGTGCGGTTCCAGGGGGAACGCCCCATCTGGATGACCTCGATGGCACGGAACGGGAAGCTCACGGCGTTCTCCTGCGTGAGCACCGCCCGGTGGCGGGCGAGCTCGAGCGGCCGATAGTCGCCGATGGGCCGGCCGTCGAGCTCGATCGCCCCGCGGGTGGGCCGCGCATCGCCGCTCAGAACGCCGAGCAGGGTCGACTTGCCCGCACCGTTCGGGCCCACGAGCGCGAGCACCTCGCCCCGCTCGATCTCGAGCGAGACCCCGTCGAGGATCACGGTGCCATCGCGCACCACGTCGACGTCGCGAGCGACGAGCAGACTCATGCCCACCCCCCGCTGCGCCGACGCTGCCGGAAGAGCAGGAAGAAGAAGAACGGGCCGCCCACGAGCGAGGTGAGCATCCCGATGGGCAGATCCGCGCCGGCGATGAGCACACGCGTGAGCAGATCGGCGACCACGAGCAGGGCGCCGCCGCCGAACGCGGACGCGATGATCAGGGGTCGGTGCGCGGGCCCGATCGCCATGCGGATGATGTGCGGCACGACCAGGCCGACGAACGAGATGATGCCGACGAAGGCGACGCCGATGCCGGTGAGCAGGGCGACGAGCAGGATGCTGGCCATGCGCAGCCCCTCGACGTTCACGCCGAGGTGCCGCGCGTTTCGCTCGCCGAGCGCGAGGAGGTCATAACGACGACCGAGCGCGGCAGCGACCGCCGCGCCGAGCACGCAGACGACTGCGACGAGGAGCGCCTCCGACCAGCGCGCGCCGTTGAGCGACCCGAGCTGCCAGAAGACGATCTGCTCGCGGCTCGACGAGCTGCCCATGAAGAGCACGAAGGCGAGGCCCGCGCCCGCGAAGGCATTGATCGCGATGCCCGTGAGCAGGAGCGTGACGACCTCGGTGCGCCCGCCGCTGCGCGACACGAAGTAGACGATGAAGGTGGCGAGCAGGCTGCCGGCGAACGCCAGCACCGCAACGCTCCAGTTGCCGAGCGCGGTGATGCTGAAGGCGATCGCGATGGCCGCGCCCAACGCCGCACCCGACGAGACTCCGACCACTCCAGGCTCGGCGAGCGGGTTGCCGAAGATCGCCTGCATCACGGCCCCCGCCACGGCGAGCGCTGCTCCGACCATCAACCCCATGACGATGCGCGGAAAGCGCACGACCCACAGGGTCGATTCGACGATCGGATCATCAGGCGCCCAGCCGTTGGCGATACCCATCGCGCGCAGCAGCGAGCCGATCACCTCGGATGGCGAGACCGGCAGTTGACCGACCATCGATGAGGCGCCGACGCCGACCACGAGAACAGCGCCCAACACGATGCTCAGTGCCACGCCGCGCGCCACCCGCCGGCGGCGAACCACCGGGCGGGACGCCGTCACGGGACCCGGTGGAGCCACGAGTCCGACGAGAACTTCTCGGCCGCCAGCTGATGCGCTGCGTCGAGCTCACCCGAGGTGAGCCGGCCATCGCTCAGGCCGTACAGCTCTCGGAAGGTGGCGACCATGCGCTCGATGATCTCCTCGCGCTCGAGCCCGGTCTGCATGCGAAGCGGGTCGACGCGCTTCGCGGCGCTCACGGTGCCCTTGTCGCTCAGCTTCTCGCGACCGATGCGGAGCACTTCGGTCATCCGTTCGCGGTCCATGTCGTAGCTCATGGTGACGTGATGCAGCACGGCACCGTTCCCGAGGCGCTTCTGGGCAGCGCCGCCGATCTTGCCCGCGGGGCTCGTGATGTCGTTGAGCGGCTGATACGTCGCCTCGATGCCGAGCGATCGCAGCGCCGTGAGCGCCCAGTCGTCGAGGTAGGCGTACGAGTCGGCGAACGACATGCCCTGCACGAGGTCGCCGGGTACGTACAACGACCAGGTGATCACCGACCCGGCTTCCATGAACATCGCACCGCCACCGCTGATGCGGCGCACGACATCGATGCCGTAGCGAGCGGCGTTGTCGAGGTCGACCTCGTTCTTGACCGACTGGAAGCTGCCGATCACGACCGCGGGCTCGTTCCACTCCCAGATGCGAAGCGTCGGCCTTCTGAGTCCCTCGCCGACGGCTTCTGTGAGCACCTGATCAAGGGCCAGGTGCACCCGGGGGGCGAGCGCGCCATGGCGCACCAGTTGCCAGTCGTAATCGCGCCACTCGGTCGCGCGGCGGAGCGCACGACGGATGGCGGTGGCCACGGCATCCGCGTTGAACCCCAGCATCTGCGTGCCCTCTGGCAGCGCCTGCTCGATCACCTCGGCGATGTGGCGCGACTCGCTCGTGACGGGCAGTCCGTTGACGGCCTGGTCGATGGCTTCGAGCGCGCTGTCGGGCTCGAGGAAGAAGTCGCCCGCCAGACGGAAGTTCGCGATGCGCCCTTCGATGGAGTCCAGGTCGACGACGACGAGCTTGCCGCCGGGAACCTTGTACTCACCGTGCATAGCAGGCAAGCCTAACCAATCCGGCGGGCCGGTTCTTGGGGCACCTTCTCACGCAGCCACTCGACAAGACGCGCGCGGACCTCCGCCTGGTTCAGCTCGTTGAAGATCTCGTGGCGCGCTTCTTCGAAGACGACCACCTCGACGTCTGTCAGCCCACCGCGGCGGCGGTACTGCTCTGCCAGACGGTGGGCGCTCCGGATGCCGCCGAGCGAGTCGTCGGAGCCGATCATGATCAGCATGGGCACATCGGGCAGCCCTCGCCGCGGCCGACCGTACAACCGCAGACCATCACGGACGCCGAAGAGCTTCGCGGCGGTCGCGTTGAACGTGAGCGGGTCGGCCTGGAACGCCTTCGCGACCTCCGGGTCGCGGCTGAGCCACTCGTGGCCGGTGTCGCCGAGCGTGCGGTGGCGCTTGTTCAAGTCTCCTGGGTTCATGGTCCACGGCATCCGGTATGCCGTGCCAGTGAGCACGACCCCGGCGTAGTCGGCACGCCGTCGATCGAAGATGATCTGCGCCATGAGCGAGCCCCAACTGTGGCCGAGCAGCACCACGGGCAGCTCCGGGTGGCGCTCGTCGATGATGCCCCTGAACTGCACGATCGCGTCGATCGTGGCGCGCAGTCCCCCTGGGCCGAGACGCCCGAGCTTGGAAGGATCGTCCGCCCACTGCTCGACGCCCGTGCGCCCATGCCCGCGGTGGTCGTCGGCATAGACGGCATAGCCGGCCGAGACCAGGTCTTGCGCGAGCAACTCGTAGCGTGCCGCGTACTCCCCGAGCCCGTGCAGCAATTGCACGACCCCGCGAGGCTTGCCCGGGCTCCAGATCGAGTAGTGGATGCGCACCCCGTACGCGTCGACGAAGCTGTCGTCGCGGCGCTCGACGATGAACTTGGGCATCGCTACTCCTCTCGTCCGACGCTCATTTGTATCGCTTGCAGACCCTCGCTGCGATATTTACTTAGCCTAACTATTTTGTTATCGTTGACGCCGTATGCCACACACTGCGCTCCCCAATGAACTCCGCCTCTCCATAGGTCGTCTGGCCCGCCGCCTGCGCGCCGAGAAGGCCGATCGGTCGATCTCCGACAGCCAGTTGTCGGCGCTCTGGCGCCTGCGAGAGGCCGCCGACTGCACGATGGGCGCGCTCAGCGGAATCGAGGGGGTGACCGCGCCCTCGATGCACCGCACGGTCAATGCGCTCGTGGATGCCGGCTATGTCACGCGCTACTCATCGCCCGATGACGGGCGGAAGGTGCTGCTGCGACTGACGGATGCCGGCGAACGCGTGCTCGACGAGACGTCGCGCCGGCGCGACGAGTGGTTCACCGGCAGGCTGCGCGAGCTCGACGCCGACGAGCTCGCGATCGTCACGGCGGCCGCACCAGTGATCAAGAAGCTCGCCAATTCATGAGCGCGATGTTCCTCGCCCTCAGGGGCATGAACTATCGACTCTGGTTCGCGGGTGCGCTGATCTCGAATGTCGGCCTGTGGATGCAGCGCACTGCCCAGGACTGGCTCGTGCTCACTGAGTTGACGGACAACGACGCCACCGCCCTCGGCATCAACATGGGGCTCCAGTTCGCGCCGCAACTGCTGCTCGTGCCATGGGCCGGGCTCATCGCCGACCGCTTCGAACGGCGTCATCTGCTGATCATCACGCAGGCGAGTGCGGCACTCCTCGCGGTGGGGCTCGGGGCTCTCGTGCTCACCGGGCACGTCGCGCTGTGGCACGTCTTCGCATTCTCCGCAGCCCTCGGAGTGGTCTCGGCGATCGACTCGCCGGCGCGACAGGCGTTCGTCTCTGACCTCGTGCGGAAGCGCGAACTGCCGAACGCGGTCGCCCTGAACGCGGCATCCTTCAACACGGCCCGTCTCATCGGTCCCGCGGTCGCCGGCGGACTCGTCGTGCTCGTGGGGCCCGGCTGGGTCTTCGTGCTGAACGCCGGCACCTACGCCGCGACCATCACCGCACTGCTGCTGCTGAACGCCAGCACGCTCTTCAGGACGCCCCGCGCACCACGGGGCAAGGGTGAGTTGCTGGCCGGCTTCCGGTACGTGCGGCGACGCGGCGACCTGCTCGTGCTCTTCATCGCAGCGTTCATCATCGGCACGTTCGGACTGAACTTCCCCATCTATTCGTCGACGATGACGCGCATCGAGTTCGGGCTGGGCGCGGGCGAGTATGGCGTGCTCTCGTCGATCCTGGCCATCGGATCGATCACAGGCGCGCTCGTGGCGGCTCGCCGCGAGCGACCCCGACTTCGCATCGTGTTCGGAGCAGCCGGACTCTTCGGCCTGGCTTGCCTGCTCTCCGCGGCCATGCCGAGCTTCTGGAGCTACGCGGTCTCGCTCATCGTGGTCGGCCTCGCGTCGACGACGTTCATGACCACCGCGAACGCCACGATCCAGACGACGACCTCGCCGGTCATGCGCGGCCGCGTCATGGCGCTGTACATGGCGATCTTCGTCGGAGGGACGCCGCTCGGCGCTCCGATCGTCGGCTGGATCGCCAGTGAGTTCGGTCCGCGCTCAGCACTCCTCGTCGGCGCCGCATCGGGCATCGTCACGGCCATCATCGGAGTGGCGTGGATGGTCGTCGCCCACGACCTGCGACTTCGCTACAGCCGACGGCATCCGAGGCGCTTCTACTTCACGCGCGACGGGCAGTCGCGAGAGGCGGCGACCTCGGAGATCGCGATCACGGAGACGATCGCCACGAAGGGGTCGTGACGAGCCCTCCCTCGTGAGCCGCGCATCGGGTCGCGGCGCTTACCACCCACGAATTACCCCCAAATGGGGGGTGTGGCGTTACGGCGCGTTTGCCTGTAGCTTGTGTAGCTATCAGCCCCCCTTCGGGGGCGCTGGGAGGAACCCGAATCCTCGCTGAGTGCGACGGCGCACTCGAAGGTCGATCGTACGTTCGGCCAGGCCCTTCCACGTCTGGGGCGCACCCCGAATGCGCGTCAGACGCTATTCCCGCACGCTTGCACATGCCTCGATGCGCCAGGCGCGTCTGATCCGTCACGACCGATCCTGTATACCCGAAACAGGTTGAACCGTGAAGTTCGCCCTCATGGAGGGGCGAGAGATTACCCGACTCGCTCCTGATCGTTCATTCCCTCACTCAAACCCCGATCGCCCTTCTCATGCCCTTTCGGGCATTGGTGTGGCGCGCAGGATCCGGCGATGACCCGAGTCGCCGTGAGCCCCATTCCCGGCGTGCGCCGGGGCGCGTCACCTGGACGACTCGCGGTCGGCGGCCACCGTGCCGCCGCCGCGGTCGCTCCAGCAACCGGCACCCGCTGGTGCCGGAGCTACCGCCGCCGTCTCATCGTGACGGATGCCGTCGTGATCGCGACAGCGGCGTTCGCACCCATCGCTGCGATCGCAGCGGCGCGCGGCATCCTTCCCGCCAGCCCGCCGTTGTGGATCAGCGCGTCACTCGTGACGGTCGTGTGGCTCCTCGCGCTTGCCGTGTGGCGCACTCGCGAGACTCGAGTCCTGGGCGTCGGCGCGACCGAGTACAAGACCCTCGCGGGAGCCAGTGCGACGACGTTCGGCCTGCTCGCTGCGGTGTTCCTCGCCGCTGATTTCGAAGGCATCCGCACCTCGTTCATCTCCACGATGGTGGGCGGCACTGTGGCGCTCATGCTCAGCCGGTGGCTGTGGCGCCACTGGCTCACACAGCAACGTCAGTACGGCCACTACCTGTCGAAGGTGATCGTCGCCGGAGCCCCCGACGAGGTGCGCTACATCGTCGACCGCCTCGAGAAGCGCACCGGTGCCGCGTACCGCGTCGTAGGCGTCGCACTCGACGAGCCCTCGACGGGAACGCTCGCGACCGACACGGGAGAGGTGCCCGTGGTGTGCGGACTCGACACGGTGACCGAGACCGTGCAGCGCGTCGGCGCCGACACCGTGATCGTCACCGACCACACCGAGCGCGGCGGCACGTACCTTCGCGATCTGGGGTGGAAGCTGGAGGGCACGAGCGCTGAGCTGGTGGTCGCGTCGAGCCTGACGAACGTGGCCGGCCCCCGCATCCATCTGCGGCCGGTCGAGGGACTCCCGCTCATGCACGTCGAGCTGCCGCAGTTCGAGGGCGGAAAGCACGTGCTCAAGCGCGTGTTCGACGCGACCGCGGCAGGGCTCGCACTGCTGCTGCTCATGCCGTTGCTCGTCATGGTTGGCATCGCCATCAGGCTCGACAGCAAGGGGCCGGCGCTGTTCCGGCAAGAGCGGGTCGGACGCGGCGGCACGACCTTCATGATGCTGAAGTTCAGGACGATGGTGCCCGACGCGGAGTCGATGCTCGACGGCCTCGGCAGCGGAGACAGCAACGGCATGCTGTTCAAGCTGCGCGATGACCCTCGGGTGACCCGCCTCGGCAAGCTGCTCCGCCGCACGTCGATCGACGAGCTGCCGCAGCTGTGGAATGTACTCACCGGCGAGATGAGCCTGGTCGGTCCCCGCCCGCCACTGCCTCGTGAGGTCAACCAGTACGAGCCGCACGTGCACCGGCGGTTGTACATCAAACCCGGCCTCACCGGCATGTGGCAGATCAACGGCCGCTCTGATCTCAGTTGGCAGGAGAGCGTGCGTCTCGACCTGTACTACGTCGAGAACTGGTCACTCACGACCGATCTGCTCATCCTGTGGCGCACCCTCAAGGTGTTCGTCCGACCAGACGGGGCGTACTGATGCACGCCGCGGCCATCCACTCGCAAGAATTTGCGACACAGCGGATGCCGCGGCGATCCGCCCGGAATCGTCCAGCCACGCCAGGCCCCGTCCCGGCGTCAATCGGGAGGCGCGTCGGCGGCCACCGAGGATGGCGTGGCTGGGCCCCGGGTCGAATCGCTCCCGCCGATCCGCCACCGTGGCAGGTTCTGCTCCCGCGGATGCAGGCCCTGCGCAGCTGAAAGGCGCGGCGTATGCACATCGCGATGCTTGGCACCCTCGGCATGCCGACGCGAACCGTCGCGAGTGCTTCGGATCCCGACACCGACGCCGTTATCGCACTCGACGGCTCCGGCGCAGCCGACTTCGGGGTGATCCCGCAGGAGGTGGGACCTCGCCTTGTGGCGCTCGGCCATCGGGTGACCCTGTACTGCCGCGCAGACCGGCAAGATCCGGCTGAGGAGTGGCACGGCATGCGGCTCGTGACCCTGCGAGCCTTCGGCCCGTCGCCGACAGCGCGCGAAGCGGGCTGGTCGAGAGCTCGATCTCTGGGCACGTTCCTGCAGACCGCCAGGTCAGCGGCGCGGCTGCTGCGAGAGAACACGACCGATACGGCCTTCGTCTTCGGCACGGCGAACGCGATCGCGCTCCCCGTGCTTCGATCTGGCCGAGTTCCCTCGGGGCTCTACCTCGACTCCCAGCAGACCGCCGCCGTGCCGGGCAAGCGTCTGGAGCCGCTCGCCGAACGTGTCGCCGTGCGATTCGCCGACGCGCTGCTCAGCGACGATCAGGAGGTGGCCGAGAGGTTTCGTGCGCAGTTCTCGGCGTTGGTCGAAGTGGTCACCATGTCTGGTGACTCGAGCGCCGTCCCTCGCTCTCACCGGCGACTGGCCGAACTCGACCTCTTCCCTCGCGGGTATCACCTGGCCGTGTCGGCGCGCCCCGACGAAGACCATCTCCCCCAGATCATCGAGGGGTTCCGGCGATCGGGCACGCACCGCCCGCTCGTCATCGTTCCGCGCGTCAGCGCTGTCTCACCTCGGACCATTGAGCAGCTTGCCGGTGACGACCCACGTGTGCTGGTGCTCGGCGGAACGGCCGATGAAGAGCTCATCGCAGAGCTCACGGCGCACGCGCTGTCGTATCTGCACGGGTGCGCTATTGGCCGAGCGGACGCCTCGCTCCGGCACGCGATGGACGGCGGAGCGGCAGTCATTGCGTGGGATGCCGGGATCGGGCGCCGCACGGATGCCGGCGAGGCATGCAAGTGCTCCGGTTCTGCCGATGCCCTCGCGCGCGCGATCGACCTCGTGGACGAGGAACCGCACGAGGCGATGGCGCTCGGAACCCGGCTCCGGGCTCGCGCGCAGCAGCGCTCGCGATGGGACGCCATCGCCGAGCAGTACGAGCGCATCGCCTTCGCACTCCTTGAAGGGCGCAGCATCCGCGAACCGCGTGCGCACTTCGACCGCCGACGCTGGTCGCCGGACGCGATCGCCGGTTCTTGAGCGCCTCTCAGCGGAGCTGCGCCGGACTCACCCGCCGAGCAGCTGGCTTGCGACCGTCGAGTGCGCAGACTCGGGGTCGCTCGGGTGGAAGAGCCCGGCAAGCGCGTCGCGGTAGAGCCGGGAGAGCTCGTTGCCAACGCTGTACGAGCTGCCTCCCGACACCCGGATAGCGGTCTCGACGGCAGCGCGGGCAATGTCGACGGCCCGGGTCTTCGCTCCGACCAGGTAGCGGAACCAGGCATCGCCATGGTCGCTGAGCTCGTCGACGTCACGCGCGAGAGACTCGAGCTGCGGCGCGATCGAGTCGAGCGCGATCGCCGCGTCGGCCAGTTGCCACCGGATGTCGGGGTCGGCCGAATACGACTCGCCAGTGCGCATCGACATGCGGTGCTTCACTGCGTCGACACCGAGCTCGAGGGCGCGGTCGCCGATTCCCGCATACACCGCACCGATGAGGAGGAGGAAGTTCGCGAAGATCCCGAACATGTACGGGTCAGCGGTCGGCCCGACCGGGAGGATTCGGCCGACCCGCTCGGCGGGCATCTCGACAGCATCCAGCGACGTGGCATAGCTCTGCGTGGCGCGCATGCCGAGCACATCCCACTCGCCGACCGCACGGTGACCTGGGGTGTCCCGAGTGATGAAGCCGTGCACGAGTACCGGGCGCTCGGGGTCGCTGTCGTCACGACCGAAGATTCCGAGGCGCGTCCACGCTGGCGAGAGCGAGGTGAAGATCTTCGTTCCGGTGAAGCGGTACCCGCCGTCACCGGTGGGCTCGGCCTTGGTCCGCGAGTCGAACATCACCAGGTCATTGCCGGCTTCGCTGTTGCCGAACGCGAACAGTTCGCCGGCCTCGGCGTCGGCGAGCACCCAGTCGAGGCTGTGATCGCCGCGGTCGTGCAGCACCCGGGCGACCCCGACGACCACGTGGTGCATGTTGATGCCGAGCGCCGTCGCCGGAGCGTACCGGGCAAGCAGGCGCTGATTCCGAACGCCATCGAGCAGGGGCTGCGGTCGCAGATAGCCTGCCTGCCGCAATTCGTCGAGGTCTTCGCTGAAGAACGCGTTGTCGCGGTCGTAGCCGGGCGCACGCGAGCGGATGCGCTCGAGCAGCTCGGGACTGAGCACGGAAGAACTTGGGGCCGTCATTCCCCCACGCTACTCAGCGCGGCTGGGCCCGTCATCATCGCCCGTCCGGGCCGGGCTCGGGTTTCGGACACGGGCTGGGGTCGGGCCGGGCTCGGGATGCTCCCGCCCAGGGCACACGCCGGCAGGACGTCAGAACAAGGGGCCATCGGCGGCCGGCCGCTCGAAGAGCGCCCGCACCTGGTCGGCGTCGACATCCTCGAGCGCCGCAGGGCTCCACCGAGGAGTGTCGCGATCGACGAGCAGCGCCCGCACGCCCTCGCGGGCGTCAGGCATCTCGGCGAGCGCCGTCATCGCCCGGTACTCGAGCTCGAGCGCTTCGCGCAGATCGACTCCCTGCGTGCGACGCAGCAGTTCGAGCGTGGCGACGGCCGCGGTGGGAGACACAGCGAGGATCGCGGATGCCGCAGCCTCGGCATCCTGCCCCCCATCTCCCCGCGCTGACTCACGCAGCGCCTCGACGATCTGCGGAACCGAGTCGCTCGCGTAGCAACGGTCGATCCAGTGCTGCTGGGCCATGAGGGTCGATTCGGGAACCGGCGCCGCGTAGTTCGCGACCGCGGCGTCGATGGCAGCGGCGGCCGCGACAGCATCCGCAGGTTCGTCGAGCTCGTCGAGTGCTATCAGCACTGCCTCCACCAACTGCACGAGGTGGGTGCTCGCGACAGTGGTATCAGCGAAGCCGCAGGCGATCGCGTCGGCGCCATCGAACTGGCCAGAGGTGAGCCCGAGGTGGCGCCCGATGGCGCCGGGTGCGGCGTTGAGCAGCAGAGAGCCCCCGACATCCGGAACCATTCCGATGCGAGTCTCGGGCATCGCCAGCTTCGAGCGCTCGGTCACGATGCGGTGGCTGGCGTGCGCGCTGACTCCGATGCCGCCGCCCATGACAATGCCGTCCATGAGAGCGATGAAGGGCTTCGGGAACTCCGCGATCTGCAGATTGAGGTGGTACTCGTCGCGTAGGAAGGCCGGGGTGAGTGGCGCGTCGCCGTTCTTGTGCAGATCGCCGCCCGCGCAGAGCCCGCGTTTGCCGGCACCGTCGAGCAGCACCGCGGAGACGCTATCGTCGGTCGACCACTCGGCGAGCGCTGCGGCCATGGCCAGCACCATCTCGTGATCGATCGCGTTGAGGGCACGAGGCCGGTTGAGCGTGATGCGCCCGAGCCGCCCCTCGGTGCGCACGATGACGGGGGCATCGCCGAGCGCTTCGCCCGGCGTCGACAGATCGGCAACAGACATGCCGTCAGCCTAAGACGGCGCTCGCTGCTGGCCGGGACAGCGAGCGTGCACGTATTCTCTACCGCCTGATTGGCGCTACGAACTGGACGAGCTCCGCGTGCGCACCGAGCGTCGTCCCGCTAGCGGAGCTCAAGCGTGCAGCACTTGATGCCGCCGCCGCCGCGCTTGAGCTCGGAGAGGTCGACCGGCACGGGTGTGTAGCCCGCATCCTTCAACTGCTCGTGCATACTCGTCGCCTGGGCTGCGACGACGACGTTCTTGCCATCGCTGAACGCGTTGAGGCCGAACACGTCGGCAGAGGCGCGGTCGACCTCGATCGCTCCTGGGAACCGCTCGCGCAGCGTCGCCTGGGAGGCCTCATCGAACGCCTCCGGCAGAAAGGCGATAGCTGCTGGTCCGGCAGCAGCGGAGTCGAGCACGGCGACGGCGGTGTCGAGGTGGTAGAAGCTCGGGTCGACCAGCCTCAAGGTGACGACCTCGCGGTTGAACGCGGCAGCCACTTCGGCATGGCTCGACGAGTCGCTGCGGAACCCCGTGCCGGCGAGGATTACGCCGCCCACCAGGAGGAAGTCGCCCTCGCCCTCGTTGATGTGCCGGGGCTCGCGCAATTCGAAGCCGTTCTGCTTGAACCACTCGTTGTACCAATGCGCCTCGGGCTGCCGCTCGGGGTAGACGAAGCTCGCCCCATACGCGACCCCGTCGATCACGAAGCCGCCGTTCGCGGCATAGACCATGTCGGGAAGTTCCTCGACAGGGTCGATCAGTTCGACCTCGAATCCGAGTGAGCGATATGTGTCGTAGAGGTGCTGCCACTGCCGCATCGCGAGCTCATGGTCGGTGTGCTGCTCGGGGTGCATCCAGGGGTTGATCCGATACGCCACGGTGAACCAGGTCGGACGGCACATGAGCACTCGCCTTGGCACCGCTTCGCGATGAGCGGCAGCGGATGCCGGACGAGTCAGAGTCATGGCTCCATGCTCACATGTGGGGCGCGGCCGCGCGATGGCTTGGCTTGCATGATTCCTGCAAGCAACGGCCGGGTTGCGCAACAAAACGCCATAGACTGGCGGTGTGGACAACCTCGACCGGCAGATCATCGAGCAGCTCAGGCTGAACGCCCGCGCCGGCTACGGCGACATCGGCGCGGTCGTCGGGCTCTCGGCATCCGCTGTGAAGCGCAGAGTCGATCGGCTGGTCGAGACCGGCGTGATCCGCGCATTCACCATCGAGGTCGATCCCGCTGTCGACGGTCTGGTCGTCGAGGCATACGTCGAGCTGTTCTGCCGCGGAACCGTCGCACCTGATGAGTTGCGCAGGCTCCTGAGCACGGTGCCCGAGGTCGTCGACGCGGGAACGGTCACCGGTTCGGCCGACGCCGTCGTGCACCTGCGCGCCCGCGACATCCCGGGGCTCGAGGACGCTCTCGAACGCGTGCGCGTCGCACCCAATGTGGATCACACGCGCTCGGCGATCGTGCTCTCCCGACTGATCAAGCGCGACCCCCGCTGATACCGAGAGCTGGGCCGTGGCGAGCCCCGTCGACATGGCGCCGTTCGCCAGGTGGCACCCCAGGTCGCTGATGGAACCTCGACGAGAGCGATCGACCGGCAAAGCCGCCTTCAAGCGGCGGCCGAGTCCTCGCTCTCGACACCCGATGCCGCAGGCTCGACGAGATAGCGGCTGTAAGCGCACAGGGTGAGGAAGGTCGGAAACTCATCGCCGAGCGCCACCTCGCGCAACACCTCCACGGCGTCATCGATCCGATCACCATCCACACGTGGCAGGTCGGCGACGACCTCGGCGAGCAGGCGCTCGACATATGCGCGAGTCACGGTCTCGCCGTTCGACGTGTCGGTCGCATGCTGGATCCACTGCCAGAGTTGCGAACGGCTGATCTCGGCGGTGGCCGCATCTTCCATGAGGTTGTCGATTGCGGCGGCGCCCACGCCCCTCAACCAGGAGTCGATGTATCGCACGGCAACAGAAATGTTGTTGCGTACGCCCTGCTCGGTGACCGCAGCCTCGGGGACCGCGACATCGAGGAGTTGGCGCGCGGTCACCTGCACGTCCTCGCGTCGATGATCGAGCTGGTTCGCTCGGTCGCCGAGCACGGCGTCGAACTCTGCCCGTGCCGTGTCGATGAGGCCGGGGTGCGCCACCCACGTGCCGTCGAAGCCGTCGGCGGCCTCTCGTCGCTTGTCAGCGGCGACCTTGGCCAACGCGAGCTCGGTCACCTCGGGATCGCGACGGCTAGGGATGAAGGCGCTCATGCCTCCGATCGCGTGCGCGCCGCGGCGGTGACAGGTCTTGACGAGTAAGTCGGTGTACGCGCGCATGAACGGTAGAGTCATCGCGACTTGGTCGCGATCGGGCAGCACGAATGACCGGCCGCGGTCGCGATAGTTCTTGATGACCGAGAACACGTAGTCCCAGCGCCCGGCATTGAGTCCAGCGCAGTGGTCCCGCAGTTCGTACAGGATCTCCTCCATTTCGAAGGCCGCTGGGAGTGTCTCGATCAGCACGGTGGCCCGGATGGCGCCATGGGAGACGCCGATGAACCGCTCCGCGAACGTGAACACCTCGTTCCACAGCCGGGCCTCCAAGTGGCTCTCGAGCTTGGGCAAGTAGAAGTAGGGCCCGCTGCCTCCCTCGATCAACTGCATCGCGTTATGGAAGAAGTAGAGACCGAAGTCGACGAGGCTGCCGCTCGCCGGCATCCGCGCTCCCGTCCGGTCGACGTAGGCGAGGTGCTTCTCGACCAGGTGCCAGCCACGCGGACGCATCACGATCGTCGGGATGCGATCGGCCGTCACGCGGTATTGCTTGCCTTCCGGGCTCGTGTACCGCAGCTGCCCGCGCGCCGCGTCGAAGAGTGACAGCTGCCCCTCGACAACGTTGGCCCACGTCGGACTGGTCGCATCTTCCTGATCTGCGAGCCACACCTGGGCTCCGCTGTTCAGTGCGTTAATCGCCATTTTGCGGTCGGTCGGGCCCGTGATCTCGACTCGCCGATCGATGAGTCCCGGTCCACCGCCGACGACCCGCCAGCCGTCGTCACGACGGATGTGAGCGGTCTCGGGCAAGAAACGCAGGTCGCGCCCATTCGCGAGCTCTGTGCGCACGCGCATCCGATCAGCCAGACGATCATGCCGGATGCCGGCGAAACGGTCGTGAAGTTCGGCGATGAACTGAAGGGCGTTCGGCGTGAGGATTTCGTCGTACCGGTCGCGCATGGGACCGGTGATCTGGATAGTCATGATCGGGGGCCTCTCAGTGGAATTGTGCAGTCTCGGTCGAACCGGCGAGGGCGAGGGTCTGGCTGTTGGGGTTCAGTGCGGTCGCGATGCGATCGAAGTACCCTGTGCCGACCTCTGCCTGATGGCGAGTGGCGGTGTAGCCGTCAACCTCTGAGGCGAATTCAGCCTCTTGCAGTTCGACATACGCGCTCATCTGGCGATCGCGGTAGCCGCTCGCGAGAGTGAACATCGAGTGGTTGAGGGCGTGGAAGCCGGCAAGAGTGATGAATTGAAACGCGTAGCCCATCGCGGCCAGTTCCTTTTGGAAGCGCGCGATCCGGTCGTCGTCGAGGTGGCGCTTCCAATTGAACGAAGGCGAGCAGTTGTACGCCAGCTTCTTCCCGGGAAAGCGCTCGTGGATCTGCTCCGCGAAGCGTCGTGCCAGATCGAGATCTGGTTCGGCCGTCTCGACCCAGAGGAGGTCGGCGTAGGGTGCGTATGCGAGGCCGCGACTGACGACTGTGTCGAAGCCGGGAGTAGTTTCGTAGAAGCCTTCGGCGGTGCGTTCGCCTGTGAGGAACGGCTGATCGCGTTCATCGACATCGCTGGTGATGAGGTTGGCACCCAGTGCGTCGGTGCGGGCGATGATGACTGTCGGCACACCAGCGACATCGGCGGCGAGACGCGCGGCATTCAGTGTGCGGATGTGCTGAGCGGTCGGCACGAGCACTTTGCCACCCATGTGGCCGCACTTCTTCTCACTCGCGAGCTGGTCCTCCCAGTGCACGCCGGCCGCACCGGCCTCGATCATGCCCCGCATGAGTTCGTACGCATTGAGCGGCCCACCGAAGCCAGCCTCGGCGTCCGCAACGATGGGCGCGAGCCAATCGCGCCCATCGCTTGTGCCAGTCGAGTGCTCGATCTGGTCGGCCCGCATGAGCGCATTGTTGATGCGCCGAACGACGGCCGGAACGGAATTCGCGGGGTAGAGACTCTGATCCGGGTAGGTGTGACCGGCGAGGTTCGCGTCGGCCGCGACCTGCCAGCCTGAGAGGTAGATCGCCTTCAGGCCAGCGCGCACCTGCTGCACGGCCTGGTTGCCCGTGAGCGCGCCGAGAGCGTTCACGAAGGGCTGCTCGTGGATGAGCCGCCACAGGCTTTCGGCACCGCGGCGTGCCAACGTGCGCTCTTCGATCACGCTGCCGCGAAGCGCGACCACGTCTTCAGCGGTGTAGTCGCGCTCGATACCCGCCCACCGCGCTTGGGTCTTCCACTGGTTCTCGAGTTCGGCGGCGGTTTGCGTCTGGTCGCCCGTGCGCGGCGCGCGGTTGCCACCCGGGGGTGCGGCAGGCGATGAGTGGTTGACGGGGGTGCTCATCTCGGTACTCCTATTAGTCGGACGCGCGTTCAGCACGTCGCAGCAGGGTGCTGTGAATTCGAGATTGGTCGATAAAACCACGACAATCTCGGCATCCACTTGCAGAATTTCGAGCCGTTTTCTACGATCCAGAAATGCGCAGAGCAGCCGGGCCAGCTGGCGGCCCCGAACGGGGACGCGAGGAGCCGCAAGACCAGGAGAACGAGTTCGACGCACTGCTAGTGGGGCGCCGAATACGCCAGCTACGACTCGATCGCGGCATGACGCTCGAGGCACTCGGCGAAGCGATCGGCCGAGCCGCGTCACAGGTGAGCGTGCTCGAGAACGGCAAGCGCGAGCCGAGACTCGGCGATCTCCAGCGAGTGGCTCGAGCACTCGGGGTCACGCTGGAAGCCCTGCTTTCTCGCGAAGCGCCGAGCAGACGCGCGGCACTCGAGATCGCCCTCGAACGCGTTCAGCGAGGCCCGCTATTCGCCGCGCTGAACATTGAGCCGCTCGCGGTGCGACGATCACTGAGCGATGCCGCTATTGAGACGATCCTCGCGCTGCACGACGAACTCGATCGCGTCAACCGGGAGCGGGCGGCCACCCCCGAGGAGGCGCGTCGGGCAAACACCGAGTTGCGCGAGCAGATGCGGAGGCAAGACAACTACTTCCCCGAACTCGAAGCCGAGGCCGCCAAGCTGCTCGAAGCCGTCGGTCACCGCGCTGGACCGCTCTCACAGCGCGTGGCCGCAGACCTCGCGGCACGCCTCGGGTTCACGCTGCACTATGTGGGCGACCTTCCGACATCCACGCGCTCAGTCAGCGACCTCGCTCACCGGCGCATCTATCTACCCGCGCGCTCGACCGAGGATCCCCGCGGCGAGGTGCTGCGAGCGCTGGCTCGGCATGTGCTCGACGTGCGAGAGCCCCGCGACTATGCCCAGTTCCTGGCCCAACGCGTGCAGACGAACTACCTCGCTGCGGCGCTCATGGTGCCGGAGCGAGGCGCAGTCGCGTTTCTCTCCGAGGCGAAGCAGCGGCGCGAGCTCTCGGTTGAGGATCTGCGAGACGCCTTCGCGGTGACCTACGAGACAGCAGCGCATCGCTTCACGAATCTGGCCACGCGTCACTTCGGCATCCCGGTGCACTTCATCAAGGTGCACGAGTCGGGCTCCATCTCGAAGGCCTATGCGAACGACCAGGCGCAATTTCCCACCGACGCGCTCGGCGCGGTCGAAGGTCAACTCGTCTGCCGGCAGTGGGCCGCGCGTCAGGTGTTCGCGGTCGAGGATCGGCTCAGCCCGTATCACCAGTACACCGACAAGCCGAACGGCAGCTACTGGTGCACTTCGAGCATTCAGAGCTCGCGCCATGGCGTCTTCTCGGTAAGCGTTGGCACACCGTTCGCGCACACGAAATGGTTCCGCGGCCGCGATACCACGAACCGTCACAGCTCGACGTGCCCCGACCCTCAGTGCTGCCACCGACCGTCATCTGCGCTCACAGAGCGCTGGGCGAACGCGGCATTGCCCGACGCCCGGCTGGAATCGTCGCTGCTCGCAGCCGTGCCAGTCGATGCATTCACCGGCGTGGACCATATCGAGGTGTATGAGTTCCTCGAACGTCACGCTCCCACTGAACGCGCGGCATCCATCAATCGGAGCACCGGCCAGCCGCTCCCGTAATAATCAACAAACCCACGCCTCGCAGTGCTAGAACGGTTGCCATGTCAACCTCCACTTCGTCTTCGCTCTCGCTACCCGTGCTCGATCTGTCACGGCTCGCGTGTGGTGACGAAGAGGCTGCCGCGTTCCGCGATGATCTGCGCCGCGCGACTCACGAAGTCGGGTTCTTCTACCTCACCGGGCACGGCGTGCCCCAGGAACTCATCGATCGCATGATCTCGGTCGGGCGCAAGTTCTTCGAGCTGCCCGAGGCAGACAAGCTCGCGCTCAATATGGTCGACAGCCCGCATTTCCGCGGATACACCCGCATCGGCGGCGAGCTGACGCAGGGGGCCGTCGACTGGCGTGAGCAGATCGACATCGCCACCGAGCGCGAGCCCGTGACGGATCCGGATGCCGAGGACTTCTGGGTTCTCCAGGGACCGAACCAGTGGCCGGCCGCCCTACCCGAGCTGCGGGAGCTCGCCACCGAGTGGATCGAGCGGCTCAACGACGTGAGCCTGACGCTGCTCCACGCCTGGGCAGAGGCGCTCGGCGCTCCCGCCGACGTGTTCGATCCGGCGTTCGCCGAGCGACCCGCACCGCACATCAAGATCGCCCGATACCCGGGCAAAGAGGATGCCGGACAGGGTGTCGGAGCCCACAAGGACCTCGGCGTGCTCACCCTCCTCTACGTGGAGGAGGGCAAGGGCGGATTGCAGGTCGAGCGCGACGGCCAGTGGATCGACGCACCTCCGGTCTCGGGCGCCTTCGTGGTGAACATCGGCGAATTGCTCGAGATCGCGACCAACGGGTACCTCAAGGCGACCATGCACCGCGTGGTCTCGCCGGCTCCCGGCCAAGACCGCATCTCGGTGCCGTACTTCTACGGCCCGGCCCTCGACGCGACGATTCCGACCATCGACCTGCCGCCGGAGCTCGCCGCCGAGGCTCGCGGGGTCACGCGCGATCCGTCGAACCCGCTGCATCCGGTGTTCGGCAAGAACTGGCTGAAGAGCCGGCTTCGCGCGCACCAGGATGTCGGCTGGGCCCACCACCCGGAGCTCATGGAGGCGCAGGGCTTCACCCGCGACGCCTGATGCGTCAGGGGGCCGAGCCCGGGCGGGCCTCGCCTTGGGTGAGCGTCTTGCTTCCGGGCTCGGCTCGGCTCGGCTCGGCTCGCCCCTGCCCTCGTGCGGTGACCGTGGCGCGCCGACGCGACAGAATCGAGAGCGAGCGGTGTCGACGGATGCCGCGGCCCGAGGCAGGAGGCGGCATGCCGTTCATCATCGACGCGTCAAGCGCGACACCACCGTTCGAGCAGTTGCGGCTGCAGGTGATCGAGCAGGTGCGTTCGGGCGAGCTCGCCCCGGGTGCTCGACTCTCGCCAGTCCGGGCGCTGGCGGAGCAGCTCGGTCTGGCGGCCAACACGGTGGCCCGGGCCTACCGTGAGCTCGAGGCTGACGGCGTGATCGAGACGCGGGGTCGCGCCGGGTCGTTCATTGCAGCGCACGGGGATGCCACTCAGCAGCAGGCGCAGCTCGCGGCGATCGCGTTCGCCGAGCGGATGCAGCACCTCGGTGTCGCGCGTGACGACGCCCTCGCGTTGGCGCGGGCGGCACTCGACCGCTGACCCTCGGCACCAGGCGGCCGAGCACTGCAGCGACCCGCACGAGCGCCGAACTCGCGCGTGCGGCATCCGATCAGAGTTCGAGGTCGAGCAGCTCTCGATCGAGCGAGCCGTACCGATGGGCGGTGATTGACACCGCCTGCTCTCGCAGGAACGGCAGCAGCTCCACACGTCCGGCGTCGGTGACAGGGTCTGCGAACAGGGCGAAGTCGGGGCTGCCGCCGGTCGCCGCGGCGAACGCTGCGGTGTCGCCGCCGATCATCCTCACCCGGCTCACGGAGGGCGTCCGGGAGTCGGCGGTGCCGCGCGCGGCGAGGTCGGCCATGCGGCGGTTGAACGCGGCATCCGTCTCTACCGTGATCGACTCGACGTGCAAGGGCGAGTCGGCACCGGCGAACAGTGTTGCGAGCGGCGCCGGAAGCGGTTCGGGCGTGCTCACCAGAACCGTCGCGCCGGCGGTCGCTGCAGCGGCGAGCACTCGCACGAAGTCGCCGAAGTCGCCCTGCTCGGCGAGCCGCACGAGCGCCCGCGCCGGCAGGTAGCGGAACACGTTGCGCTCGACCCCCAGCCCGGAGAGGTCGCGCGGCACACCGAATCGGTCGCGCCACTCGACCGCGTCGTCGGCTGCACCACGCCGGGCTCGGTCGAACTGCGCGTAGTCCATGCCGGGCTGGGCGGCCTCGATGAGACCGGCGATCGCATCGGACACACCGCTGAGCCTCAAGTGCTGCCGCTGCGGCGACGGCACGGGCTCCCACCGCCCCAGCGAAGCCACATAGTCGGGGCCACCGGCCTTCGCGCCAGGACCCACCGACGAACGCTTCCACCCGCCGAACGGCTGGCGCCGCACGATCGCACCGGTGATCCCGCGGTTGACGTAGAGGTTCCCCGCTTCGACGTTGCTCAGCCAGTGACTGATCTCCTCGGGGTCGAGCGAGTGCAAGCCGGCCGTGAGCCCGTAAGCGGGAGCGTTCTGCAACGCGATCGCCTCATCGAGCGTGGTGGCCGACATGAGGCCGAGCACTGGACCGAAGTACTCGGTGAGGTGGTACTCGGAGCCCGGCTGCACCCCATCCCGCACGCCCGGAGACCACAACCGACCGGTGTGATCGAGCCGTCTGGGCTCGAGCATCCACCATTCCCGAGCACCGAGGGTGCCCAGCCCTCTGGCGAGCTTGCCTTCGGGAGGCGCGATGACCGGGCCCATCACGCTGCGCGGATCCGAGGGCCAGCCGACCCGCAGCGACGTGACGGCGTCGAGGAGCTTCGCCTTGAACCGCGACGACTCCGCGACCGAGCCGACGAGGATGACGGTCGATGCCGCCGAGCACTTCTGGCCCGCATGCCCGAACGCGCTCTTCACGATGTCGGCCACGGCGTGATCGAAATCGGCGCTCGGCGTGACGATGATCGCGTTCTTGCCGCTCGTCTCCGCGTGCAGGTCGAGTTCGGGACGCCAGGAGCGGAACTGCGCGGCCGTATCGTACGAACCGGTGAGGATCACCCGATCGACGAGCGGGTCTGTGACGAGCTCACGCCCGAGGTCGCTCGAGTCGAGCGGCGCGAACACGAGCAGGTCGCGCGGGATGCCGGCCTCCCACATGAGCTCGGCGAGCACCGCAGCCGTGCGCTCGGACCGCCGTGAGGGCTTCAGCACCACAGCGCTCCCGGCGGCGAGCGCGGCGAGCACACCGCCGGCGGGGATCGCGATGGGGAAGTTCCACGGCGGGATCACTGACGTGACACGAGGCGGAACGAAGCGCGCCTTCGTCACAGTCGCGAGCTCGCGAGCACTGGCCGCGTAATAGTGCGCGAAATCGATCGCTTCGCTGACCTCCGGGTCGGCTTCGCCGATCGTCTTGCCCGCCTCGGCGGCCGCAACTTCGATCAGCCGATCACGGTGCGCAGCGAGGGCGGCGCCCACGGCGTCGAGCGCGCTGGCGCGTTCCTCTGCAGACCGCGCACCCCAAGCCTCGCCTGCGGCAGCGGCCGCTTGCAGCAGGTGTCGCAGCCCGGCGACAGAGCCGACTCTTGAAGCAGCGACCGTCGCTTCACCGGCATCCGACGCTGCTGCGCGCTGCAGGATCGCCCGACCCCAGGCGCGGTTCGCCCCGAGTGCGGGGTCGGTGTCGGGAGTGTTCGTGAAGGCAGCGACGGATGCCGCGGGCGCGACCACCGCGCCGCGCTCGGCCTCAGCATCCGCTCGGTCCTGGGTGCGGCGGGGCTCCGCGCTCACCGTGTCGATCAGACCGAGTGACTCGCGGAACCGCTGCGCTTCGAGCTCGAATGCGCTTCCTTCGGCATCGAGCAGCGGTAGTGAGCTCATGAAGTTCTCTGGGCTCGCAGCCTCTTCGAGCCGGCGAACGAGGTAGCTGATCGCGGAATCGAATTGGGCGGGGTCGACCACTGGCGTGTAGAACCGCACCGCCCCCACATCCGCTGACACGGCTGCGGCTTGTGCCGGCGCCATGCCCAGCAGCATCTCGAAGTCAGTGCGGCCTTCGACGCCGCGCTGCCGGGCGAGCAACCAGGCGTACGCGATGTCGAAGAGGTTGTGGCCCGCGACCCCGAGGCGTACGACCGCCGCCCGCTCGGGAGTGAGCGCCCACTCGAGCATGCGCTTGTAGTTGGCATCGGTCTCGGCCTTGGTGGCGTACGGCGCGGGCGCCCAGCCGTGCAGCGCCGCGTCGACGTGCTCCATGGGCAGGTTGGCGCCCTTCACGAGCCTCACCTTCACCGGTGCGCCGCCATCGGCGACCCGGGAACCGGCCCATTCCGCGATCCGCTGCAGCGCCGCGAACGAGTCGGGCAGGTAGGCCTGCAGCACGATGCCCGCCTCGAGTCGACGCAGCGTTGGTCGGCTCAGCAGCCGCATGAACACCGCGACGGTCAGGTCGAGGTCGCGGTACTCCTCCATGTCGAGGTTGATGAACTTGCCACCGGCTGCAGCCGCGTCCTCGTAAAGCGGTGCGAGCGTGTCGACGACCTGGTCGACGGTCTCATCGAAGGCCCAGAGGTTGAGTTGGCTGACGACCGATGACACCTTCACCGACACGTAGTCGACGTCGCTCCGGGCGAGGAGGGCACGGATGCCGCGGAGCCGGCGCGCGGCCTCGTCGGCGCCCAGCACCGCCTCGCCGAGCAGGTTGATGTTGAGCGCCGCGCCACCCTGGCGCAACCGCGCGAGGGACTTGTCGAGCTTCTCGGGCGTCGCGTCGACGACGAGGTGCGAGACGGTGCTGCGCATGACGCGGCGAGCGATCGGCACGACGACCGGAGGCATGAGGGGGGCGAAGCCGCCGCCCATCAGCACCGCGGCGCGAAGCCAGGCGGGCAGGCTGCGGGGCACGTCACGGCTGACCCGCTCGAACTCTCTGGCTGCGACGCCGAGGTCGTCGGGGCGCACCACACCGTCGACGAACCGCCGCGCGAAGCTGAGGCCGCCTGGGTCTTGCAGCAGCTGCATCAGCCGCCGGGAGTGAGGGTCGGCATGCTGTGCACTGCTCGCTTGCAGCCAGCGCCGAACCGTCGCGATCGAGGCGTCGGCGAGCGCCACGCGATCCGCGGTCGCAGAGGGGTCTGTGATCGACACACGACCAGTGTGCTCCCACCGCTTGCGAGAACGCAGGGCACCGGATGCCGCGGGTCGCTGTGGTGCCCCGGTTCGCCGTCGCGTGGGTTGGCCCCGCCCTGCCGCTGCGGGTCGCCCCGTCGCCCGCGGTTCAGCGTGCGACGGGGTGCCGGACTGGCTGCCGCCCGACGCCGGGCTGGACCAGCATCCGCGCCACTTACGTGCTTCCGCGCCACCTCTACGTGGCGCGAATGAGCACACGTGGCGCAACTGCGACCGAAGGTTCGCGCTGAGAGCCTCCAGTCGAGACGGTGCGCCGTCGCGAGCTCGCCGTCGAGAAGGTGCACCGCCCCAGCGGCCTGACTGACGCCCGACGCCAGGCTGGACCAGCATCCGCGCCAGTTACGGGCTTCCGCGCCACCTCTACGTGGCGAGACGACGCGGGGGCGCCGTAGAGACGGCGCGGGATGGCGTTGAGACGGCGCGGGCCGCGTTGAGACAGCGCGCGGTCGAGAGGGCGCGGGCGCGCGGTCGAAAGGGCGCGGGCGAGAGGGCGAGAGGGCGAGGGGCCAAGAGGGCGAGGGGCCAAGAGGGCGAGGGGCCAAGAGGGCGAGGGGCCAAGAGGGCGAGAGCGCGAGCAGACGCGCGTTAACGCGACTGTGCCCCGCGCCAGAAGGCGCAGGGCACAGTTCAGCGATCTCGCGGATCAGGCAGCAGCGGCCTCGGCGGCCTGCGCCTCGCGCACGCTCTTGAGCGCCTCGGCCCAGGCGACGACCTGTGCGATCTGCGCCTGCAGCTCGGGAACCTTCAGCTCGTTGGCCGGCTTGAAGGTGCTGAAGTTCTCGAAGTCGGTGAAGATCGAGAACATGACGTGCTTCTGCACGTCGGCGATCTGCAGCTCGGCGAGCACCTGACGCACGTGCTCACCGGCGCGCACGCCACCCATCGAGCCGTAGCTGATCACGCCGGCGGCCTTGTTGTTCCACTCGGCGCCGACGAAGTCGAACGCGTTCTTGAGCGAACCAGGCATGGTGTGGTTGTACTCGGGCGTGATGATGAGGTAGCCGTCGAACTCGCCGACCTTGGCCGCCCACTTCTTGGTGTGCTCGTTGCTGTACTGGCCGTATCCGGCGGGCAGCGCCTCGTCGAGGTTGGGCAGCGCGTAGTCGTGCAGGTCGACGAGCTCGAACTCGACGCCCTCCGCCGCTGCGTTCTCCTTGACCCAAGCGCCGACCTGGTCGCCGACGCGGCCGGGACGGGTGCTGCCGATGATGATGCCGATCTTCAGATCTGCCACGAAGGCTCCCTTTCTTACGTTTCGGTGCCGCCGAGGGTTCCGGCGGCCGCCATCCGATCGATCATGTCGATCAGTGACGCGTCAACAATACGCGCCCATTGGTGATGTGTCAACTAAACGCTAGAATGGGTGGCATGTCTGAAGTTGCTGCGATCAGTGAGCGCGAGTGGGAGGTGTGGCGCACCTTCTACGGCATGCGCCGCCAGCTCGACCGCGCCATCGAGCAGCAGCTGCAAGAGGATGCCGGCATCTCGCGTCCCGAGTTCGAGATCCTCCTCGCGCTCTGGGAGGCGCCGCAGAAGCGCCTGCGCAGCCGCGAGATCGCCGAGTTGATCGGCTGGGAGAAGAGCCGCATCTCGCATCAAGTGTCGCGCATGGAAGCGCGCGGCCTGGTCGAGCGCACCGAGTGCGACAGCGACCTGCGCGGCATCTGGGTCGGTCTGACGCCCGACGGCCGACGTGCGGTGCTCGGCGCCTCGCGCAAGCACGCCCTCAAGGTGCGCGAACTCTTCTTCGACGCGCTGGATGCCGAGCAACTCGACGCCGTGCTCGAGATCTCGAAGCGCGTGCTGGGCTCGATCGACGCTCCGGCTTGCGACATCGTCGCGCAGCAGGCGCAGCAGGCGCAGCAGGTGCAGCACGCACAAGACGGCAACAGCGACGGCAACAGCGAAGCAGAGAGCCGCGACTCGAACGAGGCGGCGCAGCGCGCGTGAGCGGGCTCGCTCCAGCCGCGCCGCGAAGCGCCCTACCGGCATTGCACCCCTAGGCTCACACCATGTCCGACGTCTACGATGTCGCCGTCGTCGGCGGAGGCCACAACGGGCTGACCGCCGCCGCCTACCTGGCGAAGGCGGGCAAGCGCGTCATCGTGCTCGAACGCGAGACGCAACTCGGCGGCGCGGCGGTCTCGGCCCGACCGTTCCCCGGCATCGACGCACGGCTCTCGCGGTACTCCTATCTGGTGAGCCTGCTGCCGCAGCGCATCATCGACGACCTCGGCCTCGGCATCCGTCTCGCGAGCCGTCGCTACTCCTCCTGCACGCCGCTGCCCGGCACCGACCGCGCACTGCTGATCGACGACTCGGATGCCGCCGAGACGACCGACTCGTTCGCCTCCGTCGGCGCCCTCGACGACGCCGCGGCCTGGCGAGACTTCGCGGCAGACACGGCCCACCTGGGCTCTCGACTCTTCCCCTCGATGCTCGAGCCGCTCCAGCACCGCCACCAGGCGCGCGCTGCGGTCGGCGACGACCGCGTGTGGAACAGCCTGGTCGAGCAGCCGATCGGTTCCACGATCCAACGCACCTTCGCGAGCGACCTGGTTCGCGGCGTCGTGCTGACCGACGCACTCATCGGCACCTTCGCCCCGGTGGTGGACGAGACCCTCGCCGCGAACCGCTGCTTCCTCTACCACGTGATCGGGCAGGGCACCGGCCGCTGGGACGTGCCGGTCGGCGGCATGGGCGGCATCACCGGCGAGCTCGCCCGAGCAGCGCTCATGGCCGGCGCCTCGCTGAGCACCGAGAGCGAAGTGACCGCGATCACTCCCGATGGAGAGGTGCTGTACCGCAGCGGCGATGGCCAGCGGGCGGTGCAAGCGCGCTGGGTGCTCTCGAATGTGGCGCCCACCGTGCTCGAGCGCTTGCTGAGCGCGGGCGGCGCGACGATCGACGAGCCGGCGGTTGCCCCCGAGGGCGCGCAGATCAAGTCGAACCTGCTACTGCGTCGACTGCCTCGCCTCCGCAGCGGCATCGAGCCTGCAGCGGCCTTCGCCGGCACCCTCCACATCAACGAGACCTGGTCAGCGCTCGGCAACGCGTACGACGCAGCGGTGCACGGCGCACTCGGCGACCCGCTGCCGGTCGAGGTGTACTGCCACACGCTCACCGACGACAGCATCCTGTCGCAGGAGCTGCGCGATTCAGGCGCCCACACGCTCACGGCGTTCGCGCTCCAAGCACCGCACCGACTCGGCGTGTCGCGGGACGACGCGCAACGCGCCCTGCTCGCCTCGCTCGACTCGGTACTCGCGGAGCCCATCGAGTCGGTGCTCATGACGGATGCCGACGGCCGCCCCTGCATCGAGACCCGCACCACTGCCGACCTCGAAGTCGCCCTGGGAATGCCGGGTGGCAACATCTTCCACGGACCGCTCTCATGGCCCTTCGCCGAGGACGACGCGGAGCTCGACACACCCGCGAAGCGCTGGGGCGTCGCGACCCCGCACGAGCGCGTGCTCATCTGCGGGTCGGCCTCGCATCGAGGCGGAGCGGTGAGCGGCATCGGCGGGCACAACGCGGCGATGGCGGTGCTCGAGGCCGGCTGAGGCGCTGGAGGCCTCGCCGCGCGCGGTGCTTGCGCGGAGGGACGCTTCGCCCGGGTTGCTCGACGCAGCGACTCCTTCCTCCAGAGGTTGCCCGACGGCCGACTGGTTGGCCGTTGGCTCGCTGCCGCCGGCTCGGCCGAAGGGCTGGCTCCCTGGCTTGCAGACGGCTTGATCGCTGGCCGGCATCCGACTCCCCCGTTACTGTGAGCGCATGACACCCCCGGTCAACGGCCGCATCGAGCGAGACAGCCAGGGCCGAGCACTCGTGCTCGAGCGCGAGTATCCCCTCCCGGCCGCAGAGCTGTGGCGGCACTGCACGCAGTCAGAGTTGCTCGAAGCGTGGTTCGGCAGCTTTTCCGCACGCCCGGCGATCGGCAAGACGATCGCGCTCGTGATGAGCGAGGAGAATAGTGAGGTCGAGCATGTGACGGTGCTCGGCTGCGACCCGCCGCGGCATTTTCTTGGCGAGTTCGGGCGCGCCGGCGAGATGTGGCGCGTCGGCTTCGACATCGCTACTGTCGCGAGCGATGACGGGACGGATGCCGGTACCACGGGGCGCGAGAGGAGCCGCCTCACGCTTCGCCACTACCTCCGCGGTCACGACGAACTGAGCGGTATCGGGCCCGGCTGGGAGTACTACCTCGACCGCCTGCTCTCAGTGCTCACGCATGGGGAACCACCCGCGTGGGATGAGTACTTCGACACCTTGAGCGAGCCGTACCGGGAGCTGCAGCATGGCTGACCCGAAGCCGGCGACGCAGAAGACGCTGCCCACCGAAGTGCCGCCCGAGGAGTTCCTCGCGACGATCCCAGAAAGAAGCAGGCGCGAGCGCGGGGAGCGACTGCTCGAGCTCTTCCGCGATGAGACGGGCGAGGATGCCGTGATGTGGGGGCCCAGCATCGTGGGGTTCGGCACCGTTCGGCTCAAGTACGACTCAGGTCGAGAGGGCGATTGGCCTCGCGTGGGCTTCTCGCCGCGCAAGGGCGCGATGACGCTGTACGGCCTCACCGATCACGCCGAACTGGAGCCGCTGCTGGAGCGGCTCGGCACCTACACGCGGAGCGTCGCGTGCGTGTACATCAAGAAGCTCGAAGACGTCGATGAGGCGGCGCTTCGAGAACTGGTGCGGCGCGCGTACCGACTCGCGCAGCGCGTCGACGCGTAAGCGCACGGGACCGCAGCGGCGTTTCGGCGGGAGCGTTCCGCGAAGCGCGCCGGCGCCGAACCTCAGCGCCACGTGGGTGAAGCACTCCCCGAAGGTCGTCCGGGCGCGGGCGTGGTGTGCGCGAAAGGCCTCCGAGCGCGCCGGATGCTGCCGCTTGCGCACAGTGAAGACCCGCGAGTGGCGCTGCGCTGTGCGCATGTGGTCGGCGGAACACGCCAGTCAGAGCCAGTCGCGCACAGTCTGCGACGGAGCGCCCGGGTCACGGGTGCGGGTCGCGCGGCACGTGCGGGTCGCACGGCACGCAGAACCGCAATGCGCGCGCGGCGCTCAGTGCGCCCGGTGGTCCTGAATCGTCATGCGGGGGCCGAACGACGGCTTGCGAAAGCCGCTCGCGACGATCAGCCGCACGATGCGCTGCCGCTGCCCTCGCCAGGGGTCCAGAAGCTCCAGCATCCCGTCGTCATCCACCGGCCGGCCGGCGAGCGCCCACCCCACGTACGCCGCGAGATGGTAGTCGCCCACACTGACGTGATCGGGCGCGCCGTGTGATCGCTGCAGCGCCTCGGCCGCGGTCCAGACGCCGATGCCGCGCACGCTCTTCAGCTTCGCGGCGGCAGTCTCGGCATCCATGCCCACGAGCCGTTCGACGGATGCGGCGACCTCGGCGACCCGAAGCACGGTCGCCGAGCGCTGCGGCCCCACGCCCGCGCGGTGCCACTCCCAGCTCGGGATGCGTCGCCACGTCACCGCACGAGGAACGACTCGCATGCCGAGCGGAGCCGGGCCGGGCGCACGTTCGCCGTGCCGCGTGACCAGCTGGCGCCAGGCTCGCAGCGCTTCGATGCTGGTCACCTTCTGCTCGAGCACGGCGCAGACGAGGGCCGGAAAGAGCCGATCGGTGCGCGCCAGTCGTAGGCCCGGGTTCTGACGGTGCACTTCTCGCAGCTCGGGGTGCGAGTCGAGCGTGAGCTCGCTCCAGTCGTCGTCGGCGCCCAATAAGCGCGGCACTGCGGCGAGCGCTCGCTCAGCGGCGGGGCCCCAGGCGGTGACGCGGATGCCGTCGCGCCGCGGCGCGAGGTGCAGCGTGGCCGCGGCGGTCTCTGCTGCGGCATCCGGCCCGTCGAACCGCATCGTCATCCACGCGTTCGAGCCCTCCCAGCGGAGGGTCGGGTCGGCGGGGCCTCGTCCCACTGGGCCGAGCGTCTGCCGAAGGTCGACCGGCACGCGCGGGGCGTAGGTCGTCTGCAGCACGAGGGAACCCTAACCCACCCCACCCTCACGCCTTCTCCTGCTCACCGCTCGCAAGGACTGCGAGCAGGCGGAAGCCTCTGGGCGGACGGCCCGGCAGAAAGCCGAGGAAGCCGCCCCGGCGAAGAGCCAGGAGGCGCTGTTTAGACTGGCGAGTCGTGGCCGTGCCGAAGATCCTGCTCTACTACCGCTTCACGCCGATCGCCGACCCTGACGCGATCCGGCTCTGGCAGCGCGACCTGTGCGAGTCGCTCGGGCTCAAGGGCCGCATCCTCATCTCGAAGCACGGCATCAACGGCACGGTCGGTGGCGAGCTCGCCGACGTGAAGCGGTACGTGCGCAAGACGCGTGAATACGCGCCCTTCAAGGACATCGACTTCAAGTGGAGTGAGGGCACCGGTGACGACTTCCCCAAGCTGTCGGTGCGTGTGCGAGATGAGGTCGTGAGCTTCGGAGCACCCGGCGAGCTGCAGGTCGACGATGACGGCGTGATCGGCGGCGGTGAGCGCCTGACGCCCGAGCAGTTGCACGAACTCGTCGCCGAGCGTGACGACGTCGCGTTCTTCGACGGCCGCAACGCGTTCGAAGCCGCGGTCGGCAGGTTCAAGGACGCGGTCGTGCCCGAGGTTGCGACGACGCGCGACTTCATCGAGGAACTCGACAGCGGCAAGTACGACCATCTCAAGCAGAAGCCCGTGGTGACCTATTGCACGGGCGGCGTGCGGTGTGAAGTGCTCTCGGCACTCATGCGCGACCGCGGGTTCGAAGAGGTGTACCAGCTCGACGGCGGCATCGTGCGCTATGGGGAGACCTTCGGCGACGCGGGGCTCTGGGAGGGGTCGCTGTACGTGTTCGACCGGCGCAAGACGGTCGAGTTCAGCGAGGCGGCATCCGTCATCGGGCGCTGTGCGGGGTGCGGTGCGCCGAGCAGCGAGATGGAGAACTGCAGCGATCCGTCGTGCCGGGTGCAGCTCGTGAGCTGCACGGCGTGCGCCGGGCGCCTGGCGTGCGAGGCGCATGCCACGGCCCTTGCTCAAAGAGGTATGGGAGAGTAGCAGACGGGGCGCCCGGCGGATGCCGCGCCCTTTCTTGCGAGAGTCCCACTACCACTTCAAGGACAACACGCCATGCGAATCGGAATCCTCACCGGGGGCGGCGACGCACCCGGCCTCAACGCCGTGATCCGAGCGGCAGTACTGAAGGGCGAGAAAGACGCCGACACCGAGTTCGTCGGGTTCATCGACGGCTGGGAAGGCGTCTTCAACGAGAACTTCACGCCTCTGTTCCGCAACGACGTGCGCGGAATCGGCCGCCTGGGCGGCACGATCCTCGGCACGTCGAGAACGAACCCGATCAAGGACTTCGGCGGCCCTGACCGCATCGCTACGGTCTTCGAGCGCAACCGGATCGACGCCATCATGGTGATCGGCGGCGAGGGCACGCTCGCGGGCGGACACGAACTCGCGAAGCTCGGATTCCCCGTGATCGGTGTGCCGAAGACCATCGACAACGACATCTCGGGCACCGACTACACGTTCGGGTTCGACACCGCCGTGCAGATCGCCACGGATGCGATGGACCGCCTGCGCACGACGGGCGAATCGCACCGCCGCTGCATGGTCGCCGAGGTCATGGGCCGCCACGCGGGCTGGATCGCCCTGCACTCGGGGATCGCGGCGGGCGCGCACGCGATTCTCATCCCGGAGCGCAAGACCTCGATCGAGCAGATCGGCGAGTGGGTGCTGAGCGCCACCAACCGTGGACGTTCCGCCCTGGTGGTCGTGTCGGAGGGCTTCGGCCTCGACACCATGAACGACCCCTTCTCGATCAAGGGACTCGACTCGGTCGGCCGTCCGCGCCTCGGCGGCATCGGCGAGATGCTCGCGCCGCTCATCGAAGCGCACACCGGCATCGAGACGCGCGGCACGACGCTCGGCCACATCCAACGCGGAGGCACTCCGACCGCCAACGACCGCGTGCTCGCGACCCGCTACGGCATGGCCGCGCTCGACCTCGCCAAGCAGGGCAAGTGGGACCACATGGTCGCGCTCCGCGGCACCGAGATGTGCGTGGTGCCTCTTGAAGAGGCCGTCGGCCAGCTCAAGTCGGTGCCCGACCACCGCTACGACGAGGCCGCGGTCCTCTTCGGCTGATTCGGTCCGTCGGCGCGCGCTGAGCGGTCGCTCAAGCGCTCTGTGCGCGCTCGCGGAGCGCTCGCTCAAGCGCGCCGACGGCGCATCAGCAGCAGGATGCCGGCGAGGAGCGTCAGCAGGGCAGCGCCGAGCGCCACGCCGTACGCGTCGCCGTCGGCTCCGGTTGCCTGGAGCGACCCGCCGCCGCTGGGGTCGGCATCCGTGCCGCTGCCTGCCGACGGCCCTGGGGGCGGCGTGGGGGCCGCCTGGGAAACGAGTGTGATCGGCGAGCCGAGGTAACGGAGCGAGCCGTCAGGGGCGTAGCCGCCCGCCACCACCGTGTGCGATCCGGTGATGCTGGCCGGCAGCGTTACCCGCACGCTGAACGCGCCAGCACGATCGGCAACGACCGAACCGAGCGGAACCAGTGTCGAGTAGAGCCCAAGGGTGATCGGCGACTCGGGCGCGAAACCAGTGCCTGTCACCAGCAGCGCGGTGCCGGGCGCTGCGGTCAGCGGAACGCCGTGCAGCGAGGCCACGATCAGCGGCTTTCCGGCAGGTGGCAGGGGCACTGCCGTCGCATCCACCACGCGAAGCGTGAATGACTGAGCGGCACCGACGACCTTCGAGTTCGCGGGCGTCACCGTGAGCAACACATCGCCGACCGCGTCGAGTGTGGTGCCGGCGAGCACGGCGGTACCGTCGCGGCGGTCGGTGAAGGTGAGCCCTGCAGGCAGAGCGCTTGAGACGTCGATGCGTGGTGCGGCACCGTAACCCCCCGCGGCAGTGAAGACGAACTCGCCACGGATGCCGCGGGTGAACGTCGCGGTCGCCGCGCTCGTCAGCGAGGGTGCCTCGAACACGGTCACGGTGACCGGCACGATCGAGGTCAGCCCCCACTCGTTGGTCAACTCGACCTGGAACGACCACATGCCGCCGGCCCCGGCCGCGGGTGACCCGGTGAACGTCACGGTGTCGCCGGCAGGCGCGACCTGCAAGGCAACGCCGGGCGGCATCGCACCGACCGCTTGAACGGTGACGGTGCCCGAGACTGCCGAGAGGCCCAGCGCGAGGTCGATCGCACCGCCGACAGTGCCTTCGCCACTGCCGGCCGGCGTCGCAGCGGGTCGCGCCGCAGCGACGACCGTGAGGGTCTGCGTGATAGCGGGGTCGACGCCGTTGCTCACGCGCACTTGCACCGTGCCGGTCGCGGGCGCGGTTGCGGTCGAGCGCAGTTCGGCATCCGCTCCGAGCTGAGTGACCGTGATCCAGGCGGGGGCGGCGTCGATCGTCACCAGGTAGTCGTGGCCGGAGCCGCTGACCGTGAACGCATCGCCTTGACCGATCTCGAAGAGTGCGAAATCGGGGCTGGTGATGGCCAGCGGCGCGCGCACCTCGAGCGGAGCCGCAGTCGCCGTGGCGGTGCCGTGTGAGTTCGTCGCGGTCACCCGGAAGAGCGCGCCGTCGTCGGTCGACGCTGCGGTGAGCTTCAGTGTGCCGTCTGGCTGACCGGCGATGGACGTCCAGCTCGCGCCGCCGTCGCGCGACACCGACCATGCCGGAACCGGCGCGGGGAACCCGCCCAAATCGGCGGTGACGACGACCTCGTCACCCTCACGTACCGAACCGGCATGTGAGATCGCGTCGATGGTCGGCGCCTCATCGACCACGAGCACCATCGGATGCGTGTCGCTGCCGTGAGCGTTGGTAGCGCTGAGCGTGACCGGCCACTCGCCGCCCGCTCCGGGCGCTGGCGTGCCGACGAGCGAGATCGAACCATCGCCGTTCGGCACGCTGCTCACGCCGGACGGCAGCGAACCCGTGATGGAGAAGGCGGGCGCCGGGTAGCCGGTCATGGTGACCCGGATGCCGGCTGCAACGCCGTTGCCAATGCGCGTCGAGCCGCTGACCGTGAGCTCCGGCGCCTCGTTGACGATGATGGTGAGCGTCTGCGTCGCGACTGTTCCGAAGCCGTTGGATGCCGTGAGCTCGACGGAGTGCACACCGCCATCCCCGGTGCGGGGCGTCGCAACGATGGTCGCGGTGCCGGGGCCGGTCGACTCGAAGGTCGCCCACGAGGGCACGGACGACGAGGCGATGGTGGCGGAGGGCGTCGACTGCACGACGATCGAGATCGACCGTGACCCGTCATTGGCGGTGGCGACCGCGCTCGGCGACGAGACGAACACCGGCTGCTCACCCACCCTCAGCGCCGCGATCGATGAGTAGACGGTGCGGCCGCCCTGCGTGAGCGTGGCGCGGAATCGGTCGCCGTCGTCGCCGAGTCCGACGGTCCGGGTCAGCGTCGCCGAACCGGCATCCGGGAGATCGACGAAGCCGGTTCCCCGGTCGACTTGCCACTGCACGGTCGGCACGGGGAAGCCGAGGTGCTCGACCTCGAAGGTGACGGTGGAACCGGCGAGCACCTGTTGGCCGACCGGGTTCTTCGTGACCGAGACATCCTCCAGCACTGTGAGCACGAGGGTCTGGGTCGCGGTGCCATGCGCGTTGCTCGACTGGATGGTCAGGCTTTGCGCGCCCCCCGAGCCCGCTGCCGGGGTCCCGGAGATGCTGAGCGAGCCCGCGACAGCGGAGACGCTGAGGCCGTTCGGCAACGTGCCACCGGTGATCGCGAGGGTCGGTGCCGGGAAGCCTCGGCTCGTCACGGTGATGGATGCGGCATTGCCGACTGCGGTCGAGGCGCTCGCCGAGGAGGTGAACGCGGGCGCCTCCGTCACGGTCAGCGTCACCGACTGCTCGTCCGAGCCGCTTGCGTTGACCGCCCGGAGCGTGAGGGGGTATTCGCCGCCCTGGCCGGGCCGCGGAGAGCCGGAGATGTCGGCGGTTCCGTTGCCGAAGTCGGTCAAGACGAAGTTCTCGGGCAGGCCCGTCGCCGAGATGGCGGCAGAACGATAGCCGCTCGAGGAGAACGTCACGCTGCGCGGTGCGGCGCCGACGTGATAGGTCAACGGCGGCACGATGCCGAACGTCGGTGGATACAGGATGTGCACTGGGATGCCGAGGCTCGAGCCGTCGAGCGACGCCGTCACGTTGGCGAGCCCGCGCGGTCCCGACGTGGTGAACCCAACCGATGTCTCGCCCGAGGCGAGCGCTGACTGGGGCTGTGCCACCGAGGTGCCGCCCACGAGACCGCTCCAGCCGATTCGCAGCCCCTCGAACGCGGTGAGTTGCGCAGCCGACACGGCCCCGCCGCTGGAATCGAGCAAGAGGCTCACGGTCACGGTGGTCGTGGTCGAACCGAATTCGATGTCGGGGGCGTCGCCGCTGAGCTGCAGCCACGGCGTGTAGACGGATGCTGTCGGGGCGGCGACGCGGCCACAGGCGCCCGGGTCGCCGTTGCAGCTCCACCAGTTGAGGCTGAGGTCGGAGCCGCTGGGCGCTGCGACTTGCACGCCAGGGCCGCCTGCCCCGACGAAACGGTTGTAGTGCGCTGTGAGCGTCGCGTCGGGCATCGCATGAACAGCCGCAGCTCCGACGGGCGAGGCGGCCGGAACGGTGTTGGCCGTGAACGTCGAGCGCTCGATCGTGAGGGCGCCGCCGCGATGCCAGACCGCCGCACCTGATCCCGGGTTGCCGCTCGTCGAGTCCACCGCGTTCTCGCTGAACGTGCTGTCGGAGATCCGCATGGTCGCCGGCGTCGCGGTCGTGCGCTGGTCGATGACGAGCGCGGCACCGCCGTTCTCGATCTGCCGCGCGGTCGCCGAGTTGGCCGAGAAGGTCGAGCGCTCGATGATCAGCGCCTCGTTCGGGATCCCGGTCGCGCCGTAGGCGATTCCACCGCCCGCGCTGCCGTTGGAGCGGTTCTGGCTGATGACGCTGTCGCGGACCGTGAGTCTGCCCCCGATGAACTGCACGCCGCCACCCGGCGCCGTCGTCGTGTCAGGCGTCGCGGCGTTGGCGACGTTGTCACTGATCACGGAGTCCTCGATCGTGAGCACGTCGGGCTGCGCACTATTCGACCCGCCGATGATCCCAGCCCCGCCGAAATCGTCGCTGACGCCGCCCGTGATGGTGACGCGGCGCAGTGTCAGCGAGACCCCGCCCACCATGCCGGGGTCCATATCGATCACACGATCGGTTCCATTGCCCCGGATGACCACCGTGTCGCTCGCGCCCATGCCACGGATGGTGATGTCAGCGCCGGGCCGGGTGCCGGCGATGAGCGCACCATCGGGCCCGAGGTTGTAGTGACCCGCAGGGAGCACGATCTCGACCGCCCCGCCGCGGTTGTCGGCCACGCAGAGCGCGTTCCGCAGCGTGACGGGCGTGGCGGTCGTCAGCTCAGTGCTGTCGGCACAGGCACCATTGGCGTCGGCGTCCACCGTCGTCTCCACTTGGAACACGATCGCAGCGTGGGCGGCCGGCACGTGCAACTGCGCAAGCCCGGCGATGGTGACGAGCGACGCCGCAGCGGCGATGAGTCGCGTGGCCATGCGAGAGCGCATGCGGGCCTTCCGGGTCGGGTGGAGCGGGGCAGTGCGAGAAACGTGCGGGTGAAGCGAGAAACGTCGCGGCGATCTTCCGCGACAAACTCACATTGTGAATTATGCTCGCAGTTGTTCACCCGATCGCGCAATCCGACACGAAGGTTTGCCTTGCCCACCCTTTCGCGACGCTCCCTCCTCGCCGGCGCCGGCGCCGTCGGCGTTGCCGCCGTGGCGACCGCAGTCGTCGTCGGGGCACCACGCAGCCCCTCGGCTTCCACGGCATCCGACCCGGCCACCGTTCCGGAGGTGCAGCGCGAACTCGTGCGCTCGCGGTTCGCGCCCCATGTCGGCGACACGTTCGTGTTCGAAGCGGAGGGGCGTTCGGCGTCTTTGGTTCTTGACGCGATCGACGATGTGGCACCGGTCGTCGAGCCCGATGACGAGCACCGGTTCAACCTGCTCTTCACCCCCGCTGGTGGCGAGCTTCCTGCCGCTGTGTATCGGGTGCGGCATCCGGATGCCGGCGACGCATGGCTGTTCGTCTCGAGCGTCGGCACTGGCGGGAGCACCCGGCACCAGGCCCTCGTGGTGAGCGCAGCATGAGCCGTCGTGGCGATCTCGCGCGCGGTCGGCGCGCAGCGTGCCGACGCGGCCACAGCGGTTACGCACCGGAACGACAGGAGTGAGGCATCGATGCCCTACCTAGGCGAGATCCGCATGTTCGGCGGCAACTTCGCGCCCGCCGGCTGGGAGTTCTGCGATGGCCGGCTCATGGCGATCTCGGAGTATGACGCCCTGTTCAGCCTGATCGGAACGACCTACGGCGGCGACGGCCAGGAGTCGTTCGCTCTTCCGAACCTCGCCTCCCGGTTCCCACTGCACATGGGCGACACCTACCTCGGCAACTACGTCCTGGGTGAGACCGGTGGTGTCGAGGAGGTCACGCTGACGCAGAACCAGTTGCCGGCGCACCGGCACACGCCGCTCGCCGCCGCGACGGCTCAGACCCGGCATCCCCAGGGCAAAGTGTGGGCGAACTGGGGAGATGCGCCCTTCAGCGATCAGACGCCCTCGAACCCGATGGCGGCGAACGCAGTCGGTGCCGTCGGCGGATCGCAACCGCACGAAAACATGCCGCCGTACCTCGCGGTGAACTTCATCATCTCGCTGTACGGCGTGTGGCCGCAGCCGGCCTGAGCAGTGCAACGCGAGTACACCAGCCAGCACTTGACGATCGGGAGTCTCTGACATGGACCCAACGCCCTTCCTCGGCGAGATCCGGCTGTTCGCGACCAACTTGGTGCCGAAAGGCTGGGCCGCGTGCAACGGCCAGCTCATGCCGATCAACCAGAACCAGGCGCTCTTCTCCCTGCTCGGCACGCAGTACGGCGGCGACGGGAGAGTGAACTTCGGGCTACCTGACCTGCGCGGCCGCATTCCGTTGCACTTCGGAGCCGGGCTGGGAATCGGCGCCCGTGGCGGTGAGTCGGCGCACACGCTCACGAACGCGGAGATGCCGCAGCACTCGCACCCCGTCCGTGCCGCAGGCGTCGCGACGACGGAATCGCCGGCATCCGCGCTCTGGGCCGATCCTGGCAAACCCACGTATGGCGACACGCCCGCAGTGGGCATGAACCCCGCATCGGTTCGGAGCAGCGGCGGAAGCCAGGCGCACGAGAACCGGCCGCCGTTCCTCGCACTCGAGTACTGCATCGCGATCGCCGGCGTCTTCCCGAGCCAGAACTGATCGTCGCGCTTCGCAGCCCCCACCGACTTGAGAGTGAGCAACTGAATGGATCAGTTCGTAGGCGAGATCCGCATCGTCGCGTTCAACTTCGCACCGACGGGCTGGGCGCTGTGCGAGGGGCAGATCCTGCCGCTCAGCCAGAACACCGCGCTCTTCTCGCTGCTCGGCACGACGTACGGCGGTGACGGCAAGTCGACGTTCGCCCTGCCGAACCTCGCGGGACGGATGCCGATCGGAGCAGGCTGGGGGCAAGGCCTCTCCGCGCGCGACCCGGGTGAGCAGGGCGGCTCCGCGACGGTCACCCTGACCATCCCCGAGCTTCCGACCCACACGCACGTCGTCGCGGGTCATGCGGGAGCGGGCAACAAGTCGACCGCGAGCGGTGCGACGTGGGCGATGCCTCGCTATGGGCGCAGGCAGACCGATGCGTACTCGCCGACCGCCGACGGCAAGGAAATGGCGATGACGGCCCTCTCACCGAGCGGGAGCAGCCAGCCCCACAACAACATGCCGCCCTACCTGGCCATGAACTTCATCATCGCGCTGCAGGGCGTCTTCCCGCCCCGCCAGTGACGCGGCGGGCCGCTTGGCCCAGTGGACGGGTGCTGCGCGCCCCCGGCGCCTCAGCGGCCCGGTAGCGTGGTGGCTCGTGCTGCTGACCATGCTCAAGGCCAAGATCCACCGCGCCACCGTCACGCACGCCGACCTCGACTACGTGGGGTCGGTCACCGTCGACAGTGAGCTGCTGGAAGCGTCCGGCATCCTGCCGGGCGAACTCGTGTCGATCGTGGACGTGACGAACGGAGCGCGCCTCGAGACCTACACGATCGCCGGCGAGCGCGGCAGCGGGGTACTCGGCATCAATGGGGCGGCAGCGCATCTCGTGCACCCGGGCGACATCGTCATCCTCATCGCCTATGCGCAGATGACGCCCGCGGAAGCCCACGAGTTCGAGCCGTCGATCGTGCACGTCGATGATCAGAACCGCATCGTGCACCTCGGCGCGGATGCCGCGTCGGCAGTCGGCATCCGCGCTCATCGCCCGCCGCACACCGACTGAGCTCGCATCTCTCTGCGCGCGAATGCATCGCGGCGAGCCGAATCTGCGTGCAGCCGAGGAGGAGCCGCCTACGCGCCCGACGTCCCAGCCGGTTCGAGCACTGCATTCGCTGCCAGCCCGATCAGCTCGTCCGCGGCGCGGGCAAGCCCATCGCGCCCCCGGATCGCTTCACCCGCTGCACGCGATCGCGCACGCAGTGCGTCATCGGCGAGAACCCCGGCCACGGCATCCCTGATTCCCGCCTCGGTGACCCCGTAGGTGTCGAGGCGCATCCCGAATCCACGCTCGTGCACTCGCTGAGCATTGTCGTACTGATCCCAGAAGAGCGGCATGAGCACCATCGGCTTGCCGAAGTGCATCGACTCAGTGACCGTGTTGTTTCCCCCGTGGGAGATCACGACGTCGACCAGCGGCAACAGTTTCGTCTGCGGAAGGAACTCGGCTCCCCACATGTTCGGTGCAAGCTCGATCTCGTCGTGCAGGGGTCCCTTCGACACGATGACGCGGTGGTCGGTCTCAGCGAGCGCCGCGATCACCTTGCGCATCAGACCGACATCCGCGCTTCCGAGCGAGCCGAGGCTGAAGTACACGACCGGCGCACCGCGATCGAGGAATCCTTCGGGGAGTGAGATGTCATCGTCGGTATCGCGCACCGACGAATCGAGGCGCACCCAGTCGGCGCCCAGTGGTCGGGCATCCACGTAGTCGAGCTCCTCGGGATACACGTAGAGGTTCAGGTCGCCGTCGTGGATGAACTCGAGATCACCGAGCGGCGCGGCGCCCTGCTCCTGCACCCATTCGTTGAGATCTCGCCACATCTCACGGTGCGTGCGCTCGTACTCGGCCGCGAACTCCTTCCAAGCCTCGTGCTCGTGCTCACCGAGACCCGAGAACACGGGAGCGATACCACGCCCGCGCACTTCGAGCGGGTTGCACGAGACGATTCGCACGAAGGGCACCCCTGCCGTGGTGAGCGCCGGGAACGAAACGACATTGTCTTCGATGATCACATCGGGCCGGGTGGCAGCGATGATCTCTCGCAGTTGCGGCTCGCAGTACTTCGCGCCGGCGATCAGCTCCTCCCAGATGGGGCGCACGACCGTCTCGAGCTGCGCGGTTGTCGGCTTTGCGAATTCCGGCGAGATCTCGCGAATGTACTCCTTCCAGAAGGCGCCCGCGTCCTGCTCCTCGGCGTCGTGCGAGGGCTCGGCCAAGTCGACTAGTGCCTCTTCGAAACCCATGGGCTCGAGTCGACCGGCCCACGAGCGCTCCGCGGCGAAGACCACGCGGTGTCCGCGCCGCAGCAACTCCGCACCGATGCCGATGCAATTGTTGGTCGGTCCGTACGCGCTCTCGGGCATGAACAAGAAGGTGTGCGACGCTGCACTCATCGGTTCGGTCCTTTCTTCACCATCTGGGGAGGAACGCTTCGGAGCACTGAGCGCTCCAAAGGGAGGCGAGCTCATTCTTTGAACTCGCGTGACAATCGAGGCGGACGCCAGAATGCCTGGTCAGGCGCGCGTTCCGCACATAAGATCGAACGGCGCGCGAACTGTCCTCCCGTGAGGGCACAGGTCGCGCTCGATCGAGTGGAGGGGCGGGATGGCTCGGCCGAGACGGCAGCAGCAGCGGCGCAGTGAATTGGTGGCAGCAGCCCAGCGCGCGATCGCCAAGCATGGGCAAGACGGCGCTCGCCTCAGCCGAGTGGCCGAGGAGGCCGGGCTCACGAGTGGGGCCGTGCTCTACTACTACCCCGACCTCGACGAACTGATGCTTGAGGCCAACCGCGCTGGCATGGAGCGCTTCTACGAGCAGCGGGTCAGGATGCTGTCGTCGCTGCCCGATGATCCGGTCACCCGCCTGCTCGCACTCATCGAATCGGGGCTGCCAGCCGACGCGCACGACGCCGAGGTCAGGCTGCTGTGCGAACTCGGCGGGTCGGCGGGCCGGAATCACGTCTCCGCAGCCTTGCTCACTTCGCTCTTCGATCGGCAGGTGAGCATCTACCAGCTCGTGCTCGAGCAGGGAGTGGCTCGAGGTCTCTTCGTCCTTCGCGAGTCGGCGCTCAGCACGGCCCGCAATCTGGTCGCCTTGGAGGACGCCTACGGCTACCGCATCGTCGCGCAGCATCCGGTCATCGATTCCGTCGGCGCTCGTGAGCTCATCACGTCGTACGCGCGTCTGGCCACGGGTCATCCGCTCACCGCCTGAACATCAGGAGCCGGCTCAGGGTCAGCAGGCACCGGCGCCTCGGTGGAGCCTGAGGCGGGAACAGCATCGGAAGCGCGCGTCGGCACGATCACGACTGACGCGAGATCGATGCGAATGCCGATAGCCGAGCCGCGCGCAGGCACGTTCGCAGTGTTGACGGTGCACGCCAGCGGTTCGTCATGGCCGGGCACGAGCACGGTCACGGTCGATGCGCCGCCGAGGAAGAAGGTGTCGACGACGGTGCCTTCGAGGTCATGGCCGGAAGCCTCGGGGCGGGCGTTGTCGAGGTGCACGAGCGTGAGCTGCTCGGGGCGGATCACGGCCGTGACCGCGGCGTCGTCGGCGTGCGCTCGGGCGCGCTCGAGCGGGAGCCGGCCGATGCCCGGAGCCGAGAACAGCGCACTGTCTCCCGAGCCCTCGATGCGTCCGTCGACCAGGTTCGCACTGCCGATGAAACCCGCTACGAACCTGCTGCGCGGACGGGCGTAGAGACCGACCGGGGTGTCGAGCTGCTCGAGCCGTCCGTCGTTGAATACGGCGATGCGATCGGCCATCGACATCGCCTCTTCCTGGTCGTGCGTGACGACCACGAAGGTCATGCCCACCTCGTGTTGCAGACGCTTGAGCTCGAGTTGCATCTCTGCGCGCACCTTGCGGTCGAGCGCTGAGAGCGGCTCGTCGAGCAGCAGCAGGCGAGGGCGTTTGACGATCGCTCGCGCCAGCGCCACCCGCTGCCGCTGACCGCCCGACAGTTGGGCCGGCCGGCGCTTGGCCAACGCTGACAGACCGACGATCTCGAGCGTCTCGGCGACCCTTCGCTTGATCTCGCTGCGATCAAGTCGCTCAGCTTCGAGCCCGTAGGCCACGTTTCGCTCCACACTCATGTGCGGGAACAGGGCATACGACTGGAACATGAGATTGACCGGGCGGCGGTTCGGCGTGATGCCGAGCAGCGATCTGCCATCGAGCGCGATCGATCCCTCCTGGGGTGTCTCGAAGCCCGCGATGGCCCGCAGCAAGGTGGTCTTGCCGCAGCCCGACGGTCCGAGCAGCGCGAAGAACTCGTTGTCCTGGATGTCGAGGTCGATTCCGTCGAGCGCGACGACATCACCGAATCGGTGGCGCACCCCACGGATGCTGAGCAGTGGCACCGGGTTCATGTGCGGATCAACTCCGTGACTCGGGTGAGCCGCTGAGCGCCGATCACGGCGAGCATGCTCACGAACAACAGCATGGTGGCGAGGGCGTTGACCTCGGGAGTGACTCCGAAGCGCACCATCGAGTAGATGGCTATCGGCAGCGTGGGAGTCGTCGGAGCGGCGGTGAAGAACGCGATGACGAACTCGTCGAGTGACAGCGTGAACGCCAATACCGCGCCCGCGACCACTCCGGGCAAGAGTTGCGGCAGCGTGACGCGAACGAACGTGCGCGCGGGACCGGCTCCCAGGTCGAGCGACGCCTCTTCGAGGCTGGGATCGAGATGGGCCAGGCGTGCGAGCACGATCGCAGCGACGAAGGCCATCGCGAACGCCGTGTGCGCGATGATCACCGAGTGCAGCCCGAGCGTGATCGAGAGCAGCGAGAAGAGGCTGAGCAGTCCGATCGCGAGCAGCAGATCCGGCAGCAGAGCCGGAGCGATCGCGAACGCGCGGATCAGGCCGCCCCGTGTGTAACGGTGGATGCCGACCGCGAGCAGGGTGCCGAGGAACGTGGCGAGCACCATGGCGGATGCCGCGACGACCAGAGTGTTTCGCAGCCCCTCCATGATCGCTGCGCTCTGGAACACCGCGGGGTACCACTCGAGCGAGAAGCCTCGCCACACGAACAGGTTCGACGATGCATTGAACGACATGACCACGACCACCGCGATCGGCAAGTACAGGAATGCGAGGGTTGCCCACATGACAGTGCGCACAAGGCGCGAGCGGGTCATGGTGCCACCTCCGCGTGTCGCCGGTCGGTAGCGCGCGCCCTGCCGGCATCCGTCTCGCCGTCACGAAGGGGCGCCCCCTCGGTGAGACGGCTGGCCACTCGTTGCTGCACCACGAGCAGCACCAGCAGGATCACCGTGAGCACGAGCGCCAGTGCGGCGCCGAACGGCCAGTCGCGCGCCTTCAGGAACTGGTCGCGCACGAGGTTGCCGATCAGCACCGACTTTCCACCCCCGAGCAGCTCCGGAATCACGAAGTTGCTCATCGAGGGCACCAGCACGAAGATGCAGCCGGTGAGCATGCCGGGGATCGACATAGGCAAGGTGATGGTGAGGAACACGCGCACCGGACCGGCTCCGAGATTGGTGGCCGCCTCGCGCAATTGCGGATCCTGGCCGCTCAAGGTCGCATACAGAGGCAGCACCATGAGCGGCAGGTACATGTACAGGAGCCCGACGACCACGGCGGGCTGGGTGTACAGCATGCTGATCGGCGAATCGGTGAGGCCGACTGCCATGAGCCCTTGGTTGATCCAACCGGCATTGTTGAGCAGGAGGATCCACGCGTAGGTGCGGATGAGGAAGTTGGTCCAGAACGGAAGCATCACGGCGATCAGGGCGACCGTGCGCCATTTCGCCGGCAGCCGCACGATCGCCAACGCGGTGGGATAGCCCAGGATCAACGCGAGCACCGTCACGATGAGACCGATGCCGAGCGACCCCATCACGACATTGAGATAGAGCGGGTCGGCCAATCGAGCGAAGTTGTGGAAACCGAACTCCGGCACGACCCCGCCGAACCGTCCGCGCTCGAAGAATGCGTATACGGTCACGAGCGCGATCGGCACCGCGGCGAACACGATGAGCACCGCGATACCGGGTGCCATGAACGGCGCAGCGGCGACCCTCCGGCGCCAGGCGGCGCCGGAGGATGTGGAGCGTGAGGTCACTGCGAAGGCACCTGCCTCGGGGGGTCACCGGCGGTCGCCGAGCCGAAGGCCATTACTGTGCCGCCATGATCTCGGTCGCGAGCCTCGTGTACTCCGGGCTGAAGTCTCCGAGGTCGATCACGACCTCTTGCTGCGTCAGCTCGTCAGGAGTCATGCCGAGGTTCGGGAAGCTCTCGATCACCGAGGGATCGACCCGCTCCATCGCGGCCTGGTTCGGCACCTTGTAGAGGATGTTCTCGACCACCCACGAGTGCACCTCGGGCCGCAGGATGTAGTCGATGAACTTCATTGCGGCCTCCTTGTGCTTGGAGGTCTTCAACACCGTCATGGTGTCGGTCCACAAGTCGCTGCCCTCGCTCGGGACGACGAAGCGGATGTCGGGGTTCTCAGCGATGCCGTAGTTGCACCAGCCGTCCCAAGCCTCCGTGAGGGCTGCTTCGCCAGAGACGAGCTTGCTGTAGAACGTGGTGTCGTCGAACGCGAGCAACGTGGGCTTCGTCTCCATCAGCGTTCCGCGCACTTCCTCGAGCACCGCAGGATCATCGCTGTTGACCGAATGACCGAGCAGCTTGAGAGCAGGCAGGGCCATCCAGCGCTCAGTCGACAGCATCGTGGTCTTGCCGACGAGCGACGGCGCCGGCTGCAGCAGGTCTTTCCATGAGGTCGGCTCGAAGCCCGTCAGGTCAGGCCGGTAGCAGAGCCCTGTGGTGCCCCAGGCGTAGGGCATCGAGTAGACGTTGCCCTCGTCGTAGGCCAACTTCGTGGCCTCGGGGTAGAGATTCGATTCGTTGGGGATGAGCGACTTGTCGAGGGGCTCCAGCAGGCCGCCCTCATTGAGCGCCTGCGCGTACTGGCCCGAAACGAAGGCGACATCGATACCGCTATCGCCCCCAGCGGTCAGCTTCGCCATGATCTCTTCGTTGGTGGCGTGGTGCACGATCGTCATCGGGATTCCGGTGGCGTCTTCGAACTGCTCCGCAAGGTCGGCGGGGTAGTAGTCGGCCCAGATACCCACCACGAGTGGCTCGTCAGCCGATGGTGGGCTGGCGTCACCGTCGCCGCTGCCGCCGCTGCCGCACCCGGTGAGCAAGAGGGCCGCCGCTGCGCCGACCGCGATCAGTGGAACTCCGTTGTACCGCACTGTGCCTCCTCGAACGAGGGCGCTGAACCACGCCGATGTGATTGCTTCCACGGATTGTTGCACTGTTCATGAAGGAACTGAAGCATCGGCGCCATTGCTGTGACCAGGAGAAAAGATCAAACCTGCAACGCGCGTTCAAGGAATCGGGCATGCTGGGGCGATGGCTCGACAGCCGCTTGCGTCTCTGATCACGCCGGCGGGGCGCATCGATGCGACCCCCGACGGTGGGCTTGTGCCGCATGTCGCGGATGACGTCGCGACACCCGGCGAGCCGCGCCGTGCGAGGGCCGGCGATGGTCTCGCCGCGGCCCTGTACGACGCGGCGACGGATCCTGCGGCATCCGAGTTGCTGGCCGCTGAGCAGGGAGTGGTGAGGGTGCATCGGCATGCGCCCGTTTCAGAGTCGACCGCACGAGCGCCGCGTGACGTGACGTCGGGCACTGCTGTTCTTCGAGAGCGCGCGATCGCAGTCGACATGACCAACTGGGCGGTGATCGTGGATGATCGAGCGCTGGTGAAAGTCGCTGCGCGCTGGGGTGCGGTCGAACGGGCCGGACGGATCCTGGACCGTCTCGCCGAGCGCGAGTCGCAGGTGAGCCCGGCGCTGACTGCACGCATCGAGTGGGAGCTTCCGGGCCTCGGCCGGTCGACGGTGGCCTTGATCACCGACGCGGTCATGGGTGCCCACGACGGCTGGACTTGGGCCCTGGGCGATGTGCTCGCCTGGCGCCGCGGAGAGAGCCCAGAACCTGACTGGCCCTGGCGGCTGGGGTCGCTCACCGCGGAACTGCACGCCGACCTGCTGGCCACCCAACCGGAGCACGCTGGATCGGGGGACCACGTGAGAGGCGACGCCCGGCGCGCGGCGGCGAACGGTCTCGAGTTGCGGCGGCGAGCTTCGCAAGCGATCGCCGACGCGTGCGAGCTGGTCGGCGGCGCGACCGGTGTGCGATTGCGCCATCGGCGCGGTGCGCTGCAGCGGGCGGTCGACACTCTTCCGGAGCGGCCGATCGGGAGGATGTTCGACGGGCACGGAGACCTCCATGTGGGCCAGGTACTGCGGTCCCGCGAGGCGGGTCGATCGCGATACTGGCTGGTCGACTTCGACGGAGACCCCCAACTGACTGCCGCAGAACGGGAACAACCGGACTCGTCAGCGCGTGATGTCGCGCATTTGGCTGTCTCGTTCGATCTCGTCGCTGCGGTCGCGTTCAAGAGACTCGGCGAGGTCGATCGTGCCGTGCTCGAGTGGGCCGACCGAGCGAAGACCGCGCTCGTCAACGCGTATCGCGCCCGTGCAGAAGAACTCGGCATCGACCGGGAGTTCGATGAGCGGCTGCTGCCCGGGTTCATGGCCGAGCAGCTGGCGCGCGAGCTGCTGTATGCGGAGCGGTTCCTACCGCGCTGGCGCTACGCCCCGGACGCCGTCATCAGCATTCGCTATCCGCGCGACCCCGCCGCGCGGCCCGACACCACCCCGGAGGAACCATGGAGCCCGCCCGCTTTCGAGAAGATCTGAGCCTGATTCCCGACCGCCTTGGGGCACTGGCGGAGGCGCTGAAGGGCGGTTCCGACGGGTTCGAACGGCTCGACACGTTGTCCGCATCGCTACGGGACCGCACTGGTGAGGCCGCGGCGGAGCGTTCGGTCGCTCCGTTCGAACGCGTGCTGGTGCTCGGTATGGGCTCGAGCGCGTTCGCCGCGGAATCGGTGGCGCTCGAGGCGCGAGCGTCAGGCTTTCCGGTGACGGTCGAGGTCGCGAGCACGGAGTTATTGCCGGCTGCGGCGCCGTCGCTGCTGGTGATCGCGATCTCGGCGACCGGGGAGAGCCCCGAGGTGCTGACGGCGATCGAGCGGTACGCGGGTCGCGCGCCGCTCGTGGCCGTGACGAACAACGAGGGTTCGAGCCTTGCGTCCCGTGCCGATGCGGTGCTGCCGATGTTGGCCGGCCGCGAGCTCAGCGGTGTCGCGTGCCGCACATTTCGGCACACCATCCTGGTGCTGCAGGCGGTGCTCGAGCGGCTCGGGGCGCGATTCTCGAAGTCGACTGTCGCAGCGGCTCAGGATGCGGCAGCGGCTTCGGCGCACCTGCTGGACTCGAGTCGCGAATGGCTTCCAGCGGCAGCATCCGCTCTGTACTCGGCCGACGGCACCTTCGTGCTCGCACCGGCAGACCGGCGATCGAGCGCGAGACAGAGCGCGCTCATGATGCGCGAACTGCCGCGGCGGCCGGCATTCGCGAGCGAGACGGGCGACTGGTCACACGTCGACGTGTACCTCACGAAGACACTCGATTATCGCGCGCTGCTCTACACCGGCTCACGGTGGGATGCGCAGGCGATCGAGTGGCTCGAGCAGCGCGAGAACCGGCTGGTGACGGTGGGCGGCGAGCACCCGATGGCAGAGGTCGCGATCCGTTACCCAGGCGACACGGACCGCATGACCGCCATGCTGACCGAGGTGCTCGTGGGCGAACTGCTGGCCTGGGAGTGGTACCAAGCCGATCCACGCTTCAGCTGGTCGCGCCACCCGGGAGCCGCACGCTCCGCCTGAGCCGCGAAGGCCCTCTGCTGCTTGCAGCGAGATGACACAATCTGCGCTTCTGGCTGGCATGAAGGCGCGGATTGTGTCATCTCGGCGTGAGGCGGCGACACGTGCGGGAGCGGAGGGGGACGGGCGGCGACCGGAGCGGGAGAAGAGGGGGGCGACCGGAGCGGGAGAGGAGGGGCCGCGACGGGCGTGGTCGCGGCCCCTTCTCGGCGGAGGTGTCAGGCGTTCGAGGACTGCGCCCAGAGGTTGATGCCGCCCTCGACGGCGTACTTGTCGATCGCGGCGAGGTCATCCGCGCTGAACGGCGTCGAGTTGACCGCCGCCAGCGCATCGTCGAGCTGCGAGGTGCGGCTCGCGCCGATGAGCACCGAGGTGACGCGCTCGTCGCGGAGCGCCCACGCGAGCGCCATGGTCGCGAGCTTCTGCCCCCTGCCCTCGGCGATCGCGTGCAGTTGCTTGATGCGCTCAAGGTTGTCGTCGCTGAGCATGCCCTCGCGGAGGCTCTTGCCCTGCGTGGCCCGCGAGCCCTCGGGCACCCCGTGGAGGTACTTGTCGGTGAGCAGCCCCTGGGCGAGCGGCGAGAAGGCGATGAGACCCGCGCCCGCCTGCTCGAGCGCGTCGAGCAGGTTCGGCTGGCCCTCTTCGATCCAGCGGTTGAGCATCGAGTACGAAGGCTGGTGGATGAACAGCGGAGTGCCGAGCTCGCGCAGGATGCCGGCGATCTCCGTCGTGCGCGCTGCCGAGTACGACGAGATGCCCACGTACCGCGCCTTGCCCGATCGCACCGCGTAGTCGAGCGCCGACGCCGTCTCCTCGAGCGGAGTATCGGGGTCGAATCGGTGGCTGTAGAAGACGTCGACGTAGTCGAGCCCGAGCGAGCGAAGCGAGTTGTCCAGACTGTCGAGCACGTACTTGCGGTTGCCGCCCGTGCCGTTCGGTCCGGGGAAGAACGGGTAGCCGGCCTTGGTCGAGATGATGAGCTCGCCCCGCAGACTCGCGAAGTCCTCACGAAGGATGCGGCCCACGTTCTTCTCGGTCGAGCCCGACGGCGGACCGTAGTTGTTGGCGATGTCGAAGTGGTTGATGCCGCGGTCGAAGGCGTACTGCAGCAGTTCCCGCTGGCGGGCGAGCGGCGTGTCATCACCGAAGTTGTGCCAGGTGCCCAGCGAGACCGCCGGGAACTTGAGCCCCGATCGCCCGACCCGGCGGTACTCCATGCGGTCGTAGCGGTCTTCGGCTGGCAGGTAGGCGGGATCGAGCGTCAATGCCAATTGAGGGTCCTTCGTGTCGATTCGGATGGTGGTAGAGGCTTGTGGTCCGGGTTCCGGGTTCGGATGCGGTGGTCAGCGGTGGCCGGCATCGCCGGTTCGAGTCTGGCTCATCAATTCGGCCAGGAGCGGCAGCTGCTGCGGATCGCCGAGGGCGGATCCAACGGCCACCACATCGGCGCCCGCATCGAGGTAGTGCCGCGCGTTGCCCGCCGACATTCCGCCGGTGGCGACGATGCGAATGTGCGGGAACGGCCCTCGCATTCCGCTGAACCAGCGTTCGCCCAGCGCATCCGCCGGAAAGGCCTTCATCCACGTGCGGCCGGTGCTCAGCACCCTCTGGATCTCGGATGCTGTCGCGACACCGGGCAGGTGCGGCATCCCCCGCGCATCGCTCTCGTCGGCGACCGCCTCATCGAATCCCGGAGCCACCGTGAACGCGGCGCCGGCTTCGCCCGCGAGTCGCACCAGGTCGCTGCTGACCACTGTGCCGGCCCCCGCGATGCGGTCGAGTTCTCGAGCGCGGGCGGCGACCGCTGCAAGGGTCTCGACCGCATCCTGGCTCTGCACGGGCACCTCGACCGCACGCACGCCGAGCTCCCACGCTCGTTCTGCCAGCTCGAGGGTGCGCTCTCGCGAGTATCCGCGGAGGATCGCCATGAGCGGCGCGCCGGTGAACAGCTCGTCGAAGAATGCGCCGCTTGCGCTGTTGGGGCCGGTCTGACCGGCGGCGCGGCTCGAGTTCGCCGGGCTGCTCATCGATGCGCCTCCTGTTGATCGGTTGTCTCCGGACCGGCGGGCCGCCAGCCGAGGTCGCGCGAGATCCCCGCTGTGGTCTCGGCGAGCAGCGGTGTCAGTCCCCTGAGCGTGCCGAGGTCGGCGCTCGCGCGCAAGGACGTTATCGACACCGCCGCGACGACGGAGCCCCCGGCGTCACGCACCGGCATGGCGACGCAGTTCGCGAAGTCCTCATACTCGGCATCGTCTTCGGCCCAACCACGCTCACGCACCGCGGCGAGCGCTCGGTCGAAGTCGGGGCGGTTGGTGATCGTCGTGGTGGTGTGGGCGGTGAACTCGTGCCCCTGCAGCATCCGCTCCACGACATCGGAGGGCTGGAAGGCGAGAATCGCCTTGCTGACGCCTGCGGTGTGCAGCACGACGCGCTGCCCGATCTGGGAGTAGAGCCGCACCATTCCCGGCTGCTCGATCTTGTCGACATACACGATCGCATCGCCGTCAAGGGCGGCGAGATGCACGGTGTGCCGGCACACTCGACCGAGCCGTTCGAGCGCCGGACGAGCGATCTCGCGAAGGTCGAACTGCTCGGCGGCGACGTTGGCGAGACCGGCAAGCCGGTAGCCGAGACCGTAGCGACCGTCGGCGCGGCGTCGCGTGAGCCCTGCGTCGCAGAGCGTCTGCAACGTGCGGAGCGCCGTGGATCGGTGCACGCCGAGACGCGCCGCGATCTCCGCCTGGGTGCGGGGCTCCTGCGCCACGAGCTCGAGCACCTCGGCGGCCCGTTGGATGCTCTGCGACATCAGCGCAGCTCCGCTCCGGAAGGCTCCGCTCCAGTCCGCTCGGCTCCCTTGGGCAGACGCGCGGTCGTCGAGGGGGCGAAGTCGCGCGTGCTCCCAAGAGCTCTCGCGGCGAGTTCGTGACCGAGGTCGAGTCGCGCCGCGGCATCCGCACCCTCGAGCAGGCCTGCGAGGTAGCCCGCGGCGAACGCATCGCCCGCGCCGACGGGCTCCACCACGTCGACCGCTCGTGCGGCGACCACGGTCGACCCGGTCGCGGTCACTTCGATCGCTTCGACGCCGCCGTCTTTCACCACCAGCACGCCGCGCGGCGCGAGTCGCTGGTGCAGTTCACCGAGCGGCCTCGGGCCCCAGACGGTTTCGGCCTCGTCGAGACCGACGAAGACGATGTCGGATGCTGCGGCGAGCTGCTCGAGCACCGGCGCTGCCTCGCGCGGGCTCCACAAGCCCGGGCGGTAGTTCACGTCGAACGACACGAGCACGCCCGAGGACTGCGCCCGCTCGATCCCCGCTTCGACGAGCTCAGCGCAGGTCTGCGAGAGCCGAGGAGTGATGCCCGTCAGGTGCAGCACTCGCGTCGACGCCCAGTCGATGCGTTCGAGCGCGGCGACGGTCATTCGCGAGGCCGCCGAACCTGCCCGGTAGTAGTGCACCTTGGTCGTGCCGTCGGGATGGGGATCCTTGAAGTACACGCCGGTCGGCGCGTGAGGCACGCGCTGCACACCGGTGACATCGACGCCGTAGTGGCGCAGCTCTTCGAGCATGCGCTCGCCGAGAGGGTCGTCACCCACGTCGCTGATCCAGGCGGCGTCGTGGCCGCGGTCGGCGAGATAGAGCGCCACCGTCGACTCGGCACCGCCGATGTTCAGCGCGAACTCGGACGCCTCGGCCAGCCGCTCACGACGGATCGGAGTGACCTGAGCCATGGTCTCGCCGAGGCACACGACCCGGCGTCGTTCGTCGCTCATGTCACCCTCGCTCCTTTGTTGCACCTGCCGCAACGGCATGTTGCATGCTGCAACACGCTCACTGTAGGGCAATCTCTGGCCGAGGGCGACACCGTTACCCGCAGAGCGGTCCCGTCAGCGCTCCTGCGACTGCCCCAGCGTGGCTCGACCGGCGGCCAGCGCTTGGCCCGCAGCCTCAGTGACGTCAGCCGCGAACAGCTGGGGGTATCCGCTCTCGACCATCAGCCGCCCGCGATACCCGATTCCGTGCAGGGCCGCGAGCAGCCCGGTCACGTCGAGGTCACCTGCCCCGGGCAGGAGCCGCCCCGACCGCGCGTGCGCGAGGAAGTCGTCGTGCACGCGGGCACCGTCGTTGAGCTGCACGGCGGCGACGCGCTCCGACGGAAGCGTGCCAAGCCAGTCAAGCGTCCCGCCGGTATTGAAGAAATGCCACACGTCGAGCATGAGCCCGGCGTTCGGGGCGTCAGCTCGGGTGACGATCTCGTTCGCGATCTGATAGTTCGCGATCGACGACCAGGCGAACGCCTCGACGGCGAGCGTGACCCCCGAGGGCTCGAGCGCTGCGGCGATCGAGCGGAGATTGGATGCCGCGATGTCGAGGTCCAGCGTCCCGTCGCCGAACTCACCCGACGTGAGGTGGAACGGCCCCCACTCGTCGGCGAGACGCCGGATCAGCGGAATCCACCGCTCAGCGGCTCGTGCATCGCCGGCGAGCGCCCACCCCGAGAGGAATTCGACCTCTGCCACGCTGACGCCATGGCGAGCGGGCAGCTCGAGGAGTTCGGAGAGGTCTTCGGGGTCATCGAACTCGGCGAGCCGCACGCCGAACGCGTCGAAGCCCGCTTCGGCCGCGGCACGCGCGCGGGCTTCGACCCCGAAGCGGGGTTCACCCACGAACCCGGTGCCTGAGAGGGTGACGAAACTGATGCCGAGCTCGGTCACAGCACCCTCGGCTCGCCGTTCACGACGCGGCTCCGGTGGCGACCGGGTAGGGCGGGGTCGCGTGGGAGTGGAACGACTCGGGCACCGGGGTGCCCCATGCGGTGCCGCGGCCACCGGCTTCAGTGGTCCAGGTGACCGGCTCGAAGTCGGGCGAGAAGATGTGGATGCCGCCGGTGAAGATCTCGATGCGGTTGCCGCCCGGTTCGATCACGTAGAGGAAGAACCCCTGGGTGCGCGAGTGCTTGGCCGGGCCGAACTCGACGCCCACGCCCTGCTCCATGAAGATGTCGGCCGCGCGGATCACGTCGAGATGGCTCTCGACCGCGTAGGCCAGGTGGTGCAGCCGTCCTTCAGTCGGGTGAGGCTCCTTGGTCAAGGCCAGATCGTGCGCCTTCGTCATGACCGACAGCCATGCGCCGACCTCTTCAGCACCGGCGGGAGTGAGCCGCTCACGCAGTTTGAAGCCCAGGGTCTCCTGCTGGAACCTGCTCGCTTCGGCGACGTTCGGCACCAACAGGTTGATGTGGTCGATGTGGGCGGCGGCGGCGCCGTGGGGCGCGAACTTCTGCGGCTGGTTCGGCAAGTACGGCTCCTGCCCTTCGGGAGCCCGGTACTTCTCGGTCTCGAAGTAGAGCTCCTGCTCATGGCCGCCGACGCCGGTGTAGCGATACGCACGGCCATGGCCGACGTCGCCGTCGTGCCAGGCGCCCTCTACGCCGCGCTCTTCAAGGGCGGCCACTCGGCGCTCGAGCGCCTGCGGGCTGGTGGTGCGCCAGGCGACGTGCCCGAGTCCGGGCTGCTCGGCGGCGGTCAGCCGCAGCGAGGTGAGCACGTCATCGTTCCAGGCGCGCAGGTACACGGCATCCGCGGTCTCGGCGACGCGGTACAGGCCATACACGTCGGTGAAGAACTGGGCGCTGGCCTCGAGGTCGGGCGTGAGCAGCTCGACGTGCCCGAGCTGGGCGACGTCGTAGATCGGTTCCGCTGGGAGGGCGCTCATCGAGACTCCTCCGCGGCCTTGCGCTCGAAGTCGGCGATCTTGTCGAGGAACGCCGGCGTGTGGTTCGCAACACTCACGCCCCCGAACAGATAGGCGAGGTCGAACGTCGCCTGCAATTCCTCCCAGCTCGCTCCAGCCCGCCGGGCCGCGTGTCCGTGCAGCGCCGCGGCGTCGCGCAGCTGCACGGCGAGCACCGCCGTCAGGATCAACTGCGTCGTCTTCTCGTCGAGCACATCGTCATAGGCGACGAGATTGCGCACCTTCTCCTGAGCGATCAGGAGTTCAGGGTTGCTGCGCGACAACCGCTCGAAGCGCGCAGCCACGCGCGGCGGCACGAAACCCATCAAGTCGCGGTAGGTCTCGAGGTACTGATCGATCTGCTCCTGCTGCTCCGGCGTCGGCATTGCTGCTCCCTCTTCGGTTCGTTCGTTGCTCAACGTGCTCCCTCCGCCGACTCGCTCGTGCCGACCACGGTCAGCGACCCCAGGGTCGAGTACGCGGCGGTGACTGGCACATCGGGCTCAAGGGGAACGGCATCCGTCATCGCGCCCGCGAGCACGATCGCACCAGCAGGAATCCGCTCTCCGCGCCGGCCGAGCTCGTTGGCGGCGAGGGCCAGCGCTTCGGCGGGGTGTCCCTGGATCGCCGCCCCGGTCGCGGTGTCGACGATGTCATCGCGCACCGACAGCTCGACCGTCTCGCCGACGAGATCGATCCGGTCGGGCGCGATGCCCTCGGAGCCGATGATGAACCAGGATGCCGAGGCGTTGTCGGCGACGACATCCGGCAGCGCGAACGAGAAGTCGCGGAACCGGCTGTCGATCACCTCGAAGGCGGAATGGACCGTCGCGACCGCGCTGAGCGCCGACTCGGCCGTGACGCCGGGACCGGCCAGTTCTTCACGCATGACGAAAGCGATCTCAGGCTCGATCCGCGGGTGGATCAGGCTGTCGAGCGGAACTGTCGCTCCAGGCTCGAGCACCATGGCGTCAGTGAGCACTGCGATCAGCGGCGCGTCGACGCCCATGCGGCGCTGCTTCGCCTCCGACGTGAGCCCCAGCTTGACGCCGATCACGGTCTCGCCGCGTTCTGCGCGCAGCTCGATCAGGCGCGACTGCACGGCGTAGGCGGTGTCGAGGTCGAGCTCGGGCCACTCGTCGGTCAACCGGCCGCGGTCGCGCCTCTCGGTCTCGGCGGCGAGCAGCTCGCGCGCAGCAGTGTCGATGTTCCAGGTACTCATCGTGTTGTTGCTCCTCAGGCAGCGGTCGTCACCGCGTTGGCACCCGCGCTGCGAGTCGCAGCCAGGTCGATCGGCATTCCGGTCTTCGACGACTCATAGATCGCCGCGATCACCGCAAGCGACTTGCGCGCCTCGCGGCCGGTCACGACCGGTTCACGTCCATTGCGAACGGCGTCGATGAACTCGGCGATCTGCAACGCGTGATACGGCACGAGGCCCCCGTGAATCTCGGCGATGGGGATGTCGAACGGCTGACCGGCACGGAAGGCGTCCGCGTACGGGTCGCGGTACTCCCTCTCGTCGCCGACGCTCCACACATCGGTGAGGCCGGTTCCCTCTGGGAATTCCAGGACGCTGGCCGTGTTCCCGGCGCGATCGCTCACGAGCACTTGCACCCCGTGCCCCGGGTCGAACGTCGTACTGGCGTGGATGGTCGCAAGAGCGCCAGACTCGAACTCGATCGTCGCGACGGCGGTGTCCTCGACTTCGATGAACTCGCCATGCGCGAGGGTTGCGATTCGACCGAAGACCCGTTTGGCGGGCCCCATGAACCAGAGCAGCAGGTCGACGTGATGAATGGCCTGGTTGATCAGCACGCCTCCACCCTCGGTGTCCCACCGACCGCGCCAGGGCTCGGCGTAGTACTCCGCGTCGCGACGGAATCGCGCGATGACGCTCCCGGTGATCGGAGCCGTCATCCGCCCCTCGTCGATGGCCGCACGGATGCGCTGGGCAGCGGGCCAGAATCGGCGCTGGAACACGACGCCGAACCACACGCCTGCGGCATCCGTCGCGGCGATCATGCGGTCGGCCTGGTCGAGATCGACCGCGATGGGCTTCTCGCACAGCACGTGCACGCCGTGTCGCGCCGCCGCGAGCACGTTCGCCTCATGAGCGGGATGCGGCGTGCAGACTGTGGCGACCTCGATGCCGGAGGAGAGCATCGCGTCGACGTCGTCGAAGGCGTGGCGGATGCCGTAGGCGTCGGCGAACGCTCGTGCGCGCTGCGCATCCACGTCGACGACCGCGCTCACCTCGACCCCTTCGATGGCCTGCAGCGCGTGCACGTGATTGATGGCGATCTTGCCGCAGCCGATGATGCCGACACGGAGGGGCTTCGAAGCGGGCGACTGTGCGCCGCTCGCAGCGGGATAGCTCATGGGATACGGCCTCACTGCTGTTGCTTGCCGGACGGGAACGCCAGGATTCTCCCGTCGTCGGCGCTCGCGTAGCAACGCCTCGTTCTACTCAACGGGACAAACCAGTCTGCTCGCGGATGCGGTCGAGCGGCCGGTGGGGCAGCTGACGCATCAGGCCGACGACCGCCGTGCGCACCGCGAGCCCCACGCGTCGAGCGTCGAACTCGCCGACGCGCCCCGAGATCGACATCGCTGCCACCGGCACGCCCGCAGCATCCACGATGCAACTCGCGGCGGAGGCGATGCCCGGTCTCGACTCCTCCACCTCGTATGAAACCCCGGCGGCGCGGATGAAGGCGAGCTCCCGGCGGAACGCTTCGGGGTCGATGATGGTGCGCGGCCCCACCGCGTCGAGCCCGTTCGCGATCACGCGCTCGACGACATCGGGCTCTGAGAACGCCAGGAGCGCCTTGCCCGATCCGGTGGCGTACGCCGGCATCCGCCCACCCACTCTCGAGGGCAGCTTCACTGAGCTCCGGCCTCGCAGAATCCCGACGTAGACGACCTCGACGCCGTCGAGCACGCCGAGCTGCACCGTCTGGCCCGTGGCATCCCGGAGGTCGGCCATGCTGGCGAACGCGAGCTTGCGCAGCTCTTTCGGGCCGGCCGCCAGCTCGCCCAGTTCGAAGAGGCGCAGCCCGAGCCGCACCTGCGAGCCGTCGCGCTCGAGATACCGGAGGTCGACGAGCTCACCGACGAGCCGAGACACGGTCGACTTCGGGAGCCCCGTACGCCGCGCGATGTCGCTCACACCGAGGGCGGAGCGCTTGACGTCGAAGCAGTCGAGGATCGCGGTGGCGCGGGCGAGCAGACTCACCGGCGCTCCGCGGTCAGTCGACATCGTTGTTCCAGTGAACGGGACACACGGTTGAATCCTCGCAAGTGACGCCACGACGATGCAAACCGGTACCGGCTGCGATCGATGACGATCGCAGCACCCGGTTCCAAGCCGCAACCCGCGTAACGAGGAGGCCTCCGGGCCTTCGTCCTTTCACCGACACGCAGCAGATCAAGACCTCGAAGGAGAGCACCTGCGATGAAGCACCTCCGCAGCACCCGTGCAGCAACGATCGCCGTGACCGCATTGGCATCGGCACTCGCCCTCACTGCCTGCACCGCCGACGGCCCGGGTGACGATGACAGCAATGCCGCCCCCAGCGGCGAGACCGTCACGCTGTCACTGGCGACGAGCCAGCCCGAGAACACCCCGAACTTCTACTGCGGCGCCGAGCTGCTGAAGGAGCGCGTCGAGGCCGCCGACGTCGGCGTCAAGATCGACCTGTTCCCCTCAAGCCAGCTCGGTCCCGACACTGAGCGCTTCCCCGCGATCCAGAGCGGCGACATCGACATCGACCTGCAGGGAGCGTCGGGCTTGAGCCAGACCTTCGCACCGATCGGCGTGCTCGACGCGGCCTACGCGTTCGAGAGCGTCGACCACGTGTTCGACTGGATCGACAACAACTCGCAGGAGATGTTCGACGCGTTCAACGAGGAGACGGGCACGACCATCGTCGACGGCTGGTACTTCGGCACCCGCACGTTCAGCTCAACGGCGCCGATCCGCAACCCCGACGAGCTGGCCGCACTGCAGATCCGCTTCCCTGACTCGCCCGCGTTCCTCGCGAACGCCAAGGCGATGGGCGCGAACCCCGTCGCTGTGGCGAGCGAGGAAGTGTACGTGGCGCTGCAGCAGGGCATCGCCCAGGGCCAGGAGAACCCGGTGGTCGCCACCAAGTCGCAGAGCTACGACGAGGTGCTCAAGTACGTCAACCTCAACAACCACCAGATCGGCATCCACTGGATCGTCGTCTCTGACAAGACGTTCGAGCGCCTGAACGACGAGCAGGAGAAGGTGCTCGTCGACGCCATCCACGAGATCCGCGCTGAGAACCGCGAGTGCGTGGACGAGGAGACCAACACCATCCTCGATGAGTGGCGCGCCAACGGCCCGCTCACCGTGATCGAGGAGGACGAGATCGACAAGGCGGCGTTCATCGCGAAGGCCGAGGAGTTCTTCAGCTCGTACTTCACCGGTGACGACCTGGCGCTCTACGAGCAGATCCGCTCGACCGCACCGTGAGCTTGAGCGGTCGGATGCAGCGAAGCTGACCCAGGCCGGTGCGGTGCATGCGCCTCGCGCGCAACTCCGCACCGGCCTTCTCTTTCTCTCCGCCGAACGTCAGACCAACGAGGAGTCGCATTGAGCGAACGCAGCCGCGCAGTCATCATCGGTGCCGGGCACTGGCACTTCGAGCTCTACCAACCGGGCTGGTCGCGACATCACGACATCGCCGGCGTGGTCGACGACGACGAGTCGGTGGCGCGGGCTCGAGCTGCGATCCTCGGTGCGCGTGCCTGGACCGATCTCGGTGCAATGCTCGACGAGGCTGGCCGGATCGACGTCGCCTACGTGCTCGGGCGTCACGCCTCGATGCCGTGGGCGGCGGCCGAGCTCGTGCGACGAGGCATCCCGTTCGTGCTCGAGAAGCCGGGCGCATCGAACCTCCGCGACCTCCGGGAACTGTCATCGCTCGCACGCCGAGCGAACGTGCCTGCAGCAGCGGCGCTCGTGCAGCGGTTCGGCCCGCTACCGGCGCTTGCGCAAGAAGTGGGCGAGGTGCAGCACGCCCGATACACCTTCCTCGCCGGGCCGCCCGAACGCTACATCGACAGCGGCAACCCGTGGATGATGCAGCGAAACGAGAGCGGCGGGGGCTGTCTCGCGCTGCTCGGCGTGCACTTCGCCGACATGTTCTTGCACACCCAGCATGCGCACGAGAGATCACACGACGACGTGACGGTGCGAAGCAGCGTGAGCAACGCGATGCACGGTCGGCGCGTCGACGACCACGCCACCGCGCTGCTGCGCACACCGAGCGGCCGCTCGGCCACCATCGAAGTCGGGTGGACGTTCCCCGCCGGCGCCCCGCTTCAGCGCCTGGTCTCCTACGTGCTCACCGGCTCGGAGGCGACCGCGGTCATCGACACCGAGGGCAACCTCAGCGTCATCAGCCGCGACGGAACGGTCGCGGAGCGCCACGTCGATGTCGAGGCTGACAACCTGTACCCGCTGTTCGTCGAACGGGTGCACGAGTCGCTCCAACGCGGCCTTGCCGGCCTCCCGACCCTCGACGATCTGACCGCGGCGATGGGGCTCATCAGCCGCGCGTATGTCGATGCGGCGGCCGGGTACGCAGTCGACGACACCGCGTGGCAGGCCGCGAGCTTGCAGGACCCAGCGCTGTCGGTCAGGCGCTGAAGCGCTCGACCGTGAGGCCCTCGCCCTCGAGATCGACACGCACGGTGTCTCCGTCGTGGATCTTTCCGGCGATCAGCTCGCGCGCCAGCTTGTCGTCGATCTCGCGCTGCATGAGCCTGCGTAGCGGACGAGCTCCGTAGATCGGGTCGTACCCGCGCTCCGCGAGCCACGCGCGTGCGTCTGGCGTGACGGCGAGCTCCAGGCGACGATCGGCGAGCCGCTTCGCGAGCCGGTCGATGTAGAGCTCGACTATCTCGCCGAGTTCGGCCGTGGTGAGCGGGGAGAACACCACGATGTCGTCGAGCCGGTTCACGAACTCGGGCTTGAACGCCTGCCGAACCAGCTCGTTGACCTGCCGCTTCTTCTCCTCCCAGGTCAGCGTGGGCTCGATGAGCACCTGGCTGCCCAGGTTGCTGGTGAGGATCAGGATGGTGTTCCTGAAGTCGACCGTGCGTCCCTGCCCGTCGGTCAGCCGCCCGTCATCGAGCACCTGCAGCAGCACATCGAACACCTCAGGGTGCGCCTTCTCGACCTCGTCGAAGAGGATCACCGAATACGGACGTCGACGAACCGCTTCAGTGAGCTGCCCGCCCTGTTCGTAGCCGATGTAGCCCGGAGGGGCGCCCACGAGGCGCGAGACGCTGAACTTCTCGCCGTACTCGCTCATGTCGATGCGCACCATGGCGCGCTCGTCGTCGAAGAGGTACTCGGCGAGCGCCTTCGCGAGTTCTGTCTTGCCCACACCCGTGGGGCCGAGGAACAGGAAGGAGCCCGTCGGACGGTTGGGATCGGCGATCCCGGCGCGAGTGCGGCGCACCGCCTCGCTCACCGCCTGCACGGCCTCGTGCTGCCCGATGAGTCGTTTGCCGAGCTCGTGCTCGAGGTACAGCAGCTTCTCGCTCTCGCCCTGCTTGAGCTTGTCGACCGGGATGCCGGTCCACGCGGCGACCACGGCCGCGATGTCGTCATCAGTGACCTGCTCGTTGACCATGCGGTCTCCGACGCTCTCCGAGCTCTCGGCGGCGGCCAGGTCGTCCTCGATCTTCTTGATGACCTCGTAGTTCAGCCTGGCGGCCTCCTCGTAGCGCCCCTCACGCATGGCGCGGTCGAGCTGGATACGAGCGTCATTCAGCCGGGTCTTCAGCTCGCCGACATCCGTCAGCGAAGCCTTCTCCCTCGCCCAGCGCTGTTGAAGGGCATCGAGATCGGTCTGCTTCTCGGCGATCTCCTCGCGCAGCTTCTCGAGCCGCTCGCGCGAGGCGTCGTCCTTCTCCTTCTTGAGAGCCAGCTCTTCGATCCGCATGCGGTCGACCTCGCGCTTCAGCGTGTCGATCTCGACCGGCTCGGAGTCGATCTCCATCTTCAGCCGGCTCGCCGCCTCGTCGACGAGGTCGATGGCCTTGTCGGGCAACTGCCGCCCGGTGATGTAGCGATTGCTCAGAGCCGCCGCCGCGACGAGCGCGTTGTCGGCGATCGTCACCTTGTGGTGAGCCTCGTAGCGCTCCTTCAACCCACGCAGGATCGCAACGGTGTCTTCGACGCTGGGCTCGCCCACGTAGACCTGCTGGAACCGCCGCTCGAGGGCGGCATCCTTCTCGATGTACTCGCGGTACTCGTTCAGGGTGGTGGCGCCGATGAGCCGCAATTCGCCGCGAGCGAGCATGGGCTTCAGCATGTTGGATGCCGCGACGGAGCCCTCGCCGCCGCCCGCGCCCATGAGAAGGTGCAACTCGTCGACGAAGGTGATGATCTCGCCCTCGGCCTCGTTGATCTCTTTGAGCACCGCCTTGAGCCGCTCCTCGAACTGGCCGCGGTACATGGCTCCCGCCACCAACGCCGAGATGTCGAGCGCGATGAGCTGCTTGTTCTTGAGCGAGTCGGCGACATCGCCCGCGACGATGCGCTGCGCGAGACCCTCGACGACAGCGGTCTTGCCCACCCCCGGCTCTCCGATGAGCACGGGGTTGTTCTTGGTGCGGCGGGTGAGCACCTGGCTGACGCGCCTGATCTCGGCGTCGCGGCCGATCACCGGGTCGAGCTTGCCGGCGCGGGCGATCTCGGTCAGGTTCACACCGAACTGCTCAAGGGCCGACTTCTGCTCCTCCTGGCTGCTCGGAGCGCCCTGCATGTTCGCCATTCTTGGTCTCCACTTCTCGACGGCTGCGGAACTGCATCAAGACTCTCGGCTCAAAGTTGAGCCTGCTTGACTCAAGTTTATCGATGCGCAAGGAATCGCACCAGTTGTCCCGCGCGCTGTCGGCGAACTCACGGCATCCGCGCGCAAGTGGTCTCAACCCTGCGCCGCGCCTTCGAGCCCGCCTAGGGTGAACGCATGCGCTTCGGCATCTTCATCCCCCAAGGCTGGCGGCACGACCTCATCGGCATCGATCCGCACGATCACTGGCGCACGATGCGCACGCTCGCACAACAGGCGGATGCCGCGGAGTGGGAGTCGCTCTGGGTCTACGACCACTTCCACACCATCCCCGACGTCACCGAAGAGGCGACGCATGAAGCGTGGACGCTGATGTCGGCGTTCGCGGCGACGACCTCGCGGATCCGTCTGGGGCAGATGTGCACCTGCATGGCCTACCGGAACCCCGCGTACCTGGCGAAAGTCGCCGCGACCACCGACATCATCAGCGGTGGACGCGTAGAGATGGGGATCGGGGCCGGTTGGTACGAGCACGAGTGGCGCGCCTACGGCTACGGGTTCCCAAGCGCCGGCGAACGGCTTCGCATGCTCGACGAAGGGGTGCAGATCATGCAGCAGGCGTGGCGCACGGGAAGCGCGACGCTGCATGGCCGCCACTACACGGTCGACGGCGCCGTGGTGCGGCCATTGCCGCTGCAGGATGGCGGGATTCCGACCTGGGTCGCAGGCGGGGGCATGAACGTCACGCTCCGCATCGCCGCCAAGTACGCCGACTACACCAACTTCGCCGGCACCCCTGAGGGCTTCACCGCGAAGTCGGAGCGCCTGCGAGAGCACTGCGCTGATCTGGGCCGCGACTTCGACTCGATCGTGCGCAGTTCCAACTACTTCACGATTGTGGGACAGACGGAAGGCGAAGTCGCCGAGCGGATCGATCGGCTCGAGGCGCGATACGCGACCGTGCTCGGCGCTGAGCGAGCGGCTGACTTCGTGAAGGAGTACCGCAATCCGCACAACCAGGCGGTGGGCACAGTGGAGCAGGTCACCGAGCGTCTGCGGGCGATGGGCTCGATCGGGCTCGGGTATGCGATCCACTACTTCCCGGAAGCTGCGTACGACCGATCGGGCATCGAGCTCTTCGAGCGCACGGTGATTCCAGCGCTGCGCGGCTGATCGCGCGAGGACCGCACCACCGAATCACCTCTCTCCAGGTACCACCGAGGCCGCTGAAGCCGGCCGGTCTGTCGCTCAACAACCGCGATGCCCAGTCGCATGTGTGGGGGAAAACCCGAAAAGAAGTGTCCGGATGACTCTGGCGCGCATGCCCACCCCGGGCCGTAGCGTGGTGCCCATGAACGCAGAAGTCCCCTCTCCGGTGCGCTCCGTAGCGCGCCCGGGCCATGTCGCGGGAGCGATCGCCCAGCTCGCCGCGATGAGCCTCATCGGCCCCATCGTCTTCACAGTGCTGTTCCTGCTGCTCGGCCTCGGCCTCGGCCTGCTCCCGGCGCTCGGCATCGGCCTGCTCTTCCTCATCGCCCTCAGCTATGCCATCCTCGGCGTCGGTCGGCTCGAGACGGCCCGCATCGACGGCCTGTACGGCTTCGGTGTGCCGGTGGCACGCCCCCGTACCAGCGGGCGCCCCGGGTTCGGCGGATTCCTGCGCACGCTGTGGCTGCAGGCGACCGACCCTACGAGCTGGCGCGGCATCGCGAACTTCTCGATCGCGACGATCCTCGGCTGGATCACGGTCGCACTCGCGAGCGTTGCGGCATCCGGCGTCGTCATGGCCTTCGCGCCGATATTCGCTGAATCGAGCACCGTGCGCATCGCTCGGGTCGGCATCGAGGTTCCGATCGCGTGGTCGATCGCGGTCGGCATCATCGTGCTGATCGTCGCGATCGCCGGCATCATCGGCGTCGCCGTGCTGCACGGAGTCATCGCCCGCGCGATCATCGTGCCCTCCCGCGAAGCCCAGCTCGCCGAGGCAGCGCGTACGGCAGACGCACAACACGCGGGTGCGGTGCGAGCCGCTGACGTCGAGCGCACCCGAATCGAACGCGACCTGCACGACGGCGTTCAACCCCGGCTCGTGTCGGTCGGAATGACGCTCGGCCTCGCGCAGCAGAAGATCGACTCCGACCCCGAGGCGGCGCGGGCGCTGATCGACGAAGCGCACACCTCGACGAAGGCGGCGATCACCGAGCTCCGACAGCTCGCTCGCGGCATCCACACCTCCGTGCTCGATGATCGAGGTCTCGATGCGGCACTGTCGGCCCTGGCTGCGCGCTCAGTGGTCCCAGTCCGCCTCGATGTGCGCCTCGACGGTCGCTGCAGTCGCGAGACCGAGGCCGCCGCCTACTTCGCCATCGCCGAGGCTCTCACCAACGCGGCGAAGCACGCGCGGGCGACCGAGATCCGAGTCGTCGTGCGCCGTCGCGAGCCGGGAGTGCTCTGGGCGCGAGTCGAAGACGACGGAGTCGGCGGCGCTCGGGTCGTCCCCGGGGGCGGCCTCGACGGAATCAACAACCGCGTGATCGCCGCGGGCGGCGAGACCCGCCTCGACAGCCCCGTGGGCGGCCCGACGAGCGTGGAGGTGACGCTGCCATGCGCATCCTGATCTGCGAGGACTCGACCCTGCTTCGTGAGGGCCTTGTACGGGTGCTCGAGGATGCCGGCCACCACGTCGTCGCCGCACTGCCGGATGCCTCAGAGCTCGACGAAGCGGTCGACCGCACTTCGCCGGAGTTGTGCATCCTCGACGTGCGCCTGCCTCCCTCATGGACAGACGAGGGCATCCGCGCCGCACTCGCACTGCGCGCACGGCTCCCCCAGCTCGCCGTTCTCGTGCTCTCGCAGTACGTCGAAGAGCGGTATGCATCTGAACTGGTCACCTCGAGCGGTGGCGCGCTCGGCTACCTCCTGAAGGACCGGGTAGCGGATGTCGGCGACTTCCTCGACGCGGTCGACCGCATCGCGGCAGGCGCCACGGTGCTCGACCCCGAGGTTGTCGCCCAGCTGCTGAGCCGCCGTGCGCGCGATGAGCGCATGCAGCGGCTCACCGAGCGCGAGGCCTCCGTGCTCGCGCTCATCGCGGAGGGCCGCTCGAACCAGGCCATCGCCCGCACGCTGCACGTGAGCGAGGGCAGCGTCGAGAAGCACATCACCGCTGTGTTCCAGAAGCTCGGACTCGAGCCCGATGAATCCGGCAACCGCCGCGTGCTCGCCGCACTGGCACACCTCGAGCACGGCGGCGCCACAACCACGCTCCAACAGGGCGCCAACTCGGCCGCCCACTCAGGAATTCGCACCGCATCCCAGACAGGAATGAACCGATGAGCACGACCATCACGCCGCCAGAATCAGCGCCCCCGGCGGGCGGCGCCCCCGCACAACGACCGTCATCAGGCGCCCGCACCGTCGCGATCCTCGCGATCGTGCTCGGTGTGCTGGTGCTGCTCGGCACGCTCGTCTCGGCGGCGCTCACCACCGTCGCATCCGCGGCGGTGCACACCTCGTCCCGCACGGTCGCAGTCGCCGGTGTGAACGAACTCGCAGTTCGCGTCTCCGCCGGCTCGCTGCGCGTCGAGTTCGGCGCCGTGCGCGAGGCCGAACTCGAGGTCACAAGCTCGTGGGGCGCGGATCGCTGGACGTTCGAGCGCACCGGCGACCGCCTCGTCGTCGGCACGCCTGACCGGTTCGGTCAGTGGTTCGGCGACTGGTTCTCGTGGGGCGAGCAGCACGGTGAGGGACGAGCGGTGCTTCGCCTGCCCTCGTCACTCGCGGGCGCCGACGCGGGTCTGAGCCTCGCTGCCGGAGACCTCACCGTTGACGGCGACTTCGGAGACCTGCGGCTGAACATCAGCGCGGGTGGACTCATGGTCAGCGGATCGGCGGAGACTCTGACGGCTGATGTGAGTGCGGGCAAGGGCGAGGTCGATCTCGCAGACGTCGCTTCAGCGACGCTGTCGGTCAGCGCCGGCGGTCTCGACGCCACCTTCACGGGCGAGCAGCCCCGCTCCATCGAGGCCGACGTGAGTGCGGGTTCTCTTCAGCTCGAAGTGCCCGAGGGCCAGTACCAAGTCACGTCGGATGTCTCGGCCGGAGGATTCGACAATCGCATCGGCTCCGACGTGAACGCATCGAGCCGCATCCACGTCGAGGTCTCAGCCGGCGAGGCGGTGCTGCGCTCGGCGCGCTGACCTCACAGCGCTCCGACGAGCAGCGCCGCACACACCTGCGGCGCTGCTCGCGGCGTCAGAAGCGTCAGAAGCGTCAGAAGCGTCACCGAGGTTGCTCGGGGTCGGTCACGTCGGCGACCTCGGCACGGAGATGCGCCACTAGAGCGTCACCATCCAGTGTCGCGGCGACACCGTGATCACCGCCGCCGATCGAGACCCGGTGCCCTCGAACACGGACGTCGGCCACAACTGGCAGTGGTTGTTTGGTACCGAATGGAGTGATGGTGCCCCGGCGGTACCCCGTGACCTCGAACGCGGCATCCGCATCTGGCATCGACAGGCGGTTGACGCCGAGCAGTTCACGCAGCTTGGGCCACGAGATGGTGCGATCGCCGGGCACGAGCACCAGCAGGTGATCGTCAGCGCCCCGCCGCACCACCATCGTCTTCACGATCTCGGCCGGGCTCACGCCGCGGGCCTCGGCCGCCTCCGCAAGCGATCGGACATGGCCGTGTCGCGTGACTTCGTAATCGAGTCCCGACGCCGCGAGCGCATCGAGCGCGGGAGTGCTGGCAACCGAGCCGGACGACGACGTGCTGTCAGCCATGCGCCAAGGCTAGTCCCCACCAGGTGGGCGCGCTCTGGCAGCATCCCGGCAGCGCGGCCGAGCCGCGTCACCGGCGCGTCGAGACCGTCACCGTGAACTTCGGTGTGCGAGCGGCCTGCCGTGTCGGGCCGACCAGTCGACGCAGTTGCGGCGCGTACTGCAGGTGCGAGTTCCATACGCACCACAGCTCGCCTCCCGGCTGGAGCACTCGAGCGGCTGCCTCGAACAGCTTCGTCGCAATGCCGGCGTGAACCGTGCTGCCGACGTGGAACGGCGGGTTCAGCACGATCAGGCGAGCGGATGCCGGGGGCCTGCCTTGCAGAGCGTCGTCTCGCTCGACGACGACCCGATCGGCCACTCCGTTGGCACGTGCCGTCGCGGCGGCCGATGCCACGGCAGCCGCGGATTGATCGGTTGCGAGCACCCGCATGCCGCGCTGCGCCAGCCAGGTGGCGATGACGCCCGTGCCGCACCCGAGGTCGATCGCCTCGCCACCGCGGCGGTCGACGCCCTCGGCCTCGAGCGTCGCCAGCAGCAACCGCGTGCCGAGGTCGACCCGAGGGCCGGCGAAGGCGGCGCCGTGCGCGCACACCGCCAGGCCAAGGTCGTCGTCGCGCAAGCAGCGGGGCCAGGCATCCGCCTCTGCAGTCGCTCGAGGACCGTTGAGCACGAGCGCGCGAGCCTTCTGCCGAGCGCGCGCGACGTCGACGCGCTCGAACCATCGGCCGAGCAGCTCATTCATGGCCGGCGTCATGTGCTTGACCATCCCGGCGGCCAGCACGACCGCATCACGATGCACCCCGGTCGCCACGAGGCCGGCGATCTCTTCGAGCGCATCGAGCGAGCGGGGCAGCTTCACGAGCACGGTCTCGGCATCCGCTACCAACGAAGGAGCCAGCGGATGATGCTCGAACCGCCGGAGAGCGCCGGGCGCGAACTCGGCGGCGTTGGCGTCGAGAGCCTGCTCGGCCGAGAGCGGATCCTGGTGCACTCGCACTCGGCGAGCGCCGCCGAGCTCCAACGCACCGAGGGTGACCGCCCCGTACGCGTCGCCGATCACCGAGACGTCTCGTCCGGCGAGCGCGTCGAACCCGCCCGCGGACTGCTCGCGGAGGTGCTCGACGAGGTCTGGCGCTGCCCCGCTCGCGAGGTCGAGCAGCATCCGATCGGCCGCATCGACGGCGTGCAGCGAGGGGGCTTCGACATCGGGGCGGCGTCGCAAGCGGTCGAACGAGAAGGCGGCTGGCGTCACCGGCTCCGAGGGCCGGCGGTCAGTCGCGGACCGATCCGAAGGGAACCGGTCTTGGGGCATGCAACGACGATAGTCGAGCAGTCGGCACGCCCCCAGCAAAGCGCTGCGAGATCGCCGCGTCGCTGACCCCGAACGCCGAGCTCGCAGTGCGCGTGCCACCCATCCGCTCAATGGTGCACGAGCCGAGGCGGTCTCACCCGCCGCCCTAGACTCGAACCGAGATGCGAGACCGCGGGCGTCGGTGGCGCGACGGCCGACAGGCGCTCTTCGTCGCGGCGATCCTCGCTGTCGCGCTCAACGCGCGAGCGACGATCAGCGCGCCTGCACCCGTGCTCCCCCAGATCCAGCGAGACCTGGGGATGGATTCAGCGGTCGCCGGCCTGCTTGTCGGGCTGCCCATCCTGCTGTTCGCCCTGGCGGTTCCGCTTGCGAGCGTCATCATCCGCAAGCTCGGCCCCGACCGTGCCGTCGATGTCATGCTCGGCACGATCGTGCTCGGCGTCGTGGTGCGCTCGCTGGGCACAGCCGAGTTCGCGCTCGCGGGCACCGTAGTGCTCGGTGCGGCACTGACGATCGGCAACATCGCCGTGCCCGTGATCATCGGCCGCGAATTGCCGCTTGCCCGGGCGATCAAGATGAACGGGGTCTTCGCCGCCTTCTCGAGCGGCGGCATGATGATCACCTTCGCCGCGACCGCACCGCTCGCACTCGCCTTCGGCTGGGAGATCGCGATCGCGTCGTGGGGCGTGCTCGCGGTGATCGCGTGGATCCCCTGGCTCTTCGCGCGTCGATCCGGCGCAATGACCGCCGCCGGGGAGCAGCCCGAGCGCGCGATGTTCACCGCTCCGATCGAGGCGATCTCAACGATGACCTCGCCCACGCCGGTCATCCGAGGGCCGGTCAACCGCCGCCGGGGGACCTGGACGAGTCTCAGCGTGTGGCTCATCGCCGGCACATTCGCGTGCCACAACTTCGCGTTCAACGTGCTGAGCGGCTGGCTGCCGACGATCCTCGTGGAACGCACCGACCTCTCGATGACATCGGCGGGCCTCGCGCTGTCGATGTTCATGGGATGCGGCATCGTCGGCGCCATGCTGTTCCCGATGCTCGTCGGAAGTCGACCGCCGGCTCCCGTGCTGGCGCTGGTCGGCACGCTGTGGATGTCGGCACCGTTCGGCCTGCTCCTGGCGCCCTCGCTGTGGCCTATCTGGCTCGTGCTCGGTGGGCTCGCCCAGTCCGGGCTCTTCACCGTGCTCTTCGGGTTGATCTACCAGCGGGCCGTCGACAGCGATCACACCCGTCGCATGTTGGCGATGGTGCAGATGATCGCCTACACGAGCGGAGCCACCTCCGCGAGCATCGCGGGATGGCAGTACGACTCGACGGGCGACTGGACGCTCCCGCTTATCACGACGGCCGCAGCAACGGTGGTCATGAGCGTCGGTGCCGTGTCTGCCGGCATCCTCGTGTGGCGAGAGCGACGCTCCGGGCGCTGAGCGAGCCGAACTGGCCGCATGCCGCGCACTGGGTCGCGGTGGGGTCGCGGTGGAGTCGGCGCTCAGCCGCGCTCCTGATGCCCGCTCCACAGCACGAGCTGATTGCGGCGGCGCACCCGGGTGCCCGGCGTGATGGTGATGACCTCGCCCTGCGCTCCAGCCGCGAACACGCGTCGCCCAGGCCGGGCGAGCAGCTCATCGGCGAGCGCCGACTCCAGTTCCTTGACTCGCGCTCGCAGCGCCGCCGTCTCATCCTCGAGCTGCAGAATGCGCCTGATGCCCTCGAGGTTCAGCCCTTCGGCGCTCAGCGCAGCGATCTCGCGAAGCCTCGCGATGTCACGCATCGAGTAGCGGCGTGACTTGCCCACCGTGCGGGTAGGCGACACCAGCCCGAGCCGGTCGTACTGGCGCAGCGTCTGGGGGTGCATGCCGGAGAGTTCGGCGGCGACCGCGATCGCGAACAGCGGGGTGTGCTCGTTCATCGTCATCGCGCTCTCCTCTCTGCGGAGCTGGTTCTCGTCCGCTACGCTCGCGCGCGGTCGAGCAGGTCGAGTCTGGGGTTCTCGTCGGGCAGCGATGCCGCGAACGCCTCGAGCTTCTCACGGGCCTCGCCGGGAAGGTGGCTCGGCACGGCCACCTGGACAGTGGCGAGCAGATCACCCGTGGCCTTCGGCGTCTTCACACCACGATCCTTCACGCGGAGCACGCGACCGCTCTGCGTTCCAGGCGCGATCTTCAGTCGCACCGGGTCACCCCCGAGCGTCGGAACCTCGATGGTCGCGCCGAGCGCGGCCTCAGCGAAGGTGACGGGAACGTCGACTCGCAGGTTGAGCCCATCGCGCTTGAACACGGGGTGCTTGCGCACCGTGACCGTGAGGATCAGGTCGCCGGCCTCTCCGCCGTCGGGGCTCGGCTCACCCTTTCCGCGCAGCTTGATCTTCTGCCCGTCGGCGACTCCTGCCGGGATCTTGACCTTGATCGGGCGGCCGTCGCTGCGCTGCAGCTCGACGGTGTCGCCGTGCACGGCGGTGGTGAACTCGAGGGTGACGTTCGCGGTCTGGTCACGACCGCGAGTCGGGCCGCCGAAGCCGCGGAATCCGCCGCTGGTCTGCCCGAACCGGCCGCTGCCGAACATGCCGCCGAGCAGGTCCTCGAAGTCAGCCGTTCGGGCGCCACCGCCGAACACGCCGCCGAAGACGTCTTCGAAGCCGCCCTGGCCCCCTCCACCTGGGGCCGTGAAGCGCGCGCCCGACCCCATTGCGTGCAGCTGATCGTACTCCCGGCGCTGCTCCGGATCGGAGAGCACCGAGTACGCCTCGCTGATCTCCTTGAAGCGCGCCTCGGCCTTCGCGTCGTCGGGATTCGAGTCCGGGTGGAACTGGCGCGCCAGCTTTCGATAGGTCTTCTTCAGGTCGGCGTCGCTGACGTCTTTCGAGACGCCGAGCACGGCGTAGAAGTCCTTGTCGAACCAGTCCTGGCTCGCCATGCGCGTCCCCTCCTCAGGTGGTCGTTCCGGCCGGTGGCCTCATTCAGTGTGTGTACGGACATGCGGATGCCGGTGCTTCGCGCCGAGCGCAGCGGATGCCGGGGCGACCGTGCGGCCGACCCCCGGCATCCGCCGTCTGCGTTACTCCGCGGGCACCGCCACCGCGACCTTCGCGGCACGGAGCAGCCGGTCGCCCAGGGCGAAGCCGACCTGCACCACATCGGCCACGGTCTGCTCGGTCGCTCCGGGCGTCGGCAGCTGCGCGATCGCATCGTGGAAGTTCGGGTCGAACACCTCGCCCTGCTCCCCCACGCGCCGCAGGCCCATCCGCTCGAAGGTGCCCCGCAGCTTCTCGGCGATCAGCGCCACCGCGGAGCCCTCAACGAGGTCGCCATGCTTCTCGGCGAGATCGAGGTCGTCGATCACCGGGAGCAGCGAGCGCACCACGTCGGCCACGACCGCTTCGCGGTTCGCGGCGCGGTCGCGTTCGACGCGCATCCTGAAGTTGACCAGTTCGGCCTCGGCGCGGGCAGCCCGCTCACGGTACTCCGTGACGAGATCCCGCTCGGCCTCGTCGAGCAGCGCGCGATCCTCAGACGACAGGTCGTCGCTGGGCTGCTCGACGTCGGGTCCCTCGGCTGCGATCAGCTCCTCGGCATCCGTCGTGTCACCGTCTTCGGAGTGCGGCTCGCGCTGCAGCTGCTCGTGCTGCAATCGCTCCTCCGGCACACCCTCCTCCGGGTTCTTCTCGTCGGCCATGCTGACTACTTCTTCTCTTCCTCGTCAACGACCTCGGCGTCGACGATGTCCTCGTCGTCCGAGCTCGACGCGTTCTCGGCACCCGCCGGCTGCCCCTCAGGGGTCTCCGACTGGCTCGAGGCGTAGATGGCCTCGCCGAGCTTCGTCTGGCTCGCGTTGAGCTTGTCGAATGCCGACTTGACCGCCGCCTCGTCGTCACCGGCGAGCGCGTTCTTCAGCGCGTCGAGGTCGCCCTGCACGTCGCTCTTCACGTCGGCGGGCAGCTTCTCCTCGTTGTCCTTGATGAGCTTCTCGATCGAGTAGGCGAGCTGCTCGGCGTTGTTGCGCACCTCGGCCGCCTCACGACGCGCCTTGTCCTCAGCCGCGTGCTCCTCGGCCTCGCGCACCATGCGCTCGATGTCCTCCTTCGGCAGCGACGAGCCGCCGGTGATGGTCATCGACTGCTCCTTGCCGGTGCCCTTGTCCTTCGCCGAGACGTGAACGATGCCGTTCGCGTCGATGTCGAAGGTGACCTCGATCTGAGGGATGCCGCGAGGCGCCGGGGCGATGCCGGTCAGCTCGAACGTGCCCAGGTTCTTGTTGTCGCGAGTGAACTCGCGCTCGCCCTGGAACACCTGGATCGCCACCGACGGCTGGTTGTCGTCGGCGGTGGTGAACGTCTCGCTGCGCTTGGTCGGAATGGCGGTGTTGCGCTCGATGAGCTTCGTCATGATGCCGCCCTTGGTCTCGATTCCGAGGCTCAGCGGGGTCACGTCGATGAGCAGCACGTCCTTGCGCTCACCCTTCAGCACACCTGCCTGCAGTGCGGCGCCGACGGCGACGACCTCGTCAGGGTTGACGCCCTTGTTCGGCTCCTGGCCGCCGGTCATCTGCTTGACGAGCTCGCTTACCGCCGGCATCCGGGTCGATCCGCCGACGAGCACGACGTGCGCGATGTCGGAGACCTTGATGCCCGCCTCGCGGATCACGTCTTCGAACGGCTTCTTGGTGCGGTCGAGCAGGTCTGACGTCATCTGCTCGAACTGCGCGCGCGTCAGGGTCTCGTCGAGGTTGGCGGGGCCGTTCTCGGTGAGCGAGAGGTAGGGCAGCTGGATGCTGGTCGACATCGAGGAGCTGAGCTCCTTCTTCGCCTGCTCCGCGGCCTCCTTGAGGCGCTGCTTGGCGATCTTGTCGTTCGACACGTCGACGCCGGTGGTGTCCTTGAACCGCTTGATGAGGTGGTCGACCACGCGCTGGTCCCAGTCGTCACCGCCGAGTCGGTTGTCACCGGCGGTCGCGCGCACCTGGATCGTCGAGAAGTCCTCGTCCTTGCCCACTTCGAGCAGCGACACGTCGAACGTTCCACCGCCGAGGTCGAAGACGAGGATGAGCTCGTCCTCCTTGCCCTTGTCGAGGCCGTACGCGAGGGCCGCCGCAGTGGGCTCGTTGATGATGCGGAGCACGTTGAGGCCCGCGATCTCGCCCGCCTCCTTGGTGGCCTGGCGCTCGGCGTCGTTGAAGTACGCCGGCACGGTGATGACGGCGTCGGTGACGCTCTCGCCGAGGTACTGCTCGGCGTCGCGCTTCAGCTTGCCGAGGATGCGCGCCGAGATCTCCTGCGGCGTGTACTTCTTCCCGTCGATCGTCTGGGTCCAGTCAGTGCCCATGTGGCGCTTGACCGATGCGATCGTGCGGTCGACGTTGGTGACGGCCTGGCGCTTGGCGGTCTCGCCGACGAGCACCTCGCCGTCCTTGGTGAACGCGACCACCGACGGGGTGGTGCGCATGCCCTCGGCGTTCGCGATGACGGTGGGCTCACCGCCCTCGAGAACCGAGACCACCGAGTTGGTGGTTCCGAGGTCGATTCCTACTGCTCGAGCCATGTGCTGCGCTCCTTCATGTTCTTGGTCAGGGTCAGGTCTGCTGGACGGATGCTGGATGCCGGCCGTTGCTGCACAGCATCCGATTCGAAGGTCATCGAACTTGAGTCGCGATGTATCAAGTTTGCGCGCCCCGGTGCCGAGTGTCAATTTGCGCGGCCTGGAAGTTGAGTGTGAATGACTCAAGTCCCCGCTATGTGGAGGGGTTGGTCGCCGTTGCGACCGCTCTCACGGCCCCGTGCCATTCATCAACCGCTCTCACCGCCACGTGCCATTCAGTGCCGTGGCGCGTAGCAGCCTTGCGCGCGCCGGTTCTCCTCCGGTTCACCAGGCGGCACTAGCTTGGCGATATGAGCCAGTCTCCCCAGCATCCGCGTCGCGCCGGCCATGATGCGGCGTCTTCCTCGTCACTGGTCGGAGGCGGGCGAACTGCCAATCCGCCCTCCGCGCAGAGCGGCGAGCAGGGCCGGGATGCCGCGCCTCGCAGCCGGGTGTTCGCCTGGGCGCTCTGGGACTGGGGTTCGGCTGCCTTCAACGCGGTGGTCACGACCTTCGTGTTCAGCACCTACCTCGCCAGTTCGCTGTTCGTCGACCCGGCCATCGTCGACGCCGCGGGTGAGAACGCGAAAGACCCGGCACTCGTCCGCGCGCTCGCCGATAACGCCAGTCTCGTCGGTGGCGGACTCGCCATCGCGGGCGTGCTGATCGCAGCCCTCGCACCCGTGATGGGCCAGCGCTCCGATGGCTCAGGCCGCCGCAAGTTCTGGCTCGGCGTGAACACCGCGCTGGTCGTGCTCGCGATGGCCGCGATGTTCTTCGTGCAGGGCGCCCCGTCGTACCTTGTGTTGGGGGCCGTCCTCCTCGCAGTCGGCAACGTCTTCTTCGAGTTCGCGAGCGTGAACTACAACGCGATGCTCGTGCAGGTCTCGACTCGCGACAATGTCGGAAAGATCTCCGGCTTCGGCTGGGGCATGGGCTACATCGGCGGCATCGTGCTGCTCGCGGTGCTCCTGCTGCTCTTCATCCAGGATCTCGGCGTCGGCGGGGGCCGAGGCGTGCTGGGCGTGACGACGGATGACGGGTTCAACGTGCGGCTCGCGGTGCTCGCCTCGGCGGTCTGGTTCGCACTGTTCGCACTGCCGGTGATGTTCAAGGTGCCCGAGATTCCCGCCCGCGAGCGCGAGAACCGGGTGGGGTTCCTCGCCTCCTACCGCGTGCTGTTCCGCACGATCGGCCAGCTGGCGAAGCGCAGCCCTCAAGTGCTGCTGTTCCTGCTCGCGAGCGCTGTGTTCCGTGACGGACTCGCCGGGGTCTTCACCTTCGGCGCCATCATCGCCGCCCAGGTGTTCGGGTTCAGCACGACCGAAGTGCTCTACTTCGCCGTGGCAGCCAACGTGGTCGCCGGTGCGGGCACCTTCATCGGCGGCTGGCTCGACGACAAGCTCGGCGCGAAGACGATCATCATGGGCTCACTCGTCGGGCTCGTCATCGCCGGCACCTCAGTGCTGTTCCTCGGAGACGGGAAGGGCGTCTTCTGGGTCGCCGGCCTCGCGCTCTGCCTCTTCGTCGGACCGGTGCAATCGGCGAGCCGCAGCTTCCTCAGCCGAATCACTCCACGAGGCCGCGAGGGCGAGCTCTTCGGGCTCTATGCCACAACCGGCAGGGCTGTGAGCTTCCTCGCCCCCACGCTGTTCGCGGTGTTCGTCGCCGTCACCGGCGACACCCGCTTCGGCATCCTGGGCATCGTGCTCGTACTGCTCGCGGGCCTGCTGCTCATGCTGCCGGTCAAGGCGAAGCAGTCGGAGCTCGTCTAGCTGGGCCAGTTCCGCTTATGAAGAACCGCACCGACCCTGAGCGGTTCTGCTGACACGGACCATCAGCCTCGTTAACCTGTGGCTATGACAGCGCAGTCACGACCGATCGGGTTCTGGTTGAAACTCGTCGACCGGTTGATCGACGACCGATTCATCACCGTGCTCGAAGAGCACGGCGTCACGCGGCGACAGTGGCAATTGCTGAACGTGCTCTCGGCCGGCGAGGCCGATGTGGCTCGCCTCGACGCTGCCGTGGCGCCGTTCATCGAGGGAGCCGAGGGCGAGTCGTCGGTCGAGCATCTGACCGAACTCATCGAGAGCGGCTGGGTGGGCGCCACTCAGGGCGGCTATGAGATCACGGAGCGTGGCTCGGTCGCCTTCGGCAGGCTCAGCGAGGTGGTGAGCCAGCTTCGGGATGACCTCGGGTCGGATGTCGACGAAGCCGACTACGACACGACGCTGCGCACGCTCGAGGCGATGGCGCGCAACCTCGGGTGGCGCGAAGACTGACGTCACCGAGGAGCCCCGCCGTCACGGGGCCCCGGCATCCGCGACCCCGCCGTGGTGGTGATCAGACGAAGCGGGCCGTGACCGGGCCGAGTACGCCGAAGTGCGCCGTCACTGTGTCGCCGGCGGATACCGCAACCGCGGCGCAGACCGATCCGGGCATCACGACTTCGCCTGCCTCGAGTGAGACCCCAAGTTGCCCGAGCGTGTTCGCAAGCCACACGAGCGACCCGATCGGCGATCCGAGCACGGCTCCGCCGGCGCCCGTGTCGACGACCGCGCCGTTCTTGGTGAGCACGCAACCCGTAGTGAAGAGGTCGATGTCGCGCAGTTCCACTGGCCTGGTGCCGAGTACGACGCCGCCCGAACTCGCGTTGTCGGCGATCGTGTCGACGAGGGTGATCTTCCAGTCGGCGATGCGCGAGTCGATGATCTCGATCGACGCGATCGCGTAGTCGACGGCCTGGATCGCCTCAGCGACCGTCACGCCCGGGCCGGCGAGCGGCTTCTTGAGCATGAACGAGATCTCAGGCTCCACCTTCGGGCTGATGAATCGGCTCGCCTCGATCGGCATCGAGTCGAGGTGGAACATGTCATCGAGCAGCACGCCGTAGTCGGGCTGGTCGACGCCGAGCTGCCGTTGCATCGCAAGCGAGGTGAGCCCGACCTTGCGCCCTCGGATCGTGCGTCCGGATGCCGTCCATGCCGCTACCTGGTGCTGCTGGATCGCGTACGCGTCGGCGACCTGCAGCCCTTCGACCGTGGAGGTGATCGGCGCTATGGGCTGCTTGCTGTCGTACGCGGCGAGCAGTGCGTCTCCGAGACGGGCGTGGTCGGTGCTGGCGGTCATGCGGTTGCGTTCTCTCTTCCTTGGGGCGCTGATCGCCGTCTGCGGCGACGGCGGTGTAATCGTCGGACTCAGGCGGTGCGGCGGTCGGCTTCGCGCGGGGTCTTCGGAGCGCGGTATCCGAGCCGGATCGAAAGCTGCTCGGCACCGTCTCGTACCGCCTCGACCCAGTGCTCCTGGGGCTGCTGCTCCCAGCGCGGCACGGGCACCGAGGTGCTGATGGCCGCGACGACGGCTCCACTCGCATCGCGCACGGGCGCGGCAACGCACGTCACGTTCTCGGCCGACTCCTCGCGCTCGAAGGCGACGCCGTCGTGGCGCACCTGTTCGAGTTGCGCTTCGAGTTCCGCGATGGTCCCGATCGAATTCGCGGTGAGCTTCGGCAGCCGAGTTCCGTCGGGAAAGAGCACTCGCACCTGGTCTGCGGTCAGCGCGGCGAGCAGGGCCTTGCCCAGCGCCGTCGCGTTGGCAGGCAGCGTCTTGCCGATGCTCGACGGCATGCGCACAATGTCCCTCGCCTCGATCTTGGCGAGATAGAAGACCTCGGCGCCCTGGCGGAGCGCGACGCTCACAGTCTCGCCCAGACGGTCCGACAGCATCCGGGCGACTTCGTTCGCTGCCGCCAACATGTCGAAACGTGCCGAATACGCGTTGCCGAGCTGCAGTAGGCGCACACCGAGCCGGAACACTCCCCGAGACTCGTCCTTCTCCAGGTATTCGCGCGCAACCAGCGTGTTGATGAGCTCGTGCACGCTCGTGCGCGGCAGCCCCGTGAGCTTCACGACCTCGGCAGCCGAGAGCTCGGTGTCGTCAGCGAGGAAGAGTTCGAGGATGTCGAACGTGCGCATGACTGCGGGGGTGAGCCTTGCCATGCGCACATGCTAGCATCCTGTCGATAGTTCGAACGGCTGTCGAAATATCGAACAAGGAGGCGCCATGGGCGGCAAAGCGACTGCGAACGCAGCCATCATCGGGTCGGGGAACATCGGTACCGACCTCATGATCAAGATCCTCCGCGGCAGCGGAACCCTCGCGATCAAGGCGCTGGTCGGAATCGACCCGCAGAGCGACGGACTCGCCAGAGCGCAGCGCCTCGGCGTCGAGGCGATCGCGACCGGCGTTGATGGCTTGATCGCGCATCCCGTCTTCGAAGAGATCGACATCGTGTTCGATGCCACCTCGGCCGGCGCCCACAAGGTCAACGCCGAGAAGCTGCTCGCCGCGAAGCCGTCGATTCGACTGCTCGATCTCACCCCCGCCGCGATCGGCCCGTATTGCGTGCCGGTGGTCAACCTCGAGGAGCACCTCGACGCGCCGAACCTCAACATGGTCACCTGCGGCGGCCAGGCGACGATTCCGATCGTGGCTGCCGTATCGAGTGTGACGAAGGTCGCCTACGCCGAGATCGTCGCGTCGATCGCCAGCAGATCGGCCGGGCCGGGCACGCGCGCCAATATCGACGAGTTCACGGAGACCACCTCCGCCGCCATCGAGTCGATCGGGGGCGCCCAGAAGGGCAAGGCCATCATCGTGCTGAACCCGGCCGAGCCTCCGTTGATGATGCGCGACACCGTGTTCACGCTCTCGGAGCCCGCCGACCAGCACGCCATCGAAGCGGCGATCGAGCAGATGGTCGCCGAAGTCAACCAGTATGTGCCGGGCTACCGCCTCAAGCAGCAGGTGCAGTTTGAACTCATCGATGTGCCGGTCAACATTCCGGGCGTCGGTCAGTTCTCGGGTCTCAAGACCAGTGTCTTCCTCGAGGTCGAGGGTGCGGCGCACTACCTGCCGGCGTATGCCGGAAACCTCGACATCATGACGTCGGCAGCGCTGCGCACCGCCGAGACGATCGCTCAACGCGCGGAGTCGCGCCGCAGCACGCAGGAGGTGGCCTGAGCCATGTTCAACCGCAACACGTTCAACCCCGCGAGCGACAAGCTCTTCATCTCCGACGTCACTCTGCGCGACGGCAGTCACGCGGTGCGGCATCAGTACAGCGTGCAGAACGTGCGCGACATCGTCGCCGCGCTCGACAAGGCGGGCGTCGACAGCGTGGAGGTCGCGCACGGTGACGGGCTCAACGGCTCGAGCGTGAACTACGGCTTCGCCGCGCACTCCGATGTCGAGTGGATCGAGGCCGCGGCTGAGGTCGCTGACCGAATCGCGATCGCGACACTGCTGCTGCCAGGAGTCGGTACCATCCACGATCTCAAGCGGGCGGCATCCGCAGGCGTGAGCTACGTGCGCATCGCGACGCACTGCACGGAGGCTGACGTCTCGGCGCAGCACATCGAGACCGCGCGCGAGATCGGCCTCAACACCACCGGCTTCCTGATGATGAGCGCCATGACCCCTGCGGCCGAGCTCGCCAAGCAGGCGAAGCTGATGGAGAGCTACGGCGCGCAATGCGTCTACGTCGTCGACTCGTCAGGCGCCCAGACCATGGACGACGTCACCGACCGCGTGAACGCGATGCGCGATGTGCTCGAGCCGACCACCGAGATCGGCATCCACGCGCACCACAATCTCTCGCTCGGTGTCGCGAACAGTGTCGCCGCCGTGAAGGCGGGCGCGAACCGCGTCGATGCAAGCCTCACGGGCATGGGGGCCGGCGCCGGCAACGCGCCACTCGAGGTGTTCATCGCGGTCGCCGACAAGCTGGGTTGGGTGCACGGCACCGACCTTTTCGCCCTCATGGATGCCGCCGACGACATCGTGCGGCCGCTGCAGGTGCGACCGGTGCAGGTCGACCGCGAGACGCTGGGCCTCGGCTACGCGGGGGTCTACTCGTCGTTCCTGCTGCACGCCGAGCGCGCGTCGGCGCGTTACGGCATCCCGACGATCGAAATCCTGATGGAGCTCGGAAAGCGCAAGATGGTCGGCGGTCAGGAGGACATGATCGTCGACGTGGCGCTCGACCTCATCAAGCAACGCGAGGCTGCGTAGCCGCAGCCTCACCAACTGTCGTGGGGACTGGCCCACGGCTCATTGCGAAAGCGCTCTCGCCTCGGCGGGGGCGCTTTCGTGTGTGCCTCGGTGCGGCCGCGTCGCCCTTGCTCAGTTGCCGCGGCTGCCGGCGTCGGTGACCGAGACGTCGGTGCGGTGGAAGTTCTTGTACGAGCGCGATGCGGTGGGCCCGCGCTGGCCGTGGTACCGGCTCGAGTACACGCTCGAGCCGTAGGGGTGCTCGGCCGCCGAGCTCAGCCTGAAGAAGCAGAGCTGGCCGATCTTCATGCCCGGCCAGAGCTTGATGGGCAGGGTCGCCACATTGCTGAGCTCGAGCGTCACGTGCCCCGAGAAGCCGGGGTCGATGAACCCGGCTGTCGAGTGCGTCAGCAGCCCGAGGCGCCCGAGCGAGCTCTTGCCCTCGAGCCTGGCGGCGACGTCGTCGGGCAGGGTCACCTGCTCGAACGTGGAGGCGAGCACGAACTCGCCCGGGTGCAGCACGAATGACTCGGTCGCGTCGACCTCAACCAGTCGCGTGAGCTCCGGCTGGTCTTCTGCAGGGTCGATATAGGGGTACTTGTGGTTGTCGAAGAGTCGGAAGAAGCGGTCGAGGCGCACGTCGACGCTCGACGGTTGCACCATTCCGAGGTCGAGCGGTTCGAGCGCGATGCGCGACGCGGCGATCTCGGCCTTGATGTCTCTGTCACTGAGCAGCACGCAGCCAGAATATGCGACCGGCGGTGGCCAGCGCTGAGGGGTGACGGATGCCGCGGCGAGCGCCAGCATCCGTCACCGTGCGATTGCGGTCAGACGGTCGTGTAGCCGCCATCGACGACGACGTACGCGCCCGTCATGAACGAGGCTCTGTCGGAGAGCAGGAACGTCGCGACACTCGCGACCTCCTCGGCTCGGCCGAGACGACCAAGCGGATGCTTGGCCTTGAGCCCGGTGAGGATCTCTGCCGGGGCGGACTGCAGGAGCGGCGTGTCGATGTACCCCGGGCCGATCGCATTGATGCGAAGTCCCTGTGGCCCGTACTCGGCTGCCGCGTTCTTGGTGAGCCCCACAACGCCGTGCTTCGCCGCGGTGTACGCGGAGTTGCCGAGCGCGGCGACCATGCCGTGGATCGACGCCATGTTCACGATCGCGCTGTTCTCGGCCCCGGCTTTGAGCATTTCAGGGATCTGGTAGCGCATGCCGTAGAGCACACCGTTGAGGTTGATGTCGATCACACGGTTCCAGTCCTCGAGGTCGACTTCGCCCGTCGGTGCGTTGGCGCCGCCGATGCCCGCGTTGTTCACCGCGAAATGCAGCGCCCCGAAGGTGTCGACCGCGAATCTCACCGATTTCTCACTGTCTTCCGCTCTCGCGGTGTCTGCTTGGAGGGGTTCGGCCTTGCCGCCGGCGGCCTTCACCTCGTCGGCCACCCGGGTGGCCGCGTCGAGCTTGATGTCGGTCACGACGACGCTCGCGCCGTGCTTCGCAAGATCCTTGACGATCGCCTCGCCGAGGCCGGAACCGCCGCCGGTGACGAGAGCGACCTTGCCTTCGAAGTGGTTCATTGTGCGCTTCTCCTGTTCACTCTGGTGAGCGCCGTTCGGCGTCGCTCCCACTCTGGGCCGGATGCGTCATGTTGGCGACCGAACAGCGGCGATCAGTAAGATGAACCCGCGCCGCTCTTCTCAGAGCGACTCGGGGATGTAGTTCAATGGCAGAACTTCTGCTTCCCAAGCAGACAGCGCGGGTTCGATTCCCGTCATCCCCTCAACGCCCTGACGTGCCGCCGAAGGCGGTGCGGCAGAGCGTTCGTGCATGCTGCGAATCGAACCCCTGGGTGGGCCCACGCCGCCGGTTCCGGCGCGTCGCGCAGCGACGTGGCGGCCGTGCGGTGGGGACGATTCCCGTCATCCCCTCGGAAGAACGAAGGTCGCCCTTGTGGCGGCCTTCGTTGTTTCGAGAGACAGGCAGGGCAATCGAACTGAGCCCGGAGGCGGAGCCGCAGGGCGAAGGCTCCCGTCATCCCCTCAACGCCCTGACGTGCCGCCGAAGGCGGTGCGGCAGGGCGTTCGTGCATGCTGCGAATCGAACCCGTGGGTGGGCCCACGCCGCCGGTTCCGGCGCGTCGCGCAGCGACGTGGCGGCCGTGCGGTGGGGACGATTCCCGTCATCCCCTCGGAAGAACGAAGGTCGCCCTTGTGGCGGCCTTCGTTGGTTGTTTCGAGAGACAGGCAGGGCAATCGAACTGAGCCCGGAGGCGGAGCCGCAGGGGGAAGGCTCCCGTCATCCCCTCAACGCCCTGACGTGCCGCCGAAGGCGGTGCGGCAGGGCGTTCGTGCATGCTGCGAATCGAACCCGTGGGTGGGCCCACGCCGCCGGTTCCGGCGCGTCGCGCAGCGACGTGGCGGCCGAGCGGTGGGGACGATTCCCGTCATCCCCTCGGAAGAACGAAGGTCGCCCTTGTGGCGGCCTTCGTTGGTTGTTTCGAGAGACAGGCAGGGCAATCGAACTGAGCCCGGAGGCGGAGCCGCAGGGGGAAGGCTCCCGTCATCCCCTCAACGCCCTGACGTGCCGCCGGTGCGACCAGCGCATTCCGTTCAGCAAACTTCCAACGGATGCCTTTACCCTTTGAAGTCCAAGGGGAGTACTCCGGCACGGTCGCTCGTCATTACGGATGCACGTCGCATCCCGGGCCATCGGTTCCTGCTCGAAGGAATGGAGAAGACCTTGGCGTCGAGTTGTTCACGCCAGGTTTGGAGCTTTCTTTGAACGTCACCCCACTCGTTTGGATCATCACGGTCGGCGTCACGATCGCCTTCTTCATCTACGAGTTCTTCGCCCACGTGCGCAAGCCCCACGAGCCGACGGTCGGCGAGTCGGCTCGATGGTCAGCGTTCTACATCGTTCTCGCGCTCCTCTTCGGCGTCGGCATCGGCGTGGTGTCCGGCTGGACGTACGGCGGTGAGTACTTCGCGGGCTACCTGACCGAGAAGGCGCTGTCGGTCGACAATCTCTTCGTCTTCCTCATCGTGATGACGAGCTTCGCCGTGCCGAAGATCTATCAGCAGAAAGTGCTGATGATCGGCATCGTCATCGCGCTGATCCTGCGCGGCGTCTTCATCGCGGTCGGTGCCGCGCTGATCGAGAACTTCTCCTGGGTCTTCTACGTATTCGGTGCTCTGCTGCTGTTCCTCGCCTATCGGCAGGCGTTCGCGCACGGCGGTTCCGACCTCGTCGACGGCAGGTTCATGCGTTTCGTCCGCCGTCATCTTCCAGTGACGAACGAGTACCACGGTGACCGGCTCACGGTGCGAAAGGACGGCAGGCGCTGGGTGACGCCGATGCTGCTCACCATCGTCGCCATCGGCTTCGTCGACCTCATCTTCGCGATCGACTCGATCCCGGCGATCTACGGGCTCACCGAGGAGGCCTACATCGTCTTCACCGCCAACGTGTTCGCGCTGATGGGGTTGCGGCAGCTCTTCTTCCTGATCGGCGGTCTGCTCGAGCGACTCGTGTATCTCGCTCAGGGGTTGGCGGTCATCCTGGGCTTCATCGGCGTGAAGCTGCTGATCCACGCCCTGCACAAGAACGAGTTGCCGTTCATCAACGGCGGGGAGCCGATCACGGTGATTCCCGAGATCCCGATCTGGCTATCACTGCTGTTCATCGTGGCGACGATCGCGGTGGCGACCGCCGCCAGCCTCATCAAGACCCGAGCCGACCGCCGCCGACCGATCGCCGAACGGCCGTCGGCTATCGACCCCGATGAATAGTTCAGGGCCCGCTGATGCTCCTCGGATCACAGCCCTTCCTAAGCCCTGGTTCGAACCGGCAAGATCTCTAGTGCCGCTGACGGGGAGTCCCAGCCCTCTCGACTCAACTCTGGTGCGGCGCGGGCACCACAAGCACGGGTCGGTGCGCGTGGTGGAGTACCGCCTTGGCGACGCTGCCAAGGAGAAGTTCCCGGCTGGCCGACCGGCCACGGGACCCAACCACGATCGCCGCCGCACCTCGCTTCGTCGCGTACTCGCCGATCGCCTCGGCGACGGCTCGCGCGCTCCCCGGGAGGCCGCGGAGCGGGATGTGGACGCTCTCCTGATCGTCACCGCTGGTCGCCTCGCGCTCGGTAGGGGACTCGGCGGTGACGCGCAACATCTCGCGGCCAGTGAACAACCTCGCGGCAGTTGCCGCTGCCGCTTCAGCGCCGGGTGAACCGTCGGACGCGATCAATATCGGGCCGGCATCCATGGCGGCCCACTCGGAGGTAGTGAGGGGGAATGGAACGACCAGAACCGGCACCTGGCTGACGTGCGCCACGACATCGGACGTGCTGCCGAGCACCGCGCGCGCACCGCTAAGCCCCCGGGACCCCATGGCCATCAAGTCGAACCCGCTCTTTTCAGCGATTCCGGCGAGCTGGTACCCCGCGTTGTACGAGCGCTCAACCAGCTGATCGGCATGCCATCCTGCTGCGCGGGTCAGCGTGGCCCCCTGCCCGACGACACGTTCCGCTTCGGCGCGGCCTTCGTGTTCGATGAGGTCGACGAGACCAGCGACGGATTTCGTCCTTCCCGCCAGCCGCTCCCGCAACTCGAGCGACGCGAAGGGCGGGTCCCACAGGTGGACGACCGTCGCCGACGCTCCCGGAATCAGACGCGCGGCGGACTCGACCGCGTCCATGGCGCTTCGAGATGCGTCATAGCAGAAGAGGACGCGCGTCCGTCCGGGACTTGCTTCATTGGTCGCCATCCGATCCTCTTTCCTCTCGACCCAATGATCCAAGTTCCGACTGGCGGGTCCAGGGCAAAGGTCCCGTCTCGCTGAACGATCACCACGCTCCGGCGAGCGCGCCGGGGCATCGACAACCTCACCGGGTTCATGACCGCGACGTTGTCGACGGAATCGATAGGGGCTTGCGGGGCCTCGTCGGTGTCGCCGGCCAGATGACGCTGAGTGTTACGCTCTTCAGCGCAATGCGAGAGCTCCGAGTCCCCAAGCGCAGAACCCCAGTGGAGTTGGTTCTCGCCGACGGCACCCATCGAAACGTGCTGGTCTTCCTGGCCGAATCGGCTGCTCGGCATTCGGGCCCCGAACGCCTGTCTGATCTCCTCGATGGCGAGTCCGAATTCATCCCCGCCGTCGACGCCTCGACGGATGCAGTGTTCTTCCTGAGCTGCCAGTCAGTCGCTGTGGCGCGCGTCGATTCCTCGGTGGAGGGAGACGATGTGGGCCAGCACACCGTCTCAACCGAGCATGAAGTTGAACTCACGCTCGTCGGAGGCGTGAAGCTACGAGGGCTCGTCGCATACGTCATGCCGCCGGACCGTTCGCGGCTCACCGACTACCTCAACTCGGAATCGCGCTTCATCAAGCTGATCGAGCAAGACGCGGTCGCGCTCATCAACAAGCAGCAGGTCGCCCTAGTCGAAGCGCTCGAATCGACCCGCTGACCTGAGCCCGTCCCGGCATGCGCCGAAGGGCCGGACGAGTGGCGCGCCTGCCGGCTCATTCGATTCCGCGCTTGAGGAACGACCCACTTCGGCTTCCGCATCAGCGCCAGCCGAGCGAGTGACGGCCGACCATGGCCGAACCATCGCGGGCGGCCTATCCTGTGAGCACATTCACGGAACTGGACGCCCGGGTCTTCCGCGCATGGTCTCATCGGCGAGGCTATTGGAGGAGTCGTGGAAACAAACGCCACACCGCTGCAACAAGCAAAGCGCCCGCGCACCGCACTTGCCGGTCCCTACGGGCACCCGTTCCATCCGATCCTCGTCACGATTCCGATCGGTGCGTGGATCTCGAGCCTGATCTTCGCGCTGTTCGCCCTGTTCGGCGATGACGACGAGGTCTGGGTGCAGGGCAGTCAGCTGCTGATCGCCATCGGCGTGATCATGGCGGTGGTCGCCGCGATCTTCGGTCTCATGGATCTCTCGGTCATTCCGAGCGGGACGCCGGCCAAGAGGACCGCGTTCACGCATATGGCGCTCAACCTCACGGTTGTAGCGCTGTTCGTGGTCGCCTACATCATCCAGGCGGTCAGCGGAGTCGACGACCTGAACATCGCCTCGTTCGTGCTGGTGATTCTCGCGCTTGCCCTCCTGACGGTTTCAGGCTGGCTGGGCGGCAAGCTCGCGTACCACTATGGCGTTCGAGTAGCTGCCGAGGAAACGCAGGTGGAGGGCTACCGCTGAGGTCGGCGGCGCCGGGCATGCGGAAGGGTGCGCCCCGCCGCATCCGTCTGCGAGCAGCGGCCGATCATGACGGTCCGGCGGCGAAGGCCTGGCGGCAGGCTTCCCGGATGCCGCCAGGGAACGGGTCACCGTGGCCCGGAAGCACCAGCGACGCATCGGTTCCCTCCATACGCTCCAAGGTGCGAAGCGCCATCGGAGAGTCGGCCGTGGCCGCGCCGGCGACGATGCGGGGGCCGCGCTCACCGGTATAGGGATCGAGCGTCACGATGGCGTCGCCGGTGATGATGGCGTCGCGCCCAGGGAAGTGCAGCGCACAGTGGCCGTACGTGTGCCCCGGCGTGTGAATCAGCTCGGGAGAGCCGGGGAGCGCCGAAGCGGTTTCAGGGGTGAGATCGAACGCCTCGCTGACTCCCTTCACCATGAGCGCTCCAGCGACCGCCATTCGCGCGAGCGAGGGCAGACCACCCGGATGCGTCAAGGGGAAGAGCGCACGGCTCTTCTCGTGCCGGTACGTATAGGGATGCCTGACGAGCCGCGCATCGTTCTTGTGCACGTAGACGGGAACTCCCGCCGCTCGAAGTCGCTCTGCATTGCCGACATGGTCGAAATGACCGTGCGTCAGCACCAACGCCTCGAGCCGCTCGGCGCGCAACCCGAGATACTCGAGGCCCGCGCTCAGGAGTGGCCACATGCCCGGCAGGCCGGCGTCGATGACCATGCCGCGGTGGCCGTCCTGCACGATGAACGCGTTCACGTCGGCGTGCTGAATCATATGGATGCCGGGCGCGATGTTCTTTCGCACCACCGGTCGTGTGAATCTTGTCATCGTCGACCTCCCGCCCCGGCACCGTCACGCGGGACGTCACCCGCACGGTACGGCAGCCCTTGAGGCGCGACAAGGCCGCCGGGAGCAGAATGCGCTCGGAGGTGCCGGCATGCCAACCGTCAGCGCAGTATCCCGAGCCCATGGGCTGTTCAACTTGATTGCCGGGGTCTGGCCGCTCCTGCACATGCGCAGCTTCGTGGCCATCACTGGGCCCAAGACCGACTACTGGCTCGTGCGCACTGTGGCCCTCCTGCTCATCGCGATCGGGTCGACCCAACTGGCGCCGACTCCAAGCGTCGCGAAAGGCGCGGCCGCATCCTCGAAGCGAGGCGGGCCCCGACATCCTGACGTTTCGACTTCCGCGCCGCAGCCGGCGCGGCGACTCGGCCTCCTCACCGCTGCAGGCCTCTGCGCGATCGACGTGATCTACGCCGCGCGTCGCCGCATCAGCGTGGTCTACCTGCTCGACGCGGCGTTCGAGCTGGGGTGGATCGCACTGTGGCTGTCGACCAGTCGGCGACGCAAGCCGCGGTCTCGGCGACGATAGGCGCGGTCTCGACGAACAAGGTAGCCGGCTGCGGAGCGCGGGCCGCGGCGCCCTCGAGAGCGGTAGCGACCGAGGCGGCACCGGTCGTTCACTCCGCGGCGGTACCCTCGCCCTCGTGACCCCTCCCCCGCTGCTCAGACGACTGCGGCTCGGCGACGCCGTCTTCATCGGACTGGGCTCGATGATCGGCGCTGGCGTGTTCGCAGCGTTCGCGCCGGCAGCGGCCGCAGCGGGCAATTGGCTGTTGCTCGGGTTGGCGATCGCGGCGTTCGTGGCGTACTGCAACGCCACGTCTTCTGCGCAGCTCGCGGCCCAGTTCCCGACATCCGGTGGCACCTATGCGTATGGCCGCGCGATGCTCGGTGACTGGTGGGGCTTCGTCGCCGGGTGGGGCTTCGTGGTGGGCAAGATCGCGAGCTGCGCCGCGATGGCCCTCACCTTCGCCGCCTACGCCGTGCCGCCCGAGTGGCAGAAGCCGGTCGCCGTATTGGCGGTCGCGGGGCTCGTCACCGTCAACCTGTTCGGCGTCACGCGCACGGCGCTCGCGACACGCATCATCGTCACCGTCGTACTCGTCGCCCTCGCCATCGCGGTCGCCGCGACCACGACCGTCAACAGCGCGTCGGCCACGTGGGCTCCTGGTCAGTGGGCGCTTCCGGATGCCGGGCTGTACGGCATCCTTCAGTCTGCTGCCCTGCTCTTCTTCGCCTTCGCCGGATACGCGCGCATCGCCACCATGGGCGAGGAGGTTATCGACCCGGCGAAGACCATTCCTCGGGCGATCTCGATCAGCCTCGGCGCGGTCATCGTGATCTATGCCGTTGTCGGCATATCAGTGCTGGCGGCGCTGGGCCCGGCGGCTACAGCGAGCTCGACCAGGCCGCTCGCGGACGCGGTCGCGGCCGCAGACTGGCCCTGGGCATCGGTCGTGGTGCGGGTCGGCGCGGCTGTGGCGTCGCTTGGAGCGCTGCTTGCACTGATCGCGGGCATCGGCCGCACTTCGCTCGCGATGGCCAGAGAGCATGACCTGCCCGCCTGGCTCGCCGCCGTGCACCCCCGCTGGCACGTGCCCCATCGCGCCGAACTCGTCGTCGGCGCGATCGTCGTCGTGCTCGTGCTCGCGACAGATCTTCGTGGCGCGATCGCGTTCTCGTCGTTCGGTGTGCTCGTGTACTACTCGATCGCGAACATCTCCGCCTGGCGCCAGGTCGGCGCGGCTCGGCGGTACCCGCGCTGGCTGCAACTGGCAGGCGCGGCGGGGTGCGGCATCCTCGTGCTCACACTGCCGCCGCTCGGGGTGCTCACCGGGGTAGCCGTGTTCATCGTCGGCCTCGCCTATCGGGGGATACGGCTGCGCGTGGCTGCCCGGGGCTGAGCGCAGCGTCTCGCCGCTGACGCCGAAGCTCCCATGAGAACCGCCGTCGTCAGCCCACCGACTTCGACTCGAGAACATCGGCGGCTCGACGCGCCCCGTCGGTTTCTCGGATCTCCGCTCCCAAGCGGGCGGCGGCAGCTCGGTGCGGGCCGTCATCGAGCAGTTCTTCTATTGCGGACCGGATCTCGACGATCGGCGATCGGCGGTTCAGAACGCGCCCAGCACCGGCCCGCTGAATCGCGCGTCCGATCATCGGCTGGTCGGTGGTGGTGTCCAATGGCAGCACCAGCAGCGGCAGGTCGTGCGCCAGAGCGGCCACCGTGGTCGCATGGCCGCCGTGGCAGACGACCACCGAGACCTCCGGCATGATCCTCTCGTGGGCGAGCCACTCGTGAATCTCGACATTGTCTGGCGGGTGCAGTCGATTCGGCGCGACGGCCGGTCCGGTGGTCGCGATCACTCTGGCCGGCACAGCGGCAAGAGCATCCAGCACGTGTTGCCAAACGGGATCAAGGTCGCGATACGCGAACGTGCTGAGGCTCACCAACACCGTGGGCTCTTGGGCGAGGGCGGGGACACCCGACACGATCGGTCCGGTGTGCACCACATCGCCGTGACCGGCATCCAATTCCGCCAACGAAGCAACGATCGTCGGTTCGCCACCGTCCACCAGCTTCGACGCGCGAAGGCCGCTGAACCTCAACGCCAACCCAAGCGGGCCTCTCGCTGAGCGGCGCAGCCAGCCGTCCAGCGTGTGCTCGAGCACGACGTAGCGCCTTCCGGCTTGCTGGAGCGCGGCCATCACGCCGAAGAGAAGAGCATCCACCACGATGACGTCGTCGTGCCTGGCCGCCGCGACCACATCGCTGCCCATCGCGCGGTCGGCGAACGTCGCGAGGATGCGCCGTGTCGACGCCACGTCTGAGGAATCAAAGGGCCTCGCGGTGAGGAACGACGTGAACGGCAAGCCGGCCTTGGAGAACCGCTCGGACTGCGACGGATGGCCCATGAACCGCACGTCGTGACCTCGGGCCGCGAGTTCCGTGGCGATCCCCAGCGCCGGCGGGACGTTGCCGCCGCCATCCCAGGTGACGAAGAGGAAGTGACCCATGAACTGCACTCCTTTCCAGAGCCGCCCGCGCGGCGCGTCTCAGCCGGCTGAGCTCAGCCCTTCTTGGCGGCTGCCTTCGCCGCCTTCTTCGCTTCGCGGACGCGCCCGAGCGACTCGGCGTCGACGATGTCGGCGACCGACATGAGCGACCCCTCCGAGCCATACGGCGCGGATGCCTCTCGCCACCCGTCCGCGGTGAGCCCGTACTGCTTGCCGAGGAGCGCGAGGAAGATCTTCGCCTTCTGCTCGCCGAACCCGGGCAAGGTTCGCAGCCGCCGGTACACCTCCGCGCCATCGGGCTCGCCGCGAGTCCAGATGGCAGCGGCATCGCCGTCCCAATCGTCGCGAACAGCGGCGCACACCGCCTGCACGCGGCCCGCCATCGAGCCGGGGAAGCGATGCACTGCTGGGCTCTGCTTGAAGAGCTCCACGAACGCGTCCGGCTCAGCCGCGGCGATCGTCGCGGCATCCAGCGAGCCCATGCGGTCGCGGATCTTCGCGGGCCCCGCGAACGCCGTCTCCATGGTGACCTGCTGGTCGAGCAGCATCCCGATCAGCAGGGCAAGCGGATCTTCGCTCAGCAGCCGATCGGCATCCGCATCGCCGGTGATGTGCAGTTCTCGCGTGGTCATGCGCTCATCCTTCAGGCGCAAGCCTCCGTCGTGCAAGTGCTGTCGATGGTCGAACGGGCGATCGAGCCACGCGTCCCGGGCCCGGGTGCACGACGGGCACGCTCCAGGCATCGCCGCTCGCGAGCACGTAGCGTTGGCACCATGCCTGTGTTCTCCGATGACGTGGTCGCCGCTGTGCTTCACCACATGAACGACGACCACACCGACGACAATCTGCTCATCGCGCGAGCCTTCGGAGACGCGGATGCCGCTGAAGCCGTGATGACGAGCCTCGACGAGCACGGCGGCACGTGGCGATACACCTCAGCCGGCCAAGACCGCGAGCTGAACGTGCCTTGGCCGGGCGGTGCCATCGCCGAACGGCGCGATATCCGTCGCGAGGTCGTCGCCCTGTACGAGAGCGCGTGCGAGCGCCTGGGGGTTCCCCTGCGCGAGCAGCACTGATCGGTGCATACGAGAACAGTGCGCGCGACGCCCTCCCTGTGAGCCGCGTGCCCGCGACGCTCACTTCGGCACGGCCACCCCTCCCCCGCTGTTCGCCCGGATCTCGTCGATGATCGCCGAGAAGTCGAGCTCACCGCCGGGTCCCTCGGCGAACCTCCGGTAGAGCGCGCTCGCAAGCGCCGCCAGGGGCGCGTCGACATCGGCGAACTCCACAGCGTGATCAGCGAGGGCGAGATCCTTCGCCATGAGCTTGCTGGTGAAGCCGGGCGCGAATCCCCTGTTCGCCGGGCTCTCGGGCACCGGACCCGGAACGGGGCAGTTGGTCGTCACGGCCCAGCACTGGCCCGAAGCGTTCGAGACGACGTCGAAGAGCGTCTGGGCATCGAGCCCGAGCCGCTCCCCGAGCACGAACGCCTCGCTGACGGCGATCATCGACACGCCAAGGATCATGTTGTTGCACACCTTGGCCGCTTGGCCGAGACCGGATGCGCCGCAGTGCACCACTCTGCGCCCCATCGCCTCGAGCAGTGGCAGGGCGTCGGCGACATCGGCATCCGCGCCGCCCACCATGAATGCGAGCGTGCCGTGCTCGGCACCGACCACGCCACCCGACATTGGAGCGTCGATGTTGCGATGCCCGGCGGCGGCAGCCAGCCGGTGAGCGAGTTGCGCGTCCTCCACCGAGATCGTCGATGACTCGACGAACAGGGTTCCGGGCTCCGCGAGCTCCAGCAGCCCGGGCTCCTCAGGCGTGCCGCGGTAGGCCGCGAGCACCTGCTGCCCAGTGAGCAGGACGGTCACGACCACTTCAGCACCGCTCACCGCCTCCCGGACGGATGCCGCCACCTGGATGCCGCGCCGCGCCGCCGCCTCCCGTGCGACCAGCATGGGGTCATACCCCGTGAGCTGGTGACCGGCATCGCGAAGCCGCTGTGCCATGGGAAGACCCATGTGGCCAAGACCGAGGAATGCGATGCGCTTCGACATGGCGCCCTCCTGCTCCAGCAGACGTCGACCGTCGAGTGCCGCTTTTCCCAGCCACCTCGCCGACGACTCGTTTGAGGCGATCCTGTCACCGGCCGACCCGGCGCGCACGGGCCCGCCGATGGCCGACTCGAAGGTCAAGAAACCCTCGCTCGAGCGAGTGGGTGGAGCCGCGAGCTGCTCATTGCCGCGGCCGACCCGCCATCGACCGCCGTGCAGCCCGTCTATATGATTAGGGTCACCTAACTTTGGGAGACGAGAATGCCGGAGACACGCAGCCTTGCGCAGGCGATCCGCGAGCGAAGCTGGAAGAGCCACGGCGCGAGCGAGGGCGCCGGCTTCATGGCTCGTCTGCTCAAGGGCCATGCGACCCGCGATGACTACACGGCGCTCGTCGTCCAGCACTTCTACATGTACGAAGCGCTCGAAGCCGCTGCGGAGCAGTTGGCCGGCCACCCCGAGTTCGATGCTGTGAACGACGCCCGGCTGCGGCGCATGCCGGCGATCGAAGCCGACCTCGCACACCTCATGGGCGAGGGTTGGCGCACGCGCATCTCACCGGTCGCGAGCGTCACGCGCTACGCCGCACGCATCCGTAAAGTGACGGCTCAGGGCTGGGCCGGAGGCGTCATCGCACACCACTACACGCGCTACTTGGGCGACCTCTCCGGCGGGCAGCACATCAAAAAGGTCATGCAGCGACACTTCGATCTCGGAGATGACGGTGTGCGCTTCTACATGTTCGATATCGACGACATCGACGCCTTCAAGAACGCGTACAGAGCCGAACTCGATCGGATGCCGTGGGACGACGCCGAGTTCGAGCGGGTGGTCGACGAGACGCTCGCCGCGTACCAGTTCAACACCGATGTCTTCACCGATCTCGAGGCGTCGCAGCCGACGCCAGCGCTCGCCTGAACCGGCACGCGGCCGTGCGGCGCCAACCTGTGTCGCTACGCGCATCAGCGCTGGTCGAGTCGCGCGATGAGCGACATCGCATCGACAGGCGCCCGCACCTTCGTGTCGTTGTCGAAGTAGATGAACACATCGCGCCCCGCCGCGAGGTGCGTCTCGCACCACGTCGCCCAATGCTCGATCGCCTCAGCGTCGTATCCCGAGACGTACAGCTCGTCTTTGCCGTGCAGGCGCGCGTACCCGAAATCGGCGGTGACCGCGTCGATGACCGGAAACTTCCCGGCGCTGTCCGCCGTGACGGAGGCGGCCTTGTGCCGCTGCAGCAGTTCAGTCCATTCCTCGATCGCGGTCTCGAAGCTCGGATGCCGCACCTCCACCGCGTGCCGCACAGGCGTTGCCCCAGCATCCGCCCCCACCTCGAACCACGCGCGGCCGTCCATCCAGGCGTCGTGCCCGGTCGCCAAGCGTGCCGCGTCGCTCAGCGTGTGCGGCAGCCTGCTCAAGAACTCATCCAGCAGTCCCGCCTCGAACGGGAGCGTGGGCGGCAGTTGCCAGAGGAAGGGGCCGAGCTTCGTGCCGAGACCGAGCACTCCTGACGCGAAGAAGTTCGCGAGCGGCCCGTCGAGTTCCTGGAGACGCCGGATGTGAGTGATGAAGCGCGGCCCCTTGACGGCGAACACGAAGTCGTCCGGCACGGTGTCGCGCCACTTCGCCCAACTCGCTGGGCGTTGCAGCGAATAGAACGAACCGTTGATCTCGATCGACGTGACGTGGCGCGATGCGTAGGCGAGCTCCTCTGCCTGCTTCAGGCCCTTGGGATAGAAGACCCCTCTCCAAGGCTTGTAGACCCAACCCGAGATGCCGACGCGCGCCTCTGATCGGCGCGCTGACTGTCGGCCCGGCGAGTTCATCTGGGCTCCTCTCCCCCATTCAGCCTGCCTCGATCGCCGGGATGGCGGCAGCGGTCGACATGAACCGTCGCACGTGCTCGTCGACGCGGATGTCGCTGGGCCGGAGCGGGCGGGTCAGGAAGAGCCCGTCGATCGAGGTGATGCGGCTCAGCGCGACATACGTCTGGCCCGGCGCGAAGCTTCGAGTGCCAAGGTCGACGATCGCACGTTCATAGGTCTTTCCCTGCGACTTATGGATGGTGACCGCCCAAGCGAGACGCAGAGGGAATTGCTGGAACTCCCCCACGATGTCGCGATGCAATTGCTTCGTCGCCGGGTCGTAGCTGTACTTGTACTTCTCCCAGACGGCGGGAAGCACCTCGTGCTCCTCACCCTCCACCTCGACGCGCACGGTGTCGGTAATGCGCGTCACCTCGCCGATCGAGCCGTTCACCCAGCGCTGATCAGGGTCATTCCGCAGAAACATGACCTGCGCACCCGGTTTCAGCTCGAGGGCCTCGTCGGCGGGATACGCCCGGCCGCCGAAATCCCCGTTCACCTCTGCTCTGGCGGTGAGGGTCCTCCCAGGAAGACGCGCGAGCGCCGCGCCGTTGATGCGGTTGACAGTCGCGTTGGTCGTTGCGAGCGTGATCACCCCGTGGTCGGGCGCTGGTCGGGCGCCCGCCGTGTTGAGGCGCTCGGCGATCTCGGCGGTGACCATGCCATGGCGCACGGCGTTCAGCATGTGCTTGAACTCGTCGTCGCGCTGCCTGTGGATCGTCGTCAGTTCGAAGATGCGGAGCTCGGCCTCCTGCCACACCTTCGCGTCGAAGAACCACATCGAGCGGTACTCGTGCTCGAAGTACGCACGTTCGTCGCGATCGCCGGGCACAGGCGCGAGTTGGTACGGGTCGCCGAAGAGCACCAATTGCGCCCCGCCGAACGGCACGTCGCGGCGCTGGCGCGCCTGCCGCAGTGACCGGTCGATCGCATCCAGCAGGTCGGCGTTGACCATCGACACCTCATCGATGACAACCGTGTCGACGGTGTTGAGCAGTTTGCGGAGCTGATCCGGCTGGTCGAGATCACGGTCGCCGATGAGGCCGATCGGCAGACGGAACAACGAGTGGATGGTCTGCCCGCCCACGTTCAACGCGGCCACGCCGGTCGGGGCACAGATCACGAGCTGCTTCTCGGAGTGCCACGAGAGGTGGTTGAGCAACGTCGACTTGCCGGTTCCCGCCCGGCCGGTGACGAAGACGTGCTCGCGCGTCTTCTCGATCGTCTCGAAGACGGCGCGCTGTTCGTCGGAGAGTTCCGGCTTCGTCACTCCCCCAGGCTAATCTCGTCGCGAAGCCTGCCGATCACGCGAAATAGGATGAGTGGATGCGTCGAACCGCCGTCGTGTGGTCGTTCGCGTTCGCGGCACTGATCCTCGTCTTCGTCGGCACTGTCGCTGCGCTGAACGCCACGCTCTTCTCTGCCGGAGGCTTCGCGCGCGTCTATCTCGATTCGATCGCGCGCCACGACGTCGACGGCGCGCTCGCCCTGCCTGGCGTGGAACCGCCGCCCGACGCACGGCTCGACCTCTTGTCCCCCGCAGCGCTCGGCGAGCTCACCGAGATCGAGCAGTCTGCCGAGGTGACGCTTTCCGACGGGGTGCGTCGCGTGGAGTTCGAGTACCGCCTCGACGGCGAACGGCACAGCACCTGGTTCACGCTCGAGCCTGCCGGCAAGGTGTTCGGAGTGTTCGACGGCTGGCGCTTCCAGCGAAGCCCCGTTGCCATCCTGGAAGTCACCTCGCTGCACGCAGACCGGTTCTCGGTCGGTGAGCTCGCCCTGACGGCATCCGAACCCACTGCCCTCGGCGTGCTCGTGCCGAGTCGGTACGTCGTCGGCCACGAGTCTCAGTGGCTGCGTGCGCGACCGGTGCCAGCGGCGGTGACGCGACCGGGTGACACTCACGCGGTCTCGCTCGACGTCCAGGCGAGCGAGCGCTTCGTGGACGAGGTTCGCGACCAGCTCGCCGAGTATCTCGACACATGCGCAGAACAGAATGTATTGATGCCGAGCGGGTGCCCGTTCGGGCATCCGATCTCGAACCGCGTTGAGAGCGAGCCGGTCTGGTCGATGGTGACCTACCCGGAAGTCGCGATCGTGCCGGGCCCGGAGACGGGAGTCTGGCTGATGCCCCGTGCCGATGCCGCGGCGCATCTGACCGTCGATGTCCGCTCGCTCTTCGACGGTTCCGTGACGACGCTCAGCGAAGACGTGCCGTTCTCGGTCGGCTACACCATCACGTTCCAACCGGATGGTTCGCTGCTCGTCACCGCGATCTCGGGCTGAGGATTCACGACCTCACGCAGGCCGGCAACCATATTCCGGCAACGGAATAGCGCGGGGTCGACGGGCGGTCAGCCGCGCAGTTGCTGGTCGCGCTCGGCGCGCTCTGCCAGCATCCGGTTCCACTCGGCGAGCTCTGCGTCGCCATCGCGGTCGGCCTGGCGGTCGATGCGGCGGGTCTCGCGGGTGTCTTGACGGCTCCACATGATCGCCACGGCGACCGCGAGCGCAAGCGTCGGTATCTCGCCGATGCTCCAGGTGATGCCGCCGCCGGTCTGCTGATCGACCATCGGCGTATCGCCCCACGTGCGGCCCATCGCGCCATACCAATCGGCGAGCAGCAGCCCACTGCTGCTGATGATGGCGAGCCCGAAGAACGCGTGCGCAGCCATCGTCGCGAGCAGCAGCACCAGTCGCAATGGGTATGCTGGCCTGCTCGGGATCGGGTCGGTGCCGATCAGCACCAGCGCGAAGAGGTACCCGCTGGCGAGGAAGTGCACGATCATCCAGTAGTGACCGATGTGGTCGGTGATCGCCCAGCTGAAGATGGGCGTGAAGTAGAACAGCCAGAGCGATCCGACGAAGATCACCGCAGCGACGATCGGATTGCTCAGCAGCGCCAGGTACCGCGAATGCACGGCGAGCATGATCCACTCGCGCACGCCACGCGTGCCGTCGTTCCGCTTCTCGATGGAGCGCAGCGCGAGGGTGATGGGCGCGGCGATCACCAGCAGGATCGGGATCACCATCGCCAGCAGCATGTGACCGAGCATGTGCACGCTGAACAGGTAGCGCTCGTAGACCATGAATGAGCCGTTCGTCACCCAGAAGAGCATCAGGATGCCGATGACCCAGACGACCGTGCGATGCACCGGCCAGCGATCTCCGCGACGGCTGAGCCGCCACACGCCGGCGAGGTAGAAGAAGAGCAGCATCGCGCAGGCCGTCGACCAGAACGGGTCGAGCTGCCACGCCGTGATCCACGTGGAGAGCTCCGGCTCAGGCGGCAGCGGACGGCCGGTCAGGATCTCGGCGGGTGTCGGGTTCGCCGTGTTCGCAACGATCACCTCGGGCTTCGGCGTCGCGGTGCGCGCGAGTGCAGCCGCAACCCCCGAGGCGATGCCCATGAAGGCGAGTTCGAGGGCCGCCAGCCCCCAGAACGACTTGCCCGAGGGGTTCCGCTCGATGCGGTTGATGATCACGCGACGCTGCCATGCGCCGGCGGCTCCGAGCACGACGAGCGCGGCGATCTTCACGAGCACGAGCACCCCGTACGGAGTGAAGAGCCCCTCGAACGAACCGATGCGCACCTCTGCGCTGACGTAGCCCGAGACGACCATGACGACGTAGCAGAGCAGCGCGAGCGATGAGTAGCGGCGAACCACGACGCTGAGCCTGTCGCCGAGCGAACCCCGCAGCAGCACGATCGTGAGGAGGCCGCCCAGCCACACTGCAGCGGCGACGATGTGCATCCATAGCGCGCTGACCGCGACATCGTGGTCAGCGGTGCCGCCCGAGTGCCCCTGCGCTGCGAGCGGCACGAGTCCGCCGACCGCGAGCAGGGCGACGAACAGCAGCGCTGTGTGATTGCGCACCGAGAAGCAGAAGATGCTGACAGCCGCGGCGATCAGCGTGGCCCAGAGCCAGGTGCGCCCGAGTTCGGTGTCGGTGAGGAAGCGACCCAGCAGCTGCCCGAATTGAGGGTCAGCGGTGACCGGCTTCAGATACAGCGTCAGAAAGGTGAGGAACGCGGTGAACGCGGCGGCCAGCGTCCAGATGACCGACGCGACCGAGGCGATGTCGAGCGCACGCTCGAATGGTCGCTCGCCGGGTTTCAGGGCGAACACCGCGATGGCCAGCGACCCGATGGCGCCAGCCGCACCCAGGTCGACGAGCAGCTTCGACGCGGGGAGACCCCATCGCACGACCGCGCCGGGGTCGCTGATGAGTTGGGGAGCGGCCGCGCCGCCGTAGGCGAGCGCCGCGAGCAGGGCCGCGAATGCCGCGATCAGCAGCAGAGCGGGCAGGCTCACCCGGGCGATTCGTGGCACCCTGCAAGCCTACGCGTGGCGCCTGCACGGTCTCTCCGCGCTCGTGCTCTCCTCGCTCTGCCTTCCGTCGCCGGCTGTCGACCGACGCGCGGGGAGTGCCCGCCCGTGACCGCCGGGCGGCATCCGCGCTCTCGGCCGCGAAGTCGGCATCCGCGCCAGGCAATCGTGTCCGTGCCACTTCCTGGTGGCGCGGACACGAAGGAGTGGCGCGGGCTCGAGGAAGGGGCGCGCTTGCTCGGAGACCGCCGCCAGAACACCCCGCAACAACGAAGGATGCCGCCCACCTGAGTGGACGGCATCCTTCGAAAATCGATCCTTGCGGAGCGACTCAGTCGGCGCCGCGCGAGCGCGGCACCGGGTCGAACTACTTGGCGGCAGCCTTCAGCTTGCTACCGGCGCTGATCTTCACACCGAAACCGGCGGGGATCTGGATCTCCGCACCGGTCTGGGGGTTGCGGCCCGTACGAGCGGCACGCTCGGTGCGCTCAACCGAGATCCAACCGGGGACGCTGACCTTCGTGCCCTCAGAAACCGACTTCGACAGGGTGTTGAAGAGGGCGTCGAGCACGCCGTTGACGGCGGACTGGCTCAGGTTGGTGTCGGCGGCGATCGCGGCGACGAGCTCGGTGCGGTTCAGTGACTTGTCAGCCATTCGGTAGTCCTCCTCGGACGATGTGCGATGAGTGGTTGTCCTGCATCGCCTGGGCCTTGCAGAACCGCCTTGAACTTACCAGCTTGACTTGGTGATACCGGGCAATTCGCCACGGTGTGCCATGTCGCGGAAGCGCACACGCGAGATGCCGTACTTCGAGAGCACACCGCGGGGGCGGCCGTCGATGGCGTCGCGGTTGCGCAGACGCACGGGCGAAGCGTCGCGGGGGAGCTTCTGCAGACCCAGGCGCGCGGCCTCGCGGGTCTCATCGGTGCCGTTCGGGTCGACGAGCGCCTTCTTCAGCTCGCGACGCTTCTCGGCGTAACGGTCGACGATCTCCTGCCGCTGCTTGTTGCGGGCGATCTTGCTCTTCTTTGCCATGACTTAGCGCTCCTCGCGGAATTCGACGTGCTTGCGAACCACCGGGTCGTACTTCTTCAGCACGAGGCGGTCGGGGTTGTTGCGGCGATTCTTGCGGGTCACGTAGGTGTACCCGGTGCCGGCGGTGGAGCGGAGCTTGATGATCGGACGAATGTCTTGCTGCTTGGCCATCAGATCTTCTCCCCACGAGCGAGCAGGTCCTTCACGACCGACTCGATGCCACGGGCGTCGATCACCTTGATGCCCTTAGCGCTGACGTTCAGAGTCACGTTCCGCCGGAGCGACGGCACGAAGTAGGTCTTCTTCTGCACGTTCGGGTCGAAGCGGCGCTTCGTGCGGCGGTGCGAGTGCGAGATGTTGTGACCGAAGCCGGGTACGGCTCCTGTCACCTGGCAGACTGCTGCCATCGGTTCCTCCATTGCTACCGTGAGGCGGAAGAACCGCCTCACCCAAGGTCACTTGTCGGCGCGCATCTCCCGCTCGGCGCCACGACACGCGAACGCGACGAGGAATCGGGTGGAATCAGCACACAAGCCGGCACAGAGCGCGCCAGCCAACGTTCAAGGGTACGTTGTGCACCCGGCATCCGCAAACCGCGGAACCGAACGAGCCTAGCCGGATGCCGAGGCCTTCACCTCGCGAAACGCACAACTCGACGCGCGCTCAACCGCGCCTTGGTTGTAGGCGACAAACGATCGCAGCGTTGTTTAGCGTGATGCGACATATCGTGGCTGCTGTACCGCACCCATCGGCACAGGAACAAAGGACGTTTCAATGGTCGACATCGCTTCAGGCAGCCCACGAGTCGAGACACCGACCACGGCGCAGGCGGCACCCGCTGCCGCGCCCCCCGCATCCACTCGCCCCGGGATCGAAGAACCCGCGGTCTCTACCGGTCCCCTCGAGGTGCCGGCACCCGAGGTCGACGTCGAGGCACTCGGCCGCCGCCTGCTCGGAACCTGGGCCGATCTGCGCCTGCGGGCGCGTGAGCTCGTCGCCGACCCGGAGATGCAGCGCATCGAGGGCCTCACGATGGAAGAGCACCGCGCGCGCGTGTTCGAGCAACTCAAGCGCTTGGCCAGGGACGGGCAGGTCAATCGCGCGTCGCCAAAGGAACTCGGGGGCGAAGACGACCACGGCGGCAATATCGCTGGTTTCGAGGAGATGGTGCTCGCCGACCCGTCGCTGCAGATCAAGGCAGGCGTGCAGTGGGGCCTTTTCGGCGCTGCCGTGCTGCACCTCGGCACCGAACGGCACCACCGCGAGTATCTGCCAGGCATCATGACGCTAGAAGTGCCCGGAGCCTTCGCCATGACCGAGAGCGGGCACGGTTCGGATGTCGCGTCGATCGGCACCACCGCCACCTTCGACGAGACGAACGGAGACTTCGTGCTCCACACGCCGTTCCGCGGGGCGTGGAAGGAGTACCTCGGCAACGCTGCGCTGCACGCGACCGCGGCCGTCGTCTTCGCGAAGCTCATCACCAAGGGCGTCGATCACGGCGTGCACGCGTTCTACGTTCCGATCCGCGATGAGCACGGCGACTTCCTGCCCGGCATCGGGGGAGAGGACAACGGCCTGAAGGGCGGCCTGAACGGGGTCGACAACGGGCTGCTGCACTTCGACGAGGTGCGCGTTCCGCGCTCTGCCCTGCTGAACAGGTACGGCGATGTCGACGAAGAGGGCAACTACACCTCGCCCATCGCGAGTCCCGGACGCCGGTTCTTCACCATGCTCGGCACTCTCGTGCAGGGCAGGGTCTCGCTCGACGGCGCCGCGACGTGGGCGGCGGCGGTCGGGCTCGACATCGCAGTGACCTACGGCAACCAGCGGCGTCAGTTCACGGCATCCAGCGACACTGAAGAAGAGGTGCTGCTCGACTACCAGCGTCACCAGCGCCGTCTGATCCCGCGGCTGGCCACCACCTACGCGCAGATCTTTGCGCACGACGAACTGCTGCGGAAGTTCGATGCGGTGTTCAGCGGCGCCGAAGACACGGATGCCGACCGGCAAGACCTCGAGACCCTCGCCGCGGCGCTGAAGCCGCTGTCGACCTGGCACGCGCTCGACACGCTTCAGGAGGCGCGCGAGGCGTGCGGGGGAGCGGGGTTCATGGCGGAGAACCGCCTTGTGGGTCTGCGGCAGGACCTCGACATCTACGTGACGTTCGAGGGCGACAACAACGTGCTGCTGCAGCTCGTGGCGAAGCGTCTGCTGACCGACTTCAGCCACCGCTTCGCGAAGGCCGACACCGGCGCACTCGCCCGCTATGTCGTCGAGCAGGCGAGGGAACGCGCGTACCACGGCACAGGGCTCCGCACGCTGGGGCAGACCATCGCCGACTTCGGCTCGACCGCACGCTCTGTCGGCCAGCTGCGCGAGACCAACATCCAGCGCCAACTGCTCACCGACCGCGTCGAGACGATGATCGGTGAGATCGCAACGGCGCTGCGCCCGGCGCGCAAGCTCGACAAGGCCGCTGCGGCGGCGCTGTTCAACTCGCAGCAGAACGCGATGATCGAGGCCGCGCGCGCCCACGGCGAGCTGCTGCAGTGGGAAGCGTTCACGCGCGCAGTCGACGCCGAGACGGATGCCGGCAACCGGCAGGTGCTCACCTGGCTGCACGACCTCTTCGGGCTCGGCCTCATCGAGAAGCACCTTGCCTGGTACCTCATGCACGGCAGGCTCTCGGGTCAGCGGGCGCAGGCGGTCACCGCCTACATCGACCGGCTGATCGGGCGGCTCCGCCCGTATGCGCAAGACCTCGTGGATGCGTTCGGCTACCAGCCCGGGCATGTCCGGGCGAAGATCGCGACTGGTGTGGAACGCGAGCGCCAGGAGGAAGCGCGGGCGTACCGTGAGGCGCTTCGGGCATCGGGCAATGCGCCCACGCCTGAGAAGTCAGCGCGCGATCGCTGACCGAGGCGCCGGGACGCGCCACGACGGCGTACTGGCGCGGAGCAGCGCGGCTCAAGCGGAGCAGTGTGGCTCAACAGGTGCAACGCACGTGCAGCGCTGGTGAGGCGGTTCGCGCTCACTGACTGAGGAGGGGTCGATGAAGCTCGGGTACTCGCTCGGATACTGGCAATCGGGGCCGCCGCCCGGCGCGCTTGAGGCGTTGCTCGAGGCCGAGAGGCTCGGCTTCGACTCGGCATGGACGGCCGAAGCGTACGGCTCCGACGCGTTCACTCCGCTGGCGTGGTGGGGGTCGCGAACCTCCCGCATCCGCCTCGGCACCGGGATCGCTCAGTTGTCGGCGCGGACTCCGGCGGCCACGGCCATGGCGGCTCTCAGCCTCGACCACCTCTCGGGCGGTCGCTTCACACTCGGTCTCGGAGCGTCAGGGCCTCAGGTCGTCGAGGGGTGGTACGGCAGGCCATACCCGAAACCCCTCGCCCGCACGCGCGAATACGTGCAGATCGTGCGCGACATCCTCGCTCGCGAGGCCCCGGTCGCTGCTCCCGGCCCGCACTACCCACTGCCATACGACGGCCCGGATGCTGCGGGCGGCGGCAAGCCGCTGCGCTCCACGGTGCACCCGCTCCGCGCCGACCTGCCCATCTACCTGGCCGCCGAGGGACCGAAGAACGTCGCCCTCGGGGCCGAGATCGCCGACGGATGGCTGCCATTCCTGTTCTCACCCAGGGCGGATGCCGACTACCGGCGCGCCCTCGACGAGGGCTTCTCGAAGCGGGCGGCGAATCGTTCGCCGCGCCAAGCGTTCGAGGTCGCCCTGCAGGTGCCGGTGGTGCCGCACGACTCGGTTGAAGAGGCCGCCGATCACGTGCGGCCGATGCTCGCGCTCTACATCGGCGGTATGGGGTCGCGGCAGGCGAACTTCCACCGCGAGGTGATCGAACGGCTCGGCTACGACAAGGAATGCGGTCTGATCACGGAGCACTACCTCGCGGGCCGCAAGCGGGAGGCGATCGCTGCTGTGCCGACGCGGCTCGTGGAGGAGCTCGCGCTGATCGGGCCGCCGGAGAAGATCCGTGACGAATTGCAGCGGTGGGAGGAGACGGTGGTCACGACGCTGATCGTGCAGGGGGATGCCGCGACGCTGCGCGTGATCGCCGGCATCCTCTCGTAGCGTTCTTCTCCAACCGCCGATCGCAGCGCTGGCCACAGATGAGGCAGGGGAGCGGAGCAGTGCAGCCCGGTCAGCCGGCCGCCCGGGCCGCGCACTCGGCGCACAGCCCGAAGACGTCGACGACGTGACTCGGCTCGGTGAAGCCGTGCTCCGCAGCCACCTGCCGCGCCCACGCCTCCACCGGCTTCGCCTCGATCTCGACGGTCAGCCCGCAGCGACGGCAGATGAGGTGGTGGTGGTGGGTCCCGGGAGTGCAGGCTCGGTAGAGTTGCTCGCCATCTTGCTGCAGCAGGTCGGCGGTGCCGTCTTCGGCGAGCTTCGCGAGCGTGCGGTACACGGTCGCGAGCCCGATCGGAGACCCCTCTTCTCGCATGCGAGCATGCAGCGCCTGGGCGCTGACGAACGCCTCCGACTCGCCGAGAGCCTCGCGCACCGCCTCTCGCTGCCAGGTGTTGCGCTTCATGCCCTCAACCGTAGCCTCGCTGCACCGAGCCCGAGACGAGCCCGTTCCTCAAGCGCTTGCCGCCGGCGACGCGCGGAGGTCGACTGCCGAGTGACGAGCTGTGCCAAGACGTAGATCGCGGCCGCGAGCAGCGTGATCGTGCCTCCCGCGCTGACTCCGAACGAGACCGAGAGCCAGAGACCGGTGAGACCGACGGCGGCGCCGAGCAGGGGAGCGCCCAGCGCCATGCCGACCGCTGAGCGCGCGAACAGCTGCACCGTCGCAGCCGGTCCCACGATGAGGGCGATGGCGAGGATGCTGCCAACCGCCGGCATCGCGACGACCACCGTGCCGGCAATGAGCACGAGCGTGAGAAGCTCGGCGACCCACGGCCTGTATCCGGCGGCGCGATACGCGGGCGCATCGAAGCTCGCGAAGAGCAGTTCCTTGCCTGCGACGGCGACGACGACCAGCGCGAGCACCAGCATCGCGGCTGCCAGGGCGAGATCGAGGACGCTGACGGTGAGGATCGAACCCACCAGGAACGACTCCAACTGGATCGGCAGTTGAGGGTTGAGCGCCTGCAGCAGAGCGCCGAGGGCGAACCCCGAGGTCAGCACGACGCCCGACGCGACTTGCCCGCCGAGGCGCCGCACCGACGCGAGCGCCGTCATGAGCGCGACGAGCGCAAGGCTGAACACGCCGGCGCCCAGTGCCGGTGGCACGCCGACCACGACCGCGACGACAGCGCCGGGGAACGTGGAGTGGGTGAGCGCCGTGGCGAAGAACGCGCGGCGGCGAAGCACCACCAGCACTCCGACCAGTCCGGCGAGCGCGCCGACGAGCAGCGCTTCGATGGCTGCCGCTTCCAGGTAGCTCATGCGCGAGCACCTCGATCCGCGATCGGCGAGTCGAGACGCTCCCAATCCGAAACCGGCGGCGCGGCTGCTCCGCGGCCGCCTCGAGTTCCGCGCACCCACCATCTCCTGATCCCGTATGCGGCGAGCGCGACCCCGAGCAGCACGAGCAGCACGAGCACGACCGTGGCGCTGCCCGGCAGATCGAAGCCTGCATGCACCGATCCCACGAAGGTCACGGCAAGTCCGAGCCAGGCGCCGAGCAGTGCGGTGAGCGTCGAACCGGCGATGAGGGCGCCGATCGTGCCGATGAGCAGCCGTGCGACCGCGACGGGCACGATGAGCAGGGCGAGCATGAGCAGCACACCGAGGGCGCGCGAGGCCGCGACGACCACGAGTGCGATCGCGACGTTGAGGAACAGGTCGAGCGGGAGCAGCCGGTATCCGGCCGCCTCGGCCGCCTGCGGGTCGAACGCGCGGAAGACATGGTCCTTCAGGGCGGGCAGCACCAGCAGCAGGGCGAGCGCGACGAGGATGCCGGTGGCCCAGACATCCGTCTCGGTCACGGTCAGCACGTGACCGAACAGGAGCTCCGAGAGTTGCCCGGCGTATCCGCGCTGCTGGGAGACTATGATCACGCCGATGCTGAACATGCTCGTGAGAACGACAGCGACCGGCACATCTCCCGGTTCACCCCGCCGCGAGACGAGCGTGAGCGCGACGGCCGCGATCACAGCGGCGATGGCGCCCCCGATGAAGAGTCCGGGCGATCCGGCGATCACGAAGCCGACCACCACGCCGGGGAAGACCGCGTGCACGAGCCCGTCGCTGAGGAACTCGAGCCGCCTCAGATGAACCAGCGGGCCGAGCACGCCGGCCGCGAGCCCGAGCATGACGAGCACGATGAGCGCTCGAGCCATGAACGGCAGCGTGAACGGCTCGATGAGCCACTGCCACACCGCCACGTCAGTGCCCTTCATGGGTGGGCAGGTGCAGCGAGTGCTCGTCGACCTCGATGGTGGTGTCGGGGTGCGCCGCCTCGATGAGCTCGAGTTTGAGCGTCTCATCGGTCGGGCCCCACGCGACCTGCTCGCGGTTGATGAGCAGCACCGAGTCGGCGGTCTGCTGCGCGAGGGAGATGTCGTGGGTCGACATCACGACCGCCATGCCTTCGGCCTTCAACGTGTTGACGAGGGCGATCAGTCCGGTGCGGCTCTCCGCGTCGAGGCCGTTGAACGGTTCGTCGAGCAGCAGCAGCCGTGGCTTCGAGACGATCGCACGGGCGATGATGGCCCGCTGCTTCTGACCGCCGCTCAGCAGGCCGAACGGGCGGCGATCGTGCGACGAGAGTCCGACGCGCACGAGGGCTTCACTGACGGCTGAGCGATCGGCCGCACCCGGCCAGCGGCCCCAGCCGATGCGGCGGTAGAGGCCCATGGTCACGACCTGGCGCACGGTGACGGGGAAGTCGGGGTCGATGGTGTCGGTCTGAGGCATGTATCCGACATGAGGACGAGCGGTCGCAGCATCGCCGCCGAGCACCTCCAGACGACCGGCGGTGAGCGGAACGAGCCCGAGCAGGCCGCGCAAGACGGTCGACTTGCCGGCGCCGTTCGGCCCGATCAGCGCCAGTGCCTCGCCCTGGGGGAGCACGGCAGAGACCCCCGTCGCCGCGGGCTCAGCGGCCCGGTAGGCGAACGCGGCGTGGTCGAGCACGACTGCGGGTGGCTGCGGCATCCGCTTACTCTCGCACTTCTGCCGGCGGAGGCGCGGCCTCGACGCCCCACGATTGCAGGATGCGCTCGACATTGTGCACCTGGGCGCCGATGTACGTGCCCGCGGGCGACCCCGCGGGCCCCAGCGAGTCGACGTAGAGCGCGTCGGCTCCAGCGAAGACGCGCACGCCGGCTTCGCGAGCGATCGTCTCGGCGGCCTTCGGCGAGAGCGACGCCTCGGCGAACACCGCTTTCGCGCCGGACGCCCTGATCGCGGCGACGAGCGCATCGATGTCGGATGCCGAGAGCTCAGCACTGTCGTCGAAGCTGGGGATGACCGCGCCGACATAGGTGATGCCGTAGTCGGCGTTGAAGTAGCCGAGGGAGTCGTGGTTGCTCACGATGAGTCGCTGCTCGGCCGGCACACGGTCGATCTGCTCGGTGGTCCACTCGTCGAGAGCCTCGAGACGGTGGGCATACGCGTGGCCGCGCTCGATGTAGGCCTCGGCGCGCGGCGAGTCAAGCGCTTCGAGCGTGTGGGCCAACTCATCGACGATGCGGATCGCGTTGCGGATGCTGGTCCACAGATGCGGGTCGGCGACCTGGTCGGACCCGGCGGTCGCGGCATCATCGGCCGCGGCATCCGCGTGCCCCTCGTGCTCTTCATGCTCGGCGCTGTCGGCTGCACTGTCGCCATGGTCGTCGTCATGACCATGGTCGTCGTCATGTCCATGGCCATCGTCATGACCGTGGTCGTGGTCGTCGTGGCCCTCGCGAAGGGCCACCGCGTGCGAGGCGTCGAACACCTGCCCGTCGAAGCCCGAAGCCGAAATGGCTCCTTCGAGCCATGGCTCGAGGCCGGCGCCGTTCATGACGAGCACATCGGCGCGGCCAAGAGCCAGCAGGTCGGCGGCGCTGGGGTCGAAGGAGTGCGCGCTGGTGTTGGGCTTGAGCAGCTGCGTCACTGCTGCGTCGTCTCCTGCGACCTCGCGCGTGAGGTCGCCCAGTTGAGTCGTGGTGACGACGATCGACAATCCAGTGTCGCTGCCCGACGCCTCTGTGGCGCAGCCGACGAGACCCAGAACCGCGACCACCGCCGTTCCGAGAGCAGCGAGCGGTCGGTGAAGGTTCATGACAGCAACGCTATGCCTTGTTGATAATGATTGTCAATCCGGTTTGGCGTTCGAACGAGGCTTCTGCCGGACCATCAGACGTGGCGCTGCCACCTCACGCCGGCTTGAACCGCCGCAGACGCAGGCTGTTGCTCACGACGAACACCGAGGAGAACGCCATCGCAGCGCCGGCGAGCAGCGGGTTGAGCAGTCCTGCCATCGCGACCGGGATTGCCGCGACGTTGTAGGCGAAGGCCCAGAACAGGTTGCTCTTGATCGTCGACAGCGTGCGCCGCGACAACCGGATTGCGTCAGCGACGCCGCTCAGGTCGCCGTGCACGAGCGTGAGGTCGCCCGCCTGGATCGCGGCGTCGGTACCGCCGCCCATGGCGATTCCCAGATCGGATGCGGCGAGCGCCGCCGCGTCGTTGACTCCGTCGCCGACCATCGCAACGACGCGCCCGTGCGCCTGCAGCTCACGCACCAGGTCGAGCTTGCCCTCGGGAGTCATTCCCGCGTGCACCTCCTCGATGCCGACCTCGGCGGCCACTGCGCGAGCGGCGCGTTCGTTGTCGCCCGTCGCGAGCACCGGGCGCAGGCCCATGGCACGCAACCGCTCGACGGCAGCAGGACTCGTGCTCCGCACCGTGTCGGCCACCTCGATCACGCCGGCGACGACGCCATTCCATCCCACCGCGATCGCGGTGCGGCCCGCCGCTTCTGCGGCGTCGAGCGCTTCAGCGAGCGCGGGCGACAACGGAGTGCCGAGTTGCTCCACGACCCAAGCCGGGCGCCCCGCCACAACGCGGCGGTCATCCACGACGGCGCGCACGCCGAAGCCGCGCACCGAGGAGAACTCGGCCGCAGCGAGCGCCCCGCCGGCCACTTCCTCGCCCGCGCGCACGATCGCTCGGGCGATGGGGTGCTCGCTGCCGTGCTCAACGGCGGCGGCAACGGCGAGCAGCTCGTCGCGGCTCGTCGCTGTCTCCGTGGTGACGCCAGCCACCCGCATCCTGGCTGCCGTGATGGTACCGGTCTTGTCGAGCAGCACCGTGTCGATGCGGCGCGTCGACTCGAGCACCTCTGGGCCCTTGATGAGGATGCCGAGGCGCGAGCCCCGCGCGGTGCCTACAAGCAGTGCCATTGGTGTCGCGAGGCCGAGCGCACACGGGCAGGCGATGATGAGCGTCGCCACAGCAGCGGTGAACGCCGCTTCGACGGAGGGTCCGAAGAGGAGCCACCCGGCGAGCGTGAGCACAGCCAGCACCAGCACGATGGGCACGAAAACGCCCGAGATGCGGTCGGCGAGTCGCTGCACCCGCGCCTTGCCCGATTGGGCCTGCTCCACGAGTTTCGCCATCTGGGCGAGCGCGGTCTCTGAGCCGACGCGCGTCGCCTCGACCACCAGCGAGCCGTCGGTGGCGATGGTCGAACCCGTCACCGCGTCGCCCGCCGACACCTCCTCGGGCACGGGCTCGCCGGTCAGCATGCTCATGTCGATTGCGGCAGCGCCTTCTACGACGACCCCGTCGGTGGCGATCTTCTCGCCGGGTCGCACGATGAAGCGGTCGCCCGGCTGCAGCTGCGCGACAGGCACCCGGGTCTCAACGCCGTCACGCAGCAGAGCCGCCTCCGACGCGCCGAGCTGGAGCAGTGCCCGGATGGCGGCGATCGAGCTGCGCTTGGAGCGGGCTTCCGCGTAGCGGCCGGCGAGGATGAACACCGTGACCGCTGCGGCTGTCTCGAGGTAGAGCTCGTGCGCGCCGGCGCCGGGCTCGCCGAACCACACGAAATCCATCCGGAGGCCGGGCATGCCGGCGCCCCCGAAGAACAGCGCGTACAACGACCACGCGAAGGCAGCCAGCACGCCGATGCTGACGAGGGTGTCCATCGTGGCGGCGCCGTGGCGTGCGTTGATGACCGCGGCGCGGTGGAACGGCCAGGCTCCCCACACCGCGACAGGAGCTGCCAGTGTGAGCGTGAGCCACTGCCAGTTGTCGAATTGCAGCGGCGGGACCATCGAGAGCACCATGACCGGCACGGTCAGCAAGGTGGAGATGATCACTCGCTGGCGCAATGACCGCAGCGACGAGTCGTGCGCTGCGTCTGCGCGGCCGGCACCGGATGCCGGGGCGAGGGCGTCACCGAGCAGGATGGTGGGGGCGGGTGCGCCGCCGCTCGTGCTCACCGCGGAGGCCTGCGCACCCGCCGCGACAGCTCCCGAAGCGCTGGAGCTCCCACTTGGAGACGACGCCAGCCGCTCAACCGGTTCCGCGGTGTAGCCGGTCGCGACCACCGTGTCGATGAGTTGCTGCAGGGTGACATCGTCTGCGACCTCGAGCGTCGCCTTCTCGGTCGCATAGTTGACGGTTGCCGTGACTCCCGGCATCCGGTTCAACTTCTTCTCGACGCGAGCGGCGCACGACGAGCAGGTCATGCCGCCGACGGCGAGCTCGAGGTTGGTGCTCATGCCAGCGCGTAGCCCGCCTCATCGATCGCGGCACGCACGTCGTCATTCCGCAGCGGGGCGTCGCTGCGCACCGTGACCTTCGACGTTCCGCCCGCGACCAGTTCGACCTCCACGGCGCTCACGCCGGCCAGTCCGCTGAGCTCCTCAGTCACGGAGTTGACGCAGTGACCGCAGGTCATGCCGGTCACCGAGAGCTCGGTCACCGTCTCGGCGCCGACTGCCGCTTGCGAGTTCTGCGCGGCGCTGCCGCCGCCGCAGCCGCACCCGCCGCAGCCGCAGCCGCCGGTGCTCGCGTTCTTGTCGGTGAGGTTGAGTTCCTGCATGGGGGTTTCCTTTCGTGGGGTGATTCGATGGAACGAAGCGCTCTTTCGCAGTCGGTCGAGCGCCGAGAGTCTCTTCAGTCGACCAGCGCGGCAGGCGGACTTCGCTCGAGCCGAGGGTGGCGGGATGACCGTCAGAGATTCGATGTCTCTCGTCGCCCGCGCTGGGTCCGGCTTCGCGGATCAGGACCGGACGAGCCGAGCGATGGCCGCGTTGGCCTCGCGCAGCTTCTCTTCGGCGACTGGGCCGCCCTCACGGGTCGCCTCCGCGACGCAATGGGAGAGGTGGTCGTCGAGCATCGTGAGTGCCACCGTCTCGAGCGCTTTGGTCACCGCTGAGATCTGGGTGAGCACGTCGATGCAGTAGGTGTCTTCTTCGATCATGCGCTGGATGCCGCGCACCTGGCCCTCGGCCCTGCGCAGCCGCTTCAGCAGCGCATCCTTATCGTCGACGTATCCGTGCATGCGCACAACGATACCCCCATGGGGTATCTCGGTCAACCCTCGGGAGCGACCGAGCCCCTCACGCCGGGTTCTCCGATCGGAGCGTCTGCGCCAGCCGGAGACAAGTGCGCCAGTCGCACGTGGCGCATTTGTCGGCTTCGGGCGCAAGCTACACCAACCATGCCGCGTGTCCGGTCCGCGCCCGAGTTACCGGGCGACGCGGGGTTTCCGCGTCAGTCGAGCAGCAGCGCCGGTTCCTCGATCACCGAGGCGACGTCAGCGAGGAAGCGGCTGGCCACATCGCCGTCGACGACGCGGTGGTCGAACGACGCACCGAGCGTCGTGACGAAGCGCGGCCGCACCTCGCCATCGACCACCCATGGCTTCTGCTTGATGGTGCCGAGCGCCACGATGCCGACCTCGCCAGGGTTCAGGATCGGTGTACCGGTGTCCATGCCGAACACACCGATGTTCGTCACCGTGATCGTTCCGCCCGCCATGTCGGCGGGCTGCAGCCGACCCTCGCGCGCGGTGTTCGTCATGTGCTCGAGGGCGACGGCGAGCTCCTTGAGCGAGAGCGCCTGCGCATCCTTGATGTTGGGCACCACCAGACCGCGCGGGGTCGCCGCGGCGAAGCCGAAGTTCACGTAGTGGTGCACGATGATCTCGTCGTCGGTCCACGTCGAGTTGACCGTCGGGTTCCGACGCACGGCCCAGATCATCGCCTTCGCCATGATGAGCATCGGCGAGACCTTGATGCCCGCGAAGTCGGGGGAGCTCTTCAGCCGCTTGACGAACTCCATGGTGCGGGTGGCGTCGACATCGACGAAGAGGCCGACGTGCGGCGCGCTGAACGCGCTCTGCACCATGCTGGTCGCGATCGCCTTGCGCACCCCCTTCACGGGAATGCGCTCTTCGCGGTCGTCCGGCCATTCGGGCGTCTCGATGTTGCGGAACACGCTCGCCTGCTCCGCGTGGCGGATCACGTCTTCGCGCGTGATCTCGCCGAGCAGACCGGTGCCCTCGACCGCCGACAGGTCGACGTCGAGATCCTTGGCGAGCTTTCGGATCGGCGGCTTCGCGAGAACGCCGGCGGTCACGACCGGCAGGGGTCCGACACGGCGGATGCCGTGGTGCGCGCGCGTGGCAGTCGGCGCCGAGCCCGGGGTCGGTGCCGAGCCGGCGGACACCGGCGATGGCATGACCGGTGACGCAGGGGAGGGCGCGGAGACGGCGGATGCCGCGGGCACAGGCGCCGCGGTCGTGGCCTCGCTCACACTGGTCGTTGATGCAGCCGCGGCGTTCGAGGCCGACTGAGCCGCCTGGGCAGGCCGGGCTGATTCACCGGCCGACGCGGCGCCGGCCGCCGGCGCACCCGCTCCAGCAGCGCCACCCTTGCGGCGACGCGACGAGCCGTGTCCGGCTGCCCCGTACCCGACGAGGTTCGCAGGCTCGGCTGGTGTGACTGTTGCAGCCGTGTCCTCGACCAGGGCGGCCTCGGAGTCCCGGGCGTCGCCGGACCCGGCAGGGCCGGCATCCGCGCCTTCTGAAGCGACACGCACGATCACCTTGCCGACCTCGACGGTCTGGCCCTCGTCAGCGAGCAGTTCGACGACGGTGCCGGCGAAGGGCGACGGCAGTTCGACGAGCGACTTGGCCGTCTCGATCTCGACGATCACCTGGTTCACCGCGACGGTATCGCCGGGCTTGACCTTCCACGCGACGATCTCGGCTTCCGTGAGGCCTTCACCGACGTCGGGAAGCGGGAACTCGGAGGTGGCCATGTCGGCTCCTTCGTGGTCGGAGGTCTGGTTGAAGTCTTGCAGAGCGGCTGGTGACGGGCGAGCGGAGGCTGCGGCATCCGCTCTGCTCAGTAGGCGAGCGCCCGGTCGACTGCCTCGAGAATGCGGTCGGCGTCTGGCAGGTAGAGCGATTCGAGCTTCGCGGGAGGAAACGGGGTGTCGAAGCCCGAGACCCGGAGCACCGGGGCTTCGAGCGAGTAGAAGGCCTGCTCGGCGATCGTCGCGGCGACCTCTGAGCCGACGCTCACGTTTCCAGGCGCTTCCTGACAGACGATGAGCCGGCCGGTCTTGCGCACCGACTCGAGCAGCGGGGCGTAGTCGATGGGGGAGAGCGAGCGCAGGTCGACGACTTCGAGGCTCGTGCCCTCTTGCTCGGCGATCTCGGCGGCTTGCAGCATCATCGACACCATCGCGCCGTGGCCGACGAGCGTCGCATCGGCGCCCTCGCGAACCACCTGCGAGCGGTGCATGGGCGCGCTGCGCTCGTCGAAGTCGACAGGGGCCTTCTGCCAATACCGGCTCTTCGGCTCCATGAACACCACGGGGTCATCGCTTGCGATGGCGTCCTGGATCATCCAGTACGCCTCGTTCGGCGTCGCGGGGCTCACCACGCGCAGGCCGGCCGTGTGCGCGAAGTACGCCTCGGGGCTCTCCTGGTGGTGCTCGACCGCGCCGATGTGACCGCCATAGGGGATGCGGATGACGATGGGAAACGACTGGGCGCCGCCGTGCCGGTAGGTCAGCTTCGCCAGCTGGGATGTGATCTGGTCGAAGCCCGGAAACACGAACCCGTCGAACTGAATCTCGCACACCGGGCGGTACCCGCGCATCGCGAGCCCGACCGCGGTGCCGACGATGCCCGACTCGGCGAGCGGAGTGTCGAGCACACGCTTCCCGCCGAAGTCGCGCTTGAGGCCCTCGGTGACGCGGAAGACGCCCCCGAGCGTGCCGATGTCTTCACCCATCATGAGCACGCGGTCGTCGTCGGCCATCGCCCGGTGGAGGCCAAGGTTGATGGCCTTCGACATGGGGAGCTGCTGGATGCCGGTGCGCGGCGAGGCGGCCCCTGATGCGGCAGGACCTGACGCGGCAGGTTGCGAGGAGGCGATGGCCTGGGCCGCGGCCTCTTGCAGACCGGACTCGGCCGCTGCCTGCGCGGAGGTGGCCGGCTCGGCGCCGGTCGACTGCTGAGCTGCGGTGTGCTGGGTGGTCACGCTCCCGCCTCCATCTGCGCCTCGTACTGCTTGAGCCACGCACGCTGAGCCTCGAGCCCGCTGTGCGGCTCGGAGTACACATGGTCGAAGATCGCGTCGAGCTTCGGCGTGCCGAGGCCGAGGGTTCGGCGCCGGGTGTCGGCGGCCAGGTCGGCGGCCTCGCTTCGCACTTCTTCGAAGTACGCGTCGCTCGCGCCGCGGTCGCGGAGGAACGCCTCGTACCGCTGGATGGGGTCGCGGGCGAGCCAGGTGTTGTGCTCGTCGGCCGTGCGGTACTTCGTCGGGTCGTCGGATGTCGTGTGCGCGCCGACGCGATAGGTCACGGCCTCGATGAGCCGGGGGCCGTCGCCGTTCCGGGCCTCATCGAGCGCCAGGAGCGACACGGCGTAGGCAGCCAGCACATCATTGCCGTCGACCTGCGTGCCAGGGATGCCGAACCCGTCGCCGCGCCGGTAGAGCGGTACGCGTGACTGAGTCGACACCGGCACTGAGATCGCCCACTGGTTGTTCTGCACGAAGAAGACCTGAGGGGTCTGGTAGCTCGCAGCAAAGACGAGCGCCTCGCTGACGTCGCCTTGGCTGGTCGCACCATCGCCGAAGTACACGAGCACCGCCGCGTCACGCTCCGGGTCGCCCGTGCCGCACGCGCCGTCGAGTCCGATGCCCATGGCATAGCCGGTGGCGTGCAGCGCCTGTGAGCCGATCACGAGGGTATAGAGGTGGAAGTTCCCGTGGTCGGCAGGGTCCCAGCCTCCATGGCTGAGCCCGCGCATCATCTCGATGATGCGCATGATGTCGACGCCGCGGATGCGGGCGACCACGTGTTCGCGGTACGAGGGGAAGATGTGGTCCTGGGGGCGGGCTGCGAACGCTGATCCGACCTGCGCAGCTTCCTGACCCATGCTCGGTACCCACAGCGCCATCTGGCCTTGTCGTTGCAGATTGGCCGCTTCAACGTCGAAGGCGCGGATCGCCACCATGTGGCGGTGGAAATCTTGGAGACGTTCTTCGCTCAGCGTGTCGATCACCTGGCGGAATCGCTCGTTCTCGGCAGTCTCCACCGGCTTGCCCTCTGGCGACAGCAAGCGGATCGTCGCTTCGGTGTACGGCATGGATTCCAATCTAAGTTCTGCGCCTGCGAAGGGGCAGGTTACGCGACCTCGCCGAGCGCAGTCAGCAGGCGATCGACAGACGCCGGCTCTCCGATCGATACTCGGATGCCGTCAGGGTGGAAGGGGCGGGTGATGAGGCCATGGCGGTCAAGGAGGGCGGCGATCTCCTCGGTCCTGTCGCCCGTCGGCAGCCACACGAAGTTGCCGTGCGGCTGAGGCACATCCCAGCCGAGATCCACGAGTGCCCTCCAGAGATCGTCGCGAAGGCGCGCGATCCTATCGACGCGCTCCAGCAGTTCGCCTTCGTGGTCGAGGCTGGCGATCGCCGCCTGCTCGGCCTGCAGGGTCACCGACAGTGGGATCGCCGTCGAGCGCACCGCGTCGAGCACATAGTCGGGGCCGACGGCATACCCGACGCGCAGCCCCGCCAAGCCGTAGGCCTTGGAGAAGGTGCGCAGCACCACGAGGTTCGGGTAGCGGCGCAGAGAGGCGATGCCGTCGACCACGTCGGGGTCGCGGCAGAACTCGATGTACGCCTCGTCGAGGGCGACGAGCACCGTCGGCGGCACCTTCGCCATGAAGTCGTCGAACTCCGCCTGAGTGACGATCGAGCCGGTCGGGTTGTTGGGGCTGCAGACGAAGACCAACCGGGTGCGCTCGGTGATGGCAGCAGCCATCGCATCGAGGTCATGACGGTGGTCGGGGAGATTTGGAACCTGCACCGAGACAGCACCCGCGACGACGGCCAGCAAGGGGTACGCCTCGAAGCTCCGCCACGAGTACACGACCTCATCGCCGTGCTGCACGGCCGCGGCGAGCAACTGGGCGATGATCGCCACCGACCCCGAGCCGATGTGCACCTCATCGGGGGTGACGCCATAACGATCGGCCAGCCGAGATCGCAACGTGGAGGCGAGCGCGTCCGGATAGCGGTTTAAGGAGTCGAGATCGATCGAGTCGCGCACCGAGGGCAACGGGTCGAAGGGATTCTCGTTCGACGAGAGCTTGAAGCTCGCAGCATCCGCCGGCTTTCCTTGCCGGTAGGGAGGCAGCGACTCGATCTCGGCGCGAAGGCGGACTCTGGTCACCCAGTCAGACTAGTTGCGCTCACATTCCGCAGGCGGCATAGTCGCCGTATGAGCTTCGTGCTGCGAATCGTCATCACCGCCGTTGCGCTCTGGCTGACGACGCTGATCGTCGCCGGTGTGAACGTGGTGCCCTTCGAGCCGGGCGGCACGCTCGAGATCGTGCTCACCTTCCTGCTGGTCGCGGTGATCTTCGGAATCGTCAACGCGGTGGTCGGCACCGCGATCAGAATCGTCGCGTTCCCGCTCTACGTGCTGACGCTCGGCCTCGTCGCACTCATCGTGAACGGGCTGCTGCTGCTGATCGTCGCGTGGATCAGCGGGCTGATCGGGTTCGGGCTCTTCGTCGACGGCTTCTGGTGGGGCGTGCTCGGCGCGCTGGTGCTCGGAGTGCTCAGCTGGCTCATCGGGCTTGTACTGCGCCCGCTCGGGCGCCGGCGATGACGCTGCGGTCAACGCGCCACGACGTAGCCTGACCCTCGGCTGCCGGCCGTGCGGCGTCGATGCCGGCCAGTCTCGTTTCGATATCAGGATGCCGCGAGCGGTCAGCCATCGCAGCGGTCTCGGCGTAGAGCTCGAGGCTGTGCGCGGGAAGCAGCGAACGGTCATCGGCCGGGATGCCGTCGACAAGCGGGTCGCGCATGAGGCGCAGCGTGTGCTCGCCGCTGGCATCGCCACCCAGCGCCGGAACGACGTCGGTCGTGTGATCCAGCCGCACGCGGTTCACGGTGTCGGGCACGGGCACTTGCCCGCTGGGGCCGCCCACCTCGATCAGCGCCTCGACGTTGTGCGCGCCCGAGGTCGCCAGCAGCGCGCCGACGAGCGCCCCCTGCGAGTAGCCGGTGACGACGATCGGGTCGGCGGCGGTCGCCCCCGCCCTGGCGAGCGCTTCTTCCACGCCGCGCAAGGATGCCGGCGATCCGGCCGCCAATGCGTGCACGTTGCTCGTCATATCCCATGCCTCGCGTCCCGCTTCCGGTGAGCCGTCGATCGTTCCGCCGATGTAGACCTCATAGCGGGTCTGCCCGTCATGGCAGTCGTAGCGCTCGACCCGTACTTGCTCACGGCCACCGCTCGGAATGCGCGCGACCCGCTCCTCGAGACCCTTCGGAGGGGCGACGGTCTCGGCCGCTGTGCGCCGCACCTGCACCGGGGTCTCGCGAAGCCAATCGGTCCGCTGTGCGATCGCGGTGATGAGCGCGGCGGTAGAGGCGACGCCGGTGATCCCGATGCCCTGGTCGCCGAGTGCGGCGATCACAGCGGGAGGCACTCCGAGCAGTCCGGCCGCAGCATCGTCGCTCGCCATGACGGTGGCACGCACCGCCTCGACGAAGAAGACCGAGTTGATGAGGTCGCGCCGCTCGGCGAGGGTCTGCGCCATCCGGTCTGGCGCGAGCGCGCTCAGCCAAGCGACGGCGATGGCAGGCGGCAGCAGCACTCTGGCCAGCAGGATGCCGAGGAGGGGCGCGATCGCACCGAGCGTCGCGGTGACCGCGCCCTGCACGAGCCGCAGCATCCTGTGGTTCCCCGACTCGGCTGCCGAGTACACCGCTGTGACCGTGCGAAGCCGTTCGACGAGTTCGTCCGACTGCTCGCTGCAACGCCGCACAGCGTGTGAAGCTGCGTCGAGTTCGACGTACGCCCGGCCGGCATCAGCCGGAGGCGTCGCCCGTGAGACGACGTCGATGTCGTACTGCGCCAGCATCCGCCCCTCGACCATCGAAAGTCCGCTTCTCGCGGCGGTGACTCCGAGCGCGGCTCGGCGGGTCGTGGCGGCGAGCGAAGCCAAGGCATCCCGGTGCAGTGCAATGGCCTCGGGAGTCACGCGGAGCGCGCCCACCCGCACGCTGAGGTCACCAGCCATGGGTGTCCAGGCCGTCGACGACTCGCCAGAGCTGAGCTTCAGCGGTCACCAGCGCGTCACGGGCGGCGTTGAGCTGCGCCATCAGCGACCCATGGGCGGCCTCATACGCGCCTCGGGCGACGCCGAACCAATCGGCTTCCTCGGGCAGGCGCGCGGCCGACGCGGCCTGCAGCAGGTCGCGCTCGAGTTCCTTGAGCGCTCGCGCATGGTCGCGCAGCGCCTCGGCCACGTCAGAGGTGCTCATGCGGTCAGAGCGTGCCGTCCCGACACCGCGACATCCCGCGACCGAGGCTGCCCGGTTCACACCGTCGCGAGGATCGACAGGTGTGGAGGACCACCCGCATCCGCAACAATGAGCGCATGAGTTTCGGAAGAGCGTTCGACGAGTCGGCGTTGTTCCGCATCTGCTTCGTGTGCACCGGGAACATCTGCCGTTCACCGATGGCCGAGGTGCTGTTCAAAGACCTGGTCGAGCGGAGCGGTTACGGCCACGCGGTCTCGATCATGTCGGCGGGAACCGGCGAGTGGCATGTGGGCGAGCAGTCGGACGCGCGCACCTTGGCCGCGCTCGCCAGCAAAGGCCACGATGGGTCGAAGCACCGGGCGCGGCAGTTCGACCCAGATTGGTTCAATAGTCTGGATCTCGTCGTCGCCTTCGACCGAAGTCAGGAACGCATCTTGAAGTCGTGGGCGAGAACCGACCAGGACCGCGCGAAAGTGCACTTGCTGCTGAGCTTCGACAAGGAGCAGGCCCCGCTGATCGACGTACCGGACCCGTACTACTCGGATGCCGCGTACTTCAGCACCGTGCTGAACATGATCGAACGGGCGGGGCGGGCACTGTTCACGCAAATCGAACCAGGAATCCGATGGGGAGCACGATGAGCCCGATGCCAGCACAGCCGATCAGCCCGCTCGACGGGCGGTACCGGGCCGCGGTATCACCCGTCGGCGATCACCTCTCGGAAGCCGGGCTCAATCGTGCCCGCGTGCACATCGAGGTCGAGTGGCTGATCTTCCAGACCGAGCTCGGACTGTTCGGCACCGAGGCGCTGAGCGGTGAGCAGCAGCGCGCCCTGCGCGCGTTCGCGAGCGACTTCGGGCAGCCCGAGATCGACCGCCTCGCCGAGATCGAGGCCACCACACGGCACGACGTGAAGGCCGTCGAGTACCTCGTGCGCGAGCAGCTCGACCGGCTCGGCCTGAACCGCGTGGCCGAGCTGACCCATTTCGCGTGCACGAGTGAGGACATCAACAACCTCTCCTACGCGCTGACCGTGCGAGCCGCGGTGCGCGAGGTGTGGCTGCCCGCGTTCGACCATGTGATCGCGAAGCTTCGCGCCTGGGCTGAGGAGCACCGTGCGGCTCCGATGCTCTCGCACACCCACGGCCAGCCGGCGACGCCGACCACGGTCGGCAAGGAGTTCGCGGTCATGGCGTTCCGCCTCGACCGCATCCGTCGTCAGATCGAGGCGACCGAGTACCTGGGCAAGTTCAGCGGCGCGACCGGAACCTTCTCTGCGCATCTCGTCGCCGACCCTGAGCGCGACTGGCCGCAGCTCTCGCGCGATTTCGTGACCGGGCTGGGTCTCACGTGGAACCCGCTGACCACTCAGATCGAGTCGCACGACTGGCAGGCAGAGCTGTACGCGCGCATCAGTCACGCGAACCGGGTGCTGCACAACATTTGCACGGATGTCTGGACCTACATCTCCATGGGCTACTTCAAGCAGGTGCCTCAGGCCGGCGCCACAGGCTCGTCGACCATGCCGCACAAGGTGAACCCGATCCGCTTCGAGAATGCCGAGGCGAATCTCGAGCTCTCGAGCGCGCTCTTCGACTCGCTCGCGGCAACACTCGTCACCAGCCGGCTGCAGCGCGACCTCACCGATTCGTCGTCGCAGCGCAATATCGGTGTCGCGCTGGGCCACTCGCTGCTCGCGCTCGACAACATCAGCCGCGGTCTAGGCGAGATCGCCCTCGACGAGACGAAGCTCGCGGCCGACCTCGACGCCAACTGGGAAGTGCTCGGCGAGGCGATTCAGACTGTGATTCGCGCCGAGGTCGCCGCCGGTCGCAGCACCATCGAAGACCCGTATGCCCTGCTCAAGGAGCTCACCCGCGGTCGGCGCGTGGGGCAGGCCGAGCTCGTCGAGTTCGTGAACGGCCTCGACATCGGCGACGAGGCGAAGGCCCGGCTCGCGGCCCTCACGCCCGCTGACTACGTGGGCGTGGCGGCATCCCTGGTCGACCAGCTGGAGGCCTGATACCGGCCTCTCAGAGGCAAGAGCAGTCGGCAGGGGCGCGGCTGGCGCCCTGCTGACTCAGTCGTTGGGAGGCGTTGTGCCGTCGCCCGGCTCACCGGTCCATTCGCCGTCCATCTTCTGGTTCGGCTTGACGGCCAACAGCAGCATGGCGACGGTCACGAGGATCGCGATGAAGGCGATCCCGAAGAAGATCACGCCGAGCAGCACGTCGCGAGTGGTCATCCAGACGACGAGACCCACGAAGACTGCGAGAAGCCCAGAGAAGCCAATCAGTTCGACTGGACGCATGCGCTCTTTCCTGTCCGGTTTCCTCATGCGCTTGGCGCCTCCTTCACTGTCGACTCCTCAGACCGCGGAGCCTGCTTCACCGGGAACGCCGCGATGAGTTGAAACACTCCGGCAACCGCCGCGTACGCGCCGAACACTCCGACGGCGACGACCGGCGCGGTCAACACGCCACTCACGCCTTCGGTGCCCTGGAAGTGCTGGTCGAGGTCGGGCGGCAGCAGCACCATGACGATCGCGAGGAGCGCCGTCAGCCCGCCGATCAGCAGTCGATCGCGGGCGATCGGATCGCGCCCCCTCGCGCGCATCCACAGATACAGCTCGGCGAACCCGGTGATCGCAGCCCACACGGCAACGGTGAAGAGGAACATCGGCAAGCCTGCGCCTGTGAGCGCGAGGGCGGCAACGCCCGCTGCTGCACCGACCGCCGCCATGATGGCGAGGATGGTGCGCTCAACGGATGCCGTGCCACGCAGTTCGATCACGAGAGCAAGCGCTGTGAGCACCGCGAACCCACCGAACACCAGCAGCCCGACCCGGGAGGAGTGGTCCTGCGAGAACGTGATGATCAAGGCCGCGATGACAGCGACAAGTCCGCGCAACAGCGGGCCGATGGTGCGGGCCCTCGGTGCGACACCTGCTGAGCCTGGCACGCGCAACCTTTCTGGAGGATTCGGGATGCCGTCAAGTCTAGACGCGCCGCCTGACCACAAGCCTTCAGCCGAACGATGCCCGGGGCTCAACCGACCAGGCGCGACAAACGTCAGACGTTCGGCATGTCGGCGAAGCGCGAGAAGTGGCCCTGGAAGGCGACGGTGACGGTGTCGGTGGGGCCGTTGCGGTGCTTCGCGACGATGAGGTCGGCTTCACCCGCGCGGGGGTTCTCTTTCTCATACGCGGCCTCGCGGTGCAGCAGGATCACCATGTCGGCATCCTGCTCGATCGATCCCGACTCTCGCAGGTCGGCGATCTGGGGCTTCTTGTCGGCTCGCTGCTCGGGTCCACGGTTGAGCTGCGACAGCGCGATCACCGGCACCTGCAGCTCTTTGGCCATGAGCTTCAGCGCACGTGAGAACTCAGACACTTCCTGCTGGCGCGACTCGACGCGCTTGCCCGAGGTCATGAGCTGCAGGTAGTCGATGACGACCATCTTGAGGCCGAACTTCTGCTTCAGTCGCCGGCACTTCGCGCGGATCTCGACGAGCGTCATGTTGGGGCTGTCATCGATGAACAGGGGCGCATCGTTGATGCGGCCGCGCACCGACGCGATGGTCGTCCAGTCGCGGGTGTCGACCGTTCCCTTGCGCATGTTCTGCAGCGGCACGGCTGCCTCGGCCGAGAGGAGCCGCATCGCGATCTCACTGCGCCCCATCTCAAGAGAGAAGAAGATGGCGGGCATGTTGTGCTTGATGGCGGCCGATCGGGCGAAGTCAAGCGCCAGCGTTGACTTTCCGAGGGCGGGTCGTGCCGCGACGATGATCATCTGACCCGGGTGGAAGCCATTGGTGAGGTTGTCGAGCCCGGAGAAGCCGGTCGGTACGCCGGTCATCGATCCGTCACGGCCCTGGGCCGCCTCGATCTCGTCGATCGCAACCGTCACAGCCTCGGTGAGCGGCACGTAGTCTTCGGCTTCGACCCCACCGGCGACGTTGTAGATCTCGGCTTGAGCGTTGTTGACGAGGTCGGCCACCTCGCCCTCGCTGGCGTACCCCATCTGCACGATTCGGGTGCCCGCCTCGACCAGGCGGCGCAGCACTGCCTTCTCGGCGACGATGGATGCGTAGAACCCGGCGTTGGCGGCGGTCGGCACCAGGCTGGTGAGCGTGTGCAGGTATTCGGCGCCACCGGCTCGGCTGAGCAGTCCGGTCTTGGTCAACTCGTCGGTGACGGCGATGACGTCGGTCGGCTCACCGTGCGAGTACAGGGTCAGGATCGCGTCGAAGATCAACTCGTGCTTCGGCATGTAGAAATCGACGGCGCGAACGGTCTCGATCACATCGGCGACGGCATCCTTGCTCAGCAGCATGCCGCCGATGGCGCTCTGCTCAGCGAGCAGGTCGTGCGGGGGAGTGCGCTCAGCCCGGTACTGCTCGCGGTGCTCGCCGGTCGAAGGCTCGCCCGCCAATCCGAGATGTGCGATCGACATGCTTCCCCTTCCGCGTCATCCGACCGTGCCGTGCATTGCGACAGCACCGTTCATAGCGGTTGCCGCCGACATCGCGATCCCGGACCCCGATCGGATTGGGCGCCGCAACCTGAGAGGCAGCCGATGCGCACACTCGATTGCTCACCCTAGAAACCGGAGAGCCATCTACTCAACCCTGCCTGTGGATAACTATGTGGAGACTCGCCGCGAGACTCGGGGACAACTCTGTGCCGTCTGTTGATAACTCTGTGGAGCACACTTCGCATCTCGCAGCTACACCGGGGCTGACCAGGCATTTTGTTTCGCACAGCATGTGTGAACAAGATTGTTTAGAGTCTTGGTTGAGGGTTTGAAAGTGTGAGCATCGCCTGTGTAGAAATCTCGGAAGAACGCTTGACACAGGCGTCCCCGAAACGCTATTGGCCATACGTCGTTCCGTGCGGGGTTCGCAAGTCACCACGCTGTAACCATCCTGTGAAAGCCCTCGGGGCCGACGGGTCGGCTCCGAGGTCCGAAATGACGAACGGCGGCGGCTCCCGAAGGAACCGCCGCCGTCAGGGGCGTACGAAACGCGCCTACTTCTTCGCCGCGACCACCTGCAGCGAGATCGTCGCCACGACGTCCTCGCGAAGGTTCACGATCGCCTCGTGATCGCCCACCGTCTTGATCGGGGTGGGGATCTGCACCTTGCGCTTGTCGATGGAACCGATGCCCTCGGCCTCCACGGCAGCAGCGATGTCAGCGGTCTTCACCGAACCGAAGAGGCGGCCCTCAGCGCCGGCCTTGACGGTCAGGCGCACACGCTTGGCCTCGATCTTGGCCTTGAGGTCGTTGACCTCTTCGATCGTGGCGAGCTCGCGCGCCGCGCGGGCAGCCTTGATCGACTCGACCTGCTTCTCGCCACCACGGGTCCACGCAACCGCGAAGCCCTGGGGGATGAGGTAGTTGCGGGCGTACCCGTTCTTGACCTCGACGACATCGCCGGGGGTGCCGAGACCGGTCACCTCGTGCGTCAGAATCAGCTTCGACATGTCGTACTCCTTAGCGGCCCGAGCCCGAGTACGGCAGCAGAGCCATCTCGCGCGCGTTCTTCACTGCGCGGGCGATGAGGCGCTGCTCCTGCACGGAGACACCGGTGATACGGCGAGCGCGGATCTTCCCACGCTCTGAGATGAACTTGCGGAGGGTGGCGACATCCTTGTAGTCGATGACGCCGACGCGGATCGACTTCGCCGGAGCGGCGTTCTTCCCGCCCTTGGCTCCGCGGCCGCCCTTGCGGCGATCGCCGCTGCTCTTTCCAGCCATTGATTGCTTCCTTTAATGAATCTCGATCGTTCCGACGGCAGCAGGCCGATCAGAACGGAACATCGTCGTTGTAGCCGCCGCCGGGCGTGTTCCACACGTCGCCGCCGGAAGAGGCGGGCGCGCTCGGCGCCCATGCGTCCTCGGTGACCTGCGAGCGGTTGCCGCCGCCACCACCGGAGGTGCGCGTCACCTGTGCCGTGGCGTAACGCAGCGACGGGCCGATCTCGTCGATCTCGAGCTCGATCGTCGTGCGCTTCTCGCCCTCACGGGTCTCGTAGGAACGCTGACGAAGCCGCCCCTGCGCGATGACTCGCATGCCCTTGGTGAGCGATCCCGCCACGTGCTCGGCGAATTCACGCCAGACGCTCGCACGCAGGAAGAGGGCTTCGCCGTCTTTCCACTCGTTCGCCTGACGGTCGAACGTGCGCGGCGTCGAGGCGATGGTGAAGTTCGCCACCGCGAGGCCCGACTGCGTGTACCGCAGCTCAGGGTCGGCAGTGAGGTTGCCGACCACCGTGATGACGGTCTCCCCGGCCATCGGCTACTCGGCCTTCGCCTTCGCCGAAGTCGCCTTGCGGGCGGCCTTCTCATCGGCGAGCTTCGCAGCGGCCGCGACGCGCGCGATCGCTTCCTCGGCGCGGAGCACCTTGGTGCGCATGACGGCTTCGCTCAGCTTGAGCTGACGGTCGAGCTCGACCACCGACTCGCTGCTGGCGGTCATGTTGACGACGGCGTAGATGCCTTCGCTCTTCTTGTTGATCTCGTAGGCGAGACGGCGACGGCCCCAGATGTCGACGTTGTCGATCGTTCCACCGTCATTGCGAATGACGTTGAGGAACTTGTCTAGGCTGGGAGCCACGGTGCGCTCATCGATCTCTGGATCGAGGATCACCATGAGTTCGTACTGATGCGTCACTAACCCACCTCCTCTGGACTCAGCGGCTGCAGTCGTTCTGCAGCAGGAGGGTTGTGCATCTTGCGTCTTGCGGCATCGGGCCGCAGACAACCTGCCTAGTGTAGTCAGGTTCCACCTGTGCTTTCAAGGAGTGTGCTCAGAGCGTCATGCCCATCAACGTCGCGATCGTCGGTGTCGGAAACTGTGCCAGTTCGCTCGTCCAGGGCGTCTCGTTCTATGCGGATGCCGCAGACGACGAAGTCATCCCGGGGCTCATGCACACGCGGTTCGGCCAGTACTCGATTCGCGACATCCGGTTCAGCGCGGCGTTCGATGTCGATGCCGGCAAGGTCGGACTCGACCTCGCAGACGCGATCCTGGCTCGCCCCAACAACACGCTCCGCTTCTCGGCGGTCGCGCCGACTGGGGTGACCGTGCAGCGCGGTCCGACGCTCGACGGGCTCGGCCACTACTACCGCGACGCCGTCCTCGAGTCGGATGCTGAGCCGGTCGACGTGGCGCAGGCCCTGCGCGACAGCGGCACCGACGTGCTCGTGTGCTACCTCCCCGTCGGATCGGAGGAAGCGGCGAAGTTCTACGCTCAAGCAGCGATCGACGCCGGGGTGGCGTTTGTGAACGCCCTCCCCGTCTTCATCGCGAGCGACCCTGTCTGGGCGCAGAAGTTCACCGACGCCGGGGTTCCGATCGTCGGCGACGACATCAAGAGCCAGCTCGGCGCCACCATCACTCACCGGGTGCTCGCACGGCTGTTCCAGGAGCGGGGCATCGTGCTCGACCGCACCTACCAGTTGAACGTCGGCGGCAACATGGACTTCAAGAACATGCTCGAGCGCGAGCGACTCGAGTCGAAGAAGGTCTCGAAGACGCGCGCGGTGACGAGCAACATCGACGTCGACCTTCCGGCTGACGATGTGCACATCGGGCCCAGCGACCACGTGCCGTGGCTCGAAGACCGCAAGTTCGCCTATGTGCGGCTGGAGGGCCACGGCTTCGGCAATGCGCCGACGAGCCTCGAGTACAAGCTCGAGGTGTGGGACTCACCGAACTCAGCCGGCGTCGTCATCGACGCGGTGCGCGCGGCGAAGCTGGCTCTCGACCGCGGCGTGGGCGGACCAGTGGAGGCGGCATCCGCATACTTCATGAAGTCGCCGCCCGTGCAGCACCCGGACCACATCGCGCGTGAGCTGCTCGAGCACTTCATCGACGAAGCGAAGGATGCCGTCGGGCAGTAGTCACGGCTAGCGGTGTCGCCACCACTCGACCAGGCGGCGCTCGACCTCCTCGCGACCGAGCTCGCCCTCGTCGAGGCGCAGGTCGAGCAGGAACCGGTACGCCTCGCCCACCTGCGGTCCGGGCTTCAACTCGAGCAACTGCATGATCTGCTGCCCGTCGAGCTCGGGTCGGATCGAGGCGAGCTCCTCGGCTTCCGAGAGCTCCTCGATGCGGCGCTCGAGATCGTCATAGGCAGTGCGCAGCCTGGCCGCCTTGCGCTTGTTGCGGGTCGTGACGTCGGCGCGCGTGAGGATGTGGAGGCGCTCGAGCAGATCACCGGCATCCCGCACATAACGTCGAACAGCCGAGTCGGTCCAGGCGCCCTCCGAATACCCGAAGAACCGCAGGTGCAGCTCGACCAGCCGTGACACTGCGCTGATCGTCTCCTTGTCGAAGCGCAGCGCGTGCAGGCGCTTCGCCGTCAGCTTCGACCCGACCACGTCGTGGTGGTGGAAGCTGACTGCGCCGGAGGCGTCGATGCGGCGAGTCTTGGGCTTTCCCACGTCGTGCAGCAGCGCCGCGAGGCGTAGCACGAGGTCAGGCTCGTGTCCTCGAGCGGCCTCGAGGTCGATGGCCTGTGCGAGCACCGTGAGGCTGTGCTCGTAGACATCTTTGTGATGCGCGTGCTCGTCGATCTCGAGGCGCAAGGCGGGAACCTCGGGGAGCACGTGGGCCGCAAGGCCCGAGTCGACCAGCAGCCGGATGCCCTTTCCGGGCTCTTCCGTCAGCATCAGCTTGGTCAACTCGTCTGAGACGCGCTCGGCGCTCACCATGTCGATGCGCTCGGCCATGGCACGCATCGCCTCGAAGGTGGCGTCGTCGATATCGAAGCCCAGCTGCGCCGCGAACCGAGCCGCACGCATCATGCGGAGCGGGTCATCGCCGAACGACACCTCCGGCTGCGAGGGCGTGCGCAACGACTGTGCGAGCAGGTCTTCGATGCCGCCCGCGGGGTCGACGAGCACCCGCTGCGGAAGACGCAACGCCATGGCGTTCACCGAGAAGTCGCGGCGAGTGAGGTCGCCTTCGAGATCGGTGCCGAACTGCACCTCGGGCTTGCGGGTGAGTCCGTCATACGCGTCACTGCGGTACGTGGTGATCTCGACCGTCTCGCCAAGGATCCGCGCGCCGATCGTGCCGAACTGGCGGCCGATGTCCCAGTGAGCGTCGGCGATCGGCTTGACGATGCGGAGGATCTCGTCGGGCGTCGCGTCGGTGGTGAAGTCGAGGTCTTTGACCGGCCGCCCGAGAAACGCGTCGCGCACCGGTCCGCCGACGAGGGAGAGCTCGAAGCCGGCTGCCTCGAACTCGGCCGACAGCCTCGATATCGGTGGGGATGCCGTGAGTTCGTGCAACCGGCTGATCGCTGCAGCGGCGCTCTCCATAGCCCTTGAGTCTAGACTTCTCACCATGTCGGCCGAGCCTGAGAGCGGGGTCGGCCTGTGCCCTTGACGCTCCTGCGCGCCTTGCTCGCGCTTGTGGTGGGCCTGGCCGGCGTGCTCGTGCTCCCGTCGGCTTCGATCGCCGAAGAGGCCGCGTCGATCACGGTCACGGCCGCCCCCACAACGAGCGCACTGCTGCGACCGAGCGCCCCGCTTCGTGTCGATGTGGCGCTCACCAACCCCGGCTCGGCAGAGCTCGAGGCGGTGACGGTGGAGCTCCAACTGCAGCGTGAGCCCATCACCAACGCGGAGGCCCTCGACCAGTGGCTCACCGGTGAGGATTCAGCGCTGGATCGCGACCTCGACACGCTGACCGCCACCTCGCCGATCTCGATCGCTCCGCGATCCACGTCTCGGCTCGCAGTGGTGACCGAACCCGAGACGATCCTGCTCGACGAGGCTCGGCCGGGCGTGTACCCGGTCGCTGTGGTCGTCGCTTCGGCATCCGAGCGCATCTCGAGCACTCGCACCGCCATCGTGTGGAAGCCCGACGAGCTCGGGTCGCGGGTCGGCCTCTCGCTGGTCACCCCGATCACCATCCCGGAGCCGACCGGGGCGCTCCTGACCGCTGACGAACTGGCGCTGCTCACGTCGCCCGGCGGATTGCTGGCTGAGCGCCTCGACGCGATGGCGGGCCGGTCGGTGGCACTCGGCATCGATCCCATGGTCGCGGCGTCCATCAGGGCGCTCGGAACCCAGGCGCCCCAGTCGGCGACGGACTGGCTGCAGCGTCTCGAAGCGCTGACGAACGACACCTTCGCACTCATGTACGCGGATGCGGATGCCGCGGCGATGCTGCAGGCCGGGGTGCCGTTGCTGCAACCCACCGGCTTCGCCCTCGACCCCGCCAACTTCGGCACCGCCGAGCCGACCACCGAACCGGATCAGCCGACGGAGCCCGGCTCGCCCCCGGACAGCGGACAGGACACCCCGGCGCTGCCCACGACGGAGGAGCTGCTCTCGGTGCCCGCCAGCCTCGGCGCCGTCTGGTGGCCCGCTGCCGACACCGTCACGCCGAGCGACGCCCAGACGCTCACTGAGAGCGGCAGTGACCGCATCCTGCTCTCCTCTTCGAACGTCGAGGCCGTTGATCGCACCCCCGTCGCACGTATCGGTGGCGGCATTGCCCTCGTGAGCGACGACCGGATCACGTCGATGCTCGACACCACCCTCGAGGCCGGTACACCGGCGGAGTGGAACGAGTCAGCCGCGCACCTGGCAGCGGCGCTGGCGATCGAGGCCGGTTCGCGCACGAGCCCGGTGATCGCCGCGCTCGACCGCGAATCGTCGGCCGCGCCGCAGCGGCTCGCCGACACGCTGAACGTGCTCGCCGGTCTGCCCTGGGTGACTCCAACGGCGCTCAGCGCGGTGAACACGGGTGACAGCATCCCCAGCGCGAGCGTCGCCGAGCGACCCCAGAGCGCCGATCGCATCGCTGCGATCAGCGGCATGGTCGCCAGCGAGCGCCAGGTCGCCGCGTTCGCCACTGCCGCGGTCGACACCGCCGCGATCGTCGACGCCCGACGGCTCGCGCTGCTCGGAACGCTCAGCCAGTCATGGCGCATGAATGCGAGCGGCTGGGAGGCCGTCGTCGACCAGTTCATGGCGGAGAACCGCAGCATCGTCGATTCGGTCGAGGTGGTCGAGCGCGGCCAGATCCTCGTGCTCGCCGACCGCACCGAACTGCCGATCAATGTGCGGAACGAACTCGGCCAGGCCGTCGAAGTGGTGCTCGATGTGAGGGCCCTCACGGCGGGGCTCGCGGTCGAGCAGCAACGCACCGTGGTGGTGGTCGAACCGGCATCGACGCGCAATGTGCCGGTGCCGGTGCAGTCGATCGCGAACGGCGCTGTCATGGTCGAGCTCACGCTGACGTCGACCACGGGGGTGCCGCTGGGCTCGCCGGTGTTCGTGCGCGTCAACGTGCAGGCGGGCTGGGAGACCGCGGGCACCGTCATCGCGGCATCCGTCGTCGTGCTCGTGTTCATAATCGGAATCGCACGCACCGTGCTGAAGCGCCGACGAGCGACTGAGGAGGCCGATGACTGAGGCGGGCGGAGGGACCCCGAGCATTCGCCGGTCGAGCGCGCTGCTCGCGTCGGGCACGCTCGTGTCTCGCGTGCTCGGCTTCGTCAGCGCATTCCTGCTCGCGACGACGCTCGGCACGGTCGGCGACGGTGCCGACCTCTTCACGCTGGCGAACCAGCTGCCGAACAACATCTACGCGATCGTCGCCGGCGGCGTGCTCAGCGCGGTGCTGGTTCCGCAGATCGTGCGGGCCGGGCTGCACGCCGATGGGGGAGCGGCGTACGTCAACCGTTTGGTGACGCTGGGCCTTGTGATCTTCGCGGTGATCGGCGTGATCGCCACGCTCGCTGCGCCCCTGCTCGTGCGCCTCTACGCGCAGTCGGGCGAGGGCATGGGAGACGGACTCTCGCAGGCGCAGTTCGGGCTCGCGGTGGCGTTCGCGTACTGGTGCTTGCCGCAGGTCTTCTTCTACGCCCTGTACAGCCTGCTCGGCGAAGTGCTCAACGGCCGCAGCGTGTTCGGCCCGTTCACCTGGGCGCCGGTGCTCAACAACGTCGTGGCGATCACCGGCATCCTGCTGTTCGCCATGCTCTACGGCACCGCGCCCGACCACCAGTCGGTCGAGACCTGGACGACTGACCGCGTTGTGCTCATCAGCGGCAGCGCGACGCTCGGCGTGGCAGCCCAAGCGGTGGTGCTCTTCGCGTTCTGGAAAAGGGCCGGGCTGCGCTTTCGTCTCGACTTCCGCTGGCGCGGCGTTGGGCTGCGGCAGACGGGCAAGTCGGCCGCGTGGGTGTTCGGCATGATCCTCATCACGCAGTTGGCCGGCATCGTGCAAAGCAATGTGGCCTCACTGGCTGCCGGCACGGGCGAGGCATCTCTGGCGGTGCTTCGCTTCGCCTGGCTCATCTTCATGCTTCCCCACGGCATCGCGACGGTGTCGATCGTGACGGCGTACTTCACCCGCATGAGCACGCATGCGCGCGACGGCGACTTCGTCTCCCTGCGCGCGGATGTCGCGGCATCCCTTCGCACCACAGGGCTGATCATGGTGTTCTCGAGCCTTGGGCTCATCGCGATCGCCTACCCCTTCGCCGCCGTGTTCGGTGGCGGGTTCAAAGAGATCGAAGCGATGGCGCTCGTGCTTATCGCCTACCTGCTCGGGCTCGTGCCGTTCAGCATGCTGTTCGTGCTCCAGCGCACCTTCTATGCGTTGGAAGACACACGAACGCCGTTCCTCGTGCAGGCTGCGCAGGCCGTGGTCTTCGTGCTCGGGATGCTGGTGGTCGCACAGTTGCCGCTCGACCGCATCGCGATCGGTGTCGCCGTCACTGTCACGATCGCCGGAACGCTGCAGACCGCGCTCGCGTGGGTACTGCTGCGACGCAAGCTCGGCACCGGTGGCCAGAGCGGCACGATCGTGCGCGAGCATGTGCGCTACACGGTCGCGATGCTTCCCGCCGCTGCAGCCGGCGCGCTCATCGTCTGGCTGCTCGGCGGGTTCCAGGAAGGGGGATTCGCGGTCTCCGGCGTGTTCGAAGCCGGAGCCGTGATGGTGCTCGCCGGCACGGTCATGGCGCTCATCTACGCCGTTCTGCTCCTGCTCATGCGCAACCGCGAACTGCTCGAGTTCATGCGGCCCGTCGTCGCCCGCCTCCGTCGTCGCTAGGCGCTCTCGACAACGCGTACTTCACCCGCTCGCCGGCCGGGATTCGCCCGTCCGAAGCTTGCGACATCCTGTGGATGTCTCCCAACGCCTGCACATCCCGTAGCCACGGCGTCACGCTGGTGAGCAGGGACAAGGAGGTCAACGTGTCGAACCCGAGCCGAGGAATCCGCCGACACCCGAACCATCTCGAGCGCGGGGCAACGAGTAGGCCGTATGCCGGCAAGGGGAACAGCGACTTCACAGCCCTCGCCCAGATGATTCGAGAAGCAGGCTTGATGCGTCGCCGGTACGGCTACTACTGGACGAAGCTGATCGGCATCCCGCTCCTGATCATCGGCACCATCGTGGTATTCGTCATGATCGGCGACACCTGGTGGCAACTCCTCACTGCCGTTGTGTTCGGCATCCTCTTCGCGCAGGTCGCCTTTCTCGGCCATGACGCCGCGCACAGACAGATCTTCGTGTCTGGCAAGGCGAACGATTGGGCAAGTCTCATCATCGGCGACCTGTTCATCGGCATGAGCTACGGATGGTGGCGCCATAAGCACACGCGCCATCACGCCAACCCGAACAAAGTGGGTGAGGATCCGGACATCGAATTACCGGTCATCGCTGTGACTGCTGAGCGGGCCGGCAGGATCAAGAATCGGCTCATGCGGTGGGTCGTCGCCCACCAAGGCGCGTTCTTCTTCCCGATACTGCCGCTCGAGGGACTCTCGCTCCATGCGTCGAGCGTGCGGCGCGTCCTCGCTCGCGATCGGGTTGAGCGCCGTTGGGTCGAGATCACTCTCCTCGCGGTCAGACTGATCGGTTTCGGTGTTCTGGTCTTCCTGGTTCTGTCGCCGGGCGTGGCCGTCGCCTTCCTCGCGGTGCAACTCGGCGTGTTCGGCTTCTACATGGGCGCATCATTCGCGCCCAACCACAAGGGGATGCCTATCGTCAGCAAGGATGCGACGCTCGACTTCCTGCGTCGCCAGGTGCTGACGAGCCGCAATATCCGAGGGAGCCGGCTTCTCGACGTCGCGATGGGCGGATTGAACTATCAGATCGAGCACCACCTCTTCCCATCAATGCCGAGACCGCATCTACGAAGAGCTGCTCACATCGTCGCCGAGTATTGCCGCGAGCGAGGTATCCCGTACACGTCCGTCGGGTTGATCAGTTCGTACCGCACCGTCGTGGCGTACATCAATCGCGTGGGCCTTGGGGAACGGGACCCCTTCGAATGCCCACTTCTTGCGCAACGTCGAACCCTCTGACGCCCGACAGCACTCGCCTTCATCGACCTCGCCACGAGCCCACGGCCACCGCAGGCCGCTTCCGCGAGGCGACGCTTGCTCGGCTCTGCGGAATACCGCGCCGTTAGGATTCGTTGTACCGGTCACCAGTCAACGAAAGGTGCGCAGTGCGCCACGTCATCATCATCGGTTCAGGCCCCGCCGGGTACACCGCCGCCATCTATGCCGCCCGCGCCAATCTGGCACCCCTCGTCATCGCCAGCTCCGTCGAACCGGGCGGCGAACTCATGAAGACGACGGATGTCGAGAACTACCCCGGGTTCCCTGAGGGCATTCTCGGCCCCGACCTGATGGCCAAGTTCCAGGAGCAGGCTGAGCGGTTCGGCGCTGAGGTGATGTACGACGACGTCGTCTCGGTCGACTTGACGAGCGACGTGAAGTCGGTGACGGTCGCAAGCGGCGAGACCTACCAGGCTCACTCCGTGATCATCGCCACGGGCTCCGCGTACCGCAAGCTCGGCGTGCCCGGCGAAGACACCTTCAGCGGCACCGGAGTCTCGTGGTGCGCGACGTGCGACGGGTTCTTCTTCAAGGAGAAGACGATCGCGGTTGTCGGCGGCGGCGACTCCGCCATGGAAGAGGCGACCTTCCTCACGAAGTTCGCGAGCAAGGTCTACGTGATCCACCGCCGCGACTCGCTGCGTGCCTCGAAGACGATGCAGGACCGCGCGTTCGCCAATCCCAAGATCGAGTTCATCTGGAACAAGGAAGTCACTCGCGTGACCGGCGACGCGCTCATCAACGGCGTGGAGCTGCTCGACACCGTCGACGGCACGGTGTCGACGCTGCCGATCGAGGGGCTCTTCGTCGCGATCGGTGCAGACCCTCGCACGCACCTGGTGCACGGCCAGCTCGAATTGACGGATGCAGGCACCATCGCCGTCGAGGACCGCTCGAGCCGCACGAACCTCCCCGGCGTCTTCGCCGCGGGCGACGTCGTCGACCCGACCTACCGGCAGGCCGTCACGGCGGCCGGCTCAGGCACGGTCGCGGCTCTCGACGCGGAGCACTACCTCGCATCGATCGCCGACCGTCAGCCGGCGCAGGCGTAGCCATCCGGCATCCTGTGCTCGAACCACTAGTTGTGAACCGATAGGAGTGAACATGACCGCCAAGGCAGTGACCGACAGCTCGTTCCAGAGCGACGTGCTCGACGCCCAGAAGCCCGTGCTCGTCGACTTCTGGGCCGAGTGGTGCGGACCGTGCCGCATGGTCTCGCCGATCCTCGACCAGATCGCCGCAGAGCACGGCGAGAAGCTCGAGATCGTGAAGCTCAATGTCGACGAGAACCCGCAGACGGCCATGAAGTACCAGATCACCTCGATCCCCGCGCTCAAGGTGTTCCGCGGCGGTGAGGTGGTGAAGACGGTGATCGGCGCGAAGCCCAAGCATGCGCTCGAGGCCGACCTCGCCGAGTTCATCGGCTGAACGACGACCCTGACGCCGCTCAGCGCATCAGCGAACCCGCCCGGCTCCGGCCCGGGCGGGTTCGCTGATTCTGGCGGCGTATCCTGGTCTGCACGCGAAGAGAGTGGAAGCGCATGACGAAGCAGGGATCCCCCGGCGGGACCAACCTCGACCCCTGGTATGACAATTACGCCGACCGCACCGCCGGTCTGAGCGCCTCAGCGGTCCGAGCCCTCTTCGCCGTGGCCTCGCGCCCCGAGGTCGTGTCGTTGGCCGGTGGGATGCCGTACGTCTCGGCGCTTCCCGATGAACTGGTGACCGGCGCACTCGAACGCGTCATGCGCGACCAGGGTCCGGTCGCCCTGCAGTACGGCTCAGGCCAGGGAACACCGGAGGTGCGGGAGCACATCCTCGAGGTGATGCGCACCGAGGGCATTCGCGGCTCGATCGACGATGTCGTGGTCACCACCGGATCGCAGCAAGCGCTCGATCTGGTCAGCAAGATCTTCTTGAACCCAGGCGACGTCGTGCTCGCCGAAGCGCCCAGCTACGTCGGTGCGCTCGGGGTCTTCAAGTCGTACCAAGCGCAAGTGCGGCATGTGGGCATGGATGCCGAGGGCATGATTCCGGAACTGCTCCTGGAAGCGATCACCGCCCTCAAGGCCGAGGGCCGCAGAATCAAGCTCTTGTACTTGATCCCGAACTTCCAGAACCCTGCCGGGGTGACGCTGAGCTGGGAGCGCAGACTGCGGATCATCGAGATCGCGCGTGCCCACGGCATCCTCATCATCGAAGACAACCCGTACGGGCTGCTGTACTTCGATCAGCCGGCGCCGCACGCAATGCGCTCGGTCGAGGAGGAGGGGATCGTCTACCTCGGTTCGTTCTCCAAGACCTTTGCACCGGGATTCCGGGTCGGCTGGGCACTGGCCCCGCACGGGATCAAGGAGAAGCTCGTGCTTGCCAACGAGTCGGCGGTGCTCTCACCCAGCACCTTCTCGCAGAGCGTGATCACCGAGTACCTCAACGCGGCCGATTGGAAGGGCCAGATCGACACGTTCCGCGTGATGTACCGCGAGCGTCGCGATGCGATGCTCGAAGCGCTTGACGACTTCTTGCCCGAGATGAGCTGGACGGTACCCAATGGCGGCTTCTTCGTGTGGCTCACGCTTCCGGAGCACCTGGACTCGCAGTCGATGCTGCCCCGCGCGGTGAAAGAACTGGTCGCCTACACCCCAGGAACCGGGTTCTACGCAGACGGCAATGGGCGGCACAACATCCGCCTCTCGTTCTGCTACCCCAAGCCCGATTTCATCCGCGAAGGCGTGCGTCGGCTCTCGACGGTGATCAACGCCGAGCGCGCGCTGCTCGACACGTTCATGCAGTCGACGCCCGCAGTGATGCCCCTCGACCGCGGCGTTGTGAACCCGCCCGCCAACATCAACTGATCGCGCATGAATCGCAAGATTTCGAATGTACTCGTGCTCGCCGGCGGCATCTCGCATGAGCGCGATGTGTCGCTCCGGTCGGGCCGGCGCCTGGCGGACAGCCTCACCGCGCACGGATTCACGGTTCAATTGCGTGACCCGGATGCCTCGCTGCTGCCGTATCTGCACCGTAATCGCCCCGACGTAGTCTGGCCGGCCCTCCATGGCGCGAGCGGTGAAGACGGAACCCTCCGTGCTCTGCTGGAGATCACCGGGATCCCCTTCGTCGGTTCGACCGCTGATGCGACCCGGCTGGCATGGGAGAAGCCGATCGCGAAGACGCTCGCTGCGCGAGCCGGAGTGCGAACTCCAGCGTCGATCACCCTCACGCGAGACGCATTTCGTGAGTTAGGCGCGGTCGGGGTTCTCGAAACCATCGCCGAGCAGTTCGATGGTCCGCTCGTAGTGAAGCCGGCCCATGGCGGTTCAGCTCAGGGCGTCACAATCGTCGACGACAGCGCTGGTCTTCCGCGCGCCATGGTCGACGCCTACAACTATGGCGAGACCGCGTTGATCGAAGAGCGCATCGTCGGCACCGAGGTGGCGGTCTCGATTATCGACACCGGTGACGGACCGGTGGCGCTGCCGATGGTTGAGATCGTGCCGCGCGGTGGCGTCTACAGCTTCGAAGCCCGATACAACGCGGGGGAGACCCGCTTCTTCACGCCCGCGCGCGTCGACGAAACGGTCGCGCAGCGCACCGCGGATGCTGCACTGGTCGTTCACCGGGCACTGGGCCTGCGGCACATCTCCCGTGTCGACTTCATCATCGACGGCGTCGGCACTCCGTGGTTCCTTGAGGCCAACGTCTTGCCGGGTCTCACGGAGACGAGTCTGCTTCCGCTCGCTCTCGAAGCCGCCGGCCACGATCTGGGGTGGGTCTACACCGCACTCGCAGAGGCTGCGGTTCGAGACAACGGCTGATTTTCCCCGTTCGGATCACGCTCCGGGCTTGCTTCACGCGCCCGGACGCCGTGACAACGCACGGCCTTGGGTGTTAGATTCCCCGCTTGACCAGGGGTTTTCCGAACCGGGGTTGTCGTCGCGGAGCATCAATCACTCGCGATGACTGCCCGGACTAGTCAGCGATCGGGTTGCTGCCGTATCCAGGTTCCCCCAGTTCGCCAAGGATGCGATTGAGGTCTCCGATCGTCGCGAAGTCGATCGTGATGGTTCCCTTGGAGGCTCCGAGCGCCACCTTGACGCGTGTGTCGAGCCGGTCACCGAGGCGCTCGGCGATCTCATCCAAGTGACCCTGGCGGCCGCCGGCAACCGGGCGCGGCTTCCGAGTCTTGGTCTGCTTGGTTGCAGCCGCCTCGGCGGCGCGCACGGAGAGGTCTTCGTTGATGATCTTGTCGGCGAGGCGTTCCATCTCCGCCGGGTCGACAACCGACAGCACGGCGCGAGCGTGGCCGGCACTCAGTACTCCGGCGGCGACCTTCTGCTGCACACGCTCCGGCAAACGCAAGAGGCGGATGGTGTTGGTGATCTGTGGTCGCGATCGCCCGATGCGCTTCGCGAGCTCATCCTGCGTGATGTTGAAGTCGCTCAGGAGTTGCTGATATGCCGACGCTTCTTCAAGCGGGTTGAGCTGCGCGCGGTGCAGGTTCTCCAAGAGCGCGTCACGCAGCATCGCATCGTCGGCCGTGTCTTTGACGATGGCCGGGATCGTTGCGAGCCCGAGCGACTTCGTCGCCCGCAGCCGGCGCTCTCCCATGATGAGCTCGTACTGCGGCTCATTTGACGCCGCGCCCTTGATGGGTCGCACCACGATCGGTTGCAGCACGCCGAACTCGCGGATCGACACCCGCAGCTCCTCGAGTTCTTCTTCGCGGAACTCAGTGCGCGGCTGCTGGGCGTTCGGAACGATGTCGAGGGGATTCAGGTTCGCTAGCCGAGCCCCCGGTACCGCGACGAGGTCGTCCGCGGTTGGCGTTGGAGCGGACTGCGGGAAGAACACGTCGACCGGGCGGTCCGCCTGGTCGGCCGTAGGGATGAGTGCGCCAATGCCTCGACCGAGACCAGTTCTCTTAGCCATTCGTTCGTGCTCCACGGTTAGCGATTTCTGCAGCGGCTTCTCGGTACGAGACAGAGCCGGGGGAGTTGGGGTCGTAACTGATGACGCTTTGCCCATAACTGGGCGCCTCCGAGATCCGGACGGACCTGGGGATAACTGTGTTGAGAACCTCTTCCGGGAAGTGACTCCGAACATCGTCGGCTACTTGATTGGCGAGGTTGGTGCGCCCATCGAACATCGTCAAAACGATCGTGGATACGCGCAATTCCGGGTTCAAATGGCGCTCGATCAAACTGATGTTGTTCAGCAGTTGGCTGAGACCCTCGAGTGCGTAGTACTCGCACTGGATGGGGATAAGTACCTCTTTCGCCGCGACGAATGCGTTGATCGTGAGCAGTCCAAGCGAGGGTGGGCAGTCGATGAAGACGTAGTGGAACGGCTCTTCGGCCGCGTCAAGAAACCGGGTGAGTGCCCCGCGCAGCCGCTGCTCCCGAGCGACCATCGACACGAGCTCTATCTCCGCGCCGGCAAGGTGGATCGTGGAGGGCACGCAGAAGAGGTTGTCGGATTCCGGGCTCACCTGAACGACATCCCGGATCGCCTGGTCCTCAATGATGACGTCGTAGACGCTCGGTATGTCCGCCCGGCGGTCCACGCCGAGGGCCGTCGAGGCGTTTCCTTGTGGATCGAGGTCGATGACGAGCACGCGAGCGCCCGAGCGAGCGAGCGCGGCTGCCAGGTTCACCGTCGTGGTGGTCTTTCCAACGCCACCCTTTTGGTTGGCAACGGTCAAGACACGAGCCCGGGGAGGGAGAGGCAGTTCAAGTTCAGCCAAGGCCTGTCGGCGCTGATTCAGTTCCGCGAGCTGGCGCGCCAGAGGCGTCGAGTCGTCATACGAACTGCTCACCAAGCGCATTCACCCCTCGATGTTTCACGTGAAACGGGCCGCGGAAGTTTCACGTGAAACAGCGTTCGCGGGCCGACGCAACATGGACCAGACAACTGTAACGGCTGAACCTGGGGGAGCGGAGCCCGCTGCGCAGTGTCGATGCGATCTGATGCCCGGTGTTTCACGTGAAACTTCCCTGCGCCTCGGACGAATCGGTGCAGGGGAGTGCGATTCGGATCGTCCACGCAAGGTCGCGCCCGTTCGCGCCCGCTGGACCGCAAACCATAGTCTGGGATCTCTTTCCGGGCATTGACCAGGGGACGGCGGCTAGTCCGCAACGGAGAAGCAAGTCATCGAGAGGCTCCGCTGGCCAATCCTCACGAGCACACCGGCAGCCGATCAATCAGCGCGCTCGAGCCAGGCCGTGGGTGTTCTGCGATTGCGGCCACGTAGCAGCGGCGAATCTCCCGCACGGCGCTCGTCACCATCGCACACCTCTCACCGGTTTGGGATTCGCGCTGCCTGTCATCCATAAAGCCAGCACTACGATGCCCTGAGCGCTGAGCGCTGAACGCTGAGAGCCGGGCTGCGTGGCCGCTCACTGTTGCTGGAGGTCAAGAGGCGCCGCGCGGCGATCACATTCGCCGGTGACGGGTTGTGGGGCGCGGAGTATCGCTGCCACCCGGCGAAACAACGGCATCCTGCTGGCACCACGCGCGATTGGCGGCACTGACCACGACGCCAGACGCGTTTCACGTGAAACATCATTAGACACGGCGAATGACGCGACGAGAGCGTCCACGGAGCAGGATGTCCCGGGCGGGGGACAGGGCGGCGGCTGCAAGAAGTCAGTCTCACACCGCACCGCTCTTGTTTCACGTGAAACACGATCAGCGCCTGGTGGACTGGCAGATCGATCGCTGAACGACTTCCGGTACATGGAGTGGTGCGCAGCCGCGAGGCTTGTTGTCAGCTCGGCAGTCAGTTCACCGGCTCTCTTGTGGCAGGGTAGCCTGCACGCGCAGTCGCGCTCGAGCCGCGACCGAACAAGTAGGCACGGCGGCGGGGAGACCGGGCTCGGCGGATCGGCTACCGCGGACTCGATCGAACCGCTGCTTGGGCCAGCCCGTGTCGCGTTGATACACCCAAGTCAGGTGCCGACTCATCTCTGCGGAAGTCGGCATGTGCGGTCGTTGAGGCGCAGAGACGTGCAGAGAACACAGCGACGTTTCACGTGAAACCGATCCAGGCGCCTGCGGCCGACGCGACCGATTGACCCAGGACGCCCGCGCTCTCCCGACAGGAGATCGAAAACGAGCAAAGCAACCCTTCAGGGGCGAATCCGGCACCGGAGTGAGCAGAGTGCCGCGCGCGCATCCGGGGGACAGCTGGAACTGCGTGTTATTACCAGAACGGCGGGAGTGACTAGCCGACGGTCGCCCGGAACACCCGGGTGACCTCGGTGTCGTACTCCTCACCGAGCAAGAGCACTTCGATGTCGGAGAGACGCGCCTTGCGGATTGCCTTCGCAGCCGCGTCGATCTCTGCCTGCACGCGCTCGCCCTTCATGAACAAGAGCTGCCCGCCATCGCGGACCATCGGTGCGGTCCACGGGATCAGCTTGCTGAGCGCGCTGACAGCGCGGGCGGTCGCTTGGTCGACCTGTGCGTCAAGAACGACATCCTCAGCGCGCGCTCGCTGCACCGTCACGTTCTCGAGCCCAAGACGTTCAGCCTCCGCAGTGAGCCATTCGACTCTCCGCTCCATCGGTTCGATGAGGATGAATCGTGCGTCAGGGCGAGCGATCGCGAGCGGCAGCCCCGGAAGCCCGGCGCCGCTACCGACGTCGCTCACACGAGCGCCCGTCCAGATCAACGGCGCAACAAGCGCGCTGTTCACCACATGACGAGTCCACAGCCGGGGCAACTCCAGCGGTCCGATCAGACCGAGCTCCTCGCCGTACGTCGCGAGGTCGTGCGTGAACTGGCGAGCCAGTTCGATTCGGTCGCCGAACAGCTTCGCCGCAGCCGCCGGCTCCGCCTCGAGCTGTTCGGTCATGCTGGTCACGCTCGGCGAATCACGTTATGCCGGTCGCGGCCTTCGCCCTCAGACTCGGCCGAGTAGCCCCGCTCGCCGGCGAAGTCGTGCACGAGCTTGCGCTCGTAGCTCGACATCGGGGGGAGTGATGCGGACTCCGCGCCGCCCTCGATCCGCTGGATCGCGTGGTCGACTAGTCGTTGCAGCTCAGAAGCGCGGGCGTCGCGAGAACCGCCGATGTCGAGAATCAGCCTGGAGAACTCACCGGTACGAGCCTGCACTGCCAGCCGAGTGAGCTCCTGCAGCGCCTCGACCGTATCGGGTGACGACAACGACCGCACAGATTCCGGGTCCTCGGCCACGACACTCACATAGGTGCGGTCGCCGCGAACCTCGATCTCGATGTCACCATCCAAATCGGCGATGTCAAGCAGTTCCTCGATGTAGTCGGCAGCGATGTCGCCCTCATCGGTGCTGTCGCCGTCGAGTGCGTCGTCGTGGACAGCCTCCGCAGCGACCTCATCCTCGATCGGGGGCTGCTCAGCATCGGTCGAGTAGTCATGAGAATTGCTCGAATCAGTCATTTCTTCTTCTTCCCCGCCTGCTTCGCACGGTTCTTGCCGATGGGCTGCTCACGCTGGGTCCGTCGCGGTTCGTCGACGACGACGGTTCCTCCGTCGCCTCCGGCGATCTCCTCCTGCTCAGGCTGGCCACGACGCTGTCGCTTACGAGCCAACCGGGCCTCACGCGCGAGCGCGGCTTCACTGCCCGGAGTCGGCATGTTGCGAATCACGAGGAACTGCTGACCCATGGTCCAGAAGTTCGAGGTGAGCCAGTAGAACATCACGCCCAGCGGGAATGCGAAGCCCGAGAATGCGAACACCAAGGGAAGGATGTACAGCAGAATCCGCTGCTGCTTGTACATCGGGCTTTCCTTCATCTCCGGCGACTGGTTCTTCGCCATGATCTGAAGCTGGGTGATGAACTGGGAGGCGCTCATCACGACGATCATCACGATCGCGACCCACACCACGTGGCCGTTGGACGCGGTCGACATGCTGTCGCGCAGGGGAGCGCCGAGGAACGTGGATGCCGCGAACTGCTGCGCGAGATCGAGGTTCAGCAGGCCGACGCCGGCCTTGTTGTGCGTCGCATCATTCAGCACCGAGAACAGGCCGAAGAAGATCGGCATCTGAAGCAGCAGCGGCAGACAGGAGCTCAGCGGGTTCGTGCCGGCCTTCTGATAGAGCGCCATCGTCTCACGCGACATCGCTTCGCGAGAGAACTGGTCCTTCTTGCCCTTGTACTTGTCCTGGATCTTCTTGAGTTGCGGGGCGACTTCAAGCATCCGGCGCTGTGACTTGATCTGTCGCACGAATACCGGGATGAGCAGGGCGCGAACGACGAGCACGAGGCCGACGATCGCGAACACCCAGGTGATGCCCGCCGCCGGGTCCATACCGATCTGCGTGAATGCCCAATGGAACGCGACGAGGATGGCCTCGATCACCCACTTGATCGGCCACAGGATCGTGCCAATGATGTCCATGAGTTGAGAGTCAGCCCTTTCCTTGGCCCATCGTGGAGACGAAACCGAATCGCGTCACGCGATACCGCTGCACAGCGCGGGTCGGCACATCGTCGATGCCCCCGGCTGCCCACGGGTGACAGCGCAGAATCCGGCGAGCTCCGAGGAAGCATCCCTTGAGCACGCCGTGCTGCTGGATCGCTTGCAGAGTGTACGCGGAGCAACTGGGGTAGTACCTGCACACATCGCCATACAGCGGAGAGATGATCCGCCGATAGACGATCAGGATGCCGATGCAGACGTTCCGCGGCAGCAACCACACGAAGCGAGCTGCGCGACTCAAACCACTCATGTCGACGCCACCATGCGATCCACCGCTCGATCGAAGCCCTTCGTCACCTCGTCGTGAAGGGTCTGCCAGTCGAGCGCATCGATGCCCGGGAGTGCCCGGATCACCACATCGGTGCCAGTCGGACGAGCGACCAGCAGTTCACGCGCGATCGCTCGGAGCCGACGCCGCACGCGGTTGCGGACGACAGCCACGCCGACCGCCTTCGACACGATGAAGCCGAAACGCGTTGGCGCAGCATCCTGGCGCGGGAACAGATAGAGCACGGCATGTGCCGTGCTCATCCGACGGCCGCGACGCACCGCTACGCGGAATTCGTCGGGCCTGATCACCCGGTTCGCTCGTGCGAGCACCGGCTGCTGTTACGCCGAGAGTTCGGTGCGGCCCTTTGCGCGGCGGGCAGCGAGGATGGCGCGGCCGGCACGGGTGCGCATGCGAGCGCGGAAGCCATGCTTCTTGGCGCGACGACGGTTGTTCGGCTGGAAGGTTCTCTTGCTCATAGTTCTATCTCCGCTGCCCAGCACGAACTGCCGGGGAAGTGTGTGGATCGCCGGAAATCGGCAGAAGTCAACTGATTAAAAGTACGGCCTCTTCGCCGAGCGGTCAAACCGCGGGAGAACACACCATTATCCACATCGGGATAACTCAGGGTTGGTAACGACATACCAGCGCGAACTAAGGTTGTTCGAGCCCCGGATCCATGCCCTATTTCGAGGGATAGCCGAACTCCGCGGCGATCGACACAGTGGATAACCCTGTGCATAACATTCGTGGGAATTCCTATTCCGAGATTGCGGGGAACGATGGAGCAAGCGCCGGATCCGACGCGGGAACTCTGGCAGTCGGTGCTGCAGACGCTTGCGCGCGATGATCGGATCACCCCACAGCTGCACGGCTTCATCAACCTGGTCGAGCCCAAGGGCGTGCTCGGTGACACCTTGTATCTCGAGGTGCCCAACGATCTGACACGCGGCATGCTCGAGCAGCGCATCAGAGGGTCGCTGCTGTCAGCGCTCGGCGACGTCGAGTCGCCCAAGATCTCGCATTTCGCGATCGTCGTGAATCCGGACATTCAACCGGAGAGCTTCGACGAGCCTGCCGGCACCGCCCCCGCGCCGCCCTACGAGCAGGCGCCCGCTCCAACCGCAACTGCCGCAGTCGACCCGGGACTCACCGGGAAGCGGACGGACACCCGGCTGAATCCGAAGTACAGCTTCGACAACTTCGTCATCGGAGGCTCGAACCGATTCGCGCACGCTGCGGCGGTCGCAGTCGCCGAGGCTCCGGCGAAGGCATACAACCCCCTCTTCGTATACGGAGAGTCGGGGCTCGGCAAGACCCACTTGCTCCACGCGATCGGGCACTACGCGATCAGCATGTATCCGGGCATCCGGGTGCGATACGTGTCGAGCGAGGAGTTCACGAACGACTTCATCAACTCGATCGCGAACAACCGGGCGAGCGAGTTCCAATCGCGCTATCGCGAGATCGACATCCTCCTCATCGACGACATTCAGTTCCTCCAGGGCAAGGCCGAGACTCAAGAAGCGTTCTTCCACACCTTCAACACGCTCCACGATCACAACAAGCAGGTCGTGATCACCAGCGATCTGCCCCCGAAGCACCTGACCGGCTTCGAAGACCGGATGCGGTCGCGCTTCGAATGGGGCCTCATCACCGACGTGCAGGCACCCGACCTCGAGACGCGCATCGCGATCCTCCGCAAGAAGGCGCAGAACGACAAGCTGCAGGTGCCGGACGACATCCTCGAGTTCATGGCGTCGAAGGTGTCGTCGAACATCCGCGAGCTCGAGGGCACGCTCATCCGGGTGACGGCGTTCGCGAACCTCAACCGCACGCCGGTCGACATGCAGTTGGTGCAGACGGTGCTGAAGGACCTCATCACCCTCGACGAAGACAACGTCATCGCGCCGGTCGACATCATCAATCACACGGCCGCCTACTTCAAGCTCACCGTCGACGACCTCTACGGCTCTTCTCGATCGCAGGCAATCGCGACGGCGAGGCAGATCGCCATGTATCTCTGTCGCGAGATGACCAACCTGTCGCTCCCCAAGATCGGGCAGCTCTTCGGCAACCGCGACCACACGACGGTGATGTACGCGAACAAGAAGATCAGCGAGCTGATGAAGGAACGGCGCTCGATCTACAACCAGGTGACCGAGCTCACCAGCCGCATCAAGCAGAACCACCGCTTCAACAGGGCCTGACCTTCAACCACAACTCCAACTTTTCCACTTGTGGAAAGTCTTGTGGACAACTGTGCAAAACGCCGGGCCTCGGTGTTGAGAACGATCGCAGCAGTGTGGATGCCGACACTGGGGCCCGAGACGTTCACCAGCTGAGTCGGTCTTAACGCCAACATGCGGCTCACAAGTTACAACCTTGTGGTTCCTAGTGTTTTTGCGGTGTTAACAGGGTTATCCACACTGTGCACAGCGGTTAAGACGGTTAAACCGATTAATAAATGACAACTTCTCCGGCCGATAACCTTAGGTTTCCGAAGCGCGGAGTCAAGCGGATCCGGCCCGCGAAGCGCGTGTGCCAGTATTAACCGCCAATGCCCGACTTCTTGCGACAGGGGTGACATCTGTGAAGTTCCAGGTCAATCGCGATGTGTTCAGTGAGGCTGTCTCCTTCGCGGTGAAGCTCCTGCCACAGCGCACGACCCTGCCGATCCTCAGCGGTGTGCTCATCGATGCGAATGACGACGGCCTCACTCTGTCGACCTTCGACTACGAGGTGTCCGCACGCACGAAGATCGATGCAGATGTCAGCGAACCCGGTCAGGTGCTGGTCTCCGGGCGTCTTCTCGCCGAGATCGCGAGCCGGCTGCCCAACGCGCCCGTGAACTTCAGCACCGAGTCGGGCCGCATCGTCGTCACGTGCGGAAGCGCCAACTTCACCCTGCTGAGCATGCCGGTCGAGGAGTACCCGACCCTTCCGCAGGTGGAGGGCACGTCTGGCGTCATCCCGGGCGAACGATTCGCCGAGGCCGTATCGCAGGTCGCGGTTGCCGCCTCGCGCGATGATGTGACGCCCGTGATCACGGGTGTGCAACTCGAGGCTTCCGAGACGAACCTGTCGCTCGTCGCCACCGACCGATACCGCGTCGCGATCCGCGACATCGACTGGGACGGCGGGGATGCGCCGGCCGAGACGGTGCAGGCTCTGGTTCCCGCTCGCATCATCGCCGAGATCGGGAAGACCTTCGGGCACAGCGCCCAGATCCAGGTCACGATCACCAACGCCGACGACCGCGAAGTCATCGCGTTCAGCGCCGGCGACAAGACCGTCACTTCGTTGCTGATCAAGGGCAATTTCCCGCCGGTGCGTCGGCTCTTCCCGGAAACGGTTGAGAACTACGCGGTCATGAACACCGCCGACCTCATCGAGGCGACCCGTCGTGTCTCTCTGGTGCTCGAGCGCGAGGCCGCGCTCCGGTTCTCATTCAGCGCTGAGGGCGTGAAGCTCGAGGCCATCGGCTCGGAGCACGCGCAGGCATCCGAGCAGATCGATGCGCATTTGGTCGGGGATGACACGGTCGTCTCGCTCAAGCCGTCGTTCCTGCTCGACGGACTCGGCGCCGTGCATTCGGAATTCGTGCGCATCTCGTTCACCAAGACCGACAATCCGAACAAGCCGGGTCCGGTGCTCATCACGAGCCAGACGTCGCGCGACGAGCCCGGCGCTGACAACTACAAGTACCTGTTGCAGCCCAACCTGCTCTTGCGGTGATCGTTCGGCACCTCTCACTGGTTGACTTCCGGAACTACGAGACCGCGGAAGTCGAACTGCATCCGGGCGCCAACCTCTTCGTCGGGCGCAATGGCCAGGGCAAGACCAACCTCGTCGAGTCGATCGGCTACCTCAGCACGCTCTCATCGCACCGGGTGCCGTCCGATCAGGCGATGATCAGAAGCGGGGCGGATGCCGCGATCATCAGGGCGCGTCTGCAGCACGGCGACCGCCAGCTACTTGTTGAAGCGCAGCTGAACCGTAGCGGTCCGAACCGCGCGCAGGTCAACCGCGGAGCGGTCAAGCCCAGAGAACTGTCGCGATACGTGTCGAGCGTGCTGTTCGCTCCAGAGGATCTGGCATTGGTGCGTGGCGAGCCGAGCGGCCGGCGCCGTTTCCTCGACGGAGTGCTCGTGCAGCGGAACCCGCGGCTGTCGGGTGTGCTCTCGGACTACGAGCGCTCACTCCGCCAGCGCAACATGTTGCTCAAGTCGGCGCGCGCGTCGGGACTGAAGAATGCTCCGCTCAGCACGCTCGACATCTGGGACGAGAGAGTGATCGAGTTCGGCAGCGAGCTGATGGCGGCGAGAAGTGAGCTCGTCGCCGAGCTCGAACCTCACACCCGGCTCGCGTATGCAGCGATCGCGGGCGATTCCCACGACGCGACGCTGAGCATGCAGTTCAGCGTGCTCGACTCGGCGCGCGACGATGACGAGGGCCTGCACGAGGAGGCTGTGCGACACGGGGCGATCGACCGTGCGCTGGCCGCGAGCTGGTTCTCAGAGGCGCTCGAACGATCGCGGCGCCAGGAACTCGAACGAGCGATCACGCTTGTCGGCCCGCACCGCGATGACCTCGTGCTCACCTTGAACGGACTTCCGGCGCGGGGCTATGCCAGTCACGGCGAGTCCTGGTCATTCGCACTGGCGCTCAAGCTCGCCACGGCCGAAGTGCTCAGGCAGCACTCCACCGCGGGTGACCCGATCATCGTCCTCGATGATGTGTTCGCCGAACTCGATGCTTCGCGGCGAGAGCGCCTCACCGAAGCGATCGAAGGCTATGAGCAGGTGCTCATCACGGCAGCGGTATTCGACGATGTGCCGGCGCCGCTCGCTGCCCACACTGTGCACATCGACTCGGGCAGGATCGTCGAGGCGTCATGACCGATCGACGCTCACCGGAAGATCGGCATTCAACGGATGCCGAGGGTGCCGGCGTGTCGGAAGACGGCGCCATGTCGGAGGCCCGCCGCGCATACCTGCGGTTCAAGCGCGTGTTCGGCGACGGCTCGAAGACGAGCCGCGATGGCCGCCGTCGTGAACGGCGGTCGAAGGAACCGTCGCAGCCCTTCGGGCCCGGCCGTGATCCGCGAGGGGTCGGCGATGTGCTCGATAGCGTCACAGCCGAGCTCGGATGGTCGGCACCGCTGGCTGAGTCGCGCCTGTTCCTCGAATGGGCGGAACTGGTCGGCTCGGAGACCGCCGAGCACTCGGAGCCGGTCGGCATCCACGAGGGAATGTTGACGGTGCGGTGCGACTCGACGGCTTGGGCCACGCAGCTCCGGTTGATGCGCAGCCAGATCACCACGAGGATCGCTGAGGAGTACCCGGACGCGGGCATCAGCGACATCCGGTTTCAAGGGCCGAACGCCCCCACCTGGAAACGCGGTCGCAGAGCAATCCCAGGGCGCGGTCCGCGCGATACTTACGGGTGACAAGACAAAACAGGTGCCGGGGGCGAGAAAATCGCTCACAGGGGGCGTCTACGCCCTATTTCCACAGCGTTCGACGGTAGAATGTGTGAAATGGCTGACAAGACTCCCGAAGACAACTACGGCGCGAATGCGATTCAGGTCCTCGAGGGTCTTGAAGCGGTACGCAAGCGCCCCGGAATGTACATCGGTTCCACCGGACCGCGTGGCCTGCATCACCTCGTGTATGAGATCGTCGACAACTCCGTCGACGAAGCACTCGCCGGGTACTGCGACACCATCGATGTGACCATTCTCGCCGACGGGGGAGTGCGCGTCGATGACAACGGGCGCGGCATCCCGGTCGACATGCATCCCGTCGAGAAGAAGTCCACTGTCGAGGTGGTGCTCACCATCCTGCACGCCGGCGGAAAGTTCGGCGGCGGCGGATACGCCGTGTCGGGCGGCCTCCATGGCGTCGGCAGTTCCGTGGTGAACGCGCTGTCGCGTCAACTCGATGTGGAGGTGAAGCGGCAGGGATTCGTCTGGCGGCAGGAATTCCGAGACGGAGTGCCACAGGCGCCGCTCGCACAGGGCGAGCCCTCCGAGGAGACCGGCACCAGCATCACCTTCTGGCCGAACGGCGAGATCTTCGAGACGACCGAGTTCGACTACGAGACGCTCCGAACCCGCTTCCAGCAGATGGCCTTCCTGAACAAGGGGCTCCGCATCAACCTGACCGACAAGCGAGTCGAGTCGGATGCCGATGAGCCGCGCCGCGAGGAGTTCCTCTACGAGAACGGCCTCGTCGACTACGTCACCCACCTGAACTCGACCCGCAAGGTCGAGGTCGTGCATCCCGACATCATCTCGTTCGAGATGGAGGACAAGGAGCGCCGCATCGCACTGGAGGTCGCGATGCAGTGGACCACCTCATATCAGGAGAGCGTGCACACCTTCGCGAACACCATCAACACGCATGAGGGCGGCACGCACGAGGAGGGCTTCCGCGCGGCGCTCACCACGCTGGTGAACAAGTACGCGCGCGAGAAGGGGATCCTCAAGGAGAAGGACGAGAACCTCTCCGGCGACGACGTGCGTGAAGGACTCACCGCCGTGATCTCCGTCAAGCTCGGCGAACCGCAGTTCGAGGGCCAGACGAAGACCAAGCTCGGGAACACCGAAGCGAAGTCGTACGTGCAGCGCATCACCGGCGACCAGCTCGGCGACTGGTTCGATCGCAATCCGGTGCAGGCCAAGGAAGTGATCCGCAAGGCGTTGCAGGCCGCCGCCGCGCGAATCGCCGCCCGTAAGGCGCGCGAGCAGACCAGGCGAAAGGGCTTGCTCGAGGGCGGCGGCATGCCGGGCAAGTTGAAGGACTGCCAGTCGAAGGATCCCTCGATCAGTGAGATCTTCATCGTGGAGGGCGACTCGGCCGGCGGTTCGGCCGTCCAGGGCCGCGACCCCGAGACCCAGGCGATCCTGCCGCTTCGCGGCAAGATCCTGAACGTCGAGAAGGCACGCCTCGACCGTGCCCTCAACAACGCTGAGATCCAAGCGATGATCACCGCCTTCGGAACGGGCATCGGCGAGGACTTCGACGGCAACAAGGTTCGCTACCACAAGATCGTGCTGATGGCCGATGCCGACGTCGATGGCCAGCACATCACGACCCTGCTGCTTACGCTGCTCTTCCGGTACATGCGCCCGCTCATCGAACTCGGCTACGTCTACCTGGCGCAGCCTCCGCTGTACCGCTTGAAGTGGTCGAACTCCGATCACGAATACGTGTACAGCGACCGCGAGCGCGACGCGTTGCTCGCGGAGGGCCTCGCCTCCGGCAAGCGGATCCCGAAGGACAACGGCATCCAGCGGTACAAGGGTCTCGGTGAGATGGACTACCGCGAGCTGTGGGAGACCACGATGAACCCCGACACCCGCACGCTGCTGCAGGTGACGCTCGACGACGCGGCAGCGGCCGACGCGATCTTCGCCACCCTCATGGGCGAAGACGTCGAGTCGCGCCGCCAGTTCATCCAGCAGAACGCGAAGGACGTGCGCTTCCTCGACATCTGAGGCAGCCGATCCCAGACCTGCGTTCTGGGCGACTGAACAGCGCGACAACGAAGGAAAGCAATGGCAGAAGAGAACGAGTCGATCGGCGAGCAGCCCGCAGGCGGCCGCGTCAACCAGGTCGACCTCCAGCTCGAGATGCAGCGCAGCTACCTCGACTACGCCATGAGCGTGATCGTCGGCCGAGCGCTGCCCGAGGTTCGTGACGGCCTCAAGCCCGTGCACCGTCGCGTCATCTATGCCATGTATGACGGCGGGTACCGCCCCGACAAGGCCTTCTCGAAGTGCGCCCGCGTCGTCGGCGATGTCATGGGCCAGTTCCACCCGCACGGCGACAGTGCCATCTACGACGCGCTCGTGCGGCTCGTGCAGCCCTGGAGCCTTCGCTATCCGCTCGCGCTCGGGCAGGGCAACTTCGGTTCACCGGGCAACGACGGTGCCGCCGCTCCCCGGTACACCGAGACGAAGATGGCTCCGCTCGCGCTCGAGATGGTGCGCGACATCGACGAGGAGACCGTCGACTTCCAGGACAACTACGACGGTCGCACCCAGGAGCCGACGGTGCTGCCGGCGCGGTTCCCGAACCTCCTGGTGAACGGCTCGGTCGGCATCGCCGTCGGCATGGCGACGAACATTCCACCGCATAACCTGCGCGAAGTCGCTGACGGAGCGCTCTGGGCGCTCGCGAACCCCGAGGCGAGCCGCGAGGAACTGCTGGAAGCGCTCATGCAGCGCATCAAGGGCCCCGACTTCCCGACCGGCGCGCAGATCCTCGGCGTCAAGGGCATCCGAGACGCCTATGTGACCGGTCGCGGATCCATCACCATGCGAGCGGTCGTGACCGTCGAGGAGATCCAGGGACGCACGTGCCTGGTCGTCTCGGAACTGCCGTACCAGGTGAACCCCGACAACCTGGCCATCAAGATCGCCGACCTCGTGAAGGACGGCAAGCTCACCGGCATCGCCGACATCCGTGACGAGACGTCGGGACGCACCGGTCAGCGTCTCGTGATCGTGCTCAAGCGCGACGCGGTCGCGAAGGTCGTGCTGAACAACCTCTACAAGCACACCCAGCTGCAGGAGAACTTCGGCGCGAACATGCTCGCGATCGTCGACGGCGTGCCGCGCACGCTCTCGCTCGACGGCTTCATCAGCGCCTGGGTCGACCACCAGATCGACGTCATCGTGCGTCGCACCCGTTTCAGGCTCAACAAGGCCGAGGCCGAGGCGCACATCCAGCGCGGCTACCTGAAGGCGCTCGACCTGCTCGATGAGGTGATCGCGCTCATCCGCCGCTCCGCCGACGTCGAAGCGGCTCGTGAAGGCCTCAAGGACCTGCTCGACATCGACGATCTCCAGGCCAATGCGATCCTGTCGATGCAGCTGCGACGACTCGCAGCGCTCGAACGGCAGAAGATCATCGACTACGCGGCCGAGCTCGAGCGCCAGATCGCCGAATACCAGGCGATTCTCGCCGATCCCGCCCAGCAGCGCGCGATCGTGAGCGAAGAGCTCACCGAGATCGTCGACAAGTACGGCGACGACCGTCGCACCGAGATCATGTACGGCTACGACGGCGACATGGACATCGAAGATCTCATCCCCGAAGAGGAGATGGTGATCACCGTGACGCGTGACGGCTACGTCAAGCGCACGCGCAGTGACAACTACCGCAGCCAGCACCGCGGTGGAAGAGGCGTGCGCGGCGCCCAGCTGCGGGCGGATGACGTCGTCGAGCACTTCTTCGTGACCACGACGCACCACTGGTTGCTGTTCTTCACCACCAAGGGCCGCGTGTACCGCGCGAAGGCGTACGAACTGCAGGAAGGCGGTCGCGACGCGAAGGGCCAGCACGTCGCCAACCTGCTCGCGCTGCAACCCGATGAGGAGATCGCCCAGATCCTCGACATCCCGGACTACGAAGCGGCGAAGTACCTCGCGCTCGCGACCCGTCAGGGACTCGTCAAGAAGACAGCCCTCGCCGAGTACGACACCAACCGTTCCGGCGGTATCATCGCGATCAACCTGCGCGAAGGCGACGAGCTGGTGTCGGCCATGCTCATCGACGAGGACAGTGATGTGCTGCTCGTCTCGCGGAAGGGCATGTCGCTGCGCTTCACGGCGACCGATGAGGCGCTGCGGCCCATGGGTCGCGCCACCTCTGGTGTGATCGGCATGCACTTCCGAGCCGGCGACGAATTGCTCAGCGCCTCGGTCGTGACCGATGACGGGTTCGTCTTCGTCGTCACTGAAGGGGGCTACGCCAAGCGCACCGCCGTCGACCAGTACCGCGTGCAGAACCGTGGCGGGCTGGGCATCAAGGTCGCCAAACTCAGCGACGATCGCGGCGATCTCGCCGGCGCGTTGATTGTCGATGAGGACGACGAGACCCTGGTCGTGCTTGCCAGCGGCAAGGTGGTACGCTCTGCCGTGGCCGAGGTACCGGCCAAGGGTCGCGACACGATGGGCGTGGTGTTCGCGCGGTTCGCTGATGATGACAAGATCATTGCGATCGCGAAGAACAGCGAGCGCAACCTCGTGGACCGCGACGACGAGAACGACACAGCATCCGATGGTGCTCCGGCATCCGCCGAAGAAGCGCCCGGGAAGGACACCGCGATAGATGAGTAGCGTCGCCGAAAAGCTCCAGCGGAAGGCGCCGCGTCAGGCCGGCACCAAGCAGGTGCGGCTGAAGCTCGTGTACGTCGACTTCTGGTCGGTCGTGAAGATCTCGTTCCTGGTGGCTGTCTGCGCCGGCATCGTGCTGGTCGTCGCCGCCGTGCTCGTCTGGATCGTGCTGCAGTCGACGCATGTCTTCGACAGCATCGACAGCCTGCTGCGCGATGTGCTCGGCAACAACGAGTTCACGGTGATGGAGATGTTCGGGCTCGGGCAGGTGGCGCTGTTCGCCATCATCATCGCCGCGCTCAACGTCGTCGTCGGTACGGCGCTCGGGGCGATCAGCGCGCTGCTGTACAACCTCATCGCGAGGGTCACCGGCGGCATCCTGGTCGGCTTCACCAACAGCTGACGCGATTACAGGAACGCGGCCCGCATACGGTACAGTTTTATGCGGTTCGGGGGTTATAGCTCAGGTGGTTAGAGCGCTTCGCTGATAACGAAGAGGTCCCAGGTTCGAGTCCTGGTAACCCCACAAATTTCCCTCAGGGGAGCGCAAGCTCTCCGCCCGAGGGGCCTTAGCTCAATTGGTAGAGCACCTGCTTTGCAAGCAGGGGGTTAGGGGTTCAAGTCCCCTAGGCTCCACATCTTCTTGGCTCATCTATCGGACCGCATCGGACAGACGAGATCGCACTCGGAATGGGTCGCGACGACTCGTCCTCTTGAGGGGTAGCTTGCCCTTGTGACCCAGGAACTCGTCGTCCTTCTTGTTATCGCTGGCTGGGTTGTCGGCGTCAGCCTCGGAATCCTCGTCCAGTACCTCGTGCTTCGTTATGCCATTCAGCACGCACTGCGTGCGCACTACTGGTACAAATTCGATCTCAAGTATGGTCCGGAGCCGAAAGACTAGGACGTCGCAAAGTGCGGCTCGCCGACCCCAGCGTGGCATCATGGCTCGGTGGATATCCGAGTCGCGGCATACGGCGTGATCGTCGATGACGGCGGCCGTGTGCTGCTGTCGCACTGGAACGAGCACGGCCGGTCGGGGTGGAGCATGCCCGGCGGCGGGCTCGAGCCGGGGGAGGACCCTGCGGCCGCGGCGGTGCGAGAGATATTCGAGGAGACCGGATACAACGCAGAGCTCGGCCACTTGCTGGGCATCGACTCGCATGTGGTGCCCGCCGCGAACCGCAGCAAGCGCACCGACGTGCCACTGCACGCGATCAGGATCGTCTACCGCGCCAGGGTCGTCGGCGGCAAGCTCACGAACGAGGTCGGCGGCAGCTCGGATGAGGCGAAGTGGTTCTCTCTGAAGGAGATCGGCTCGCTTCAGCGAGTAGGCCTTGTCGACATCGCGCTGAGGATGGCGGGACTCCGACCGTGACTCTCACGCGGGACTCCGCGTAGAGGCGGAGCTCGAAAGATCAGGACGCGCGCATCTCGTGAACGCGTAGCGTCGGCCGCGCGAACGCGTCAGACTGTCGCGGAAGCCTCGGTCGCCGTAGCACCCAGCTCTTCGGCCTCGACCCAGAGCTCGTCGTCAGCGCGCAGCGTCTGCCACACGGCGTAACCGACGCCGGCGGCGGCCAGGATGCCGAGGGCGATGCCGAAGAAGGCCAGCACACCCTTTCCGCGCTTCTGCTTGCCGCGGAGTGCGGCGGCCCGGAACTTCGGATCCTTCGCCACCTCGATCACCGCGAGCGCCGAACCGAGCGCACCTGACACAGCGGAGCCGAAGCCCTGCTTCGCGCCCCGGCGCGCACCGTCTGCCACAGTGCGGCCCGCGGCGATGCCCGTCGCGATCACCGGCCTAACGCGGTGATCGTACGCTTCGCGCACACGCGGAGTCACTTCTTCCTGCGTCAGCTTGCCGAGCTGGCGGCTCGCCTCACGAACGACGACGTTCGCGTGATCAAGCACCTCGCGTTGTTCGCGCCACAGCGACTCGGCCTTGCCCTGGAGCTTCTTGAGTTCGCGACTGCGCTTGCGGGAAATTGCCATGTCGACCTCCGTGGAACCGTGCCGTGGACTTACCCATCGTGGCACGATTCACTCTTCCGGCAAACAGTCCGCACTGGGCGCGGGCTGTGAGCTCCCAGTCGGCGCTATGGAACAATCGAGGCATGCATACCGCCGTTGCGACGATCCACACCAACCACGGTGACATCAAGGTCAACCTGTACGGGAACCACGCACCCAAGACGGTGCAGAACTTCGTGGGGCTGGCCACGGGCACCATCGAGTGGACGCACCCCGCCACGGGCGCCAAGACCACCGAACCGCTCTACAACGGCGTGATCTTCCACCGCATCATCAAGGACTTCATGCTGCAGGGCGGCGATCCGCTCGGGCAGGGCATCGGTGGGCCCGGTTACCAGTTCGATGACGAGATCCACCCCGAGCTCGACTTCAGCAAGCCGTATGTGCTCGCCATGGCGAACGCCGGCGTGCAGTTCGGGCGCGGCACCAACGGCTCGCAGTTCTTCATCACGACCGTTCCGACGCCGTGGCTGCAGGGCAAGCACACCATCTTCGGTGTGGTCGCCGACGACGAGTCGAAGAAGGTCGTCGACGAGATCGAGGGTGTTGCGACCGACGGTCGCGACAAGCCGCTCGAAGACGTCGTGATCTCGAGCATCACCGTCACCGAGGTCTGAGTGAGCGCGGCGACGCCTGAGGCGTCGGCGAACTACTGCTACCGGCATCCGGATCGGCAGAGCTGGATTCTCTGCCAGCGCTGCGGGCGAACCATCTGCACCGAGTGCCAGACACCCGCGGCCGTGGGGGTTCACTGTCCCGAGTGCATCGCGGAGGCTCGGCGCACGACACCCAAGCCGCGACGTCGGGTCTCGGTGCTGCTGCGGCCCGATTCGGGACGACCCGTCGTGACGTGGACCATCATGGCGATCACGGCACTGGTGTACCTGCTGCAGGCTGTGGTGCCCGCCGTCACCCAGTACCTCATCTACTACCCGCCGTTCACACCGTGGGCGCCGTGGACCATGCTGACCGCCATCATCGCGCACTCGAGCTTCGTGCACCTCGCGGTCAACATGCTCACGCTCTTCCTGTTCGGACCGATGATCGAGCATCTGCTCGGCCGATGGCGCTTCCTTGTGCTCTACCTGCTCGCAGGGCTCGGTGGATCGGTGGCGGTGCTGTGGCTCGCACCGCACACCGGCGTGCTGGGAGCCTCAGGAGCGATCTTCGGATTGCTGGGCGCGTTCTTCGTGATTCAACGCGGCCTCGGAGGCAACACGGCACAGTTGGTGGTCGTGATCGCACTGAACCTGGGCCTCGGGTTCTTCGTGCCGCGCATCTCGTGGCAGGCGCACCTCGGCGGCCTCATCATCGGCGCGCTGGTGGCGTTCATCTACATGCGCACGCGCGAGCGATCGAAGCGGGGAGTGCAACTCGCCCTGCTCGTGTCGACCGGGGCGCTGCTGGTCGCTGCCACGGTCGCACGGTTCGTGATGGCCATCTCGTTCGGGATCTGAGCGGGCCGAGCGGTTCAAAGAATTGCTCGAGCACTGCCGAGCCGCCTCGCGAAGTTATCCACAGGTGATTCCACAGTGGGGATAATTACAGGCGTGTAAGTCCGCCCCCATACTGGGCACAGCTGTCATCGCGGACGGCCGCCTCTGTGGAGAAGCGGGTGCGGAGCGGCTAGCGCCACCTCGTGGTCATGAGGAATCCGATGAACATGATTCCGAAGCCCACGAGGATGTTCCAGTTCCCGATCGCGTCGATGGGGAACCGCGTGTCGCTCACGTAGAAGACGATGATCCAGATCAGCCCCAGCAGCATGAAGCCGAACATGAGGGGCTTGAACCACACCGGATTGGGCGCGGGTTCGCCCGGCTGGCGGTCTTCGCGACGGTCGGCGTCAGAGCGAGCGTTGGAACGGGCCATGCGCGAGAGTCTAGCGTGACCGGCGCAAACGACTCTGGAACCCGAGCAGCCGTCGGTGCCCCTCGAGCACCGGTACGGCGCCTCACGCTTGGTGCACTCCCTACAATCGGAGGGTGAGCAGGCATCCGGGATCGAGCGCTCGCCTGCAGTCTCGGCAGCCGCTCGAACAACGGGTGGGCGCCAGCGGCACCCGAGGCGGGAGCGGTGACCGCCGCATCACCCTTTTGGGCGTACTGGGCGAGCTTCTGGTGACCGCTGGGGTGCTGGTGCTGCTGTTCATCGCTTGGCAACTCTGGTTCAACGACGTGATCGCGACGTCGACGCAGACGGATGCCGCGGCATCCCTCAGCGAGACTTGGCTCGAGCGCACCGCTCCCGAGTCACCAGCGCCGGGCGGGTCGGCAGGGGCGACTCCGGAGCATCCGCACGAACCGGTCGTCATGGCCGCCCCCGAACGCAACGAGACCTGGGGTGTGCTGTTCGTTCCGCGCTGGGGCGCTGACTACGCACGGCCCGTCGCCGAGGGCACAGCGCTCCGTCCCGTGCTGAACGAGATCGGCATCGGTCACTACGTGGAAACGCAGTTGCCCGGCGAGGTCGGCAATGTCGCGCTCGCGGCGCATCGGAACGCCTACGGCGCCCCCTTCGGCGGCGTGCCGGATCTTCGGGTCGGCGACGCGATCGTGCTGCAGACCGTCGACGGCTGGTACACCTACCGATTCCGGAACCTCGAGTATGTGAAGCCAAGCGGAGTCGGCGTGCTGAATCCGGTACCGCAATCCCCGCGAGCGGCCGGTGTGGATGAGCGGTACATCACCCTCACCACCTGCAACCCGCTGTACTCAGTCGCGGAACGCGTGGCAGCCTACGGCGTCTTCGAATCGTTCCACCCGACGGCGGGCGGTCCTCCGGCATCCCTGGCCGCGCCAGAGGAGCCGGCGGCATCAGGCCCGAGCGCTGCGGCGCCGGCGGCATCCTTCTCGCCCGGTTCCGTCTCTGCTCACTCAGGAGGTCGCTGATGTACGCTGCGCTGTGGCGGTCGCTGCCCGGACCCGTCTGGTTGCGCCTGCTGATCCTGATTGTGCTCGTCGCCGCGGTGCTCACCGCGCTGGCGCTGTGGGTGTTCCCCTGGATCGATAGCCTCATCGCCCCCCTGGAAGTGACGGTCGAAGAATGACCCGAGTACTCGTCATCGACAACTACGACAGCTTCGTCTACACCCTCAACGGCTACCTGCTCGAGCTGGGTGCGCAGACCGATGTCGTGCGCAATGACGACTTCGAAGCGGATGCCGCAGGCGATCGCATCGCCGAGTACGACGCCGTGCTGCTCTCACCCGGGCCGGGCACGCCCGCGGCTGCGGGAGTCTCAGTTCCGGTGGTGCATGCCGCTCTTGAGGCCGGAAAGCCGCTCCTGGGCGTGTGCTTGGGTCACCAGGCCATCGCCGAGGCGCTGGGCGCGACCGTGACGCACGCTGAGGAGCTCATGCACGGCAAGACCTCGACCGTCACGCATGACGACAACTCGTTCTTCGACGGTGTGCCACAGCCGTTCACCGCCACCCGGTACCACTCCCTCGCGGTCGTGGACGGCACCGTGCCCGACGCGCTGCGCGTGACCGCGCGCACCGAGGGTGGCGTGATCATGGCGCTGGAGCACCGCGACGCTCCCGTATACGGCGTGCAGTTCCACCCTGAGTCGGTGCTGACCGAGGGCGGATACCGCATGCTGGGCAACTGGCTCGAGATCGCCGGACTCGAAGGCGCCAGCGCACGGGCTGAAGGCCTCAGCCCGCTGGTCAGTCACGAGGGCGAAGAAGACCGTAGAGCCTGAGCGATACGACGGCTTCCTGAGCGGCGCAGCTGCTACCCCTCGCCCAGCCGGTGCAGTCGCTCAGCCGGCGCAGTACCGCAGCGCGACCTCGGACTTCTGAGGCTGGTCGCCCGGCGCGAGGCTCTGGCCCGACACGGTCTGCCCTGAGCATCCCATGTCGGGTTCGAGGCGCACGCGAAGCCCGAGCGAGTTCTGCAGCGTCCTGGTGGCCTCGCTGACATTCATGCCGGTGACGTCGGGCACCTTCACCATGCCGTTGCTCACCACGAGGTTCACGGTGTCGCCCTCACGAGCTCGCTGACCGCCGGCCGGGTCGCTGCTGAGCACCACACCGGCGGGCACGGATGCCGAGTACTCCGACGTCGAGGTTCCAGGCACCAGCTTCGCCGCTTCGATCGCCTGGATCGCCGCTTCCTCACCGAGCCTCTCCACGTGCGGCACGTCAACCGGCGCCCGGCCGATCGAGACGTATACGCCCACGAGGGAGTCTGGTGCGACTCGGACATCAGCCTCGGGGTCGGTGCGGATCACCTCGCCCTCGGGAACGGTGTCGCTCACCTCGCCGAACCGTTGCGCACGCAGGTGCTGCTCGTGCAGCACGTCGACGGCGTCGTCGTACTGCTGGCCGGTCACGTCGGGCACGGCCGCTGAGATCGCGCCGGTCAGGGAGGTGGGGGCCAGGTTGAACGTCCAGTACAGCACGGCGGCGATGATCACCGCCATGACGGTGATGCCGCCCCAGATCCATGCGACCGGCGGCCGCGATTGCGACCGCGGCGGGCGATCCTCGTTGACCGTGAGCTGCCGCAGCGTGCTCTCGGAGGCCGCCGTCGCGTTCGGGTGCACGCCGAAGAGCGTTGCGCCTGCATCGCCGGAGATATCGATGCGACGAGTCGGCACCTTGCCGGCCGCGACTGCTTCGACATCCTCGCGGAACTCGGCCGCGCTCTGGAAGCGGTCGAACCGGTCTTTCGCCAGTGAGTGCAGCACGACGGAGTCGAGCGCGGGAGAGACGCTCGAGTTGTAGAGACTGGGAGCCTTCGGCGTCTCACTCACGTGCTGGTATGCGACCGCGACTGCGCTCTCGCCCTGGAACGGTGGCCGCCCCGCGAGCATCTCGAAGAGCACGACACCCGCTGAGTACAGATCGGTGCGGGCGTCGACGTTCTCGCCTCTTGCCTGCTCGGGCGAGAAGTACTGCGCCGTGCCGACGATGGCGCTGGTCTGGGCGAGGGTCGATGACGTCTCTGTCACGGCGCGGGCGATGCCGAAGTCGGCGACCTTCACCTGGCCGCTCGGCGTCACCATGATGTTGCCGGGCTTGATGTCGCGGTGCACGACGCCGGCGCGGTGCGAGTACTCGAGCGCGGTCAGCACTCCCTTGATGATGCGCATCGCATCGTCAGGATGCATCGGGCCGTCGGCGATGATGTCCCTGAGCAGACGACCGTCGACGTATTCCATCACGATGAACGGTACGTACCGTTCGATCCCGCGGTCGTCGGTTGTGGTCTCCTCACCCGCGTCGTACACGCGGACGATCGTGGGGTGCGCCATGCGCGCCGCAGCCTGTGCCTCGCGCCGAAACCGCACCCGGAACGACGGGTCTTCGGCGAGTTCGGGCTTGAGCAGCTTGATGGCGACTTGCCGGCCGAGGCGCGTGTCGGTGCCGATGTGCACTTCGGCCATGCCGCCGCGGCCGATGAGATCGCCGACCTGGTACCGTCCGGCGAGTTGGCGGATCACTGTGGTGTCGCCGTCCGCCATGCCTGTCCTGCCCCTACGTGATGCTCGGCGTGATCGCCTCGAATGCGTTGCAAGTGTAATCGAGGCGAGGCTTCGAACCCCTCAAGAGCCGCTTCGGGCGAGACGCGTCATCCGCGCCGCCCCGTATGGCGGTCAGCCGCCGGTGCCGCCGGTGCCGGCCCCGGGTGTTCCCTCGGTCGGCGGGGCTGCCACGGTGAACGTGGTGGCCGGCGAGCTCGGCGAAGTCTGGTCGCCGCACTTGGCGATGTACGAGATCGAGATGTCGCCCGTGTAGTCCGAGGCGATCCGGAAGACCGTCTGGGTGGCGTCGGCGCCCGGAGTACCGTTCGCGAACGTTCCACCACCGGAGGCGGTCAGGATATAGCCCGACAGCGGGGCGCCGGCGGGGCAGCCGTCATAGGTGGCCCACCGCACGGTGACCTCGTCGCCGGGGGCAGGTGCGTCTGGGCCGGACTCGACGGCTGGCGCAGCCGGCCGCTTGGTCGGCGCCGGGGGCGGCGGGATCTCGTCGTAGAACGTGACGTTGATGACCGTGCCGACCTGCACGTTGTTGCCGTATGGGCTGACCTCGTACGAGAGGCCGACTTCGCCCGGGCTCGGGGCGACTCGGCCGATGCTCGGCGCGAAGCCCATCCCCAGTTCATTGAGGCGCGCGGCGACCTGCTCCTGCGTCAGGCCGAGGAGTTCATCGCGCAGGACGGCCGCTGTCTGGCTCGTAGGCGGTGGGCTGCTCGGAGGCTCCGATGTCGTCGGCGGAGTGGTTGGCGCGCTGCTTGTTGTGGAAGGGCCAGGGTTTTCATCCGCCCCCCGGTTCAGCAGCGCGAAGATCGTGCCCGCCAGCACAATCGCCAGCAGTGCGATGAGTGCGATGAGCGGCCAGGTCCATGGATTGCGCTTGCGCTGCTCCTCGACCGGCGTCGTGTCGGTGCGGTCGAGCACCTGGGTGGCGCCAAGCACCTGGGTCGGAGCATCGCCGCCCGCCGCGGCGGGAATGGCGCCGGTGCCGAGGATGCCGGGTACGGCCACTGCCGCGCCGGCTACGTCGCCGCGACGCAGGGCTTGCGCTGCGCGCGCGAGATGCGCAGCGGATGCGGGCCTGTCCTCGGGCTTCTTGGCAATGGACGAGTAGACCAGGTTGCGTACCGGTTCGGCGACAGTGGAGGGGAGCTCTGGCGGCGCTTCGTTGATCTGCGCCATCGCGATCGCGACCTGCGACTCGCCCGTGAAGGGCCGCCGGCCGGCGAGCGCCTCGTAAGCGACGATGCCCAGGGAGTAGATGTCGGTCGATGGCGTTGCCGGCTGCCCGCTGGCCTGCTCCGGCGCGAGGTACTGCACGGTACCCATGACCTGGCCGGTCGCGGTGAGCGGAACCTGGTCGGCGATCCGCGCGATGCCGAAGTCGGTGATCTTCACTCGGCCTTCGGGCGTGATGAGCAGGTTTCCCGGCTTGATGTCGCGGTGCACGAGCCCGGCGCTATGCGCGGCGTGCAGCGCGTTGGCGGTCTGGGCGACGATGTCGAGCACCCGGTCGCTTGACAGCACGCGTTCGCGTTCGATGATCGCGCTCAGGGCTTCGCCCGGCACGAGTTCCATTACCAGGTAGGCGCTGCCTTCCTCTTCGCCGTAGTCATAGACGTTGGCGATGCCCTCGTGGTTCACGAGTGCAGCGTGGCGGGCTTCTGCTCGGAAGCGCTCGAGGAAGCCGGGGTCGCCCATGTACTCGTCTTTGAGGATCTTGATGGCGACCGTTCGACCGATGATGAGGTCGGTGGCCTCCCACACCTCGCCCATGCCGCCGATGGCGACGCGTGACGACAGTTGGTACCTGCCACCGAACGTGAGCCCGCTCGTGGGTCTCATCTACTCAGCACCGCCTCAAGCACTCGCTTAGCGATCGGGGCGGCGATCTGGTTGCCGAACGCGTTCTGCCCGCGCCCCCCACCGTTCTCCACCACGACCGCGACCGCCACCTCCGGGTCGTCGGCCGGTGCGAATCCGGTGAACCACAGCGTGTAGGGTTCCCCCTCCCCGTTCTCTGCAGTCCCCGTCTTACCGGCCACGTCGACTCCGTCTATTCTGGCATTGCTCGCGGCTCCATTGCTGACGCCGGCGACCATCATCTGCTTCACCAGTTCCGCTGTCTGCGCGGTCACCGGCTGGCTGTACACCTCGGCGCTCGGTCCCTTGATCTCGCTCAGGTCGGGCGCGTTGATCGATTCGACGAGCGTCGGCACCATCAGTGTGCCGCCGTTTGCAATCGCAGCGCTGATCATCGCGATCTGGAGGGGTGTGACCCTGTCGTCGCCTTGACCGAACGACGACAGCATGAGGTGGGCCTGGTCCATGTCGCTCGGGTAGACGCTGGCGGTGGTCGACATGGGGATCTCGAGGCTCTCACCGAAGCCGAACGCCTTGGCGTAGTCGGAGATGGTGGCCTCCCCGAGCTGCGCCCCCACCTGGGCGAAGGGGATGTTGCAGCTGAGCCGCAACGCATCTGCAAGGCTCACGGTCTCGCCGCCGCCGCATAGGCTTCCGCCGGCGTTGGTCACGATCGACGATGACTGCGGAAGCTGGAGTTGCGGCGGGTTCGGGATCTGCGTATCGGGCGCGAATTCGCCGCTGTCGATCGCCGCTGCCGCCATGAGCACCTTGAAGACCGAACCCGGGTGGTAGAGGTTGCCGCCGATCGTGCGGTTGTACAGCGGGTTCGCCGGATCGGCGTTGAGGGCCTGATAGGTCTGAATGACGGCGGACGTGTCGTGCTGCGCCAGCGCGTTCGGGTCGTAGCTCGGCTTCGACACCATCGCGAGAATGGCACCGCTGGACGGCTCGATCGCGATGATCGCTCCAGACTGATCGCCCAGCGCATCCCAAGCCGCCTGTTGCACCACGGGATCGATGGTCGTCTCAACCGAGGCGCCCTTGGGGTTCTGTCCGGTGAAGATCGCCGTGATCTGGTCGAGGAACTGCGCGTTCGAGGTGCCCGTGAGGTAGTCGTTCAGGGCGCCTTCCAGACCGGAGTTGCCCTGGTTGAGCGTGAAGTAGCCGGTGATGGGCGCGTACAGCTCGGGCGATGGATACACGCGCTGGAACTTGTACTGGCTGTCATCCGGCACCGACTGAGCGATGGGCGTGCCGTCGACGAGGATCGGCCCGCGTTCGGCCGAGTAGCTCGAATAGAGCGTACGGGCGTTCCGAGGGTCGTTGCGGAGCTCGTCGGCCTGCACGACCTGAATGATCGTCGTCGACGTGAACAGCGCGAGGAACATGATGAGCACGGCGATGCTCAGGCGGCGCAGTTCGCGGGTCATGGGCTCACCACCACTCTCGGTTGGTTTCGCACGGTGTCGGAGAGCCGCAGCAGCAGTGCCGCGATCACCCAGTTCGCCAGCAGCGACGACCCACCGGCGGCGAGGAACGGCGTGGTCAACCCCGTCAGCGGAATCACTCGGGTGACGCCCCCGATGACGATGAACACCTGCAGCGCGATCACGAACGAGAGGCCCACTGCGAGCAGCCTGCCGAAATCGTCCTGCCCATTGAATCCGATGCGGAAGCCCCGCGACACGAGGATGAGCATGAGCGCGAGAATCGCGAAGACGCCGGCGAGTCCGAGCTCCTCACCGAGCGCGGCGAAGATGTAGTCACTCTTCGCAAGCGGCGTGAGGTCAGGTCGGCCGAGGCCCCAGCCATTTCCGAGCAACCCGCCCGACGCCATGCCGAAGAGCCCCTGAACGAGCTGGTAGCTGCCGCCGACCGAGTCGTACACGGCGGGGTTGAAGGCGTCGAGCCAGGCATTGAAGCGCCCGTTCACGTATCCGAGGGTCTGGCTGGCGATGACCGCGCCGCCGATGAAGAGCACGAGTCCGAGGATGATCCAGCCGACACGCGCCGTCGCCACGTAGAGCATCACTAGGAACAGTCCGAAGTAGAGCAGCGACGTGCCGAGGTCTCGCTGGAAGACGAGCACCGCCATCGCGGCGGCCCAGATCACCAGGATCGGGCCGAGGTCACGCATCCTTGGGAATCGGATGCCGAGCACTTTCTTGCCGACGAGCGAGAGGGTGTCGCGTGCCGTGACGAGGTAGCCGGCGAAGAACACCGCGAGGGCGATCTTCGCGAGTTCGCCGGGCTGGAATGAGGCGACGCCGATGTTGATCCAGACCCGTGCGCCGTTCACTTCGCGACCGATTCCGGGCAGCAGCGGCAGCAGCAGCAGCACGATGCCGATGAACATCGCGATATAGCGATAGCGCTGCAGCACGCGGTGATTGCGGAACGCGATGACCACCGCGATGGCGGCCGCGATCGCGATCGCGGTCCAGACGATCTGCCTCACGCCGTCGCTCGCCCACCCGGTCGTGCCGCTGTAGAGGTCGAGGCGGTAGATCATGCCGATGCCGATGCCGTTCAGCGTCGACACGATGGGCAGGATGAAGGGGTCGGCGTTCGGCGCCACCACCCGCAGCACGACGTGGAACGCGAGCACGAAGACACCGAGGATCGCGAACGACCAGAGGATGCCGGCATCCGTCTCGCCCGTCATGCCGAGCTGGCCGAGGGCCATCGCCCCGAGTCCGAGGGCGCCGGCGAGCAGCAGCAGGAAGAGCTCGAGGTTGCGGAGGCGGGCTGGTGTGCGGAGCCTGATGCGGATGCTGCTTGTCAGCGTGCCGGCACCCGTGTCATTCGGGCCGGTTCGGCCCGCAGGGAGGCTAACGTTGGGCGGCATTGTCGATCCGTTCGATGATGGCTCGGGCATCGTCGAGATTGCGGGCGTTGATGGTGGCTTCGACGCTGGTGCGCGTGTAATACGGCAGGTCGTCGAGCCAGATCTCGGTCGGTTCGTAGACGTGTGAGAGCGAGATCGGCCCGACGCCCTGCTGCACGCCCTGGAAGATGGCGACCCGGCCTTCGGCCGCGCCGACGTAGTACTGCGATTGCGTCCAGTTGTAGGCGAGTGCAATACCCGTCACGATGGCCGCGATCGCCAGCAGCACCATCGTGAGCCAGGTGACCCTGCGGCGTCGGGCACGGCGGCGATCCTCGTCGATGAGCTCGTCGAGGTACTCCTCGCTCTCGGGCTCGAAGTGGGTGGGGTCGGGCTTGGTCGCTTTGAGCGGGTGAAGCAGGAGTGTTGGCAGGCGGGGGGCGGCGCGGTTGATCTCGCCCTCGTACGTCAAGGGGAGCGCGGCGGAGCCGACGATGCTCGGCGGTTGCGATGCGGAGTCGTCGCTGCCGTCGATGTTCACGACGACGACGGTGACGTTGTCGGGCGCGCCGTTGTCGAGGCTCTCGCGCACCAGCCGGCTTGCGGCATCCCGTGCCTGCGGCACATTGGCGAGCGTCGCGAGGATCTTCTCCTCGGAGACGTAGCTGCTGAGCCCGTCGGAGCAGATCATCCAGCGATCGCCCGGCAGGGTGGTCAGCACCATGGTGTCGATGTCGGGAGTGGCGTCGACATCGCCCAGCACGCGCATGAGCACCGAGCGGCGGGGGTGCACCGCGGCCTCCTCCTGCGTGATGCGTCCGCTGTCGACGAGGCGCTGAACAAAGGTGTGGTCGACGGTGATCTGGCTGAGCTCGCCGTCACGGAAGAGATAGATGCGGCTGTCGCCGATGTGGGCGATCGCGACTTCGCGCCCCACGCGCAGGACAGCGCTGACCGTCGTGCCCATGCCGGTGAGTTCGGGATGGTCGTAGACGGTCTCGGCGAGTTTCACGTTCGCGTCGGACAACGCCTTGTGCAGGGCGGCCTCGGCATCCTGCGCCGAATCGAACTCGCGATCGACCTGAATGATGTGCTGCAGCGCGATCGCGGATGCCACATCGCCCCCGGCGTGGCCGCCCATGCCGTCGGCGACCATGAAGAGATGCGTGCCCGCGTAGCCGGAATCCTGGTTGTTGGCCCGGATCTTTCCGACATGCGACAGCGCAGCGCTCTTCGAGATGACGACCACGCGATTACCGCCGCAATTCGAAGGTCGTCGTGCCGATCTTGACCGGGGTGTTCAGCGGAACGGCGGTCGGCGAGGTCACACGGTTGCCGCCGATGAAGGTGCCGTTGGTCGAGCCGAGGTCTTCGAGCATCCATTCGCCCTTCCAGCGCAGCAGTCGCGCGTGGTGGGTGGAGGTGTAGTCGTCTCTGATGACCAGGCCCGACTCGGAGGAGCGGCCGATTGTGAGCTGCTCTTCGGTGAGCGGAACCTCGAGGCCTTCTTTGGCGCCAGACGTGATGACCAGACGACTCGCGGTGGCCGGCTGGTCGGAGCCGATCGGCGCGGTGGGCAGTGATGCAGCCACCGGGGATCCAGCTGCCAACGGGGCCGGCGCTGGTGCTGGTGCTGGCAGCGGCGGCGCGGGAGTCTCACTCGCCGGCAGGCGTCGCGCGCGCGGGCCGAAGAGATCGGATCGCAGGGCGTACACGATCATGAAGACGAACACCCACAGCAGGACCAGAAAGCCCAGCTTCAGTACGAGGAGCGTCAGCTCACTCATCGGCGGGCACCGGGCTCTCGGTTGCTGCCGTTGGCCGGGGCTGATTGCGCAAGCACCCTGAACACGATACGGGTTCTACCGATGTCGATCACCGAATCGGGTTCGAGCGCGGCGCTTCGCAGGGGCTGCCCATTGAGCTTCGAGCCGTTCGTCGAGCCGAGATCGTTGACCTGTCCGCGCTTGCCGTCCCACAGCACTTCGATGTGCTTGCGCGAGATGCCGCCGTCGTTGACCGTGATGTCGGCCTCGGACCCACGGCCGACGATGGTGCGACCCTTCGTGATGGGATGCCGTTGCCCGTTGACGTCGAGCACCGGCTGCCACGTCACCGCGGCCTCTGAGAGGTTCACCGACTCGACATGCACCATTCCCTCGGTGAGATCCTGCTGCTCGACGAGGTCGACGCTCACCGGGCCGGAGAACGAGTATCCCTGCGAGGAGGCGTGGCGGTGCACCTGCTGCACGAGTTCGCTCTGCAGCGATGGTCCGATGCGGCGCATGCGCTCGTAGTCGCGCGGAGCGAGGGCGAGCGTGAACTGGTTCGGGACGAGGATGCGGTCTCGCGCCACAACGGCGGCGCGCGTGTCGAGCTCGCGCTTCAGGGCGCTCGTGAGCTCGAGCGGCTGCACGCCGCTCTTGAAGCTCTTCGCGAAGGCGCCGTTGACCACCCGCTCGAGCCCTCGCTCGAAGTTGTCAAGTAGTCCCAAGCGACCTCCTCGGTCGGGTGGTGCGTGCGTTCGCCGCGCGTACTCGTGCTTGTTGTGAGGCCGTTGAAAGCATCCTGGATGCCGTCGCGGCCGTGTCCGATGTTAGCCCGAACGATTCAAAGCGCGCTGTGCCGGTGTGATAATCTCGCTGGGTTGACACGGGCTCCGTGTCACATGCGCGAGTGGCGGAATAGGCAGACGCGCTGGCTTCAGGTGCCAGTGCCCGCAAGGGCGTGGGGGTTCAACTCCCCCCTCGCGCACACAGTGTGCTGAGTCGCGACAACGTTGAGAAACGGGTCGCGACTCAGTCGTTTCGGCGGGGATCACGTCGCGCGGAGGACCTGCCGGAAAGATTCAGGACTCGTGGCGATTGACTCGACGGACCGATCGCCGGCGTTGCGTCGTGCGAAGTGCGGCCACCGCCCCATGCGCTCGCAGGCCTTCAGGCCCTTCACTGCAGCGGTGTCGGGCGATAGCATCCGCGAACCGACAGAGACCAGTCGGCGGGCGGGCATCCGACCTGGCATCGGACGCCAGCCGACGTGTGCAGCCGCAGCGTGGAGGGTCCGACATGAGCCGTCGTCCACTTCAGATCTACTTCGGAGCGCTGGTGCTCCTTGCGGGCGTGGTGCTGCTGCTCGAGGCGTCGTCAGTTCTGGATGGCCCCAGGGTCTTATGGGCGGTCCTCCTTGCTGCGGCGAGCGGGGGCTTCTGGTACTTGTTCGCTGTTGATCGACGAGAGTGGTGGGCAGCGATTCCCGGTGCTGCCCTCGCGGGCGCGGCGGTCGTCACCGTCATGGAGCTTGACCCGGTGTACTGGGGCCAGTGGACTGAGGTCCCGTTCTTGGGCGCTCTCGCGATCGGTTTCTTCGCGGTCTATCTTCGTGACACAGGGCGCTGGTGGGCGCTGATCCCCGGCGGGGCGCTGCTCACCCTCTCGGTCGTGACTGCGGCGGCAGACGCTTCGGCCGGTCCGGTCACGGCAGCGATTCTGCTGTTCGGTCTTTCGCTCACCTTCGTGCTCGTAGCGACGCTTCCGGGCGGAGCTTCCCGTCGGTGGTGGGCATGGATTCCCGCTGGGGTGCTCGCTGTGGTCGCGGTGGTCGTACTACTGAACGTCGCCGAATGGTTCGTCGTCCTCAACTACCTCTGGCCGGTACTGGTGATCGGTGCGGGCGTCTTCCTGATCGGTCGCGCGGTGCGTCGCAGCCAACCGGGTCGACGGGATGGAGGCCGCAACTCGAGCCCGCCTGAGCACGCCTGAGCGAATACCCTGCGGCTGCGGCTGCGGCTGCGGCGCGAGTGGTGAGGTTCACGGCTCGTGGCGGGCCTCGTGGCTCATCAGGCCGAGGGAGTTGCCCTCGCTGTCGCGAACCAGCGCGACCCATTCGTCGGCATCCGCTGGTCCGAACAGGTCGGCGTCGTGGTCGAGGCCGTGACTGAACTGCAAACGCGGTTCGGCCAGGATCTCGACGCCCTGTGCGCGCAGGTTCGAGACGGTGTCTCGAACGTTGTCGACCTGCAGGTAGAAGAGCGATGACGGCGCTGCTTCTTCGATCAGCAGCCGCAGCGGACCGACGGTGAAGTACACCTGCTTCGGGTGGTCGAATACGCGGATGGGCGCGTAGCCGAGCAGCGCCTGGTAGAACCGGCTCGCGCGCTCGACGTCTTCGGCGTGCTGGGCGACCTGGAGAACCTCCACCGCACTCCTCCTTCTCTCTTCGGCCGCGCTCGCCGCAGGTCAGCTCATCTCGACGAGTATCTTGACCTCGCTGTCCTTGTTCGTGATGAGGCGCTCGAAGCCCTTCTCCACGATCTCGTCGGGGCGGATGCGGCTGGTGATGAACGGTTGCAGGTCGACCTTGCCGCTGCGCACGAGTTCGATGGCCTCCGCGTGGTCGTGCGCGTAGCCGATGGAGCTGCCGATCTGACGGTCTTGCATGGTCAGCTGCGCGACGATGTTGAGCTCGATCGGCTTCGAGTGGATGGCGACGATCTCGAGACGCCCGTTGCCGCCGAGCACCTCGAGCAGCTGGTTGACGACGACGCCGACGCCGGCTGCATCGAAGGCCAGATCGGCGCCCGCGCCGTTCGTCTCCGAGAGGACGACCGACTTCAGGTCTTCGTTCGCAGGGTCTACCACGACATCCGCGACGCCGGTCGACGTGGCCGTCTCGCGACGGATCTTCGACACCTCGCTGACGATCGTCTTGACACCGAACGCCTTCAGCACCGCGGCGACGAGCAATCCGATCGGTCCCGCGCCGCCGACGACTGCGGTCTGGCCCGCCTTCGCTTGGGCGTGCTTGACCGAGTGAAGGGCAACCGACAAGGGCTCGATCATCGCGGCCTGGTCGAGCGGCATGTCGCCCACGGGGTGCACCCAGCGTTCCTCGACCACGATGTGCTCGCTCAGCCCCCCGCCGCGCCCCGAGATGCCGATGAACCCCATTTGTTCGCAGAGGTTGTAGGCGCCCTTCTGACAAGCGGGGCAAGTCCCGTCGACCATCAAGGGCTCAACGACGACGTGATCTCCGACTGCGAGACCCTCGACCCCGTCGCCGAGCTCTTCCACGACTCCTGAGAACTCGTGCCCAAGCACGACGGGCAGCGTTTCGCCCGACAGCGGATGCGGAGAGTCCGAGGTCGGAGCCGGAGGCATCGGTCCGTCGTGGTACAGGTGCAGATCGCTGCCGCAGATGCCGTTGAAGGCCGGCCTGATCTTCACCGTCCCGGGTCGCACCTGCGGCTCTTCGATGTCTTCGACGCGTACATCTTCTTTGCCGTAGAACCGGACTGCCTTCATGACTGACTCTCCTCCATGGCGACGGTAGCTGCCGTGATTGCCCCACACGGTAGCCCTACTCGCGGAGCCTCGGCAGGGCGCCCTGGCGCTGCCCCCACGAAGCCCCGAACGGCCCGGGCACAGGACCTGCCGCTTCCACGCTTACTTCGCGCGGGAGTGGTTCACAGCGTCGCGGAATCGGAAGCGGCGAGGTTCAGCGTGCGCAGGAACTCGAGCACTCGGGCGTTGACGATTTCCGGTTGCTCCACCGACAGCCCGTGCCCGGCGCCGGGGATCACCTCCGCCTCGAAGTCAGGACGCAACTCGCGAACCTTCCGCACGGCCTTCTCGGTGGAGTAGATCACTTCCTGGTCGCCGACGAGGAAGAGTCCCGGCGCAGAAACCGCTGCGAGCTCCTCGCGAGAGAAGCGGGAGGGCCTGACGATCTTGTGCTTCCATCCGAAGTGCATGATGCCTTGGTAGAACTGCTCGAACAGGTGGGGCTCGATCTCGTTCCCCTTGGCGAGCATCCACTTGCCGAAGAACTCGATGATCGTCTGTCGGGTACGGATCACGTTGATGGTGATCAATCGCACGGGGAACTGCCAACTGAAGTTTAGGAAGGATGCCGCGGGCGCGAGCAGCGCGAGTCCGGCGACCTTCTCTGGTCGTCGGATCGCGAAGTTGAGGGCATGCCAACCTCCGTTGGAATGGCCGACGAAGACAGCCTCCTTCACATCCAAGCCATCGAGCACCTGACTGAGCCACTCGACGTAGTCCTGTTTGGCGCCGAGCGATCTCGTCGTGATGGTTCGGTTGAACTCACCGACGACGTCGACTGCGATCACCCGGTGGTTCGCGCTCCACGCCTTCACGTTCGGGTACCACATGCCAGCACCGAAACCGAAGCCGTGGAGCAGCACGAGCGCCGGCGCGCTGGCCGGGCCGGCCTGCAGGACATGCGTTCGACCGAACTCCGTGTCGACGAAGGAAGAGGTATACGGAACATCCCACAGCGACAGCGTCTCCTCATACGCCTTCATGTAGGCGGCTTCGCCGGCTGCTGACTTGAACAGAGCGCTGGGCGCAAGGCTGTCGATGATCGCTCCTCGTTGATCTCGCTCGGGACTGCGCCGCACGGTCAGATGGACTCAGGAATCGGCACCGCTCCACATCTTCGCGCATCTGAATCCCATTTCGTGGTTACCGACTCACACGCCGGCAGGGTGCTTCGCGTTGACCAGTTCTGGACGTCGGCCCGCCCTGTCGACCGCAAGTCGGCACGCCATTCGAGCCCGCCGAAGGGTGTTACTTTTTGAAGAGAGCTCATAGCGGTTGAGTGCCTGAGCGAGTTTGCCTTCCGGAACGGACTGTCTCGTGATCGAACCTCTCGAAACGCCACTTGAGCCCCAGAGTGAGCTTCGCGACCTTCTCGAGGCCGCACCCGACGCGATGGTCGTGGTGAACGACGCCGGCACGATCGTGCTGACGAACAGTCAGGCCGAACTGCTCTTCCAATACCAACCCGGCGAGCTCGAAGGTCAGCAGATCGAGGTGCTCGTGCCCGAGCGGCACCGGCACCGGCACGACGGTCACCGGCACGGTTATGGCCGAAACCCTCGAACGCGCCGCATGGGGTCCGGGCTCGAACTGCACGGTCGCCGGAGCGACGGCAGTGAGTTCCCGGTCGAGATCTCGCTGTCGCCGATCGAGACGGAACGGGGCACCCTCGTCTGCAGCGCGATCCGCGACATCAGCGACCGAAAGCTCGTCGAAGACGAGTTGCGGGGTCTGCGCGAAGCTGCCGAGGCCGACCGGGCGCGCCTCGCCGAGGCGCAGCGGCTCGCCCACGTCGGCAGCTTCGAGATCGACCTCGTGACCGGCGAGAGGTGGTGGTCCGACGAGTACTGGCGACTGCTCGGGCTCGACAAAGCGCTCAGCCCGTCGCGCGAGCTGCTGCTCAGCACCATCCATGCCGACGATCTCGCTGAGACCCAGGCGATCTGGCAGCGGGTCGACGGCGGCGAGTCGGTCGACGGCGTCACGTTCCGCATCGTCAGGCCGACCGGCGAGGTCAGATGGACTCGCTCCCGGATGCGGGTGGAAGCCGACGAGCACGGCAAGCCAGTCAAGATCGTCGGCACCACGATGGACGTGACGAAGCTCCATGACGCAATGGCTCGGCAGCGTGAGGCTGAGATCAACTTCAGTCTCAGTTTCGAGCACTCGCACGTGGGCCTGGCGATGGCCGATCTCGATGGGCGACTCACGCGCATCAACTCGGCCGTGTGCTCAATCCTTGCGCGGAGCGAGTCGGAGATTCTCGGTAAGCGGATGCTGGACTTCGTCTCGCCCGGCGAACGCGGCGACGAAGACCTCATGGCGAGGCTCATCAGCAACCACGGCCGGAACCGCACCTGCAGCGCGACGACCGAACGGGCGTTGGTCACTCCGCACGGAGACGTCGTCTGGGCCCAGGAGACCATCTCGCTGGTGCGCAACGAACAGGGCGAACCGTCGCACTTCTTCCTTCAGCTCCAAGATGTCTCCGACCGAAAGCAGGCGGAGGACGCGCTGATCCACCAGGCGACGCATGACCCGTTGACCGGCCTTGGCAACCGCGCCTTCCTTTCGGAGAAGATCGACCAGGTGCTCGCCCATCGGACGGCCGATCGAGTCAGCGTGCTGTTCGTCGATGTCAACAAGTTCAAGGTCATCAACGACGCACGCGGTCACGCTGCCGGCGACGCCTTGCTTGTGCAGATCGCCGATCGACTCCGTTCGGCCGTGCGCCCGACCGACACGCTCGCCCGATTCGGCGGAGACGAGTTCGTCATCGTCTGCGAAGACATCACTCCCGAGAACGCCGAGCGGCTGGCCGGTCGGATCGTCGACGCGACGCGGGCGCCCTTCGATCTCGAGGGTCAGCAGGTGTACGTGACGCTGAGCGTCGGCGTCGTGATGGCCGAGGCCGGTGACGACGCGGAGACGCTGCTGCGGAAGTCCGACGTGGCGATGTACCAGGCGAAGGAGCGCGATCGCACCCACGTCGCGGTCTTCGACCACCAGATGCAGGCACTCGCGTCCTCGCGCCTCGAGACGGAATCACAGCTCGGTGGCGCTCTCGAACGCGACGAGCTTCGGCTCGTGTATCAGCCGATCGTCGACGTGCACACCGAGAAGACGATCGGGTTCGAGGCGCTGGTGCGCTGGCAGCATCCGTCTCGTGGCCTCCTCGCTCCGGCCGAGTTCATGTCGATCGCCGAGGAGACCGGCATGATCCTCGCCATCGGCGAATGGGTGCTTCGCGAGGCGCTGATGCAGCTGCAGCTGTGGCGCATGGACGTGCCGGGTGCCCGCGACCTCTTCGTCGCCGTGAACCTCTCGGCCCGGCAGGTGCAGGATCCGGAGTTTCCGGCGGCCGTCGCCAGAACGCTGGCTCAGACGAGGGTGGAGCCGACCGCACTGCATCTCGAGCTCACCGAGTCGATGGTGATGAGCCGCAGCGATGTTGCGGTGCAGAACGTCACCGCCCTGCGAGAGCTCGGCGTGCGCGTTTCGCTCGACGACTTCGGCACCGGCTACTCCTCGCTCAGCTACCTTCACCAGATCCCCGCGCACACGGTCAAGATCGACCGCTCGTTCGTCGCGGCGATCGGGGAGGACAACGCGAGCGCCACCTCGATCATCGGCGCCATCGTCGGCCTCGGACGCGCGCTCGAACTCGATGTGGTCGGCGAAGGCGTCGAGACTCCGCAGCAGGTCGAGGAACTCCGCAGGCTGGGGGTCCGCTACGCGCAGGGATACTTGTGGTCTCCGCCCATCGCTCCGGCAGTGGCCCAAGAGTGGATTCGCGAGAAGGCTGCGCGCAACTCGCCGAGCGTGTGAGCGCTACCCGTGTCGCGCCCGTGATCGCGTCACGGGCGTCATCCGTGCTGGGCTGGCGGAGGCCGTCAAGTCCGAGTCGGCGGGGAAGCCGCGAAGGATGAACTTGATCGCGAGTCCGGCGGCGAGTGACCCCAGGCCGCCGGCCGCGAGATCGCCGAGCGTGTCCTCATACCCAACGAGAGTCTCGGGGTCGATGTAGACCTTCACGAACCATTCGCAGAACTCCCACATCACACCGAGCGCCATACCGACGGCCGTGGCGATCACGGTGCCAGTCGCCACCGGGCGCGGCATTTCCAGCGGGTTCGCGATCAGGTCCAGCCTGATGAGCAGCAGCAGGGCGCAGACGGCGAGAAGCCCGTTCAGCGAGAAGTGCATGGGCAGGTCCCACCACTTCATCGTGTGGTAGATGTCGAGCACCGCGCTCCATGCGGCGACGGTGATCACCACGGTCGCCGCGATATCGACGGCCGGCCGCACTCCCAGCATCCGCGGTATGAGGGTCGCCAGCGCCGCCCCGCCAATGCTCACCGCGTCTTTCGGTCCCCATCCGATGGCAGCGACGATGACACCTGCGACGCTCAATAGGCGTATGACGTCGGCGGCGATCTCTGCACCCTTCGGTGCCCGGAGCAGTGCGCGAATCATGAATCCAGGTTTGACCCTTCGCTCGGTGGTGTCTGCGGCTGAAGCAGCAATACAGCTTGTACCGGTTCGTGATCGGATGCCGCAGCTCCATCGAAACGGGCTGCGTTGATGCCCGCTCGCAGCACCCGCACCCCCGGCCCGACGAGGATCACGTCGATCCTCCTGCCGTCTTGGCGCGGTCGCCGGTAGTGCGAGTACGTGCCCCATTGCGGCGTCAGCCGGTGCTCGGCCGCGGTCCAGCAGTCGCGCAGGAGTCCGCGTGCGGTCAGCCGCTGGTGGGCCGCGGATGCGGAGCCGGCGTTCACGTCGCCGGTGACGACGATGGCGGCATCCGGGTCACGCTTGCGCGCTTCGGCCGCGAGCCGCGTGATCATCCTTGCGGAGTGCAGCCTCGAACGGCGAGAGATGTGATCGAAGTGCGTATTGAATGCGAAGACGCGGCGGCCGGTCGAACGGTCGGTGAAGTCCGCCGCGACGACCACCCGCGGGATCCTGTTGCCCCACGACCTCGACCCCGGGATGTCGGGAGTCGCCGAGAGCGCGCTTTGCTTCCACTCGTTCAGCTCGAGTCGGCGGGTGTCGAAGTAGATCGGGCAGCGCTCGCCGCCGCCGTCTGCATTCCGGCCGTGACCGACCGAGCCGAAGTCCGAGCCGAGCACTTCGGCCACGAAGTGCGCCTGGTCGGCCAGGGCCTCCTGCGTGCCCAGCAGCGTCGGTCGCTCGGTGGTGAGCAACCGCTTCAAGAGGTGCTTCCGGGTGTTCCAGGCATCCGGGCTGCGGGGTCTCAAGGCCGGGAACCGACGGCGAATGTTGTACGTCATCACGTGCAGGCCCGGCGGGTCGACCGGGCCGATGAGCGCGGCATCCGTCACAAGCCCGAGACTACGTCGCGCGGGATGCCGCGCCCACTGTGCTCGGGGCTGACAAGCACTTGCGGGGGCCTTCGCCCGGTGGTGAGCTTGCAGAGAAGACACCTGCCCGCAGCGTTTCGACGCGTTCAAGGAGGAGCGGAGCCATGCCGGACACCGGACCCGAACCGACCCTGGTAGATCTTCAGCCTCAGCCCTGTGTCGTGCTGCGAGAGAGGGTGCCGATGGGCGAGATGACCTCGTTCTTCTCGCGCGCGTTTCATCTCACGGGTGCCGCAGCGGGACCGCACATCGGGGGCCCGCCGCTGGGGATCTACTTCGGGATGCCGAGCGACACGGTCGATGTCGCCGCCGGCTTCCCAGTGCATTCCGCCGTCGAGCCGTCCGGCGAGGTGGTGGCGTACACGCTGCCCGGCGGCCGCGCGGCGCAGTACACGCACCTCGGCTCGTACGACTCGCTGGCTCAGTCGTACGACCGCCTCATGACGTGGATGCGGGAGCGTGACCTGACTCCGGCCGATGTGATGTGGGAGTCGTATCTGAACGAGCCCCAACCGGACCACCCGGAATCGGCCCGCACCCTCATCACGTGGCCGGTCGCCTGACGCCTCATCGACCGACACCCGATCGCGACCCTGGTCGTCAGCGCTCGCCGGTCCAGCGCTCGCCGAGGTAGTCGAGCAGCACGCGGGCGTGGTTGACGTCTGGGTTCTTCGATGCGAACAGCAGGGTGACGGTACCGTGCTCGGCGATCAAGCGACGCAGCTCCTCGACCGCTGAGGCGTTCTGCTCCAGCTCTGAGTGATACCTGCCGACGAACTCATGTGAACGATCGGAATGCTGGTGCCACTCGGTGCGCAGTTCAGCGCTCGGGGCCACATCCTTCAGCCACACGTCGACGGCGGCCCGTTCCTTCGAGAGGCCTCGCGGCCAGAGCCGATCCACGAGCACCCGGAAGCCATCCGACCGTTCCGGATCCTCGTAGACGCGCTTGAACCGCACCGTCATGGCGTCATCCTGGCACTGGTACCTCTGCGTCGCACGGTTGGTCTCCTGATCAGCTCTGGCGCCGGATGACCACCCGCTAGCGCGCCGCGCTCGGCTGCGACCCATGAGCGCGTGCGCCGCACCGGCACAGGGCGCACCATGAGGCATGCCGAGGCGCTCGCCGATCGACACCACACAACAGGTCGCATATTGGGCCCGACCGGTCGACGAGGTGCTCGGGTCGGTGCGGAGCACGAGCGAAGGTCTCTCGCAGGCCGAGGCGACAGAGCGTCGGGCGACGGAGGCCGACCCGCTGGGCGAGCACCGGCGCCGACCTGCTCTTCGCATTCTGATCGGCCAGTACACCAACCCGATCTCGATCGTGCTCATCGGCGCGACGATCGTCTCCATGGCGCTCGGTGACGTGCTCGACGGGTCGATCATCATCGCCATCATCGCGGCGAGCGGGTTGCTCGGCTTCTGGCAGGAGAGTCGCGCCGACAACGCCGTCGCCGAGTTGCTCGCCAGCGTGCAGGTGAAGGCGAGGGTGCTCCGCGATGGCCGTGTTGCGGAGGTGCGCTTGGGCGACGTGGTGGTGGGTGACGTCGTCGAGCTGTCGGCCGGCGACCTGGTGCCCGCCGATGCGAGATTGCTGCAATCGCGTGAACTGCAGGTCGACGCCTCCGCGCTCACGGGAGAGTCGTTCCCACTCGAGAAGGATGCCGCGGCGATCGTCGAGGCCGACGCCACCGTCGCGGCTCGATCGAACGTCGTTCAGCTCGGCAGTCACGTGGTGAGCGGCACTGCCCGCGCGGTCGTCGTTGCGACAGGGCGCGACACTGAGTTCGGCGGCGTCGCCCACGCCGTCGCCGCGGCTGATGTGCGCACCGCATTCGAGTTCGGGATCGCGAGGTTCGGGTGGCTGCTCGCGCGGCTGGTGGCAGTGCTGACGGTGCTCATCTTCATCGTGAACTGGATCTACGGCCGTCCTGTGCTCGACTCCCTGCTCTTCGCCCTGTCGCTGGCCGTCGGCATCACGCCGCAGATGCTGCCGGCGATCGTCTCACTGAGCCTCTCGGTCGGCGCCAGACATCTCGCTCAACGGCGCGTCGTGGTCAAGCGGCTCGATGCGATCGAAGACCTCGGCGCCATCACGGTGTTGTGCACCGACAAGACCGGAACACTGACCACGGGCGCGGTCGAACTCAGTCGCGCGGTGACCGCTGACGGCGTCCGAAGCGATCGTGTGATGCAGTTGGCGGCGATCAACGCTTCGGCCCAGCGCGGGTTCCGCAACCCGCTCGACGCGATCATCCTCGCGGCGCACGCGGTCGACGCCACCGCGCTCGCCGAACTCCCGTACGACTTCCAGCGCAAGCGCCTGAGCGTCCTCGTACCCCGTGGAATGGTCGACACACCCGACAACGAACTGCTCGACGAAACGCCCAATCACTCGAGCGCGGGGTCATCGGCCCTCCTGGTCACCAAGGGCTCGGTCGGCACAGTGCTGCCGCTGTGCGTCACGGTGCGCGCGGCCGATGGCGGCGAGTCTCCGCTCACCACCAGCGAGGTGCAGGCCTTCGCCGATCAGCTCGCCGCGGAGGGCAATCGTGTGCTCGCGGTGGCGAGTCGCGCGATGCCGGCCCTGCACGCATTGAGCGTCGACGATGAGACCGACCTGACCTTCGAGGGACTGCTCGTCTTCAGGGATCCGGCGAAAGCCGGGGCTGCAGAGGCCGTCGCATCGCTGCAGGATGCCGGGGTTCGAGTGGTGCTGATCACCGGCGACTCGGCGGCTACGGCGCGCGCGACCGCGGAGGCCGTCGGAATCCCCGCCGACACAGTCGTGACCGGGCAGGAATTGGGTGCCCTTGACACGGCTCGGCTCGCCGTCGCTTTCCGTGATGTGCGAGTGTTCGCCGAGGTGGAGCCGATGCACAAGGCGCGCATCGTCTCGGCCCTACGAGCCTCGCGCGAGGTGGTCGGATTCCTCGGCGACGGGATCAACGACGCGGTCGCCCTTCACGCGGCTGACGTCGGCATCTCGGTCGACACGGCGGTCGACGTGGCCAAGCAGGCGGCGAGCGTGGTGCTGCTCGAGAAGGGCCTCGATGTGGTCGCCGATGGCGTGCGGCTCGGTCGCCGGACGTTCGCCAACACGTTGAAGTACATCCGGCTCACCACGAGCGCCAACTTCGGCAATATGGCCTCGCTCGCCGTGGCGAGTCTGGTGCTGCCGTTCCTGCCGTTGCTGCCTCGGCAGATTCTGCTGTTGAACTTCTTGAGCGACATCCCGGCCATGACCATCGCCGCAGACGAGGTCGACCGCGAGCAGTTGAAGAAGCCGATCCATTGGAACCTTCGGAGGCTCCAGGTGTTCATGCTCGTGTTCGGACTGCTCTCCACCGTGTTCGACCTGATCACGTTCGCGGTGCTGGTCTGGGGGTTCGGGGCGGGGTCGGTCGAGTTCCAGAGCGCCTGGTTCGTGATGTCCACGCTGACCGAGCTCGCCGTGCTCTTCTCGTTGCGCACGGCGCGACCCATCTGGAAGTCGCGACCGGCCGTGGCGCTGGTGCTCTCGAGCGTCGCCGTCGCCGTCGTCACCCTGGCGCTGCCCTACATCGGGCCGGCAGCCACGGTGATGGGGCTCGAGCCGCCGCCGGCGCTGTTGCTCGCCGCGCTGGGCGCCGTGCTCGTGCTCTACATCGCCGCCAATGAAGTGCTCAAGCGACGGATGCCGGGGCTCCTGCACTGACCGAGGCCTCGAGCCCCGCATCTCTCGCGCGAGTGGCTTGCTCAGCCCTTCGCAGGCCCCAGCAGGTACTCACTCTGGCCGTCCCACAGTTCGCCACCGACCATGCGAGCGGCGACATCCGTGAGCATCGTCACACCCGCGACCGAGTCGGACGCCTCGGTGTTCTCGGCCTCGTTGTGCGAGATGCCCTCGATGCTCGGCACGAACAGCATCACCGACGGCACGACATCCTTCATGTTCGTGGAGTCGTGGCCGGCCACCGTCATGATCTCCGTGTGCGAGAGGCCGAGCGCGCTCGCCGTGTCGCGCGAGAGCTCCACGCCCTCGGGCTGGTAGGCGAGCAGGCCCCAGTGGTGCGTGAGCTCGCGCTCGATCTGCACGCGAGCGCGCTGCTCGATCTCGGCGAACCGTTCGTCGAGCAGGCGGTTGGCTTCCGCGAGCACGTCTTCATCGGGCGAACGCAGGTCGAGGTTCATCTCCACGAGCCGAGCGATGGTGACGGGGGAGTTCGGCAGCACTTCCATCTCCGACACCGAGGAGTGGAGCATCCCGTCGGGCAGCACCTCGGTGAGCTCGCGCGCCGCCGTGATCAGCAGCGCGGCGCCGAACAGCGCGTCGCGGCGGTCGGCCATCACGGTCGCGCCGGTGTGCGCCTGCGCTCCGTGCACGCGGATCTTGTACTTGCTGGCCGCCCAGGTGCGGTCGACCAACCCGATGGTGATGCCCTTGTTCTCGAGGATGCGACCTTGCTCGATGTGGATCTCGCCGTAGGTCGCGACACGCACCTGCTCGGGGCGCGTGTCGACCGGCTGCAGTGCCTCGGCGACGCTCACTCCGGCGTGGTCGCGCACGGCGAGGGCCGTCTCGAGGGCGAGCTTGCCGGTCGCGACGGCGCTGCCCATCATGCTGGGCGCGAAGCGGCTTCCCTCTTCGTTGAACCAGTTGACGACCGCGATATTGAGCTTCGGCTCCACCTCGCCGGCCGCGACACGACGCGCGACCTCTCGTGCCGCATGCCCTGCCGACAGCACGCCATACGCGCCATCGAAGCGCCCGGCGAGCGGCTGAGAGTCGAGGTGCGAGCCCAGCAGCACGTACGGCGCGCCGGGTACGAACTCGAGCAGGCCGAACATATTGCCGATGGGGTCGGTGACCACCTTGAAACCGTTGCCTGTGAGCCACTCGGCCCACCATGCACGAGTCGCGTGGTCCGCCTCGCTCGCGGCCTGACGGTCGACGCCGCCGCCGGGCGTGTGGCCGAACTCCGAGAGCGTCGTGAAGTCGTCGAGAAAGCCCGTGCTGTCACGCGGGGCCGTCTTCTGGGGTGCCTGTTCGATCGACATCGCTGCCGTCTCCTTCTTCTTCAGCGCTCGCACTTCCGCGTGCGCTCCGTCGTACCGGGCGATCGTTGCCCGGCTCTCTGTCTCAAGCGGTATTACCGCCTCGTGTCTCGAGCGGCTCGCGCCGCTTCATGTCTGCCTCGGCCTGCCGGGGCATACCCAGCTCGATGGCGCGGGATGCCGTCGGTCACATCATGCGTCAGGCAGCTCGCCGTGGGTCGACGCACCGCCCACCCAGGTCGCGACCACGTCGATGTCGCCGATCGCGTCGACTGGCACGTCGCGAGGGTCGTCCGACAGCGCGACGAGGTCGGCCAGCATCCCGGGTGCCAGCGTGCCCTTCTCTCCCGCCCACCCGGTCGCGCGCGCCGATCCGACGGTGTACGCGGTGAGCGCCTGCTCGACGCTGATGCGCTCGTCTGCGCCGTACAGCGCTCCGGTCTGCGTCTTGCGCTCGACGAACGCCTGAATGATCGGCAGTGGCGCGCCGGGCGCGACGGGGCGATCACTGCTGCCGGGGAGGTTTGCTCCGGCCTTCAGCAGCGACGCAGCCGGGTATGAGTGCAGTGTGCGATCCGGACCGAGGTTGGCGCCCATGCCGTCGCCGTACTTGGCGATGAACAGCGGCTGCGGCACGAGGCTCACATCCAGCGCCGCGATGCGCGCGACCTGATCCGGGCGCACGACGCCACCGTGCTCGATGCGGTTCGGCATGTGCGGCGGTTGCGATCCGAGCTCCTGGGCTTCCTCGATGATGTCGAGCGCGAGGTCGACGGCGCGGTCGCCGATCGCGTGAAGGGCGAGCGCCCAGCCGCCGGCGGCGGCCTCGTGGGCGCGGCGGCGCATCGCCTCGACGTCATCCTGGAAGTAGCCGCTGCTGTGGCGGTGCGTGCAGTACGGCTCCGTCATCGCCGCGGTGGCTCCCAGCAGCGATCCGTCGAGGAACATCTTCATCGGGCCCAGCTGCAGGCGGGCGTCGCCGAGGCCCGAGCGGATGCCGGCATCCAGGCCGAACACACCCGCCTCGCTCGAGTGCCCGTTCAGCTCATGCAGCACATCGGCGACCACCATCGGCTGCATGCGCGTCGCCAGCAGGCCCCGTTCGAGCGCGACCTGGTAGGCGGTGAACTCGCGCGGGCTGTGTCCGATCCAACCGCCGCCGATGCCGGCATCGGTCACAGAGGTCAGGCCTTCGCGCGCGTACTGCGCGGTAGCGCGACCCAGTGCATCGACGATCTCCGAGGTCGGATCGGGCAGCACAACGTCTTGCACGATGCGCATTGCATTCTCGTCGAGCACGCCGGTGGCCCGGCCCGACTCGTCGACCGCGATGACGCCGCCCTCGGGCTGGTGGTCCGGCTGATCGGGGATGCCGACAAGCCGAAGCGCGATGCCGTTCACCGTGTAGGCGTGGCCCGAGGAGTGCTTGATGAGCAAGGGGCGCCCGCCGCTCGCCCGGTCGAGCTCGTCGCGGTCGGGGCGCTCACCGGTGAGACCCAGGGGGTCGTACGAGGAAGCGACCACCCACGCATCGGGCGCGAGGGAGGAATCGACTCCCGCGCGGATCGCGTCGTAGACGTCGCCGGCGGTCTTGGCGTTGGAGAGATCGATCTCGCCGAGCGTCTGCCCGAACCACACGCTGTGGGCGTGCACGTCGTTGAAGCCGGCCATGACGAACGCGCCGCCGGCGTCCACGCGCCGCGCGGCGGCGAAACCGTCGAGTTGCTCATCGATCCCCACGATGCGGCCGCGCCAGATGCCGATACGGGTTCCGGCGGGGCGCTCGCCCAGGCCGGTACGGATTCGGGCGTTGTCGATCAGCAGGTCGAGTTCCACAGTGCTCCTCGAGCGTTCTGCGACCTCGTCATTGGAGGTCGTGAGGGTGAGGCCTCCATTCCACCTGAGCGAATGCTCAACCGCAATGGCGGACCGCTGCATTTTCTTGCCGCTCAATTGTGCAATTGACTATCATCAGACAATGATGGCAAGCGAGCAGGGCGACCGCCGCAGCGAGGCCGAGATCTGGGACGAGCTCGTCGCGGCGCTGGAGCGCGAGATGCCCGAACTCGTCGAGGAGTTCATGACTGAGCTCACCGATCGCGGTCTGTACGAGCCCGACGCCATCACGGTCGAAGACCTCCGCCAGACCGCGCCGCAGACGCTCGGGATGCTCATCTCGCGGTTGGGCGGGCGGGCGCCTGAGCCGAAGGATGCTGAACTCGCGGAATCGCTCGGGGCGCGCCGAGCGCGTCAGGGCATCCCGCTCGACGCGCTCACCGAGGCGGTGCGCATCGACCTCGTGATCATGTGGCGTCGCCTTCGCCGTCTGGCTGGTCCCGAACACGTGGCGTTGCTCGCCGACCGCTTCGATCTGATGATGGCCGTGCTCGACGAGTACGTGTTCGACGTGCAGTCGTCGTTCCTCCGCGAGCAGGCGGCGCTGCAGCGGGATTCGCGGCTCGCGACGGAGCGCGACCTCTCGAGGCTCTTCAACGCGCGCGAGATCACCCAGTCGGTGCTCGATCGCACAGCGATGACGCTCGGAGTCGACGTCGACACGGTGTTCGACCTGGCAGCATTCGACAGTGATCATGCCGAACGTGTCGCGGCCGTCGCGGAACGCGCGCTGCTTGCAGGCAGGGTGTTCTCGTACGCCTACCGAGACATCACCTGCGTGTTCTGGGTGCGCGGGCTGTCGGACCCCGAACCGGCTGAACGGCTTGCGCAGATCCCCGGCGTGCACCTCAACGATGTGGCGCTCGCCGAGCTGCCTCGTGCCGCGCGATCGGCGCACGAGCTGCTCAACACCGCCGGATCGCTCGAGCGGCTCTCTGGCCTCGATGCCATGTGGGCGCCGATCAGCGCTGCCCACCTCGACACCATTGCTCCGGGGTTCACATCGAATCTGCTCGCCGGCCTCGACGATCTCGGAGATTACGAGCACGACCGGGTCGTGGAGACGGTGCGGGCGTATCTCGAAAGCGGCTCGGTGAAGCGGGCTTCAGAGACGGTCTATTGCCATAGGAACACCGTCGTGAATCGCCTCGCCACCTTCCGCTCGTGGACGGGACTCGACGTCACCGTGCCGGCTCAAGCGGCGCTCGCGTACGTGGCGCTCAGCCGGCATCCTCGCTGAGCAGCACGTCGTATCGCGAGGCCAGCCCGTCTCTTTCTCTCTCTCTCTAGCGGCGGGGGATGCTGTCAGCCGCTGTGTATTCGCACAAGTGACGCCCGAAAACCGCGTCAGTTCGACATTGCACGTGTGCAACTGGCGAATCAGGATTACGGGATGAACCTGCCAACGAGGCGGGTCGCAGTGCGCAAGTGCTGCCGAGACTTCAACCGGGCGATCGAACTCGACGCTGCCGAGTTGAACGCACAGCAAGCCCACGACATCGAGTCCAACAACACAAAGGAGTAACAGTGAGCGACGCCATGACGGAGCCGTCTGGCCGGGCGGGATCGCCCGAGAGCGGACCGGTGCTAGTCAGCCCGAAGGAAGTGCGCCGCATCGCGAACGCTGCTTTCGTCGGCACTGCGCTCGAGTGGTACGACTACTACCTCTTCGGAACCGCGGCGGCCATCGTCTTCAACCGCCTCTTCTTCAGCGACCTCGACCCGACTGCGGCCGTGCTCGCCTCCCTCGCGACCTTCGGTGTCGGCTTCGCCGCGCGCCCGATCGGTGCGTTCTTCTTCGGCGTGCTCGGCGACCGCATCGGCCGCCGCCCGACGCTGATCATCACGATCATCCTGATCGGTACCGCGACCGGACTCATCGGTCTGCTGCCGACCTTCGCCGACGTCGGCCTCCTCGCGCCGGTGTTCCTCGTGATCCTGCGCCTGCTGCAGGGCCTGGCGGTCGGCGGCGAGTGGGGTGGGGCGACCACGATCGCCATCGAGCACGCGCCGGTCAAGCAGCGCGCGCGCTATGCCGCCCTCGTGCAGGTCGGCTCGCCCGTCGGTACGCTCCTCTCCTCGGGTGCGTTCGCACTCGTGCTGCTCTTCCCGTCGGAGACCTTCGACGCGTGGGCGTGGCGTCTGCCCTTCCTCGCCGCGTTCCCGATGCTCATCGTCGCCCTGTGGATCCGGGTCAAGGTCGAGGAGTCGCCGATCTTCGAAGAGCTGCTCCGCGAGGACCAGCGCGCCAAGGTGCCCGCCCTCCAGGTGTTCACCAAGGCCGGGGGCCGTCTCGTCGTCGCCATCATGGCTGCCTTCCTCGGCGTCGGCGGCTTCTACGTGATGAACACCTTCGTGGTCAGCTACGTCACCAACAACCTCGGCGGTGACCGTCAGGTCGTGGTGAACGCGACCCTGATCGCCGCAGTGGCCCAGATCGTCGTGATCCTGATCTTCGGCCGCCTGGCCGAGAAGATCGGCCCGGGCCGAGTCACCTTCTGGGGCGGCATCGCGACCGCTGCCGCAGCGTGGCCCTTGTTCCTGCTCATCGACACCAACCAGGCATGGGCGATCACGCTCGCTGTGGCCGGCGGTATCGCGCTGCTGACGATCACGTACGCGGTCACCGGTGCGCTGCTCACCGAGCTGTTCCCGCCGCAACTCCGCTACAGCGGTGTCTCGCTCGGCTACAACATCGCGGGCGCGCTCTCGGGCTTCCTCCCGTTCATCGCGACCTGGATGATCTCGGCAACCGGCACCACCGCCTCGTGGCCTGCTGTCGTGATCCTCGCCCTGGTCGCTCTGATCACCGCCTTCGGTGGTCTCATCGGTGAGCGGCTGCGCGTTCAGGACAAGGAGATCGTGCAGACGGTCACCACTCCGACGCGGTAGTCGTCACACTGGCGCGATCGCGCGACACCACGGATGCCGGGGCCACTCGCCCCGGCATCCGGCGTCTGTGCGGGTGTCCGGGCGGCGATGGGTGCTGTGCCGCAACGACGCGTTCTGTGCCGCGGTGACGCGGACTGTGGGCTGCTGACCGCGCGAGGCGGGCGGTGAGGCCTATGCCCTGGGCGCGATTCAGGTTCGCGCTATGAGGCGTCGGCGTCGGCGTTGGCGGCGGCGACCTGGTACCTAATGCGGTGCACGCTCTGGTGATACCGCTCATGCGGAACCCGCGCGTGGAGCCACTGCTCCGCGACGCGCACGGAGGGAACCGCGCGCACGCTCGCGAGGAACTCGTTGAAGTCGCGCAGGCTCGCGAAGGTGATCGTGGCCACGATGTCGAAGCGACCGATGGTGCGGCCGAGGAACTCCACCCCGTCTTGGCTCTTGATCAGCTCGACGAGCTGCTGATCGTCGCCGGAGAGGCTGATGCCGAACCCGAAGGGCAGGCCGGTGCCGCTGCTGTCACGGCTGAGGATCGCGCCGATCTTCATGACGCCAGCTGTGATGAGACGGTTCACCCGCGTGCGGCATCCGCTGATGGAGAGCTGCGCGTGCTCGGCCAGTTCGGCGAAGCCGAGGCGCCCGTCGCCCTGCAGCAGCTCCATGATGCGCAGGTCTGCTTCATCGAGCGTGTGCGCGAAGAGCGTCGGCTCCTCGCCGAGGAAGAAGCTCTTGAGCATCCGTTCGTAGAGCAGCATCTGGATCTCGAGCACCCCTGGCATCGCACGGATGTGCTGCAGGTCTTCCTGCAGTTCCGTGAGGGAGGCTCGGTGCACTTCGACGACGAGCTGCGATGGACCGGAGATCTCAGAGATGAACACGGGCGACTCGAGCTTGGCGATCTCGGCCGCCAGAGCGCTGATGTCGCCCTCTGCGCGCACCGTGAGGTGCGCGAGCGTGTCGAGGCCGAGCAGGCGAGGATGCACGGCTGCCACGACTCTCAGTTGCCCTGACTCCAGCATCGGGGCGATGCGGCGAGCGACGTTCGCCCGCGTCGTTCCCAGCCGGCGGGCCATATCGCTGAACGAGGCGCGCCCGTCTTCTCGCAGCAGTGCGATCGCGCGTTCGGTGAGCGAGTCCATGGCAGCACGCTAGCGCACCCGCTCGCTATCAGATACAAGTTTTTTGTCAAATGGCTGAGGCATCGGGGAATTGCCTGTAGATCCGCCACTAGATGTAACGGTTTTGCGACAGTGCCCGCCCGGGCGTGCAAAACTGAATTGACAACCGCGCAGGAACGGCGCACAATCATTCGCACGCACCGTCCCCTTTCGCATTTCAACGGAGAAGGCAATATGAACAAGCGATTCGCTGGAGTCCTCGCCGCGGCCTCTGCCGCGCTCTTGCTGGCAGGCTGTGCCAGCGGTGGCGAGACCGACACCAACAACCAGGGCGACAAGGGCACCGACTCGTCGGCGCCCGCGGGCCTCGTCAACGACGGCTTCGCCACCGCCTGCATCGACCCCGAGTACCCGCCGCTCGAGTACTACGAAGACGGATCGGGCGGCGACATCATCGGCTTCGACGCCGATGCCGTCCGCGCGCTCGCCGAGCACTGGGGCGTTGAGCCGAAGTTCGAGGTCACCTCGTTCGACGGGCTCATGCCCGGCCTGCAGTCGAGCCGCTGCGACTTCATCTTCGGCGGTCTGTACATGAGCGAAGAGCGTCTGCAGATCGCGGATGCCGCGCCCATCATGAACGCCGGACCGGCCGCCCTCGCGGCGCCCGAGCTCGCTGCGAAGCTGAAGAGCCCCGAGGACCTCTGCGGGCTGAAGGTCACCAGCCAAGCCGCATCGAGCAACGCCGCGAGCGTCGACAAGCTCTCGGAGGAGTGCGTCGCCGACGGCAAGGCGCCGATCCAGCACACCCAGTACCCGAAGACGGCAGAGACCGTGCTCGCGGTGCTGAACGGCAAGTCCGACGTGCTCGTCGAGACCAACGTCGCTGCGGCGTACATGGCCACTCAGAACCAGGGCAAGCTCGAGGTCGCCGGCGTGTTCGACCCCGACACTACCTTCGGTGTGTTCACTCGCAAGGATGACCAGCTCAGCCCGGCCGTCGCCGATGGCCTCAAGGCCCTCTACGAAGACGGCACCTGGGCCAAGATCGCCGAGAAGTACAACCTCGATGCCGAGATCCTCGACGTCTACTGACGACGTCTGATCGTCGTTCGATCGATCCCGTGACGGGGGGCCGGTGACGCCGGCCCCCCGAAAGGAACCCCAATGCTGTTCGACCCGGAAATCTTCTTCCAGCAACTCATCAACCCCGCCTACCTCTGGGGTGCGCTCCTCTCGATCGCGGTCGCCGCGGTGTCGTTGATCATCGCCACGGTGATCGGCTTCTTCATCGCACTCGGCAACACCTCGAAGAAGCCGTACTACCGGGGCCCTGCCGCGATCTACACCTGGTTCTTCCGGGCGATCCCTGCACTGCTGCTGCTGCTCATCATGTGGAACGCGCTGCCGCAGTTGATCCCCGCGCTCAAGGCCGACTGGTACACCCCGTTCATCGCCGCCTCCGTGGGCCTCGGCCTCGTCGAGTCGGCGTTCATGGCCGAGATCATCCGCTCTGCACTCAACAGCGTCGACGACGGCCAGGCGCTCGCCGGCCGTGCGCTCGGCATGAAGCCCGCGGCCGTCATGATCAAGGTGGTGCTGCCGCAAGCGATTCGCACCGCGCTGCCGCCCACCGGCAACGAGTTCATCGGCCTCATCAAGTACTCATCACTCGCCTCGGTGATCTCGCTGCGCGAGCTGCTCACTACCGCGCAGATCGGCGTGAACATCACGTTCCGCTACGCCGAGTACTACGCGGTCGCCATCATCTACTACCTCGTCATCGTCACGCTGGTGACGCTGCTGCAGAGCAAGGTCGAGAAGCGCTTCGCCTGGAGCTCGCGCAATGCGCCGAAGCGCAGCGTGCGCACCCTCGGCACGCAGACCGTCGCGGTCGCCACCGCCGCCTCGCGCCGCCGTGCAGCGGACGAGCCCGACGAGACGGCCGAGACCGATGACGAGCTCGCTGCCCGTGAAGCCGCAGAAGCGGCTGAGGCTCGACTCGAGAAGAAAGGGGCGACGGAATGACCGACATCCGTGACGCCGTGGCGACACCCGCCGCCAAGCCGGGTACGCCCACCCTCGAGGTGCGCGACCTGCACAAGACCTACGCCGGCATCGAGGTGCTGAAGGGCGTCGAGTTCGCCATCGACAAGGGCCAGGTGAAGGCCGTGCTGGGCCCTTCGGGCTCCGGCAAGTCGACCATGCTCCGCCTGATGGCGCTGCTCGAGCCGGCCGACCGCGGTGCGATCCTGCTCAACGGCAAGCGCATCGGCGCTGAAGACCGGGGCGGGCGAATGCACCACTACCCCGAGCGTCGGCTCGCAGTGGAGCGCCGAGACATCGGCATGGTGTTCCAGCGCTTCAACCTGTTCCCGCACCTCAACGCCCTCGAGAACGTGGCGCTCGGCCTCACCTCCGTGCAAGACGTCGCCCGCGAGGAGGCGAAGGAGCGCGCCTACAAGATGCTCTCGCGTGTCGGCCTTGGCGACCGCGACCACCACTACCCGTCGGAACTGTCGGGCGGTCAGCAGCAGCGCGTCGCCATTGCACGAGCGCTTGTGCTCAACCCGCAGGTCATGCTCTTCGATGAGCCGACATCCGCGCTCGACCCCGAACTCGTGGGCGAAGTGCTCGATGTGATGGAGCAACTCGCCGACGAGGGCATGACGATGATCGTGGTGACCCACGAGGTGCGTTTCGCACGTCGCGCGGCCGACCAGGTCACGCTGTTCGACTCGGGCATCATCGTCGAGCAGGCGGAGCCCGAGGAGTTCTTCGAGAACCCCCAGCACGAGCGCACGAAGCAGTTCCTTCGCCATGTCCATTGATCAGGCACACCACGCACTCGGGGAGGCGGGCGCGGATGCCGCTGCCCGCACTCTCCGGGCCGTCTACACCGACATGGACGACACCGACATCTCACCCGGTGTCGCGGCTCTCGAGGAGCTCGGCTTCGCCGTAGAGCACCTCGACTCGCGCGATCCCGACCGGATCGTCGAGGCCGGCCGCGACGCCGACGCGCTGCTCGTCGGCTATGCGCCGATCACCCGCGAGATGATCGAGAAGATGCCGCGGGTTCGCATCATCGCACTGATGTCGATGGGCACCGACAATGTCGATCTCGAGGCCGCGACAGAGCGCGGCGTCTGGGTCACGAACATCCTGGGCGCGGCCACCGATGAGGTGGCGGCGCACGCGCTCGGACTCCTGCTGGCGGCGACTCGTGGCTTCCCCTTCTACAGCGAGTCGGCTGTCAGCGACTGGAACGCCCGCGACACCGTGACGCCGCCCCGGCTCAGCGAGCACACGCTCGGCATCGTCGGCCTCGGCCGCATCGGGCTGAAGTTCGCCGAGTACGCCAGGCCGCTCTTCGCAGAGGTGATCGGCACCGACCCGTTCCTGCCCGACACCGCTGAGACGCGTGCCCGGCTCGAAGCGGCCGGCGTGCGCAGGGTCGAGCTCGACGAACTGCGCTCCAAGGCCAAGGCGATCTCACTGCATGTGCCGCTGTCGCCCGACACGGCTGATCTCATCGATGACGAGTTCATCGCGGGGATGCCGGAGGGCTCCTACCTCGTCAATGTGAGCCGCGGCGCCCTGATCGACGAGGACGCCCTGCTGCGGGGCCTCGAGAGCGGCAGGATCGCCGGAGCCGGCCTCGACGTGCTGCGCGAGGAGCCCGCCGATCCGCGGCATCCGCTGCTCAGGCATCCGCGAGTCATCGTCACCCCGCACGTGGCGTACTTCTCCGATTACACCAACGTCGAATACGTACGCCAGCAGGCCGGCAATGTGATCGACCTCTGGGAGCACGGGCGACCCACCACGCCCGTCAACACCATCCCCGCTCGCTGAGCCTCGCTCGCCGAGCCCGTACCACCGCCTTTTCATAGCTTTCCGAGGAGCACCATGCGCAAACTCGCCACGTTCGAGCGTCCGCTCGACGCGCTCGTCCCCCAGATCGTCACCGCCGCCCGCATCCACGTGCTCGACGATGCCGACACCGCCGTCACCGCCATGCTCATCATCGACGGACGCATCGCCGCGACCGGCACCGTCGATGAGTGCCGCGCCCGCGCGAGCGAGTTCTCATCGGCCACGCCGGTGGAGCACGATCTCGGCGACGCAGTCGTCGTGCCGGGCTTCATCGACGCGCACGCCCACCCGCTCATGCTCGGTCAGATGATGAGCTGGGTCGACTGCGGACCCGAGAAGGCCGCCAGCATTCCTGAGATCGTCGCCCTTCTGAAGGCGGCCGCCGAGCGCACGCCCGCCGGACTGCCCGTGCGCGGCTACGGCTACGAGCAGCGCAACCTGGCCGAGCGCCGTCACCCCACTCGCTTCGAGCTCGACGAGGTCGCCACCGACCGCGAGGTGTACCTCATGAACGCCTCCGGACACGGCGGCGTTGTGAACAGCTACACCTTCGAGCTCCACGGCGTGACGCGCGACACCCCGAACCCTCAGGGCGGCGAGTTCTTCCGCGACGCCGAGGGCGAGCTCACGGGCGAGTTGTCGGATGCCGCGTGCAACATCCTCACCGGCGTCTCCGGCGTGAAGATCGGCCACCACGGCCCGAACTTCCACCTCGCAGACGCCCCCGAGGAGCACGTGCGCCAGTTGCTCGCGGCACAGGAGAACTTCTTGCAGGGCGGCGTGACCGCCGTCGGCGACTGCCAGGTCACCAAGCGCGAGTTCGACACCTACCTGCGCGCCGCCGAGCAGGGCGGCCTCTCGGTGCGGATCGCGATGTACGCGCTGTCGCACCTGCTCGATGAGGTGACCGAGCTCGGCATGAACGGCCAGTTCGGCAACAACACCTTGAGCTTCGCCGGCATCAAGTTCTACGCCGATGGCACGCTCGGTGGCTGGACCGCCTACTTCCCCGACGGCTATGTCGGTGACCCCTGCCGTACCGGTCAGCTCTACCACGACCCGGCCAACTACAAGGGCCTCATCGCCAAGGCGCACGCCGCAGGACTGCAGACCGCGACCCACGCGCAGTCGCCCACCGCCCTCGAGATGGTGATCGACGCGATCGAGTCGGCGCAGGCCGAGACGCCGCGAGCCGACGCGCGCCACCGCATCGAGCACTGCGGCCTGCCGACGCCCGAGCAGATCGAGCGCATGGCGGCCGCCGGCATCCGCCCGGTGAACCAGCCGCAGCACTACTACAACTGGGGCGAGGGCGTCGAGCAGGCGATCGGCACGCCTGGTGAGCGCTTCAACCCGCTCGGCGAGTTCGTGCGCGCCGGCGTTCCCGTGACCATCAGCTCGGACGCGCCCGTCGCCGACCCTCGCCCGCTCGAGGCGATCCAGGCGGCCGTCACCCGCATCACGCGTCGCGGCCACAAGCTCGGACCGGACGACCTCGCGATCGACCGTCGCGTCGCACTCCGCGCCCACACGATCGACGCCGCGCGCACGATCGGCCGTGAAGACGACCTGGGCAGCCTCGAGATCGGCAAGCGCGCCGACTTCGCGGTGCTCGGCGCCGACCTCTTCGAGGTGGAAGCCGAGAGCATCGCGCAGATCGAGGTGCGCGAGACGTGGGTCGACGGTGTGCGCCGCCACGCCGTCGGCGCTGACGCGACGGCGTCGACCCTCGAGTCGGTGACAGCATGACCGACCTCTCTCAGAGTGTCGCCGACGTGAGCGCCGCAGAGCGCGAGGCCGCAGAGGCGGCAGGCGTCTCGACGAAGAATGCCGGTCTGGCCGTGCTCACGGCGCTGCGCAACTACGGTGTCGACACGGTGTTCGGCATCCCCGGCACCCACAACCTCGAGTTCTACCGCCACCTGCGGCGACTCGGCATCCATGCCGTGACCTCGCGTCATGAGCAGGGAGCGGGTTACGGGGCTGACGGGTGGGCGCAGCAGCGCGGGTTGCCCGGTGTGGTCATCACGACCTCGGGTCCGGGCCTGCTCAACGCGCTGTCGGCCGCCGGCACCGCGTACTGCGAGTCGCGGCCGTTCATCCTGCTCTCACCCGGCGTGCCCGAGGGGGAGGAGTTCGCCGACATCGGTGCCCTGCACGAGACGAAGGACGCCACAGGCGCGGTCGGCTCGATCGTCGAGTGGAGCCGCCGGGTCACCTCGGCCGAGGAAGCCGTGCAGAGCGTGCACGACGCGTTCGAGCTGTTCCGCACCGGGCGCCCCCGTCCCGTGCACATCGAGATCCCGCTCAACGTGCTCGAGAGCGAGGCCTCGATCGATGAGTCGCTGCTCGCAGCGCGCCCGCATCCGGGGCACCGCGAAGCGGACGCTGACCGTCTTGCGGCCGCCGCGCGCTTGCTCGCCGGAGCGGAACGACCCGCGATCATCGCCGGTGGCGGAGCGACGAGCGTCAGTCGCGAGCTCACAGCGCTTGCGGAACTGCTCGGCGCGCCGGTCGCCACCACGCTCAACGGCAAGGCGGCTGTGTCGGAGCATCACCCGCTCTCACTGCGTGCCGAGCTTCGCCTGGCTGCGGTGCGAGACGTGATCAACGCCTCCGACGTGCTGCTCGTCGTCGGCTCGAAGCTCGGCGAGGCAGAGCTCTGGGGCGGCGTGATCGACCCGGCCGGCAAGGTCATCCGTGTCGACGTGCTCGAGACGCAGCTCGACAAGAACCTGCGGGTCGACGTGGGCCTTCAGGGTCACGCGGAGGCCGTCGTGCCGGCGCTGCTCGAGGCGTTGCGAGGAACGGATGCCGCGGCATCCGACCCCGCTGCATCTTCAACCCGCGAGGCGAAGCCGACGTGGGCCGACATCGAGTCGGTGCGCGCCGCGAGCGAGGTCGAGGCCCGCTCGTACGCACCGCTCGCCATGGCGGCCGCGGTCGACATCGCCTCGGCGATCGATCCCGACGCCATCGTCGCCGGCGACTCGTCGCAGATCACCTACATGGGCATGGCCAGTGCCATGCTGCAGCAGCGCCCGCACTCCTTCCTCTACACCGCCGCCTACGCGACACTCGGCTACGGCCTGCCAGCCGCCATCGGCGCACGGGTCGGCGCGCCGGAGTCGCGAGACGTGGTGTGCGTCGTCGGCGATGGCGCGCTCATGTTCGCGGTGCAGGAGTTCGCGACCGCGATCGAGCAGGGACTCAATCTCACCGTCGTGTGCGTCAACAACGGCGGGTACGCCGAGATCAAGCAGAACGAGCTCGATCGCGGCATCAGCCCCATCGGCGTCGATCTCGCCCAGCCCGACTGGGCGGCGCTCGCCGAGGCGTTCGGCGGCACCGGACTGCGAGTCACCGACCGATCGCGCACGGCTGAGACGGTGCGCGAGGCGATCGCGCGCCCGGGTCTCACGCTCGTGCACATCCCGCTCGGCATCTACGCCGAGTGACCATCCACGCCGAGTGACCGCCGGGGAGCGCTGCTCGACCGCGGCGCTCCCGGCATCCGACCCGATCAACTCATTCGAGGAAGCACCAATGACCGAAATCCTGAACACCGAGGCGAAGGCGACCGCTGAGCGCTGGGTCGAGGAGAACCTGCCGAGGCTCTCGGAGTGGCACACGCACATCTGGCGGCTGGCTGAGCCCGCGTGGCGCGAATATCAGTCGGCGGAGTGGTACGTCGAGCGGCTGCGCGCCGAGGGGTTCGAGGTCGAGGCGGGGTCGGCGGGCATGCCCACCGCCTTCGCCGCCGAGTGGTCGAACGGTGACGGTCCGACGCTGCTCACCTACGCCGAGTACGACGCGGTGCCGGCCAACAGCCAGGAGGCTTCGACCGAGCGCAAGCCCATCGAGGGTGTGAGCGAGCACGCGCCGGGGCACACCGACCCGCACTCGGTGCTCGGCATCTCGACGCTCGCCGGTCTGCTTGCGACGAAGCACGCCATGGAGCAGCACGGCATCACCGGCACGCTGAAGTACACGGGCGAGCCGGCCGAGAAGATGCACGGCTCGAAGGTCGTGCACGGGCTGCGCGGCTACTACGACAACGTCGACGCCATCGTCAGCTTCCACCCCTTCTACATGCTGCCGCTGTGCAACACCGCGCGCTGGGACACCCAGTGCGGCGCGTACTACAGCAAGGTGTACACCTTCATCTGCGACGAGCCCGAGACGTGGCAGCTCTCGGCGAACCCCAACTCGCCGATCCCGGCCTCGCACTCGGCGGCGCGCGCCCCGGGCGCGAACGTGGCGCTCATGCAGATGTACACCGCATCCCGCGTGATGCACGACGCCATGCTGCCGAGCGTCGGCGGATGGAGCCTCTCGGACGCCATCTTGACCGACGGCCAGGCGACGGCTGACAACCTGCCCGCGCGCACCGCGCGCATCCAGTACTCGTGGCGTACGCCGAACATCGAGATGGCGGAGCATGTGCTCGCGGTGCTCGACCGCAATGCCGAGCACGCGGCGGCGATGGCGCACGCCCGCATCGAGGAGACCTGGATCGCGCGCAGCCGTCCGGGCCGCACCAACCACGTCATGGCCGAGGTGCTGTTCTCGAACCTCGAGCGGGTCGGGGCGCCGCAGTACGGCGATGAGGCGATCAGCATCGCGCAGGAGATCCAGCGGAACCTCGGCATCGAGCCGATGGAGAAGCCGTTCCTCACCGAGACGGAGCAGCTCATCACCCCGCAGGAAGCCGAGCGGTTGCTGCGCGAGGAGATGCCCGCGTGGCAGCGCAACTGGACGAGCGACGACTACGTGGAGATGACGCACTACGCGCCGACCGTGCGCTTCTACGTGTCGCGCCCGGCGCTCAAGCCGGCACCGGGCCGGGGCGCCTACCCCGCGTGGGTCATGAATGCACTCGGCGGCATCCCTGAGACGATCGACCCGACCATCGATGTGACGGGAAAGACGATCGCGGGCACCTTTATCGACCTGCTGACGAAGCCTGAGCTGGTCTCGGCGGCGAAGGAGGAGTTCGACCGCCGCGTGGCCGAGGAGCCCATGCCCGCGCTGCTCGACCCGTCGTTCGAGCCGCCGATCGACCTGCCCTGGCCCGACTACCGCCACGACGGCGACAAGCGCGTCTGGTGACCTCGGTCACGGGCACCTCGATCACGTCGCGCCTGTGGCGTCGGTCACTTCGCGTCTGGTGACCTCGGTCGCCTCGCGTCTGGTGACCTCGGTCGCCTCGCGTCTGGCAACCTGGGTCGCCTCGATCACCCGCGGCTGACGCGTGCGGATGCCGGGGCTCGGCGACTTCGGGCCCCGGCATCCCGCGGCATCCGCTTCTGCGAGGCTTTGCTGCACCTGCGCGGGTCGCATCCCTCGCGCCTGCACCAAACCCTCGCGCGGGCGTGTGTGGGCCTGGGTGCTTGTGCGTCTGCGGACTGGGCGGGAGCGTGTGCGCGTGGCGCGAGCCGGCCAGCCACCGGGCGCGTGCGAACCCGAGCCGTTCTGCAGCTGTTCCCGCGAGGGTTCGCTGCACCTGCGCGGGTTGAATCCCTCGCGACTGCACGAAACCCTCGCGCGGGCGCGGGCGCGGGCGCGGGCGCGGGCGTGGGTGTGCGAGCGGCCGGGGACGCGGGTGCACGTGGGCGTGTGTGCTTGCGCGTCTGCGGACTCGGCGCGAACGTGTGCCGGCGCGAGCGTGTGCGCCAGCGCGGGCTCGGCGCACCAGGCGAGCGGTCGCACCAGCCGGCGTCCGGTCCTGCGAGGGTTTGCTGCATGTGCGCGGGTTGAATCCCTCGCGACTGCACGAAACCCTCGCGTGTGCGTGTGCGTGTGCGTGTGCGTGTGCGTGTGCGTGTGCGTGAGCGTGAGCGCGAGCGTGCGCCTGCTTGTGCGCGTGGCGCGAGCCGGCCAGCCACCGGGAGCGTGCGAACCCGAGCCGCCCGGCATCCGTTCCTGCGAGGGTTTGCTGCATGTGCCCGGGTTGAATCCCTCGCGCCTGCACGGAACCCTCGCGCGGGTGCGGCCGCGGGTGTGGTCGCGGGTATGGCGCGGGGTTGGCGCGCTGGGCGCAAGCCACGCGGCTCCGGCATCCGCGCACTGACTGGGAGATCCCTGCGCTTGTGTGGCTGATGCTTCCGCAGCGGGCCATCGTGGACTGGAGTCGCTCGGTGTCGCGTCGTGCGAGGAGGAGGTCTGCCATGAAGCTCAGAGTCGCCGCCGGTGCGGTCGTAATCGCGTCGATACTCGCCCTGACCGGATGCGGGGGCATCGGCGAGCCGGGCAATGACATGACCGCGCCCACCGGAACGCCCTCACCGCAGGACACGAACCGAAACTACGAGTCGGTCGACCGCGAGCCCATCACCGAGTTGAAGACGACCGACTCGTCGCATGGCGAGGTCGTCGTCGACAACAACGGCATGGTGGTCTACATGACCGACCTCGACGAGGCGGGCAGCAGCGACAGCAACTGCGACGACAAGTGCCTCGTCGAATGGATCCCCGTGCCGGAAGGCGACACCCCTCCTGAGCTGAATGGTGTGAGCGGAGAACTCGGCACGATCGAGTCGAACGCCGACGTGACGCAGGTCACGCTCAACGGCATGCCGCTCTACTACTACGTGCGCGACACGCAGCCCGGCGACACCGCTGGCCAGGGCAACGCCGGGGTCTGGTGGCTGGTCGGTCCCGACGGCGAGAAGGTCAAGGGCTGAGCGAAGCCGGAGGGCAGACGCTTCGGCTCTCCCGGGGCGATGGGGCGCGCATCAGCCGAGCGCATCAGCCGAGCACATCAGCCGAGCACATCGCGCCGTCGGAGCGCGACCGCCGTGACGGCGACGAGAGCCGCGCTGATGCCCCAGAGGAGTGCAAGGCGAGGCCAGGCGAACCCCTCTGCGAGGGGAGCGCTCTCGAACGCCCATGAGTACGGCGAAGCGTTCCGCAGCCAATCGAGCCGCTCGGACTGGTTGGCGATGGCGTTCAGCGCATACCCGTAGACCGCGATGGCAGCACCGGCCGCGGTCGCGAACGCACGCCTGCCGGTCAGCGCCCCGACCGCCAGCGCCGCCGTGGCGCCGATGAGCGTCAGCCCCATGAGCGAGACGGATGCCGCGAGCACCCCCTCCGCATCGAGCCCTAGCTCTGCGGACCCGTTGAGGGCCCAGACCATCACGCCCGCGACCGTGACGAGCGCTGCGAGCTTCACCACCAGCGTGAGCGCCGATTCCAGTGCGTACTGGGTCCTGCCGACCCCGTGCGCCAGGTCGAGTTCGAGCCGCCCCGACTCCTCCGCTCCGGCGATCGCCGCGCCGCCCCAGGAGATCGACGCGATGCTCAGCAAGAGGAACCCCATGAGCCCGTAGAAGGTCGCCTGCGCATAGCCCGCGCCCGTGCCGATCGAGGCATAACCGAGGGCGTTGACCAGGCCCTGCGGCAGCCCCTCGATGATCTGCGCCAGCTGCCCGTTGCCACCGATGTCGGGGTAGAGCGGCAGGTACAGCGCGAGCACCGCGACGATTGCGATGGCCCATGCGATCAGCGGGCGCCAGCTGTCAGCGAGCGACCGGCGGAAGACAGGAAGGGCCGTCACTGGGGGTCCCCTTCGGTGTCGCCCGACCGCCTCGGCCTCGCATGGCCGTCGCCGTCGTGCCTCTGCCGGCGAATGAAACGAGAACCGGTGCCGAGAGAAGTCTCCTGACCCTGCCGGCCCTCGTCGCCGTACAGGCTCAGCACGCTCTCCTCCAGGTCGGGCTCCTCCACCGTCAGGTCGACCACCAGATGCCGCGCGAGCGCCTTGATCACCGGGTCGACGGGTCCATCGATCGTCGCTGCGACCCGCACAGGGTCACGCGCTTCGCCGCCTGGCGTCAAGGTGAGGTCGCGCAGTTCGGAGATCGATCCGAGCGTCGCTCCGACAGCATCCGCAGTGGTGCCGGCGATCGTCGCCCGCAGTCTGCGGATGCTGGCGAGCCGGAGCGATTCGACATCGCCCTCCGCGACGATTCTGCCGGCGCTGAGCACCGCCACCCGGTCAGCGGCCTGCTGGATCTCACTGAGCACGTGGGAGCTGAGCAGCAACGTCTGTCCGCGGTCGCGCGCCTCCCGCACGAGGTCGATGAACTCGCGCTGCATCAACGGGTCGAGGCCTCCGGTCGGCTCGTCGAGCACAATCAGTTCGGGTTCATGCATGAACGCCTGGACGATACCGAGCTTCTGGCGGTTCCCCTTCGAGAGTGCGCGAACCGGGCGGTCGAGGTCGAGGTCGAACCGCTCGGCCAGCGCATCGATCGCACCGGGAGCGACCGGGCCGCTGATGCGCGCGAAGTGATCGAGCAGAGCGCGGCCGCGCATGCGGGTCGAGAGCCGGAGGTCGCCGGGAAGGTAGCCGATGCGCCGACGGAGGGCAGGCCCGCCTCGACGCGGATCGACACCCAGCACGCGCATCGTTCCCGAACTCGGCCGGATGATGTCGACGAGCATTCGGAGCGTGGTGGTCTTCCCTGCACCGTTCGGGCCGATGAGCCCGTAGACGGTGCCGCGCTCGACAGAGAAGCGGATGCCGCGCACCGCCTCGTGCGGGCCGTAGTGCTTCGTGAGGCCGTGCACCTCGATGGCGCGCCCGCGCGAGGCGCTTCCGGCATCCGGGTCGACGTCTCGCTGCTGACCCGCGGAGAGGCGGTCTGCCATGGCTGCAGCGTATTCCCGCCAGAGCGTCGCGACAATTGATATCGATCTCAAGTTGTCGGACAATAAAGGTGGAGTGTCGGGCAGACACGGACGGCGCGGCCGATCCGTGCGGCGTTCCATCCGTCGACGACGATAAGGATGCAAGTGCGATCAACGAAGATGTTCATTGCGGCGCTCGGTGCCACGGCGCTCGCGCTCACCGGTTGCGCCTCGGGCGCCAATGACGCTGCAGACGGTGACGGGGGAGGCGACATCACCGTCGCGTTCATCCCTGGCATCGCCTCGGACCCGTTCTTCCGTGCGATGGAGATCGCGGCCAAGGACGAGGCTGAGAAGCTCGGCATCACGCTGATCTGGCAGGGCGCCTCCGACCAGTACTCGCCGCAGACTCAGCTGCCCTTCGTCGACGCTGCGCTCGCCCAGGACATCGATGCGCTCGTGCTGGTGCCAACGGATGCTGACGCGCTGCAGCCGAGCGTGACCAAGGCCGAGTCGATGGGCATCCCGGTGATCACGGTTGACACGACGGTCAGTGATCAGAGCACGCTTGTCTCGCACATCACAGGGGACAACAAGGACGGCGGCGAGCGGGCGGCCGCCGAGATGAACGAGCAGATCGGCGGCAAGGGCACAGTGCTCGTCATCTCTGCCTCGCCGACGAACACCACGGGCACGCAGCGTGTCGCAGGCTTCGAAGAGACGATGAAGGCGGAGTACAGCGGCATCGAGCTTCTGCCGGTGCAGTTCGCGTACAGCCAGCCGTCCGAGGCGACCACCATCCTCAACACCACGCTGCTCGAGCACCCCGACCTCGCTGGCGTATTCGCCGTCGATGGCACATCGTGCACGGGCGCGATCGCCGCCCTCAACAACTCGAACAAGGTGGGCGAGGTCTCGCTCATCTGCTACGACGCGTACTCGAGTCAGGTCGCTGAACTGGAAGAGGGCTCGGTGTCGGCCTTGATCGCACAGGACCCGGCGCAAGAGGCACGGCTCGCGCTGCAGTACGCGTACGCGAAGATCACCGGCGAGGGCGAAGACCAGATCGAGAAGTCGGTCGTGATCGAGAACGTCGTGATGAACCGTCAGAATCTCGCCGAGACCCGCAAGTACACCTATGCCGAGTGAGGTTCGGGCAGCGGATGCCGGGGGCGCGCGCGACGGCGCCCCTGGCATCCGGGCCGGTTCTACTGCGCCGTCTTCCACTGCGCCGTCGCCGGCTTCCACTGCGCCGTCGCGGCTGGAGCTGGCCGTCGATGCCCTCATCGACGAGCACGCCGCCGACGCCGAGCAGCTGCTGACCGAACTGGTTGCCGTGCCGAGCGTCAACCCCAAGCAGCCTGGTGTCAACGGCGACCAGTACGCGGGAGGAGAGACCCGCGCCAACGAGCTGCTGGCCGAGTGGCTCGGCCGCACAGGGATGGAGACGCACTGGGTCGAGCAGGAGGCGGGCCGCGCGAACCTCGTCGCGATCCGCCGCGGCGGGGGAGGCGGGCGCTCGCTCGCGCTGAACGGCCACATCGACACGGTTGCTCCACAGCAGGGCCGCTTCGCGGACCCGTTCAAGGCGGAGCGGATCGGACGCACCCTGTTCGGCCTCGGCGCGACCGACATGAAGGCCGGGCACGCGGCGATGTGGCTTGCCCTGCAGGCGATCGAACGCGCCGGGGCGACCCTGGCCGGTGATGTGCACGTGCACTCGGTCGTCGGCGAAGAGACGATGAGCCACGAAGCCGGCACGACCGCGGTGCTGAACGCGGGATACCGCACGGATGCCGCCCTCATCCCGGAGCCGACATCGTCACCGTCGGCGCTGTTCAACCTCTCGAACACCGCGCCCGGCAACTACCTGTTCTCGGTCACCGTGCGTGGCAAGTCGACCCACTGGGCATCGCGGAACCTCGCGATCCGTGCGGGCGGCGGGGGAGACGAAGTCGGCGTCAATGCGATCGACAAGGCGGTGTACATCTACAACGCCATGCGGCAACTCGAAGAGCAGTGGGCGTTCACGAAGAAGCATCCGCAGTTCGCGCCGGGATCGTTCATCATCCACCCCGGTGTGCTGCACGCTGATATCGGAGTCGCAGCCGCGCCCTACTTCCCCGACCGGGCACGGTTCGACTACCTGCTGTCGTTCCCGCCGGGCGAGACGTCGGAGCAGATCCGCGCCGAGGTCGAGGCCCACCTCAACGGGGCCGCCGCGCTCGATCCGTGGCTGCGACAGCATCCGCTCGAGTTCGAATGGATCGATACCTGGCCGCCCGCATACACCGACCCGCAGTCGGAGTTCGCGCGGGTCGCGCTGGAGGCACGCAACGAGACGGTCGCTGCGCTTGGCGTTGAGGCGCTGGCGGCGCCAGTGCCGGCCGGCGCGCAATCGGATGCCTCGTTCTACGAGGCTCAGGGCATCCCGGCCATCGTGTGCGGACCCGGCGACCTGCTGGTCGCTCACGCGGCCGACGAAGCCGTGAATCTCGACATGATTCCAATGGCGGCGAAGATGATGGCCCGCGTCGCACTGCGCTGGTGCGCCTGACGTAGGGCTCTCGCCCAACGAGGCGCGGCGCGTTCCTTTCGAAGGAGTCGCGGCCGCGCCTCTTTGCCGTTCGCCCGCGCTCTCGAGGCTGACGCTGGGCACACAGGGCGATCTCGGCCCCGGTTGTTCACGCCCGGCCAGAGCTGCAACACCCGCCGGAGTGGGCAAGTCGCTCCCGCGCTGGCAAGTCTCTCCCGCGCTGGGGAGTCTCTCGCGCGCTGGCAAGTCTCTCGCGCGCTGGGAAGTCTCTCCACACGCGCTCTCCGGCGCGCCGGGCTCTGCTGGAAGGTGTCCCCGGCGGGGCCAAGGCTCTGCGCCGCTGGCGGTTCGCGCCACTGGGTACTGTCAGCGGCCCGCGGCCCGCGGCCCGCGGCGCCGGCGCGGGAATACTGCAGGGGACGCGGATGCCGCGCGTGCCGATCAGCCGGCGAGCTGGTCGAGTCCGGTGATCGACTTCACGAGGCTGTCGGGCGTGAACGTGCTGGTCGGTGCGTCCGCGGCGATGCGGCCGAGCCGCATGACCACGATGCGGTCGGTGACTTCGAGCACGTGCGGGAGCGTGTGCGAGATGAAGATGACCGCCAGGCCTTTCTCGCGCGCCTGCTTGATCACCTCGAGCACTTCAGCCGACTGACGGGCACCGAGGTGGTTCGTCGGCTCGTCGAGGATGATGACCTTGTTCGCCCACGCCACCGCGCGGCCGATGCCCACCGCCTGGCGCTGACCGCCCGACAGCTTCGCCACCGATCGCGATGACGAGGGCACCGCGATGCCGACCTTCTCGAGCTCGAGGCGCGCGGCCTCGTCCATGCGCTTGTTGGCGAGGAATCCGAGCTTGCCCCAGAAGCCGGGCGCGAGCAGCTCGCGGCCGAGGTAGAGATTCGCGCTCACCGTGAGGTCGGGGGCCAGGCTCGAGTCCTGGTACAGCGTCTCAATGCCTCCCTCGAGGGCATCGTGGGGCGAGTCCCACTCGACGCGCTCGCCGTCGAGGAGCAGCTCGCCGGCATCCGGCTTATGGGCTCCTGAGAGCACCTTCACGAGCGTCGACTTTCCGGCACCGTTGTCGCCGACGAGGCCCACGACCTCGCCCGCGGAGACCTGGAAGTCGACGTTGTCGAGGGCGACCACGTTCCCGTACTTCTTCGTGATGCCGCGTGCTTGGTAGACCGGCTGCGTGTTCATGTGCTTCCTTGCTTCGTCTGTGCTGCTGGTGCGAGTCGCGACTTCGAACGCGGTCAGTTGCGGTTGCGGCCGATGGACTGCACGGCGACCGCGAACGCGATGAGCGCGCCCACCACGATCTGCTGAGCGTTGGGCTCGACCCCGATGAGGATCAGGCCGCTTAGCACGCTGGCGGTGATGAGGGCGCCGAGCATGACGCCGGTCACTCGTCCGACACCGCCCATGAGGCTGATGCCGCCGATCACGGCTGCCGCGATCGACTGCAGCTCACCACCACGACCCGATGCCGGCGAGCCGGAGCCGAGCCTGAAGTACACGAACAGTCCGGCGATCGCGGCGAGCAGGCCCGTGAGCGCGTACACCTTCATGAGGTGCTTGTTCACGTTGATGCCCGCAACCCGCGCTGCGAAACCGTTCGAACCGATCGCGTAGGTCCACCGTCCGAATCGCGTGCGTGACAGTGCGAGCCAGGCGATGATGAGCGCGACGAACACCACGATGAGCGGAATGGTGATGATGTCGAAGAACCGCGTGTTGCCGATGAGCACGACCTCGCGCGGTGCGCCGGCGATCTGCACCCCGCCGGTGACCACGAGCGTCGTGCCCATGCACGCGCCCATGGTCGCCAGCGTTGCGATGAACGGCGCCAGTTTCACCCGGGTGATGAGCAGCCCGTTGATGATGCCGACGAGCACGCCGACGGCGAGGGCGGTTGCGACGCCGACGGTGATGCTCAGCATCGGATCCATGCCGCTCTCGGTGGTCGCCCGGATCGCCAACGCGGCCGACACACCGGAGAGCCCCAGCACGGCACCGACCGAGAGGTCGATGCCGCCGGTGATGATGACGAAGGTCTGCCCGATCGCCATGAGCATCACCGGACCGAAGTCCTGAAGGATGTTCCCGAACGCCGCTGTCGAGAAATATCTCGGGTTGATGAGCGAGAAGATCAGCACCATGACGGCGAACACTGCGAGCAGCAGCGTCTCCTGCCTGGTGGCGATCTCCTTCCAGCGCTCGCCGCGCGAGGTCTGGATGGGACTCGTCTGCAGCGGCATCCGTGACTCTTTGAGGTCGGTCATGGGGCTCCTCGGTGGTGCGACTTCAGTGGTGCCAGTGGTGCAGCGCCAGGGCTACTTCTCGGCGTAGGTGTACTTGCGGGTCTCGCCGAGGTTGTCGGCGGTCATGACGACGTTCGGGATGACGACGAGCTTCTCGATGTCGCTCTCGCGACCCTCGATGGCGGCGACCGCGGCGCGCAGGGCGATGCGGGCCTCCTCAGCCGGGTCTTGAGCGATGAGCGCGCTGTAGATCCCCTGCTCGAGCTCCTCGACCTGGTTCGAGTACGCGTCGTACCCGATCAGCGCGACCTCGCCGATCAGGTTGCTGTTGCGCAGGGCGGCCACGGCGCCCACGCCGCTGTTGCCCTCTGCAGCGAAGATGCCCTTGATGTCGGGGTTGTTGAGCAGCGCGGCATTGACCTTCGTGGTCGCCTCAGACGGCTGGCTGTACGCGTAGTCGACGCCCACGAGCTCGACGTCGGGGAAGTTCTCCTCGATCTCCTTGGTGAAGCCCTCGACGCGCTGGCTGTCGGTCGTGATCGTGGGCGAACCGGAGATGACGAACACCTTGCCCGAGCCGCCGATCAGCTCGGCCATGGTCTGTGCCGCCTTGCGCCCGCCGTCCTCGTTGTCGCCCGTGACGTGTGCCGTGAGCTCGCTCTGGTCGGTCACGGTGGTGTCGACCGTGATGACGGGGACACCCTGCGCGACGGCCTTCGTGACGCTGGTCAACAGGGCATCGCCATCGGTGGGGGCCATGATCAGCGCGTCGATGTCCTGGGCGAGCACACCGTCGACGAACGGCAGTTGAGTCTGCGGCGAATAGTCGCTCGCACTGCCCTGGTAGATCAACTCGATGCCGAGCTTCTTCGCCTCTTCCTGCGCGGCGAGCTCCATCGCGACGAAGAACGGGTCGGAGGAGATGCCCGGGATGAAGGCGATGCGGTAGTTCTTGTCGGCGTTGTCGCCGTCGCCGTTCTGGCCGTCGGTGCCCGTGCCGCCGTTGTTCGCGCAGCCGCTCAGGGCCAGCGTGCCGGCCGCCGCCACGGCGGCGAGGGTCCACAAGCGCTTGCTGAATCGTCGGTTCATGTTGAGCTCCTTTGCTCGAAACGCGTCGGGTCACCCGCGGGACGCGTCACTGCCTGCTGTGCTTGCTGTGTCGCCCGGTGCCGGAACGACGCCGTGCTTGGTTGAGAACGATATCAGTCGCTGCTCATCTGACCAACCAGACCTCCGCACCGCGGCACATTCGCCGGGCGAAGCGGCTCGGTCATAGGGCGCACGGCGGCCAACTGCATCCGCGGCCGGGTGGGCTCGAAGGGCCCGGAGGGTCATCGTGGGGACAGGCGGAACCAGCCACCGGAAGGAGCGCCGATGCGCGCGGTCACCTGGCAGGGGAACGAGAAGATGTCGGTCGAGACCGTTCCCGATCCGTCGCTGCGTGCGCCGACCGACGCGATCATCCGCGTGACGTCGACCGCGATCTGCGGCTCGGACCTCCACCTGTACTCGGTGCTCGGCACGTTCATGGAGCGCGGCGACATCGTCGGGCACGAGGCCATGGGGATCGTCGAGGAGGTCGGCAGTGGGGTGAGGAAGCTCAAACGCGGCGATCGGGTGGTGATTCCGTTCGTCGTCGCCTGCGGCGAGTGCTGGATGTGCCGTCGTGGTCTGCAGTCGCAATGCGAGACGACCCAGGTGCACGCGCACGACACCGGCGCGACGCTGTTCGGCTACAGCAAGCTGTATGGCCAGCTCGCCGGTGGCCAGGCGCAGTACCTGCGGGTCCCATTGGCGGATGCCGGGGCGATCGTTGTGCCCGATGACGGCCGCCCCGACGAGCGCTATCTCTTCATGTCCGACGTCTTGCCGACCGCCTGGCAGGCCGTCGACTACGCCGGCGTCGAGGCAGGATCCACTGTGGTCGTGCTGGGCCTCGGTCCAATCGGTCAGATGTCCGCGCGCATCGCGAAGTACCGCGGGGCGCGGACGGTGCTCGCGATCGATCTTGTGCCAGAGCGCTTGGCCCTCGCCGAGCGCCACGGCATCGAGACGCTGAACCGGGCGGATGTCGCAGACCTTGCCGACGTGGTGCGCGACCGCATCGATGGGCGCGGCCCCGACGCGGTCATCGACGCCGTCGGCATGGAGGCGCACGGCAACCCGATCGTCGGGGCCGTGCACAAGGTGACCTCGTGGCTGCCGGATGCCGTGGCGGAGCCGATGCTGCTGAAGGCCGGCGTCGACCGGCTGCGAGCCCTGCATGACGCCATCGGGATCGTTCGAAGGGGCGGCACGATCTCGATCTCCGGCGTGTACGGCGGGATGGCCGACCCCATGCCGATGCTGCAGATCTTCGATAAGCAGCTCACGATTCGCGCCGGTCAGGCGAACGTGCACCGGTGGATCTCCGACATCCACCCGGTCGTGGCCGACCCGGGAGACCCGCTCGGGGTGCTCGATCTCGCGAGCCATCGGCTGTCGCTCGACGATGCTCCGATGGCGTACGAGAAGTTCCAGAAGAAGCAGGACGGATTCATCAAGGTCGTGCTCGACCCGTGGCAGGCACCGCCAGCAAGCAGCGGGGCGAGCGAGCGGGCGGCCGAGTTCGCTCGGCCGGTCCAGTAGGGTTCCCACGATCGGGTGCGCGACAGGCGCGCCCGCGCTGGCGTCAGCGACGACGGGGAGAAGACCGCGTCACGCCGTCAGCGCGATCTCGAAAGGAACCACTCATGGAACGCACTATCGTCGCGCCCGCCAAAGCCCCCGCGCTGAGCCCCAGTACTCTGCCGCCGTCATCGCCGGTGACACGGTCTACTTCGCCGGCCAGGTCGGCATCGACCCGGCAACGCGGGAGCTCGCCTCGGGCATCGAGGCGCAGACTCGGCAGGCCCTCACGAACCTGACGGCCGTGCTCGAGGAGGCCGGCTCCTCGCGCGATCAGGTCGTGAAGACCCTGTGCTTCCTCAACGACCTCGCCGACTTCGACGGCTTCAACAAGGTGTACGCCGAGTTCTTCCCGGACGCGCCGCCGGCGCGATCGACCGTCGGGGTGGCGCTCCCGGATGGCATGCTCGTCGAGATCGAAGGCATCGCGATCAAGGGCGCCTGACATCACGAGCGCTCGATCAGGGGCGCCTGACATCACGAGCGCTCGATCGAGGGCGCTCGAACGCGCTGAGTGACGCACGTCTGCCGTCACCTGGAGAATCTCCCCGGTGCTTCGGAGCATCGGGGAGATTCTTCGTTCAGTCACCCTCGCCCACGCTCGTCAAGGGACGGTCGTCGGAGCTCAGCCGATCGCGAACATCACCGCTGCCGCCAGCGCCAGCACGAGTCCGATCATCTGCACGCGCACGATGCGCTCCCTCAGCAGCACCGCGGCCAAGATGATCGTTCCCGCGGGGTACAGGCCGGTCAGCACCGACATCACCGTGAGGTCGCCCATCCGGATGCCGGCGAGCAGCGCGATGTTACCGGCACCATCGATGACGCCCGTGGCCAGACCGAGAGCGATGGGGCCCCGAAAGAACGCGGCGCCCCTGCCCGGACCTTCAGCAGCGCCCAGCAGTGGAAGACTCCCGGTAGCGACGAGCGCCTGCTGCCGCCGGCTTCTCGTCCACCGCGGCACGAGCACGATCGCAACGATCAGTGCCGTCATTGTGAGCGCGTTGCCGATGCGATTCGCGACCAGCGGGATGAGGCCTGAATCCGCCGGGGCGAAGTCGAGGGCGATCAGGAACGCGCCGAGCGACACGCCGGCCCCGATCGCCATCAGCAGCCCTCGCAGACTGGCACGCGCGGCATCCTTCTCTGGCGTGAATGCGACCAGCGCAATGGCGACGAGCGCGACGAACAGCGCCACATAGCCGACCGGACCAAGTCGTTCTCCGGCAAGCATGCCGCCGAACATGGGCACGGCGGCGCCGATCACCGCTGCGATGGGCGACAGCACGCTCATCGGGCCGATGGCGAGGCATCCGTACAGCAGTGCGAGCCCGACGGCCGCGCAGGCTCCGGAGACGGCGCCCCACAGCACCGCGTCAGTCGAGAACGTGCCCGCGACGAAGAGCGAAGCGACCAGCAGTACGGCGAGGCCGCCGAGCGCTGCGAGCAGCGTGACGACCATCGAGTTGATGCGCTTGGAGGCGATTCCGCCGAGGAAGTCAGCCGCGCCTCCGCAGAACGCGCTCGTCAGGCCGAGGATTACTGTCAGCATGACGAGCGCGTAGCGGAGTGCTCAGGGCTCAGTAGCCGGCCGCGGTGTACGCGGTCGTGACGATCGTGAAGAAGTCGCGGGCGTGCGGACCCTGCTCACGCGGCCCGAAGCTCGAGGCCTTCGTGCCGCCGAAGGGCACGTGGTGCTCAGTGGCCGCGGTGGGCCGGTTGATCGCCACGATGCCCGACTGCGCGCGCCGACGGAAGTCGGCCGCCTTCGCCAGCGAAGTCGTGATGATGCCCGAGGAGAGGCCGTAGTCGGTGTCGTTGGCGACCGCGAGGGCCTCCTCGTAGTCGTCGACCTTGATCACCGAGGTGATGGGTCCGAAGATCTCCTCGCGGTTGATGCGCATGTCGTTCCGCGTGCCGACGAACAGCGCAGGAGTGAGGAAGTACCCCTCGGTCGAGCGGGTGACGCGCTCGCCGCCCACGAGCAGCTCGGCGCCTTCCTCCTGTCCGATCCGCAGGTAGTCGAGGTCCTGCTGCAACTGCGATTCGCTCGCGACCGGCCCGATCTGGATGCCGTCTTCGAGCGCGTGGCCGACCGTCAGCGCCTCGGTGGCGGCACGCATCCGCTCGACGAACTCGTCGTGGATGCCGCTCTCGACGACCAGGCGGCTCGACGCCGTGCAGCGCTGGCCCGTGCTGTAGAAGCTGCCGTTGATCGCCGCACCCACGGCGACGTCGAGGTCGGCGTCGTTGAGCACGATGAGCGGGTTCTTGCCGCCCATCTCGAGCTGGAAGCGCTTGGCGCCGTGCTTCAGCGACTCGGCGGCGATGTGCATACCGGTCTGGGTCGAGCCGGTGAACGTCACGGCGTTGACCAGTGGCGACTCGACGATGCGCGCCCCGATCATGCGCCCGCTTCCCATCGTGAGGTTCAGCACACCGCGAGGAAGGCCTGCCTCGTGCGCGATCGAGACAAGGGCCCAGGCGGATGCCGGCACGAGGTCGGCCGGCTTGAACACGACCGTGTTGCCGTAAGCAAGTGCCGGCGCGATCTTCCATGCGGGGATCGCAATGGGGAAGTTCCATGGGGTGATGATGCCGATGACCCCGACCGGCTTGCGCTCGACGTCGATGGTCATGCCGGGCCAGGTGCTCGCGAAGCGCTCGCCGGTGGCCTGCAGGATCTGCTGCGAGTAGTAGCGGAACGTGTGGCCGGCGCGTGTGGCCTCGGCGATGCCCTCGGGCTTGGTCTTGCCCTCTTCGCGTGAGAGCAGTTCGCCCAGCTCGTCGGCGCGAGCGAGGATGCGCGTGGCGATGCCCTCGAGTATCGCCGACCGCTCGCCGACGGTCATCGCCGCCCACTTCGGCTGTGCCTCGGCCGCGGCGGCGATCGCGCGGTCGACATCGCTCTCGGCGGCGCGCGCGTAGAGGCCGATCGTGTCACCCAGGTCGGACGGGTTCACGTTCGGCTTGAAGTCGTCGCCGATCCATTCGCCGTCGATGTAGTTCTTGTGCTCGTTCATGCTGCATCCCTGGTTCGTGGTCGGCGGTCGCTGGTGGGCGCGCTGGAGTTCGGCTCGGAGGCTGTTTCTGGCCTTCTTCGCGACACCAGCGCGGTGCCCGTCACGGGCACGCGTACCGAGAGTGAATTGCGAAAAGACTACAAAGCGGGCAGTGCCCGGGCGCCGAGGCGCCACGCCGCACTGCCCGCTGAGTAGTATGCTACTTGCCCGCCTCGCGGACTCGGTCGAGCAGGTCGCCGTACGAGTCGTAGAAGCCGGCAGTGGCCTTCTGGTAGGCGGCGAGGTTCGCCTCGTGCACGGTCACCCCTTCTTCGGAGGTGATGCGGTCGAGCGTCTCCTTCTCCGCTTCTGCGAAGCGCTCGGTCGCAACCTCGCCTCCGGCGGTGAACTCGTCGATCAGCAGCTCCTGGAGCTCAGGAGTGAGCTTCTTCCAGGTCGCCTCGCCGATGGCGTAGCCCAGGAAGGTGCGGAAGTGCGCGGTGAGGGTCAGCTGCGGAGCGACCTCGTGCCACTTCTGGGCAACGGTGCCGTTGACCGGGCCTTCCGCGGCCTCCACGACGCCCTGCTCGAGCGCGCTGTAGGCCTCGGTGTTCTCGATGGTCGTGGTCACAGCGCCCAGCGGCTTGAAGGTGCGGTCCCAGGTCTCGATCGGTGGGGTGCGAACCTTCACGCCCTCGAGGTCGGTCGGCTCGGGGTACGCGTTCTTTCCCCACATGTGGCGGGGGCCGTCAAGCCAGTTGAGCGCGAGCACGCGGAGGTTGCCCTCTTCCGCGAGCGTCTCGGTCATCTCCTTGAAGACGTCCGACTGGGCGAACTTCAGGGCCTGGTCGTTGTTCTCGAACAGGAACGGTCCGCCGAGGATCGCCATGTCGGGGTTGCCCAGCGAGGAGGCGGTGCCGGCGTCGATGAAGGTGATGATGTCTTCACCCGAAGCCGCCTGCTGAGCGGTGTCGGACGTGGTGCCGATCTGACCCGCGTGGAAGACCTCGAGCTTCAGCGCTCCATCGCTCTTCTCGTTGACGCTTGCGGCGACCTCGTCGATGGTCTTGCCGTAGATGCTGTCGGCGGGGTTGACGCTCGAGACGCGGATGGTGATCGTCTCGGCAGGGGCGTCGTCGCCATTACCGGCGTCGTTGCTCGCTGTGCTGCAGCCCGAGACCACGAGGCCTGCGGCCGCAAGTCCCACCACGGCGGTGAGAGCGCGGGACTTCAACTTCATTGTTGCCTCCATAGATGGATTGCGAAGGTTCACTCCGGCCGCTCGAACCGCAGCCGTGATGATGGTTTGAGAACGATATCATCGAGTAGCACGCTACGTAAGCGCGCCTTCCGGTCGCAACCAGAACCAACTGTTTCAGTTCGATAACGCCGACCGGTCCCGAGAAACGGAGCACCGCCAATGACGGCAAGGTCCCATGTCGGTTCGGCCATCGTCGAGACCCTGGTCGCACAGAGCGTACGGATGGTCACCTGTGTGCCCGGCGAAAGCTTCCTCCCGGTGCTCGACGCGCTTCGCGACCATCGCGACGATGTGCAGCTCATCGTCGCGCGGCATGAGGCCTCGGCCGGGCAAGCCGCTGTCGCGCACGCCATGCGCACCGGACGGGTCGGGGTCTGCGCGGTGTCGCGCGGCCCGGGAGCGCTGCACGCGGCGATCGCTGTTCACACGGCCCAGCAGGATGCGGTTCCGCTCCTGCTCCTCGTCGGGCAGGTGCCGATGGCAGACCTCGGCCGGGGCGCGTTCCAAGAGATCTCATGCGAGGCGGTCTTCGGTTCCATGTCGAAGTGGGTGACCCGCATCGAGCGGCCCGAACGTGCGGCTGAGACCATCGCGCGGGCCGTGCGCATCGCCGAGGCCGGGCGGCCCGGTCCGGTCGTCGTCGAGCTCCCGGAAGACGTGCTCTACGAGACGGTCGCCTCGGTCGAGGAGAACGCCGATGCAGGTGGACGCGCATCTGTGTCGCTCGATGTTGCCAAGCTCACGGCTCTCGCGCCTCTCGCGGGTGAGTTGTCGAGCACGACGCTCGAACGCATTCGCGAGGCCCTGTCGCGATCGGCACGACCGCTCGTGCTGCTCGGCCGTGGTGGCTGGGGTGTGGAGCAGCACGACGGCATCCGTCGGTTCGCTGAGCGCAACACGCTGCCGGTGGCCGCGAGCTTCCGCTGCCAAGACGCCATCGACAACCGTTCATCGAGCTACGTCGGCCACTTCGGGTTCGGGGCAGACCCGGAACTGGTGCGGATGCTGGCCGAGGCCGATTGCGTCATCGCCATTGGTGGCCACTTCGGCGACGTCGAGACCGACGGCTACACGCGGCGGATCGGCGCCCCGGATGCCGAGATCATTCACCTCGCGGCTTCGGAGGAGGATCTCGACCGCACCGTGCGCCCGACCGCTGCAGAACTCGTCGCTTCCGGTGCCGCTGTTCGAGCGCTCGAGTCGCTCGATCTCGACGGCACCGAGCGGTGGGCCGAGTGGACGAGCGTCGGCCGGGCCGCGTACCTCGCGCACTCGACGCCTCCGGCTTCCGATCGCCTCGGCGCCATGATCGCGGCGGCGAGCGAACTGCTCGGCGACGACGCGGTGATCTGCAACGGTGCAGGCAACTACACCGGGTGGCTGCACCGGTTCTATCGCTATCGCAACGCCGGCACGCAGCTCGCGCCCGCGAACGGGGCGATGGCATTCGGTCTTCCCGCGGGAGTGGCGGCTGCGGCGGCCGGATGCCGCGACGTGGTCGTGTTCGCGGGCGACGGCTGCTTCATGATGTCGGCGCCCGAGCTCGTGACGGCGGCATCCGCTGGGCTGCGCCTCGTCGTCGTGGTGATCAATAACAACCTATTCGGCACCATCCGCATGCATCAGGACCGAGAGTTTCCGCAGCGCGACTACGGCACGGAGCTGGGCAACCCTGACTTCGTGCAGCTCGGTCACGCGCACGGTTTTGTGAGCGAGCGGGTGCGCGAAGTGAGTGAATTCGAGGCGGCTCTGCAGGCAGCGCTCGGTCGGGCCGAGTCGACTCTGATCGAGATCGACGCCGTCGGCTGGCCGCTCACACCTGCCGCCGCGGCCGGGGCGCGTTCAGTCTCCGCCTCCGAGTAACTCGCCCGACTAAGTCGCTGGCATGCCATGCGTGCCAGCGGTTTCGTTGCCCCCGAAGGTGCAGCGCGGGGTCGATCCTGCCTGATGCGCGAGCTCTGCAGCCGACAACACGCAACTCATGCTTGTGCAATCACTGTTGTGTCATCCAAACTCAGTATGGAGTTCAGACAACCGTGGTTCGAGCGCATGGGAGGTCGTCGATGCCGACGCCGTTGTTGGAGGCCAGGGGGCTTGTCAAGCACTTCGGTCACGTAGAAGCTCTCCGAGGCGCCGACTTCGACGTCCACGCCGGCGAGATCGTGGCCCTTGTCGGAGATAACGGCGCGGGGAAGAGCACGCTCGTGAAGGCGCTGTCGGGAGTGCAAAGTCCCGACTCCGGTTCGATCACCCTTGAAGGGCAGCGCATCGACCATTTGAATGCCGAGCGAACGCGCGCCATGGGCATCGAGACCGTGTATCAGGATCTCGCGCTCGCCCCAACCTTGAGCGCCGTGGAGAATCTCTATCTTGGCCGCGAGCGTCGCCGCGCCGGCGTGCTCGGCGCGCTTGGTTTCATCGACAAGGGCGCGATGCGGCGCGGCAGCAAGGAGATCTTCAGCGAACTGGGAGTCGCGATTCAAGATGCGGCATCCCCCATCGCCGGCATGTCTGGCGGACAACGACAAGGCGTGGCGGTCTGCCGTGCGGCCGCGTGGGCGAGCAAGGTCATCTTCCTCGACGAGCCGACCGCCGCGCTCGGAGTCGTGCAAACCCGCAATGTGCTCGATCTCGTGCGAAGGATCCGCGACCGCGGTGTGGGTGTCGTTCTGATCAGCCACAACATGCCCGACGTGCTGGAAGTCGCCGATCGCGTTCAAGTGCTTCGGCTGGGGAGGCGCGTGGCGACATTCGAGCGGGCCGGACTGACCATGGAGCGGATCGTAGCCGCCATGACGGGCGCGTTGAGCGCCAGTGAGGAGCGGTAATGGCAGCGCTGTCACAGACTGCGGAGGACCGACCGGCTCGGTTGACCGACGCGCGCCCGGCTCAGACGATTCGCAATCTGTTCGCGAGACAGACCACCTGGATCGTCGTGATCTTCATCGCGCTCATCGTGACGTTCGGCGTCATCGCCGGTCCGGCCTTCGCGTCCCTCAGCAATGCAAGGAACATCCTCGCGAGCGTGGCGATCCTGCTCGTGCTCTCCCTGGGTCAGATGCTCGTCGTCCTCACGGCCGGTATCGACCTCTCAGGCGGGGGCATCCTCGTATTCTCCGGCGTCGTCGCCACCATGACGATGAACGCCATAGGCGGGCTGCACGGAATCCTCACCGGGCTGGTGGTGGGCATTGCAGCGGGTGCCGGGTGGGGGCTCGTAAACGGCCTGCTCGTCACGCGAGCGAAGATCCCTCCGATCATCGCCACGCTCGGCACCCTCGGGATGACCATGGGGCTCGCGCTCGTGATCACAGATGGCATCGATCTCCGAGCGCCCCTTGAGCTCGTGCAGACGCTCGGGGTAGGTGACATCGCCGGAGCGGTCCCCTGGATTGCGGTCATCGCGCTTCTGCTCGCGCTCGTCGCCGCGGTCGTCTTGAACGAGACCGTGTTCGGACGGCGCACCTACGCCGTCGGTGCCAGCAGCGCCGCCGCTGAGCGGGCCGGCATCCGAGTGAGCAGACACCTCGTGGTCATTTACACCATCGCCGGTGCGCTCGCCGGAATCGCCGGATTCCTCGCGCTGGCCCGATTCGGCACCACAACGTTGGCCGGCCACTCGGAGGACAGCCTCAAGGCCATCACGGCAGTGGTGCTTGGCGGCACCAGCCTGTTCGGAGGCAGCGGAAAGGTGGTCGGCACCGTGATCGGTGCGTTCATCCCCGTGATCCTTCTCAACGGTTTCGTGATCACCGGAGTGCAGGCGTTCTGGCAGCAGTTCGCAATCGGGCTCGTGCTGGTCGTCGCCGTGTTCATCGATCGCATTCGCCATTCGCCTGACCGCATGTGAAGCGGGGCGCCGTCGAAGGAGCCCTGTCACTGCTCACCGCTCAACGAAGAGAGGAACAACCATGCACCACTCACCGATCACAATCCGCAGCCGACGCCTCCGCGGAGCCTCGGCCGCGATCGCGGGAATCGCGGCGCTCGGCGTCGCCCTGGCGGGGTGCTCCAGCACGGCCGGACCTGACCCTGATACTGGAGACCCCGCAGCTGAGGAACGGGGGAGCCTGACGTTCGTCGCAGGCGTCAAGGGCGATCCGTTCTACATCACGATGTCGTGCGGTGCTCAAGCGGCTGCCGAAGAAGCGGGCCTGAGCTTCGACTTCCAAGCGCCGAATTCATTCAGTCCGACCGACCAGATCCCAATCGTCGATGGAGTCGCGGCGGCGGCGCCCAGCGCGCTTCTGATCGCACCGACCGATGGAGCAGCGATGTTCGCTCCGATCCAGCGCGTTGTCGACGCAGGCACGAACGTGGTGCTCGTCGACACAGCACTCGATGACTCGTCCACGGTGCGATCGTCTGTCCGTACTGACGACTATGCCGGGGGAGTGGAGGCGGCCAAGCTGCTGGCTGAACTCATCGGTGGCTCCGGAGAAGTGCTGTTGCTCAACTTCCAGGCCGGAGTCTCGACGACCGAGGCCCGAGGCAAGGGGTTCGTCGACACCGCGGAGCAGCTTGGGCTCACTGTCGTGGGCCAGGAGTACGGCGGCACGGACATCGAGAAGGGCGCGCAGATCGTCGATGCGACCTTGCAGCGGCATCCGAATCTCGCGGGCGTCTTCACGACGACCGACTACGGCGCGCAGGGCACGGTCGCATCGCTCAGGAACGCAGGCGAGCTCGGGTCGGTGAAGGTGGTCGGGTTCGATGCATCACCCGTGATGGTCGAGCAGCTGCGTGCCGGCGACATCCAGGGGATCGTGAGCCAGCAGGCGCGCACGATCGGAGAGCTCGGCGTCGCGCAAGCGCTCGCCGCGATGAACGGCGAAGCGACTGAGAGCGTCATCGAGGTACCCACCGTGACGATCCGCGCGGAGGATCTCGAGTCGGAGTCCGCAAAGGCCGGTCTGCAGGTGGAACGCTGCAACTGAGCTCGGTCGGCTTCCATATGGAAGGGCCGCTCGGATGCTGTCCGAGCGGCCCTTCTTCATTTCGCGTCGAGTCAGACACCGATGACGTGCACGATGAACTCGCGGTACAGCGGTCCATCGAACTCGGCGAAGTAGATCGTCTGCCGGCCGCCCATCACGAGTTCGCCATCCTGCACGGGAAACGCCACCTGCATGCCCGTGAGGTGGCTGCGCTGGTGCGAGCACGAGTTGACAGCCATCTGGCCGTCGCTCGGCAGGAAGCGCTGGTGCCGGTGATCGTCGCGCAGTTCGGGTGCCGTGCGCTGCAGCATCGAGATGATGTCGTCTTCCACGTCGGGCAGGCCTTCATTCACCATGATGCCGCTCGTAGTGTGCATGGTCGTCGCATAGCAGACGCCGTTCTGCACACCAGTGCTTCGGGCCGCTTCTTTGACGCGATCGGTGATGTCGATGACCTGCGTGTCGTGGTCGGTCTGGATGCCGAGCCGGATGACCTCAGATTTCACAGCGAACCCTTCTTGCTCTCGGTGGTGCTCACGTTCTTGGCGGCTTTCTTGCCGAGCAGGCGCTCGGCATTGCCGCCCAAGATTTGCTGCTCCGTGACAGGACGGAACTCGAGCATCTGCATGGCCCTCACGAAGCGCTTGGGGTCCACCCGCGGGTAGTCGGAGGCGAAGACGAGCTTCTCGCGCAGGCTCGCCTCGCAGACGTCGAGCCCGATCTGATCGGCGAGCACGCGACGCAGTGAGGATTCGGGGCGTCCGCCGTAGAGCACTGACGTGTCGAGGTGCACGTTCGGGTACTTGATGGCGAGCGCGAGTGCTTCCTGCACATATGGCCAGCCGACGTGCGGGATGACGAAGTCGAGGTCGGGGAACGCGCTGATCGCCGGCTCGAGCGACATCGGCGTGAATGCGGAGGTGGGCGCAATGGGCGCCCAGTTGTGCCCGACGGCGATCGAAACCGGGATGCCGAGGTCTTGTGCCGCTTCGAACACTGGGAACGCAGTGCCCTCGTCGGCCGGCTCGAACTGCTGCAGGGCAGGGTCGAGGTTGAGCCCGCTGAGGCCGAGGTCGTCCACCGCGGTGCGAAGCTTCTGTGGGGCGTCCGCGTCGCTGGGGTCCACCGAGGCGAAGCCGATGATGCGCTCGCTGAGCTTCATGAGGTCGGCCAGTTGCTCATTGGTGGCGACGCTGCTCTTGTGCGCCGTCGTGCAGTCGAGTGCGACCATCACGGCGCTGTCGAGTCCCGCTTCATCGAGCTGCGCGAGATACGTTGCGAGGGGCTGAGTCGAGCAATAGAAGCCGAATACGTCTACTACCGGTTCTCGCAGCCCCGGCTCGAGGTCGAAGAACTCCTGAACCTGCACGGGGTAAGTCCGGAAGTCGATTCTGGTCATTGGTGTGCTCCGGTATCGGTCGAATGGTTTCTGGCGTGTCCGCTCACCTGGTCGGCGGTCGGATAGCGGTCGCGGGGGCGCGACACGTAGAGGGAGGCGGTCGCGTGGGCGTGGCGCAGTGCTTCCTCGATCGGCATCTCTCGCTCAAGCGCTGCCAGCAGCCCGGCGTCGAAGACGTCGCCGGCTCCCACAGCGTCGATGGCCGTCGTTGCGATTGCCGGATGCCGCAGGGTTCGCCCCTCGTGCCAGCTGATGCTGCCTTCAGCGCCGCACTTGATCACGACCGTGCCGGGGCAGACATCGCTCAGCGCTGCGAGCGCGTGCTCAGCAGTGCGTTGCCCCGTGATGGCCTGAGCTTCATCGAGGTTGGGAAGGAACAGATCGACCTCGCGCAGCATCCGTCGCAGTGCGATCAGCGTCGTCTCCGGCCAGTCGGCGGGATCCCAGCCCGTGTCGAGCATGGTGGACTGCCCGCGGCGACGGCACTGGGCGAGAAAGCGATGTGCCGCATCGAAGCCGAGATTCGACACCATGAAGAGGCCGACGAGGGCGACTGTGCGATGCCGTTCCACGACGTGCATCGCATCGCGGAGCAGCTCGTCGGTGAGGCGGCCCGAGCATCCGATGTTCGAGGCGAAGGCGCGCTCCCCATCGGGCCGCACCAGCGCCACGGTGAGACCGGTCTGCTCGCCCGTCAAGCTGCTCACTCCGGCGCTGCAGGCGCCCGCATCCCGCAACGCTTCAACGATGAGCGTGCCTTCGGGGTCGTCACCCACCACGCCGACCACTGAGACGGGCGTGCCGAGTGCTGCGAGACCAAGCGCAAGGTAGCCGGCTTGCCCGGCCGGGAAGAACTGGTGCTCATGACCGACAACCTCTTGGCCCCATTCGGGGAGCTGCGGGACTCCGCGGATGAGGAGGTCCATATTGAGGTTGCCGACCACGCAGATGCCCTCGCGGGCGGTTATCGCGTCGTCGCGATGGTTGACCATGTGTGGAATCCGTTCCGATGTTTGTTTTCAAAGCCTATTGTATGAACTCAAAACTCGAGACGCCGATTTCATCACTGTTCTGTTGTCATTCGCGAAGAAGAGGCGCCTCTGGCGCGACCGGCTGGGGGCGCCCGGAGATCAGCGCCGACGGAGGACGCTGAAGGCGATCTCGCCCCCGCGGAAGTACTCCTCCGCATAGATGGTGCGGAGGCCGGAGCGCGACAGGCATGTCTCTTCGACCAGCATCCATGGCCCGAGGCCGCCGAGGCTGTATCGGTCCTCGACGTCGCGCGGCAGCTCGGCCGCCGTGATGCGCGCCGCCGACGACACGATGTGGTGGCCGTGCGCTTCGAGCGCCCTGCTGAGCGAGCCGCTCCAGTCCCGGTGGTTCAGCGGACCCGGCAGTGCGCTGCGAAGAACCACGTTGAGGCTCATGGCCATGGGCTCATCGTTGCCGTACCGGATCCGGGTGAGCCGGATCACCGGCGTGCCCTCATCGACCGCGAGCGCGGCAGCTTCCTTTGCCGAAGCCGCGGATTCCTGCACGTCGAGCACAGCGCTGGTGACCGAATAGCCTCGTGATTCGAGCATCTCTGTCACGCTCTCGTACCGCGTGACTGGGCGCTCGACGTGGAGAGAGCCGATGGCCGAGACGAACCAGCCGTGACCGTGCACCACGCCGATGGTGCCATCTTGTTCCAGGCTCTTCAGCGCGTCTCGCACGGTCGAACGCGAAGCGCCCGTTCGCTTGGTCAATTGGGCCTCAGTGTCGAGTCGATCGCCGGCTTGCAGACCTTGTTCTTTGATCATCGCGAGGATCGCTTCACGCACGGCGCTCACAGTTGAGCGCTTGCGCCGTGGTGCTTGATCGGAAGCGCCTGCTCTTATCGAGTCGGTCGTTGGATCCTGCATCGTCATTCCGGCTTCGTCCCTTTCGGTTTACGGCACGTCACGGCTGTTCTTGAGACGTTGTGCGGTCGGATGCCGGCGAGAGTCGGCTGCCCGCTGACAACCGTGGCAGGTGGCTGGCTCCGATTCAACACAGTGATGGGTTCTAACGGTATTGAAGTCACACAAAAGCCGCTGTGGTGTGATCTCCGCACAGGAGGGCGCCGCCCAGGCAGTTGTGCTTGGCCCTCCTCCTTGCCGGTTCCTCCCAAGACGCAAGGTAGCCTCGAATGGGCCGCGATCGGCCCGAACAGAGAAGAACTGAGGCAGATGCACATACTGACCGGGGTCCCGCGCCGGTATGCGTGGGGATCGACGAGCCAGATCCAAGCGGTGCTCGGCACGCCGAACGATGCTGATCCGCTCGCGGAACTTTGGTTCGGGGCGCACCCCACGGCGCCTTCACCGACCCGCGATCGCGACGGCGCCGTGTCGAGCCTTGATGCTCTGCTCGAAGCCGAACCTGCCCTGCTCGGAGCAGACGTCGCTGAGCGATTCGGCGAACTGCCGTTCCTGATGAAGTTTCTGGCGCCTGCTCAGCCTGTGTCGCTGCAAGTGCACCCGACGCCCGAGAACGCCCGTGTCGGGTTCGAGCGCGAGGAGGCGCTCGGCATCCCGGTCGACGCCTTCAACCGCAGTTTCAAAGACGTGCACCACAAGCCCGAGATGGTCTTCGCCGTCACCGACTTCGAAGGGCTGGTCGGCTTCCGCGACCGGGCGCAACTCGAACGCGTGCTCGGTGACTACCGCCACCCGGCGATCCGCGACGCGCAGCGTCTGCTCGAGGCAGATCGCTCGCCCGATGGATTGCGGTCGTGCCTGCGCGCGCTCGTCTCGCTGAAGCCGGAGCAGGTCGACCAGATCGTCGACGAGGCTCGCGAGCTGGCTGAGGGCGAGCGGGCAGCGAAAGCGGGAAGGCTCGCGCCGCACTCGACCGTGGTCGAGCTCGCCTCGTACTATCCAGCCGATGCCGGGGCGGTTGCATCGCTGATGCTCAACCGCATCGCGTTCGCGCCGGGGGAGTGCGTGTACGTGTCGTCTGGCACACCCCATGCCTATCTCGACGGCCTTGCCGTCGAACTGATGGCCAACTCCGACAATGTGTTCCGGGCGGGCCTCACGTCGAAGTACGTCGACGTCGAAGGCTTGCTCGAGAACGTCGACGTCGCCTCGGGGCCGATCTCGTTGCTGTCAGCCGAGGAGGCTGCGTCGGGCGTTCGAGTGCTTCGACCTGGCGCGGAGGAGTTCGAGCTCACCGCCGTCGAGCTCGACGGATCCGTTGTGGAACTCGCGGGATCCGGTCCCCGCATCGCGGTCGGCGTGCGCGGTTCGATCACGCTGCACACGGATGCCGACAACGCCCCCCTCGAGCTCCTGCCGGGCGGCGCGGTGTTCGTGTCGGACGCGGAGCGGATGCTCACGGCATCCGGCCGCGGTCACTTCGTGATCGGCTCAGTGCCAATTCGCTGAGCGTCGCGCTTTCGGAGTGGCCGCCTGCGAGCGTTGACCGCCCGTGCGCCTGTGCGCCCGTTCACCGTGTGCTCGTCGACGAGTGACGCCTTCGAGCACCATCGACTGCGAGCCCGCGCGTCAGCTGCGGCGCAGCACGCTGAACGAGATCTCGCTGCCGAGGTGGTAGTCGAGCGCGTACAGCACGCGCCGGCCGGTGGCCGTCAGGCCGACCTCGAACACTCGCAACCAGGGTCCGAGTCCGCCGAGGGAGTACCGCGATTGCCACTCCTCCGGCAACTCGACCGCCGAGATGGTTGCGAGGGCCGAGGTGACCCGATTGCCGTGAGCGGCGAGGGCCGCGGTCAGTGAACCGCTCCAGTCGCGGTGATCGATGGGCCCCGGGAGCGTTTCGCGAGGCATGGTGTTCGCGCTGACCACGAGCGGTTTGTCGTCGCCGTACCGGATGCGCAGCAGCCGGATGACCGGCGCGTCGGACTCGAGTTCGAGCGCCTCGGCCTCCTCGGGAGTGGCCGTGCCCTCCTCGATACTCAGCACGGCGCTGGTGACGGCGTAGCCGCGCCCGGTCAGTACCTCTGTGATGCTCTCGTACTTGGTCATGGGGCGTTCGACGCGCAGCGAACCCGACGCCGAGATGAAGCGGCCCTGGCCCTGAACCGCGTTCACCACCCCTTGCTGCTCGAGCAGCCTGAGGGCCTCGCGCACCGTGGATCGAGAGACGCCGAACAGCTCTGACAGCTCCGACTCGGTGTTGAGGCGATCGCCGGGCTTCAGCCCGAGCTGCGCGATGAGCGCGCTGATCTGCTGATGCACGCGCTCCACGGCACTGCCGCGTCCGCCAGTCGTCCCCGACGACTTGTCGGCCGTCGCGACATTGGTCGTGTCGTTGTCAGACAGGATGCCGCTCCTTGCGCTCTTGTCGTTCGCTGTCGGCCGCGATACCGCGGATGTCCGATCTGGCCGACCATACCAGGCCCCGTTGCAACCCGGGCATCCGACCATCGGTTCGCGCCATGGATATCGTTATCAGCCCGACAAGTGCTAGCTTTGTCCGACAACCTGTCCAATCAACAGACAAAGGATCAGCATGCTGAACTTCGACGAGAAGCGCTACGTCGACATCCAGACCGGCGCCGTGCAGCTCGCCGGCCCGATCCGCGAGGCCCTCAAGGCTGAGCTCGCCAACGGAGCCGAGAACATCTTCTTCATGGGTGCCGGGGGCGTGAACTTCCTCATGCAGCCCGCCGCTCGGATGCTCCAGACGAAGTCGACGTTCCCGACGTTCATCGAGATGTCGGCGGAGATCGTCAACACGGGGCACGCCAACCTCGGACCGAATTCGATCGCCGTCTTCCCCTCGGTCTCGGGCACCACCAAGGAGGCTGTGGCCGCCATCGAGTTCGCCAAGTCGAAGGGCGCCCGGGTGCTCTCGCTCACGGCGAAGGCCGACACTCCCATCGGCGAGATGGCCGACATCAACTTCGCCAACTTCGTCGCCGACGACACCTCGAGCGAGAACTTCTACCTGCAGTCGCTGCTCATCGCGCTGGCGATCATGGATCTGCGCGGCGAGATCGACGACTACGACTCGGTGGTCGCGGAGCTGCAGACCCTGCCTGAGCTGCTCGTCGGTGTGAAGAGCGCGTTCGAACCCCGCGCGAAGTCGTTCGCCGAGGAGATCAAGGACGAGCAGAACCACATCATCACCGGCGCCGGTGGCGTCTGGTACGAGGCGTGGTACTACGGCATGTGCATTCTCGAGGAGATGCAGTGGATCTGGACGCGCCCCGTGCACGCCTCCGACTTCTTCCACGGCACGCTCGAGCTCATCGAGAAGGACACGAGCGTCGTCCTGCTCAAGGGCGAGGACGAAGGCCGCTCGCTGAGCGACCGCGTCGAGCGCTTCGCGCCGACCGTCACCTCGAAACTGCGCGTCTTCGACAGCAAGGACTTCGAGCTGCCCGGCATCTCGGACCGTGTGCGCGCGCTCATCTCGCCGGTCGTGCTGGCCGCCGCGTTCGAGCGCCTCAGCGCTCACCTCGAAGTGGTTCGCGACCACCCGCTGACCACTCGCCGCTACTACAAGAAGGGCGACTTCTAAGCCCGTTCACGCCTAGCGGCGTAGCCGTCTCGAGCCCGGAAGCATCCCTTCCGGGCTCGAGTGCGTTACGTCGCAAACAGCGAAGGCCATTGCTGGCCTTCGCGCGACGTAACGCGGGCGCCGTCCTGGCGCCCGGCGAAGCCCAACGGTTGCGGCCATTTCTGGCCTTCTCCACAGCATCCGCGCCACCTGCAGGCGTCTGCGCCACGAGGAACTGGCGCGAATGCCTGTAAGTGGCGCGGATGGGGGGCGATGCCAGCGCTGGGCGCCCGTCTCGGCGCACCGCGTTCGGGCCGAAGCTCTCCGCTTCGCACCCCGTCGGTCCACGACATCCGCGCCACCTTCAGGCGTCTGCGCCACGAGGAACTGGCGCGAACACCTGTAAGTGGCGCGGATGTCGGCGATGCGGGGGCGCCGCGGCCCTCAGTCCTTCGCGGAGAAGAAGTCGACCAGGTTCTGCAGCGCGATGATGAACAGCCGCTCGGAGGCATCCGTCGTGTTGAACGCGACGTGCGGAGTGACGATCGCGCGCTCGTGATCGCGCAGGCGGCTGTCGCCCGCGAGCGGCTCGCTGCCGAACACGTCGAGCGCCGCCGCGCGGATCGCTCCGTCGTCGAGCACGCGAAGCAGCGCCTCTTCGTCGACGACCGCACCACGCGCCGTGTTCACGAGCACCGCGTCCGGCTTCATCGAGCGCAGCAATTGCTCGCCGACAAGTCCGCGCGTGTGCTCGTTCAGGGGCACGTGCAGCGACACTGCGTCGCTCGTGGCGAAGAGCTCGCTCATGGGCAGCAATGGGATGCCGTCGATCTCCGTCGCGCCGCTCTCCGCCGAACGGTTCCAGGCAACGACATCCATGCCGAGTCCGCGGCCGATCTCGACCATGCGCCGGCCGATGCCGCCGAGGCCGACCACCCCGAGGCGACGCCCACGGATCTGCCACGAGCTCGCCGACGGCCACTCACCCGCTCGCACCGCCCGGTCGAGTTGCGGCACGCTGCGCACCGCCGCCATCATCAGCGCCGCGGCGTGCTCCGCCACCGCGTCGTCGCCGTAGCCCGACACAGTGAGCACCTCCATCCCGCGGTCTGCGGCGAGGCCGAGGTTGACGTGATCGCTCGCGCCCGTGCCGAGGTACGAGATGACCTTCAGCCGGTCGGTGCTCGCGAGCGCCGCGTCGGGAACATGCCAGCCGAGCAGCATGCCGTCGGCGCCGGCCGTGCGCTCGATCCACTCGTCATCGCTGTCCGGCACACCCATGTGGATGCGCAGCTCGAGGCCCGAGAGGTCGATCTTGCCCTCGATCCGCTCCAGGATCGCGATCGACTCGTCGTCGGCGTCGGGAACCGTGATGATCGGCGTTGACGGGGATGAGGCGGTCGCCATTGATGCTCCTGGATTTCGAGTGGTGAGCGGGCATGAACGCCCGAGATGAGGTGCGGATGCCGAAGCTCCGGCATCCGCTCAGAGTACTTGCGCCCCGGAGGCGAACTCTCAGTGGTAACGTTATCAACCGCGCAGCGAGCCGATCCGCGGAACGCTCCCGGCGCGTGCCCGAAAGCAAGGGAGCTTCTCAAGTGACACCAGCGACCAACGCAACGACAAAGCGTGTGTGGACGCGCGTCCTGAGCGCGGTGGATGAAGGCTTGCCCGCGCTGCTGATGGCGGTCATCGTGGTCGCCCTGACTGCCGATGTCGTGGGCCGCTACGTCTTCAGTCACCCTCTGCAGAGCGCCTCCGAGGTCTCGCTCATCGCGTTCATCTGGCTCATCTACCTCGCGGTCACCGCGGTGTCGCGCAAGGGTCAGCACATCGCGATCGACGTGCTCACCCAACTCTTCTCGCAGCGGTGGCAGGCGATCGTCGAGGTCTTCGTGCAGGTCATTGCGATGCTTGTGATGGTCTACCTCATCGTCAACGGCCTCGACTACTTCCTGAACGGCAACTTCGTGCCCTTGACCGGCACCGGGCTCTCGAAGAAGTATCTGGAGCTCGCGATCCCGGTTTCAGCGGCGTTCATGATCGTGTACGCGGCCCGCGACCTCGTGCGCGCCGTGATCGGCGCCATCACCGGCCGGTTCGAGCGGCCCCAGGTCGTCGATGAGGAGATCGAGCGGATCGACGACTCGTATCGGCCCGACGTGCTCCGAACCGGCAACTTCAATGCCTCAGGCCTCGACAACACCGACCACCTCAAGTAAGCGGACGCCCTCATGATCTGGCTACTCATCCTGCTCGTCGTCGCGCTCATCTTCCTGCGCGTACCGATCTTCCTATCGCTGCTCGCGGTGTCGGTGCTCTACATCCAGTTCGAGCAGACCGCCGGCACGATCATCGTTCAGCGGATGTCGAGCGGCCTCGAGTCGTTCCCGCTGCTCGCCGTGCCGCTGTTCATCCTCGCGGGCACCATCATGGCCCGTGGGGGCATCGCCGAACGGCTGATGGGCTTCGCGACCGTGCTGGTCGGCCACTTCCGCGGCGGCCTCGCCCAGGTGAACGTGCTGAACAGCCTCATGATCGGCGGAATGTCGGGCTCGTCGAACGCCGACGCCGCGATCGACTCGAAGATCCTCGTGCCGATCATGCGGCGCCAGGGGTATCCCAACGGGTTTGCCTCGGCGATCACCGCGGCATCCGGCTCGATCTCTCCGATCCTGCCGCCGAGCATCGGGCTCATCCTCTACGGTGTGCTGGCCAATGTGTCGATCGGCGCACTGTTCATCGGTGGCGTGATCCCCGGCATCCTGATCGCCGTCGCGTTGAGCGCGACCGTCTGGATCATCTCGCGTCGTCGTGGGTACCCGAAGGTGCGCGACAACATGGCGCGATTCGCCGAGATCTGGGCGAGTTTCGTGCGCTCGCTGCCCGCGTTGCTCATGCCCGTGCTGCTCATCGTCGGCCTGCGCATCGGCATCTTCACCCCGACGGAGCTCGGCGCGATCGCGGTGGTCTACGCACTCGTCGTGGCCTTCGCCTTCCGCGAGCTCTCGATCAAGGACATCCCGTCGCTGCTCAAGGAGGCCGCGTTCACCTCGGCCATCGTGATGATCATCATCGCCGCAGCGGCCGTGTTCGGCATCATCGTCGCCTACGAGCAGATCCCGGCGCAGGTGCTCGGTCTGCTCACCGCGGTGAGCGACAACCCTGTCGTGCTCCTGCTCATGATCAACCTGCTGCTGCTCGTGCTGGGCATCTTCATGGAGTCGATGAGCCTCATGATCATCCTGGTCCCGGTGCTCGCGCCGGTCGCGGCGAGCATCGGCGTCGACCCGGTGCAGTTCGGCGTCATCATCGTGCTGAACCTCACGATCGGCTCGATCACGCCGCCGGTGGGTAGCGTGCTCTACACCGTGGCGGCCATCACCAAGGTGAAGATCGGCGAGTTCACCAAGGCGTTCCTGCCGTTCTTCATGGCCCTTGTCGTGGTGCTGCTGCTCATCACGTACATCCCGCCGCTCGTCACCTGGCTTCCGGAGCTCACTCGCGGCGGCTGACCGCCTTCACGCTGACGGATGCCGCGGCTCGGCGCCGCGGCATCCTGCGCGCCCTCGTGCGCCCTCGTGCGCCCTCGAGATTGCAATAAGTGCTGCGAGCTTCGCCGATTGGCAGCAGATCTTGGCATCTCGCGAGCTCGGGCGGGGGTAGGCGAGCCTCGCGGGAGCGGGAGCGGGAGCGGGGGAGGATTGCGGGCGCGGCTGGGCGCGACTGCGCGCGGCTGACCCTCGCCGCGGCGCACGGGCGCGGAGCTGCAGCTGCGCCGGGCGCTACGCGGCGTCGGAGGCGGGCGGAGCCTCGACCGAGCCTCGGATGATGAGCTCCGCGAGCAGATTGACGTTGTGCGGCTCGTCTTCCGCCCCCTCGAGCCGGCGCAGGATCAGCCGACCCGCCTCCTGCCCGAGTTCCGCGATCGGCTGCGCCACCACGGTGACGGCGGGGTCGACGAAGGTGGTGAGGTCGAAGTCGTCGAACCCGACGATCGACACATCCGCCGGCATCCGCAGTCCCAGGTCACGAAGGGCACGCAGCGCGCCCTCGGTCATGAAGTTGTCAGTGGCGAAGAGCGCGGTGGGGCGGTGGGCGAGCGTGAGCACCCGGTGCGCCGCTTCGTACGCGCCCTCACGTGAAGCGCCTCCCACGCCGATGTAGGTCGGTTCGAGACGGATGCCGTGGGCGTCGAGCGCCTTCTGGTAACCGGCGAAGCGCTCTGCCGACGAGGCGATCTGCAGGTCGTCGACCAGGATCGCGATGTCGCGGTGTCCGTGCTCGATCAGGTGCAGCACAGCCTGGAACCCAGCACCCTCGTTGTTGACCGTCACCGAGTCGGCGCGCAGGCCCTCGACGCGACGGTCGATCAGCACCAGCGGCACACCGTCTTCGACCAGTTGCGCGAGGTGGGGGGCGTCGTCTTGCGCGGTCGGGGCGACGACGAACCCGGAGACCATGTGCTGCCGTAGCGTCTCGACGACCTTGCGCTCGCGGTCGGGGCGCTCGTCAGAGCTCGAGAGCAGCAGGGTGTAGCCGGATGCCTCGAGGGTGTCGCCCAGGTGACGCGCGATCTTTGCGAAGAACGGGTTCTCGATGTCTCCCGGCACGAAGCCGATCGCGCGCGTCTGCCCGAGCCGCAACGCCTGGGCGATCATGTTCGTCTTGTAGCCGAGCCGCGCCGCCGACTCGGTCACGCGCTCGAGCGCTCGCGCGCTCACCGAGCCGTAGCCGTTCAGCGCTCGCGCCGCCGTGGCCTGAGAGACGCCAGCCGCCTCCGCCACTTCGCGGATCGTGACCACGCCGAGCCTCCTTGCCTAAGATCTCAGACTCTCCCCGGGGCATGCCCCTTCGGAAACTCTAGGGCCCCGGACTGACGTCGCTCCATCCGGCATCCGAATGACGCACGCGGTCGCCCCGACGGGCTGGTGTCCTCTTCAATGATATCGTTATCAATCACAAGTGGGCCTTCTGGGATCTCGAAGGGGAGAACGCCATGCGAGTCGCGGCGATCGGGGACAACTGTCTCGATGTGTACGTCGAGCAGGATCTGCTCACCGTCGGCGGCAACGCGCTCAACGTCGCGGTCAACTGGGCCCGCGCAGGATTGGACTCTCAGTACTTCGGAGCCGTCGGTGACGATGACGCAGCCGACGCGGTTCGCAACGGCGCCAAGGATGTCGGGCTCGACCCCGCTTCGATCGTGGGTCTCGAGGGTCGCACGGGCGTCACGCTGATCCGGCTCGTCGAGAGCAACCGCGAGTTCCTGCACGAGGAATTCGGTGTCGGTGTCGACTGGCGTCCCGGCGACGATGTGCTCGACTCGGTCGAGGGCGTCGACTGGGTGCACCATGCCGGCGTCTCGCGGGATGCCCGCCTCACCAGCCGCCTGGCCGAGCGCGGGCACCGCTTCAGCGTGGACCTCTCGACGTACCACGATTTCGATCGCCTCGACGGCGTCGAGATCGCGTTCGCCTCGATCGACGGCGAAGCCGACAACCCCGCCCACGACCTCGCTGCTCGCATCTGCGACGCGGGGGCCGCCGTGGCCGTGATCATGCGCGGCGAGCACGGCTCGCTGGTCCGCGCGGGACACGAGACGACCACGACCAAGGCGCAGCCGATCAAGCCGGTGGACACCTGCGGGGCCGGTGACAGCTTCATCGCGGCCTATGTGAAGAGCCACCTGCAGGGCAACGCCCCGCAGTTGTCGCTCGTGCAGGCCACCGCAAGCGCAACGGCGACGTGCCTGCACATCGGTGGCTTCCCGCAGCCGACGCTCTCCGTGCCCGAGTGGCTGAAGGCGGCGTACTACCAGTTCGCCGCTTCCTCGCCGGCCTGATTCGCATACCCGCACCACCCACGCCCCTCTGAGGAAGCGAGCACACCCCGATGACCTCCATGCTCAAGTTCAGCCAGCCGGTGCCGGCGCGGCCCCACGAGCGCTCGTTCTGGATCCAGTCGACCGACCCGACGGGGCCCGAGACGAGTGCGCCGCTGCGGGGCAACATCTCGACCCCGATCGCAATCGTCGGCGGGGGATTGACCGGGCTGTGGACCGCGTGGCGCATCCTCGAGCAGCGTCCTGAGCAGCAACTGGTGATCCTCGAAGCGGACTTCTGCGGTTCTGGTGCCTCCGGACGGAACGGCGGCCAGGTTCACACCTGGTACGGCAGCCTCGGCTACCTCCGGGCGCTCGTCGGCAAGAAGGAGGCGATCGAGCTCGCTCGCGCCACCGCCGACGCGATCGACGAATTCGAAGAACTGCAGCAGTCGGGCGAGATCGACATGGACCTTCGGCTCGACGGATGGATTCGCGGTGCGAGCGCCAAGGCCCACGAGGGCATCTGGGAGGGCGCGGCCGCCGACTTGGCGCAGCACGGCGACACGCCCTACCGCCCGCTCGATGCCGAGGAACTGAAGGAGCGCACCGGCTCGGCCTCGTCGTACGAGGGGCTCATCGAAGACCGCGCCGGGTCGATGAACCCGTACAAGCTCGCCCGGGGTCTGCGGAAGCGCCTGATCGAGAAGGGCGTGACGATCTATGAGGGAACGCCGGTCGAGGCGATCGCGCCGGGCCGCCCGGCCAGATTGAAGACGCCTCGCGGAGTCGTGACGGCCGACCAGGTGCTCATCGCCACGAACGCCTGGGCCGGATCGATTCCCGAGATCAACCGCTACATGTACTCCGTCGATGGGCAGGTGATCGTCACCGAGCCGATCCCTGAGCGCCTGGATGCGCTGGGCTGGAAGAGCGGCGCCTCGATCGCCGACTCGCAGATGCAGGTGCTCTACTGGCAGCGCACCGTCGACGGGCGTGTGCTGCTCGGCCAGGGCAGCGGCCTGCCGATCTATAAGGCGAAGCTCGGCCCGAAGAACAACCGCAACCCGAAGCTGGTGCCGCCGGTCGTTCGGGAACTGCATCGGCTGTACCCGTCGTTGAGCGATGTGAAGATCGACTACGACTGGGTCGGTCCGATCGACATCGTCGCTACGCACATCCCCATGCTCGGCACGCTCGAGCAGCAGCCGAATGTGCTCTACGCCGTGGGCTGGAGTGGCACCGCACTGGCACAGATCCCCGCTGTCGCCCGCATTCTGGCGAGCCGCCTGCTGGGCATCGACGACAAGTGGGGCCGCAGCAAGCTCTTCAATCAGAACCGTCGCACCCGCATCTTCCCCGAGCCCTTGCGCTTCATCGGCGCGAACCTCGTGCGGCTCGCGGTGATCAACCGGGTTCGGCGCGAGATCCAGAACAAGCGCGTCGACCCGATCACGAAGTTCCTCGTCTCGCTCATGCCGCGCTACCGCGCGCCGGGCGAGGTAGCGCCAGATTGATCGGCTGACGCGCCACGATCCGACGGGCGGCGGTGCACGAGTCACCGCTGCCCGTCGTCGTCTCCGGGACCGTCCGGCACGAACACCGCAACGAAAACGAAGGGGTAACCATGGCTGCACTGTCCATCGAACAGATCACGGGAACGAACTTCTCGTACCAGCACATGACGTTCGAGCGATTCCTCGACGACATGGTCGCGCTCGAGCGGCGGCACCTCGAGCTCTGGGGCATCGCGAACCACCTCTACATCCCCGAGTTCTCGTTCGCCGACGCGCGACGCATGAAGGCGCAACTCGATGAGCGCGATCAGGATGTCGTCTGCATCACCCCCGAGTCGGTGATGTATCCGGTGAACCTCGCCTCCAGCATCCCCTGGATCCGTGAGTCGGCCATCGCCACGCTGAAGAAGGCTGCTGACATCTGCGTGGACCTCGGCTCGCCCCTGCTCTTCCTCACCCCGGGCCGCGGCTTCGAAGACGAGTCGCGCGACGAAGCGTGGAAGCGCTCGGTCGACGGCATCGCGCAAGTGGCGCAGTACGCGGCATCGCTCGGCGTCGACTGCGTGCTCGAACCGCTGCAGCGGCACGAGTCGAACCTCGTGAACAACTCCGAGCAGCTCGCGCAGATGCTCGCCGAGGTCGGCGAGGGGAACGTCGGTGTGGCTCTCGACACTGTGGCTATGGCCACGGCCGAAGAGACGGTAGCATGCTACGTGAAGCGGTTCGGCGATGGGATCCGCCACGTGCACCTCATCGACGGTCGTCCCGCCGGTCACATGGCCTGGGGCGACGGTGAACTGCCGCTGGACCAGTACCTCGACGACCTCGCGGATGCCGGCTACAGCGGTTACATGACGTTCGAGATCTTCGGAGCGAAGAACACGTTCGAACCCTTCGACGCGCACCGGCGCAGCCTCGCGGCAGTGGAGTCGGCGCTCGCCGCGGCCTGAGCCCGCGGCATCCTTCACTCTCGATGGATCAGGAGACGACATGAGCTTTGTCGAACAGTGGGAACTCCGCGCCCGTTTCGCAAGGAGCCTCTCAGAGCTTTACGGCACCGAGGTGCCGGCATACACGACCCTTGTCGAGGTGTCGTCGGAGGTGAACCGCGACTTCCAGGCCAAGCACCCCGAACTCGCCGAGCGCCTCGGCAGCATCGAGCGTGTGACCGCCGAGCGCCACGGAGCGATCCGCGTCGGCGACATTCGCGAGCTGGCGCAGGCCGCGCGCGTCTTCGGTGCGGCCGGCATGCACCCGGTCGGGTTCTACGACCTGCGCGACGCCAACCCGCCGATTCCGGTCGTGTCGACCGCGTTCCGCCCGATCGATCGCGACGAGCTCGCCAAGAACCCCTTCCGGGTGTTCACCTCGATGCTCGTCGCAGAGGACCGTCGTTTCTTCAACGCCGAGCTCGAGCAGCAGCTCAAGGAGTTCATCGGCTCACGCACGCTGTTCCCTGAGGAACTGCTGCAGCTCGCCGACAAGTCGATCGAGCAGAGCGGCCTGGAGCAAGCGGATGCCGACCGCTACCTCGAGCTCGCGACCGCAGCGTTCGCGCTCTCGCCCGAGCCGGTCGACCGCCAGTGGTACGAGCGGCTCGAGGCGATCTCGAGCGTCGCCTCCGACATCGGTGGCGTTGCCTCGACCCACATCAACCACCTCACGCCCCGCGTGCTCGACATCGACGACCTCTACCAGCGCATGCAGGCTCGCGGGATCACCATGATCGACGCGATCCAGGGTCCCCCGCGCTGGGAGGGCCCCGATGTGCTGCTGCGTCAGACCTCGTTCCGCGCGCTCGCCGAGCCGAGGAACTTCAAGGAGGCCGACGGCAGCATCGGCACAGGCGACCTGCGCGTGCGCTTCGGCGAGGTCGAAGCGCGCGGGATCGCGCTGACCGAAGCGGGTCGCAACGATTACGACCGGATGCTGCGCGTCGTCGACGAGCGCCAGAAGGAGTCGGGCCGGCCGCGGCCCGAGGTCGCCCTCGAGGTGTGGCGGGAGCAGTGCCCCGCGAGCGAGCGCGAGCTCATCGAGCGCGACTACGGCTTCTTCAACTTCGCGGCCACCGGTAAGAGCGTCGATGGCGAGAACCTCCCGACCGACCTGCTCGCGCTGCTCGACGGCGGCTGGATCGTCGCCGAGCCGATCGTCTACGAAGACTTCCTGCCCCGCTCGGCGGCCGGCATCTTCGCCTCGAACCTCTCGGGCGAGGGCACGGTCGACGACTCGCAGGACGAGACCGCGCGTGATCAGTCGTGGATGGCCCGCCACATCGGCGTGACCATGCACAACCCCTACGAGCTCTACGCAGCCGAGCGCGATGCGTCGTTCCGTGAGGCGATCGCGAGTCTCGGGCTTGCACCCGACGCGGTGGCCACCCCGTGGACCGTGGCAGTGGCCGCGTGAGCGACGCGCGTCAGGCGGCGGCCGCGGCATCCGGACCCCTCGGGGGAACGGATGCCGGGGCTCGCCCCGTCGTCGTCGTGCTCGAGCCGATCCACCCCTCGGGCATCGAGGTGCTGGAACGCTCCTGCGAGGTGCGTCAGCTCGCCAACCCGCAGGACCCCGCGCGCGGCGAGGCCCTCGCCACCGCTGACGCGCTGGTCGTGCGCAGCACGAAGGTCGGCGCGGAGCTCATGGACCTCGGCCCGAACCTGCGGGTGATCGGACGCCACGGCGCGGGCACCGACAATATCGACCTGGCGGCGGCGGAGGCTCGCGGCATCCGCGTCGTCAACACGCCCCGCAGCAACACCGACTCGGTCGCCGAGTATGTGATCACGGTCGCGCTCATGCTGCTGAAGCGCATTCCCGAGGTCGAGCAGCGGCTGCGTTCAGGCGCGTTCTCGCCCGAGCACGGCTCGCTGCCGGGCCAGGTGTCGCGCGGAGGGCTCAGCGGTCGCGAAGCGGCGGGCACCCGGCTCGGTCTGGTCGGCGCAGGCGCGATCGGTCGCGCGGTGGCGGTGCGAGCACAGGCGCTCGGCATGAAGGTGAGCGCCTTCGACGCGTTCATGGATGCCGAGACCATCGCGGGCTTCGGCATCACCCCGGTCGCGGAGCTCGACGACCTGCTGGCGTCGGCCGACATCGTGAGCCTGCACATCCCGGGTGGCGGCGAGAACACCGCGCTGCTGAACGCCGAACGCATCGCGCGCATGCAGCCCGGTTCGGTGCTCATCAACGCGGCTCGCGGCGACCTGGTCGAAGCGCACGCGCTCTCCGACGCGCTGACGAGCGGCCACCTCGCCGGTGCGGCCGTCGACGTGTTCGACCCTGAGCCGCCGGCCGTCGACCACGTGCTTTTCAGCGCGCCGAACCTCGTGTTGACGCCGCATGCGGCTGCCATGACCCACGAAGCCCTGGAGCGCATGGCTCAGGATGTCGCCGCCAACGTCGTCGAGGCACTCGGCCGCTGAGGCCCGCGCCTCGGCGACCCGTCGCGTGCCCCTTGCCCCCGCCGAGATGACAGAAGACGCGCGTTCTCGCGCCGCTGGGCAGATTCTGTCATCTCGACGGCAGGGCGCAGACGGCGTGGGGGTGGTCGGCCACCTCCGACGTCGAGCTAGGCGTGGCTTCCACGCGTGGCCCGTGCATCGGACCCACCTTGGCGAAGTGCATCGCGGGCCTGCTCATAGGCGTGACCAGCGCGGAGCACGAGCGCGTCCTGCGCTCGACGTCCCACCAGCATGAGTCCGACGGGGAGCCCGTCGACAGTTCCGCAGGGCACCGACAAGGCTGGGTGCCCGGAGACGTTGAACGGCGCCGCGTTCTGATAGCTGCCTGCTGCCAGCGCGAGCGTCTCTCGAATGCCGCGCTCGGCGGGTTCGGCGCGGAAGGGCAGCTGCGGCGTAGTTGGCATCACCAGCAGGTCGAATTGCTCGAACGCGTCATCATAGGCGCGACGCAACTGATGCCCCAGTTCGATCGCGAGACTGTAGCGACGCTGTTCCGGGCGCTCCAAGAGATACCGCCCCAGCAGGAACGCGGCCTTTCTCGTGTACGGGAACGCGCCGGCGTGTTCATGCAGCGCCCGAGCATAGGCATCCATGTAGGTGCCTGCCGATTCGGCGGCACGGCGAAGTCGACCCGCGGCGTTGTCGACGAGTTGAATGGTGCTTCCTTCGGTCGCGATTCCAGACCAGATCGGAACACCGAACTCGTGCCAGGGGACTGAAACGGGAGCGGTGTGAGCACCGCAGCGCTCGAGAACCGCGATGGCCTCGCGAACAGTCGCGTCGACGACTGGGTCGGAGTGCCCTGCGATGCCGAACCCCTGTTCGAGCACGCCGATGCGGATGCCGGATACTCCCGCGTCCAGTCCTTGCAGGAAGTCTTGTTGTCCGTCTGCGATCGCGCTCAGCACCTGCGCGCACACCTCGACCGTTCGCGCCATCGGACCGAGAGCGGTCAGGGACGGCTCGAAGATCGGTGTGCCGTCGAGGGGAACAAGCCCTGTGGTGGGTTTGAGGCCCACGACTCCAGTCCACGACGCGGGTTCGCGAATCGAACCACCCGTGTCAGAGCCGATCGCGAAATCAACCTCGCCTGCTGCGACAACCGCCGCACTGCCGCTGGATGAGCCCCCAGGAACGAATCCTGGACTCGCGGGATTGTCGGGGAGGGGGCGCGGATGGCCCGTGATCCCTGCTCCGTCGTGTTCGAACTCCGAAAGACGGGTGGTTCCGACGATCCTGGCCCCAGCGCGCAGCAAGCGCTCTACAACGCTCGAGTTCCGGGTCGGCACGTGCTGCACGAGAGTGTTGCCCGCGGAGACGGGCACGCCCGCGACCTCGATGCTCGCCTTGACCGCGGCGGTGCGGCCTTGCAAGGGGCCCGACGTTGCTCCGCCCAGATCGAACTGCAGATCCCAGGCGTGGAACGCGTCTTCAGATGCTGACGGCTCGTGCACCGCCATGGTGGGGGCGCCACCCAGCGTCTTGGACGCGACTTCGTCGAGTACGCCCAAGGCGTTGAGCTGCTCAGTGAGCACCGAGGCCAGTTCTGAAGCTTCAGCGTCGGAGACGTGCATTCCGAGGGTGCCCCCGAGGTGGACCACTTCGGTGGGCGATATTGAGAGGTTCATACACTTCCGTAGACGGGGCGGGGTGGCGAACCACGAAGGGCTCGCCACCCCGTCAGATCGGACGCAGCGGAACTATGGCCTAGTAGAAGTACTTGCTGATGGCCTCGTCGTCGGCGTTCTCGGTCGTCGCCACGACGTTGTCGAGCAGTTGCATCTTCTCGACCGACTCGCCCTTGACCAGCGCGACGGCGGCCTTCACTGCGAGCTCGCCCTCGAGCGCCGGCTGCTGCAGGATCAGCGCGATGACTGTTCCGTCTTTGAGCAGCTGCACCTGTCGCTCCGAGGAGTCGTAGCCGACGATCGGAATGCCCTGCTTACCCTGTGCCTTGAGCGCGTTCGCCGCCCCTTCAGAAGCGGGCTGGTTCGGTGCGAAGATCGCGACGATGTCGGGGTGCGCGAGCAGCAGCGCCTCGGTCTTGGTCTGCGCGTCGCCGATATCACTGCCCGACATGTACTCGGTCGGAAGCACGTTCAGGCCTGGATACTCTTCTGCCGCACGCTGCGTGAATCCATCGACCCGGGCGTTGATGGTCGTCGCGGCGGGGCTCAGTCCGAGCACGGCGACCGTCCCTTCTCCTCCGACGGCTGCGGCGATCTCGTCTGCGGCCAAGGCGCCGCCCTGTTCGTTCGAGGCGGTGACGGCTGCCGAGACGATGCTGTCGTCGGCGAGCTGGGTGTCGACCGTGACGATGTACGCGCCGCCATCCGCGAGAGCCTTCAGCGGCGCGAACATCGAGTCAGCGTCGGTGGGCGCCACGACCACTGCGTCAGGACTCGTCGCCGCGAGCGCGTTGAGGATTGGCGTCTGTGCGGCCGGGCTGAAGTCGGCCGCTCCCTGGTAGACGAGGTTCACACCCAGCTCATCAGCGGCCTTCTCCGCCCCTTCTTTCATCGCCACATAGAACTGCGATGACGTCGAGCCGGGAACGAACGCGATGGTGATCTGCTCACCGTCGCCCGTGGGTTCGGTCGGCTCATTCTGTGCGTTCGTGCAGCCTGCCGCGCCGAGAGCGAGCATTGCTACTACAGGGAGGGCGAAGAGCAGTCTCTTCTTCTGTGATTTCATGGTTCATTCCTTCATTGGACGGGACTGTGTTCTTGTTGCGGGTTCTTGCTAGGGGAGCGCTGGTTCAGTAGGTCATCGTTTTCTTGCGAGCAGTTTCGAGCGCTGCTGGTCAGCCCAAACTGCGACGATGAGCACGACTCCGATCGCGACGTACTGCCAGAAGGGATCGACAGCGGCCACGACGAGTCCCGTCTGCAGCACGGCGATGATGACCGCGCCGATGACTGTGCCGGCGATGGAAGCGCGGCCACCGAACAAGCTGGTCCCGCCGATCACCACTGCAGCGATCGAGTGGAGCTCGGAGCCATCGCCCGCGGTCGGTGACGCGGCCGACAGCCGGGCGACGAGCAGCATCCCGGCCACACCCGCCAGGCCGCCGGCAAGGGCGTAGATGCGGATCAGATGTGCGTCGGTGTTGATGCCGGCTCGCTTCGCCGACTCGGCGCTGCTGCCGATCGCGAGGGCCCGACGACCGAAGCGCGTCTTGGTCAGGTAGTACCACGCGATCACCGCGAGGACTGCCGCGACCAGGACCGGTAGCGGGATCCACCCGAACAGGTTGGTGAATCCGATCGTGGTGATGTCTGAGGGGATAGTGGCGATCTGCTGCCCGCCGCCGATCAGGTAGCCCACGCCCGTTGCAATGCCGAGCATCCCGAGGGTCGTGATGAGGGGCGTGACCTTCATCTTCGTGATCACCAGGCCGTTGATCACCCCTGCTGCGGTGCCCGCTGCGATGCCGGCAGCGAACCCGACCGCGATCGTCGCACCCGACGGCAAGCCGGCCGCCATCAGGGTCGCCATGGTGAGGCCCCCGACCATTCCCGACATTCCCAGCACGGCGCCGACCGAGAGGTCGATACCGCCTGTGGCGATCACGAAGGTTTGGCCCAGTGCGAGGATCAAGATCTGAGTCGTCGCAACCGTGGTCGCGATCCAGGCGCCCTGCGAGAGGAAGTTCGGAGTCACGACTCCGAAGATCGCGATGATCAGCACGAGCACGCCGAGGGTCCAGAACGGACCCACCCGGTCAGCGATCGTGGCTGCGCGCACCCGTCCGGTCGTGTTCGACACGTTGCTCACCGCCTCGGATGTCTTGATCCGCTGTCCCTTGAGGTTCATTCCTCGTCTCCCTCAGTCAGCCCGGTGATCGCGGCTACCAGCGAAGAAGACGTGGCTTCGTCGCGGTCGAACACTCGGACGATGCGGCCCTGCCGGAGAACGGCGATGCGATCCGCGACCTCGAGCACGTGTGAAAGCTGATGACTGACCAGCACGATCGCAAGATCGAGCCGTTCGCGGATGCTGGTGATGAGGTTCAACACCTCTTGCTGCTGCTCGACACCGAGGGCGGCGGTGGGCTCGTCGAGCAGAAGCACCTTGTCGCACCAGGTGACGGCGCGCGCGATCGCGACTGCCTGTCGCTGACCGCCCGAAAGATCCACGCATCGTGCCTCGATGTCTGGGATCCGGATGTGCACTCGATCGAGTGCTTCGCGAGTCCTCTTCGCCATCAGCGCCCGGTCGAGATGGCCGGTCAGTCTCCCTGCCCCGCGCACCGAGACTTCCCGACCGAGGAACATGTTCTCGACGACATCGAGGTCGAGTGCGAGGGCCAGGTCCTGGTAGACGGTTGCGATACCAGCCGCGCTCGCTTCGGCAGGATTCTTGAACTCATGCGCGCGACCTTCGACAAGTACTTCGCCGCTCGTCGGGCGATTGTTCCCAGACAAGATCTTCAGCAATGTCGACTTTCCGGCACCGTTGTCGCCGACGAGCGCCAACACCTCGCCTGGAAAGAGTTCGAGGTCGATGCCGCGAAGCGCGTGGACCCCTCCGAAGCGCTGGTGAATACCGCGTGCGGCGAGCACTGGCTGACGTTGAGCGACAGGGGAAGGTGGGCTCATGGTCCTGGTTGTCTCCGCTGACTCTCGTGACCGCAGGGTCAATGTACGAACTAGTGAGTTATGAAACCATGCGATCGCGAGCAGCGCAATACCGAGACTCGTAACGGTTGGATATTGATTGTGAGAAGGGAAAGTGTCGCTAAGCCTTGGCGGGCGCGCGAGTGCCCTCGGTCAGCCACTGCACGATGAGATCGCCGATGATCGACCGCATCCTGATGAGCGATTCCGACGACAGCAGGTCGATGTCGAACAGATGTCCGAAGGTGCGGCCGCTCGCCACAGGGAACACGCAATAGGCGCTGATCGCGAGGTGGACGTCCAGCGCTGTGACATCGCGGCGGAACACACCGGCCTGCCAACCCCGTTCCAGAATCTGAGTGACGAAATCGAGGGCGGGTGTTCCGAGACTCGACAGCGACTCGATCTTGCTCAGAAAGCGCGCGTCATTGACGTTCTCGAGCGCGACGAGCTTCACGAATTCCTGGTGCGCCATGTGGTGGTCAAAGCTGCGCTCAGCGAGAAGCCGGATCGACGTTACGGGGTCGCTGTGCGCCACGTCGATCTCGCGTTCAGCATCGCGCACCTCTTGGTACGCCCGCTCGAGCACCGCGACGTACAAACCTTCCTTCCCACCGAAGTAGTAGTAGATCATCCGCTTGGTGCTGCTGGTGCGTGCCGCGATCTCGTCGATTCGTGCACCCGAGTAACCGCGCTCGGCGAACTCTTCCGACGCGACCGCCAGGATGTCGTTCTTGGTGCGCTCGGGGTCCCGCGTTCGAATCGTCCGTGCCTTCGTCATCCGCGAAACCTCCTGGTTATATCTCACCAGTACGTTACAAAGGATGCGCGACTCAAGGCGCCGGCGCAGTGAGCGGGTCGACACCCGCGCCGTACATTGCCGGCGTTTATGGGGCCGGCGGAGCCCTCCGTTGCCTGCGCCGCCGAGATGACAGAAGTTGCACGTTCTCCCGCCGCTGAGCAGCAGATTCTGTCATCTCGGCGGAAGGGTCGCGAAGGTGTGAGGGCGAGGGCTCAGCTGCCGAGTTCTTCGCTCACGTCGGCCGGGCTCTCGTAGGTGCGGTCGTCGAGGCCGTCGAGCAGGTCGATGATGTCGTCATCCGCGCCATTCACCTCGGCGGCGCGGAGCAACTCGTCCTTGGTCGCCGGGTAGTCGACTCCGCTCAGGTGCTTCTGCACCTCGATGGGGCTCGGGGTGTCGTTCATCTCGGTTCCTCCTTCTCGTCGGTCGCTCTTCGGGTCCGCTCCTGTGCATGGTGTTCCCATTGCGCGCCGCTGCGAAGACCACATCGAAGGTCGCGCGGCGCTCACTCCTCGGTTCTGAATCGCATGAGCTTGTGCGTGCCGTCGCAGAACGGCTTCACCGCCGATGCGCCGCAACGGCAGAGCGCGATCGTCGGCCGAGTGCGAGGCACGGGGTGCCCGTCGCCGTCGAGGAGTTCGACGTCCCCTCTGACGAGCAGCGGACCGTTCGGGCAGGCGACGATGCTCGCGGCGCCGAAGCCTTTGATCTCGTCGTCGCCGTCTCGGGCATCCGCGGTCATGCAGCCTCCAGCGTGAACGCGTGCCGGAGCGAGGTCTCCCCGGCCTCCCAGCGCGAACGGATGTGGTCGGCGGCTCGCCCATCGATCGTCAGGCACGCAGCCGCCCCGAACATGACGTCAGCCAGCAGCTCGGGCTGCGCCTCCACGAGCCCTCCTGCCAGATCGCGGGCCGCTATCTGCTCGTGCACGGCATCCGCTTCGACGTGCTCATCGAAGTAGTCGGTCACCTGGTCGCCGTAGCCGTTTCGCCGGAAGCCTTCGGCGATCATGCGGGAAGGCAGAGAGGAGGTCATCTCGAACGCGGCGAGGTGCCCGACGCTCGCTCCCCGGAGGCGGCGGTGCAGGCCGAACATCGTGGTCATGTTCAACGAGGTGAGCGTGATCGCGGGCACCAGGTCGAGGTAGGCGCCGTAGCTGTCGTCCAGCCCCGCCCCGCGCATCGTGCGCGCGTAGAGGTTCGCGTGGATCCGCTCCTGTCGGCCTCCTCCGTACTCGTCGGTCTGGATCTCGATCAACGCAGCCTTCGCGCGTCCCCGCAGGCGAGGGATCATCCAGGTGTCGGGGTCAGCCTCTTTCAAGGTGTAGATCGAGCGCTGGATGAGGAACTCGTGCAGCTGCTCCCGGGTCGCATTCTTCGCGATGTACCGGGCGAGGCTCGGACCGGGCGTCGGCGCTGTGAGCTCGAACAAGGCCTCGGCGACTTGCTCGGCGCTCGGAAGGGGAAGCTCCGGCATAGTGACCGCGTCGCGCAAGCCCGCCTCGAAGCCGCGCTCGAGCTCCCCGCGCGCGGCGATGAGCGACGACGACCACTCCAACTCGTCGCGCACCCCGTCGATGCCGGTGTAGTGCAACTCATACATGAGGAACAGCGCGAGCTGCAGATCATCGTCGATCAGGATGTCGGGGCTCGCGGCGACGGCTGCGCTTACGTCGTTGTGGAGCGCGTCGTCGTCGAGTCGTGTCGTCCCGTGGTCCTCGAGCCTCAGGTACTCGGTGAGGGCGGCACTGGCAGGGCCCCGCGGGGCAGGCATCTTCACGGCGTTCTTCTTTCACTCGACTTGGGTTCGCGGCCTGCGGCACCGCCCTCCGTGGCTGAGCGACGGGCACCGCCTGAGACGACGAAACGCTCGTGGCGTACCGTGTTCCGAACTATGGCCCGCAGGCCATGGCCCGACAAGGTGAAGCAGAGCACAGACGTCGGCGGTCTTCTGTGAAGTTCCCGAGTCGTCCGCAGCCAAGATCCCCAATTCCTGTGACGCACAGCGAGGGCCTCGTTCCTAGCGTGAAGAGTCAGCACCCCTGACCGGGGCGCTCTTGAGCAAGGAGGAGAAACGGATGCGGGAGCACAGCGAGTTCGAGCAGAACACCGGCCGCGGCGCAGTGGACCAGGCGACCAGGCACGAAATCGCCGACCTCGTGGCCGAGTTCAACTGGAAGTTGGACGCGGGCCGGCCTGAAGGATTCGCAGCGTTGTTCACTGAGGACGGCGTGTTCGCAGCCGCGGGGAAAGAGCACCGAGGAGGGGAAGCGCTGCAGGCCTTCGCCGATGCGCGCACCGCACAGGACAAGCTCTCGCGCACGTTCTTCGGCCAGCATCAGTTGCGCCGGGTGAGCGATGACGAGATCGAGGGCGTGCTGCCCAACATTCTCTTCATGGGCCCCGGGCAAGCACCGCGCACGCCTGACGTGTTCGCGGTCGCGGAGTACCACGACACCTACCGTCGCGTGGACGGGCGCTGGCTCATCGCGGAGCGCCGATCGGTGCAGGTCTTCAGTCGCCCGAAACCGTGAGCTGCTGCGGCTGAGCGTGGAGGCCGTGCCGGATGGCGTACGCGGTCGCTTCCGCCCGCCCTCGGGCACCGATCTTCCTGTACAGGTTGGTGATGTGACGACCGACGGTGTCGATGCTGATCACAAGGCGGTTTGCGATCGCGCGGCTCGTCATGCCGGCCGCCACGAGTGAGAGGATCTCGATCTCACGGGCCGTGAGACCGTCGGGCCGGGGTCCCGGGTGGAGCGGCTCTGCTCGTGCTCCGCGCTCGGCCAGCTCTGACAAGACGAGCGGGACTTTCTGCAGCACTGGCGTCGGAGGCCAGGCGGCTGCCCCGGTGATCGCCATGCTGATCGCGCGCGGCAGTTCCGACTCGCTGTCAGGGACGCGATTCGGCGAGCACGCTTCCACCCAGCCGCGAAGGTCCAGTTGCTCGCGCAGTTCCACCGCGTAGGCCGAGCAGAGCCGTGCGGTCTCCGGCGCACTCAGCGCCCGCATGGTGTCGCGCAGGCCCTCGAGGCACCACACGGCCCGCGCCTTGAGGCCGAGATCCACCGCGATCCTGAGACTGTCCAGGAATCGATGGGTGGCCTTCGCTGCATTTCCGAGAGACAGCTGGCTTAGCCCGAGCAGATTCAGATACGCCGACTCATGGAACCGATCGCCGACGGCCCGGATCTCTGCCAACCCCCGCTCCAGCACGAGGCGGGCCTGCTCGTACTCCCCATCGTCGAGGAGCATGCGCCCCAGATGTTCGAGCGGCAGGCTCGCGAACCCGACATCGCCAAGCGCTTGCAACGCGGATGACGCGGCGTTGAGATTCGCCCGTGCGAACTCTGTCTGGCCGGGTACGTCTGCCGCCAACGCACCGAGCTGTGCTTGAGCGCGGGCGAGCGACCACTCGTCACCCAACTCCGCGTAGATCTCGATCGCCTCGGTCAGTGCCGCGCGCGCGGCATCCCAGCCGTCCACTTCGAACGCCGCGGGGGAGAACGCGACGAGCGCCTCCGCGAGGCGGTCACGGTGGTCCGTCTTTCGCCATGCCTGGATGGCTTGGACGAACCGCTCGTGAGCGTTCGTGTATGAGGTGAGTTGCGCCTTGAAGATGGCAGCCGCGATCGCGAGACGAGCCGCGGATGCGTGTGCAAGCGCCCCCCGTTGTTCGATCTCCTCGATGTACGACAGCGCTTCGGTGTGGTGATTCCGGTGCACCCAGAATCGTTGCAGCAGGTCCACGATTTCAGCCGCGTCGTCGACCCGCCCGCCGTCGCGGTCGCTCTCGATGAAGCTGATGAGGTTGGCATGCTCAGCTTCGAGCAACTCGGCAGTGCGGTCCCATGCGGGGCCGCGAAGCGCCGAAAGTTCGCGACAGTTCTCGATCGTCGACTCGCGCAGGGTCTCGACGAGCGCCCGTGACGGCTGAGGAGAGCGCGGCTCAATGAAGAACTCTCGGTAGAACGGAGGGAGCTCGAAGCGAGTCAAGGTGCCGCTGGAGTTCGTCCGGGCGTTGAGCAGCCCGGCACCGACGAGCGACGACAGCAGCGGCATGGGGTTCGTGCCATGGCTTCCCAGCCCGGGCAGCCCACGCGCTCGGAGGGTGCGCAACGAGCACCCCGCAGGGAACTGCGCAATGGCGCGAAGCAGTTCGAGCTCGTCGGCGGCAATAACCGCGAGTCCCGACGATATGCTCGCCCGCAACGACGTGGACGGATCGTCCGACTCGACGAACCCCGCATCAAGGAAGTCGAGCGGGAAGCGCAGCTCGTCGAGCATGGCAGGCACGGGCAGTAGCGACGTCTGCAATGCGGCGATATGGAGTGCGAGCGGCAGCCCCTTCAATCGAGCGCAGAGTTCCCCCACGGCCGACAAGGTGGCCCGGTCGGGCTCGAAAGCTCGGGCCACCGTGGTGGCGCGGTCGACGAACATCGCAGCAGCAGGGTTGCTGTCGAGCCACTCCTCGGCGGATTGCGTCGCCGAGAGGGCGCAAGGAACCGCGAGCGGGTGCAGAGCCACGGGCCGTTCCGCAGGGAGCCCGATCAGCGTGCGCGATGCGGCGATGATTGAGAGGTTGGGCTCGCGGTCGAGCAATCGACGCACTGTGGATGCCGCCGCGCTACTGCCCGGTTCGACGTCCAGCACGATCACGCTCGGTGAGGCTTCAGCCTTCGGCAGCAGTCGCGCCGGCTCTGTCGAGTCGGCGCCGGAATCGGCAGCCAGCACGATGACTGCTTGGGGCTCGACGCCGAGCGCCTGGAGCGCTGCTCGAGCGAGTGCCGACTTGCCGACACCGGCCGAGCCGGTCACGGTCACCAACCGAACTCCGTCCCGCACGTGCCCGAGCACCCGTTCGAGCTCCTGCTGCCTGCCTCGGAACGGCCAATCCATGCGTTCGCCCTTTCCACCGACTCCGTAGTCCCTGTGATGCCCAGTGTCACACGCCGTTTCGCGATACCGGGGGGTGGCGGGGCCAAGATGCGGAGTTCCTGTGATTCCGCGGTGGCCGAGGCCCAGCGACGCTGAATGACAGCGACTTCAGTGATGAAAGTGAGGAGCGCATATGACCACCGCCACAGCGCAGCCGGCGACTCGCTGGCCGGCCCAGCGGGAGCAGCGTCGTGAGCACGCGCTCGCCCAGGTTGAACGCATCAAGGACCGAATCGAGGCCGGTGTTGCCGAAGGGCAGCGCGAGGGACGGCTCGCGCCTGACGCGGTTGAGGCGCTGCGCGAGTCGGGCGTCTTCGGCATCATGACCCCGGACGATCTCGGGGGAAATGTCGTCGACCCCGTGACCGCGTTCGAGATCATCGAGGCGATCGGGCGACTCGACCCGAGCACTGCCTGGACGACGACGATCCTGCTCGAGGGCGCAGGCCAGCTCGCGACCCAGCTCGACCCCGAGCGCGCGAAGGAAGTGTTCAGCGGCCGGTTGCCGCTGAAGGCTGGCTCGCTTCGCCCAGGTGAGGCCGAACGCGTGGACGGCGGATATCTCGTCACCGGTCAATGGGACTTCGTCAGCGGTGTGCACTACGCCGACTTCGTCTCCGCGACGTTCCTTGTCGAGGGTGACGGCGGTACGGAACGACGCGCGGCACTTATTCCGACATCCGAGGTCGAGATCCTCGACTCCTGGCACGTGCTCGGCATGAAGGCGACCGGCTCCACCACCTTCCGCGTCGAGCGCACGTTCGTACCCGACGACATGATCTACAACCCCATGGGCCCAGTGCGGCGCGATGACACCCCCCTCGCAAAGCTCACCATGGTGCCTTACGTGCTGCAGATGCACCCAGGCATGGTCCTCGGTGCCGCGCGGCGTGCGCTCGACGAGATCTCTCGCATGGCCCCCACGAAGCGCCGGGGGAGCCGCATCAACCTCGGAGCGTCGACGAGCCTCGCCGAATCGAGCTGGTTCCAGCGGGAGCTCGGTCAGCTCGATGCGAGTGTGCTGGCGGCACGGGCGCTCGTGATGACCACCCTGTCCCGAGTCGACCAGCGGCTTCAGGCAGGCGACGGAATTGACCTGGAACTCATGGATGCCATGCAGTTGGCCTCATCGTACGCAGGGCAGACGGCCCAGCACGTGATCACCAGGGCGTTCCGCCATGCCGGCGCTGAGGCGATCGCGGAGAGCGGAGTGCTGCCGCGACTGCTGCGCGATATCAACACGGTGCTCGCGCATGGGGTGCTCGGCGAGATCGGCTTCGAGCTGCACGGCGAGTTCATGCTCGGCCTGCAGACGCTCGAGACGCGGCGGATGATCTAGGGCTGCCATGAAGACGCAGCAGCTCGATGCCATCCCGGCTCCCGCCCACGGGTTGAACCCGAACGACTTCCGCCGCGTGCTCGGACACTACCCGACCGGCGTCTGCGTGGTCACCGCCATGGACCCCGACGAAGGTCCGGTCGGCATGACCATCGGGTCGTTCAATTCGGTTTCGCTGGAGCCGCCGCTGGTGTCGTTCATGCCGATCAAGACGTCGAGCACGTTCGCTCGGATCCGTCGAGCCGGCAGCTTCTGTGTGAACGTCCTCAGCGCGGATCAGGGCGATGTGTGCCGGCGACTGGCGCGTCGCGATGCCGAGCGGTTCAACGGCATCCCGTGGCGTCTGTCACCGGCGATGGCGCCCGTGATCGACGGGTCCCTGGCGTGGATCGACTGCCGCATCGACGCGGTGCATGAGGCGGGCGACCACTACATCGTGCTGGGCGAGGTGACCGCGATGGACACTGCTGACAACCCGGGGGCGCCCCTGCTGTTCTTCCAAGGCGGGTACGGCCGCTTCAGCACCCTGACACTGACAGCGGTGGCCGACGACGAGCTCTCGGGCAGTCTTCTGCTCGCTGACGCCGCGCGTCCGTATATCGAGCAGCTCGCCTCGAAGTTCGAGGTGGAGTGTCATGCGACGGGAGTCGTTGGCGACCACCTGATCCAGGTCGCCTACTCGGGCGCGATGCGCCCGGGCGGCGACGTATCGAAGGTCGGTCTCAGGCTGCCGTTCCTTCCGCCGATGGGAGCGGTCTTCGTCGCCTGGGCGGGCGAGCGTGAGTTCGACGCGTGGCTCGATCGAGCGGGGGTCGAGATCGACGACTCGACGAGGACCACGCTGAGCTCGATGCTCGCCGACATCCGCCGTCAAGGCTGGGTCGGGACTCCGGCCGATGATCGCTTCAAGGCGGTTGAGCGCACGGTGCACGACATGGCTCGGGCAGGACAGCTTCCCGCTCTCGAACGTGCCCTCAAGACCGTGCTCGCCGAGATCGCGACCACGGCCGTCCCCGCACGAGAGACGGCCGGCGCCAAGGTGCACTCGCTCTCGGCTCCGGTGTTCAACCGCGACGGCCGCGTCGTGCTCGCACTCACGCTCAACTGGCTCGGCGAGACCGCACCGATCACTCCCGAGCACCTCGAGGCCCTGCTCACTGCGGCGGCAGAGGTGACCCGAACCATCGGCGGCGCGACACCCGCCGACTACGCCCCGACGATCCCGTAATCACCACCCCACACAGTAAGGATGAGTTCAATGAAGAATCTCAAGAGAACAGCGTTCGCCGGCCTCATCGTCGCCGGACTGTTCACCGCGACAGCCTGTGCTCAAGGGCCCGCGGACACTCCCGCAGGGCCTGATGACCCCGCCGAGGTGCGCTCGGTCAAGGTCATCGTCTCGACGATCGTCGACACCTCCCCGGTGTTCATCGCTGAAGATCGAGGGCTCTTCGAAGAGCGCGGTCTCGATGTCGAGATCACGGCCGCCCCGAACCCGGGCGCGCGCATCCCGTCGTTGGTGTCGGGAGCCGCCGCCTTCACGATGGTCGGTACGGCAGATGTGGTGCAAGCGGCATCCGCGGGCATCCAACTCCGCGTCACCGGCCAGACCGCGCAGACCACCGACGACCCGCAGCAGGACACCGGCAAGGTCTACGTCGCCGCTGACAGCGACATCAAGACCGCTGCGGACCTGAACGGACGCACTGTCGCGGTCGGCGGACTCGGCGGCGGCGGGGAGCTCTCGCTGCGTGCCGCGCTCGACATGGAGGGCGCCGACAGCAACCAGATCAAGTTCCTCGAAGTGCCCTTCGACAGCATGGTCAACGCGCTCGAGACCGGCCAGGTCGACGCGATCAGCGGCGTCTCGCCGTTCACCATCGCTGCCGAGGAAGCGGGCGCTCGCTGGCTCATGTCGCCAGGCGCGACCGCGATGCCGGGCGCTTCGCAGCAACTCGTGGTCACCACCGAGGAGTATCTCTCGGCCAACCAGGAGACCGTCGACCTCTTCATGGATGCCTTGAACGAGGCGATCGAGTACGCAGGGGAGAACCCCGACGCTGTGCGCGACATCCTGCCGAAGTTCAGCAAGACGCCGGCGGAACTCGCTCAGAAGATGGTGCTGCCGGTGTATAACCCCGACGTCACGGCGGAGAAGATCAAGAAGTGGTCAGACCTGATGTTCGAGTACGGGTTCATCAAGAACGAGATCGACGTCGACACGCTCCTGGCAGTGGACTGACATGCGCACTCCCACCATTCGAGAGGCGGCGGCCATGACGGCCGCCGCCGGGCGGGAGCGGTCGGGGGGCGCGGCTCGCCGCGCTCCCCACCGGCGCACCCGCGGCAGGATGAGCAGCATCATCACGGTGATCGCGGCGCTCGCTGCCTGGGAGGTGAGCAGCCGTCTCGGCATCCTGCCGAACTCGGTCTTCCCGTCGATGTCGCAGACAGCAACCCGGCTCGGCGAGTTGCTCATCGACCCCCTGTTCTGGGCCGCCTTCGTCGAGACCGTGGTCAGCTGGATCGTCGGCGTGCTGATCGCGGCTGCCATCGGCATACCGGTCGGCATGGTGCTCGGCCGCGTCGCCTTCGCCTACCGGTCTACTCGACTGCTCGTCGACTTCCTGCGGACCATCCCGTCGATCGCGGTGATCCCGCTGATCACGCTGCTATTCGGCGCGACGATGCAGATGAAGATCATCCTCATCGTCTACGGGGCCGTGTGGCCCCTCGTGCTGCAGATGATCTACGGCGTGCGAGACACCGACAAAGTGCTCGTCGACACCGTGCACTCCTACAAGGTTTCGAAATGGCGAGCCGCCGCGAGCGTGCTCTTTCCTTCCGCGCTCCCGTACCTCGTGACCGGGATGCGCATCTCCATCGTCGTGGGCCTGCTGCTCGCCATCTCCGCAGAGATGCTCGGCTCGGCCCCGGGGATCGGGCTCGAGCTCGCGCTCGCCCAGACCGGAGGCGATCTGAGCCTCACCTACGCGTACATCGTCTTCATCGGGTTGGTCGCCGTGCTGGTCGACATCCTGCTGCGCCGCCTCTCTCGCGTCGTGCTGTTCTGGCACGCGTCGGTCAGGGAGGAGAAGCCATGAGCACTGAAGCCATCGTCACTGCCACGAGAGCCCGCGCAGGCAAGACACCCAAGCGCCGCGCCCTCACGATCATCACGGAGATCTGGCTGCCGATCCTGCTCTTCGCGATCTGGTGGTTCGCGAGCGCAGACAGCACCTCCATCTACTTCCCGTCGCTGCAATCCATTCTCGAGGCGCTCGGCGAGATGCTGACCCAGAGGTTCGCGTCCGACATCGTCCCGAGCCTGCAGAACCTCGGAATGGGCCTCCTGATCGCCATCGTCTCGGGCATCGCCATCGGCGCGCTGCTCGGCTTGAGTCCCGGGCTCTACCGCGCGTTCCAGCCTCTGCTCGAGTTCATGCGCGCGATCCCGGGCGTTGCGCTCCTTCCCGTCATGCTCGTCATCTTCGGCATCGGATCGTCGATGAAGATCGCGGTCATCGCCTTCGGCGCGTTCTGGCCGATCATGATGAATACGGTCGACGGCGTGCTGAGCGTGGACGGCATGACCCGCGAAGTGTCGAAGTCATACCGCCTGAGTCGGTTCGATCACGTGCTCAGAGTCGTGCTGCCGGCGGCATCCCCGCAGATCATCTCCGGGATGCGGCTCAGCGTCTCGTTGAGCGTCATCCTCATCGTCGCGAGCGAGTACATCGCCTCGACCGAGGGCATCGGCTACATCGAACTCATGTCAGCGCGCATGTACCAGATGGACACCATGTGGGCGTCCTTGCTGCTGCTCGGCGTGCTCGGATACGTCGCGAATGTGCTGTTCCGCTACGTCGAGCACGTTGTACTGCGCTGGCACCGCGGCGTTCGCGGCAATACCCAAGGAGGGCAAGGATGACGCAACTCACCGTCGAGAAAGAGCAACTCGTGAGGCCCGCGCTGACCGTGAGCGGAATCTCGAAGACCTACGGCACTGGCGCGGAGGCACGGCAGATCCTGGGCGACATCACGTTCGAGGCCTATGACAACGAGACGGTCAGCATCGTGGGGCCGTCGGGCGCCGGCAAGACGACACTGCTCCGATGCCTGGCAGGTCTCCTCGAGCCCACGAGCGGCACTGTGCATTTGCGTGACCAGCTCGTCACTTCGCCGCCTGAGCAGCTCGCGGTCGTGTTCCAGGACTACAGCCGTTCACTGATGCCGTGGCTCACCGTGCAGGCGAACGTGGAACTGCCGCTCCGGGGCAAGGCGGGACTGACCAAGACAGAGCGCCACGAGCGGGCTCGCGAGTCGCTGGAGAGCGTCGGACTGGGTTCGAGCGGCAAGCTCTACCCGTGGCAGCTCTCGGGCGGGATGCAGCAGCGGGTCGCCATTGCGCGTGCGCTCGCCTATCAACCGACGGTGCTCCTGATGGATGAGCCGTTCGCGTCTGTCGACGCTCAGACCCGGTCTGACCTCGAAGATCTCACGCACCGGATCAAAGCTCGGTACAACATGACGATCCTGCTCGTCACGCACGACATCGAGGAGTCGGTGTACCTCGGCGACCGGGTCATCGTGATGTCAGGCACGCCGACGACGGTCACTGAGATCGTGCCGGTCGACATCCCTTATCCGCGTGATCAGATCACGACGAAGTCGACGCGTGAGTTCGCCGAACTGCGCGCGCACGTGCTGAGCCAGATTCGTACGACCACCGGCTGACGGGCGCGACGCGGGGCGTGAGGCGCGGTTGCAGGTCTGCAAGCGGGCCCATCGCGATCGACGTCCTGTGGCCGACGACGCACCTCGCCGCGGCCGCGAACCAGCACGAGCACGAATAGCACCAGCAGAACAGCCAATCCGAAGGAGCGACGCCATGTCGTGGGGACTCATCAGCGAGATGGGACATGTCAGCATCCAGACCCGGAATCTGGAGGCATCCGTGTTCGACGCCACCCAGCTGCTCGGCCTGCGCGAGACGGCCCGCAACGGGGGCACTGCGTACCTTGCGGCCGGGCGCGTGCATCACGAACTCGTGTACGTCGAGTCAGATCTTGACGCGCTCGACGGGTTCGGGCTCATCGCGCGCGACGGAGACGCCCTGCTCGAGTTGCGCCGCAGGGTCGACGACGAAGGCTTCACGATCGTGAGCGATCGCCCGCGGTTCGATGCCACCGAGGATGGCTTCTCGTTCATCGGTCCCGAGGGCTTCGTGTTCGATATCGCTCTCGGGGTTCAGCATGATCGCCCAGCGGCGGGCGGGTTCGGGCCCGACCGGTACGGCCACATCAACTTCCACCCGCGAGATGTCGGAGGCATGATGCGCTTCCTGCGGCGGGTGCTCGACTTCCGGCTCTCCGACACCATCGGTGACGACTTCGCCTACTTCATGCGCTGCAACTCCGACCATCACGGCATCGCGCTCATCCGGGGCGAAGGAACGCTCCACCACCACGCATGGCAGACGCAGAGCGTGGCAGACCTCGCCAAGCTCGGTGACCGCCTGCACCTCGCCGGGCGTGAACTGATCTGGGGTCCGGTTCGGCACGGCGCCGGTCACAACATCGCGGCATACTTCGTGGAGGCGAGCGGCGCGGTGGTCGAGCTCTACACCGATCTCGAGCAGATCTACGACGACAACCGGCCGCCGATCGAGTGGGGCCCCGATGACAACTGGTGGAACATGTGGAGCGCATATCGACCGCTCGAGTTCCGGCAGTACGGCATCGCACCAGTGCCCACGGCACGGCTGAAATGAGACGGATGCTGGAACGCCCCGACTCGCGAATGGCACGCCGCGCGACTGACGGTCGCCTGATCCTCGGGCTCGTCGCAGCGGCCCTCGTCGGGCTCAACCTTCGCCCGGCGATCACCTCGGTCGCGGCCCTGCTCGACACCATCGCCGAACACCAGCACCTGACCACCGTCGAAGTGGTGCTGCTCTCGTCACTGCCGATCGCGTCGTTCGGCGTGACGGCGCCACTCGTTCCAGTGGTCATGAGACGGCTCGGAGTCGAGACCACGCTGTTCGCTGCGATGGTCGTGCTCTCGCTCTCGCTCTGGCTTCGGGCCAGCGTCGACGTGCTGCTGCTGCCGGCGACCTTCACCGGCGGGGTGGCCATCATGTTCGGGAGTGTGCTGATCCCGCCGTTCTTGCGCTCGATCGCGGCATCCCCGTTCTGGATCGGCGTGACGACGACCATGTTCGGCATCGGTGCGGCTACGGGCGCCTGGATCGCCATTCCCGTCTACGAACTCGCAGGGAACGAGCTGACGCCCGCGCTCGGGATGTGGTCGATCTCGGCCCTCGTCGCAGCGCTCGGCATGCTCGTGGTGGTCGTCCGCGAGCGAGGCCGCCGTACGAGCCTGCCATTGCCGGGTGCACCGCCTGTCACCGACGCGAGCCGCCCATGGCGCCTCAACGTCTCGGTGGTCGCGACCTTCGCTCTCATGGCGATGGTGTACGCGACAGTGATCGCATGGTTGCCTGTGATGCTCCAGTCGCAAGGAGTGGATGCCGCGGATGCCGGCGCCCTGCTCGCCTGGTTCAACGTCGCCGGATTCCTACCCACGATGCTGCTCGGCACTATCGCGAAGCGCCCTCGCCTGCTCCTCGGCTCGGCGATCGCGGGCGGAGTGCTGCTCGCCGCAGCGATGGCCGGATTCACGCTCGGGCAGCCTTCACTGGCGTGGCTGCTCGTGACGGTCATCGGAGTGGCTGAGACGGGGATCTTCGGCATCTCGATGTACCTGCTCGTGCGCAACGAGCGCCCTGGCTCGAGCGTGCTCTCTGCCACGAGTCAGGGGGTGGGCTACGTGCTCGGCGCGTCCGTCTCCGCGCTCGCGGGAGCCCTGCAATCGTGGTCAGGCGACTGGAACTTCTCGCTCTGGCTGCTGTGCGCGATCTCGCTCGCGCTCGCCGTGTGCGCTGGCCGTGCCGTGCGCTACTCACGCTAACGGAGCCGCCGCGCCGCGGCATCCGCATCACTACGAATCACCATGACGACAGGAGAACCGATGAGATTCGCCAGCTTCACCACCCCCGACGGATCCGACACTTGGGGTGCAGCCGTAGACGGGGCGCTCTACGACCTCGGCCCGAGCGGCGCCAACCTCGCTGACTCGCTGAAGGACGCGATCGCGGAGGGCCTGCTCGACCACGAGCGCATCAGCCTGCAGACGTTGCCGGCCATTCCCGAGCGCGAAGTCGCGTTCCTGCCGGTGATCCCCGACCCGGCGAAGATCCTCTGCATCGGCGTCAACTACAAGACCCACCGCGAAGAGACCGGTCGCGCAGAGGTCAGCGCCCCGACGGTGTTCACCAGATTCGCCGACACGCTCATCGGGCATGACCAGCCGACGATCCGGCCAGCCACCACCGAGCAGTTCGACTTCGAAGGCGAGCTCGCCATCATCATCGGCTCACCCGCCCACAAGGTGAGCGAGTCCGATGCCTGGGGCCACATCGCGGGCATTGCCGCGTTCAACGACTTCAGTGTGCGCGACTGGCAGCGAGCGACCACGCAGTGGACTCCCGGGAAGAACTTCCCGGCGACCGGCGCATTCGGTCCGTATTTCGTGCCGGTGGCAGACGTCGATGACTTCGACGGGCTGCGCCTTGAGACGCGCGTCAACGGCGAGACACGGCAGTCGGCGCTGCTCGGCGACCTCATCTTCACGGTGCCCCAACTGGTGGCGCATGTGACCGGCTTCACCGCTCTGCGACCCGGCGACGTGATCGTGACGGGAACGCCCGGCGGTGTCGGCCTCTTCAGCGATCCGCCGCGCATGCTGATAGACGGCGACGTCGTCGAGGTCGAGATCGGCGAGCTCGGGGTGCTGCGGAACGTCGTGCAGCAAGAGCGCGACTGATCGCCGACTGAGTGGGTCTGGAACTCGGCGCAACTCAGAGCGCCTGCGGCTCGAAGCTTCTGGGCGTCAGAGGCTCTGGCCGAGTTCCCAAAGCCGGTCGGTTCGGCCGGATACCGCCTCTGCCAGGGCGAGTGCCTGGTTGTCGGTGAGCGACGCGACGTAGTCGAGCACGCCGCGCGCCCGTGCCAAGCCGTCGATCGACGGCGAGCCCTCGGGTTGCAACCGCGCCAGCACGTCCGGGTCGAGCGCGCGGTAGCCCTCATGGGCGAGCGCGATCAGGTCGCCCAGACGGCGCGGCACCCGCAGGCTGTCGTCTTCGTCTTGCAGCCAGGCCATGAGGGAGTTCACGGCGCGCACGAGAACGCGGCCGAGTCCGCGCTGGTAGATCGCCAAGTCCGGGCGGCTGAGCACGAATCGCTTGTGCACGAACTTCAGCACCTCGACCTCGTGCCAGGCCTGCACATCGAGGGAGACCGGGCCGGAACGGGAGACGGGCCGCGGGATCAGCACGACGGCATCCTGCAGTCTGCCGATCCAGCGTGCCGTGAACGAGGCGAGCAGTCGCTCGGCCTCGAGCGAGCCGTCGAAGGGGCGCGCGAGCAGCGAGTCGATCAGATCGGCCGAGGTCGAGACGACCGCTGACCGGAACGCCTCGTCGTCGGCGATCCACGCGTCGTTGCGAGCGATCTTGCGGCGCAGCGACTCGAGGCCGGCACCTGGCGTCTGGTCGCCCTGCAGGTCTGCATCGTCGAACCTCGCCCATGCCGCCCGAGCATCCAGCCAGCCGCGGAACTCGGCGGCGATCGACGCGTGGCCGAGCAGTCCTGCCCGGTAGAAGTCCTCGACGTCATGCACCGAGTAGGCGATGTCGTCGGCGACGTCCATGATGGCGCACTCGACCGACTGCTCGAAGGGCCGCAGCCCGCCGTGATCACGACGTGCGTCTTCCAGATCGTGCGCGTCGATCAGGTAGGCGGAGTACTTGTGGATGTCGAGCTGATCGGGATGCCGCCGGATGCCGCGGCGCGGCTCGGCGCCGAGCAACTCCGGATCGGTGGCGCTGGTCCACGGATACTTGGCGAGCGCCGTCCGCACGGCTGCAGTCAGGTTGAGCCCGCGCGCGGCCTCGTCGATCACATCGAGCACCGTGACGATGCGGTAGCTCTGAGCATTGCCCTCGAAGCCGTCGGCGAGGCCGAGCGTCTCACGTGCCATGCGGTCGAGGATCGATTCGCCGAGGTGGCCGAACGGCGGGTGGCCGAGGTCGTGCGCGGCGGCGGCGGCCTGAACGACCACGGGGTCGATGACCGCCTTGTCCTCCTCGACCTCACGCGGGCGCCCCCGCATGCTCTCGAGCTGCTCGGCCTGCATTCGAACAGCGATGGCGCGGGCGACGGCCGCGACCTTGATCGAGTGAGTGAGACGGTTGTGGATCTGCGCGCCCGCCCCCGGCTGCGAGATGACCTGCGTCACCGCCGAGAGCCGCGAGTAGAACGGCGAGAATCTGATGCGCTCGATATCGACGCGGTACTCGGCGTGCTCGTCCCTCGACGAGGCGTCGTGCAGTTCAGGATGCTGTCGCGCGGTGCGTCGTGTCATCGCGGGCTCCTTCCGAGCGGCTCAGTTGAAGAGCAGGTGCGCCAGGTCGGTCGGCGTCTTCGCGACGGCGATCGCGTCGCCGCGCTCCTCTTCGAATCCGTAACCCCAATCGACGATGATCGTCGGGATGCCGTGGGCCGCGGCTCCTTCGATGTCGTAGATGCGGTCGCCCACCATGATGGGGCGACTCGTGTCGTGGCCCATCGACTCCAGTCGGCGAAGCGCCTCCTCGACAACGTCGGCCTTGGCGCTTCGCACCTCGTCGGCCGAGGCGCCGGTGATCACGGTGAAGTACTGTGCCAGGTTGAAGTGCTCGAGCATCAGCGTCGCCGGGATCTCGGGCTTGCTCGTCGCGAGCGAGACCGGCACGTTCCGCCGGTGGATGTCACGGATGAGCGCAGGCATCCCAGCGAAGAGCGCGGAGTCGTACGCGCCGACATCGAGGTACTTCTCGCGGTAGATCTCGAGCGCGCGATCGGCCTCGGCCGGGGTCAGACCCGCCCGGTCCCTGAAGGAGTCCATGATCGGAGGGCCCACCCAGTGCAGCATCTCTTCGCGGCTCGGCACCGGGAGCCCCATCTGCTCGAGGGTCCAGCCCAGCGTGTCGATGATTCCGGGGGCTGAGTCGGTGATGGTCCCGTCGAGGTCGAGCAGGATGCAGGTGTACTTCATGGCGAGACAAGCCTAGGTGCCTGGCGGAGCGGCGAACGCGCGCCGAACCGCGAGGGCGACGGTCAGCCGCGCCGCTGCATGACGTCGTAGCGGGCCAGCGCGTCGGCATCCATCGCCCGGCTTCGAGCTCGCCGAGCCTCGTCGAGGGCAGCCACCGGGTCGGACTCGGCCTCGGAGAGCGCGAGATGGCGCTCGCTCTCGGCAAGACGCGTGCGCGCCGCGGCGCCGATGACGCGGCGGTTGGCGGAGATGAAATCGGATGCCGCTTGCAGCTCGCTGCGCGCCTGGCGTCGAGCTCCGTCGAGCGCCGCCCGGGCCTGTTCGAGGCGCTGCTGCGCGCTTCGGGCTGCACCGAGCGCGGCGTCGAGCGAGTCTGCGGCCGCCTGCACACGACCGAGCGACTCGCGCGCTTCCGCGGAGGCGTTGCTCTGAGCAGCGGTGATCGCGTCGTCGAGTCGGGTGATCGCGGCATTGATGCGGTCGCGCTGCGCTGCCTCTTCGTGCGCGTCGCGCAGCTTCGCCGCTTCAGCCCGCAACCCTGCGGCGTGGCGCAGTGCATCGTCGAGGCTGCGGCGCGTCTCCGCCCGCCCGAGTCGAGCTCGCGCGACGGTCTCCAGGTGTGCGGTTGCTCGCGCCAATGCACGCTCGCTCTCGCGCAGCGCAGGGCCCGCTGGACGAGTGACCACCGCCTCGGCGATGGCACCGGCGGCCGAGTCGGCAGCCGCCACGGCGCCGTCAAGCTCGCGTGTCGCGGCAGACAGCACGGCGCGGTCGTCCTGGCTGAGCTCGCCGGGCGCCCTCTCGCGCTCGGCAGCGAGCTGCGATCGGGCCTGTTCGATCGCGGCTCGCACGCGGGAGAGCTCGCCGGCCGCATCGGCTTCGCGCTGACGCCGAGCCTCGAAGTCCTTCGTCTCGGCAATCAGGCGCTCTGTCGCGGTGGTCGACAGTGCCGCGATGCGGGTCGCCCATTCGCGGCGCTCCCGAGGCGTGTCGGGCACCTCATCGTCGAGCAGTTGCTGCAGCCGGAACGCCTCGCGAGCCGCTTCCTTGGCCTGCGCGACCGCACCGCGAAAGCGTTCGATCGCCGGCGCGCCGAACTGGGCGAAGGCGAAGGCGAGCTCGTCCTCCGCCTCGCGGATCGCATCGTCGAGCTGCACGAGGGCGCTGCCGGCGCGAAGCTCGAGTGCGCGGTTTCCCGTCTGGTCCTCGATGTGGCGGCGCTTCGCCCGGCGCGCCACGAGCACGATGCCGAGCAGCATCCCGCCCGCCGCCACGATCCCCACGACGATCGCCGCTGTCAGCAGGGCGGTCGTGATGGCTTCCATGGCGGAGTCCGGGTCAGAAGAGTCGTGAGTGGCTGTCGTCGAGCCCGCGCAAGGCGTCGTAGTCGAGCGTGACGCAGCGGATGCCGCGGTCGATCGCGAGCGTGCGCGCTTGGGGCTTGATCTCTTGCGCGGCGAACACTCCCTGCACCGGTGCGAGCAGGGGGTCGCGGTTCATCAGTTCCAGGTAGCGGGTGAGCTGCTCTACGCCATCGATGTCGCCGCGACGCTTGATCTCGACGGCGACGCTGGCGCCCTGGTGGTCGCGCGCCAGAATGTCGACGGGTCCGATCGCCGTCATGTATTCGCGGCGCACGAGCGAGTAGCCATCCCCGAGCACATCGATCTGCTCTGCGAGGAGTTTCTGCAGGTGCGCCTCGACGCCGTCCTTCTGCAGGCCGGGATCCACCCCGAGCTCATGCTCGGAATCGTGCAGCACCTCATGGATGCTGAGCAGGAGCACATCGCCGGTCTTCGACTGCGAGACGCGCCAGATCTCTGCGACCCCGGCGTCGGCCTGGTCGGTATCCGGCTCCACGACGCTCATCGTGCAGGGCGGGCTCATCCAGTTGAGCGGCTTGTAGCTGCCGCCGTCGCTGTGCACCAGCACGCTGCCGTCGCTCTTGAGCATGAGCAACCTGGTTGCGAGCGGCAGATGAGCGCTCAGGCGTCCCGCGTAATCCACAGAACACCGAGCAACCACGAGACGCACCCCACGAGTGTATTCGAGCACGCTGGCCAGAACCACGCGCGGGCTTGCCCCGGCCTGGTGCGGGGCCTGCTGGTGCCAGAGCCCGCGACATCCTGCACTTGCCTGCCTGCCTGCCTGCCTGCCTGCCTGGCCCAGCATCCGCGACCCGTGCTCCCCACGCCGCCCGCGATGCGCGGCCCCTGCCTGACCCGCGACCACTGGACCTGGCGCTCTGTGCCCGCGGGGCCTTCCCTTCTCGCGAGGGTTTGGTGCACCCGCGAGGGTTGCAACCCGCGCACGCGCAGCGAACCTCGCGAGAACACAGACGTCGACCGAGCCCTGGTGCACCAAACCCTCGCGAGAACTCAGACGTCGACCGGGCCCTGCCGCAGCAAACCCTCGCGAGAGCACAGACGTCGACCGGGGCCTGGTGCACCAAACCCTCGCGAGAACTCCCCGCCGGGACGGCCGCGAGCCCGCGCGACCGGCTGCATCAGCGCGCGCCGACCACCATCCAGCGGTCACTGCGAGAGCGGATGCCGAGCGTCAGCGCCCGCGCGCCGATGTAGCCGAAGCCGAAGGCCGCCCAGAGCCAGAGCAGCGCGGCCAGGCCCTCGGGCCGCAGCACCTCGAGCGCGACCAGCATCGGTGCGTACATCGCGACGTTCACGAGCCCGGTGATGGCGAGGTAGCGGGCATCCCCGGCACCGATGAGCACCCCGTCGAGCACGAACACATACCCTGCGATTGGCAGACCGGCCGCCATGAGGAGCACCACCGGAGCGAGCCAGGCGCCCACCCGCGGGTCACTCGTGAACACGGGTGCGAGCACCGGGCTCAAGGCCGCGATGAGCAGAGCGAGCGCGCCGCCTCCGAGCAGTCCCATGCGCACCAGGCGCCGTGTGACTTCGCGCACTCGCTCCGCTTCGCCCGCTCCGAGCGCGTGGCCGATCAGCGCCTGGCCCGCGATGGCCAGCGCGTCGAGCGCGAAGGCCATGGTCGAGAAGATGGTCAGCGCGACCTGCATGGTGGCGAGCGTGGCGACCCCGAACGACGTCGCCACCACGACGGTCGCGACCATCGCCGCCCGCAGCGACGCCGTGCGCAGCAGCAGCCACCCGCCCGAGCGCAGCGCTCCCCCGACGCCGACGAGCCCTGGGCGCAACGATGCGCCCTCCGCGCGCGCTCCTCCCACCGCGATCACGATGTACACGGCGGCCATTCCCCATTGCGCCACAACCGTGCCGGCGGCCGAACCAGCGATGCCCCAACCGAAGCCGTAGATGAACACGGCGTTGAGGCCGGCGTTCGCGGCGAATCCGACCGTGGCGACCACCAGCGGGGTTCGCGTGTTCTGCAGCCCTCGCAGCAGCCCAGTCGCGGCGATCACCAGCAGCATCGCCGGAAGCCCCCAGAGCGAGACGCCGAGGTAGGCGGCGGCGGACTCGGAGACCGCCCCGTCGGCTCCGAAGGCCGCGACGAGCGGGTCGATCGTGAGCGCCCCCAGCCCGATGAGCACGACGCCGATGAAGAGCGCCAGCCACATGCCGTCGATGCCGGCGCTGATCGCCCCTGCCCGGTCGCCCGCACCGAGCCGGCGGGCGACCGTCGGCGTCGTGGCATACGCGAGGAACACGAGCAGCCCGACCGCGGTCTGCAGGATCGCGCCCGCGATGCCGAGGCCCGCGAGCGGCTCAGCGCCCAGGTGACCCACCATCGCGGTGTCGGTCAGCAGGAACAGCGGCTCGGCGATCAGCGCCCCGAGCGCGGGCACGGCCAACCGCATGATGTCACGGTCGAGGCGGCGCACCCCTCGAGCCTAGGACGACGGATGCCGTCGGCTGGCGCGCCGCGGAGGCCGCGTGCCGTCGGCCGGTGCGCCGCGACGTGCGCGCCACTTGGTCGCTTCCGCGCCACGTTGAGGTGGTGCGGACTCCACTAGGTGGCGCGCGAAGGGCGAGAGGGTGCCGCGGAGAAGCGCTGGTGAGGCGGCGGATGCCGTCGGCTGGTGCGCCGCGGAGGTCGCGTGCCGTCGGCCGGTGTGCGGCAGAGGCCGTGGGCCGTCGGGCGGTGCGCCGTGACATGTGCGCCACTTGGTCGCTTCCGCGCCACGTAGAAGTGGCGCGGACCCCACTAGGTGGCGCGCAAACAGTGGCAGCGCGCAAACGGCGGCAGCGCGCAAACGGCGGCGGCGCGCGGGCCCCACTGAGCGGCGCGGCGAACGCCCCAGGGCGACGGATGCCGGAGGTATGGCTCCCGGCATCCGTCACGCGCTCCGGGTAACGCGCTCCGCCTCACGCGCTCCGCGTCACGCCCTTCGCATCACGCGGTGCCGCGCCACCGCCCGAGGCCGTTCATGAGGTGGTACACGACGAGCGTCGCGACGGTGCCGAGCACGATGCCCGAGAAGGTCACAGAGCCGGCGTTCATGGTGAAGTCGGCGATCGCCACGATGAGGCCCACGCCGGCGGCGAGCTGGTTCTTCGGGTTGGCGAAGTCGACCTTGTTCTCGACCCAGATGCGCACACCGATGATGCCGATCAGACCGTACAGCGCCGTGGTGATGCCGCCGAGCACTCCCTGCGGAATCGTGAAGATGAGCGCGCCGATCTTGGGCGAGAGCCCGAGCAGGATGGCGGTGATTCCGGCCACCCAGTACGCGGCGGTCGAGTAGACGCGCGTCGCCGCCATGACGCCGATGTTCTCGCCGTACGTGGTGGTGGGCGAGCCGCCCCCGACTCCGGCGAGCACGGTCGCCACACCGTCGGCGAGCAGCGCGCGCCCCGTGAGCGGGTCGAGGTCGCGCTGGGTGAGCTGCCCGACTCCCTTCACGTGGCCGACGTTCTCGGCGATCAGTGCGAGCACCACCGGCAGGAACATCAGGTACAGGGGCAGGAAGCTCACATCGAAGACCGGTGTGGTGAACTCGGGCAGGCCGACCCACGCGGCCTCTGCCACCGGGGTGAAGTCGATCTCGCCCATGGCGACGGCCACGAGGTAGCCGACCGCGACGCCGATCACGATCGAGAGTCGGCCGATCATGCCGCGGAACAGCACCGCGACCAGCACTACGGCGAGAAGCGTAATCGAGGCGATGAGCGGCGAGGCCTCGAAGTTCTGCTTGGCGGCGGGCGCCAGGTTGAACCCGATGAGCGCCACGATGGTGCCGGCCACGACCGGGGGCATCAGCGCGTTGATCCAGCCGGTGCCCGAGAGGTGCACCACGAGGCCGACGATCGCGAGGAGCGCGCCGACGATGATGACGCCGCCCAGCGCCGCACCCCGTCCTTCCGCCGCGACAGCAGCGGTGATGGGCGCGATGAACGCGAACGACGAACCGAGGTAGCTCGGCAGGCGGTTGGCCGTGATGATCAGGAACAGCAGCGTTCCGATGCCCGAGAACAGCAGCGTCGTGCTCGGCGGGAATCCGGTGATCAGCGGTACGAGGAAGGTCGCGCCGAACATCGCGACCACGTGCTGCGCGCCGAAGCCGATGGTGCGCGGCCAGCTGAGCCGCTCTTCGGGGTTGACGACTTCAGAGGATGCGACGGCCTTGCCGTCTCCGTGAAGCTTCCAGGGCAGGGCCATAGGGGGATTCCTTGGTCGTGAAGTGATGAACAGAGTGCTTGAACAGGAGGCAATCGGATGCCGAGGGCAACTGTGCGTGACGATTGCTCGCCTGAGAGTACTGGAGCGCAAGGGAGCAACCCCGGCGCGGCTCGCACGCCGAGCGGCTTCTTTGCTCACGAGGCGTTGCTCCTGGCGCCGAGACGGCACTGAGCGCTGGCGCCGCGGCGGTCCCTGGCGCCAAGACGGCGCCCAGCGCTCGCCGGCGCAGCTAAGGCCAGAAATCGCCTTCACCCCCAGCGCAGGCGCGCCAGCGCGCTGGCTAGGGTGGGGGAATGACGCAGCCATCCGGTATCGCCCTCGACGAGCTCGACCCGGCCGTTCGGCCGCAAGACGATCTGTTCCGGCATGTGAACGGCCGATGGATCGATCGCACCGAGATCCCCTCCGACAAGGCGCGGTACGGCTCGTTCACGCTCCTGGCGGAAGCGTCGGAGCAGGCGGTGCGCGACATCATCATCGAGGCGCAGTCGGCCGAGCCCGGTACTGAGGCGCGCAAGGTGGGCGATCTGTTCGCCAGCTTCATGGATGAGGAGCGCATCGAACAGCTCGGCGTGGCGCCGATCACGGGGCTGCTCGAAGAGATCGACACCATTGACTCGTCGACGCGGCTCCTCGAGGTCGTCGCCAGGCTCGAGAGGCAGGGCGCCTCCGGCTTCTTCCAGCTCTTCGTCGACAACGACCCGGGCGACCCCGAGCGCTACCTCGTCTTCATCGAGCAGGGCGGCCTCGGGCTGCCCGACGAGTCGTACTACCGCGAGGAGAAGTTCAGCGGCATCCGCACCCAGTACACGGCGTTCGTCGAACGGATGCTGTCGCTCGCCGGCCTCGATGACGCCGGCGTTCGTGCCGCCCGGGTCACGGAGCTCGAGACCGCGCTCGCCTCGCACCACTGGGACAACGTGCGCTCGCGCGACAGTCGCGCCACCTACAACCTGACCGCATGGCGCGATCTGCCAGACCTGTTCGGCGGGTGGCTCGCCGCGCTGGACGCTCCGGCCGGCACCTTCGACGAGGTGGTGCTGCGGCAGCCGAGCTTCAGCGAGGGACTCGCGGGCCTCGTCGCAGACGCCGAGCGGCTCGACGCTTGGCGCGACTGGGCGCGGTGGCAGGTCGTGCGCTCGTTCGCTCCCTATCTGCCGAAGCGCTTCGTCGACGAGAACTTCGATTTCTACGGCAAGACGCTCACAGGCACGCCTGAGATCCGGGCGCGCTGGAAGCGCGGTGTCTCGCTGGTCGAGGGCGCACTCGGCGAGGCCGTTGGCCGCATCTACGTCGATCGGCACTTCAGGCCCGAGGCCAAGCACGCCATGGACGAGTTGGTGGCCAATCTCGTCGAGGCCTATCGACAGAGCATCACCGGGCTCGACTGGATGACCGACGAGACCCGAGTCCGCGCCCTCGAGAAGCTCGGCAAGTTCACGCCGAAGATCGGGTACCCGGTCAAGTGGCGTGACTACTCCGCACTGCCGATCGACGAGGGCGATCTCGTCGGCAATGTGCGTGCGGCCGGCGAGTTCGAGTTCCAGCGCGAACTCGCGAAGATCGGCCGGCCCATCGACCGCGACGAGTGGTTCATGACCCCGCAGACCGTGAACGCCTACTACAACCCCGGGTTCAACGAGATCGTGTTCCCCGCGGCGATCCTGCAGTACCCCTTCTTCGACGACTCGCGCGACGCCGCCGCGAACTACGGCGCGATCGGCGCGGTCATCGGTCACGAGATCGGCCACGGCTTCGACGATCAGGGGTCGCGGTTCGACGGGGACGGGCGACTCATCGACTGGTGGACGGACGTCGATCGGCAGGCCTTCGAGCAGCGCACCGGTTCGCTCATCGAGCAGTACAACGCCCTCGTTCCGAAGCAGCTCGACGGGCACAACGTGAACGGCGAGCTCACCATCGGCGAGAACATCGGAGACCTCGGAGGCCTCTCGATCGCGTGGAAGGCCTACCTGCTGTCCCTCGACGGCGCTGAGCCGCCGGTGGTCGATGGGCTCACTGGCGCGCAGCGCTTCTTCTTGTCGTGGGCGCAGGCCTGGCAGCTCAAGGTGCGCGACGAGGAGGCGATCCGGCTCCTCGCGATCGACCCGCACTCGCCGGCCGAGTTCCGCTGCAATCAGATCGTGCGGAACATCGACGCGTTCTATGACGCGTTCGACGTGCGCGAGAGCGATGAGCTGTGGCTCGATGAGGCGCAGCGCGTCAGCATCTGGTGAACCGAGCGTCTGGTGCCTTCGACACCGGCACATCCCGCAACCTGCACTTGATCTGTCGTGGCGAGGCTCAGCGGTGATCGGCGCACCAGTGTCTCGCGACTGAACGGTTTAGTCCGCGTCTTGCGGACACTTATGACATGCGTGCGGTATGATATTGGCATAACCACCCGGATGCTTCGGCTACCGGGCGCGGCCCCCGAGAAATCGGGGGCCTGCTTCGTTCACGGCCAAGACGGCGGTTTATTGATGGTCCGTCCCTGGCTGTCTTGAATCTGTTGCGCGAACTGGGAAGCGGAGAGCGTTCCGCGACGGATCTGTCGCACGGTTTCGAGGCCTGCTCTCTCGAACGCTTTGTTGTACCGCGCGTGGGCCACGGATACCAGCGCAAGGGCCTTCCCGCGGGAGCTCAATAGTTCCAGGGGTGGAACCAGATCAGAGTCATTCGTAACTACCGCGAACGAGTCGGCACGATCTTCCAACGCGTCAACGATGAGATGAGATGCGAGGGCGACGTCGCTGCCTTTTTCCTCCGGTCGCTTGACTCGAACTGTGAGTACGCGCCCATCCTCGCCGACTTCTTGAGGGTGGACCGGCAGGTGTTGCTTCACGAAGTTGAACTTGCCCTCGATGATTTCGACGTTCGTTGTTCGGAGCGCTCGCCAATAGACCTGTTGCCGTTGGCCAATGCCGGGATCATTAGTTAGTGGTTTAAGCGCGGCGGTGAAGAACTTGACTCCCACCACTTCGCGATGGGGAAAGAGCCGACACGCGAGCGCTTCAAGGTCAAGCCACTTGAACTCAGGAAACTCGCGTTGGAGGAGTCCCTTGTAGAGCGCAAAGCCATCGATGTAGACCATGACCGTTCGACGGGCTCGCACGGGCTCATGCTAACGACACCGCGCTATTGCGCACTCAGGGCTTGTGAGTTGCGCACGGGGCTGTGGTGCCGGTGCGGCGTCCGCGCCGTCGGCGTCAGGCGCTTGCTTCGCCCGTGGCGCTCTCGGCATCCCGGCGGCTCTTCTCGGCCGGGCAGAGCCCGAAGAGCGCATCGATGCCGCGCGTGAACTCCTCCGCACGGCCTTCGGCCGCCAGTTCGCGTGCGCGCACGGATGGTCGGTGCAGCAGCACGCCCGCGAAGTGACGCAGCGCGGCGGCGACTTCTGGCGACGCGCCACGGCCTCGTGTCAGTTCGCCCTGCAGCACCGCCTCGACGTGCTGGCGAAGCGCCACGACCGACGGTCCGATCTCGACGTCGTTCGAGAAGTCGGATGCCGCGGCCCGCACGAGCTCTTGAGCCTCAGCGGCGGCATGCACCTCCTCGAGCGGGGCGTGCAGCTTGATCGTCTCGAGGTCGAGCACTTCGGCGCCCGCGACTTCGGCGACGCGCGAGTCGACGTTGCGCGGCATCCCGAGGTCGACGAACAGTCGCCGGCCGGGGCGCACGTGGCCGACCTCGATCACCGGCCGCTCCGTGGTCGTGCAGGTGATCACGAGGTCGGCGCGGTCGATGGCCGCGTCGAGCGAGGTCTCGGCAGTGAGCGAGTGCTTGGCGGCGAAGCCGGCGGCGCGCCCGCTCGCCGAGTAGACGCGGATATCGGTCGCGCCGAGGTCTCGCAATGCGGCGACAGTCGTCGCGGCATACTGCCCGGTGCCGACGAGCAGCACGCGGTGCGTCGCCCAGTCCATCACCCGGCTGTCGGCCAGTTCGAGCGCGAGACGAACGAGTGAGCGGCCCGCGCCCCCGAGCGCCGTTCCGGTCTTGACGGTGCGGCTCGTCGCTGTGGCTTTCTGGAACAGCTGTTCGAGCGCCGACGACGTCAGACCCTCCTCACGGGCCTGTTCGAGTGCCCTGGCGACCTGGCCGGAGATCTCGTCTTCACCGACCACCACCGACTCCAGGCCCGAGGCGACCGAGAAGAGGTGGCGCACGACATCGTCGCCGTGCAGCACCTGAAGGTTGGACCGAAGCTCCGCAGCATCCACTCCCGCGCCGTCTGCGACGGTCTGGAGCGAGTCGAGCGCCGATGAGTCGAGGTAGACCTCGAAGCGGTTGCAGGTGGCGAGCACGACGGCGCCTCGCACATCTCCACGCTCACGGCCCCGCTCACGAAGGGCGTCGGTCACGCCGGGAGCCGCCGCCGACAGTCGTTCGAGCAGCCCGAATTCGGCGGTTCGATGACTGGCGGTGAGACAGAGAAGCACGGCCCACAGTATAGGTAGAGCATCTCGCCCATATCCTGAGCGCATGCCGCTCGCTCACGATCATCCGCTCGTCGATGGACGCACCTCGTCGTCCCCCCTCATCCGCGCCTACCGGGGTGAACGCCCTGAGCGGATGCCCGTCTGGTTCATGCGACAGGCGGGCCGATCGCTGCCCGAGTACCGCGAATTGCGCGCGAACGGCGACATGCTCGAGGCCTGCCTGACGCCCACCATGGCGAGCGAGATCACCCTGCAGCCCGTGCGCCGGCATGGCGTGGACGCCGGCATCTTCTTCAGCGACATCGTCATTCCGGTGAAGCTCGCCGGCGTCGACGTCTCGATCGTGCCCGGGCGCGGGCCCGTGCTCTCCCAGCCGATTCGCACCGCCTCGGATGTGCTCGCGCTTCGACCCCTCGACCCGGAGGCGCTCGCGCCCATTCGCGAGGCCGTCGCGTTGACCGTCGCCGAACTCGGCTCCACTCCGCTCATCGGGTTCGCTGGTGCACCGTTCACGCTCGCCGCGTACCTGGTCGAGGGCGGACCCTCGAAGGACCACCTGCGCGCGCGTTCACTGATGCACTCCGACCCGCACACCTGGGCCATGCTGCTGAACTGGGCAGCCGATGTCAGCGGCCAGTTCCTTCGCGCGCAGGTCGAGGCCGGTGCCTCAGCGGTGCAGCTGTTCGACTCGTGGGTCGGCTCGCTCTCGGAAGCCGACTACGTGCGCAGGGTGGCGCCGCACTCGGCACGGGTGTTCTCGCACCTGCGCGGGTTCGATGTGCCCAAGGTGCACTTCGGCGTCGGCAGCGGCGAGCTGCTGCCGGCCATGCGGGCGGTTGGGGCGGATGTCATCGGCGTCGACTGGCGCTTGCCGCTCGACGTCGCGTCAGCACGCCTCGGGGGCGATGTTCCGCTCCAGGGCAACATCGACCCCGCGCTGCTGAGCGCCCCCTGGCCCGCACTCGAAGCGCACGTGCGGCGCGTCGTCGAGCTGGGTCGCGCCGCCCCGGCGCATGTCGTGAACCTCGGCCACGGCGTGCCGCCCGAGACCGATCCGACCGTGCTGACTCGCGTCGTGGAGCTCGTGCACTCCCTGTGACGGATGCCGTGAACGAAGCGCAGCGCGGTGCCTCGCCGCGCAGCGCGTCCACGCCTGTGGTGGTGGTGGGCGGCGGCGTGGGCGGCTTGGTGGTCGCCCGCGAGCTCGCTCGCAGCTGCATCCGTGTCACGCTGCTCGAAGCCTCCGACCGGCTCGGCGGCCAGGTGCGGCGTCTCACGCTCGCCGGGCTCGACCTCGATGTCGGCGCCGAGGCATTCGCGACCAAGTCGACCGCCGTCGCCGACCTCGCCCGCGAACTCGGACTCGAGGCCGACATCGTCGCACCCGCGCCCCTGCGGGCGTGGCTGCAACCGGTGACCGGGGCGGCGCGGCCACTGCCCTCGACCGGACTGCTCGGTATTCCGTCGAAGCCGCTCGCCCGAGACGTGATCGCCAGCGTCGGCATCTTCGGGGCCGCGCGAGCAGCTGTCGATCGCGTGATGCCGCGCCGCGTCGGAGCCGATGCCGAGTCGCTCGGCGACCTCGTGCGCATCCGCATGGGTGCGGCAGTGCACGACCGTCTGGTGTCGCCGGTGGTCACCGGCGTGCACAGCGCGAGTCCGGCCGAGCTCTCCGTCGATCGCGCGGCCCCCGGACTTCGCGCGGCACTCCTTCGCTCAGGCTCCCTGTCACGCGCGGTGGGAGAGCTGCGGCGCGCCGCGCCGGCGGGGGCAGCCGTGGCAGGCATCCGCGGCGGCATCGCCCGGCTGGTCGACTCGCTCGAGCTGGAGTTGCGCGCTCTCGGCGTCGACGTGCGGCTCGAGACGGCCGTCGAGTCCGTGAGCCCCGACGGCGTTCAGCTCGCGGGCGGTGAGCACGTCGCGGGACGCGTCGTCGTCGCAGCCCCGGGGATGCTCGGGCCCTCGCCGACGAGGCCCGCTGTGGTGGCGGTGCTCGTGCTCCGGTCGGCGCAGCTCGATGCCGCCCCGCGCGGTACGGGGCTCCTCGTCGCCCCCGGTGCTCCCGGCATCCGCGCCCGTGCGCTCACCCATCAGACCGCGAAATGGCCATGGCTCGCCGAACGTGCGGCGGGTCAGGGCGAAGGCCTGCACGTCGTGCGGCTCTCGTACGCGAGCGCGGATGCCGACCTGCCTACGATCGCGTTGCGCGACGCGTCGACCCTGCTCGGCGTGCGCCTCACGGCATCCCACCTGGTGGAGAGGGCGATCGTGACGTGGCAGCGCGCCGCGGTATCGGAGTCACCCGTGCCGGAAGGCGTATTGCTCGTGGGAGAAACGGCCGCCGGCGGGGGACTGGCCGCGGTGGTGGCGCACGCCCGCCGCACGGCGCAGGAACTGGCACGCGACATCGCCGGGGAGGCCGCCGAGGGCGCGCCACGCCGCCTCGGCCAGGGTTAGCCCCGCGGGCCAGGGGTGCAACCCCGACCGACGGCGGCAACTCTGGCCGCGAGCGCAGCCCGCGCCAGAACCGACGCGCGCCGTTGCAGGAGCGCCCGTCGGCGAGAGCGCGCTGCCGGCGCTCACACGTTAGGCCGATTCTCACCGAGGGCTCGCTAGCGTGACCCACATGGCAGATGAGCGTGCTGTGCCCGCAGACGATTCGCCCTCGAGTGCCGCGCGCAGCGGCAGCGAGCCCGAGTCGAACCTCCCCGGAACCTTCGCCCCCACATCACGTGCGGCCTCACCGGCACCCGGCTCCGGCTCAGGCTCCGGCCCCGACGCCGAGCTCCGCCCCGAGCTGCCCGTGACCGTGCTGGGCGCGACTCCTGCCTGCGCCGGCGGCGACCCGCACATCACCGAGCCTGTCGACTACGACGCGATTCTGCTCGCCGGGTTCGGCGGCCCCGAGGGCCAGGACGACGTCATCCCCTTCCTCCGCAACGTCACACGCGGCCGCGGGATCCCCGATGAGCGACTCGAGGAGGTCGCGACGCACTACCGCCACTTCGGCGGCGTCAGCCCCATCAACGAGCACAACCGTCAGCTCAAGGCCGCGATCGAGCAGGAGCTCGCGAGCCGCGGCATCGACCTTCCCGTGCTCTGGGGCAACCGCAACTGGGCTCCCTACCTGGCCGACACCGTTCGCGAGGCGCATGAGCGCGGCTTCACCAAGCTGATCGCCATCGCGACGAGCGCCTACAGCTCGTTCTCGAGCTGCCGCCAGTACCGCGAAGACTTCGCGATGGCGCTCGAATCGACCGGGCTGCTGGGCGATGGCACGTCACCGGCTGCCGTGCAGATCGACAAGGTGCGCCAGTTCTTCGACCACCCCGGCTTCGTTGCACCCTTCGCGCAGGGTGTGCGCGCCGCGCTCGATGAGCTCGAGGGCCAAGGCTTCGCCGACGAGCAGGTGCATGTGCTCTTCAGCACCCACTCGATCCCGATGACGGATGCCGCGCGCTCCGGCCCCAGGGGGCACTCCTTCGGCGAGGGCGGCGCCTACGCCGCGCAGCACCAGGCCGTCGCCGAGGTCGTCATGGAGCTCGCCGAGAGCGACGCGCCCTGGAGCCTGGTCTACCAATCGCGCTCGGGACCGCCCGAGATGCCCTGGCTCGAGCCCGACATCAACGACGCGATCGAGGAGCTCGACGCCGAGCAGACCCGCGCCGTCGTGATCGTGCCGCTGGGCTTCGTGAGCGATCACATGGAGGTCATGTGGGACCTCGATGAGGAGGCCATGCAGACCGCACGCGACCGCGGCTTCGCGGCCGTGCGGGTGCCGACCCCCGGCATCCACCCCGAATACGTCTCGGGCCTAGTCGACCTCGTGATGGAACGCGTTCAGGGCACGCCGGTGGCCGAGCGTCCCGCGCTCACGCCGCTCGGCCCCTGGTACGACGTGTGCCGACCCGGATGCTGCGAGAACGTGCGCGCCGGCTTCAAGCCCGCCGCAGCCGGGGTCGCCCCGTGACGCCGCCTTCCGCCAGCCCGGCCCTTCCCGCCACGATCAGAGTCGGCACGAGGGCGAGCGCGCTCGCCATGGCCCAGACTCGCGCGACCGTCGAAGTCCTGCAGACGATGACCGGTGCTGCCGCCGAGCTCGTGCCGATCGTGTCGGAGGGCGACCGCACCACCGCCTCGTTGGCCTCGCTCGGAGGCACGGGAGTGTTCGCGGCGGCGCTTCGCACTGCGTTGCTCGAAGGCCGCTGCGACGCTGTCGTGCACTCGCTGAAGGATCTGCCGACCACACCGCTCGACGGGCTCGTGATCGCTGCGACGCCGCGCCGCGAAGACGCCCGCGACGCGCTGTGCGCTCGCGATGGGCTGACTCTCGACACGCTACCGGCGGGCGCCCGGGTCGGCACGGGCTCGCCCCGGCGCCGCGCCCAGCTGCTCGCCCGGCGCCCGGATCTGCAGGTGCTCGACATCCGCGGCAATGTCGACAGCAGATTGGGCAGGGTTCAGTCGGGCGATCTGGATGCCGTCGTGCTGTCGCTCGCGGGTCTGAATCGGCTCGGCCGTGCCGATGCCGTCACCGAAGCGTTCCCGCTCGAGGCCTGGCCAACCGCGCCCGGGCAGGGCTCGCTCGCGCTCGAGGTTCGGGCGGGCGATGAGGCGCTCGTGTCGGCGCTCGACGACGTGGTGACCAGACTGACCGTCGACACCGAACGGGGCGTGCTCGCGCGTCTCGAAGCCGGCTGCGCTGCGCCCGTCGGCGTGGTCGCCCGTGTCAGCGGTGGCGGCGAGGGCGATGCCCGCGGGGCTGAACTGCACGCCGAGGCGCACGTCTACGCGCTCGACGGCACGCGCTCGCTGCGCAGCGCTCACAGCATCCTCATCGACGACGCGGAACGGCCCGCAGCCGAGCTCTCTCGCCGAATCGTCGACGAACTGCTCGGGGCCGGAGCCGCGACGCTGGCGCCCCTCGGATCGAGGCGATGACCGAAGCCCATCCTCAGCGTCTCGCCGGCTGGCGGGTGCTCGTGCCCCGCGCAGGGGAGTGGGGCGCGCGCGCTGCGGCCCGCCTTCGCGCGGAAGGCGCCGACCCCGTCATCGTGCCGCTCATCGCGTTCGCCCCGCCGTCGGACCCTGCCGCGCTCGCCGCTGCTGCTTCCCGCCTCGCGACGGGAGAGTACGACTGGGTCGTCTTCACGAGCGCCACGACCGTGAGCGCACTGGCCGGCGCGGCGGGTGCGCATGTGGGCGATCTCCCAGATGCCGCGGCACCCGGCTCGGGCAGCCCCGGCCCCCTCGTGGCGGTCGCGCCCACGACGCGGGTCGCCGCCGTGGGAGAGGCGACGGCTGAGGCCCTCGAGCTCGCCGGCGTCGACGTCGACTTCGTGCCCGAATCCGATTTCTCGGCACGCGCCCTCGTCGAAGAATGGCCCGCACGGATGCCGGGACTGCGGGTGTTCGCACCGCTCTCCGAGATCGCGGCGCCGACCCTCGTCGACGGGCTGCGCGGCTACGGACTCGAGGTCGATGAGGTCGGCGCCTACTGCACCGTCACGGCCTCGCCCGACGACGCCGGTCGTGCGGTGCTGGCGGGTCCGCTCGATGCCGTGCTCGTGACTTCCGGGAGCGTCGCCCGCGCCCTCGTCGAGCTCGCCCCCGAACTCGACCCGTCCACCGTAATCGCCTGCATCGGTCCAAGAACGGCTCAAGAGGCAGCGGAGGCCGGGCTCGCGGTCGACGTCGTCGCCGCTCGCCAGAGCATTCGGGCGCTCATCGACGCGCTCGCCGTCGCCCACCATCCGCACCTCGCGCCGACCTCCGAGGAGAACAGCCCATGACGTTCCCAGCGCACCGCCCTCGCCGCCTCCGTGCCACACCAGCGATGCGGCGCCTCGTCGCCGAGACACGCCTCCACCCCGCTGAGCTGATCCTCCCGATGTTCGTTCGGGAGGGCATCGATGACCCCGTGCCGGTGAGCTCGATGCCGGGCGTCGTGCAGCACTCGCTCGACTCGTTCCGTCGCGCACTGCATGAGGCGGCAGAGGCGGGCATCGGCGGCGTGATGCTCTTCGGCGTGCCGGAGGAGAAGGATGCGGTGGGTTCCGGCGCCACCGACGAGTTCGGCATCCTCAACGTCGCCACACGGCTCGCCGCGGCCGAGGTCGGAGACGCGCTGGTCGTGCAGACGGACCTGTGCCTCGATGAGTTCACCGACCACGGTCACTGCGGTGTGCTCGACCCTGAAGGGCGCATCGACAACGACGCGACCCTCGTGCGCTACCGCGAGATGGGGCTCGCGCAAGCGGCCGCCGGGTCGGCGATGCTGGGTCTCTCGGGCATGATGGACGGCCAGGTCGCGGCGGTGCGCGACGCGCTCGACGGCGCCGGGTTCTCAGACACTGCGATCCTCGGCTACGCGGCGAAGTACGCCTCCGCGTTCTACGGACCCTTCCGTGAGGCGGTCGGGTCGTCGCTGCAGGGCGACCGCAAGACCTACCAGCAGGACCCCGCCAATCGGCGCGAGGGGCTGCATGAGGCGGCACTCGACCTCGGGGAGGGGGCGGATGTCGTGATGGTGAAGCCCGCGATGTCGTTCCTCGACGTGCTGGCCGATGTCGCCGCGATGAGCGACGTCCCCGTGTGGGCGTACCAGGTGAGCGGCGAGTACGCGATGGTCGAGGCTGCAGCCGCCAACGGCTGGATCGACCGCGAACGCGCGATCATCGAGAGCATCATCGGCATCCGGCGCGCCGGCGCGGACGCGGTGCTCACCTATTGGGGGGTCGAAGCAGCCGCCATGCTCAAGGAAGGGAAGGCATGAGCGAGGCAAGGGCTCAGACCGGCATCGCCGCGGGGCTCGACAGCGCGGGGCTCGACAACGCAGCGCAGTTCGAACGGGCGCAATGCGTGATTCCCGGCGGCGTCAACTCGCCGGTTCGCGCATTCGGGTCGGTGGGTGGCACTCCCCGGTTCTTCGTGTCGTCGCGCGGCGCCACAGTCACCGACGTGGAGGGGCGCGAGTACATCGACCTGGTCGCATCGTGGGGCCCGGCTCTGCTCGGCCATGCCCATCCCGAGGTCGTCGCCCGCGTGCAGGAGGCCGCCGCCAAGGGTCTGTCCTTCGGCGCGTCGACCCCCGCTGAGACCGAACTCGCCGAGCTCGTGCGCGAGCGGCTCGTTGTGAACGGTGCGTCGCCCGTCGAGAAGCTGCGCCTGGTGTCGACCGGCACCGAGGCGACGATGACCGCGATCCGCCTGGCCCGCGGCGCGACGGGCCGCGACCTCCTCGTGAAGTTCGCCGGCCACTACCACGGGCACTCCGACTCGCTGCTCGCCGAAGCAGGGTCGGGCCTCGCGACGCTCGCGCTTCCGGCATCCGCCGGCATCACTGCAGCGACGGCTGCGCAGACGCTCGTGCTGCCCTACAACGACCTCGCTGCGGTCGACGCGGCGTTCGCCGAGCACGGTGACCGGATCGCCGCGGTGATCGTCGAAGCCGCCGCGGCCAACATGGGCGTGGTGCCGCCCATGCCCGGGTTCAACGCCGCTCTCGTCCGGATCGCGCGAGAGCACGGCGCGCTGATGATCCTCGATGAGGTGCTCACCGGCTTCCGCGCGGGCCGTGCCGGGTGGTGGGGCCTCGAAGCGACGGGTGAGGTGCCCGGGGGCACGGAGTGGACGCCCGACCTGATGACGTTCGGCAAGGTCGTGGGCGGCGGGATGCCGCTCGCCGCCGTCGGTGGACGCGCAGACCTCATGGATCACCTCTCGCCGCTCGGCCCCGTCTACCAGGCGGGAACCCTCAGCGGGAACCCGCTCGCGGTGGCCGCAGGACTCGCGACGCTGCGCCTCGCAGACGCCGCTGTGTATGCCCGGCTGAATGAGCTCGCCGACACCATTTCGCGTGAGGCGTCGGCGGCACTCAGCGCTGCTGGCGTGACGCACTCCGTGCAGCGAGCGGGCACGCTCTTCTCGATCGCGTTCGCGGAGCAGCCGCCGCGCGACTATGCCGAAGCGAAGCAGCAGGAAGCGTTCCGTTACGCGCCGTTCTTCCACACGATGCTCGAGCAGGGGGTGAACCTGCCGCCATCGGTGTTCGAGGCATGGTTCGTCATGGCCGCGCACGACGACGTCGCCCTCGAGCGCATCGTCACGGCGCTGCCGCATGCCGCGCGGGCAGCGGCTGCCGCGCAGGCCTGAGCCGATCGGGCCTCTTGCGCGGCCGGATGCCTATGAGCACCGCTCGAGTTGGCGCGAAGGCCAAGGTAAGGCTACCCTAAGCACGACATTTTTCTCGGCGGCGCTCGCCGCCAATCACCCCCTATGGAGCCTCTGTGCGCACTCGCTCTCGCGCCATGACCACCCTTTTCGCCTCGATCGCCGCGGTGGCGGTGCTGGCCGGCTGCTCGGCCGGACAACCTGCGCCCGCTGAGCAGAACACCTCGGACGCGCCCGAGAGCGATGGCGCCTTCACGCTCTACTCGGGTCGGAACGAGGCGCTCATTCAGCCGCTGATCGACCAGTTCGAGCAGGAGACCGGCATCGAGGTGGAGGTGCGCTACGGCAACACCGCCGAGATGGGCGCGCTGCTGCTCGAGGAGGGCGACCGCACTCCCGCCCAGGTGTTCCTCTCGCAGGACGCCGGAGCGCTGGGCGCGCTCGCGAAGGCCGATATGTTCATGACCCTGCCCGACGACATCGCAGACGCGGTGCCGGCGGGATTCACCTCGACCGACGGCAGCTGGGTGGGTGTCACGGGCCGGGCGCGCGTCGTCGTCTACGACAGCGAGAAGCTCGCAGCATCCGACATCCCTGACACGGTCGACGCGCTCGTCGAGCCCGAGTGGGCGTCACGTCTCGGCGTCGCACCGACCAACGCGAGCTTCCAGTCATTCGTCACGGCGTATCGCGTGCTGGAGGGCGACGCCGCGGCCGACGAGTGGGTTGCGGCCCTCAGCGAGAACGACCCGCAGATCTTCGAGAACAACAACGCGATCCTCACGGCGGTCAACGATGGTGCGCTCGACGCGGGACTCATCAACCACTACTACTGGTACCAGCTCGCGGCCGAAGTGGGCGTCGACAACATGCGCGCCCAGCTGGCCTACCCCAAGGCCGGCGACCCGGGTTCGATCGTGAACGTGACCGGCGCTGGCGTGCTGCAGAACGGAGCGTCGGATGCTGACGCCCTCGAGTTCGTGCGCTACCTCGTCTCGCAGCAGGCTCAGCAGTACTTCGTCGAGCAGACCTTCGAGTACCCGCTGCTGCCGGGTGTCGACGCTCCAGAGGGCCTGCCCGCACTCGAGAGCCTGATCAACCCCGAACTCGACCTCTCCGACCTGGAATCGCTCGCTGACACCCAGGCGCTGCTGAGCAAGTACAGCCTGCTGTGACCACGACGGCCGGGGTCGGCGAGCGCACCCGGCCGCCGCTGCTGCTGGCAGCCGCGGCCGCGCTGGCCGCATCGGCATCGCTGATCCCGGTCGTCTACCTCGCGGTGCGCGCGGTCGAGGCGGGCACCGAGGGCTTCGTCGCGACACTGCTGCGCCCCAGAGTGCTCGAGCTCGCACTGAACTCGGTGGCGCTCGCCGCCTCGGTGACCGCGACATGCCTGGTGCTCGGAGTTGCCAGCGCCTGGCTGCTCTCTCGGTGGCGTCTGCCGGCCGAGCGCACCATCCTGCTGCTGAGCGCACTGCCGCTCGCCGTTCCGTCATACCTGGTCGCGTACGGGTGGCTCGTCTGGTCGCCAGGCTTGAACGGCTTCTGGCCGAGCTGGGCCGTGCTCACCGCGGTGTGCGTGCCCTATGTCACCTTGCCGGTGGCGGCGGCATGGAGGGGCAGTTCCGGCGACCTCGAAGCCGTCGCCCGCACGCTCGGCCGCGGACCGATACGGTCCTTCTTCTCCGCTACCTGGCCCCAGGTGCGCGGGGCCGCCCTCGCCGGTTCGCTGTTGGTCGGGCTCTACTCCTTGGCGGAGTTCGGTGCGGTGTCGATGCTGCGGTTCGAGACGCTGACCTGGGGCATCAACGCGTCGTACAGTGCGAGCTTCGATCGGCAGCAAGCCGCCGTGCTCGCGCTCGTGCTGGTCGCGCTCGCCCTGATCGTGGTCTGGGCAGAGCGGAGAGCTCGAGGTCAGGCCGTCACCCGCGTCGCGCGCCCGCTCCCGCGCGGGGTCATGCCGAGGCGGTGGCTCTGGGCTGCGCTCGCCGTCGTGCTGGCCGCACCGGTCGTCAGCGTCACCGTGCCCGTGCTGGGACTGGGCGTGCGCCTCTTCAGCGCAGAGAGCATCCGTGCTCTTGACCTGCCGCGCTTCGCAAGCGCCGTCGGCGCCACCCTCGGTCTGGCGGTCGTGGGCTCGCTGCTCGTGCTCGTCTTCGCCCTGCCGATCGCGGCGTTGACCGCGCGGTATCGCGATCGGCTCAGCCGAGGAATCGAGGGGATCGGCTACCTCGGCCATGCCCTGCCCGGCATCGTCGTCGGCCTGTCGCTCGTGTTCTTCGGCCTCGCCGTGGTGCCGTGGGCGTATCAGAGCCTGCTCATGCTGCTCTTCGCCTACGTGGTGCTCTTCATGCCCAGGGCCATCGGCAGCGCGCGGAGCGGCATCGCGGCCGTCGCCCCGGCCCTCATCGACGTCTCTCGAACCCTCGGCGATACGCCGGCGGCGTCATGGCGTCGCGTCACGGCCAGGCTCGCAGCGCCGAATATCGCCATCGGGTGCTTGCTCGCAGCGATCGCCATCATGAAGGAGCTCCCGGCGACGCTGCTGCTGCGCCCGACCTCGGTGCACACGCTCGCGACCGAGCTCTGGACTCGCACCGCCGCCGCCGAGTACGGCGGGGCCGCTCCGTATGCTGCCGCGCTGCTGCTCGTCGCCTCGGTGCCCGCAGTGCTGCTGTCCACGATTCGCAGCACCGCGAGAGAGGATGAGTCGTGAGCTGGGTGAACATCGCTGACCTCTCGGTCGCGTTCGGCGAACTGCCGGTGCTGAGCCGGGTCGGGCTCGCCATCCCACGCGGCGACATCGTGGCGGTGCTCGGGCCGAGCGGCTGCGGCAAGACCACGCTGCTCCGGGCGATCGCCGGGCTTGTGCCGATCGCCGATGGCGAGGTGCGCGTCGGCGATCGGCTGCTCTCGGGCGGCAAGGTGCGTGTGGCGCCTGAGCGGCGGGGCATCGGGTGGGTGCCCCAGGATGCGGCGCTCTTCCCACACCTCACTGTCGCTGAGAACATCGCGTTCGGTCTGCGCGGCCCTGCCTGGCGAAGCCCAGAGGCGCGTGCCGCGCGGGTCACCGAGCTCGCCGGGCTGGTCGGCCTCGCCGACCATGTGAAGCGCACGCCGGCGCAGCTCTCCGGAGGACAGGCGCAGCGCGTGGCGCTCGCCCGAGCGCTCGCTCCGCGGCCCGATCTCGTGCTGCTCGACGAGCCGTTCTCGGCACTCGACCCTATGCTGCGCGTACCGCTGCGGCGCGAGGTCGCCGACGTGCTGCGCGACCAGCGCTCAACGGCCCTGCTGGTGACCCACGACCAGCAGGAGGCGCTCTCGCTGGCCGATCACGTCGCGGTCATGATGGGCGGCCGGGTGCTGCAGTGGGGCACACCCGCCGAGGTGTATCGCCGCCCGGCCACGCCGTGGGTCGCGAGGTTCGTCGGCGACACCGTCGAGCTCGACGGGGTGTGGAGCGCGGATGCCGGCGGCCGATCGGTCGACACCGTGCTCGGGCGAGTGCCCGCCGAACTCGTGGGCGAGGCGCCCGCGAGCGGCTCGCGCGTGCGCGTCGTGTTCCGCCCCGAGTGGCTTCGCATCGAACCGGAGGGCGTGGGAGTCGCCGCGACGGTGACGGAGCTGTCGTTCGTGGGCCATGAGGGGCTCGTCACGCTCGAACTCACAGGCGGCGCCATCGTGCGCAGCCGAGCACTTGCCCTCGAACTGCCGCGGCCGGGCCAGGTCGTCTCGGTCACGGTGCGGCATCCGGCGCTCGTCTATGCGCACGCGGGCCTCGGCGCAGCGGCGCCCATGCCGCAGCCGAGTCAGCCATAACCGGCCCCGGGCGCGATAGCCGAACCGGACTAGTCTGGGGAACGCACGACGGACGACGATCATCGGAGGTCACCGTGAAAGGAAAGCTTCTCTTCGCCGCCGGTCTCGGACTCGGCTATGTGCTCGGCGCGCGCGCCGGGCGAGCGAGGTACGACAAGATGAAGAGCGCTGCAATGCGGTTCTGGAACAGCGACCCCATGCAGAAGCGCTTCGACGAGGTCAGCGACATGGTCAAGGACAAGGCCCCTGAGGTGGTCGGGTTCCTGGCAGAGACCACGAAGAAGCTCGCGAGCAAGGCGTCGGAGAAGCGGAAGGCCGGCGGTGAAGCCGGCCACGAGTCGAGCGGCAGCGGCGCGGGCAAGAACGGTAACGGCGCCGCCAAGAACGGCAACGGCGCTGGCAAGAGCCGCAAGTCGGCTGGAGCCCCCGAGTCGGCCGCGTCGACCTCGACCGACAAGATCGCTCCGGATTCCGCGGCCTCTGAACCGCGGGCCGGCACCCCCGAGGGCATGGGCACCGCAGGTCCCAGTCGAGCGGAGGGACCCACCACATGAGCGACGAGGCCGGCCGCCGGTACGGAAGCCGGCGCTCGCTCTTCCAGCTCATCAGCGATCTTCCCGGGGTGGTCGCAGACCTCGTACGGGCAGAGTTCGCGCTGCTCAAGGCTGAGATCGTCGCCAAGCTCAAGCTGGCGGGCATCGGCGTCGCGTTCCTGCTGATCGCCGCGGTGATCGTGCTGCTGTTCGTCGGCGTACTGCTCACTGCCGCGATCTTCGCGCTCTCGCTCGTGATGCCCGGCTGGCTCGCGGCGCTCTTGGTCGCGCTCCTGCTGCTGATCGTCATCGCCGTGCTGGTCATGCTCGGTGTGCGGCAGCTGAAGCAGGCGATGCCGCCGGTTCCCGAGCAGACGATCGACTCGGTGAAGCGCGACTACTTCACCATCATGGGCGTGCTCTCCCGCACTTCGCCCCAACCGGAGGAGCGATGAACGACACCGAACGGCTCGCGGCAGACGCCGCCGCCCGCCGCGCCGATCTCGAGGCGACCCTCGACGAGCTCGAGGACAAGCTGAACGTGAAGAAGCAGGCGAGGATCGCCATCGAGCGCGCACGGTTATCGTTCAAGCGCGACCCGGTACCGTGGGTGGCCGGAGGAGCAGCGGTCGTGGCCGCCATCGTCGGGCTCATCGTCTGGCGCGTGAGCGGCGACGACTGAGCCCTGCGGAATGGGTCACCGACCCCTCACGACGGAATCAGGCGGCCGGCCCCTCGCCAAGAGGGCTCGGCCACGGCATCCGCCCGCAGCTGCCTCTTCCACCAGCCGCCCCGCCCACGAACGAGAGAGCTCGCACCACTGTGTCCGACACCGCATCGACTGACTCCACCACGCTCGGCTACACGCTCTGGGCCGTGCTGCGCCGCGACCCGAACTCCAACGGCCGGACCGCGGATGCTGCAGCCTCCGCCGCGCTCGACGCGTCGATCGCCGAGGTCGAGGCATCCGGAGTGACCGTGCGGGGGCTCTATGACGTATCAGGACTCCGCGCCGACGCCGACGCGATGATCTGGCTGCACGGTGCTGAGCCCGAGGGGCTGCAGGCCGCGCTTCGCATCCTGCGACGGAGCCCATTGCTGCAGCCGCTGCTGCCGACATGGAATGCCATGGGCGTGCACCGCGACGCCGAGTTCTCGCGCGACCACCTCCCCGCGTACATGCGCGACACCAAGCCGAAGCGCTGGCTCACCGTGTATCCCTTCGTGCGGTCGTACGAGTGGTACTTGCTGCCGGAGGAAGACCGCCGCCGGATGCTCGGCGGGCACGGGCGCATGGGCCGCGAATACGCCCAGGTGCAGGCCAACACCGTGGCGAGCTTCGCTCTCGGCGATTACGAGTGGCTCTTGGGTCTCGAAGCCGATGAGCTGGTCGACCTCGTCGACCTGATGCGGCACCTGCGCGCGGCCGAGGCTCGACTGCATGTGCGCGAGGAGGTGCCCTTCTTCACGGGTCGCCTCGTGAGCAGTGCCCAACTCGCCGAGGTGCTTGCGTGAGCATCCGCGTCGGCTCGCGCGACAGCGCGCTCGCGCTCGCGCAGACGCAATCGATCGTCGAGCGGTTGGCCCGGAAAGCGGGCACGTCGGTCGAGATCGTGCCAGTGCACACCGAGAGCGACGGCCTCGCGCCCGAACTCGCGCCGCTCGATTCGACGGGGGTGTTCGTCTCCGCCTTGCGCACGGCCCTCACCGAAGGGGAGTGCGACGTGGTGGTGCACTCGCTCAGCGACGTGCCCACGACTGAGCGGCCCGACCTCAGCCTCGCCGCGATCGTCAAGCGGGGCGACGCGCGAGATTCACTGTGCGCTCGCGACGGCCTGACGCTGGAGACCCTCGACGCGGGCGCGAGAGTGGGCGTAGGCTCGCCGCTCGCACGAGCGCAACTGCGATCCAAGCGCGCCGAGCTCGAACCCGTCGATGTGCTGGGCGACCTCGACTCCCGGCTGGCCCGGGTGGAGAACGGCGAGCTGGATGCTGTGATCGTGGGCGCCGCGGCGCTGACCCGGCTCGGCCGCGGCGATGCCGCGACCGAGAGCTTCTCGCTCAGCGAGTGGCCGACGAAGGCCGCCCAGGGCGCGCTGGCCCTCGAGGTTCGTCGGGGCGACGAGAAGCTCGTGAGCGCCCTCGACCATCGCGCCACGAGGCTCACCACGACCGCCGAGCGCGCGGTGCTCGAGCGACTGCGCGATGTGTGCGCGGCACCCCTCGGGGTGACCGCGGAACTCGACAACGGACTGCTGTTCGTGTCGGCCCGCGCGTACAGCAGCGATGGCAGCCGCGAGCTCACGAGCTCGCACGCGCTCTACCCCGACGACTCGAAGAACCCGGCCGCTGAGCTCGCCGCGCGCATCGTCGACGAGTTGGTGGGCGCCGGGGTCGCCGAGCTGGGCTGAGGCGCGACCGCACGCGGAGTCCGCGCTCGACCGATCCGTTCGCAGTAGGGCGTCGACACGGCATGACGCGAGGCGGCGCCCTGCTGCGCCGAACGGTGTCACTCCGGAGTCTTGGTCATCGCGGCGGCGCCCGAGTCGTCGTCTGCTTCTCGTGTTCCGACGAGTTTGAGTCCGATCACGCATCCGAGCAGTCCCGCCAGCAGCAGCACCTTCACCACCGAGAAGCGTTCCTCGCCGGTCAGCATCGCGTAGCTCACCGTCAGTGCGGCGCCGAGGCCCGTCCACACTGCGTACGCGATGCTGATGGGCAGGCGCTTCATGGCGATGCCGAGCCCGCCGATGCTGAGCGTTCCGGCGACCAGGAACACGACCGTGGGGACGGGTTCCGTGAATCCGTTCGACTGCCCCAGCGCCGTGGCCCACACGGCCTCGAGCGCTGCACTCATCAGCAGCACCAGCCACGCCGCGTTCACGAGAACACCTTCAGGCCCACGACGCACGCCACGATTCCGAGCACGAGCAGAAGCTTGACGAGGCTGGCCTTCTCCTTGCCGGTCACGATCGCCCACACCACGGTGAGCGCTGCGCCGATCGAGGTCCACACCGCATACGCCGTGCCCGTGGGGATCTCGAGCATGGCCCACGAGAGACCCACCAGGCTCAAGACGAACGCGACCACGAACACCAGCGCGGGCCGGATGCGCTTGAAGCCCTTGGAAGCCGAGAGCGCGGTGGCCCAGACGGCCTCGAGCACCCCCGACAGAATCAGCACGATCCACGCCATGACGAAACGACCTCCGGTTGGTCAGTCTTGTCGCTGGGCGGGTACTGCTCCCTCGTCCGCGGACCCTGATGTCGAGGCCCGCTCAGCAGAATACCAATGGCGCCTGGGCAGTGCGTCGGCATCCGCCCGCCCGCTCGTCACCGCGCAGGCGTCGCGTTCGTCGATTCGCGAATCGTGAGTGAGGTGGGAAGCAGCTCCTGTCGCCGCTCGCGGTCGCCTTCGATCTGAGAGACGAGGAGTTCCACCGCCAGCTCGCCGAGGCGAACCGGGTGCAGGTCGAGGGCGGTGATCGAGCGCTGCAGGCCGAAGTGCAGGTACCGGCTGTCGGCAAGGCTCAGGATCTGAAGTCGTTCCGGAACGTCGATGCCGAGCTGCCGCGCGCTGCGCTCGGTCGCGATCGCGAGGGTGTCGAGTGTGGTGACCACCGCGTCGAACTGGCGGTCGTCGGCGCTCAGTGCGGCGCTGATGACCGGCTCGGCCTCGTCGACGAGTGGTCCGGGGGAGCGGATGATCGTCGGGTTGGCGTTTGCGGCAGCGCACCACTCGAGGTAGGCGGAGAGCTCGTCGCGCACATAGGACGACGTCGTCTCGCTGAGGAACAGCGCGGGCGACCTGGCCGAGAGATGGTCGAGCGACTGCGTTGTGCCGGTGAAGAAGTCGTTGTCGACCCAGCTCACCTCGCGCGAGTTGCGGCCGATCGTCACGCAGGCGATGCCTCTTCGAACGGCTTGGTCGACGAGATCGTCGTCGGCCCCCGGGTCCACCACGATGAGCCCATCGGTGGAGTTGAGGAACCCATGGGAGGTGCCGTGGAAGGGGATCATCGAGAGCAGGAACCCCTTGGTGAACGCGCGAGCGCTCGCGCCGTTGAGCACCCGGAAGTAGTACTCCACATCCCACTCGGGCTGCAGCGATCCCGCGCCTCCTCCGCCAGACATCGGCGACACCGCCAGCGCGATCGTGCCGGTTCGACCCGCGTTGAGATTCTTCGCGGTTCGGCTGGGCGTGTAGTGCAGTCGCTCAGCGACCTCGATCACGTTCTGCCTCGTGGCCGGGGCGACGCGTCCCTTGCCGTTGAGCGCTTCTGAAGCCGTCGCGACGGAAACCCCTGCCTCGCGGGCGACATCTTTGATGGTGGGGCGGCGCGGGTTCACGGCAGTGGCCTTCCGTCTGCTGGGGCGCCTCCCTGAGCAAGGGAGCCGAGTGTCACCGTGATCGCGGCAGAGAGCAGTTCCGGCCGCTGTGCGGTCGGAAGTGCCGCCTCGGCCCGCTCGACCAGTTCCGCGATCTTCCCGACAGTGAAGGCGCGGCTCGCCTCGGAGGCCGAAGCGGCCGCGAGCGCCTGTGCCCCGGGTTCCTCGGCGGATCCACCGAGCGAGTGGTAGGCGTGCCAGATCGGCAGCGTCGGGATGCCGTTCCTGATGTCTGCTCCGTGGTCCTTGTCGAGGTCGGAGACGTCGGTCTGCACGTCGAGGAGGTCGTCGGCGAACTGGAACGCCACGCCGATCCACTCGCCGGCCGCTCGGCAGCGGGCTTGTTCAGCTGCCTGCATCCCCGTCGAGAGCGCCCCGAGCTCGAACGCCGCACCGAACAGCGCGCCCGTCTTGAGCCTCGCATACTCCTCGAGCCGCTCGCATGCGTCATCGCCCCAGCTGAGAGAGGCCTCGCTGAGCTGGCCCCGGCAGAGCTGGGTGAAGGCCGAAGCGAGTGCCGCCGTGGCCTCGCGGCCCAGCGGAGCGACGTGCTCGAACGCCATCGCGACGAGAAGATCGCCGATGAGGATGGCGGTTTCGGCATCCGTGAGAATGTGCAGCGTCGGGCGGCCTCGCCGGACCGCCGAGTCGTCGATGATGTCGTCGTGCACGAGCGAGGCCGAGTGGAGCAGCTGGATGGCCGCGCCGGCTCGCACCAGGTCTTCGCTCGGGGCGGTTCCGAAGGCGTTCGCCACGAGCCAGGCGAGGCGCGCGCGCAACATCTTGCCCCCATTCAGGGAGCCGACGAGCTCCGCCGGCGAGCATTGCAGCGACAGCTGCTCGAATTGGGCTTCGAGCAGCGACGTCACGCGGCTCGACACCGCTTCGAGGTGCGATTGCAATGCGGCTTCGAGGTCCGCGATCTCAGAACGTTTCGGCATTCGGGCCAGGATACCGGCGGCCCATGCATCCTCCGGCTGCGACGTCGGCAAAAGCGCTCGACGGGCGCGGGGACCGCCGTGCTACGCTGAGCCGAATCGTTTCGGCAACGCCTTCACGGAAGGTGCGGCAATGTCCGAGCGAGCACTGATCATCAACGGAGATGCGCTGTGCGGCAGCGTGGAAAGAGAGAATCATGAGCGACACGGCAGGGACCTCCTTCGACGAGACCATGTGGAACGGACTGCTGCATGGCGGTCTCGGCGGCACCTTCATGGGTGTGCCGCAGGTGGAGCTGAAGCGCGAGGCGATCATCGCGTCGGGTGCCAAGGCCGTCGTGTACGGCTTCCCCTTCGACGCGACCACGATCAGTCGCAGTGGCGCGAACTACGGGCCGAGGGCTATCCGCGAGACGTCGGTGCAGTTCACGAACTTCCAGGCCACCTACGATTTCGACCTCTTCCAGCACCTGCCGCTCGCGGACGGCGGCGATTGCCACGTGGCGCTCGGAAACACTCCGAAGACGTTCGAGCGGGTCGAAGCAGACATCGCCGAGATCGTCGCCGCCGGGGCGATTCCGGTGGTCTTCGGGGGTGACCACTCGGTGAGCATCCCGGTCGGGAAAGCAGCCCGCAAGGCTGCGGAGAACCCGGGATGGGTGCAGTTCGACACTCATCTGGATGCGGCGCCGAACGTGGGGGGCGAGGAGCTCAATCACTGCTGCACCATCACGCGTGCCGTCGACAACGGATACGACCCCTCGAAGATGGTGCTCGTCGGCATCAGCGGGTGGATGAACCCGAAGACCGAACTGAAGTACTGCCGCGACAACGGCATCCGTGTGATCTGGCTCGAGGAGATCTGGCAGAACGGGACGGTATGGGCCGTCGAGCAGATTCTTGAGCGCGTGGGCGAAGACGGCTTCTACCTCACCTTCGACGTCGACACCCTCGACGCGGCGTTCGCGCCCGGCACCTGTGCGCCGACCCCCGGCGGCATGACGATGCGTGAGGCGCTCGAGATCGTGCGCGGCATCGCGCCGGCTGGTCTCATCGGACTCGACATCGCCGAGCCCGCTCCGTCGCTCGACCACTCGACCCGCACTCAGCTGGTCGCGGCGCGGATCGCCATCGAGGCGCTCGCGTTCCACGCCGGTTGCCCCAGCACGCCGGTGCGCGTCGGCTGAGAACGGCAGTCACGAACGCGGGGTCGGTTGGATGCCGGCCCCGCGTTCGTGTTCAACCGCTGTACAGCTCGGGTCGGCGTTGAGCGAGCATGGCGACCTCGGTCGGCACCGTGGCGTTCACCGCCAGGTCGGCCACCAGCGATCCCTGCTCGTCCTCACCCAGTTCGCCGAGAAGAGAGCCGTCTCGATCGACGATCCTGCTGAAGCCGCAGAAGGTGTGGCCCGACTCCGAGCCCACGCGATTCGCATAGGCCACGGGCAGGCGGTTCTCGAGCGCGCGCGCCGTTGAGGCGATGCGGTGATCCTCCGAGTAGGGGTGCATGTTCGCCGACCCCGCGAGCAGCAGTGCCGCGCCCTTCAATGCGAGGGTTCGAGCGACCTCAGGAAACTCGAGCTCGAAGCAGTTGATCACTCCGATCGGCGTTCCGCAGAGCGTGATCGGGTCGAGGGAATCGCCCGCGAGGAAGACGTCGCCCTCGGCGCCGAACAGGTGGGTCTTCCGCACCGCGGGGAGGATCGTGCCGTCAGCGTCTATGGCGAGGTAGGCGTCGTAGTATCCCTCGGCCGCGCGTTCGATGAATCCGACCAGCAGCGCGGTCTCGCGCTCCGCGCACCGTGCGGCGAGCGAGCCGAGCCTCGCGTCGGTAGTAGGCATCGCGAGCTCCTCGAGCGCAGCCGTCTGGTATCCCGTCAGGAACAGTTCGGGGAAGACGATCACGTCGGCCGCACTCGCTTCGACCATCGCTGCGGTGGTTTCGAGATTGGCTGCGATGTCTCTCGGTGCTGGAGTGGCCTGAACGACCTCCACCCGGAGCGACGAACGGAGCATTATTGGCGCCCTTCTGTTGGGGGTTCAACGAGCTGCGATCAAGAGGCCTTCACGCAGGCGAGCGAGCATCGGTTGCCGAAGCGTTTAGCACCGATGCTAAGGCAGCCGCCCCAGGAGAAGAAACCCCTTGCCTAAACGTTTCGACATCCTTTAGCATTTCCCCGGACCGATGGCGATCCGAGATCGAGCGCCGCGTGTATCGTCGCACCGCTGCTCGGTGGCGCGGCATCCGGTCCTGGCCGAAGAATCAAAGGAGTTTCTGTGGCAGCTGCACCAACCGCGATGAAGCGAGAGTTCACGATGTTCTCAGCGCTCTCGGTGGCCTTCGCGTTCGTGTCTCCTATCGTCGCGCTCTACAGCGTGCTCGGAGTCGGTCTCTCGGCTTCGGGGCCGGCGTTCATCTGGGGCGGCCTGGTGCTGTACGCAGGCCAGTTCGTCGTGGTGCTCACGCTCGGTGTGCTCGCGTCGAAGTGGGCCGAGTCCGGTGGCATCTACCAGTGGTCGCGCAGGCTCTTGGGCCACCGGTATGGATGGTTCGCCTCCTGGACCTACATCTGCACCCTGCTGATCACGCTTCCGGCGGTGGCTTACGCGGGTGCAGTGCTCATCCCGCCGATCTTCGACATTCCGGCGGCAGACCCGGGCTTCGTCACGTGGCTCGCGGTCGGGCTGCTGGCGTTGACCACGGTCGTCAACCTCGCGGGGCGCGTGTTCATCAAGATCCTCATGGTTGGCGTGCTGGTGGCCGAAGCGGTCGGCTCCGTCGGTGTGGCGATCTGGCTGCTCTTCTTCGAGCGTCATCAGACGCTCGACTACATCTCGCCCGCCTCCCTCGGCGAATTCGACGGCGTCTTCTTCGCTGCGCCCTTCGTGATGGCCATCGCCTTCTCGAGCTACTTCGCGATCGGATTCGAGAGCGCCAGCTCGATCGCCGAAGAAGTGAAGCGGCCGAAGCGCGCCGTGCCGCGCGCCATGGTGGTGTCGTTCTTCGCGATCATGAGCATCGTGCTGCTCAGCACACTCGCCTTCACGCTCGCCGTGCCGAGCGACGAGTTCTTGCAGAACCCCGAGAACGCTGCCGACCCCGCCGTCGCGATCATGGCCGCGACGTTCCCCGAGCCGGTGTTCCGCGGCGTGCTCGCGTTGTTCGTCATCGCCTTCGCCGCAAGTCTCATGACCATCCAGATCACGGTCTCCCGCATCGTCTGGGCCACCGCCCGCAATGGCGAGCTCCCCTTCGCTCGCACCCTGACCAGGTTGTCGGGTGACACCGGTCTGCCTCGAGTCGCCGTGCTGGTGACCGCGGTCGTGGCCGTGCTGCTCTTCATCCCCTTCCAGAGCGAGGGGATTCAGATGGCGCTGATCTCGTTCTCGTCCGTGGGCTTCTTCATCTCGTTCCTCTTCCCGATCCTCGGTATGGCGATCGCGCGCGTGCGCGGCTCATGGCATGACGAGCCTGACCTCTTCCTCGGCCGCGCCGGTCGTGCTGTGAGTGTGCTCGCCCTCATCTGGCTGTTCTTCCAGATCGTCAACGTGGCATGGCCTCGCGAGTCGGGTGCAGGGTGGGCGACCGACTGGTCGACCGTGATCGGCGTCGGCGTCGTGGGTGTGCTCGGCGTGGCTGTCGAGTGGTGGGTGCACCGCAAGCGGCTGCACGCCGCGGCGACGGGCAGCACCCTCGTGGTCATCGAGCGCTCGGAAGACGCCGACGACGAAGAACTGGTCGAGCCGCTCGCGCGCTGACCTGAGCGCGTAGCGCGACTGGCGCGGTTGCCTCCCTGTGGGAGCGACCGCGCCAGTCGTTCGTCCGTGTTGTCAAGGGGCGGAACTCGGTGCAGGGCCCGGGAGTGCCGGGATCCGAACAGCTCCGAACCCGGGCCGGGTCGCTCGCCGGCGCCAGTGCGCCAGCGCGCCAGCAGGCTCAGGCGGAGAGCTCGCGGGCGATGGCGTCGGCGAACGCGTCGATATCGGCTTCCGTGGTGTCGAAACTCGTCATCCACCGCACCTCGCCGCGGGCGGCATCCCAGTCGTAGAAGCGGAACCGCTCGCGCAGGCGATCGGCCACCCCCTCAGGCAATGTCGCGAATACGGCGTTGGCCTGGGTCGCCTGCGTGAAGCCCAACCCCGCGATCTCACCGCTGGCGATCCGCTCCTCGAGGGTTCGTCGCAGCCGAGCCGCCATCTGGTTGGAATGCCGTGCTGAGCGCAGATAGAGATCGTCGTCGAGGAGGGCGAGCAGTTGCGCCGACACGAACCGCATCTTCGACGCCAGCTGCATCGTGAGCTTGCGCAGATACAGCAGTCCGTCGGATGCCGCCGGGTTCAGCACGACGACCGCCTCACCGAAGAGCACGCCGTTCTTCGTGCCCCCGAAGCTCAGCACATCGATGCCCGCGTCGCTCGTGAACTCGCGCAACGGGACTCCGAGAGCGGCCGCCGCGTTCGCCAACCGGGCGCCGTCCATGTGGACCGCCATGCCGCGCGCATGCGCGTGCTCGGCGATCGATCGCACCTCGTCCACCGAGTAGAGCGTGCCCAGCTCGGTCGTCTGAGTGATGCTCACGGCGAGCGGCTGGGCCCGGTGCTCATCGCCCCAGCCCCAGGCCTCACGGTCGATCAGCTCCGGCGTCAGCTTGCCATCGACGGTTTCGACCGGCAGCAGCTTGAGCCCTCCGACGCGCTCCGGGGCTCCGTTCTCGTCGGTGTTGATGTGCGCGGTCTTCGCGCAGACGACGGCGCCCCAGCGCGGCAAAAGGCTCATGAGCGCCGTCACGTTCGCGCCGGTGCCGTTGAAGACGGGGAACGTCTCGGCATCCGGCCCGAAGTGCTCGCGCATCACCTCGCGCAGTCTGGCGGTGTAGGCGTCTTCTCCGTAGGCGACTTCATGCCCCTCATTCGCCTCGGCGATCGCCTGCAGCACTTCGGGGTGGGCGCCCGCGTAGTTGTCGCTGGCGAATCCGCGCCGAGTGGCGTCGTGCAGCCGCCTCACGACTCCGACCTGCCGCGCCGGCCTGCCTCGAGCGTTTCGAGCAGCTCGCGGTATTGCTGCGGCGTCACTTCGCCACGCACGAGCCGCTCTTCGAGCAGTTGCCGTGCACGGTCATGCGGCGGAGCGCCGTGATCCATGCCACCGGTCCATCCCCGTCCCTGCCCGGTCGAGCGCGTGAGCAGCACGATGAGCACGACGATCGCGGCGACGACCAGCGCCATCAGCAGCAGTCCGGGGATCCACATCCACCACGCGCCGAACCCGTGATTCCACACCATTGCGGCACCGCCTTTCGGGTGAAGCACCTACACCGTGGACTCTACTCGCGCCGCACAGCGCGGCCACGGCCGAAACGATCCCTGATTGCCTGCGGGGGCGCGAGCACCGACTTTGCTCAGCGCGGCGACTTTGCTCAGCGCGAGCCGAGCGCCTCCCGCAGGCGCACCCGGGCGCCGGTTCGGAGGAGCGAGTTCGAGTACATGCGCGCTCCGAGCAGTACCACGAGCGCCGTTGACACCAGCAGCACCGCCAGCGAGACCAGCGGCTCCCACCATTCGGCGCTGCCGAGGAACACCCGCATCGGCATTCCGACGGGAGCCGAGAACGGCACGTACGACATGATGCCGAGCACAAGCGGATTGTCGAAGAAGAAGATGACCAGGAAATACGGGATCATCACGAGGTACGTCGCCGGCGCTGTGGCAGTGCCGACGTCTTCCTGACGTGAGACGAGCGCGGCGGTGGCCGAGTAGATGGCGGCCAGCAGCACGAACCCGAACAGGAAGAACACGACGAACCAGGCCAGCGCCGGTCCTATGTCTCCGAGCAGCAGCTCTTGTCGGGTCGCTGCCATCCCGATCGCTGCCAGACCCCCGATCGCCAAGATCTGCCCGAACGCGAGCGCGCTGTTTCCGAGGATCTTCCCGGCGAGAAGGGCCCGCACCGGCACCGTCGACATCAGGATCTCGATGATGCGCGTCTGCTTCTCCTCGACAACCGACTGCGCGATCGTCATGCCGAAGGTCATGGCCGACACGAAGAAGATGATGCCGAAGCCGATCGCAGCGAGATAGGCAAGGAAGGGGTTCTGGGTGGGTGGCTCGAGCAGCTCGACCGAGGGAGAGACGCTGAGCAACTGCACGAGCCCGCCGGGAACCGCTTCGAGCGCGACGACCGTCAGGCCGAGGGCCGTTGAAGGATCGGGGATGACGGCGGCCTCGACCTCGCCGGAGCGCACTAGCTCTTCTGCGGAAGCGGCATCCGAAGCCTCGGTCACTTCGAGGCCGGGCACGGCACGCAACTGCTCTATGGCGGCGCCTGTAGCCGCGACCTTCGTCGTCGACTCGCTCGACCCCGCGATACCGCCGACCACCACCGCCGCTACCACGAGCAGCATGAGCACGCCCGTCGCGATCAAGAACGCCTTGCTGCGTAGCTTCATGCGGATCTCGCGGCCGGCGACGAGCCGCACAGCGGCGACCATCCCGAGCGGTCTCGTCATCGGACGACCTCCTTGAAGATGTCGGCGAGCGACGGGTGCAGAGGGCCGAACCTCAGCACCGGTCCCGTCGTCGAGGCTCGTCGCAGAGCCTCTTGGGCTGCAGCCGGCTCGTCGGTTTCGAACACCGCCCGGCCCCCATCCAGCTCGAGCACTGTGAGCGACGGCTCGCTGTGCAGCCACTCGGTCGACTCGGACGTGTGCAGCTCGTAGCGATTTCTCGTGTGGGCGGCCCGTAACTCGTCGCGCGAGCCCGCCGCGCGCACCTCTCCGCCTGCGATGACGACCAGGTCATCGCAGAGACGCTCGACGATATCGAGCTGGTGTGAGGAGAACAGCACTCGCGCGCCCTTGTCAGCGAAGCGCTTGAGCACGGCCAGCACGGTATCGACCGCCATCGGGTCAAGACCGGAGAAGGGCTCGTCGAGCACCAGCACCCCGGGATCGTGCACGAGCGCAGCGGCGATCTGCGCCCGCTGCTGGTTGCCGAGCGAGAGGCTCTCGACCGTCGCGTCGGCTCGGTCGGCGAGGTCGAGTTGTTCGAGCAGTTCCGTGGTGGCGCGCCTCGCATCAACCGCGGCCATGCCGTGGAGTCTGCCGAGGTACTCGATCTGCTCGGCGACCTTCATCTTCGGGTAGAGGCCGCGCTCCTCCGGCATGTAGCCGAAGCCGCTGCGGACCGCCGGGGTCAACGGTTGCCCGTCAAGGGTGACGGCGCCGGCGTCCGGCTTCAGCACGCCGAGGATGACGCGCATGGCAGTGGTCTTGCCGGCACCGTTGCCGCCGACGAAGCCGGTGATCCGTCCGCTGCGCACGGCGAAGCTCACGTCGTTCAGCGCGCGGCGGTCTCCGAAGTTCTTGACGATTCCCCGCAGTTCGAGCACTCGCTCAACTGTAGTGAAGCGTCAGTCGCGGCCGGTGATGCCCACGGTCGACTCGATGACCGGAGACAGCTTCTTCTGCAGCGCCTCGTAGAACATCGAGAGCGGGAACTCGTCGTCGAGCACCGAGTCGGTCATGCCGCGGGGTGGTCCCGAGAGCACGTCGTCGGGGAGACCGCGCGCCCACTGCGACGCCGGGTGCGGTTCGAGGGTCGAGCGCACGAGGTCGTACGCCGCGAGCCAGTGCGCGACCTTCGGGCGGTCGATCGACCGCCAGTAGAGCTCGTCGATGCTGTCGCCGAGCGCCGTCACCGCCGCCGCCACCTCGTCCCACTCGATCGAGAGCCGGGTGTCGGTCCAGTGCAGCACACCTCGCTGGTGCAGCCAAGCGAAGAGCAACTGTCCGCCGAGCCCGTCGTAGTTGCGAACCCGAGAGCCGGTGAGCGCGAACCGGAAGATGCGATCGAAGAGCACCGCGAACTGCACGAGCCGTGCGCGGTCGCGCGTGACCTCGTCGGTCTCGTCGGATGCCGCGAGCCTGACCGCTTCACGGAAGGCGGTGAGGTCACAGCGCAGTTCCTCGAGTGAGTAGAGGAAGTACGGCATCCGCTGCTTGATCATGAACGGATCGAACGGCAGATCGCCCCGCATGTGAGTGCGGTCGTGGATGAGGTCCCACATCACGAAGGTCTGTTCGCAGAGGCCCTGGTCATCGAGCAGGCGCAGTGCGTCGTCGGGCAGTTCGAGGCGGGTGATCTCGGATGCCGCCCGCACGACCCGGCGGAACCTCGCCGCTTCGCGATCGGCGAAGATGGCGCCCCAGGTGAACGGCACGAGCTCGCGCATTGCGACGGTCTCCGGGAACAGCACCGCTGAGTTGGTGTCGTACCCGCCCGTGAAGTCGATGAACCGAATCGGCACGAACATCGGGTTGGAGAAGTCGCCCGCCTCGAGATCGGCGATGAACTCGGGCCAGATCACCTCGATCAAGACGGCCTCGACGAGTCGGTCGGGTGAGCCGTTCTGGGTCACCATCGGGAACACCACGACGTGGGCCGCCCCATCGGCGCGCGATTGCTCGGGGTGGAACTTCGACAGCGAGTCCATGAAATCCGGCACCCCGAACCCCTCGGCGGCCCACCGCTCGAAGTCGGTGGCGCAGGCGGTCAGATAGTCGGCGTCGTGCGGGAGCTCAGGGGCGAGCGAGCGGAGCGCAGCCGCCAACGTGGCCACGTGCTCCGCGGCGTCGGCGTGGGCGGCGGCATCCGGGATGCTGCCATCCCGCTGCTGCAGCGGTCGCAGCGCGCTCGCTGCGGTCTTCGTCGCATGCCAGGCCGGATGCTGCTGCAACGCGCGAGCGTCGAACGCCGCCGTGTCGAGGGCCGCTGTCTCGGCCAGGGCGCGTGGTTGCGTCTGGGTCATCGCGAGCCTCCTTGCGCGAAGCGGCCGCCGAAGCTCCCTTGTTCCGGCGGCGTGGATGTCAGGGCGCGCTCGTGCGCACCGTGTTTTCAGCGTACGCGGATGATCGCCGCAAAGGCATGAGCCAGCCGCAATGAAGCGGCGCAGTTGGGTCACCGCAGGCAAGGAAATTGCGAAAAGGCCCCGGATTGCGCAAACCGCAAGGGAGGTCGCGCCCCGCTGTGCGGAACTCGAGCGAGCCGCGGGCTGTCGCCGCGACAGAATGACCAGGTGCTGGGGGTTCTCGTCGGATTCGCGATCATCGCGGTCATCATTGCCACCGGCTACCTGGTCAGGCGCACCGGCTTGCTCGGCGACGAGGCGCGATACATGCTCGCGAAGCTCGTCTTCTTCGTGCTGTCGCCGTGCTTGCTGCTCACAGTCATAGCCGATGCCGACCCCGCTCGGCTGTTCTCGCCGCTGATGCTCGCATCGTTGCTCGCTGCGCTGTCGGTCTTCCTGGTGATGTTCCTCGTCGTCAGATTCGTCTGGCGGCGGAAGACCGCCGAGACGGTCGTGACGACGCTCGCGGCGGGCTACGTCAACGCGAACAACATCGGCATCCCGGTCGCGGTGTACGTGCTGGGCGACGCGGCGTGGGTGGCCCCCGTGATCCTGCTGCAACTGCTGCTCATCACCCCGCTGTCGCTCACGGCGCTCGATCTCAGCACTCGAGGCGGGGTATCCGTCGGTCGCATCCTCGCTCAACCGTTCCGCAATCCGATCATCATCGGTTCCGCCATCGGTCTCGTGCTCGCCCTCACCAAGGTGCCGGTCCCCGAGGCCGCGCTCGAGCCGTTCCGCATCATGGGGGCGGCGGCGGTGCCCCTCATGCTCATGAACTACGGCATGTCGCTGCACGGGCAGCGCCTGCTGCAACCGGGCACCGGTCGACGAGACGTGCTCACCGCGTCTGCGCTGAAGCTGTTCGCGATGCCGCTGGCTGCGTGGTTGCTCGGATCGGCGCTCGGAATCTCGGGGCATGAGTTGTTCGTGGTCGTCGCGCTCGCCGCGCTGCCGACCGCGCAGAACGTGTTCAACTACGCCCAGCGGTACGGCCGCGGCGAGACCGTCGCCCGCGACACGATCCTCATCACGACGGTCGGATCCGTGGCGGTGCTGGCGGTGGCCGCGGCGCTGCTCCACTGAGCCCTCGAACGCCCGGATTCTCGGCTGATCCGAAGGTGAGAGGCGTTCGGTATTTGCTACCGTGAGGCAGCAAGATAGGGGCACCCGCGTGACATCACAGCAGCCGAACACACGCTCGCGCGTCCGGGACGATGGCAGTCGTGCCCTCGGCGGCGCGGCGCGCACACCAGGCCGCTGGCTGCGCATTCTGCTGCCGGCAGTGCTCATCGTGGTGTGGCTGGTGGCCGCCGGCATCGGCGGGCCCTACTTCGGCAAGGTGTCGGAGGTCTCGTCCAACGACAGCACGAGCTATCTGCCCGCGAGCGCCGACGCGACCGTCGTGCAGCAGGAGCTTCCGAAGTTCAGCGGAGCCAAGGTGATTCCGGCTGTCGTCGTCTTCGCCGCCGATGCCGAGCTCGACAGTGACGCGCTCAAGACGATCGCCGATCGCGTCAACGGCTTCGAGGATGTGCCGGGCGTCGAGAGCGGAGTCTCGCCGCCGCTGCCCTCCGAAGACGGGCAAGCGGTGCAGGTGTTCGTGCCGATCGATGCTGACTCCGAGCTGCGCGTGGCCGTGGACGGATTGCGCGAGCACGCCCGCGACGGGCTCCCCGCCGGCGTGACCGCTCACGTGACGGGACCGGCGGGCTTCACGACCGACCTCGTCGAAGCCTTCGGCGGAATCGACAGCCTCCTGCTCCTCGTCGCGCTCGGCGCCGTGCTGCTGATCCTGGTGATCGTCTACCGCTCGCCGCTGCTGCCGTTCCTCGTGCTGGCCACCAGCTTGTTCGCGCTCTGCGTCGCGCTGCTCACGGTGTGGTGGCTCGCGAAGGCCGATGTGCTCGTGCTCACCGGTCAGACGCAGGGCATCCTGTTCATCCTGGTGATCGGCGCGGCGACCGACTATGCCCTTCTCTACGTTGCCCGCTACCGCGAAGCGCTTCGTGAGCACGCGACCCGGTGGGAGTCCACTCGCGCCGCGCTGAAGGGATCGGTCGAGCCGATCCTGGCCTCGGGCGGCACCGTCATCGCGGGTCTGCTCTGCCTGTTGCTGAGCGACCTGAACTCCAACCGCTCGCTCGGCCCGGTGGCGGCGATCGGCATCGTGTTCGCGGTGCTCTCGGCACTCACATTCCTGCCCGCCCTGCTCATGGCCTTCGGTCGGGCAGCGTTCTGGCCGCGTCGCACCGCCTACGACCCTGCGCGCACCGCCGACGACGAGGCGCTGCCGAAGCGCGGCATCTGGGCGACGCTCGCGCGGGGCATCGCTCGTCGCCCACGGGTCATCTGGGTCACCACGGCTCTCGCGCTCGCTGTTGCGGCGCTCGGTGTCTTCCAGCTGAAGGCCGATGGCGTCGACCAGGCCGCGCTCGTGCTGAGCGAGTCCGACGCTCGCGATGGGCAGGCGGTGCTCGCCGAGCACTTCCCTGCTGGTTCGGGCAGCCCGGCCGCCGTGCTCACAGATCAGGACCGACTCGAAGCGACGGCCGCGGTGTTGCTCGACAACAGCGGCGTCGACGCGGTCTCGGTGCTCGCCGCCGATTCCCCGAGTGGAAGCGCCCCCGTCACCGCCGATGGCGTGCAGCCGCTCGGACGGCCGGGCACGCCGGCGCCGGCTCCCACGGTGGTCGACGGGCGCGTGCTGCTGCAGGCGACGCTGACGGATGCCGCGGGTTCCGACGCCGCTCAGCAGACCGTGCGCGAGCTGCGCGCCGAACTCGGTGATCAGGCTCGCATAGGAGGCGTCACCGCGACGGCGATCGACACCAATGATGCGTCGGTGCACGACCGCAACCTGATCATCCCGGTCGTGCTCCTGGTGATCCTCGTGATCCTCATGCTGCTGCTGCGATCGGTGCTCGCGCCGGTGCTCCTCATCGCGACGGTCGTGCTCTCGTTCGGCACGGCGATGGGCGTGTCGGCGCTCGTGTTCAACCATGTGCTCGACTTCCCGGGGGCCGACCCAGCGGTGCCGCTCTACGGCTTCGTGTTCCTGGTGGCGCTCGGCATCGACTACAACATCTTCTTGATGACGCGAGTGCGCGAGGAGTCGATCGTTCATGGCACGCGGCAGGGGGTGCTCCGCGGGCTCGCGGTCACCGGCGGCGTGATCACATCGGCCGGCGTGGTGCTCGCGGCCACGTTCGCGGCGCTCGGCGTGATCCCGATCCTGTTCCTGGCGCAACTCGCATTCATCGTCGCGTTCGGCGTGCTGCTCGACACCGTCATCGTGCGCTCGCTGCTCGTGCCGGCGCTCTCGTACGACATCGGCCGCGCCATCTGGTGGCCGTCCAAGCTCGCGAAGCGCTGAGCGGGGCGCCCGACCGAGCCTGAGCCGCCCGACCGCAGCTCAGGCCGCGCCACCGGGTCGCGGGTCAGGCCCCGCCACCGGGTCGCGGGTCAGGCCCCGCCACCGGACCGCGGGTCCGCCGTGAGGGCCGACCCACGCGCTCCTCGCCCGCGCACGCCTTCCTCTGTCCGGATGCCGCCGAGACTGCGCAAATTGCCACTTGGGCGGACGGCGGTTGGTCATTTGCGTAGTCTCGGGCGCCGGGATGGGAGCGCGCCTCGCTTCGGGGGCCCGCGTGTACCGGCACCCGGGACGGGCACCGGCGCTGGCGTCGCGGCGAAGGCCAGAAATGGCCTTCGCTCTGAGCGCCGGCGTGGGCTCCCTACACTTGGCGGCATGCGTGTTGCGACCTGGAATGTGAACTCGATCCGCACTCGAGCGGCGCGCGTGGCCGACTGGCTGGTGCGCGAAGACATCGACGTGCTGGGCATGCAGGAGATCAAGTGCAAGCCCGAGCAGTTCCCGACCCAAGTGTTCGAGGACGCCGGCTACGAGATCGTCGCGCACGGGTTGAACCAGTGGAACGGCGTCGCGTTCGCGAGCCGGCTTCCCATGACCGATGTCGAGACGAGCTTCCGGGGGCAACCGGGGTTCCTCAAGGGCCACGAGGGCCCCGACCTTCCGAAGGAGGCCCGCGCGCTCGGCGTCACGGTGGAGGGCGTGCGCCTCTGGAGCCTCTACGTGCCGAACGGCCGAACGATCGACGACCCGCACTACGTCTACAAGCTCGACTGGCTGGCGGCGCTTCGCGACGAGGCGACCGCATGGCTGGCCTCGCACCCGGGCATGCCGCTCGCATTGATGGGTGACTTCAACATCGCCCCCACGGACGCCGACATGGGCGATCCCTCGTTCGTGCCCGGCCACTCGACGCACATCTCGCAGCCTGAGCGCGACATGTTCGCCTCGTTCGAGACCGTCGGGTTCCGCGACGTGGTGCGCCCCTTCGTGCCCACCGGGTTCACCTTCTGGGATTACAAGCAGCTCCGCTTCCCCCGCAACGAGGGCATGCGCATCGACTTCATCCTCGGTTCCCAGGCCTTCGCCGACCTCGTGACGGATGCCGCGATCCACCGCGACGAGCGCAAGGGTGACGCGCCCTCCGACCACGTGCCCGTCGTCGCGGAGCTCGACCTCGAGCACGAGGACGACGACCGCCCGATGATCTTCTGAGCGCCGCGCGGCTCCAAGCTCCAGCGCGCAGGTCGGTACGATGTCGGGGTGAGTGACGCGCGCGACCGCCTGATCGAATTCATCAAGGAAGAAGCTGTCTTCCACGGCGATTTCACGCTGACCAGCGGCAAGAAGGCCAGCTACTACATCGACCTCCGCAAGGTGAGTCTCGACCACCGTGTGGCCCCGCTCATCGGCCAGGTCATGGCAGAGCTCATCGCTCAGGTGCCCGACGTCGACGCGGTCGGCGGCCTCACCATGGGCGCCGACCCCATCGCGTCGGCGGTGCTTCACCAGTCCGCTGTGAGCGGCAAGGGCTACGACGCCTTCGTCGTGCGCAAGGAGCCGAAGGACCACGGTCGTGGCAAGCAGGTGGAAGGGCCAGACGTCGCCGGCAAGCGCGTCGTCGTGCTCGAAGACACCTCCACCACCGGCGGCTCACCGCTGAAGGCGATCGAAGCCCTCGAGAAGGCAGGTGCGACCGTCGTCGGCGTCGCCGTCGTGGTCGACCGCAGCACAGGCGCCCAGGAGCGCATCGAAGCAGCCGGCTACCCGTATTTCGCCGCGATCACCCTCGAAGACCTGGGGCTGACGCCGCAGTGAGCGACGCCCGCGACCCCCGAGAGTCCGGCGGCGAGCAGCCGGGCGACGAGGAGTCTCCCGACACGCTTGACGACGTCTTCGGGGCCGACGCCTTCCGCGAGTACCCGGAAGAGCCGATCGTTCCCAGGCTCCCGCTGCGGGAGTCTCGCGCCGAGGCGGCCGACGAAGCCGCCGACCGTGCGGATGCCGCAACACCCCCAGCCCCTCAACGCCAGGAGCCCGCGACGCCGGCGGTATCCGTGCCCGCGACTGAGTCGCTTCCAGAACCGCCGACTGAGCGATTGCCGGCGTCGGGCATGGCGAGCCCTGTTCGGCCTCACGACGCTGCTCCTTCTGCGCCCGAGCCGCCTCGCCCGCCGGTGCGACCTGAGCTGTCGCAAGACGCAGCACCGGAGCCCGAGCAGCTCACACCTCCCGCGCCTCAGCACATCGCGCCGTCTGACGAGCAGCCTGAACCCCAGCCGCCCACCGCGGGGGAGGCCCGCTTCCCATTCGGTGAGCCGCTTGTGCCGAGCGCTCCGGTCGCCCCTGATGAGGAGCCTCGCCGCGCGTTCGGCCGACGACTGATGTCAAGCGCTCCCGACGACGCCGTGAGCGGCGCGGCGCGTCGTTCCACCTGGACTCCGGCTCCAGACGGCGATGCAGCAGCGACGGTTCCGGATGTGATCGGCGCGATCAGCGATGGCCCGGGCGGTGACCCCACGGGCGATGCCCCGTCGCGGCGTGACGCCGGCTCGGCGGGAGCGGGCGGCGTCCCGCAGCGGCAGAAGGTGCTGCTCTGGGTCGCCGGGTCTCTCGTCGCCGTACTGGCGCTTCTGGCACTGTTCCTGCTGGGCACGCGCATCGGCGCCGCCCAGGAGGGCGAGCCGGCCGAGCCCGCGGCCCCGCCGGCCGCGAGTGAAGCGCCACCCGAGGAAGAGCCCGAGACGCCGCTGCCGGTGGCCGGGCCCGTTGCGCCGGGCACCTATGAGTGGGACCAGCTCGGCGGGGGCGAGTGCATCGACCCCTATACGAACCCGTGGGCCGAGGAGTTCACCGTCGTCGACTGCGCAACCCCGCACCGCGCGCAGCTCACCGTCAAGCAGCCCTTTCCCGAGTATGACGCTGCGGCGCCGTTCCCCGGCACCGAGGCCCTGCGGGTGCAGTTGGCAGCGCTGTGCTCCGCTCCCGGCACGATTCTGCTCGATCTCGCGGGCCAGTACGCCGACATCCAGATCGACGGCAGCTTCGCGGTGACCGAGGAGCAGTGGGACGCCGGGATGCGCGATTACTCCTGCTTCGTGAGCCGCTCATCGGGCGAGCCCATCGAGGGCAGCCTCATCCCGTAGGTCGGACCGCGCCTCGACGACGCCTCGCCCAGCGGATCTACGCCGTCGCGACCAGCACGTGGCTGCAGAACGGGACCTGCGGGCCGAATCGCGCGATGGCCTCTGTCACCTGCTCGACCACATGCGCCCGCGCGGAGTCGCTCGCAGCGCTCCACCCGCGTGCCATGGGCGTGCCCGCCATGTGCTGGGGCAGGAACTGCGCGACCGGCGTGAGATCGAGGCGCAACGTCACCTGCTCCAGACGGATGCTTGAGAATCCGGCTTCCTCGGCCGATTCGACGGCGGGCTCGGGCTTCGCCAGCGCGAACACAGACGCCACGCCCCGAGCGGTCGTGTCATCGATGAGCCGAAGCAGCGCCGAGGTGAGCGCTTCGAAGTAGGGGTTGCTGTGGGTGCTGGCCCAGAACGACGCCACCAGCCGCCCGCCCGATCGCAGCACGCGTCGCGCCTCCCGGAGGGCTGCCGCACGGTCGGGCAAGAACTGCAGCGTCTGAGCCATGACCACCACGTCGAAGGAGCCGTCGTCGAACGGCAGGTGCTCGGCATCCGCCTCGACCCACTCGATCATCGCGCCGTCGGTCGGCGACACCGAGGCCGCCACCTCCAGCGACGCCTGGTTCACGTCGACTCCGACGACCTGCCCGCTCTCGCCGGCGAGCCTCGCGATCGGGCGCGTTGCGGCTCCGGTGCCGCAGCCGATGTCGAGCACACGATCGCCGGGCGAGATCGAAGCGCGTTCGAGCAGCGCATCGGCGAACGGGCCGAAGATCGCAGGCACGCTGTACCGCTCGCTCTGCACGGCGCTGTCGTGCTCGAGCTGCCACTGTCGGGAAGTCGCCATCGCCTGCCCCCTCGGTTGGAGACCATTGTGCGGGCGAGGTCACGCGGATACAACACCCGGTTTCTCGGCATCCGCCGTGACCAGCTCGTCGATGACGGATGCCGCGGGCAGCCGTCTCCGCATGACCTCGATCGCCTGCGGGTTGCTATCGACCATCACGAACCGGCGACCGAGCGCCGCTGCCACCGCGCCGGTCGTGCCGCTGCCCGCGAAGAAGTCGAGCACCCAGTCGCCCGGGGCGCTCGATGCCTGGACGATGCGACGCAGCACGCCCTCGGGCTTCTGAGTCGCGTAACCCGTCTTCTCGCGACCGGTCGGCGACACGATGGTGTGCCACCACACGTCGGTGGGCAGCTTGCCGCGCGCGGCCTTCTCGGGGGTCACAAGACCGGGCGCCATATACGGTTCACGATCGACCGCTTCGGCGTCGAAGTGGTACGCGTCGGGGTTCTTCACGTAGACGAGGATGGTGTCGTGCTTCGACGGCCAGCGTCGCTTGGTGCGCGCGCCGTAGTCGTACGCCCACACGATCTCGTTGAGAAAGCACTCGCGTCCGAAGAGCGCATCGAGCGCCACCTTCGCGTAGTGCACCTCGCGGTAGTCGAGGTGCAGGTAGAGCGTGCCGCGGTCGTCGAGCAGTCGCCACGCCTCCACGAGCCTCGGCTCGAGGAACTCCCAGTAGTCGACGAAGCGGTCGTCGTACCCGTAGAGCGTCGTCTTGACCGACTCGTAGCGGCGCCCCTTGAACCCGACCCGCGAGCCGCCGGCGCTCGCCACCGTCGTAACGCCTTGCCGCCGCTGTGAGCGGCCCGTGTTGAACGGCGGATCGAGATAGATCAAGGTGAAGGATGCCGAGGGCAGTGCCGCGATCGCTTCGAGGTTGTCGCTCGCCACGATCAGGTCGGGTCCGTCGGGAAGCCACCGTCTCGCGCCCCCGGTGGCGGAGCCTTCAGTCGCCGTCACAGGAGCGACCTTAACAGCGATACCGCGATCGAGCGGCCGGCCGCGCTCGCGTGGCGATCCGCTCAGAGCTGGAACGCTCTAGCCTTGAGGCCGTGGAATCGCCCTCATCAGACCGCTGGTCGTCTCCAGAGCCCCAGCCCGACGACCCGGGCGGCCACCCCGTCGTGCCGCCCGCAGGCGCTGAGCCCGAGGGTGCCCAGGGGTCGAGCATGCACGGGGTAGGTCCGTGGCAGGGCGAGTGGCCGACGGGCCCGCAATGGGACCGCGACCTGCTGGCGACGGGCGACACCCGCAACGTGATCGACAAGTACCGGTATTGGACGGTCGAGGCGATCGTGGCCGATCTCGACGCGCACCGGCATCCGTTCCATGTCGCCATCGAGAACTGGCAGCACGACATGAACATCGGCTCGATCGTGCGCAGCGCGAACGCGTTCGCGGCCGAGACGGTGCACATCATCGGGCGGAAGCGCTGGAACAAGCGCGGCGCGATGGTGACCGATCGATACCAGCACGTGCTGCACCATCCCGATGTCGATGACTTCGTCGAGTGGTGCGCCGAGCGCTCGCTCCCGATTCTCGGGATCGACAACGTGCCCGGCTCGGTGGCCATCGAACGCTTTCGGATGCCGGAGCGCTGCGTGCTGCTGTTCGGGCAGGAGGGCCCCGGGCTCAGCGCCGCCGCGCTCGCCGCCTGCGAGGCCGTGCTCGAGATCACCCAGTTCGGCTCGACGCGCTCGATCAACGCTTCCGCCGCAGCGGCCGTCGCGATGCACTCGTGGGTGATGCAGCACGCCCGACTGCCGTGAGACCGGCTCAAGGCGGGGGCGCAGACGGCCGTCACTAGACTGGGGTGCTGCCCCCAATCGACCCTGAAAGGGATCACCATGCCAGCAATCGTCATCGTCGGAGCCCAGTGGGGCGATGAAGGCAAGGGCAAAGCCACCGACCTGCTCGGCGAGCGCATCGACTACGTCGTGAAGTTCAACGGCGGCAACAATGCCGGCCACACGGTCGTCGTCGGCAACGAGAAGTATGCGCTGCACCTGCTGCCGAGCGGCATCCTGACGCCCGGTGTCATCCCCGTCATCTCGAACGGCGTGGTAGTCGACCTCGAGGTGCTCTTCGACGAGCTGACGGCGCTGAGCGCACGAGGCGTCGACGTGTCGAAGCTGCTCGTCAGCGCGAACGCGCACGTCATCACGCAGTACCACCGCACGCTCGACAAGGTCACCGAGCGGTTCCTCGGCAAGCGCCAGATCGGCACCACCGGTCGCGGCATCGGCCCGGCGTACGCCGACAAGATCAACCGGGTCGGCATCCGCATCCAGGACCTCTTCGACGAGAACATCCTGCGGCAGAAGGTCGAGGGGGCGCTCGACCAGAAGAACCACCTGCTGGTCAAGGTCTACAACCGCCGCTCGATCGGCGTCAACGAGGTCGTCGACGACCTGCTGCAGTACGCCGAGCGTTTGCGCCCACTGGTCGCTGACACCGCGCTCGTGCTCAACAAGGCGCTCGACGAGGGCAAGAACGTGCTCTTCGAGGGCGGTCAGGCGACCATGCTCGACGTCGACCACGGCACCTACCCCTTCGTGACCTCGTCGAACGCGACCTCAGGCGGCGCGGCCACTGGCTCGGGCATCGCCCCGAACCGCATCGACCGCGTCATCGCGATCGCGAAGGCGTACACGACGCGCGTCGGCGCCGGGCCGTTCCCGACCGAGCTCTTCGACGAGTCGGGCGAGTTCCTGCGCTCAGCGGGCTGGGAGTTCGGCACCACCACGGGCCGTCCGCGGCGCACCGGCTGGTACGACGCTCCCATCTCGCGGTACGCGGCGCGCATCAACGGCGTCACCGACTTCGTGCTCACCAAGCTCGACGTGCTCACGGGCCTCGACCGCATCCCCGTGTGCGTCGCCTATGACGTCGACGGCGTGCGGCACGACGAGATGCCGGTGTCGCAGTCGGACTTCCACCACGCGAAGCCGATCTACGAGGAGTTCCAGGGCTGGAGTGAGGACATCTCCGGTGCGCGCGCGTTCGACGACCTGCCGAAGGCGGCGCAGGACTACGTGCTCGCCGTGGAGCAGCTCAGCGGTGCGCGCATCTCGGTGATCGGCGTGGGCCCGGGCCGCGAAGAGGTCATCGTGCGCCACGACCTCGTCGACTAGGAGCAGCTGCCTACCGCTCTCGGGCGGGCGCCCACCGACCGTCGAGGCGTGGCCGTTTCTTCGGAGACCAGCGTCTGCAGGCTCGAGCGCGAACAGCGCGCGCGGGAAATGCGGCTCAGACGACCGAGAACCCCTCGGGCAGCGGAGCCCGGCCGGTGAGTGCGAAGAGCATCTCGCGGCCGAAGCCGCGGGCCACTGCGATGCGTGTGGCGAGTGCGGCAGTGTCTGAGATGGCGGCATCCGGCAGGGAGTGCTCGATGCCCGTGGCCTCGCAGATGTCGAGCGTGTGCACGACGAGCTCGAACACCCGGGTGCGCAGGTACTGCTCGAGCAGCATCCCGTTGCCGCCGAGCGAGACGATGCGCCGTGGAGGCTGCTCCGCGATCAGGTTCTCGGTGCGCTCGAGTGCTTCGCGCAGCGTGAGCACCGGGTTGTCTCCCAGCCACGCGCCGGCCTCGACACCGCGGGCGGCGACCGCCTCGTTGTCAGTGAACTGCTCGAACACCGTCGTGTAGTAGGTCTCGGCGTCGGGAACCGAGATCGCCCCGGGCTCATCGGCTTCGAGGTAGTTCTCGACGGTGAGGATGGCGCGGGCGGTGTGACCGACCAGGCCCCGCACGTTCCAGACGCCGAGGCCGGGCGCATCCCACTGATCGGGTCGGATGCGGCTGACAACGTCGATGTAGGCTCGAGCCGACTGGCTGAACAAACGCGCTTCGGGCATGTTCCCACTCTGTCAAACTTCGCCCCGGTCTGCAGATCGGGGCAGTGTGCCGGTCTGCAGCACGTCATTGCACGGTACCCCCGCGTAACGGCCGGCGCTGCGCAGGATAACGTGATCAGGTGCCCAGCCCCGCAGCCCGTCCGACCACGGCGCTGATGTTCGCCGGGCTGTGCATCGTGTGGGGGTCGAGCTTCCTCTTCATGCGGGTGGCGCTCGACGGCGGGCTGACGCCGTTCCAGCTCGTCTGGTCGCGCGAGGTGCTCGGGGGCTTCACCCTCGTCATCATCGCGCTCATGCTCCGGATGCCGCTGCCCCGGCGCCGCATCGATTGGCTGCACTTGCTCGTGCTTGGCCTCCTCAACAACTTCACCCCGCACTGGGTCGTCGCGTGGAGCCAGCAGTATCTCGACACCAGTCTCTCGAGCATCTTCAACGCGTTCACCCCGATCGCGACCGCCCTCATGGTGACCCTCGCATTCCGAGTCGAACGGCTCACGAGGCCGCAGCTCGCCGGCGTGCTCGTCGGAGTCGTCGGAGTGCTCATCGTGCTCGCGCCGTGGAACGCCGTGTTGTCGGGCGACCTCCTTCCGCAGTTGGCGTTCGTCAGCACGACGCTCATGTACGGCATCTCATTCGGCTACGTGCGGCGCTTCGTAATGCCCCGCGGCTACTCGGGCGTGCAGATCGCGGTCTACAGCGTGGGCATGGCAGCAGGCGCCATGCTCCTTCTCACGCCCATGGCCTTCGCCGATCCGTTCCCGATCGACCCGGGTGTTCTCGGGAGCCTGCTGGCGCTCGGATGCCTTGGCACCGGCATCGCGTACATCTGGAGCTTCACCATCGTCGACCGCTGGGGTGCGACCCGGGCCTCGATGGTCACCTATGTCGCACCGGTGATCGGTGTGGCCCTCGGAGTCCTGGTGCTGGGCGAGACGCTGTCGTGGAACGAGCCGCTCGGCGCAGTGCTGGTGCTCCTGGGCATCGTGTTCGCCCAGCGTCCCCGGTGGATGTTCCGCCGGCCGCCGTTCCTCGCGTAGCGCCGCTGCATCGGAGCCCGTGAGTGGGCGGCTGGCTCCGGCATCCGCTGGTCATGTTTTAGGGTCGATGTATGGCATCCGACGACCGCGACGTGCGCGAGCAGCTGGCCGACTACCGCCGCAGCATCGACAACATCGACGCGGCGCTGATCCACATGCTGGCCGAGCGGTTCCGCTTCACCAAGCAGGTCGGCAGGCTCAAGGCTCAGCACGGTCTCGAAGCGTCCGACCCCGAGCGCGAGCGACGTCAGATCGCACGGCTGCGCGCCCTCGCCGAGGAGAGCGAACTCGACCCGGCGTTCGCCGAGAAATGGTTCAACTTCGTGGTCGCCGAGGTCATCCAGCACCACGAGCAGATCGCAGCCTCTGCTCCCAACGACTCATAGTTCGACTCGTAGTTCATCGCCGAGCAGAGGGGGAGCGTCCGTGACGGATGCAGTCGAAGCCGACCGCCGATCGATTCGTGAGGTGATCGAGAACTGGGCGGTCTGGCGCGATGCCGGTGACTGGGACCGGTTCCGCACGGTCTGGGCCGATGACGGAGTGATGATGGCGACCTGGAAGCAGGGCACCGCCGAAGAGTTCATCCGGGCGAGCATCGACGGGTGGAACCGAGGGGTCCGCATCCTCCACTTCCTGGGCGGCTCGTCCATCGACGTGGCCGGCGACCGCGCCATCGCCCAGACGAAGATGACCATCACCCAGCGTGCCGAAGTCGAGGGCGTCGAGTGCGACATCGTGTGCACCGGTCGCTTCTACGACTTCTTCAGTCGGCAGGCGGGGGAGTGGAAGGTCTCGCACCGCCAGCCGATCTACGAGATCGATCGTCTGCATTCGCTTACGGGTGAGTGGCCCGACCTCGACCGCGATCTCCTGAACAGCTTCCCGGTGGGGTACCGGCACCTCGCGTATGCGCAGTCCCGCATCGGGTACCCGGTGAAACGAGACATGCCGGGACTGGTGGGCCCCGAAGTCGATGCGCTCTATGCGCGCGGTGCTCGCTGGCTCGCTGGCGAGTGAACTGAACGACCCGCCCCTTCCGGGGCGGGTCGTCGCAAGAAGTGGTTGCGCTCGGTCGCGCTACTGCCCGACGACCGGCCCGAAGGCCTCGGCGAGCGGGGCGCGGTGCACGCGGCGCAGCTCGTCGACCTCGACCGTGAAGAGGTCCTGCACCTCGAGGGCGGCGACCGAGTCGGTGACGCCGATACGCAGTGCGGGGTACCCGCGGCCTTCGCAGAGTCCGCGGAACTTCACGTCGTCTTCGCGCGGCACCGAGACCAGCACACGCGCGGTCGACTCGCTGAACAGCGCCGTGGCGGCATCCACGCCGTCGCGCTCGATGATCTCGTCGAGCCACACGCGGGCGCCGACACCGAAGCGGAGCACGCTCTCGGCCAGCGCCTGCCAGAGACCGCCGTCCGCGAGGTCGTGCGCGGAGGCGATGAGCGACTCGCTCGCTCCGGCCGCGATGAGCTGAGCGAGCTGCTTCTCACGCGCGAGGTCGACCGCCGGCGGGCGGCCGCCGAGGTGGTCGTGGATGACCCCGGACCACGCCGAGCCGTCGAGCTCGAGCGCGGTGGTGCCCAGCAGGTAGATGTTGTCGCCGGCATCCTGCCAACCCGACGGGATGCGGCGCGCGACGTCGTCGATCACGCCGAGCACGGCGACGACCGGCGTCGGGTGGATCGGCACATCGCCGGTCTGGTTGTAGAACGACACATTGCCGCCGGTCACCGGGATCTCGAGCTCCATGCAGCCGTCGGCGAGACCCTCGACCGCCTGCGAGAACTGCCACATGACCTCGGGGTTCTCGGGGCTGCCGAAGTTCAGGCAGTCGGAGACCGCTGCAGGCGTCGCACCCGACACCGCGACGTTGCGATACGCCTCGGCCAGTGCGAGCTGCGCACCCTGGCGGGGGTCGAGCTGGCAGTAGCGCCCGTTCGCGTCGGTCGCGACGGCGAAGCCAAGGCCCGACTCCTCGTCGACCCGAACCATGCCCGCGTCATCGGGGAACGCCAGTGCGGTGTTGCCGCCCACGTAGTAGTCGTACTGGTTGGTGACCCAGCTCTTGTCGGCCAGGTTCGGCGAGCCGAGCATGCGCAACGCCTGGTCCCGCAGCTCCTCGCCCGAGGTGGGGCGGGGCAGGGCGGATGCCGTGTCGGCCTGCAGCGCGTCGATCCACGTCGGGTAGGCCACCGGCCGCTCGTACACCGGGCCGTCGACGGCCACCGTGCGCGGGTCGACGTTGACGATCTCCTCGCCGTGCCAGTGGATGACGAGGCGCCCCGTGTCGGTGACCTCGCCGAGCACCGAGGTCTCGACATCCCACTTCTTCACGACGGCGAGGAACTCGTCGAGCTTGTCGGGGTGCACGATCGCCATCATGCGTTCCTGGCTCTCCGACATGAGGATCTCCTCGGCGGTGAGCGAGGGGTCGCGCAGCAGCACCTTGTCGAGCTCGATGTACATGCCGCCGTCGCCGTTCGAGGCGAGTTCGCTCGTCGCGCACGAGATTCCCGCAGCACCCAGGTCTTGGATGCCCTCGACCAGCTCCTTCGCGAAGAGTTCGAGGCAGCACTCGATGAGCACCTTCTCGGCGAAGGGGTCGCCGACCTGCACCGCAGGGCGCTTGGTGGGGCCGCCCTCGTCGAACGAGTCGGACGCGAGGATCGACGCGCCGCCGATGCCGTCGCCACCGGTGCGGGCGCCGAAGAGCACGACCTTGTTGCCCGCTCCGCGCGCATTCGCGAGGTGCAGGTCTTCGTGACGCAGCACGCCGACCGCGAGGGCGTTGACGAGCGGGTTCGCCTGGTACACCGGGTCGAACCAGGTCTCGCCGCCGATGTTCGGCAGACCGAGGCAGTTGCCGTAGAAGCTGATGCCGCTCACTGCGCCGTGCACGACGCGGGCGGTGTCGGGGTCGTCGATGGCCCCGAAGCGCAGGGCGTCCATCACCGCGACCGGGCGTGCACCCATCGAGATGATGTCGCGCACGATGCCGCCGACGCCGGTCGCAGCGCCCTGGAACGGCTCGATGTAGCTCGGGTGGTTGTGGCTCTCGATCTTGAAGGTGACCGCCCAGCCCTCGCCCACGTCGACCACGCCGGCGTTCTCGCCCATGCCGACCATCAGGTTCTCCTTCATCTTCGGAGTCACCTTCTTGCCGAACTGGCGCAGGTAGATCTTGCTCGACTTGTAGGAGCAGTGCTCGCTCCACATGACCGAGTACATCGCGAGCTCACCGCTGGTCGGGCGCCGACCCAGGATCTCGCGGATCTTCGCGTACTCGTCGGCCTTCAGACCGAGCGCCTCGTACGGCTGCTCGCGCTCGGGCGTCGCCATCGCGTGCTCGACGGTGTCGGCGACGCCGCGTGCCGGCGTCGGGGCCGAAGCGTGCGCTGAGGAAGTGGAAACGTCGGTCACGATGGCGTGCTCCTGAGCTCTGGCCGGATGCCTTGGAAAGCGTGAAAACATGCGGATGCCGCAGGGCATAAGTCTACCGGCGGCTCACTGCGCCCGAGCCGAGAGCCGCATCCAGAGCAGCGAGCGCGCTACTTGCCCCACTCGCCGGGAGGACCGAGCACGAGCAGCACGGCCACGACCGCCACCACCGCGGCGACGATGAGCCCCAGCAGCAGCCACGGACGCGCGAGGAACCAGCGCAGCATCCGATCGATCACGCGCTTGTCTCGGGGGTCACCGGAGTCGTGCACACGCCAGTCGCCCTTGAGCAGGCCGCGACGCTCGAGCGCGCGGTCGAAAGGAATCGTCGCGTACGGCACGATCGCGGTCAGGATGCCGAGGGCCACGAGCCCCGGCTTCCACCGCTGGTTGAGCCCCACCACGATCGCGGTTGCGCCGTAGGCCACGAACACGAAGCCGTGGGTCAGGCCGGCGGGGAACAGCAGCGCCGTGTCGGGGTCGAAGCCGTACTTCACGATGAGTGCAGCGATGAGCAGCGTCCACGTGATCGCCTCGGCGACCGCCACGACGCGGTACACCTGCGCGGGGCTGAAGCGGTGACCGCTCGGCGGTGGGGCGGTGGGAACCGCCGCGTCGCTGACGGTGTCGCTGCTGCTCGGCTCCGACATCCTCACGCCCGCGCGAGCGCCTGCTCGACGACGCTCGTGAAGAAGGTGAGGCCGTCGACGCCCGAGCGCATGCGAGTCGAGGTGTCGGGGCCGAAGCCCGCCTCGACCGCGTGCTCGGGGTGCGGCATCAGTCCGACGACATTGCCGCGCTCATTGGTGAGCCCCGCGATGTCATTGAGCGAGCCGTTCGGGTTGAGCCCGACGTAGCGGAACGTCACCAGGCCTTCGCCCTCGATGCGGGCGAGCGTCTCGGCATCCGCGATGAATCCGCCCTCGCCGTTCTTCAACGGGATGGTGATCTCCTGGCCCTGCTCGAAGCCGCTCGTCCACGCGGTCGAGGTGTTCTCGACGCGCAGCTGCTGGTCGCGCCGCACGAACTGGCCGTGGTCATTGCGGATGAGCCCGCCGGGCAGAAGGTGCGCTTCGACGAGCACCTGGAAGCCGTTGCAGATGCCGAGCACCGGCATACCGCTGTTCGCCGCGTCGACGACCTCACGCATGATCGGCGAGTGCGCAGCGATAGCGCCGCAGCGCAGGTAGTCGCCGTAGCTGAAGCCGCCCGGCAGCACGATCGCGTCGACGCCCTGCAGATCGTGGTCGCTGTGCCACAACTCCACCGGCTCGGCGCCCGCGAGCCGCACGGCGCGCTGCGCGTCTCGCTCGTCGAGCGAGCCCGGGAAGGTGACGACTCCTACGCGCATCAGCGGCTCACGCTCGCCTCGGCGTGGGCTTCGCCCGCGTTCGCGGCGGGGTGGTCCTCGGCGACGCGCACGTCGATGACGTCTTCGATGACCGAGTTCGACAGCATGCTCTCTGCGATCTCGCGCACCTCCGCGAGCACGGCTTCGTTCACCTCATCGACGGTGATCTCGAAGCGCTTGCCGATGCGCACACCCGAGATGTGGGCCTTCCCCTGGCGCGCGAGCGACCCGGCGACGGCCTTGCCGGCGGGGTCGAGCAGTTCAGCCTTGGGCATGACGTCGACGACGATGGTGGGCACAGCGACTCCCGGGGGTTCACAGGTGGCGGGGATGCCACGAGTCTACCGAGCCATGTCTGGATGCTTCCCGCTCAACGACCCTGGTCGACAGCCCTTGTCGCAAGCCTTGTCTTGAGCCGGTCATTGTTTTGATCGTGTCAAGACAACTGATAGAATGGATGTCGATGAACACGCAGGATGCCGACACGATCCGCGCCGCTGGCCTCAAGGTCACCGCGCCGCGGCTCGCCGTGCTCCGCGCCCTGCGGTACGCGCCGCACTCCGATGCCGACCAGGTGTTCCGCATGGTCGAGCCGGAGCTGACAGCCACTTCGCGGCAAGCCGTCTATGGCGTGCTGGGTGCCTTCACCGAGGCCGGCCTCGCCCGCCGCATCGAGCCGGCTGGTTCACCCGCCCGCTACGAGCTCCGCGTCGGCGACAATCACCACCACCTCGTCTGCACTGGCTGCGGCCGCGTCGAAGACGTCGACTGCGTGCACGGCGCGGCGCCATGCCTCGTGCCCAGCCAGACCCAGGGCTTCGCCATCGCAGAAGCCGAAGTCACCTTCTGGGGGCGCTGCGTCGACTGCGTCGTAACGGAGGCGGCGGGCGGCACCAGCGACCGCGCGAGCGACATCGCGACCGCATCCGCTCGCCCTTGACCACGGCGGCCGCAGCGCACCAGCTGAGCCGCGATCCCACTTGCAAGACCGAACCACTGAGCAGCTAAGGAGAACCATGACCGGTTACACCACTACCCAGAGCGGAGCGCCCCTCGCGAGCGATGCGCATTCGCTGACCACGGGGCCTGACGGCATCACCGCGCTGCACGACCGTGCGCTCGTCGAGAAGCTCGCCGCGTTCAACCGCGAGCGCGTCCCCGAGCGCAACCCGCACGCCAAGGGCGGCGGCGCATTCGGCGAGTTCGAGATCACCGAAGACGTGTCGAAGTACACTCGCGCGGCGCTGTTCCAGCCCGGCGCCAAGGGCGAGGTGCTGCTGCGTTTCTCGTCGGTCGCCGGTGAGCAGGGCTCGCCCGACACCTGGCGCGACGTGCGCGGCTTCGCGCTGCGCTTCTACACGACCGAGGGCAACTTCGATGTCGTCGGCAACAACACCCCGGTGTTCTTCGTGCGCGACGCGATGAAGTTCCCCGACTTCATCCACTCGCAGAAGCGTCTCGGTGCCTCAGGCCTGCGCAATGGCGACATGCAGTGGGACTTCTGGACGCTCTCGCCCGAGTCGGCGCACCAGGTCACCTACCTCATGGGCGACCGCGGGCTCCCGCTGAGCTGGCGTCATCTGAACGGCTACGGCTCGCACACCTTCCAGTGGATCAACGCCGAGGGCGAGCGCTTCTGGGTGAAGTACCACTTCAAGAGCCGCCAGGGCGTTGTGGCGATGACGAACGAAGAGGCCGAGCGCCTCGCGGGCGTCGACGCCGACCACTACCGTCGCGACCTGTACGAGTCGATCGAGCGCGGCGAGTTCCCGACGTGGGACATCTTCGTGCAGATCATGCCCTACGAAGAGGCGAAGACCTACCGCTTCAACCCCTTCGACATCACGAAGACCTGGTCGCACGCTGACTACCCGCTCGTCAAGGTCGGCCACTTCACGCTGAACCGCAACCCGCGCAACTTCTTCGCGGAGATCGAGCAGGCGGCGTTCTCACCGTCGAACCTCGTGCCGGGCACCGACATCAGCCCCGACAAGATGCTGATGGCCCGCGTGTTCAGCTACCCCGACCAGCAGCGCTATCGCATCGGCACGAACTACAACCAGTTGCCGGTGAACCAGCCCCGCGCCGCCCACGTGGAGAACTACCAGCACGAGGGCAACATGCGGTACCACTTCAACTCGCCCGAGACCCCGGTCTACACCCCGAACTCGTTCGGCGGCGCCTCGGCCGACCCGTCGCGTGCCGGCGAGGGAAGCTGGGAGACCGACGGAGAGCTCGTGCGCGCGGCGCAGACTCTGCACTCCGAGGATGACGACTTCGGTCAGGCGGGCACGCTGTACCGCGAGGTCTTCAACGACGAGCAGAAGGCGCGCTTCCTCGAGACGCTGCTCGGCCAGTACGCCGGCCTGACGATCGACGCCATCAAGGAGCGGTTCATCCAGTACTGGACGAACGTCGACGCCGACCTGGGCGCGAAGATCCGCGCCGAGGTCAGCCGAGTCGCTGCCTGAGTCACGCTGACGCCGCGTGAGCCGAGCCCCTTCCAGGGCCGGTGACCGAACGCAAGAGGCCCGATCCCTTCAGGGGGTCGGGCCTCTTGTGGTATCGACGCGCGGGGCGAGGGGCATGTCGGCTTCGTACGCGGCTCATCGGGCGCGCGAACATGAGAGAGCGGCCCGACCCCTGAGGGGGTGGGCCGCTCTCGTCGTCAGGACGCCGGAAGCGCCCTGGCGCGTCCGGGTGCTGCGGTCAGGCCGCCGCCGGCGCAGCCACCACGCGCACGAGGTTCGCCCACGGGTCGTCGAAGGTCACCTCGCGGCCGTCGTTGCGCACCTGCACGCCCTTCGACTTGAGCCGCGAGGTGAGAGCGTCGAGCTCGCCGGCATCCGGCACCTCGATCGACACCTCACCGAGCCCGAGTGCTGGCGTGCGAGTGCCGGCACCGGCGCTCTGCCAGGTGTTCATGCCGAGGTGGTGGTGGTAGCCGCCTGCCGAGACGAAGAGCGCCTGGGTGCCGTAGGCGATCGTCACCTCGAAGCCGACGGTGTCGACGTAGAACTGCTTCGCGGTCTGGATGTCGCCCACCTTGAGGTGCACGTGGCCGACCTTCGCGTCTCCTTCGACCGCGCCCTCGAGGCCCTGCTCGGTGATGTTCTCGCGCAGGAACGCGTTGGGGTCGAGGAAGACGGTGCCCATGTGCACCTCGCCGTTGCGCCACTCCCACTCGTCGCGAGGCTTGTCCCAGTACAGCTCGACGCCGTTGCCCTCGGGGTCGTCGAAGTAGAAGGCGTTGCTCACGAAGTGGTCGGAGCTGCCGGTGAACGACTGCGGGTACTTGCGGGCGACCGAGTACACCGAAGCGGCGAGCTCGGCCTTCGAGTCGAAGAGGATCGCGGTGTGGAACAGGCCGGCGGCGTTCATCGGCGCGTGCTTGAGCTCGGGGGCGACCTCGAGCACGAGCGCGGGAACCCCTGGGCGGCCGAGCACGGCCGAGTCGCCCTCCTGGGCGAGCACGTCGAGGCCAACGCCCTGCTGGTAGAAGCCGATCATGCGATCGAGGTTGGCGACCTTGAGCGTCACCGCGCCCATATCGGTCTTGGCGGGCAGGATCTCAGCCATAATCGTCACTTTCGTTGTTGAGGCAACTATCTCTCATAGGCAACAACGGATGCCGCCCCGCAGGTATTCCCGTTGCGCTCCCTCGAGTGCGCCGCCGCACCTCGCGCTCCGTACGCCTGACCGACCGGAGCGCGCCATCTCGCACACGAGGGTTCGCAAGGGAACCTGCTAGACCGTCGACCAGCTAGAGCAGCTTGGCGTAGCAGACCGAGAGCTCCTCGGTCTCATAGGGCCCGAAATTGGGGATGCGCGAGAACCCCTCGCGCTCGTAGAACCGCATGGCGTCGGGCTGCCCGGTGCCCGTCTCGAGCACGAGCCGGGTGCGCCCCTGCTCGCGCGCGAACGACTCGATCTCGGCGAGCAGCTGGGGGGCGATCCCGGTGCCGCGGTAGGCCGGGCTCACGTACATGCGCTTGACCTCTGCGGCATCGGTGAACCCTGCGGGGAAGGCGCCGCCGTCACTGCCGGTCGCCGCATCCGCGCTCTCGTCGCCGAGGCACATGACGCCGCCGCATCCTGCCGGCATACCGTCGACATAGGCGAGATAGAACGCCGAGAAGTCCTCCGACGAGAGGCGGCCGGGCTCACGCGCCGGGTCGCGGTATCGCGCCGCGATCTCTGCCCGCTGTGCGGCCCTCAGCAGCACGCTGTCGGCATGCTCGACATCGACCCGCAAGATCGCCGCACTCATTCACTCACGCTCCCGTCATCAACCCGATCAGTTCACGGTAACGAGCCGATGTACGTTCGACAATCTCCTGAGGAAGAACCGGGGGAACCCCTGAGCGGTCCCAATTGGCCGCGAGCCAGTCGCGCACGATCTGCTTGTCGAAGCTCTGCCCCCGCTCGCCGCGGTGGTAGGCGGCGGCGTCCCAGTAGCGACTGCTGTCAGAGGTGAGCACCTCGTCGCCGAGCGTGATGGTGCCATCCGCGTCGCGCCCGAACTCGAACTTGGTGTCGGCGAGGATGACGCCGCGCGCCTCGGCGATCTCGCTCGCGCGCGCGAAGATCGACAGCGAGAGGTCGCGGAGGGACGCCGCAGCATCCGCCCCGACGAGTTCGATCGTGCGCTCGTAGGTGATGTTCTCGTCGTGCAGCCCCAACGGAGCCTTCCACGCCGGGGTGTAGATCGGGCGCGGCAGCCGGTCACCGTCGTTGAGCCCGACCGGCAGCGGCACGCCGCAGATGCTGCCGTTTCGCCGGTACTCCTCCCAACCGCTGCCGGAGAGATACCCGCGCACCACGCACTCGACCGGGAACATGTCGAGGCGCTTGACGACCATCGCGCGTCCGGCGACGGCGTCGGGCACGAGGCCGCCGGCCGACACCGGCTCGGTCGAGAGCACGTGATTCGGCACGTCGAGCTGTTCGAACCACCACGAGCTCAGCCGGGTGAGCAGTTCGCCCTTGCCAGGAATGCCTGGCTCGAGCACGAAGTCGTAGGCGCTCACGCGGTCGCTCGCAACCACGAGCATGCGATCAACCGCGGGGCTGGCGGCATCCGCTGCCTGCTCGTCGATCGGGCGGTACAGCTCTCGCACCTTGCCGGAGTACTCGTGCGCCCAGCCGGGCAGTTCGGTGATCACCCTCCCCATTATTCAGCGTGCCCTGTTCAGCGTGCCCAGTTCAGCGTGCCCTCGCGCCCGCCGAGTGAACAGGGCGGATGCCGGCGGGCGATAGTCTCGAAGGCAGTTCAACAGCGAAGGAGCCCGGGTGAGCCACGCCGACCACGCCGCACACGCGACGAGCGCGTTGCGCGGGGTTCGAGTCGCTGACTTCTCTCGGGTGCTGGCCGGTCCGTTCGCCACGATGATGCTCGCCGACCTCGGCGCCGATGTGATCAAGATCGAGAGCCCGGCCGGTGACGACACCCGAGGTTGGATCCCGCCGGCCGACTCCGCGGGCCGAGGCACCTACTTCGCGAGCGTCAATCGCAACAAGCGGTCGATCGCACTCGACCTCGCGAGCGACGAGGGTCGCCAGCGCGCGTGGCAGCTCGCGTCGACCGCAGACGTGGTCGTCGAGAACTTCCGGCCCGGCACCATGCAGAAATTCGGTCTCGACCACGGACGGCTGCTCGCCGCGAACCCTCGGGTCGTCATGTGCTCGATCACCGGCTTCGGCTCGGGCGCCGGTGCCGACCTTCCCGGCTATGACCTGCTCGTGCAGGCGATGGGCGGGCTCATGAGCATCACGGGCGACCCCGATGGCGAGCCCACGAAGGCCGGCGTCGCACTCGTCGACGTCATCACGGGCCTCAACGCGGTGATCGGCATCCAGGCGGCCCTCCGACACGCCGACGCGACCGGGCGCGGTCAGCACGTCGAGGTCAACCTGCTCTCGTCGCTGCTCGCGGCGCTCACGAACCAGGCGTCGGCGGCCATCTCGACGGGTCGCTCGCCCGCGAGGCTGGGCAACCGGCATCCGTCGATCACGCCATACGAGACGTTCCACGCGGCGGATGCGAGCCTCGCGGTCGCGGTCGGCAATGACCGCCAGTTCGCCTCCTTCGCTGGGGTGCTCGGCATGCCCGAGCTCGCCGATGACGCGCGGTTCGCCACGAACCAGGCGCGGGTCGGAAACCGTGACGCACTGCGCTCGCACATCGAGCCCGCGCTCGCGCAGCGCCCCGCAGACCACTGGGTGATGGCGCTGACCGAGGCCCGCGTACCGGCCGGTCGTGTGAACACGGTGCTCGAGGGGTTCGAGCTGGCTGAGCGACTTGGCCTCGCCCCGATCGTCGAGATCGACGACCCGGATGCCGGTGCCCCCGCCCGGCAGGTCGCGAGCGCGCTGCGGCTCTCTGCCACGCCTCCGGTATATCGCTCGGCGCCACCGAGCCTCGGCGCTCACGATGGCGCCTGGTGGCACGACGCAGCATCCGAGCCCGCTCCCGCGTCCGAGCCGCCCGCATCCGCTGCCGCATCCAGCGCCCACCTCGACCTCGCCAACCAGCATCCCCACCGACCAGAAAGTGAACGGCACGATGACCGCTGAACTGACCACTGAGCGACTGCTCGGCCTCGACGCCCTGCTCTCGGACGAGCAGCGCGAATGGCAGCGACGGGCGCGCCAGTTCGCCACGGAGCGGATCGCACCGGTCATCGAAGACGACTTCGAGGCCAAGCACTTCCGGCGCGAACTCATCGCCGAGGCGGGCGCGGCCGGGTTCCTCGGCATGCACCTCGAGGGCTACGGCACCGCCGGCGCGGACGCCGTGAGCTACGGCCTGGTCTGCATGGAGCTCGAGGCCATCGACAGCGGCTGGCGCACCTTCGTGTCGGTGCAGGGTTCCCTGGCGATGTCGGCGATCGCGAAGTTCGGCTCGGAGGAGCAGAAGCAGCAGTGGCTTCCCGGCATGGCGAAGGGCGAGCTCGTCGGCTGCTTCGCGCTCACCGAACCGACCGGGGGCAGCGACCCCGCAGCCATGCAGACCTTCGCCCGGCGCGATGGCGATGACTGGGTGATCTCGGGAACGAAGCGCTGGATCGGGCTCGCAACCCTGGCCGATGTGGCGATCGTGTGGGCGCAGACCGAAGACGGGGTGCGCGGTTTCGCGGTTCCCACCAACACTCCCGGGTTCACGGCGACCGCCATCGAGAGCAAGCTCGCCATGCGCGCGTCGGTGCAGTGCGACATCGTGCTCGACGACGTGCGCCTTCCCGAGAGCGCGCGGCTCCCCGGGGCAGCGGGGCTCTCCGGCCCGTTCAGCTGTCTGAACGAGGCGCGCTTCGGCATCGTGTTCGGCGTCGTCGGGGCGGCTCGCACCTGCCTCGAGGTCGCGATCGAGCGCTCGAAGAGCCGCGAGGTGTTCGGCAAGCCGATCGGCGCCATGCAGCTGACCCAGCAGAAGCTCGCCGACATGTTCGTCGAGTACGAGAAGGCCATGCTGCTCGCGCTGCATCTCGGACGCCTGAAGGATGCCGAGGCCATCACACCCGAGCAGATCAGCGTCGGCAAGCTCAACAATGTGCGCGAGGCGCAGAAGATCGCGCGGACGGCGCGCGGCATCCTCGCCGGTGATGGCATCACCTCGGAGTTCCCCGTGATGCGCCACATGGCGAACCTCGAAGCGGTGGCGACCTACGAGGGAACCGACGAGGTGCACTCGCTCGTGCTGGGACGCGCGCTCACCGGGTTCGCCGCGTTCCGCTGACCGGCAGCACGTCTCGGCGCGTGTCGGCGGCTGGCGGCAGGATCGACGCATGACCGACGAGTTCACGATCGTCCACCTGAGCGACACGCACTTCAAGGAGGGCGGGGCGCTGCACCACGATGTCACCGACACTGTGGCAGCGCTCGAGTCGGTGCTGGGTCATCTCGAGCCGGTACGCCGGGTCGATCTCGTGGCCTGCACGGGCGACCTCTCAGACGACGGCTCAGTCGATTCGTACCGGCGCTTGCGCGCGATGGTCGAACCGTGGGCGGCTGAGCGCTGTGCGGCAGTGGCGTACTGCTTGGGCAACCACGATCAGACTCCGGGGTTCCGTCAGGCCATGACGGATGCCGGCCTCGAGCCCGGCGAGCATCCTTTCTACTCGTCGACCGTGGTCGACGGGATGCGGGTGATCGTGCTCGATACGCACGTGCCCGGTGCCGGCTACGGCGCGATCGGCGAAGAGCAACTCGAGTGGTTGCGTCGGGAACTCGCCACGCCCTCCGAGCGGGGCACAGTGCTGATGCTGCACCACCCGCCTGTGCCCGCCGAGACCCCCTTGCTGAGGGCGCTCGAGTTGCAGCATCCCGAGGCGCTCATCGACGTGCTGCGCGGCAGCGATGTGCGGGTCGTGCTCGGCGGCCACTACCACGCGGCGATCGTCGACCAGGTGGCGGGCATCCCCGTCGTGCTCGCTCCCGCCATCACCAACCAGTCGGAGCAGTTCTCACCGCCTGAGTTCGAGGGGGCGGTCGCCGGCAGCGGCGCGGCGTTCGTGCGCGTGCACGAGCACGGTGTGCGAGTGCTGCCCTTCACGGTCCCGCGCATCGGCGACGGCGTGCGCGTCTATCGCTTCGATACCCAGCAGATGCAGCGCATCATCGAAGCGGCGGGGCCGGCTCGCCACACCTGACGGCGGCGACGCGACGACCGGCGAAGCAGGGCGGCCGGAACGGCCAGAACGTCCAGAACGTGGCCGTCGCGGGTCCCGCCTCTGGCTGGGGGCCCGCGACGGCCCGTTCGGAGTCGATCTCTCTCGATCAGGGACGGTCAGTCGCAACGTCATCGCACCAGCCGCGTCGCCGCTCAGCGCCAAGCCACTGCCGGCCTCGACGAATTCGCTGCGGAGTCGTCGCCTCATATAGTGACCTGATCGCGGAACCCGGCACAGTGGCTGCCGCCAAGCCGGCAGGCAACTCTCAGATGCCGCCAGCGGCCGGCAGCGCGCTGGGCGACGCAGACATGCGCGATGTCGCGGTCACACAGCGCGGGCGGCGATATCCGTGCGGTAGTGGCTGCCCTCGAGCCCGATCTTCGCGATCTCGCGGTACGTCACCTCGCGCGCTTCAGCGATGTCGCGCCCCGTCCCCACCACGCTCAGCACGCGACCGCCGGTGGCGGTGAAGCCCGTGTCGGATGCCGCGGTCGCGGCGTGCGCGACGCTGACGCCGTCGAGCTCGTCAAGACCGGTGATCGGGCGGCCGGTGATGGGCGCCTCCGGGTAGCCCTCGCTCGCGAGCACGACGGCCACCGCGGCGTCGTCGCTGAACTCCGGCCAAGGACGCCCGGCGAGCCCGCCGGTGGCGGCCGCGAAGAGCAGTTCGCTGAGCGGGGTGCGGAGCCTGGGCAGCACGACCTGAGTCTCGGGATCGCCGAAGCGAACATTGAACTCGATCACGCGAATGCCCTGAGGGGTGATGATGAGGCCGCAGTACAGGAGGCCGATGAACGGCGTCTGCTCGGCCGCGAGCTGGCGCACGGTCGGCACGGCGACCTCTTCGAGCACCTGTTCGGTGAAGCCCTCGGGCAGCCAGGGCAGCGGCGAGTAGGCGCCCATTCCACCCGTGTTCGGGCCGGTGTCACTGTCGCCGACGCGCTTGAAGTCCTGCGCCGGGCTGAGCGGCAGCACGTTGTGGCCATCGCTCAGCACGAAGAGCGACACCTCTTCGCCATCGAGGAACTCCTCGACGAGCACGCTGCCCTGCTGCAGATAGTGGCGGGCATGCTCGATCGCGGCGTCGCGGTCGTCGGTGACGATGACGCCCTTGCCGGCGGCGAGCCCGTCGGCCTTCACCACGTACGGCGAGCCGAAACGGTCGAGCAGTTCGATCGCCTCCTCGAGCGTGCCGGCGCGGTCGGCCCGGCCGGTCGGCACTCCGGCCGACTCCATGATGTGCTTCGCGAAGCTCTTCGATCCCTCGAGCCGGGCGGCGGCCTTGCCGGGGCCGAAGACCGCGATGCCACGCGTGCGCACAGCATCCGCAACGCCTGCGACGAGCGGAGCCTCGGGGCCGATGACGACCAGTTCGATGTCGTTGTCGACCGCGTAATCGGCGATCACGGCGCCATTGGTGGTGTCGAGCGCGACGGTCTGCACCTCACGCGCGATCCCGGCGTTGCCGGGGGCCGCCGTGATCTCGTGCCCCGCGTCCTCCCGCAGCAGCGCGGTGATGATGGCGTGTTCGCGGGCACCTGAGCCGAGTACGAGAATCCTCACCCTTGCAAGGGTACTTGGCGCACTCAGGCCTGAGCTGCCGCGATGAACATCTCGGTCTGCGCGAGCGCTGAGATGCGCTCCACCGGCCCGAGGGCCTCCCAGCCTCCGGTCCACGAGACCCGGGAGGCGGTGTCCCAGACACTCGCCCCAGGATGCTGCTCGACCAGATGCGCGACCTCTTGGCCGCGCGAGCGCTGGTGCGCGCCGAGCCGCTCCGCGCGTTGGCGGAGTCCTCGGAAGCGGAACCCGTGCCCCGGCAGCACTTCGGCGTGGTCGTACGCGGCGATGCGCTCGAGCGAGTCCAGGTAGGCGGCGAGCGGATTCGGATCGATGCGGCCGCCCAGCCCCAGGCCCGGGTTGATGGTCGGCAGCACATGGTCGCCCGTGAAGAGCAGCCCGTGCTCGGCATCGTGCAGACACATGTGACCTGCGGTGTGCCCCGGGGTGTGGATCACCTCGAGGGCGTGCTCGCCCAGGCGGATCGTCTCGCCCTCGACGACCAGGCGATCCGCGGTGAACTGGGCATCGCGCGGCGGTTCGGCATCCTGCCATTCCGAGTACGCCGTGCGCACGGATGCCGGAGCGCCCCACCGCTTCAAGTCGGCCGCTCGGTCTTGCTGCGGATTGCCGACTCCGGCACTGAACCAGTCCTGCTCGATCCGGTGCGCGATGACCTCGGGCTCGGAGACAACCCGGAAGCGCTGGGTGAGCCCGAAGTGATCGGCGTGGAGATGCGTGCAGACGACCGTCGCGACATCGGCGAGGTCGAGCCCGAGCGCTTCGAAGGTCGTGAGCGTGGCGGCCCAGTTCTCCTCGGTGTCGAGGGCCGGGTCGATCACATGCACAGCTCCCTCGCTGTCGCGGATGACCGTCATGAGCGAGTTCACCAGTCCCGGCATGCCCATCGCGATCGACCACACCCCTGGACGAACCTGATCGGGGGCGGCGAGTCGGCCGCTGCTCCAGGCCTCGGCCTGGTCGGCACTGGTGGGCTTCAGATGGGTCGTCGCGCGGGGTCGGCCGGCATCCGTCTTCGAAGTCACCATTTCAGTGTGGCGCACCTGGCAACCGCCTTCGTACGGCGGGAGCGAGCGCCAGGACGAGGGCGAGCGCGAACCCGTGCGCGAGTATGCCGTCGGCTTCACAGCGGCGGCGCCGCATCAGAGGGGGCTTCGCGCACGAGTACGGTGGGCCTCATGGCGCGGGCGAGGATCGATGAGGGGGCAGGCCTGCGCGCCGTCGACGCGGTGCTCGCCGGCGGGGCGCCTCGGCCGGATGTCGCGCTGGCGGTGCGCTACCTGCTGCAGTGCCTCACCGACCGTGCTCCTGGCAACAGCGTCGAGGTTCGAGTTCCGCCGTTCGGCGCGGTGCAGGCGGTCGAAGGCCCCAGGCACACGCGCGGCACTCCGCCCAATGTGGTCGAGATGGATGCCGCAACCTGGGTGGCGCTCGCCACCGGGTCGCTGGGGTGGCCCGATGCCCTGGCCGCGGCCCGCATCAGCGCTTCCGGCAGCCGGGCCGATCTCTCGCCGGTGCTGCCGCTTGTGCGACGCTGACTTCGGCGCTGGGCTTCGGCGCTGGGCTTCGCAGCCAAAGGCCCCGGGTCGCCTCGCGTAGGCGACAATGGAGGGGTGAACGCCGAACCCGAGGATCTTCCCCCGACCGACGAAGTGCGCGTGCGCCGCGCGCCCCGCATCGGCATGTTCCTCATCGCCGGCGCCATCGTCGGGGCGATCGTCGCGTTCATCCTCACCGTGGCGTTCCCGATCGACGAGAACGTGGGATTCGGCCCGACGCTCGGCCTGCTCCTCGTCTACGGAGTGCCCATTGGCGTCGGTGTGGCCGCCGTGATCGCCGTCATCGTCGACTGGAGTTCCAGCCGCCGAGCGGCCCCGGCTATCGCGGAGCGCGAGGAGACCCGGTTGTCGGAGTCGGACTCGCAGCTCGAACCCGACCCCCAGCGCCCGAACGCGCCGGGCGAGCGGCTCGACGGTGGCATGCCCGAAGGCGACCAGCCGAACGCCTGATCGACGCCCGGCTCGGCGAAGCCGGGTCGCAGTTGCTCGTGCCGGCCGAGCTCGAGGAGGCTCGAGCCGACCGAACTCAAGCGGGCCCGAGCCGGCCGAGCTTCGACACCCCCCGGCGGGAGTTCAGGAGGCCTGGTTCGCTTCCACCCACGCGAGGTACTCGTCGGTGACGGTGCCCGTTACGTAATCGCCCGTGAAGCAGCTCATCTCGAGCGAGGTGACGTTCGATCCCTCAAGGATCGCCTGCTCCATGTCGTCGACCTCTTGGAAGATCATGTGGTCGGCGCCGAGCAGCTCGGCGATCTCGGGGATCTTGCGGCCGTGCGCGATGAGCTCCTGGCGTGACGGCATGTTGATGCCGTAGACGTGCGGGTAGCGCACGGGCGGTGCGGCCGAGGTGAACGTGACCGAGTTCGCGCCGGCCTGCCGGGCCATGTCGACGATCTCCTTCGAGGTCGTGCCGCGCACGATCGAGTCGTCGACGATGAGCACGTTCTTGCCCTTGAACTCGGTGCTCAGCGCGTTGAGCTTCTGACGCACTGAGCGCTGCCGCTCCGCCTGGCCCGGCATGATGAAGGTGCGTCCGACGTATCGGTTCTTGTAGAACCCTTCGCGATACTCGATGCCGAGCTTCTGGGCGACCTGCATGGCGGCCGGCCGCGACGAATCGGGGATCGGCATGACCACATCGATGTCACCGAGCGGCGCGTGCTTCGCCACGGTGTCTGCGAGCCGGTCGCCGAGGCGAAGCCGGGCGTCGTACACCGAGATGCCGTTCATGATCGAGTCCGGCCTTGCGAGGTACACGTACTCGAATGAGCAGGGGATGAGCACGGGGTTCGGCGCGCACTGCCGCGTGGCGATCTCACCGTTCATCGCGATGAACACGGCCTCGCCGGGCGCGATGTCGCGCACGATCTCGTAGCCGCCGGCCTCGAGCACGAGCGACTCGCTCGCCACGACCCATTCGTCCTGCTCGCCGTCTTCGCGGCGCACGCCGAGGATGAGCGGGCGGATGCCGAAGGGGTCGCGGAACGCGAGCAACCCATGCCCGGCGATCAGCGCGATGGCGGCGTACGACCCCTCGACGCGCTCGTGCACGCGCGAAACGGCGTTGAACACCTGGTCGGCATCGAGATCGAGGCCCGAGACCTCCTGCTGGAGCTCGTGGGCGAAGACGTTCACGAGCAACTCGGTGTCGCTCGACGTGTTGATGTGCCGACGGTCGGTGCGGAACAGCGCGTCGGTGAGCTCTCGCGTGTTCGTGAGGTTGCCGTTGTGCACCAGCACGATGCCGTACGGGGCGTTGACGTAGAACGGCTGCGCCTCTTCGTCACGCGTCGCGACTCCGCGAGTGGCGTAGCGCACGTGGCCCAGCCCCATACTGCCCATGAGGGTACGCATGTCGCGAGTCCGGTACGCCTCGCGCACCTGCCCGCGCGCCTTGAACATGTGCAGCGTGCTTCCCTCGCACGTCGCGATGCCGGTCGAGTCCTGACCGCGGTGCTGGAGGAGTCCGAGTGCGTCGTAGATGAGTTGGTTGACTGGCTGCGATGAGACGATGCCAACGATGCCGCACATGCGGGAGGAGCTCCAGAACGTAGAGTGGAAGGTGCTTTCGCCCGATTTTCGCACACCCACCTGGAGCACAACTCGATGGACAAGTACGCCGAGGCCGGAGTCGATACGGCGGCGGGTGATCGCGCGGTCGAGCTCATGAAGGCGGCGGTGGCGAAGACCCACACCGCCGGGGTCATCGGGGGAGTGGGCGGTTTCGCAGGACTCTTCGACGTCTCGTTCCTCAAGGAATACGAGCGGCCGCTGCTGGCGACCTCGACCGACGGCGTCGGCACCAAGGTCGCGATCGCCCAGGCGATCGACAAGCACGACACCATTGGGCAAGACCTCGTCGGCATGGTCGTCGACGACATCATCGTGGTGGGCGCGAAGCCCCTGTTCATGACCGATTACATCGCCTGCGGCAAGGTCGTGCCCGAGCGGATCGCCGACATCGTGCGCGGTATCGCCGAGGCGTGCTCAGCCACCGGCACTGCGCTCGTCGGCGGCGAGACCGCCGAGCACCCCGGACTGCTCGGCCCCGACGACTACGACGTCGCCGGCGCGGCAGTGGGCGTGGTCGAAGCCGATCAAGCCCTCGGCGCGGAGCGGGTGCGCGACGGTGACGTCGTGGTGGCGATGGCCTCGAGCGGACTGCACAGCAACGGCTACTCCCTCGTTCGGCATATCCTGTCGCAGCGCGGCATCCGATACACCGACCACTCAGACGACCTCGGCGGCATGGTCGGGGAGGTGCTGCTCGAGCCCACTCGTCTGTACACAGCGCCGCTCGCGGCCATGCTCGATGAGCGGCCGGGTGCGATCCACGCGCTCTCCCATGTGACCGGCGGCGGAATCGCCGCGAACCTCGCGCGCGTGCTGCCGCAGGGCGCCTGGACCGAGGTCGACCGCGCGAGCTGGTCGCCGGCATCCGTCTTCCGGGTGCTCGCCGACTGGGGCGGTATGGCCCTGGGCGACGCGGAAGGCACGTGGAACCTGGGCATCGGCATGTTCGCGATCGTGGCAGCGGATGCCGCCGACTGGGTCGTCGCCGAGAGCACTCGCCGCGGCATCCCCGCGTGGGTCGCAGGCAGCGTCAGCACGAGCGCTCGCGACCTCACCGGTTTCGAGCAGGGTGCCAAGGGAGTCGACGGCGGCGCCGTGCGCCTGGTGGGGGCTTACTCGGGCTGAGGTCCGCCCGACGGACTCGCGCTCTCACGGGCGCACCCGAAGAGTCGTGAGGTGCGAAGAGCCCGGCCGAAGCCGGGCTCTTCGCATGTCGCATCGCGGTCAGGCGATGTTGGACTTCTCTTCGTCGTCGTCGCCGTACTTGTCGTACTGCGCGTACTCGGGCCACGCCTCAAGGTCTTCCTCGAGGCGGGCGTTGCCAGCGAGCTCTCGCTCCAGCGCGTCGAGGTTCGTGTCTGGGCTGAAATACTTCAGCTCACGAGCGACCTTGGTGTGCTTTGCCTTCTGACGGCCGCGCCCCATGCGTGACCCCCTCTATGCGTAAAAATCAGCGGAACCGGTCTTGGAATACCGACCGACAGTTTATCATGCGGCACCCGCCATCATCGGGGCTCAGGACCCGCGCCGGCCGGTAGTGTTGGCGAGGTGCCAGCCGATCGCATTGACGCCCAGGTGGCCGTCATCGGTGCCGGTCAGGCCGGTCTTTCGGTGGCATATTACCTGCGGCGACTGGGTCTTGAGCCCGGGGTCGATCAGATCATCCTCGACCGCGGTCCTTCGACCGGTGGCGCGTGGCAGTTCCGCTGGGAGTCACTGCGGCTCGGGGTCGCACATCGCGTGGCCGACCTGCCCGGCATGCAGGAGCTCGGGGTCAGCTTCGACACGGCTGACCGATCGCTTCCCGCGCGACAGGTGGTCGAGGAGTACTACCGTCGCTACGAGGAGCATTACGACATGCGGGTCGTGCGCCCGGCATCCGTCTTCCGTGTCGAGAACGAGGGCGAGGCTCTTGTCGTGCGCTACACCGCCGGTGAGAGCGAGCACTCGCTGGTGGCGCGCACGATCGTGAACGCCACTGGCACCTGGGGCTCACCATTCGTGCCGTGGTACCCCGGACTCGACCGGTTCAAGGGGCGGATGCTGCACACCGCCCAGTACCGCTCCGCCGATGCGTTGCGCGGCCTCGACGTCGTCGTCGTCGGCGGCGGCACGAGCGCGATCGGGTTCGTCATGGAGCTCGATGAGGTCGCGGCATCCGTCACCTGGGTGAGTCGGCGGCCCGTCGAGTGGCTGCACGAGCAGGAGAACCTCGACACCGAGACCGCCATCGCGGCGGTCGCCGCGCAGGAGGAGGCGGCGCGCGAGGGCCGCGCGCTGCCGAGCATCGTCAGCGGCACGGGCGTTCCGCTGACGCGGCGCATGCAGGCCGCGATCGACCGTGGCGCGCTCATCCGGCATCCGATGTTCACCTCGGTCGAGGAGCACGGGGTGCGGTTCGCCGATGGCAGGTTCCAGCGAGCCGACGTCATCATCTGGGCCACCGGGTTCCGCCCCGAACTCCGGCATCTGGCGCCGCTGCGCCTGCGGGAGAAGGCGGGCGGTGTCACCGTGACGCGCAGCACCTCCCTGAAGGACCCGCGCGTGTTCTTCGCGGGCTACGGACCGACCGCATCGACCATCGGCGCCAACCGCGCCGGTCGTACCATCGCGCGTGAAGTGATCGCGCAGTTGTCGAGGAAGTGAGTGTCGAGGAAGTCGTGAATCCGTCGCTCGCCGATGTGCTGCTGATCTGGGTGCCCGTGGTGTTCGCCGTCATCGTCGGGGTGGTCGGCGTGCTGACGCTCACTGTGATCGTCCCGCCGGCTCGCGAACGGCTTCGGCTCGAACGGCTTCGGATGGAGATCGAGCGTCGCGCCGAAGCACTGGAGCGGGAGTCAGGCCCAGAACGCCGCAGCCGTGAGGACGTATCCGGCGACAGCGAGGCCGATGCCGAGCACGAGGTTCGCCGAGACGCTGAGCAGGGCGACGCCTGACCTGCCGTCGCGCAGGAGCTCGAGCGTCTCGACGCCGAACGTGCTGAACGTCGTGAGTCCGCCGGCGAATCCCGCGATGAGCGCTGTCGTCGCTGCATCATCGAGCCCGCCGCCTCTCGCCAGAGCGAGCACTACGCCAGCCACGGCCGATCCGACGGCGTTGACGATGAGCACGCCCCAGGGGCTGCGCACCGCCCGAGTCACCGCGAAGCGGGCGAGCGCGCCGAAGCCGCCGCCGAGCGCCACCGCGAGGAGGGTCATTGCTTGCGTCCCTTCGCGGTGGCGGCGTGGCCGAGGGCAGCGCCGCTTCGCAGACCGATGAACGCTGCGACCAACCCGGCGAGCAATGTGACGACGAGGTAGCCGAGAAACAACGGCGGCGACAACTCGATGGCGGATGCCGCCACCGCCGAGAAGGTGGTGAAGGAACCGAGGAGGCCGGGGCCCAACGCCAGACGCGCGGGCTGCGGCATCCGTTCCCATCGCGCCCCGACGAGCAGAGCCAGCGCGAAGCTGCCAAGCACGTTCACCAGCAGCGTGGAGAGGGGGAATTCGCCGGACCCGTGCGGCAGCGCCAGGTCGATGGCGTACCGGCCGGCCGCGCCGATCGCGCCCCCGACGAAGACGGCTATCGCGCTGCGGACCACTCCAGCAGCGTAGTGGGGCGCGAGGGGCCGATCGCTAGACTTCGCACGTGATGGCTCGTGAACGTCGGCGGCGCTGGCCGTGGGTGGTGCTCATCGCACTCGCGGTCGTGCTGGTGCCCGTCGCGGTGCCCATCCTGACGCGCCAGAGCGGCGGCTCGTCGGGCCAGCATCAGAGCGAGGAGCAGTGGCCACTCAGCGCCACCGCGCTCGGTGACGACGGACGCGAGCGGCGCATCGACATCCTGCCGGCCGAGCCGGGAGCGACCGTCGACACCTCGGCGCTTGTCGAGGGGGAGCGCCTGGTGGTGAGCGGCACGGGCTATGACCCGTCTCGCGGCATCTACGTGGCGGTCTGCAAGATCCCGCCGGCGGGCGAGAAACCCGGGCCATGCCTCGGAGGCGTGCCATCGACCGAAGAGGGCGAGCAATTCGAAGAGGGCTCGGTGCAGTTCGCGCCGAGCAACTGGATCAACGACGACTGGGCCTGGCGCCTGTTCGGCGCCCGCAGCTACGACGACCCCGAGACGGGAACGTTCACCGCGTACATCGAGGTGCCATCACCCGTCGGCGAGGGCGTCGACTGCCGCGTCGACGAGTGCGGCCTGTTCACCCGGAACGACCACACCGCGCTGAACGATCGAGTGCAAGACCTCTACGTGCCGGTCGGCTTCGCCCGCTGACTCTCCCGCGCGGCGCGCAGCGCCCCTGTGCCCGCCCATGCTCCCCCGGCATCGCCCGCCGAGACTACGAAAATGACCACCCCCGGCGCGGTCGAGTGGTCATTCGCGTAGTCTCGGCGGATCTTCAGGCCGTAGGGCGGTCAGCCGAGAGGCGGTCGGTCGCGGGGCGGTCGGTCGCGCGACTGTCGGGCGCGGGACTTCAGCGGAGCGTGGCGCGCGCGGCTTCGAGCGCTGCTTCGAGACGTTCCACCTGTGCGTCGTCGAGGCGCCCGCGGGCGGCCCGGGTTCGCAGCTCGGCGCGCAGGTCGCCGCGGAACGACGCGAGCGCCGCTTCAGCTCGCCGAAGCGCCACGCGTGAGGCGGCGGCGCTCGGCTCTGCCTCCGTGTCGGTGGCTGCCGTGTCGGCTGCCCAGCCGGGCGCTGCGGCATCCTGCGTCTCGGCTGTGGCTTCGTCGAACGCGCTGCCTTCACCGCGCGCGCCGGCATCGCTCGCCGACTCAGACGACGTGGGTGCAGGTGAGGTCGGCGCTGGCGAGGCCGGTGCAGGGGTCTGCCCCGGCTCGCGACCGGGAGTGCCGGCATCCGCTGTGGCTGCCTGTGGCTGTGGCCCGGTCTCGTTCGCGGTCTGCTGCTGGGCGCCACGCTTCTTCCAGCGCACCTCGCGCTGTGCTTCGCGCCCGGCGGCGGCGAGGTCGGCGCGCAGCGTCTTCATCGCTTCGCTCACCGAGGCGCGCACTTCGTCGGCGAGTCGGCGAACCGAATCGGTGACCTGCTGCTCGATGTCGTCGAGCTCGGTCTGACGCGACGCGAGCTCGGCTCGGCCGGCATCCGTGATCTCGTAGACCGTCTTGCGGCCGTCGGAGGTCTTGGTGACGAGACCCTCCGACTCCAGCTTCGCCAGGCGCGGGTAGATGGTGCCGGCGCTCGGCGTGTAGGTGCCGCCGAAGCGGTCTTCGAGCGCCTGAATCAGCTCGTAGCCGTGCTGAGAGCGCTCGGCGAGCAAGCTCAGCAGGTAGAGCCGAAGGTGGCCGTGGCCGAAGACCGGCGCTCTCATGCGTTCACCGCGTGCAGCACGCTGACATCGCCGGACACCGAGTTCGCGCGAAGCTCGAGCCAGTGCTGATCGAGCGTGCCGAACCGGCTCGTGAAGCTGCCGCGCACGCCCTTGATCTCGGCATCGTCGAGCTGCAGCACGCCGCTCACCGTGTTGATCCGGTATTGCGCCGGCACGCCCGGTTCGAGGCGCACCGTCAGGTCGCCCGACACCGAGTGGCTCCTGATCTCGTCTGGGGTGCCGACCAGATCGAGGAACATGTCACCGCTGACGCTGTCACTGGTGAACTTCGAGATGCGACCGCTGGCTGTGACATCCGCAGAGACCGTGTGCACGTCGACCGAGCCTTCATGGTTGCGCAGCGACACCTCGCCGCTGACCGTGTTCACGGTGATGTTGCCTCGCACGCCGTCGATCACGAGGTCACCGCTGACCGTGCTGAGCGTCGGGTCGGTGGTGAGGCCGCTGACCAGGGCTGAGGCGCTCACAACGCCGAACTTCAGCGCGATGCCCCGGGGCACGAGCACGCTGACCTCGGCCTTCGCCTTGCCGCTGAACGTGCGGAACACCTCGATGAAGTTCTCCCAGCCGAGCTGGGGGTGGTCGAGCTCGAGGCGGTCGCCATCGAGCGTGATGCGAAGCTCCTTGCCGGTGACCGAGTGCACCTCGACGCGCACGTCGGGCTCGTCGTGCGCCACGATGTCGATCTGTCCGCCGACGAGCGCCACCTTGAGTGAGCGCACTCCGTCGAGGTCGATCGTCTTCGGTTCGGAGACCAGCCACTTCTCTTGTGCCATCGGAGTCCTCAAATCATTGGCCGGCGAAGTGCCGGGATCCCTTATGCCGACGGATGCCGGGAGCGCGTCCTTCGCGCTGAACTCACGATATATCTCGAGTGTCGGCGAATCAAGATATATCGCGACTTCCAGGGTCGGCTCAGGGTTAGCCCTGACGTCGGCGCGGAACTTCGCCTCGGCGAGGGTTCACCCCGCGGGCCAGGCACGCAACCCCCGCCGACGGCGGCAACTCTGGCCGTGAGCGCGGTCTTCACCTGAACCTACGCCCGTCGTCGCCGAGAGCGCGGTTCGCCCACCGGCCCGCGGCGCGGGCGGAGGCCGGTGCTTCAGCAGTCCGGGGGTTCAGGCTGAGGCGTCGGAAGACGGCGGCGCGGAACCTGTACGCGTGGCAGCAGCAGCGGCATCCGTCTGACGAGCCGGCCGCACCCGAACAGGAGCCCCGGGCAGCACGAACCGCGGCAGGAAGAACCCGATGACCGGGCCCACCGTGAACGCGCAGAACACGGTGCCGATGCCAACAGTGCCGCCGAGCAGCCAGCCCGCGCCGAGCACCGTCACCTCGATCGCCGTGCGGAGCGCCCACACCGGCTTGCCGGTGATGCGGTGCAGGCCCGTCATCAGTCCGTCGCGCGGACCCGAGCCGAACCCGGCCGCGATGTAGCACGCCGTGCCGACCCCTGTCAGCAGCACACCGATGGCACAGGCGAGGCCGCGCTCCCACCATTCCGAGACCTGGGGCAGCACCCACGTCGACAACTCCGCGAAGGGGCCGACGAGCAATCCGTTCGCAATGGTGCCGAGACCTGGGCGCTCTCGCATCGGGATCCACAGCAGCAGCACGACCACGCTGATGATCACGACGGTGGTGCCGAAGCTCAGTCCGATGCGCCCGGCGATGCCCTGGGCGAAGACCTCCCAGGGCGAGAGGCCGAGGCCGGCTTGCAGCAGGAGCCCGATCCCGGTGCCGAGCACCGCGAGCCCGACGGTGATCTGGGCGACGCGGCAGAGCATGAGCAACCAGGGACGCATAAGAGGGTCAAGCGTATCCAAGGCGGATGCCGTAGCATCCGCGCAAGCCGCCGCTGTACCGCCCGGCGGCACAGCGGAGCGCCCCCCAGACTTCGTGAGCGCGGCCGACTCGCTCACTGGGATACTGGCTCCGGATGCCGATGCCCTGGCATCCGCCCCCGCCACCCTCCGGAGCACTCATGCACCTGCTCGCCGTCTTCAGCCTCCGCAATCGGGCGCTCATCGCATTGGTGACCCTTGTCGTCGGCTTCTTCGGCGTGATCGCGCTGAACGGACTGAAGCAGGAGCTGATCCCCTCGGTCAGCTTCCCTCAGGTCGTCATCGTCACCGCCTACCCGGGTGCGGCGCCCGAGGTCGTGAACACCGACGTGAGCCTGCCCATCGAGACCGCGCTGCAGGGGATCTCAGGGCTCGAATCGACCACGGCGACGTCGAGCACCAACATGTCGCTCGTCAACGCGAGCTTCGAGTACGGCACCGACCTGGTCGCTGCCGAGCAGAAGGTGCAGCTCGCCATCAACCGCATCGGCGGCACCCTGCCTGAAGATGTCGACCCGCGCGTGATCACGGGCACGATCGACGACCTGCCGGTCATCCAGCTCGCGGTCACCAGCGGCCTCGATCAGCGCGAACTCGCCGACCTGCTGCGGGCGTCGACGCTCACCGACATCGAGCAGCTCGACGGCGTGCGCGAAGCCAGCCTGCTCGGTGATCCCGGTCAACGCATCACCATCACACCGGATGCCGCGCAGATCGCCGCGCGCGGGCTCGCCCCCACGGCCATCCGCGACGCACTCGACGAGAACGGCACGCTCCTGCCTGCCGGATCGATCGTCGAAGGCGACCGCAGTCTGGCGGTTCAGGCGGGCACGCGCGTGACCTCGCTCGAGGAGTTGCGGGCACTGCCCGTGCTCGGCGGATCGTCGCCGGCCACGCTCGGCGAGGTCGCATCGGTCGAGCTCACCGAGAACCCCACCACGGGCCTCTCGCGAGTGAACGGCGAGCCGGCACTGACCATCGCCGTCACGAAGATGCCTGACGGCAACACCGTCGACGTCTCGCACGCCGTGCGCGATGCGCTTCCCGAGCTCGCAGCCGCGCTCGGCGAGGGCACCCAGTTCACCGTGGTCTTCGACCAGGCCCCGTACATCGAGCAGTCGATCGAGGCGCTCTCCACGGAGGGTCTGCTCGGCCTCGCCTTCGCCGTCATCGTCATCCTCGTGTTCCTGCTCTCGATCCGCTCGACGCTCGTGACGGCGATCTCGATCCCGGCATCCGTGCTCATCACGTTCATCGCGCTCTGGGCGAGCGAGTACACACTCAACATCCTCACGCTCGGCGGCCTCACCATTGCGATCGGCCGCGTCGTCGACGACTCGATCGTCGTGATCGAGAACATCAAGCGACACCTCGGCCTCGGGCAGGACCGGATGCTGGCGATCACCACCGCCGTGCGTGAGGTGGCCGCCGCGATCACCGCGTCGACCGTGACCACCGTCGCAGTGTTCCTGCCGCTCGCGCTCGTGGGCGACATCACCGGCGAACTGTTCCGGCCATTCGCGCTCACGGTGACGATCGCGCTCGCCGCATCGCTCTTCGTGTCGCTCACCATCGTTCCGGTGCTCGCGTACTGGTTCCTCGGGCGCAAGGCCGATTCCCTGGCTCGCGAGCAACTGGCTGCCGGCGAGCCGCATGCCCACGCGGAAGCCGAAGAACCTCAGGCGGCCGTGCACGCTGGCCAGGAAGCGGATGCCGCGGCCCCGGCATCCGCAACGACGACGGCGTCGTCGCCGACCTTGTCGCGCCGAGAGCGCCGATCCCCGGTCGTCTCGCACGAAGACGAGCTCGACCGGCCCACGCTGCTGCAGCGCGGGTATCTTCCGGTCATCCATTGGACGTTGAAGCGCCCCGCCATCACGCTGCTGCTCGCTGCGGCGGTGCTCGGCGGCACGGTCGCGCTCGTGCCCAGCATGAAGACGAACTTCATCGGCGACAGCGGGCAGAACACCCTGACGGTCACGCAGCAGCTCGGACTCGGCGCGAGCCTCGACGCCAAGGACGAGGCGGCGAGCCAGGTCGAGTCGGCCCTGCTCGACATCGACGGCATCGAGACGGTGCAGACCTCCATCGGGTCGGAGGGCAACTCGCTGCGCGCCGCCTTCGGCGGCTCGGCCGACATCACCTACTCGATCACGACCGACGCGACGGCCGATCAACCCGAACTGCAGCAGCGTGTGCGTGACCGGCTCACCTCACTCAAGGGTGTCGGCACCGTGCAGCTCGCCGCTGCCGGCTCGGGGTTCGCCTCGAGCGACATCGAGGTGAACATCAGCGCCGCTTCGCCCGAAGCGCTGAAGACCGCTGCCGATCGCGTGCTCAAGACGGTCAGGGCGCTCGACGTGACCGCTGAGGCCTCGAGCAACCTCTCGCAGACGCAGCCGTACATCGCTGTGAAGGTCGACCGTACGGCAGCAGCCGAACGCGGACTGAGCGAACTCGCGGTGGATGGGCTGGTCGCGCAGGCGATGCAGCCACTCCCGATCGGTTCATTGAGCCTCAACGGCACCGTCCTGACGGTGTATCAGGACACAGGATCGACACCCGCGAGCATCGATGAGCTCCGCACCCTGCCCGTGTTCACCTCGGCAGGACCCGTGCCGCTCAGCGCACTGGCAAGCGTCGAAGAGGCGGATGGGCCGGCCTCGATCACGGCGATCAGGGGTGTGCGAAGCGCCACGGTGTCGGTGACGCCGAACTCCGACGACGTCGGAACCGCTTCGGCGACCATCGACGAGGCCGTCAGTGGCCTCGATCTCCCGGCAGGGGTCACCGTGAAGCTCGGCGGCGTGACTGCGCAGCAGGCCGACGCGTTCCAGCAGCTCGGAATCGCCCTGTTGGTCGCGATCCTCATCGTCTACGTCGTCATGGTCGCAACGTTCCGCAGCCTGCGGCAGCCGCTGCTGCTGCTGATCTCGGTGCCGTTCGCGGCCACCGGCGCCATCCTGCTGCAGGTCGCGACCGGGGTGCCGCTCGGTGTGCCCTCGCTTGTCGGGGTGCTCATGCTCATCGGCATCGTCGTCACCAACGCGATCGTGCTGGTCGACCTGGTGAACCAGTTCCGCGACCGGGGCTACACCGTGCCTGACGCCATCGTGCACGGTGCCGCGCGACGCCTGCGGCCGATTCTCATGACCGCCCTTGCGACCATCTTCGCCCTCGTTCCCATGGCCCTCGGCATCACGGGGCATGGCGGCTTCATCTCACAACCGCTCGCCATCGTCGTGATCGGCGGTCTCATCTCATCGACGCTGCTCACCCTCGTGGTGCTGCCGGCGCTGTACTCACTCGTCGAGGGCGCCTCGGAGCGTCGTGCGGCTCGTCGAAGGGGCGAGATGGAACGACGCGACTCCATTGATCGGCACGCGGTGCAAGAAATGGAACGCTGACGCCGATAATGGAACGCGGAGTCGCTCCCTGCCGAGATCTCGGCCCGGCGGCCCCGTACGTCGACCCGCGCCACGATTGAGAGAGCGACCATGACCGCAGCCTCGAACCGCACCGTACTGGTGCTCAACGGACCGAATCTCAACCTGCTCGGCAAGCGCGAGCCGCACATCTACGGCAGCACGACGCTCACCGACGTCGAGCAGCGGCTGCGTGCGCTCGCCGACGAGCTCGGCCTCACTGTCGAGTTCCGGCAGAGCAACTGGGAAGGCCAGATCATCGACTGGATCCAGGAGGCCCGCGAGCGCGGCACCGGCATCCTGATCAACCCGGCCGGGTTCACGTCGACCTCGATCGCCATCCTCGACGCGCTGCTCGCCTCCGAGCGCCCCATCGTCGAGGTGCACGTCACCAACATCCACAAGCGCGAAGAGTTCCGGCACATGTCATACGTGTCGAAGGCGGCCGACGCGGTCATCGCCGGTGCCGGACCGCACGGCTACGAGCTCGGCCTGCGTCACCTCGACACCCTGTTGGGCAACGCGCAGCCGAGCGCCTGACATGAGCCGGGTCGACGAGTCGTACCTGGTCGGACTGATCGGCTCGGGCATCACCGGGTCACTCACGCCGCCCATGCACGAGCGCGAGGCGGAGGCGCTCGGCATCCGGTATCTCTACCGGCCGATCGACCTCGACGTGATCGGGCGTCCCGGGGCGGATGCCGGCGAACTGCTGCGCGCCGCGGCCGACCTCGGGTTCAACGCCTTCAACATCACCTACCCCTGCAAGCAGACGGTGATCGCCGGGCTCGACGAGGTCTCCGACGATGCACGGCGGCTCGACTCGGTGAACACCGTGCTCGTCGACGGTGACCGCCGGCTGATCGGTCACAACACCGACTTCTCGGGGTTCCGCTGGGCCCTCGACGCGGCGCTCGAAGGCGCACCGCTCGGAAGCGTGGTGCAACTCGGCGCGGGAGGCGCCGGTGCCGCGGTCGCCTATGCGCTGCTCGACGCGGGCGTGCAACGGCTGAGCCTCAGCGAGGTCGACCCGGCGAAGGCCGAGGAGCGCGCAGCATCCCTGCGGGCGCTCTTCCCCGACCGCCAGGTCGACTCGATCACCCCTGACCGGCTCTCGGAGGCGCTCGCCGAGGCAGACGGGCTCGTGAACGCCACCCCGATCGGCATGCATCACCATCCCGGTCTGCCCCTCGACGCCGCGCTCATCGAGCCACGGCACTGGGTGGCCGATGTGGTCTACCGCCCCGTGCAGACCGAACTGCTCCAGACGGCGGTGCAGCGCGGATGCCGAGTGCTTGAGGGCACTTACATGGCTGTCGGGCAGGCCGTCGACTCGATGCGGTTGATCACCGGTATCGAGCCGGATGTCGAACGCATGCGGGCCCATCTCGTGGAGATGGTCGCCCAGGGGCTCTGACGCCCTGACTGGCGGCGGAGGCCGCCGAGCGGATTGGAGAAGACGATGCGCACCTCGATTGCGACCGTGTGCCTGAGCGGCACCCTCGAAGAGAAGCTGCACGCGTGCGCTGAGGCCGGCTTTGACGGCGTCGAGATCTTCGAGCTCGACCTCGTCGTGTCTCCGCACAGCCCGGAGCGCATCCGCGATCTCGCACGGCATCTCGGGCTCACGCTCGACCTCTACCAGCCGATCCGCGACCTCGAGGGGGTCGACGAGGCGCTGTTCGCACAGAATCTTCGCCGCGCCGAGGCGAAGTTCCGGCTGATGAACCGCCTCGGCATCGACCTGGCGCTCATCTGCAGCAACGTCGCCACTGCGACGGTGAACGACGACGCTGTGGTCGCAGACCAGTTGCGCCGACTCGGTGACCTCGCCGCGCGGTACGGCGTGCGCCTCGCGTATGAAGCGCTCGCCTGGGGCAAGTACGTCAACGATTTCGAGCACTCGTACCGGCTGGTGCAGGCGGCCGACCACGCCAGCGTCGGCGTGGCGCTCGACAGCTTCCACATCCTCTCGCGCGACTGGCCCGTGGAGCCCATCGAGCGGCTTGATCCGGAGAAGATCTTCTTCGTGCAGTTGGCCGACGCGCCCCGCATGCAGCTGGATGTGCTGTCGTGGAGCCGTCATTACCGAGTGTTCCCGGGCGAGGGCGGATTCGACCTCGCGGGGTTCATGGCTCACCTGCTGCGCACGGGATACGACGGGCCGGTCTCGCTCGAGATCTTCAATGACACGTTCCGCCAGGCCGATCCCTTCCGGACCGCGATCGACGGGCTCCGCTCGCTCATCTGGCTACAGGAGCAGGCGCGTGAGCGGCTGGCCTCCGAGCAGCGCGGCGAGGGCAACGTGCGCCTCGCAACCCTGCCGGCCGTCGACGAACCGTCCGGTTTCAACTTCGCCGAGCTGAAGGGCACCGAACCCACGCGGCTCCGGCAGATGCTCGATCAGCTCGGGTTCGCCGATAGCGGTCGGCACCGCTCCAAGCCGGCGGTCGAGCTCTGGTCGCAGGGCGACGCCCGCGTCATCATCAACGCGCAGCGCGGGGCCGAGGGACGGCTGCAAGTGGCCGGCATCGGGTTCGACGTCGTCGAGCCCCTCGCATCGTGCTCGCGGGCGCTGCAGCTGCATGCGACGTCAGTGCAGCGCACCCAGCAGCTCGGCGAAGAGGTGCTGCAGGTCGTGAGCGCCCCCGACGGCACCGAGATCTCGTTCGCGCGCCTCGACGACCAGGGCCGGCCGCCGTGGATGGTCGAGTTCGAGCACACGGTGCCGAACGATGGCCTGATCACCGGCATCGATCACATCAACCTCGCGCAGCCATGGCAGCACTTCGACGAGGCCGTGCTCTTCTTCGAGAGCGTGCTGGGGCTCCGCGCACAGCCGTCGCTCGACATCACCGCGCCGATGGGACTGGTTCGCAGTCAGGTCGTGAGCAGCGAAGACCGAGCGGTGCGACTCGCGCTCAATCTCGCCCCGCTCGGCCGAGGCGACCACCACGGTCGTTTCCACGAGCAGCACATCGCCTTCGCCTGCACCGACGTGCGCGCGCTGGCGCGGCAGGCGGTCGCGAATGGGCTGAAGCAACTGCGGATCCCCGACAACTACTACGACGATCTCCAGTCGCGGTTCGACCTCGACGAGGCCTTCCTCGGCGAGCTTCGGGCGCTGAACCTGCTGTACGACCGCGACGAGCACGGAGACTTCCTGCACTTCTACACCGAGGCCATCGACGACGTCTTCCTCGAGGTCGTCGAGCGTCGCAGCGGGTATGACGGCTACGGTGCACCCAACGCCCCCGTGCGGCTCGCAGCGCAGTACCGTGTGTGACCAGGCCGCGCGCGGGGCGGCTCAACGAGCGGGGCGGCGCGCGACGTCGGCAGCGGCATCCGGTGCGAGCCGGATGGTGTTGAGCACGCTCGCCACGCACAGCGCTGCCACCGCGACGAATGCCGCGCGGTACGGGGCCAATTCGTCGGCCCCTTCGAAGATCGGCTGCGCCACCCGCAAGACGGTCGCCCCGACCGCGATGCCGAGGCCGGTCGCGAGCTGCGCGAGCGTCGCCGAGAGGGTGTTCGCCGAGGGCAGTTGCGACTTCGCGACATCAGCGAACTGCATCGAGTTGTACGCCGTGAATCCGGTCGACCGGAAGGCGCCGCTGAGCACTGCGACGGCGAACACCAGCCAGAACGGTGTCGTCGCGGAGAAGAGCGAGAACGCGATCAGGCACAGGATGCTGCCCGCTCCCGCCGCGATGATGACTGAGCGGAAGCCCCATCGACGCAGCACCGGCGAGGTCAGCGGCTTGATACCGATGTTGCCGATGAACACCGCTGTCACCGCGAGCCCCGACTCGATTGGCGACCAGCCCAGGCCGTCCTGGAAGAGCAGCGGCAGCAGGAAGGGCACCGAACTGACGACGAGGCGGAACACGAAGCCGCCCGTATTGCTCGCCCTGAACGTGTGGGTCTGCAGCACGCGCACATCGAGCAGCGGGGCCGGCGCTCGCAGCAGCCACCACGTGGCCGCAGCGCCCAACGCCATCGCGCCGATCAGTGCCGCGATGCCGTACAGCGCGGCGTCACCCGCGGCGACGAGCTCCACGCCGGCCATCACCCCGAGCGCCGTGCCGGTCAGCAGCAGCAGCCCCCGCCAGTCGAGGGGCACTCGTACACGGTTGTTGTCGCGCACCAGCACCAGAGCCGCGACGAACGCAGCGATGCCGACCGGCACATTGATCAAGAAGATCCAGTGCCAGCTGAACAATTCGGTGATGACGCCGCCGAGCGCTGGTGCCAGTACGGGTGCGAGCAGTGCCGGCCAGGTGATGAGCGCGATCGCGCGAAGCAACTCGCCCTTCTCTGTGCCGCGCAGCACGATCAGCCGGCCGACGGGCGCCATCATGCCGCCGGCGATCCCTTGCACGACTCGTGCAGCCGTCAGCGCGAACAGGGAACCGCTCAATGCGCAGGCGACCGACGCGACGGTGAACAGCGCGATCGATGAGCAGAACACGAGGCGGGCACCGAAGCGGCTTGCGAGCCAGCCTCCCAGCGGGATGGCGCAGGCGACGGCGATGAGATACGCCGTCATCGCAAGGTTCACATCGGCGGATGCCGTGCCGAAGTCCGCCGCGATCTGCGGTGCTGCGGTCACGAGGATCGTGCCGTCGAGGTGCTCCATCGACAGCGTGACGGCGACGAGCAGGGCGACGCCGGGTTGCCAACCTCTGGCGTGCGTCTCTCGACTGCCCGTCATCCCACTCCCTACGTTTTCGGAACGCCGTTCCGATTCGCTGATATTCTGCCGTCTCGGGGCGGCGACGCATAACGGACCAGTGAGGTCGGAGAGATGAGCGAAGTGGCCCGCAACCCAGCCTGGGGCGTTGACGTCCCGTTCACGATACGAGGAGGAGGTCGCTGATGGTCGCAGCAATCCAGCGCAGCATCGCGGTCATCGACCTGCTCGTGGGCAAGCCGAACGGGCTCCCGCTCGGTGCCATCGCCGAGCGCTTGAGCATTCCCAAGAGCGCGGCGCACCGCACCCTCGGCGAGCTCATCGAGCTGGGGTACGTGCGTCAAGACGGCACGCAGGGCAACTACATCCTCGGCCTGCGCCTGGTGTCGCAGGCCCTCAAGCACCTCGCTCGCATTCCGCTGGCAGATCTCGCGAGGCCGGTGCTCGATCGTCTCGCGCAGCTCTCCGGCGAACTCGTCCGCATCGGCATCGTCGACGGCGACAACCTCGTGTGGGTGGCGAAGAGCCAGGGCTCACGCACGGGGCTGCGCTACGACCCGCATCCGGGGCTCGAGGTGCACTTCGCGAGCACTGCCACCGGTATCGCGTGGCTCTCGACCATGCCGGAGGAGCGTGCCATCGAGTTGCTGAAGCAGCAGGGCTTCGACGGCGAGAAGTATGGTCCCGGCTCGCCTCGAGACGTGGAGCACGTGCTCCCGCTGGTGCGCCGCGCGCGCGAAGAGGGGTACTGCTACTCCGACAACACATACGAACTCGGTACGGCAGCGGTCGCGGTGCCGATCGTCACGCCCGGCAAGCCCGCCGCAGGCTGCCTGAGTGTCGCGGGCCCGAACGCCCGGCTCGACCGGCAGACGGCGGTCGCGCTGGTGCCGCACATGCGGGCCGCTGCTTCGGAGCTCGCAATGATCGCGGAGAACGGTGTTCGACCCCTGCTCGAGGATGCCGAGTGAACCGAACGCCGAAGGCCGCAGCCGCGACATCCGTTCGCCTCGACGGTGAGCGGCGCCCGACCTGACGCAGCGCCTCGCCGGCGTGCCCGAGGCGCTCATCGCCGAGCGCAGAAAGAACAGAAAGAGATATGAGCCAGACCAGCCGTACCCTGCCGCCAGCCCTCGGGTCGATCGCCGAGGGAGCCCGCTACGACGTCGTCGTCGCCGGTGCGGGCGCTGCCGGGCTGAGCGCCGCCCTGTTCGCGGCGATCCGTGGCGCAAGCGTGCTCGTGGTGGAGAAGAGCCGCTTCGTCGGGGGGACGAGCGCCCTGACGGCGGGCACGCTCTGGGTGCCGGGCACCGAGCGCTCCATCGTCGCCGGCGGCCCTGCCGACGATGTGTCGGCGGCTTCGCGCTTCCTCGACTCCGCGGTGGGCGAGACGTCGGATGCCGAGCTGCGGCGCGTCTACCTCCAAACCGGACCTGCTGCGATCGCCCTGCTCGAGGCCGAGAGCGATGTGGCCTTCAACGCTCGCGACTTCCACCCCGACTACATGGCGGAACTGCCAGAGTCGTCGACCGGTTGGCGCGCCCTCGAATCGCGTGATTTCGACGGACGGGCGCTGCCGAAGCCGCTGCTGGCGCAGGTGCGTCGGCAGACCCCCGAGTTCACCGTCATGGGCGGCATGATGCTCGGCCGTGAGGACATCCCGAAGCTCAGCGAGGTGGCGAGGGCCCCATTCAAGGCTTCGAACATCGCCAATGTGGTGCACGCGGGGCTGCTGTTCGCCAAGCACGTGCTCACGCGCGTGCGGTACCCGCGCTCCACACGGCTCACGATGGGCAACGCCCTCATCGGTCGGCTGATGCTTTCGCTGCACAAGCGCGGCGTGCCCGTGATCGTCGGCACCGCGGTGAGCGGCATCGAGCGCGACGGCGACCGGGTCACCGGCGTGACGCTCGTGCAGGGCAGCACCACGCGGCGAGTGCAGGTCGGTCAGGCGCTGATCGTCTCGACCGGCGGGTTCAACCGGCATCCGGAGCGCCGCAAGCAGCTCTTCCCCGGTGTCGACATGGAGTGGAGCCCCATCGCTCCGGGCTCGACCGGCGAACTGCACGACGAGGTCGAACGCCTCGGTGGCCACTACGGCCGCGTCGACGACACCGCCGGCTTCTGGGCACCAGTCTCGCTGCCTCCGCGCCGGGGCGGCGGGGTCGGCGTCTACCCGCACTTCGCGCTCGACCGCGGCAAGCCGGGCTTCATCATCGTCGACCAGCAAGGCGACCGCTTCGTCAACGAGTCGGCGTCGTACCACCGGGTCGGCCTCGCCATGCAGCAGCATCCGGACGGCAAGGCGATGCCCAGCTTCCTCATCGGCGATGCGATGGCCGTCAAGCGCTACGGCATCGGTGCGGTGCGGCCAGGCGGTTGGGGCACTCGCGCCCGCCTGCTCGACGGCTACCTGGTGCAGGGGGAGACCATCGAGGAGTTGGCGGTCAAGCTCGGCATGGAACCGGCGCGGCTGCGTGCGAGCGTCGAGAAGTTGAACGGCTACGCGAAGACCGGCGTCGATCCTGACTTCGGGCGCGGCACGACCGTGTACGAGCGCGCGAACGGCGACCCGTCGCACAAGCCGAACCCCTCGATCGGCGCGCTTGAGACTGCGCCGTACTTCGCGATCCGCCTCTACCCGGGCGACATCGGCGCCTCGACCGGGTTCGTCACCGATGCGACCGGATGCGTGCTCGACGGCGACGGCGCCCGCATCGAGGGCCTCTACACGCTCGGCAACGATATGCAGTCGATCATGGGTGACAAGTACCCGGGCCCGGGCATCACGCTCGGCCCCGCGGTCGTGTTCGCCCACCTCGCGATCGAAGACGCGTTGGACCGCACCGGACGGCAGGATGCGGACGCGTCGGACGCCGAGGGGCAGTCCGAGACCGCAGGGCAGCCCGAGACCGCAGGGCAGTCCGATACTGCAGGGCAGTCCGATACTGCAGTGCAGTCCGACGCCGCCGTCGAGGACGGAGTGTCCCGATGACCGCCGTGATCATCACCGGTGCCGCCGGCGGCATGGGGCAGGAGATCGCACGCACGCTCGCCCGTGAGCCGCTGTCAGGTGCAGAGAACGCTCGGCTCGCGCTCGTCGGACGCCGTGTCGAGTCGATGAAGGGCCTGGCGGCCGAGTTGAGCGACCTCGGCGCCGAGGTGGAGCTGATCGGCGCCGACCTCGCCGAGCCCGACGCCGCGGCGCTCGTCGTCGACGCCACGATTTCGCGTTTCGGCGAATTGTCGGGCATCGTGAGCGCGGCCGGCACCATGGCTCAGCGCCCGCTCATGGAGCTCGAGCTCGATGAGTGGGAGTACAACTTCGCGGTGAACACGCGGCCCACGTGGTTGCTCGCCAAGGCGGCGTACCCGCACCTTGCAGAGACACGAGGCTCGCTCGTGGCGATCTCATCGACCAGCGGCCACCACCCTGCTACTCCGCTCGGCGCCTACAGCGCGAGCAAGGCGGCGGTGCTGATCCTCGTCAAACAACTGGCGTACGAGTGGGGTCCCGCCGGTGTGCGCGCCAACACGGTGTCGCCGGGCATGATCATGACGCCGATGTCGCCCGCGGCGAAGAACGAGGAATTGCGCCGCTGGCGCGAGGAGACGATTCCGCTGCGACGCCTCGGCGACCCGCAGGACATCGCGGATGCTGTGGCCTTCCTGCTCGGCGATCGCTCGAAGTACATCACCGGCGAGGACCTCGTCGTCGACGGCGGCATGCGCAGCGGCTTCGTGCCTCGCGCGACAGGACTCGCCTGACCGGACATCACGCGCGCCGCCGGAGCGCTCGCTCAGCGGTGGCCCCGACCCACCGACATCCGACTCAGCAAAGGAAACGACCATGATCCGCCACGTCGCCGTCTTCAAGTTCAAGCCGGAGTTCACCGCCGAGCAGCGGCAGGAGTGGATCGAGATCATCAAGGATCTGCCGAACCACATCCCTCAGATCCGCATGATGTCGATCGGCGAAGACACGCTGCACGGCCCGAACTCGCACGAGCTCGCGATCGTCGCCGACTTCGACAGCCTCGAAGACCTGCACGTCTACAGCACCCACCCGGCGCACCAGAAGGTGCTCGACATCTCGGGCCCGGTGAAGGCGTCGCTCGCGACGGTGGACTTCGAGCTGTAAGCCTCCCCTACGGTTGCCCGCTCTCGGCTGGGAGCGGGTCAGCCGGGCGGTCTCTCAGGGTGCGGCTGCGGCATCCTGTATCGTTGAGCAGTCGGCTCAAGACAGGCGCAGTCGCTGCGCGTGGGTTTGTGGTCTTGCGGGCCGGTTTCACAGCACTTCCGCTGATGAATAGTCACTGATGTGATCGGCCCCGGCCAATGGATGCCCGGGTTTCTTTTCATGCAATCGCGAAAACCCGGAAAGCACTATGCCCAATTTCGACAAGGGCGCGCCGAAGCGTGCCCAGAACCGTTTCGACCGACCCTCGGCACAGGGCGGCGCCGCTCGCGGCTCCAAGCCGGGCAGCAAGAGCCCCAAGCACCGCGGCTTCCGTGAAGAGTCCGCCGCGCAGAGCGGCACGAGCGCCAAGAAGCCTCGTTGGACTGCCGAGCGTCGTGAGGCCCGCGGCCTCGACGCTGAGCGTCCCCGCGGCGGGCGCACGACAGAGCGCCCCGACTGGAGCCCCCGCGAGCCGCGGAGCGACCGTCGCTTCGGGCACGGCCGGCCCAGCGGCGACCGCTTCGAGCGGGGCCAGCGCGGTGATCGCTTCGAGCGTCCCGCGCGCAGCGACCGCTACGGCAATGAGCGCTCGGAGAGCCGCAACCGTTTCGACCGCGCACCCCGCGATGACCGTTTCGACCGTGCAGCCCGCGACCGCGACGACCGTTTCGACCGTGCGCCGCGCGAGCGCGACGACCGATTCGGACGAGCACCCCGCGGGGGCGACTACGACCGCAGCAACCGTGCACCGCGCGAGGGGCGCTACGAGCGTGGCGATCGGCCGTTCCGTGACGGTCGTGCAGAGCGCGGCGAGCGTTCCGGCGGCTACGGCAACGACCGGTTCGACCGGTCGGAGCGGGCGCCTCGCAGCGACCGCTTCGAGCGCGCCGATCGCGGTCCCCGGCGTGACGACCGGTTCGGCGGTGAGAACCGCTACCAGCGCGACGACCGCGCCGGCCGCCAGAATCGCGATGACCGTGCGCCGCGTTCCGACCGCTTCAACCGTGACGACCGCTTCAACCGTGACGACCGTGCGCCCCGCTATGACCGGCGCGACGACCAGCCGGCCCGCCGCGAATCCTCCTACTACCCGTCGCGCGACGCCAAGCCGTCCACCGCGAACGACGATGTCGTGCTCGAGAAGCTCGAGGCGGCGATGACGGTCGCAGAGGACGTCGAAGGCGTGACCTTCGGCGACTTGGGCCTTGGTGACAACATCGGCCGGGCGCTCGCCGAGCTGGGTGCGGTCAGCCCGTTCCCGATTCAGGCCGCGACCATCCCGGTCGTGCTCGAGGGCCGCGATGTGCTCGGCCGCGGGCGTACCGGCTCGGGCAAGACGATCGCCTTCGGCGCCCCCGCAGTGGAACGACTGATGGCGAACGGTGGCGGCAAGAAGCGTCAGCTCGGCCGCAGCCCTCGCGCGCTCATCCTCGCCCCCACTCGCGAGCTGGCGTTGCAGATCGACCGCACCGTGCAGCCCATCGCCCGCAGCGTGGGCCTCTTCACGACCCAGATCTATGGCGGTGTGCCCCAGGCGCGCCAGGTCGGCGCGCTCCAGCGGGGTGTCGACATCGTGATCGGCACGCCCGGTCGCATCGAGGACCTTGTGGAGCAGGGTCGCCTCGACCTCAGCCAGGTCGAGATCACGGTGCTCGACGAAGCCGACCACATGTGCGACCTCGGGTTCCTCGAGCCGGTGCAGCGCATCATCCGTCGCACCGCTCCCGGCGGCCAGAAGCTGCTGTTCAGCGCGACGCTCGACACGGGTGTGGCTGCCCTCGTCGACGAGTTCCTCGTGAACCCGTCGGTGCACGAGGTCGCCGGCGAAGACCAGGCCTCGTCGACCATCGATCACCGTGTGCTGCTGATCGACCACCGTGAGAAGACGGCGATCATCGAGCAGCTCGCAGCGGGCGACGGCAAGACGCTCATCTTCACTCGCACCCGCTCATACGCCGAGCAATTGGCCGAGATGCTCGAAGACGCCGATATCCCCGCGGTGAGCCTGCATGGCGATCTCAACCAGTCGCGTCGCACGCGCAACCTCGAGAAGCTCACTCGCGGCCGCGTGAACGTGCTGGTGGCGACCGATGTCGCCGCTCGCGGCATCCACGTCGACGACATCTCGTTGGTGATCCAGGCCGACGCTCCCGACGAGTACAAGACCTACTTGCACCGCGCCGGTCGGACCGGCCGCGCCGGCAAGCCCGGCACGGTCGTCACGCTCGTGGGCCGCAACCGCCGTCGTCGGGTCGACCAGTTGCTCGAGCGCGCCGACATCGCGGCCGAGTACACCAACGTCGCCGCCGGTGACGAGCTGCTCGAGGAACTCGCGGCACTCTGACGCCAGGAGCAACAACGAACTGACGGATGCCGGGCGGCACCCCGGGGCGGGACATGCGCTCACGGCAGGTGCCACCCGGCATCCGTCGTTCTTGCCGTACGTCTCGAGCACTGCCGTCAGGTGTGCGAGGCTCCGGCCTTTCAGCCACGGCTGAGAGAGTGGGTGACCGGCGGCAATCGCCGCAGTGAAGCATCACCCAAAGGAGACCGCTCGCGTTGTCTGTGCCTCTGAGCATCCTCGACCTGGTCGCGATCCCCGAGGGCCGCACCGCCCGAGATGCGATCGCCGCTTCGATGCGCTCGGCCGAACTGGCCGATCGTCTCGGCTACCGCCGACTCTGGTTCGCCGAGCACCACAACACGACGAACCTCGCGGCGAGCGCGACCGCGCTCCTGATCTCGCAGGCCGCATCGGTCACCGAGCGCATCCGTGTCGGCTCCGGGGGAGTGATGCTGCCGAACCATGCCCCGCTCATGGTGGCGGAGCAGTACGGCACGCTCGCGAGCATGCATGGCGACCGGATCGACCTGGGGCTCGGCCGGGCTCCGGGCACCGACATGCTGACCGCTCAGGCTCTCGCGCGCTCGTCGGCGGAACCGCAGGCGTTCGCCAGGAGCATCTACGACCTGCAGGGGTGGTTCGGTGACGCCGGTAAGGCTCACAGCTCGCCGATCGTCTCGGCGGTATCGGCGGGCACCGAGGTGCCGATCTGGGTGCTCGGGTCGACCGTGAGCGGTGCCTCGATCGCCGGGCAGCTCGGGCTTCCGTTCGCCGTCGCCTCGCATTTCGCCCCCGACCAGCTCGACCAGGCCATCCAGGTCTACCGCCAGACCTTCTCGACCGAATCGCCCACCGCTCGGTTGGATGCGCCGTACGTGATGGCGGGCATCAATGTGATGGTCGCCGACACCGACGAGCAAGCCGCGCGCGAGTTCACCGTCGTCGAGCAGATGTTCCTCGACATCCAGCGGGGCCTTCGGCGCAAGATGCAGCCACCGGTCGATCCAGCGACGCTTCCCAGCACCGGCGAGCAGGGCAACCCGATGCTGCGCATCAAGGCGGTCGGTGCTCCCGCGACGGTCAAGTCACGACTCGAAGCGTTCGTGGAGCGAACCGGCGCTGATGAGCTGATCACCGTGACCTACGCCTATGACGCCGGCGTGCGGGATCGCTCGCTGCAGCTGCTCGCCGACCTCTGGTTCTGACGCGCCGCGGCGAAGTTCGCAGCTGACTCAGATGCCGTTCACCGCCCGTTCTTAGATTCTTGGGTTTCGGGGGTCTGGTGCTCGAGCATCGCGAACCCCTAGGCTGACGGCCAACGTCCCCCATTCGGGGGATCTGCACTTCAGAATCGGCGCCCGCTTGCCCGGCGCGATGACCTTGGAGGCCGTCACACATGGACACAACAGACACCGAACCGTCGCGGTCGCGGCGGATCATAGGGGCCGCGGCCATCGCGGCCCTTTCGCTCGGGTTCACAGCCCTCGTCACCCCGCCGGCCTTCGCCGCAGACCCCGTCGAGATCGAGATCCTCACGGTGAACGATTTCCACGGACGCCTCGCGCCCGATGGTTCGGTTCCCGGTGCCGCCCAGATGGGCGGCATGGTCGATTACTGGCGCAGCCAGAACCCGAACACCTCGTTCGTCGCAGCGGGCGACCTGATCGGCGCTTCGACGTTCACGTCATTCATTCAGCGCGATCTGCCGACCATCCAGGTGTTCAACGCGATCGGCCTCGACACCAGCTCGTTCGGCAATCACGAGTTCGACGCCGGCCGAGCCGACGTCGACGAGCGTGTGCTGCCGGCGGCCGACTGGCCGTACCTCGCGGCGAATCTCTACGACCGCACCACCGGTGAGCCGGCGTATGAGGAGTACTTCATCCAGGAGTTCGACGGTGTTCGCATCGGTTACATCGGCGGCGTCACCGAGGAGCTCCCGTCGCTGGTGAGCCCCGACGGCATCGCGTCGCTCGAAGTGCGCGGCATCGTCGAGGAGACGAACCGGGTCGCGGCCGAGCTCAGCGATGGCGATGAGGCGAATGGTGAGGCGGAAGTGCTTGTGCTGCTCGTGCACGAGGGCGCCGCGACCCCCGACCTCTCATCGTCGACCGACGACTCGGTGTTCGGTCGGATCGTCACCGGTCTCTCGCCTGACGTCGACGCGATCGTCTCGGGTCACACGCACCTCGCCTACTACCACGAGGTGACCGTGCCAGGCATGGAGCGACCGAGGCTCGTGATCTCGGCGGGCCAGTACGGCATGCAGTACGGGCACTTGAACCTCAGTGTCGACCCCGATACCGGTCAAATCCTCTCGTTCACCGGCGAGGTGCTGCCCATGACCGGGTTCACGCCCGACGCCGAGGTCGCGCAGATCGTCGCCGAGGCGTCCGCCGTGGCCGCTGAGCTCGGGAGCGTGAAGGTCGGCGAGATCACCGACTCCTTCTATCGCGCGGTGCAGAACCCGCAACCGCCGAGCACTCAGAATCCGAACGGCGTGCCGTTCCCGGAGAACCGCGGAGGCGAGTCGACCCTCGGCAACTTCGTGGCCGATGTGCAGCTGTGGGCGACGAGTGCACTGAGCACTGAAATCGCGCTCATGAACCCCGGAGGACTCCGCACCGACCTGCTGTACGCCTCGTCGGGCGCCAACGATCCGAACGGCAACCTCACCTATCGGGAAGCCGCCGAGGTGCAGCCCTTCGCCAACACCCTCGTGACGATGACACTCACCGGTGCTCAGCTGAAGCAGGTGCTCGAGGAGCAGTGGCAGCCGGCCGGTGCGTCTCGGCCGTTCCTCAAGCTCGGGCTGTCACAGGGATTCGAGTACACGTACGATCCCACCGCTGCCCAGGGCGAGCGAATCACGAACATGTGGCTCGACGGCCGACTGATCGAACCGACCGACACCTTCAAGATCGTCGCGAACTCCTTCCTCGCGGCGGGCGGCGACAACTTCGCCACGCTCGCTCAGGGGAGCGGGCGCGCTGACAGCGGCCGGGTCGACCTGCAGGCGATGGTCGACTACTTCGTCGCGAATCCGACGGCATCGCCCGACTACGTGCAGCGCTCGGTGGGCGTGACCATGTCGGCTCCGGGGCCATTCGTGCCCGGAGACTCGTTGACGCTCGACCTCTCGTCGCTGCTGTTCAGCCGGGGCGGTCCGACGACCGGCACCGTCGAGGTCGCGCTGGGCGACACCGTGCTGGGCTCGGCGACCATCGACGGCACCATCGTCGACACGACCGACGAGCAGGGTCGAGCATCGGTGACCGTGACCATCCCGCAACTGCCCGCCGGTGTCGCGACCCTCGTCGTCACAGTGGTCGAGACAGGCACCTCCGTCGAAGTGCCGATCATCATCGAGCAGCCGCTCGAGGCGATCACCAGCACCAAGGCGCCGTGGATCACGGGCAACGCGAGCGTCGGCAAGACGCTCAAGGCGCACGAGGGCAAGTGGAGCGTCAAGAAGCCCGAGCTCAGCTTCCAGTGGCTGCGCGATGGCGAGCCGATCCCCGGAGCGACCGCAGCCGACTACCGGCTGACCGAAGACGACCTCGACGCCGAGATCACCGTGATGGTGACCGCCTCGGCGCCAGGGTTCGCCGACGGCAGCGCAGTCGCGGAACCGGTGACGGTCATGCTCAAGCCCGGCGCATCACGCGGGCTGTCGAAGTGATCGGCCGAGCGCCCGAGATGACGACGAAGGGTGACCCCACCCAGCAGTAGCGTCGTCGCAACAGAAACGGATGCCGTGGCTGCCGCCGCGGCATCCGTTCCTGTTCGTGTCGCCATCGTCGTCATGGTCGAGTCGGGGATTCCGAGCCCTGGTACCGTGAATCCCAGCTTGCTGTCACCGCTGCAACGTCCGACCAGGTGAGGAATCCCATGCCCCGCGTACTCGACTCGATCGCCGACGCCGTCGGCAACACCCCGCTCGTCCGCCTCAACCGGGTGACCGAGGGCCTGCAGGCGACCGTGCTCGCGAAGCTGGAGTTCTACAACCCTTCAGCGAGCGTCAAGGACCGCATCGGCGTCGCCATCATCGATGCTGCCGAGAAGTCGGGCGAGCTGAAGCCGGGCGGCACCATCGTCGAGGCCACCAGCGGCAACACCGGCATCGCGCTTGCCATGGTCGGCGCCGCCCGCGGGTACCGCGTCATCCTCGCAATGCCCGAGACCATGAGCCGCGAGCGCAAGATGCTGCTGCGCGCCTATGGTGCTGAGCTCGTGCTCACGCCCGGCTCGGAGGGTATGCGCGGCGCCGTGGAGCGCGCCAAGCAGCTCATCGATGAGACGCCGGGCGCCGTCGCGGCGAGCCAGTTCGCCAACCCCGCGAACCCTGCGATCCACCGCGCCACCACTGGCGAGGAGATCTGGCGCGACACCGACGGCGCGGTCGACATCCTGGTGGCGGGCATCGGCACCGGCGGCACCATCACGGGCGCCGGTCAGCTCCTGAAGGAGCGCAAGCCCGGCGTGCAGGTCATCGCCGTCGAGCCCGAGGAGTCTCCGATCCTCAACGGCGGCCAGCCCGGCCCGCACAAGATCCAGGGGATCGGCGCGAACTTCGTGCCCGAGGTGCTCGACACCGAGGTCTACGACGAAGTCATCGACGTCAACCTCGGCGACGCCGTGAGCACCTCTCGTCGCCTCGCGACGCAGGAGGGCATCCTCGCCGGCATCTCGTCGGGGGCAGCGGTGCACGCTGCGCTCGATGTCGCGGCGCGGCCCGAGAACGCAGGCAAGACAATCGTGGTGGTCATCCCCAGCTACGGTGAGCGGTACCTCTCCACGGTGCTCTTCGAAGACCTCGCCGACTGACCATGGGCGTGCGCGACGACATTCGCGCCGCGCAGCGCCTCGACCCGGCCGCGCGGGGCGCGTTCGAGATCTGGCTCACGTACTCGGGGCTGCATGCGGTGTGGGGCTACCGCGTGGCGAACCGCCTTTGGCGGGCGAACCTCAAGCTGCTCGCGCGCGTCGTCTCGCAGTTCGTGCGCTTCCTGACCGGGGTGGAGATCCACCCCGGCGCGACGATCGGAAAGCGGCTCTTCATCGATCACGGCATGGGCGTCGTGATCGGCGAGACCGCGACGATCGGCGATGACGTGCTGATCTACCACGGCGTCACACTCGGCGGCAAGGGCAGCGACACGGCTGGGACGCGGCATCCGTCGATCGGTCATCGTGTGATGATCGGGGCCGGGGCGACGCTGCTCGGCGACATCTCGATCGGCGACGATTCGGTCGTCGCGGCGGGTTCGGTCGTGCTCAAATCGGCTCCGGCAGGTTCGCTGATCGCCGGGGTGCCCGCCACGGTGCGCCCCCGCGTCTCGGCCAACCGCTGATTGCTGCTTCGCCGGCGTTCGGCGGGCGCACGTTGGTGGCCGATCGGTCGCATGCCTGCCCGGCTCAACGTAGGGTGTGCCCGTGAGTGAGCCCGCGTCTCTGCCGTACGGATCATGGCCGTCGCCGCTGTCGGCGGCCGGCATCGTCGCGGGTGGGCACCCCGTCTCGGGCGGGCTCCTTGTCGGCGCGGGCCCAGACCGCGAGGTCTGGTGGCTCGAATCGCGGCCGGCCGAACAGGGCCGCCTCGCTGTGCGCGCCGTCGCGCTCGCAGAGGTCGGGCGCGACCGAGCGGATGCCGGGAGCGCGGACTCGACGAACGCTGCTGACGACGCGGGAGTGCGCGACGTGCTGCCCGCGCCGTGGAGCGCACGCTCGCGAGTGCACGAGTACGGCGGCGGCGCCTGGGCGGTGATCGCCGCCGATCACCCGAGCGGGCCGACCCTGGTCTTCGTCGAGCACAGCGATCAGCGCGTGTATCGGCTCGACGCGGGCGCCTCGGAGCCCGTGGCCATCACCGGCAGCGATGTCGATGAACGCTTCGGCGAACTGACTCCCGCCGACGGTGCGGTGCTCGCCGTCCGGGAACGTCACGCCGCCGACGGCGCGGTGAAGCGCGACATCGTGAGCATCGCCCTCGACGGCAGCCGCACAGCATCCGTCGTCGCCGGGTCGGACTTTCTCGCGTATCCGCGGCTGTCTCCCGACGGCACCCGGCTCGCATGGATCGCGTGGGACCACCCCCGGATGCCGTGGGACGGCACCGAACTGCGGCTCGGCACCGTGGTCGACGGCGCAGTCATGGAGTGGACGACGATCGCCGGAGGGCCCGATGAGTCGGTGCTGCAACCCGAGTGGGTGGGCGACGAGACGCTCGTGATCGTCTCCGACTGCAGCGGATGGTGGAACCCCGCGATGATCGAATTGGGCGCCGTCTCTCCGAGCAGCGATCGGCCAGACAGGCCTGTCGTTCGACCCTTGCTGAGCGACGCTGCCGAGTATGCAGCCCCGTTATGGCAACTCGGCACGCGGTGGTACTCGCCGCTGCCGGTGAGCTCGCGTGCCGACGACCACGACCGTGACCACGACGACGGCCACGACCGTGACCACGACGACGACGACGATCACGACCGCGACCGCGACCGCGACCATGGCGACGCTGGCGCCGCGCCGCGCCTGCTGACCGTGTCGTTCGATCCGCAGACGGGCACCGACAGGCTGCGTGTGATCAGCACCGGGCCGGATGCCGCGAGCCCGCGCGACCTCGAACTGCCGTTCAGTTCGATCACGCTCGCCGATGTCCAGCCCCAGACCGGTGAGGCGCTCGTCATCGGAGGCGGCTGGTCGGCGCCGAGCACGCTGCATCTGGTCGACCCGGCCGATGGCCGGCGCCGCAGCATCCGCTCCTGTGATTCGAGCCCGCCCGATACCGACTATCTGCCGCTCGCCGAGCCGATGCGGCTCGGGGGAGTGCCGTGCATCGTGCACCGACCGCGGAATCCCGAAGCCGTGGGCGCGCCAGGAGAGCTGCCGCCCTACATCGTCACGGTGCACGGCGGTCCGACGGCACGCTCGTCCATGGCGCTGAGCCTCGTGAACGCGTACTTCACCTCGCGGGGGATCGGCGTGCTCGCCGTCGACTACGGCGGGTCGTCGGGCTACGGACGAGCCTGGCGCGACCGGCTGCGCGGCCAGTGGGGCGTGGTCGACGTCGCTGACACGGCGTCAGCTGCGCGAGGGCTGATCGATGCCGGCCTCGCCGACCCGGCCCGGATCGCGATCCGAGGCGGCTCGGCCGGCGGGCTCACCGTATTGGCGGCACTCGCCACCACCGACGTATTCGCGTGCGGCGTCTCGTACTACGGAGTCACCGACCTGCTGGCGCTCGCCGACGAGACGCATGACTTCGAATCGCATTACCTCGACGGGCTCATCGGCCCGTTGCCTTTCGACGAGGCGGTCTACCGCGAACGGTCGCCGCTGGCGATGGCCGATCGGCTTCGGCATCCAGTGCTGCTGCTGCAGGGCCTCGACGACCCGATCGTGCCGCCGGCGCAATCGGAGCGGCTGCGCGCGGCACTCGAGCGCAACGGCGTTCCCCACGCCTATGTCGGGTATCCGGGTGAGTCGCACGGCTTCCGCCGGGCGGAGACGCTGATCCACTCGGTGCAGGCCGAGCTGTCGTTCTACGGCCAGCTCTTCGGCTTCGACACTCCGGATGCCCCGGGAGTGGAGCTGTGGCGGCCGTCGAGCCCCGCGGCATCCCATTCCTCTACCTGAGCACGTTCGCCGACGGTTCAGCAACGGACAGGGCAGGCTCAGTGCGGTGTCGGATGCCGCGGCTACCCTTAGCGGCGTGACCCCCGCCTCCGAGACCTCGACCGTCGACGCCGCTGCGCTCGAGACGCTGCGCCGTGTCTTCGGCTACGAGCAGTTCCGCGGACAACAGGCCGAGATCATCGAGCGGGTGATGAGGGGCGGCGACGCGCTCGTGCTCATGCCCACCGGCGGTGGCAAGTCCCTGTGCTACCAGATTCCCTCGCTGGTGCGAGAGGGCTGCGGCGTGGTGATCTCGCCGCTCATCGCCCTCATGCAAGACCAGGTCGATTCGCTCGCAGCGCTGGGCGTGCGCGCCGCGTTCCTGAACTCCACGCAAGACCCCGCGCAGCGCGCCGACGTCGAGCGCGCCTACCTCTCGGGTGAGCTCGACCTGCTCTATCTCGCCCCCGAACGGCTCAGCCTCGAATCGACGCGCGCCTTGCTCGATCGCGGGCGGATCGCGCTCTTCGCGATCGATGAAGCCCATTGCGTCTCGCAGTGGGGCCACGATTTCCGGCCCGATTACCTCGGCTTGTCGGCGCTGCACGAGCGATGGCCAACGGTTCCCCGCATCGCGCTCACCGCCACCGCGACGAAGGCGACGCGGCGCGAGATCGTTGAGCGCCTCGACCTGGGCAGCGCACGCGAGTTCGTGTCGAGCTTCGACCGCCCCAACATCCAGTACCGCATCGAGCCGAAGCAGCAGGCGACTCAGCAACTGCTGCGGTTCATCCGCGCCGAGCATGACGGCGACGCCGGCATCGTCTACTGCCTCTCACGCAACTCCGTGGAGAAGACCGCCGAGTTCCTCGAAGCCAACGGGGTGCCGGCCTTGCCGTATCACGCGGGGCTGCCGGCATCCGTTCGCGCGGCGAACCAGGCCCGCTTCCTCCGTGACGACGGCATCGTGATGGTGGCGACGATCGCGTTCGGCATGGGCATCGACAAGCCCGATGTGCGCTTCGTCGCGCACCTCGATCTGCCGAAGTCGGTCGAGGGGTATTACCAGGAGACCGGCCGCGCCGGTCGCGACGGGCTTCCGTCGACGGCGTGGCTCGCGTACGGGCTGCAAGACGTCGTGCAGCAGCGGCGGATGATCGCCGACAGCGAGGGCAGTGAGCAGCACCGCCGCAACCTGTCGCTTCACCTCGACGCCATGCTCGCGCTCTGCGAGACGATCGAGTGCCGCCGCGTGCAATTGCTCGCCTACTTCGGCGAGCCGGGAAGCCCGTGCGGCAACTGCGACACCTGTCTGCTGCCGGTGCAAGGCTGGGACGGCACCGTGCCCGCGCAGAAGCTGCTCTCGACCATCGTGCGACTCAAGCGCGAGCACAACCGGCAGTACGGCGCGGGCCACATCATCGACATCCTGCTCGGCAAGCAGACCGACCGCGTATCGCAGCTCGGTCACGACAGCCTCTCGACGTTCGGTATCGGCGCCGATCTCGGCGAGTCGCAGTGGCGAGGCATCGTGCGCCAGTTGCTCGCCCAAGGGCTGCTCGCCGTGACGAGCGACGGGTACGGCACGCTCACGATCACCGAGCGCAGCGCTGCGGTGCTGCGAGGCGAGCACGAGGTGAGGCTGCGCGAGGAGGCGTCGCGACCGACCCGCTCAGCCGCCAAGCGGCGTGCGCCGGCGGGCGACCTGCCGGGCGAAGCGGCGTCGCTCTTCGAAGCCTTGCGCGAGTGGCGCCTCGCGCTCGCGCGCGAGGAAGCCGTGCCGCCGTATGTGATCTTCGCTGACGCCACGCTGCGCGGCATCGCGCTGCTGAAGCCCGCCTCGCTCGACGCGCTCGGAACCGTGAGTGGAGTGGGCGAGAAGAAGCTCGAGCGCTTCGGTGAAGCGGTGCTCGAGGTCGTCTCGCCGTACGCCGCGGCATCCGACTCGGTCGCGTGACGGCTCGCATGCCTTCTCAGGCATAGAACACCTACTACCCTGAACCGGTGATCAAGTCGCTCTCGCGCGCCGTGCTGGCGCCCATCGCCCGCGCGATCTGGCGGCCCAAGGTGATCGGTCGCAAGAACGTGCCCAAGCAGGGCGCGGTGATCCTCGCCAGCAATCACCTCTCGTTCATCGACAGCGTCGTGATCACGCTCGTCGCACCCCGGTCGGTGTCGTTCCTGGCGAAAGCCGACTACTTCACGGGCAAGGGCTTCAAGGGCTGGGTCTCGCGCTCCTTCTTCACGTCGATCGGCGCGGTGCCCGTCGTGCGCGGTGCCGGCAAGGCCGCTCAGGACGCGCTCGACTCGGGGCTCGAGATCCTTGAGCGCGGTGAGGCGTTCGCCATCTACCCGGAGGGCACTCGGTCGCTCGATGGGCGCCTCTACAAGGGACGCACGGGCGTCGCGTGGCTCGCGCTGACCGCTGACGTGCCGGTGGTTCCGGTCGCGCTCACCGGCACGCAGGACCTGCAGCCGGTCGGCTCGAGCCGCTTGCGGCTCGCGAAGGTCACGGTCGAGTTCGGCGAGCCGCTCGACCTGAGCAGGTTCGGCGAGGCGCGCTCGGGGCGCGCGCGCCGCCACGGCACTGACGCGGTGATGGAGGCGATCCAGCGGATGTCGGGGCAGACCATGTCGCCCGAGTACAACGAACCGCCCGCCTCGACGATCGTCGAGCGGGTGCGCCGGGCGTTTCGCGGCGACTCCCAGGTGTGACACTGCCGCCGCGCTCCCCGATGCTGCGGCGCTGCTTGGCCCTGGCGCGCTGCTCGACCCTGCCGCGCTGCTCCGCCGTGTCGGTGGTCCCGACCTCCCGCGGCTGAATCACCACGGGTACCGTTCGGTGCATGACGTTCAACCCCAATGCGCGCAGCGGCGGCAGTCGCGTCAGCCGCCGAGGACGCAACACCGGCCTCGCGGTCGGCGGCGGAGGACTCGGCGCGATCGTGCTGTTCCTCATCGCACAGTTCACCGGCTTCGACCTGTCGGGTCTCGCGGGCGGCACCGAGACCACGACGCAGCAGCAGGGAACAGCGATCGAGCAGTGCGAGACCGGCGCCGACGCGAACGCCAACGTCGAGTGCCGCATGGACTTCACGGCTCAGGCGCTCGACTCCTACTGGGAGCGCGAGCTCGGCCAGCAGTACACGTTGCCCGAGTTCGTGCTGTTCACCCAGGGCGTCAACACCGCATGCGGCGCGGCGTCGAGCGCAGTGGGGCCGTTCTACTGCCCGAGCGACGAGACCGTCTACCTCGATGTGAGCTTCTACGACGAATTGCGCACGAGGTTCGGCGCGCAGGGCGGCTCGCTGTCGCAGATGTATGTCGTGGCGCATGAGTGGGGGCACCACATTCAGAACATCACGGGCATCATGGCTCAGGCGCAGCGCGGCGACACCGGTGCGGGCTCGGACGCCGTGCGCCTCGAACTGCAGGCCGACTGCTTCGCCGGCGCGTGGGTCGGTGAAGCGTCGACTGTTCCTGATGAGTCGGGCACGCCGTTCCTCGAACCCGTCACGCGCGAGCAGGTGGCTGACGCCCTCAACGCTGCCCAGGCCATCGGCGACGACCGGTTGCAGCAGCGCTCGCAGGGTCAGGTGAACCCCGACACCTGGACTCACGGCTCCAGTGAGCAGCGCCAGCGCTGGTTCACCGAGGGCTACGAGGGCGGCACAGGGGCGTGCGACACGTTCGCGGTGTCGGAGCGGGAGTTGTAGCAACGGCATCCGGGGTGTCGTGACCCGGAGGTAGCATCGACATTGCAGGGCCGGCTGCTTCGATTCTCAGGAGCACCTCATGGCCATGTCGCACCGTGTGCAAGACGGCATCGACGCTGCCGCCCGCGCGCGTGACGGGTATTCCTCCAATTGGCATCCGATCCTCGCGGCCCGCGAGCAGCAGCCCGGCGAGTGGTGGATGATCGACTCACTCGGCACCCGATACGCCATCGTGCGGATGCTGCAACTCGGTGACGAGGTGGGGTATCGCGCCGTGACCGGCGAACCCGAGGGGCGCCGCCTCATCGGGTACTACCGCACCCTACGGGCCGCGTGCGAGGCTGCGCATCGCGCGTTCGTGCGCTCACACCGACCCGGCCTCCACGACCCGAGCCTGCTGCATCAGTAATCGGTCGCTGCACGTCGCGAGCCGTTTAAACGACGTGGATCGGCCCGGTCAGAGGCTCCTCGCCCGGCTTCTCACCGGTCACGTCGCTCGTGATGTCATGGAACTGATGCGTCGCGCGTCGCTGATCGAGCACGCCCTCGATCGCGATGAGGATCACGGCGAGCAGGATGCCGCCGTACAGCACGTACTCGTTCGGCTCGATGGTCTCGTGCAGCAGCGCGGTCGATACAACCACGAGCAGCAGCGGCTCGACATAGCCGAGCAGGCCGAAGATGCCGAGCGTGAGCAGCCGGCTCGCGATGATGTACGAGCTGAGCGCGACCGCGCTGATCAGGCCGAAGAAGAGCAGTGCCGGGATGAGCATCGGCGATTCGCCGATGGTGCCCAGCGACGTTGGCTGCATCGCGAAGAACAGCGCTATCGGCAACTGGGCGGCGAGCTCGAAGCAGAGAGCGCCCGGGGCATCCAGTCCGAACTTCCGGCGCGAGATGAAGTAGATCGGGTAGCCCAGGGCGATCACGGGGATCGGCCACGAGAGGCCATCGGCCGTGATGAAGGCTGCGCCGATCCCGACCACGGCGGACGCCACTGCGACAAGGCGCAAGCCGGTCAGTCGTTCGCGGTAGACGATGACTCCGAGCACCACCATGGTGAGCGGCAGGAGGAAGTAGCCGAGCGTGGCGCTCAGTGCTTCGCCGTTCGTGGGAGCCCAAGCGAAGAGCCACAACTGCAGGCCGAGCAGGTGCCCATTGACGATCAGCACGAGCGCCAGCCACGGCTGGCGCCTCAGGCGCAGGGCGATCGTGCGTATCGCTCCCCACTCCTTGACCAGCGCGAGCAGGCCCAGCATGAACGGCAGCGCCAGCGCAACCCGCCAGCCGTACATCTGTTCCGGGGTGAGCGGCTGCAGCAGCGTCGGCATGAAGAAGATCGCGCCGAACAGAGCGGATGCCGTGAGCGAGAACAACACGCCGCGTCGCCCGGCATGGGCGTCTTCACGTCGATCCGTTGCTGTCTCGCTGTTCATTGGCTCCCGAATGCAGTGCTCATGGACGGTAGTCGCCTCGCTCGGCGTGTGCCGTTCAATTGTGGTTCACTGCGGCTGGCGCGTCGATGGACATCGTGTCGATCGAACCGGCACCGGTACTCCATTCAGCACAGGCTCACGGCGGCTGGCCGCGGAGTGAATCGCGCGGCAGCGGTCGAAGGCGGAGACCGCGGCGCAGTCCCGGAGGAACCGGTCGACCCGACCGCATCCGCCGTCCACCCATTCAGCCGTTCAGACGTTCAGCTCTTCAGCCGAGTCGATCGCCGGCGAGGATCTCCTCGACGAGCGTCGCATCGCGCAGCAAGTCGGCGTCGTTGCCGGCGGCTCGCTCGAGGGTGATGCCGGCCGCGATGCCGGTCTCCTCTGAGACGCCCGCCGGCAGCGAGATCGCCGGTGTCGCGAGCAGGGTCGCGGGGGTGGAGTTCAGCACGACGGCACGGAGCTGGGCTTCCGCCTCGTCTTGTGAAAGCGTGAGCGCTTTCGGCGGCTCGCCGGTGGTCGTGGGGTACACGAGCGTCGTGACGCGTGAGCGGCCCAGCGCCGAGACGAATCGTTCGTGCATCGCCGCGAGCTCAGCTCTCGCAGACCGGTACTCATCGGGCGAGACCGGCTCATCGAGCGCTGCCCTGAGGATCTCGCGCGTATCCGGGCTCTCGGACACCTCTATCAGCGCTTGCACGGCGTCGGCTCCGTGCGCGGCGCCGAGGTAGTCCTTGATCGCGGGGATCGTCTCGTATGCGAGCACCACGATTCCGAGCTCGAAGCACCGGTCGAGCTCGCGCTGCTCGCTCAACCGCATCACCTCGACCCCAGTCGCGGCGATACGAGACATCGCCTCCTCGAACAGTGCTCGGCGCGCCGGCGTCAACGACTCGCAGGCCTCCTCCAGCACGCCGAGCACCGGCGACTGCGACGCAGCCGAAAGCGACGGGGCTGCTGGAACGCTGCCCAGTACTCGATCGACGAGCGCGACATCCGCCACACTCCTCCCGAGCACCCCGACCGTGTCACGTGAAGGCGAGATGCGAATGACGCCGGATGCCGGGTAGCGCCCGGTGCTCGGACGGAACCCGACCAGCCCGGTGTACGCCGCGGGGATCCGCGCCGACCCACCCGTATCGGTGCCGAGTGCGACTCGCGCATACCGGAGCATGACGGCGAGAGCGCTGCCTCCGCTCGATCCGCCCACCGTGTAGTCGGGGTTCTCTGGATGGAGCGTCGTGCCGAAGGTCGGGTTCACGCCGGTGATGCCGTGCCCCAACTCGTGGAGGTTGGTCTTGCCGACGATCGTCGCGCCGGCCGCGCGGAGGCTCGCGACGACCTTCGCGTCGGCGGTGGCGACGTTCTCGCTGAGGAACCGGGTGCCGCCTGTCGTCGGCAGTCCGGCGACGTCGATGTTGTCCTTGACGGCGACATCCCACCCGTCCAGCACCCCGTGGCCTGTGGCGGGAATGAGCGCGCGCGACGTGAAGACGTCGGCGGCGCGAGGCCGGACTCGTTGTTCGAGTGTCATTGCATGTTCCTAGTACGACACGAACGCACCTGCCGGCGGCTCCGCAGTGGGAACCGCCGGCAGGATGCCGCTCAGGAGACCAGAGCGGTGTCGGCCGACTCCGTCTTGGGGTCGCGCTCGGCCTTCACCAGCGCCCAGAGGTCGTCCACACGCTGCTTCTCCTCAGCCGACTGCGGGCGCAGCACCGAGATGAGCACGAGGGTCGCCGCGTTGAAGATCATCGCGACCAGGCCTGAGGTCAGGCCTCCGAGCCACGGGATCTGCACCGGGTAGAGGGCCTGGAGCACGCTCGCCATGGTGAAGCCAACGAGCATTCCCCAGACGGCGCCTGCGGCCGTGGCGCGCTTCCAGAAGATGCCGAGCAGCAGCGTGGGCGCCAGCTGCACAATGCCCTGGTACGAGATCAGGGCGAGGCCCACGAGTCCGGATACCGAGCTCAGCGTCGAGAGCGCGATCAGCGCCGATACCGCGGTCGTGATGCCCACGGCCCACTTCGCGACACGGGTGTCGGCCCGTGATCCCGGACGCACGACTCCGACGATGTCATTCGCAGCCTGCGCGCCGACCGCCTGGATGTTGGCACCGACGTTGCCCAGGGTCGCGCCGACGACCGCGATCGCGGCCAGCGTGAGCACCCAGATGCCGGCGTCGCCCGCGACGATGAACCACACGTGGTCGGGCGCCGCCGCGACGCGCTCGTCGGACGAGGCGAGGTAGGCCACCGTGAGCACGGCGGTGGTGAACACCAGCATGAGCGGCGCAGCCAGCCCTGCGGTCTTGCGAATCGTGCCACTGCTGCGCGCGGTGAAGAGCCGCACGAAGATGTCCGGCCAGCACCAGGTGCCCAGTGCGCCGGTCAGCGTGATGGCCACCGCGTAGAGGGGGCCGTACTCCTCGTTGGGGCCGAGCAGCGAGGTGAAGCCCTCGGGCACGTCGGAGAACCCGTGCCCGTTCGTCAGCAGCATCACGAGCAGGCCGATCGCGATCACGGTGCCGATGAGGTAGGCGAAGATGCCCTGCACCATGTCGCTGATGATGATTCCGCGCATGCCGTGGCGGACCGTCCAGATCTGACGGACGCCGATGACCACGACGCTGAGCACGATCGCCATGATCGGCACGAGCGACCCGGCCGACAGGTACTCAAAGACCAGTGCCAGCGACTGCAGCCCGAGCACGATCCACGGGATCGTCGCGATGATGCCGATCGCCGAGGCGACCAGTCGCACCGGGCGCGAGCGGTACCGCAGCGCGAGCAGGTCGGACTGCGTGCCGAGGTCGAACTTCTTGCCCCATCGGAACACCGGCTTCGAGAGGGCGACCATGAGCAGCACGCCGAGCAGGGCGTAGGCCATCAGGTAGTACCCGATGATCCCGCTCAGGGCGGCGAGCCCTGCGAAGGAGATGAACACGGTGCCGGGCAAGAACGTGTTGACGTACGCCATCGTGCCGAAGATCGGACCGAACGAGCGGCCGGCCGTTGCGTACGAACTGAAGTCGGTATCGGGTTTTCGCGCTCGCTCCATCGCGACGATCGTGATGATGAGAAAGAGAACGAGGCCCCCGTAGCCGATGAGGATGTCCATGTCGGGATGACCTTCCTTGGTCGAGAACAAATAGTGACGGAACGTTCCGGCAGGCAGTGAAACTAACACCTGCCGCTCGGCCGTGTCAAAGCATGAGGTCTTCGCTGTCGGTTCGGGCGTGAGCCCGGTGCGAGATTTCGGTGCCGCTCAGCTGGCCGCTCAGCCCGCGGGGATGCGCATCACCGGCGACGGCTCGGCTGCGGTCGAGAGCGTCGGGTCGTACCGCGCCATGACGGGCTGTTGGTCGCCCGAATCGGTCGCCAGGAGCAGCTCGACTGATGCGAATCCGAAGCCATGCGGTTCCAGGTTGAGCGTCACGTCGAAGGTCGACAGCGCCTTCGCGTTCGGGCGGCTGGCGTACGCACCGATTCGGAGGCTTCGCGAGGCGTACTGCGGTTGGGAGAGGATCAGTCGAGCGCGCTCCGCGGCATCCTGCCATCCGAAGAGGATCGCGTCGACGCTGGGGTCGCTGAGCACGGCATCGACCGCGTGCTGAAGCTCTTCGTTGGTGGCGAACGGCGGCAGCGTCTGGTGCACGGGCGCGACGCGATGGTCGGCTGCCCACCGCAGATATCCCGCCAGCACCTGCGAGGTCCATGAGGTCTCGTCGCGAAGCTCGGCCCCGATCATCGCCGGATGGTGCGACGACAGGCTCGCGAGCGCGTCGAGCGCCCGATAGCTCTCCTCCGCGTGCTCGATGGCGATCACACCCGTCGTGTGCCGTCTCGCCTCTTCATCCAATTCGCCCGCGACCACCAGCGGCACGTCGGAGTCGGTGAGCGATTGCAGCATCGGGTCGTCGCGCAGCGCATCGATGACGATCACGCCGCGGTACGCGCGCCAGGGATTCGCTTCAGTCGGAACGGTGGTCAGCAGGGTGAGGTCGTAGCCATGCCGCCCCGCGGCGTCCACTGCGCCGAACGCGAAGCCCATGTAGAACTCCATGTCGCGGATGTCGGATGGCACATAGAGGCCGAGCGCCCCGCCGTGTCGCATGCGCAGGCTTCTCGCGGCCGGATTCGCGATGTACCCCGCAGCACGCGCCGCCGCCTGAACGCGCTCTCGCGTGACCGCGGAGACCCGGCCGGTGCCGCTGAGCGCTGCCGCGACCGTGGTCTTCGACAGGCCGAGGCTCTTGGCCAGGTCGACGATCGTGGGCGGTCGCGGGGTCATGGTTCCAGGGTAGGCGGCAAGCGCCCTCCGTCAGACCCGCTCAGTTTCCGAAGGCCGGGGGAGCCACGACGTCGGGTCGAGCCTCTTCCTCCTCCTTCGGGCGGTCTCTTGGCACGCTGGCGATGATCGACGCGATCGCCACCACGACCATGAACACGTTGAACAGCAGCCCGATCGCGCCGCCGAAGCGCAGTGCGACATTGTCCTGACGGCCGATGAAGAGGCCCCACGACTGGATCAGTTCGGGATTGACGTTCTGGCCCGCGACATACAGCGCGGCCGAGATCGCGACGCCGATCGCATTGCCGAGCGAGGACGCCATCTTGTAGATGCCGGATGCCGCCCCGACTTGCGCATCCGGCACGTTCGAGAGGGCGGCATCCGTCGACGGGGTCGCGTAGAAGCCGAGCCCCACGCCGAACAGGGTGAAGCCGATGAAGGTGAGCACGAGGTACTCGCTGAGGAGCAGGAAGGTGAGCGAGCACATGAGGATGCCGACACCGGTGATCATGCTGCCCCAGAGCATCGGCCTTCTCGGGCCGAAGCGCTGCAGCAGCTTCTCGCCGACCCTGATGGTCAGCAGGATGGCGACGAGGTAGCCGAGCGTGAGCAGCCCCGATTGCAGTGAGCTCAGCCCGCCCGCGATCTGCACGAGCCCGAGCGCGACGATCAGCGTGCCGGCGGCACCGTTCAGCAGGAAGTTCGACAGCGTCGCGCCGGTGAAGGTGCCATTGCGGAACAGCTTGAGGTCGACGAACGAGTTCCGCTTGCGCGTCTCGATCTGCAGGAAGACGAGCCCACTGACGACGAAGATGGCCACGAGGCTCAGGCCGATGAGGCTGAGCCACCCGATGTGCGGGCCCTGCGAGATGTAGATGTTGATCGCCATCAGCATGACGATGAAGAAGATCAGCCCCGACCAGTCGAAGCGCGCATCAGCGTTCTCGGGGTCGCGCTCAGCGCGGGACTCGGGTGTGGCACGGAGCAGCAACAGCGCGAGGATCGACAGCACGATCGAGATCCAGAAGATGGAGCGCCAGCCCAGCGGCGACGACGCCATCAGCCCCCCGAAGAGCGCTGTGAAGCCCGACCCGCCCCACGAGCCGATCGACCAGTACGACAGTGCGCGCTGTCGCGCTTTGCCTTCGTAGAACGCCTTCACCAGCGCCATCGTCGACGGCATGATGCAGGCTGCCGAGAGGCCCTGCACCGCCCGCCCGGCGAGCAGCATGCCGGAGGTGAGCGCGCCCAGGTTCTCGGGCGTCAGCGCGATGATGATCGACCCGGCGATGCTCAAGTAGATGCCGAGATACATGATCTTGGTTCGCCCGATGCGGTCGGCGAGCCCGCCGGCAACCACGATGAAGATCCCCGAGAAGAGCGACGTGATCGAGACCGCGAGATTCGCCAGCGTCTGCTCGACGCCCAGTTCGTCTTTGATGCCCGGGATGACGTTGAGCAGCGTCTGCGCGAACAACCAGAAGTTGATGACCGCGAGCACGACACCGAGCAGCCACTTGTCGGTCGGCCTCCATTCGGTGGCCGCCCGTTCTGGTGCTGAGGTCGTCACGGTGCGACCTCGTTGGTCGCCTGCTTGGAGAGATAGGCGAGCGCCGCGAGCACATGTGCCGAGGTCGCGATGCCGAGGGTCGGATCGATGACCGGCGCGAACGCGGGCGAGTGATTGGCCGGAATGTCTTGCAGCACGGTGCCGCTCGCCACTGCCTTGCGGTAGCGCTCGGGGTTGACCGACCCGACCGTCCAATAGGTGTAAGGGCAGCCCAAGGCATCCGGGAGCTCGCTGAAGTCTTCGGATGCCGTAACGGGAGCGACACGGAACACGGCGTGCTCCCCGAAGTGGCCGGTGAACGCCGCGGTCACTCGCTCAGTGACGGCTGGGTCGTTGCTCGTCAGCGGGAACTGGTCGTAGTAGTCGAACTGCGGGTCGCGAGGCGAACCCGCCGCCGCGCACTCGCCTCGCACGATGCGTTCGATCGACGCCATGACTCGCTTGCGCAGGTCGGGGTCGTACGTGCGCAGATTCAGCAGCAGCTCGGCGCTGTCGGGGATGATGTTCGACTTCGTGCCGGCATTGATCGCACCCACCGTGACCACCGCGAACTGGCCGGGCTGCACCTCGCGCGAGACGATCGCCTGCAATCTCGTGACGATGGATGCCGCCAGCACCACCGGGTCGATCGAAAGATGCGGCATCGACCCGTGAGCCCCGCGCCCGTGCACCGTGATCTTGAGCGAGTCGCCCGCCGACAGCACGGGCCCTGGCGTGGTGCCGATCGTGCCGGCCTCCTGAGGCATCACGTGCTGTGCGAAGGCGACATCCGGTTTCGGTACCTTGGCGGCGAGCCCGTCCGCGATCATCGCACGTGCGCCGGCGGCGGTCTCCTCGCCCGGCTGGAACACGGCCACGTACGTCCCCGACCACGCATCACGGTGGTCGGCGAGCAGCTTCGCGGCGCCGAGCAATGCGGCCGCGTGCATGTCGTGCCCGCAGGCGTGCATGACGCCATCGACGCTCGACGCGTAATCGAGGCCCGTCGCCTCGGTCACCGGGAGCGCATCGATATCGGCCCGAGCCAGCACCGTGCTGCCCGCGCTGTTGGCGAGGATGCCGACGACGCCTGTGCCGCCCAACCGCTGCACGTCGTAGCCGAACTCCGTGAGCCGGCGTTCGACGATGCCGGCTGTGCGATGCTCCTCCATGCTGAGCTCGGGATGCTGATGCAAGTCTTTGTAGAGCTCGCGCTGCCACTCGAGCTCACTGTCGAGGTTCGCCAGCACTTCGCTCGCGTTCGACATCCGAATCGCCTCGCCTTCGTCGTCGCTGGCGGCCGGGGATTCGCTCCGGCTCAGTCGACAACGTACGCTCGACGCGCGCGTGCGCCAGATGACCGCGCGAGGGTTAGCTGCAGGCCCGCGGGTTGCATCCCTCGCGACTGCACGAAACCCTCGCGCGAACGGCAACCGAGCCGAGCCGAGCCGCGCCGAGCCGAGCTGAGCCGCGCCGGTCAGCTCGGCCGAGAAGCGGAGTCCTCCGGCAGACCACCTGCGGCGGCGGCCGCTCCAGCCTCGAGCGGTCCGGGGGTGCCTGGGCACTTGACCGAGTGCAAGGAGAAGAACGCGTTCAACTCGTCGATCGACCGGAACTCGTACTCCTTGGGCCCGTCGCCGCTCGCGAGCCAGAGGAGTGAGTATGAGTCGGCGGTCTCCTCGAGCAGTCCGAGCAGCGACTCGGCGTTCTTGGGGTCGATGGTCGCGTCGCTCACCCGCCACTCTGTCGTGGAGAGTCGCGTGAAGGCGAGACCATCGATGTCGGGTGGCTCGAAGGATGCGGCGGGCTTGATCTTGACGGCGGGCATTGTCGTTTCCGGGAGAGTGCGAGGGCTTGGGGTGAGGGCTCGACGACGTCAGAGGTCGAAGCCGAGTTGCGCCGCGAAGGCTTGCCAGCGCGGCATGTAGATCGAGGCGAGCACAGCGGTGTTCGCCATCGCGATCAGCCCGAGGGTCGCAGCCGAACCGAGCACCACTACGACCAGCTTCGGAAGGGTTCCGACACGCTCCCATGCAGTGCCTGCCGAGCGACCGAGCCGAGCGGCTTGCGTCGCGGCCCGGGAGACCAGTTCCTGCGAGGGCTTGAGGAGCCGCTCGCCGTGTCGCCTGATGTTCCCCGTGTTGAACCGGCTGGGAAACGCTTGAAATGTGGTCATACGAGCCTCCCTGATGAATGTGCTTCGGCGCTCTTGTGGATGCCGGAAGCGGACGTGCGAGAACGAGCGAGAAGAGGCGGCCACCGGGCGGTGCCCGGCAGCCGCTTCTCCTGCGTCGCGCGGCGCTTGGATGCGACACGAGCATCGTCTGCGACCGCGGCGGCGAAGCGCCGATGTCAGTGTGTGGCGTACTCGCGCTTCGCGCTAGGCCGTGACGGCCTTGTTGGACTTCGATGCGGATTCGACCGTGATCTTGCGCGGTCGCGCGCGCTCGGCGATCGGGATGACCACACTGAGCACACCGTTGTCGTAGCTCGCGGAGATGCCTTCGACGTCGACATCGTCGCCGATGGTGAATTGGCGCATATACGAACCGAATGGGCGCTCCTGCGTGAGCCAGCGTGCGCCCTCTCGGGCCGCTGCGGTGCGTTCAGCGCGGATCGTGAGCACATGCCCATCGACGTCAACGTCGACCGAGCCGGGATCAATGCCGGGGAGGTCGGCGCTCAGCACGTACTGCTCGCCCTCTCTGAAGAGATCCACAGGCATGATCCTGGGCTGACGGCTTGTGTCGAAAAGGCTCTGTGCCAGCCGGTCCAACTGAGTGAAAGGATCAAATGACATCGACATAGCCATGACAAATCACCTCTTTTTCACTTGTTTGGACGCCACGTGGCTTCGTGGCTCGGCCCCGATTTTAGCACTCTCATGCGTCGAGTGCTAATGACCGGCTGAGAGTTCGCTGGGTCACGGCTTGATCGCGGTTGCGGTTGAACTCTGTGGATGTGCAGGAAAGAGGGCGCCGGTCTGTCGCTGTATCTGTTCGCTTCGCCTGAGCGTCTTGACGTACGCCATGCGCGACGGAGACTGGGTGTCACGATCTGTTCAACCCGTTGGCGGCGCGTGGCGACCCGAGTCTTGCCGTCGGCACGACAGACGCCCCCGAAAACCGCACCGATCCCGATCCCGAGCCCCAGGGTGACAAGACAGTCTCCGACCCGAAAAGAACCTCTGCGCAAGAGCGGCCGCATCCTCATCGGCTTGTCGGCGTGCGCGGCGGTCGTTGCCGGGATGTCCGTCGTCGCGGTCGGCACCGGGGCGTGGGCGACTGAGGTGGTGGCCCGCTACCCGGGCGAAGCGGCCCAGGTAGGGCCCGACACCGCGGGGGTCCACGTGCAACTGGAGACCGGGTGGTTCCAAGCGCACGAGGACTTCGACATCGTCCTCACTGGGTCGAACAGAGACGCGGTCGAGGGGCGTACGGAGGCCAACGGCTCGGGAGCGCTGTCGTTCACACCAGATGAGCCTCTCGCTGCGGGGAAGTACGCGGTGAAGGTCGAGGAGAACGCGTCTGGCGCGAGCGAGGGCAACGTCATCGACTCGTGGTCGTTCACTGTCGAGGCGCCGTCGAGTCTCGCGGCGAATTCCTCTGGCGGGGCTTCCGCTCACTCCGGCAGCAGCATCCTGCTCGTCGCTCGCGACGGCACGCGCGATTCCTATCTGGCTGAAGTGCTGCGGGCGGAAGGCTTCACAAGCTTCGACACTGCGACGCCCGAGCAGGTGTCGAGCGATCTGCTGGCGGATCGCGCAGTCGTCATTCTCGGTGCGATGAGCTCAACAGGGCCGCACATCTCCGACATCCGGGCCTGGGTGCTAAGTGGGGGAGACCTCGTCACCATGAAGCCACAGGGGGAACTGGCCGAGCTCGCCGGGCTGCAGCCAACCGGTGAGACGCTCGAGAACGCCTACCTGCAGATCGACACCGATGCTCAGCCGGGTGCAGGGCTGACGGCCGAGGCCATGCAGTTCAAGGGGGACGCCCTGCTGTACTCGAGCGGATCAGTGACCGAGACCGTTGCTACGCTCCTACCCGATCCGGCGAACTCGGGGCAGTACCCCGCGCTCACGGTGAGCGACGTGGGTGACGCCGGCGGCCGCATCGCCGCATTCAGCTACGACCTTGCGACCTCGGTCATGTACACGAGGCAGGGCGACCCAGCGGCCGCCGGGTCGGAGCGCGACGGGTCGCCACCGATCCGGCCCAACGACCTCTTCATGGGCTCGAATGGCGAACCCGACCCGCTGGACTTGTCGAGGATCGGCACCCCGCAGGCAGACGAGCAAATGCGTCTGCTGAGCAACGTGCTGGAGGAACTGCACGGATCCACGTCGCCATTGCCGCGGTTCTGGTACCTGCCGCACGGCGAGAACGCCGCCATTGTGATGACGGCGGACGACCACGCGACGAAGGACGGGAGTCGAACGTTCCTCGAGCGGATGGTCTCTGCTGCGCCGAAGGATTGCGACGTCGCCCAATGGGAGTGCGCCCGGGCGAGTGTGTGGCTCGACCCGTCAACCCCCCTCTCCCCAGAAGATGCGAAGCACTACTCCGACCTGGGGTTCGATCTCGGTGTGCACGTCTCCACGCAGTGCGCCGATTGGACGCCGGAGTCGCTGGCCGACGCGTTCACCCGGCACATGCTGGCGTTCCGCGCGAGGTACCCCGACCTCCCCGACCAGAAGGGTCACCGGCTGCACTGCATCGCCTACAGCGATTGGCTCGGCCTGCCGAAGGAGGATCAGAAGTGGGGCATCCGGATCGACATGGATTACTACAACTGGCCGCCGAGCTGGATCGACGGCCATCCGGGATACATGACGGGATCAGCGCTCCCCATGCGCTTCAGCGATGAGACCGGGCGGATGCTAAATGTCTTCCAGCAGGAGTCGCATCTCGTCAACGAGACGTGGAACGGGTCGACGGCGGCCATCGAAGAGCTGATCGACGCGGCCGAGGACGAGCGCGGCTACTACGGCGCGTTCGGCACGCATTTCGACTTCAGTGACAACTTCGATCAGCAGCTCATGGACATCGCGACGCGACGGGGCGTTCCGATGATCTCTGCGCGCCAGTTGCTGGACTTCACCGACGGCCGCCAAGCCTCGATGTTCGAGAACGTGCGCGCGAGTGCAGACGGCGGGCTCGCGTTCGACATCGACGTCGACCCGCTCGCCCAGAGACTGCTGTGGGGCATGCTCCCCGTCGACTCCGGCGACGCGACCTTGGCGTCGCTCACAGCGGACGGAAACCCGGTCGACTACGACGTGAGGCTCATCAAGGGGGTGCGCTACGCCCTCTTCGAAGCGGGTGACGCGCACTACGAGGCGCGATACCGGTGAGGCGATCCGTGGCGCGAGCGATCTCCGCCCGCCACTCCGCCCGCCACCCGGCCCATGACAACGGTCGCGTCCCACTGCTCGGAATGGATCACGGATGACTGGATGCCGGCCTGCTCGAACAGCCGGGCCAGCGCCGGCGCTTGGCGCCCACTGACCTCGATCAGCACGACCCCGCCGGGAGCCATCCACGTCGCTGCTGCTTCGATGACGCGCCGATGAACGTCGAGTCCGTCGTCGCCGCCGTCCAGCGAGACGAGGTGCTCGTGCAGCCGGGCTTCGCGCGGCATGAGCGCCACAGCATCCGTCGGCACGTAGGGGGCGTTCGCGACGAGCACGTCGATCGTTCCGGCGAGTGCCCGGGGAGAGCGTCGAACAGGTCGCCCTCGAACACTCGCTCGGGCGGCAGGTTGTGTCGCGCGCACGCGGCGGCAACCGGGTCGATGTCACTCGCATAGACGTCTGCCCCCGGCACCTCGTGAGCGATCACGGCGCCGATCGCCCCGCTGCCGCAGCACAGGTCCACGACGACATCGCCTTCGCGGGCATCGGCTGCGGCGAGCTCCGCGAGAAACTCCGTGCGACGCCGCGGAACGAAGACGCCAGGCTCGACCGCTACCCGCAACCCTCGGAACTCGACCCATCCCACGATGTGCTCGAGCGGCACACCGGCGACGCGCTCCTCGACGAACCGCTCCAGCTCAGCCCGGGTGGATGCTTCAGCCACGAGAAGGGCCGCTTCGTCCTCTGCGTACACCGACCCGGCCGCCCGCAGCGTCGCGGCGATGGCTGCCGTGTCTGCCGTATCGCGAAGGGCGTTCATCGAGGTCTCGTTGCAGGGCGCATCTCCCTATTGAAACGCTCTCTTCTTGAAACGCTCTCTTCGTCATGGTGACGACCGTGGCCCCGCTACGCCGAAAGTACGTCTGAAGAGCCGCGTCTTTGGTGACAGCCGACGTGTTCACAAATGCATCTGTGGCTGTTGTGTACATGGTTGCTAACATGGCCCTATGAGCACCATCACGTCCGCTGTCACGATCCGCGAGCTGCGCGAGGGTCTTGCGGACACCGTTGGTCGCGTGAGCTACGGGCACGAGCGCGTGCAGATCACCAAGAACGGCAAGCCAGCGGCGGTGCTCATTGGCACCGACGATTTTGAGTTGCTGGAGCAGTTGGAGATGCTGCGTGACGTCGCCGAGTACCGCGCAGCCAAGTCTGCCGATGACGGCGGGCGCGTCAGCCTCGGTGAATTGCTCGCTGAGATCACCGAGTGAGTCGCGACTCGGGTCGCTACCGCGTCGAGTTCACCACCGCGGCCGCGAAGGAACTGCGGAAGCTCGACACGGGAATCCGACGCCGCATCCTGCTCGCTATTGCCGTACTCCAGGGCGACCCTCGCCCCGACGGCTGCAAGAAGCTGGTCGGCGAGAGCAACGCCTGGCGGATCCGGGTGGGCGACTACCGGGTGCTGTACGAGGTCCTCGACGATGTGCTTGTCGTGACGGTGGTCCGGGTGGCGCACCGCCGCGAGGTCTACGAGTAGTCGACCGCGAATAGGCACCGGCAAGAACGAGGCGAGGGCCCAGAGCCCCGCGAAGGTGGGCACGGGAAAAGCAAAACCCCCGCGATGTAGAAGCTGCGCGAGGGTTTCTGGGGTGATTGTAACGATCACCCTTGTGGCTCCGTTGGCAATGCCGCAGCATCGCCAACGGCCAGTACCGCAATCTCGATACGGATGCCGCGGCCGTCATCGCGCGGCAATCGGCTGCGAATTCTGCGCGCTGATCAATCTGTCGGTGGCTTCCGGAGCGCACAACGCCGAGGGCGGCAGCCGCATGCAACCGCCTATCGCCCGAAGGTCAGTGTTCTCACTTCGAGTCGATTGTCTTTGTCACCGCTGCGCCCTTCACCAGGAGATCCATGACTTCCGCGAGATCTGCGTTAGTTGAACTGCCGTGCTTGGTTGCATCCCGGTTGGAGAATCGGGAAAGAATATTCTTAACGAAAACGGTGTCACCTACTGCAGTGCGCGCTTTCGAACGCTCGCCACTCGCTGCTCCGGCATAGAAGGGCTCTATCGCAGCCAGGGCCAGCGTTACCTCTTCGGCACTGTCAGCCTCCTTAAAATGCCGTCGCGCTTCGCTAGATAGAAAGGTTCCGACGCCCGCCAGCGTGAGTATGAGTGCGCCACGGAGAATCCCGTCGCCCACGGTCAGTTGCATCCCGCGGCCGATCGTGCTCACGAGTATGTAAAGGCCGGTGGATAGTGCTGCGAAGAAAGCGAGCATCGACCCCCACCTCAGCCAGATGGCATTGAGGCGTTCGCGTTTCGCCCGACCGGCCCATTCGGTGGCAGTCAGGAGGCCAGCCGCGTGCTCGACCAATCGACGTCCTACGGAAGCAGAGCCAGCGAGAAGGCTAATGTGTTCGGTGAGCTTATCGTCAAAGTCTTTGTCCTTGGAGCTCCGCTCGACCGCCCAGGCATCCAGGCGGTTGTTCCACTCGAGTTCGAGATTTTCCGCAGCCGTGGCAGTGACTTGACTGATCGTCGCCGCGTCCTGCTTGATCTTTGTGTTCTGGTCGTCGACGGTCTTCGCTAGTTTTTCTAGGCCTGCTTCCATGCCCGACAGCTGTTTCGTGAGACGGTTAGCCTCGCTGCGCAAACTGGCCAGCGTGTTCTCGCGAAAACTAATCGCTTGGTCTAGCGCGTCGATGTATTTCTGTCCCACTTGCCCAGGGGGCGGCCCGGGTAGGTCCCGCACCAACTGCGTAACTGCCGGAAGACTGTTCCGGGTGAATTGGCTGAACTGCCCCTCATCCGCGGCCAGACTGTTTAGGTGGTCCCGAAGAGAGTTCAGAACATCGTCGTAGAGGAGCGGGGAGGGGTTGCGTCTCGAGCGAGCTGCCGCTCGCAGCACCTGAATTACGTCGGTCCGCTTTGACTCCAGGTCCGCCGTGGAATATCTGGCGGTCTCGAGAGCCTCGATCTTAAGCGTCAACATGGCCCAAATTCCGTGTTGCTTGTACCGCTCAATCCCGCTTGTGCTCATGTTTCGAAACATACCGGCTCGCGTCGCGACCGGCGTCGCGACAGCCTGAGTGCACCTCAGGTTCCTGCCGGGAGCACTGTTGGATGCTCCTTGATCCTGTGTGAAGCATTTCGGGACGGTCGTTGGATGTGCACCAGCTCTGAGTAGCTGTACGTCAAGCAGTCAAGCTCGCACAAGTTCTCGTCGGACAGCGCCGACGGGTCGTTCAGCCCCGGGCGCCCAAGTGGCATGCAGTCAAGGACGGTGTCAAAGCCTTCCCGGAGCACGAGCGTCCTCTCCACTCGCACGACCTTCGCCACCCTCCGGCGGTAATGCCGGGGTATCTGCGCCGGACGTTCAAGCGATCCCTGGGCATTCGTCTCTCGCAGTGACTCAGGTCTACGCGGACGCTCGCCGCAATGCCGCGATGGCGCGATGCCGCCAAGCGTGGGGCGAACGCGCTGTCCGCGTGCGGGCAGAAATCGATGCGTCAACGTGTCGGAGGTGAGGCGCCGACGCTCACCGGTCGAGGCCTAAATGTTTCCCACGGGTACCGGAGCCCCCGAGGGGATTCGCGGTCTGACCGCGGAAAAGCAAAACCCCCGCGATGTAGAAGCTACGCGAGGGTTTCTGGGGTGATTGTAACGATCACCCTTGTGGCTCCGACCGGCATCGATCCGGTGACCTTTCGATTTTCAGTCGAACGCTCTACCAACTGAGCTACAGAGCCAGAGGTCGAAGATTTCGGCCTCAGTAGGAGAAAAGCCCCTTGAAAGGGGCTTTTCGCCAGAGCGACCCTGACGGGACTTGAACCCGCGACCTCCGCCGTGACAGGGCGGCACGCTAACCAACTGCGCTACAGGGCCTAGCTATTCAATTCTATACGTGACCCCAACGGGATTCGAACCCGTGCTGCCGCCGTGAAAGGGCGGTGTCCTAGGCCACTAAACGATGGGGCCGTGAAGTGTGAACCTCTTAGCTTGCCGAGGGTCAATCATACGTAACGAGCCTGAAGATGCAAAACCGAGCGGCGCTCGGCTCTCAGGGGCCGCTCGGCTGCTTCCGTGACCCGTGCGACGCGCCCGCGATGAACCCAGAGTTGCGGCATCCGTCGCATAGTTTCAAGTGGTTGTTGAGACTTTCGGGCTTTCTGCCCTTAGGATGCTGGAAGTCAGTGTTGACCGAGTTGATGCTGTTGACAGTGTGAACAACGTTATAAACACCAGCGCAGGGGAACGCGCGACACTGGTATCTGGGGAGCGATGGAAGCCAACGAGTTGCACTCGCAGCACGCCGAGCAGGGCGAAGACCGCGCCGACCGCCAAGGAGCAGGCCGGCGCTTCTTTGCGCGTACGACAGCGACCGAAGCACGGACAGCCAGTGCTTCCGCGACCGCGAGCCGCCGGGTGCGCTGGCGGCGCAGCCCTCTCGTCGCGCTTGTCGTCGCCGTCGGCATCCTCTTCTCAGGCGCGATCGTCGACGCGGCTTCTGAGCCGGCCTATGCCGCCGACTATCCGAGCTGGGACGACGTGCGCAAGGCCCGCGCGAACGAGACGGCGAAGAAGGCCGAGATTTCGCGCATCCAGACGCTGCTGAAGAACCTCGAGGCCGACGTCGCCGCGAAGACCGCTGCCGCGGAAGAAGCAGGCTACGCCTTCGAAGAGGCCGACCTGGCGTTCCAGGAGGCGGCACTCAAGGCGCAAGACCTGCAGGCTCAGGCCGACGCGGCCGGCGAGATCGCCGCGACCTCGCGTCAGCAGGCCGGCCAGATGGCCGCGCAGCTGTCGCGTCAGGGCGGCGGCAACCTCAGCGCCAGTCTGCTCGCGAACCCCGGCGACGCCGACGACCTGCTGCAGCGTCTCGGCTATGCCAGCCGCATCACGAAGCAGTCCGAGGGCCTGTACGTTCGCGCGCTGCAAGACATGAACACCGCGCAGTCGCTGGCCGACCAGGCGGAGGTCGCCCGGGAGGTGCGCGAAGAACTGCGCGCGGAGGCCGAGGCGAAGCAGATCGCGGCACAGCAGGCGGCGGATGCCGCGAACGCGGCGCTCGCCGAGCAGGAGGAGCACGCCGTGGTGCTGCAGGCTCAGCTCGAAGTGCTGAGCGTCGCTCGCGCGAACACCGAGGCCGAGTACGCCGAGGGCGAGCGCATCCGCAAGGAGGCCGAGGCGAGGGCGGCTGCCGCCCGCGCCGCAGCGGCCGCTGCTGCCGCGGCGAACGGCGGTGGGGGATCGACCAGCACCCGCGGGCCGGTCAACGGCTGGGTCTGGCCCGTCAACGGCTGGATCACCGGGCACTACGGCAACCGTCTGCACCCGGTCTACAACTACTGGCGCCTGCACACCGGCACCGACATCGGCGCTGGCATGGGCACGCCCATCTACGCCGCTACCGGTGGAACCGTGACCTACGCTGGCCGTCTCGGCACCTACGGCAACTTCGTGCTCATCAACCACGGCAACGGCATATCGACCGGGTACGCGCACATCCGCGACGGCGGCATCATGGTGCGCTACGGCCAGCAGGTGCAGACCGGGCAGCAGATCGCGCAGGTCGGGTCGACCGGCGCCTCCACCGGCCCGCACCTGCACTTCGAGGTGCGCATCAACGGCGTCGCCACGAACGCCGTGACGTACTACCGCAACCACGGGATCCCGATCGGCTGACCAGTGATCGACCGGGGGACATCGAGGTGGGGGCATGCGACGCCGTAGGGCGACGCTGCTCGCGCTGCTGACCGCGACGAGCCTCGGCATCGGGCTCGGCGTCACGGCCGCGCACGCGCAGCCCGACTTCCCCACCTGGGAAGAGGTCGAAGCCGCACGGTCAGACGCCGCGACCGCTGCGCAGAAAGTGGCCGAGCTCGAGGCGCTGGTGGCATCGCTCTCGTCGGATGCCGCAGCCTTCGGCCAGCTCGCACTGCAGCGTGGCGAGGAATACAACGCCGCGGTCGTCGAGCACGAGCGCGCGGTCGAGCGCGCCGCCCGCTTGCAGAAGCAGGCCGACTCCGCTCGCGAACGGGCAGAGACCTCGGCTCGCCGCGCCGGACAGCTGCTCGCGCAGCTCTCGCGCTCCGGGGGCGGCGACCTCACGCTCACACTGCTCGGCAGTGGCGCGTCGAGCTCCGACGAGCTGCTGCGCGGCATGGGGCGGCTCAGCCAGCTCAGCTCGCAGTCGAGCTCGCTCTACGGGCAGGCGATCACGGAGCGCAACGTCTCGCTGGCGGCGCAGCGGTCAGCGGATGCCGCGGCAACTGAACGCGATCGGCTCGCCGAGCGCGCGGCATCCGTCTTCGCTGCCGCTCAGGCTCGAGCAGCCTCGTCGTCGACCGCTGCTGGGCAGCAGTCCGCCGTGCTCGATGAGCTGTACGCGCAACTCGCGGCGCTGAAGGGAACGAGCGCTGCTGTCGAGCGCGGCTATTACGAGGGCCTCGAGTGGGAGCGCCGTCAGAACGCCGGCGCTCCTCCGGCGGTGCCGCCGCCGCTGCCCAGCCCTTCACCGGCACCGGCGCCGGCTCCATCACCGAGCCCGTCGCCGTCGCCGTCGCCTTCGCCCAGCCCGGCGCCAGGGCCCTCGCCCTCACCCTCGCCGAGCCCTTCGCCGTCGCCGTCGCCATCGCCGTCGCCGAGTCCGGAGCCGACGCCTCCGCCTCCTCCGCCGACGCCCTCACCCGGTGCCGTGCAGACCGCGATCGCGTTCGCCAAGGCGCAGCTCGGAAAGCCGTACCAGCTCGGCGGTCGAGGCCCGACCTATTGGGACTGCTCGGGGCTCACCCTCATGTCGTACAGCGCCGCGGGCGTCAGCATCGGCACGCACTCGGCGACCAACCAGTACAACACCATGGCCGCCCGCGGACGTCTCGTGCCGTACAACCAGATGATGGCCGGCGATCTGCTCTTCTACTCGGCCGGCGGCTCCACTGGCGCTTCGAAGTACCACGTCACGCTCTACCTCGGCGGCGGCCAGATGATCGAAGCGCCGTATCCCGGTGAGACCGTGCGCATCAAGCCTGTGCGCTACGGCGATCTCGTGCCCTACGTCGGCCGCCCGACCGGCTGAGCCCGCGGACGCCTTCACACGCTCCACGGCTCCGGTCCAGCATCCGCCCCCTCCTCTCTTCTCCCTTTGCCCTTCTCCCTGCTCCCTTCGTCGTTCTCCCTTCGCCGAGATGACAAGATCTGCGGTGTTTTGGCGGCAGGAGTTGCAGATTTTGGCATCTCGGCGGAGGTGTGGGCGCACGCGACCGGGCAGGGATGCGCACGGATGCGGGCGGCACCGCGCGTTGGCGGCAACCCGCGCGTGGCGGCACCCCGCGTTGGCGGCACCGCGCGTTGGCGGCACCGCGCACGGGGCACCGCATTGGCGGCACCGCGCACGGGCGGCACCACGCACTAGCGGCACAAACGCGGAGCGGGGGCCGCCCGAAGGCAACCCCCGCTCGATGCGAGTCTGAGGCGTGCTGAGCGGCCAACGCTCGGCACCACCCCGCGAAACTCAGTGCTGCTCAGCGAACGCCTTCACGCCGGCCTCGATGATCGCCTCAGCCTCGGCGGCGTCGCCCCAACCCTCGGTCTTGACCCACTTGCCGGGCTCGAGGTCCTTGTAGTGCTCGAAGAAGTGCTCGATCTCCTTGCGGGTGTACTCAGGGATGTCGCCCACGTCTTGAATGTGGTCCCAGCGCGGGTCCTTCGCGGGCACCGCGATGACCTTGGCGTCGCTGCCGCCGTCGTCGGTCATGTTGAACACGCCGACCGGCCGCACCTTCACGCCGACGCCCGGGAACAGCGGGTACTCGAGCAGCACCAGCACGTCGACGGGGTCGCCGTCGAGGCCGAGGGTGTTCTCGAAGTAGCCGTAGTCGGTCGGGTACACGAACGTCGTGTAGAGCACCCGGTCGAGGAACACGCGGCCGGTCTCGTGGTCGACCTCGTACTTGTTGCGGCTCCCGCGGGGGATCTCGATAACGGCGTCGTAAGCGCCCATATGACGTGCTCCTCAGGGTGGATCGAATGCTGCGTTAACGTTACTGGATGCGCTCTGTGCCGCCCGAGCCGGCTGCGGAGGCCGCCGTTGGGCAGGCCTCCGACCCCGCTGCCCGACCAGCGCCGCGACGTCCGCGGCTCACTCCGGCGATCGCCGACGTGCGTCGCGCCGTGCGAGGGGTGCTCGTTCGGTGCCTCGACGCCGAGGCGCGCACTCCCGACGACCGACAGCGGACGGATGCCGGCAACGCCGCCCCGCCCCGCGATGTCACGCCCGCGGCATCCGCCCCACACGCCCCCGACGGCGCGACCGCAGACGCGACCCGAGACCAAGCAGACGGCCGCCTCGTGCTCGTGGCGCTCAGCGGCGGACCCGACTCGCTGGCGCTCGCCGCCGCCACGGCGTTCGAGGCACCGCGCCACGGTTTGCGTGCCGGTGCCGTCATCGTCGACCACGGATTGCAGAGCGGATCGGCCCTGGTCGCAGCGAATGCCGCGGCGACGGCGCGCGCCCTCGGCCTCGACCCCGTGGTCGTGCGGCGCGTCGAGGTGGGCGAAGCCGGAGGGCCGGAGGCGGCCGCCCGCGACGCTCGCTACTCAGCACTCGCCATCGTCGCCCAGGAGACCGGCGCGGTCGCCGTGATGACCGGCCACACGCTCGACGACCAGGCGGAGACCGTGCTGCTCGGTCTCGCCCGCGGCAGTGGGGGATTGAGCCTCGGCGGCATGCGCGAGTGCGTGCCGCTCGCCGCTGCCACATACGCGGGTGAGCAAACTGGCGGCCCGCAGCTCGCTCGGCCGCTCTTGCTGAGGCCCTTGCTCGGCATCCGGCGTTCGACGACTGAGCAGAGCTGCACCGACCTCGGTCTCACCGCCTGGGCCGACCCGCACAATGACGACACCTCATTCACGCGCGTGAGAGTGCGCACCGAAGCGCTCCCCGCTCTCGAGCGCGCGCTCGGCGCCCATGTCGTCGAGGCGCTCGCGCGCACCGCCGATGTGCTGCGTGAGGATGCCGAGGCGCTCGACCGCTTCACCGATGAACTCATCGAGGAGCTCGCCGAACTCGAAGAGGGCGGGCTCTCGCTCCCCGTCGCAGCGCTCGCCGCGAACCCGGCCGCGCTTCGCAACCGGCTCATCCGCAAGGTCGTCGATGCCGAGTTCCACCGGTCGCTCAGCCGCGCGCACACGCTCGAAGTGGCGCGCCTCGTCACCGACTGGCGGGGCCAGGGAGCACTGCATCTGCCCGGCATTAGAGTGGAACGCGTCGGCGACCGCGTCGTGTTCACCGCCGCCCCGCTCGGGCACGACGCCGACGCATGACGCAAACCACACGCCAGCACACGCGCCGCTAGCACCCTGGAGATTGCATATGGAGCTCGCCGACGTCCGCGATGACCTCGACCGCGAACTGATCTCCGAACGCGAGATCGTCGACAAGATCGCCGAGCTCTGCCGAGCGATCGAGCGCGACTACGAAGGTCGGCGTCCACTGCTCGTCGGTGTGCTCAAGGGTGCCGTCATGGTCATGGCCGACCTCGCGCGCGAGCTCAAGCTGCACGTCGACATGGACTGGATGGCGGTCTCGTCGTATGGCAAGAGCACCCAGTCGAGCGGTGTCGTGCGCATTCTCAAAGACCTCGACTCCGACCTCGCCGGCCGCGATGTGCTGATCGTCGAAGACATCATCGACTCGGGCCTCACGCTGAGCTGGCTGCTCGGCAACCTGCAGAGCCGCGGGGCCGCCTCGGTCAAGGTGTGCGCGCTGCTCCGCAAGCCCGACGCAGCGAAGGTCGATGTGCCGGTCGAGTACGTGGGCTTCGACATCCCGAACGAGTTCGTCGTCGGCTACGGCCTCGACTATGCCGAGCGCTACCGCAACCTGCGCGGCATCGGCGTGCTCGCGCCCCACGTCTATTCCTGATCGGGCGGATGCCGCGACCGGCCGACCGCGTGAAGCACCGCTTCTGACTCGCTCGTCGCCGACCTCGCGCCGACCGCATCCGCCTGCACCGCATCCGCCTGCAGTACCCCTACGGCGAACACGAGGGCTGAGCACAGTCGCCGCGCGCTAGCCTGGCAAGACTATGGATTTCAAGCGCCTCTTCCGCGGCCCGGTGTTCTATGTGCTCGTGGGCGCCATCGCCGTGTGGATCGGCTTCAGCCTGATCACCGGCTCGGGGTTCCGTGAGGTCACCACGCAGCACGGACTCGACCTGCTCAAAGGGACCAACGTCGAGAAGGTGCTCATCGTCGACGGTGAGCAGCGAGTCGACCTCACCCTGAAGAAGGCCGACGGCGACAACGGCACACAGGTGCAGTTCTACTACGTCGCGCCGCGCGGCGACGAGATCGTGCAGGCCGTCACGGACGCCAAGGATGTGCAGTTCGACGACCAGGTGCCGCAGACGAACTGGTTCATGAGCCTGCTGGGCCTGCTGCTGCCGTTCATCATCATCGGTCTCATCTTCTGGTTCCTGCTCTCGAGCATGCAGGGCGGCGGCAGTCGGGTCATGCAGTTCGGCAAGTCGCGCGCGAAGCTCGTGTCGAAGGAGAGCCCGAAGGTCACCTTCGAGGATGTCGCGGGCGCCGATGAGGCGATCGAGGAACTGCAGGAGATCAAGGAGTTCCTCAAGGAGCCCGCGAAGTTCCAGGCCGTCGGAGCGCGCATCCCCAAGGGCGTGCTGCTCTACGGCCCTCCCGGCACCGGAAAGACGCTGCTCGCCCGCGCCGTCGCTGGTGAGGCCGGAGTGCCCTTCTACTCGATCTCGGGTTCTGACTTCGTCGAGATGTTCGTCGGTGTCGGTGCCAGCCGCGTGCGCGACCTGTTCAACCAGGCGAAGGAGAACGCGCCCGCCATCATCTTCATCGACGAGATCGACGCCGTGGGTCGTCACCGTGGCGCCGGCATCGGTGGTGGCAATGACGAGCGCGAACAGACGCTCAACCAGTTGCTGGTCGAGATGGACGGCTTCGACGTGAAGACGAACGTCATCCTGATCGCGGCCACGAACCGTCCCGACGTGCTCGACCCGGCGCTGCTGCGCCCCGGCCGATTCGACCGCCAGATCACCGTCGAGGCGCCCGACCTCAAGGGCCGCGAGCAGATTCTGCACGTGCACGCCAAGGGCAAGCCCATGACCGACGATGTCGACCTGGCCGTGCTCGCCCGCAAGACCCCCGGATTCACCGGTGCAGACCTCGCGAACGTGCTCAACGAGGCAGCGCTCCTCACCGCCCGCAGCAACGCCCAACTCATCGACAACCGCGCCCTCGACGAGGCCGTCGACCGAGTGATGGCGGGCCCGCAGCGGCGCACGCGCATGATGAACGACAAGGAGAAGCTCATCACCGCGTACCACGAGGGCGGGCACGCCCTGGCGGCGGCGGCGATGCGGCACACCGACCCCGTCACCAAGGTGACGATCCTCCCTCGCGGTCGCGCGCTCGGCTACACGATGGTGCTGCCGGTGGAAGACAAGTACTCGGTGACGCGCAATGAACTGCTCGACCAGCTCACCTACGCGATGGGCGGCAGGGTGGCCGAGGAGATCGTGTTCCACGACCCGACCACCGGCGCATCGAACGACATCGAGAAGGCCACGTCGATCGCTCGCCGCATGGTGACCGAGTACGGCATGAGCGCCGAGGTCGGCTCTGTGAAGCTCGGCCACGGCTCGGGCGAGCCCTTCCTCGGGCGCGACATGGGTCAGCAGCGCGACTACTCCGAATCGATCGCCGAGACCGTCGACTCCGAGATCCGCAGGCTGATCGAGACCGCGCACGACGAGGCGTGGCAGGTGCTCAACGAGAACCGCGACATCCTCGACAAGCTCGCCTCCGAGCTGCTCGAGAAGGAGACGCTCGACCACCTGCAACTCGAGGCGCTCTTCGCCGATGTGCGTAAGCTCCCCGAGCGCCCGCAGTGGCTCTCGAGCGAGAACCGTCCCTCGTCGAACGTGCCCCCGGTGGCGATGCCGTCGAAGGCGCCCATCGACCAGGACGCCACTGAGGGGCGAGTCGCCTCCGATCGGTCGCGCAAGGTCGGCGAATCGGCCGCCCGAGTCGGTGCGACGGGAGACGAAGCCGCCGGCGCCCACGGCGCGGACGCCCCCAACATCGACGAGCACGTGCGAAACTCCGAGGAGCACAGCGGCCCCGCCCTGTCCAGCGGAATCACGACCTAGGCAGGCAGAGAGTGTCCGAGCAGCACGCGATGCAGCGAGAGTCGCACGGAGCACCGGCATCCGTGCCGACCGACCGACCTGTGGACGCGGCGGCGCTCGGCACGGCGACGGGCGTCGATGTCGCTCGCGTCGAGGCCGCGGTGCGCGAGATCGTCGCCGCGCTCGGTGGCGGCCCGACGCTCGAGCGCACGCCCGAGCGCGTGGCCCAGGCGTACTCCGAGTTCTTCGCGGGCATCGGCGTCGATCCGCTGGCCCATCTCACCGATACCGTCGCCGTCGGGCCGGAGACCGGTGAACTCGTGCTGCAGCGCGACATCGAGTTCCGATCGATGTGCGAGCACCATCTGCTTCCGTTCATCGGTGTGGTGCACGTCGCGTACGTTCCGGGTGAACGGGTCGTCGGCCTCGGCAAGCTCGCGAGGGTCGTCGAGACCATCGCCTCGCGTCCCCAACTGCAGGAGCGGCTCACCGAAGAGATCGCGGATGCGCTCGAGACCGGCCTCGACCCGCGCGGCGTGCTCGTGGTCGTCGACGCGCAGCACAGCTGCGTCTCCGCGCGCGGCACGCGACAGGCGGCGAGCACCACCGTCACGATGGCGAGCCGCGGTGAGCTCGCCACCGCCGCGCACCGTGCCGAGGTGATGGCCCTGATCGGCGGCATCGCGTGACGCTCATCATGGGCATCGTCAACGTGACGCCCGACTCGTTCAGCGACGGCGGACGCTGGTTCGACGCGGATGCCGCCATCGGCCATGCCGTCGAACTCGTCGCCGATGGGGCACACATCATCGACATCGGTGGTGAATCGACCAGACCCGGCGCCGAACCGCTGACCTCCGACGAGGAGTTGCAGCGGGTGCTGCCGGTTGTCACCGAGTTGGCGGCTCGCGGCATCCGCGTGAGCATCGACACCATGCACGCCGCGACCGCGACGGCATGCGTGGAGGCTGGTGCCGAGTTCGTGAACGACGTGTCGGGCGGGCTCGCCGACCCGGATATGTACTCGGCGGTCGCGGTTACGCCGGCCACCTACATCGCGATGCACTGGCGGGGGCTCCTTGGGCGCACCGATTCGACGCCCGACGACGAGCGCGCCCGGTACGAGGACGTCGTCGACGAGGTGCGGGCCGGTCTCGAGCGGCGGATGACGCAGGCCGTCGCCGCGGGAATCCCACTGGAGCGCATCGTGCTCGATCCCGGGCTCGGGTTCTCGAAGCAGCGCGCGCACAACTGGCAGCTGCTCGCGCGCATGGACGAACTGCGCTCGCTCGGACGGCCGCTGCTCATCGGCCACAGCCGCAAGCGCTTCCTCGGAGACCTCGCGGGCGATCGCGACGTGGCGACCTCGGTGGTGAGCGCACTGAGCGCGGTCTCAGGCGCATGGGCTGTGCGCGTGCACGATGTCGCCTCGACGAGAGCAGCCCTGGAGGTAGCGGATGCCTGGACCTCTGGGCGCGAGGCGCATCCCGGGCATGGCGCAGCGCTCGAGCCGCGGCTCGAGGCTGACGGAGAGCCCGCGTCTGCGGGAGAGCAGCGGGAGCGGCTCACATGACGCGCTCGCTCGACCGCATCACCATCACGGGCCTGCAAGCGCGTGGGCACCACGGCGTATTCGACTTCGAACGGCGAGACGGTCAGACGTTCATCGCCGACGTTGACCTCGAACTCGACCTCAGTGCCGCTGCCGCGAGCGATGAGCTGGAACGCACCGTGCACTACGGCGAAGTCGCCGGCGACGTGGTGGCCGTCATCGAGGGAGAGCCGCACGACCTCATCGAGACGCTCGCCGAGCGCATCGCCGCAGTCGTGCTCGCACGCCCGGCGGTGCAGCGCGTCACCGTCACGGTGCACAAGCCCGAGGCGCCGATCGCCGTGCCGTTCCGCGACGTCTCGGTCACCATCACCCGCGCCCGCCGCCCCGCCGCCGCCCCCGCCGACGCCGCTACTCCCACGCTGTCGCCTGCCCAAACCTCCGCCCAAGCGTCCGCCGAGATGACACGTTCTGCACCGGAATCGGCGGAATCGCAGCAGAAAGTGTCATCTCGGCGAGCAGGTGGGGCGGATGCCGGGGCTCACGCGGTCGCGGCGTTGTACCCCGTCGCAACGACATCCGGCCCCGTCGCGGCATCGCGTCGCGAGACGGTGCGCGCGGTCATCGCGCTGGGGGCGAACCTCGGCGATCGGCGCGCGACCCTCGAGCGGGCGGTGCGCGACATCGCTGCGACCCCCGGCATCCGTGTCGATGCCGTCTCGACGTTCATCGACTCCGTTGCGATCACGCTGGAGGGCCGTGACGAGACGGTGCCCGGCTACCTCAACGGTGTCGCTCTCGTGACCACCTCGCTCGCCGCGACCTCGCTGCTCGACGTGATGAACGCCATCGAAGACGCGCACGGCCGCGTGCGGGCCGAGCGCTGGGGATCGCGCACGCTCGATCTCGACCTCATCGACTACGGCGGCCGCACGCTTGAGAGCGAGCGACTGACGCTGCCGCATCCGCGCGCTCACGAGCGCGACTTCGTCCTCGAACCGTGGTTCGAGGTCGATTCCGACGCGACCCTGCCCGGGCGAGGAGCGGTGCGCGACCTGCTTGCGGCGCTCGGCCACTCGCAAAGGCTCGGCCACTCGCAACGACGCGACGACTCGCAACCGCTCGACGATTCCCAGCGAATCGACGCCGCACGGCGAGAGGGCGCACAGTGAAGCGCACCGGCCCGGTCTCACTGCTCGTGCTCGCCGTCATCGGGCTCGCGGCAGGCATCATGCTCGACACTGGCCTTGCGGCGGCCGGACGCCCGGTCTTCGTGCCGCCGATCACCCTGGCCGTCGCTCTCGCGCTGATCGGCGCGGTGCTCGTCGCGCTTGCCCGGCCGGTGCGCAAAGCCGTGAAGGCACGCACCCTCAACGCGATCGATCCCTTCTACGCCATCCGCGTGCTGGTGCTCGCCAAGGCGTCGAGCCTCGCCGGTTCGCTCATCGGCGGCTTTGGCATCGGCGTCATCGTGTACCTGCTCAGCCGGAGCGTCGTGGCCGCCGGTGGCGCAGTGCTGCTGTCCGCCGCGAGCGTGGTGGGCGGCGCCGCTCTCGTGACCGGAGCCCTCATCGCCGAGCGCATGTGCTCGCTGCCGCCCGGCGACGAGCACGGCGACGGTGACTCGAATGCTGAGAAGGATGCCGCGCGACGCGCCGGTCGTGAGCGCGAAGAGGACGGTCGCAACGATCGGCGCGCCGGCGATCCTCAGGATCGTTCCGATAGCTGGAGTGGTCGAGTCGGCCGAGACGATCCGTTCGGGCCCCGCCGCTAGAGTCGAACACGCGCTGCGGGTGCCTCACGCGCCGTGCGCCGCCGAACCAAGAACCCTTGTGAGCCGTAGTGAAAGGCCGCCGTGTCCCACGCCCTCCCCACCCGCCTCGATCTGCCCGAGCACGAATGGCAGCGGGTGTCGCCGCGCTACATCGTCGTCGAGCTGATCGGCAACGTCATCGCGGCGATCGTGCTCGGTGGCGGGTTGAGCCTGCCGGCGCTGTTCACTGGTGAGACGTGGCTGTGGGTCGTGCCGGCGGCGATCGTCGTGGTGTTCATCATCGTGATCGCGCTCACGCCGCGCCGCGTGCGGTCGATCGGCTACCGCCTGCGCGGTGACGACCTGCTGTTCCGCCGCGGCATCCTCTTCCAGCGCTTCGTCGCGGTGCCCTATGGGCGCATGCAGCTCGTCGACATCAACCGGGGCCCCATCACGCGTGCCATGGGCCTGAGCGAACTGAAGTTCGTCACCGCCGCGGCATCGACCAATGTGACGATCCCCGGGCTGCCGCACACCGAGGCCGAGCGCCTGCGCGACGAGCTGATCGCGCTCGCCGAGACCCGGAGGGCTGGTCTGTGACCGACGCAGACCCGCGATACCCCGTGCCGGATGCCGGCGGTGCGCCCCCCGCATCCGATGGGCGCCCGTACACCAGCGGCAGCACGGGCCTCGCCGACGGCGAGTGGCACAGGCTGCACCCGGCGACGCCGCTGCTCAAGGGCGGGATCGCCCTCATTGCGATCGCCGGCGTCATCATCGCCAACGCGCGCGAACGCATCATCGACTCCTTCATCGGCGCAGGCGAATACAGTGGCGATCCGGTCGACTGGATCATCGGCGAGGGATTGCTCGGGTGGGCGCTGCTCGTCACCGGCGCCGTGCTGCTGATCGTCGTGGCCGGCTTCTACTTGAGCTGGCGCATGCACAGCTTCCGCATCACCGACGAGTTCGTCGAGGTGCGGAGCGGCATCCTCTTCCGAACGAATCGCCGGGCGCGGCTCGACCGCATCCAGGGCATCAACGTGGTGCGCCCATTCATTCCGCGCATCTTCGGCGCCGCGAAGCTCGAGGTCAATCAGGCCGGCGACGACGCGAATGTGCAGCTGTCGTACCTGCACAGCAAGCAGGCCGACGATCTGCGCCGCGACATCCTGCTGCTCGCCTCCGGCACGAGACGAGCGGCCGAGCGGTCGACGGCTGCCGCCGCGAACGGGGGCGTGATCGGGGAGCGCATCAGCGAGTTCCTCGCTCCCGAGCTCGATCCGGATGCCGCGCCGCCCGAGTCGGTCGTGCAGCTCAACCCTGGCCGGCTCGCCGGCTCCCTCGCCCTCAGCGATATCTCCATCGCCATCGTCGCGATGCTGATCGCGGTCGGTGTCTCAGCGTTCATCACTGGTGAGTTCTTGCTGCTCGTCGGTTTCGTGCCGGGCCTGCTCGCGCTCGGCGGTGTGCTCGTGTCGCGGTTCACCAAGTCGCTGCGGTACTCGATCGCGGGCACCGAGGATGGCGTGCGGGTCGGGTTCGGACTGCTGTCGACGAGCAATGAGACGCTGCCGCCCGGCCGCATCCACTCGATCCAGATCAGCCAGACGCTGCTGTGGCGGCCCTTCGACTGGTGGCACATCAAGGTCAACCGCGCGTCGCGGTCATCGACGAAGGGCGCGGCCGGCCAGGAGAACACCACGATCCTGCCCGTTGGCGACCGCCTCGACGTGGCGCGGGTGCTCGCGCTCATCGCGCCAGAGGTCGGCGACCACGAGCACATCATGCGCGGGCTGACGTCGCGCGGCGATGACGAGGGCTGGGTGAACTCACCGGTGCGCGCGCAGGCGCTGCGCTGGTTCAGCCGGCGACGCAACGGGTTCACGCTTGTGCCAGGCGGAGTGGTGATCCGGAAGGGCGCGATCTGGCGCACGCTGATCATCGTGCCGCAACCCCGGGTGCAGAGCACGAGCATGCGACAGGGCCCGGTGCTTCGATCACTGCGACTCGGCGCCCTGCACGTGCACACCGTCGCCGGCCCCATCACCCCATCCCTCGGCGCCATGGACATGGACGAGCTCGGCACCGCATTCGACGAGATCGCAGCGCGCACAGTCGAGGCCGCGGCATCCGATCGATCGCACCGTTGGAGGTCGGAGTCGATGGTCGCGGTCGAGGAACCACTGACGCAGCCGCTCGCGCAGCACTCGCCTGAGCAGCTTCGGCAGCCGGAGCAAGGCGCGCCATTCCAGCAGCCGGCGACCGACATGCCGCCCCAACAGGCGGCGACCGAGTTCGACACCGGATCGAGGGAGCACTCGCAGTGAACCGGCGAGCGGGGCGCCTGGGGGTGGGCATCATCGGCGCGGGTCGAGTGGGCCCCGTGCTGGGCGCGGCACTTGCGGGAGCCGGGCACGCCCTCGTGGGCATCGCGGCTGTGTCCGACGAGAGCCGCGAACGGGCCGACGCCATGCTGCCCGGCGTGCCGATCCTCGAGGTGCCCCGGCTCATCGAGGTGAGCGAACTCGTCATCATCGCAGTGCCGGATGCCGAGCTGCCGGGCCTCATCGCAGGCCTCACGGCGGCGCGAGTCTGGCAGCGCGGACAGCTCGTGCTGCACACCTCGCCCCGGTTCGGCATCGACGTCTTGGAACCGGCGCTGGAGGCCGGAGTCATCCCGCTCGCCGTGCACCCCGCGATGTCGTTCACCGGCACGAGCATCGACCTGGCCCGCCTGCGCGAGAGCTGGTGCGCGGTCACGGCGCCGGTGCCGGTGCAGCCGATCGGCCAGGCACTCGTCGTCGAGATGGGGGCCGAGCCGGTGCTGATCGACGAGCGCGATCGGTCGGCATACGCCGAGGCGATCGATACTGCGACGGGGTTCTCCAGCGAGATCGTGCGGCAGGCGGCCGGCATCCTGCGCAGCGTGGGTGTCGAGCGTCCCGGCGCTGTGCTGGGCCCGCTGGTTCGATCGGCGATCGACAACGCCCTCGCCGCGGCGGGAGAGCATGACCCCGACCCGGTGGATCCGACCGCGTTCGAGCCCGACCTGGAACTGGACTTGCCGGCGTTCCCGGGGCCTGCCGGCCACAGCGGCACCCGCGATGATCCCGACGGCGGCACCCCAGAGCATGACCCGACCGGCCCGGAGGATGAACGATGACCCAGTCGATCAGTCGTCCAGAGGTGATCACGAGCATCGCGGCCCTGCGCGAGCGCCTGCGAGGCGCCCGAATGCAGGGCGCCGACATCGCACTGGTGCCGACGATGGGCGCGCTGCACGACGGGCATCTCGCGCTCGTCGATCGTGCGGTGCAACTCGCGGACACCGTCGTGGTGTCGATCTTCGTCAACCCGCTCCAGTTCGGCGCGGGGGAGGACCTCGATCGCTACCCGCGTACCCTCGAGGCCGACCTCGAAGCGCTTACGACCCGTGGTGCGCACCTCGTCTTCGCTCCGTCGGCGAGTGAGATGTACCCGCATGGCGAGACCGCCACGCGGGTCACCGCAGGGCCCGTCGGATCGACGTTCGAGGGAGCCTCGCGGCCCGGCCACTTCGACGGGATGCTCACCGTGGTGGCGAAGCTCTTCAACATCGTGCAGCCGCGCGTTGCGGTGTTCGGTGAGAAGGACGCTCAGCAGGTGTTCCTGGTCAAGCAGATGGTCGCCGATCTCGATCTCCCGGTCTCGATCGAGGTGGTCGACATCGTGCGGGAGGCCGGGGGACTCGCGCTCTCGAGCCGCAACCGCTACCTCAGCGACCAGGAACGTGAGCAGGCGCTCGCGCTCTCCCGTGCACTGGCGGCGACTCACGATGCCGCGACGGAGGGGGCAGGGGTCGACGCGGCGCTCGACGCCGGCCGCGAGGTGCTGGGCACGGCATCCGGAGTCGATCCTGACTACTTCGAGATCGTCGACACGGCGACGTTCGAACCAGTCGGGGCCCGCTTCCGAGGCGATGCACGCGCTGTGGTGGCGGCGCGAGTCGGCTCGGCCAGGCTCATCGACACTCGCGCGGTGCGCTTCGCCTGAGGCCTGAGGCCTGAGGCCTGAGACCTGAGACCTGAGACCTGAGGCCTGAGGCCTGAAGCCTGAGGCCTGAGGCCTGAGGCCTGAGGCCTGAGGCCTGAGGCCTGAGACCTGAAGCCTTACGCTGGCGCCAACTCCTGGAGCCCGACAGCCCCCGGTTTCGATGACGGTCGCTCAGGGCGAGCCGAGCGACCGCCGGCCCGAGCGACAGCGCGGCACGAACTAGCATGGGACGGGTTGCCGCCGTCCTTCCGCGCGCACATGAACCAGGAGTACGCATGACCGACGAAACCACCGAACTCACCGAGGCAGAGGTCTCGGAGCAGAAGGCGGTTCGGCTCGCCAAGCGCGCTCGCATCCTCGACGCCGGCGGTGACGCCTACCCCGTCGGCGTGCCCATCACCCACTCGATCGGCGAAGTGCGAGCGCGATTCGAGGGACTGGAACCGGATGCCTCGACCGGCGTCACGGTCGGCGTCGCCGGCCGCGTCGTGCACTCGCGCAACACCGGCAAGCTGTGCTTCGCCGCGCTGCAGTCCGGCGACGGCTCGCGCATCCAGGCGATGGTGAGCCTCGCCGAGGTGGGTCAGGAATCGCTCGACGAGTGGAAGGAACTCGTCGACCTCGGCGACCACGTCTTCGTGGAGGGCGAGGCGATCACGAGTCGCCGCGGTGAGCTGTCGATCATGGTGAACCGCTGGCAGATCGCCTCGAAGGCGGTGCTGCCGCTGCCGAACCTGCACTCGGAGCTCAGCGAGGAGACGCGCGTGCGCCAGCGCTACCTCGACCTCATCTCTCGCGAGCAGGCGCGCAATACCGTCATCGCCCGCGCCAAGGCGGTCGCCTCGCTCCGCGACACCTTCGCAGGCCACGGGTACATCGAGGTCGAGACCCCGATGCTGCAGACCATGCACGGCGGAGCGGCTGCGCGCCCGTTCATCACGCACTCGAACGCGTTCGACACCGAGCTCTACCTGCGCATCGCGCCCGAGCTGTTCCTCAAGCGCGCGGTGGTCGGCGGGCTCGAGCGCGTGTTCGAGATCAACCGCAACTTCCGCAACGAGGGTGCCGACTCGACGCACAGCCCCGAGTTCGCGATGCTCGAGGCGTACCAGGCCTACGGCGACTACCACCAGATGGCCGACCTCACTCAGGAACTCATCCAGAATGCGGCGCTCGCCGTGGCCGGTTCCCATATCGTCACGTGGGCCGACGGCACCGAGTACGACCTCGGCGGCGACTGGGCGCGGCTGTCGATGTACGAGTCGCTCTCCGAGGCGGCCGGCGTCGAGGTCACGCCGGAGACCCCGATGGCAGAGCTCAAGAAGATGGCGGATGCCGTCGAGATCGAGGTGCCGCATCCGCTGCCCGGCAAGTACGTGGAAGAGCTCTGGGAGCACTACGTCAAGCCGGGCCTCGAGCGGCCGACCTTCGTCATGGACTTCCCGGTCGACACCAGCCCGCTCGTACGCGCACACCGCACCAAGCAGGGTGTCGTCGAGAAGTGGGACCTGTACGTGCGCGGCTTCGAGCTCGCGACGGCGTACTCCGAGCTGGTCGACCCGGTGATCCAGCGCGAGCGCTTCGTCGAGCAGGCGAAGCTCGCCGCGAAGGGCGACCTCGAGGCCATGCAGCTCGATGAGGAGTTCCTGCGCGCGCTCGAGCACGGCATGCCGCCGTCGGGTGGCATGGGCATGGGCATCGACCGCTTGCTCATGGCGATCACCGGCCTCGGCATCCGCGAGACGATCCTCTTCCCGCTGGTGAAGTAGGCCGCCAGATGACCGAGCCGGAGCGCCAGCGGGATGTCGAGGGTGCGTCGCGCGATCGGTCTGCGTCTCGCCGCTCTGCGCCGCCGTGGACAGCGATCGGCTGGGTCGGCCTTGCCGTCACGTGCACGTACCTGCTGGTCTCCGGCATCATCGGCATCCTGCTCAAGGGCTGACGCTCACCGCGCCCGTCCGGCGCACCCTCCCTCCTCCCGCGCCACTTGCTCGCATCCGCGCCACCTCCTTGTGGCGCGGTCGCGACGAAGTGGCGCGCACCGACCAGGTCGGCCTCAGCCATCGCCGCGTAGACTTGACGCCGTGATCGAGGAGTTCTGGGCCAACGCGGTGTTCTCGGTGACGCCGACGATTCTGATCGGCCTCATCTTCTGGTTCGTGCTGCGCTCGATCATCCGCGCCGACCGCAATGAGCGCGACAGCTACGCCAAGATCGAGGCCGAAGAGCGCGCCAAGTTCGAGGCCGAGCGCGCCGCCCGCGACGCCGGCCCCGCCGCCGCAAGCTAGCGCCCCCGCACCGGCATCTGCGCCAACTGCAGCCGCTTGCGCCCGATGCGCCTGGCGCAAGCGGCCGCAAGTGGCGCAGATACCGAACGCCGCCGCCGGATGCCGGGGGCCTCAGCCGCGCGGGCGCAGCCGCACATTGGGCAGCGCCGGCGCGGGGAGCGCCTTGCCGGCGGCGCCGTCGCGGCCGATGTACCCCTCGACGCGACCGTAGCGTCCAGCATCCGTCTCGCCGTCGATCACCTCGCGCTGCCACTGCTCGCGATAGGCGACCACCTCGTCGTGGGTGCGGCCGATGAAGTTCCACCACATGACGATCTGCTCGCCGAACGGCTCGCCACCGATGAGCACGATGCGCCCCGGTGAGTAGCCGCGGTTCGCGAGGGTCAGCATCGAAGCGCCGGGTGCCCGGTACCCCAGCGATGCCCGAGGCACATGCACACCCTCGAACGAGATGTCACCGGCATCCACCAGTACGCCGTGCTCGAACGTCTCGTCGACCGGCACGCTCACCGAGGCCCCCGGAGGCAGGTCGAACTGGGCGCCGACGATCGGCGTGAAGGCTGTCGCCTCGGCCGTGTAACCGAGCAGGCTGCCGAGGAACACGCTCACCCGAGCGCCCTGATGCTCGAGCACCGGCGGCTCCGAGTGCTCGAAGAACGCCCGCCCATGTCGCGCGTGGGCGGGCAGGGCCGTCCAGAGCTGCACGCCGTGCAGCACACCCTCCGCGGCCGTCGATACCTCGGAGTGCTGCACGCCGCGCCCAGCAGTCATGAGGTTGAGCTGCCCGGGCCGGACCATCGTGTATCCGCCGCTCGAGTCGCGGTGCTCGATCTCGCCGGCGAACAACCACGTCACGGTCTGCAGCCCGGTGTGCGGATGCGGCGGCACATCCATGCGGCGCGGACCGGCGGGGTCGGGCCCGTAGTGGTCGGCGAAGCACCATGCGCCGATGAGCGAGCGTGCCTTCTGCGGCAGCGTACGCCGCACGTTCATCGCCCGCGGGCCGCCGAGCGGCACCTCGCGCGCCTCGATGATCTCGACCGCCGGCTCCGCGAGCATCGTCTCGACGCCCGCCTCGCACACCGTTTCTGACGGAGCGATATCAAGGTTGCTCATACCGGCAGCCTAGGGTGCGGCATCCGTCGTCAACAGCTCGCCCACCTCGCACTCGAGCGCGGTGCAGATCGCGTGCAGCGTCGAGAATCTGATCGCCCGCGCCCGATCGTTCTTCAGCACCGACAGGTTCACGACGCTCACGCCGACCAGACGGCTCAACTCGGTGAGCGTCATACCCCGTGCAGCGAGCAGCTCATCGAGCCGGCACCGGATGCCGGTGCTCTCGGCATCGCTCTGCTCAGCCTCGTGCCGGCCCGCGCCCCTCGCCTCCGCTGCGCTCACACCAGCCCCTCGGTGTCGCGCTGCAACCGGGCGCCGACCTCGAATGCCGCACCGATCGCGGCGAGGCCGATGCCGATGAACACCGGGGTGAGGTCACCCGCAGTCGCCGTGGGGAAGATCGTGTCGCCGGGTTCGGCGTTCAGCTGATCGACGATCCAGAACTGACCGATGCCAGTGAGCGCGACCGAGACCAGCCCGCCGGCGATCAAGGTGACGCTCACCGTCGCGACGATCCAGGTCATGGAGCGTCCGAACGGCTTGCCGCGCAGCACCGCCACGCAGAGCGCGACGAACAGCGCCGCGAGCGCCGCGAAGATCAGCGCGCGTACCGCGATCCCGCCCGCCAGGAACACCAGAGACCAAGGCTCGAGCCCGGCGATGACTACTTGTGCCTCGGTGAAGGCGCCGCTGACGATCGTGGCAGAACCGGTTGCCGCGTCGTCTGGCACTGGCGCGTCGGTGAAGAGCGGCACCGACGCGCCGCGGCCATCGAAGAGGCCGACGATCGATGTGGCCGCACCGAAGAGGCTCAGTGCTCCGATCGTCGCGGCGACGGCCGCCAGCAGCCAGAGCGAGAACCGCTCCGATCCACGCAGGCCTGAACGTGCGGAGGAGAGGCGCGTGGTTCGCTGAGGCGGTCGTGATGCCATGGCTGCATTTCCTTATCGATCATCGATGCCAACGAATATCGATAACATATCGACAGTCGTTATGTCGCGCAACCGCGGTCACGGCATCCGCATCTCCATTCGGTTACGCGCTGCGCCCACGGCGAACAGGGGCATGCCGCGGCCCCTTGCGTCGTTACTCTCGATGTAACGGCGCCAGACCTGGGAGGCGCCCGAGGAGTTGACATGTTCGAGAGATTCACCGACCGAGCCCGTCGGGTTGTCGTCTTGGCGCAAGAAGAAGCCAAGATGCTCAACCACAACTACATCGGCACCGAGCACATCCTGCTCGGCCTCATCCACGAGGGCGAGGGCGTCGCCGCGAAGGCGCTCGAGTCGCTCGGCATCTCGCTCGACTCCGTGCGCGAGCAGGTGCAAGACATCATCGGCCAGGGTCAGCAGCAGCCGACCGGCCACATCCCCTTCACCCCGCGTGCCAAGAAGGTGCTCGAGCTGAGCCTGCGCGAAGCGCTCCAGCTCGGCCACAACTACATCGGCACCGAGCACATCCTGCTCGGCCTCATCCGTGAGGGCGAAGGCGTGGCGGCGCAGGTGCTCGTGAAGCTCGGCGCCGACCTCAACAAGGTGCGCCAGCAGGTGATCCAGCTGCTCTCCGGCTACCAGGGCAAGGAGCCTGTGTCGGCCGGTGTCGACAACACGGCGACCGAGTCGAAGGGCTCGCAGATCCTCGACCAGTTCGGTCGGAACCTCACCCAGGCGGCCCGCGAGGGCAAGCTCGACCCGGTCATCGGCCGTGAGAACGAGATGGAGCGGGTCATGCAGATCCTCTCCCGCCGCACCAAGAACAACCCCGTGCTGATCGGTGAGCCCGGCGTCGGCAAGACCGCCGTCGTCGAGGGTCTCGCTCAGGCGATCGTCAAGGGCGAGGTGCCCGAGACGCTGAAGGACAAGCAGCTCTACTCGCTCGACCTCGGGTCGCTCATCGCCGGCAGCCGGTACCGCGGTGACTTCGAAGAGCGTCTGAAGAAGGTCACCAAGGAGATCCGCACGCGCGGCGACATCATCGTCTTCATCGACGAAATCCACACGCTCGTCGGTGCAGGTGCTGCCGAGGGCGCCATCGACGCCGCGAGCATCCTGAAGCCCATGCTCGCCCGCGGTGAGCTGCAGACCATCGGCGCGACCACGCTCGATGAGTACCGCAAGCACTTCGAGAAGGATGCTGCGCTCGAGCGCCGCTTCCAGCCCGTGCAGGTGCAGCAGCCCTCCGTCGCGCACGCCGTGAACATCCTCAAGGGTCTTCGCGACAAGTACGAGGCGTTCCACAAGGTGTCGATCACGGATGACGCGATCGTCGCCGCGGCGAACCTCTCCGACCGGTACATCCAAGACCGCTTCCTGCCCGACAAGGCGATCGACCTGATCGACGAGGCGGGTGCCCGCCTGCGTCTGTCGATCCTCTCTGCGCCGCCCGAGCTGCGCGAGTTCGACGAGCGCATCGCCCAGGTGCGCCACGAGAAGGAAGAGGCCATCGAAGACCAGGACTTCGAGAAGGCCGCCAGCCTGCGCGACGAGGAGAAGAAGCTGCTCGGCGAGCGGCTGCGCCTCGAGAAGCAGTGGCGCGCCGGTGAGGTCGCGGCATCCGGAACCGTCGACGAGGGCGTGATCGCCGAGGTGCTCGCCCAGGCGACGGGCATCCCGGTGTTCAAGCTCACCGAGGAGGAGTCGGCACGGCTCATCTTCATGGAAGACGCGCTGCACCAGCGGGTCATCGGCCAGCACGAGGCGATCTCGGTGCTCGCCAAGACCATCCGCCGCACGCGCGCAGGCCTCAAGGACCCGAAGCGCCCCTCTGGCTCGTTCATCTTCGCCGGCCCCACCGGTGTCGGTAAGACCGAGCTCGCCAAGGCGCTCGCCGAGTTCCTGTTCGACGACGAAGACGCGCTGATCTCGCTCGACATGAGCGAGTACGGCGAGAAGCACACGGTTTCGCGCCTGTTCGGTGCCCCTCCGGGGTTCGTCGGGTTCGAAGAGGGTGGCCAGCTCACCGAGAAGGTGCGTCGCAAGCCGTTCAGCGTGGTGCTCTTCGACGAGATCGAGAAGGCCCACCCCGACATCTTCAACTCGCTGCTGCAGGTGCTCGAAGAGGGTCGCCTGACCGACGGTCAGGGCCGGGTGGTCGACTTCAAGAACACCGTCATCATCATGACCACGAACCTCGGTACGAAGGACATCACCGGCGGTCCGGTCGGCTTCACGCTCGAGGGCAACACCGAGAACAGCTACCGGGCGATGCGCGCGAAGGTGGTCGAGGAGCTCAAGAAGCACTTCAAGCCCGAGTTCCTCAACCGCGTCGACGAGACCATCGTCTTCCCGCAGCTGAGCAAGGAAGAGCTGAAGCAGATCGTCGATCTGTTCATCAAGCGCTTGGGTGAGCGTCTGCTCGACCAGGACATGACGATCGAACTGACGGATGCCGCCAAGGACCAGCTCATCACGATCGGCTTCGACCCGACGCTCGGCGCCCGTCCGCTGCGCCGCGCGGTGCAGCAGCAGGTGGAGGACCGCCTCAGCGAGAAGATCCTGCACAACGAGCTGCACGCCGGCGACCACGTGAAGGTCGACTTCGCCGATGACGACTTCGTGTTCACCACGAGCCGTCAGCCGGGCCGCGACGAGATCGGCGATGTGGTGGCGGCTGCCGCCATCGCGGCCGGCGAGGGTCACAGCGGCTCTGCGGAGGGGCCGGCTGCGACGGGCGAGAGCGCCTGATCATCGAGCAACAGCACCCCGCGAAGCCGGGCCCGGACGACCGGGCCCGGCTTTCGCTCGGAATCGCCGGCTCGCTTGACCATGCGGTGGTGCGCGAGCTGGCACCCCGACTCGAGGCCGCGGGCTTCCATACGCTCTGGGTGAATGACACCCCGGCCGGTGACGCGCTCGCCTCGATCGCGGTCGCGGCCGAGGTCACCGCGACCCTGCAACTCGCCACGGGCGTGATTCCGATCGACCGTCGACCGCCTCTCGAGATCGCGGCATCCATCGACCGTCTCGGTCTCCCGCTCGATCGCCTGACGATCGGAATCGGGTCAGGTCGGGTCGCCAAGGGCGCGCTCGCGGTAGTCGGTGAGGCGGTCGCTGTCCTCCGCGACGAGATCGGTGTGCCGGTCGTCGTCGGTGCCCTCGGTCCGAAGATGCGGGAGCTCGCCGCACGAGAGGCCGACGGCGTCGTGCTCAACTGGCTGACTCCGGATGCCGCAGCCGAAGCGGCGGCTGATGCTCAGGCCGCGTCGCTCGCCCGGCCCCGCCCCGCGCACGTCGTGCAGTACGTGCGCACGATCGTCGACCCGGCAGCTCGCGAGGCGCTCGTCGCCGAGGCTCGGCGGTATGAGGCGGTTCCCGCCTACGCAGCGAACTTCGAGCGTCTCGGTGTCACGGCGCTGGAGACGACGCTCGATGCCTCCGCGGTGACGGGCGCGTCTGAGTCTGATGCAGGGTCCCTGCTCGACGAGTATCTCGGCGCGGTCGACGAGGTCGTCATTCGGGCCATCACCGCTGAGCAGACCATCGATGATTACGCTCAGTTCATCGATCACCCGCTGCTGGCTGACCGTCTGCAGCTCGACATCCCCTGAGGAACCGGAAGCCGCCTGGCATGACATTCACCGTTCGCCACGCTCGCACCAGCGATGTGCCCGCGATCATGCGACTCATCGAGCCGCTCGTGCATCGCCGCATCCTGCTCGGCAAGGAACGCGTCGTGTTCTACGAGGCGGTGCAGGAATTCCGGGTCGCCGAAGATGCGGCTGGCGAGCTGATCGGGTGCGGAGCGTTGCACGTCATCTGGGAAGATCTGGGTGAAGTGCGAACCTTGGCTGTCGCGGAGCCGTGGCTCGGCCGTGGCGTCGGTCGCGCCCTCCTCAGCACCCTGGAGCACGATGCGCTCGAGCTCGGGTTGAGCCGCCTGTTCTGCCTCACTTTCGAGGTGGAGTTCTTCTCGCGCAATGGCTTCGAGCCGATCGGCGACGACGTGGTCGACGCCGAGGTGCAGGCACAGCTCATGCGGTCGCCCGATGTGGGCGTCGCCGAGTTCCTCGATCTGGCACACGTTAAGCCAAACACCCTCGGCAATACGCGGATGCTGAAGCATCTCTCGTTAGCCTGAGGGCATGTCGACGCTCCGCAATCCGGTGGGCCCGCAGCCGCCCAGCGTCTACTGGCGGCGGCGCATCATGGTGCTGCTCGGTCTGATCGCCGTGATCGTCGTCGTGGTGCTGATCGTCGTGCGCCCTGGAGCTGCTGAAGGCGAGACGCGCGACAAGGGCGATTCCAGCACGGTCGCCGAGACCCCTGCGGCCGGCGGAAGTGGATCGGATGCCGGTGGCTCGGTCGACGACGGAGGCGCTGCTGCTCCCGCCGGTGACGGCGAGTTGTCGGCGTGCAAGCCCGGGACCATCGCCGTCGAAGCGGTGACCGATAAGACGAGCTACCAACCGGGTGAGCCGGTGCTCGTCACGATGACGGTCACCAACACGGGCACGGCCGCGTGCCTCTTGAACGCGGGCACCGATGTGATGGAGTTCCTCATCACGAGCGGTGCTGAGAAGTACTGGTCGTCGAAGGATTGCCAGACGGATGCCGCACCCGCCGAAGTGCGCATCGAACCCGCGCAAGCGATCTCGACTGCGCCGCTCACGTGGGACCGCACTCGCTCGACGCCAGAGACGTGCGACACTGAGCGCCCGGCGGTTCCTGCGGGGGGCGCGAGCTACCACCTCTCGGTGAAGCTCGGCGATCTCGAGGCCGCCTCGAGCCGCCAGTTCATGCTCTACTGACGTCCTGCCGTCGTCGGGTGTGACCTACCTTGGATGCTTAGGCTTGAAGCATGTCGAAAAAGCCCCGCAAGCCCGGCAAGGCCTCGAAGGCCGCCGCTCAGCAACTGCCCCGCACCACCATGCTCGCCGACGCTCTGGCGAAGCAGGACACCGCGGCGGTGGCGCTGGCGTTGCGCAACGATCGGGTCGTGGTTCCGTTGCTGCCCGGGGTTCCCGGCGACCCGCAGGTGCGGGTGTTCCGACGGGGCGAGAGCGACAAGTACATGCTGTTGCTGTTCAGTTCGCCCGAGACCTATGTCGCGATGGTGCCGCAAGAGAACGACCATCGGGTGCTGGGGTACGACGCGGCGACGCTGGCTGACTTCATCGAGCAGAACCTCGGTGTGCTCGAAGCGGTGTGGTTCGACGTCGCCGGACCGCACGCGATGCAGGCTGAGCCTGCCGAGGTGCTGAAGGCGCTGCGCCTCTAGCTGCCTGACACCTGCGGTTTCGGGTGGTTCGTCAGCTGCGCAGCCACGAATCGCCGCGCACTTGGGCCCGCGCGAGGTCGTCCTGGCTCGGGTTCGCAGGCACACCTGTTCCCGCATGCGCTCCTGGACTGCTGAGCGCTGCCGCAAGACCTAGAACGGGTGAGCGCCCTGTATCTCCTGGCGCGAACCGGTGTCGAACGCGATCCGAAGCGCCTCTCGCACATGCGGTGAATCGGCGCCGATGATCGTCTCGTAGCCCAACCGTCGGGCCTCGTTCTCACGCTGGGCCGCGGCGGAGACGGAGCGCACCTCGCCGGCGAGACTGATCTCGCCGAAGGCCGCGGCATCCGTGTTGATCGGCATATCGCGGGCCGCGCTCGCGACGGCGATTGCGATGGCGAGATCGGCGCCCGGCTCGGTGAGGCGGATGCCGCCCACGGTCGATACGTAGACGTCGGCGTTCGAGAGCTTCAGGCCGGCTCGGCGTTCGAGAACGGCGAGCAACATGGCCACTCGCGACGAATCGACCCCGTTGACCACCCGCCGAGGCTGCGGGGCGCTCGAGGCGACGACCAGCGCTTGCACTTCGACCGGGATCGGTCGTCTGCCCTCGATCGCGATGGTCACGCAGGTGCCGCTCACAGGCGTGACCGACCGGGAGAGGAACAGGCCGCTCGGGTCTGGTACCTCCTCGATGCCCTCGCCCGTCATCTGGAAGCATCCGATCTCGTCGGTTGGTCCGAAGCGGTTCTTGAGCGCGCGGATGAAGCGCAGCGTCGACTGCCGGTCGCCCTCGAAATGGCACACCACGTCGACGAGGTGCTCGAGCAGGCGCGGACCGGCGATGCTGCCGTCTTTCGTGACGTGACCGACGATGATCGTCGGCAGGTCACGCTCCTTGGCGACGCGCGTGAGCGTGGCGGCGACTTCGCGCACCTGTGCGGGCTGGCCGGCGAGCCCGTCGTTGAGCGAGCTCGACACGGTCTGCACTGAGTCGACGATCAGCAGCTGCGGCTTGACGGCATCGATCTGTCCGAGGATCGTGCTGAGATCGGTCTCGGAAGCGAGATAGAGGTATGGCCATAGTGCGCCGGTGCGCTCCGCTCGCATCCGCACCTGCGAGGCTGACTCTTCCGCACTGACGTAGAGCACTTTGGTACCCTGAGCGGCAGCCCGGCTGGCCACTTCGAGCAACAGGGTGGACTTGCCCACTCCTGGCTCGCCGCTCAGCAGGATCACGGCTGCGGGCGCCACCCCGCCTCCGAGCACGCGGTCGAGTTCCTCGATGCTCGTGGTCGTTCGCTTGATCGAGCCAGAGGTGTACTCAGTGATGGGCTTCGCTACGCGGGCGGCGCTGATGCGCGCACTCGGCACAGCACGAGTAGGGGCGTCGACGCTGTCGACGGTGTTCCAGGCCTGGCACTCACCGCAACGGCCAACCCATTTCGCGCTCTCCCAACCGCACTCGGAGCAACGGAAGTTCGCGGTGGGTCGGGCCATGCTCGAAAGCGTAGCCGCGGCATCCGACAATCAATCGGCGCGGATGCTGGAGCCTCGCGTTCTGAGCACGCCCGCGCGTGTACTAAGCTTTTCGGCGGTGACGTGTCCGAGCGGCCGAAGGTGCGACTCTCGAAAAGTCGTGTGGAGTGACCCTCCACCGTGGGTTCAAATCCCACCGTCACCGCCAATCTGAACCCCTTGATTTCCGCGGAATGACGCGGAAGTCGAGGGGTTCAGTCGTTCGTTCGCGAGCGAGAACTCGGGAGCTTCGCTCAGCGGTTCGCGCTGAGCGCCCTGACGAAGCGGCGGGCGATCTCGCGTTCGATGTCGTCGGGCACGGGCTGCGCTCCGGCGAGGAGGCTCTCAGGGTCGGTAGCGACGCGCTCCAATGAGAGCGACTGCAGCAGAAACCCGAGGTCCATTGACTCGAGCGAGTTGCCCTTCGGGTTGGTTCCGGCGAGGTTCACCATCCGGCCGCCGGCGAGCAGCACGATGTGGCGGCCTCCGGGGAGGTCTACGCGCTCGATAGCCGAGTCGAGTTCGGTGAGGCGTTCGGCATCCGCGTAGAGCGCATCGACGTCGATCTCCCAAGGGAAGTGGCCGGCGTTTGCGAGCACGGCGCCGTCGTTAATGCGGTCGATGATGTCCCTGGTGATGACGCCAGGGTGTCCGGTCGCGGTCACGAACACCTGGCCCCACTCGGCGAGATTCTCAAGCTCATCGACGCGGTAGCCATCGAGCGCCGCCTCGAACGCCTTGATCTCATCGACCTCGGCGATCGCGACCCGTCCGCCGAACGCCCGAAGGTATTGGGCAATGCCTCGCCCGCACCAGCCGTAACCGGCGACCACGAAGCGGCCTCCGGGGATCATGAGGTTCGTGATCCGCATGATGCTCTCAACGACGGACTGCCCAACCGCGTGACGATTCTCGCCGATCGCCTTCAGGAGGCTGTCGTTGATCACGATCGTGGGAAACGGCAGCTTGCCGGCGAGTTCGGAACGCAGTCGAAGTGCGCCGCTCGTGGTCTCTTCGGTGCCACCGATGACGGAGTCGGCCATGCCTGCGGCGACGATCCCCGCTGCGAGGTCTGCGCCGTTGTCGAGCAGGATGTCGGGCTTCGCGTCGATCACCGCCGCGACGTTGCCGTGGTGCTGCTCGAGAGAATCGTCTCGCGAGCCAAGCACCGTCATGCCTTGTCCACGGAGGAACGCGACCACGTCGTCCTGAGTCGTGCCGAAGTTTCCGGTCGCGACGATCTCGGCACCACCGGCGGCGAGCACTTCCAGAAGCACTGCGGTCTTCGGCTCGAGGTGCAATGACATCCCGACCCGCCGGCCGGCGAAAGGCTGTCGCGCCGCGAATTCTGTGCGCGCGTCGGCCAGCAGTGGCATCCGGGATCGGATCCATCGAATGCGTGCCTCGCCGCGGTCGAAGAGTTCTGACATCTTCATCGCCTTTCTCGCCGTCACAGTCTCACACGCCGTGCGCACGGGACGCCGGCCGCAACTCCGCCGCGCCGCCAGTGGCGCGCTGGAGCAGCGTGGCAACCCCGAGTTGCACGGTCAACCCACTCTGGGCAACAGTCGCTCAAGGCGGCGAAGGTCTTCCCGTAGGCCGCGCCGAAGCTGGAAGCCCAGGAGTGGCTCGAACACCCGGGCGGCGCCGTTCAGACTCACTTCGAGTGCTGCGCGGATCTCGCTGCCGCGGTCGCGCGGGGTGACGGTGTAGCTGCCGCCGCCGTGCCAGGGATCGCCGTCGAGCCGCCACTCGACGCGGTGACCCTCTGCGAAGTCGACGATCGTCCAGCGCATGGTCAGCGACTTCGAACCCATCGCCACATCTGTCTCGCCGTCGACCCCGAGCGCAGGCGCCCCGGCACCGACGTAGCGCGAGCCCACGATGGACTGCCGCCACTGCACCTCATTCTCGACGTTCGCGAGAAACCTGAACGCCGCTTCGGGCTTCAATTCCGTCGAGATGGAGTGTGCGGTTCTCGTCATTGTGCTTCTCGTTCCTGGGAGCTTCGAGCGGCGTGCGGGTAACGGCGAACCGACTGGCTCTCCTGAGCGATGCGCCGCAAGCCGGCGAGCAGGGTGTCGCCGAGCGCTGTCCCGACGATGACCGCCTCCGCCATGCGGTCGCGGTCACCGCTCCGCTCAACCGCGTCGAGGTCTGCTTCGGCGACGATGTCGGCGGCTTCTGCATAACGGGGGAGCGTGTCGGCAAGGTCGGGTCTACCGATCGAGTCGTAGGCGTCGAGCACGCCCGCGGCGAGCTGGATTCCGGGGTTGCCCGGGTGGGCTTTCCACCCGCGCTCCTGCATGACCGACGTCACGCGCTCCATCGACCTGTCGCTGGGATTCCCTTGCCGTTGCGGGGTTCCCGCTTTCTGCGCTTCACCGAGCAGGGCGCCGAGCGGAAGCTGAGGATCGTCGATCGCCTTCAGGATGTCGCGCGTGGTGGCGACCGAGAGCGCCCCGACTTCGATGAGTGCTCTGATCAACCGCAACCTCGCGACGTGCCCGTCGTCGTATTCGGTCTGGTTGTAGCCGGTCCGCTTTCCGGCGGGCACCAAGCCCTCGCGTGTGTAGTACTTCACGGTGGCGGGCGATACCGCTGCAGCCTGGCTGAGCTGGGAGATCTTCACATCGACACTGTAACTATCGATAGTGTAACTATCAACCGTAATCTTCGTGGGGCGGTTTGCGCTGGTCGTCGGGATTAGTCTGCGCAGTGAGGCCAGGGATACCTGCCGATGCGTGAGCGGCAGGCGGAGCGCGAGCGTCACGGAAGCGAGGACGGATTGTCAGAACGAACGGAGGAGATCCGGCAGCATCTGACCTCGACATCCGAGTCGTTCAGGCAGCGCCTGCTGGACTGGGTGCGAATCCCTTCCATCGCCGGTGATGAGGAGCACCGCAGAGCGTTGCTCGATTCGGCTGAGTTGTTCGCGGAGTACTGCCGCGCCGACGGCTTCCCGCGAGTAGAGGTGTGGCCGCAGGGCGACAGCAACGCCGTATTCGCTGAGTGGCCGACCCCTGGCGGCGCGGGCGCCCCGACTGTGCTGGTCTACAGTCACCACGACGTGCGAGCTCTGGCGGGAGACAAGTGGACGGTCGGCGACCCCTTCGACCCGTTCATTCGAGATGGTCTGCTGTACGGACGAGGCTCCTCCGACGCCAAGGCGCAGGCGCTCATGCACCTCTGGGCGCTCAGCGCCCACCTGGGATCGCACGGGAGCGCTCCTCGGGTGCACGTGAAGCTCCTCATCGAGGGCGAAGAGGAATTGGGGTCGCCGCATCTCCAATCCCTGCTCGACGAGCATCGCGCCGATCTCGGGTGCGACTTCGTCCTCTTCTCCGACACGACGCTCGTCGATGCTGACTACCCCGCGGTTTGCACGTCTGTGCGAGGGATGCTGGGAGCCACTGTCACGCTGCACGGTCCGCAGCGCGACGTGCACAGCGGCGCCGTCTCCGGGCCGGCCCCGAACCCGATCCTCGACCTGGCCTTCCTGCTCGCGCGTCTTCACGACGAGCGCGGCCGCATCACGCTTCCGCGCTTCTATGACCGAGTGAGCACGCCCGACGCCGCCCAGCGCGCGGAGTACGCGGCACTGCCGATCACGCCGAGCACCTGGCTCGAGGAGACGCGCACGCCGAGAGTCGGCGGGGAGGAAGGGTTCACGATCCCGGAACTTCTGTGGGCCCGGCCCTCGCTCGAAGTCATCAGCATCGAGGGCGGCGACACGGAGGGGCTGCCTCGCGCAGTGATTCCCGCTACCGCGACGGCAGAACTCAGCATCCGCATCGTCGACGGTCAGCGCACTGAAGAAGTGGGTCAGCAGTTGCGGGAATGGCTTGAGCGCGAGGCGACTGGGCTGCAGTGGGAACTCACGCTGTCAGAGCTCACTGCGCAGCAGCCGTACCGCACCCCGCAATCGCCCCAGCTCGACGCGCTCGCTGCCGCCATGGGCGCCGGATTCGAGTCTGCCGAGGTGGGCCGAATGGGTAACGCCGGTGGCGGACCTGCCGAGCTTCTCGCGCGCATGCTCGATGCTCCGGTGTTGTTCTTCGGCACCGGTTTGGTCACCGACAACTGGCACGCGGCGGATGAACGGGTCGATCTCGCGGTGGTTGAGAAAGGCGCCGCGACCCTGGCGCACTTCTGGGCGCTGATCGCTGAACAGCAGTCGTGAGGTTCGGCGCGATCGCGGCGAGCTAGCTCAGCGCCGCCCGGAGATCCTCTTCGGCCCCCACCGCGCCTGCGGGTCCAGCCGCTGTACGAGAGGTTCCAGCGCGTCGGCCAGTGCGTCGAGCTGCTCGGGGGCGAGGTGGTCGATGACCAGGCGGCGCACTGTCTCGATATGGCCCGGCGTTGCGAGCACCAGTGCGCGCCGGCCCGCGGTCGTGAGGCGCACGTCGATCGCGCGCCCGTCGTCGGATCGTGCCTGTCGCTCGACGAGCCCCCGACTCTCCAGTCGCGTCACCACTTTGGACAGCCGGGGGAGTGTCGCGTTGGTCGCTGCCGCGAGCTCCTTCATGCGCAGCGTGTTGTGCTCTGCGTCTTTCAGCACGGTCAGTGCGATGAACTCGAAGTGGGTGAGTTGCGAATCCGCCTGCAGCTGAGCGTCGAGGGCGGCCGGCAGGAGTTCGGCAGTGCTGACGAGCGCGAGCCAGGCGCGCGACTCCGCGGCATCCATTCGAGGCACCGAGCGATCCATTGCGACGAGTCTAACGAAGGCCTCGGGAATAGTTGCAGCGGCAACCGTGTTGTGCATTGAGTAGCAAGTTGCCGTGGCAACTACTTCTCGAAGGGAACACAATGACCACCATCTCCATCATCGGTACCGGGAACATGGGCGCCGCCATCGCGGCCATCGCTGCGAAGGGCGGCGCGGCTGTGCAGGTCGTCGCCCGCGACCGGGCGAAGGCGGCCGAACTGGCGACGCAGGTGAACGGTGCGGCCGCGGCAGTCGGCGAAGAGCTCACGGGCGAGATCGTCGTCCTCGCCGTGCCCTACCCGGCGCTTGCCGAGATCGTCTCGACGTACGGCGACAAGCTCGACGGCAAGGTGCTCGTCGATGTCACCAACCCCGTGGACTTCGCCACGTTCGACGGGCTCACCGTGCCGGCCGACAGCTCGGCTGCTGCCGAACTCGCCGCATCGGTTCCCGGTGCCCGCGTCGTGAAGGCGTTCAACACCAATTTCGCCGCGACCCTCGCTTCCGGTGAACTCGATGGAGCCGCAACCACAGTGGTCATCGCGGGTGACGATGGTGCAGCCAAGTCATCGGTCGCCGAGGTCGTCAAGGCTGGGGGCCTCGCGGTGGCGGATGCCGGCTCGCTCAAGCGTGCTCGCGAGCTCGAGGCGCTGGGCTTCCTGCAGATGGTGCTCGCTGTGCGTGAGCACATCGGCTGGACCGGCGGGTTCGCGGTTCGCGCCTGAACTGCCGTGACTGAGTCGTCTCAGCACTGATGCAAATCGAGGTGAGGCGGTGGGGCGTTCAGCTCCACCGCCTCATTCACTTCGAGGCGTCGAGGATGCTGCGCGCCATGCGCCGCGCGAGTTCGACCGCTCCGGCTTGCGGTCTGATGGCACTGGTCGCGAGCGCTCCGTCATAGAGGATGCACAGCTGGTCCGCGATCGCTTCGCTCCCCCTGATCCCGCCGAGCATGCGAACGAAGGCATCGTGCAGGCCGCGCTTATTGGTGCGCGCCCAGCGCATTGGCGGCCTGTCCGGATCGGGCACTTCGGCCGCTGCGATCACGAACGCGCAGCCGCGGAATGCCTCGTCGCCCACCTGCTCGGCGAGGTAGTCGAACACCGCATCCACCTTCTCCTGCGGCGACCCATCGCTTCGGGCGATACCGTCGAGCGTCTCGATGACGTGCTGATGCCGCTGCGCGAGGTAGGCGTCGACGAGCTCGTCCTTCGAGCGGAAGTTGCCATAGAGCGTGCCCTTCGCGATGCCCGCTTCATCGATGATGCGGTCGATGCCGGATGCCGCAATGCCCTCCCGGTACAGCAGCTCGTCCACTGCCGCCAGGAGTCGTTCGCGCGCGGGACGCCGACGCTCGGTCCTCGTCGTCTGCTGCGAGGAGTCGTTCCCGTCGTCGCTCATCGGTCTCCCGCCCGGTCAGAGAAGTTGCTGTCGCCTGGTGGCGCGACCGGCAGGCGCTCTTCGCCTGTGCGCCACCGGCGCTGTTGGGCAGCGCTCCTCATTGACTTCATTGAACAGCTCTGTCTAGTCTAGCGAACGGATCATTAGACAAGTCAGTCTAATTAAGGCGATGTTGAACTGTGGAGGAAGACAGATGACGACCGCAACACTTGTGAATGGCGTCGACACGCAAGCACTGGGCGACACCATCGAGGCGGTGCGGCAGAACCGTGCGCTCGGCGAGGTGACGTTCTCCATGAACGGCCAGGTCGGCGGCTTCCGGCTCGATGCGGAGACCGGAGCTCTCACTCAGGCAGGGGAGCAGGATGCGGCGCGCGCCGGGCAGTTCCGCCTGAGCAGCGACGAGCCGGCGGCCCTTCTCGGCAGTGACACCGCTGTCTCGCCCGGTGAGTATCTGCTGCAGGCGCTCGCCGGCTGCTACACCGTGACGTTGGCGGCCAACGCCGCCGGCATGGGCATCGAGCTCGAGAGCTACCGCCTGCACCTCGAGATCGACTTCGACCTCGCCGGATTCCTCGGCATCGATCCTGACCAGGCGCCGGGTGCCGTGCAGATCCGCGCGCGCATCGACCTGGATGCTCCCGGTGCCTCGCGTGAGCAGCTCGAAAACCTCGTGCGGCTCGTCGAGGCTCGTTCGCCGATTCGCAGCACGCTCACCCGCGGCGTCGAGGTGGTCACCGAACTGGCCTAGGGCTCGAAACGGATTCGACCTCGGGCGGCCTGGCGGTCGGCATCCGCCGGTCAGGCCGCCCGGGGCAGCGTTTGGCAGGCGTCAGTTGGCAGAGCGACGGGCCAAGGTGCTCAGAATGTCGCGAGCGGCCAGCCGGTGTATGCCTCGGCGAGATACGTGCGCCCGGCGCGCGATGACGTCACCGAATGCAGTTCGCCGAAGCGGCGCTGGAGATCGAACTCGGTGGCGTCGGGCGCGGCGTGCAGCATGCTGGTCATCCACCATGAGAAATGCTGGGCGCGCCAGATGCGGTCCAGCGCGCGCTCCGGGTATGCGCCCAGGTGGGCCTCGGAGCCCGTTTCGTAGAACGACTGCAGTGCGCCGCTCAGCAGCAGCACGTCGGCGACGGCGAGATTGAGGCCCTTCGCCCCGGTGGGCGGCACGGTGTGCGCCGCGTCTCCAACGAGGAAGGCCCGGCCGCGGCGCAGCCGGTGCGCGACGAAGCTGCGAAAGCGCAGCACGTCGCGCTGGAAGATCGGGCCCTCGATGAGGCCGCCGCCCACGCGGGTTTGCAGCGCATCCCAGATCTCCGGGTCGCTCATGCTGGCCGGGTCGAGCTCCGGGTCGCACTGCAGGTACATGCGCTGCACGGTGTCGCTCCGCTGGCTGATCAAGGCGAATCCATGCGGCGAGGCGCTGTAGATGAGCTCCGGCGCGCTCGGCGGCGCCTCGGTGAGGATGCCGAACCAGGCGAAGGGATACTCGCGGAAGTGGCCGCCGGTGCGAGACCCGGTCACCGTCTCGCGAGCGATCGACTGCGAGCCATCCGCGCCGATCACGAAGTCGGCGGTGATCTCGAACAAGTGCCCGTCGGCGCCGGTGCCGATCACGCGCGGCGCGTCGCTGTCGGCATCCATGATCTCGGTCGCTGTCGATTCGAAGCGCACCTCGCCGCCGTCTCGAAGACGTGCTGCGATCAGGTCTTTGAGCACCTCATGCTGCGGGTACAGCCACACCGCGCGTCCGGCGAGGTCGGCGAAATCGATGCGGTGGCCAGTGCCTTCGAAGCGCAGTTCAATGCCGTCGTGGCGATGGCCCTCGGCGAGCACGCGCTGCGAGACATCAGTCGACGTGAGCAGATCGACGGTGCCGTTCTCCAGGATTCCGGCGCGGATGGTCTGCTCGATCGCATCGCGGCTCCGTCCGTCGATCACGATCGAATGGATGCCGGCACGGTGCAGCAGATGCGAGAGCATCAGGCCCGCTGGGCCTGCGCCGATGATCGCGACTTGGGTTCGGGCGGTTGAGGCCATCGGCGCTCCTTCACGACGCGGGACGGATGGCAGCATCATCGCTTCGCACCTGCGGCGTTCGGTCGGCGCTTCTCGATCAACGGGAAAGGAAGTCGGTCGCCGCGATCGCTTCGGTGATTCGCGATGCCGCTCGCTTGAGCACCAGCACCGCCTCCTGGTCGCCGGCCCGCTCACGGGGGAGCACGACGGAGAGCGCCGCGATCACGGTGCCTGAACCGTCGCGCACCGGAACCGCGATGCCCGACGAGACCTGCTCGATGAACCCCGGTGCCGACGCGAACCCCAGGCGCCGCACTTCTGCGAGCTTCGAACGCAATCGCCGCGGGTCGGTGATGGTCTCCTGCGACACCGCGCGCAGCGGCCCGGAGAGCACCGCCTCCTGCAATTCCGGCGGGGCAAAGGCGAGCAGCACGAGTCCCGACGAGGATGCGTGCAGCGGCAGCCGCCCGGCGATCCGAGTGACGTTGGCGCCGGCGTTCCGTGCGGAGAGCCTCTCGATGAACAGCACTTCGTGCTCTTCCAACACGGCGAGTTGAGTGTGCTCGCGCACGACCGCCTGCACCTCTGCCATGAATGGCATTGCGAGCTGGCGCAGTCCGAGCGCCCGGGAGCCTCTGGTGGTCAGCTCCCACAGGCGCAGGCCGATTCGGACCGCCCCGCTCTCGTCGCGCTCGAGCAGGCCCGTTTCGACCAGCTCGCCCACGATCCGGTGCGCCGTGGAAGTGGGGAGCTGCGACCTTCTGGCGATCTCACTGGCCGTCTGCGAGACGCGGCCGCTGTCGAACGACTCGAGCACGCGCACCACTCGCTGCACCATCGAGTCGCCGGTCGGTGAGTTGGCCACATACGTAGCGTCTCATGCGCCCGACGCGAGGCGTGTGGCGAAGGCGTGCCGCGAGGCCAGGGCGCGCCCGAGCTCTCGTCCGTTGTACCGGGACCCTCAGCGACTGGCAGGATGACGACGTGATCAAGCGAGTGACCGCGGCCGACGTCGCCGCCCGGGCGGGGTGCACTCCCGCCGCAGTGTCGCTTTGGATCAACGGAAAGACCGCCGGCCGCATCAGCGACCAGGTCGGCGAGCGCATCCGCGAGGCGGTGGAGGCCCTCGGCTATGTGCCCAACCGCACCGCGCAGCAGCTCTCGACCGGGCAGTCGCGACAACTCGCCTTCGTGTTCCCCGACGTCTGGTACACGTTCTTCAGCTACATCCTCGACGGCATCACCGCGGAGATCGACGAGAGCTGGGACCTCGCACTGACCATGCCGCTGCGGCACGAGCGCGAGCAGGGCGGCGGAACGCGCGCGGCCTTGCAGCGGGCGCTCCGCGGAGGGCCCGCCGGCCTCATCATCGCGAGCCCCGAGCGCGAGATGCTCGACCTCGTACCACCTGGGCTGCCCACCGTCGTCATCGACGCTGACTCGGCACCGGAGCACTGCTCGCTGGCCCGCTACGACTTCGAACCGGGAGCCGCCGCGGTCGCCGCTCACCTCTCGGCGGCGGGGCACGAGCGAGTCGGCTATATCGGCCTCGACCGGCGAGCGGACACGCTGCTGACGCGCCGCGCGCGGTTGGGCGACGCGCTCGAGGCCCACGACATCCGCTTCGCCCTGCCCGATCTGCTGCTCGATAACATTCGGGCCGACATGGTGGCCGATCGAGTGAGCGACTGGCTCACATCGGACGTGACAGCCGTCATCTGCGGCGATGAGTCGCTCGCCTATGGCGCGATCGCCGCAAGCCAACGGCTCGGGCGGTCGGTGCCCGGCGAACTCTCGCTCGTCTCGTTCAACGACCTCGCGCCGGCGTCGCTCATCGAACCCTCGCTCACGTCGGTGCACATGCCCACGTATGAGATCGGCAGGCTGGCGGGCCAGATGCTCGCGAGTCGCGTTGCCGGCGGTGACGTGCGTGTCGAGACCGTGCCGACCGAACTGGTGGTCCGAGAATCCACCGGCCCTCGCGCTGTACTGCGCTAGGGATCGAGCCAGCGCGGACGACGGATGCCGGGGCACGCGGATGCCGGGTGCAGCCCGTGCCGCACCCGGCATCCGCTTCGCATGAGCCGATCGGCCGACGGCTACGCGGCGGCGAAGCGGCGGAGGCCGATGGTGCCGAGGCCGGTCGCGAGCAGCAGCGCTGCCAGGCCGAGCATCGGAGTGCTGCCCGTGGAGGCAAGCGCTGCCGCGCTCAACCCCGACCCGGCTGTCACCGCTGACTCGTCGAGCTCGATGACGAACCCGTCGCGCTGAGCCGCAACGACCGCTTCGGTGCCGGTGGATGGCGGCGTGGCGCTCGGCTGCGCCGGAACCTCAGCCACGGTTCCAGTGCTGGAGTCGAGCGCAGCATCGAGCTCCACGGCCATGAGCGGAGTGCTCAACGCGAGCGGCGCGCGCATCATGAGGGGAGCGAAGGTCGCCGTACCCTCACTTGTCGCCGGTGCGCTCTCAACCGCCACCGCCGTCGAGTTCGGAGCCAGTGCCATCCGGAACGTCGCCGGAGCAGAGCGAACCGTAGCGGTGCCCGTCGTGCCCACGCCGACCAGTCCGGCGTCCGATGCCTCACCGAGCACGACTTCCACGCCGCCAGCGCCGATGACGCCTTCCTCGATCGGGTTGGTCAGCACGTCTGCGTCGAGCAGCTTGCCTTCGTCGCCCAGAGCCGCCGCGCGGATCACTGCGTCCTCGGGGCTCGTTCCCAGCAGGTCGAGACCGATCCACTCGGCATCGCCCGCACCGGGCTCGATGATCGCGGTGTCGAACACATCAACCCCGATCGCGTCTTCTGCCGGCATGCCATCGGGCACCGTGCCGTCGAGCACCGTGCCGTCGAGCACCACGCCGTCGAGCACGCCGCCGTCAAGCACGGAGCCGTTCAGCAGCGCTTCTTCGCTCAGCGCACCTGAGTCGCCGAGCACCTCGACGCTGTTCCCGTCCACCTCAGTAGGCGCGGTCACGATCGGTGCGACTTGCGTGCCACCGAGCAGTGCGTTCTCGCCTGAGGTGACGGTCGAGCTGTCAGCCGGCGCTCCAGCATCTCCAGCCGTTCCCTCCGGTGCGGTCGAGGCTGCGTCACCGAGCACGCTCAGCGAGTTGCCCTCCACGGCGATGGGCGCGACGACGACCGGTGCCACCTGGGTGCCGCTCGCAATGCCGTCATCGCCCGAGGTGCTGGTCGTGGCGTCGCCGGGCGCGAGGTTCGTCGCCTCGGCATCCGAACCGCCCGCCGCGCTCGAGTCGCCCAGCAGGCTGATGGCGTTGCCGTCGACCGAGATCGGTGCCGTGACAGCCGGCGCCACCTGAGTGCCGCTGACCGCGCTGTCGTCCCCCGACGTGCTGGCGGTGCCTGCGTCGGTCGTCGCGCTCGGGTCGCCAGCGCCTTCGCCACCGGCGGCCTCGGCATCGCCCAGCAGGCTGACGGCATTGCCGCCGACGGAGATCGGCGTGGTGACGACCGGCGCGACCTGGCTGCCAGACGCGATGCCGTCGTCGCCAGACGTCTCCGCGGCGTGGGCGGTGGCGGTGCCGAGCAGCCAGAGGCCGCCAGCGAATGCCACGCCGCACGCGCTCTTCAACAAGAGCTTGTTCATGACTTGATTCCTTCCTGAGTGAGTTGGCGCGCGGAAGCGCGCGTAGGTGCCGTGCTCCGCGTGGCGCGGAGCCGGGCCCACTCAGTCAGGGGTGGAGTCGAAGCCGTACGTGGGTGAAGCGGGCACGATCGTGCTCAGCGGAAGCGATGCTCGTCCGGCATCCACACGCGCGGTCGTTGCCGAATCCGCTTCCGCGGCGGATGTCGAAGAGCCGCCGCCGGAGCCGGTCGCCGCGCCGGCGGTGCTCACCGTGTTGAAGTCGAGTTGGGCTGGCGTCGATGAACCGGCCACCGCTGGCGCAGCCGAGTGCGCATCGTCAGCGCCAGGCTCGAGCGCTCCGACCGTCGCGGCGCGTGGTGCGGCGGATTCGGGCGCCGTCGGTGCGGTCGCTACGTCGAGCGCAGGCGCTGCGGCATCAACCGAGGCCTCGCCAGCGGCGGCCGAAACCCATTCGAATACTGGGGAGACTACGCAGTCGGCGAAGCCCTGCAATCCTTCGCTCATGTAACCGCCTGCAGCGTCGAGGACCTCGACACCGGTCGCTACGACCGCCTGCGTGAGTTCATGAAGGGCGACAAGCGCGCCGTCGACGGAGCTGAGAGCAGGGCCGACCGAGATCCCGGTCAAGTCGTCGACTGGCGCGAGCGCAGGCAGTTCTGCACTCGTCGTCTCGCTTGACTGCTGCACGTCTGAAACGGGCGACTCGATCCGCTCGGCACCGTCGCTTCCACGAACGTCGGCGACTGAGTCGACGACGGGGGTGGCGGCTTCCACGACCGACTCGACCGCCGGCTCAGCGATCACCGCTATACGCGCGGCGACGTCGTCGGCGGAGGCTGCGTCGGCGCGCGACACCACCGAGTTGCCGATGGAAGCGGCCACTGCGCCGAGCTGCTCGGCTGCGCTCGCCACTGGCACGGGTGTCTCGCCGGGGGCCGTGCTCGACTCAGCGGATAAGCGCCCGAGGCCGGCGCCATCGCCGGTGTCATCAGCGGCCTGGGCTGCGCCCGAGTCGAGCAGGAGGGCGAGAGCGGCACCGGCGACCAGCGCGAGCAGTGCGATCAGCACTGCACGAATCGCGCGCAGAGGTCGTGCAGCCCCGACTGCACCCTCCCCGTAGTCCACCCTCAAACCCCCGTGGCCGTTGCCGACAGTCCTTGCGGGTGAGTGAAGCACCGACCCTGCGGGGAGACCACCCCCTCTGCGTGATCTCCCAGGTTTCCGGAGGTTCCTTCAAGTCGCCGCCCAGGACTTGGCAGGCTCGTTCGACTCCTCGCGTTCCACTTCTCGTCGACTTGCGTTAAGCGGTTAACGCTGTTACGGTCGTCGCACTCGTCCCGAAGGAGTCCCCTCAGTGCCCGACACGGCAATCGCTGACATCCGCCCCGTCATCGTCGGCTCGGGCTACATCGCCGAGCGCCACATCGCCGCCTTGGCGCTCCTCGGCATCCGTCCCCTCGCCGTCTGGAGCCCGCGTCGCGAAAGCCGTGAGCGTGTCGCCGAGCGCTGGGGCACGACCGCCGCCGAGTCGCTCGAAGCGCTGCTCGACACCCCTGGCGCGACGCACGCGCACATCTGCTCGACGCCCATGCAGCACGAGGAGCCCATCATGCTCGCCGCGCAGCGCGGCCTCACGATCGTGTGCGAGAAGCCTCTGGCGCCCACCCGCGACGTGGTCGAGCGCATCGCCGGCGAGCTGGAGCGCACGGGCGCTTCCCTCTTCCTCACCTTCAATCGCCGCATGGATGCCGGCATCCAGCAGTTGCGTGCCGCAATCGCGGACGGCCGGCTGGGTCGCGTGGTCTCGGTCTTCGGCTCCTACCGGCAGCAATGGAACGCCGCGCCCTCGTCGCGTGACTGGCGCTTCGACCCCAGCCTTGTGGGTCCGAGCCGCGTGGTGACCGAAATCGGCTCGCACTGGTTCGACCTCGCCGAGTTCGTGCTCGGTCAGCGCATCGAGTCAGTCAGCGCCATGTCGGCCAACATGGGCAAGCGGACCTTCGACACCGGCAGCGAGATCGGCGAGTTCGAACCCGAGAACGAAGACCTCTTCTCTGCCCAACTCCGCTTCGAGGGAGGCGCGCTCGGGCACGTGTACGCGACTGAGCTCGCACACGGCTCGTTCGACGACATCGAGCTGCGCATCGACGGCACCCTGCGGTCGGCCGTCTGGTCGAGCACACACCCCGATCAGTTGACGATCTCGCACAAGGTCGAGGGGTCGCTCACGACCGGACTCGACTCCGACACAGCCTCGATCGAGAACTGCATCCGCGCCATCTACACCGGCACCGCCACCGAAGCGGGCGTGGCCGGCCTTGCGGATGGCCTCAGCAATGCCTCGGTGATGGACGCCGTGCGGGCATCGCACTCAGAGAACACCTGGAAGGACGTCATCCGATGAGCGGCACCACCGCATCCGTCGCCGCAGCCACCCCTGCCGCAGAACCGATCTCGGCCGGAGTGCTGGTCGGCGCCACCGCTCTGGTCACCGGCGCGGCCGGAGGCATGGGCCGAGCCATCACACGCGCGCTCGCCGCAGCCGGTGCGAGCACGATCTACGCGCTCGACCGCGTGGCGGCCGACGACGACCACGTCGATTCGATCGTCGTCGACCTCGCCGACCTCGACACCCTCGCCGGCACCATTCGGGGCCTCGAGCGCACTCCCCAGATCGTCGTGAACGCGGCCGGCTACTACGCCTGGCGCGAGGGGTTCGAGATCGACACCGCCGACTTCACGCGCACCTTCGACATCAACGTCGGCGCACCGTTCGTGATCATGCGTGAGGTCGCACGCCGGCTCGAGGCCGAAGGCGGCGTGGCGGATGCCGCGTTCGTGAACATCGCGTCAGTCGCCGCCAAGCGCGGCTTCCCGAACCAGGCCGACTACGTGGCCTCGAAGGGGGCTCTCGTGAGCCTCACGCGCGCTGCGGCGCAGGACCTCGCGCCGCGCATCACGGTGAACGCCATCGCGCCGGGCACGGTGAACACACCGATGATCGACCAGGTCGCGCGCGATATCGCTGCGAAGACGGGCCTGCCCTTCGCCGAGCAGCGCGCCGCCCTCACCGCTGACATCCCCACCGGGCGCATGCAGGAGCCGAACGAGATCGCGGCCGCCGTGGTCTTCCTCGCCTCGACCGGCGCGCGCTCCATCTCGGGCGAGACCCTCGCGCTCGACGGGGGAGTCTCGCGCGACTGAGCGCGCCGACCGCAGCCTCAGCGGGATGCCGGCGCCACAGCACACCGGCTCACGCGACCCAGCTCACAGCATCCGTTCGACCGTCATCAACCAAACTGCACCAGCACCCACTCCGGAGATCGCCATGACAATCACCACTTCACCGGTGCGCCGTACCGTGCGCGCCGCCCTGAGCCTCACCGCGGGCATCACGCTCGCAGCGGCCATGACCGCCTGCGCCTCCGGCCCGGCCGAGAGCGGCAGCAACGGCGGCGACGCCGACCAGGGGCAGGTCGTCTACCTCTCGAGCCAGCCGGCTGGCGACTCGGGTTCGATCGATGACATGGTCGCGGGCCTGAAGCAGGTCGGCGAGCAGGAAGACGTCGACACCAAGTACCTCGAGGTCACCGACCCCTCGGCGTTCGAGAGCTCGCTCCGCAACGCTGCACAGTCGGGCGCTTCGGTGATCGTCACCGCGTTCCCCGACCTCACCGACGCGATCACCCAGGTCGCCCCCGACTTCCCCGACACCGAGTTCGTGCACATCTTCGCCGCTGAGCGCGAAGAGCCGCTCGACAACGTGACCACGCTCGGCTTCGAGATCCACGAGGCCTTCTACATCGCGGGCTTCTCGGCCGCGAAGCTCTCGCAGAGCGGCGTCGTCGGCTGGGTCGGCGGCGACAGCTCGCCCATCCTGAGCGCGAACTTCCACGCGTTCGAGGCGGGCGCCAAGGCGGCGAACCCCGCCGCGCAGGTGCTCAGCGGCGTCGTCGGCAGCTTCAGCGACCCCTCGAAGGGCCGCGACATCGCCCTCGGCATGATCTCGCAGGGCGCCGATGTCATCCAGACGGATGCCTCGGGCAGCTCGCTCGGTGTGATCGAGGCGGCGCAGCAGCGCGGTGCGCTCGTGTTCGCCGACGCCTCGGGTGAGGTCGCCGCCGAGTACCCCGAGACCGTCGTGGGCACCTCGTTCCTGCGCTTCGGCCAGGCGCTGGTCGACGCGGTCACCGAGGCCCTCGAAGACGGCTACACTGCCGGCCACAAGCAGGTCGGCCTCGACGCCGGAGTGGTCGGACTGCAGTTCGCCGACAGCTTCCTCGCGGGCAGCAGCCCGCGCGTCGCGGATGTGCCCTCGGTGCAGGCCGAGGCCGAGGCCCTGCAGCAGCAGATCATCGCGGGCGAGGTCGTGGTCATCTTCGACCCGAGCAGCATCTGACGCGCAATCACCGATTGCCCGATGCCCGATGTCTGTGACCGCTGATTCTGCGCCGGCAGAGCCCGTGTCCGCACACAGCGTGAACGTCGACCGCGTGCTCACCCTCCAGGGGGTGAGCATGCGGTTCGGCGCGTTCACTGCGCTTGAGAACGTCGACGTGCGCTTCGAGCCGGGGCTTGTGCACGCCGTCGTCGGCCAGAACGGAGCGGGCAAGACGACGTTCTCGCGCGTCGTCACGGGCATCTACACGCCGAGCGAGGGGCGCGTGCTGCTCGGCGGCGCGCCCCTTCGCGCTGGAAGCGTCACCGAGGCGCGCCGTCAGGGCGTCGACATGGTGCACCAGCACTTCTCGTCGCCGCCCTCGATGACGATCGCCGAGACGCTCGAATTCTTCTCTTCGGAGCGGCGGTCGTTCTTCAGTCGTCGAGGTCTCGTGCGCGAGTGGCAGCGACGCGTCGACGCGCTCGGGTTCGACCTCGACGTGAGCCGCCGCATCCGTGACCTCTCGGTGCCCGAGCGGCAGTCGGTCGAGATCGTCCGAGCGCTCAGCGGTGAGGCACGCGTCATCATCTTCGACGAACCCACGGCGTCGATGCCGGCACAGGCCGTCGACGCGCTGCTCGGTCGCATCCGGGACCTGGTCGCCGAGGGTCTCACCGTCATCGTCGTGCTGCACAAGCTCAGCGAGGTCTTCGCCGTCGCAGACACCGTGACCGTGCTGAACCGCGGCATCGTCACCCTGCCCAAGACATCGATCGCCGAGGTGACCGCCGACGAGGTGACCCGCCACATCATCGGCGACACCGGCCCGGCCGGCTCTGCACCGGGTGACGTCGACTCCGACCTCGAGGCGGATGCCGCGGCCGTCGCCGCCGGCGATGCGGCACGCCGCGGTGATGCTGCGCCAGCGGAAGAGGCACGCTCGGCCAGTGGCGAAGGCGTGCGCACCCCCATCCTGGACGTGCGTGGCCTGAGCACCGCAGCGTCGCCGAGCGATGCCCGCCTGCACGAGGTCGACCTCGTGGTCGACCCCGGCGAGATCGTCGGTGTGGCGGGCGTCGAGGGGAACGGTCAGCTTTCACTGGTCGAGGCCCTCGTCGGCATCCGTGATGCCACCGGTTCGATCGAACTCGACGGCGTGGAAGTGTCGAAGCTCGGCGTCGTCGAGCGACGCCGTCACGGCCTGCGGGTGATCCCCTTCGAACGGAACGTCGAGGGTGTGAGCTCGACCAGCGCGGTGTGGGAGAACCACGCGCTCGGTGAAGTGCTCCGTTCGCCGCGACGGTTGCTCGCCGTGCAGAAGCTTCGCGCTGCCGCTCGCCGACGGCTCGACGCCTGGGGCGTCTCGTATCGAGGGCTCGACCAGAACGCGGGTGAGCTGTCTGGCGGCAATGTGCAACGCCTCATTCTCGCTCGCGAGTTGGACGATGAGGCGCGCCTGATCATCGCGGCGCAGCCCACGCGAGGCCTTGATGTCGGCGCCATCGCCTTCGTGCAGCGCAGCCTCGCTGAGTTGGCCGACCGCGGCAACGGCGTACTGCTCATCTCGACCGACCTCGAAGAGCTCAAGGGACTCGCCGACCGCATCGTCGTTCTTCGCGGCGGCCGCCACGTGGCCGAGTTGCCGCCGAGCGCCGACCTGCACGAGATCGGTCGGGCCATGTTGGGCGGCGACGGCGGGACCGATTCGGTCGCCGCACCGTCGGGAACCGAAACACTGGGAGCCCAGGATGCGTGATCTGAAGCCGGTGCTGCAGGCGGCAGGGTTCGTCGTGCTCGCCTTCCTGCTCGCGGCGGTCATCTTCCAAGCCGCGGGCTACGACATCGGCGCGATCGGCGTCGGACTGGTCGACGGGGCCATCGCCGGTCCGGGTGCGTTCATCAACACGGTGCGATGGGCCCTGCCGCTCGCGGTGATCGGTCTCGGCGTCGCAGTGTGCTTCCGCGCGGGCTTCTTCAACGTCGGTGCGCAGGGCCAGCTCTACATGGGCGCGATCGCGTCGACTGCCATCGCGCTGCACCTGCCAGGGCCGGCGTGGCTCGTGACGGTCGTCGCCGTCGTCGCCGCAGTGGTGGCAGGCGCGCTGTGGTCGCTCATCGCGGCGGTGCTCAAGGTGTACACCGGTGCCGACGAGGTGCTCACCACGCTCATGCTCAACTTCATCGGCGTGCTGGTGCTCGACTACGTGGCCTCAGGCCCCTTGAAGGACGTCAAGGGATCGGGCCAGGTCGCCTCGAGCGAGCGCGTCGCAGAAGACCTGCGACTGTCGGATGCCTTCGGTGCATCCCCGACGCTGATCGCCATCACGCTGCTGCTCGCCGCCGCCGTGTGGATCTGGATGGCGCGCACCAAGGGCGGTCTCACCTCGAAGCTCGCCGGGCGCAACCCCGTCATGGTGCGCTGGCAGGGCGGTAACCCCAACCGCATGGTGCTCTCAAGTTTCGCCTTCGCCGGTGCCACTGCAGGCCTGGCGGGGGCGATGCACGTGCTCGGCCCGGCTGGACGCCTGGTGAGCAACTTCTCGCCCGACCTCGGCTTCACCGCAGTGCTGGTGGCGCTTGTCGGGCTGCTCTCGGTGCCCGGCGTGCTTATCGCCGCCGTGTTCTTCGGTGGTCTCCAGGCGGCACTGCAGTACCTGCCCGTGGTGTCCGACCTGCCGCGCGCCGGTCTCGACCTCATCCAGGGCGTCATCGCGGTGATGATCACGCTGCAGTTGCGGTGGCAGTTCAAGCGTCGACGCGAGCGCGCACAGCAGGCGGAGCGTCAGCCGACCCCGGCCGCGACCACCACCGCGTCGAGCGAGGGGAGCAGCAGTGTTTGACTTCATCGCGACGGTGCTCCGCGACGCGGGCCCTCTGCTCTGGGTCGCCCTCGGCGGGCTCATCGCCTACCGGGTGGGCGTCTTCCACCTCGGGCTCGAGGGGCTCATGGCTGTCGGCGCCTTCGTGTCCGTGGCCGTCACCATCGGCACGGGCAATGTATGGCTCGGCCTGCTCGCGGCGGTGCTCGCCTCGGTCGCGCTCTCGGTGGTGTTCTGGCTCGCCATCGCGGTGTTCAAGGGCAACATGATCATCGTGGGTCTCGGGCTCACCACGCTCGGGCTCGCGCTCGCGTCGTTCTTGCAGATCGCGATCTTCGAGACCCAGGGCGCCATCCGCGCGCCGGCCGGGCTGCCGATCCTGGTGCCATCCGCCGATTCCTCATCACCGCTCGCAATGATCTCCGGGCTGCCGATCACGACGCTGCTGCTGCCGATCGTCACGCTCGCGATGTGGGTGCTGCTGCGCCGCTCCTCGTTCGGGCTCCGCGTGACGGCGGTCGGTGACTTCCCATTCGCCGCGCGCAGCGCGGGATACTCGCCCTCCCTCACGCGTTTGATCGCGCTCGTGGTGAGCGGTGCGCTGATCGCGGTCGGAGGCGCCGAACTCGCTCTCGGTGGGCTGAACTCCTTCTCGCAGGACATGACCGCCGGCCGAGGCTTCGTGGCGTTCACCGCTGTGATCTTCGGGGCCGCCGCCGTCTGGGGTGTCGCGGGCGCCTGCGTGTTCTTCGGCATCTCGACCGCCATCGGCATTGCCGCACAACTGCAAGGCTGGGCGATCCCGATCCAGTTCGTGCTTGCGCTGCCGTATGTGCTCACCATCGTGGCGGTCGCGATCGCGGCGTTCGTGGCGAGGAATCGTTCGGGCGGGCTCGCCGGCTTCGCGGAACTGCGCGACTGAACCCCGCTGACGCGCCCGCCGGCGTTGCTGGTTTTTCGTCGGGCAGCGAGCGGAGCCGCGGCATCCGATTCAAAATCCATGCAAAGGAATATTTCTCCCGGTTGACCCGTTGTGGTCTGTGATGGGGATCGGACACCACTCCGGTCCGTGCATCTCGAAGCCCAACACGCTCGAAGCACCAGCGTCGTGAGTCACCGACCGCGACGGCCGTCACTCGAATATTCCAGAACGGGAGAACGACAGTGGCAGTTCAAGACAAGGTTGCACTCGTAACAGGCGCCGGTCAGGGCATTGGCCGCGCGATCGCATTGCGGCTGGCCCAAGACGGCTTCGACGTGGCGATCGCTGACATCGAGCCCCAGCGCGAGAAGGGCGAGGGCGTCGTCGGCGAGATCGAGAAGCTCGGGCGCAAGAGCGTGTTCGTCGCCGCGGATGTCTCGCAGAAGGACCAGGTGGATGCTGCGGTTGACACCGCGGCCGAGAAGCTCGGCGGCTTCGACGTGATCGTGAACAACGCCGGCATCGCCCAGATCAAGCCCGTGCTCGACATCACGCCTGAAGAGCTCGACAAGATCTGGCAGATCAACATCAACGGCGTGCTCTGGGGCATCCAGGCCGCGGCTCGCAAGTTCGAAGAGCTCGGCCACGGCGGCAAGATCGTGTCGGCCGCATCGATCGCAGCGGTGCAGGGCTACCCGATCCTCAGCGCGTACTCGGCGTCGAAGTTTGCGGTGCGCGGTTTCACTCAGGCGGCGGCGCAGGAGCTCGCTGCCAAGGGCATCAACGTCAACGCCTACGCCCCGGGCATCGTCGGCACCGGCATGTGGGATCTCATCGACGCGGAGCTCGCGAAGCTCAACGGCAAGCCCATCGGCCAGAACCTGAAGGAAGCCGTGGATGGCATCGCGCTGGGCCGCATCGAGACGCCTGAGGACGTTGCGAAGGTCGTGTCGTTCCTCGCCGGCCCCGACTCCGACTACGTCACCGGGCAGACCATCCTGGTCGACGGCGGGATGCTGTACAGCTGACCCGCCTTCCGAACTGGTGAGCCGCGAGCGGCGGCGCTCACCCTGTTCCCGTCAGAAGCCCCCGGAGACCCCGGGGGCTTCTTCTTATGGGAGCGCAGATCGATCGAGCACCCTTCGGTCAGGCACACGTCCATGTCGGCCCACTCCCAGGCATTGGGATACCAATTTCACTGACTTGCTTGACAAGTTTCACTTGGCGGTCATACATTCGTCATATCAACGGGGTGCCGGTCGGTACGGGTCGGGATCCCGCCCTGAGAGGAATGCAACGACGCATGCTTGACCAGACGCCATCGCCCACGCTGCAGCGCAGCTACGCCGCATACGCCACCGATCTCTCCCAACGGGATCTCACCATGAGCCCCGAGGATCTCGCGAGCGAATCGCGCCACCCGATGCTCATTCTCGATGACCGAGCATCGCTGTACCGCTGGCTCGCCCGCGAGATGGCCGACGAGCTCAAGCTAAGGAATGCCGAAGGACTGCCGACGCGCTGGCTGCTGCCGGTTGGCCCCAAGGACCAGTACCCCTTGCTGGCCGAGATCTGCAACCGCGAACGGATCAGCTGGAAGAACGTCTGGGCGTTCCACATGGATGAGTGGCTGGATTGGCAGGGCCGCGAGGTGCCGCCGACCCACCCGTTCAGCTTCCGCGGGTACTGTCAGCGGCACATCTACGACCTGCTCGACCCCGAGTTGCTGCCACCCGCCGAGCAGATCGTCTATCCGACGATCGCCGACATTGACGGTTTCAGCCGCACCATTGCGGAAGTCGGGGGGCTTGACACGACGTACGCCGGTTTTGGCTACCGCGGACACGTGGCGTTCAATGAGCCGCCCTCCACGCGCTGGCACAAGTACACGGTCGACGAGCTGGCTGCCTCGAAGACGCGCGTCGTGCCGTTGCTGCAAGACACCATCGTTGCCCACTCGCACCGAACGAGCGGTGGATTCACTCAAGGGATCCCTCCGATGGCCCTGACGGTGGGGATGGCCGACATCCTCTCCGCTCGCAGGCTCAGGCTCCTCACCGACGGGGGCGCCTGGAAGCAGTACATCGTGCGAGTGATGGCGCTCACTACAGAGCCCGACGTCGACTTGCCGGTGACGCTCGCACACCGGCACCCGAATGTCGATATCACGGTCGATCGCGCTTCAGCGCTTCCCATCGTTACCGGACTCGAGTGATCGAGAAGGACTGAGCGAACCAAATGACCGTCGTCGCCATCGGGTTGTATGTGCCCGACCACTATCTCTTCGTCGACCGCCTCCCCATGCCGGGCGAGAGTGTCGAAGTGCGCCGCTATGTGCAATCGCACGGCGGAAAGGCCGCGAATCAGGCGGTCGCGAGCGCGCTGGCTGGCGCCCCGACGTTTTTCGTGGGCGCTGTCGGCGCCGACCTGCCCGGGCGGCAGGGGCTCGCAGCGATGAGCGCGTATGGCGTCGACACGTCTCGGGCGAGTGTCGTCGATGGAGCCGCCACCGGCATGAGCAGCATTTACCTGGCGCCCGACGGAACGCAGATGATCGGGACCTTCGCAGGTGCGGGAGCTCGAATCGATCGTGGATCGGTTGAGGCCGCCCTCAAGGATCTGCAGCCTGACATCGCACTTCTGCAAGGGGAGGTCACAGCAGAACTGGCTCTGGAACTCGTCGGTGCGCGCATCGCACCGACCGTCATCCTCGATCCGAGTCCGGCCGATGCCTTCATCGGGCTGAGCCTTGAGAAGTGCGACATCATCACCCCCAATTCCCACGAGGCGGATCTGCTCGTCGGTTCCAGGCAGGCATCAGCCTCGGCGGTGGCAGACGCCACCGGCGTTGACGTCGTGATCGTGACTCGCGGCGCGGACGGTGCCGAGGTGTTCGATCGCGGAACCACGACTGTGCTTCCTGGTATCGACGTGCACCCCTGCGACACCTCAGGGGCGGGCGACGCATTCAACGGAGCGCTCGCCGCGGCCCTCGACGCCGGCGGTTGTCTGCTGGATGCCGCGACTGCGGGCATTCGCGCCTCTGCATGGTCAGTGACGCGTGAGTTCTGCATGCCGTCGTACGCCACCGCAGAAGAACTCGCTTCGTGGCGAACCGGCTCAACGGCCAGCGCTTCTAAGGTGGCCACATGACAGACAACATCGATACGGCGGACAGGCGACCGCTCGCGGCCGTTCTTCGCGACAAGATCATCGACCAGATCCGACAGATGGAGCTTGGGCCGGGCGATGCACTACCAACCGAGCGCGAGTTCACCGAACTGTTCGGGGTGAGCCGTCCCACGGTTCGCGAAGCGCTACGGCTGCTCGAGCAGGAGGGTTGGGTTCGCTCCCGGCAGGGTAAGGGTCGCTTCGTCACCGCACAGAACCCGATCGACCGGCCACTCACCACGCTCGAGGGCGTGACGGACCTCATGGCGACGCGTGGTTATCGGCCCGAGAATCGGGTGCTGAGCGTGACCGTCTCAACCGCGTCAGTGCAGGAATCGACGGATCTCGATCTCGGGCTCGACGCGGCCGTGGTGCGCTTGGAGCGCGCGCGGTATCGCGACGACACCCTGCTGGTCTACTCGACAGACACCTTCGCGCGAGACCTTATCCCAGGGAGTCTCGACGAGATCGACTGGAGCGGCTCTCTCTTCGACATCATGGAGTCGCTCGGCCACGCTCCCGACTTCTCTTATGCGGCGATCAAGGCAGACGCTTTTCCTGCCAACGCCGCGCGCGCCCTCCGGGTCAAGCAGAACGAGCCATGGCTAGTCATGCGTCAGAAGGTGATCGCGCGTAGCGGGCGGCCCATTCTCCTAGCGCTCGACTACCACCGAGCCGACAGTTTCACGTTCAACGTCATCCGTAAGCGGGAGCCGTCGTCCCGCTGACGGCGCTCCTGACCGGTTCGACGGCACCAGCTCCCTCGACAGCGAAGTCGAGGGCCACCAAGAGAGAAGGAGCAGCGAATCCCATGAATGCCATGAAGACTCGCCCAACGCGAGCAGCAGCACTCGGCGCAGTCGCCGTGTCGGCGTTGCTCGTCGCCGGCTGTGCGCAGGGCACGCCCGAAGCCCCGGCCGAAGAGGAATTCGAACCGATCACCATCAGCGTCGCGCACACCATGCTCGACGCGAACCCCGCGAACCAGATCGTGCTGGAGGTCGCCGAGCGCGTGAAGGAGCGCACGGACGGCAACATCATTCTCGAAGTGTTCCCAGCCAGCCAACTCGGAAATACCACCGAGACGACTGAGCAGGCGTCCCTTGGCCAGGCGGTCATCAGCTATCTCGACGCGGCCACGGCTTCCACCTACGGAGTCGACGAATTCGGCATGTTGGGCGCGCCGTTCCTGGTCTCCGACTACGACGAAGTCGAGCGCGTCGTCTCAAGCGACCTCTTCACGGGTTGGACTGACGAGCTTGCCGAGAGCGCGAACCTGCGGATCCTCGCGCTCAACTGGCTCGCCGGTCCGAGGAACATCGTGGGCCCCAAGCCGTACACGACGCCCGACGCTCTTGAGGGCACCAAGATCCGGATCCCGCCGCTGCCCACCTGGGAGGCGCTGTTCGGCACGGCGCTCGCAGCCACACCGGTGACCGTGAACGCGTCCGAACTGTACACGGCCATGCAACAAGGCGTGGTCGATGCCGCCGAACTCGACACCCCCAGCATCCGCGACTATGGGCTATTCGAACTGCAGAAGCATGTGACCCTTACCGGACACTTCAATCTCTTCATGGGCTTCGCCATGCCGGAGGACCTGTTCCAGAGCCTGCCCGTCGAGTACCAGGAGGTGCTGCTCGATGAGTTCCTCAAGGGTGGCAAGGAGGCGACGGATCTCGCCACCGACCTCGCTGCTGAGGCGCGCACCGAGATGGAAGCCGCCGGCGTGACCTTCCACCAGGGCGACGTCGCCGCATACCGGAAGGCATCGAAGGCCTTCTACGACGCGTTCCCGGATTGGGACTCGGCGGTGGTCGACGAGCTGCTCGCCATCCGAGACGGCAAGTAGACCGCGTCGCGGGCCGGTCATGGTCGACCGGCCCGCGGCCCCCAAAGATTCGTACCCGCAGCGTTGCGAGGAACTATGACCCATCATCTCAGGCCATGGATGCGCCGGTCTGTCGCGCTCATAGAAGACGTGCTGCCATCGCTCCTGCTCTTGGCTACCGCGTTGCTGATCGCGGCTGATGTCTTCATGCGATACGTCCTGAACCACCCGATCCGCGGTGTAGGCGAGATCGTCGCCATGCTGCTGGTCTGGCAGGTGATGCTCGGCGCAGCCGCAGTCGCGCGACTTCGTGGACACATTGTCGTGGACGCCCTCATCGGGCGTTTCAGTGGAACCGTCCGCGCTTGGCTCGACGTCGTGCGTCTGCTGATTGTGATCGCGGTCGTTGCGTTTCTCCTTTGGTTCGGGTTCCAGCTCTTTCAGCAGACAAGCGGCCGAGTCGTTGCCATGCTCGGTCTCTCTCGCGGCTTCACCACCATCGCGATCCCGATTGGTGCAGCGCTCATGCTCGTCTACTACCTGCGCGACATCTCACTTGCCGTGCGCGGGATCCTACGGGGCGGCTACGTCGCGCCCGCCCAGCGCCAGGTGATTGACGAGGACGAGTTCAAGACACGACCTGTGCCCACTCGAGTGGAGGAGGTCTCCCGATGATCACTGCCTTGCTCTTCGGTGTGCTGCTGCTTCTGCTGCTGCTCGGCGTGCCCGTCGCATTCGCGATCCTCGCGACATCCCTGTGCTATCTGCTGCTCGCTCCTGGGGTGAAGCCATTCATCGCCATCCAGCAGTTCTCCGGCGGGCTCGAATCGTTCCCCCTGTTGGCGGTCCCTCTGTTCATCCTCGCCGGGGTGATCATGTCGCATAGCGGCATAGCTGAGCGCATCGTCGGCTTCGCGAATACGCTGGTCGGGCACACGCGCGGCGGACTCGCTCAGGTGAACGTGTTGAACAGCGTGGTCATGGGCGGCATGTCCGGCTCCGCGAATGCCGATGCCGCGATGGATTCGCGAGTCCTCGTTCCGCAGATGGTCAAGCACGGATACGGTCGTGATTTCTCGGGCGCCGTGAGCGCAGCATCCAGCCTCCTGGCGGTGCTCATTCCGCCCTCCATCGTGCTGATTCTCTACGGCCTGCAGGCGAATGTCTCTATCGGCGACCTCTTCATGGGCGGCTTGCTGCCTGCCGCGGTGATGGCGATCAGCATGTCGCTGACGGTGTTCTTCGTCGCCAAGCGTCGCGGCTATCAACCAACGGCGCTGCGGCCTCCAACCGCGTCGGCGGTGTTCAAGAGCACCGGTCGTGCGTTCTGGGCGCTCATGATGCCGGTGCTGCTTTTGGTCGGGCTTCGAATCGGTGTGTTCACGCCCACGGAACTGTCGGCCGTCGCAGTGGTGTACACGCTCGTCATCGGCATGCTCATCTATCGCACCGTGAAAGTGCGAGACTTGGGCCCCCTGCTCAGTGAAGCCACGAAGACGACCGGCATGGTGCTGCTCATCATCGGTGCTGCGAGCGCGTTCGGCTATGTCATCCGTGCCGAGCGCGTGCCGCAGGTCATCGCCGAGGCCATGCTGTCGATCACTGAAGACAAGTGGATGCTGCTGATCATCATCAACGTGATGCTGCTCGTGCTCGGCATGCTCATCGAACCGGCGTCACTGATCATTCTCGCGACTCCAATACTCGCCCCGCTCGCCGTTGAGATCGGCGTGGACCCTGTGCACTTCGGAATCATCGTGGCGCTCAACCTCGCAATCGGCGGCATCACCCCGCCGGTGGGAACGATTCTCTTCACGGTCATGTCGATCACGGGATCTCGGCTCGGCGCGCTCGTACGGGAGCTCGGACCCTTCTACCTCTGCCTCATCGTCGCGCTGGCCATCGTGGTCGCGGTGCCCGCGCTCTCCACCCTCTTGCCGTCGCTCACGTGAGACGGCAAGTACGACCGACCAGCCCCGCAACACCTCACAAAGTAAAGGAAGACACCATGACGGCGACCGAGACGATCACGCGCGAACTGTCCCTCGAAGAGCGGATCACACGGCTCGAAGACATCCACGAGATCAACAACCTCAAGGCGAAGTACGTGGAGGCGTGCGACAACGACCATGATCCGGTCGCGTTCTCCGAGCTCTTCGCCGAAGACGGCTCTTGGGAGGGCCCCGGCCACGGGAAGTACACCGGCCGTGAGAACATCAAGAAGTTCATCGAAGAGATCCGAGGCGACTATCTGTGGTGTGCTCACTACTTGATCCGCCCGTGGATCGAGATCTCGGAGTCGGGCACCGAAGCCACCGCCGAGTGGTACGCGCACATCTACGAGGTAGTCAAGGACGAGAACGGCAACGAACTCAGCGAACTCGCGTTCGCTCGCTACTACGACACCCTCTCGAAGATCGACGGCAAGTGGTACTTGCAGACCGTGCGCGCCGAGAGCTCACGGCTGTGGGAAATGGGCAAGGACTGGATCAGGGCGTGACCCTCGCCGACACTGCGACACCGGGCCGCCGCGATGGCGGCCCGGTGGGCGCCCAGCGCATCGTCTTTGCCGACGGAGACCCGCTGGCAGCCGAGTTGCTCGCCGGTGAACTCGGCCAGCGCCTGGAGAGCCTCGGTAGCTTCGAACTCCACGCTCAGGCGCCCACCTCGAATGAGGAGTTCGCCGACCGCATCAAGGATGCCGACGGCATCCTCCTCGGCTGGCATCTTCCGCTCGAAGTGCTTCGTTCGGCGCCGAAGCTGAAGATCGTGTCCTTCACCGGCACGGGCGCCGCCAACTTCGTCGATCTGGGAGTCGCCGGCGAGCGAGGCATCGCGGTTACCAACACACCGGGGTACGCCGACCAGACAGTCGCAGAGCACGCGCTCGCGCTGACCCTCGCGACGATCAAACAGCTTCACACCGACCGGGCAGTGCGCGAGGGCCAGTGGGAGACCGCAACAACGTCGCGCGACCTGGCTGATGTCACTGTGGGCGTCGTCGGGCTCGGCGGCATAGGGCGTCGCTTCGTTGAACTCCTGCTCGCGCTCGGCATGCGCGTGCAGTGCTGGAACCGAGATCGGCCCGGTGCCCCGAATGCGCCCCGCGGCGCGATAGCTGTACCGCTTGAAGAGTTGATGGCCACGAGCGACGTGGTCTCGTTGCATCTCGGTCTCAATGAGCAGACGCGCGGCATGATCGGGAGCGACCTGCTCGGACGCATGCGTCCGAGCAGCGCCTTGGTGAACACCGCGCGCGCCGAACTCATCGACCGCGCCGCGTTGCTCGATGCCCTCGATTCTGGGCGCATTGCCTCGGCAGCGCTTGATGTGTTCCATGAGGAACCTCTTGCGGCTGATGATCCTCTGCTTCAGCACGCGAACGTGCTCGTCACACCGCATATCGGGTCGCTCACCAAGGGCGCGACTCGGCGGGTACTCGAGATCGCCGTCGAGAACATCGAAGCGTTCTTCGCCGGCGTGCCCCGGAATCTCGTCTCCTGAGAACGCGACCACCAGAGACAAAGAAAAGAGACACTAGCGATGAAGTACACCCTCATCGGGGCCGGCGGCATTCAAGCGCGCGGCTTGCTACACGATCTTCTCGACTTCAGTTCGGCGACCGAGATTCTCCTCGCCGACGTCGCGGTGGGCCCTCTCGAGCAACGGATTGATGACCTCGGGGGCGACCCGCGTATGTCAGCGGTGGCGATCGATCTGCGCGACCTTGCAGCGTCGGTCGAGGCGCTCGCGGGCACCCACGTCCTGATCATGGCAGGCCCGTCGCCTCTCGGTCGTTATGCGATGGACATCGCACTCGGTCTGCGTTGCCATTACGTCGACCTCGGGGGTGCGTACGCAGACACCGAGGTCCAACTCGCCCGGCATGAAGAGTTCGCGGAAGCAGGGCTGATCGCCGTGCTCGGCGCCGGTAGTGCGCCGGGCATGACCAACGTCATGGCGCGCGCCGGCGCGGAACGGCTCGATATCGTGCGCGACATCGAGATGACTGTGGCCATGAACGACCTCACTGAGCGAAGCAGTCCGTTCCACTGGCCGTTCAACCTCGCGGCCATCATCGACGAGTACGAATCGAGCGCGGTCGCGATCGAGGGCTGCGAGCGGGTGCTCATACCGCCACGCACAGGCGAGTGGGTTGAGTTTCCGATGCCGATCGGTCGGGTATTTCCTATCTACACGACTCATCCAGAGCCCGAGAGCCTGTACCGCTCGTTCCGGCAACAAGGCCTGGAGAACGCGTCGTTCCGCATCGCTATGCCGGCAGCCTTCCATCGACAGATGGATTTTCTCGCCTCAATCGGAATGACGAAGCAGACGAAGATCGAAGTGGGGGGTGTCGAGGTCGCTCCAGCGGAGGTGCTGGTCGAGGCGACGAAGTGGATCCCTCGACCGGCTGAGAAGGAAGAGCAGTACAGCGCGACCCGAGTGATCGTTCGCGGAGCACGACACGGCGAAAAGGTTGAGGTCGAGTTGTACATGTGCACGGGGTCACACGAGGGTTGGAACGTGCCCGCCGGCATGCTCAAGACCGTCGTGCCTCCGTCGATCGTGGCGGAGATGATCGGCAATGGGGCGATCGCGAACCCAGGAGTATGGCTGCCCGAGAGCAGCGTGCCCGTCCAGGAGTTCTTCGATGAACTGGCTTTGCGCGGGATGGTGATCGAGACAACCGAGCGCCGCGCCAGCACTATCGACGTCTCGCGCTGAGTCTGAACAGCGCGAAGCCCCCCACAGACCCGGGTGGGGGGCTTCGCTGATCGTGGAGGCGCTAGCGCTATCCAGCGACCCTGGTTACGGGCGGCGCCCGGTGAACGCTCGAATGAGGAAGGCGATGATCGCCAGGACGAGCAGTATGAGCCCGACCCAGAGCAAGAAGTTGAGCGACTGCACGAAACCACCGGTGATCAGCAGCACGATGGCGACAATGGCGATGATGACGAAGAGCAGATTCATGATGTTCCTTCCGTAGTCGTTCGTTGTTCGAACTGGCGTTGCGGGCGGGTATCCGGTGAACCGGCTCAGTCCTTGAAAGCGTCCTTGACGTTCTCGCCGGCCTGCTTCAGGTTCGCCTTCGTCTGGTCGAGCTTGCCCTCGGCCTGGAGCTTCTCGTCGTCGGTCATGTCACCGACCGCTTCCTTGCCCTTGCCCTTGAGCTCTTCGGCCTTGTTCTCGAACTTGTCGGCTCCGCTCATCGTCGGTGCCTCCCTTCCCTTTCTCGCCCGGCAAGTGTCTGCCGGACGACCTTTCTGCGCCAGACGGTACCCCCCGACCAGGGGAGCGGCAAGAGTCGGTCCAGGCGTCGCGTTCATGTTCTTGCACCCCTGCCCCGGTCGACTCGAGCAGGGTTATCGTGCACCTATGCCCCGCCTCCGCCGCAGCGTCCCCGGTCGAAAGGGCTACGCCAGGGTTCGAGCCGGAGCGGGTTTCAGCTACCGCGACGCGGATGGCCAGACTGTCCGCGATCCGGTGCTCCGGCAGCGTTTCGACGCCCTGGTGATTCCTCCGGCGTGGACGGATGTCTGGATCTGCGAGCACGAGAACGGGCATATTCAGGCGACGGGCGTCGACGACGCCGGGAGACGGCAGTATCTCTACCACCCGGTGTGGCGCGAGCAGAAGGACAGGCTCAAGTTCGAGCGCGCGCTCGCGCTCGCGGCGTCGCTGCCGACGGCCCGAGCGTTCGTGACCAGGGCGCTGCGCGACCCCGAACCGAGCCGAGAGCGCACGCTGGCAGCCGCCTTCCGCATCATCGATCTCGGCTCACTGCGCGTGGGCCATGCGCGGTATGCCCTCGCGCACGGCAGCCGCGGTCTCGCGACGCTGCGGTGCGAGCACGCACGAGTCGACGGCGACGTCGTGGAGCTGCGGTTCCCTGGAAAGAGCCGGCAGCCGTGGAACACCAGCATCCGGGATGCCGATCTGGCGCACGTCGTTGGCGAGTTGCTCGAGGGTCGGCCCGCGAACGCACCGCTGCTCGTGTGGCCGAGGCCGTCGGTGGATGAGGGCGCTCCAGCCGATGCGAGCACCCTGCACCCGATCACGCCAGCCGACATCAACGCGTACATCAAAGAGCGCACCGGCGGCGAGTTCACGGCGAAGGACTTCAGAACACTGCGCGGCACGGCGATCGCTGCCGAATCGCTCGCGCGCTCTTCCGCCGGCAGCACCGTGCGTGAACGCACCAAGGCGGTGAGCGAAGCCATGCGAGCGTGCGCCGAAGCACTCGGGAACACCCCCGCCGTCGCGCGATCGAGCTACGTCGACCCGCGCGTCGTCGACCGATTCATGCAGGGCGAGACGATTCAGCTCTCGCCCGGTATGACGGTGGAATCGGCGTTGCGGGCAATGCTCGGCGACCCTCGCCAGCCCGAGTAGCCGCGGCGACGCGGCGCTCCATGAGCAGTGGGCAGAGAGCGGCGGGCTGCTACGCCCGGTCGATCATTCCGAACCCGATGACTCCGCCGGGTCGGGGGTGTGCTGCTCGATGAGCCAAGCGGCGAAACGCTTCGCGCGGTAGGCGGCTTCGATGTCGCCCATGGTCGAGGTGATGATCGCCCCCTTCATCAGCAACTGGAACGAGCTGGCGAAGTCTGCGGCATCCTTGAGTCCGGCCTCTCTGGCCATCTGCTCGACCCCGGCGCGCACGTGGCTGAGGTGGGTGATCGCGGTCTGGCCGAGCGGATGCTGCGGCCCCATCTCGATGAGCACGTTCACGAACGAGTCGCCCTCGAAGTCGTCGCGTTCGAACCAGTCGGCGAACACGTCGAAGATCGCGAGCAGACGCTCGCGCGGAGTGCTGCCCAGCTGCTTGGCGCTCTCGATGATCGACTCGGAGGTCCACAGTTGCTCTCGCCGAGTGAGAAACGCTTCGACCAATTCATTCTTCGACGAGAAGTGACGGTAGAAGGTTGCGATCGCTACGCCTGATCGGCGGATGATCTCATCGACACTGACTTCGCGAACTCCTCTGCGTGAGAAGAGCTCGTAGGCGGCATCGAGGATGCGGTCGCGAGCACCTGGCTTCGGGCGAAATTTCTGCTGGTCAGACAAGTGTTACCTCTTGTGCGAGCCCGGGACGTCGGGGGCCGGGTAGAACGGGGGCTCTCTAAGGATGGCCCTGATCGGGGCCTCCTTGACACTGCCTCGCCAACAATTCGCTTGACAGAACGCGCGTTCTCCCCTCCAATAGGGGTAGACCCAGTGGTCACTCTCTTTCGGTCAACCCGAAGGGGTGGTCACGCGAGCAGATGGGAAGACGAAATGTCACGAACCACCGCCCTTCGCGAACGCACCACGGTCATCTCCAGCGAGCAGACCAGCGCATCGCGTGTTCCTTCCCGGGCTTCGCGCCCGTCCGCCACGCCCGCCGATGCGTCGGTTGATGTGGTGCACGACTACTTGAGCAAGATCGGCACCTACCCCCTGCTGACAGCTCAGGAAGAGACCGAGCTCGCCCAGATCATCGAGGTCGGGCTCTTCGCACGTGAGCGCCTCGAGACGAAGGGCGACTCGCTCACGCCGAAGGAGAAGCGAGAGCTTCGCCAGTTGATCCATGAGGGCGAAGCGGCGCACAAGCGCTTCATCCAGTCGAACCTGCGTCTGGTAGTGAGCGTCGCGAAGCGCTACACCAACACCGGCGTGCCCCTCATCGACCTCATTCAGGAGGGCAACATCGGCCTCGACCGCGCGGTCAAGAAGTTCGACTTCGCACAGGGGTACAAGTTCTCCACCTACGCGACGTGGTGGATCAAGCACGCCGTGAACCGCTGCGTCTACGACTCGGCTCGGCTTATCCGGGTTCCGGTTCACACCGAGGAGAAGATCACCGCAGTGCGTCGAGCTGCTGCCCTCTTCGAGATCGAGACCGGCCGCACCCCCACCGCCGAGGAGCTCGCCGATGAGACCGGGTTCAGTGCTGAGAACATCGAGCGCTACATCGAGGCCGACCGCACGCCGGTCTCGATCCACATCCCCGTCGGCGATGAGGCCGACTCGGAACTCGGCGACCTCATCATGGATGACGACACGGCGCCCGTGGTGGACATCGTGCACGCCGGCATCCGTCGCGAGAAGCTGCAGGAGAAGCTCAAGACGCTTCCGCAGCGCGACGCTGATGTGTTGCGCATGCACTTCGGGCTCGACAATCGCGAACCGATGACCCTGGAGCAGCTCGGCGGAGTGCTGGGCATCTCCCGCGAACGTGTGCGCCAGATCGAGCAGCGGGCGCTCGCGAAGCTGCGCTGCCCCGAACTGGCCGACATGCTCGAAGACGAGCCGCCGCTCATCGACGAGAAGGAGGCCAAGTGAAGGCTTCGCGAGACCTGAGCGCGTCGCTGCAGGCGGTGCTCGTCGATCTCATCGCCTTGAGCCTGCAAGCGAAGCAGGCGCACTGGAGCATCGTGGGCCCGAACTTCCGCGGGCTGCATCTGCAACTCGACGAGGTGACCGTCGATGCCAGGCGATTCGCCGACCAGGTGGCCGAGCGCATGCGCGCCTTGCAGGCGGTGCCCGATGGCAGTGCGGCGACGGTGGCCGGCACTGCAAGCTTCGACGACTTTCCTGCCGGAGAGGTGCTGACGACCGACGCGGTCGTGATGATCACCGACCGGTTGGAGAGCGTCGTCGGCACGATGCGCGATGTGCACGACGCGGTCGAGGAAGAAGACCCGACATCCGCCGACCTCCTGCACGCGATCATCGAACGATTCGAGCAACTGGCCTGGATGGTGAGCGCGGAGGATCGGATGCCGCAGGCAGCCGCCGACGCTGAAACCTCGACTGAGAAGGCCGCCTCCGGCAAGAAGTCGGCAGGCGCCAAGTCGGGCGGGCGCAAGGGCAGTGCCACTTCCAGCAAGTCGAAAGTGAAGGCTTCGTAGCGACGTCTTCCTGAACACTTCCGTAACGACGACGACCCTATACCCCGGGTGGGTATAGGGTCGTCGTATGTCTGAGCACGGGAAAGGTGGCGGCGAGCACGAGCACGCGTCGCACAATGAGCACCTGGGGCACGATGAGAACGTCGGGCACGATGAGCACGTCGGGCGTGATCGCGATGAGCAGGGCCACCGCCCGGCGGGTAGCGAGCATGGGCAGAGGGCTCGCGATCGCCGAGTCACCAGCGGAGAGCACGACCACCGCACTGATGACGGGCACAGTGCCCACCACACGCACGCTCGTCCCGTAGCGCGTGGTGATAACGCCGATCATGCTGGACGCGGCGATCACGCGGATCGCGCCGATCACGCCGATCACGGCGGTGCCGTCGATCATCCGGACCATGGCGATCATGCTCCGCAGGGCGATCATGCCGCGCATGGCGATCATGCTGGGCACGGCGATCACGGGGATCACGGCGATCACGGCGCGATGGGCCACGCTGCCCATGGCGCAGCGCACGCGATCATGTACCGGAGGCTCTTCTGGTTCATGCTGGCTCTCGCTGTGCCGGTCGTGCTGCTGAACCAGATGTTCGCCGACCTCGTTGGCTACAGCATTCCTTCCATACCCGGGCTCTCGTGGGTTTCCCCAGCGCTCGGCACCGTCATCTTCGGCATCGGCGGGCGACCGTTCCTTGCGGGCGCCGTCGACGAACTGCGTTCGCGCAAGCCCGGCATGATGACCCTCATCTCGCTCGCGATCAGCGTCGCGTTCCTCGCATCCGCGGGCGCCACCCTCGGCTTCCTCGACCATCATCTCGACTTCTGGTGGGAGCTCGCGCTGCTGGTCGTGATCATGCTGCTCGGCCATTGGCTCGAGATGCGATCGCTGGCGCAAACCGCTTCTGCGCTTGACAGCCTCGCCGCGCTGCTGCCCGACCAGGCGGAGCGTGTGGTCGGCGACGCGATCGAGCAAGTGCGCCCGGACGAGTTGCGTGTGGGGGACATCGTCATCGTGCGGCCAGGTGGCCGAGTTCCTGCGGACGGTGACATCGTCGCAGGAACCGCAGACATTGACGAGTCGATGATCACGGGCGAGTCGACCCCTGTCACACGCGCCCCGGGCGACCGCGTAGTGGCTGGAAGCGTCGCGACCGACACGGCGATCAGGGTCGAGGTCATGGCGGTCGGCGACGATACGGCGCTCGCCGGCATCCGTCGGCTCGTCGACCAGGCGCAGAGCTCGTCGTCGCGAGCGCAGACGCTCGCCGACCGGGCCGCGGCACTGCTGTTCTGGTTCGCGCTCAGCGCGGCGGTGATCACGGCGGTCGTGTGGTGGATGCTGGGCATGCCCGACGACGCGATCGTGCGCACCATCACCGTGCTCGTCATCGCGTGCCCGCACGCGCTCGGCCTCGCGATCCCGCTCGTCGTCTCCATCGCGACGGAACGCGCCGCTCGCGCAGGCGTGCTCGTGAAAGACCGGCGCGCACTGGAGACGATGCGGTCGGTCACGGCGGTGCTGTTCGACAAGACCGGCACGCTCACCCTCGGTGAGCCCGAAGTCACCCGGGTGCTCGTCGACTCCGGCGCTGAAGCCGACGAGTCGCAATTGCTTGCGCTCGCCGCAGCTGCGGAGCATGACAGCGAGCACCCGCTGGCGCGGGCCATCGTGCGCGAGGCGGAGCGACGCGGAATCAGCCTCAGCACCGCCACCGAGTTCGAGGCATCCGCCGCTGTCGGTGTGCGGGCTCGCGTAGACGGCAGCGTCATCGAGGTCGGCGGGCCGCACCTGCTGCGCCAGGCCAGGCTCGCCCCACTCGCAGGCACTTCGGACTGGGCGACCGAGGGCGTGACCGTGCTGCATGTCACGCGCGACGGGCGCCTGATCGGGGCCCTGGCGCTCGCCGATGCGGTGCGCGAAGAATCGAGTGCTGCCATCGCGGCGCTGCACGAGGCCGGCATCCAGGTGGTCATGATCACGGGCGATGCGGAGCCTGCAGCCCATCGCGTGGCGGCCGAACTCGGCATCGACCGGGTCTACGCAGGCGTGCGCCCCGAGCACAAGGCCGACAAGGTGGCCGAGTTGCAGCGCGAGGGGCACGTGGTCGCGATGGTCGGCGACGGGGTGAACGACGCGCCGGCCCTGGCGCAGGCCGACGTCGGCGTGGCGATCGGCGCAGGAACAGATGTCGCGATCGCATCCGCTGGCGTGATCCTGGCCGGATCCGATCCGCGGGCGGTGCTGTCTGTGCGCGATCTGTCAGTCGCCTCGTACCGCAAGATGCGGCAGAACCTCTGGTGGGCAGCCGGATACAACGTCGCGGCGGTGCCGCTTGCGGCGGGTGTCCTCGCCCCGATCGGGTTCACGCTGCCGATGGAAGTGGGTGCACTGCTCATGTCGGCCTCGACGATCGTCGTCGCGCTGAACGCGCAACTGCTGCGGCGCCTCGACCTGCGACCCGCGACCGTAGCGCCGTTGGCGAACCGGGAGACCGCGGCGCTTCCGGCCTGACCCGCTGCTTGCGCGAGGCAAGGCGGTAGTGCTGTGCGCCGCCTGTGCTAGCCGGGCTGGCGTCGCAATCGCTCCTCCGCCTGGCGCGGTCTCCAACCACACGCGCCGAGAAAAGATTGGGAAAAGTTTCGTCGTGCCGGGATTCCAGTCACCTTTCCCCGGCGCAACGGCGGCGCGACGGCATCCGTCTTGACAGGATGGAAGGGATCCCGCTGTTCGGAAGGAAAGCATGCCCAAGTCGCCAGAAACCGCGCTCGAGAACTGGATGGATCGCGAGGCCGCAGCCGAACAGATGATTCCGCTGATCGGTGCCCTCCATCGCAACCATGGCGTGGTGACTTCGATCCATGGGCGCCGGCTCGTCCACAAGTCAGCACTCGGCATCGTCAAGGCTCACCGCTACGCGCGTCAGCACTCCGGCGAGGAGTTGGCGACGACCGATACGCTCGCTCTGCTGCAGGCGCTTGCCGGCCTGGACGTGGGCGCCGCTTCTATCGACATCGCCAAGCTCGTGCTGCGCCACCAGGCGGCCGGCCGACCAGACCTTGACGCCTTCCTGCGCGAAGAGCTCGCCCCGGTGATCGGCGCATCGGCGAGCATCGAGCCCACCGACGTCGTGCTCTACGGCTTCGGCCGCATCGGGCGACTGCTCGCCCGGCTGCTCGTCGACCACGAGAGCCCGAACGCGGGCCTTCGCCTGCGGGCGATCGTGGTGCGCAAGGGCAGCGACAACGACATCGTCAAGCGAGCGAGCCTGCTGCGGCGCGACTCGGTGCACGGACCCTTCGACGGCACGATCTCGGTCGACGAGGAGAACAGCACTATCCTCGCGAACGGCACCCTGATCCGGGTGATCTACTCGAACGATCCGGCCACTGTCGACTACACCGCATACGGCATCGACAACGCGATCGTCGTCGACAACACCGGCCGCTGGCGCGACTTCGACGGCCTCGGCCAGCACCTGCGGGCGAAGGGCGTCGCACGAGTGCTCCTCACGGCGCCCGGCAAGGGCGACATGAAGAACATCGTGCACGGCATCAACCACGAGAGCATCACGGATGCCGACACCATCGTGTCTGCCGCATCGTGCACCACGAACGCCATCACGCCCGTGCTCAAGGCCCTCAACGACAAGTTCGGCGTCGTGCACGGCCACGTCGAGACGGTGCACTCGTACACCAACGACCAGAACCTGATTGACAACTTCCACAAGGGCGACCGTCGTGGACGGTCCGCCGCGCTCAACATGGTGATCACCGAGACCGGTGCCGCCAAGGCCGTCGCCAAGGCACTGCCGGAGCTCGCTGGCAAGCTGACCGGCAACGCCATCCGCGTGCCCACCCCCGACGTGTCGATGGCCATCCTCAACCTCACGCTCGAGACCGAGACCACCAAGGACGAGGTCAACCAGTACCTGCGCGGCCTCTCGCTCAACTCGAACCTGCGCCAGCAGATCGACTACATCGAATCGCCCGAGGTCGTCTCGACCGACTTCGTCGGATCGCGCCGCGCCGGGGTGGTCGACGGTCTCGCGACCATCAGCAACGGCAAGAACCTCGTGCTCTACGTCTGGTACGACAACGAGTTCGGCTACAGCAACCAGGTGATCCGCGTGGTCGAGCACATGGCGAACGCGCACCCGCGGGTCTTTCCGCCGCGCGAGGCCTAGCGCCTCTCGCTCGGCGCCGGCAGCACGGAATTCGAACGCCCGCAAGGGCTACCGGGCTCCGTGCTGTGGTGTCTAGCATGGGGCATGGTCGCCCGAATCGTCTCGCTCGAGACCGCCGTCCCCGAAACCGTGCTCGTGCAGGAGCAGGTGCGCGACGTGTTCCTCGCGCAGCCCGGCTTGAACCGGCTCGCGCAACGTCTCATCACGACGTCCTTCGACCAATCGGGCATCGAGCGGCGGCACACCGTGATCGACGAGCTCACGCTCGACCGGCAGGCGGACGACCCGCGCTTCTTCGACCGTGACCAGCGGTTGCTGCACATGCCGGGCACGCGAGAGCGCAACGAGCTGTACACACGCGCCGCAGGGGAACTGTTCGTCGCGACGGCAAAAGCGGCGATCGACGGATGCGGCGGCATCCTGCCCGGCGATGTCACACACATCATCACGGTGTCGTGCACCGGCTTCTTCGCACCCGGCCCCGATTTCCTGATCGCGAGGGATCTCGGACTGCGCCCCGACGTGCAGCGCTACAACCTCGGCTTCATGGGCTGCTACGCCTCGATGCCGGCCCTACGGCTCGCCGCCCAGTTGTGCGACGCCGATCCACAAGCAGTCGTGCTGGTCGTGAGCGTCGAGCTCTGCACGCTGCACGTGAGGTCGTCGAACGATCCCGACCAGATCATCGCTGCGTCGCTGTTCGCTGACGGAGCTGCCGCCGCGCTCGTGACGGCGCGCGACGACGTCGGCGACCAGGTGAGTCTCACGCTCGACCGCTTCGAGACCCGCGTCACGCCGGTCGGGGAAGAGGCCATGAGCTGGACCATCGGCGACGAGGGCTTCGAGATGGTCTTGAGCAGCTACGTGCCCCACATCATCGGCGAGCACATCGACGCTGCCCTCGCGCCGCTGCTCGAGCATCCCTTCAGCGCGGTCACGGCGGGCGCGACATCCGATTCACTGCTCGATCTCACCGCGCCGGTGCCCGATGACGCGAGCGGCCTGCTCGACGACAGCGCCGGACCGCCCGTAGTTCAGTCGGCCCCGGAACCCGCAGCCGAGACGGCCACTGCCACTGCCACTGCCACTGCCACTGCGACGGCTGCGGTTGCAACCGACGACGTGCCCGACGCCGTGCGCTCCGGCGCGCGTTCCGATGTGCAGTGGTGGGCGGTGCACCCCGGCGGGCGCAGCATCGTCGACCGCATCCAGCAACGCTTCGAGCTCAGTGACGAGCAGGTGGGACCGTCTCGAGATGTGCTCCGTGACTTCGGGAACATGTCGAGCGCGACGGTGCTCTTCGTGCTCGACGCGCTGCTCGATCGGGCGGCCCCCGGCGACACGGTCCTCGCGATGGCGTTCGGTCCCGGGCTCACGGTCGAGTCCGGTCTCATGACGGTGCGCTGATGGTCGCCTCATCGAGCGGTTCCGGCGGGCGGGACCGGGCACAGACCTCGGCGCGGACGCGCAGATTCGCGCCGATCCGCTCCGAGAAACTGGCGCACCGGCATCCGGAGCTTCGCGAACACATGGACGACCCAGAGTGCGACCGAGAGGTGCTGCGACGCACCTACCTCGGCTTCCGCATCGTCAACCCGATCGTGTCGGGCTGGCGCTCCAACTGGAGGCGGTACCTTCGGCCGCGCCTGGATCCCGCGCGCGAGATCACGGTGCTCGACGTCGGCAGCGGCGGTGGCGACATTGCGCGCCTCATCAGCAGGCTCGCACGGGCAGACGGGATGCCGGTCGCCATCACCGCGGTCGACCCAGACCCGCGCGCCCTCGACTTCGCCCGTGCGCGCCCGACACCGACGGGGCTGACGTTCCGTCAGGCGAGCACGCGGGAGCTTCTCGACGCGGGTGAGCGGTTCGACATCGTCATCTCGAACCATGTGCTGCACCACCTCGATGCGCCGCGCGAGTTCCTCGACGAGACGCTCGCCCTCGCACGCCGACTCGTGCTGCACTCCGATATCGAGCGCAGCGCCTGGGCCTACCGCGCGTTCGGTGCGCTGACCTGGCCATGGTTCGCCGGCTCGTTCATCCGCGACGACGGACTCACCTCGATTCGGAAGAGCTTCACGCTGCCCGAACTCGCGCGCGTCGCAGGCCCCGGATGGCGGCTCCGCCGGGCAGTACCCGGGCGCCTGCTCCTGATGCGCGAGGTCAGCGGCGGCCACCCGGACGCGGAACCCGACGGAGCGCGGGTGGGCGCCGCACAGGCAAGCGCAGAGCAAGCGAGCGCGCAGCAGGCCATGACTGACCAGACTGATCAGGCCGCCACCGCGAACGCCGTCGTCGGGAGGGAACGATGACGGATGCCGCGGCGAACGCCGCGCTGACGCATCCTGAGCATGACGTCGCCGTCGTCGGTGGCGGACCGGTCGGTGTGCTCGCCGCCGTGCTGCTCGCCCAGCGGGGGCTCGATGTGGTGGTGCTCGAACGACGGGTCGGCATCTGGGACCGACCCCGCGCGATCGGAATGCACCCGCCGGCGCTGCACGTGCTCCGACAGGCAGGCGTGCTCGACCGGGCGCGCAGCGCGGGCCGCCCGATCGAAGGCGGATCCGCGCGTGATCGCGATCGGGTGCTCGGCTCGTTGCGGTTCGAGGAGGCAGTGCTCTCGCTGCCTCAGCAGGAGCTCGAGCGCATGCTGCGCGACCGGCTCGCCGCGTTGGGCGCCGACATCTTGCGCGAGGGCGCCGAGGTGACGCGACTCGAGCAGCTCAACGGCGCCGTCGCGGTCGTCTGGAGGGACGCCCGATCTTCGAATGCCGAGACCGAGCACCGACTCACGGCGCGATATGTGATCGGTGCCGACGGGGTTCGGAGCGCGGTGCGACGCGCAATCGGCGCTGAATGGCGGCGACTGCGCGGCACTGCGGCGTACGTCATGGCCGATGTGGAGTCGCCGGAATCGTCCGTCGGACGCTCTTCGACCCTGGGCGACGGGTCTTCCGGCGCCGGTCTCGATGGGGAGTCCCACGGCGCAGCAGGGCCCCCGCTCGAGTCGGCCGTACTGTGGTTCGACCGCGAGGGCGTCGCCGAGTCGTTCGCGCTGCCGGGCGGCAGGCGTTGGGTGGCGCGCCTGGTGCCGCCGCATCGGTCGCGGCCCGCTTGGCTGCCGAGCGGGCAGGGGGCGGCATCCGCGCTCGCGCTCGCGATCCGCAGGCGCACGGGAGCCGTGATCGCTCCCACCGAGGCGAGCACCTTCATCGCTCGGCAGCATCTCGCCGAGCCGATGGTGAAGGGCCGCGTCGTGCTCGCGGGCGATGCCGCACACGAGTTGAGCCCGATCGGTGGGCAGGGCATGGCGCTCGGACTCGTCGGCGCCGAGCGTCTCTCACGGGTGATCGCACACGCGCTCCGAAGCGGCCACAGCGGGCCCAGGACTTCGAACGATCACTCCGACGACGATGACGCGACCCTGGCGACATGGGCGGCTCGCGAGCGCCGTCACGCACTTCGAGCCGCGGTGCAGGCCGAGTTCAACATGGCGATGGGCCGCGCCGCCGGCCCGTTCATGCACGCGCTGCGGTCTGCCGCGATCCGGATGCTGGCCCTGCCTCCTCTCGATCGGCTGCTCGCCCGCGTCTTCACGCTCCGCTGGCTCGCCCGCGACTAGCGCCCGGAGCCGCCAGGTAGCCTGAGCGCATGACTTCGCCGCGGCTCACGCTCGCCTATGTGCCCGGCGCGACCCCGGCGAAGTGGCTGCGCGTCTGGGCAGAGCGGCATCCGGAGATTCCGATGGATGCCGAACGGGTACCGCTCGAAGAAGTGCGCGCGCGACTCGATGACGGTCGCGCAGACGCGGCGCTGCTGCGCCTGCCCTCCGAGGTCGACCCGACATCGGTGGAGGAGCTGCACGTCATCCGGCTCTACGAGGAGACCCAGGTCGCCGTGCTTCCCCGCGATCACGCCTTTGCCGACTTCGGTGAGCTGAGCGGTGAGGAGTTCGCCGAACTTTCCGGCGAGGTTCTCGACCCGGTCGCACTGGGGGAGAAGTACGGCGAGTCCGGCCCCCTCGGCGACGAGCAACTGATCGAGGTGGTGGCATCGGGGGCCGGGATCGCCGTGATGCCCCAGCCGGTCGCCCGACTGTACTCGCGTCGCGATGTACGAGCGGTGGTGCTCACCGACGCCCGCGCCACTGCCATTGCACTGGTCTGGCGAAGGGATTCTTCCTCACCACTCATCGAAGACCTGGCCGGCATCGTGAGGGGTCGCGGTGCGAAGAGCTCGCGTGGGAGCGCCGATGGCGCGTCGGGCCCGCCTGCCGCCAAGTCGACGAGCGCTTCTGCGGGCGGGCGATCCGGCGGGTCTGGTGCGAGGCGCCAGCAAACGAGAGGGACGTCTGCTCAAGGCTCTACGGCGAGCCGTCGCCCGCCGCGGCCGAAGCGCAAGCGGGGTCGTTGATCGCCCGACCTGACCGGCGCTTTCAACCGCTAGCTGTACTCGGTCATGAGGTTGGTGACACCCTGCTGATCGGGGGTCGGCCGCCGCAGGCGGTGTGTGGTCGAGCGTAGTTGTAATGCTCGAGCCATGGTGCGAGGGCGTCGGCGCGGTGCTGGTTCGAGATGTAGGGGGCGCGGTAGGCCCAGTACTCCTGCATGGTGCGGTTGAAGCGTTCGGCCTTGCCGTTCTGCCAGGGACAGTGCGGCCGGGTGGTGATGTGCGTCGCGCCGACCGCGTGGAGCTGGGTCTGGAACGCGGTCGAGACGGTGTAGTTCTTCGCGTTGTCGGTCATGACCTCGCGGATCGGGATGCCGTGACGGGCGAAGAAATCGGTCGCGGCGGCGAGGAATGCCGCGCAGGTGGTGCCCTTCTCATCCGGCGGGATCTGCGCGAACGCGAGCCGGGAGTGATCGTCGACGGCGACGTGGACGTAGTCGAACCCGAGCTTCACCTTCCGGTCCCGGCCGTGGTGGTGGTCGATGAAGTCCGGTCCCTGCGTCCGCCAGCCGCCGCCGTCGGGGATCCGGCCGAGCTTCTTCACGTCGATGTGAATCAGATCCCCCGGGGCGTCGCGTTCGTAGCGGACCTGGGTGCGCCGGGACGCGCGCAACGCGATCCCTGTGACCGGGTCCAGCTGGTGCAGCGCCGGTAGGCCTGCCTTCGCGATCAGCCGCGACGCTGTGCGGGGACTGATCCCGCAGGCCCGAGCGACCTCGTCCCGCCCAAGCCGCTCGCGCGAACGCAGCTCGACCACGGCCGCCGCCGTCTCCGGCGGTGTCGCGGCGGGCGATGAGACCGGACGCGAGGACCGATCGGACAGCCCAGCCTCGCCGGCGACGCGGTAGCGGCCGACCCAGCGATGAGCACACTGCCGGGATACACCCATCTCCTTCGCGACATGCGAGACGGGCCGGCCGCCGAGGATCCGGCGCACGAGAATCAGGCGGCCCGTGACAGTGAGCCGCGCGTTACGGTGGACCAAGAGAAGGCCTCCACTTCGGTGACGTTAGACACCACCAATCGTGGAGGCTTTCTCCCTATCCGGCTGTCACCAACGTGCTGGCCGAGTACAGCTAGCGCTTCCCGGCTGGGTGCAGGCGCCCCATCGTCCGGCTCTCGCTTCGCGCGCCTTCGCTTCGGCAGCGCTGAGTTCGGGCCAATACGCGTCGTTCGCCCCGATGCGCACGGCCTCGGCGGCGCCCTCGCGCACGAGTTCGAGGTTCACGAAGTCGCCATCGCTGTTCCACAGGTAGAGCAATGCGCGACCGTACGGGTCGATGCGGTCGACGCCGGCGAGCGCTCGCACGGAACTGCCATCCGGCAGCAATCGACGCAGGTCGTCACGGGCTTCTGCAGCGAAGCATTCCGCGGGTTCGGAGCCCTCGAGTTCAGGAGTGTCGACGCCGATCAGTCGCACCTTGATGTCGCTGCCGTCATCCGCTCTGACGAAGAGCGTGTCACCGTCGTGCACATGCTCGACCGTGTACTCGGTCGTGCCGACGGGAGGCTCCGGTGAGCCGGCATCGCCCGTGCCGATGCCGAGCAATTGCGACGCGGCGAAGACCGCGAGAACGAGGCAGGCGACCGCGCCCAGCCCCCACCACCGCGCCCCGCCCACGCGCCGAGCATACCCAGCGCGCATCCCACTCACACCCGCAGCCGGAGGCCTTGCGGGGTTGGCGCGAATCCAGCGCGCTCAAGGGCGAGGCCGAACGCGGTGCCGATTGCGAACTCGCCATTGACGCGTTCGATGCGCAGCGACCGGGCTCCGCGCCGGACGGCCCCGGCGAGAGCGGATGCCGCAGCCTCGAATCCCTGCTCAGACGCGGCGTGCCCGAAGGTGAGCGCGCTCTTGCCGCCGCGCTCGAGGTACACCGCGAGTGCGCCGTCGACGAGCACCACAATGGCGCCCGCCTTGCGGGCTGGACGGTGACCTTCAACCTCTGGCCACGGCAACGCCGAACCGTAAGCGTTCGCCGGATCGGTCGCGGCGAGGGCGATCGCGGTGGGCGGGCGGTCGGCATCCGCCGCGTCGTCTCGATTGAACGAGCGCAGTCGGTCGACGGTGGGCCCTGTGGCGAACTGCGCCGCTCCGAGCCCCTCGACGAAGTAGCCCCGGCGGGCACGCCCCGACTCCTCGAACCGCTTCAGCACCTTGTACACGACCGCGAAGCCGCCGGGCAGCTCTTCAGACTGCACGAATCCGCGCGTCACCACCCCGTACCGCTCGAGCAGTTGCTCGGCGGCGGCGGCCGCGCGCATCGTCGGGTCGTCGTGCGCGGTCGGAACCACCGACCAACGTCCCGCGACCGTCGGCGGACCCGATCGGCTCGGCAGTGCGGCGCGCCCTCGCCCGCGGTAGCTTCGCGGGCGAGGCGTGCGCCTCACTCCCGAACTGCTTCGCAACGGCGCGAACGAGTCGTTCGTCACCGCGCCGGCCCACACGAGGTTCCAGAGTGCGGTGGCCAGGTCGGTGTCGTCCACAACGCCGCGCGCTGCCCCTACTGCATCCGACAACTGCCGGAAGAAGTAGCCGCCGCCACCTGCGAGCGCCGCCAAGATGGCGAGTTCGAGCTCGCCGAGAGCATCGTCCACACCGCCGCTCGACTCGCCCGCGGCGTCGGTGCGGCTGTCGACGTCGATCGCAGCCTTGTCGGTCGTGCCCCCGCCGGTCATGCCGCCGTCGAGCGCGCCGCCGCCGGTCATGCCGCCGTCGAGCGCGCCGCCGTCGGTCATGCCGCCGTCGATCGCTGCGCCGTCGATCGAAGCCCCGTCGGTCGTGCCCCCGCCTGTCGCCTTACGGGCCGTGCCGACACCAGTGCTCACCAGGGGCAGCGTGAGCGGCGAAGACTCCGCCGTGTGCAGGCTGACCCAGCCGTCGTGCCCAGGAAGCGCCCCATGCCCGGCCCAGACCACTTCGCCGCTGGTGGTGAGCTCGTCGAGCATCCCCGGTTCGTAGTCCGAAACGCGTGACGGCAGCACGAGCGACTCCCAGGCGGATGCCGGCAGCGGAACTCCCGCGAGCTGCTCCACGACCTGCAGCACCCCGTCGACTCCGCGCAGTCGCCCGCCCACGTGCTGCCACACGGGCAGGAAACGCGCCAGGGTGTCGGGCGGCACCGGCTCCACCTCGCGCCTCAGCGCGGCCAGCGATCTGGCGCGAAGGCGTCGCAACACCTCGGCGTCCACCCACTCGGTTCCGATGGCGTCGGGCGTGAACTCGCCCTCGAGTACCCGACGGTCAGCGGCGAGCCGGCGCAAGGCGTCGTGAGCGACAGCCGTGCCGAGGCCGAAGCGCGATGCGACATCAGCGATCGTGAAGGGCGCATGCGTGCGCGCGTACCGGCTCACAAGATCGCCGACCGGGTCGGCCACCGGCTCGAGGAAGGCTGTGGGCACTCCGATGGGCAGCGGCACTCCGAGCGCGTCGCGTAGGCGAGCGGCATCCTCGACGACGGCCCAATGCTCGACGCCCGCGATGCGGGCTCGGATCACCCGGTTGGCGCGTTCCAACTCGTCCAACCAGCCGAGGGGGGTGCTGCCCGGTTCGACCCGCTCGGCGATCTCTTCGGCGGTCAACGGCCCGAGCAATCGCAGCAGGTCGGCGAGAGCCTCGGCATCCGCCGCGAGTCGGTCGCGCGTCAGTCGTTGCAGCTCCTGACCGACATCGCGGATGACCGCGGGGTCGAGCAGTTCACGCAGTTCGGCCCGGCCCAGCAGTTCGGCGAGCAGCGTCGTGTCGAGTGCGAGCGCTGCTGCCCGGCGTTCGGCCAGGGGCGAATCGCCCTCGTAGATGAACTGCCCGACGTATCCGAACAGCAGCGATCTCGCGAACGGCGACGGCTGCTCGGTGGCTGTTTCGACGAGGCGCACCTTGCGACTAGAGAGGTCTTTCATCAGCGAGATCAGCCCAGGAAGGTCGTAGACGTCTTGCAGCACCTCGCGCATGGTCTCGAGCACGATCGGGAACGCCGGGTACTTGCTGGCGACGGCCAGCAGCTGTGACGCCTTCTGTCGCTGCTGCCACAGCGGTGATCGCCTGCCGGGGTCGAGTTTGGGCAGCAGCAACGCTCGGGCCGCACACTCCCGGAATCGCGACGCGAAGAGGGCCGAGCCGCCCACTTCATCGGTCACGAGTTGATCGAGCTCGTCGGCCTCGAAGACGAACAGTTCGGCGCCTGGAGGCTCGGCGTCGGTCTCCTGCAAGCGCACGACGATGCCGTCATCCGAGGCGTTCGCCGCTGCGTCGATCCCGTAGCGCTCACGCACGCGCGCGCTCACCGCGAGCGCCCAGGGCGCGTGCACATCCAAGCCGAACGGCGAGTGCAGCACGAGCCGCCAATCGCCGAGCTCGTCGCGGAAGCGCTCCACCACGAGCACGCGATCGCTCGGCACGTGACCGGTCGCATCCTGCTGCTCTCGCAGGTAGGCGGTGAGGTTCGCAATCGCGCGCTCGTCGAGCCCTGCCCCTCGGAGCCGCTCCGCAGCGCTACCGGGCGATGACGCGATCTCTCGCATGAACGCGCCCAGGGCCCGCCCGAGCTCCAGCGGCCGACCCGGGCGGTCACCGCGCCAGAACGGCACTCGCGCCGCCTGGCCGAAGGCGGGGCTCACGACGACGCGATCGTGGGTGATCTCCTCGATGCGCCAGCTAGTCGTGCCGAGGGCGAAGACATCCCCGACTCGTGACTCGTAGACCATCTCCTCGTCGAGCTCGCCGACGCGAGTGCCGCCGGTCGCATCACCGACCATGAAGACGCCGAACATCCCGCGATCGGGGATGGTGCCGCCGCTGGTCACCGCGAGCCGCTGTGCTCCGGGGCGTCCGGTCAGTGTGCCGTGAACGCGGTCCCATACGACTCGCGGGCGGAGCTGCGCGAACTCATCGCTCGGGTATCGCCCGGCGAGCAGATCGAGTGTTGCGTCGAAGGCACTGCGGGGGAGCGCCGAGAACGGTGCGCTTCGTCTGACGGTGTCGAACCAGGTCTCCACCTCGAGCGGTTCGAGGGCCACTGCAGCGACAGTCTGCTGCGCCAGCACGTCAAGAGGGTTCGACGGCACGACGAGCTGCTCGATCGCTCCGGCGGCCATCCGTTCGCTCGTGACCGCTGCCGGAACCAGATCGCCCCGGTACTGCGGAACGATGATGCCCTTCGAGATGCCGCCCACCTGGTGACCGGCGCGGCCGATGCGCTGCAGGCCGCTGGCGACCGAAGGCGGCGATTCGACCTGGATCACTTGATCGACCGCGCCCATGTCGATGCCGAGCTCCAGCGATGAGGTGGCGACCACGCACCGCAGCCGGCCGGATTTCAGGTCGTCCTCGATCACGCCCCGCTGCTCTTTGCTGACCGAGCCGTGGTGCGCCCGGGCGAGCACTGGTTCGGCCCCCGAGACCTGTCCCGACTGGCCCATGAGCTGGGCGGGCATCGACGTGAAGGCTCCCTGCGGCCGAAGTGCGTTGACAGCGTCACGCGCGCCGTCATCGGCTTCATCGCGCAAGGGCGGTGGCTCGGGCGGCAGCTCTGCCGCGGTCGCCTCTGCCAGCCGCTCCTCATACAGCTCGTTGATGCGCCCGGTGAGGCGCTCGGCGATGCGGCGCGAGTTCGCGAACACGATGGTCGATCGGTGCTCCAACACGCGCTCGAGCAACTCGGCCTCGACGTGCGGCCAGATCGATCCGGATCGCTCGCCGTCAGCGCCCGTGCCGCCGAGCTCAGTCATGTCTTCGACCGGCACGACGACGCGAAGGTCGAAGCGCTTGCCGCTGGGCGGCGCGACGATCTGAACGGGCGCCGCCCCGCCGAGGAAGCGCGCCACTTCCTCCGGCGGACGCACGGTGGCCGAGAGACCGATGCGCTGGGCCGGCCGTTCGAGCAGCAGGTCGAGCCGCTCGAGCGAGAGCGCCAGATGCGCGCCCCGCTTCGTGCCTGCGACCGCGTGCACTTCGTCGATGATCACGGTCTCGACATTGCGCAACGATTCACGCGCCGAACTCGTGAGCATGAGATAGAGCGACTCAGGCGTAGTGATGAGGATGTCGGGCGGCGTGCGCTGCAATGCGCGACGCTCCTGAGGGGGAGTGTCGCCCGAGCGCACACCTACCGTCGGTTCCGGCGCGGGCTGCCCCAGTCGGCGCGCGGTCTGAGTGATGCCGATCAGTGGAGCCCGAAGGTTGCGCTCGACGTCGACGCCAAGCGCCTTTAGCGGTGAGATGTACAGCACTCTGGTGCGCTGCTTCGGGTCGAGGTCGCGTTGGTCGACCATGAGCCGATCGAGCGACCAGAGGAACGCCGCGAGCGTCTTTCCAGACCCGGTCGGCGCGATCACGAGCGAGTGCGCGCCGGTCGAGATCGACTCCCATGCGCCTGCTTGCGCGTCGGTCGGCGCCTCGAACGCGCCCGCGAACCACGCAGCGGTGGCGGGCGAGAATCGATCGAGCGCGGTCACGCGACCATCTTTACGGATGCCGCCGACACTGGCTCGCCCTCGCCCTTGCTCTTGCTCTTGCTCTTGCTCTTGCTCTTGCTCTTGCTCTTGCTCTTGCTCTTGCTCTTGCTCTTGCCGTTGCCGTTGCCGTTGCCCTTGCCCTTGCCCTTGCTGTTGCTGTTCCCGTTGCCCGGTCTCCGGCCACGCCTACGCTCGCGGGACCCGGCCGCGCTTCAGTCGCCCCGACATCCGTTTCGCGCGAGACTGCCCCGTAGGCCGCGCTACCGCCCCGGCATCCGCTTCTCGCGAGGGTTTGGTGCAGCCGCGCGGGTAGTAACCGTCGCGCTTGCAGCAAACCCTCGCGCGAGGGTAGACCGCTCGCCACCCTCGGTAGTCCGGCACGCGGCCGGTGCGGGGCAAGCGGTTGCGTTCTCGCGAGGTTTGGTGCAGCCGCGCGGGTTGCAACCCTCGCGCCTGTAGCAAACCCTCGCGACGGCAGGCGCGCTCGCCGCAGCGATCCGACTCAGCCCTAGACGAGCGGCGCCATGAACTCCGCGATGTCGAGCAGTTCCTGATGCACGACTTCGTGTGCCATCCCCGGATACGGCCGATACGTCAGCGTCGAGTGCTCCGGCAGCCACTCCCGCGTGTACTCGATGAAGCGCGGGTTGATGACCTGATCGGCCGAACCCATGCCCCAGAACACCGGTGGCTTGCGCTCGGCCAGCGCAGCATCCCCCTCGTGAGGAGTGGGCACGACGAAGCCCGAGAGGTTGATCGCGTACCCGAACTGCTCGGGGCGGTGGCGCATGAGTTGTGCGCTCATCGCGCCGCCCTGCGAGAAGCCGAGCAGACCGACCGAGGTGAAGGCCTGCGCGTCGAGCCACTCGAGCACGGCAGCGGATGCCGCGTCGATCTCCCGCGCCCGCGCCTCGTCGTCGGGGTTCGGCTCGAACCACGACCAGCCGCCGCCGTAGCGGTTCGGCGCGCGCAGTGACGCGACCACCGGCTCCTTGGGCAGGTAGGGAGTCAGGCTGAAGAGGTCGCCCTCATTAGAGCCGAGCCCGTGCATGACGACCAGCAGGGGTCGACCCTCGCGTTCGCTCTCGGCAGCCGACCAGAGCACAGCATCCGCATCGATTCGCATCCTTCGATTCTGCTGCATGCCGTCTGCCCGAGCGCCGAGACCGCCAGCGGCGCCCGGCCGCCCGGGTCACGATTCGGTGAAAGCGGCCGCTCGGCCCGCGTCCATGTCGGGCGCCGGAACTCGGCAGTGCTGCAAGGCAGGAGGAACTCCCAATGGATTGGGCCTCGATCTTCGTGCCGTCGATTCCCGTGCTGGAATCGGTGGTGCGAGGCTCTCTCGTGTTCATCGGACTGATGGTTCTGCTCAGGATCACCGGGCAGCGCGAGTCCGGTTCGCTCGCGCTCACCGACCTGCTGGTGATCGTGCTCATCGCCCAGGCGATCGGGCAGGGGCTCGCCCCTGAGTCCACTTCGATCACCGATGGGTTCATCTCGGTGCTGACGATTCTCGCGTGGAGCATCGCCTCGATGCGCTGGCATACCGGTTCCCTCGGGTCAGGCGCGTGCTCAAACCGAGCAAGCAACCGCTCATCGAGAACGGCCCGCCGAACAAGCACGCGATGCGTCGCGAGTTCCTCAGCCGTGCAGAACTGGAGGCTCAGCTTCGGCTGCAAGGCATTGAAGACATCGAGCACGTGCGCGTGGCCTATCTGGAGCCGAACGGCATGATCTCGGCGTTCCGGAAGGATGCCGGCGACGTCGAGCCAACGCCGAGGCCACCCGAGAGCTGAGGGAGCAGTGCGCGCCACTCAGCCGTGAGTCAGCCGCGAAACCTCAGGGGAGCACGCCGGCCGAAGCGAGCGCTGCCCGCAGCAGGGTGCCGCGGCCGCCCTCCATCTCGCTGACGATGCGCGGCGAGGCCGCTTCTTCTGGAGTGAACCAGGTGAGCTCGAGGGCGTCCTGACGGGGATCGCACGTGCCCGTGACCGGGACGATATAGGCGAGTGACACCGCGTGCTGGCGGCTGTCCATATAAGGAGTGAGCCCCGGCAGGGGAAAGTACTCAGCAACCGAGAACGGCACTGGCGACGCCGGCAACTGTGGGAAGGCCATCGGCCCCAGATCGTTCTCGAGGTGACGGAACAGCGCATCGCGCAGGGTCTCCCCGTACATGACGCGGCCCGACACGATGGTGCGCGTGATCTCGTCCTCCGAGTTCGCGCGCATCAGGAGGCCGACCTCGGTCACTACGCCGAGTCCGTCGACCCGCACCGGCACGGCCTCGACGTAGAGCACCGGCATCCGTCGCCGGTACATCGCGAGCTCATCGTCAGAGAGCCACGCCGAGTTGGGGTCTGGAGTGCCCACGGAAGCCATGTTCCATTCTTACCCGAGGGCCGGGCGCAACGGGCGCGAGTTCGCCGAGCGCGCACGATTGGGCGAGGGGTCGGCCGACGTGCGGTTCAGTTCCGCAGCCAGCGAGCCAGCGAGCCAGCGAGCCAGCGAGCCAGCCAGCCAGCCAGCCAGCAAGCCGGCCGGCAAGCCAGCCGATCGATCGGTGGTCGACAGCTCATCGCCGCCGACCACCTTGAGCGATCAGCCCTGTGCGCGGCGGCCGGGACGGCGCTCGACCCGCGGCGCAGCAACGCGCTGCTGACCGGCGGATGCTGCGCGACCGCTCGCGGCGCTGGAGCGTGCGGGGCCGGTGGCTCCGCTGCGTTGGCCGCCGAGCGCGCCTGAAGCATTCGAAGTGGCGGCGTTGGCACCGCCGGCGGCGCTGCCGCCACGCCGGCGACCACGACCGCCCCGACTGCGTGCCGGTGCAGCGCCATCGCGACTCGAGTTCGAGTTGCGCGTCGACGATCGTTGCTGGGCCGCCTGAGGGGCTCCGGCCGGGGCGGGCGCGACATACGCCGCGACCTCGCCGACGAGCGCCGCCACCTCGGGCGACTCGGCGTGCACCGCGAGCGGGCTCACCGTGATGGCGGCCTTCTTCAACAGCATCCGCACGTCGTCGCGTTGCGAGGGCAGCATGATCGTGACGACATCACCCTCCGCACCGGCCCGCGCAGTGCGGCCGGAACGGTGCAGGTACGCCTTGTGCTCGGCCGGCGGGTCGACGTGCACGACGAGTTCGACATGGTCGACGTGCACGCCGCGGGCGGCGACGTCAGTGGCCACGAGCACGCGTGCCGCCCCGCTGCCGAACGCCTGAAGGTTGCGGTCTCGCTGCGGTTGCGAAAGGTTCCCGTGCAGATCCACTGCCGGGATGCCCGACTGCGTCAGCTGCCGGGCCAGCTTCTTGGCCTGGTGCTTGGTGCGCATGAACAGGATGCGGCGGCCGGTGCCCGAAGCGAGCGTGCGCACGAGCTGCGTCTTCGCTTCGGCGGTCTCTGCCATGAACACGTGGTGCGTCATGGCGGCGACGGGCGAGTTGGCCTCGTCGACGGAGTGCAGCACCTCATTGCGAAGGAACCGCTTCACGAGCTTGTCAACGCCGTTGTCGAGCGTGGCGCTGAACAGCAGACGCTGGCCGCCCGCCGGGGTGGCGTTCATGATGCGCGTGACACCCGGGAGGAAGCCGAGGTCGGCCATGTGGTCGGCCTCATCGAGCACGGTGATCTCGACCGCGTCGAGACTGATGAAGCCCTGCTGCATCAGATCTTCGAGCCGTCCAGGGCAGGCGACGACGATGTCGACACCGGCCTTCAGAGCGGTGACCTGGCGGTTCTGGGAGACCCCGCCGAAGATCGTCGTGGTCACGAGGCCGTATGCCTTCGCGAGCGGCTCGATCGCCGTGGCGATCTGCGTGGCGAGCTCGCGGGTCGGTGCGAGCACGAGGCCCAGCGGACGCCCGGCGCGACGCTTGCCACCGGCGAGCGAGGTGCCGAGTCGGGCGACGAGGGGGATCGAGAACGCGAGCGTCTTGCCCGATCCGGTCTTGCCACGGCCGAGCACATCGCGGCCGTTCAGGCTGTCGGGCAGCGTGTCGGCCTGGATCGGGAAGGCTGAGGTCTTGCCCTCGGCCTCGAGCACCGAGGCGAGGGGAGCGGGCACGCCGAGCGCGCGGAAGGACGTTGACGACGCAGCGGTCGCCGGTGAAGTAATAGACAAAGAGGAATTCCTGATTCGTTGCACCCTCGCGCACGATCAGTGCCGGTCGCGAGAGCGGATAGGCGAAGATGCCGACGGCATATTCGTTCGCCGAGAGAAAGTGTCGAACGGGCCGGATCAGAGTGAATCGGCCGGGCCCGTGAGGGAAGCGCTCGCGACGCACGAGCGCAGAATCGCGCTCACAGTGGTTCAAGTCTAGCGGCACGAAGCTGGGCGCTCGCCCGCGCGCCCGAACCGGGCAGCCGCCTGGCCAGCAGAGGCGGCGGCGAGACTACGTGAATGACCACTCCGAACCGGTGCTTGTGCACATTCGCGTAGTGTCGCGTCACACTCCAGGGTGGGCACGGCGACGCGGTTAGCATCGCGGCGTGAGCCTTGACGAAACTCTCCCCACAAGCTCCGACCCGTGGGCCGGTCAGCGTCGCTACCAGGTGCGCTTCGACTGGGGCGGGGCTGGCGCCGCTCGCATCGCAGACGGCGCCGATGTGACGGTCTGGGTCGATCAGGTGCGCACGGATGCCGCGGGCTCGCCGAGCGCCTTCACGCCATTTGTCGTCGAGGGCTCCCTGCAGAACGCGGTCGCCGTCGCCCAGTGGGTGCTCGCGCGTCAGGAGGAACGCGGCGATCGGTTCACCGTCGCCGTGGTCGCCGCGGGTCATGCGGTGAGCGCAGTCGTTCCGGCCCGCGATCCTGACGCCGGTGGGGAGACGGATGCCGCGGAGCCTCGCTTCGCCGTCGAAGACCTGTTCGCGGCGGGGGCGGTCGTCGACGCGCTCACCGCCGTGGGTCTCGACCACTGCTCGCCCGAGGCGGCGGCTGCGGCTGCGGCGTACGCGGGACTGCGCGGCGCGATGAAGCATCTCGTGAAGAACGCGGCATCCGTCGTCGAGCACGGCGTCACCACGGTCGACTTCACGCCATCAGACGACGTGGTGGTGCTGCACTCGCCGCGGTGATCAGTGCGCCCGGTGATCTGCGCGCCCCGGGTGATCGGCGCGCACGCGATCGACGCGCCGCCGTGGGCGGCTCAGCGGACGAAGCGCACTTCGCAGATCTCTTCGCCGAGCAGCGTCTCCATGCGCTCGGCGCCGTCGGCGACCATGCCGTTGCGACGGTAGAAGCTGTGCGCACGAGCGTTCTGCTTGGGCACCCAGAGGTAACCGGGCCGGTCGCCGCACGCCGCGTCGAACAGCTGCTGACCGATTCCGGTGCCCTGATACTGCTGCAGCAGATAGATGTAGTACAGCTCGCGCTCGCGCGGGGCGTCTTCATCCCGCGCGGGTCCCGAGCCGACGAAGCCGACGATCTCACCCTCGACGAGTGCTGCGAACTGGTTGTACTCGTCGCCGAGACTCGCCCAATGGTTCCAGAGCTCGGCCATGCGACGGGGTGAGAGGTTCTCGAGAGCGGCCTTGCTCACGAGCTGGTCGTAGGTCTCGTGCCAACAGGCGGCGTGCACACGCCCGAGCGCCTCGGCATCGGTGGTGCGGACAGGTCGAACAACAACGTTGGTGCTCATACGGTGAGCGTACGACCACGACGGCCCATGAAGAAATCGGGAAGTGCGTCGCCGACGGCGGGTGCGAACACTGCATGTCGACCATGCGGTGCCGACATGCGATGCCGACACGCGGTGTCAGCGCGCGTGGGCCAGCAGCCCGGTGTCAGCAGTGCAGTGTCAGGCGGCGCGCTCGCGGCGCAGCCAGCTGATGGTGTTCGCGGGATCGTAGCGGCGTGAGCAGATGCCGCACGCCAGCTTCGACTTCGGCCGGCGGTATCGGTAGTGCCGGTGACCGCGCGGGCACGTGCCGATCCATGACGCGAACTCGTCAGCGATGGGGCCGTCGTGCGTGCGCTCGCCGACGTAGCCGAGCTCACCCGCGATGCGCTTCCACTCCTTGCCGTGACCCGCGCCCGGCCCGGCGAGAGCGTGCGCGACTTCATGCAGCAGCACCTGGTGAATCGCATCGTCGTCGAACTTGGCGGCGAGGTGGCGCGAGACCGTGATGCGGCGGTCGCCGTAGTGACACGCGCCGGCGCGACGCTTGGCGTGGTCGAATTCGAAACGCCAGGTGTCATCGAGGTGCAAGCGGATCAATGCCTCTGCCCACCGGCGCACGCGGTCGAGCTCGGCCACTACTGCGCTCCGCGCTCGGAAGCGCCTCCTTGGTCGAGGCGCTGGCCGTCGGCGTCGCGCAGGTCGAAGAGCGGGGTGTCGGTGCTCGCGGGGTCCACCGCGGGTGCATCGATGACGGCAGCGGGTTCGCCGCTCGAGGGCGCCGAGGCCGCTGACCACAGGCCACCGCCGACTCCACCGCCGAGTCCACCGCCGGCTCCGATACCAGCGCTCGCCGAGGCGGCGCCGGTGCGCGGCACCAGCGCGTCGGTTCCGCGAGGGCGCACGCCTTCGACGGCGTCGATCGACGCGGCGACGTCGCCCTCATGCAAGGCGGATGCCGCGGCGCTCATGTCGACCGGCGCAAGGCTACCGGCGTGCGCGGGCGCAACGTGCTCGAGGTCGGGAGCGGCAGTGCCGGCGCCGGCGGCATCCGCCCGTCCGTGCTGCACTAGCTCCGGCGCGACGAATGACTCCGCGACCGCGACCGCGACCATCGAGCTGTCGATCTGGTTCGCGCTCGCCTTGATGCGCACCCGGATGGTGAGCGCCTCACGGAAATCACGAAGCGCCTTCTCGTACTCGCGCTGGTCGAACCATACCTTGCCGCGATGCTGCAGTGCGAAGGCTTCTGCGGCGGGCCAGTCGTGCGCGTTCGCCTCGTTGGCGCAGTCGGTGAGCTCCACGAGCGCCGTCTCGTACTTGCCCTGATACTGCTGCACCTGAGCGCGGCGCACCCGTGCGAGCACGAGCTCTTCACGGTCGCCGCCGAAGCGAGCGAGACGCACGGCGGCGTTCGCCACGTCGAGCGCCTCGTCGAGCTGGCCGGCCAGACGCAGCAGCCCGACCTTCTCATTGAGTGCCGACGTGCTGCGAAGCTCGCCGATCTCCTCGAGCCGAGCGCCCAGCGCCTGCAGGTCGACCTTCTCTCGAAGCGTGACCGGGTCGTACCCCAAAACAATGCTCACGATGTGTCCCTACCGGTGTGGTGCTTCCACAGGCTAACCCCGGCCGCTCACATCGAGCCGCACCTCCATCAGCCTGTCGTCACCCTGGCGCGGCGTGCCGCGTGCGGTGTTGTTCGTGAGCAGCCAGAGCGTGCCGCCCGGGCCGGCCACCGCATCGCGCAACCGGCCGTACTCGCCTCGGTACCACTCGCGCGGCTCGCCGATCGCGGACCCCGAGACATCAACCGTCCAGAGGCGTTCGCCCCTGAGCGAGGCGATGAAGAGCGTGCCGCCGATGACCGCGATCCCGCTGGGGCTCGCCTGGTCAGTGCGCCACTGCAGCACCGGGTCGATGAATCGCGCCGACTCGCACGCGGGCGACCCGGGCTCGGCGCATTCCGCCCGGCCTTCGACAGCGGGCCATCCGTAGTTGCCGCCCGCTTCGATGAGGTTGAGCTCGTCCCAGGTGTTCTGCCCGAACTCCGATGCCCACAGCCGCCCGGTGGAGTCCCACGCGATGCCCTGCACGTTCCGGTGTCCATATGAGAAGACCGGGCTGTGTCCGAAGGGGTTGTCGTCGGGCACGCGTCCCTCCGGGGTGACGCGCAAGATCTTGCCGCCGAGGGAATCGAGGTTCTGTGCGTGCTCGGTGCTACCGGCGTCTCCCGTCGTGATGTACAGCATCCCGTCATGGCCGAACGCGAGGCGCCCGCCGTTGTGGTTGCCTGCTTTGGGGATGCCCTTCAGCACGAGCGTCGGCGCGCCGAGCGAGCGCTCGCCGGACTCGCCGAGCAGCGGCATCCGCATCACGCGATTGTCATCTACGGCAGTGAAGTAGGCGTACAGCTCATCGCCGAGCGGCGAGAGCGCGATGCCGAGCAGACCGCCTTCGCCACCGGCTTGGACGCCGGCGACGACACCTGCCTCTCGTACGTCACCGGATGCCGTCAACTCGAGCACGCGGGCCGTATCGCGTTCGCTCATCAGCGCCGCTCCGTCGCCCAGCGAGATCACCGACCACGGCACCTCGAGCCTCGTCGCCAGGTCCCGGGGCGCGCCCGCCGGCTGCAGCAGCTGCGCGCCATTCGGGGCCGACGGCGCAGTAGGCGGAACCGTAGAGGATGGGTCGGTCGGGTTCGGGTCCGAGGTCGGCCCGCTGCCGGCCGGGGCGCAGCCCGTCACGACGAGCGCGGCGAGGGCGAGGGCGGCTCCGAGGAATCTTGCCGCTGCTCTCGCGGTGGCTGTGCCCGGTCTCGCCTGACGCACGGTTCAGTCCTCGGGATTCTCGCCGGGCCGTTTCTCGTCGGACCGCTTGTCGCTTGGCCGCTTCTGGCCGAACACCGAGGTGGCGGGGGAAGGGGAGGCCACCGCCGTGGCGTCGGTCACGATTCGCGCGCCCGCGATCCAGTGGCGCAGTTCCTTGCCGATCACGAGCTTCGCGGGGTGCGGCCCGCCTGCGAGGAGCCTCGGCATCCACTCGACGGGCAGTTCCGAACGGGATGCCGCAAGCACCACATTGCCGAACCTCCGCCCCTTCAAGATCTGCGGTTCCGCGAGCACCGCCACCTCGGCGAACACCGCCGCCATGGTCGCCGCCTGGCCGCGCGCGAAGGCGAGCCCGGGGCCGTCTGCGATGTTCACCACGACGACACCGTCGGGTGTGAGGAGGTCGGCGACGAGCCGGTAGAACTCGACGCTCGTGACATGCGGGGGAATACGCGACCCGCTGAACACGTCGACGACGACGAGGTCGGCACTCTGGCGAAGCCCCTGCGGAAGCTTGCCGAGCACCTCGCGCGCGTCACCGTAGCGCATTCGGATCGAAGCGCCTCGCGGCAGGGGCAGCGTCTCCCGCACGAAATCGATGAGATCGGCTTCGAGCTCGATCACCTGCTGTCGCGATCCCGGCCGCGTCGCGTCGACGTACCGGGGGAGCGTGAGGGCCCCCGCGCCCAGGTGAACGGCGGTGATCGGTCCAGGCGGCAACTGGTCGATCACATGTCCGATGCGCTGCACGTACTCGAAGAACAGCTGCGTCGGGTCGTCGAGATTGACGTGGGACTGCGGGGTACCGTCGACCACCAACTGGTACGCGCCGGGCACCCAGCGGTCCGGCGCGATCTCGGCTCTGAGGCCGCTCAGCTTGAGAGTTGTCGCGGGCACGGTCCTATTCTTTCCTGAGCGCGAGCCCCTAAATACCCCAGGAACGCAGCAAGGTCAAGAACGAAGTGGACACGGCGAGCCGAGCCGACCTATAGTAGTTGTTTGCGCTCCATGATCGTTCATGCCGTCATATTGCGGATGGCAGCGCACCCCGAGTATAGCGGCGGGGTGGATCTGAGATGAGCATTCTCCTTTCCGACATGCCACGGCCCATTGGGCCTCCGGAGGTTATTTCCCTTGGCTGCTGCGCGCAACGCATCACCTGATAAGTCCAAGTCCTTCAAGAACGGCCGATCCGCATCACGGCTCTCGTTCGCCAAATACTCCGACACGCTGGCGGTTCCTGACCTGCTCGCTCTGCAGACCGAGAGCTTCGAATGGCTCATCGGAGACGACGCCTGGCGCGCCCGCGTCGGCGACGCCGGGCAGCAGTCCGGGCTCGAGGAGATCTTCGAAGAGATCAGCCCGATCGAAGACCTCGCCGAGACGATGCAGCTCTCGTTCGCGAACCCCGAGCTCGAAGAGCCGAAGTACTCGATCGACGAGTGCAAGGAGCGCGGCAAGACCTACGCTGCGCCCCTCTACGTGAACGCCGAGTTCATGAACCACCAGACCGGTGAGATCAAGACCCAGACGGTCTTCATGGGCGACTTCCCGCTCATGACCGAAAAGGGCACCTTCATCGTCAACGGCACCGAGCGCGTCGTCGTGTCGCAGCTCGTCCGCAGCCCGGGCGTGTACTTCGAGCGCACGCAGGAGAAGACGTCCGACAAGGACATCTTCTCGGCGCGCATCATCCCGAGCCGCGGCGCGTGGCTCGAGTTCGAGATCGACAAGCGCGACCAGGTGGGCGTGCGAATCGACCGCAAGCGCAAGCAGTCGGTCACGGTGTTTCTCAAGGCCCTCGGTCTCACCACTGAGGAGATCCGCGACGAGTTCAAGGGCTTCCCCTCGATCGAGCTGACCCTTGAGAAGGACACCATCCTCACCAAGGAAGACGCGCTCAAGGACATCTACCGCAAGCTGCGCCCGGGCGAGCAGGTGGCGGCCGAGGCGGCGCGTGCGCTCCTCGACAACTTCTACTTCAACCCGAAGCGCTACGACCTCGCGAAGGTCGGTCGCTACAAGATCAACCAGAAGCTCGGCCTCGACGCGCCGATCAGCGACTCGGTGCTCACCGTCTCCGACATCGTCGCGACGATCAAGTACCTCGTCGCTCTGCACGACAACCAGACCATCACCGGCGTTCGCGGCGGCAAGAAGGTCGAGATCACCCCTGACGTCGACGACATCGACCACTTCGGCAACCGCCGCATCCGCGCGGTGGGCGAGCTGATCCAGAACCAGGTGCGCACCGGCCTCAGCCGCATGGAGCGCGTCGTGCGCGAGCGCATGACCACGCAGGACATCGAGGCGATCACGCCGCAGACCCTGATCAACGTGCGCCCCGTGGTTGCCGCGATCAAGGAGTTCTTCGGAACCTCGCAGCTCTCGCAGTTCATGGACCAGAACAACCCCCTCGCGGGCCTCACCCACAAGCGCCGTCTCTCGGCGCTCGGCCCGGGTGGTCTGAGCCGTGAGCGCGCCGGCGTCGAGGTGCGCGACGTGCACCCCTCGCACTACGGCCGCATGTGCCCGATCGAGACGCCTGAAGGCCCGAACATCGGCCTGATCGGCTCGCTCGCGACCTTCGCGCGCATCAACTCGTTCGGGTTCATCGAAACTCCGTACCGCAAGGTCGAGAACGGCAAGGTCACCGACCAGATCGACTACCTCACCGCGAGCGAAGAGGACGAGTACCTCATCGCGCAGGCGAACACCCCGGTGAACGCCGACGGCACCTTCGCCGAGTCGAAGGTCCTCGCCCGCCCGAAGGGCTCCGAGGTCGTGTTCGTCGACGCCGACCGCGTCGAGTACATCGACGTGTCACCGCGCCAGATGGTGTCGGTCGCCACCTCGCTCATCCCCTTCCTCGAGCACGACGACGCGAACCGTGCGCTCATGGGCGCCAACATGCAGCGTCAGGCGGTTCCGCTGCTGCGCAGCGAGAGCCCCATCGTCGGCACCGGCATGGAGGGCTTCGCCGCGATCGACGCGGGCGACGTCATCACCGCCGAGAAGCCGGGTGTGGTGGCCGAGGTCTCGGCCGACGTGGTCAGCGTGCAGCTCGACGAGGGCGGCGTGCAGTACTACTACCTGCGCAAGTTCGACCGTTCGAACCAGGGCACGAGCTACAACCACCGCGTGGTGGTCAACGCCGGTGACCGCGTGGAAGCCGGCGAGGTCATCGCCGACGGCCCCGCGACCGAGAACGGCGAGCTCGCACTCGGCAAGAACCTGCTCGTGGCATTCATGCCGTGGGAGGGTCACAACTTCGAAGACGCGATCATCCTCAGCCAGAACCTGGTGAAGGACGACACCCTCTCCTCGATCCACATCGAGGAGTACGAGGTGGATGCCCGTGACACCAAGCTCGGCAAGGAGGAGATCACTCGCGACCTGCCCAACGTGTCGCTCGACCTCCTGAGCAACCTCGACGAGCGCGGCATCATCCGCATCGGCGCCGAGGTCCGCCCCGGCGACATCCTCGTCGGCAAGGTGACCCCGAAGGGCGAGACCGAGCTGAGCGCCGAGGAGCGCCTGCTCCGCGCGATCTTCAACGAGAAGAGCCGTGAGGTGCGCGACACCTCGCTCAAGGTGCCCCACGGTGAAGAGGGAACCGTCATCGCGGTCAAGGAGTTCTCCGCTGACAACGATGACGAGCTCGGCTCGGGCGTGAACCAGCGCGTGGTCGTCTACATCGCGCAGAAGCGCAAGATCACCGCCGGTGACAAGCTCGCGGGCCGCCACGGCAACAAGGGCGTCATCGCGAAGATCCTCCCCGTCGAAGACATGCCCTTCCTCGAAGACGGCACGCCGGTCGACGTCATCCTCAACCCGCTCGGCGTTCCCGGCCGCATGAACTTCGGCCAGGTGCTCGAGATCCACCTCGGGTGGGCGGCCAAGCAGGGCTGGGAGATCGAGGGCAATCCTGAGTGGGCCGCGAGCCTGCCCGAGGGTGCCCGCGAGGTCGCGCCCGGCACGAAGGTTGCGACGCCCGTGTTCGACGGCGCCTCGCAGGCCGAGATCACGGGTCTGCTCGACTCGACCCTGCCGACCCGTGATGGTCAGCGTCTCATCGACCAGACCGGCAAGGCACGCCTGTTCGACGGTCGCTCGGGTGAGCCGTACCCCGACCCCATCTCGGTCGGCTACATGTACATCCTCAAGCTGCACCACCTGGTCGACGACAAGATCCACGCGCGCTCGACCGGTCCGTACTCGATGATCACCCAGCAGCCGCTCGGTGGTAAGGCGCAGTTCGGTGGTCAGCGCTTCGGTGAGATGGAGGTGTGGGCGCTCGAGGCATACGGCGCGGCATACGCCCTCCAGGAGCTCCTCACCATCAAGTCCGACGACATCCTCGGCCGAGTCAAGGTCTACGAGGCGATCGTCAAGGGCGAGAACATCCAGGAGCCCGGTATTCCCGAGAGCTTCAAGGTGCTCATGAAGGAGATGCAGTCGCTCTGCCTGAACGTCGAGGTCCTCTCGGCCGACGGCACCACGCTGAGCCTCAAGGACACGGATGACGAGGTCTTCCGCGCCGCTGAGGAACTCGGCATCAACATCTCCGCCCGCTTCGAGTCCTCGTCGGTCGACGAGATCTGAGCCGGGACCACTGGACACGTTCGACGTTTTTCATGAGAGAGAGAACATTGCTCGACGCAACCTCATTTGACGAGCTGCGGATCGGCCTCGCGACGGCCGACGACATCCGCAAGTGGTCCTACGGCGAGGTAAAGAAGCCTGAGACCATCAACTACCGCACGCTGAAGCCCGAGAAGGACGGCCTCTTCGGCGAGCAGATCTTCGGCCCCAGCCGCGACTGGGAGTGCGCCTGCGGCAAGTACAAGCGGGTGCGCTTCAAGGGCATCGTGTGCGAGCGCTGCGGCGTCGAGGTCACCAAGAGCTCGGTGCGCCGCGAGCGCATGGGCCACATCGAGCTGGCTGCTCCGGTGACGCACATCTGGTACTTCAAGGGTGTGCCGAGCCGCCTCGGCTACCTGCTCGACATGGCGCCGAAGGACCTCGAGAAGGTCATCTACTTCGCCGCGTACATGGTCATCTCGGTCGACGAGGAGGGGCGCCACGAAGACCTGCCCGACCTCGAGAACGAGCTGCGTCTCGAGCTGAAGACGCTCGAGAGCCAGCGTGACGCTCGCATCGCCGAGCGCATGAAGACGCTCGAGGACGACCTCGCCGCGCTGGAAGAGGAAGGCGCGAAGGCCGACCAGAAGCGCAAGACCAAGGACGCCGCCGAGAAGGAGATGGCGCAGCTCCGCAAGGGCTACGACGAGCAGATCAACCAGCTCGAGCGCGTCTGGGACGACTTCCGCAACCTGAAGGTCGGAGACCTCAAGCCTGAGGACAGCGTCTTCCAGGAGCTGCAGGACCGCTACGGCCAGTACTTCGAGTCGTACATGGGCGCGGAGGCAATCCAGCGTCGCCTCCAGAGCTTCGACCTACAGGCCGAGGCAGAAGATCTGCACGACCAGATCGCCAACGGCAAGGGCCAGAAGAAGATCCGCGCGATCAAGCGTCTGCGCGTCGTCAACTCGTTCCTGCAGACCGGCAACTCGCCGGCGGCGATGGTGCTCGACGTCGTTCCGGTGATCCCGCCGGAGCTGCGCCCGATGGTGCAGCTCGACGGTGGCCGCTTCGCGACGAGCGACCTGAACGACCTGTACCGCCGTGTGATCAACCGCAACAACCGTCTCCGTCGTCTGCTCGACCTCGGCGCTCCCGAGATCATCGTCAACAACGAGAAGCGGATGCTGCAGGAGGCCGTCGACGCGCTGTTCGACAACGGCCGCCGTGGTCGCCCCGTGACCGGCACCGGCAACCGTGCGCTCAAGAGCCTCAGCGACATGCTGAAGGGCAAGCAGGGCCGGTTCCGTCAGAACCTGCTCGGTAAGCGCGTGGACTACTCGGGCCGTTCGGTCATCATCGTGGGTCCCCAGCTGCAGCTGCACCAGTGCGGTCTGCCCAAGCAGATGGCGCTCGAGCTGTTCAAGCCGTTCGTCATCAAGCGACTGATCGACCTGGGCCACTCGCAGAACATCAAGAGCGCCAAGCGCATGGTGGAGCGTTCGCGTCCGCAGGTGTGGGACGTGCTCGAGGAGATCATCCGCGAGCGCCCCGTGCTGCTGAACCGTGCGCCCACGCTGCACCGTCTCGGCATCCAGGCGTTCGAGCCGCAGCTCGTCGAGGGTAAGGCGATCCAGCTCCACCCGCTCGTGTGTGCTGCGTTCAACGCCGACTTCGACGGCGACCAGATGGCGGTGCACCTGCCGCTCTCGGTCGAGGCTCAGGCCGAGGCCCGCATCCTGATGCTCGCCTCGAACAACATCCTGAAGCCGTCCGACGGCCGCCCGGTGACCCTGCCCTCGCAGGACATGATCATCGGCCTGCACCACCTGACCTCGGTCGCGGCGGGCGCTACCGGCGAAGGTCGCGCGTTCTCCTCGGTCGCCGAGGCGATCCTCGCGAAGGACCAGGGCACTCTCGACCTGAACGCCCTCGTGAAGATCCGCATGTCGGGCGAGAAGGTCGGCGGCGAGCGCGTGCTCAAGGAGACGACCCTCGGTCGCGCCCTGTTCAACGAGATGCTGCCCGCTGACTACCCGTGGGTCGAGGCTGTGGCCGACAAGGGCCGCCTCTCGCAGATCGTCAACGACCTCGCAGAGCGGTACCCCAAGGTGACCGTCGCCGCGACGCTCGACGCGATCAAGGACGCCGGCTTCTACTGGGCCACTCGCTCGGGTGTGACCGTCGCCCTCAGTGACGTCATCACGCCTCCGAACAAGGCCGAGATCGTGGCCAAGTACGAGCAGCAGGCGCAGAAGATCCAGGACCAGTTCGAGAAGGGTCTGACGACCGACCTCGAGCGCCGCCAGGAGCTCATCCAGATCTGGACCAAGGCGACCGACGAGGTCGCGGCGGCCATGCGTGAGCACTTCCCCGAAGACAACACCATCAACCGCATGGTGACCTCGGGCGCTCGTGGTAACTGGCTGCAGGTGCGCAACATCGCCGGTATGCGCGGTCTGGTGAACAACCCCAAGGGTGAGATCATCCCGCGCCCGATCATCAACTCGTACCGCGAGGGCCTGTCGGTGGCGGAGTACTTCATCGCCACGCACGGTGCGCGTAAGGGTCTGGCCGACACGGCGCTTCGTACCGCCGACTCGGGCTACCTGACCCGTCGTCTCGTGGACGTCTCGCAGGATGTCATCATCCGCGAGGACGACTGCGGCACCAGCAAGGGCCTCGACTTGCCGATCGCCGTGCAGGACCACACCGGTGCCTGGACGCGCGACCCGAACGTCGAGAACTCGGTGTACGCCCGCTCGCTCGCCGCTCCCGCGGTGAACGAGGCCGGTGAAGTGATCGCGGATGCCGGTGCCGACGTCGGTGACGTGCTCATCGAGACGCTGGTCGCCGCCGACGTGCGCAGCATCAAGGTGCGCTCGGTCCTCACCTGCGAGTCGGCTGTCGGCGTCTGCGCCGCCTGCTACGGGCGTTCGCTCGCGACCGGTCAGCTGGTCGACATCGGTGAGGCCGTCGGCATCATCGCCGCGCAGTCGATCGGTGAGCCCGGCACGCAGCTGACGATGCGTACGTTCCACACGGGTGGTTCGGCATCCGCCGACGACATCACCCAGGGTCTGCCGCGTGTCACCGAGCTGTTCGAGGCGCGCACCCCGAAGGGTGCCTCCCCGATCGCCGAGGCCGCCGGCCGCATCACGATCGAGGACACCGAGCGTCAGCGCCGCCTGATCCTCACGCCCGACAACGGCGATGAGCCTGTGATCTACCCGGTGCTGAAGCGCGCCACGCTGCTCGTCGAAGACGGCCAGCATGTCGAGCTCGGGCAGCAGCTGCACGTCGGCAACCTCGACCCGAAGGAGGTGCTGCGCGTCCGCGGTGAGCGTGCCGTGCAGCAGCACCTGGTCGAGGGTGTGCAGGGCGTGTACCGCTCGCAGGGCGTGCCGATCCACGACAAGCACATCGAGGTCATCGTTCGCCAGATGCTGCGCAAGGTCACCGTGATCGATCACGGCGAGACCGAGCTGCTGCCCGGCGAGCTGGTCGACCGCTCGCGGTACAACACCCTCAACCGGGCTGCGCTCGTCGAGGGCAAGAAGACCGCGTCGGCACGCGCCGAGGTCATGGGTATCACCAAGGCGTCGCTCGCGACCGAGTCGTGGCTGTCGGCCGCGTCGTTCCAGGAGACCACCCGGGTGCTCACCCAGGCGGCCATGGAAGGAAAGCGCGACCCGCTGCTCGGCCTCAAGGAGAACGTGATCATCGGAAAGCTGATCCCGGCCGGCACCGGCCTGTCGCGTTACCGCAACGTGACGGTCGAGCCGACCGAGGAAGCCCGCGCCGAGCGCTACCCGAACCGCATCTTCGCGGACGACGGCGGCTTCAGCGACGCGGACCTCAGCTTCGTCGACTTCGACAGCTTCACGTCGGAGGAGTTCCCGAGCGACAACGTGCAGTAGCGGCATCCGTCGATCGAGCGGGTCGATCCCCTTGACCCGCTCGATCGATTGAGTCGTCGCACTCAGCGGGAGGCCCCCGGCACCACGCCGGGGGCCTCTTCGCGTCTTCGCGAAGCGTCGCCGCGTTGCCGCGTCGCCGCGTGGCGGCGTGGTCACGGCGGCGCCTCTCGTGCGCCCTCGTTCGCCCTCGTGCGCCCTCGTTCGTTCCGGCCTCGGTCTCGGAACTCGGGAGTGCGCCCCCACGCGTCCCTGCCGTCGCGCTGCGGCTGCGACGTTGCGCCCGGTCTTCGCGCTGGCGGGCTCGGCGTAGGCTCGAGGCATGGACCCCTACCGTCGGTACGCCGGGTTTCTCGCGGTCTTCGCGGTCGTGCTGCACGTGGCGATCGTGGTGGCCGCGTTCGGGCTGATCAGCCTGTACTCGGGAACCGACCCGATCAGCGATCCCGACGTCGGCCGCATCGTGGGACCGCTCATGGTGGGGCTCTCAGCCGTGGTGCTTCTGGTCTTCCTGATGATCAACGGCATGAACACGCCCGCTGACCAGCAGCGGCTCTCCGTGCCGTTCGCGTTCGCGATGGGTATCGCCGCGATCGCGGTGTACGTGCTCATCGGCGGTCTGCTCACCGCCACGGGCACAGGGGAGCCCCTGGCGTTCGTGCTCTTCGTCGGCGCGACGCTGATCAGCCCCTACGCGATTACTGTGGGCCTCAGCGCGTTCGTCATCACGGTGCTCTACCAGTGGGTGCTCACGCTGCGCATCGACCGCACCGGCCGACCGCGGTGGCCGTGGGAGAACCCCGACGACGTGTGAGCTGCCTCGCTGCACCCCGCGGCATCCGCTCCAATCACCGCCCTGCCGCAACCGGCGCACTGACCCCCTCCGAGCGGCCTCACCGCCTCCCGTGGGGCGAACGCCGTGAGTACACCGTCGAGATGACACTTTTCGCGCACTCAAAGCGCTTGACGAATGCAGAACCTGACATCTCGGCGCTCGCGCGTGGCGCCTGCGTCTACATCTGCAGGATGATTTCGCGCTGAGTCGGCACTCGCCGCGGGCCGAACGACGTTCCAGGGGTCGCGCGGGCCGTAGCGTGAGAGGGTGAGCCTCTCAGCCGCTTCGGATGCCGTGGCCGAACGCCCATCGTCGGTGTTCGCGTCGCGACGGCTCACGACCGCCCAGCTCGTGGTCGACATCGTCGTTCCTGCATCACTTGCGCTCCTGGCTGTGCCGATCGCCGGGTTCGGCGGCGTTGGCTCTGTGCTGGTGCTGCTCGGCATGGCGACGGCGGCCACTGTGCGTCGGCTGAACCCGCTGATCGCGCTGCTGGCCGCCTGGTTCGTCTGTCTGGCCCAGGTGCTCGCGGGCATGGGCCCCCATCCGGCGAACATCGCGGTGCTCGTGGTGCTCTACTCGACCGCCGCGTACGGCACGACAGTGACCCGGTGGATGGGCTTCGCATCCGCCTTCGTCGGAGCCGCTATCGTCACGGTGCATCTCGTGCTGCCGCAGGCGGTGGCGACGCTCTCCGAGCAGTTGGGCAGCGCGGCGGGAATCGCTTCCGCGGTGGTGCCGGCGCTGCTGCTCTTCGGCGGATCGCTGACGCTGTTCCTGCTCTCGTGGACGCTCGGCATCCTCGCGAGCACATGGCGCCGTGCCCGCCAGAACCGCGTCGAGGCCGAGCTTGCAGCGCGCGAGATGACCATCGAGCAGGAGCGGACGCGGATTGCGCGCGATATGCACGACATCGTCGCTCATTCGCTCGCTGTGGTCGTCGCGCAGGCCGATGGAGCACGCTATGTCGGTCGATCCGACCCCGCTGCCGTAGACACCGCGCTCGCCACCATCGCGTCAACGTCGCGAGAGGCGCTGGCGGATGTGCGCGTGCTGCTCGAGCAGCTGCGGCACCGCCAGGCCGAAGGCCCTCAGCCCGGACTCGGCGACCTCGATCGACTGCTCGCGCAGGTGGAGGCCGCCGGACTCGCGGTCGAACGTCAGGTGACGGGTGCGCCGGGAACGCTGACGACCGTGCAGCAGCTCGCCGTGTATCGCGTGGTCCAGGAGTCGCTCACCAACGCCCTGCGTCATGCCGACACCGGCCAGCCGGTATTGCTGCGCTTCGACTGGGCGACGCACGGGCTCACCATCACGATCGCCAGCTCGCTTCGCACTCACAGCGGCAGGGACGGTCGCGATGCTCGGGACGGTCGCGATGCTCGCGAGAGCCGAGAGTCCTACCCTTCGCACAGCCTCGCGATCCACCGAGGTCACGGCATCCCCGGCATGACCGAGCGCATGGCGCTCGTCGGCGGCAGCCTCACCGCCGAGCCGGAGCGCGAGCGCTTCGTCGTGCGCGCCTGGCTCCCGTTCGGCGCCACGCAACACCTCCCAGGCGGTGCCGCGTGACCCGCGCACCGATCCGAGTCGTGCTGGTCGACGACCAGGCGCTGTTCCGAGCCGGCATCCGCATGCTCATCGACTCGCAACCCGACCTCGAGTTCGTTGGCGAAGCCTCCGACGGGCGCGAGGCGGTCGACCTCGTCGAGCGGGCGCGTCCCGATGTGGTGCTGATGGACATCCGGATGCCGGTCATGGACGGCATCGAGGCGACCGAGCGCATCGTCGCGGCGGCCAGCGCGCGGGGCAGGGAGCTGCCGAGGGTCATCGTGCTCACGACGTTCGACCTCGACGAGGCGGCCACGCGCGCCATTCGTGGTGGAGCGAGCGGCTTCCTGTTGAAGGATGCCGCTCCGGAGTTCCTGCTCGCGGCGATCCGTACCGTGCACGCGGGCGCTGCGGTGGTCGCGCCCGGCGCCACCCGTGAGCTCTTCCGTCATTTCGATTCGCGGGCGACCGCTCCCGCGCCGCCGAAAACGTTCTCGACGCTGACCTCGCGCGAGCGCGACATCTTCCTGCTCGCCGCGCGGGGGCTGAGCAACGCCGAGATCGCAGAGCGCGAGTTCCTGAGCGAAGCCACCGTGAAGACGCACATCAGTCGAGTGCTGGCGAAGCTCGCGCTGCGCGATCGGGTGCAATTGGTGGTCTTCGCCTACGAGCACCGCTTGGTCGTCTGACCGCGCACCGCCGCCCGAGCGCGAATCATCCTCGAGGATGATGCGATCGCTACCGCAGCATGACGACGCCGCCCGAAGCCGCTTCGTAGCGTCGGAGCATGGAAATCACCACGACGGACCTCGGCCTTGTCGCCCGGGTGCAGCATCTCAGCAAGAGCTACGGCAGCGATCCGAACCGAGTCCACGCCCTCCGCGACATCAGCCTCGGCATCCGGGCGGCGGAGTTCACCGCAATCATGGGGCCGAGCGGTTCGGGCAAGTCGACGCTCATGCACATCATGGCCGGCCTCGATTCCGCGACCGACGGCCGCAGCTGGCTGGGCGACGATGAGATCACTGACATGAGCGACTCGCAGCTCACCCTGCTGCGCCGCCGCCGCGTCGGCTTCGTGTTCCAGGCGTTCAACCTCGTGCCGACCCTCGACGTGCGGGCGAATATCCGGCTCCCGTTCGAACTGGACGGGCGCAGGCCGACGGATGCCGAGGCCGCCTGGATCGCCGAGCTCGAGCAGACGCTCGGCCTCGCCGACCGCCTCGCGCACCGCCCCCACGAGCTCTCCGGCGGGCAGCAGCAGCGCGTCGCAATCGCCCGCGCGCTCTCAACCCGCCCGGCGCTGCTCTTCGCCGACGAGCCCACCGGCAACCTCGACTCGCGTACGGGCCGTGAGGTGCTCGAGTTGCTGCAGCACGCCAGTCGGCGGTACGGCCAGAGCATCGCCATGGTCACCCACGATCCGATCGCCGCCGCCTATGCCGACCGGGTGCTCTTTCTCGCCGATGGCCGGCTCGTGGCCGATCGGGAGCGGATGCCGGCGCAGCAGATCAGCGAGTTCATGCTCTCGATGGAGGTTCCGGCATGAGCGGGCGCAGCGCCTTCGCTCTCCACGATGAGATCGGCGAGCGCGGCGACCGCGTGGGGGATCGCCGTGTGAGCCGTGCGCGTGTTGCGCACGACCGGCCCCGCGGTCCCGAAGTTCGCCAGCCGCGGAGGGCACCGCGAGCCTCGGCGATGCACGGCCACGGCGCCAGCATCCTTGTCGCCGCAATCGCCTCAGCCTTCGGAGTGGGCCTGCTGCAGATCACCGGGCTGCTGTCTGCAGTGGTCGCGGCCGACGACGTCGCCGGCGAGAGCGGCACTGTCGCGTTCATGCTGCAATTGCTCGCCTTCGTGTTCATCGTGATCGCCGCCTACGTCGGAGCGGTCGTCACCTCGAACACGTTCGCGACCATCGTCGCCGGGCGGGTGCGGTCCATCGCCCTGCTGCGTCTGCTGGGCTCGACCGCGAGCGCCCAACGCAACACCATCGCGCGCGAAGGGCTCGCAGTCGGCGTGATCGGTTCTCTGACGGGCGCGGTGGCGGGCACCGCGATCGCCGTCGCGCTCGACCGCACCGCCGTGGCCACCGGGTTCCTGCCCGATGTCGGCTTCTCCTATGCACGGCCGGTGCTCGCCGTGCCCATCGTGGGAGTGCTGCTCACGACATGGCTGGCCTCGTGGATCGGGTGCCGACGCGTGCTCACCGTCACGCCGCTGCAGGCGCTCTCGAACGCAACCGAGCTTCGGCACGACGAGGTCACGGGCAGGCGGGGCCGCAACGCCGCCGCGGTCACGCTGGTCGTGATCGGCGGCGTGCTGCTCGCGGGTGCGCTCCTGCTCGGATTGCTTACGCCGCTCGCGGTGCTGGTGGGCCTGTTCGGCGGCATCATCTCGTTCACCGGTGTCGTACTCGCAGCGGATGCGGTGATCCCGCCCGTGCTGCGTCTAATGGGCCGTCTCCTGGGCTCCCGCCCTGCAGCATCACTCGCGGCAGGCAACGCGCTGCGCTACCCGCAGCGCAGCGCTCGGTCCACCGTGGGACTCGTCATCGGCGTGACCCTCGTCACGACCTTCGGCGTCGCGGTGGCGAGCTTCGAGCAGATGACTCGCGCGGCGATGGAAGCGGAGCCCGAGCTCTACCAGGGCATCTCCGAGGTGCTCGCGATGGTCGTAGGCGTGGTCTCGCTGCTCATCGGCTTCAGTGCGCTGATCGCAGCGGTGGGTCTGGTGAACACCCTCTCGCTGAGTGTGCTGCAGCGCACTCGCGAGCTGGGGCTGCTTCGCGCGCTGGGGTTCTCGGCGCGGCAGATCCGCGCCATGATCCTCGCCGAGAGCGCCCAGCTCGTCGCGGCGGCGCTGGTCATCGGTCTGCTGCTCGGCGGAGTATACGGGTGGATCGGCGCGCAATCGATGATGGGGTCGGTCAACGGAAGTCCCGGCATCGTGATGCCCGGTGTGCCGTGGATCGTGATCGCTGCGGTGGTGCTCGCCAGCGCGGTGCTCACCGTGGTCGCATCATGGGCGCCCAGTCGCCGGGCGACGCGCGTGTCACCCATCGAGGCGCTCGCCGCGGATTGACGCCGCGCCCCGGCATCCGGACCCGCCCCGGATCCGCCATCACTCCGCCCGCTCCCCGCCGCCCGGCATCCGCCGGTGTGCGCCCTTCGCCGGCATCCGCAGCTCGCTCGTCGAGATGACACAATGTGCACGCGTCAAGCGCTTGCCGATCGCGCTTTGTGTCATCTCGGCGTGCGCCAGGTGAGCCCAGGCCGGTCTCCGGCATCCGCATCGCACCCCGCTCAGTAGGGTAGAACGGTGCGTCTGAAGCTGACCCTGTCGCGCCCGTCCGGCTCGTCGAGCGACATCGTGGTGACCACGGATGCCGGGGCCACCATCAACGAGGTGGCGCAGACCATCAACCGGGTCGACCCGCTCGCCACCCCGCTCGAGCACACCGACCTCACGCTGCGTGCCACCATCCCGGGTCTCGCCGAGCCCATGCTGCTGCCGGCCGACGCTCCGGTCGGAGAGGCCTGGATCGGCTCGGGCGCCACCGTGACCCTCACACGCGCGGGCCACCACTTCGAGGCCGCCGAGAGCCGCCGGGGCCCGGCAGTCGCAACGCTGCAGATCCTCGACGGCCCCGACGCCGGGCGAACAGTTCCGCTCGCATCGGGCAGTTGGACGCTCGGCCGCGACGCCGACTGCGACATCGTGCTCGACGACAAGCTGGTCTCGAAGCGCCACCTGCGGCTTGAGGTGGGCGACGCGGTGGGCGTGGTCGACCTCGGCTCGGCGAACGGGGTCGTCGTCGATGGCGGCATCGTCACCCGCTTGCGGGTCGAGCGCGAAGAGACACTGCTGCTCGGCGACACCCGCGTGCTCATCACGGTGCTGCAGCACGTCTCGGCCGCCGCCGCGACCAAGGCCGGTCCGGTCTTCTTCAACCGATCGCCCAAGGTGGAGCAGCGCTACCGGGGCCGCGAGTTCGCCGCCCCCGATGTGCCCACCGAGCCCGAGGAGCAGCCGTTCCCCTACCTGGCGCTCATCGCGCCGGTGCTGCTCGGGTTGAGCATGTTCGCGCTCACCGGACGCGTGTTCTCGCTGCTCTTCGTGTTCATGGCGCCGCTCATGCTGCTCGGCAACCACCTCACGCAGAAGCAGCGCGACAAGCGCAAGCAAAAGCGCATGATCGAGCGCTTCGAGAGCCGCATCGAGAGCCTCGAAGCCCTCATGTCGAAGGAGGCGGTCGTCGAGCAGTCCGCGCGACTCGCCGAATCGCCCTCCACGTACGACGCCTACGAGGCCGCCGTGCACCGCAGTCCGCTGCTCTGGACGCGTCGACCCGAGCACTGGTCGTTCCTCAACGTGCGACTGGGCATCGGCACGATGCTCTCGCGCAACACGATCGGCTCGCACGACAACCCCGAGATGCTGCCCGAGTTCCAGGAGCGGCTCGACGCCCTCGTCGAGCGCACCAAGCGGGTGCCCGGCGTTCCGATCATCGACAACCTCTATGACGCGGGCGCACTCGGCGTCGCCGGTGACCCCGACACCGCCATCGGGTCGGTGAACTCGATCCTCGTGCAACTGACCGCGTTGCACTCGCCCGCCGAGCTCGCGGTCGCGACCATCGTCACACCACGGTGGTCCGAGCCGCTCTCTTGGCTCAAATGGATGCCGCACACATCCTCGCCGCACAGCCCGCTCGGCAGCACCTCGCACCTCGCCGATAGCGCGTCGAGCGGGGCCGCAGTGCTCTCAGCGATCGAAGAGCTCATCGCGCAGCGACTCGCCGGCCGCAAGGTCGAGCGGCGCGGTGCGATGGAGCAGCGGCGTGCAGCCCTCGATCGCGGCAACGAGGTCGGACAGTCGAGCTCGCAAGCATCCGAGGGCACCAAGTCACCGGTGCCGGCGGTGGTCGTGCTCATCTCGAACGACGCCGACCTCGATCGTGCCCGGCTCGTGCAACTGGCCGAATCGGCAGCGGATGCCGGGGTCTACCCCATCTGGCTCGGCACCGAGGTTCACGAGCTCCCCGCTGTCTGCCGCACGTATCTGCACATCGAGCCCGAGCAGCAGCACGCCACGGTCGGACTGGTGCGGCTCGGCGAGACGATCACCGACGTCGTCACGGAGGTGGTCTCGCCCGACCAGGCGCTCGACTTCGCACGTCGGATGGCACCGGTCATCGATGCCGGAGCCCTTGTGGAGGACTCCAGCGACCTGCCTCGCTCGATATCGCTCGTCACCCTGCTTGGGCACGAGCTGATCGAGACCAGCGACGCCGTCATCGACCGCTGGCGGCAGAACGAATCGATCCACGACCGCACTCCTGGCAGCGCCCTCAAGCCACGCCGCGCCGGAAAGCTGCGTGCCACGGTCGGCTCGGCCGGTGTTGACGCGATGCACCTCGATCTGCGCACACAAGGGCCGCACGCCCTCGTCGGCGGCACCACCGGTGCGGGCAAGAGCGAGTTCCTGCAGGCGTGGGTGCTCGGCATGGCCGCCGAGTACAGCCCCGACCGGGTCACGTTCCTGTTCGTCGACTACAAGGGCGGTTCGGCGTTCGCCGATTGCGTGTCGCTGCCGCACTGCGTGGGCCTCGTCACCGACCTCAGCCCGCACCTCGTGCGCCGCGCGCTAACGAGCCTGCGCGCCGAGCTGCACCACCGCGAGCACCTGCTCAATCGCAAGAAGGCCAAGGATCTGCTCGAGCTCGAGAAGCGCGGCGACCCCGAGAGCCCGCCCGCGCTCGTGCTCGTGATCGACGAGTTCGCCGCCCTCGTGGGCGAGGTTCCCGAGTTCGTCGACGGCGTGGTCGATATCGCGCAGCGAGGGCGCTCGCTCGGCATCCACTTGATCATGGCCACGCAGCGGCCGGCCGGTGTGATCCGCGACAACTTGCGCGCCAACACGAACCTGCGGGTCGCCCTGCGGATGGCCGACGAGTCAGACAGCCAGGATGTCGTCGGGGTCGAGGATGCCGCGCACTTCGACCCCGGTCTGCCCGGCCGTGGCGTGGCCAAAACGGGGCCCGGGCGCCTCGCGCTGTTCCAGTCGGCGTATGCCGGCGGGTGGACGAGTCGTGAACCCGAGCGGGCCGGCATCGAGGTCGCCGAGCTCCGCTTCGGCTCGGAGCAGCGCTGGGTCGAACCCGAGAGCGGCGTGGTTGAAGAGCTGCGCGACCTCGGTCCGACCGACCAGCAGCGCCTCGTCACCTCGATCGTCGCCGCGGCCGGTGCCGCTGGCATCCCGGCACCGCGTCGTCCGTGGCTCGATGAACTCGCGCCGGTGTACGACCTGGTGAAGCTCAAGCAGCGTACCGACGCGCAGCTCGTGCTCGGCGTGGCCGACATGCCGCAGGTGCAAGACCAGCGGGTGCTCTACTTCGAGCCGGATGCCGACGGTCACCTTGCGTTCTACGGCACTGGAGGCTCGGGCAAGAGCGCTGCGCTGCGCACGTTGACGGCGGCCTCGGGCATCACCCCACGCGGTGGCCCCGTGCAGGTGTACGGGCTCGACTTCGCCGCGGGCAGCCTGCGGATGCTCGAGGAGCTGCCGAATGTCGGCTCGATCGTCTCGGGCGACGACAGCGAGCGGATCGTCAGGCTGTTCCGGATGCTGAAGCTCGAGCTCGACCGGCGCGGACCGCTGTTCGCCGAGGCCAATGCCGGCAGCATCGCCGAGTACCGGCGACTCGCGGGGAGACCCGATGAGCCGCGCATCCTGTTGCTGGTCGACGGGTTCCCGTCGTTCCGCGATGACTGGGAGATCGGTGCCGGGCGCTCGGCATCGTTCGACGTGTTCAAAGACATCCTCTCCGACGGGCGCCGCCTCGGCATGCACGTGCTGCTCACGGCCGACCGGGCCTCGGGAGTGCCCTCGTCGATCGCCTCGAGCATCCCGCGCAAGGTCGTGCTTCGTCTCGCCGACGAGTCGGCCTACGCGCAACTCGATGTGCCCGGCGACGTGCTGAGCTCGAAGTCGGCACCCGGCCGCGCGATCATCGACGGATTCGAGACGCAACTAGCGGTGCTCGGGGGCAGTACGAGCATCGCCGAGCAGTCGGCCGCGCTACAGCGGCTTGCAGAGTCGATGCGCCGCGCGGGCGTGGCTGACGCGGCGCCGATCGGCTCGCTGCCGAAGGAGTACGCGCTCGCCGAACTCCCCGCCCACGTCGACGGGATGCCGGTGCTCGGCATCAACGACGAGCTTGAGCCCGCGACGCTCGATCCCGAGGGCGTGCTGCTCGTGGCCGGTGGCCCGGCGAGCGGCCGCACCACCGCACTGCAGAGCCTTGCAGCGGCGCTGCGACGCCACGACGAGCAGACCCGGCTGTACTACTTCGGCAACCCGCGCTCGGTGGTCGGCGACGGTGATCACTGGACGGGGACCGCGACGTCAGTCGACGAGGTGGCTGCGCTCGCCAAGGCGCTCGCCGAGGCCATGGCGGATGCCGATACCGATGGCCGCATCGTGGTGGTGGTCGAGGCGCTCAACGAGTTCTTGCAGTCGGCGGCCGATCAGCCGCTCGTCGAGCTCATCAAGACCGCGAAGCGCAGCGAGCACCTGCTCATCGCCGAGGCCGAGACCTCGGCGTGGAGCTCGTCGTGGCCGCTCATGGGCGAGGTGAAGAACGCGCGCCGCGGCCTCCTGCTGCAGCCCGAGAGCATCGAGGGCGAGGTGCTGCTGAAGACCGCGCTGCCGCGCATCGCCCGCTCCGAGTTCCCACCCGGCCGCGGCATGTTCATCGCCAAGGGCAAAGCCAGCCGCGTGCAGCTGCCGTTGCCGGAGTAGCCCCCGATCGTCCTGCCTGAGCGCCGCCACCGGCCGTCAAGAGTGTCCGGCACTGCTGTGGCGTCAAGACGAGGTGCGATCGCAAGCGACATCTGGCTCGTATGCGCTCGGCTTGCATGGCATGCTCTAGGCGCTCCGCGCCTTTCCCGTAGCACGCACTTCTGAGGCGCATCGTTCACGCCCGTGGTTCTCATGGATGCCGGCGCTGCGTAACCGAACAGGCAATAGATCAGGTGGCATCACGCTATACCGGGCTGCCGCGCCCGGCGAACATCTATGGGAGGGAGAGTCAAGGACGACCGGAGGACTCGATGAATGCGCCAGCCATGACGAAATCCAGCGTGCCGACCACGCTGACTGTAGAGCAAGCCATAGAGAGCGCTCGTCGCATCGGTGAACAGGTCCTGGCCGAGGCGGCCGACACGGAACGAAACGCGCGTCACTCGGAAGCGCTGCATGAACAGTTCCTTCAAGCAGGGTTCTACCACTTGCTTCGACCGAAGATGTTCGGCGGCTACGAGTTCAGCTTGCGGGAGTTCCTCTTGGTCATGCGGGAGATCGCGCGGGCCGACATGGGAACGGCTTGGTGCCTGACCCTCGCGTCGGGACATAACCTGCAGGTGGGTGCGTATTGGAACGAGAAGGCGCAGCGTCAGTTGTTCGACGGCGCCTACTTCGCTGCGCCCATGACAAGCGCTCCATCCGGCACGCTCACCCGGGTGGAGGGTGGATTCCTGGTCAACGGCATTCACCGGTATGCCTCCGGAGTCCCGTACGCCACACATTTTTCGGGGCACGCCTTCCACGAAGACCTGCCCGGTGTCGTCTCGAACTTCATCGCGCCGCGCGACTCCTACGAGATATTGGACGACTGGGGTAACACTTTGGGCCTTCGTGGCAGTGGCTCCAACTCGGTCAAGTTCGTCGACGCGTTCATCCCAGAAGAGTTCGTGCTCGAAGGCATTACGCAGCTGTCCATCGACCCTGAAACGCAGGCCCCCGGGCGGATGCTGCACGGAAACCCTATTTACGGGGCTCCAACTCTCGCATTCTTCTCGCTAGAACTGCACTCGCTCGCGCTTGGGGCCGCACTTGCGCTCCTCGATGAGTTTGAGGCACTGATGACCACGCGAAAGACAGTTGCATTTCCCCAGACGCTGCGGTCGCAGGATGACTTCTTTCTATGGAGGTACGGGACTGCGCGCGCCAAACTCGACACCGCAGTGGGCGCCATGGATTATGCGGGGCGACTGTTCGACTCCGCGTTGATCGAGTCGGATCGGGTGCCCTTCAAACCGGCTATGGACACCAGAATCGGCACGATCGCAGGGCAAGCGGCGACGCTGATCTGGGATGCGACGAGCGACTACCTGTTCAAGTCCATCGGCTCTAGCGCCGTGACTTCAGGAAGCAGGGTAGAGCGAATCTGGCGTGACTTGAGCCAGTGGTGGAGCCATTTGGCGACGTCCATGAACGACCCGGCCGCTGCGCGGTCGGCTCGGTTGCTCTTCGATGGCGATCAGAAGATCCCGGTCGGACGCTGAGAGGCCGTCAAGGAGACCGACCTAGCAAACGACGACGTGTTGCCCGTGCACAGAAGGAAGAAGTAGATGTCTGCAAATGATGTCATCGCGGAGGGGGCATCGACCTACCGCCCGATGGGTTCCTCAATAACGCCGTTCGAATACGCTGGCTGGCGGCGGGAGAACCTCGCTGCGAAGGAGAGCGCATACCTCGGTACGTCACTTCATGGTGGATCACCCGTTTACGACGTCGCCGGCCCCGATGCACTTGAGTTTCTACGCTCAGTCTGTATCAACTCGTTCAAGAATTTCGAAGTCGGGCAGATCCGGCACGCCGTGATGTGTAACGACGAGGGCCAGATTCTGACTGACGGTGTGATCGCCCGTATTGACGAGGAGACCTTCCGGAGCTATTGGCTCGCGCCGGTTCTCGAGTATCGCGTGCTGCACACCGACCTGGACGTCACGGGAGTGGATCAGTCGGCGAACGAGTTCTTCTTCCAACTCGCCGGGCCGCGCTCACTCGAGATTCTTGAGAAGGCTGCGCAAGAGGACCTGCATGACATCCGATTCGGTCGACACCGGATGACGTCGATCGCCGGTGCGTCGGTTCGAGTCATCCGGCTCGGTATGGCCGGCACGTTGGCCTACGAGCTTCACGGAGATATGGCTGATACCGAACCCGTGTACGCGGCAATCATGGATGCTGGGCAGGACTACGGGCTGGTGAAGCAGGGCCGGGTGAGCTACCTCATGCAGCACACTGAGTCCGGTTTCCCAAACATCAACTTGCACTACCCCCTCCCCTGGTACGAAGACGAAGCCCTCGGCGCGTTCTTCGACACGCGGCCCCAGTCAAACTTCTTCAACAAGTATCGCGACCTCAAAGGGAGTGTCGGCGACAACTTGGACGTCCGCTTCGTCACGCCGTACAAGGTCGGGTGGGGCAAGATGGTGGATTTCAATCACGACTTCATCGGCAAAGAGGCGTTGATGAGGGAGGCCGCCGAAGACCGCTGGGCAACAGTGACGCTGGTGTGGAATGAAGAGGATCTCGCTGACATCTACGCCTCTCAGTTCCGAGGTCGCGAGGTCGAGCCCTACGACCCCATCGACTCGCGTCCGGTCGATCTCTACTTCAATCCGTATGACGCTGATGGCTGGGCGTATCACGCTGACTGGGTGCTCGCCAATGGCGAGCAGATCGGAACGTCCGTGATGCGAACGCACAGTGTGTACTACCGCCGGATGATCTCCATCGGCTTTATCGACAAGAGATACGGAGCTGAAGGTACGGAACTCAAGGTCCTCTGGGGCGAACCGGGTCACCGGCAGAAGGAAGTTCGGGTGACGGTGGGTCGCTATCCCTACCTCGACCTGCCGAACAACAACGCGATTGACGTCGAAACGATCCCCCGCTTCTCGTTCGAAGCGGCGAGAGTGAGCGTCTCGTGACCTGGCTCGGCAACTCAGGGGACCAAGTGAACTCGACGGACGCGCTCACGCCAGAGGCGTTTGTGAGTGCTATGAATGTGTTCGCGTCAGGTGTAGCGGTGGTGACGACGCGCGATCGAACTGCTGACAGGGGCGCGACGGTCGCTGCCATTGCCCCGATCGCCGCTGACCCGCCGACTGTAATGATCTCGATGTCGGCAACGTCGTCCACCGCAGCGGCCGCGGTGGCGGCGGGGTCGCTGACCCTCAATGTTCTCGACGAAGATTCGGCTGCTGTTGCGGGCCGATTCGCCACAGGCGGCGAGGACAAGTTCTCGGGACTCGTCGTGCAGCGCGACCAGCTGGGCAATGCCTTGCTGCCACACCGTATCGCTTCCATCAGCTGCCAGATCATCGAAGCCGTGGAGTTTGGATCGCACTGGGAACTCCGCGGTCGAGCGATCGCAGCAGAGGTGCTCGAAGGGCATCCGCTGGCATACTTCCGTGGCGCCTTCGCTCACGTGAAGACTGCGGCCGAACGGGACGTCCTCGCGCTCACTCGTGCGCTTGTGCTGTCGCTTCGAACAGTTGAGGACGAGCAGCTCGATCCTGATCAGATCGCCCATGAACTCTCGGTGCCGCGGGGCGCTGTGCTGCGGGCTCTCTCCGCCTTGAAGTCAGAAAACATCGTGGAGCGTCGCGAGGGCGTATACATGATTGCGGCGATTCCCGAGGGAGTCGTGGATGCCGCTTATGAGGCGCGATTGGCAATCGAAATCGGCGCCGCAACGCTCTCCGTGGGCAACGTGACCGCTGCCCAGCTCCGGCAACTCAGGGATCGACACGATCGCTTCACAGCTATTGCGGTCGACGGTTCCTACGATCGCTTGGACGAGTACGTTGCCGCGTTGGACGAGTTCCACGAGTACTTGGTCGGATTGGCGGGTTCTGCGCCTCTAGTCGATGCCTATCGATCGCTGGGTTTGCCGGGGATCGACCGCCGCACTATCACAGAGGCCTACTTCAGGCAGATTGCTGCAACCACTTATTCCTCCACGGTCGTGGACGGCTTCGATTCAGCTGACGTAGGCGTCGTCCTCCGGGCGCTCCAATCGGAATCGCGCAAGCCACGCGCAATTCGCGCGGCAGCGAAGCGAGTGCGCGAGAACTCCGCATGCGCGGGACGACCATTTTTCGAAGGAGCAGCACGGTGACATCCGCCCCCGATCGCCAGGATATGCGCCCAGCGAATACCACAATCAATCCGGATGAGTTCAGGAGTGCCTTCCGCAATCACGCCGCAGGCGTGGCCGTCATTACCGCCGACCTGGGCGATGGTCCAGTCGCGCTCACCGCGACGTCGGTCGTCTCGGTGAGCGCAGAGCCGCCGATTCTCGCATTCTCGCTATCGGCCTCGTCTTCAGCATCACCGAGCATCAAGCGCGCGAGCACGGTGGTTGTCCACCTGCTAACTGACCGGGACCTGGCACTTGCCCAGTTGTGTTCGACCTCCGGCGCCGACCGGTTCTCGAACAGCGCCGTGTGGTCGCGACTCGATGGAGGGGAGCCGGTCTTCCACCTGGCGACAAGGTGGCTCCGCTGTCGGGTGTTGCATCGCGTCGAACCCGACGGAGGCTCGACCCTGATAGTCGCGAGTGTCATGGACGCCGGAGGGGGGCAGGCCGAGGGCGGCCAGCCCCTCGTGTACTACGACCGCCAATGGCATGGGCTCAGCGGTGCGTCGAGGTTGAACTGAAATGGATGCGTTCGTCTACAGCGCCGGACCCGCTGAAGTGCATTTCGGCCGCAATCGATCCACGACAGCCATTCGCGAGTGGATTGTCGAACACGGGTATCGCCGAGCGCTACTGATTGCCTCGGCCGAGCGTTCCGCCATGGCTCGGGAACTCACGGCAGACGTGAGTGACAGCATCGCTGTGCATTTCGCCGAGGTAGTTGAGCATGTGCCTTCCGGCACCGCTGAGGCGGCTCGACGGGTGGCCACTGACGCCAGGTGCGACCTCATCATCTCGGTGGGGGGAGGGTCGGCCACTGGTCTTGCAAAGGCTGTGGCGCTGACGCACCGACTACCCATCATGGCTGTTCCCACGACACTCGCGGGTTCCGAGATGACTGACGTATGGGGGATCACTTCCGACGGCCGCAAGCGGACGGGCAAGGATCCGGTGGTCCGACCGCTCGTCGTCGTTTACGATTCAGACCTCCTTGCCTCTCTTCCAGACAGCCTCGCCGTCTCGTCGAGCTTCAACGCAATCGCGCACTGTGTGGAGGCATTCTGGGCGCCGAGATCGAATCCAGTGACCGGGTTGCTCGCCGGTGAAGGCCTACGCGCCATCGCAACTGGCCTTCGATCTCTGCACGACGAACCGACCGACGCGCGAGACGCACTGATGTACGGGAGCTTCCTTGCAGGGACGGTGTTCTCAGCGGCCGGATCCGGCCTGCACCACAAGATCTGCCACGCGCTCGGCGGGGCGTTTGACCTCTCACATTCTGGTACGCATGCGGTCATCCTTCCCGAGGTCTTGAAGTTCAACGCTCCGGCAGTGCCGGAAGCAGCCGACGCGATCGCAAGCGCTTTGGGGGGCGACGAGGCGGCCGCGGCGCTCCGGCAGTTGCTTCACGAAACGCATGCTCCGCTGAGCCTGCGCCAACTTGGGCTGTCTGCGGCCGAATTGACAACTGCACTTGATGTTGTTGCCGATCAGTTGCCGATACAGAATCCCCGAACAGTCAGCCGGGGCGATATCCAGTCGCTGCTTCACGCGGCGTTCGATGAAGGGAATTGATCATGTCTGCGCGCGAGGATTCGTTGGAGCAGAGGAGTCGTGAGGCTGCTCTCACAGACGAAGTAGTTGCGAGCTTTAGCACGGCGCGTGACCCTCGGTATCGCGAGGTCATGTCGAGCCTGGTTCGGCATCTGCATGCATTTGTCAGGGATGTGCGGCTTACCCAAGACGAGTGGGACATCGCGATTTCGTTCCTCACTCGCACCGGCCACATGAGCGACGATCTGCGGCAGGAGTTCATCTTGCTCTCAGACGTACTCGGAGCGTCGATGATGACAGTCGCCGTGAACTCGCCGGCTCGATCAGGGGCGACTGAATCTACCGTCTTCGGACCGTTCTTTGTTGAGAATGCGCCCCTCATCGAAAACGGCGATGACATCGGTGCAGGACTGAGCGGACGTCCTTGTCACGTGAGCGGCACGGTTCGCTCGGTCACAGGCGAACCGCTTCCTGGCGCACGTGTCGAGATCTGGGCCGCCGATGACGAAGGGTTCTATGACGTGCAGCGCGACGGTGCGAAGCTCGCCGGCAGGGCGCACCTCTTCGCAGATGAGAACGGAGACTTCGACTACTGGACTGTTCAGCCAGCCGCGTATCCGATTCCCCATGACGGCCCTGTGGGGACGTTGCTCGACGCTGCGGGGCGTTCACCCATGCGCCCGGCCCATATCCATTTCATGGTCTCCCAAGAGGGGTACGAAACGCTGATCACACACATCTTCGTCGAGGGTGACCAGTGGCTTCAGAACGATGCGGTCTTCGGAGTCAAGGAGTCGCTCATCCTTCCCTTCTCGGAGCACCCGCCGGGCACGGGACCTGGCGGCCGGCGCATCTCCGAGACATGGAGCTCTGTTCGCTTTGACATCGTGCTCGCAACGTCGACTGATGACTGACCGTGCCACTAGATACGAGGAACCAACTACGGCCATGACCGCTCAGAACCCAACGCTCGCCGATCACGCATGCTTGATCGTCCAGGGCCCCGACCAACCGGGTATTGTCGCCGCTGTGACCGGCCTGATCGCAAGGAACAACGGCAACATCGTGACGTTGGACCAGTACTCAGACGATCCCGAAGGAGGGCACTTCTTCCAGCGTCTGGTCTTTCACCGCCCACATCTCGCTGCCGCCATGTCCGAGATCGAGGCGGATCTGAAGGCCACTCTCGAGCCTCTCGGAATGGGATGGAGATTGACGGATCAGTCGGTTCCGAAGCGAATGGCGATCCTCGCGTCCACCAGCGATCACTGTCTGCTGGATCTGCTCTGGCGCCATCGGCGCGGGGAGTTGGCCGTGACCATCCCTATGGTGATCAGCAACCACACTCGTATTGCCGACGACGTCCGCACCTTCGGCATCCCGTTCTTCCACGTGCCGTCTCAGGGGCCTGACAAGTCACAAGCGGAGGCGCGGATCCTTGAACTGCTCGGGGACAACGTCGATTTCGTGGTACTCGCGCGGTATATGCAGATCTTGAGCGAGGACTTTCTTGACCGTGTCGCTGTGCCGGTGATTAACATCCACCATTCCTTCCTTCCCGCATTTGTGGGTGCCGGCCCATATAAGAAGGCGAAGGAACGTGGAGTGAAACTGATCGGCGCGACTAGCCACTACGTCACCAAGGATCTCGACGAGGGACCAATTATCGAACAAGACGTGACGAGAGTCGATCATTCGATGACCGCCGCCGACCTTCAAGCTCATGGCGCCTCGGTCGAGCGGGCCGTACTCTCCCGCGCAGTTCAGTGGCATGCCGAAGACCGGGTGATTCGGCACGGCAATCATGCAATCGTCTTCTAGCTCTTTCCGTCCCATTCAATTGACGGGGATCGGAGAGTCTGGAGCAATGGAATCGACGGTAAGGGCGATGAAGTGACCGCGACCCGACTCGACGGCGTGACGACTGCCGCGTCGATCAAGCAAGAACTCGTGACCCGAGTGGCGACCATGAGAGAACTTGGCGTGACTCCCGGAATCGCTACCGTTCTCGTCGGCGCGGATCCCGCGTCGCGCTTGTACGTGGGTATGAAGCACAAGCAGTCGACCGCTATCGGCCTGAAGTCGATTCAACGGGAGCTGCGAGCCGACGCACGACAGGGGGAAGTTGAGCAGGTCATTGACGAACTGAACGCTGACCCGGAATGCCACGGTTTCATCGTGCAGTTGCCATTGCCTCCTCAGCTCGACGCCAACGCGATCCTGGAGCGCATCGATCCGGCGAAGGATGCAGACGGCCTGCACCCGGTCAACCTGGGCAAGCTGGTTCTCAGCGTGAGCGACCCGGTTCGATCGCCGCTGCCGTGCACGCCACGAGGGGTAATAGAGTTGCTGCGTCGCAACGACTACGACCTGTCAGGCAAGCACGTGGCGGTAATCGGGCGCGGAGTCACGATCGGTCGATCGATCGGCCTCTTACTCGCGCGGCGAGACGTCAACTCCACGGTCACGGTGACCCACACCGGAACAGTTGATCTGCGGAAGCACTTGCTCGGAGCCGATGTCGTGGTTGCAGCTGCCGGAGTCAAGCATCTGGTGACCGCAGCCGATGTGAAACCGGGCGCTGCTGTGGTTGACGTCGGGGTGACTCGTGAGTTCGATCGGCGCACGGGCAAGTACGAGGTGTATGGCGATGTCGCGCCGGATGTCGCGCAGGTCGCAGGCTACCTCTCGCCGAATCCAGGCGGAGTTGGCCCCATGACCGTTGCGCTCCTCATGGCGAATGTTGTCGAGGCCGCCGAGCGCGCAATGGCACATTCGGTCTGACCTGAGTCATCTTCGCAGCTATCGGTCACCGCTAGAATTCACCTGTTGTTGGCACTGACACTCCGATGGAGGAGCTATGGCCGCCCTCGAGATCCCACGCTCGCTGTCGACGCTCATTGGCCGCCGTGAGTTGATTCGCGACCTCGCGCGCTCGCTCGCTCGGGATCGCCTCGTCACATTAGTTGGCGCAGCGGGCGTGGGGAAGACCCGGGTAGCAGCTGAGCTCGCCGCAAGTCTCGTCAAGTCGTATGGAGCCGTCTTCTGGTGCACCACAAGAGACGACGTCGAACTGGCGGTTGAGAAGCTCGTCGATGTCGCCGGCGATGCGCTGGTGGTCGTGGACGCACCCGACGAAGCCGGCGTTGATGAAGTGCTGACTCGTCTATTCGGAATCTTGTCGTCGACAGAGTCGCTGCGTGTACTGATGGTCCGTCACAAGCGAATCGGAGTCGCGGGTGAGCACGTGCACGAAGTGGGTCCTTTGGCAAACCGTCGGTCGAGTGGTCGGGGCCTTGATGACGCTGGCCAGTTGTTTATCGAGCGGGCTAGAGCACAGTGCGCGACGTTCGACGCGGAGCAGGGGAGAGACGCCGTCTGGCGAATCTGTGACCTCTTGAATGGCATACCGGCTGCGATCGAGAGCGCTGCCTCGGCGTGTCGGGCCATGAGTCTCGACCAGATTGCACAGATCCTCGAGCATCCGAGGTCGGACGATGCGTTGAGAGCGGTGCTCGGCGAGTACTTTGACCAGCTTGTTCACGGATTGATGGCAACCGCGCAGAGCCGGCGCCGGGTGTGGGCGAGTGTGACGAGTTTCAGCGGCAACTTCACCGCGGCCTGCCTGGAAGCCTTCGACGCCGGCGGGCGCGACGAGATGCTCGCAGAGTTCCTGGAAATGGCTGATGACCATAGCTTGCTGCGCGCCACCTCCGCTGGTGCAGGGACTAAGGCGTTCACCGTGCCGACCATTCACAAGCACATTGTCACGGGCTCCATCATCGATGGTTCCGACCGTGCCGTCGCCGGTGAATCCATGGAGCAACACGTCCGAGAGTTGCTTTACGCATTGGCTGAAGGCTGGTTCGGTCCGGAGCACGAGCGCCTTCTCGCACACGTCCACCTGCATCGGGACGACGTCGAGCACGTGCTGGTGAACATGTCGAAGCGCGCGGATGAGGCATCCGAGTTGATCGCCTTGCTGACGTCGTTGAGATACTTCTGGCGCGTCGCAAACCTTGAGCGATTCGCGGTCGCCCTGCTCGGCCCAGCGCTTGAGCTCGTACCCCGATCGAGTTCTTCGTACGTCCGCGGGCTCGCGTTCGCGTCTTACCTCCACCTGATGAATGGTGACGTCGCACTCGCTAGCGAAGCGGCAGAAGCCGCAGCCCAGTTGTCGGAAGATCTGCGCGACACGACGGCCTTCAGACACGCCTCTATCACCCGCGTGATGCTGAGACTCCGGAACCCGAGCGAAGTGATGGAAGCAGAGTCTCTCTTGCGGTCATCTGTCAAGGCGAGCGCTCACCTTCCGAAAGAGCTCGGTGAGCAATACCATTTCCTCGCTTCGGCGCTCCTGATCAAGGGTGAAACTCGAGCCGCCGAGGAAGTCTGTCGAATAAGCCTGCGCGCGTCACTGGCGATGAATGACTCGTGGGGAGCCGCGAATACCTCCCTCGTCCTGGCGGTTTCCCTTTGCAAGATGGGGGAGACTCGCGCGGCGTACGACCTCGCCAGAGAATCGTATTCAGTGCTCCAGCGGTTCGGAGACGCAGCGGGGGTGAGGAGTTCGCTTCGTCTACTGGCGTCGCTCGCCCACGTCAATGGTGACTGGGACCGCAGCGCCGTGCTCGCCGGTGCTGCGTCCCGGCTGTCATCGGAGCTCGCTCCTCTCGCTTTCTTCTACGCTGAAGGGCTCGAGCAGTCGCTCGAAAGCAAGTTGGGAAGGCTGCTCTTCCACGCGCGTCTCCAAGCCGGAGCTGAGCTTTCCGCAGTAGAACTTCTCGCTGTGGTTAACGGGAGCGAACTGCCGCACAATCAGAGCCTTAGCGCTCTTACTGACCGTGAAGCAGAGATCGCAGAACTTGTCGCTGCGGGCTATCAGAACGGCCGCATCGCACAAGAACTGGTGATCTCGCGCCGGACTGTCGAAGGTCACGTGCAGCGGATCCTTACCAAACTGGACTTTAACTCGCGCACCCAGATTGCGGTGTGGTTCGCCGAGCAACAGCAGAACGCTGGAGGGCTCTCTGGCGCGGGGAGCATCGGCATGCTTGGTGAGCAGATGCCCGCTGCGGCCGTGCTCGGCGGCATGCTTGGTCGCACGGAGCCGGCTCCGGTCCGGAACGCGCAAGCCTGATGCCGTGAGAGGCGTCCCTTCTCGTTGCGGCGCTTCAGCTACCGTGCAGCCTGTCGCGCGTGGCGACGTTGAGATCGTCCCTTTGCGCATTCCCACGGATCCTACTCGATCGTGCTTTTCGCATGGCCTCGGTGACCCGGCCGAGTTCTGCCGGTCAGCCAGGTCCAGTGAATGGCTCCGTACGGAATCGCTCTGGTCGCTTCGGTGACCCGCACACGTGAGACTGCGCAGTGTCGTACCTGTCTTCGGCCGGGACCATTGCCTTGCGCGCGCGGGTTGGGGTGTTCTTGTTGCGCGGTCTCCAGTACGGAGAGCGACAGGAGTGTCTACAGCTGGTTCGGTTCCAAGCCGAACCGATTGCCCCAAAGGAGTGGCTGATGCGAAAGAAGAGTGTCTTTCGGTCCGGATCGATCGCTGCGGCGACGGTAGCTGCGTTGTTTCTCAGCGCATGCGCGCAGAGCGGGCCGGCAAATGATCCCCCGGGCGCGGAGGGGGAGCCGGCAGCGGTCGGCGATCCCACGGCACCTGAGCAGTCAGAGGTTCTCGCGTCCATTTACGCGGGAACGATCGCAGCAGCAGTGTCGGAAGCGAAGCCGGTCGCGGCTGATGAATACGGTCTAGAGCTCACCACGGAATGGATCACCGACCCGGTCGCCGCTCGATCGCAGCTTGTAGCGGGCGGAATCACATTCCTTGCGAGCAACGGCGCAGCAGTCTATGACCTGCATCAGGGCGGCGTTGACGTTCGCATCGTTGCAGGGTCGCATTACCAAACTGACGGAACCGTCACGCTCGAGGTGCTTGACGACCTTGATCTTGCCAGTCTCACCGGTAAGAAGGTCGGCTCTGTCACGATCACCGGCATGTACATCAACCGCATGAAGCTCGCCATCGATGAGGCAGGCGGCGACCACACGCAGGTCGAGTTCATCCAGCTGCCATACGGCGAGCTCGCTGCAGCGCTGCAGAACGGCATTGTGGATGCCGCGCTCGTTCAGGGCCTTTCCCAAGCCCAGGCGAAGGACCTCGGGTCAACGACGATCTTCGATATCGGAGGGGGAAAATTCTCGGAGCGCCTTGAAAACGCGTGGCTCGCCACAGCCGACTTCGTGAAGAATAATCCGAACACGGTGGCAGCGTTCCAGTGCGCGCTCGAGCAGGGCGCAAAGACGGCGTCGGATCGCAAGGTCGTCGAAGCCTTCCTCAGCGATGCGCTGGGCTGGAGCGACGAAGTGATCGACTCTTCACCGTCGGTGACGTTCGACACCGGAACCGTTGACCCAGCCGCGTTGGACTTGGACCACGGTGACCGTGTAACGACGGGTGAACTGCCTGAGGGCTCCGAGATCAACTTCGCGGACTTCATCGTTCCCATGCCCAACTCCTGCTGAACGGCTTCGCACAGACCATGACGATTCAGAGTCGTACCGACGCCTCGGGGACCGCCGTGTCCCTGAGGCGTCGGGTGAAGAAAAAGCCCTCCCTGCGCCGCCGGCGCGTGCAGGATGCCGTGTTACCAGTGGTCGGCATTGCTGCGCTCGCCGTCACGCTAGAGGTGGTGAGTACCTCAGGTGTAGTGGACTCCCGATTCCTGCCATCGTTCAGCCAGACCGTAGCCGCTTCGGTCCAGCTGCTCTTTGACCCGGTCTTTCTCGTTGACTTAGGGACGACGGTGGCCACCTTCGTCCTCGGCCTGCTGCTTGCATGCGTAGTGGGTATCGGCGTCGGAGTGCTGGTCGGGCTCTCCGAAACCGCGTACCGTGCAATGCGCCCGGTTGTCGAACTCGTGCGCCCGGTCCCGCCGGTCGCCCTGATCCCGTTGGCGATTCTCGTGCTGGGAGTCGACCTAGAGATGAAGGTCGCAGTCGCGCTGTTCGCGGCGGTGTGGCCGGTGCTTTTCAACACCATGTACGGCGTGCACGGCGTCGATCCGCTCTCCCGCGATATGGCTTTGAGCTTCGGGCGCAGCAATGCCGACATCATTCGAACCGTGGTCATCCCGGCGGCGGGTCCGCAGATCTGGACGGGCGTCCGGATGTCGACGACCATCTCGCTGCTGGTGATCATCACGCTGGAGTTGATCGCCGGGTCGAACTCGGGCATCGGCGCGTTCATCGCCGAGGCACGGTCTGCCAGTGAAACGCACGCAGTTTATGCGGCCTTAGTGGTGTCCGGGTTCCTCGGGCTCGCGATCAACCAGTTGATGATGCTCCTGGAGCGGGTGCTGTTCCGCTGGAGCCTGACGGAGGAGCGTGGATGAGCGCCGTGACATCGACTAGGTCTCGCACCAAGACGGGCGGGATCGTCAGAAACGCGGGCATCAACTACGGGTTGCTCATTGCTCTGCTGGTGGCGTGGCAGATCGTGACCATGGCTGCACCATCCCCGTTCTTCCCTACCCCCTTGACGATCGCCGAACGATTTTGGGCGATGTTCATGGTGGCGCCAACTGGGGAGGTGCTGCTCACGCAGCCGGTGACACAAGATCTCATCCCGACTGTGGTTCGGATGCTCCTCGGCTTTCTAGTTGGATCGTTCGTCGGCGTCCTGATGGGCGTCTGGTCAGGGATGTCACGGGTATTCCGCGGTCTCACCAACTGGATCGTCGAGTTCGTGCGTGCTATCCCAGCGACCGCCACGCTGCCGTTGTTCATCCTGTTAGTGGGGGGCACGGACGGCATGAAAGTGGCCTTCATCGCTTACGGCATCACCTGGTATGTGATGCTCAACACCGCGCAAGGCGTACGCGCAATCGAGCCAACGATGCTCCTCATGGGCAGGGCCTATCGCAAGACCCGGAGTCAGCAAATGCTCACGATCGTGCTCCCCGCGACACTGCCGCACATCTTTACGAGTCTCCGGCTGGCGACCGCGGGCAGCATCATCCTCGCTATCGCGTCAGAGTTCCTCGCCTCGACGAACGGCATTGGATACCAGCTGCAGATTCAGACAGCTCTCTTCAATATGCCCGCTATGTGGAGCTGGATGGTCTTTCTTGCTCTCTTCGGGCTCATGGTCAATGTCCTACTTGAACTTCTGGAAAGGAAACTCCTCGCATGGCACAGAATGTCTCACTAGAAGTGCCCGAGACCGTGCAGCTCGACGCGACCCCGCAGTTGCGCGTTTCTGCCGTCGAGCACACGTACGGCGAAGGCGAGAAGGCGCATCGCGCTATCCGTGACTTGAGCTTTGACATCGGTGCCGGGCAATTCGTTTCGATCGTCGGTCCCTCTGGGGCCGGCAAGACGACGCTGCTGCGCATCCTCTCGGGCCTCCTCCAGCCCACCAAGGGGCAGGTGGAATTCGAAGGGACGCCAATCAGCGGTGTGCCATCGGGCATGGCGATGGTGTTCCAGGACTACAGCCGTTCGCTTCTGCCCTGGCTCACGGCGGAGAAGAACGTCGCGTATGTCTTGCGCGGCAAGGTTAAGGACCGCGACGAAGTACACCGAATCGTTGATGAGAGTTTGACCGCGGTCGGACTCGAAGGCCGCGGCAGCCGGTACCCGTGGCAGATGTCCGGAGGCATGCAGCAGCGCGTCGCAATCGCGCGTGCACTGGCCTACCGGCCCAAGCTCCTGCTGATGGACGAGCCGTTTGCCTCTGTCGATGCCCAGACCCGGTCTGATCTGGAAGACCTCGTACTGCAGTTGCGACAGCGGTACGCGATGACCACCGTATTCGTGACCCACGACATCGATGAGAGCGTGTATCTCTCCGATCGAGTTCTCGTTCTTTCAAGTGCACCCGCCACGCTCGTGGAAGACGTGGCTGTAGACCTCGGCACCGAGCGCGATCAGATCACCACGAAGGAGTGTGAGGAGTTTGTGCATCTTCGCAGCCGTGTCGCTCGCTTGATCAAGAATGTGGAGGCGAAGTGACGAGCCTTGAGGGGCGCGTAGCGCTGGTGACGGGAGCGGCCCGAGGTATCGGGGCCGCGCACGTGAGGGCGCTGCACGATGCCGGTGCCAACGTGATGATCGCCGACATCCTCGAGGAAGAAGGCAATCGCCTCGCGGATGAGCTTGGTCGAGATCGAACAGCCTTCCTCCGGCTGGACGCGGCGTCATGGGAGCAGTGGCAGCAGGCCATTGCCCAAGTGAAGTCGCTGTGGGGTCGCCTCGACATCCTCGTCAACAACGCTGGCATCACCCGGCCCAAGCTCATCAGCGAAATGTCGCCCGACGAGTGGTCCCAGATCATGTCTGTGAATCTGGACGGCACATTCATGGGCATCAAGGCGGCGGCGGGGCTGATGGTCGAGTCTGGTGGCGGGGCCATCGTCAATACGTCGTCGATGATGGCGCACCAGCCGGCCGACGGCATGGGCCCGTACTCAGCCTCGAAGTCAGGTGTCATCGCTCTGACCCGGGTGGCGGCGCTCGAACTTGCACGGCACGGCATTCGAGTGAACTCGCTGCACCCCGGGATGATCGAGACGCCCATGACGGCCGGATCCGATCGCGATGAAGTTCATCCACGGATTCCGATGAGACGATACGGAACGCCGGAGGAAGTCGCTGCGACGATGCTCTTCATCGTGCGTGACGCGACCTACGCGACGGGCTCGGAGTTCCACGTCAACGGAGGCATCCTCGCCGGCCGAGAACGGTCTCTATCTCCCGCGCAATGACAGGCATGTCTACCGGCAAGATTTGCCCGTGATATTCAAATCACCGGAACGGCGCCTCCACGATCGTGGGAGGCGCCGTTCTTCGCCTGGTTGGGTGCCTGGGCTCAGAGCGCCAGCGTCACGGAGATGACACGACGAGACAGTGCCGTTCGCGCAGCGTCGGGAACCTGATCCAAAGTGAACACTGTGGGTTCCAGAATGCTGAGGTCGAACACCCCTCGTTCCGCGACGGTGTGGTAGCGATACATATCCTGGAGAATGTTCACGCCGCCAGCTTGGGCCGCGTGCACCGTGCGGCCGAGGATGGCAAACGCTGTCGCTGGGAACGAGACGTCCCCCTGCTGGTTGATACCCAGCGTGATGACATGCCCCCCGGCCCGACACATCTCCCATGCCTGTCGTAGCGGGAGGATTCCGGTGGGGTCCGGGCCGGTCACCGTATCGGGCGCAACCACGTCGCCGCCGACCGCCTCGATCACTACGTCGGCCCCGCGGTTCAACGCCGTGAGCGGCCCCCAGTCGCGCCCACCGGAACGGCGGTCATCGTTCGGTCCCTTGCACAGTTCTTTGATCGCATTCACGAGCTCATCGGAGGGCATGCCCCTCATCCCTCCGTCGCCGCGAGCGTACGTATTGGGATCCAGAACGACATGGGCGCCCGCCTTCAGTGCGAGCTCCTTGCGATACGCGATCGGCTCGACCGAGATGATCTGGCCGGCCCCGCTTGCCCGCGCGCTCTGGATCGCGCCCAGCCCGACCGGCCCGGCGCCGAGCACGACCACGTTGTCGCCGATCTGCACTCGATGAGGCTTGTCAGCGGCGGCGAACCCTAGTCCCGCTGTGTCGGCCACGAGAATCACGTCGCTGTCGGAAAGGCTCGTGTGGAGCGGCTGCACGTAGTCCTCGTGGAGAATCATCTTTTCGGCCGTTCCACCGAGTCCCGCTTCTGAATACACGGGGGTGCCGTCGCTGAGTTCAGCGATCGGCAGCCTGGCGCCGAGGGCCATCGGCAGCATTTCGCACCACTCCGCTCGTCCTCGAACGCAGTTGTAGCAGGTGCCGCACTGTGGCGTTCCATTGCCGAGTACCCGGTCGCCGACCTTGCAGCGGCGGACTTCACTCCCGATCTCTTCCACTATGCCGACGCCGACATGGCCGGGAATCTCGGCCTCTGCGAAGTCGCGAGGAGCGAGCACCCGCTTGGACGTCGTGTAGCACATCGAGGTGGTGGTGAGTTTGATCACGACTTCATTGGGGCGAATCGGAAGCTGCTTGACCGTTTGGACTCCGGCCTGGTCTCCTTGACGCACGAACGCACGGAACGTCGACGTAGCTGACGGCGGACGTCGCGCGCCGCTCGTCGCTGTAGCCGGCTGTCCATCCTCGGAATTGCGCAGGGGGTGAACCGACAGGTCCGCTGGCGATTCGTGGTTGAGGTGCAAGATGATCTCCTTACGGCAGTTGTGTGATCCGTCGATGCCGGAGACCGCGCCGGCGTTCCCTCGAGTGCGCTCCTCAGCGGTAGCGGTAGCGGTAGCGGGAACGGGAAGTGTGTCAGGCCCCGGCGTATTGCAGGTATCGCAGGTTGTTCTTTCGGTCACGCTAGCGACGTCCGGGTGGGGTCTACAGGGCAGAACCACCTATACGCCTACCCACATCCGGCATGGTGGAACACATCGTCCTGGCTAGCGATCGATGCTGCGCTTACGTGGAATGCTCAGCGCTAGAGCTCCCCCGATCAGCATCGCGAGACCCGACACCACATACGCCAGTTCTAGCCCGGAGCGGTCGGGCTGCACTGTTCCGTTGAACACCAACGTGAACGTCGACAGGATGACGCCGTAGACCGCCGATCCGGTCGCGCTGCCGACGGAGCGAACCAACGAGTTGAGCCCGTTTGCGGCTGCGGTATGTGACGGGGGAACTGCGCTCATGATCAGCGTAGGGATGGCGCCGAAAGTGAACCCGAATCCGATACCGAGGGTCAAGCTCACCAGGCCGAGGAGAATCAGGGAGTCCATCGCCACCGGCGCAGCGAGATATCCGGCGGCGATGACTGTCGACCCCGCGGCGAGGCTCCATTTGGCGCCGAATCGGAGAGAAACTCGCGCACCGATTGGTGAGAATGTCAGCATCATCAGCCCCGCGGGCATCAGACATAAGCCCGCGATGATGACAGATGCGCCGAGCCCGACGCCGCTCTCGGGTGGGAGCTGCACCACGATCGGCGTGATCACCTGAAACCCGAAAACGGAGAACCCCAGAGCTGCGCCGGCGAGATTGGTGAGCAGGACGGTTGGGCGAACCGAGAGCCGGATGTCGACAAGAGGTGATCTGTGTCGCAGCTCCCAGAACAGCCACGCGATAAGAAGGATGATCCCAGTCCCGAGGCAGGTCATTGTGATGGGCGAGATCAGCCCCCACTCGGGGCCACGTGAGATGGCCAGCAGGATGCAGACAACGCTGAGTGATAGGACGAGGGCGCCGAGGTAATCGAATGACCCGTGCGCAGTGATCGCGGTCGCCGGGATGATGAAGTACAGCGCCGCCAGCAGAACGATCATCAAGATGACCGCGGTCCAATAGAGCGCCTGCCAACCGAGGTGCTGGTAGATGACCGCTGACAGCGGAAAGCCCAGCGCACCACCCACTCCGAGTGACGAGCTGACCAACCCGACCGCCCCGGTGAGCCGGTCTCGCGGAAGGATGTCACGCAAAATGCTGATTCCGAGGGGTATGACACCCACAAGCGCGCCTTGCAGGGCACGGCCGACGATCATGATCGAGAGGTTCGGTGAAAGCGCCGCGACAACCGAACCCGCAAGCACTGTCGTCACGATCAGTAGGAGCACCCGACGTTTGCCGTACAGGTCTCCGAGTCTCCCGGCGACCGGCGTGACAATCGCACCACTGACAAGCGTTGCGGTGAGAATCCACGACGATTCCCCCTGGGTGACCGAAAAGATGGTCGGAATGTCGGCGAGGAGAGGGATGACGAGGGATTGAAGGAACGACGCGAACGTCGCACCGATCGCCAACGTGCCGATGACGACACCCTGCGGCGCGCGTGAGAGAGGGGAGTAGCGTCGCGCAGATGGCACGGCTCGCGAGCGCGTTCTGAGGGTCGGCACCTTCAGTCGCGCCCGCATGAGCCGTCGGTTACCAACGCAGTCACGGTAGTCGGAATCGTCATGGCTCTCCCTGGCAATACTGCACGGCGCAACAGGCGCGCATCTTCGCGAGCGGTGCTGAGCGCTCTCAGCCTAGGTTTGGTGTTTCGGGCGGCGTAGCGTAGTCCCACCCCAACGGCTACTTGCGTCTGCGTGCGGTGCGAATGGCGCTCGTGAACGACGACCTCTTTGCCCCCTGCGAGGCAGCGGACTCTGATGGCTGACTACAGCCCATGGGGAGTCCTCCCCATGGGCTGTTTACCGCAACGCCGCTAGCGTGGAGGACGATCGGCCGGGTCAGGGGGCCTGCCGCGAAGCGAAGGAGTCGCATATGGCGAACATGAATGTCACCTACTCGGAGATGAACGACGCCGCTGGTCGCCTCACCACCGGCAAGGAAGAGCTCACCTCGAAGCTCAACGAGCTGCAGGTGCTCATCAACAACCTCGTGAACGCCGGCTTCGTGACCGATGCCGCGTCGGGCGCGTTCCAGAGCTCGTACGAGCAGTTCACCAAGGGCGCGACCGAGACCGTCAGCGGGCTCGACGGCATGTCGCAGTTCCTCATCAAGGCCGCCGAGGCGCTCAAGAACGTCGACGAGGAGCTCGGCCGCGCCATCAGCGGCTGACCGGCCAGTCTCGCGTAGCGGTCCCGGTCAGCGCACCGGGGCCGGCGTGCTGTCACACGAAGGGAGAGCCATGGCCGATCTGCAGGTGCAGACCACCTTGCTGCAGCAGCTTGAAGACGATCTGCTCGCCATCGCGACCGAGTATGAGAGCGCCGACGACTTCAGCGCGGCCGTGGCGAACGCGGTCGGCGACGACGCGCTTGAAGACCGAGTGCGCGAGTTCTCCACGAAGTGGAACGACCGGCGCAAGAACATGACCGAGCAGGTCGAGGCGCTCTATGAGCAGGTGAAGGCGATCCGCGAGAACCTCGACGCGGTCGACCAGGAACTCGTGCGAGCGCTCGAGGAGGCCGCGGCCGACACTGCGGCGAATGCGCCGCACGCCGTGCCGGTGTGAGCAGGCAGGCGACAATGGAATGCGGCGCGAGGGGCGCGCGAGAGGCGGGGGAGTGAGCAACAGAGACTACGAGGGCCAGCCGCTGACCGGCGACGCCGCCCTCGTGCGCACCAAAGCGCAGCACTACCAGGAGATCGGCCACGCGATCACTCGGTCGCTCAACACGATCGACCGACTGGCAGACGCCGACGACCAGCGAAGCAAGGCCGTCGAGGCGCTGCGCGGCTCGCTCAGCGATGTATCGCGCGACATCGGCAAAGCACAGCAGCGCTATGCCCTCACCGCAACCGCCCTGCTCGACTACTCCACCAAGCTCAAGCAGGCCCAAGACGACGCCGACACGGCCATCTCCGAGATCAACGCCGCGCGCTCAGCGCTCGACACCGCCGAGTCGACGCAGCGCCGTGCCGACCGGGCCGCCGACGAGCCCGACGCGGATGCCGCGGCGCAGACCGCCGCTCAGACCGCCGCCGACGAGGTCAGTCGCAAGCGCACCGCCGTCAGCACCGCGGTGCAGAAGTGGCACGCCGCGAAGGGCGACAAAGACAGCGCGGCGCAGGCCGCGAGCCGAGACATCAACGATGTCGTCAACGGCAAGGTCGGCGACCAGCTCAATGACAGCTGGTGGGACGACATCGGCAAGATCCGCGACGTGCTCAAGATCATCTGCGAGATCGCCGGGGTGCTTGCGATCTTCCTCTCGTGGGTGCCGATCCTGGGCGCCGTGCTCGTGGGGCTCGCGATCCTCGGCGCGATCATGGCGATGATCGACGCGGTCGTGAAACTCACACGCGGTGAGGGCGGCATCATGGATGTCGTGTTCGCAGCCGTCGGTCTGGTGCTCGCCGCATTCGGCGGCAAGATCTTCAGCTACCTCGGCAAGCTGGCGAAGTTCAAGGCCATGAACAAGGTCATGACGAAGGGCGACGACTTCTTGAACTCGAAGGCGTTCAAGAAGGTCTTCGGCGCCTCGAAGAACTCGTTCAAGAGCGGCGAGTACCGCAACCTGTTCAAGAACGGCAACAGCTTCAAGACGTTCCTCAGCGATGGGCTCAACCCCTTCAAGCTCGGGCTCGGCAAGGGCAGCACGTTCAGCGCTCGCTTCTCTGACGGATTCGCCACCGGCTGGCAGAACTTCCGCGGCAACCCGCTCGGCCTGAAGACCCTCGATCTCGACCTGACCGGCGACGCGTGGAAGGCCCTGTCGCGAGGCGGCCAGGTCACGCTCATGCTCGTCGACGGACGCAAGGTGCTGGGCACAGGGCAGACCCTCATCAACACGCTCACGCCGCTCGAGGTCTCGCTCAAGCCCGACTCGATCCTCAAGGACATCAGCGTCGGCATCGAGAACCGGATCACAGAACGGTGACCCCCGGCCGCCTCGAGATCCTCGACTTCGACTTCGATGTGCCGGAGGACTATTACCCGATCCCGCTGTTCGGTCACGACGACCTTGACTCCGAGCGCTGGGCGCGCGCGGTCATCGACGATGTGCGCGAGCGGGCGGATGCCGGGGCCACAGGCCAGATCATCGAGTCGCTCGCCGAGCTCCGCGACCGGCTGCTGAGCCGCGCGAACCCGCTGTTCACGGCCGTCGTTTCGGTGCGACCGCAGTTCACCATGACGATCGGGTGCCTCATCACGGTGCAGCAGCTCGAACTCGAACCGGATGACGGGCCTGACGAGCTGGAGCGTGCGCTCGCCGAGTCGGTCGAGACCATGCCGCTCGGCACGCGTTCGCGCGAGGCCGACTTCTGGCGCCTGCGCGGTGATAATCGCGAGGTGGTGGGCATGCTGCAGCGCCTCGAATACCTCGAGCCCGGTCAGGCGGAAGGGCATCTCGAGCAGCGCACGGTCTTCGGCGTCTTCCCCGACGGCGCCTCAGACATGCTTCACTTCACGTTCACCGTCTCCGACCTCGCGACGTTCGGCGACATGCGCGCCGAGACGCAGGCGATCGTCGACACGGTGACCTTCCGGCTCGGGGCGCTCGAATGACGCGAGCGGTGACGGTGGGGCAAGCCGATTTCACGATCGTGCTGCCCGGCACCTGGGTGAGCATTCCCCTCCACGACGCCGAGGCGGCCGATCGCGCGGTCGTCGCGCTCGTGAAGCAACGGGTCGGCCGCGACGATCGTCTCGCCACGGCGAGGAGACACGCTCGCGACCAGTTGCGCGACGTCGTGCAGCGGGCCCGCGCCGACGGTGCGATGCAGCTGGCACTGTCGCTCGAGATCCTGCCCGATGTGCCGTTCCCGGCATCCATGATCATGAAGTTCGTCCCGTGGTCGGATGCCGTCTCACCCGACGACCGGGTGAGCGATGCGCTGCGCAAGCAACTGCCGGGCGCCGAGGTGCTCGAACTCGAGCCCGGCCCGACTGCGCGCACCTGGCGTTCGGTGCAATTGCGCCCCGGCTCGGAGCCCGTGCCCGACCTCAAGCTCGAGTACCTGCTGCCCACTGCCGACGGCACGCAGTTGCTGCAGTTGGTCGCCGATGTGCCGGTCGAGTGCGACCCAGAACTGCTCGTGGCGCTCTTCGACGCCATCGTCGACTCGATCCGCTGGTACCGAGCGGATGCCGCGCCCAGTTCAGCGCCCGGCCGAAACGCCGCGCCCGAAGCCCAGCCCGAACCGGTCGAACGATGAGCGAGGCCAAGCGCCGTCGCGAGCAGATCGAGGCACGGTCGAAGCAGGCGCAACGTCGCAAGCAGCGAAGCGGTGCCGCGACCCTGCCGAAGCCAGGCCCGTTCATCTGGGGTGGGATCGCACTGCTGGCACTCGGAACGGTGGCCCTCATCATCGCGGCATTCGCCGGACTCCGAGGCGATGCGCTCACCACCGGCGATGCGTCGAAGCTCCTCAACAACGCCATCGCACTGCCCGGCGTGCTCTTCCTGCTGGGCGGAGTGCTGCTGTTCCTCGGCATCATGTTCCGTCGCGCCGCGTGGCAACTGCACCTCGAGCGAGGTTTCTTCGAAGGCGGCTCAGTGTCGTTCGAGTTGCGTCCGGTTCCGCTGACCGTGCACCTCGTCGGGCTCATCGTGCCGGTCGGCGTGTGGTCGCTCGTCGTGCTCGCGCCGGTGCTGGGCGCGCTCGCCGACGGCGGGCCGGCGGCGTGGGTGGCCGACGCCTCAGACGACTTCTGGGTGCTCTCCGCGTTCTACGGCTTCGTCGCAGCCGGATCACTCGGCGTCATGCTGGCATCGCTGCTGAAGAAGCTCGGATACGCCCTGTTCGCGCGGGACCGTTCGCCGCGTCAGCACGCAACGCCCGATCGACCGGCATCCGCTCAGCGATTCTGGCGGCTCGTGTCGGCACAATTCCGAGCCGAGAGCTGGCTGGGCTTCGCGGGGCTCGGGTTCGCAGGTGCGCTCCCGTTGCTCTGGCGCGACGCGGATGCCTCGGGTCAGCCGCTCGACGACACCGCCGTGCTCGTGTTCGCCCTCGTCGCGGTGCTCGCGACCGTCGCTGCCGCGATCGTCGCGCTCAACTCGTGGCGCTCCGGCGCCGAGCTCGGTTACGCCGAGTCCGTCGCCTGAGCATCTGGCACGGCGCACGCCTGTACCCCGCATTGGGGGACCGGCGCTCTCCACCTCCCCCTGCCGCCTCAGGCAGCGAAAGTTAGGCTCGAACAAGGCCGAATTCGCCACGCAGTCAGCGCGCGATCAGCACCCGTGCCGGCGCTCGAGTGGCATCGAACCGCAACGCACACCGCAGACGGTCGACGAGTATTTCCGGGGGGTCTCGTGGCGAGTCGTATGCCGTCGGCGCCGCCCGTGCTCTCCGGCTTCAGCTACGTGCGGCCGCTCGGCACCGGCGGCTTCGCCGACGTGTTCCTGTTCGAGCAGAACATGCCCAGGCGATCGGTCGCGGTCAAGGTGCTGTTGCGCGAAGTGGTCGATGACGACGTCATCCGCATGTTCAACTCCGAGGCGGATGTGATGGCGCGGCTCAGCGCTCACCCCTCGATCGTCACGGTGCACGCGGCGAGCATCTCAGCCGACGGTCGTCCGTACCTGGTCATGGAGTACTGCCCCGGTTCCGCCGCAGCCCGGTACCGCCAGGAACGGATGCCGCCGGCTGCCGCGCTGCATCTCGGCGTGAAGATCGCGAGCGCGCTCGAGACCGCTCACCGGGCCGGGCTGCTGCACCGCGATATCAAGCCGTCGAACATCCTCACCACGGAGTTCGGCGCCCCCGTGCTCGCCGACTTCGGCATCGCCACGTCGCTCGCCGGCGGGCGATCGGAGCAGCTCATCGCCATGTCGCTCCCGTGGAGCGCACCAGAGGTCGTCGACGAGCGCACGAGCGGCACCGTCGCGAGCGAGGTCTGGGGTTTCGGGGCGACCCTGTACTCGCTCATCGCCGGGCGGACGCCATTCGAAGCCCCCGGGGTCAAGCTGTCGCGCGATCAGCTTCGGGCGCGCATCCTCCGCGCGCGGTACCAACCGATCGACGGGGCCGCTGTCCCCGAGTCGCTCGACGCCCTGCTGCGCCGGATGCTTCAGCGAGACGCAGCAGCCCGGCCCGGAAGCATGTTGGAGGTCGCGCACGCCCTGCAGCTCGTGCAGTACGAGCTCGGCATCGCACCGACTCCTCTCGAGATCGCATCCGAGCAGTGGGCTGCGACCGCGGCACCCATTGATTTCGATGACACCGTGATGCGCGGCGCGACCATCTCCGAGGTCGAAGTCGATTCGGCGCGACGGCCCCGGTCGCAGCGGGCGTCGGCGCGGCGTGATCGCGGAGACGTCGACGAGAGCGGCACCGGCGGTGAGCCCGGTCGCAGTGGCCGACGCCGACGCGCGACGGTGGCGGGCTACGCCGCAGCCGGGCTGCTGCTCGCGGGAGCGGTCGGCACCGGCATCGCCCTCGTCACCGGGGGCGGATGATGCCCGGAGACCGTCTTCCGCCTGGGGGCGGAGCTCGTCTGGGCGGCGCCCCTCCCCGCCGCGGTGCCCTCGGTCGGCTCCTGCGACACCGCCTCACCGCGCCGGTCGCCGCCGCCACGGCCGTGCTCGTCGCCACGGGCGCAGCGGTGTTCGCGACCGGCTACGACGTGAAGAAGACCCCGCTCGAAGACGGCAGCGTGTGGGTGCTGCAGAGCGGTGACGGCAACCGCTACGCGCGAGTCAACACGGCGCTCGGCGAGCTCGATGCGGTGAAGACGGCGCCACGGCCGACAGCGCTCGCCCAGCATGCCGGTGCGGCGCTGCTCTTCGCCCAGAACAACGAACGCGTGGCGCGCATCGACCCGGCCAGGCCGGCCGATCTCAACGACGACGACGCCGCCTTCGCCGGCACACCGTCCGGCACGACGTCCATCAGCGCCGAGGGCGAATGGATCGGATACCTCACCGCTGAGGGTCAGGTCTTCGCCGGCCGCATCGATGGATCGGCGGATGCTGCGGCATCCGTCGACCCGGGCACAGGGATCGCGGCCACCGACGAACCGCAGCAGCCGACGGAGCAGTACCGCGCCGCAGCGATCGCCGTGACCGAGAACGGCAGGCTGTTCAGCTACTCGCCCGGTTCCGGCGCCGTGCTCGAGTACGACATCGCCGAGGAGCGGGTCGTCGCCGAGCACGCGGTGCCCGACGCTCCGGGGGCGATCCCCGGGTCCGACGCGGCTGAAGGCACGGACGACGGAGGTGCCGCAGACCCGACGGGCCAGAGCGGCTTGCAGCTCTCTGTAGCGGGCGACCGGTGGTTGCTGCTCGACAGTGCGACCGCCAGGCTGTGGGCGTCGACGTTGCCTCAACCGATCGAGACCGGCCTCGGCGTCGGTGCGATGCTGCAAGACGCCTCGCCCGATCGAGCACGGGCGCTTGTCGCCGACACCGCCTCGCTCCTCGAAGTGCAACTCGACAGCGGCACCCTGACGACCGTGTTCGGCGGCGCTGGGCGCCTGGGCGCCCCTGCTGCCCCCATCGTGGTCGGGGCCGAGCGGTATGCGGCATGGCTGCCCATGGCAGGCGCCGGCGGTGTCCTCTGGTCGAGCGTCGCCGGCCCGAGCACAGGCGACACGCAAGGCCGGCCCACTGCGAGCGAGGGTGGAACGGGAGCCGAACGGCGGCTCGACTACGCGGGTGCCACCCCGCCCCTCGAGCCGACGCCGGTGTTCCAGCGGAACGGCGGCACCGTCGTGCTCAACGATGTGCGCTCCGGCTGGACTTGGACCGTTCCAGACGGAAGGCTCGTCGCCGGTTCGCAGCGCTGGTCGCTCGACAACGATCAGCGTGAGGAGCGCGCCGACGACGCCGAGCAGGTCGCCGAGATCACCGATCCGCGACCGCCCGTCGCAGAGCCCGATGTCTTCGGGGCGCGACCGGGGCGTCTGACGCTGCTCCCGGTCCTCCTCAACGATCACGACGCCAACGGCGATGTGCTCGCCATCGCCGCCGACTCGCTCACCGGATTGCCCGCCGAGTTCGGCGAAGTGAGCCTCGTGGCCGACCAGCAGGCTGTGGCCCTCAGGCTCGCACCAGGCGCTCAGGGGAGTGCGACGTTCAGCTACTCCGTCACCGACGGCACGCGCGCCGATGGCCTTCGATCGGAGCCGGCCACTGTCACGGTGCACGCGCGCGGCGACGAGGAGAACGGCGCTCCGCAGTGGTGCGGAGTCGACGGCGCATCGGCCGAGGCATCGGGTGCAGCGGGAGTCGCGGAGTGCCTGCTCGACTGGCCTGAGCCGCAACTCCGCGCCGGGGGCACCGTGCGCGTTCCCGTACTGCACGGCTGGGTCGACCCCGACGGCGACCCGGTGTACCTGCACTCCGCGGTGAACCAGAGCGGGGTCGGCTCGGTGACGACGACCCCGGATGGGCGCGTCGTCTATCAGCATCCTGACCCTTCGGCATCCGACCCGATCTCGGTGACCATCGTCGTGCGGGTGTCCGACTCGCGAGGAGCGATCGCCGAGCGGCCGCTCGTGATGCAGGTGAGCCCGGTGCCCGAGCTGACGGCCGAGCCCTTCGCCCTCGCCTCGGTGGTCGGTCGCACCCTCACCGTCGACCCCATGCCCCACATCAGCGGAGAGTCCGGTCCGGTGGCGATCGCTTCCGCGAGCGTGCCCGACAGCGCTGCCGCGGCGGCATCCGTCACCGTCAACAGGGGCAGCCGCACCTTCGACTTCACCGCCCGCGAACCAGGCTCGTACCTGGTGAGCTACGTGGTCGGCGACGGCGTGAGCGAACTGGTCGCGCAGGCCCGGATCACGGTCGATGCGGATGCCGGTGCCCTCACGACGGCGCCCGTCACCGTCTTCGTGCGCCCGAAGACCGACACGAGCGTCGATGTGTTCTCCGCAGTGTCGAACCCCGCCGGGCGCGTGCTGCTGCTCAGCCAGGCGGTCACCGAAACCGCGTCCGGGGCGTCCCTCGATGTCGACGTGGTCGGCCAAGCGATGCTGCGCGTGCGAGGCAGCACCGCCGACGGTCAGCCGGGGCTGCTCGGCGTCGTGCGCTATACCGTCTCCGACGGGTCAGGTGACGCAGCGTTCACGACTGAGGGCGAGGCGACCGTCGTGCTGCTGCCGGCTCCGGTGCCACAGGCCCCCATCGCGGTCGAAGACGCCGTCACCGTGCGTGCGGGTGCCCAGGTCGATATCCGAGTGCTCGCGAATGACGTCGCGCCCGACGGAAACGTGCTGGTGCTGCACCCCGAGTCGATCGAGCGCGTCGGGGCAGACGGTTCCGGCAGCAGTGGCTCGGGCGATCCGGAATCGGCGGGGCTCGCCTTCGCCGCCGGCGAGACGCTGCGGTACCTGGCCCCTTCCGAGCCCGGCACCTACACCTTGCGATATGGCGTCTCTGTCGCCGGAGCCCCGCACCTCGCCGACACCGCCGATGTCACCGTGACGGTGCTGCCGCATGGCGAGAACCGCGCACCACGGCCGCGCACGCTGGTCGGCCGAGTGCTGGCCGGCGAGACCGTCGAGCTGCCGTTCTCGGCGTTCGGCGTCGACCCCGACGGCGACTCGGTGAAGCTCGATCGCATCATCTCCCAGCCGGATGCCGGCACAGCCACCATCTCTCCGACCGCGACCTCGATCAGGTACACGAGCGTGCGGGGCCAGCGCGGCGAGGTGCAGTTCGAGTACCGGGTGCGCGACCGGCACGGGGCGACCGGCGTGGCCGTCGCCCGCATCGGCGTGCTCGACGAGCAATCCGACCCGAGCCCGGTCACATTCAGCGACTACTACGAAGTCGTTGCGGGCGAGGGCAACCGGGTCGTCGTCGAACCCACGGCGAACGACCTCGACCCGACGGGTGGAGAGCTCACGCTGCTCAGCGTCGTCCCAGATGCGGCGATGGGCACCGACGAGTATCAGCAGGCGCTCGCGCAACTCGGGACGATCGACGAGGGCCGCGTCGAGCTGCTCGCGGGCGAGACGCCCGGCATCCGCAGTTTCGTCTACACCGCCGAGAACGAGCGGGGCGATGTGGCTGCTGGGCTCATCGTGCTGCGCGCGGTGCGTGAGGCGGTGCCCCAGTACCCGATCGTGGCCGACACGGTGGTCTCCTTCGAGCAGCGAGGCGATTTCGCCGGCGGCATCGATGTCGTGAGCGGCAAGGTGTCGTGGTCGGCGGGTGGCCTGACCGAACTGCGGCTGCGAGTGCTCGACACCGCCGCGGGCGACGCGGCCGGTGTCGCAGTCGACGGCTGGCGAATCAGCGGCACGGCACCCGACGAGGGCCTGCTGCTGCCGTTCGCCGTCACCGGCACGGCCTTCGACGGCACCGAGATGACGACGTACGGGTTCCTGCGCATCGCCGCCACCTCGGAGATCGTGCTGGCGCTCAAGTCAGACTTCGCCCCGCTCACGGTCGACGAGGGCGAATCGCTCGTCTTCGACATGGCCGATCTCGTCGCCTACCCGGCTGGCGAGCGGCTGGAGCTCGCGCGCGACGGCGTGCGCCCGTCAGGGCAGCGAGCCGGCGCGAGGTGTGCGGGGAGCAGCGGCACGCGTGTGGAGTACCGAGCCGGCCAAGGCGCTCCCTGGAGCGACAGCTGCACGGTGCCGGTGCGGCTCGACGGGCAGACCGAGTACACCGACCTGGTCGTGCCGCTCGCGGTCGTCCCGCCCGAGCCGCAGCCCGAGCTTCGACCCGCGTCGCTCACGCACAGCCCCGCCGCAACCCCGATCGAGTACGACCTGCGGCAGATGGTGGAGTGGAACGGGCGCGAGGACTGGCAATCGCTGCGGTTCATCGCCGAGTACTCGGGCGACCAGTTCACTGTCGAGCAGCGCGGGGCGACACTCGTGCTCTCGGCGCTCGACACGGCGTCGCCCGGTCGTGAGAACACCGTCGCGGTGCGGCTGCCGAGTCATCCGGCCGCGGCGCCCGCACTCATCACGCTCAAGGTCGGGCCGGCACCCACAGAGCTCCCCAAGGGCGGGACGACTGCCCGTGAGTGCAGGGCCTCGGAGGGCACGAGTTGCCTCATCGACGTCATCGGCGCCCCGGGCGAGGCGAACCTCTACCGCTCGACGCCGCTGCAGCTCGCGTCGGTGGAACCCGGCACATGCCCCGGCGTCACCTTCTCGGTCGCCGACAGCCGCCGGGTGAAGGCGACGTGGATGCCGGGAGCCCCGGGCGCGACCTGCGAGACGTCGTTCGTCGTGCGCGACGCACAGGGCAAGGTGAGCGCTGGCGAGCGGAACGGCTCGGTCACAGTCGACCTGCTCGGCTACCCGAAGGCACCGGCATCCGTCAGCCAGGTCGGGTTCGATGCCTCGACCGTGACACTCGCTGTCGCGCCGGGCGAAGCGTCTGCCGCGTACCCGGCTCTGCAGGGCTTCGCGATCTACAACGGATCGCGTCAGGTGGGCACCTGCAGCACCTCGGGCAATTGCGATCCGATTCCCGGCGAGCGGTACGACAACAGGCAGCGCTACACGGCCCGTGCAGTGAACGCGATCGGTGAGTCGCAGGCGACGGGCGCGATCGAAGCCTGGACGTATGTCGCACCCGCGGTCGGCGCGGTCGCTGCCGAATCCCGCTACGACTCCTCGGCGACCACGGCGTCGTCGGGCGCGGTCGAGCTCAGGATCGGCCAATCGGAGCCGCGCGCTGACCGCTACGCCATCAGTGGTGCGGCGGGCGCCCCTGCCGAAGTGCGCGCCGAGCGCCGCGGCGAGACGACCGTGCGCTTCACCCTCACGCCCGGCTCGCACGAGCTGACGGTGACCCCACTGAGCGACTTCCCCCTGCCGCCGGGGCGTGCACCATCGGCGTCGACCGCGACCGTCACCGTCCGGGCAGTCGGATCGCCCCTGATCGACGCCGCCGGCGTCTCGTTCTCGACCACCGAGAACTCGATCACGGTTCGAGGTGTGACCTTCGGCCGCAACAGCAGCGACCGGCCCGACGAGGTGCGCTACATCGCCACGCAATCGGGGATCGCCAGTTGTACGGTCGGGCGCGATGGGACCGGGCTGCAGGCGACGGCAGCCGGGCAGGTCTCGACCTCGCCAACGATCGGGTCGCTGGCGAAGCACCGCAGCTACACGGTGATCGCCTGCTACTCGAACGGGTACGGCGTCGCGCAGCAGACGCTCGGCACCGCAACGACGTGGGTGGCGCCCCCGGCGCCGGGCGACGGCACGTACCGGTACACCGTGACCGATCGAGGCGACCGCTACACCATCGATCAACCGACCGCCGCGACCGCGCCGCCGCAGGGGTTCGACGCGGTCTTCGAGAACTACGACGGCGGCTCGACCGTCTGGGGTCGTGACCCCGGCATCCGGGTCAAGTACTGCCTCGAAGGCGACCTCACCCGCTGCGGGCCGGCGTCGGCCGTCACCCCCGTGCAGGCGGACCGCGCATGGCAGGTGCGGATGCCGCAGGTCGACGTCACCTGTCGCGTCAGCGCCCCAGCCGGCATCGCCCTGAGTCTCACGGGCGGCGAGGCATCGCTCGCGGCCGCGACGCTCACCGCGTTCGAGGCGTACGTGCCCGACGCCGAGGGCGGTGGAGCGTGGGTCGCGGGAACCGACGAGTCGACCTGGCCCGCGGGCGCCACGCGAGTGCGGAACGTCCAGTGGAACCTGGCCTGGACCGCAGCCGCTGTTCAGGGCCTCGATGCCAAGGCGGGCACGATCGCAGCGGAGGTCGCATGCGCACCATGACCTCCATGGCCGGCCCGCCCGTCGCCTCTCACCTCCTGACGGCATGCACCCGCATCGCCCATCCCACCGAGAAAGCACCCACACGATGACCATCACCAGTCCGATGACGATCACGAACGAGCAGTCCTCCTGGTTCGAGTCGACGTTCGACGCGATGGCGAGCAACGTCGAACGGGCGGTGCTCGGCAAGCGGCACGTCATCGAACTCGCGTTCACGGCCATGGTCAGCGAGGGCCACCTGCTGCTCGAAGACTTTCCAGGCACCGGCAAGACTTCGCTCGCGCGCGCGATGTCGCAGACCGTGCAGGGCACCAGCAGCCGCATCCAGTTCACGCCCGATCTGCTGCCGGGCGACGTCACGGGCATCACGGTCTACGACCAGAAGCGCGGGGAGTTCGAGTTCCACCCCGGGCCGGTGTTCGCGAACATCGTCCTCGCCGATGAGATCAACCGGGCGAGCCCCAAGACCCAGTCGGCGCTGCTCGAGGCCATGGAGGAGGGTCGCGTCACGGTCGACGGCGTCACGCGGTCAACCGGGTCGCCGTTCCTCGTCATCGCCACGCAGAACCCCATCGAGCAGGCGGGAACGTACAGGTTGCCCGAGGCGCAACTCGACCGGTTCATGATGAAGACGTCGCTCGGGTACCCCGACCTCGCCTCGACGATCCGCATCCTCGAAGGCACCAGCGATATCCGTCACGACCTCGAACCAGTGATCACGCCCCAGGGCCTCCTCACGCTTTCCGAGCTCGCCCGGGCTGTGTACGTGCACCCGCTCGTGTACGACTACATCGCTCGCCTGATCGAGGCCACGCGCACGGCGCGACAGGTGCGCATGGGGTCGAGCGTGCGCGGGGCGCGAGCGCTCACCAAGGCGTCGAAGACCTGGGCCGCCGCGCACGGCCGGGTCTTCGTGACGCCCGACGACGTGAAGCGACTGGCCGAGCACGTGCTCGCCCACCGGATCGTGCTCGACCCCGAGGCGGAGTTCGACGGCGTCACGGCCGGCGCTGTGATCGGGCAGATCCTCATGGACACGGTGCCCCCCAGTCGGAGCGACATCGGGTGAGCCCCCGCACCGACAGCGACCTCGGCCGCACCGCCTCATCGACGACCTCGACGTCGACCTCGACCTCGACGGGCGGCTCGACGCGCACGCATTACGCGACCACGCGAGCCGGCGCGTTCGTCGAGACGGCGGTGCGGGGCGTGCGCACGTGGCAGCGTCTGCGTGACGCCGCGGGCGCTGCGCGGCGCTGGGTGGCGGGCACGGTGACGCCTATCGGCTGGTTGGCGCTGTCGGGAGCGTTCGTGCTCCTGCCGCTCGGGCTCGGGCTCGGCTGGACCGAGCTCGTGGTCGCCGGCGCCATCGGCGCTGCCCTCGTGCTGTTCGCCCTGCCGTTCCTCGCGGGAGGGCGCGCCTATGACATCCGCTTCGAGCTGCGGGCGGCGCGCGTGGTGGCGGGCGATGCCGCCGTCGGCGATCTCACGGTCACCAATGCATCGCGCACCGCTCAATTGCCGGGAACCGTCGAGATCCCGATCGGTGACGCCCTGACGGATGTCGCGGTGCCGTTCCTGCGAGCAGGCAACGCGCACAGCGATGAAGTGGTCGTGCCCACCGAGCGGCGCGGCGTGATCATGGTCGGGCCGGCGACCTCGGTGCGCAGCGATCCACTCGGCGTCTTCCGACGCGAGGTCGACTGGGCCGAGCCGCAGCGGCTGCACGTGCATCCGGTGACGACCGCGCTTGCGAGCACGAGCGCGGGCGTCATCCGTGACCTCGAGGGCAATCCGACGCGCCGCATCGTCGACTCCGATCTCTCGTTCCACGCGATTCGCGAGTACGCCACCGGCGATGGCCAGCGGCACATCCACTGGAAGTCGACGGCCAAGACCGGAACCCTCATGGTCCGGCAGTTCGAAGAGAGCCGGCGCTCGCGGATCGTCGTGATGCTCGCCATGAACGATGCGGAGTTCGGCGCCGACGAGGAGTACGAGCTCGCGGTGAGCGTCGCGGGGTCGCTGGGCGCCCGGGCCCTGCGCGACGGTCGGGAGCTCGCGGTGCTCGCGGGCGATGAGGTCCCCGAGTTCGCGCGCGCCAGCATCCGCTCGGTCCGCTCCCTCACAGTGCGCACGCCCGATCTGCTGCTCGACGAGCTGAGCACGGTCGAGCGCTCGCCGCTCGCCATGCCCCTCGCCGACGCGTGCGCGCTGGCCTCGCGCATCGCACCCGACATGTCGATCGTCTTCATCGTCTGCGGATCGGGGGTCAGCCCGAGGCAGTTGCGGTCGCTATCGCTCGCCTTCCCCGCCGATGCGGCCGTGGTCGCGGTGCTGTGCGATCCCGATCGTGAACCCTCGTTCCGCGAGCTCGCCGGCACCGGTGTCTTCACCATCGCCCTGCTCGATGATCTGCGGGCGCTGCTCGGCAGGAGGGCGCGATGAGCGAGCGGATGCCGCACGCTGCGACCTCCGCGGGTGCGGGGGAGCCGCCCGCGTTCCCCGAGGCGGCAGCCGGTGCTCGGCCGAGACGCTCTGCGAGTGGACGCGGCGCAGCGGTCGCACGAGCGCTCATCGCGACCGTGTTCGTCATTGCGCTCGCCGTCATCGCGCTCGCCACGGTGTGGCCGATCTACCGCACCGTGTGGCTCGTCGTCACGGCGGGAGGCGCGATGCTCGCCGGCGCAGCCATCGCCCTGACTGCCGTGCTGAGGCGCTGGCGCTGGCCCGCGGTGCTGCTCGCGATCCTCGTCGGGTACTTCGCGCTCGGCCTGCCGCTGGCCATGCCGCGCTCGCTGAGTTCGCCAGAGGAATCGCTGCGCGGGCTGGTCGAACTCGCTGCAGCGCCCGTGACCGCGTGGAAGCAGTTGGTCACGGTCTCGATGCCGGTGGGCTCGTACCACGCCTTGCTCGTTCCCGCGTTCATCCTGTTCCTCGCGGCGTCGGTCGTGAGCTTCCGCTCCGCCTGGCGCGGAAGGCTCCCGCTGCTGGTGGTCGTGCCCTGGCTGGTCGCGCAGATGTTCGGCATCGCGTTCGGAACGAGTGCGAGCAGCGAGTCGCTGCGGCTGGGTGCACTGGCGCTCCACGCCCCTCGGGAGGCGGCGCTCGGTGCGGCGGGGTTCGCGGTCGCGATCTGGTACCTCGCCTGGCACGCCCGTGACAGCCGACGCCGCGCGCTCGGCCGGGGTGCACGCCCGGCCGCACCCGGGCTTCCGGCCTCGGCTCCGGCTGTGAGAGTGCGCAAGCCTCGTGCCCCGCTCGGCGCCCGCCTTCGCCGCACCGCGCTCGCCGGGGTCGTGCTGCTGACCGCGATCGCGGTAGCGGTGCCCACCGCATCCGCCCTCAGCGCCTCCGCCACGCGTGATGTGCTTCGCACCGCGGTCGACCCCGCTGAGCATCTGGCGCAGCAGCCCAGCCCGCTCGCGGCGTACCGCGGTTCGTTCACCGATGACTGGTTCGATCGCGAGCTGTTCCGGGTGACCGGTGAAGGCGAGGTCGACAGGCTGCGCCTCGCGGTGCTGGGAGGGTACGACGGCACGCGAGCGTCCGTGGGTCTCTCGGCCGTCTCAGCCGGCCCGGACTCTCCGGACGCTCCGGCGAGCGAAGACCCGGGGATCCCCGCGCTCTCGGGGCAGTCATCCGTGTTCGAGCGCGTGCCCACTCATCAACGACCGGGTGACGGTGCACGGGCGACCCTCGACATCGAGATCCTCGGCTACGAGGGCGTGTGGATGCCGTCCGCCGGGCGACTGCTCGATGTGCGCTTCTCGGGCGACCGCCGCGACGCGCTCAGCGACGGCTTCTTTTACGATCACGCCGCCTCCGCAGCGGTGCAACTCGAACGCCTGCGTCAGGGCGACCGGTATCTGCTCGATGTCGAGCAGGCTTCCGAACCCGTGCGCCTGGAGGCTCTCAGCAATCCTCGGGCGCCGATGGGGGCCCTGGCCGAAGTGGTCCCGGAGTCGCTGAAGGAGTGGGTCTCCTCGCAACGGCTCGGAGACGACGCCGCCGCGCTCGCCGAGCTGATCTCGCGGCTGCGCGAGCGCGGCTACCGGAGCCACGCGCTCGAGCTTCCCGCCTCGGGCGCCGAATGGGCGCGCGCGCTACCCGGCTATCGGTTCGAGCCGAGTCTCGCCGGCCACTCCTCAGATCGAATCGATGCGCTGTTCACGGCGCTCATCGAGAAGCAGCGAAGCACAGAGGCGGTGTCGAATGAGCGCTTGGTCGCGGCCGTCGGCGACGATGAGCAATTCGCGGTGGCGGCGGCACTCATCGCGCGGCAGCTCGGTTTCGACGCGCGTGTGGTGCTCGGGTTCGTGCTCGACGGCACTGCGCGCACCGCGACCGGGGCGCCGGGCATTCCTGCGTGCGAAGACGGCGTGTGTCGCGGCGGCAACCTCACCGCTTGGGTCGAGGTCGGTGGTGCCGGTGGCGAGTGGGCAGCCGTCGACGCGACGCCGCAGGCCCGGCATCCGCTCGCACCCGACGACGACACGCTGCGCGACCCCCGCCTCGACACCGAGGTGGTTCCCGAGAACGCGAGGGAGCAGCGCCCGCCCCAGCTCGAGCCGAGCGGAGGGGATGAGCGCTCGCCGGATGCCGTCGACCCCGGGCTCGACCTGTCGTGGCTGTGGCCGGCGCTCACCGTCGCCGGCTGGACGCTCCTCGCGCTCGCGGTGCTCAGCGCGCCGTTCCTCAGCGTGATCGCCGCCAAGGTGCGCCGTCGACGCAGGCGGCGACGCGCGCCCGACGCTGCCTCGCGGGTCACCGGCGCCTGGGACGAGTACGTCGATCTCGCGGTCGACCACTCGCGAGCACGGCAGGGGGCGCTCACGAGGGAGGAGCTCGCGGTGCTGCACTCCAGCCCGCGAGCCGTGCAGATCGCCCGGCATGCCGACGCAGCCGCGTTCGCTCCGCCGGGCGCGGTCGGTCACGACCCTGCAGCGGTGTGGGCGCTGGTCGATGCTGAACGCGCCGAGCTGGCCGCATCCGCGGGAGCACGCGGAAGGCTGCGCGCGGCGATCTCACTGCGTTCACTGCCGCGCGGTCTGCGCAGAACCGGCTCGCACCGGCCTGTGCGGCGCTCGCTGCGTGCCGCTCGAACGAGCAGCCGTCGGCGACGCAGGGGAGCGTGAGCACGCCGGGTCGCCGAAACCCGGTACCGTACCGGGGTGCCTGACTACGGAATCGACTTGCGGTTGGTCTTCGGCTGGGTGCTGATCACGCTGGGCGTGCTCATCGCGCTGTACGTGTGGTCGTCGTTGGCGCTCTCTCGCCTCTTCGCGAAGCTCGGCGAGCCAGGCTGGAAGGCGTGGGTGCCGTTCCTCAACACCGCGGTGCTCTTCCAGCTCGGCGGCTTCTCGTGGCTCTGGGTGCTCACGCAGGTCTTCCCGCTGGTGAACCTGGTCGGCCTCGTGGTGTTGGCCATCGCGGTGCATCGCGTCAACGGCCGTTTCGGCAAGGGAGCGGGGCACACCGTGCTCGCGCTGCTGCTCTTCCCCGTGTGGGCGAGCGTGCTGGGGTTCGGCGGAGCGTCGCCGACCGGAGCTCTGCGCGCTCGCGAGGGGCAAGCCACCCAGGTGCGCATCGTCGGCGGATTCCAGGGCGCGTCAATGGATGCCGCTCGCTCGCCGTTCGAGCTGCGCCCCGTCGCGCCGTCTAGTGCTGCATCGCCGGCGGCCACGGCCACGGCGGCCGGGCACGGCTCGCCGACACTCGGGATGCTGCCCTCGACCGCGGCGCCCGGCATGCCGCAGCCCTCGCTGCCGCCTCGCCCTCCTGTGCAGCCGCCGAGCCGGACGGCGAACCCGTGGGCTCCGCCCGCCTCACCGGTGCTGCCCTCGCCTGCGCAGCCGTCTCAGAGTGCCCCGCAGGTCATCGAAGTGCCACTGAAGAGCCCTGTTGTCGAGCAGTCCTCCCCGTTCGAACAGCCCTCCGTCGCGGAGCAGTCCTCCCGAACAAGCGCCGCGACGGCAGCGCCTGTCCCGTCCGGTGCCCCCGACGGAGGCCTCGAACTCGACGATGAGGCGACCATCATCGTGGGACGAGCGGCTCCGGCATCCGTTGATGACGACTTCGACGCGACGGTCGTCGTGCCCCGGCGTTCGCTGTGGTCGCTCGAGACTGCGGATGGCACGCGCGTCGACCTCGAGAAGCCGGTGGTGCTGCTCGGTCGCAACCCCACCGCCGGTGAATCGAGCGACGCGCAGACCATCGCGCTCGACGACCACGACAAGACGGTGTCGAAGACGCACGCGCGCCTCGAGCTTCGCGCCGGCCGCTGGTACGTGGTCGATCTGCATTCGACGAACGGCGTCGCGCTCGTCGCGGAAGACGGCAGCGAGGTGCCGGTCGAGGTGAACGTGCCGACCGAGGTGACCGGTTCGTTCCGTCTCGGCGACTTCGAGGTGGCGATCCACCGGGCTCGCTGACGACGCGAACCGCCTACCATCGGCACGGTTGATCGGCGGAAGCCCGCGCCCACGGCAGTATTGAGTCATCCCCGTATTGGGGGTGCATCAGTCCGTGGGGCGCTGCTTGACTTGCTTTTCTGGAGTTCGTGTCCTGCCGCGGCGACTTTGGGGGAAGACGCCGCACCCGAGGTGAGGAGACCACACACCATGACATCCCTCACTGAAATTTTGATTCTGAGAGGCCTTGTGCCGATCGAGAGTCTCGATGAACTCACCGGCGACCGTTTCGCCGATGAGACCGCAGCGCTGCGCCTCGTCGAGAACGGCACCATCACTCCGGTGCAGTTCGCCTCGGCCCGCGCCGCGCAGCTGAACCTGCCCTTCGTCGAACTCGTCGACTACCCGGTCGAGACCGGCGCCATCGCCCTCGTGTCGAGTTCACTCTGCCGCCGCCACGAGGTCATGCCGCTTGCCATCGATGGCGATGAGCTCGTGGTCGCCATGGTCGACCCGGGCGACGTCATCGCCATCGACGATGTGCGCGCGGCATCCCGCATGAGCATGCGACCCGTGGTCGTCGAACGCGAAGACCTGCTCGCCGCGATCGACAAGTACTACCGAGCCGACGACGAACTCAGCGACCTCACCTCGGTGCTGCAGGAGGAGAACGCCGAAGACGAGGGCGAGGGTCCCGACGATCTCGACGACGACGCACCCATCGTGCGCTTCGTCAACCTGCTCATCGGCCAGGCGATCGCAGACCGCGCGTCCGACATCCACATCGAACCGGCTGAGAACGACGTGCGTGTCAGGTACCGCATCGACGGCGTGCTCCACGAGATGCAGCGCGCACCAAAGGCCATCCAGAACGGCGTGATCTCGCGGCTCAAGATCATGAGCGAGATCAACATCGCCGAGCGGCGCATCCCGCAGGACGGCCGCATGTCGGTTCGCCATTCAGGACGCACAATCGACCTCCGGGTGGCGACGCTGCCGACGGTGTGGGGCGAGAAGGTCGTCATGCGAATCCTCGACTCGTCGAGCACCTCGCTGCAATTGCAGGAGCTCGCCCTGCTCGAGCACAACTACGAGGCGTTCCGTCGGGCATACACCAAGCCGTACGGCATGATCCTCGTCACCGGCCCGACCGGTTCGGGCAAGTCCACGACCCTGTACACGACGCTCAACACGGTCGCGCGGCCTGAGATCAACGTCATCACGGTCGAAGACCCGGTGGAATACCGGATGCCGGGAATCAACCAGGTGCAGGTGAACCCCAAGGCGGGGCTCACCTTCGCCAGCGCCCTCCGATCGATTCTCCGCTCCGACCCGGATGTCGTGCTGGTCGGTGAGATCCGCGACCAGGAGACTGCGCAGATCGCCATCGAGGCCGCGCTCACCGGCCACCTGGTGCTCTCGACCCTGCACACCAACGACGCGCCGAGTGCAATAACGCGGCTCGTCGAGATGGAGATCGAGCCGTTCCTCGTGGGCTCCTCCGTCGACTGCGTCGTCGCGCAGCGCCTCGCGAGGCGACTGTGCGATCGCTGCAAGGAGGGCTACCAGCCGACTCCCACTGACCTGCTCCGCATGGGCTTCGCCGAGGGCGGTACAGCCACCGAGTTGGGCGAGTTCTTCCGCCCTGTGGGCTGCAGCCACTGCTCCAACACCGGGTTCAGGGGCCGCGTCGCGGTGCACGAGGTGATGACGGTGACCGAGGAGATCGAGCGGCTCGCGGTCGAGCGTGCGTCGGCGATGGAGATCGGCCGCATGGCGGTCAGCCAGGGGATGCTGACGCTGCGGCAAGACGGACTGGCGAAGGCCATGCTCGGCCTCACGAGTCTCGACGAGGTGCTCCGAGTCGTGGCGTAGAGCCGGCTCGGACGAGGAACGAACAGCAATGATGGGGGACGCGATGGATCAGCCGTTCGGCGAGCAGCCAGGGGGCTTCGCCTCACGCCGTGATGCTCGGCAGCGCAGCGATGAGTGGCAGGGCGGCGACGCAAGCGCAGGTGCCGGGTCAGCCGGATCGCCGTCCTCGCCCCCGCCGCCGCCGGCGTCGTACGTCGCGCCCTCGGCCCCGGTGCAAGACGCGCCATTCCTGACATCGCCGCTGCCCCGGATGCCGGCGGCGCAGCCCTCGCCGACATCGCCGTCCGAGCAGGTTGCGCAGCAGGCCCCGCCGTCCCCGCCCGTCAGCGTCCCGGGCCACGGCGTTTCGGCGAAGGCAGCGCCCGGGTACGGCTCGCAGCCGCCAGCCGCTCCGACAGCATCCCCTCAGCCCGTCGTGCAGCCGGCCGTGCCTGTGATGCCCGCCACCCCAGATCTCTCGGCAGCGCCCCCGCCCGCCTACAAGGCGGTCGAGATCGGCAGCGAATGGGACGAGGTGCGCAGCACCACCGAACCGTCGCTGCTCGAGGCGCTCGAGAAGGTGCTGCACGAGGGCGGTTCCGACCTGCACGTGAGCGCCAAGTCACCGCCCATGCTGCGCATCGACGGGTCACTTCGTCCGATCCCCGGCTCGTCGCCGTGGACTCGTGAAGAGACCGAGCGTGCCCTCCGCTCCATCGTCACCAACGAGCAGTGGAAGACGTTCCAGCGCGAACTGGAGCTCGACTTCGCCTACTCGATCTCGCCCAACGCGCGCTTCCGTGTGAACCTGTACCAGCAGCGCTCGGGCTACGGTGCGGCGTTCCGTCTCATCCCGACGACGATCAAGCCGCTCACCGAGCTCGGAGTGCCCGCAGAGATCTCAAGATTCGCCGGCCTCCCTCGCGGGCTCGTGCTCGTCACCGGTCCCACCGGTTCCGGCAAGTCGACCACGCTCGCGGCGCTCATCGATCTGGTCAACCGGCAACGCGCCGACCACATCATGACGGTCGAAGACCCCATCGAGTTCCTGCACAGCAACCACAAGTCGCTCGTGAACCAGCGCGAGGTGGGCGGCGACACGCACTCCTTTGCCGAGGCGCTCAAGCACGTGCTGCGGCAAGACCCTGACGTGATCCTCATCGGCGAGCTCCGTGACCTCGAGACCATTTCCGTGGCGCTGACCGCTGCTGAGACCGGGCACCTCGTCTTCGCGACGCTCCACACTCAGAGCGCCGCCCAGACGGTCGACCGCATCATCGACGTGTTCCCGCCGCACCAGCAGGGTCAGGTACGCAGTCAGCTCGCGTCGACGCTGCAGGGGATCGTCTGTCAGACGCTGCTGCCCCGAGCGTCGGGCAAGGGGCGCGCGGTCGGCACCGAGGTCCTCTTCGTCACGCCGGCCATCTCGAACCTTATCCGCGAGGGCAAGACCTACCAGATCGGGTCTGCCATGCAGGCAGGGCGCGAGCTCGGCATGCGCACCATGGACCAGCACCTCGCCGACCTCGTCAACGCCGGAACGGTCACCAAGGCCGCGGCACTCGACAAGGCCCACGACGTCGACACCCTGCAGCAACTCATCACGCGCATGGACGCCTCGGGCGACGGCAGCCCTCGCTTCGCCGACCCGTTCGAGCGGCACACGATGGGCGGCCACTGAGATGTCGACCCTGCTGACCTTCAGCTACACCGGCCGCAACGCCACCGGCAAAGTCGTCAAGGGGCGAGTGGATGCCGCGAGTGAGGCCGCCGTCGTCGCGCGGCTGCGCACCATGGGCCTCACCCCGATCGCGATCTCCGAGGCGGCATCCGGCGGTCTCAACCGAGAGATCACGCTTGGCGGCCTCTTCGAGAAGCGTGTCGATCTCAAAGATGTGGCAGTCATGAGCCGGCAGATGGCCACCATGGTCGCCTCGGGTCTTTCCCTGCTGCGCACGCTCACGATCCTTGCCGAGCAGACCGAGAGCAAGCCGCTCGCCGAGACTCTCGGCAAGGTGCGCGACGACGTGGAGTCGGGTGCTTCGCTCTCGCAGGCCATGGCCAAGCACGAGACCGTGTTCCCGCCAATCATGCTCAACCTCGTGCGTGCGGGTGAGACGGGCGGGTTCCTCGACTCGTCGCTCAACTCGTCGGCCGAGAACTTCGAGGCCGAGCTCAAGTTGCGGCAGACCATCAAGTCGGCGCTGACTTACCCGACGGTGGTGTTCTTCATGGCGATCGCCGCGACCTTCGCCATGCTGATCTTCATCGTGCCGGTGTTCGAGAAGATGTTCGCCGGCCTCGGCGGATCGCTGCCGCTGCCGACCCAGATCCTGGTGTGGCTCTCGCCCGTCGCCGTGTGGTCGGTGCCGTTCCTTGTCGTGGGCGGGCTCGTGTTCGCCGTGTGGTGGGGCAAGAACAAGCACACCGAAGCGGTCCGCAAGCGCGTCGACCCCGTGAAGCTCAAGCTCCCAGTGTTCGGGATGCTGTTCCGCAAGGTCGCGATCGCACGCTTCACGCGCAACCTGTCCACGATGATCGGCGCCGGGGTGCCGATTCTGCAGTCGCTTGCCATCGTCGGTCAAACCTCGGGCAACTGGGTGATCGAGCAGACCATGCTTCGTGTGCAGGAGGCGGTGCGGCAGGGGCGGTCGATTGCGGAACCGCTCGCGAAAGAGCCGACGATCCCGCCCATGGTCACGCAGATGATCGCGGTCGGTGAAGACTCTGGTTCGCTCGAGACGATGCTCGGCAAGGTGTCCGACTTCTACGACGCCGAGGTGCAGTCGACGACCGAGCAGCTCACCGCGCTCATCGAGCCGCTCATGATCGCGCTCATCGGTGTGCTCGTCGGAGGAATGATCGTCGCGCTCTACCTGCCGATGTTCAGCATGTTCGAGCTCGTGCGCTAGCAGAGCTGGCTGCGAAGGCGCCCCCGAATGCGGGTATTGCGAATACCGCTCAAAATATCGACCATCATGTAAGGGGGGCTTGTGTTCATTGGGGGGCTCCCTGTCATTCCATTACCCAGATAGACAGGACAATCACATGTTCACCAGCATCAACTCGGCCCTCGCCAAGAAGCGCAGCGAACTCGAAGAGCGCGAAGAGGGCTTCACCCTTATCGAGCTCCTCGTCGTGGTGCTCATCATCGGCATCCTCACCGCCATCGCGGTGCCCGTGTTCCTCGGTCAGCAGGACCAGGCGAAGGATGCAGCTGCGAAGTCAGACCTCGGAATCGCCAAGGTGGCGTACGTATCGGCGGTGACCAAGTATGAGGCCGTGCCGACCCTGGCACAGCTTCAGGAGTTCGGCTATGTGCAGTCTGATGGTGTGAGCCAAGTCGCGATCGGTGCGGCGAGCAACACCTCGACCTTCTGCCTCTCCGCAACCTCTGACTCGTCCGCCACGCCGACTTTCAAGATCACGGAGTCGACCGGCGCTGAACTCGGCACCTGCTAGTTCGTCGCCCGCGACGCGCAGGGGGTCGCTGATCCCGACCCCCTGCGCTCCTTCCTTTCTGAGGAATCCCGCACCACCCTGGCACCCGACCCGAAGGGAGCTGAGATGGGCATCACACGACTCGACCGCGATGAATCCGGTATCGGCCTCATCGAGATCGTGGTGTCGATCTTCCTGCTCGGCCTGCTCGCGATCTCCGCGTTGCCGCTCATCATCAACGGCATGACGACATCGCAGCGCACCGCGACGCTCAGCACAGCGAGCCAGCTCGTCAGCAGCGAGCTCGAGCGCGTGCGCGCGCTTGGTGCTCCATTGGCGTGCGGTACCGTGACCGCGCTCGCTGGGTCTGCTCCCGTCGTCACTGACACTCGCGGTGTGCAGTACCAGCCCACTGTCTCGGTGGGGGCGTGCCCTGGGTCATACCCGGGCACTATTGCGGTCTCCGTGCGGGTCACCGATGCGTCGAACGGCGACGAACTCGCACGCGCCGCAACCAGCGTGCTCGTGGAGCAGCCGTGATGCCGCCCGGCGGAGTCATCTCCGGCGCTGTTCGTCGTTCGACCCGCGCCAGCTTCAGGGCGGGGGAGAGCGGGTTCACCCTCATCGAGCTGCTCGTCTACATGCTGCTCTCGCTGGTCGTGCTGACCATCGCCGGCGGGCTGCTGATCAACTCACTCATCACGCAGCGCACGGTCGCTGACTCCGCCGAATCCACGAACTCTGGGCAACTCGTCGCCCGCGCGGTGACCGCGGCAGTGCGTGACGCCGCAGCGGTGCGCGCGGTCTCGGGCGACCCGGCGATCCTTCTGGTGCAGGTGGTCGACGACGCCCGAGCGACTCCGCCCACCGCTCACTGCGAGGCATTCCTCGTGGGCTCCGGCGAAGTGCGCACGACGCGCTACGCGGGCGGCAGCGCCCCGGCCGACGACGCGAGCGTCGCCGGCTGGCTCACCTCTGCCGCGGGCACGGCCGACACCTGGTCGCTGCTCGCAACCGGCGCGCAGCCGCACACCGGCCCGAGCGGCATCCCGGCCCCGGTATTCACCGCTTCGGCACCCGATGCCGCCGCGATCGTGCTCGACGTCGCGAACGGCGACGGCGTCACGGTGCTCATCGATACTTCGGCCACTAGCCGGCAGCCCGCCCTGACAGGAGTGACTCCGACATGCTTCTGAACCGCATCGACCTCTCGGCGCAGCACCCCGGCAGTCACTCCCGCCGGCGATGGTCTCGCATTCGGCGCACGGCGCATGACGACGGAGGCGGCGCCATGATCGCCGTCATCGGTGTCATGGCGGTACTCGCCATCGTGACAGCGACGGTCACGGTCGTGACTACGCAGGCGATCGGCGTTTCGTCCAGTTCGCGCGCAGCGGTGCAAGCGCGAGCCGCCGCCGAGGCCGGCGTCGACGTCGCCACCGCCGCGCTGATGAGCCCGGGCGCATGCATCGACGTGATCGACTCGCCGGCAGGCAGCGTGCCGCGCTACTCGGTCGTCATCCAACACGATGATGGCGGGGGTTGGGTCGCTGGCTGCCCAAGCACCACGTCGAGCGAAGTGCGCATCCTGTCCACAGGCTTCGCCGAGTCGAAAGGTGTCGCGGGTGTCTCAGGTGGCGATCAGCTGACGATCGAAACCGTGCACTCGTACGACCCGATCATCACCCACGTGCCAGTTGCCGGTTCGGCGGTTTATGCCTACGACATGGTCGGTGTGCTGAGGAGCTTCGAGTTGAACTCGCCCGACCAGAGCCTCGCGACCTCAGTAACCGTGAAACAAGGCGACGTGAAGTGCTCGAATAACGCCAACGTTGGAGGCGACCTCATCGTCGGCGACGGGAATGCGGATCTCGACAACTGCAACGTCACTGGATCGGTGTACGTGAACGGCAACACGAGCATCTACCGCGGCACCATTGGGGGAGTAGTGCGGGGAACGGGTACGGGCTCCGTGACCAACGCCACCATCGTCGGATCGCCGCCCACGCAGTTCGGCGCGGGCGTGTCGATCCCTTCCATTCCTGAGTGGGTCGATGTCCCCGGCGACCACGCGCACTGGGCCTCGCACGGCTACAACATCGTCGAGTGGACGGGCCCCTGCACGATCAATAAGTTCACCGCCGGATGGAACAACATGGTGAACTACACGACGCCCACCGTGATCGATTTCCGCACGCAGTGCCCCACCACCAAAGTCACGACCGAGAGCAACCTCGATCCGGTGACGATCAATACCGACATCGTGCTGCTTGCGCACGAGTTCCTGTTCGACAAGCTGTACTTCAACGCCACTCAAGACCGCAAGCTCCACTTCATCGTGCCGGACGACGTCGCGGGCGACGGGCCCACGTGCGCTCCGCCACCCGGTCTCACGGGGAACATCTATCACGCTGATGAGACGGTGTTCGGCACGCACGTCGCGGCCATCGCGTACACGCCTTGCAAGGTGAAGAGCGACCGCAAGGGCTTCCAGGGCCAGTTCTACGGCGGGGAGGTCGAATTCAATCAGCAAGCCGAGATCACCTTCGTGCCGGTGGGCATCCCTGGCGTCGATCTCACCGACGGCATGACGCAGCCAGTCCAGACGGGGGCGACCCTCGGTGCGAGGCTGAGCTATCGCGACGTGCCGGCGGGCGGCTGATGGTCGCCACGCTCAGCGCAGTCTTCGGGCTGCTCATCGGTTCATTCCTGAACGTCGTGGTGCATCGCGTGCCCGCCCGGCGCTCGATCGTGAGCCCGCCCAGCGCGTGCACCCACTGCGGCAATCGCATCCGGGCCATCGACAACATCCCGGTGGTCTCGTGGATCGCGCTCCGCGGCAGGTGTCGGCACTGCGCCGCGCCGATCTCCATGCGATACCCGCTCGTCGAGGCCGGCACCGCGCTCGCCTTCGGCCTCGTCGCGTGGTGGTCGCTCGCGCAGACCACTGAGGCTCCGGCCGCATCGCGCTACATCGAACTCGGCGCGTACCTCTATCTCGCCGCGGTGAGCATCGCGCTGGCGCTCATCGACCTCGACACCCACACGCTCCCGAACCGCATCGTGCTGCCCTCCTACCTGGTTGCCGGGGCTGCGCTCTCCGCCGCAGCGCTCATCGCGGGCACCCCCGAGGTGCTCGTGCGAGCCGCCATCGGCGCCGGCATCCTGTTCGCCGCCTACCTGCTGCTCGCGCTCATCGTGCCGCGCGGAATGGGCATGGGCGATGTGAAGCTCGCGGGCGTGCTCGGGCTGTATCTTGCGTATCAGGGATGGGGGCAGCTCACGGTGGGAGCGTTCGCGGCCTTCGTGCTCGGGGGAGTGTTCGGGGTGGCGCTGCTGCTCGCTCGCAAGGCGAAGCGCGGCAGCGGAATCCCGTTCGGGCCGTGGATGATCGCAGGCGCGTGGCTGGGCCTCGTCATCGGGGAGCCCATCGCCAGTGGCTACCTCGCACTGATCGGCCTCTGACCCACGCGAACAGTTCTCGACGACCCAGCAGCAGCCCACAAGCACTGACCGACCCAGCACCACTCACTTCGAACAACAGCACACCAGGGGGGACCATGGCCACGCGAATCGTCGGCCTCGACATCGGTGATGGCAGCATCCGCGCCGCCGAAGTCACCGCTGCGACCTCGTCGCGCCCGGCGCTCACCAAGCTGCGCCACATGCCGCTGCCCCACGGGGCGGTGCGCGGAGGTGAGGTGATCGAGCACAACACGGTTGTCACCGCCCTCAAGCAGTTGTGGGCCGATGGCAAGTTCAAGAGCCGTCGGGTCGTGCTCGGCATGGGCAACCAGAAGGTGATGGTGCGCGAGCTCACCGTGCAGCGCGCCCCGCTCGAGCAGATCAAGCAGGGCCTGCCCTTTCACGTGCAGGAGATGCTGCCCGTGCCGGTCGACGATGCGCTGCTCGACTTCTACCCCGCTACCGAGGCGCAGGGCGAGCACGGGCCCGTCGTTAACGGTCTGCTCATCGCCGCGGTGAAAGAAGCTGTCGTGGCGAACGTCAAGGCGGTGGAGGCAGCGGGACTGACCCCTGCCGGCGTCGATCTCATCCCGTTCGCGCTGTATCGCGCGCTCGTGCCCAACCCGACCGAGGGCGAGATCGTCGCGGTCATCGACGTCGGCTCGACCACCACCAACGTCGTCATCGCGCGCGGGCACGTGCCGCTGTTCGTGCGCATCGTGCCCATGGGCGGCGACGATGTGACCAAGGCGCTGGTGCGCCGACTCGAGCTCGATGCGGAGGATGCTGACACGCTGAAGCGCCGGCTCGGACTCGCGCTCGAAGGGGTCGCGCCCGAAGACGTGCACGCCGTCGAGGTGATCCGCGAGGCGACCAACGAACTGCTGCGCAGCATCTCGAACACGCTCGCCTACTTCTCCCACCAGCAGAAGGGCGCGGCGATCGACCGGATGTTCCTGGTCGGAGGCGGCGCCCAGTTGTCCGGGTTCAGCGAAGCTCTGATGGAGCTGACGCGCGCTGAGGTGCGCGACGGCGATGTCTTCGTCGACCTGAAGGTCCCCGACACTGTGCGAGAGAGTGTCCCCGCCGAGCGGAGCCATTCGTTCGCGACGGCACTCGGCCTCGTGAGAGGAGCCCGCTGATGGCACGCAACAACGGCTTGATCATCGGCCCTCCGGCACGTGCCGATCTCATGCCTCCCGAGGTCGGCCAGCGTGCCAAAGCTCGCACGACGCGCGGCCTCATGATGCTTGCGGTGGTCGCCGCGGTCGGCGTCGTCGTCGCGGGGTACCTCGTTGCCATGCGCTACAGCGACATCACCCGGGGCGCGCTCGAGCAGGCGCAGAACCGCACGATCGAGCTCCTCGGCGAACAGGCGAAGTACAGCGAGGCGAGCATTCTCGAGACCCAGATCGACCAGCTTCAGACCGCTCGAGAGTTCGGCATGAGAACCGAGGTGCTGTGGGCCGAGGTGCTCGCACCAGCGCGAAAGCAGCTTCCGCCCGGCGCGAGGCTGGTGGCGCTCGACCTGCTTACTGATGTGCCTTGGGCTGCTCCCATGGGTCCCTCCGGTCCTCTTCGTCAGCCGCGCGTAGCGAGCGTTGCCTTTCAGGTCGCCACGCCGGACTTGCCGACGATGACAGATTGGTCGAGAGCCGTCGGCGAGATGAAGGGCGTCGCCGACGTGACCATTGACGCTTCCGTTTGGGAGAAGGAGCGGAATGCCTACGTCACCGTCATCACCATGAACGTCGACGGAGAGTGGCTCGCAGAACGCTTCGCGGCTGACGAAGAGGAGGACGACCAATGACCGCAACGAGGATGTGGGTCATCGGTGGTGCTGTCGTCGCGGCACTCGTCATCGTTCTGGGCTGGTTCCTGGCGGTGATGCCCGTGCTCGGCACTGCTACTGCGGCGACAGAGGAGCGTCGCACGGTCGAGGCGCTGAATGTCGCCCACGAGGCTCGCCTTGTCGAGATGCGGACGCAGCACGATAACCTCAGCGTCATTCGCGCGAAGGTCGATACGCTCCGCGAGACGCTTCCCGCGTCCTGGCAATACGAAGATCTCGTGGATTACCTCGCGAATGCCGCGGGCAACAACGCGACGCACATCGTCTCGTTCTTATTCGAAGAGGGCGAGGCGCCTGAAGCCGAGGCCGTCCCCGCCCCGGCGACGGCTGCTCCTCAAGAGCCAAATGCAGGCGAAGGCTCCGCCAGCGAAGGGTCGACTAACGACGGAGGGGCTGCAGCGCAGCCCAACGCGGTTCCGGTGCAGGTGTCGGTTCCTGAAGGGTTGCACTCTATTCCGTTCACCATGACGGTCGATGCCGATGAGGAAGGCTTCATCGGCTTCTTGAACGCGCTGCAGTCGTCGGACAGGCTCGTACTCGCAACGTCGACGTCATGGTCGCTCGAAGGCGGCTCCGACGGTGGCCCAGGCGGCACGGTCGCGGGTTTCCTGTACGTGGTACCCGATGCTCAAGCGATCGCTGGGGCAGGCTAGTTCGCCGACAGAGCTCATCGGTGCCCACGTCGACCTCTTTCGGGAACGGAAGGTCGCCGCAGAACCGACGCTTCGCAGCCGGTGGCGAGGCCCACTCACGTTGCTAAAGTGCAAACATCGCGACGGTTCGCCGCTGATGGCACCGTCTTTGCGCACAGGGTAGGAGCCAACATGAGCAACGAGACCCCGCACCGCGACGAGCCGTCGCGCGACCCCGAATTCGGTGGAGACGAAATCATCCGCCCAGCCGACGAATCCGGTCGCACACCATCTGATGACCCGCTTCGCGACGCCGCCGAGGCTCCCTCGGAAGACGACGCGTTGCGTGCCGCCGCCGAGCACGACGCGCGTCGAACGGAGGCTGAGCGCATGGCCGCGCGCGACGAGGCCGAGCGCGAGGCCGGGTTCGAGTCGGCGATGAACCGTGACAACGAAGGCCTAGGCGCTGAACCGGGCGTCGCCCATGGCGCGACTCCCGTGTCCGACGAAAGCGGCCGCCGCGCCGACCGCGGCGATGACGAGGTGCGCGATGCGCACGAGTTCCACCGCGACGATGCGCGCGACGATCGCGACGTGAGCCGCGACCGCGGCGAGCCGACGCCGCTCATCGAACCGGAGTCTCGGCCGGCGTACACGCCGGCGCCAGCCCCGCCGGCGCCCGCCGCCCCTGTTGCGCCCGGTGCTGCCGGTGTCGCCGACGAGCGCGATTGGGATGTCGGCACCCCGGCGACCGTCCAGGCCTCCTCTGAGACGGTGGCTCCGACCACCGCGGAGCCCGTCGCGAGCGCGCCCGCGTCCGCACCGGAGGCGGCCACGGCCGCGTACCCCGCGGCGGCCGCCACCACCGCGTACCCCTCGGCCCCCGCTGAGCCCGTGCAGCCGCAGGTGGTCTATGTCACCCAGCCGAACCCGCCCCGTGACCGGGGGAACCGCGGCATCGGAGCGCTGCTCGCCATCGCCGCCGCCATCATCTTCGCGCTGCTCTACGCCGGGGCTGCCATGCTGCTGATCACCGTCGCGAACCAGGGCGTGTTCGAGGTCGACTCCGTCACCTCGTTCTTCCTGAACGCGGCGTTCTGGGCACCGGTCGCCGTGTTCGCCGTCACCTATGTGCTGCTGGCGGTGCTCGTCAACAGGGCCGGTTGGTGGGCACACGCGCTCGGTGGCCTCGTGGTCGCGCTCCTCACGTACTTCTCGTTCGTGGCGGTCGCGGTCTGGAGCGCCGGCGGCACGGTCGACGACTTCCGCCGCCTCGACCTCTGGTTCCACCCGCTCGCAGTGTCGGTATTCGTGCTGGCGCGGGAGGTTCCCATCTGGTTCGGCGCGGCGATCGGAGCGCGCGGCCGACGCGTCCGTGCCCGCAACATCGAGGCGCGAGAGCAGTACGAGCGCGAGCAGGCCGCAGCGCGAGCCGAGGCGAACATCACCTACCGCTGATCGCACCGCTGGCCGCACAGCAGGCCGCAGCGACTCTCGTGGCGACTCTGGCGCAACGTGCCGCGAGGCGCTGTGGCGGCCCGCGCCGCCACGGTCGCGCGGGCGGGCGAGCACCGGTGCTCACGGCATCCGTTCACAGTGAATACGCGGCTGGAAGCATTTGACCGGCTTGCCTGCCCGCGACTATTCTTGCTCGGGTGTGTGCTTCGGCACCCGTTCGTGCGTGCCTGAAAACGATACGCGAGAACAGCGGAGGCCGCACCGAAGTCGGGTTGCGTCACGGGTTCATCCCCGCGAGCTGCCCCCACGGCATACTCACCGCGAGATCCGCGACGCTCGTCGCGGACGGTGGGTCTGATGACGAACATCGAACCGCTGTCACCGTGCAGCACCAACAAGGAGCAATTTCAGTGCCAACTATTCAGCAGTTGGTCCGAAAGGGTCGCACGCCCAAGGTCGCGAAGACCAAGGCGCCCGCCCTGAAGGCCAACCCCCAGCAGCGCGGCGTGTGCACGCGTGTGTACACCACCACCCCGAAGAAGCCGAACTCGGCCCTTCGCAAGGTCGCCCGCGTGAAGCTCTCCAACGGCACCGAGGTCACCGCCTACATCCCCGGCGAGGGCCACAACCTGCAGGAGCACTCGATGGTGCTCGTGCGCGGCGGTCGTGTGAAGGACCTCCCCGGCGTGCGCTACAAGATCGTGCGCGGTGCGCTCGACACCCAGGCCGTGAAGAACCGCAAGCAGGCCCGCAGCCGCTACGGCGCGAAGATGGAGAAGAAGTAATGCCTCGCAAGGGACCTGCTCCGAAGCGCCCGGTCGTCGCCGACCCGGTCTACAACGCACCCATCGTCAGCCAGCTGGTGAACAAGATCCTGCTCGACGGCAAGAAGGGCCTCGCAGAGCGCATCGTCTACGGCGCGCTCGAGAACGTGGCCAACAAGTCGGGCCAGGATGCCGTGACCGTGCTCAAGAAGGCGCTCGACAACGTGCGCCCCACCCTCGAGGTCCGCAGCCGCCGCGTCGGCGGCTCGACCTACCAGGTGCCGGTCGAGGTCAAGCCTCACCGTGCGAACACGCTCGCCCTCCGCTGGCTCACGAGCTACGCCAAGGCTCGTCGTGAGAAGACGATGACCGACCGCCTCACCAACGAGATCCTCGACGCTTCGAACGGCCTCGGCGCCGCGGTCAAGCGCCGTGAGGACACTCACAAGATGGCCGAGTCCAACAAGGCGTTCGCGCACTACCGCTGGTAAGAACCAGTGCCGGATGCCGCGGCCACCGCACAACGGAGGCTCGCGGCATCCGGTAACGAAATCGCTCCAACCCCACAACGGAGGAACCCCGTGGCACTCGACGTGCTCACCGACCTGAAGAAGGTCCGCAACATCGGCATCATGGCGCACATCGATGCCGGAAAGACCACCACCACCGAGCGCATCCTGTTCTACACGGGTGTGAACCACAAGATCGGTGAGTCGCACGACGGTGCCGCGACCATGGACTGGATGGCGCAGGAGCAGGAGCGCGGCATCACGATCACGTCGGCCGCCACGACCTGCTTCTGGAACGGCACCCAGATCAACATCATCGACACGCCGGGCCACGTCGACTTCACCGTCGAGGTGGAGCGCTCGCTTCGCGTGCTCGATGGCGCCGTCGCCGTGTTCGACGGCAAGGAAGGTGTCGAGCCGCAGTCCGAGACGGTGTGGCGCCAGGCCGACAAGTACAACGTTCCGCGCATCTGCTTCGTCAACAAGATGGACAAGCTCGGCGCCGACTTCTACTTCACGGTCGACACCATCATCAAGCGCCTCGGCGCGAAGCCGCTCGTGCTGCAGCTGCCCATCGGCTCGGAGAGCGACTTCGTGGGCGTGGTCGATCTGGTCGAGATGAAGGCCCTCGTGTGGCCCGGCGACGCCAAGGGCGATGTGACCATGGGCGCCTCGTACGAGACGACCGAGATCCCCGCCGAGCTCAAGGAGAAGGCTGAGGAGTACCACCAGCAGCTCCTCGAGACCGTCGCCGAGACCGACGACGCGCTCCTGGAGAAGTTCTTCGGCGGCGAAGAGATCACCATCCCCGAGATCAAGGCTGCGATTCGCAAGCTCGTGATCAACAGCGAGATCTACCCGGTGCTCTGCGGCTCGGCGTTCAAGAACCGCGGCGTGCAGCCTATGCTCGACGCGGTCGTCGACTACCTCCCCAGCCCGCTCGACGTCGAGGCCGTCGAGGCCCACGACGTGCGCGACGAGGAGAAGGTCGTCGAGCGCCGTCCCGACGCGAACGAGCCCTTCGCGGCACTCGCGTTCAAGGTCGCCGTGCACCCGTTCTTCGGCCGCCTCACCTATGTGCGCGTCTACTCGGGTCGTGCCGACTCCGGCGCCCAGGTCGTCAACTCGACCAAGGGCAAGAAGGAGCGCATCGGCAAGATCTTCCAGATGCACGCCAACAAGGAGAACCCGGTCGACAGCATCACCGCCGGGCACATCTACGCGGTCATCGGCCTCAAGGACACCACCACTGGTGACACCCTCTGCGACCCGAACGCCCAGGTCGTGCTCGAGTCGATGACGTTCCCGGAGCCGGTGATCGAGGTCGCCATCGAGCCGAACACCAAGGCCGACCAGGAGAAGCTCGGCACCGCGATCCAGAAGCTCGCTGAAGAAGACCCGACGTTCCGCGTCGAGCTCAACCCCGAGACCGGCCAGACCGTCATCAAGGGCATGGGTGAGCTGCACCTCGACATCCTCGTCGACCGCATGAAGCGCGAGTTCAAGGTCGAGGCGAACGTCGGCAAGCCGCAGGTCGCATACCGCGAGACCCTCAAGAAGACGGTCGAGAAGTACGACTACACCCACAAGAAGCAGACTGGTGGCTCCGGTCAGTTCGCGAAGGTCCAGATCTCTCTCGAGCCCATGGCGGTCGAGGGCGACAAGATCTACGAGTTCGAGAGCCAGGTCACGGGTGGCCGCGTGCCTCGCGAGTACATTCCTTCGGTGGATGCCGGCATCCGCGACGCCATGAACACCGGCGTGCTTGCGGGCTTCCCGACCGTGGGTGTGAAGGCCATCCTGGTGGATGGTGCTTACCACGACGTCGACTCCTCGGAGATGGCGTTCAAGATCGCCGGTTCGATGGCCTACAAGGAGGCCGCTCGGAAGGCGAACCCGGTTCTGCTCGAGCCGTTGATGGCCGTCGAGGTGCGCACCCCTGAGGAGTACATGGGTGACGTCATCGGCGACCTGAACTCGCGGCGCGGTCAGATCCAGTCGATGGAGGACGCCACCGGCGTCAAGGTGGTGCGTGCGAGCGTGCCGCTGTCGGAGATGTTCGGATACGTGGGCGACCTTCGGTCGAAGACCTCGGGTCGCGCCGTGTACTCGATGAGCTTCGAGTCCTACGCGGAGGTCCCGAAGGCTGTCGCCGACGAGATCGTCCAGAAGCACAAGGGCGAATAGCCCACCGCGCGAGGGCTCGCCGAGCCCGAGTAACATAAATACACACCAACCAGTGAACGCCTCGACCATCCAGGCCGGGCGCCGACACGAGAGAGTCCTGAGGAGGACCCACAGTGGCTAAGGCCAAGTTCGAGCGGACCAAGCCGCACGTCAACATCGGAACGATCGGTCACGTCGACCACGGCAAGACCACGCTGTCTGCCGCGATCTCGAAGGTGCTTGCTGACAAGTACCCGTCGGCGACCAACGTTCAGCGCGACTTCGCGACGATCGACTCCGCTCCTGAAGAGCGCCAGCGTGGTATCACCATCAACATCTCGCACATCGAGTACGAGACGCCGAAGCGCCACTACGCGCACGTTGACGCCCCGGGTCACGCCGACTACATCAAGAACATGATCACCGGTGCCGCTCAGATGGACGGCGCGATCCTCGTGGTCGCGGCGACCGACGGCCCGATGGCTCAGACCCGTGAGCACGTGCTGCTCGCGAAGCAGGTCGGCGTTCCGTACCTCATGGTGGCCCTCAACAAGTCCGACATGGTCGACGACGAGGAGATCCTGGAGCTCGTCGAGCTCGAGGTTCGCGAGCTGCTGTCGAGCCAGGGCTTCCCCGGCGACGACGCTCCGGTCGTTCGCGTCTCGGCGCTCAAGGCGCTCGAGGGCGACGAGAAGTGGACGCAGTCGATCCTCGACCTCATGCAGGCCGCTGACGACAACATCCCCGACCCGGTGCGTGACCGCGACAAGCCGTTCCTCATGCCGATCGAAGACGTCTTCACGATCACCGGTCGTGGCACCGTCGTCACCGGTCGTGCCGAGCGCGGCACCCTCGCCATCAACTCCGAGGTCGAGATCGTCGGCATCCGCCCGACGCAGAAGACCACCGTCACCGGTATCGAGATGTTCCACAAGCAGCTCGACGAGGCATGGGCCGGCGAGAACTGTGGTCTGCTCCTCCGCGGCACCAAGCGCGAGGACGTCGAGCGCGGCCAGGTCGTCGTGAAGCCGGGTTCGGTCACCCCTCACACGCAGTTCGAGGGCACCGCCTACATCCTGTCGAAGGATGAGGGTGGCCGTCACAACCCGTTCTACGGCAACTACCGCCCGCAGTTCTACTTCCGTACCACCGACGTCACCGGCGTCATCACGCTGCCCGAGGGCACCGAGATGGTCATGCCCGGCGACACCACCGACATGACGGTCGAGCTCATCCAGCCGATCGCCATGGAGGAGGGCCTCGGCTTCGCCATCCGTGAGGGTGGCCGCACCGTGGGCGCCGGTACGGTGACCAAGATCATCAAGTAGCACTCGCTCAAGTAGCACTCGCTGCAACGTCAGGGGTCGGACCTTCGGGTCCGGCCCCTTTCGCTTTCCCGCCTGCACATGCACCCGTCTGGCTGCCCACGGCCTCCTCCTGCTGTCGCGAGGATTGGTGCACCCGCGCGGGTTCCAACCCCCGCGACTGCAGCAAACCCTCGCGAGAGCGCGCGACTGCGGCAAAGCCCGCGCGCGCCCGCCGGGTACGTGCTCACGCGGCCCATATCGCCTCTTGGGCCACAGGCATCCAGTGCCATCGTTTCCGCCCGCTGTCGCGAGGGTTCAGTGCACCCGCGCGGGTTCCAACCCCCGCGCGTGCAGCAAACCCGAGCGCACCCGCGGGTTCCACCACCCGCGACTGCAGCAAACCCTTGCGGGAGCGCGCGACGGCAGCAAAGCCCGCGCGCCCCCGCCGGCTAAGTGCTCACGCGGTCCACATCGCTTTGGGCCACAGGCATCCGGTGCCGCGGTTCCACTCGCTGTCGCGAAGGTTTGCTGCACCCGCGGGTTCCACCACCCGCGACTGCAGCAAACCCTTGCGAGAGCGCGCGACGGCAGCAAAGCCCGCGCGCACCCGTCGGGGTGCGTATCGACGAGGCCCACATCCGTCTTCGGCATTCGTCTTCGGAGCAGACCCGAGCGCACCCGCCGGGGTGCGGAGGCCCACATCCGTCTTCGGCATCCGTCTTCGGCCACAGGCATCCGGTTCCACAACCTCCACCCGCTGTCGCGAGGGTTCAGGGCACCCGCGCGGGTTCCAACCCCCGCGCGTGCAGCAAACCCGAGCGCACCCGCGGGTTCCACCACCCGCGACTGCAGCAAGCCCTCGCGAGAGCGCGCGACGGCAGCAAGAGCCCGCGCGCACCCGCCGGCTAGGTGCTCACGCGGTCCACATCGCTTTGGGCCACAGGCATCCGATGCCGCGGTTCCACTCGCTGTCGCGAGGGTTTGCCGCACCCGCGCGGGTTCCAACACTCGCGACTGCAGCAAACCCTTGCGAGAGCGCGCGACGGCAGCAAAGCCGCGCGCACCCGTCGGGGTGCGTATCGACGAGGCCCACATCCGTCTTCGGCATCCGTCTTCGGCCACAGGCATCCGGTTGCACAACCTCCACCCGCTGTCGCGAGGGTTTAGTGCGCCCGCGCGGGTTCCAACACCCGCGACTGCAGCAAACCGTCGCGACAGGGCGAGCGAGGTCCGAAACTGCCCGAAAACCAACAGGCTGCGAGGATGCGGTGAACCCCGCCCCGCAGCATCCGTGCCCCGCCCGCGACTTCCGCACGATTCCGCGGAACCGCGCGCGACACGCCCGGGTTTGCGGCAATGCGAACCATGCCGCTAAACTCGTCTAGTTCAACATTCCGCGCGCTACGCGTGGATCACTGTCAGGGCAGTGCATAGACCCGCGCCTCAGGCGCGCTGAGTCTAGGCCGCGGGCAGCAGAACACGACTTGAATCGACTTCCTCCGTTCATCGGGGAGACGTGTGTGCCCGGCACCAGCTGGGCGCGTGCGCGCCGGGGGCGGAGTCGGTGAGATTTGACAGAAAAACAGTGGTGCGACAGCAGTAGTGCTACTACGGCGTCCAATGCAGCCCCCGGGATGTACGACGCCTTGACAGGAGAGAGAGTCAGAGATGGCGGGACAGAAGATCCGCATTCGACTGAAGTCGTATGACCATGAGGTCATCGACACCTCGGCGCGCAAGATCGTCGACACGGTGACCCGTGCAGGCGCGACCGTTGTAGGCCCGGTGCCCCTTCCCACTGAGAAGAACGTGGTCGTCGTGATCCGTTCGCCTCACAAGTACAAGGACAGCCGAGAGCACTTCGAGAAGCGCACCCACAAGCGCCTCATCGACATCATCGACCCGACGCCCAAGGCTGTCGACTCGCTGATGCGCCTCGACCTGCCCGCAGACGTCAACATCGAGATCAAGCTCTAAGGAGGAACCAGTGTCTGCTGCGAAGAAGACCACCAAGGGCCTCCTTGGCAAGAAGCTCGGCATGACCCAGGTCTGGGACGAGAACAACAAGCTCGTGCCCGTGACCGTGGTCGAGATCAGCCCCAACGTCGTCACCCAGATCCGCTCGGAAGAGGTCGACGGCTACAGCGCGGTTCAGATCGCTGCCGGTCAAATCGACCCCCGCAAGGTCAACAAGCCCGCCACCGGCCACTTCACCAAGGCCGGCGTGACCCCTCGCCGTCACCTCACGGAGCTCCGCACGTCGGATGCCGCTGAGTACTCGGTCGGCCAGGAGCTCACTGTCGACATCTTCGAGGCCGGTCAGCTGGTCGACGTCGTCGGCACCAGCAAGGGCAAGGGCTTCGCCGGTGTGATGAAGCGCCACAACTTTGCCGGTGTGAGCGCCTCGCACGGTGCTCACCGCAACCACCGCAAGCCCGGTTCGATCGGCGCCTCGGCCACCCCCGGCCGCGTGTTCAAGGGCCAGCGCATGGCGGGCCGCATGGGCGGCGACCGCGTGACGGTGCTCAACCTCAAGGTGCACTCGGTCGACGCCGAGAAGGGCCTGCTGCTGGTCAAGGGCGCCGTTCCCGGCGCGCGCGGCCGGCTCGTGTTCGTTCGCAACGCCGTGAAGGGAGCGTAGTTCTCATGGCTACCTCGATCGACGTCCTCGACGCCAACGGCAAGAAGGCCGGCTCCGTCGAGCTGCCCGCCGAGCTGTTCGACGTCCAGACCAACGTCCCGCTCATCCACCAGGTCGTCGTGGCGCAGCTCGCCGCAGCGCGCCAGGGCACTCACAAGACCAAGCGTCGTGGTGAGGTCTCCGGCGCCGGCCGCAAGCCGTTCAAGCAGAAGGGCACCGGCCGCGCCCGCCAGGGTTCGATCCGTGCCCCGCAGATGACCGGCGGTGGCGTGGTGCACGGCCCGCAGCCGCGCGACTACTCGCAGCGCACCCCCAAGAAGATGATCGCCGCCGCACTGCTCGGCGCGCTGTCCGACCGCGCTCGCGGTGGACGCGTGCACGTGGTCGAGGCGATCACCCCCGAGGGTCCTTCGACCAAGGGCGCGCTCTCGCTCCTGTCGAATGTCGCCCAGTCGAAGCACGTGCTCATCGTGCTCGAGCGCGACGACGACAACGCGTACCTCAGCGTGCGCAACCTGCCCACCGTGCACGTGCTGCCGGCCGACCAGCTGAACGCCTACGACGTGCTCGTGAGCGACGACATCGTCTTCACCAAGGCTGCGTTCGAAGCGTTCGTCGCGTCGAAGACCAAGAAGGAAGAGGTCAGCGCATAATGGCCGCTCTCAACAAGGACCCCCGCGAGATCATCATCGCCCCGGTCGTCAGCGAGAAGAGCTACGGCCTGATCGACGAGGGCAAGTACACGTTCATCGTGGACCCGCGCTCGAACAAGACCGAGATCAAGCTCGCGGTCGAGAAGATCTTCGGCGTGAAGGTCGCCTCGGTGAACACGCTGAACCGCGCCGGCAAGACCCGCCGCACCCGCTTCGGCATCGGCAAGCGCAAGGACACCAAGCGCGCCATCGTGACCCTGAAGTCGGGCTCCATCGACATCTTCACGGCTGTCGGATAAGGGACCAGAGGAACAAGACATGTCTATTCGCAAGTACAAGCCCACGACCCCTGGTCGTCGCGGTTCGTCGGTCGCGGACTTCGCCGAGGTCACCCGTTCGACCCCCGAGAAGTCGCTGCTGCGCCCGCTCGCCAAGACCGGTGGCCGCAACAACCAGGGCCGCATCACCACGCGTCACATCGGTGGCGGCCACAAGCGTCAGTACCGCGTCATCGACTTCCGTCGCAATGACAAGGACGGCGTGAACGCCAAGGTCGCGCACATCGAGTACGACCCGAACCGCACTGCGCGCATCGCGCTGCTGCACTTCGTGGACGGCACCAAGCGCTACATCATCGCGCCGAACAAGCTCAAGCAGGGCGACATCGTCGAGTCGGGTCCGTCGGCTGACATCAAGCCCGGCAACAACCTGCCGCTGAAGAACATCCCGGTCGGTACGGTCGTTCACGCGATCGAGCTGAAGCCCGGTGGCGGTGCCAAGATCGCGCGTTCCGCCGGGGCATCCGTTCGTCTCGTGGCGAAGGAAGGCCCGTACGCCCAGCTGCGCATGCCCTCGGGCGAGATCCGCAACGTCGACGCGCGCTGCCGCGCGACCGTCGGCGAGGTCGGCAACGCCGAGCAGGCGAACATCAACTGGGGCAAGGCCGGCCGTATGCGCTGGAAGGGCGTCCGCCCGACCGTCCGCGGTGTCGCGATGAACCCGATCGACCACCCGCACGGTGGTGGTGAGGGCAAGACCTCCGGTGGTCGCCACCCGGTCAGCCCGTGGGGTCAGCCTGAGGGCCGCACCCGCAAGCCGAACCTCGAGAGCGACAAGCTCATCGTTCGTCGTCGCACCGTCGGTAAGAAGCGCAAGTAGGAGTTGTAGAAGATGCCACGCAGTCTGAAGAAGGGCCCCTTCGTCGACGAGCACCTGCTTCGCAAGGTCGTCACGCAGAACGAGGCCAACACCAAGAACGTCATCAAGACCTGGTCGCGCCGGTCGATGATCGTGCCGTCGATGCTCGGTCACACCATCGCCGTGCACGACGGTCGCAAGCACATCCCGGTGTTCGTCACCGAGACCATGGTCGGGCACAAGCTCGGCGAGTTCGCGCCCACCCGCACCTTCCGTGGACACGTGAAGGACGACAAGAAGGGCCGTCGCCGCTGACGCGGTGACGTGAGGAGGAAAGAAACATGGTGGAGTCGATCGCACGCGTGCGACACATCCGCGTTACGCCTCAGAAGGCCCGCCGCGTCGTCAACATGATCCGCGGCAAGCAGGCCTCCGAGGCCCTGGCCATCCTGAAGTTCGCCCCCCAGGGCGCGAGCGAGCCCGTGTACAAGCTGGTCGCCTCGGCGATCGCCAACGCACGGGTCAAGGCGGATGCCGCCGGCGCCTACCTGGACGAGCAAGACCTGTACATCGCGAAGGCATTCGTCGACGAGGGCACCACCCTCAAGCGTTTCCAGCCGCGCGCGCAGGGTCGTGCCTTCCGTATCAACAAGCGCACCAGCCACATCACTGTTGTGCTCGCCACGCCTGAGGAGGGTACGAAGTAAATGGGCCAGAAAGTAAACCCGTACGGCTTCCGGCTCGGTATCACCACCGACCACGTGTCGCGGTGGTTCTCCGACAGCACCAAGGCCGGCCAGCGCTACGCCGACTACGTTGAGGAAGACGTCAGGATCCGCCGGATGCTGACGAAGGACCTCGACCGCGCGGGCGTGTCCCGCATCGAGATCGAGCGCACCCGTGACCGTGTGCGTGTGGACATCCACACCGCTCGCCCGGGTATCGTCATCGGCCGCCGCGGCGCCGAGGCCGAGCGCATCCGCGCCGACCTCGAGAAGCTCACCGGCAAGCAGATCCAGCTCAACATCCTCGAGGTGAAGAACCCCGAGGCCGACGCACAGCTGGTCGCCCAGGGCATCGCCGAGCAGCTCAGCGCCCGCGTGGCCTTCCGCCGCGCGATGCGCAAGGGTCTGCAGGGCGCGCAGCGCGCCGGCGCCAAGGGTGTCCGCATCCAGGTGTCGGGTCGTCTCGGCGGCGCCGAGATGAGCCGTTCGGAGTTCTACCGCGAGGGCCGGGTGCCGCTGCACACGCTCCGCGCGAACATCGACTACGGCTTCTACGAGGCCCGCACCACCTTCGGCCGCATCGGCGTGAAGGTCTGGATCTACAAGGGCGACATCACCAACAAGGAACTTGCCCGCGAGCAGGCCAACCAGAAGCCTTCGCGCGAGCGTCGTGATGGCGGACGCCGTGGCCCCCGCGCCGAGCAGCCCGCCGCTGCAGGAGTTGAGGCGTAACCATGCTTATTCCCCGTCGAGTCAAGTACCGCAAGCAGCACCACCCGGGCCGCAGCGGTCAGGCCTCGGGTGGCACCAAGGTCACGTTCGGTGACTTCGGCATCCAGGCCCTCACCCCCGCCTACGTGACCAACCGTCAGATCGAGGCCGCTCGTATCGCGATGACCCGTCACATAAAGCGTGGTGGAAAGGTGTGGATCAACATCTACCCCGACCGTCCGCTGACCAAGAAGCCCGCCGAGACCCGCATGGGTTCGGGTAAGGGCTCGCCCGAGTGGTGGGTCGCGAACGTCAAGCCGGGTCGCGTCCTGTTCGAGGTCGCCGGTGTGAACGAGGAGCTCGCTCGCGAGGCCCTGACCCGTGCTATCCACAAGCTGCCCCTCAAGGCACGCATCATCAAGCGCGAGGAGGGCGACGCGTAATGGCGATCGGTTCCAAGGAGTTCGCACCCGCCGAGCTCGACACGTTCGAAGACGACCGGCTGGCTGACGCCCTGAAGAAGTCGAGGGAAGAGCTCTTCAACCTTCGCTTTCAGGCGGCGACCGGCCAGCTCGAGAACCACGGCCGCCTCCGTGCGGTCAAGCGCGACATCGCTCGCATCTACACGGTGATCCGTGAGCGCGAGCTCGGTATTCGTGCCACCCCCGCCCCGGTCGAGGCTCCCGCCAAGGCCGAGAAGAAGAGCAAGGCCAAGAAGGATGCCGCTGAGTCGGCCGCTCCCGAGGCCGCTGAGACCGAGGAGACCAAGTGATGGCTGAGGCCGAGAAGAAGGTCGCCGCCGAGGATCTCGTGCGCGGCTACCGCAAGACGCAGCGCGGCTACGTCGTCAGCGACAAGATGGACAAGACCATCGTCGTCGAGGTCGAGGACCGCAAGAAGCACCCGCTGTACGGCAAGGTCATGCGTCGTACGTCGAAGCGCAATGTGCACGACGAGAACAACACCGCCGGCATCGGCGACCTCGTGGTCATCGCTGAGACCCGTCCCTTGAGCGCTACCAAGCGCTGGCGCCTGGTCGAGATCGTCGAGAAGGCCAAGTAAGCCCCTGGGCTTGCTTCGATAAGGAGTTCAGAACGTGATTCAGCAGGAATCCAGGCTCAAGGTCGCCGACAACACCGGCGCGAAGGAGCTGCTGACCATCCGTGTGCTCGGAGGGTCTGGCCGCCGCTACGCCGGCCTCGGCGACATCATCGTGGCGACCGTGAAGGATGCCATCCCCGGCGGCAACGTCAAGAAGGGCGATGTCGTCAAGGCGGTCATCGTGCGGTCCAAGAAGAACACCCGCCGTCCCGACGGGTCGTACATCAAGTTCGACGAGAACGCCGCCGTGATCCTGAAGAACGACGGGGAGCCGCGCGGCACCCGCATCTTCGGACCGGTCGGCCGTGAGCTTCGCGACAAGAAGTTCATGAAGATCGTCTCGCTGGCCCCGGAGGTCATTTAGTCATGGCAAACATCAAGAAGGGTGACCTCGTGCAGGTCATCAGCGGAGCCACGCAGGCCCGCGGCGGTGACCGTGGCAAGCAGGGTCGCGTCATCTCGGTGATCCCCGAGAAGAACCGCGTGGTCGTTGAGGGCATCAACCTCGTCACCAAGCACGTTCGCGTGGGCCAGACCCAGCGCGGCACCAAGACCGGTGGCATCGAGACGCACGAGGCGCCGATCCACGTGTCGAACGTTGCGCTGGTCGACCCCAAGACCAAGAAGCCGACCCGCGTGGGCTTCCGTACCGAGACGGTGGAGAAGAACGGTGTCACCAAGACCGTTCGCGTCCGCTACTCCAAGAAGTCAGGTGAGACCCTCTGATGAGCAACACTGCCGCTGTGGCTGGCAAAATCCAGCCGCGCCTCAAGCAGAAGTACCGCAGCGAGATCATCGCGCAGCTGACTGAGCAGTTCGGCTACTCGAACGTGAACCAGGTGCCGGGTCTTGTGAAGATCGTCGTCAACACCGGTGTCGGTGAGGCGGCTCGTGACAGCAAGGTGATCGAGGGCGCCGTGCGCGACCTCGCCGCGATCACCGGCCAGAAGCCGCAGGTGACCAAGGCCCGCAAGTCGATCGCGCAGTTCAAGCTGCGTGACGGCATGCCGATCGGCGCGCACACCACCCTTCGCGGTGACCGCGCGTGGGAGTTCCTCGACCGCCTGCTCTCGCTGGCCCTGCCTCGCATCCGCGACTTCCGCGGCCTGTCGCCGAAGCAGTTCGACGGCAACGGCAACTACACCTTCGGCTTGCAGGAGCAGTCGGTGTTCCACGAGATCGACCAGGACAAGATCGACCGCGTGCGCGGCTTCGACATCACGGTCGTGACCACTGCCAAGACGGACGAAGAAGGTCGTGCGCTCCTCCGGGCGCTCGGATTCCCCTTCAAGGCCGACGACGCGAGCTGAGCACTACAACCGAATAGCAATCCGCCCAGGTCGGCATCCGCGGAACGGGTGTCGATACCAGACGAGAGAGAGAACCTTCCCTCATGACCATGACAGATCCGGTCGCAGACATGCTGACCAGACTGCGCAACGCGAACTCGGCTCACCACGAGTCGGTGTCGCTTCCCAGCAGCAAGCTGAAGTCCAACATCGCCCAGATCCTCAAGCGTGAGGGATACATCGCCGACTGGAAGGTCGAAGACGCCCGCGTCGGTCAGACCCTGACGTTGGACCTCAAGTACGGCCAGAACCGTGAGCGCTCGATCTCGGGCATCAAGCGCGTGTCGAAGCCCGGCCTCCGCGTGTACGCGCGCTCGACCGAGATCCCCACCGTCATGGGTGGCCTCGGCATCGCCATCCTGTCGACCTCCTCGGGGCTCCTCACCGACCGCGAGGCGAGCAAGAAGGGCGTGGGTGGGGAAGTCCTCGCCTACGTGTGGTGATCGGCCATGTCACGTATTGGACGTCTTCCCATTCCCGTCCCCGCCGGCGTCACCATCTCGGTCGACGGCTCGGACGTCACCGTCAAGGGCCCGAAGGGTGAGCTGAAGCTCGCCGTCGCCAGCCCTATCGAGGTCAAGGTCGAAGAGGGCCAGGTGCTCGTCACCCGTCCCGACGACGAGCGCGAGTCGCGCTCGCTGCACGGCCTGACCCGCACGCTCATCAACAACCAGATCATCGGTGTGACCGAGGGCTACTCCAAGGGCCTCGAGGTCGTCGGCACCGGCTACCGCGTGCAGCAGAAGGGTGCGGCCATCGAGTTCGCGCTCGGCTTCTCGCACCCGGTCACGGTTGAGCCGCCGGCGGGCATCACGTTCGCCGTCGAGGGCAACAACAAGATCACCGTCAGCGGCATCGACAAGCAGGCCGTCGGTGAGGTTGCAGCGAACATCCGCAAGATCCGCAAGCCCGAGCCGTACAAGGGCAAGGGCGTGCGCTACGCCGGCGAGGTCGTGCGCCGCAAGGCCGGAAAGGCTGGTAAGTAATGGCAATCGGAACGCGAGGCAAGAGCAAGTCCGCCGCGAAGGACCGTCGCCACGCGCGTCTGCGCAAGAAGATCGCAGGTTCGGCCGAGCGTCCGCGCCTGGTCGTCACCCGCTCGTCGCGGCACGTGTTCGTGCAGGTCGTCGACGACACCAAGGGTGTGACGCTGGCGTCGGCTTCGACCATGGAAGCCGACCTGCGCGCACTCGACGGCGACAAGACCGCCAAGGCCCGCCGTGTCGGTGAGCTGGTGGCCGGTCGTGCGAAGGATGCCGGCATCGAATCGGTCGTCTTCGACCGTGGAGGCAGCCGCTACGCGGGTCGCGTGGCCGCGGTCGCCGAGGGAGCTCGAGAGGGTGGACTGAACCTGTGAGCGAGAACAACAAGGAGCAAGAAGTGGTTGCAGAGGCACCCGTGGAGACGGCAGCGTCTTCCGAGCCGACCAACGAGCCTCGTGAGGCCCGTCGTGGCAGCCGCGAGCGCAACCCCAACCGTGAGCGCGGCAGCCGCGACGCCGAGAAGAGCCAGTTCCTCGAGCGCGTCGTCACGATCAACCGCGTGTCGAAGGTCGTGAAGGGCGGTCGTCGCTTCAGCTTCACCGCGCTGGTCGTCGTGGGCGATGGCAACGGTCTCGTCGGCGTCGGTTACGGCAAGGCCCGTGAGGTGCCGACGGCGATCTCGAAGGGCGTCGAAGAGGCGAAGAAGAACTTCTTCCGCGTGCCTCGCGTGCGTGCCACCATCCCTCACCCCGTGCAGGGCGAGGCGGCGGCGGGCGTGGTGCTGCTGCGCCCCGCAGCCGCCGGTACCGGTGTTATCGCCGGCGGTCCGGTGCGCGCGGTGCTCGAGTGCGCCGGCATCCACGATGTGCTGAGCAAGTCGCTCGGTTCGTCGAACACCATCAACATCGTTCACGCGACTGTTGAGGCCCTCAAGCAGCTCGAGGAGCCCCGCGCGGTCGCAGCGCGCCGCGGCCTCGAGTTCGACGAGGTCGCCCCGGCCCGCCTGGTGCGCGCCGAGGCCGAAGCGAAGGCAGGTGCATGATGGCCGCTCGCCTCAAGATCACGCAGATCAAGGGCAAGATCAGTGAGAAGCAGTACCAGCGCGACACGCTGCGCAGCCTTGGGCTGAAGCGCATCGGCGATGTGGTGGTACGCGAGGACAACGCACAGAACCGTGGGTATGTGCGCACCGTCGCTCACCTGGTGAAGGTCGAGGAGATTGACTGATGGCTGACGAAGAAGCCAAGAAGAAGGCCCCGGCCGAGAAGGCCGCCAAGGCCCCGGCTGAGAAGGCCACCGCCGAGAAGAAGGCGCCCGCCAAGAAGGCCGACGCTGCCAAGGCAGACGAGACCAAGAAGGCTCCTGCGAAGAAGGCTGAGAAGACGGATGCCGTCGAGCCTCGCCCGCAGGTGCTGAAGGTGCACCACCTTCGCCCCGCCGCGGGCGCGAAGAAGGAGCGCACCCGCGTTGGTCGCGGTGAGGGCTCGAAGGGTAAGACCGCGGGTCGCGGCACCAAGGGCACCAAGGCCCGCTACCAGGTGAAGCCCGGCTTCCAGGGCGGCCAGCTCAACATGGTGATGCGCGCTCCCAAGCTGCGCGGGTTCAAGAACCCGTTCCGCGTGGAGTACCAGGCGGTCAACCTCGAGAAGCTCGCTGAGCTCTACCCCAACGGTGGCGACGTCACCATCGGCGACCTGATCGCCAAGGGCGTCGTTCGCAAGAACGAGAAGGTCAAGGTTCTCGGCCAGGGCGACATTACGGTTAAGCTGAATGTTGCTGTCGACAAGGTCTCCAGCTCGGCTGAGCAGAAGATCGTCGCGGCCGGCGGCACCGTCAAGTAGTCGTTCCGTGGGGGCGGCTCACATCTGAGCCGCCCCCATAACGACGTTCGCCACCCTGGAGGCCCCGTGTTTCGTGCTGTAGCGCGGATTTTCCGCACTCCCGACCTTCGCAGGAAGATCGGGTTCACGCTCGGCATCGTCGCCCTCTTCCGGCTCGGCTCGTTCATCCCCGCGCCGTTCGTCGACTATGCGAACGTTCAGACCTGTCTTGCCGGCAACGCCGGCACCTCCGGGCTCTATGAGCTCGTCAATCTCTTCAGCGGTGGCGCGCTCCTCCAGCTCTCGGTGTTCGCGCTCGGCATCATGCCGTACATCACCGCGTCGATCATCGTGCAGCTGCTGCGCGTGGTCATCCCTCACTTCGAGACCCTCTACAAGGAGGGTCAGGCCGGTCAGGCCAAGCTGACGCAGTACACGCGCTACCTCACCATCGCGCTCGGCGTGCTGCAGTCGACCACGCTCATCACGGTGACGCGCAGCGGCGCCCTGTTCGGCGCCTCGGGCGTCGCCGAGTGCAGCCAGCTCATCAGCGACCCGTCGTGGTACGCGACCCTGCTCATGGTCATCACCATGACCGCGGGCACCGGCCTCATCATGTGGATGGGCGAGCTCATCACCGAGCGCGGCATCGGCAACGGCATGTCGCTGCTCATCTTCACCTCGATCGCAGCGACCTTCCCGAGCGCGCTCTGGTCGATCGCCGTGGCCGAGTCGTTCGAGATCTTCCTCGTCGTGATCGCGATCGGGCTTGTCATCATGACCGCGGTCGTGTTCGTGGAGCAGTCGCAGCGCCGCGTTCCCGTGCAGTACGCGAAGCGGATGGTCGGGCGTCGCACTTACGGCGGCAACAACACCTACATCCCCATCAAGGTCAACATGGCCGGCGTCATCCCGGTCATCTTCGCCTCGTCGCTGCTGTACCTGCCTGCGCTGATCGCCCAGTTCAATCAGCCCGCGTCAGGGCAGAGCCCTGCCGAGTGGGTCGTCTGGATCCAGAACAACTTCACCTCGGGCGACAACCCGCTCTACATGGCGGTCTACTTCCTGCTCATCATCGGCTTCACGTACTTCTACGTCGCGATCACCTTCAACCCCGAAGAGGTCGCCGAGAACATGAAGAAGTACGGCGGCTTCATCCCCGGCATCCGCGCCGGCCGTCCCACGGCCGAGTACCTCGACTACGTGCTCACGCGCGTGACGCTGCCGGGCTCCATCTACCTCGGCATCGTGGCGCTGATCCCGCTGATCGCGCTCGCCACCGTCGGGGCGAACCAGAACTTCCCGTTCGGCGGCGCAAGCATCCTGATCATCGTCGGCGTAGGCCTCGAGACGGTGAAGCAGATCGACGCGCAGCTGCAGCAGCGACACTACGAAGGGCTCCTCCGATGACCGACGCACACCCCTCAAGCGCCTCCGGCGTGCGCCTGCTCATCATCGGTCCTCCTGGGGCAGGCAAGGGCACGCAGGCCGCGCGGCTCAGCGAGTCGTTCGGCATCCCGGCGATCTCGACCGGCGACATCTTCCGCGCGAATGTCAGCGCCCAGACACCCCTCGGCATCGAGGCGAAGTCGTACATGGATCGCGGCGAGTACGTGCCCGATTCACTCACGAACGCGATCGTCGCCGACCGGCTCACCTGGGATGACGCTGCGAGCGGCTTCCTGCTCGACGGGTACCCCCGCACGCTCGACCAGGTGGTCGAGCTCGACCGCATCCTTGAAGCCGAGGGCGCCCAGCTCGACGCGGTAGTGCTGCTGACCGCCGACACCGACGAGGTCGTCGCGCGACTCCTCAAGCGCGCGGTCGAGCAGGGGCGCGCCGACGACACCGAAGACGTGATCCGTCGTCGCCTCGAGGTGTACGCCGAGCAGACGGCGCCGCTCATCGAGGTCTACGCGAAGCGCGGACTCGTCGGCGAGGTCGACGGCCTGGGCAGTGTCGAAGACGTCACGGCTCGCATTCTCGAAGCCCTCGCTGCCCGGGGCATCGCCGTCACCGCCTGATGGTTCGTTTCCGAGGTCGGGGCATCTACAAGACGCCCGACGAGTTGCGGGCCATGGTGCGTCCGGGCGAGGTCACGGCCGCGTCGCTCGCCGCGGTGCGCGAGGCGATCCGGCCGGGCGTCACCACGCTCGAGCTCGACCGCATTGCCGAGCAGACGATCCGCTCGCTGGGCGGCCAACCCAACTTCGCGCTCGTTCCCGGCTACTCGCACACGGTGTGCGCTTCGGTCAATGAGGCGGTCGTGCACGGCATCCCCGACGAGCGCCGCCTCGAGCCCGGCGACATCATCTCCATCGACAGCGGCGCCCTCGTCGATGGCTGGAACGGCGACTCGGCCATCACGGTCGTGCTCCCGGATGCCGACCGCCCCGCGCTCGTCGAGGAGCGGCAGCGGCTCTCGAAGGTCACCGAGCATTCACTCTGGGCCGGTATCGCGGCACTGGCGAGCGCCAAGCATCTGAATGAGGTTGGCGCCGCGATCGAGGCCGACATCCGACGCGAGGGCCAGTACGGCATCCTCGAGGAGTACATCGGGCACGGCATCGGGCGCTCCATGCACGAAGATCCGCCCGTGTTCAACTACGCCGTGAGCGGCAAGGGCCCCGCCGTCAAGCCGGGTCTCGTCGTCGCGATCGAGCCCATGGTCACGCTCGGCGGAATCGACACCCGGGTGCTCGACGACGAGTGGACGGTCGTGACCGCCGACGGTTCGGCGAGCTCGCACTGGGAGCACTCGGTCGCCGTGCACGCGGACGGCATCTGGGTGCTCACCGCCGAAGACGGGGGAGCGGCCGGGCTCGCCGAGTTCGGCGTCGCACCTGTGCCGATCCCCTGAGCGACTCCCGCTCCGACACCCCGACGCCCCGCGCGCCGGGGAGGCGCGGGCGGGGAAGTATAGCCCGCAAGTGGCGATTGCGTGGGAAATCACGTAAGCTTGAGCGTTGGTGTCGGGCGTGGCGTGAGCCTTGCCAAAACACCGAACGCATGACCAGCAGTACGAATTCTTAGCGACAGTGAGGCTATGGCCAAAAAAGACGGCGTCATCGAGATCGAGGGGTCGGTGCTCGAAGCACTTCCCAACGCGATGTTCCGGGTGGAACTGACCAACGGGCACAAGGTGCTCGCTCACATCTCGGGCAAGATGCGCCAGCACTACATCCGCATCCTTCCTGAGGATCGGGTCATCGTCGAACTGAGCCCCTACGACCTCACCCGCGGTCGCATCGTCTACCGCTACAAGTAATCGTCTGCTGGAAAGGAACGGCCCAGGCCACCGTCTGGGTACGAGGCCAGCGATCCAAGGAACCAATATGAAGGTCAACCCCAGCGTCAAGCCGATCTGCGACAAGTGCAAGGTGATCCGTCGCCACGGCAACGTCATGGTGATCTGCGAGAACCCCCGCCACAAGCAGCGTCAGGGCTGATCGGACGGGCCTCGACGGCCCGACGACCGGCATCTGCCGCGCAGCGGACGCACTGCGCTCGCGCAGAGACTCACAACTCAATAGCAACCAGGCAACACCACAAAGCGAGGGCGTCCGCGGACGCTCGCGTGGACACCCCGGGGCGGAGGCCCGGGCACCGGTGCTGTCCCATACCTCCACTCACTCCCAGGAGAAGCCAATATGGCACGTCTTGCCGGCGTCGACATCCCGCGCGAGAAGCGCGTGGAAGTCGCACTGACGTATATCTACGGTGTCGGCCGTACCCGCTCGCTGAAGACCCTCGCTGACACCGGGATCGACGGCAACACCCGCGTGAAGGATCTGTCTGACGATCAGCTCGTCGCCCTTCGCGATTACATCGAAGGCAACTTCAAGGTCGAGGGTGATCTCCGCCGCGAGGTCGCCGCCGACATCCGCCGCAAGGTCGAGATCGGCAGCTACGAGGGCCTCCGCCATCGCAAGGGCCTGCCCGTGCGTGGTCAGCGCACCAAGACCAACGCGCGTACCCGCAAGGGCCCGAAGCGCACCGTCGCCGGCAAGAAGAAGGCGCGCTAGGCCCCGGCCCGCGCTCCAAGGATTCCAGGAGTAGAAGACACCTATGGCAACACCGAAGTCGGCCGCGCGCAAGCCCCGCCGCAAGGACAAGAAGAACGTCGCGATGGGCCAGGCGCACATCAAGAGCACGTTCAACAACACCATCGTCTCGATCACCGACCCGAGCGGCGCAGTCATCAGCTGGGCATCGTCGGGCGGCGTGGGCTTCAAGGGCTCGCGCAAGTCGACGCCCTACGCCGCGCAGATGGCCGCCGAGTCGGCCGCGCGTCAGGCGCAGGAGCACGGTATGAAGAAGGTCGACGTCTTCGTGAAGGGCCCGGGCTCGGGCCGCGAGACCGCCATCCGCTCGCTGCAGGCAGCGGGCCTCGAGGTCGGCTCGATCAACGACGTCACCCCGCAGGCGCACAACGGATGCCGCCCGCCCAAGCGCCGTCGCGTCTGAGCATCAGTCTCCCGTGATGCACGGTGGCCGGAGCGGCAACGACTCCGGCCACCGTGCGTCGCGATACAACTCAACACAACCGACCGGCTCGTCGCCCGGCAAACCCTCCTCACAGGTGTCATATAGCGGACACCTTGCCGAAAGGAACAAGTAGTGCTCATTGCACAGCGCCCCACTCTCACGGAAGAGAACATCTCGGAGTTCCGCTCGCGGTTCGTCATCGAGCCGCTCGAGCCGGGCTTCGGCTACACCCTCGGCAACTCGCTGCGTCGCACGCTGCTCTCGTCCATCCCGGGCGCGGCAGTCACCAGCATCCGCATCGATGGCGTGCTCCACGAGTTCACGACCGTCGAGGGTGTGAAGGAAGACGTCACCGAGATCATCCTGAACATCAAGCAGCTGGTCGTCTCCAGCGAGCACGACGAGCCGATCACCGCCTACCTGCGCAAGCAGGGTGCCGGCCAGGTGACCGCCGCCGACATCTCGGCTCCCGCCGGTGTGGAGATCCACAACCCTGAGCTCGTCATCGCGACGCTCAACGACAAGGCCAAGTTCGAGCTCGAGCTGACCATCGAGCGTGGTCGCGGCTATGTGTCGGCGACCCAGAACCGCAGCGAGTTCAGCGAGGCCGGTCAGATTCCGGTCGACTCGATCTACTCGCCGGTCCTCAAGGTCACCTACAAGGTCGAGGCCACTCGTGCCGGTGAGCGCACCGACTTCGACCGCCTCGTCGTCGACGTCGAGACCAAGCCCGCGATCAGCCCGCGCGACGCGATCGCGTCGGCCGGCAAGACGCTGGTGGAGCTCTTCGGCCTCGCCCGCGAGCTGAACACTGCTGCTGAGGGCATCGAGATCGGGCCTGCTCCGGTCGACGTCGTCATGTCGAACGAGCTCAGCATGCCGATCGAAGACCTCGACCTCTCGGTGCGCAGCTACAACTGCCTGAAGCGTGAGGGCATCAACTCGGTGAGCGAGCTCGTCGCCCTCTCGGAGGCCCAGCTGATGAACATCCGCAACTTCGGGCAGAAGTCGGTGGATGAGGTCAAGGACAAGCTTGTCGAGCTCGGCCTGTCGCTGAAGGATGCGGTTCCCGGTTTCGACGGGGCCCACTTCTACGGCGGCTACGACGACGAGAACAACTGATCACGTCGTCGTGACGCTGACGACTTTCTGACAACGGAGAAACCAAGAAATGCCTAAGCCCAACAAGGGACCCCGCCTCGGTGGCGGACCGGCGCACGAGCGCCTGCTGCTGGCGAACCTCGCCGCGCAGCTCTTCACCCACAAGAGCATCAAGACCACCGAGACCAAGGCGAAGCGGCTGCGCCCCTACGCCGAGCGCCTCATCACCTTCGCCAAGCGCGGCGACCTGCACTCGCGCCGTCGTGTGCTCCAGGTGATCACCGACAAGAGCGTCGTGCACGAGCTGTTCACGCAGATCGCGCCGCTGGTCGAAGAGCGTGAGGGCGGCTACACCCGCATCACCAAGCTCGGCTTCCGCAAGGGCGACAACGCTTCGATGGCGCAGATCGAGCTCGTGCTCGAGCCGGTCGTGAAGAAGAAGGCCTCGGCGAAGAAGGCTGACGCGCCTGCTGCTGAGGCGCCTGCCGCCGACGAGCCGGTTGCCGACGAGACCGTAGTTGAGGAAGCGGCCGACGAGACCGCTGCTGACGCGACGGAGACCGAGACGACGGATGCCGCTGACGCGCCCGCCGCTGACGCGCCTGCTGCTGAGGCGCCTGCCGCTGAGGAAGCTCCGGCCGACGCCGAAGAAGGCGCCGACGAGGCCAAGTAGCCCAGCGCCCCGCAGCACTGCAGAAGGCCCCGCCCCTGATGGAGCGGGGCCTTTCGCTGCTCTGGGCACTGATGTCGGCGCGCAGTGCCGCTCCCGGAGTTCGCCGCCTCGTGCGCGTGCTGATTCGCCTACTGCGGCAGGTCGCCGAGCCAGTAGTCGTGCCGGTCGAGTACCGGCGGCAGCAGCGCGAGGCGCTGCAGCGCGTCGCGGAGCGCCGACGCGTACACGGCGCCCGCGGCATCCCCTCCCGCATGGATCTGATCGCGCGCGAGGAGATCGAGCCTGGGGGCGATCGCATCACGCCAGTTGGCGAGCTCCACGTTGCGATAGCGCTGCGCGAACTCGCTGAGCGCGGCGTTCACCTCGGGCGTCCAGCCTCGCGGCGCCTGCACATTGACGAGCACGATGCGCCGCTCCGGGCCGGCGATCTCTCGCACCCGCTCGAGCGTGTCCATACCGATCGAGCCGTTCGTGCCGAGACCGACGACGATCGTGTCGCGGAGGGTGCCGGCGTCCTTCTCCTGCTGCAACAGCTCCGGTGCCTGTCGCATCTGGCGTGAGACGACGGCGTCGACCCGGATGCCGGGGAACTGCGCCTGCAGTTGAGGCACGACCGCCAGCATGACCGAATCGCCGATGGCGGTGATCTGGTCGCCGCTCGGGAGCGCCGCTGAATCCGCACGGTCCGCCGGAGAGGCCGAGCCGGCCCCGGCTTCGCCAGCCCCTGCTTCTGACCCATCGCCCTGCTGGCCGCCACCGCGCGGCTCCGAGGATGCCGTGTCGTCGAGCGCAGCTTGACCGCGCGCGATCTGCGATTGCGCACTGCTCGTGCCCGGATCGAGCGCGATCGCCACGACGGTTGCAGTCCCCGCGGTTGCCACCACCGCCGTGATGGCGGCCGCGGCGATGCGACTGCGCGGGGCATCCCAGGCTCGCCGGTACGCGCTGAGCGTCGCGCGGAAGCCCAGGCGCCGCACCGGCTGCTCGACGAAGCGATACGACAGTTCGGCGGCCACCACCGTGATGGCGAGTGACAGCGCAGCGAGCGGCCACATGAACTCCGCTCCCTGCCAGGTGGGCAGCGCGTCGAGCAGCAGCACGTACACAGGCCAATGCCAGAGGTAGAGGCCGTAGCTCCGCGTGCCGATCCAGCGGAACGGCGCCCACTCGAGCGCTCGGCCGAGAGCGGAGCCGGGTGCGACGGCGGCGGCCAGCACGAGGGCGGTGAGCAGCGACACCGCAACAAGCCCACCGCGATAGGCGAAGAGGGCGTCACCGTCGAGCCATACGAATGCCGCGACGATTCCCATCATCGCGACCGACGCGGCGGGCATGAGCAGCGGGCGCACGGCGCGCGGCCAGCGCCCGACGGCATCCGGCCAGCCTCCCATCAGCAGCGCCACGATGATGCCGATGGTGAGCCCGAAGCTGTGGGTGTCGGTGCCGAAATAGACCCGGGTCGGGTCGGCCGGGTTCACGAGCAGCCCCATGGTGACGGCGGATGCTGCCGCTGCAGCGGCGACGAGCGCCACCCGAACCCAGCGTCGGCGAACCACCAGCAGCGCGAGCAGCACCAGCGGCCATACCAGGTAGAACTGCTCCTCCACAGCGAGCGACCAGAGGTTGCGGAGCAGTTCCGGCGAGGTGGAGTCGAAGTACGAGTTGCCGTCGGCGATCGAGAGCCAGTTGTAGCTGAACGTCGCAGTGCCGAGCACCTGCCAGCCGAGCTTGTGCAGCGCGTCGCCGCCGATGGCGAGCGCCGCACTCGCCGTGACGACGACGAGGAGCCCGATCGCCGGCAGCAGGCGGCGGGCGCGGCGCCGCCAGAAATCGACGAGGTCGATGCGCCCCGAGCGCGCGTGCTCGCGCAGCAGCAGCGTGGTGATCAGGAACCCGCTGATGACGAAGAACAGGTCGACGCCCAGGAACCCGCCCGGCAGCACCCCGGGCAGCAGATGGAACGCCAGCACTGCGGTGACGGCAACGGCGCGCATACCGTCCAGTCCCAGCAGCCGCCCGGCGTTTCGAGCGGTCGACGGTCCAGCCGTCTGAGCGGCGTTGAGGTTGGGAGACTGGGCGGCGTGGACTTCGGGCATGGCAGACCTGGGCTCGAGCGAGGCGGCAACCAGCCTAGGCGGGCGTCGCTGAGAACCGCCGCTGGGCCGCGCGCGTTCTAGACTTCGGGACGATGAACGGTCAGGAAGGCGAGACGGCGAACGCGACGCTCGGCGAGGTGCGCCTGCGCCTCTCCGTCGCCTACGACGGCACCGACTTCGCCGGCTGGGCCAGGCAGCCCCGCCTGCGTACCGTGCAGGGCGAGTTGGAGCGCGCGCTCGACACGGTGCTTCCTGGACGCCACCACCGCTTGACGGTCGCAGGGCGGACGGATGCCGGGGTGCACGCAACCGGGCAGCTCGCGCACCTCGACCTGACACCTGATGAGCTCGCGGTGCTCGCCAAGCAGCGCAGCCGCTCGCACGCGCGCCCGCTCGCTCCCGAGGAGGCGCTCCGTCGCAGGATCAACGGGCTCGCCGGTCACGCTGACGACCTCATCGTCTCGACCATCGACCGCGCGCCAGAGGGGTTCGACGCGCGGTTCTCGGCGGTGTGGCGGCGGTACCAGTACCGCGTGGCGGATGATCTCGGCATCCGTGATCCCCTCCAGCGCCATTCCACCGTCTGGGTCAGCGGTCGGCTCGATGTGGAAGCCATGGATGCCGCAGCCAGGTCGCTGCTCGGCCTGCACGATTTCGCGAGCTTCTGCAAGCCGCGCGACGGCGCGACGACGATCCGCACGCTGCAGTCGTTCGGCTGGCACCGCGACGCAGCGGGGGTGCTCGTCGCCGAGGTGCAGGCCGACGCGTTCTGCCACAGCATGGTGCGCGCGCTGGTCGGCGCGTGCGTCGCGGTGGGGGAGGGGCGCATCGGCCTGGACGAAGTGCCGGGCATCCTGCAGGCACGCGAGCGCACGAACCGATTCCATGTGATGCCGGCGAAGGGTCTGACGCTCACCCAGGTGGGGTACCCGCCCGACGACCAGCTGGCCGCTCGCGCAGAGCAGACGCGCGCGCGGCGTTCGGAGTGAACTCGGCGCTCCGGGCCCGCTGGCGCTGACCCGGGCCTCGGTGCTGAAGCAAGACCGGGCGCGCTGTAGGGGTCGGCACCGGCGCGGTATTGCCAGTGCTGCGGGAATGCTAGACTTTCCCGTTGGTGTCTGCCGTCGGCAGGCATCCGGTTGAGCCCTCCACCCGAGCGTTCACAGCGATCCGCTGCAGAACGCCCGACCGGAGCGGGATTCACGAACACCTCGACAAGAAAGCCGTAGCACTGTGACGCGCACGTTCACCCCCACGCCCGCTGACATCCAGCGCGACTGGGTCGTCATCGACGCCACCGACGTTGTGCTCGGTCGTCTCGCAAGCCACACCGCAGCCCTGCTGCGTGGCAAGCACAAGGCGACCTTCGCCCCGCACATCGACATGGGCGACTTCGTCATCATCATCAACGCCGAGAAGGTCGCCCTGACCGGCGCCAAGCTCGAGAAGAAGAAGGCGTACCGCCACTCGGGTTACCCGGGCGGCCTCACCGCCACCACCTACGCGGAGCTGCTCGAGAAGCACCCCGTTCGCGCCGTCGAGAAGGCTGTGCGCGGCATGCTCCCGAAGAACTCGCTGGGCCGCGCTCAGATCAAGAAGCTGAAGGTGTACGCGGGTGCCGAGCACCCTCACGCCGCGCAGCAGCCCACGCCGTACACCCTTGACCAGGTCGCCCAGTAAGCGCGCCGGATAGGACCAGAGAGACTCCCATGGCGAAGATCGCAGACTCCATCGACCAGGCTCCCGAGAGCTTCACGACCGAGACGCCGGCCGCTGCCGCCGCCTCGACCCCCCGCCCCGTGCTCAACGTGTCGGGTGCCGCAGTGGGCCGCCGCAAGGAGGCCATCGCTCGCGTGCGCCTCGTGCCGGGCAGCGGCAAGGCCACGGTCAACGGCCGTGCGCTCGAAGAGTACTTCCCCAACAAGCTCCACCAGCAGCTGATCAACGACCCCTTCAAGGTGCTCGACCTGCTCGGCAGCTACGACCTCACCGCGCGCATCACCGGCGGCGGCCCCTCGGGCCAGGCCGGCGCGCTGCGCCTCGCCGTTGCCCGTGCGCTCAACGAGATCGACCGTGAGAACAACCGCCCGACCCTCAAGAAGGCCGGCTTCCTCACGCGCGACGCACGCATCATCGAGCGCAAGAAGGCCGGTCTGAAGAAGGCCCGCAAGGCCTCGCAGTTCTCGAAGCGCTGATCGTCCCGCGCATCCAGGGACGTCATGCCTCGACTATTCGGCACTGACGGGGTCCGGGGCCTGGCCAACGGTGCACTCACCGCTGACCTGGCCCTGGGCCTCGCCCAGGCGGCCGCGGTCGTCCTGACCCAGGGACGGCACGCTGCCGAACGCCGGCGCTACGGGCGTCGGCCCGTCGCCGTGCTCGCGCGCGACCCTCGCGTGTCGGGGGAGTTCATCTCCTCGGCGGTCGCCGCAGGGCTCGCGAGCTCCGGCATCGACGTGCTCGACGCTGGCGTCATCCCGACCCCGGCCGCTGCGTTCCTCATCGCCGACATCGACGCCGACTTCGGTGTGATGGTGTCGGCATCCCACAACCCCGCGCCTGACAACGGCATCAAGTTCTTCGCGCGCGGTGGTCAGAAGCTTCCTGATGAGGTTGAAGACCGCATCGAAGCCGCGCTCGCGGCGCCGAAGCTCGCACCCACCGGCGCAGGCGTCGGCCGCATCCGCCGCTTCGCGGATGCCGAAGACCGCTACGTCGTGCACCTGCTCGGCACGCTCCCCAACCGGCTCGGCGGCATCAAGGTCGTGCTCGACTGCGCCCACGGAGCCGCAGCGGGCGTATCGCCACAGGCATTCGCGGATGCCGGCGCCGATGTCACGGTCATCGGTGCAGATCCCGACGGCCTCAACATCAACGACGGCGTCGGTTCGACGCACCTCGACAAGCTCGCAGAAGCGGTCGTCTCGCTGGGCGCCGACGTGGGAATCGCCCATGATGGCGACGCCGACCGGTGCCTCGCCGTCGATCGCGACGGCAAGATCATCGATGGCGACCAGATCATGGCGATCCTCGCGCTCTCAATGGCCGAACGCGGCAAGCTCGCCGAACAGACTCTCGCGGTCACCGTCATGAGCAATCTCGGCCTGCGCCGGGCCATGGCAGCTCATGGCATCTCGCTCGTCGAGACGAAGGTGGGCGACCGCTATGTGCTCGAGGCGCTCAACGAGCGCGGTCTCTCGCTGGGCGGTGAGCAGTCGGGTCACGTGATCATGACCGAGTTCGCCACGACTGGCGATGGCGTGCTCACAGGCCTGCACCTCGTCGCCGAGATGGCTCGCACCGGCAAGTCGATCGCCGAACTTGCCTCGGTCATGACGGTCATGCCGCAGGTGCTCGTCAATGTGCGCGGCGTCGACCATCTGCGGATGAGCGAAGACGAGGGCATCGCCGAAGCTGTTCGAGCCGCAGAGGCCCGGCTCGGCGACACAGGACGCGTGCTGCTGCGCCCGTCGGGAACCGAGCCCATGGTGCGTGTCATGGTCGAAGCCGCGGATCAGGCCACGGCCCAGCAGACCGCCGACGGGCTCGCGGATGTCGTCCGGGAGCGCCTCGCCGTCTAACGGCCAGACGGCGATGCTTGTCGCCGGGCACCAGCAGACGTACCCTCCGAGGCGAGTCTCGGCATCCGCCGTGACCGGTTCGAAGGAGCACCTGGTGACGAGCACGCTCGATTCCGGCGCAACGTCCGACGCCTTGGAGGGCACCGCCTTCACCCACGAGGGCGATGCGCTGGTCGCGCATTTCGACACCAAGGACTTCGCCGGTGCGATGCGACTGCTGAACGCGGTCGCGGATTCCGCCGAATCCCTCAACCATCACCCCGACGTCGAGCTGGGCTACGGCCGTCTCGACCTGCGGCTCACCTCGCACGAGGCCGGCGGCGTGACCGACCTCGATCTCGAACTGGCCCGGCACGTCCAGGCCGCTGCCCGCGAACTCGGATACGCCTGAACAGCCGTGCGGGCGTCATCGCCCTGGCACGCTCCGGCGCCGAAAAGCGGTGCGCCGGCGAGACAGTCCTCGCCGGCGCAACGCCTCACCGCATGTGGTGATCAAGCCGTGGTCAGAACGACCTTCGTCATCTCCTTGGCGTCGAACGCGCGGTATGCCTCCTGCGCCTCGTCGAGCGGCATGGAGTGCGTGAGCACCGGCGAGGGGTCGATCGATCCGGCCTGGATGCCGGCGAGCAAGCGCTCTCGGTCGCGCGACGGGTCACCGACCGAGAACACGAGCGTCAACTCCTTCTCGAACATGGTGCCGTTGTTCAGGGGGAAGTCGGGCTCGAAGTGGGCGCCGATGACCGACACCACTCCCTGAGGCCGCGCGAGATCGAACGCGCCCTTCATGGCCGGGACGCTGCCCGACGCCTCGATGACGACATCCGCGCCGAGCCCAGCGGTCGCCCGCTCGACGGCGGCTGGCGCGTCATCCGGTGACACGGCGGTCGCGCCCAGCTGCTCGGCGAGTTCGCGTCGCTCAGCGACACCATCGACGGCGATCACCGTGCGTGCGGTGCCCGCAGAGCTGATGATCGACATGAGCCCCACCGGTCCGCAGCCCAGCACGACCACGACGTCGCCGAAGCCGACGCCCGCACGCCGCACACCGGCGAACCCGGTCGGCAGGATGTCGGCGATGAACACCGCCTGCTCGTTCGTGACCCCTTCGGGAACCTCGAAGAGCGAACGGTTGGCGAACGGCACACGCACGAGTTCAGCCTGCCCGCCGTCCAGGCGAGGGTAGACGCCGGAGTATCCGAACAGTGACCGGTTCTCGCACTGGGTCGGGCGGCCCGCCCGGCAGTGTCGGCACGTGCCGTCGGAGGTCATGCTCGTGTTCACCACGCGCATACCCGGCTTCACCGCGGTCACCCGATCGCCGACCGCCACGATCTCACCGACGAACTCGTGGCCGGGGATGGTGCCGAACTCGAATCCCGGCGTGTAGCCGTGGTACGGGAGCAGATCGGCGCCGCAGATCGCGCTGTGGGTGACGCGGACGATGGCGTCGTCATCCGATTGCAGTTGCGCGTCGGGTGCATCCTCGACCCGGATCTGCTCTTTGCCGACGAGGCGGACGACCTTCATGCCAGGGTCTCCAATTCGATGAGGTTTCCTTCAGGATCGGTCAAGAAGAAGCGTGCGCCGCCCCACGGCGGGCGGAACACCTCCGAGCGAACCTCCACGCCGGCCGAGCGGAGCTGCTCGTACGCGGCGTCGCAGTCATCGACCTCGAGCACGAGGCAGTGATTCGGGGTCGGCCCCTGAGGCAGCACTGTCATGGTGAAGCCGGGGAGATCGTTCGCCGGGTGGCCCTGCTCGGCGAGCGAGAGGCGGGTGGCACCGTTGACGAGCGTCGTGTATGCGGGGCTCTCGTACTGCGCCTCGACCGTGAAGCCGAGGTGGGTGGTGTAGAAATCAGTCAGCGCGGCGACATCGTCTACCGCGAGAATGACGCCGGCGCGGTTCGCTGAGATTGGCGGCATGGGTCTGTGCTCCCTGTTCCTCGTCGTTGAGGCAGGCGTGAACGCCCGCTCACTAAAGTATGTCGGAATCGTACATGGCGCGAAAGCTGGATCAGATGGTGCGAATATGAGCCAAGTTATTGCCCGCAGGAGTCCTTGCCGATCGGGCGTGCGGCAGAGCGCGGCCTTCCGCGCGTTTGCGGTCGCCGTTGCCGTGGCAGGGCTGCTCTCGGCGTGCTCAGCACCCTCGGCGCCGGCTCGCGCGATCGACGACCTCGGCGCCGATGACCAGCGGATGCTGTCGCAGATCGCCCCGATCGCTGCGCGCGACGCGTCGGCCGAGCATCCGCGATTCGTGGACTGCTGGGTGCCGTCCGAGCACGCCATCGACGGAGAGCCCAGCCGCTTCAAAGTGCTCTGCAGGATCGCGTTCGACGAGGCAGGAGAGCAGCGTCAGCGCGACATGATCTGCATCGGCGCCTTCGATGGTGACCCGCCGCTCGATTACTGCTATGACTGGGCGTACTACACCGATATGCCGTCGTTCGACGATTCGGATGCCGTCAGGCTCGACCTCTCGAACCAGGGTTGACACTCCGCTCCGGTTTCTCATAGAGTGCGATCAATCTCAGATCATCTAAGAAGATGGTTCTAGAGCTGCGCTGGGCCGCCAGCGCGAGCGCCACACCCGCCACGTGCCGCATCGATACTCAAGGAGGAGTAGTCAATGACCGATCCCAAGGTGTACCTGCTTGATGGAGGGAGCCTGGTCATCGACCGCTCCCAGGTCTTCTGGCACCACGACATCGGGACGCCGGTTCGCTTCCCCGTCTACAGCGTGCTCGTCGAGCACAAAGACGGTCTGCTCATGTACGACACCGGTTACGACCTCGAGCACACCCAGCGGGTCCTTCCCTTCGAACTGCCGGAGCAGACTCCCGAGCAGAGCATCCCGGCGCAGCTCGAGCTGTGCGGCTACAAGCCTGAAGACGTCGACATCGTCATCAACTCGCACTTCCACTTCGATCACGTCGGCGGCAACAAGTACCTCAAGAACGCGCGCGTGCTCGTGCACAAGGAGGAACTGCGCCACGCCCGTGTCCCCGAGCCCTTCGAGCGTCTGGGTTACTCCGACCTCTCCTTCGACTACGAAGGCGTGAAGTACGAGATGATCTCGGGCGACCACGAGATCGTTCCTGGGATCTGGATCTATGAGACGCCCGGGCACACAGCGGGGCACTACTCGCTCTTCGTCGAGATGCAGAACGAAAAGTCGATGCTGTTCTGCGGCGACGCCGCATACACCTACGAGAGCATCGAGCGCGAGGTCATCGGTGGCTTCCACCTCGACCCGGTCGACTCGGTGGATTCGCTGCGCCGCCTGCGGTACCTGGCCCGCGCGAAGAACGCCGACCTCTACCCGTCGCACGAAATGGAGCCGTTCCTCACTTGGAAGAAGGCCCCCGAGTACTACGGCGGCAACTAGTCCGCCGCATTCAGCACGCCGCGGCATCCGTCGCGGCGATCGAACCATACGAAGGAGTGTGAGCAATGGGAAACGCTGAGCAGGCTGCACAGCGCGTCGCCATCGTGACGGGAGCTGCCCAGGGGATCGGCGCGGCTATCGCCCGCCGGATCGCGAAGGACGGTGTCACCGTCGTCGTCGCCGACATCAACATCGACAAGGCCAACGAGGTTGCAGCATCCATCGGGGGCTACGCCCACAAGGTCGACGTGAGTAACGAGCAGTCCGTCAAGGAACTCGTGGATGCGGTGATGGAGAAGTACGGCCGTGTCGACATCCTCGTGAACGACGCAGCCCTCGTGCCGCAGGTCGCTTGGGAGGACATCACCTTCGACGAGTGGCGTCGCGTGATGGCGGTCAACATGGACGGCCTGTTCCTCATGACCAAGGCCGTGTCGAACCAGATGCAGGAGGCCGGGTACGGCCGCATCGTGAACATCGCCTCGAACACGTTCGTCGCAGGCACGCCGAACTGCGCCCACTATGTCGCCACCAAGGGTGCGTCGATCGGCTTCACGCGCGCGCTCGCGGGCGAGCTCGGAAAGTACGGAATCACGATCAACGCCATCGCCCCCGGCTTGACCGCCAGCGAAGGCGTCATGGCAGGCCCCCACGCTTCGGGCTTCGATTATGTGGTCCCGATGCAGGCGTTCAACCGCAAGGGCCAGCCCGACGACATCGCGCCCGCGGTGGCCTTCCTCGTCTCCGAGGAGGCCGGCTGGGTCACGGGCCAGACGCTCGTGGTCGACGGCGGTCACACTCGCAACTGACCCACAGGCGTGCGTCGCGCGGGTGATTCGCCCGGAACCGCCCGCGCGACGCGCAATCATCCGCCCGTCACGACACTCACGTGATGCTGTGACGGGCATTCTCTTGCCAATTCACTTCAATTATTAGAAGCTAATACGAGAGTCTCGCTATGCGAGATTTAGGACAAAGGATTCCGGAGGACCAGATGAGCGAATCGAATGGTCGCCACGCAGAGGTGGCCGGCGGCGGTTTCGCCGGCCTCACCGTGGCCACCGCGCTCGCACAACGTGGCTGGAGCGTCACGCTCCACGAGAAGGGCGACGAACTGCGTGCGTTCGGCGCGGGCATCGTGCTGTGGCACAACAGCCTTGAGGTGCTCAAGGCCATCGGCGCATACGAGCCGCTCCTGCCGAAGTCGATGGTGCCGCCGTTCTACGAGACGCGCATGCACAATGTGACGCAGTCGAAGGAGGACTTCTGGGGTCTCGAGTGGCGCACGATGACGCGCCAGGACCTGCATGAGACCCTCGTCGATGCCGCTCGCAACAGCGGTGTCGACATCCGCGTCGCCTCGGAGGTCGTCTCGGCCGATCCGGCCGGCTCGGTGACCCTCGCCTCTGGCGAAGTGCGCAAGGCCGATCTGGTCATCGGCGCTGACGGCGTGGCATCGAAGGTGCGCGACTCGAACCAATTCGAACTCGAGCGCACGAAGTCCCGCGACGGCATCACCCGCCTCATCGTCCCGCGCCGCAAGGAAGACCTCGGCCCCGGCGAGTGGGACAACGTCATCGACTTCTGGAACCTCGAGCCGCGCGTGCTCCGCGTGCTCTACGTGCCGTGCAACGACGACGAGTTGTACCTGGCGCTCATGGCACCGATCGAAGACAAGGAAGGGTCGGCCGTGCCGATCAACTACGACGTCTGGGTCGAGAGCCACCCCTACCTCGCCCCGGTGCTCGAGGAGGCCGCGAAGATCCACGGCCGTTACGACGGGTACCAGACCACCGTGCTGAAGCAGTGGACGAAGGGTCGCATCGCGCTCATCGGCGACGCCGGCCACGCCATGTGCCCGGCGCTGGCGCAGGGTGCCGGCACAGCGATGTCGAACGCGTACACCGTCGCAGTCGCAGCGACCGAGGCGGCCAATGCTGACCTGCCCCAGGCGCTCGTCGACTGGGAGGCCCGCGAACGCCAGATCACCGATGAGTGCCAGGAGCGCTCGGCGTGGTTCGCCGAGACCCGCAGCATGGCCAAGGGAAACCAGTTCACACCGCAGATGCTGGAGACAGCGCGGTACGACCCCACGACGAGGGAGATGATCAGTGTCGGTTGAGTCGCTGCCGGGCTATGAGGTCCGCACCTGGTACTCGGCGGTCGAGGAGATCGTTCGAGAGGCGGGGAACGAGCTCGAACAGCCCCTCGTCAAGGCCGCCGTCGGCGTCGCCATCCGCAACCCCTTCGCCGGGAAGCCGTTCCAGCAGGATCTGAGCTCGCTCACCGATCCGAGTCGCGAACTCGGCATCCAGCTCGGCAAGCGCGCCGCGGCGCTGCTCGGCGGGCGTCCCGTCGAGGGCTACGGCAAGGGCGGAGTCGCGGGGATCAACGGCGAGCAGGAGCACGTTGTGGCCTGCGTCACCACGGTGTTCGGCAACGGATTCCGGGATGCCGTCGGCGGCGGTCGCGCCTGGATCTCCTCGGTGACCAAGGTCGCCGCCCCGGGCGTCTCCATCGACATCCCGCTCGCGTTCAAGGACGAGGTCTACGTACGCGACTACTACGACGGCATCACGCTGCACATCCCCGACGGCCCGCGCCCGGATGAGCTCCTCATCTGCGTCGCAGTGGCGAGCGGCCCACGCCCGCACGCGCGGGTCGGCGGCATGACGAAGCAAGAGGCGCTCGCTCAGTTCTCCTGAGCACCGACTTCACCAGCATCCTGATTGAAAGGAATCCACGACCTATGAAGAAGCCTGGACCTCTGAACGCTCCGCCCGAGATCATGTCGGTGCTCGACGATCTGTCGCGCTCGCACCGCATCCTCGAGATGGAGGGGCACGGTGACATGTCCATGGGGCACTTGTCGTACCGCGACCCGGAAGGCCGCGGACTGTGGCTCAAGCGCGGCAACCTGGCGCTGAGCGAGGTGCAGCCCGACGACTACATCCTGATCGACTTCGACGGGAACGTGCTGCAGGGCGAGGGGCTGCGCCACCTCGAGTGGCCGCTGCACGCCGAGATCATGAAGGCGCGCGATGACGTCAACTTCGTCGGCCACTCGCACGCTCACTTCGCGACGGTCTACGGAGCAGGCAAGGGCACACTCGGCCCGGTGAACAACCACGGCGTGTGGTTCGCGAACGGCGGGGTTCCCCGCTTCGACGAGACCAGCCACATCATCACCACGGTTGAACTCGGCAAGGCGGTCGCCCGCACGCTCGGTGACGCCGAAGCCGTGCTGCTCGCCAACCACGGCATCGCATTCGTCGGCTCCGACGTGAAGTCGCTCACGCTGTGCGGCATCTTCCTCGAGTGGTCGGCCAAGTTCCAGATCGATCTCGAGGCCAGCGGCAACGACTTCGAGTTCCCGGATGCCGACGAGACGGTCGAGAAGAACCGGCGCATTTACCCCGAAGCCGCCCGCAACAACTACTGGTGGTACTTCAACCGCAAGCTCGACCGCCTCGAGGGGCGCGAGCCCCAGCCGATGTAGTTCGAGAAACCCACCCTGATCATTCGAAGGAGAATGCCATGTCGATCCCAGCAGTAGTCACGGTCGTAGGTTCGGGCACGATGGGCCCGGGCATCGCGGCCGTCTTCGCTCGCGCCGGTGCGCAGGTGCGCGTCTACGACGTCGTCGCCGAAGCCCTGACCCGTGCCGAGCAGGCCGTCGCGATGTGCGAGGGCGTGCTCGACAACCTCGGCAGCAACAAGGTGGATGGCGGCAGCGTGTCGTACACGACCGACATCGCCGAGGCCCTGCGCGGCACCGAGTTCGTGCTCGAGGCCGTTCCCGAGCGCGAGGACCTCAAGAAGAGCGTGCTCGCCCAGATCGAGGCCGAGGTGAGCGACGAGACGATCATCGCGTCGAACACGTCCGGCATCCCGATCACCAAACTCGGCGAGGCGCTCAACGCGCCTGCGCGCTTCATCGGCATGCACTGGTCGAACCCGCCGCACCTGATCCCCATGATCGAGGTCGTGCCGGGCGAGCAGACCTCGGACGCCGTGCGCGACCGTCTCATCGAGATCGTCAACGCGTTCGGCTACGAGGCGGTGCTCGAGCGCGAGGTGCCCGGCTTCGTCGAGAACCGGGTCCTGTACGCGATCATGCGCGAGTGCCTCGCGCTCGTCGACGAAGGCGTCATCTCTGAGCGCGACCTCGACACCGCGGTGCGCTGGGGGATCGGGTACAAGCTCGCGGTCGTCGGACCGATGCGCCTGCTCGACATGGCGGGGCTCGATATCTACACGAGCGTCGCGGGCTACCTCAACCGCGACCTGTCGAACACCGACGGGGTGCCCGCCTTCATCAGCGACCGCGTTGCGTCCGGCAAGCTGGGCTTCAAGTCGGGCGGCGGCATCTTCGAGTACGGCGAGGGCGATGTAGCTGCGCTGCGCGGCGAGATCGTGCGCCAGCTCACTGCCGTTCGTAAGGCCATGCCGGCCCCTCTGAGCGACAACCCGGTCTGATCCGTCGATGGCTGTCGAATCGCAAGACATGCAGCAAGGCGTGCAGGCAGGCGGGTTCGAGGATCGCCGGGTCAACACCGGTGACATCGAGCTGCAGGTGCGCGTGCGTGGAACAGGCGACACCACGGTGTTCCTGTTCCACGGCGTCACCGCCAACCTTGACGTGTGGCGCCCGATCGCCGAGGATCTCGCAGCGCAATTCACCGTGGTGGCGGTCGATCAGCGCGGGCACGGGCGAAGCGACAAGCCTGCCAGTGGATACACGCATACCGACTACAGCAACGATGTCATCGCTCTGGTCGAGCAATTGGGCGGCAATGGCGGCAAGGACGTCGTAGTCGGCCACTCGCTCGGGTCGCGCAACGCGACGGTCGCGACCGCCCGGCGCCCAGATCTCATCGACGGCTTCGTCGGCATCGACTTCACGCCGTTCATCGAGACAGAGGTCTTCGATTCTCTCGAGGCCAGGGTCAACGGTGGAGACCAGCACTTCGCTGATCGCGATGCGGTCATCGAGTACTTGCAGAACCGGTACCAGAAGATCCCGCGCGAGGCGATCGTGCGCCGCGCTGACTATGGCTACGTGCGCGACGGTGATGGACTCCGCCCGCTCGCCTCGCCCGAAGCCATGGCGCAGACTGTCACGGGGCTCCGAGCAGACCTCGCACCATTCACCGAAGACGTCGCCCGGCCCGCGCTGTACATCCGCGGCGCGGAGAGCACGCTGGTCACCCAGGCCGCGTTCGAAGCCACCAGGCGCCTGCGTCCCGACCTCGGCTACCAGCTGGTCGACGACGCTGACCACTATGTTCCAGAGGAGCAACCGCGAGCGATCGCGGACAGCATCCGTTCGTTCATCGCCGGGCTCTGACCGGCCGAAAGGAAGGCACGACATGCCACTCAACATCAAGGACCTCAAGGTCACCAGCCCCGACATCGGAACGCTCGAGAAGATCGACGACCGGTTCGCAGCCGAGACGGGCAACCAGGTGCCGCGGGTGCAGATCTCGGGTGCGCCGGCCGAGGCCGTGGAGCTCGCGCTGATCCTGCACGACCCCGACGCGCCGCTGGCGAACGGGTTCACGCACTGGACGGTATACGGCATCGACCCGTCCACCACCGAACTCGGCGGTGACGCTGCCGTGGGGCGCACCGGACCGAACGGCATCGGCGAGAAGGCGTACACCGGACCGCAGCCGCCGCACGGTCACGGCACCCACCACTACTACTTCTGGGTGTACGCGCTCGACACGAAGGTGGAAGGCGAGCCGACTCGCGAGGAGTTCCTGGCTAAGTACGCGGACAATATCATCGAGCAGAACCGCACGGTCGGCACGTACGAGCGCTGATCAGCCCGATTGGCGAGGGCGGCCGATAGCGGTCCGGCAAAGGAGAGAGTTGGCGATGCAGTCGACGTCGACGCAGGGCAACACGACGCAGGGCAACACGACGCAGGGCGCGGGCGCTGCGGCGCAGAACAAGACGAAGGGCGTCGACAGCGCACGCCGCGTGCTGCAGATCCTGCTGCAATTCGGCGAGTCGAAGCCCGAAGTCACGATCGAAGAGGTCGCCGCGCAGCACAACATCTCGATCCCCAGCGCATACCGCTATATCGCGCTGTTGCGCGAGCTGTATCTCGTCGAGGAGCGCAACCGTGGCACCTACGTGCTGTCGCCGCAGGTGCTGCGGCTGACTGCCGCTGCGGAGGCCAGCATCGACGTGGCAGCGGCCGCCCAGCCCGTGGTCGACCGACTCGTCGCGCAGACGGGTGAGACCGCGCTGGCCATGCGCCGCATCGGCGACAGTGCGGTCTGCGTGGTCTCGTCGCAGCCCGACCTGACGCTCGGCATCTCGTTTCGGCCCGGCCACCTCATGCCTCTGCATCGAGGCGCCGGGCCGAAGGTGCTGCTCGCGTCGATGCCGCGATCGCGACGCGAGTCGTATCTGAGCCGGGTCATGCACGAGTCCAGCCCCGCGCGGATCGACGGGTTCCGCGATGAACTGCGAGCCATTGCGAAGGCCGGCCTCGCGATCTCCGACTCCGAGGTGGACGACGGTATCTGGGCTGTGGCCGCGGCCGTGAACGTCGAGAACACCGTCGTGGCGACGATCAGCATCGCCGGCCCGTCGTTCCGCATCGGCGAGGCGCGGCGCGAAGAACTCGTCGCGACGGTGCAGGCCGCTGCTCGTGAGATAGAGGCCGCTATTCGACGCGAAGAGGCGTGATCGCGTAACGACCCGACCAGTCAGCGATCAGTCCGGCTCCTCTTGGTCACGGTCCGGAAACGAACTCCGAGCCGCCCAGAGTACTGCCCTGAACCGGCAGTACGCTGCCGCGTGAGGCGCCCTTCGAACGAGGTGCACACGCGGCTTTCCGTCGTGCTCGCGCATCGGTCCGCGCCCCACGAAAAGGGGCACGAAAACCGGCATTCAAACTTGTTGACACCCCGGCGCTGCTCTTATATGTTGACACTCTAACTGCAGGCTTTGAGAAAAAGTCCGCAGTTGCGGCGCGACGAGGGAGTCGCGACGTCCTTGACACGAAGGGATACTTCCGCGTTATGTCACGTTCCACAGTTCTTCCCAGGAGGCTCGCCAAGGTCGGTCTCGCCGCGGTGCTGGGAGCAGCTCTTCTCGCTACGGCGGGCTGCACTGCTCGAGGCGGTGACACCGGTGATACCGGTGACAACGGCAAGGCCGAAGGCACGAAGGTCGAGCAGTTCGCCATCGTCACGCCCGAGAAGGAATCCGACCACGGTTGGAACCAGCAGGGCATTTGGGCTGCTCAGCAGGTCGCCGACGAACTCGGCATCAAGCTCGATGACAACTCGAACGTCGGTTACGACAACACCGAGACGATCCTGAGCCAGGTGGCCGAGAAGGGCAACGACTTCATCATCGCCCACGCCAGCGGGTTCAACACCGCCGGTGCCCGCGTCGGACAGAGCACCGGTGTGCCCGTGCTCGTGGTCGACTACGACCAGAACGTTCCCGGCAAGGTCGCGACCGTCATGACCGAGGCGCAGGAGGGCGCATACCTCGCCGGTGTCGCCGCTGCGATGAGCACCACGACCAAGACGGTCGGCGTCGTGGTCTCGGCGGAGGACCTCAACTGGTTCACCATGTCGGGTGGCTTCGCCCAGGGCGTCTACAGCGTCGACCCGTCGATCAACGTCGTGCTCGCCTACATCGGCCCCGCTGAGTACGGCGACTCGGCCGGTGGACGCAACGTGGCCGCTCAGGTGATCGCGGCCGGCGCCGACGTCATCTTCGGCATGGGCGACGGCGCGACCGTCGGCTACCTGCAGGCGATCGAGACCGCCAACACCGGCTACCCGGTGCGCTACATCGCCACCATCGGCGACGTTACCGAGGCCGTGACCGACCCGAGCATCGTGCTCACCTCGGTGCTCTGGAACTTCGCCGACGCGTACAAGCAGGCGATCGCCGACATCGAGGCCGGCACCTTCGGTGAGAAGTCGTACTCGCTCACGGTCGAGAACGGTGGTCTCACGCTGCAGGAGAGCGACCAGCTCACCGACGAGGTCCTCGCCGCGGTGGAAGAGGCCAAGAAGGGCATCATCGACGGCTCCGTCAAGGTCGAGAAGACCACGACGAAGGACGCGGTCCAGGCCGTCATCGACGCCCACTGATCCATCGAGTGCGGCCGGCTCGCGCCGATCGACACCGATTGATCGGCGCGAAGCCGCTCGCGCACAGCAACACTCGACACCGGGTCGTCCCGGGGCGGGCGCTCAGACGCCTCCCCGGGACGCCGCCCGACATCAGGAGACGACGTCGTTTCCGAACAGGGACGCGGCTCCAGAGAGAGAAGCAAGTCATGAATCGTGCAGACCTTCACGCTCCGGTGGAAGGCGCGCAGAACGAGGTCCTCGTCAGGCTCGAGGGCATCGGCAAGGTGTTCCCAGGGGTCGTCGCGAACGACGACATCAGCCTGGAGGTGCGCCGCGGGCAGGTGCACTGCCTGCTCGGCGAGAACGGCGCGGGCAAGTCGACGCTCATCAGCATCCTGGCCGGCATGCAGCAACCCGACAGCGGCCACATCGAGATCAACGGCGCGCGCGTCGCGATCAGCTCTCCGCGCGTCGCCATGGACCACGGCATCGGGGTCGTCTATCAGCACACGACCCTCATCCCCACCCTCACGGTGCTCGAGAATCTGATGCTCGGCGACACCGGCAGACTCCCGCTGGATCGCAAGGGCGCGATGAAGCGGCTCAAGGATGTCAGCGCCAAGCTCGGCGCCGACATCAACCCCAATGCGCTCGCCGGCGACCTCGGTCTCGGGCAGCAGCAGCAGGTCGAGATCGCCAAGGCGATGTGGCAAGGATCGAAGGTGCTCATCCTCGACGAGCCCACCTCGATGTTGACACCCCAGGCGATCGCCGAGCTCGAAGAGAGCGTCAACCGCCTCAAGGCCGAGGGGCTCGCCGTGATCTTCATCACGCACAAGCTGCGCGAGGCATACGCGATCGGCGACTGCGTGACTGTGCTTCGTGGCGGCCGCATGGCCGCGTACATCAGTCCTGAAGAGTTGAGCCAGTACGACGAAGAGGCCGCGAAGAAGCGCATCCTCGAGGCGATGTTCGGCGACGACATCGACAACGTCAGCGCCGACCAGGCGGAGGAGCTCGCCGGTGCGACGCGCGCCGGTCAGGACCACGACGCGGATGCCGCGGCATCCCGCCCTCTCGTCCTCGAACTCCGCGGAGTATCGAGCCACGCCGGACGCATGGAGATCGGCATCGACGACGTCTCCATCGCCGTGCACGCGGGCGAAGTGCTCGGCATCGCAGGCATCGACGGCCACGGCCAGAGCGCGCTCGCCGAGACCATCGCAGGTCAGCGCTCGGCGCAGAAGGGCGCCGTGCTCTTCGAGGGCCGCGAGGTGACCAAGCTCGGCGTTCGCGCCCGCCAGCGGCTCGGGCTGCGGTACGTCACCGACGACCGGCTCCACGAGGGCATCGTGGGCGACCTCTCGGTCGCGGTGAATCTCGTGCTCAAGCGCATCGGCCAAGCACCGTTCTGGAAGCGCGGGCAGATCAACCGCTCGGCGGTTCAGGCCGAAGCGGCCGAGCGGATCGCGGAGTACGAGATCCGCACGCCGGGCGCAGACACGCGCGCCGGTACGCTCTCCGGCGGAAACATCCAGAAGATCCTGCTCGCGCGCGAGCTGTCGCACGACCCGAAGGTCGTCGTGTTCCACAAGCCGACGTACGGTCTCGACCTCAAGACCGTGCACCGTGTTCGCGAGGCCGTGCGCCGCTTCGCAGCGGAAGGCGGGGCCGCGCTCCTCATCTCGACCGACCTCGACGAGCTCGTGGAGCTCTCCGACCGCATCGCCGTCATCTCGAAGGGCCGCATCGTCGGAGAGGTCGCGAACGACTCGTCGGGAACGAGCGAGCGAGTCGGCGAGCTCATGACCGGTTCGACCCGCGAGCCCTCGCTCGCCTGAGTCCGCGACCCAAGGACCACCATGACCACGAATATGCAACTCGCACCCTCCACCGGTGCGCCGCAACCCGCTCCCTCCACGGACGCGGTCCCGCAGCCCAAGCAACGAGGCCGAGGCCGCGCCGCAGTCGACGTGCTCGTACGCACCATCACCCCAGTGGTGCTCGCGCTGCTCGCCGGTGCACTGGTGCTGCTCATGCTGGGCAAGGACCCGCTGCAGTTCTACGGCGACATCGTGTACTACGGCCTCGCCGGCAACGGTTGGCAGAACAGCATGATCGCGATGGCGCCGCTGCTGCTCATCGCACTGGGCCTCATCATCGCCTTCCGCGGCAAGCTGTGGAACCTCGGCTACAACGGCCAGTACCTGCTCGGCGCGGCGATCGTCGCGGGCTTCGGTCCCGACATCCTGGTCTCGTTCCCGCTGGCAATCGGCATCCCGCTGCTCGCCATCATGGCCATCGTCGTGGGCGCCGCGTGGACGATCATCCCCGCGCTGCTCAAAGCGAAGTACGGCACGAACGAGATCATCACTACGCTGATGATGTCGTTCATTGGCGTCTCGGTCACCAACATCCTGGTGAAGGGGCCGTTCCAAGACGCGAGTGTGGCGGTGCCGCAGACGCGTGAACTGCCGTTCGACGGCATGCTGCCGTACATCCCCGGCACGAAGGTGCACATCGGGTTCATCATCGCGATCCTGATGGTGCTCGCCTTCCACTTCATCCTCAAGCGCACCTCGTTCGGCCTGCGGCTCGACGTGTTCGGCGCGAGCACGAAGTCGGCGAAGCACGTGGGCATCGACGCGCGCAAGATGACGATCGTCATCTTCGTGCTCAGCGGCGCGATGATCGCGCTCGCCGCGGCCATCGACATCATGGGCCTGTGGGGCTACCTGCGCACCAACTGGAACCCTGCGTACGGCGACAAGATCCTGCCGTTCGTGTTCCTCGCCCGGCTCAACCCTCTCGCATCGATCCCGCTCGTCGCGTTCTACGCGGTGCTGGCCACCGGTGGAACGATCGCCGCGCAGGCGAGCAACTTGTCAGTCGACTTCCTCTTGGTGATCGTCGCGCTGATCCTGATGTTCATGACGATCATCGAGTACATCGGCATGAAGCGCGATCTCGGCCAGAGCTACCTGCCACAGGGGCTCCGCCAGTCGCTTCGTCTGGGCTCGGTTGGAAGGAAGAAGCAATGACCGAGGCGATCCTCGTCGCATTCCTCATCGGCACGATCGCCGCCGGCATGCCGCTCATGCTCGCGGCGCTGGGCGAGACGATCGGCGAGCAGTCTGGCGTGCTGAACCTCGGTATCGAGGGAATCATGCTCATCGGAGGCTACTTCGGCTTCGTCGCAGTGCTCATGACGCAGTCGTTCTGGCTCGGTCTCCTTGTGGGTACGCTCGCCGGCGTGGCGAGCTCGCTCATCATGCTCGTGCTGAGCGTGTGGCTGGGGCTGAACCAGATCGTGGTCGGTATCGCGATCACGCTCGCGGGATCCGGCATCACGAGCGTGCTGCACACCCAGAACTACGGCTCGACGAACCCGCGACTCGGTCTCGACACGCCCTGGAAGATCCCGTTCCTCAGCGACATCCCCGTCGTGGGCCCGAGCATCTTCTCGCAACCGGGCATGTTCACCGTGGCGCTGCTCATCGCGGCGGCGGTCGCCTGGTGGCTGCACAAGACGAACCCCGGACTCCGGCTCCGAGCGGCCGGACAGAAACCCGCCTCCCTGGATGCCGCCGGCGGAAGCGTGCTGCGAACCCGCTCGCTCGCGGTGCTGGCAGGCGGAGCCTTCTCCGGTCTCGGTGGCGCGTATCTCGCGCTGCTCTCGACCGGGGCGTTCACGCCCTTCATGACGCACGGACTGGGGTACATCGCGATCGTCGTCACGATGCTCGCCCGCGGTCGCATCTCCTGGGTGGTCGTGGCCTCGCTCGTCTACGGGGCCTCGGTCGCAGTGGGCACAGCCATCCAGTTGACGAACATCAACCTGCCGAACGACGTCATCAAGATGCTGCCGTTCATCATCGTGATGATCACGCTCATCGTGTTCGCCCGCAGCGCGTACATCCCGCCGGCGCTGGCGGTTCCGTACACTCGAGGCGCTCGCTGAGCCACCCCGGCATCGAAGCACCGATTTAAGGAGTCACTGTGTCGACAGCACCACTCGATTTCACCCTCTCAGCCGGCCCCACGATGGCGACGCCGCGAACGCTTGCGGCGCTCGGGTCGCCGATCGTGTACCACTACGACCCCGAATTCATCGCCACCTTCCACCGTGCGGAGGAGAAAGCCGCGAAGGTCTTCAAGACGACCAACGACATCGTGCTCATGCAGGGCGAGGCGATCGTCGGTCTCGAAGCCGCAGCGCGCGCGATGACCCGTCCCGGGATGAAAGTCCTGAACCTGGCGCAGGGCGTCTTCGGCAAGGGCATGGGCTACTGGCTCACGAGCTTCGGCGCCGAACTGCATGAGATCGAGGTGCCCTACAACGAGGCCGTCTCGCCCGAAGCGGTGGAGGAATACCTTCAGCAGAACCCGGGTATCGAACTCGTGACCGCGGTGCACTCCGAGACGCCATCGGGTACCGTCACCGACTGCTCGAAGATCGGCCCGATCGCTGCCAAGTACGGCGCAATGACCCTGATCGATGCGGTGTCGTCGATCGGCGGGCTCGAGTTCGAGACCGATGAGTGGCAGATCGACGTGGTCGTCACCGGTGCTCAGAAATGCCTCGGAGGCCCTCCAGGGATCGCACTGCTCGCGATCAGCGATCGGGCTTGGGAGCGCATCCTCGATAACCCGAACTCCCCGCGCGACTCGTACGTCTCCCTGGTCGACTGGAAGCTCAAGTGGAAGCAGAACGAGGCTTTCCCGTACACGCCCTCGGTCTCTGATGTGCACGGCGTCGAGTCGGTGCTCGACCAGGTGCTCGAAGAAGGGCTCGAGCAGGCGATCGCCCGCCATGCCGCCGCTGCGCGTGCCACGCGGGCGGGGGTGCGCGCGATGGGGCTGGAGCTGTGGGCGGCATCCGACGAGATCGCGGCCGACTGCGTCACGTCGGTGAGGCTGCCCGACTCTGTCGACCATGTCGAGGCGCGCACGCACATCCGCAACAACTACGGCGTCATGCTCTCGAGCGGCCAAGGTGCCGGCAACCTGCTGCGTCTGGCGCACATGGGCCCCTCGGCGCGGGGCATGTACCCGATCGTCGGCCTTGCGGCGATGGGGCAGGGGCTGCGGGATCTCGGCATGCAGGTCGACATCGGGGCAGGCATCGACGCGGCCCTCACTGAGATCGCCGCGACCCGGCAGGCCGCGGCGGTCTGAGGCTCCCGGGTGCCGGCTGACTCCGTGGCGCCCTGATGACTGCTCGTGCGTGCGCCATGCGCGACTGACGCGCGCACGAGCGCACCCCGCTGCTCGGCTCGTCGAGGCGGCTCGGGCTCGGCTTGTCGAGGCTGCTCCACTCGTCGAGCCCGCTCCGCTGGTCGAGCCCGCTCCGCTCGTCGAGCGACCGGCCTGATCGTCGGTCGGGGCGGCGCTAGGCTCGCAGCGTGTCGTTCTCCATGGGGCCAGCGCTGCTCTTCTGCCCGGCCGATCGACCGGATCGCTACGAGAAGGCGGCCGCGCGGGCCGATGCGGTGATCCTCGACCTCGAGGATGCCGTCGCCCCGGCCGACAAGCCCGCGGCTCGCGATGCGGTTCTCCGGCATCCGCTCGATCCAGACCGCACCATCGTGCGCGTCAACGGCGGCAGCAGCGGCGCGTTCGAAGCCGACCTGGAACTGCTCGCGCAGACCGCCTACCGCACCGTCATGCTCGCCAAGGCCGAGTCGGTCGAGCAGGTGGCGTGGCTCTCGGAGTATGCCGTCATCGCGATGTGCGAGACGGCGCGAGGGGTGCTCGCTGCGCCGGAACTCGCGGCGGTGCACAACACTGTCGCGCTTGCTTGGGGAGCCGAGGATCTCGTGGCGACCGCCGGCGGCACCTCGAGCCGTCGAGTTGACGGGCGCTACCGCGACGTGGCGCGGCACGCGCGGTCGACGGTGCTGCTCGCTGCGGCGGCGCACAGTCGTGCCGCGATCGACGCCGTGTACGTCGACCTCGCGGATCTGGGCGGGCTCGCGGCAGAAGCGGAGGATGCCGCGGCGTCGGGCTTCGCGGCGTCGGCGTGCATCCACCCGAGCCAGGTCCCGGTGATCAGGCAGGCGTATCGGCCCGCTGCGCACGAGGTCGAGTGGGCGCGGGCCGTGCTGGTCGCGGCAGAGGGGGAGCCGGGCGCCTTCCGCTTCCGCGACGCAATGGTCGACGCCCCGGTGCTCGCCCACGCGAACCGCATCCTCGCGCGGGCCGACGCCCCGCACTGAAGCGCGGCGAGGGCGCCGCTAGATCTTGCGAAGCAAGACGCTCGACACGGTGTGATCGCTCGCCTTGCGCAGCACGAGTGAGGCGCGTGCTCGTGTCGGCAGCACGTTCTGCAGCAGGTTCGGCTCGTTGATCTCGGTCCAGAACCGCTTGGCGCGCGCTCGCGCCTCCTCTTCTGTGAGCGTGGCATACCGGTGGAAGTACGACTTCGGATCGGCGAAGGCTCCGCGCTGAAGCTTCAAGAACCGGCGCGTGTACCACTCGGCGATGTCGCCCGTTCGCGCATCGACGTACACGGTGAAGTCGAACAGGTCGCTCACCGCGAGTCGCGCTCCTGGGGTGGGCGGCTGCAGCACGTTGAGCCCCTCCACGATCAGGATGTCGGGGCGGCGCACCACGACCTCGGCATCCGGAACGATGTCGTAGCTCAAATGCGAGTAGAACGGGGCACGCACCTCTGGCGCGCCACTCTTCACCTGCGACACGAACCGCAGCAGCGCCCGCCGGTTGTAGCTCTCCGGGAACCCCTTGCGCTCCATCAGCCCCCGCCGTTCGAGTTCGGCGTTCGGGTACAGGAACCCGTCGGTCGTCACGAGCTCGACGCGAGGGGTGTCATCCCAGCGCGCGAGGAGTTCGCGCAACAGGCGCGCGATGGTCGACTTGCCCACCGCCACCGATCCGGCGACGCCGATCACGAACGGCGTGGTGCCGGCCTTCTCGCCGAGGAACGCGCTGACGTCGCGGTGCAGGCGACGCGCGCCGGCGGCGTACAGGTTCAACAGCCGACTGAGCGGGATGTAGACCTCTTCGACCTCGCGCATGTCGATGACATCGCCGAGGCCTTGCAGCTGCACGAGCTCGTACTCCGTGAGCGGCATCGCGGCGGCGGGCGCGAGTTCGGACCAGCGATCACGCCCGATCTCGACGAACGGGGTGAGCTGGCCGTTCGAGGCGTTCGCGGAACCCATTCCAGTCAGCGTAGTTAATACGAGAAGAACTTCGGATGCCGCGATCCGCGGTGCGGTCCCGGCACACGGCGCCGCGGTGACGCGAACCGCCCCAGGGCCGGGCCATGCGGCGGAGCGCCGCCGCCCCGGCATCCGCTCGGAAACAGCACGGAAAGCGCCCCCTAGAATCGAGCGCATGTGTGGAATCGTGGGCTATGTCGGCAGTGACCGGAGCATCGAAGTGCTCATGGGCGGCCTGCGCCGGCTCGAGTACCGTGGCTACGACTCGGCGGGAGTCGCGGTCATCGACGGCGACGGCGACCTCGGTTCCCGCAAGCGGTCGGGCAAGCTCAAGGTGCTTGCCGACGACCTCAAGCGCCACCCCCTCGACAACGGCGGAACCGGGATCGGTCATACCCGCTGGGCGACCCACGGCGGTCCGACCGATGAGAACGCGCACCCGCACCTCGGCGACGACGGCAAGCTCGCCCTCATCCACAACGGCATCATCGAGAACTTCGCCGCGCTCAAGCAGGAGTTGCTCGACGCGGGCGAGACCTTCACCAGCGAGACCGACAGCGAAGTCGCTGCGCTGCTGGTAGGCCGCGCCTATCGCGAGACGGGCGACCTCACCGCCGCAATGCAGCAGGTGGTGAACCGGCTCGACGGCGCCTTCACGCTGCTCGCGATCCACCGCGACCAGCCGGGCGTCGTCGTGGGTGCCCGCCGCAACTCTCCGCTCATCGTCGGCCTGGGAGAGGGCGAGAACTTCCTCGGCTCCGATGTCGCGGCCTTCATCGAGCACACTCGCCGGGCCGTCGCGATCGGCCAGGACCAGCTCGTGACCATCCGCCCCGACGAGGTCACCATCACCGACTTCCACGGCAACGTGGCCGAGTTCGAGCCCTTCGAGGTCGCGTGGGACGCCTCCGCATCCGAAAAGGGCGGCTGGCCGAACTTCATGTCGAAGGAGATCAGCGAGGAGCCCGAAGCGGTCGCGAACACGCTGCTCGGTCGCGTGACCGACGGGCTCGTGCAACTCGACGAGCTCGCCGAACTCGATCAGACGCTGCGCGATATCGACCGCGTGACCATCGTCGCCTGCGGAACCGCCGCCTATGCCGGCATGGTCGGCAAGTACGCCGTCGAGCAGTGGGCGCGGGTGCCAGTCGAGGTCGAGCTCGCCCACGAGTTCCGCTACCGCGAGCCGGTGCTGAGCGAACGCACTCTCGTCGTGTCGATCAGCCAGTCCGGCGAGACCATGGACACCCTCATGGCGGTGAAGTACGCGGCCGAGCACGGTGCGAAGACGCTGTCGATCTGCAACACGCAGGGTGCCACGATTCCCCGCGAGTCGGATGCCGTGCTCTACACGCACGCCGGCCCTGAAGTCGCAGTCGCCTCGACGAAGGCCTTCGTCGCGCAGATCACCGCGCTGTACCTCTTCGGTCTGCACCTCGCACGGCTCCGCGCTTCGCTCGACGAACGTGCCCACCGCGACCTGGTGACCGAGCTGACGGACGTTCCGGCGAAGATCGATCTCGTGCTCGATACGAGCGAGCGCATCAGCGAGCTCGCGCACTGGATGGCAGACACCCGATCGGTGCTCTTCCTCGGTCGCCACGTCGGGTACCCGGTCGCTCTTGAAGGCGCGCTGAAGCTCAAGGAGCTGGCGTACATCCATGCAGAGGGATTCGCCGCGGGCGAGCTGAAGCATGGCCCGATCGCGCTCATCGAGCCCGGTCAGATCGTCTTCGTGGTCGTGCCGAGCCCGCGTGACGAGCGATCGCTGCACGCCAAGGTCGTCTCGAACATCCAGGAGATCCGCGCACGCGGTGCGCGCGTGATCGCGATCGCCGAGCAGGGGGATGCCGCCGTGCTCCCGTTCGCCGACGAGGTCATCCAGATCCCGCTCGCCGGACCGTTCTTCGAGCCGATGCTGGCCGTCGTGCCGTTGCACATCTTCGCTCGCGACCTCGCGACCGCGAAGGGCCTCGACGTCGACCAGCCTCGCAACCTGGCGAAGTCGGTCACTGTCGAGTAGTCCGTTCCGGGCCCCGGCCCGTCAGACTGGGTTGTGATGGATGAGGCCGGGAAGAGACCCCGTGAAGAAGGCTGCAGTGGAGAGAGCGCGCGCGTGATCGTGGGAGTCGGTGTCGACATCGTCGACCTCGCGCGATTCGAGCGCGCGACGAGCCGTACTCCGGGCCTCGTGGAGAGGCTGTTCGCTGAGAGCGAACGCACGCTCCCGTTGCGCTCACTGGCGGCCCGCTTCGCCGCGAAAGAGGCGCTCATGAAGGCGCTGGGGGAGACCGACGGCATCCGCTGGCACGACATGCGGGTCGTCTCGGATGCCGAGCGCAACCCGGGGCTCGAGCTCAGCGGGCGCGCGGCCGAGATCGCCAAAGACCGCGGCATCCGCGCGACGCACCTCTCCATGGCGCATGACGCCGGTGTGGCCATCGCCTACGTGGTGGCGGAGTCGTGAGCCTTCGCGAGGCGCGCATCGACCTCGGGTCGATCAGCGCGAACACGAGCGCGATGCGGCAGCGCGTCGGTGCCGACCACGTGATGGCCGTGGTCAAGGCGCAGGCGTACGGGCACGGCGCGATCCAGAGCGCCCGGGCGGCGATCGACGGCGGCGCGGACTGGCTCGGCGTGGTCGATCTCGACGAGGCGTTCGAACTGCGCGACGCGGGGCTGCGGCATCCGGTGCTCACCTGGCTGCACGCGCCGGACGTGAACTTCACGCCGGCGATCGAGGCGGGCATCGATCTCGGCATCAACTCGCTCGACCAGCTCGAGCAGGCGGCCGCCGCGGGGACCGCGCGCGCTGTCGCGAACGTTCACCTGAAGGTCGACACCGGTCTCGGTCGCAACGGCATTCCTGCCGAACGCGCCGAGCGGGTGTTCTCGCGCGCCGCCGAGCTCGAGCGACTCGGCCGCCTGCGTGTGCGGGGCTTGTTCAGCCACCTGTCGGGCACGAGCGACGCCGATGACGCCGACCAGGCCGCTCGGTTCTCCAAGCATCTCGCCGCCGCGCGCTCGTTCGGCCTCGATCCCGAGCTCGTGCATCTGCACGCCTCCGCGGGTGCGCTGCGCATGCCGCTCGGCGAGTGCACCATGGTGCGCCTCGGCATCACGATCTACGGGCTCTCGCCGCTGGAAGGCGTGACCTCGGCGGAGCTCGGACTCCGACCGGCCATGCGGCTCTCAGCAGAGGTCGTCGCGACGAAGACCGTGCCCGCCGGTCACGGTGTCTCGTACGGCTACAGCTATCGCACCCAGCAGCCGACGACTCTCGCGCTGGTACCGCTCGGGTACGCCGACGGCATCCCGAGGGCAGCCGGCAATCGCGCGCCGGTATCGATCAACGGCTACCGCGCAACCATCTCCGGGATGGTTGCGATGGACCAGTTCGTCGTCGATATGGGTGATCACCCCGTGCGCGTCGGGGATCGCGCCGTGCTGTTCGGCGACCAGAACGCGGGCGACCCACCGGTCGAGGAATGGGCGGAGGCTTGCGAGACCATCAACTACGAGATCGTCACCCGCATCGGCGGTCGCACCCGGCGGAGCTTCGTGCAGTGACGGGCGAAGCGGTGATCACGCGTTTCACGGTCGAGACGCCCGAGCGCATGCAGCAGCTCGGCGCCGCACTCGCGCGTCGATTGCGGGCAGGCGACCTGGTGGCGCTGAACGGCGAGCTCGGCGCTGGCAAGACCACGCTCACCCGGGGGCTCGGTGCCGCACTCGGAGTGCGTGGCACCGTCACGAGCCCGACGTTCGTGCTCGCGCGCACCCACCCGCGAGGCGACGGCGGCCCTCCGCTCGTGCATGTCGACGCGTATCGATTGAGCAGCGCGGTCGAACTCGACGACCTCGACATCGACTTCGAATCATCGATCGTCGTGGTCGAGTGGGGCGCCGGCATGCTCGACGGCATCAGCGACTCCTGGCTCGAACTCGACATCGTGCGGCCGATGGGCGGTGCGGATGCCGGGGATAGCCGCCGTGGTGAGGCCGTCGAAGCCTCGCTCGAACTCGACAGCAATGCGCGCTGGGGCGATGCCGCCGCAGGCGAGGCCGCCGACGAGCAGGACGAAGACGACGAAGATGCCTTGGTGGGCGACCCGGACGCCCACGAGCGCCCCGCTGAGCGCCCCGCTGATCGTTCGGGGCCCGAGATGCCACCTGGGCTCGTGAACAGGCCGATGAGCGATGAGGGCGAGCTCGACGCTCCGCGGCCGAGGGTCGTCACCGTCACCGGCCACGGCCCACGCTGGCGCGATCTCGGTTTCCTGGCCGAATTCGGCGGCCGCAGCCGCGCGTAGGCTGAATGCCGTGCTGCTGGCCATCGACACCTCCATAGGAACGAGCGTCGCAGTGGTCGATCGCGACCGCGGCGTGCTCGCCGAACGCGCGACTTCGGACACTCGCTCGCACGCCGAAGTGATCGGCGCGTACATCGACGAGTGCCTCGGCGAAGCGCAGGTGGCGGCATCCGCTCTCTCAGCCGTCGCGATCGGCATGGGGCCCGGACCCTTCACGGGGCTGCGGGTCGGCATCGCCGCCGCCAACGCCTTCGCCTTCGGCATCGGCCGCCCGGTCGTGCGCGTCGTGAGCCACGACGCGGTCGCGTTCGCCGAGCTCCGAGCGGGCCGGCGCGATCCGGTGCTGGTCGTGAGCGACGCGCGTCGGCGCGAGGTGTACTGGTCGACCTATGCCGCGCCCGATTCCGAAGGTCTTCCGAAGCGTGTGCAAGGTCCGGCACTGACCCGTCCCGATGGCCTCGAAGACGCCGTCACCCGGCTCGACGAGTACCGCCGAGTCGACGCATCCGAGGTGTCAGCGGGTGCGCTCGGCATGCTCGCCGAGACGATGCACCTGCACGGCCGAGAGTTCGCGGCATCCGAGCCGCTGTACCTGCGCTCACCCGACGTGACGCTCGCCAAGGCCCCAAAGCGGGTGACCGGATGACGGAGCACACCGACGCCGGGTCGCCGCGCGCCCGCGGACCTTGGCTGCTGCGCCGCGCCTCGGTCGACGATCTCGACGCCATCATGGGCATCGAGCAGCGCACCTTCCCGACCGATGCATGGTCGCGCGAGGGCATGCACGCCGAGCTCGTGGGAGCGCACCGCTACTACTTGGTCGCCATCGCGACGGATGCCGGCGGCACTCCCGCCACGAGCGAGACCAACGCCTCCGCCGAGCCCCGAGCCTCGACCGAGGTCGTCGACGCCTACGCGGGTCTGCTCGCACCACCCGGTGCGGCGCAGGGCGACATCCAGACCATCGCGGTCGAGGAGCGCGCGCGGGGCAAGGGGCTGGGACGGCTGCTCATGCACGCGCTCATCGCTGAAGCGCGCAGGCGCGGCATCCGCGAGCTCTTCCTCGAGGTGCGCGCTGACAATCCGCCGGCCCGCCACCTGTATGACGCGCTGGGCTTCGCGCAGGTCGGCGTTCGTCCGCGCTACTACCAGCCCGACGGCGTCGACGCGATCGTCATGCGCCTCGACCTTCCCGAGGCGCGCATGGAGTTCACAGACCGCAGTGCCGCCGTTGATGCCGCGAGTGATCGCGCGCAACAAGACCCCCGAGCTGGGAGGAGCGAGGCATGACCGAGGCAGCCCCACTCGTGCTCGGCATCGAGACGAGTTGCGACGAGACCGGAGTGGGCGTCGTCCGCGGCACGAGACTGCTTGCGAACGTGATCGCCAGCTCGATGGAGCAGCACGCGCGGTACGGCGGCGTAGTGCCCGAGGTCGCGGCTCGCGCGCATCTCGAAGCGCTCACGCCGACGTTGACGACGGCGCTCGACGAGGCTGGCGTGACGCTCGACGAGCTGGATGCGATCGCGGTGACGAGCGGACCGGGACTCTCGGGCGCGCTCATGGTGGGCGTGGGAGCTGCGAAAGCGCTCGCCGTCGCCACCGGCAAGCCCCTTTACGCCGTGAACCACCTGGTCGGACATGTGGGCGCGGATGTGCTGAGCACGGGCGACGATGGCGGCGCGCAGGTCGAGTATCCGACCATCGCCCTGCTGGTGTCAGGAGGGCACACCTCGCTGCTGCTCGTGCGCGACCTCATCTCCCATGTCGAGTTGCTCGGCGAGACCATCGACGACGCTGCCGGCGAGGCATTCGACAAGGTGGCTCGGCTGCTCGGGCTGCCGTACCCGGGCGGTCCGCAGATCGACGCGGCCGCGGCATCCGGAGACCCCACCGCGATCCGCTTCCCGCGCGGGCTCAGCCTGCCGAAGGACATGGCGGAGCACCGCTACGACTTCTCGTTCTCAGGACTCAAGACCGCCGTCGCGAGGTGGGTCGAGCAGCGACAGGATGCCGGTGAACCGGTGCCCGTGGCCGATGTCGCCGCGAGCTTCCGCGAAGCGGTCGCCGACGTGCTGGTCACCAAGGCCATCGCCGCTTGCAACGATCTCGGAGTGCCGAGGCTGCTGCTCGGCGGCGGGGTGGTGGCCAACGCTCGAGTGCGAGCGCTCGCGGAGCAACGAGCGGATGCCGCCGGCATCGCGCTGCGGATTCCGCCCCTGTCGCTCTGCACCGACAACGGCGCCATGATCGCCGCGCTCGGCGCCCAGCTTGTGGCGGCAGGCCGCCCGCCGTCAGGCCTCGGTTTCGCCGCCGACTCCACCCTGCCGGTCACCGACATCCAGGCCTGACCGCAACCGGCGGTCGTCGCCCACCGCCGCCTGTTCCCCTGCCTCTCGCCGCCCCTCTACCGCTCAGGCCGGACCTCACCCGTCTCCGGTGACCGTTACCCGCCTCGGCCAGAGTTGCTGCTCTGGCCGGCGTGGCCAACTCTCGCCGCAGTGGATGAACCCCGTCGCGCAGTCGGCTCTTCGTCGGTTCGGGATGCTGTTGTCCGCCTGGGCCAGAGTTGTTGCTCTGGCCAGCGTCGCGAACTCTGGCCCGCGCGGCCAGCCGGGCCCGGGCCGCGAAGCCGAGCCTGCGCGGGAACCCGGGCCCGGCGTGGCTGACTCTCTCCGGTGGGTGGAACCGGGCGGCCCGAGGTGGCGCTCGCGAAACCGCGCGGTTCCTTCACAGGTGGGCCATGCCGAGGATCGGCCTCAGGGTGCGACCCCTCGGCGGTTTCGACTCGCCTTCACATGGTCGGATGCGGCATGACTCACGATGCGATCGCACTCACAGCGCTGCTCACGGCGGGCCGTGGGCTCACCACCACGCGCCGGCTTCACGACTTCGGCTTGACCGACCGCGACATCGAACGCTGCGTGGCCAACAAGGTGCTGGCCAGGGTGCGCAGAGGCGTCTTCGCCGACTTCGCGACGTTCTCGCAGCTCGACTCGCGCGAGCGCCACGTCCTGCGCTTCCGGGCGGAAGCTCTGTCGATGAGGTCGGCCCCGGTCGCTTCGCACCTCACTGCGGCGGCGCTGCACGGACCTCCAATCATCGACGGGTGGCCCGATGCTGTGCATGTGGCCGACTTCGGCGCCCGCGGAGGCAGTGGATGGCCCGGCCGGGTCACGCACCGAGCGGGCGAAGAAGTCGAACCCGTTGACATCGACGGGATGCTCGCAACGCCGCTGTCACGAACAGTGGTCGACCTCGCACGGATTCTGCCATTCGCGTCGGCGCTCGCCGTGGTCGACGCGGCGCTCCGGGGCGATCGCGGCAACAGTGCTCGCGGCGTGCTCGCGGGTGCCGCGCCGCCGCGGAGACCGGTTTCCCGCGCGGAGCTTCTGGCCGAGCTTGCGACCTCGTCACGGAGATTGGGAACTCAGCGTGCTCTGCGCGCTGTCGAAGCCGGGGACCCGCTGGCCGAGAGCGCCGGTGAATCGCTGAGCCGCGGTCGAATGATCGAACTGGGGTTCGTCATACCGCAGCTGCAGGTGCGCTTCGGCGACATCGAGGGCGGAAGCGCGATCGTGGACTTCTACTGGGAGGGCCTCCGTGCGATCGGCGAGTTCGACGGGATGGTCAAGTACTCGCGCTCGCTGGAACTCGAGGGGAGAACCGCCGCTGACGTGGTGGTGCGGGAGAAGCGGCGGGAAGACGCGCTGCGACGCCGAGTCGCCGCGTTCCACCGCTGGACCTGGGCTGATGCCATCGCGGCGCCGAAGTTCGCAAGGCTGCTTGCTGAGTTCGGCATCCCGTTGAGGTGACCGCCCTCCCTCTCCAGTGCTAGGGACGAGGCACTCGAACACCTTGCGGTGTTCTACCCGGGCCACAGCTCGGCATTTCTCGCCAGGCCGGCCGGCAGCCACCCCGGGTTGCGGCTCCCGCCGACGCGCCCACTCCCGGTTCGCCACCCCGGCCAGAGTTCCTGCTGTCTCCGGGGAGGGAAACCCGCTCCGAGGCGGCGTCCTGGTGACCGGCCGACCTTCGATGCTGATTGACACCTGAAAGCAGCACTGGTTGCATTGCCCTTGCCGACTTCGGCTCAATAATCCCCGGAAGGACCCATTCCTCGTATGACCACGCCTGCCCCGCAGCCCACGCCGTACTACTCGGCTCCTGCGCAGCAACAGAAGACGAACGTGCTCGCGATCGTCTCCCTCGTCACCTCGATCATCGGCATGTCGCTGATCGGCATCATCACCGGTCACATCGCGCTCTCCCAGATCAAGCGCACTGGCGAGAACGGCCGTGGCCTCGCGCTGGCGGGCACCATCATCGGGTATGCAGGCATCGTGCTCAGCGTCATCCTGGTACTGGCGTTCCTGCCGTTCATCCTGGCCGGTGCGGCCATGTCTAGCTACTGAGCCCATCACCGAGGAGGCCACACTCATGTCGAACGTTCCCCCGCCGCTCACACCGGATCCCGACGAGCGGCCGCAGCAGGCGGGCTCCGACGCGCCGACCTCGCCCGAGGCCCAGGCCGCTGCACAGCCCGACGTCCCCGGCGCGCCGGTTCCGCCTCCGGCTCCCGAGCCGCCCGCAGCTCCGAGCGCCCCTCCCGGGGCGACCATGCCGCCTCCCGGCCCTGGCGCTCAGTCGTACGGGGCTCCGCAGAATCCGTACGGAGCGCCGGGCGCCTCGCCGTACACCGCGCCTCCGGCCGGTCCGGGCGGTCCCGCCGGGCCGACCACCCCGTACTCCTACTCGCAGCCGGGCACGGGCACGAAAGCGCCGGTGCTGAGCATCATCTCGCTCATCGCCGGAATCGTCGGCGTCATCGGCTCGCTCGCTGTCGTCTGGATTCCGATCATCGGTGGCATCCTGCAGCTGTTCATCCCGGCTGCCGCCGTCGTGCTCGGCTTCCTGGGCAAGAAGCGCGAGCCCTGGGCGTCGAAGGGCCTCTGGCTCACCGGCATCATCCTGGGCTTCGTCGGCATCGCGATCGGCCTGATCTCGATCATCGCGTGGATCGCCCTGTTCGCCGCCTTCGGCAACTCGGGATACACCTACAACTACTGATGCCCTGAGCGCCGGCGTGAAGCCCGACACGGGCATTCGCTCCGGGCCTGGCCTTCCGTTGTCGTCGCGAGGTGAATGCCACGCGCTCGGACGGTTCCGTCGCCCCCGTCTCACCAGGCGGGGGCGACGTCGCGTTCCGGCGAGGCGACGGTCGTTCAGACGCGCTCGGCGAGCAGCGCGAGACGGCGCTCGCCGACCCGCGTGAGGATCAGCGTGGCGGCCGCAACGCCGCGCAGCCCGAGCTTCGTGCGAAGCGCTGCCGGGTCGACGTCCACGCCGCGCTTCTTGATCTCGAGTGAGCCGATGCCCCGGGCGGCGAGCTCGCGCTTCAATGAGCGGATGTCGAGCGCGAGCGTCGCCGTGATGCGGAACGCCTGCGCGAACGGCGTCGGCACGAGACGATCCGCGGTCACGTACGCGATCGTGGGATGCAGCATCCGCGCATCCAGGCTCCGCGCCAGGTCGCCGATGAGCCGGGCTCTGATCACAGCGCCATCCGGCTCGTAGAGATACTCGCCGAGCCCGCCAGGCGGCTCGTCTTCGCTGTCGGCGGCGCCGTCGAGGCGCGCGGCTCCGTGCTTGCCGAGCACCAGCGCCGATCGTCGCACGCCCTCCCGAGCGGCCGCGCCGAACCACGCCCCGAGTTCGACCACCTCGCGGTCGACCGACACCCACTGCGCCTCGCAGTCAGCGGGAATCAACTCGCGGTCGATACCTGGGCCGAGTTTCACACCACCGGATGCCGTGGCTCGCGCCAGTCCGAACGCCACATCGAGCGAGGGCGACCAGTCGGCCGCGTCATTGAGACGGCGCGAGCCCGACCGGCGTGCGGGGTCGAGATACACGCCGTCGAATCCGGCGAGGTCGAAGCCCTCCGCCTCGCCCTGGCGAACGGTGGCGTTCGAGAAGGGAGCGAGGTTGAAGCCCGCGATCGCGGCCGTCACCTCGTCGCGATCGACGGCGACCACGTCGAGTCCTAGGCTCGCGAAGGCCAGGGCGTCCGCGCCGATGCCGCAGCCCAGGTCGGCGACGCGCGTCGCACCCGCGTCCGCGAAACGACCGGCGTGGAGTGCGGCGACCTGCAGTCGAGTGGCCTGCTCGAGACCCGCTTCGGTGAACAGCATCCGTTCCGCGAACTCGCCGAACTTCGCGCGGGCACGGGCCCGGAGCTTGCGCTGCGAGAGCACGGCCGCCACGAGCGCGGGGGAGTGCCCCTGTCGACGCAGGCCGGCGACCGCAGTGACGACATCCTCCTTCGACTCGGCCGGCGGCAGCTCATCAAGCAACCGCAGCCCGTCGAGTGAGAGCAACTCGCGCAGTTCGCCCGCATCCATCGTTCAATCTTGGCCCACCGGGGCGCGCGTTCCGGAGAGGGGGTTAGGGGCCGAACTGCGTTGGCACTCGGATTGCGTGAGTGCCAGGCCGCCCCTACACTGTGTTTTGGCACACTCCAGCGGAGAGTGCTAACCCCTGGATCTTGTCAGAAAGAAGAGGACAACCGTGTCGGTCTCCATCAAGCCGCTCGAGGATCGCATCGTCATCAAGCAGGTCGAGGCAGAGCAGACGACTGCTTCCGGTCTCGTCATTCCCGACACCGCCAAGGAGAAGCCGCAGGAGGGTGAGGTCGTGGCGGTCGGCCCCGGTCGCATCGACGACAACGGCAACCGCATCCCGCTCGACGTTGCTGTCGGCGACAAGGTCATCTACTCGAAGTACGGCGGCACCGAGGTCAAGTACGGCGGCGAGGACCTCCTCGTGCTCTCGGCCCGCGACGTGCTCGCGGTGGTCGTGCGCTGAGCTGACGGTCAGCACCACTTCTCGAACGGCCCGGAGCTTCGCCTCCGGGCCGTTCGCCGTCTCTGCGCGATCTTGAGCACCTGCGCGCGCTTGAGCACGGGCGCGCGGCCGTCTCTGACACACCGCATCGCGTGCTGGGCTCGTCGGCCGCACCGCGGACAACCCGGCATCCGTCACGATCCCGATGAGCCCGTTTCGCTGCCCGCCTCAGGCATGAGCTGGCGATAGCGTCGTTTCGTCCGTGTTCCCCGACCGTCCGAATGCCGGTCGATGGCCACCGCCCGGCGCCCCCTCGTGAACCAGCACGAACGGCGTGCCGCGGCGGGCTCGACGAGAGAGAACTGCATGTCGCGCGCTCGCACCTCCGCCGCAATCGGCCTCGCCGCCTTCATCGCGCTCGCCGCGGTGGGCTGCGCGCCCGAGACTCCAGCCGAGCCGGAGCCCACGGCCGCCCCCGCGATCGAGGTCGAACCGAGCGGTGACGGGGTTCTCGTGATCGGCACGGTGACGGATGCCGCAGCCGGCGGCGCCGCGATCGTTGCCGGGGTCGAGCTCGCCGTGCGCGAGATCAACCAGGCGGGCAGCATCGGCGACGGGCCGGTCCAGGTCTACCACCGGGCGGCGAGCAACCCATCGGCCGTCGATGAACTGGTTGCTCGCGGTGCCGACGTCGTCATCGCGCCGGCATCCGTCGTGCTCGAGGCGCGCGAGGGTCTTCCGGTCATCGTCGTGACCCCGTCGACCGCGCCGAGCGAGCAGATGCTCGCCGTGCTGCAGCAGCTCGAGCCGGCGCTCGCCGACTTCACCGGAGCCACCGAGGCCTACGCGGCGGCGGTCGAAGCGGCCCTCGCCGCCGTGCTCGCCGAGGACGACGGCGGAGCTTCCATCGAGGCGCAACTGGCGAAGGTGTCTGCGGGAGACGCCGAGTGCTTCAGCTTCGGGGAGTGCCTCAGCGCTCGGGCCGCCGGGTTCGAGATGGCGTTCGCCGGGCCCTCGCGCTGACCGTTCGCCGCCTGTTCAGCACTGACGGCATCCATCGGCCGAGCGCACTCGGAATACCTGGCGCGCCCGTCGGTTAACATCGAGTACCGGGTTCGGCGCGGCATCCGGGACCCTGATTCGTTCCGAGCCCAGGAGAACAATGGAACAGCCAGACCCCTTCGGTTTCGTCGGCCTCACGTATGACGATGTGATGCTGCTGCCCGGGGCGACGGATGTCATCCCGAGCGAGGTCGACACCTCGACGCGTCTGACCCGCCGCATCCGCGTCAATGCCCCGCTGCTCTCGAGCGCGATGGACACCGTGACCGAGACCCGCATGGCGGTCGCCATGGCGCGTCAGGGCGGAATCGGCATCATCCACCGCAACCTCTCGATCGAAGACCAGGCGAACCACGTCGACAAGGTCAAGCGCAGCGAATCGGGCATGATCACGAACCCCGTGACCACGACCGCCGACGCCTCGGTGGCCGAGGTCGACGAGCTCTGCGGCAAGTTCCGGGTCTCGGGGCTGCCTGTCGTCGAGCCCGACGGCAAGCTCGTGGGCATCATCACCAACCGCGACATGCGCTTCGTGCGGCCGGCCGCCAAGGCCACCACGAAGGTGCACGAGGTGATGACGAGGATGCCGCTCATCACCGCACCGACCGGCATCACCGCTGACGACGCGATGCAGATCCTCGCCGAGCACAAGATCGAGAAGCTGCCCCTTGTCGATGGCGACGGGAAGCTCACCGGACTCATCACGGTGAAGGACTACGACAAGACCGAGCAGTACCCGCTCGCCACCAAGGACGAAGACGGGCGACTGCGCGTGGGCGCCGCGATCGGTTTCTTCGGCGACGCCTGGCAGCGCGCCGGCACGCTCGTCGACGCGGGTGTCGACGTGCTCGTGGTCGACACCGCGAACGGCGAGTCGGCCGGTGAGATCAACATCATCAAGCGCATCAAGGCCGATCCCGCGTTCAAGGACGTCGACGTGATCGGCGGCAACATCGCCACGCGCTCGGGCGCTCAGGCCCTCATCGATGCCGGTGCGGATGCCGTCAAGGTCGGCGTCGGCCCCGGCTCCATCTGCACCACCCGAGTGGTCGCAGGCGTGGGCGTGCCCCAGGTCACCGCCGTGTACGAGGCGTCGCTCGCGGCGCGCGAGGCGGGCGTTCCGATCATCGCCGACGGCGGACTGCAGTACTCGGGCGACATCGCCAAGGCGCTCGTGGCTGGAGCCGAGTCGGTCATGCTCGGCTCGCTGCTCGCCGGCACCGACGAGAGCCCCGGCGACCTCATCTTCGTGAACGGCAAGCAGTACAAGACGTATCGCGGCATGGGCTCGCTCGGCGCGATGCAGGCGCGCGGCAAGAAGACCTCGTACTCGCGCGACCGCTACTTCCAAGCTGATGTGCCGAGCGACGATGAGCTGATCGCCGAGGGCATCGAGGGCAAGGTCGCGTACCGCGGCGCAGTCGGCACGGTCGTGTACCAGCTGCTCGGCGGACTTCGGCAGTCGATGTTCTACGTGGGTGCTCGGTCGATCGAGGAGCTGCGCTCCAAGGGCAAGTTCGTGCGCATCACCGCCGCGGGTCTCAAGGAGTCGCACCCCCACGACATCCAGATGGTCGCGGAGGCGCCGAACTACCGCCGCTGACCTAAGGCGCCCATACTGCTCCAAGCGCCAGCGTGCGCGCCAACTTGAGACGGTTGCGCCTGAACGCGCTGGCGCGATTGTCTCCATCTGGCGCTGAAGCTGGTCACTGCCGGGGTGAATGTTGACCCGATGGCCGAGACGGCCATCGGCGCTGGCGCCGCGGCCAAGGCCCGAAAGGGCCTTCGCTCCAAGCTCCAGCGCGCGCGCAGATAGGCTGGTTTCGTGAATGAGCTCGAGATCGGCCGCGCGAAGCGTGCCCGCCAGGTGTTCGCCTTCGACGATGTGGCCGTCGTGCCGAGCCGTCGGACTCGTGACCCGCGCGACGTGTCGGTGAGCTGGTCGATCGACGCCTTCCAGTTCGACACGCCGATCATCGCGGCTCCCATGGACTCCGTCGTCTCGCCTGAGACGGCGATCCAGATGGGCCGCCTGGGCGGTCTCGGAGTGCTCGACCTCGAGGGCGTCTGGACTCGCTACGAGGATGCCGATGAGGTGCTCGCCGAGATCCGCCAGTTGCCGCACGACACGGCCACCGAGCGCATGCAGGAGCTGTACTCCGAGCCCATCAAGCCGGAGCTGATCACGCAGCGCCTCGAGCAGATCCGCGCGGCGGGTGTACCGGTCGCCGGCTCGCTGAGCCCGCAGCGCACGCAGGAGTTCCACGAGACCGTCATCGGGGCCGGTGTCGACCTCTTCGTGATCCGCGGAACCACGGTGAGCGCGGAGCACGTGTCGAAGAACGTCGAGCCGCTGAACCTCAAGAAGTTCATCTACGAACTCGATGTGCCGGTCATCGTCGGCGGCGCCGCCACCTACACGGCGGCGCTGCACCTCATGCGCACCGGCGCGGCTGGCGTGCTGGTCGGCTTCGGCGGGGGAGCGGCGTCGACCACGCGCACCTCACTCGGCATCCATGCGCCGATGGCGACGGCGGTCGCGGATGTCGCCGGCGCTCGCCGCGACTACCTCGACGAATCGGGCGGACGCTACGTGCATGTCATCGCCGATGGCGGGTTGAACACCAGCGGCGACATCGTCAAGGCGATCGCCTGCGGTGCCGACGCGGTCATGCTCGGCACCGCGCTCGCGCGCGCCGAGGAGGCGCCGGGCGGAGGCTGGCACTGGGGCGCCGAGGCGCACCACGCCGAGTTGCCGCGCGGCCACCGTGTCGAGGTGGGCACCATCGCGTCGCTCGAGCAGGTGCTGTTCGGGCCCTCGCGCACCTCTGATGGGCGTGCCAACCTGGTCGGAGCCCTTCGGCGGTCGATGGCCACCACGGGCTACTCCGACCTCAAGGAGTTCCAACGGGTCGAGGTCGTCGTCGGGTCGTTCCGACGCTGACACCAGCCGCGCGGATGCCGAGGGCTCCCGGCGGCGTGAGGGAGACGAGCGCATGACGGAGGACGAATGGCGGTCAATCAGCGTACGGTGAGCCGGTCGTCGAAGCTGGGACCGGACGAGCGGGCCGCCGCGATCGATGCGCTCCGCACGAAGGAACTCGACATCCTCGTGATCGGCGGCGGCGTCGTAGGCACGGGCGCGGCGCTCGATGCGGTGACGCGCGGCCTCAGAGTCGGCATCGTCGAGGCGCGCGACTGGGGCAGCGGCACCTCGAGCCGCTCGTCGAAGCTCGTGCATGGCGGCATCCGGTATCTCGAACAGCTCGACTTCAGGCTTGTGCGAGAGGCGCTCATCGAACGCGGTCTGCTGCTGCAGCGCATCGCACCCCACCTGGTGAAGCCGGTGCGCTTCTTGTACCCGCTGACCAAGCCGATCTTCGAGCGGCTGTACATCGGCGCCGGGATGCTGCTGTACGACCTCTTCAGCTACACGGGCGGTCGTCCGCCGGGCGTGCCGTGGCATCGACACTTGACGAAGCGGCAGATCCGGCGTGCGGCTCCGAGCCTCGCGGGTGACGCGTTCATCGGAGGCATCAGCTACTACGACGGCCAGGTCGACGACGCGCGGTTCGTCGCGAGCCTCGCCCGCACGGCATCCTTCTACGGCGCGCACGCTGCCAACCGCGTGCGAGTCGAAGAGTTCCTCAAAGTCGGCCAGCGGGTCGTCGGGGTGGTCGCGCACGACCTGGAGACGGGCGAGCGCTTCGAGATCCGCGCCAAGCAGATCGTGAACGCGACCGGGGTCTGGACCGACGACACCCAGGCGATGGTCGGCGAGCGCGGCCAGTTCAAGGTGCGAGCCTCGAAGGGCGTGCACCTCGTCGTGCCTCGTGACCGGTTCCACTCGAAGCTCGGGCTGCTGCTGCGCACCGAGAAGAGCGTGCTGTTCGTCATCCCCTGGGGAAGGCATTGGCTGATCGGCACGACTGACACCGATTGGAACCTCGACAAGGCGCATCCCGCCGCGACCGCGGCCGATATCGACTATCTGCTCGAGCGAGTGAACGAGGTGCTCGCCGTGCCGCTCACCCGTGAAGACGTGGAGGGCGTCTACGCGGGCTTGCGCCCATTGCTCGCCGGCGAGAGCGAGGAGACGTCGAAGCTCAGCCGCGAGCACGTGGTCGCGCACACGGTGCCCGGTCTGGTCGTGGTCGCCGGCGGCAAGTTCACCACCTACCGCGTCATGGCGAAGGACGCGATCGACGAGGCGGCTGCCGCCCTCGACGGCAACATCCCGCCCAGTTGCACTCAAGACATCGGGCTGCTGGGCGCCGAGGGCTATCGCGCCGCGTGGAACAAGCGCGCCAAGATCGCGCGAGCCTTCGGAGTGCACACCGCGCGGATCGAGCACCTGCTCAATCGCCACGGCGTACTCACCGACGAACTGCTCGATCTGATCCGCGCGCGGCCCGAGCTCGCCGAGCCCCTGCCCGGCGCCGACGATTACCTGCAGGCCGAGGTGGTGTACGCGGCGACCCACGAGGGCGCGCTGCACCTCGATGACGTGCTCGCCCGTCGCACGCACGTCTCGATCGAGGCGTGGGACCGCGGGGTCTCGGCGGCGCCGATCGCCGCTCGGCTGATGGGCGAGACGCTCGGCTGGGATGCCGCTCGAATCGACCGCGAGATCGAGCACTACCTGAAGCGGGTCGCCGCCGAGCGCGCCAGCCAGGAGCAGCCCGACGACGAGTCGGCCGATCGAGTGCGGCTCTCGGCGCCCGACATCGCGTCGCGGTAGCCGCTGCCCTCCTCCTCGCGACCGCGCACCCGGACCGCCGTCGTCGCGCGCTCGCCCGGCTTCCCTTCGTCGCGCGCGCTGCGGCTGCGCCCTTCGTGGCGCGGTGACCCCGCTTCCCTTCGTCGCGCAGTCACCCGCTTCCCTTCGTGGCGCGCTCGCCCGGCGGCATCCCTTCGTCGAGATGACAAGAAGTGCTGCGAATAGGCCGCCGCAAGCGCATTTCTTGTCATCTCGACGGCTGGGCTCGGCGGAGTCCGCAGGGGGAGCAGAAGGGCGGATGCCGAGCCTCGGCTGTGAGGCAGGGCGCAGCGGCGCGAACTAGGCTTGTCGCCCGTGTGGAGAGTTGCCCGACGGCCCAAGTGGATCGGCGTGCTGGTCGCGTGTCTGGCCGTCGCCGCGGCGTTCGCCCTGCTCGGCCAATGGCAGCTCGAGCGCAGCTTCGACCAGGCCGTGGTGATCGAGCGCGACACTGAGACCCCGCATCCGATCGAGGCGGTCACCGCTCCCCAGCAGCCCGTCTCCGAGACGCTCGCTGGCCTGGTGGTCACGGTCGAGGGGTCATTCGTCGCCGGCGATTTCGTGACGCTCACCGAGCGGTTGCAGCACGGCGAGCCGGGCGATTGGCTGGTCGGCCACTTCCTCACCACGGAGGGCGCGAGCCTGGCCGTCGCGGTCGGATGGCAAGCCGACGATGAGGGCTTCGACTCGGCCGCCGACGAGCTCGTCGCACTCGGGACCATCGAGATCGAAGGACGCTACCTGCCGAGCGATTCTCCGACCCAGTCGGAGTACGAGGAGGGCCAGCAGTCGGCGCTCGCAGTCGCCCAGCTGATCAATGAGTGGGACGAGGTCGACGGTGTGTACAGCGGCTACGTCGTCTCGCACACCGACCTCGGTGTCTCGGCATCCGGTATGGAGGCCATCGACTCGCCCAAGCCGGATTCCGAATTCGAGCTCAACTGGCTCAACATCTTCTACGCCATCGAGTGGGCGCTCTTCGCCGTGTTCGCCGTGTACCTCTGGTACCGACTGGTGAAGGATGCCTGGGAGCGCGAGGTCGAACTCGCCGAGCTCGAGGCCGCAGAGGCCGAAGCGAACGCCGCGGCAGGCGGCGCCGCGCAGGCCACCACAGCGACCTCAAACGGTTCTGGTGCGGCCTCCGGCGCTCAGGAGTCGCTGCACCGTGCGTCGGTAGAATGACCGGCATGGCCCTTGCTCCCCGCCTCGAGACGTTTCCGCAGATCCGGGGCAGCCTGAAGTTCTACCAGGTGACCGCCTACATCACCGGTGTGATGCTGCTGCTCCTGTGCGTCGAGATGGTGCTGAAGTACGCGTTCGGCACCGAGATCGAGTTCGGCGGGGCATACGGTCTCATCGCGTTCGTGCCCTCGGGTACGGTGCAGGCCGTCAACCTGAGCATCGGCATCCTGATCGCCCACGGCTGGCTCTATGTTGTGTACCTGATCGCCTGCTTCCGTCTCTGGACGTTCATGCGCTGGCCGTTCCTGCAGCTCGTGCTGCTCGCCACCGGCGGCGTCGTGCCATTCCTGTCGTTCATCGTCGAGGTCAATGTGACCCGGCGCATCAAGCGCTATCTCGCCAGCCGAGAAGCCGAGCTCGTGGAGGTTGCTGATTAGCGCCGCAGACCGCTCCGAACAGCCCTCCGACGGGGCTCCAGGCGACGCCGTCGCAGCCTCGATCGATACCGGCGAGAGCGACACCGACCTCGTCGACACCGCACTTTCCGTTGAGACGGATGCGGGGGCGGATGCCGAGGCATCCGGTGCCGCGAACACTCCCGACGCGACCGTCGACGCCCCTGGCACCGCGGCGCGGCCCGTGCTCGTCGTCGACTTCGGTGCGCAGTACGCGCAACTGATCGCGCGGCGCGTGCGCGAGGCGAACGTGTACTCGGAGATCGTGCCGCACACGATCAGCGCGGCGGAGGTCGCGGCGAAGAACCCGGCCGGCATCGTGCTCAGCGGTGGCCCGTCGAGTGTGTACGAGACCGGTGCGCCCGCGCTCGATCCGGGCATCGTCGAGCTCGGTGTGCCGATGCTCGGCATCTGCTACGGATTCCAGGTCATGGCGAAGCAACTCGGCGGCGAGGTCGCGAAGACCGGCCAGCGCGAGTACGGAGCGACTCCTGTCGCGGTGAGCGGCGACGGCGGCGACCTGCTGGCCGGGCAGCCCGCGACCCAGACCACCTGGATGAGCCACGGCGACTCGGTCGTGCGCGCGCCTGAAGGGTTCTCGGTGCTGGCGTCGACGGCATCGACGCCGGTCGCCGCATTCGCCCACGACCAGCGAAAGCTCTACGGCGTGCAGTGGCACCCCGAGGTGAAGCACTCCGAGTTCGGCCAGCGCGTCATCGAGAACTTCCTGCACCGAGCGGCCGGCATCCCGGCCGATTGGAACGCGGGCAATGTCATCGCCGAGCAGGTCGAGCGCATCCGCGCCCAGATCGGTGACGGGAAGGTCATCTGCGGACTCTCCGGTGGCGTCGATTCGGCGGTGGCCGCAGCGCTCGTGCACAAGGCGGTCGGCGACCAGCTCGTCTGCGTGTTCGTCGACCACGGGCTGCTGCGCAAGGATGAGCGCCGCCAGGTGCAAGAGGACTACGTCAAGGCGACGGGCGTGCGCCTGGTGACGGTCGACGCGGAGCAGCAGTTCCTCGACGCACTGGTCGGGGTGAGCGACCCCGAGCAGAAGCGCAAGATCATCGGCCGCGAGTTCATCCGCACGTTCGAGCAGGCCGAGCGCGAGCTTCTGGCCGAAGCGGCGTCTGAGGGGGAGCCGATCCGCTTCCTCGTGCAGGGCACGTTGTATCCCGACGTCGTCGAGTCGGGCGGCGGCAGCGGCACGGCGAACATCAAGAGCCACCACAATGTCGGCGGGCTGCCCGAAGACCTGCAGTTCGAGCTCGTCGAGCCGCTGCGCACGCTGTTCAAGGACGAGGTGCGCGCGATCGGCCGCGAGCTGGGACTGCCCGAGGACATCGTCAACCGTCAGCCGTTCCCGGGCCCCGGCCTCGGCATCCGCATCGTCGGCGAGGTGACGAAGGACCGTCTGGAACTGCTGCGGGATGCCGACGCGATCGTGCGCGAGGAGCTCACCGCGGCGGGGCTCGACACCGAGATCTGGCAGTGCCCGGTCGTGCTGCTCGCCGATGTGCGCTCGGTGGGCGTGCAGGGCGATGGACGCACCTACGGTCACCCCATCGTGCTGCGTCCGGTCTCATCTGAAGACGCGATGACCGCCGACTGGACGCGGTTGCCCTACGACGTGCTCGCGCGCATCTCGAACCGCATCACCAACGAAGTGCGCGACGTCAACCGCGTCGTGCTCGACGTCACCTCAAAGCCCCCCGGCACCATCGAGTGGGAATGACGGCGCGTTCATGAGGGCCCTTTCGGGCCCTCATGCGCCGTCATTCCCGGTTCGACGTCTCGGCGAACCGTCGCGGCTTCAACCTCGCAAACCGCACGCCTGCCAGGTCTAACCCCACGACTTGGCGGGCCCTAGGGATCGCCGAGTCCGCGTGTTCATTCCCGGTCGGGCGTCTCGCCCGACCGTCGCGGCCGCAGGCACTCGCGACAGCACGCCTGCCAGGTGTAGCCGAGCTGGCCAGGCGAACCCTGGCTCAAGCCCTTTCGGGCCCTCATGCGCTGTCCCGGCGCCCGACCGACGCGGCCTCACGCCCTCGCGAGCCCGGCGAGGGTTCGACGCGCCGGCCCCGGTTGCAACCACCGCCGCTGCATCGAACCCCCGCCGAGTTCGAGCGGCTGCACCGGCAGAGGAGCCGGCTAGCGCTTCACCTCGACCTCGACGAACACCACTTCGGCATCCGATTCGTTGACGATGTTGTGCTCAGTGCCCGGTGTGCGGGTGTACGACGCTCCGGCCGCCAGGGTGAACGACCGCGAGTCCGCACCCCGCTCGTTGAGCACGAGCGCGCCGTCCGTCACGGGCACGACGACGTAGTCGAGCTCGTGCGTGTGCCACCCGGTCTCGGTGCCGGGTGCGAAGCGCCACCGCGTGACGCGCACTGTGTCGTCGTCGAGCTGCACTTCAGCATCCGCCTGCCGTCGCTCTGTCATGAATCAATCCTCCCTGAACGGGAGAAGGCCCGGCCGAAGCCGAGCCTTCTCTCTTGAACCATCGAGAACCTTGCACCAGTCCGGTTGAACCTGGCAGGCGTGCGGTCGCGAGTGCTTGCGGCCGCGACGGTCGGTCGAGACGACCGACCGAGTGATCAAGCGCGACGGCCAGAAATGGCCCTCGCTGGGAGCTTGATCACTCAGACCCGCGCAGGATCGCGATGAGGCGCAGGATCTCGAGGTACAGCCACACCACGGTGACCAGGATGCCGAAGGCCGCCTGCCAGCCGTAGACGCGGGGCACGCTGCGCTCGACGCCCGTCTTGATGTTCTCGAAGTCCATCACGAGCGAGTACGCCGCGAGCAGCACGACGAGCACGCCGAGCCACGCGCCAAGGGGCAGACCGAGGAACTCGACACTGCGCAGGCCGAACATGCCGTCGGTCACGCCGAAGATCATGAGGCCGAAGTTCACGAGCGAGAACGCCGCGTAACCGATCATCGCGACGAGGAAGATGCGCGTGAGCTTCGGAGTGGCGCGCACCTTGCCGCTCGCGAAGAGCGCGAGGGTCACACCGACGACCGCGAGGGTTCCCAGCAGCGCCTGCGTGACGATGCCTTCCCACATGGTCGAGAAGAGGTACGAGATGCCGCCGACGAAGACGCCCTCGACAGCCGCATAGGCGAGGATCAGTCCGCGCGAGGGCTGCTTCTTGAAGACGTTGACGAAGCCGAGCACGAGCCCGACGAGCGCAGCGGGAAGCGCTAGCACAGGCACGAACCAGCCCACCGCAGCGCCGAGCAGCAGCACACCGAAGCTGATGACGATCTTCATGATCGTGTCTTCGTACGTCATGCGCTCCGCCTCGGGCAGCACGGGGGCTGCGGGCGCGAGCGGTGCAGTGCCGGCGGGGCGGTCCTGGTCGGTCGCCGAGGGGCGGCCGTAGAGCTCGTTGAGCTGCTCCACGGTCATGCTCGGCGCCTTGCCGCTGAAGGCGGGCGAGTTGCTGAATGCAGGGTTGGCCATGGCGAGGGGTCTCCTTCGATCGCCGTGCGAGTCTTCATGACAATCTATCGGAACGATGGTGTCCGGTGGCTGTGGATTCGCCTCACTCCCGCGATTTTCCGCGCAACCAGGGCCGATCCCGCGATGACCGCCATCGCCCCGGCGAGGGCGGGGAGCAGTTGCGAGTACTCGGAGAAGACGGATGCCGCGAACACTCCGTACGCGATGACGAACAGCCCCGTCACGTAGCTGCGCAGCGGGCGATGGCGCACGAGCAGCCACGCGAGGTAGGGCACGATCAGCGTCCACATCGACTGCGGTCCGGTGAGGATCAACCAGATCTGCACGCCGCAGGGAAACACGACGACGTGGCGCCGCCATCCCGCAGCCGGCATGATCCACCAGCCCACGACGTGCGCCACGGTCCCGGTGATCAACGGCAGCAGGAAGGTCGTACTGGCCGCTTGCAGCCCGATCATGCCCCCCACGATGAGCGCCGCACCCGCGATCGAGCGGCCCTGCCAGGTGCCCCAGCGCAGCGGAAGGGCCATGGTGGGCTCTGCCATCTGCCCGCCGCCGCGGGGTGGCTCGTCGGCGACTTGCTTCGGGGCACGGCGCGGCATCGCGCGTCGCCTGGTGGCGCCGCGTCTCATCCCGCCCGGTTCCGAGCTGCCCATCCCGCTCCCAGTTCTCGCGAACGCCGCCAGTTTAGGGTTCTGGTGTGCGCGCACTCGGAACCCCGCTCGTCATCGGTCACCGTGGCGCGAGCGGATACCGGCCCGAGCACACGCGCACGGCCTACCGTCTTGCCTTCGCGCTCGGGGCCGACGCCGTCGAGCCTGACATCGTCGCAACGCGCGACGGCGTGCTCGTGCTGCGCCATGAGAACGAGATATCGCAGACGACCGACGTCGCCACGCGTCGTGAATTCGCCGACCGCCGCACCACCAAGTCGATCGACGGCGAGTCGGTGACCGGCTGGTTCACCGAGGACTTCACCTGGCCCGAGCTCGCGACGCTCCGTGCGGTGGAGCGCCTGCCCGGCATCCGCAGCTCGAACGCCACCTTCGACGGGCTCGACCCGATCATGCGGTTGAGCGATCTCCTGCCACTCATCGATGAGGCGTCGGATGCCGCCGGCCGGCCGTTGCGACTCGTCGCCGAGCTCAAGCACGCGACCTATTTCGAGTCGATCGGCCTGCCCCTCGATGAGCTCTTCGCGACGGAGGTCGCAGGTTGGGTCCGTGACGAGACGCTGATCACCGAATCGTTCGAGCAGTCAGTGCTCGACAAGCTCATCATTCGAGGAGTGCCCGGCAAGAAGATCTACCTGCACGAAGCGACGGGGGCCGCCGCCGACCTCGTCGCGCGCGACGGTCGCTCGGCCCGCACGTACGAGCAGCAGCGCAGCGAGATCGACCTCGCCGAGCTGGCACGGAACGGCATCCATGGCATCAGCGTCGACAAGGCGGTGCTGCTCGCGGATGCCGCATCCCGGCAGCCGCGAGGCCGTGGCTCCGGCGAGCCGGCATGTTCAACAAGGCTCGGCGGCCTCACCCGAGAGCCCCTCACCGGTCGCGCCCTGGTGGAACGAGCGCACGATCACGGGCTCGAGGTGTACACCTGGACGCTTCGCCCCGAGAACCGCTTCCTCCTGAAACGGCACCGCGGCAAGGGCAGTGCGGCCGACTGGGGCGATTGGCGCGCGGAGTTCGAGGCCGTGCTCAGCACCGGCGTCGACGGCGTCTTCGCCGACCACCCCGACCTGGTGCTCGATGCGATGGAGCGTTCGCGGCTGTCGCGCGACGAGCGGCTCAGTCGCACGAGTCGGGAGCGAACCGGAGACTGAGCACCGACAAGGCGACCGGTGCAGGCGGAGGCAGGGAGCGGACGGATCTTCCCGCAGCCGACCTCAGGCGGCCAGTCGGGCTCATTGTCGGCAGGGGTACCTAGACTTGACCGCGCAATGACCTTCATCCTCGACGGCGTCACCACCCCCGAAGAACGCCTCCTCAGCGGCTTGAACCCGCAGCAGCGCGAGGCCGTGCTCTACCGCGGCGAGGCGCTGCTCATCGTCGCCGGCGCCGGTTCGGGCAAGACCAGCGTGCTCACTCGTCGGATCGCCGGGCTCCTCCAGGCCCGTGAAGCGTGGCCGAGCCAGATCCTCGCCATCACCTTCACCAACAAGGCCGCGAACGAGATGCGCGAGCGGGTCGAGGCGATCGTCGGGCGCGAGGCCGCCGACGGCATGTGGATCTCTACCTTCCACTCGGCGTGCGTGCGCATCCTGCGTCGCGAGGCCGAGACGATCGGCTACACCAAGACATTTACCATCTACGACTCGGCCGACTCTCGCGCGCTCATCAAGCGCATTCTCAAGGAGACGGATGCCGACACGATGGGGTTCACGCCTGGAAGCGTGGCGGCCCGCATCTCGAAGCTCAAGAACGAGCTCGCCGACGTCGACAGCTTCGCCCGACAGGCGAACTTCAACGATCCGAAAGAGGCGCTCTTCGTCGAGATCTTCCGGCGCTACAGCTCGGAGCTCGAGCGCGCGAAGGCGTTCGACTTCGACGACCTCATCGCGCAGACGGTCTACCTGTTCCGTGCGTTCCCGAAGGTCGCGGCGCTCTACCAGCGTCGCTTCCGGCATGTGCTGGTCGACGAGTACCAAGACACCAACCACGCTCAGTACTCGTTGATCAGAGAGCTGACCCGACCGGTCGAAGGGCATGTCGCAGCAGAGCTGGAAGCTGAGCAGGGCTACTCCTCGAGCCAGCGCGCGGCCGACGGCGCCATCCCAGCGGCGTCGCTCACCGTGGTCGGTGACTCCGACCAGTCGATCTACGCCTTCCGTGGTGCCGACATCCGCAACATCGTCGAGTTCGAGCGCGATTTCCCAGGCGCCAAGGTCATCCTGCTCGAGCAGAACTACCGCTCGACGCAGAACATCCTCGACGCCGCCAACGCGGTGATCTCGAACAACTTCGACCGCAAAGACAAGAAGCTGTTCACGACGGTCGGCGGGGGCGACAAGATCGTCGGCTACACCGGCTACTCGGGGCACGACGAGGCGCAGTTCGTCGCCGACGAGATCACGGCGCTGCACGACAGCGGTGTCGACTACCGCGACATCGCGGTGTTCTACCGCACGAACTCCCAGACGCGCGCGCTGGAGGAGATCTTCATCCGCTCGGCGATCCCGTATCGGGTGCTCGGCGGCACGAAGTTCTACGAGCGGGCCGAGATCAAAGACGCGATGGCGTATCTGATCACCGTGGCGAACCCCGACGACCCGATGGCGCTGCGCCGCATCATGAATGTGCCCAAGCGGGGCATCGGGCCCGCCACCGAGGCGGCCCTGCAACTGCACGCCGACACCCGCGGCATCACACTGCGCGAGGCGATGCGCGAGGCAGACCAGCTCGGGCTCGGGCCGAAGGTCACCGGTGCGTTGCGAGAGCTGGCAACCCTGCTCGACGAAGAGATGGAGCGCGCGCCGCGCACGCCCGTTCCCGACACGCTCAAGGCGCTGCTCGAGCGCAGCGGCTACCTCGAAGCTCTTCGCAACTCACGCGACCCGCAAGACGAGGCGCGCGCAGAGAACGTCGAGGAACTGGTCGCGGTGACGCGAGAGTTCCAACGCAGCACCCCCGATGGCACGCTGCTCGACTTCCTCACCGAGGTATCGCTCGTCGCGGCCGCCGACGAACTCGATGACTCCAGTGGCACCGTCTCGCTCATGACGCTGCACACCGCGAAGGGGCTCGAGTTCGACGCGGTCTTCATCACGGGCGTCGAGGAAGACCTCCTCCCGCACCGGATGTCGGCCTCGGAGCCCGGCGGCCCCTCCGAGGAGCGAAGGCTCTTCTACGTAGGCATCACCCGCGCCCGCAAGAAGCTCTACCTGTCTCTTGCGATGACCCGGGCGCAGTTCGGCGACGTGACTGTGGCGATGCCCAGCCGCTACCTGCAGGAGATCCCCGCCGAGCTCATCCAGTGGAAGCAGTCGCCCGGCATGGCGAACTCGCGCGGCGGCAGCCAGCCCAGGGCGCTCAACGCGCGGCGCGAGCGCGGCTTCAACCTTCGCGACTCGCTGCCGCCCGCGCCCTCGAAGCCGCGCGTGAAGACCGAGTGGACCAACCAGGTCACGGGCAAGATGCGCGACAACGGCGACCTCACGCTCGCAGCGGGCGACCGCATCCGCCACACCGACTTCGGCGAAGGCCGCGTCACCTCCGTGAGCGGGCAGGGCGCGAAGTCGATCGCCGAAGTGCAGTTCGACCAGGTCGGCCGCAAGCGACTGCTCATCAAGATCGCGCCGATCGAGAAGCTCTAGGCGTCCAGTTCGTCAATCCGGGCGGGGTGGACGGGCCTCCACCGTCACGGGCCGTGGCGCGCTCAGCGGCGGGGGTAAACTGGCCCGCGGCCCATTTGTCTCGATATCGAACTATCTCGAGGTCAAGACACTGGAAGATCATCGCCCTCGACGGAGCATTGGAAGAGCACTGTGGATCTTTTCGAGTACCAGGCCAGGGACCTCTTTGAGTCCTACGGCGTGCCAGTACTGCCCGGCCTGGTGGCCGACACCCCCGACGAAGCGAAGGCTGCGGCCGAGAAGCTCGGCGGCACGGTCGTCGTCAAGGCGCAGGTGAAGACCGGCGGCCGCGGCAAGGCCGGCGGTGTGAAGGTCGTGCACAACCCCGATGACGCGTATGCCGCGGCCGAGCAGATTCTCGGGCTCGACATCAAGGGACACGTGGTCAACCGCGTCATGATCGCGGCGGGCGCGCGCATCGCCAAGGAGTTCTACTTCTCGGTGCTGCTCGACCGGGCGAACCGCTCCTACCTCTCGCTCTGCAGTGTCGAGGGCGGCATGGAGATCGAGCAGCTCGCGGTGGAGCGTCCTGACGCGCTCGCCCGCATCGAGGTCGACCCGCTCACCGGCATCGACAAGGCCAAGGCTCTCGAGATCGCCAAGGCTGCTCGCTTCGATGACGACCTCGTCGAGAAGGTCGCGGATGTCTTCGTGAAGCTCTACGAGGTGTACAAGGGCGAAGACGCCACCCTCGTCGAGGTGAACCCGCTCGTGCTCACCGAAGACGGCGAGCTCATCGCGCTCGACGGCAAGGTCACCCTCGACGACAACGCCGAGTTCCGCCACCCGAAGCACGAGCAGCTCGAAGACAAGTCGGCTGCCGACCCGCTCGAGGCGAAGGCCAAGGAGCAGGACCTCAACTACGTGAAGCTCGACGGTGAGGTGGGCGTCATCGGCAACGGCGCCGGCCTGGTGATGAGCACCCTCGACGTCGTCGCCTACGCGGGCGAGAACCACGGCGGTGTGAAGCCGGCGAACTTCCTCGACATCGGCGGCGGAGCGTCAGCAGAGGTCATGGCTGCGGGCCTCGACGTGATCCTCGGCGACCCGCAGGTGAAGAGCGTCTTCGTGAACGTCTTCGGCGGCATCACCGCCTGCGACGCGGTTGCGAAGGGCATCGTCGGTGCGCTCGCCGAACTGGGCTCGACCGCCAACAAGCCGCTGGTCGTGCGACTCGACGGCAACAACGTCGAGGAGGGCCGCCGCATCCTCACCGCGGCGAACCACCCGCTGGTCACCCTCGCCGCGACCATGGACGAGGGCGCCGACAAGGCTGCCGAGCTCGCCCACAACGCTGCCTGAACGAGAAACGGACTCCGGAACAATGTCAATCTTCCTCAACAAGGACTCCAAGGTCATCGTCCAGGGCATCACGGGCGGTGAGGGCACCAAGCACACGGCGCTCATGCTGAAGGCCGGCACCAACATCGTCGGCGGCGTCAACGCCCGCAAGGCCGGCACCACGGTGCTGCACGGTGACAAGGAACTGCCGGTGTACGCGAGCGTCGCCGAAGCGATGGAGAAGACCGGCGCCGACGTGTCGATCGCGTTCGTGCCGCCGGCATTCACCAAGGACGCGATGATCGAAGCCATCGACGCTGAGATCCCGCTGCTCGTCGTGATCACCGAGGGTGTGCCCGTCGGCGACACCGCTGAGGCATGGGCACACGCGAAGGCCAAGGGCAACAAGACGCGCATCATCGGCCCCAACTGCCCGGGCATCATCACGCCCGACGAGGCGCTCGTCGGCATCACCCCGGCGAACATCACGGGCAAGGGCCCCATCGGCCTGGTGTCGAAGTCGGGCACCCTGACCTACCAGATGATGTACGAGCTGCGTGACTTCGGCTTCTCGACCGCCATCGGCATCGGCGGCGACCCGGTGATCGGCACGACGCACATCGACGCACTCAAGGCGTTCGAGGCCGACCCCGAGACCAAGGCGATCGTCATGATCGGCGAGATCGGCGGCGACGCCGAGGAGCGCGCGGCCGAGTTCATCAAGGCCAATGTGACCAAGCCCGTGGTGGGCTACGTCGCCGGCTTCACCGCGCCCGAGGGTAAGACCATGGGCCACGCCGGCGCCATCGTCAGCGGCTCCGCCGGCACCGCCCAGGCGAAGAAGGAAGCGCTCGAGGCCGCAGGCGTGAAGGTCGGCAAGACGCCGTCCGAGACCGCGCAGCTGATGCGCGAGATCCTGCAGTCGCTCTAAGCGCACACAGGGTCGGGTTCACCGACTGTCGACCGGATGCCGGGGCCGCGAGTCCGCGCCCCGGCATCCGTCATTTCCGCCCAGACCGGACTCGCCATCGAGATGCCACGAAGTGCACACGATCCGCAGCATTCGTTGCAGTTCCTGTCATCTCGTCGCGTCGTCTCCCGGCTGGACGCCGCGGAGCAACGGTGAGGCGACAGCGGCACCGGGTGTCACCGCGCGCCGCGCGGGAAGGGCACCGCGCGGAGGTTAGGGTCGAGCGCGTATGAACCGCCGCTTCACCATGCTTCTGGCCGCGTTCGAGACCGCGGTCGTGGTCGCCGTCGGGGTGGCGATCCCGCTCGCGGTCACCACGGTGCTCTGGGGCTTCCACTTTCAGCTCGCCCTCGGCTGGGACGTCTTCTGGCGGGCCGCCGTCGATCTCTGGCTGGTCGGCCACGGCGTGGACGTGCTCGTCCGAGTCGATCCGGAACTCGCCGCGTCGATGGGGATCGCGGAGGTGGATGCCGCCTTCGTCGTGACCATCGCGGCGCTCGGCTTCGCGCTGCTCACGGTATTGCTCGCGCTCCGAACGGGCCGGCGCATCGCCGAGACCCCGCACCGGTTCATCGGAGAATCGGTGGCGCTGGGCACGTTCGCCCTCTTGTCGCTGCTGCTGACGGTGAGTGCCGACTTCCCGGCGGTCAGCCCCTCGCTCTGGCAAGGTCCGCTGCTGCCCACGGTGGTGTTCGCGATCGGCCTGTTCATCGGGTCGACGCGAGAGCGGCTGCGCAACCCGGCCGAGCAGCACGGCAGCAGCATCCGCGATTGGATCGACGACTGGCCGCCCACGGTGAGGGACGTCGCGGCATCCGCTCTTCGCACCGGCGCCGCCGCCGCGGCCACCGTGGTCGGGGTGGCCGCTGTCGCTCTGGGAGTGCAGATCGTCACGCACTACGCCGAGATCATCCGTCTCTACGAGGCCGGACAGACCGGCATGCTCGGGGGCGCGGTGGTGACCTTCGCCCAGCTCGCGCTCCTTCCGAACCTCGTCATCTGGACGGCTGCCTGGTTCATCGGCCCCGGGTTCGCCATCGGTGCGGGATCATCGGTCGGTCCGCTCGGCACAGCGCTCGGCCCGCTGCCGACAGTGCCGGTGCTCGGAGCGCTGCCGACCGGCGAACTCGAGTGGGGTGTGCTGGGACTCTTAGTGCCCGTGGTGGCCGGGTTCCTCGCAGGGGCGCTCACTGTCGTGACGTCGCGTGATCGTGCTCCGCTCATGCACCTGGCCGGGGGAGCGGGAGCGGGCATCGTGGCGGGTCTCTCGCTGGGTCTGCTCGCCTGGGCGTCCGCTGGTTCTGCGGGGCCCGGACGGCTCGCCACGGTCGGCCCCGACCCGCTCGCGGTCGCGCTGTGGGCGGCCTTGGAGATCGGCGTGGCCGCCGCGCTGGGGAGCCTCGCGACCGGGTTCGCGCGTGATCGCCGCCGCATGAGCAGCGAGGCCGTGCCGCTAGGCTAGAACGGTGTTGCGCCTGGTCGTCCTGATCTCTGGCGGCGGGTCGAACCTCCGCGCGTTGCTCGACTCCGCAGCGGATGCCGGGTTCCCCGCGCGCATCGTCGCGGTGGGCGCCGACCGAGACGCAGGCGGGCTCGCGCACGCCGAGGAGCTCGGCATCCCGACCTTCGTGGTCGCGCCATCCGGCTTTCCGACCCGCGAGGCCTGGGGCGAGGAACTGCTCGAGCAGATCCAGCGATGGCAGCCTGATCTCGTCGTGCTCAGCGGCTTCATGCGGTTGCTGCCCGAACGGATGGTCGCGGCTCTCAGCCCGGCGCTCATCAACACCCATCCCGCCTACCTGCCCGAGTTCCCCGGCGCGCACGGCGTTCGCGACGCGCTGGCCGCCGGAGTGGTCGAGACGGGCGCATCCGTGATCGTCGTCGACAACGGAGTCGATACGGGGCCGATCATCGCCCAGCAGCGCGTGCCAGTGCTGCCGGGCGACACGGAAGCCACCCTGCACGACCGCATCAAGCCCGTCGAGCGCGAACTGCTTCGGCAGGTCATCCTCGACATCGCCACCGGCCGTCTCGAATTGAAGGAGCTCGCACGATCATGAGCGCGCCTCGTAGCCAGGATCCAAGCCTCTACCGCGACCGCGACGTCGTGCCGGTCAAGCGAGCGCTGATCTCCGTGAGCGACAAGACCGGTCTCGCCGACTTCGCGGTCGAGCTCGCGAAGGCCGGCGTCGAGCTGGTGTCGACCGGCTCCACCGCCGCCACCATGCGTGAGGCCGGCGTGGACGTTCGCGATGTGGCCGAGCTCACCGGGTTCCCGGAGTCGCTCGACGGCCGTGTCAAGACGCTGCACCCCGCCGTGCACGCCGGCATCCTCGCCGATCTGCGGCTCGAAGATCACGAGCGCCAACTGGGCGAGCTCGGAATCGCGCCGTTCGAGCTCGTCGTGGTCAACCTGTACCCCTTCACCGAGACGGTGATGAGCGGGGCCGCCGCCGCCGACGTCATCGAGAACATCGACATCGGAGGCCCGACGCTCGTGCGCGCGGCAGCGAAGAACCACGCGAACGTCGCGATCGTGGTCGACCCCGAGGACTACGCCGAAGTGCTCGATGCCGTGCGTCAGGGCGGAACCCCGCTCGGCCTGCGTCGGCAGCTCGCCTCGATCGCCTTCGATCACACCGCCTCGTACGACGCCGCCGTCGCGAGCTGGTTCGCCGCGAACGTGTACGACCCGTGGGAAGAGCTCGACGAGGTATTCGAAGACGCCGACCTCGAAGCGGACGTCGAGGGCGAAGAGTCCGACGACGCCGGGTGGGGCGACGGCATCGGCCTCGACGCGGAGCTTGGTCAGGTGCTGCGCTACGGCGAGAACTCCCACCAGTCAGCCGCCCTCTACGTGGGCGACGGCGCGGCCGGGATCGCCCAGGCGGTGCAGCTGCACGGCAAGGAGATGTCGTACAACAACTACGTGGATGCGGATGCCGCGCTGCGCGCAGCGTACGACCACACCCAGCCGGCGGTCGCCATCATCAAGCACGCCAATCCCTGCGGCATCGCGATCGGCGACACGATCGCGGCGGCTCACCGGCTCGCGCACGAGTGCGATCCCGTATCGGCCTTCGGTGGAGTGATCGCCGCGAACCGCACCATCACGCGTGAGGCGGCGGAGTCGATCAAGGACATCTTCACCGAGGTCATCGTCGCCCCGGGGTTCGAGCCGGGAGCGCTCGAACTGCTCACGCAGAAGAAGAACCTGCGCCTGCTGCAGCTTCCCGACGACTACGAGCGCGACGAGCTCGAGCTGCGTCAGATCTCGGGCGGGCTGCTCGTGCAGGAGCCCGACGACCACTTCGCCCCGGCCTCCGAGTGGACGTTGGCGACCGGTCGACCGGCGGATGACGCAACCCTCGCCGATCTCGAGTTCGCGTGGCGAGCGGTGCGCGCGGTGAAGTCGAACGCGATCCTGCTTGCCTCGGGCGGAGCGTCGGTCGGTGTCGGCATGGGCCAAGTGAACCGGGTCGACTCCTGCCACCTCGCGGTGCAGCGCGCCGGCGCTCGCGCGGCGGGCAGTGTCGCGGCATCCGACGCGTTCTTCCCGTTCGCCGACGGACTCCAGGTGCTCATCGACGCGGGTGTGAAGGCTGTGGTGCAGCCCGGTGGGTCGGTGCGTGACGCCGAAGTGATCGAGGCCGCCGAGAAGGCTGGCGTGACCATGTACTTCACGGGCGAGCGCCACTTCTTCCACTGAGCGCGGCGCTGAGCGCGGCACTGCGCGCTGCACTGCGCTCGGCGCCGAGCGCTGCCGAGCGCCGCACTGAGCCCGGCACCGAGCGCTGCCGAACGCTGCACTGAGCGGGGCTTGTCGGCACCCCTGAGGAGTCGATAGGCTGATCGGCTGCTGCCGCGCGTCCGCGACCGAAGGACGCCCGTCGGCAGGCGGGATCATCGCGAGCGGTGCAGGGGCTATGACGCCTCGCGCCGACGCCGTGGGAGCCCGCAGCATCCGCCAATCCGGCAGGCCGCACGATGGTCCGCCGCAGCCGCGTCACACCACGACGCTCTCAGGAAGCATGATGTCGCCCCGACCGCACTCGACCGACCGCCACAAGTCACGTGACCGCCGCAAGCCACGTGACCCCCGCCAGTCACGCCCCTCAACGGCGCGCGCCATCGCGCGTCTCTACCCCTGGGCGCGACCGGCGCTGCCGCGCATCGTGCTGGGCGCCGTCGCCGCCCTCACGGGCGCGGTGGTGGCGCTGCTGATCCCGCAGGTGCTGCGCTCACTCGTCGACGGCGGCCTATCGGATGGCGACCCCGCCGCGATCTGGCCCGCTGTCGGACTGGTGACCGCACTCGGTGTGCTCGAAGCCGGCATGGTCGCTCTCCGACGGTGGTTCGTGCTCGTTCCGGGCACGCGGGTCGAAGCGGCCATGCGCCAGGACTTCTACGCGAAGCTGCAGGACCTGCCCGTCTCGTTCCATGATCGATGGCCAAGCGGTCAGCTGCTCTCGCGTGTGGTGAGCGACCTGAACCTGATCCGCCGATGGCTCTCGTTCGGCATCGTGCTGCTTGTGGTGAACACCGTCACCATCCTCATCGGAATGCTGCTGCTCTGGCAGCTCAGCTGGCAGCTCGCGGTGCTGTTCCTCATCTGCTCCGTGCCGCTCTGGGTGTACGGCTACCGCTTCGAGAACAAGTACTCGGCCGTCGCCCGCCGCAGCCAAGACCAGGCGGGCGACCTGGCCACCACGGTCGAGGAGTCGGTGCACGGCATCCGGGTGCTCAAGGCGTTCGGCCGCGGGCATCACGCGCTGGAGCGCTTCTCGCAGCAGGCCGAGGAGCTCCGCACCACCGAGATGGAGAAGGCGCGTGCCATCGCGGGCATCTGGCTGTGGCTGCTGCTCGTGCCGGATGTCACCTTCGCGCTCTCGCTCTTCGGCGGCGCGCTGCTGGCAGTCGCCGGCGAGGTGTCGGTCGGCGCGCTGGTCGCCTTCTTCGCGACCGCGACCGTCTTGCGGTGGCCGGTCGAGTCCATCGGATTCCTGCTGTCGATGACCTTCGATACCCGCACGGCCGTCGACAGGTTCTTCGAGGTGATGGACGAGCGAAACACGATCGTCGACCCCGTTGCGCCCTCGACAGTGGCGCGTCCGCAGGGACGTCTGACGTTCGAGGACGTGCACTTCCGTTACCACGACGCCCCGGCGGGCCAGCGCGATCTGCTCGACGGCATCGACCTCGACATCCGGCCCGGCGAGACGATCGCCCTTGTGGGCCTTACCGGTTCGGGTAAGTCGACCGTCACCGCGCTGACGACGCGGCTCTACGACGTGACAGGCGGGCGCATCCTCCTCGACGGCATCGACATCCGCGACCTCACCCGTGAAGAACTTCGCAGCCACATCGCGATGGCGTTCGAAGACGCGACGCTGTTCTCGGCATCCGTGCGCGACAACGTGCTGCTGGGGAATCCGGATGCCGACGACGACGCGTTGCGCGAGGCGCTCGAGATCGCGCAAGCCGGCTTCGTGTACGAGCTGCCCGAAGGGGTCGACACCATGGTCGGCGAGGAGGGCCTGAGCCTCTCGGGCGGGCAGCGCCAGCGCCTCGCCCTGGCTCGAGCGGTCGCGGCGAAGCCCAGCGTGCTGGTGCTCGACGACCCGCTCTCGGCGCTCGACGTCGACACCGAAGCGCTCGTGGAGCAGGCGCTTCGCCAAGTGCTCGCCTCGACGACCGCGGTCATCGTTGCGCACCGGCCCTCCACGGTGATGCTCGCGGATCGCGTCGCGCTGCTGGAGCACGGGCGGGTCACGGCCGTCGGCACGCACTCCGAGCTGCTCGCCGGCAATGACCACTACCGCTTCGTGCTCAGTTCGCTCGAGCACGAGACACGACCCGAGCGAGAGGAGGCCCGCGCATGAGCGTCATCGGCGTAGAAGGCGAAGACCGCGAGCACCTGTCGAAGGAGGAGCGGCGTCACCTCAGGCGGCGCTCATTCGCGCTGCTCCGCTCACTGCTGCACCCCGTACGCGGCACCGTCGCCCTCACGGCTGCCGTCGTGGTGATCAGCTCCGCGGCGCAGGTCGCCGGCCCTGCCTTGATCGCCTATGGCATCGATGCAGGACTGCCCGCGCTGCTGCGCAATGATCGGCTGCCACTCGGGCTTGCCGTCGGCGCGTACATCGCGACGGGCGTACTGGGCGCGGTGCTCATCGCGTGGTACACCGTGCTGACGGCGCGCGTGAGCCAGGCGATCCTGATCGATCTGCGTCGTCGCATCTTCCTGCACACGCAGAAGCTGAGCCTCGAGTTCCATGAGAACTACACCTCAGGTCGAATCATCGCGCGTCAGACCAGCGACCTCGACGCCATCAAGGAGCTGCTGAACTCCGGGCTCAACCAGCTCGTGCAGGGCGGGCTCTACATGCTCTTCGTCGGCGTGGCGATGTTCATCGTCGATTGGGTGAGCGGCCTGGTGCTGCTCGCATCGATCGTGCCGTTGGCCGTGCTCACGCGGTGGTTCCAGCTCAAGAGCGAGCGGCTGTTCCGGAGAACCCGGGTGGCGTCGGCGCGATTGATCGTGCACTTCGTCGAGACCATGACCGGCATCCGAGCCGTCAAGGCGTTCCGGAAGGAGCGGCGCAACGACGATGAGTTCGCCGAGCAGGTCGAGGAGTATCGCTCCGCGAACGCGAAGGTGATCGGTGCCTTCGGCACCTACGAACCCGGACTCATCCTCATCGGCAATCTCGCGCTCGCCGCGGTGCTGCTGATCGGCGGGTTCCGTGTCGTCGACGGCTCGCTCGCGATCGGCGTGCTGCTCGCTGCGCTGCTGTACACCCGCAACTTCTACGCCCCGGCCGAAGACATGGCGATGTTCTACAACTCGTACCAGTCGGCATCGGCCGCGCTCGAGAAGATCTCCGGCGTGCTCGAAGAGCTGCCGGGCGTGCCCGACCCGGCCGATTCGGAACCGCTGGGTCATCCCGCGGGGCATCTCGAGTTCGACGCGGTCACGTTCGCCTACACACCGGCGCGGGTGGTGCTGCCGCAGTTCTCGCTCGACATCCCGGCCGGGCAGACCATCGCCCTGGTCGGCACGACCGGTGCCGGCAAGTCGACGCTCGCCAAACTCATCTCGCGCTTCTACGACCCGAGCGACGGCGCCGTCAGGCTCGACGGCGTCGACCTGCGTCGACTGAAGCCGGATGACCTTCGCCGCGCCATCGTGATGGTGACGCAGGAGGCGTATCTCTTCAGCGGCTCGGTGGCCGACAACATCGCTCTCGGGAAGCCGGGCGCGAGCATGGCTGAGATCACGGATGCCGCCAAAGCGGTGGGCGCGCACGACTTCATCGTCGCGTTGCCCGACGGCTATGACACCGACGTGAACAAGCGCGGCGGGCGTGTGTCGTCGGGCCAGCGACAATTGCTGTCGTTCGCACGGGCGTTCCTGGCTGATCCGGCCGTGCTGATCCTCGACGAGGCGACGGCGTCGCTCGACATCCCGAGCGAACGGCTCGTGCAGCGCGGGCTCCAGACCCTGCTCGCCGACCGGACGGCGATCATCATCGCGCACCGTCTCTCGACCGTCGCGATCGCCGACCGTGTGCTCGTGATGGAGCACGGCCGCATCGTCGAAGACGGCGCTCCTGACGACCTCATCGCCGGTGACGGCCGCTTCGCTCGGCTCCACAGCGCCTGGCGCGACTCGCTGGTCTGAGTCGTCGCGTGGCGTGATTGCCGCAGACATGCGCTTGCCCTGCGGCTCACCTCCGAAGGGGCGAGCCGCAGGGTAAGCGGTCACGCGACGCTCAGGAGAGCGCGCGGAGGCGCGGTGCGAGGTCGCGGCGGAAGAGTTCGAGGAACCGCTTCTGGTCGTGACCGGGGTTGTGGAACACCAGGTGGTTCAGACCGGCGTCGATGTACTGCTTGATCTGCTCCACGGCCTCGTCGGGGTCGGAGGCGACGATCCACCGCTTGGCGACCTGCTCGATCGGCAGCGCGTCGGCGGCGGCCTCCATCTCGATCGGGTCCTCGATGGAGTGCTTCTGCTCGGCGGTCAGCGAGAGCGGTGCCCAGAAGCGGGTGTTCTCCAGCGCGGCATCCGCGTCGGTGTCGTACGAGATCTTGATCTCGATCATCCGGTCGAGGTCTTCGAGCTCGCGGCCCGACTTCGCGGCGCCCTCCGCGACGGCGGGCATGAGCTGCTCGGTGTAGAGCTCCATGCCCTTGCCCGACGTGCAGATGAAGCCGTCGCCGGCACGGCCGGCGTAGCGGGCGACCATCGGCCCGCCGGCAGCGATGTACACCGGGATGCCGCCCTCTGGCACGTCGTAGATCGAGGCGCCGTCGGTCTTGTAGTACTCGCCGTCGAAGCTGACCCGGTCGCCGACCCACAGCTCGCGCATCAGGTCGACGGCTTCACGGAGCCTCGCGAAGCGCTCCTTGAACTCGGGCCACTCGCCGGCGAAGCCGGTGGCGATCTCGTTCAGCGCCTCGCCGGTGCCGACTCCGAGCATCACCCGTCCCGGGTACAGGCACCCCATGGTCGCGAACGCCTGCGCGACGACGGCCGGGTTGTACCTGAACGTCGGCGTCATCACCGACGTGCCGATCATGACGCGCTTGGTGCGCTCACCCACCGCCGTCATCCACGAGATCGAGAACGGTGCGTGCCCGCCGTTGTGCCTCCAGGGCTGGAAATGGTCGCTCGCGGTCACGCTGTCGAGGCCGTACTCCTCGGCCATCACTCCGAGTTCGACGAGTTCGCGCGGTGCGAATTGCTCAGCGGATGCCTTGAGTCCCAGTTTCAGCACAGATCTCTCCTTGGTCGGCGGCGTTGCCGGTGGTGGGCGGAAGCGGCGGCAACGCCCGGCTACCAGTATCGCGCTTCGACGCCGCAATGGCGAGCATAGTGAACCGACGGATCGAACAGTGAACCGGCCCGGAGTTTCTGCCGCAAAGGCGACTCCCGCACAATCGGCTCGCGCTCGCGCCGCGTGGCCCCGGCGAAGTCAGGGGCGGTGGCGCGCCGAACGGAGGTCGATGCGAGGGCGCTCGCCCCGGCGCGTCAACGGGGTGCCCTCAGCGAGGTAGTGCTCAAGAGCCTCACCCTCGTGGCATGCCGGGGGCTCGCCCGATGCGCGAACCACGCGCCACCAGGGGAGTCCATCCCCGTGCCAGGCCATGATCTGTCCGACGCGACGTGCCGCGTTCGATCCAAGCGCAGCGGCGATGTCGCCGTAGCTCATCACCCGCCCCGCGGGGATCGCCGCAACGATCTCGAGCACGGCAGCCGTGAACGCGTCTCCCGTCGGCGCACCGCCGGCCGGAGAAGGGAGCCGATCAGCGCGACTCGCCGTTGTTCCGTTCGTCATCGCCGCGAAGCAGAGCGTCGAACGAGAACTCGGCTGCAGCAGGCACGGGCCTGGGCTGCGCCGCGGCATCCTGAGCGCTCTGCTGAGCGGCCGACACCGGGGGAGCGACATCCGCCTGCGGAGCGCTCGGCACCGACTCCACATCGGCGTCGAGCGTCATGACCTGCGTGGGTGCGTCACCCGGGGCCGAGGGCGCGGACGGCGCCGACGGCGCCGATTCGGGCGACGGAGGCGAGGCAGGGGAGTCGGGGGATGAGACGGATGCAGCGGCATCCGTCGCGATGTCCTCAGCGACCGCGTCGGCACCCGTGCCGGCCGCGAACGAGGCGTTCTGCGCTGCGGCCGCTGCCGAGACAGGCTGGACGGCCGGCGCGGCCAGGTCGATCGGGGCCGCGACGGCTTCGATCGTGTCGACCACAGTGGGTTCCGGGCTGGCGGCGCGAAGATCCACCGCGAAACCGAAGTCGGAGCTCGAGGGGATGATCGGCGTGCGCTCCGTCAGGTAGCGCTCGAGCGCACGGCCGGGGGCCTCGTCTCCGAAGAGCGGCGAACCGTCGTCGCCCGTGATGCGCCACCACGGCAGGCCTTCTTCGCGGTGCGCGTTGAGCACGTGGCGAATGGCGTCGGCGTCGGACTCAGCGAGGTCGGCGACCTTCGAGATCGCGAGCGCGCGACCAACCGGGATCGAGACGACGATCTCGACGACCCGGATCGTGAAACCCGTGGATTCGATCATTCGTCCAGCTTACTTATAGCTCGAGGGCCCCGATGTTCTCGCCGTATGCGGTTTCACCGATGACCTTGAAGCCGACGCTCTTGAAGAACTGCTCCGGTCCCTTGTCGCCAGGCTCCCAGATCACGGTGAGCCGCTTGAAGCCCCGCGAACGCGCCTCGTCGGCGAGCGCGAGCACGGCGAATCTGCCGACGCCGAGCCCCTGCTGGTCGGCCGCGACGTGGATGCGCCAGATGCAACTGCGGAAGTACTCCTGCTCGGCATCCGGGTCGAAATTGCCGCGGATGAACCCGACGACGTGGTCGTCGCCGTCGACCACCACGCGCGGCCAGGAGGTCACCGGGTTGATGTAGGCGTCTGCGATCGCGTACGAAGGCGGCGAGATGAACTGCTCCTGCCCCGGGCGCAGCGTGAGGCTGTTCGCCGCGACGATGTTCTTCGCCGACAGTTCTTCCAGTCGCAGCTCGGTCATGGCCACAGGGTAATGCTTCCGCCCATCTTCGCGGTGGATCTCTGTGGTCCTCGAGGTGAAGGAGCAGCCACGTCCCGAAAAAATATCTCGATATCGAGATACCCGACCGGGTCGCGTAACATGGTCGGCGGTCAAAGGAGAGGACTTGCCCGTGGAAAAGATCAAGGTCGAAGGCACCGTCGTCGAGCTCGACGGCGACGAGATGACGCGCATCATCTGGCAGAAGATCAAGGACTCGCTCATCCACCCGTATCTCGACCTCAACCTCGAGTACTACGACCTCGGCATCGAGCACCGTGACGCCACCGACGACCAGGTGACCATCGACGCCGCACACGCGATCCAGAAGCACGGCGTGGGCGTCAAGTGCGCCACCATCACCCCCGATGAGGCGCGGGTCGAGGAGTTCGGCCTCAAGAAGATGTGGAAGAGCCCGAACGGCACGATCCGCAACATCCTCGGCGGCGTGATCTTCCGCGAGCCGATCATCATTTCGAACATCCCGCGCCTGGTGCCGGGATGGAACAAGCCCATCATCATCGGGCGCCACGCCTTCGGCGACCAGTACCGCGCGACCGACTTCCGCTTCCAGGGCGAGGGCACGCTGACCGTCGAGTTCACTCCGAAGGATGGCTCGGAGCCGCAGAAGTTCGAGGTGTACCAGTCGCCCGGCGACGGCATCGCGCAGGTGCAGTACAACCTCGACGCGTCGATCCGCGACTTCGCTCGCGCGTCGCTCAACTACGGCCTCAGCCGCAAGTACCCGGTGTACCTGTCGACGAAGAACACGATCCTCAAGGCGTACGACGGCCGGTTCAAAGACATCTTCCAGGAGATCTACGACACCGAGTTCAAGGATCAGTTCGAGGCTGAGGGGCTCACCTACGAGCACCGACTCATCGACGACATGGTCGCGTCGGCCATGAAGTGGGAGGGCGGCTACGTCTGGGCCTGCAAGAACTACGACGGCGATGTGCAGTCCGACACGGTGGCGCAGGGCTTCGGCTCGCTCGGTCTCATGACCTCTGTGCTCAGCACTCCTGACGGCAAGGTCGTCGAGGCGGAGGCCGCGCACGGCACCGTCACCCGTCACTACCGCCAGCACCAGCAGGGCAAGCCCACCTCGACGAACCCGATCGCCTCGATCTTCGCCTGGACCCGTGGCCTGCAGCACCGCGGCAAGCTCGACGGCAACCAGGCCCTGATCGACTTCGCCCTGACCCTCGAAGACGTCGTCATCAAGACCGTCGAGTCGGGTGCGATGACGAAGGACCTCGCCCTGCTCGTCGGCCCCGAGCAGCAGTGGCAGACCACCGAGGAGTTCCTCGCGACCCTCGACGAGAACCTCAAGGCGCGACTCGCCTGAGCCGAGCGCGCACTGCCGAGAACGGCGCCCCCTCCTTCGCGAGGTGGGCGCCGTTCTTGTCTTGGGGCTGCGCTTTTAGCTCCAGCGCGCTGAGGCAAGCCTGCACTTGCTGGAACTCGGCGACGGGTGCGCGTAGAACTGAGTCATGCGGTGGCTCGGGCAGGCAGTGCGTCACTACCCCGTAGTGGCGATCACCCTCGCCATCGGCGCGGTGTCGCTCGTGCTGACGCAGACGGATGCTGCCGCCGCTGTGCCCTGGATCGTCAGCATCTACACCCTCGCCATTGCCGCCCGCGAGGGCTGGAGCATGGTCCGCTCGCTGCTCTCGGGCCAGATCGGGCTCGACCTCTTGGCCGTGACCGCGATCATCGCGACCGTGGCCGTGGGCGAGTACTGGGCGAGCCTCGTCATCGTTTTGATGCTCTCGGGCGGCGAGGCGCTCGAAGACTACGCCGCTGGCAGGGCGAAGCGAGAGCTCAACGCCCTGCTCGAGCGAGTGCCGCAGCAGGCGCATCTGATCGTCGACGGAGACGAGACGCGCGTTCGCGACATCCTCGTCGGCGATGTCGAACCCGACGACGAGTTGCTGATCCGGCCCTCCGAGATCGTTCCGGTCGACTGCGAGTTGGTCAGCGCCGAGGCGACCGTCGATGAGTCGTCGCTGACGGGGGAGAGCCTGCCGGTGGAGCGACGCCAGGGCGAACTGCTGCTGAGCGGCTCGGTCAACGGTTCTTCGGCGATTCGAGTGCGCGCCGCCGCCTCTGCGGCCGACAGCCAGTACCAGCGGATCATCGACCTGGTGCGCGAGGCATCCGAGAGCAAGGCTCCGATCGTGCGGCTCGCCGACCGGTACGCGCTCCCGTTCACGCTGGTCGCGTACGCGATCGCCGGTGTCGCCTGGCTGGTCTCGGGCGACCCGGTGCGATTCGCCGAAGTGCTCGTCGTCGCGACTCCGTGCCCACTCCTCATCGCCGCACCGGTGGCGTTCATGGCGGGGATGAGCCGCTCGGCGAAGGCGGGCGTCGTCGTCAAGAACGCGGGCACGTTGGAGCGACTCGCCAGGGCTCGAACCGTCGCATTCGATAAGACCGGGACCCTCACTCACGGGCGGCCCGAAGTGGTCTCGATCCGGCCGGCGCCCGGCACAGGGCTCGGTGACGCGGAGCTCCTCCGGCTTGTCGCCTCGGCCGAACAGTACTCGTCGCACGTGCTCGCCGAGTCGCTCATGCGCGCGGCGAACGAGCGCGGTCTCACCCTGATCGCGGCGGAGTCCGCGAGCGAGGTCGCGACCAACGGCGTGGCCGCCGTGCTCGACGGTCGTCGAGTGGTGATCGGAAAGCCGCGGTTCGTGGCCGAGAACACCGGCGGGTTTGACCGGGTCGAACTCGGCGCCGGTGAACTCGCCGTCTACGTCGGCGTCGATGGCCGCTACGCGGGCGCGGTCGTGCTGCGCGACCGCCTCCGCGACGAGGCGCACGACACGCTCGATGTGCTCAGCCGGTTCGGCGTGACCGAAACGCTCATGCTGACCGGCGACACCGAGGCGACCGCCAAGCAGATCGCCGCCCAGATCGGCATCACCGAGGTAGCAGCCGACCTGCTGCCCGAGGACAAGGTGCGCATTGTCAGGGAGGCGACACCGAAACCCGTGGTCATGGTCGGCGACGGGGTGAACGACGCACCCGTGCTCGCCGTCTCGGATGTCGGAATCGCCATGGGTGCCCGCGGCTCGACGGCGGCGAGCGAATCGGCAGACGTGGTCGTGCTCATCGACGACCTCAGCCGTGTTGCGACCGCCGTGGCCATCGGGCACCGCACGGTAGCGATCGCGCTGCAGAGCATCTGGATCGGGATCGCATTGAGCGTCGTGCTGATGGTCGTGGCAGCCTTCGGGCTGCTGCCCGCGATCGTCGGCGCCACGCTGCAAGAGGTCATCGACCTGGTGACCATCGTCGCCGCTCTTCGGGCCCTCGCTCCGGGTCGCGATCGCCGGCTCGAGGGTTTGCGCCACGGCGCGGCGCCGGAGAGGACGCGAGACCAGGTCAGGCAGGGCATCGACCGGGCACTCGAGCGCTAGCGGGATGCGCCGCGCACGTGGCGCGCGAGCTTCTCAAGCTCGACGATGATCAGCACAGTCGATGCGACCGCTCCAGCACCGAGCCATTCGGCCCACGACAGCTGAGTGAGCCCGAGCAGCTCTGCTGAGACGGGCCAGCTCATCACTGCCCAGAGCAGCACGACGGCCCCCACCGCCGTTGCGAGCAGCACCTTGTTGCGGAAGGGGCTGAGCGCGAACAACGACTTGTATTCCGCGCGGGCGCTGCCGACTTGAAAGAAGTTGAAGAGCACGAACGTCACCATCGCGAGGCTTCGAGCTCGCTGGTCGTCGTAGCCCTGGTGCAGTGCCCACCCGTACACGAGCACGACGAAGGCGCCCATCCACACTCCCGTGACGAAGGTGCGGATCCACAGCGTTCGCGAGAGCACGCCCTCGGTTCGCGAACGGGGTGGCCGATGCAACTCGCGGCCCTCCGCGGGTTCGAGCGCGAGCGCGATGTCCTGGATGCCGCAGGTGACGAGATTGATCCAGAGGATCTGCACCGGCAGGAAGATCAGCGGTTGATCGAGGATCAAGTTGATGGAGAGCGCGATGACACCGGCCACGGCGTTCGACAGCAGGAAGAACGTGGCCTTTCGGATCGCTGCGAACGTGACCCGACCCTGCTCGATGGCGTGCACGATCGTGGTGAAGTTGTCGTCGGTGAGCACGAGATCGGATGCCTCCCGGGCCACGTCGGTGCCCGACCGCCCCATGGAGACCCCGATCGCCGCGGCCCTGAGGGCGGGCGCATCGTTCACGCCGTCGCCGGTCACGGCCACGGTGTCCGGGCCGTCCTCGAGGACGCGCACGATGCGCAGTTTGTCTTGCGGCGAGACGCGCGCTGCGACATTGGTCTTCGTCAAGCGAGCAGCGAGTTCGTCATCGCTGAGCATGGCGATCTCGGCGCCGGTGAGGGGCGGGCTGGATGTCTCGATGCCCAGGCGCCGGGCGATGGCCTCTGCCGTGATCGGATGATCCCCGGTGATCATCTTCACAGCGACGCCCGCACGACGGCAGTCGGCGATGGCGGCTGCGACATCCGGCCGAGGAGGGTCGGCCATGCCCTCCATGCCGAGCAAGGTCAGCCCGGCAGGGTCGGCGAGCGCGGCCGTCGCGTCCTCATGAGGCTCCAGAACCCGGAACCCCACCGCAATGACGCGCAACCCCTCCTGCGCCATCGTCTCGTTCGCCTCGAGCACCCTGCCGGGCGAGTACCCCTCTTCCTCGCCCCAGAGCGATGTGCTCATCGCTGCCAGGGTCTCAGGCGACCCCTTGACGTAGAGCACGGATCGGCCGTCGGCTCGTCGTCGCACCGTCTGGGAGTAGCGCAATTGCGGTTCGTATGGAGTGTGAGCGACAGGATCGGCCGCGCGCTCGGTCTCATGAACGGCGCCCGTGGCGAGCGCCGCCTCCGCCATGGCCACGTCGACAGCATCCCCGTGGAGCGTTCCGTCGTGACCGCGCTGGGCTTCGTTCGTGAGCGCGCCGCCACGCAGAGTCTGCAGCGCGAGGTCGCTGAGCGGCCCCGTGGGCGACTCGAAGCCGTGCGCGGTCCAGAGCTGCTCCACCGTCAATCGATTCTCGGTGAGCGTGCCAGTCTTGTCAGACGCGATGACCGTGGTCGACCCCAGCGTCTCGACCGAGGGAAGAGTGCGCACGATGGCCCCGCGTCTCGCCATCCGGGAGACCCCGACGCTCATCGCGACCGTGAGGATGATGGGCAGCGACTCCGGAATCGTCGCGACGGCCAGCGCCACCGCAGTGCGGAACATCTCGTCGACGGCGTATCCGCTCAACAACCCGACGCCGAACACGAAGACGATCGTGGCGAGCACGATCAGTCCGATACGGCGCTCCAGTGCATGAGTGAGCTTCTGCAGGGGCGTCTTGCTCGCGCGGCCGACGACGAGGCCGCTGATCGCGCCCAATTGCGTCTCGGCGCCAGTCGCCACCACGATCCCGGTGCCGCGGCCCGAGGTGACGAACGTCCCGCTGAACGCCAGGCTGAGGCGGTCGCCCGTCGCCGCATCGGCGGCTACCGGGTCGGCCCCTTTGACGGCTGCGATGGACTCACCGGTGAGCATCGATTCATCGATGCTCAGGCCGTTGACCCCGATCAGTCTGAGATCGGCGGGCACCTGAGCGCCGCTCTCGAGCTTCACGAGGTCCCCAGGCACGAGCGCCGCCGACTCGATGACGTGCTCGACCCCATCGCGGAGCACCAGCGCATTGGTGCTCGCCAGCGATTGAAGAGCGCGTACGTCGTGCTCCGCCTTCCGCTCCTGCGCGAAGCCGAGCGCGGCATTCAGGGCGAGCACCATCCCGATCGCCGCGGTATCGACCCAGTGCTGCTGAGCGGCGGTGATGGCTGCGGCGATCGCCAGGATGGCGATGAGAGGGCTGACGAACTGTCGAGCCAGCACGCGCCACCATGGGGTCGGCGGGGCGACCGGCAGCGCGTTCGCCCCGTAGTCGCTGAGTCGTTCTTCGGCCTCCACCGCTGTCAAACCGCTATCGGGCGTGCGCAGCAGTTCCCGCACGCGCTCGGCGTCGAGCGCATGCCATTCGGGCCGTTGCGAAGTGAGCGGTTGCGGCACCGGAGACCAACCTCCACAGCGTCTGGGGAGCGCTTGCTACGAGAGTAGAGAGATCAGTGTGAGCGCGCTCGGAATCCGAGCCTTGCGCTCGGTTCCGCAGTAGTGTTATTGGGCCGCACGGCCGCGCGGCCTCCAATGCGCGGTCCCCGCACACCCCATCACCAGCGCTGCGCTCTCGCGCTCACTCTCGAGGAACACTCTTGGCACTGCTCTCGTTGACCTTGCGTGCCGCGCGCCCGTACGCCGCGTGGATCGCAGCGGTCGTGGTCCTTCAACTCATCGCGACGATCGCCGCGCTCTATCTGCCCAGCTTGAACGCTCAGATCATCGACAAGGGCATCGCTTCCGGCGACCTCGAGTTCATCTGGAACACGGGGATGCTGATGCTCACCGTGTGTCTCGTGCAGGCCGCCGCAGCGATCACCGCCATCTACTTCGGCGCTCGCACGGCCATGGCTGTCGGGCGCGACCTTCGCCGTTGGGTGTACCGAAAGGTCGATTCCCTCAGCGCGCTCGAAGTGAACCGGTTCGGCGCCGCAACGCTGATCACCCGTGGCACGAATGATGTGCAACAGGTGCAGATGCTGGTGCTGATGACGCTCAACTTCATGGTGTCGACCCCGATCATGTGCATCGGCGGCATCATCATGGCGCTGCGCGAAGACCTCGGCCTGTCGTGGCTCGTGTGGGTGTCGGTGCCGACGCTCGCCCTCGTGGTCGGCGTGCTCGTCTACTTCTTGATGCCGCTGTTCCGGCTCATGCAAGACCGCATCGACGGCATCAACGGCGTGCTGCGCGAGCAGATCACCGGCATCCGCGTCGTGCGGGCGTTCGTGCGAGAGCCGTTCGAGTCGGATCGCTACCGCCGTGCGAACAAGGCGATCACCGATGTGTCGGTGAAAGTCGGCAACCTGTTCGTGCTGATGTTCCCGGCGATCATGATGATCCTGCACCTCGCCACCGCAGCGGTGCTGTGGTTCGGCGGCGAGCGGGTGGATGCCGGCGAGATGCAGGTTGGCGCCCTGACCGCGTTCCTGCAGTACCTGCTGCAGATCCTGATGGCGGTCATGATGGGCGTCTTCATGGTGATGATGATTCCGCGCGCCGTCGTCTGCGCCGAGCGGATCGACGAGGTGCTGCGTACCGAGACGCACCAGGTCGTTCCTGAGACGGAACGGGTGCCGAGCCCCACCGAGGGACGGGTCGAGTTCCGCAACGTCACCTTCGGCTACCCGGGCGCCGAACGCCCCGTGCTCGATGACGTCAGCTTCGTGGCGGAACCCGGCCGCACCACGGCCATCATCGGTTCGACCGGCGCGGGCAAGACCACGCTGGTCGCGCTCGTGCCCCGCCTCTACGATCCCCAGCAGGGCGAGGTGACCATCGGTGGCGTGCCCGTCGCCGAGCTCACCCGCAGGCAACTGGCCGACACGGTGGCCCTGGTGCCTCAGAAGCCGTATCTCTTCTCGGGCACGGTGGCGTCGAATCTGCGCGTGGGCGATGAGCACGCCTCGGATGACGACCTCTGGGAGGCGCTGCACGTGGCGCAGGCCGAGGACTTCGTGCGCGATATGCCGAAGGGGCTCGACTCGCCGATCGCCCAGGGCGGCTCGAACGTCTCCGGCGGCCAGCGCCAGCGGCTGTCGATCGCTCGTGCCCTGCTCGCGAAGCCCAAGGTCTACCTGTTCGACGACTCGTTCTCGGCCCTCGACGTGACCACCGACGCGCGTCTGCGTGAAGCGCTCGGTCGTGTGACCGGCGAGGCCGCACTGATCGTGGTGGCGCAGCGGGTCTCGACGATCGTCGATGCCGACCGAATCATCGTGCTCGACGGCGGCGTCATCGTCGGCTCAGGCACTCACGAGGAACTGCTCGCCGACAACCCGACGTACCAGGAGATTGTCGAGTCGCAGCTGAGCGCGGAGGTGGTGTGACATGGCCAGGCGCATGCGCAACGGCGGCCGTCGCTCAAGCGTGGGCGGCGAGACGGTGATCGACGAGACCGAGAAGGATGCGGCATCCGACGGTGCCGGTGAGGAGTTCGCGGAGGAGTTCGTGCCGACCGAGGCCGACGGCGACATGTTCGGCGGCACTCCGCCGAAGAAGCCGAAGCACTTCTGGCCCTCGGCGAAGCGTCTGTTCGGCCTGCTGCGCGCCGAGCGCGCGGCGATGCTGGTCGTGGTCGCGCTGGTCGCGATCTCCGTGGTGCTCACGGTCATCGCGCCGAAGATCCTCGGCATGGCGATGGACACCATCTTCAACGGCATCATCGGAGCTCAACTGCCCGCCGGCCTGACTCTCGACCAGGTCATCGAGCAGGCGCGCGCGAACGGCAACGGCCAGTTCGCCGACATGCTGCAGGGCACATCGGTCGTGCCCGGCGAGGGCATCGATTTCGCGGTACTCGGCCGGCTCATCATCGTCGTGCTCGGCATGTACACGGTCGCGTCGGTGCTCATGTGGTTGCAGGGCTACCTGCTCAACGGACTCGTGATGCGCGCCGTCTACGGCTTGCGGCAGGACATCGAGGAGAAGCTGAACCGGCTGCCGCTGAGCTACTTCGACACCCGACAGCGCGGCGACCTCATGTCGCGCGTGACGAATGACGTCGACAACATCCAGGCCGCGCTGCAGCAGGCGTTCTCGCAGCTCGTGCAATCGGTGCTCATGGTCGTCGGCATCGCCGCGATGATGTTCATCGTCTCGTGGCAATTGGCGCTGATCGCGCTGATCGCCCTACCGCTCTCCGGCATCATCGCCGGTGTGATCGGGGTGCGCTCGCAGAAGCTGTTCACCGCGCAATGGAAGAACACGGGAGCGCTCAACGGTCATATCGAGGAATCGTTCTCCGGGCAGGACATCGTTCGCGCCTTCGGCCGTGACCGCGAGATGCTCGAGGAGTTCGACCGCCGCAACGAGTCGCTCTTCAAGGCGTCGTTCGGGGCCCAGTTCGTGTCGGGCATGATCATGCCGTCGATGACCTTCGTCTCCTACCTGTCGTATGTGCTGATCGCCGTGGTCGGCGGGCTGCGGGTGGCCTCGGGGCAGATGACGCTCGGCGACGCGACCGCGTTCATCCAGTACTCGCGCGAGTTCTCGCAGCCGATCGGTCAGATGGCGGGCATGGCGAACATGCTGCAGTCGGGTGTCGCCTCGGCCGAGCGCACCTTCGAGCTGCTGGATGCCGATGAGCAGCAGCCCGAGACCGCCACCGCGACGCTGCCCGCCCGCACCGACGGCCGCGTCGAGTTCCAGCACGTGACGTTCTCGTACGACCCCGAGCATCCGCTCATCGAAGACCTCTCGTTCTCGGCGGAGCCGGGGCACACCATCGCGATCGTCGGGCCGACCGGGGCCGGCAAGACGACCCTGGTCAACCTCGTCATGCGCTTCTACGAGCTCACCGGCGGGCGGATCCTGCTCGACGGCGTCGACATCACCGACCTCTCGCGGCATGACCTGCGCTCGCGCATCGGCATGGTGCTGCAGGACGCCTGGCTCTTCGGCGGCACGATCCGCGAGAACATCCGCTACGGCCGCCTCGACGCGACCGATGAGGAAGTCGTCGAAGCGGCAGAGGCCACCATGGTCGACCGCTTCGTGCGGCAGCTGCCCGAGGGGTACGACACGATCATCGACGCCGAGGGAGGCAGCGTGTCGGCCGGCGAGCGCCAGCTCATCACGATCGCGCGCGCATTCCTCGCGAATCCGTCGCTGCTGATCCTCGACGAGGCCACCTCCTCGGTCGACACCCGTACGGAACTGCTCGTGCAGCACGCCATGGCCGCGCTGCGCACCGATCGCACCTCGTTCGTGATCGCCCACCGCTTGTCGACGATCCGCGACGCCGACACGATCCTGGTGATGCAGCAGGGTCGCATCGTCGAGCAGGGTGACCACGAGACGCTGCTGGAGCGCCGCGGTGCGTACTACGACCTCTACATGTCGCAGTTCCGCGGCGGTGAAGAAGCCGACACGGGCGCGGGCGCGCCCACCGGCGCCGTGCCGACGCTGACGGGGACCACCTCGCAGACCTGAGCGAGGGCGGATGCCGGGGGCTCGGCCTCCGGCATCCGCCGCTCACAGCTCGGCCGTGGCGCGCCAGTCGTAGACGCGCTACTTGAAGATGATGGTGCGGTGGCGGTCGAGCAGCACGCGGTGCTCGGCGAACCAGCGCACCGCCTGCGTCAGCGTGCGGCTCTCTTCGTCCTGCCCGATCGAGATGAGTTCGGCGGGACTCTGCGAGTGGTCGACCCTCACGACGTTCTGCTCGATGATCGGGCCCTCGTCGAGGTCGCTGGTCACGAAGTGGGCGGTCGCGCCGATGAGCTTCACGCCGCGGGCGTGGGCCTGCCGGTACGGGTTCGCGCCCTTGAAGCCGGGCAGGAACGAGTGGTGGATGTTGATGGCGCGGCCCTCGAGCGCATCGCACAGCTCCGGGGAGAGGATCTGCATGTAGCGGGCCAGCACGACGAGCTCGATGTCGTGCTGGTCGGCGACCTCGAGGATGCGTCGCTCGAACGCGGCCTTCTGTGAGGCATCGGTCACTGGCGCCGATTCGAACGGCACTCCGTAGAACGCCGCGAGCTCGCCGAGGTCTGGATGGTTGCTCATGACGAGCGGGATTTCGACCGGCAGTTGGCCGGCACGCTGTCGGAAGAGCAGGTCGTTGAGGCAGTGCCCCGCCTTGGAGACCAGCACGAGCGTGCGGAGTGGACGCCCGACGACGTCGAGTGCCCAAGTCATGTCGTAGCGCTCCGTCACCGGCCGAAGCGCCTGTTCGAAGTGCTCGCGGTCGGTCGAAGACTCCACCTGCAAGCGCATGAAGAAGCGCCCGGTGTCTTCACTGGAGAACTGCTGCGACTCCGTGATGTTGCCCTCGGCCTGCACGATGGCCCCGCTGATGGCGTGGACGATTCCCGGCTGGTCGTCGCAGACGAGAGTGAGGATCCAGTGATTGGGCCAAGGCGCTGCGGCGGCGGCCGCGTGAGGGGCAGTCGAGGTCACCCCTCAAGGGTATTGGCTCGAAGGGGCGGCCGAGGCCTCGATGGTGAATCATTGCCCTGCTAGGGTTTCTGCTGGTACAAAAAATACCTAGGGTCTTCGGCAACGGTCACGGAAGTCGCTTCCGGCAACGTTCCAACAGCGGGGTCCAGTCACAGTTCGAGGGGGAACTTCATGGCCACGATTCTCAATGTCGGCGAAAGCATCGCGCAGTCGCCGCCCACTGCGCTTCCCGCGTGGACGAACGCGCTCATCGGGCATCTCAACACCGGCACCGTCATCCACAGCGGGGGCGGGGAGCTCGATGGAGCCTGGCACTCGCAGGACAGCGACGAACTGCTCGTGGTGATCGAGGGCGCCTGCACTGTCGACACGGTCGACGGCCCCACCACGCTCCGCAGCGGCGATGTGGCGCTCATCAGCGCAGGGGAGGCGCACCGGGTGAGCACGCAGGCGGGAACCAGGCTCGTGGCGGTCGAAGCGGCATCCGCTCGTCGTACACCGCTCAGCGACCCCACCTTCGTATGACGCCGCGCCTCGTCGCGCTCCTGCCCGTCTTCAACGACGCTCGCTACCTCGCCGGTTGGTTCGACCGCGTCGGCTCGCAGGTCGACGCCGTGGTGGCGCTCGACGACGGCAGCACCGACGCCTCACGAGAGCTGCTGCGGGCAGCGCCGTGCGTCACGCGCTTGCTCACCGTCGGCCCGGCCGAGAAGCTCGGCTGGAACGAGCCCCTCAATCGCGAGCGCCTGGTGCGAGCGGGCCAGGAGCTCGAGGGCGAGTGGTTCATCGCCTTCGACGCCGACGAGCGGCCTGAACGACGACTCTGGGAGCGGATGCCGCAACTGCTCGCCGACGCCGACCGGGACGGCATCGACGTGCTCGACTTCGCCCTGCGCGAGGTGTGGGATGAGCCCGATCATTACCGCAGCGACGGACTCTGGGGTCTCAAGCGCAAGGCGGCCGTGTTCCGGAATCTCGGCGACGACCACGAGTTCGACCCCGCGCAGTGGCACGGCGAGTGGTATCCGATGCAGTGCCACGGCACCGACCGCATCCAGAAGGTCGACTTCGACCTCTACCACCTGAAGATGCTGCATGCCGATGACCGCCGCGCACGCATGGAGCGCTACCAGACCGTCGACCCGGATGCCGAGTACCAATCCGTCGGCTACGACTACCTCTGCGACGAGTCGGGCCTGCAATTGACGAAGATCACCCGTGAACGCGCCTACTGAGTCGCACGAACCGGAGCCGGTGTCCCGCGACGCGCAGGAGCGGGCTGTGCCGGGTTCGCCGACCTCCGATCTCGTGCCGTCACGAGACATCAAGGGCCCGGCGGTCGGCGACCATGGGCATCGGGCCAGCTTCGCGGCCCTCTTCGCCGGCATGGCGATCGCGGTACCCGGCAGCGCTCATCTGATGCTCGTATGGGGAACGTCTGCGCCGCTCGCGGGCACGGCCCTCGCCGCATCGACGCTCGCGGGAGTCGCGGGTGCGCCCCTATGGGGCCGCATGGACGATCGGGCCCCCGGGCTGGGGATGCGCGTCGCGGGATTCCTCGCCGCGGGCGCTTGCGCCGCGCTGGCCGTCATCGCAACGGCACCCGCCGCGACCGCATCGAGTCCCGTGGAACACGTGGTTCCGCTGCTCTTCGCGAGCGTCCTGGTCGTCTTCGGCTTCTCGGCCGGTGGAGTGGAGCCCTTGCTGTCGGCGCGGCTCCAGCGGGCTCGACGTCTCGCGGGTTACTCCGGCATCCGAGCCTTCGGTTCGATCGGCTGGATCGCCGGCCTCGCCATGGCGACGATCGCCTTCGGCATGACGGCGCCCGCGGCAGCGTTCGCCGTAGCCGCCGCCTGCTTCGCCGCGCTCGCGCTCTCCGGCACCGCCGCCACCACAGCTGCGCGCCGCGCAACAGTGCCGCCCGGCGGGCGCATCGTGATGTTCGTCATCATCGGGTTGCCTGTGCCGGTCTCGGCGTTCGTGCTGACGCTGTTCTCGTCGACGGCCGCCGCTGAGCTCGGGCTCGTGCTGCCATCGATGCCGTTCGTCACCTTGATGGCGCTCGCCGTCTTCGAGGTGCCCGCCTTCCTCATCGTTCACGCGCTGCGCAGTCGGCTCATGCCGATCGGTGCGTATGCGGCGTCACTCACGGCCCTCGTCGCCGCCTGGATGCTGATCATCGTCTCCTCCGAGCCGCTGATGCGCGGCGCAGGCATCGCCGTCTACGCCCTCGCCGTCGCGTTCTGGGCGAGCGCGCAAGTGACCATGGTCGCCTCGCTCTCGTCAGAGGCGGTGGCGGCGCTCCGCCAGGCGACGGCGGCATCGCTCGCCAAAGCCTTGAGCGCAACGCTCGGCGGGCCCGTCATCGGGGCGCTCATCGATGCGGCCGGTGCCGGCGCTGCGGCCTGGTCGCTCGGCTGCGCCGGTCTCGTCTCGCTCGCCGCGCTCGCGGTCGTAGCCGCGACCGGCTCCGACGGCCGACTCGCGACCCACGTGCAGCGCAACGCGACCCAAGACCTCAATCGAACGACCACTGACCGACCAGTCACAGATGAGAAAGGTGCACGATGACCACCGTGCTCGACGATGTCCACGCGCTCGACGGAATCTCACGACGGCTCGCAGATCGCGACCGCCGTTTCGTCGCGAGACCGACCACCCGCATCCCTCTTGCCGTGCGAAGCGGAGAGGGCGCGCACCTGATCGATGAGGACGGCCGGCGTGTGCTCGACCTGACCTCTGGCTGGAACGTCGCGAATGCGGGCTGGAATCACCCCCGCATCGTCGCCGCGGTCGTGGAACAGGCGAAGGAGCTGGCGTTCGCGCCGCCGTGGTGCACGCACGACGGCCGCTCGCGCGTCGCCGAACGCCTCAGCGGCATGCTCGCGACCGCGTCCGGCATCGGCGGCGAGTTCAAGGCCCTGAGCGGCGCGACCGGCAGCGAGGCCGTCGAAGCGGCGCTCAAGGTCGCTCGTCGCGCCACCGGCCGGCAGGCGACCGTCGGGTTCACCGAGGCCTATCACGGCGGCACGCTCGGCGCGCTGCAGGCGGGCGGTGTGCCCCAGGTGCAGGGGGTCGATGTGCCGACCTCCCAGTTCCACCGGCACGCGCCGATTCCCGACATGCTGCGCGCGAACGGCCGCGACTACGCTGCCCTGGTGCGCGAGACGCTGCTCAGCGGCCCGCCGCCCGCGGCGATCCTGCTCGAACCTGCCTTCACCAACCCCGGAGTGATCCACGGTGATCGCGAGTTCTACCAGGCCGTGCAAGCGGCGGCGCGCGAGGCTGGGGCGCTGCTGATCATCGACGAGGTCGGTACCGGCTTCGGCCGCATGGGCCACACCTTCGGGTTCGAGCACTGGGGGCTGCAACCGGACATCGTGGTCGTCGCCAAAGCGCTCACCTCAGGAGCCGTTCCCATGGCCGGAGCGCTCATGCGGAGCGAACTCGCCGACGCCGTGTCGGGCCCCGGGTTCTCGTCGACCTTCGGCTGGGTGCCGCTCGCCTGCGCCGCCGCCACTGCCTCGCTCGACGTGCTGGAGGACGAGCAGCTCGCAGAGCGAGCTCGTCGCCTCGGTGAGCTGGCGCTGGAGCGCCTGCGACCCCTCGTCGACGCGCACTCGAACGTTGCGGCCGTGCGCGGTATCGGGCTCGAACTCGGCATCGAGTTCACCGACGCGGCGGGCGATCCGCTGCCGCGGCCACCGATGGAGACTCTCACTCGCCGGCTGCTGCAGCGCGGCATCTTCGCCGAGCCGTCCGCGTACACCTCGACCCTGCTTCTCATGCCGCCGCTCGTGATCGACGAGGCCGAGTGGCTCGGCGCGCTCGACGCCATCGCCGAGCAGATCGGGGAGATGGCCGAGGCTGGTGAGTTCGCATGATCGCCGGGCGTATCGGCGTCGTAGGCCTCGGCGCGATGGGCGGCGGCGTCGCCCGCTTCCTGTTCGAGAGCGGGCGCGACACCACCGAGTACGACGCGCTCGAGTCGACGCGCGCGCGAGCTCGGGATGCCGGGCGTCCCGTTGCGGCATCCATCTCGGAGCTGTGCACCGCCGCCGACTGGGTGTTCCTGTTCCTGCCCGGACCCGCCGAAGTGCGCCAGGCCGTCGACGCGATCCTCGCCGCTGACGCTACTGTGCGCGGCGTCCTCGATTTCACGACGAGCGACCCGACCGTGAGCAGAAGCGTCGCCGCCGAGCTCGCGGCATCCGGAATCGACTACGCGGATGCCGGTGTGCTCGGCAACCCGCCCCTGGCACGCACCGGCTCGCTGCTCCTGCTGCTCGGCTGCCCCCGAGGCAGCGACCTTGCCGAGGTCGCCGAACTCGTGAGCAAGCGCTGCTTCTTCCTCGGTGAGACCGGCTCGGGACACGCGGCGAAGCTCGCGGCGAATGAATTGTTCACGGCACAGGTCGCAGCCATGGCCGAGGCGATGACGCTGCTGCACCGCCTCGGGGTCGACCAGGAGGTGTTCCTCGAGGCGCTCGGCGCGACCGGCGGCCGAGGCGTCGGGCTGGCCGATATCGGCCGCACCATGCTCCAGCCGCCCGAGGAGGCGGGCTTCGCCCTGCGTCTGGCGGCGAAGGACCTCGCGCTGCTGTCGGCGCTCAATGAGCAGGCCGAGGCGGGGCTGGCCGTAGCGCCCGCGCTCGCCGGGTTGTTCGCGCGCGCGGCGAAGCACGATCCGGATGCCGACTACACGGCCGTATACGGCGAGCTCGTGCGCTCTGCCGGCGCCGTGCCTGCCGAGGCGTGAGGCGACACGGTGTCGGGAGTCGCGATGCGTGAGCGTGCGGATGAGGGACAGGGACTGCTTCCCGTCTCTGCCGTGCACGAGGAGGAGATGCACGGGGGCGGGCTCGCGGAGGTGGCGGGGCTCGAGGCGATCGACGCGATCGTGTTCGACATGGACGGCGTGCTCGTCGACACCCCGTCGGTGCACCGTGGCGTGTGGCTCGACTTCGTGCGCGATGCGCCGTGGGATGAGCTGCGCGCCTTCGCGCCAGGGGCGACGGGGCGGCGCTCGCGAGATGTGCTGGGCGAAGTGCTGGGGCACCGTCTGCCCCCGGCCGAGATCGACGCGATCGTCGCCGGACTGCACGAGCGCTTCCTCGAGCGCAGCAGAGGCGCCGACCTCGTCTTCCCGCAATTGCGTCCAGTGCTCGACGACCTCTCCGCGGCGCTGCCGTTGGCGGTGGCGACGAGTGCGCCGCCGCATGTGGTCGATGCGCTGCTCGGCCCGCTCGCTCACACGTTCGCCGGCATCATCACGGGTGCGGACTGCACGCACGGCAAGCCTCACCCCGAGGTGTATCGGCGTGCGGTGTCACTGCTCAGGCATCCTGCCGACCGCGTGCTGGCGATCGAAGACACCGTTGTGGGCGTCACGGCGGCGGTCGCTGCCGGATGCCGGGTGTGGGCGGTCGACCATCAGGGCGCCGGCGGGTTCACCGAGGCCGGGGCCGAGGCGGTCGCCGGAAGCGCTGGGGAGCTCGCGGTGATGCTGCGAGCGATTCTCGATGCACCACGGCATGGAGGTTCCGGCCGCTGAGAGGCCCTTGGTGCTCAGGCGTCGAGCTTGCGGCTCTGCACCGCGCGGTAGGTGCGGTGCAGAGCCGAGAGCGACTCGTCGTACGCGCGCTGGGCGACGCCGATGAAGAGGCAGTCGACCACCATGAGTTGCGCGATGCGGCTGCCGAGCGCTCCCGAGCGGAACTGCGTCTCGCGAGCGGCTGTCGTCAGCAGGATGTCGGCCTCCTCGCCGAGCGTCGACCCGCCGAAGTTCGTGATGGCGATGGTGGTCGCGCCGGACTCCTTTGCGATGCGGAGTGCATTCACAGTGTCGATCGTGGTTCCCGAGTGCGAGATGGCGATGCAGACGGCCTTGTCATCCAGCAGTGAGGCCGCGGTCCACGCGGAGTGCGCATCGCGCCAGGCGAACGCCGCGAAGCCGATCCGGATGAGCTTCTGCTGCAGGTCGGCGGCCACGAACGCGCTCGCGCCCACGCCGACGATATCGATGCGCGAGGCGCCGGCCAACGCACTGATGGCGGTTTCGAGCGCTACGACATCGATCGCCTGCGCGGTGTCGCCGATTGAGAGCGTCTCGTTCATCGCCACTTTCGCGATGATGTCGGGCAGCGTGTCGGTGCGGTTGATGTCGCTGGACATCTCGGGCGGCGCATTGCGCTCGAGGGTCTCGCGAGTCGATTCACGCGTGAGGTCGATGCGCAGCTCGCGGTAGTGGTCGTACCCGAGCCTCTTCGTGAAGCGCACGACGGTCGTCGTCGACGTCGAGCACGCCTCCGCGAGATCGGTGATCGAGAGCGACGCGGCCTGCTCGGGATGCTCGAGAACGAACTCGGCGATACGCCGTTCGGATGGGCGCAGCGAGGGCACCGCAGCGCGGATCCGCACGAACAGGGTGCGGGAATCGGTCACGGTGCGAGCACCAGCCTTTCTCGGCGCATTCGCTGCTCGACCGGGTCGGGTACCGGGGCAGATGCGATCAGGCGACGAGTGTATTCCTCTTCGGGGGCGCGCAGGATCTCCTGCGTCGTTCCGAGCTCGACGAGTCGACCGCTGCGCATGACGGCGATGCGGTCCGCGAGCAGTTCCACCACCGCGAGGTCGTGCGTGATGAACAGGCACGAGAAGCGCAGTTCGCTCTGCAGCTCACGGATGAGGTCGAGCACCGAAGCCTGCACCGAGACATCGAGCGCGGAGGTCGGCTCATCGGCCACCAGGAGCTTCGGCTTGAGCGCGAGGGCTCGCGCGATGCCGATCCGCTGGCGCTGGCCGCCCGACAGCTCGTGCGGGTAGCGGTTGCGCCAAGCCGCGGGGATGCGCACGCGATCGAGCAGTTGCGCGACCCGTCGTTCCAGTTCGGCACCGCGAGCGGTGCGGTGCACCCGCATGGGTTCGGCGATACTGTCGCCGATCGAGCGCCGCGGGTCGAGCGAGGAGCCCGGATCCTGGAACACCATGGCGATATCGCGGCGCAGCGGCCGGAACTTCGCGGGCGAGAGCGCGGTCACATCCGTGCCGTGCAGCAGGATCCTGCCGGATGCCGCCGGCACCAGCCCGACGGCGCAATTGCCGAGCGTCGACTTGCCCGACCCCGACTCGCCGACGAGTCCCACCACTTCGCCGGCGGCGACCGTGAGCGACACGTCATCGATCGCTCGGAACGGTTCCTTGCCGCGTGACCCCGGATACTCGACCACGATGTTCTCGAGCACGAGCGCCGGCTCGGTCGCCGCATCGCGGGATTCGGCGCCGGCATCCGGAGAGGCGTCGCGCTCGTTCGTCTGCAGGGTCTGGCCCAGGTGGGGAACCGCCGCGAGCAGCGCCCGCGTGTACTCGTGCTGGGGCGCTTCGAACAGTCGGTGCACCTCGGCCTCTTCGACCACTTCGCCGTTGCGCATGACCACGACCCGATCGGCGAGGTCGGCGACGACCCCCATGTCGTGCGTGATGAGCAGGATCGCCATGTCGAGCCGCTCGCGCAGTGAGCGAAGGAGCTCGAGGATCTCGGCCTGCACGGTCACGTCGAGCGCGGTGGTCGGCTCATCGGCGATCAGCAGCTTCGGCTCGCACGAGATCGCCATGGCGATCATGGCGCGCTGGCGCTGTCCGCCTGAGAGCTGGTGGGGATAGTGGTCGACACGAGTCTCGGGGGAGGGGATGCCGACCATGCCGAGCAGCTCGATCGCCCGCTTGCGGGCCTCGGCCTTCGACAGCGGCCGGTGCAGTCTCAGCGTTTCGATGATCTGTGCGCCGACGGTGTGCACCGGGTTCAGCGCGGTCATCGGCTCCTGGAAGATCATCGCGATCTCCTCGCCGCGCAGCGAACGCAGCTCGCTCTCCTTGGAGCCCAGCAGGTCGCGTCCGCGCCACCGGATGCTGCCGTTCGCCCGCGCGTTGGAGGCCAGAAGGCCGAGCACCGAGAGCGAGGTCACCGATTTTCCCGAGCCCGATTCGCCGACGACGGCGACGACCTCACCCGGGTGGACCTCGAGCCCGACCTCGCGGATGGCCGATGCCGTCGAGCCGCCCATCGCGAACTCCACGCTCAGGTCGTCGATGGTCAGCAGCGGACCCGCGGCGCCGAGCGCTGTGCTCTTGGCGGTCGTGTCTTGCGTGGTCGACGTCATCGGCGGCCCTTATCTCTCTTCAGTCGCGTGAACGTGTCACTCGGGACGGTCACCCAAGGATAGGAAAAAGAATTACAAGAAAACAGTAGATCGGGAAAATTTTTTGCGCTAACGTGCCTTTCAGTTCGGTACTGCCGCCTTGCACCGTACCGATGTCGTTCTGCGACGAACCATTCGATAGCGGAGGTAACAATGACGTTTCGCCCATCCCGGAAGCGAGCTGGTCTCGCCATTCTCGCGGGCCCGGCAGCGCTCGCGCTGATGGTCACCGGGTGTTCCAGCGCAAATGAGCCTGACCCCCAGTCGACGAGCGGCTCCGGCACGCTGGTCGCCGCGATCACGGCCGACCCCGACACGCTCTTCCCCTGGAAGGCCACGCAGTTCCAGGCCGTCAATGTGCTCGAGAACATCTACGGCACCCTCACCCAGTTCGACGATGAGCTCAACGTCGTGCCCGGCCTTGCCGAGAAGTGGGAGCCGTCGGAAGACGGGACCCAGGTGACGCTCACGCTGCGCGACGGCGTGACCTTCCACGACGGCAGCGAGTTCGACGCCGACGATGTGAAGCACTCGCTCGACCTCATCCGCGACGAGGCGACCGCCGCGGTGGCAGCGGCGAGCATCGGCTCGGTGACCGACGTGGAGGTCGTCGACCCGCTCACGGTGACGCTGACCCTGTCGGCGCCGGATGCCGGTCTGATGGCGAATCTCGCCAACGTCAACGTGGCGATGCTCTCCTCCGACGACACCGAGGAGGACCTCAACACCGAGCCGAACGGCACCGGCGCGTTCGTGTACGTCGACCGCACGCCCAACCAGTCGATCAAGCTCGAGGCCAACGAGGACTACTGGGGCGACGCCGCATCGCTCTCCTCGCTGGAGTTCCGCATCATCGCCGACGAGACGTCGATCGTGTCGGCGCTGCAGTCGGGTGATGTGCAGTTCGCGGTGCTCAACGACCCGCTCGTCGCGAAGACCGCGGAGGGCTCGGGGATCTCGGTCGTCGGAACCCCGCAGCTGAGCTACCACGCGCTGCAGCTCAACGCGACGAAGGGTGCGCTCACCGATGTGAACGTGCGCCTCGCGATGCAGTGCGCGATCGATCGGCAGCAGGTGCTCGACACCGCCGCCCTCGGCGAAGGCGAAGTGACCGGCCCCATCACGTCACCCGCGTTCAAGTCCGACCCCGAGGCGCGCCCGTGCCCCGAACGCGACCTCGACAAGGCCAAGGAGTACCTCGCGAAGGCGGGCATGGCTGACGGCGTCACCGTGAAGACCATCGTGTCGCAGGGCTCGTACGCCACCTCGGTGAACGAGGCGCAGAACCTGCAGGCGCAGCTCGCGGAGGCCGGCATCACCCTCGACCTCGAGGTGCTCGAGGCGGGCGCGTACGTCGACCGTTGGATCGCGGCCGACTTCGAGGCCGCTGTCGCGCTCAACGGCGGGCGTCCTGACCCCGACGGCATGTACGGCCGCTACTTCCCGAGCACGGGCAACCTCAACCAGGTCGCCGGCTACAACTCGCCGGAGCTCGACGCGCTCTTCGCTGAGGGCAAGGCGACCATGGACGCCGACGAGCGCAAGTCGATCTACGACGAGATCTCGCAGCACCTCGAGGACAACGCGGCGTGGATCTGGCTGTTCACCAGCTACACCTACACCGCGACGACCGACACGGTCGACGGCTTCACGCCGATGGCCAACGGGTCGCTGCAGAACCTCCGCTCCACCACGGTCAGCAACTGACCCGAGATCCGGCGAACCCGGTGCCGTCTGACGACTCCACAGACGGCACCGGGGAGCCCCGGTTGGAACCATGAGAACCATCACCCGCCACCCCATCGCCCGAAAGCTGGCAGAAGCGGCGCTCACCCTTCTCGGGGTGGCCGTGCTCGTCTTCGTCATGCTGCGCGCGACTCGCGGCGACCAGATCAGCGCCACGCTGGGCATCGAGGCCGCCGCGTTGACTCCCGCCCAGCGAGCGGCGCTCGAGGCGTACTACGGCCTGGATCAACCGCTCGTCGTGCAGTTCTTCTCGTGGCTGGGCAATGTCGTGACGGGCAACCTCGGCTACTCGTCACGGTCGCGCCAGTCGGTGCTCGAGATGACGGCCGACTCGTTGCCGATCACCTTCGAGCTGGCCGTGCTCTCGATCATCATCGGCCTGCTCATCGGCGTGCCGCTCGGCATGCTCTCGGCCTCGCGCGCCAACTCGCTCCGTGACGCGTTCGGTCAGACGGTCGGCCTCGCCGGCCTGTCGATCCCGGCATTCCTGCTCGGCTCGACCATGCTCGCGCTCTCGGCGTCCATGCTCGGCTACAACCCCAACGCTCGCGGGTTCGCGAGCTTCGCCGAAGATCCGTGGCTGAACCTGCAGCAGATGCTGATGCCGGCCCTCGTGCTCGGCTTCGGCCTGGCGGCGCCCATCATGCGCACCGCTCGCTCAGCCCTGCTCGAGGTGCGCTCCATGGACTTCGTCCGTACAGCGCGCAGCAAGGGCGCGGGTCCGGTCCGTGTGCAGTTGAAGCACGTGCTGCACAACGCGCTCGTGCCGATCGTGACGATGACCGGTCTGCAGTTCGGCTACCTGCTCGGGGGCGCGGTCGTCGTGGAGCAGATCTTCTCCATTCCCGGCATCGGCCGGCAGGTGCTCATCGGCATCCAGCAGAAGGAGTACGCCGTGGTACAGAGCACCGTGCTCGTCATCGCACTCAGCTTCGTGATCATCAACCTGCTCACCGACCTGCTCTACCGGGTCATCGACCCCAGGGTGCGTGCGCAATGAGCGCCGAGGTCACCGTCGACACCACGGCGCTGCAGGCGCCCGCGAAGGGCCGGGGCTCGGTGCTCGCCGGCATCCTTCGCAGCCCCAGCGGGCTGATCGGACTGCTGCTCACCGGAGCGGTCGTGACGCTCGGGCTGCTCTCCGTCTTCAACCTGCTTCCGTTCGACCCCATCGCGCAGCGCCCTGAAGTGCGCCTGCAGGGCCCGTCGGGCGAGCACTGGTTCGGCACCGATCAGTTCGGCCGCGACATCCTCTCGCGCACGGCGTCGGGCGTCGCCAACTCTTTGCTGATCTCAGTCGTGGCGGTCGCATTCGCCGCCATCATCGGCACTGCGGGCGGGCTCATCGCCGGGTTCTTCCGCGGCTGGTCGGACCGCTCGATCAGCGGTGTGACCAATGTGCTGTTCGCATTCCCGCCGCTGCTGCTTGCGCTCTCGCTCGCCTCGGCGTTCGACCGCACCTGGTTCACGATCGCGGTGGCGATCGCGATCGTCTACGCGCCGATCTTCGTGCGCGTGGCCAGGGGCCCGGTGCTTTCGCTCCGCGAAGCCGACTTCGTGCGCTCCGCGACCGTGGTCGGCATGCGTCGCTTCGCGATCATCTGGCAGCACATCCTTCCCAACATCGGCGCCATCGTCATCGTGCAGATCACGCTCTCGCTGTCGTGGGCGGTGCTCACCGAGGCGTCGCTCAGCTTCCTCGGGCTCGGCACGCCGCCGCCCGCGGCATCGCTCGGCGCCATGATCTTCGAGGCCCGCACACTCGTCAATTTCGCGCCGTGGACCATGTTCGCGCCAGGCGCCGTCATCATCCTGCTCGTCGTCGGGCTCAACCTGCTCGGCGACGGCCTGCGCGATGCGCTCGACCCGAGGAACAGAGGAACCAAATGACCCAGGCCGTCTCCGGTCTCGACACCCTCGTCACCGAGCTCGCCGACCCGCGTTTCGCTCGCATCGACGAACTCACGGTGCTCGAGCTGACCGCGCTGATGAACGAGCTCGACGCCGAGGTCGCGACCGCGGTGAAGCGAGCCGTGCCCGACATCGCCGCGGCGATCGAGGAGGTCGTCGCCCGCATGCGCCAGGGAGGCCGGCTCATCTATGTGGGTGCCGGGACCCCCGGACGCATCGGCGTGCTCGACGCATCCGAGTGCCCGCCCACGTTCGGCACCGACCCCGATCAGGTCATCACGCTCATCGCCGGTGGCGCGACCGCGATCGTCTCAGCCGTCGAGGGCGCGGAAGACGACGCAGACGAAGGCGCGGCCGCGGTCGATGCGGCAGGGGTCGGGCCGCTCGACAGCGTGATCGGCATCGCCTCGAGCGGGCGCACCCCGTACGTGATCGCGGCGGTGCGTCGCGCCCGAGAGCTCGGCGCCTTCACCGCCGGGCTGTCCTGCAATACCGACACCGAACTCGGCGCGGTCGCGGAGCGGTCCATCGAAGTCATCGTCGGACCGGAGCTCGTGGCCGGTTCGACCCGGCTGAAGGCCGGTACCGCCCAGAAGATGGTGCTCAACATGTTCTCGACCATCAGCATGGTCGGGCTCGGCAAGACGTATGGCAACCTCATGGTCGACCTCGTCGCGACCAACTCGAAGCTGCGCGAGCGAAGCGTGCGCATCATCACCTCCATCACCGGCAGCACTCGTGACCGCGCGCTCAACGCGCTCGCCGAGTGCGGCGGAAGCGTGAAGCTCGCCGTGCTCATGCTCGAGCTCCGCGTCGATGCGAAGCAGGCGGCTCAACTCCTCGACGCGGCCGGTGGAAGGTTGAAAGCCGCCATCGCGAGCGGTCAGGAGGCAAGCGCGTGAGGGTTCTCGGTCTGATCTCCGGCACGTCCCATGACGGCATCGATGCCGCGATCGTCGATTTCCGGCTCGAGGGAGACACGCTGCACGGCACCGTCGAGCACACGTCCAGCACGCCCTACGCGGGCGATCTGCGCCGCCGGATCATCGACGCGCTGCCGCCCGCGCAGACGACCATGCGCGAAGTGTGCGAACTCGACACGCTCATCGGCCAGGCGTTCGCAGCAGCAGCGGAGAGCGCGATCGAGGGAGCAGCCGGCGCGGTCGACCTCATCTGCTCGCACGGCCAGACGATGTACCACTGGGTCGACGGCGATCGGGCGCTGGGCACACTCCAGCTCGGTCAGCCCGCGTGGATCGCGGAGCGCACTGGTATCTCGGTGCTCGCTGATGTGCGCATCCGCGACATCACCGCCGGTGGGCACGGGGCACCGCTGGTCTCGTACCTCGACACCCTGCTGCTCGGTGGACTGGGCGAGCCGGCGGCCGCGCTGAACCTCGGCGGCATCTCGAACATGACGGTGATCGCTCCGGATGCCGAGCCGTACGCGTACGACATCGGACCCGCGAACGCGCTGATCGACGCCGTTGTCACTGCGAACGGGATCGACGACGGTTTCGACCGCGACGGCGCCATCGCGGCATCCGGCACCATCGATGAAGCCCTCCTCGAGCAACTGCTCGAAGAGCCCTACTACCGCCTGCCGGTTCCGAAGAGCACCGGCAAGGAGCTCTTCAGCCCCGACTACATCGACACCGCGCTCGAGCGGTACGGACGACCGGTGCCCTTCGCCGATCTCGTCGCCACCCTCACGGAACTCACTGCGCGAACCGTCGCAGCCGATGTGCGGCGCGCCGGAGTCACCACGCTCGTGGCCTCTGGTGGCGGCTGCGCCAACCCGCACCTCATGAAGCGGCTCGAGCATGCGCTGCCGGGCGTGACGATTCGGCGCACCGACGAGTTCGGTGCTCCGGCCGGAGAGAAGGAGGCGATCGCCTTCTCCCTGCTCGGCTGGGCGTCACTGCACGCTGTGCCGGCGATCGTCCCCAGCTGCACCGGGGCGGGCCGTGCGAGCGTGCTGGGCGCGCTCACCCCTGGACGCGAGGGGTTCGTGGTGCCCGCGGCAGCGATCGCGCCTGCGGCGCTGGTGCTGCGGGCGCACTGAGCGAGTCTGAATTGAACCCGGCGATATCGGAACCGGCGGCCCTGGCCGAAGCCATCGCTTCGGGCATGCCCATCGGAACTCGTGGGCCGGCCGGCGCCGTGGTCGGGGTGGCGAACAGCGCCGGCTCGGCCGTCGTCGCGCGTGGCACGCGCTTGCCTTCCGGCAGTGGTCAGGAACCTGGCGGCGAGGGTTACGGCAAGGGTGGTGACGACCCGATCGGCGGGGGCGCACCGCCGATGCTCGACGTCACTCCATTCGATCTGGCATCCGTCACAAAGGTTGTGACCACCGCCGCAGTGATGACGCTTGCCGGCGAGGGGCTGCTGCACCTCGACCGCCCGGTGCGCAGCATCCTGCCTCAGTTTCGAGGGGCAGGCAAAGACGACATCACCCCGCGCCTGCTGCTTCAGCATCGAGCGGGAATGTGGGAGTGGTGGCCGCTGTACTGCGAGGCGCGCGAACCGCGGCACGCCGTGCTGCAACTGCCTCTGCGCTATGAGCCGGGCCGCGAGCATCGGTACTCCGATCTCGGCTTCATGGTGCTCGGCATGGTCATCGAGCAGGTGACGGGCGACGGTCTGCCGCAAGCGCTCGACGCGCTCGTGCTGCGACCGCTGGGCATGACCGGCACGGCGTTCGTGCTCGATGAGATGAGACGGGATGCGGCTGCCAGTGCGTTCGGCGACGCCGCCGAGCAGACGATGCTTCGCACCCGGAACCCTTACCCCGTGCCGTACGACGACACGTCGTTCGGCGGGTGGCGTGGGCGGCTGCTCGTGGGCGAGGCAAACGACGGGAACGCCTTCCACGCCTTCGGGGGCGCTGCCGGCCACGCCGGTCTATTCGCGCCGATCAGCGACCTGCTGACGCTCGGCCGGGAGTTGCTGCACGAAGACCCGTGGTGCGGCGCGACGGTGCGTGACGCCTTCTTCAGCGCTGGGCCCGACGAGACGCAAGCCCTAGGGCTGCGTCGGCGGACCATCGACGAGACAGGCGTCGAGGTGCTCTGGCATCCGGGGTTCACGGGCACGAGTCTGACCTTGGTGCCCTCGCTGCACCTCGTCGTGGCGGTCGGCACAAACCGGCTGCTCCACGCCCCCGAAGTGGAGCCGCTCAGCCATGACGAGCTCTGGCGGCCAGTGGGCCGCGCCCTCGCCACGACGCATGCGGAGGCCGTGCGATGAGTGCACACCGACGAGACGAGCTCGACGAAGAGCAGGCCGAATCGCGCACGCCCACCGGGGCAAGCCCGGCGGTGAGCGCCGATGCCGTGCCACCGCGGGTCTCGACGGCCGCGGTCTTCCTCGCGTTCGCCGGGCTCGGCGGCACTGCCGCCTCGGTGCCGGCAGTGCTGCCCGCGCTCGCGGCTGCCGCGGCCACGCCGATCGATGCCTATCTGCCTGCTGTGCCTGCGCTATTCGGAGGCCTGCTGCTCGGCGTGCTGCTCACGACGGTGATCGCGTCACGACTGACGCCGCTTCGCACGCTGGCGCTCGGTGCGGGGCTGCAAGCAGTGGCACTGGCGACGATGGCCGCCGCCAGTCAGCCGCCGTTCTTCATCACGGCTGCCGCCGTCGCGGGCGTCGGTTTCGGCCTCGGCGAGGCCGGCGGCAGCATCGTCGCCAAGCGCATCGCGGATGCCGGCACCGCCCGGTTGCTGACGGCGCTCACCGCGACCGTCGCCGCCGTCGCCGCGCTTGGCCCTCTCATCGTCGTGTTCGCCCCGTTCGACGCCCGTGCCCTCCTGCTGGCAGCCGTGGCCGCTGTGCACGTCGCGGCGGGGCTCATCGCGATGCGTGCCACGGTGCACTCGCACGGCCGAACCGCCCGCGGAGCAGGCCTCGACGCTGCAACCCAGCCGCCCGCCCCTGCATCGCCCGCTGTCGCTGGCCGGGGAGGCCGGGGACTGGCCATCGCGCTCGCGTCGGTCGCAGTCGCCCTGGCGCTCTACGTCGGCATCGAGACGATCGTCTCAGGATGGTCGGCTGTGCTCGCGTCCGAGCTTCTCGAGCTCACTCCCGCCCACGCCGCGCTCGGCACTTCGGCGTTCTGGGCGCTCATGGCCCTCGGTCGCGGCATCGCATGGCTGCTGCTGCGGGCGGCCCGCGACCCGCGGCGCTACGCCGCTGCGAACCTCGGGATCGTGGCGGTGCTCATGGCGGCAGCCGCGTTCAGCGTCGTCGAGGAACCGATCATCGCGGTGCTGCTCATCGGCGCCGCCATCCTGGCGTTGGCCCCGTGCTACGCCGTGATCCTCGGCGTGGGCCTCGCCGCGGTCAGCGATGCCCAGGCGGAACGGATAACCGGATTGCTCGTCGCGTGCGGAGCCGGCGGGGGAGCGCTGCTCCCGGTCGCAGCGATCGCGCTCGTGCCCGGCTCAGTGGGCACCGGCCTGTTCGTGCTCACCGCGGTCGGTGCCACGCTCGCTTGTGTGCTCGTGCTCCTCGCTCCGGCATCCGCGCCGACGACTTCTTCGTCCACCGCAGCCGCTCGCTCCGCCTCGAAAGGCCCAGGACCACAGTGACACTCGCCGCCTCCGACCCAGCTCTGCTCGACCGGCTCGAAGCCGCCGCGCCCGGGCGCGTGCGCAGCCGCGCGACCGATCGACTCGCGCTCGCGCACGACGCCTCGCACTACCTGCTCACCCCGCAAGCGGTGGTGAGCGCGTCGACCATCGAGGAGGTCGCACGCCTGCTCAGCGAGGCGACCGCCGATGCCCCGATCACGTTCCGGTCGGGCGGCACAAGCCTCAGCGGGCAGGCGGTCACCGACGGCGTGCTCATCGACACCCGCCGGTACTTCCGCCGCATCGAAGTGCTCGACGACGGTCGGCGGGTGCGAGTGCAGCCAGGGGCCACCGTGCGACAGGCCAACGCCTGGCTGGCACGGCACGGCCGAAAGCTGGGTCCCGATCCTGCCAGCGAGGCCGCCTGCACCATCGGCGGCGTCATCGCCAACAACTCCAGCGGCATGGCGTGCGGGATCCGCGACAACGCCTACCGCACGCTCGAGTCCGCAACGCTCGTGCTGCCGAGCGGCACGGTAATCGACACGAGCAGACCGGATGCCGACGAGCAGTTGCGCGAGCAGGAGCCCGAGCTCTACAGGGGGCTGCTCGGCATCCGCGAGACACTGCTCAGCGATCCCGCGCTCGCCGAGTCGGTGCGAACGCAGTTCGCCCGAAAGAACACCATGGGCTACGGCCTCAACGCCCTTCTCGACCACGAGACACCGGCGCAGATGCTCGCGCACGTCGTCGTGGGCAGCGAAGGCACCCTCGCCTTCGTCGCCGAAGCGACCATGCGCACCATTCCGCTGCTGCCGCATGCGGCGACGGGGCTGCTGTACTTCGATGACCTGGAGTCGGCCACCTCGGCACTGCCGGCGCTCATCGAGGCCGGTTTCGCGACGATCGAACTGCTCGACGCCGCTTCGCTCAGGGTGGCCCAGCTCGATGCGCTCGCCGAGGAAGGACTGCGCAGGTTCACCGTCGCCGACCACGCCGCCCTGCTGGTGGAGTTCCAAGCCGCCACCGACGGTGAACTCGACGCGCTCGTGGCCGCGGGGCAGCCGGTGCTCGACGCGCTGCCCCTGACGGTGCCCGCCCGGCTCACGCGCGACGTATCGTCGCGAGCCGCGCTCTGGCACATCCGCAAGGGCCTCTATGCGGCGGTCGCCGGGTCGCGCCCGCAGGGCACCACCGCGCTGCTCGAAGACATCGCCGTGCCGCCCGAGGCGCTCGCCCGCACCTGCCGCGAGCTCAGCGTGCTGTTCGACCGTCACGGGTACCGCGACAGCGTGATCTTCGGTCACGCGAAAGACGGCAACATCCACTTCATGCTCACCGAGCGGTTCGGAGACCGTGAGGGGCTCGACCGCTACCCGGCGTTCACCGACGAACTGGTCGCGCTGGTGCTGGCGGAAGGCGGCACGCTGAAGGCCGAGCACGGAACGGGTCGCATGATGGCGCCGTTCGTGCGGGAGCAGTACGGCGACGAGCTGTACGCGCTCATGGTCGAGCTCAAGCGGCTCTGCGACCCTCGCGGAGTACTCAACCCCGGTGTCATCATCACTGGGCACGCCGACGCGCATGTGCGCGACCTGAAGTCGGCGTTGCCGGTGGAGGAGGAAGTCGACCGCTGCGTCGAGTGCGGCTACTGCGAGCCCGTGTGCCCGAGCCGTGACCTCACGCTGACCCCACGGCAGCGCATCGTGCTCAGGCGCGAACTGGCAGCCGCGGAGCACCGCGGTGATGAGCGCCTCGTTCGGCAGCTCGAGCGCGAGTACGAGTACGACGGCGAGCAGACCTGCGCCGCCGATGGCATGTGCCAGACCGCGTGCCCAGTCGCAATCGACACCGGCGCTCTCGTCAAGCGCCTGCGCGCCGAGCGGGTCGGAGGCCTCGAGCAGGCCGCGTGGTCGAGCGCCGCGCGCCGATGGGGAAGGGTTGCCCGTGCGGGTTCGGTCGCATTGACGGTCGCCGATCGGATGCCCGAACCGCTCGTGACTGGGGCCAGTCGCGCGGCGAGGGCGGTGCTGGGCGCTGAACGGGTTCCGGAATACCGTCGACCGATGCCCGCCGGCGGTCCCAGACGCTCGGCCCTGCAGGCCGAGAAGCCGGTGGCTGTGTTCTTCGCCGCGTGCATCGGCACCATGTTCGGCGCTGAGCAGGGGAGCGACGGCGAGCGGGGCATGGGGTCTGCGGGCGCGTTGATCGAGCTCTGTGAGCGGGCGGGCGTGCCGGTTCGTGTGCCCGACACGATCGAGGGCCTCTGCTGCGGCACGCCCTGGCGATCGAAAGGGTTCACACGCGGCTTCGAGTCCATGCGGAAGCGCGTGCGCGACGCTCTGTCCGAGGCGACCGAGGGCGGCGCGCTCCCGGTCGTGTGCGATGCGTCTTCGTGCACTGAAGGACTCATGGCGATGATCGCGTCGGATGCTGCGGGGCCTCCCGTCGCCGAGCAGCCCGCGAACGAAAGTGCCGGCGGCGTCGAACATTCGCTCGCAGGCGGCGCTTCGGGGCTGCAAGTGGTCGACGCGGTGTCGTTCGTCGCCGAGCACGTGCTGCCGAAGCTCGAGGTCACCGCGCCGATCGCATCGATGGTCGTGCATCCCACCTGCTCTTCGCATCGCCTCGGCACGACGTCGAGCACGGTTGCCATCGCCACCCGAATCGCCGACGAGGTCGAGGTGCCTGCCGATTGGGGGTGCTGCGGCTTCGCGGGCGACCGGGGCCTGCTGCATCCGGAGCTCACTGCCGCAGCCACGGCTCCCGAAGCCGCGACTGTCGCAGCGCAAGACTTCGAGGCCTATGCGTCGAGCAACCGCACCTGCGAGTTGGGAATGACCCGTGCGACGGGAAGGCCGTACCGGCACGTGCTGGAACTGCTCGAAGAGTCGACGCGCACGGTCGACGCGCGAGTGGACGCCGCGACGGTCGCTACGCTCTCGGCATCCGCGACACCTTCTGCGGCCCCTGATGTGGTCGGCGATGGCGTCAGGCCGGCTCAGGGCCCTGTCAGACCAATACGAACCGATCGGGGAAGATAGTTCGAAATGGAAATCGTCATCTGTGAGGATGCCGCCGAAATCGGTCGCATCGCCGCCAGCAAGATCATCGACCTCGTGCGGCGGAAGCCGACGGCCGCAATCGGCCTCGCGACCGGGTCCTCGCCCCTGGGCATCTACGCTGAGCTCGCCCACGCGGTGGCGAGAGGCGAGCTCGACATGTCGCGGGCGCACGGCTTCGCGCTCGACGAGTACGTCGGAATCGAGCTCGAGCACCCGCAGAGCTACTACAGCGTCATTCACCGTGAAGTCGTCGAGCGGCTGTCGATGGACCCCGCTCGCGTGCATGTGCCGGATGGCCGAGCGGCCGATCTCCACTCGGCGTGCGAGGCCTACGAAGAGGCGATCGAGCAGGCCGGAGGTGTCGACCTGCAGATCGTCGGCATCGGCAGCAACGGGCACATCGGCTTCAATGAGCCCACATCATCGTTCGGCTCCCGCACGCGCGTGAAGGCGCTCGCTCCCCAGACCCGTGCCGACAACGCCCGTTTCTTCGATTCGCTCGACCAGGTGCCGACCCTGTGCCTCACGCAGGGGCTCGGCACGATCATGGACGCACGCGAGGTCGTGCTGGTCGCCCAGGGCGAGCACAAGGCCGACGCGATCGCCGCGGCGGTGGAGGGCCCCATGGCAGCGGTCATGCCGGCATCCGTGCTGCAGGGCCACCGCTACGCCACGGTGATCATCGATGAGGCCGCCGCGAGCAAGCTGCAGTACACGGAGTACTACCGGCACGCGTGGAACACGAAGCCGGAGCGCGCGGTCAGCGCAGCGGTCTGAGAAGCACTCCGATGCAGCACTGAGCACTCGCCCGCAGGGGGCAGGCGCGCAGAGGACGGGCGAGCAGAGTCTTAAGCTGGAAGGGATGCTGCGCCTCGCGGCATCCCGCTTGAACGGCGACAACGTTCCCCTGTCCTCTGAAAGCAAGGCAATGTCCGCGCCTGTTCGTACCGGCGGCTTCCCCTGGCCGGCCCTTCTCGTGCTCGCTGGAGCGATCTTCAGCTGCACGGTGAGCGAGTTCCTGCCCACCGGCCTGCTGCCCGACATCGCTCGCGAGCTGAACGTGAGCCAGGCACAGGTCGGACTGCTCGTGACGATCTTCGCGGGAACCGTCGTGGTGAGCGCCGCGCCGCTCACCGCGCTCACCCGCCGGTACTCGCGCCGCGCCCTCATCGTGACCGTGCTGCTGCTCTTCGCCGCCTCGAACCTGGTCGCGGCGCTCGCGCCCGACTACACGGTGCTCGTCGTGGCCCGTGTCATCGCGGGGCTCGCGCACGGTGTCTTCTGGGCGGTCGCCGGCGCATACCCGGTGCAACTCGTGACCGGTGCGCAGCTCAACAAGGCCATCGCGGTAACCAACATGGGCAGCACGGCGGCATTCGTCATGGGCGTCCCGCTCGGCACGGCGCTCGGGCAGGCGCTCGGCTGGCGCCTCGCGTTCGCCTCGGTGGCGGTCACCGTCGCGGTGCTCGCGGTGCTCGTGCGCCTGCTGCTTCCTCCGGTGGAGCACCGAGTGCCGCTCCGCACCGGCGAGATCGCCATCCCGGTGCGCCGCGACCCGACGCTGCCCGCCGTCGTGGTCGTGTGCGTGCTGACGCTCCTGATCATGCTCGGCCAGCACTCGTTCTACACCTACATCGCGCCGTGGCTCATCGAGGTGCCAGCGTTGGATGCCGCGGCCGTGCCGACCGTGCTGCTGCTCTACGGGCTTGCCGGGGCCGTGGGGCTCCTGCTCGCGGGCACCATCGGCCGCCGGTACCCGAGCGGCACCTTCGTCGGGGCGATCATCGTCGCCGGTGGCGCGATCGTCTCGCTCGCGCTGACCGCCTCGTGGCAGTGGCCGGTGTTCGTGCTTGCGCTCGTGTGGGGCGCGACCATGGGCCTCTTGCCCACGCTGCTGCAGACGCGACTCTTGCGGGTGGCCTCGCCTCGGGTGCGCGACGTGTCGTCGGCCTTCCTCACGACCTCGTTCAACGTCGGAATCGGCACGGGGGCGCTCGCGGGAGCCGCGGTGCTGGAGGCCGGGGGAGCGATCGCCGTGCCGTGGCCCGCGGCGGTGCTGCTCGCGCTCAGCGCAGTGGTGGCCTTCATCACCGACCGTCGGGTGATGCGCGGCGCCCTGCGCTGAACCGAGAGCTGCGGCCGACCGGGGGCGTCCCGCCCAGCCGCGTGCGCGGAGCACGATGCGGCGCAGCACTCAGGCAGCCGGGGTGAGCTCCCGACCGTCTGCCCACACACGTCGAACGTTCCACTCGGCATCGAGCAGCAGCACGTCAGCAACGGAACCGGGGTCCAACCGACCGGCACGGTCGAGACCGATCGCGCGCGCCGGCGTCTCCGTCGCCGCGGCGACGGCGTCGGCCTCCGGCACCCCGGCCTCGATCGCGCGCCGAACCGCTGCATCCATGGTCAGTGTCGACCCTGCGATGGCGCCGCCGTCGCGGAGGCGTGCGACGCCCTCCCGCACCTGCACATCCAGCGAGCCGAGCACGTAGTCGCCATCGTGCGAGCCGGCTGCCGCCATGGCGTCGGTGACGAGCGCGATGCGGCCGGGCGCCCCGGCGAACGCGAGCCGCACGACTTCCGGTCGCACATGCACGCCGTCGTTGATGAGCTCGAGGGTCACACCCGGTGCCTCGGTTGCAGCGATCACCGGCCCGGGCTCGCGGTGATGGATGCCGCGCATGGCGTTGAACGCGTGCGTGAGGAGGGTCGCTCCCGACTCGAAGGCGGCACGCGCCTGCTTGAAATCGGCGCCCGTGTGACCGATCGCGACGCGAATGCCCGCCTCGCGGAACAGTGCGATGGCTTCGCTCGCACCGGGCAGTTCGGGGGCGAGGGTGACCTGGCGGATCACCCCGTGGCCCGCGTCGATGAGCCGCTGCACCGCGGCTGCGCTCGGAGCGCGCAGCTGGGCGGGGTCGTGCGCACCGCGGAACTCGTGCTCGATGAACGGACCTTCGAGATGCACCCCGACCACGAGCGGATCGTCGGCCATGACGGATGCCGCGGCATCCAGCCGCCGCTCCAGCACCTCGAGCGGGGCGGTCACGAATGAGAGCACGCTGCGGGTGGTGCCGTGCGCGCGGTGCAGCGAGAGCGCTTGGCGGATCGCGTCGGCGCCGTTGTCGAAGGAGGCGCCGCCCCCGCCATGGCAGTGGATGTCGACGAAACCAGCGGTGAGGGTCAACCCGCGAGCATCGACCACGACCGCATCGCCGACAGAGTGCTGCCGCCAGTCGTCGCCGCCTCCGAGCGCAATGATGCCTCGTTCGTCGAAGACGATCCACGCCTCCGGGTGCCGCTCGTCGCTGGAGGGGCGGATGAGGCGGCCGGAGTGGATGACGGTGCGCATCGTGAGCTTCACTCTACTGCTGCGCGTTCGCGGCATCCGGGCATAGAATCGTGTCGTCGCGACTGGCGTCGGATGGGTCACCATCGGGGAGCGACAGACACGGATCGGCCGCACGCCTGGGCCCGCACCCGACTAGTTTTGTCATGTCCGTGTCTGTGAAGGAGTACTCCGTGTCCGACCGCCTCCCCTCCACGTTCAACGAACCGCTCAGCGTCGTCGACCCGGAGATCGCCAAGGTCCTCGAGCAAGAGCTCGGCCGTCAGCGCGACTACCTCGAGATGATCGCCAGCGAGAACTTCGTGCCGCTCGCCGTGCTTGAGGCGCAGGGCTCGGTGCTCACCAACAAGTACGCCGAGGGCTACCCTGGACGCCGCTACTACGGCGGCTGCGAGTACGTCGACGTGGCCGAGAACCTGGCGATCGAGCGCGCGAAGTCGCTCTTCGGTGCCAAGTTCGCGAATGTGCAGCCGCACGCCGGCGCGCAGGCGAATGCCGCGGTGCTGCACGCCATCGCGAAGCCCGGCGACCGCATCCTCGGCCTGGAGCTCGCTCACGGTGGTCATCTCACGCACGGCATGCGCCTGAACTTCTCGGGCCGCCTCTACGAGGCGCACGCCTACGGCGTCGACCCCGAGACCATGCGCATCGACATGGACGTGGTGCGCGAGAAGGCGCTCGAGGTGCGCCCGCAGGTGCTCATCGCCGGCTGGTCTGCCTACCCTCGACAGCTCGACTTCGAGGCCTTCCGCTCGATCGCCGATGAAGTGGGCGCGACCCTGTGGGTCGACATGGCGCACTTCGCGGGACTGGTGGCGGCTGGGCTGCACCCTTCGCCGGTGCCGTACGCCGACGTGGTGAGCTCGACCGTGCACAAGACGATCGGCGGACCCCGTTCGGGCTTCATCCTGTCGAACGACGCCGACATCGCGAAGAAGCTCAATTCGGCGGTGTTCCCGGGGCAGCAGGGCGGCCCGCTCATGCATGTGATCGCGGCGAAGGCGGTCGCGTTCAAGCTCGCCGCCGAGCCCGAGTTCAAGGACCGTCAGGAGCGCACGCTGCGCGGCGCGAAGCTGCTCGCGGAGCGGCTCACGGCATCCGACTCGCGTGACGCCGGCATCGACGTGCTCACGGGTGGCACCGATGTGCACCTCGTGCTCGCCGATCTTCGCGAGTCGGCGATCGACGGCAAGCAGGCCGAAGACCTGCTGCATCAGGTCGGCATCACCGTGAACCGCAACTCGGTGCCCTTCGACCCCCGCCCGCCGATGGTCACCTCGGGTGTTCGCATCGGCACCCCGGCGCTCGCCACTCGCGGCTTCGACGATGCGGAGTTCGCCGAGGTCGCCGATGTGATCGCGTCGGTGTTGATGCCTGGCGCCGACATCGATTCGGCGCGCGCACGGGTGAAGGCGCTCGCCGACGCGTTCCCCCTGTACCAGGGGCTCTGATCGAGTGCAGGAGGCTGAGCCGATGACCGCGATCACGCTCGACGGCGTCGCCACCGCGTCGGCCGTGAAGTCGGAGCTGGCGTCGCGCATCGCGGCCCTGCGGGCGCGCGGTGTCGTGCCAGGCCTCGGCACGCTTCTCGTGGGCGACGACCCTGGATCGCGTTCGTATGTCGCCGGCAAGCACCGCGACTGCGCCGAAGTCGGCATCGAATCGATCCGCGTCGATCTGCCGGCCACGGCGACGGATGCCGATGTGCGTGCCGCGATCGACCGGCTCAACAGCGACCCGGCCGTCACCGGCTACATCGTGCAGCTTCCGCTGCCGCGCGGCCTCGACGAGCACGCCGCGCTCGAGGCGATGGACCCGGCGAAGGATGCCGACGGCCTCCACCCGACCAACCTCGGCCGCCTCGTGCTCGGCGTCGCCGGCGAGCTCGACTCGCCGCTACCGTGCACGCCCGCTGGCATCGTCGAGCTGCTGCAGCGCTACGACGTGCCGATCGCGGGTCGGCATGTGGTGGTCGTCGGTCGAGGCATCACGGTCGGACGTCCGCTCGGCCTGCTGCTGACCCGCAAGGGCCTCGACGCCACAGTGACGCTGACGCACTCGCGCACGGTCGATCTCGCCGCAGAAGTGCGCCGGGCCGACATCGTCGTCGCAGCGGTGGGAGTGCCGCACCTCATCAAGCCCGACTGGGTGAAGCCCGGCGCCGCGGTGCTCGACGTGGGAATCACGCGCGTCGAAGATTCCGCCACCGGCAAGGGCAAGCTGACCGGCGACGTCGACCCCTCCGTCGCATCCGTCGCCGGGCACCTGTCGCCCAACCCGCGTGGCGTGGGGCCCATGACGCGCGCCATGCTGCTCGCCAACGTCGTGAAGGCTGCCGAGCTGCAGCAACCAGCCGCATAGGCCGAGCCGGCACCTCAGCCGCGACGGCGCAAAGTACGCGGAGCGGGCGCTGTTACGCTCGATCGGACGATCCGGCGGTATGCCGCCGGGCACACCCGCGAGAGGAAGTCAGCATGTGTCAGCCAGTCACCTGCAACCGCTGCGGCAAAGTGACGTGGGCCGGCTGCGGTGAGCACATCGAAGAGGCGAAGGCGCAAGTGCCCGCCTCTGAGTGGTGCGGCCACCAGGACTGATCGGTCCGGGCCCGGGCCCCTCCCGCTGCGCTGGTCGGGATAGCTCGTCGAGTCAGGCTCGCTCCTCGAGTAACCGCTGAACCGCCGCTCCCGTGGCGAGCACATGCTCGCGCTGGCACTCGGCCGCAGCCGCGCTCGATTGGTTCGCGATATGTGCGGCCAACTGCTCCTCGACGTGCACCCAATCCGATCCGAACCGATCCGCGATCATCGAGAAGTAGAACCGCGCACGCTTCTCGAGCGAGAGCGACACCGCGGCGAGCACACTGTTGCCGGCGGCAGATCGAATCGCGGCGTTGAACGCGACGCTTGCTCGCCCGAGCTCCAGCGCGTCACCCGCGGACGCCGCAGACCGTGCCCGTTCGATCGCCTGGCCGAAGAGCGTCAGATCGGAGTCGTCTCGGCGGCGTGCAGCGAGCGACGCGAGCTCCGCCTCGATCACCGCGCGTGCTTCGAACAATTCGCGCAGCTCGACCTCCGAATGCTCACGCACATAGACGCCGCTACGAGGCCGGATCTCGACCCACCCCGCCTCTTGGAGGGACCTGAGCGCTTCGCGCACGGGGATACGGCTGACGCCGTAGTGCGCAGCGAGCTCGTCGGCCCGCAACCTCGATCCGGGCGCGATATCGCCTTGAATGATCGCTTCTTCGAGATACTCGTGAATCTGGGCCGGCAGCGTGGCTGTTCCGAATGCGGGCAGCGATGCGAGTGGTGTGTCGGGCGCTGAGACGGTCATTTCGTCATCTCCGGGAGTGAGAATTCATCCAATAGTAGAGGTGACAGTTGTTCGCTCGCCTGCAAGAAGGCGAGTGCAGTGAGCGTGTAGAGTTCGGCGCATCGCAGCACCTCGTCTTCTTCGGCGTAGTCGTCGATGCCTGCCGAGAGCGTGGGCTGCGGGCCGTAGCACAAAGCTGGAACGCTCAGGCGGCGCCAGCGGCTGGCGTCGCTTGCCGGAAGTCGAATGGCCGGCGAAGACGTTCGCCCCGTCACAAGACGGTGCGCCTGTTCCCATGCCGCTCCGATTTCCGATCGCATGGCGGTCCAGTTCGGGTCCCAAGCCTTGATGCGGCCGACGATGACGTCGGCGGTGTCACTCGACGCGGCCAGAATGTCACGCACACGCCGCTCAACGGCATCCGCGGTCGTGCCAGGTGGGAGCCGGAAGTCGATCTCGGCCACGGCTTCCGTTGCAATCTGGCCGATGAAGGTGCCGGCGCTCACCAGTCCCACGTTTGCGGTCAGCACACTGCCCGACGGGTCGAGGCTGTCCTCATGTATCGCGAGATCAGGGGGAAGCGGAACGACCTCGCCATTCAAGCGGTCGATGGCAAGCACGGCGGCCGCGATGATCGCGCTGGCCGAGGAACCACGCGTCACGGCCGAAGAGTGCCCTCCCCGAGCTTGGGCAGCAAGGCGGAGCCAGAGAACACCCTTCTCAGCAATGCTGAGCCGGCGGAACCCGGGCCCTTCTCCGCACAGCATGGCGTCCCCAGCGATATCGGGTACCGTCGCGAGCAAGTGTGCGGCACCGTGCTCGCCGAAGACGACTTCGTCGCTCACCGCGGTGAAGGTCACCCTGCCGCTCCAGTGCCCGCGATGCTCGTGAAGCAGCCGCGCAGTCTGCACCATCGCGGCTACCGCACCCTTCATGTTTCCCATGCCGAGGCCGTACAGCCGACCGTCGCGGCGCGTCAGCTGCCATGGTGAGACACTCCATGCCGCCTCGTCGCCAGGCGGCATGGTGTCGAGGTGCACGTTGAGCACGAGGTGAGGCCCGGGCCGTCCTGAGTCCAGCTCGGCGACCACGCACGGCATGCTTTCGACTGACCGGACCAGGCGAGAACGGATGCCGGCATCCCCGAGCGCCTGCTGGACGACCGCCGCAGCCGACCTGGTGTCGCCGGGTGGGTTCACGCTGCGCGCGGCGACTAGTCGGCCGCAGAGCGCCACCATCTCCTCCCGCCTGATCTCCACGGTACGACGGATGCTCTCGGCGAGCGTCGTGCTGAAGCTCATCGCTTCCCCCTCTTCACTTGGCGCCGCCAATCGGCCTCGGCGAACGGTCCCTCATCGTCGAAGCCGGCAGCCACCACCGCCCCGAACACCCCGTCGCCGGGTTCCCTCACGGTGCACGGATGGCCCTGCTCAGTGAGCGCATCGAGTCGCGGGTGGCCGGCTTCGATGAGCAGCAGGCCGTTCTCGCTGCGCCAGCGGGGCGCCGCGATCGCCTCGGCCAGACTCTGGCCCAGGAATCTCATGCGGCACATGACCTGCAGGAGTGTCTGCACCTGCCCGTCGGCTCCCGGCGTAGCGAGAGCGGTCGTGCGGCCGGTTGCGTCGGTGATCAGAGCCGGCGCCAGGGTGTGCACGGGCCGGGCGTTCGGCCGGGGAGCATTCGAGCCCTGTGTGAAGCCGGCTGCTCTGTTGTTCAGTGAGATTCCGAGTTCGGGAACGAAGACGGCCGAGCCGAAGTCGTCGAAGACGCTCACGAGCGACGACACCGCGTAACCGTCGCTGTCGACCACTGCGACGCCCGCCGTGTGCAGATACGCGCGCGGGCCGCCTCGCCGAGCAGCTGTTGTCTCGTCGACTTCGAGCGTCTCATCGAAGAGCGCGCTCCCTCGCCCCGCATTGTCGCGATGCGCGAACACCGCCTCGGTGACCTCGACGAGCAGGTGGTCGAGAGCCTCGTCGGGAACCACTCCGCGTTGTTCGAACCAGCGGGCCGCCATGGCCAGGAGCACACCCTGCGAGTTGGGCGGTTGCACGGCGAGTCGGCCGCCTCGCCACGCAGTGGTCACCGGCGGAGTGACGTCGATGCTGTGCCGAGCGAGATCTGTCTCGTCGAGACTGCCGCCGTGTGCGCTTACTGACTCGGCCACCGCGCGAGCAGCAGAACCCTGGTAGAACGCGGTCGACCCTTCTTTGCCGATCGCTTCGATGAGCGAGGCGAGCTCCGGCTGCCGCCAAAGGTCGCCCGGTTCCAGGTGCAGCAGTCCCCAGTCACCGCCACCGAATCGCTCGAGTCTGCGGCGCTGGTCCTGGGCGCTGCGATGGAGAATCGCATCGACGCGATAGCCCTCCTTTGCGGCACGCAGCGCCGGCTCGAGCACAGCCGACAACGGAAGTCGGCCCCATCGTCGCTGCGCGACTTCCCATCCCGACACGACGCCCGGAACAGTGACCGACGTTCCTCCGTCGGATGATGGGGGAGACGGCATGGATCGGGCGCTGCGCCCAGTCGCGTTGAGCGAGTGCTCTGACCCGGTGGGCAGTCGCACGGTTTGCAGCAGATCGCCGCCGAGCCCGGCCGAGTGCGGCATCACCGCGCAGATCACTGCTTGCGCAGCGGTGGCGGCGTCTATCGCGCATCCGCCCGCCTCGAGCATGTCGAGCGCCGCTTCTACTGCGAGGGGATGGGCGGCGGAGACCGCTCCTCGAGTTCCAGCGTGCATCAGCGCCCCCGTCTGTCATCGTTGACTGTGAATCACTTATAGCGTATATCTGATATCTAATCCGGCAGAACAGGCCGAGCTGCTCCGCAGCGATGTTCTTTCAAGCAAGCCAGCAACGACGAAGTTGGAGGCAAGGGATGAAGCACAGATTTTTCGGCGCCGCCGCGGCCATGGCCGCAGCCGCGCTGCTGACCGGCTGCGCGATAGGCGCTGGTGGCGGGGCATCCGCAGGCCCGAACGCCGAGGGCGAAGATCGCCCCGGGGCACCCCTCGTCGAGGGATTCGAGTCGACCGTGCTCAAGGCGTGCGCGGCGGAGGCCTCAGAGACGGTCGCCAAGATCCAGGAGCGCGGCACGCTGCACTGGGGCATCGGTGTCTCGCCGCCATTCGGATTCAAGGGCGGCGACGGCAACTGGCAGGGCGTCGAGGCGGACAATGCGCGAGAGCTTGCAGCCCTGCTCGGCGTTGAAGTCCAGATCCAGGACTACGACTACGGGATCATGACGGCATCGCTGCAGTCCGGCAAGGCCGACATCGTGGGTGCTCAGCTCTTCATCACCGCCGAACGCGCAGCCGCCATCGACTTCAGCGACTACTACTACCTGTCAGGGCAACTCTTCTATGTGCTGGAGGACAGCCCCTATCAGACCATCGCCGACCTCGATCAAGCCGGCGTTCGCTTCGTGTATGGCACCGGCAACGCTCAGAAGGCGATCGCAGAGAAGTACATCCCGCAGGCGACCATCTCCGATGCGCCGCTGCGTGGGCAATTGCTGCTCTACGAGTTCCTCGCAACGGGACAAGCCGATGCGTCGATGGTCGAGGCTGCGCCGATGCCGGTGCTGCTGTCGAAGTACACCGACCCGCAGTTGGCCGCGATCGGCCTTGAGGGGCGCGTGACGACGCCCACGGCATCCGAGTCGGAGATCATCGACCCATTCGAAGTGGCCTTCGGACTGCCGAAGGGCGATGACGGCTGGAAGTCGTGCATCGACGCTTGGGTAGCCGAGGCGCGAGAGTCGAACCGGATGCAGGAGCGCATTCAGTACTGGCTCGACCAGAACATCGCGGGCTGATCGGAGCGAGACGATGCTGCAGCAGTACTCTTTCGACTTCTCCTGGTTGCCGGGCGCCCTGCCGATCTTCATGCAGGCAGCGTTCCTGACCATCCAGATCCTTGTATGGTCGGCGGTGATCTCGCTCGCCATCGGGCTGGTCACGGGGCAGTTGCTGACCAGCACTAGGGGTTGGCTGCGCGTTCCCGCGCGGGTGTATGTCGACTTCTTCAGGCTCACGCCGCTGCTGTTCCAGATCGTCGTCGTCTTCTTTCTCATCCCGATCGCGTTCGATGTGACGCTGAGCGCGTTCACCAGCGGGGTGATCGCGCTCAGCCTCAACTACGGCGCCTTCTTCGCGGAGGTGTTCAGAGCGGGCGTCCAAAGCATCGACAAGGGGCAGTGGGAGGCGTCGCAGGCGATGGGGATCCCTCGCCTGCGCACCCTGCGCCGCATCATCTACCCGCAGGCGATACGGCGCATGCTGCCGCCGATCGGCAGCATGCTCATCAGCCTTACGAAAGACACGAGCCTCATCTCGGTGATCGGCGTCGCCGAACTGTTCAACACTGCGCAGAACGTGGGAGCCGGCACCTTCCGCCAGATCGAGGTGCTGCTGCTCGTCTCGCTCTTCTACCTGGTGCTGAACCTGCCGCTCGCCCTCAACACCGAGCGGCTGAACAGGAAGCTGAACCTTGCCTGATCTCGATCTCGACCTCACGACCTCGCGCCCCCACCGGGCGGCCACGCCGGTGATCTCGGCCAAGGAGCTGTGCAAGAGCTACGGCGACAATGTCGTGCTTCGAGGCGTCGATCTCGACGTGCACGAGGGAGAAGTGGTCTGCATCATCGGGCCGAGCGGCTCCGGAAAAAGCACCTTGCTGCGCTGCCTCAACAACCTTGAGCAGCCCACGGACGGCACAGTCAGTGTCTTCGGTCAGGTGCTTGACGCTCGCAAGCCCAAAGAGCTCCTTCGCGCTCGCCGGCACATCGGCATGGTGTTCCAGCAGTTCAATCTCTTCCCCCACATGGACGTGCTCGGCAATGTGATGGAAGGACAACGCTCCGCGCTGGGTCGCTCCAAGGCGGATGCCGCCGCCGCAGCGATGTCTGCGCTCGCCGAAGTCGGCCTCGCCGAACGCGCGGACGCGCGGCCCTCTCAGCTCTCCGGCGGACAGCAGCAGCGCGTGGCGATCGCCAGAAGCCTCGCGATGGATCCGAAGGTCATGCTCTTCGACGAACCGACCTCGGCGCTCGATCCGGAACTGCGAGCCGAGGTGCTCGACACCATGCGGGCGCTCGCTGCCGAGCACCGCACCATGGTCATCGTCACGCACGAGATGGGATTCGCCAAGCGTGTGGCCGATCGGGTCGTGTTCATCGACGGTGGCGTGATCGTGGAACAGGGCGACCCTCGAGAGGTCCTCTCGTATCCCAAGACCGAACGTCTGCAGCGCTTCTTGAACCTCGTTCTCTGGGGAGAGGACGCTTGATGGCCCCCAACGCGCCGGGCGAGACCTCGGGCTCCGATGGTTCGCGCGCGACGACCTCGAATCTGAAGAAAGGAACCGATGTGACCAGTACCGCACTCGCCTCCCGCCCCGCGGAGGAGGCACGGTCGATGCTGCGCCAGATGGTGCGCATCCGCCGCTTCGAAGAGAAGCTGGCCGTGCTGTTCAAGCGCGGCCGGCTTCCCGGTTTCGTGCACCTGTACCTCGGCGAGGAGGCGGTCGCCGTCGGCGTCTGCGCCGCGCTGCGTGAAGACGACCGCATCACGTCGACCCACCGCGGCCATGGCCACCTCATCGCCAAGGGTGCCGAGGTGGACCGGATGATGGCCGAGCTCTTCGGGCGCGTCGACGGCTACTGCCGAGGCAAGGGCGGGTCGATGCACATCGTCAGCTTCGAACTCGGCATCATGGGCACGAACGGCATCGTGGGCGGCGGTATCCCGATCGGCACCGGCTCGGCGCTCGGGGACCAGCACCTGGGCCGCGATTCCGTGACGGTCGTGTTCTTCGGTGATGGCGCGTCGAACCAGGGTGTGTTCTTCGAGTCGATGAATCTCGCCGCGATCTGGAAGCTGCCGGTGATCTTCGTCTGCGAGAACAACGGCTACACCGAGTGGACCCCTACCGAAGAGCTCACCGCCGGGTTGATCGCCGACCGCGGCAAGCCCATGGGCATCCCAGGCGTGCAGATCGACGGCAATGACGTCGAGGCAGTGCGTGCTGCGGCTGAAGAAGCGATCGACCGCGCCCGGCGGGGCGAGGGGCCCACCGTGATCGAAGCGCGCACCTATCGCTGGCACGGACACAACGAAGGCGAGGAAGCTTTCGCTGGCGACTACCGCCCGGCGGAAGAGCAGCAGAGCTGGCGCGACCGTGACCCGATCTCCACTTACGTCGAGCGCCTGGTCGACTCTGGCGTGATCGCGCGCGACGAGTACGAACTCATCGACCGCGAAGAGACGGATGCCGTCGACCGCGCCGTCGAGTTCGCTGAAGCGAGCCCCTTCCCCGACCCCGAAGAAGCGCTCGAGCACCTCTTCGCCACCGCCACGACAGGAGATGCGAAATGACTCAGGCCACTGCCGCGCCCGCGCAGGCCGCGAAGCCGCAGGCGCAGGAGCGCCAGGTCTACTTCATCAATGCGATGAAAGAGGGTCTACAGGCCGCGATGCGCGAAGACGAGACGGTGATGGTGCTCGGCGAAGACGTGCAACGTTCAGTGATCGGTGCCACTCGCGGTCTTGTCGAGGAGTTCGGCGAACCGCGGGTGCGGAACACGCCGATTTCGGAGGCCACCTTCGTCGGCGCCTGTGTGGGCGCGGCAGCGGCCGGCGTGCGTCCGGTGGTGGACCTCATGGTGGGCTCGTTCTTCTACGTAGCCATGGACCAGCTCGCGAACCAGGCGGCCAAACTGCGCTACATGTCGGGTGGGCAGGTCGAGCTGCCGATCGTGTACTTCACGGCCACCGGGCCGAGCGGTTCAGGTGCCGCACAGCACTCGGAGAACCCGCATCCGATGCTCATGAACGTCGCTGGCCTGAAAATCGTGATGCCGTCGACGCCATATGACGCCAAGGGCCTGATGCTGTCGGCGATCCGCGACCCGAATCCGGTCGTGTACCTGCAGGACTTCGTGCTCGGCGGCACCAAGGGCCACGTGCCCGAGGAGGCCTACACAGTGCCCATCGGTGTCGCCGACGTCAAGCGGCGGGGTACGGATGTGACCGTCGTGGCTATCGGCGCCACGGTCCCTCGCGCGCTCCGCGTCGCGCGCAAGCTGGAGGGCGAGGGCATTTCGGTCGAGGTCGTCGACCCGCGCACCCTCGCACCGCTCGACCTCGACACGATCCTTGAGTCGGTGGCTCGTACCGGCCGTCTCGTGGTCGTGGACAGCGCCAGGCTGACCTGTTCCGCGGCCAGCGAGATCGTCGCATCTGTCGTGGAGACGGCCTACGACGTGCTCAACGCCGCGCCGCAGCGCGTGGCGTGGGAAGACGTGCCCGTGCCCTTCACGCCGCCGCTGGAGCAGCGGGTGCTGGTGGACGACGACGACATCGAGCGTGCGATCCGCACGACACTCGCGAACTGAAAGGACCGGAAATGGATGTGATTCTGCCCAAGTGGGGAATGTCGATGCAAGAAGGCGTCATCGCCGAGTGGCTGGTCACTGTCGGCGATGCCGTCACCGAGGGCCAGGCGTTGGTGATGATCGAGACCGAGAAGGTCGAGACCGAAGTGGAATCACCCGGCAGCGGCACGATCGCTGAGATCCTTGTGCCGGCCGGTGAAACCGCCGAGGTCGGCTCGGTCATCGCGCGGCTGTCGTGAGCACCGGTCCCGTCGCAGCGGTGATCTCGAAGCCGCTGGTGAACAAGCCCGACATGTCTCTGGACCTGGCGCTAGTACTGCTCGCCGGAGTGCGGGAGCAGTGCTCGACACGCGGCATCGCCCTCGCCGCGGCCGTGGTCGATCGCGGCGGAAACCTCGTGTCGTCAGCGCGGATGGACGGTGCTCAGCTCGGCGCCTTGTCCATCGCGACCGACAAAGCGTTCACTGCTGCCGCGTTCGGACATCCGACCAGCGCATGGACCGCGAGCTCAGCTCCTGGAGGCGGGGACTGGGGCCTGGCGCACGCGCTGGGGGGCCGAGCGATCGTGTTCCCCGGCGGCGTCCCCATCTTCGACGGCGGCGAGCTGATCGGGGCGCTCGGCGTGAGCGGCGCCGCTTCCACCGTCGACGAGGAGTGCGCGCTCGCTGCCGCAGCAGCCGCCGGAGTCGAAGCGGCAGCAGCATGACATCGGTGCTCGTCGCTGGCGGCGCGACCGGCATCGGTGCCGCCGTCGTGCGGAGCTTCCGTGGTGCCGGCGCGACAGTCACGCTCGCGGACCGGAACGTCGACGCAGGCGGCGCATTGGTCGCGGAACCCGGCCCGGGGGCAGCGCGCTTCATCGAGTGCGATCTGTCTGACACGGCCGCCCCCGCGGAGGCTGTCGCCGCCGCTGTCGAGTTCGGTGGCGGTGTAGACGTCGTGTTCTACAACGCTGGCGTGCTCCAAGCGCGCGCCCTCGCCGACTGGACCGTCGAGGACTGGGATCTTGCCGCGGCCGTGAACCTTCGCGGTCCCTTCCTGATGGCGCAGGCGGCACAGGCAGCGCTCTCGGCATCCGAGCATGGCCGCTTCATCGTGACTGCCTCGACGGGCGCCCTCCGTGGGCACGCGGGCATGCCCGCGTATCACGCGACCAAGTCGGGCGTCCTCGGACTCGTGCGTGCGCTAGCTGACGAATTCGGGCCAGCTGGTGTGACGGTGAACGCCGTGTGCCCGGGCTGGGTCGACACCACGTTCAACGACGGGTTCTGGTCGCACCAGGACGATCCGGATGCTGCGCTCCAGCGCTTGGTCGACAGCATTCCGCTGCGCCGCCAGGCGGTGCCCGATGACGTGTCCGGCCTCGTGCTCTTTCTCGCAACACCCGCCGCGTCGTACATCACCGGCCAAGCGCTCGTCGTCGACGGCGGCTATACCGCCGTGTGAACGGTCGCCGCCGATCCACACCCAACCACCTCGCAACAACCAGAAGGAGCCGTCAGATGACGCACCAGGTCTTCGTCAATCCTCGCGCCGCCGAGCGGCTGGCCCCCGCGCCCTCCATCGCGCCTATGCCGATCGACTTCCATCGAACGATGCCCGGCTACGAGCCCACACCCCTGCGCGAGCTTCCTGCCCTCGCCCAGCGGCTCGGAGTGGCGCGCGTCTATGTGAAGGATGAGTCGTCGCGCATGGGATTGCCCTCGTTCAAGCTCCTCGGCGCCTCATGGGCCTCGTCACGAGCCGTGGCGCGCGAGTGGATCGGTACCGATGAACTGCTCTCACCCGAGCAGATCCGCGAGCGCATCCCCCAGCCGCACGCACACCGTCTCGTTGCGGCCACCGACGGAAACCACGGCCGGGGTATCGCGTACATGTCGAGACTGTTCGGGGTTGCCTGCACGATCTATGTGCCGGCGGGCACGGCCGACTCCCGCATCCGCGATATCGAGTCCGAGGGCGCGACCGTGGTCGTGGTCGATGGTACCTACGACGACGCGATCGCGCGCTCGGCCGAAGATGCCGATGACCGCACGCTCGTTGTCTCCGACACCTCCTGGGAGGGGTACATGGAGATCCCCGCCTCCGTCATCGACGGCTACTCGACCTTGTTCGCCGAGGTCGACGACGCGGTGTCGAGTCGGGGTCTTCCCGAACCGACCGTGGTGGCGATGCAAGCGGGAGTCGGCGCCTTCGCCGCCGCCGCGCTCCGGCACTACCGAGCCTCGACGCGCGAGAACGCGCCCCGCACCGTGATCGTCGAGCCCACCAGCGCGAACTCATTGCTGGTCTCTGCCCAGCACGGCGAGCCGACCGAGGTGCCAGGCCCGCACCCGTCGACCATGGCGGGTCTGAACTGCGGTCTGCCGTCGATCCTCGCGTGGAACGACATCGTCGTCGCCGCCGACACGTTCGTTGCCGTCGAAGACGCCGCGGCCGAAGAGGCCATGAGGGCGCTCGCCGGAGCCGGTGTCGTATCGGGTGAATCCGGCGCTGCGGGCCTTGCCGGGCTCATCGAGATCGCCGAGCACGGCACCGCGCAAGAGCGAAGCGCGGTCGGCCTCCACCCCGACGCCGTCGTGCTCCTGGTCAACACCGAGGGCGCAACCGACCCGGAGAACTATGAGCGCGTGGTCGGTCGGCGACCCGAGACGCTCGCCGCCACCGCCGCTGTCTGACACCTGAGCCGTCGGCATGCGGCGAAACTTCAACGCACCGCAATCACCAGTCACTCCAACGAAAGGAAACTCGACATGTCAGAGACGACGAAGTCCTCGACGATCGAGGTACAGCACGTCGATGTGATCGACCCGGCGAACAGGCACGGGCGCGCCCGTGACCTGTTCCCGGTCTGGTTCTCGGCGAATCTCAACGTCGGCAATGCGTTCTTCGGTGCGCTCGCGGTCGTGGTCGGCAACAACTTCTTCTGGGCTCTCGTCGCCGTGCTGCTCGGCAACATCGCCGGTGGAGTGTTCATGGCGCTGCACTCGATCCAAGGCGCCAAACTGGGCGTGCCACAACTCATTCAGAGCCGCGGCCAGTTCGGTTTCTACGGCGCCATGCTGCCCGTTGCACTGGCCGCGTTCCTCTATCTCGGCTTCTTCGCCACGACGGCGGTCATCGGAGGCCAGGCGCTCACAGCGGCAGCACCCGGCATCGACCTCAGTCTCGCCATCATCATCGTCGCGCTCTTGAGCCTGGGACTGTCGCTGATCGGCTACCGGGCGATCCACGTCGCGGCACGCTGGGCGATGTGGCCCCTCGCGATCACAGTCGTCGTGGTGACCGCCGCCTCGGCACTGCACGGCGGCATCGAGTTCACGATTGCGGACTTCGCACCGGGACCGTTCTTCACCGCGTTCGGCTTGATCGCGACCTTCCTTCTCACCTATGCCCCGTACGTCTCCGACTACTCGCGGTACCTCCCAGTCGAGACCAAGGCGACCGCTGCGTTCAACTGGACCTTCGCGGGCGCGTTTCTCGGCACCTTCTGGACGCAGCTGCTCGGAGTGGCCCTCGCGATTCAGTTCGACCCGAACGACACCATGGCCTCCATCGGTGATCTGTTCGGCGGTGGGTGGGTGGTCGCCCTGATCCTGGTCGTCACCGCGGTCGCGATCGGCGGTAACAACGCGCTGAACCTCTACGGCGGCATGCTGAATCTGATCACGGCGGCCACCTCGTTCGTGAAGGTTGCGGCGTCGAAGAAGGTGCGCATTCTGATGCTGCTGCCGACGTTCGCCCTCGGCATCCTGATCGCCCTCACCGCATCCGCGGACTTCTCGGCGAATGTGAGCAACTTCCTTTCGTTCCTGCTGCTCGGCTTCGTGCCATGGGGCGCGATCAACCTCATCGACTACTACTGGGTACGGGAGGGACGCTACGACGTGGCGGCGTTCTTCGAACCACGCGGTGCGTACTACAACGACCCCGCCACGTGGACGCGCAACGGGTTCAACTGGCAGGCGTTGCTGTCGTACTTCATCGGGTTCGCCGCCGCGTTGCCGTTCGTGAACAACGGTTGGTTCCAGGGGTTCGCCGCCCCCCTGCTCGGGCATGCCGACCTCTCGTGGATCCCCGGCCTGATCGTCACCGGCGTCGTCTACCTGCTGATCACGCGCCGCAATCCCCGGCGTGCGGGAACAGCGGAGCATGTCGCCGAGGTGAGCCGTTGACCAGGACCGCTGACCGGCTCTTCGTCGTGCAGTTCGGCGCCGAGCGGGTATCGAAGAATCTCTCGCTCGCAGGAGGACCCCATCACCTCTACTGGGAACCGCTCTACGGCGTGATCGTGGAGACCGGCGAGGGGCGAGTCCTGTTCGACACGGGGATGTCACGGGCCTCGCACCATTCGGCTGAGAACACGGCTGCCTACAGGGCTGGGGGAGTCGGAGCCTCGAACCTCGACGTGCCGTGGCACCTGTATCCGGAGCCGCCCCGGACCGACGACTGGAACTGGGGACTGCCCGGCGACCCATTGGTTGCCGGGTTGGCCCAGGTCGGACTCGAGCCTTCAGACATCTCGCTCGCGGTGATCAGTCACATGCACGTCGATCACTCGGGCGGTATCGGCACGCTGACGGCAGCGGGTGTCCCCATCGCGATCCAACGCCGTGAACTCGAGTTCGTACAGAGCGGCGCGGTCGGGATCGCCGAGGGCTTCAATGCGCTCGATTGGACTGCGCCGGGTACGCAATGGCGAGTGATCGACGGCGACGAGGAGCTCGCGCCTGGAGTTCGAGCGGTGTCGACACCGGGGCACACACCCGGGCACCAATCTCTCTTGGTCGATCTGCCCGAGAGCGGCAGCTGGTTGTTTGCCGGTGACGCCGCCGATCTCGCGCAGAACTTCCTCGACCACACGCCGTGCGGGTCCTGCGCGGGCGGCACCGATGAAGACGCGCAGAACGCGGCAGAATCGATCGATCGGTTGCTTGCTCTTGCGCGGGAGCGTCAAGCGCGACTGATCCCGGGCCATGACCAGGTTGTGGTGAACGCGGTGAGGCACCCGAGGGGAGGACATCGGTGAACACGACACGGTCTGGGCTCCTGACGGGCAAGTGCGCCGTGATTACCGGCGGTGCAGGCGCCATCGGCGTCGCGATCGCTCGCCGATTCGCTGAGCACGGCGCCTCGATCGCGCTGATCGACCTCGACGAGAGCGCGACTGCGCGGATTGTTTCGGCCTTGGAGGACGAGTACGGAGCGTCGGCGATAGGCCTCGCAGCAGACGTCGGCGACACATCGTCGATGGAGACCGCGGCGGACCGCATCGCAGCCGCGATCGGACCGGTTGACACAGTCATCGCCAACGCCGGCGTGCTCGTGCTCAAGCCGGCGCTCCAACTCACCAAGGATGAGTGGAACCGCGTCATCGGGGTGAACCTGGGCGGAGCGTTCACCACGGCCACGGTGTTTGCCCGTCGGATGCGCCAGGCCGGCCAGCCAGGCAGTGTGATCTTCACCTCGTCGCTCTTCGGAGTGCGGGGCGGGCAAGGCAATGCCGCGTACTCTGCGTCCAAGTTCGGCGTCCTCGGCCTTGCTCAGTCAATGGCGGCGGAGCTCGCGCCCCACCGCATCCGGGTCAATTCCGTGTGTCCCGGGCAGATCGAGTCACGGATGCTAGACGAGTTGTTCGAGCGCCGTGCGGAGAGATCTGGGCGAACGGCGGGGGAAGAACGTGCTGTGTTCGAATCGCGAATCCCAATCGGCCGTCTTGGTTCCGCGGAGGAGGTGGCCGACACGTTCATGTACCTCGCGAGCGATCTCAGTCGCTACGTCACGGGCCAGCACCTTGTCGTCGACGGAGGGTGGCAGGTGGGCTAACGCGGGATCGCAGCGATGACGGCCCCGGCTGTAGTCTCGCGTCGTGGACGTGCAACTACAGTCGGGGCGGTCTCATTGAAGCGCTGGCTGCTGCTGTCGGCCGCGATCCTCACCGAGGTTGTGGGCACGCTCGCGTTGAGGGCCACGGTCGATGACGCCGTCTGGATGCCGGTCGTGATCGTCACCTATGCGGCCGCGTTCGTGCTGCTGGGGCTCGCGCTTCGCGCCGGAATGCCGGTGGGCATCGCCTACGGCATCTGGGGCGCCTGCGGTGTGGCGCTCACGGCGGTGCTCGCCGCGGTGCTCTTCGACGAATTGTTGAGCGGGCCGGCGATTGTCGGCATCCTGCTCATCATCGTGGGAGTCGTTGTCGTCGAGATGGGGTCGCGCCCGCTGCGTCGAACCTCTACGCCGGGGACAGAACCGGCAGTCGAGCCAGAAGAGGGCGCTGCATGAGCTGGTTCTGGCTCTCGCTCGCGATCGTCACGGAGGTGGCGGCGACGCTGAGCCTTCGTGCTTCGGACGGGCTCCGCAAGCGCTGGTGGCTCGTGCCGGTCGTCGTCGGCTATGTCGCCTCGTTCTTCTTCCTGGCCTTCACCCTCGAAGCGGGAATGCCGGTGGGCATCGCCTACGGCGTCTGGAGCGCGATCGGCATCGTCGCTGTTGCGGTGCTGGCTCGCGCCATCTGGAAGGAACCGTTGACCAAGCGGATGGTGCTCGGCATCGTCATCATCATCGCCGGCGTTGTGCTCGTCGAGCTCGGCTGAGCCGCGAGGCGATCCCGGCAGGCGGCCGATGAGTCAGGTGTTGGGCGACTCGTTCTCCATCATGGTGCGCACGCGGTCGACATCGAGCAGCGGCGACGATTGATCGCGCTCGGGCGCGGGAGCGGATGCGGCGGCGCCGGGGTCGAGCAGGCGCTGGAGTCCGACGCGCACCAGGCCGCCATCGATGGACGTGATCCCACTGAGGGAGAGCACTGAAACCCCTTGATCCAACGCGGCCATCAGCTTCGCGGCATCCTCGGCAGGCAACGCGTCGTCAGCAGGCCGATTGGCCCTCGCAAGGTCGGTGTAGACGTCGATCATCACCTGCACCCGCTCCCGGAGTGCCTCAGTGAGAGCTTCATCTCGCGCGGCAGCCGCGATGAACTCGAGGGTCGCGAGGCCGAAGCCGCGCACGAGTTCCTCTGGGCTCGTGTCGGCACCGCCCATGCCGAGGCTGTCAGGGGAGCCCGTCGCAGAAGACTCGGGATCAGCATCGTGCTGAGCACGCGCCCCACCGTTGCCTGACTCCGGCGCCGGCGCCGACCCCGCGGCGAAGGGGTCCCAGCCCCGGCTCCGCAGGGCACCCATCGTGAAGTCCATCGTCGCGAGGAACAGTTGCGCTTTGTTCGCGAAGTTCGAGTAGACGGCGCCCTTCGAGAACCCTGCTTCAGCAGCGATCGTGTCGAGACTGGCAGCGTGGTAGCCCACCCGGGTGAACGCATCGAGCGCCGCCATGACCAACGCTTCGCGCGTCTCCTGCTGCCGGGCCGACCTGCTGCCCGCGGTCCGCGCACGGGTGGGCCCTGCGCTCCCATCCGCATTCGAGGACGTCGACTCCATACGCCGATCATACGGACTTGACATACCGAGCGTATGTCAAATACCGTCAGTACTTGAAATAACGACGGTATCTGAAAGAGGGTCGGTATGGAGAGAGCAGTTCTGGAGGTCGAGGCGCTGACCAAGCGCTTCGGGGCACTGGTGGCGAACGATGCGATCGACTTGACGGTGCAGCCCGGCCAGGTAGTCGGGCTGCTTGGGCATAACGGTGCCGGAAAGACCACCCTGGTCTCACAGGTCGTCGGCCTGTCCAAGCCAGACAGCGGCGCCGTTCGGGTGGCCGGCATCAATGCGATCGCCGATCCGGCCGCCGCTCGCAGGTGCGTCGCGCTGCAGGCGCAGAGCCAGGCGCCGCTCGACGGCCTCACTCCTCGCGCGGCCATCGAGATCGCAGGTCGCATCAGAGGGATGTCTCGCAATGACGCACGGCGGGCGGCGCGCGAGCTCGCCGACGAACTCGACATCGGCGAGTGGCTCGACCGTCGCGCGATGCCGGACGGTGGCGGGCTCTCAGGAGGGGTGCGGCGGCTCACAGCGTTTGCGATGGCCGCTGTCGCGCGGGTGCCGCTCATCATCCTCGACGAGCCCACGAACGACGTCGACGCCGCGCGACGACGCCTTCTCTGGTCCTCAGTGCGCCGGCTCGGAGACGAAGGCGCCGGGGTGCTGCTGGTCACGCACAACGTGGTGGAGGCCGAGCGCGTCGTCGACGACCTCGTCGTGCTCGACCGCGGTGCCGTGGTCGCTGCGGGCTCCCCGAGCCGACTTCGTGGTGACCGAGACAACGAACTCCGCCTCGAGCTCTCGTTGACGCCGGAAGGCGAAGACCCGACGCTGCCATCGACCGGTGTTCCGATGCCGGTGACACGTCGAGTGCGAGTCGGGCGACGTGTGCTGCTCACAATCGCGCCGGATGCCGCTGAGTCGGCGGTCAGGTGGGCTGCGGCGCTGCGCGGTCAGGGCCGCGTGGAAGGGTACGCGCTCGCCCCGGCGACGCTCGAGGACGCATACCTGGCGGTCACCGCCAACACCAGTTCGAACGAAGAAGACCGTTCTGAGGAGACCATCGATGCCTGACACGCTCACCGCAATGCAGCCCACCGCACGTGCACTCCCGGTTCCAGCACGAGTGAGTCCGTGGACGGGCTACGCCATGCTCCTGCGCTGGAATCTCGCGCAGATCGGCGCCATGCTGCCGCTCATCGTGGTCGTGCAGGCGCTGCTGGGAGCCGGCATCATCATCGGCTTCGGCTTTCTGATTCCGGGCATCGATGTCGAGTCGGCGAAGTTCCTCTCGACAGGTGCGCCGACCGTGCTGCTGATGGTCATGGGGCTGGTGATGGTGTCGCAAGGCGTGGCGCAAGCCCGCACGACCGGCACCTTCACCTATCTGCGTGCGCTCCCGGTTCCCCGCCCGCTGCTGCTCTTCGCCGACCTCACCGTGTGGTTGGCCGTCTCGCTGCCGAGCGTGGCGGTAGCGCTGCTCGTCGCGCACTGGCGGTACGGCTTCGATTTCAGCTTCGACTGGCCCGTGCTGCTCCTCGCGTCGATGCTCACGGCTGTGACAGCATCCGCGGTGGGATACGCGCTGGCGCTTGCACTGCCTCCCATGCTCACGCAGCTCGTCACCCAGGTGCTCGTGTTCTTCGTGATGCTCTTCTCGCCGATCACCTTCCATGCCAGCCAATTGCCCGAATGGTTCCAGTCGGTGCACGACGTGCTGCCGTTCCGGCCGGCGGCGGATCTGCTGCGCGCGGGCATGCTGTCTGACAGCTACAACGCGTCGGCCTGGGATCTCGCGGTGCTTGGTGCCTGGTGCGTGGTCGGCTTCGCCGTGAGCCTTCGAGCGGTCATCCGGCGCGCCTGAGTCGGAGTCGATGGGCGGTTCCCCGTTCGTGCCGGCGGACGGGGAACCGCCGGCTTCATCGCTCAGTGAGACGGTCCGCCACGGCCGCGCAGTCGCTCGATCTCGCGTCGGTCGCGCTTCGTCGGGCGCCCTGCGCCCCGGTCGCGCTGAGGTACCAGCTCGCGCTCCGCGGCGGGCGGCGGGGGAGGAGTGAGGTCGATCATGCATGTTGCCGCGACGGATGCCGAGACCCTCTTGCTGATGGTCTGCTGCACCACCGCGATCCGCTCGACCCCGGCGACGCGCACGCGCACCTCGTCGCCCGAGCGCACCCGCTGAGCCGGCTTCGCCCGTTCGCCGTTGATACGCACGTGGCCTGCCCGACATGCCTCTGTAGCAGCCGAGCGGGTCTTCGCGAACCGCACCGCCCAGATCCACGCATCGACGCGGGCAGAGTCAGCCATGCGAAGAGTCTAGGCAGTGGCCACTCAAGCAGGCTTGGCGAGTAGCCTGGCTGAATCGCGGGCACTTGGCAGCTGAGGAGACGCGTGTGACTGAGACAGCGCTGGCCGCTTCGACGGTCGACGATCTGATGGCCGAACTCGCCGCGCTCGAAGACTCGCGGATGCGGGCGGTGAATGAGCGCCACGGCGATGACCACGGAGTGAACCTCAGCGCGTTGCGCGCCATCGCCAAGCGACTCAAGGCGCAGCCCGAGTTGGCTCGAGCGCTCTGGCAGACGAATGACACCGCCGCTCGACTGCTCGCGATTCTCGTCAGTCGGCCCAAGACGTTCGAGCGCGGCGAACTCGACGCCATGCTCCGCGAGGCCCGCGCTCCCAAAGTGCACGACTGGCTCGTGAACTACATCGTGAAGAAGAGCCCTCACGCCGAGGAGTTGCGCCTCGCTTGGTTCGCCGACTCAGACCCGGTGGTGGCGAGCGCCGGCTGGGCGCTGACATCGGAGCGAGTGGTCAAGAAGTCGGATGGTCTTGATCTGCCCGGCCTGCTCGACACGATCGAGGCGGAGATGAAGGACGCGCCCGAGCGTCTGCAGTGGGCCATGAACACCTGCCTGGCCCAGATCGGCATCGAACATCCCGGGTTGCGCGACCGAGCGATCGGGATCGGCGAACGCCTCGAGGTGCTCAAGGACTACCCGACCCCGCCGAACTGCACCTCCCCGTACGCACCGACGTGGATCGCCGAGATGGTGCGCCGAAAGGGCTGATACCGGCAGGCGTGGTCACGCGACGCGTGTCGAGCGGGCTATGGGGCATCCGTGCGGGCCGGGACGTGCACGGCGAACTTTCATGCATGCACCGGTTGCGGGCGGCATAGTTGAGGGATCATCATGCGAAGTGGCGGGCACGGCCTGGTTGCGGGTAAGCACCCGGCCCTCCCCGCCGTTCGGGGAGGCCCGGCCTGTGCACGAATTCGGGTTACGTCGACGGGGTCGGGTCTCCCCTCCGGGGCGCTTGCGCTGTTCCACTGTGGAGCCGAGCAGGGGCGTCTGCCATCAGTCTCGTGTCTCTGAGACGACTCCAGCGCACGCGGTGGTCGCTCACATGGTGGGCCCGGCGGGGCTCGAACCCGCGACCCGCGGATTAAAAGTCCGCTGCTCTGCCAGCTGAGCTACAGGCCCGCCGCAAGTTTAGTCGCAAGTCGATCCCGTCAACCTGCGGTCGGCACGCCGATGCAGGCGATCACTCGCGCGCGCGTCGGCAATATTGCGGAGGCCGCACCCCAACTTGGGGGCCGCGCGACAGAAAGCGACCTTGGGATCATCGACGGATGGAAACCGCACCCCTGCTGACCTGGACCCTCCAGCAAGAGATCCCGATCCCCGCCGATGTCAACGACCTCCTCCTTCAGGGAGAGACCGCCGTTGCCGCATTCAAGACGTTCCGTGACTCGGCAACGTTCACCACGAAGCGGCTGATCGTGCGCGATGCCCAGGGCATCACGGGCAAGAAGGTGGAGATCTACTCACTGCCATACAGCGCGATCAACATGTGGTCGTCGGAGAACGCCGGCACTCTCGACTGGAACGCCGAGATCGAGCTCTGGACGCGCGCAGGTCACATCAAGGTGAAGCTGGGCAAGGGGGCAGATGTCCGTCGCCTCGACAGCCTGATTGCGTGGGCAGTCCTCCAGGCTGGCTGAATCGCCCCCAGACCCAGCGGGCACGGAGCGTACGCGCCTACCCTTGAACGGTGAGCGAGCGATTCCACCGGCCGACGAAGCTGCCAGGCGACCGCTTCGAGGCGTACCAGGGCGCGGAAGACCCCGCGGAGACGCTGCGCGTCGCGCACGACACGGCGAACGCCTTGCTCGAGCGTGTGCGTAACGGCGCAGATCCGGCGATCATCGATCGCGTCGTCGCCTACACCGACGAGCACGGGATCGACGCGCTCGCCGAGCTGTGGGCTCGCACGAGTGCCACGACGTTGCCCGGCGCCTTGTGGCGGCTGTACCTGTTGCGAGCCGCGGTTCGCCAAGACCCGGAGCACGCGAGCGTGCAGTTCCAGCGGGGCACCGAAGTGCTCGGCACCATCGACGCGGCGGTCGCCGGAGCGCAGCAGCCCACCGGACCGGCTGAGATCGCAGAGCTCGCCGACCGCATCCTCCGGGGAGTGTTCACCGGCGACTTCGGGGTGGCGCTGGACCGGGCGGTGTCGTTCTGCCGGCTGATGAGCGCCGGCGCCACGAGCATGGCCGACGACCAGGAACTGGTGAACCCTCAGCGGGCGAGCGCGCTCACGCAGCGCGGCCTGCGGTACTCGTCGACCGCGCTCGAGTTGGCAGATTGCGCACGGCTCTGGCGCAAGGGCAGCCTGGACTGACGGCTGCCATCGCAGGGTGGCGGTGGCTGCACGGCGTCGGGTTGCACCCATGGTGCCGCCATAACCAGTTGGTGACTCGAGCGAAGCGGGCCCAAGGGAGCAGCGCCTGAGCATCCGCTCTGAGGGGGGGCCCACGGCATCCATGCGACTTGAGGCACTGAGAAGCGGCGCGTACACTCGACGGGTCCGGCCGCAGTAACCCCGGGCTCCAAAACTAGCCGCTTCGAGCGGCCTCGCGCCGAGAGGCGTTCTGCGGTCGGGCACAGACTTCATCCGAGCGGATGCCGTCGGTCAGCGACGACTCGACGTTCCGCTTCCGTGGCCGGGGGTTCTCACGAGGGCTGCTCGCGGAGCGCCGCTGAACGAAGCCATGAGGCCGTGAGTCGAGCGCAGCCAAGCAGGCTCAACGCCGATCCGACCAGTGAGCCCGGGGCCGGGCCTACCCGAACTTGCCGGAGACGTAGTCCTCCGTCGCCTGCACCTTCGGGTTCGAGAAGATCACGTCGGTGTCGTCGAACTCGATGAGCTTGCCCGGCTTACCGGTGCCCGCGATGTTGAAGAACGCGGTGCGGTCCGAGACGCGCGACGCCTGCTGCATATTGTGGGTGACGATCACGATCGTGTAGTCGTTCTTCAGCTGCTCGATGAGGTCTTCGATCGCGAGCGTCGAGATCGGGTCGAGGGCCGAGCACGGCTCGTCCATCAGCAGCACGTCGGGCGACACTGCGATCGCGCGCGCGATGCACAGGCGCTGCTGCTGCCCGCCCGAGAGCCCCGAGCCCGGACGGTCGAGGCGATCCTTGACCTCGTTCCACAGGTTCGCGCCCTGCAGCGACTTCTCGACGAGGTCGTCAGCCTCCGACTTGGCCATCTTGCGGTTGTTGAGCCGCACGCCGGCGAGCACGTTCTCGCGGATCGACATCGTGGGGAAGGGGTTCGGCCGCTGGAACACCATGCCCACCTGCCGGCGCACGAGCACCGGGTCGACCCCGGGACCGTACAGGTTGCTGCCGTCGATCAGCACCTCACCATCGACGCGCGCTCCGGGGATCACCTCATGCATGCGATTGAGGGTGCGCAGGAACGTCGACTTCCCGCATCCGGACGGGCCGATGAACGCGGTCACACTGCGGGGCTCGACCGTCAGGGTCACGCCCTCGACGGCCTTGAAGTCGCCGTAGTAGACGTCGAGGTCGTTCACTTCGATGCGCTTTGACAACAGGGTTCCTTTGCTTGCGTTCAGCACCGCGCGGGCATTGGCCGTCGCGGTGACGAGGTCAGGCTATCTGCCCTTCTTGGGCGAGAAGATCTTGGCGATGAGGCGCGCCAGCAGGTTGAGCGCCATCACGATGAGGATGAGGGTCAGCGCGCCGGCCCAGGCTCGGTCGAGGTAGGCCTGCGCGTCGGTGCCCTGGGCGATGTACGAGTTGTACACGAACAGTGGCAGGCTCTGCATCCGACCGTCGAAGAGGTCGTAGTTGAGGTTGGCGGTGAAGCCGGCCGCCACCAGCAGCGGCGCGCTCTCGCCGATCACGCGCGCGATCGCGAGCATGACACCGGTGGTGATACCGGCCATCGCGGTCGGCAGCACGATCTTCAGCACGGTGAGCCATTTCGGCACACCGAGCGCGTATGAAGCCTCACGCAGTTCATTCGGCACGAGCTTGAGCATGTCTTCACTGGAGCGCACGACGACCGGGATCATGAGCACCGCCAGCGCGATCGCGCCTGCTATTCCCAGTCGGATGCCGGGACCGAAGATCAGCGCGAACACCGCGTACGCGAACAGACCGGCGACGATCGACGGGATGCCGGTCATCACGTCGACGAAGAAGTTGATGGCGCGAGACAACGGGCCGCCGCGGCTGTACTCGACGAGGTAGATCGAAGTCATCAGGCCGATGGGCACCGAGATGACAGCAGCGGTGAGCGTCATGAGCAGAGTGCCCACGATGGCGTGCACGGCGCCGCCGCCTTCGCCGACGACGCTGCGCATCGACCAGGTGAAGAACTCGACGTCGAAACGGGGCAGGCCGTTCACGACCACCGTGTAGAGCAACGAGATCAGTGGCAGGAGCGCGATGATGAAGGCGGTGGTGACGAGCGCGGTCACCAGACGGTCCTTCGCCTGCCGCATGCCCTCCACCAGCAACGAGGTGATGAAGATCACCACGCCGTAGCCGAGCGCTCCCACCATGATCGCCCCGACGATGTTGAATCCGTCGGTGCTGCCGGCCGCGGCGAGCAGCGCGAACGCCACGATCGAGAGCAGCATGGTGGCGCCGAGCACCAGCCACGGCACTCGTCTGCCGAGGCGGCCGTGGGCGTACGCGTTCTCGAGCCCGTTCCCAGAGCTGTGGGCGGCATCCGTCCGGGTCTGCGTCGTCGTCATCAGTTCGCTCCCGAGAATTCCTTGCGCCGGTTCACGACCCAGCGGGCGATCGAGTTCACGACGAGCGTGATCGCGAAGAGCATGAGGCCGGTGGCGATCAGCACGTTCACGTTCAGCCCGTATGCCTCGGGGAAGCTCAGCGCGATGTTGGCAGCGATCGTGCTCGGGTTGGTGGAGGTGAGCACCTGGAACGTGACGACTCCGGCGGAGGAGAGCACCATCGCGACCGCCATCGTCTCGCCCAACGCCCGGCCGAGGCCGAGCATGGTCGCCGAGATGATGCCCGAGCGCCCGAACGGCAGCACGGTCATGCGGATCATCTCCCACCGGGTCGCGCCGAGGGCCAGCGCGGCCTCTTCGTGCAGCACTGGCGTCTGCATGAAGATCTCACGGCAGAGCGCGGTGATGATCGGGAGGACCATGACCGCCAGCACGATGGACGCTGTCAGGATCGTGCGCCCTGTTCCTGACACCTGGCCGCTGAACAGCGGGAACCACCCGAGGTTGTCGTTGAGCCACGTGTAGAACGGCTGCACGGCGGGCGCGAGGGTGTTGGCGCCCCACAGGCCGAATACGACCGAGGGCACCGCGGCGAGCAGATCGATGATGTAGCCGAGTCCCTGTGCGATGCGGCGCGGCGCGTAGTGCGAGATGAAGAGCGCGATGCCGATCGAGAGCGGCACCGCCATGAGGAGTGCGAGTGCGGCCGACCAAAGCGTGCCGAAGATCAGAGGCCAGACGTAGGTCCAGAAGTTCTCGTGGCCGGCGAGGATCGACATGTCGCGCGGGTCGGCAGTGACCGCGGGCACGCCCTGCAGCACGAGGAAGCTCGCCACGGCGGCGAGCATGGCGAGAATGAGCGCTCCCGCAGTGGTCGCACCGCCCGAGAAGAGGCGGTCGCCGAGACGCTTCTTCGCCGTGATGCGGGCTGGTCTGGCCGGTGCGGAAGTCATCTGAGGGGCGATTCCTTGATGCGGTGGGGGAATGGGGCTCTGAACGGGGTGATGACATCGGCCACCACCTCAGTCTGCCCGGGGCCTTGCCGCTCACACAAGCGAGCTCGGTCCCGGGCAGAGCTGTGGTGCAAAGGTGTTACTTGATGGCTGCGACCGCGGCCGACGCCTTCTCGAAGAGCGTCTTCGAGATGGGGGCCGAACCGGCCTTCTCAGCGGCGAGCTGCTGGCCCTCGTCGCTGATGATGTACTCGAGGTACGCCTTGGTGAGCTCGGCCTGAGCGGCGTCCTCGTACTCGTTGCACGCGATCAGGTAGCTGATGAGCACGATCGGGTAGACGCCCGACTCGGTGCTGGCGCGGTCGAGCTCGATGGCGAGGTCGCCCTCACCGCGGCCCTCGACCAGGGGCGATGCGTCGACGGTGGCCGCGGCAGCCTCGGCGGAGTACGGCACGTACTCGTCGCCGACCTTGACTGCGACGGTGCCGAGGTCACCTGCGCGCGAGGCGTCGGCGTAGCCGATCGTGCCCGTGCCGTTGGTGACGGCGTCGATCACGCCCGAGGTCTGGGGAGCAGCCTCGCCGTGCTCGATCGGCCACACACCGTCGGCCTCCCACGTCCACACCGAGGGTGCGGCCGCAGCGAGGTAGTCGGTGAGGTTCTCGGTGGTGCCCGAGTCGTCTGCGCGGTGCACGGCGGTGATCGCGAGGTCGGGCAGCTCGACGCCCTCGTTCTGCGAGACGATCGCGGGGTCGTTCCACTTGGTGATGTTGCCCGCGAAGATGTTCGCCACGGTGTCGGCGTCGAGGTTCAGCGTCGCGATGCCGTCGAGGTTGAAGATGATCGCGATGGGCGAGATGTAGGCGGGAAGCTCCACGATGCCGGTGCCCGGCACGCACGAGGCGAAGTTGTCCTCGGCGATCTCCTCGTCCTTGAACGCGCGGTCGGAGCCCGCGAACGAGCTCGCGCCGGCGATGAAGGTGTCGCGGCCCGCGCCGGAACCGGCCGGGTCGTACTCGACGGTCACGTCGGGGTTCGCGGTCTGGAACGCAGCGACCCATGCCTCCTGGGCCGACTGCTGCGACGACGCGCCCGCGCCGACGAGGGTGCCCGAGAGCGTCGACGGGGTGCCCTCGCCGGCGTTCGACCCGGTGTTGCCCTCGTTCGAAGCGCACGAGGCGAGCAGCAGGCTGCCCGCGACAGCGATGGCAGCGACGCTGCCGTAACGCTTGAAGTTCACGGTGTTCCTTTCGGGGGAATGTGATGTTCCGTTCGGACCGTTGCGGCCCTCGGTCGAGGCTAGGAACGTCGGTTAACAAGCGTGGCCACGTTCGGTGAACGGCTGGTGAACAGGATGTGAGCGCGTGGCTGCATTGCTGGCGGCGTGGCGGCGCAGTACGTCTGCGCGGCCAGCACGCGGACGCTTGTCAGAGGGAATAGAGGCGGCGCCGCTTGGCGGCCTGCCGGCGCGACTGCGCCCGGGATTGCCAGCGCGGTCCCGTGAGCGCGGTCCTGCGGCGCGGCGATGCCCGACGGCATCCGGAATGGCAGCCGTCAGTGGATCGTAGCGACCGCTTCGGCGGCACGCTGCTGCAGGCTCGCCGACATCGGCGCGGAGCCCGCATGCTCCTGGGCGGCGCGCTGGGCCTCGTCGCTGATCACGTACTCGAAGAAGCCCCGGGTGAGTTCACCGATGGCTGGTTCCCGGTATTCCTGGCAGGCGATGAGGTAGCTGATGAGCACGATCGGATAGACGCCGGATGCTGAAGGCGTGCGGTCGAGATCGAACGCGAGGTCTGCGGGTCCGCGGCCCGGCTCCACCTTCGAGACGTCGACCACCGCGGCCGCTGCCTCGGCCGAGTACGGCACGAACTCGTCAGCGACCTTCACTGCCACTGCGCCGAGCCCCTGGGCCCGTGAGGCGTCGACGTAGCCGATGGTGCCCACGCCGTTCCGCACGGCCGCGACCATGCCGGAGGTCTGCGGTGCCGCCTCGCCGTTCGTGATGGGCCAGACGCCGTCGGGCTCGTGGGGCCAGGCGTCCGGAGCCGCCACCGAGAGGTACTCGGTGAAGTTCTCGGTGACGCCCGAGTCGTCGGCGCGGTGCACTGGGGTGATTGCGAGATCGGGAAGGTCGACACCTGGATTGCTCGCGGCGATCGGTTCGGCGTTCCACCGCGTGATCTCCCCGGAGAAGATGCGGGCGATCGTGGTGGCGTCGAGATCGAGGCGGTCGATGCCCTCGAGCGTGAACACGACCGCGATGGGGGAGATGTACGCGGGAACCTCGACGATGCCGCTTCCCTCGGCGCACGCGGCGAAATGCGATGATTCGATCTCGTCGATATGGAGCGCCCGGTCGGAGCCGGCGAACATGCTGCCGCCCGCGATGAAGCTGTCGCGGCCGGCGCCCGATCCTGAGGGGTCGTACTCGATGGTCGCATCGGCGTTGGCCGATTGGAACCCCGCGATCCAAGCCTCCTGCGCGGCTTGTTGCGACGAAGCACCGCTTCCGACGAGCGTGCCGTGGTACTCGCCCTTGCCCTCGAGCCCGAGCTCATTCACCGCGCAACCGCCGAGGGGGAGCACGAGGATCATGGCGGTCGTGACGAGAAGGGCGCGACGCATGCTGAACAGCCTATGGCCGGTTGGTGACGTCTCGGTGAAGGGGGCGTGCTGGGACGCCTCCGATGCGCCTTGAGAGCTCCTGCGAGGCCGGCCGGATCTCATCAGCGACCTCGTCCAGCGCTCGGCCATCGGCTTCTGGGAAGGTCAGCGCTATCGCAGCGGTCGGCCAGCCCAGATGATCGAGCACCGGTAGGCCCACCGAGACTAGGCCCTGCGTGACCTCGCTCACCTCAGTGGCGTACCCTCGGGCGCGCGCGGTTCGCAGCCAGTCGCGCAACTCCGCCACCGTCCGGGGGCCGCGGCCCGTGCGCTCGACCAGCATCTCGCGATCGGGGTACAGCGCCCAGAACTGTTCGGTGGGCATGGCGCTGAGCATTGCCCTTCCGCTCGCCGTCAGGTGGGCCGGCAGGCGTACCCCCAGCCCTGACACCAGCCGCGGCGCTCGGCGCGGCCGCTCTTCGACGATGTACAGCACGTCGGTGCCGTGCATGACCGCCAGGTGGGCGTTCGCCCCGGTAGTGCGGGCGAGAGTCTCCACGAGCGGCCGTCCGAGCTGGGCCAGCGGTTCCTGGCGCGCGTAACCGGTGCCGAGCTCGAGTGCTGATACGCCCAGTCCGTAGCGGCGTCGCTCGCTCAGGTGTGTCACGAATCCCTGGCGAATCAGCACCGACAGCAGATGGTAGGTGGTGGAGCGGGGGACGGCGAGGGCGTTCGCAATCGCCGCAGCGGTCACGGGGCCTCGCTGGCGCGCCATGTAGCTCAGGATGCCGAGCGCCTGCTCAGCAGCGGGTACCGCGCTCGAATCTCCCACGATGCTCCCTCGTGCGGCGCCGACAAACCGCCGTCGATTTCGGGGCCACGTCTGGTATCCCAGACACATCCGATCGCTTTCGACTATACGCGGCACAGCGGGTGCGCTGGGATGCAAACATGACATCGAAGTCCGGGCAGCTTGAAGCAGAGGTCGGCGAGGTCATAGTCGACTCGCGTCCTGTGCCGGTTGAGCAGGTCGTGGCCGTCGCGCGCGGAAGAGCGAGAGTGGTACTCGACCCCGACTCACTGGCCGGGGTGGAAGCAAGCCGGGCCCTCGTCGCCGAGTTAGCCGACACCGGTCGTGCGCACTACGGCATCTCGACGGGGTTCGGGGCGCTGGCCACGACTTACATCGCACCCGACCGTCGCGCCCAGCTGCAGCGCAGTCTCATCCGCTCGCATGCGGCAGGCACGGGCGCTGAGATCGAGACAGAGATCGTCCGCGGCCTCATGCTGCTGCGGCTGTCCACGCTGATGACCGGCCGTACCGGTGTGCGGCCAGTCGTCGCTCAGACGTATGCCGACCTGCTGAACGCCGGCATCGTGCCGATCGTGCGCGAGTACGGGTCGCTCGGCTGCTCCGGCGACCTCGCACCCCTCGCCCACGTCGCGCTCGCAGCAATGGGCGAGGGCGAAGTGCGGGATGCTTCGGGAGCGCGCATGCCGGCCGCACGCGCGCTCGCCGCATCCGGCATCGAGCCGCTCCAGCTGATCGAAAAAGAGGGGCTGGCTCTCATCAATGGCACAGACGGGATGCTGGCGCATCTCTCACTGGCGTTGCACGACCTCGACGTGCTGCTCGCCACCGCCGATATCGCGGCAGCGATCAGCGTGGAGTCGCAACTCGGTACGGATGCGGTGTTCGCTGCGGATCTGCAAGCGCTCCGACCTCAGGAGGGACAAGCGGCTTCCGCGAGGAATATGCGCGCCGTGCTCGCGGGGTCGCCGATGGTCGCTAGTCACCGCGGTCCTGAAGACACAAGAGTGCAGGACGCGTACTCTCTGCGGTGCTCACCCCAAGTGCACGGCGCAGCCCGCGACACACTCGAGCACGCGCGCACCATCGCCCAGCGAGAGCTTGCCAGTGCGATCGACAACCCGGTGATCACGGTCGACGGGCGCATTGAGTCGAACGGCAACTTCCATGGCGCCCCCGTCGCGTATGTGCTTGATTTCCTGGCCATCGCTATCGCCGACGTGGCGAGCATTTCGGAGCGTCGCACCGATCGTGCGCTGGATCCCGCGCGCAGTCACGGGCTGCCGGCGTTTCTCGCTCATGAGCCGGGAGTCGATTCAGGGCTCATGATCGCGCAGTACTCCGCTGCGGGCATCGTGTCTGAGCTGAAGCGGTTGGCCGTGCCCGCGTCCGTCGATTCGATCCCGTCCTCGGCGATGCAGGAGGACCACGTCTCGATGGGCTGGGCGGCTGCCCGCAAGCTCCGGCGCGCCATCGATGGTCTTGCTCGGGTGCTCGCCATCGAGTTGCTGTGCGGTGTGCGCGCGCTCGACCTGCGAGCGCCGCTGCAGCCCGCGCCCGCAACCTCGGCGGTGCGAGATCTTGTCGCCGAAGTGACGGGCGAGCCCGCGCACGACCGCTTCCTCTCGCCCGAGATCGAATCGATCACCGCCCTGGTGCTCGAAGGGCGGGTGGTGGAGGCCGCTATGTCGTCGCCTGTTTTCGAGAAGGAGGAACGATGATCGACAGTTCACCTCTGGCAGAGACGCCGCAGCAGACCGAACGTGCGCCGGTGCGCGCCGCGCGCGGCACGGCGCTCTCCGCGAAGTCGTGGCAGACCGAGGCACCGCTGCGCATGCTCATGAACAATCTCGACCCCGAGGTGGCGGAGCATCCGGACCAGCTGGTGGTGTACGGGGGCAGCGGCAAGGCCGCGCGAGACTGGAAGTCGTTCGACGCCATTGTCGAAGCGCTGCGCGACCTTGAGCGCGATGAGACGCTGCTGGTGCAGTCGGGCAAGCCGGTGGGCGTGTTCCGCACCCACGAGTGGGCGCCGCGCGTGCTCATCGCGAACTCGAACCTGGTCGGCGACTGGGCGACGTGGCCCGAGTTCCGTCGGCTCGAGGCCCTGGGCCTCACGATGTACGGGCAGATGACGGCGGGTTCTTGGATCTACATCGGAACTCAGGGCATTCTGCAGGGCACGTACGAGACCTTCGCGGCGGTCGCGCGGTCACTCGCGGTGAAACGCGGTGGGGATCTCGCCTCCGCTTCGCTGCAGGGCACGCTGACTCTCACCGCGGGGTGCGGCGGCATGGGTGGGGCCCAACCGCTGGCGGTGACGATGAACGGGGGCGCTGTGCTCATCGCGGACGTCGACGAGTCGAGGCTCGCTCGGCGCGCCGAGCGCGGTTACCTCGATGAGTACAGCCGCGATCTCGACGCGGCACTTGGGCGGGCGCTTGCCGCGCGTGACGCCGGTGAGGCGCGCTCGGTCGGAGTGGTTGGCAACGCGGCGACCGTCTACACCGAACTGCTCGATCGTGGCATCCGGTTCGACGCGGTGACCGATCAGACCAGCGCGCATGATCCGCTGTCGTATCTGCCCGAAGGCATCGAGGTCTCAGAGTGGCGGGCCGCCGCCGAGCGCGACCCCGACGGGTTCATTCTGCGAGCGCGTGCATCGATGGCGAAGCAGGTGCGTGCGATGGTGGGGTTCCAGGATGCCGGAGCCGAAGTGTTCGACTACGGCAACTCGATCCGTGCCGAAGCTCAACTCGGTGGGTTTGATCGGGCGTTCGCGTTCCCTGGGTTCGTCCCGGCCTATATCCGGCCTCAGTTCGCCGAGGGGCGGGGGCCCTTCCGCTGGGCCGCTCTGTCCGGTGACCCGCACGACATCGAGGTGACCGACAGAGCGGTGATGGAGCTTTTTCCCGGCGACGCCGGACTCCGTCGCTGGCTCGCCCAGGCCGGCGAGAAGGTGCACTTCGAGGGGCTGCCCGCCAGGATCTGCTGGCTCGGATACAAGGAACGCCACCTCGCCGGCTTGCGATTCAACGAACTTGTCGCCTCGGGCGCGCTGAGAGCGCCGATCGTGATCGGTCGTGACCACCTCGACTCGGGATCGGTCGCGTCGCCATATCGCGAAACGGAGGCCATGGCCGACGGCTCGGATGCGATCGCCGACTGGCCGTTGCTGAACGCGCTGCTCAACACGGCCTCTGGCGCGACGTGGGTTTCGATCCACCACGGCGGCGGGGTCGGTATCGGCCGAAGCATCCACGCTGGCCAGGTGGTCGTCGCCGATGGCACACCGCTGGCAGCGCAGAAGCTGGAGCGCGTGCTGATCAATGACCCGGGCACCGGGGTCATGCGACACGCGGATGCCGGCTACGAGCGCGCGGTCGAGGTGGCCCGCGAGCGCGGCCTTCGCCTGCCGATGATCGACGGTGCCGATGGCTGACGTGATCGCCGAGCACGATGGCGACCAGCTCGCCGCACCAGCTACGGCCGCCGACGCCGCCGAGCGCACGCTCCTCATCACTGGCATCGGGGAACTCGTCACCAACGACGCGACCCTTGACGCGACGGTTCCGAAGGGTCGATCCGACGCAGACGGTGCGGTTGGCGTGCTCCGCGACGCCGCTGTGCTCATCGAAGGAGAGTGCATCGCCTGGGTAGGCCCCGCTCATCGAGCGCCGGAGGGCGCCGATGCGGTCGTCGATGCGGACGGCGCCGCCATGATCCCAGGCTTCGTCGACAGCCACACGCACCTCGTGTTCGGCGGTGATCGATCCGCTGAGTTCGCTGCGCGCATGTCTGGCCATCGCTACGAGGCGGGCGGCATTCGCTCGACGGTCGCCGCGACGCGCGCCGCCGGCGAGGAGGTGCTGCGCACGAGCCTGCGGCGCCTCGTCGATGAACTGCGTGCCCAAGGAACGACCACGTTCGAGGTGAAGAGCGGTTACGGACTGGATGCTGCGACCGAAGCGATTTCAGTGAGGCTTGCGCGCGAGGTGACGCCCGAGGTGACGTTCCTCGGCGCTCACGTCGTGCCCCCGGAGTTCGAGGGCCGTGCCGACGAGTATGTCGACCTCGTCTGTGGCGAGATGCTCGATGCCTGCGCTCCACATGCGCGATGGATCGACGCCTTCTGCGAGACCGGCGCGTTCACCGTGGAGCAATCGAGACGCGTGCTCGAGGCTGGTTCGATGAGAGGCCTCATGCCCCGTGTGCATGGAAACCAGCTTGGCGCCGGAGGGGGAGTGGCACTCGCGGTCGAGCTCTCAGCGGCATCCGTCGACCACTGCACGTTTCTCAGTGACGCGGATGTCGCGGCGCTCGCCGGGTCTGAGACAGTGGCCACGCTTCTTCCGGGCGTGGAGTTCTCGACCAAGCAGCCGTATCCCGACGCCCGCAGGCTCCTGGACGCCGGGGTGACGGTCGCGCTCGCTTCTGATTGCAATCCCGGTTCTTCATTCACCTCCTCGATGCCGCTGATGGTGGCGCTCGCCGTGCGTGAGATGGGTATGACGACCGGTGAGGCCGTGTGGGCGGCGACAGCCGGCGGTGCGAGGGCACTGCGACGGGACGACATCGGTGTGATCGCCCCCGGTCGGCGTGCCGACCTGGTGGTGCTCCGCGGCCCTTCGCACGCCTACCTGGCGTATCGGCCCGGAGTGCCGCTGATCGAGCGCATGTGGATGGGCGGCGTCGAGCACTGCTGAGCGCGCCTGGCTAGCCGCAAGCCGCCCGAATCGTTCAGGATTCGCGAGCATGCCCAACGGGCGACTCAACTGGCCGCTCCAGCACTCCGGTGAGCAACTCGAGCACGGTGAGGGCGGCGAGCCGCACAGTGCGCCCGTCGGGAGCGTCGGCGCTCGCGTCGATCTCCACGATGTCCGCGGAGCGGAGCCGGGGGTCGCGGGCAGCGGATCGGGCGGCGCGGCGGAGTTCCCATGCCGAAATACCGCCGGGAACGCTCGCGGGGCAGGCGGGGGCGACGGAACGGTCGCATACGTCCACGTCGATATCCAGGTGCACCGGGCCTCCCGCGGCACCAGCGACGTCGAGCGCTTCTTTCATCACGTCGGCCACGTCGCGGCCCACCAGCTCGTCGCGGTGCACGACCGTGATACCGAGTTCGCGTGCACGGCGCGCATACTCAGCGGAGTTCGCGAAGTCTGCGATACCGATCTGAACGATCCGAGAGGGATCGAGCCCCGCTTCGATCAGGCGGCGCACCGGCGAGCCGTTGGAGATGCCCTCCCGCAGGTCGAAATGCGCGTCGAGTGTGACCAACCCAGCGCGGTGGAGCTGGTCTCCGAAAACACCCATCGCCGTCGCTACCGTGATGGAGTTGTCGCCCCCGAGCGCGACCACGAGCTCGGCTTGAGCAGCGCTCCGAGCGACCAGCGCAATGGTGCGCCGTTCACCGCCATCGCCGTCGGGGTCAGCCACATCACCCACATCGATGACTCGCGCGGACCTTGCTTGGCCTTCCGTCACGCCACCGCTCGGGGCACCGAGCGACATCGCCCAGGGACTGTACCGCCGCAAGGCGTCGCGGATCTCCCTCGGCGTCAAGTGGGCGTTGGTCGGCGACAGCGACGTGAGGTGCGCTGGTACCCCGAGCACTGCAAGGTCTACCGGGCCTCCCGCGGGGTCAGTATCCGCGGCCCACCCGCCGGCACGCGGCCATAGCGGATCCATCGGAAGCTGCACGCTTGTCACGAGCGTTCGCCTCCGCCTCGGTGGTGAACGAGCTGCCCGGTCATGCAACTACCCTGACACCCGAGGCAGGCCCGATGCCGGGTCAGCCGGCACGTGGACCGCTCGCGTCGTGTGGTACGCCGCGGGACCGCCGGCGTGGGCCGACTCCCGGTCCATGCGTTCGTCGGCGATCGTGCGATTGAGGGCGAGCAACCGCTTGGAATACTCGGCGCGCGGATGCTCGAGGACCTGCTGCACCGGGCCCTGCTCGACGCAGGACCCCTCTTTCAACACCATCACGCGGTCGGCGATCGATGAGACGAGTGCCAAGTCATGCGTGATGAACAGCATGGACAGCTGTTCCTCGCGCTGCAGGCGCTGCAGCAGCGCCACGATCTCTGCTTGTACCGACACATCGAGCGACGATGTCACTTCGTCGCAAACCAGGAGCGTGGGGCGAGCGAGCAGCGCGCGTGCAAGCGCGACCCGCTGACGCTGGCCGCCTGACAGCTCTCGCGGCATCCGATCGAAGTGCTCCGTCTGAAGGCCCACCCGCTCGAGCATGTGACGTGCTTCGGCCGCTGCCGCCTTGGCTGGCAGACCTCCCGAGAGTCTCGCACCCGCAGCGAGGCTCGCACCGACGGATCGCCTCGGGTTGAGCGCCGAAAACGGGTTCTGCGACACGTACTGGACACCGGCGAGCTGCTCCGGAGTGCGGCGGCCGACTCGAGCGGACAGCCGTTCCCCGTTCCAGTGCACTTCGCCTTTGAACTCGTGGTGGAACCCGGCGACGCAGCGCGCGAGAGTGGTCTTACCGCTCCCTGATTCGCCGACCAGCGCAAGGCACGTGCCCCACGCGAGGTCGAACTCGATCGAGTGCGTAATCTCTATCCCGCTGTAGCTGGCTCGAAGCTGGCGCACTTCGAGCGCATTGGCCGCAACCGCCCCGCTCCCACTCTCTCGTCGTGAGCGATGCGCCAGCGGATCAGGGAGCGCCGCCAGCAGCCGCCGCGTATAGGCGTGCGTCGCTTCGCGCTCAAGCGCTGAACTCGCCGCGTCATCGACAATGCGACCCTCGCACATGACGATCATGCGGTCGGTGAACGCCATCAGCATCCGAAGGTCATGGCTGATCACCACGACGCTCGCGCCGACGCTCTCGCTCAGTTCGCGCACAAGTGCCATCACCGCGAGCTTCGTCGGCGAGTCAAGACCGGTCGTCGGCTCGTCCATCACAACCACCGATGGCTCGAGCGCGAACCCGATGGCGATCGCAAGGCGCTGCTGCTGTCCGCCCGAGAGCTCGTGCGGGTAGCGTTTGAGGAACGCTTGATCGTGCGGCAGTCCCACTTTTTGGAGCAGCCGGACCAGGCGGGCGTCAGCATCGGCGGTGGCCAGCTGATGCGCTCCAGCCGCCTCACTGAATGCCTCTCGCACCCGGAGTGCGGGGTTCAGCGCCATCACCGGGTCTTGCGGCACATAGGCGATCTCATTCCCGCGGAGGCGGCGCAGAGCGCCCATGCTCAGCAAAGCAAGGTCGTGTCCGGAAACGACCACAGATCCGCTGCTGCGGCGCAGACCCGGTCGATAGTGACCCATCATGGCGAGCCCGAGCGTCGACTTGCCGGAGCCAGTCTCTCCTGCCAGACCGAGCACCTGGCCCCTGGGTACGGTCAGATCGATGGCGTGGAGGATCGGCCGACCGTCGTAGGTCGAGACCTCGAGGCCCTGGATCTCCACGGCGAGCGCCCTCGCGCCGGTCTCCGTGTCCGTCGCCATGTCGCTCACGCTCCCTTCGCCAGTGCGCGAGAGAGGCCGTCGCGGAATAGATTCGCGCCGACCAAGAAGCAGCCGAGCGCCGCGACGGGAGCCAGAACGGCGAGAGGCTGGATCGTGAGACCGCCCTGGTTCTGGTGGATCATGCTTCCCCAGTCGTCGGCGGTCGCGCCAAAGCCCAGATACGAGAGTGTCGCGAGCACGACCGAAGAGATCGCCAGGCGGATGCTGAGTTCGATAACGACGACGCCGGTGATGTTCGGCATGATCTCGCGCCAGAACAGCCACCCCCACCGAGCGCCGAACCCGCGGGCAGCTTCGAAGTAGCCCTCTGAGGTCACCCGCTGCACCGCCACGCGAACCACCCTCGCCGACTGGGGAACATGTGCGAACGCGATGACAGCGATGAGCGTGAACGGCGACGAGCCGAGTCGGGTCAGCACGAGCAGGGCGATGATGATCTGGGGCAGCACGATGAGGGCGTCGTTGAACGACAGTGCGATGTCGGCCGGCTTACGAGGCAGCGTCGCGAGCACGGTCCCCGCGAGTACGCCCAGTCCGACCCCGATGATCGTGGCCGCCACTGCCTCGGCGAGGAAGAGCAGTCCTCCGCTGAGCAAGCTCGACAGCACATCGCGCCCGAGCACATCCAGTCCGAGCGGATGTGCACTGTCGGGCGATTGGAAGGGTCTGCCGACGAATGCGCCGGGATCGTGCGGCGCAACGAGCGGTCCGACCAGCGCCAGCAGCACGACGGCCAGAGCCAGCGCGCCGCCCGTGAGGCCACGCGCGTCGTGGCGCATTCTCCTCAGGGTGTTCACGACGCCAGCGCCGATCGAAGCTTGGGAGTGAGCAGGATGCCGCAGACGTCGGCGACGAGATAGATGATGAGCGCCACCGCGGCCATCAGCATGGTGATCGTCTGCACGGTTGGGAGGTCTCTATTGGCGACGGCCGCGGTGAGTGCAGCGCCGATCCCGGGGAACGCGAAGACACTCTCGACTGCCACGATGCCGCCCGTGAGATACACGAGCGTTGTTCCGGCGACCTGAAGCGCGGGACCGATGCCGTTCGGCAAGGCGTATCGCCAGAGCACTCGACGCTCCCGGATGCCGGTGAGACGCGCCCAGGTCACGTACTCGCTCATGAGCTCCTCGCGCAGGGTCGTCCGGATCGATTCGGTGAAGTAGGGAAGGCCTCCGATCACGAGAGCGAGTACCGGCAGTACCAGGAGGTCGGTCTGCGCGAAGAGCGGCTGCGATGAATCGATGATCGATGTCGGCGGGAAGAGCTTCACGACGTTGGTCGCCAGGATGACGATCACGAGAATGGCGATGATGAACTCGGGGAGTGCGATGACCAGGAGTATCAGCACTGTGACGATGCCGTCGATGATCCCGCGCGGGCGTGCGGCCGCGGTCGCGCCCATCGCGAGCGCGAGGGGGAACAGAATCGCCACGGTGACGCCGACGAGTACCGCACTGTTCGCTACCCGAGGGGCAATTGCCTCGGCGACCGGCAGCCCCGAGGTGAGCGAGCGGCCGAGCTCGCCGGTGAACAGGCCGCCTACCCAGTCGAAGTACTGGACGACGACCGGGCGATCGAGCCCCAACTGCTCTCGCAGAGATGCGATCTGGTCAGGCGTCGCGCTCTGTCCGAGCACCTGTCGGGCAACATCGCCTGGCAGCGCCTGCGTGAAGAAGAAGATTGCAACGGAGACGAACGCCAGCATGACGACGCCGACGATCAGCCGCTTCACGACGTAGCGTGCGATCGGGTGTTCTCCGGCCGCGCGTCGCAGGGCTATCGCCGACGTCGTCATCGACATCACTCCTTGACGGTCATGTCCTTGAAGTTATATCCGCTGGGTCCGTCCGCGTTGGGATACGGCTGGTAGCCGCTGACCTTCGCGGAGTAGGCGCTGATGTTGTCGACGAAGATCGCAACGACGTAGGCGCCCCGTTCGTATTCGATGCGCTGCATCTGATGCACCAGGTCTATGCGCTCGTCATCGTCGACGGTGCGCACTGCCTGCTCGTAGAGCGAGTTGTACTCGTCATCCTGCCACTTGGTCGCGTTGTACGGAGCGTCGTTCACGATCGTGAACGCGGCCTGGTCGAAGATGCTCAACTGGCCCCAGAACGAGAGCGACAGTGGGTAGGTGCCGTAGGCGTCGCCGTAGTACGTAGCGGCATCGACCTTGTTGAACGTAATGCGGAATCCTGCTTCTGCCGCCTGTTGCACGAGCACCTCGTTCTGGCGGTCTGCGGTCGGCTGGATCGGCGCGGCCGTCAACTCCACGTCGACGCCGTCCGGGTAGCCGGCTTCAGCGAGCAACGACTTGGCCTGCTCGATGTCACGCTCTCGTTGGGGCAAACCGTCGTCGTAGCCCTCGTCGAACGGCGAGAAGATATCGTTCCCGAGCGTGGCGTAGCCGTCGTAGACCTGGTCGATGATCTGCTGCCGGTCAACGGCCAGTCGAAGCGCTTGTCGAACCTTCACGTCGTCGAACGGCTTCTGGGCGACATTCATCTGCCAGGTGAGCGTGCCGCTCGTCGGATAGTTGAACACCTTGTAGCCATCGCCGCCGGCCTCGACGACCGGCACGAGGCTGGGGTCCATCGAAGAGGCGACGTCGATCTGGCCTCCAACCAGAGCGTTGACCATGGCGTTGCTGTCGGGGAACGAGATGAACTCCAGTGTGTCCACGCCGGGCTGGCCGTCCTGGAAGTACTCGTCGTTGGCGTCGAAGCTCACCCGCGAACCAGGATCATGGTTCGCCAAGACGAACGGCCCGGAGCCGATCGGCTTCTCCGGGTCGAAACCCTCCGGCACGATCGCCATGGTCGGCGAGGTGAGAGCGTCCGGAAGAACGACAGTGGGGTATTCCAGGTTGAATCGGACCGTGGTGTCGTCGACTTTCTCGACGCCATCTGCCGTGAGGAACGGCAGTGAGTTCGCAGGGGGCAGCTCTTCGTCGAAGAAGCGCTTGAAGGTGTACACGACGTCGTCGGCGGTGACGTCCTCCCCGTCCGACCACTTGGCATCTTTCAGGGTCAGGGTCCAGGTGTCGGCGGAATCGCCGGGTTCGAGCGACTCGGCAAGCCGGTTCGTCACCTTGCCGTCGGTGCCGTATTCCACCAGCGTGTCGAACAATTGCCGCGCGATCGCATACCCGCCGACCGTGGTCGCCTTGGCGGGATCAAGAGAGTCCGACGTGGACAGTGAGACCAACCCGACGCGCAGGCGCGTGGGTTGGTCTTCGGAAGGTTGGTCGGAGGCGCACGCGCTCAGCATGAGCGTGGCGCCGGCGAGGAGGGCGAGAACGGACTTGCCACCGCGGCGAGGCGCCGAGGCACGACCGGAAGGGGTGGTGCGCGAGGTGTGCATGTTGACTCCATTGGCAAGGATGCAAGCGGTATTCAGTTGTAGTGGCGCGGATGCCGGCCGCAAGTGCCGGCATCCGTCACGCGGCAGCGGAGGTCACTCCTCGAGGAGTGTCATCCACACACGCGTTCCAGGCTCGAGCCAGGTCTTGATGCCGATGAGTTCGAGCTTGTCAGCGCCTTCTACCACCCAGCCGATCGCTGAGACCGGGAGCGGTTCCGGTGGAATGTCATTGCCGTACATGATCGAGATCTGCTGCCGGGGGCCGTAGTACGACACGGCTCCGCGGATCTCGGTGTTCTTCTCCGCCACTTCAGCGGCGAGATCTTCGGGGTAGAAGATGTTCTCCCAGTCGGCAAGGATCTTCGTCTGCATCAGAAGCAGATCCCCGGTGAGCTTGCCGTGCTGAAGGTAGGTGGCGAAGGGCAGCGCGTCCTTGATCTTCGCCGCGAGCTCGGGCACCTTGTCTTCCCAGATCTCGATCACGGCGACGTCTTCGCCGGCGAGGTTGAAACCGATTCTCATGACTGCTCCTTCGCGTCCGTTCTCGTCGTATGCCTGTGGGTCACTGCTTCTCGGCCGCGTCGATGATCTTCTGCAGCGGGTTCACGCGCTTGAATCCATCGACCAGGCCCCACGGGAACACGATGTCGACCCAGCCGTGCAAGCGGTTGAAGTACGTCATCGCAGACTCGGTGAGCCTCGCGAACTCGTCTGCGTTCTGCGCGATGCGGATGCCGCCGACGTACACCTTGAGAATCTCTCCGCCCTCAGGCAGGCCGACATAGTCGTTCATGTTCGCCTTGTACTGCGCGATCTCGTCCATGTAGGTCACGAGCGTTCGAAGGTCGATGTCCGGGTGCCGGGTCGCTGTGGCCCAGGCGAACCACAGGATCTCGTCCGTCAACGTGCGCAGTTCGTTCTCGGCGAAGATCAGCGTCGACAAGTAGTTGTTCTTCGCGCCTGTCCCGCGCGGCACATGCCCCGTGCCGAGAGCCAGCACTTCCGCGGGTGGCTTCTCCCAGATGGCTTCGCGTGCCGCATCGATGATCGCGATCGCTGCTTCGACTGACTCGACTTCGGTTCGTATCTCGGCCTGCGCGACGGCTGCCGTCCCTTGTGCGACCACTGCAACTCCTCCTTGAGTGTCTGGTGTATCGTGCAGCATATGAATGCTTGCCACTAGACGCAACAGGTTTTCACGTGGTGGCAAATGGAGGGATTGCGATGGCGGGAGACGACGGCGGCGGGGGTGCAACGCGCTCGGTTGACCGGGCGATGCGAGTGCTCAAGGCGGTGGTCGAAGCGCCCGAGGCCGCGACGCTGTCAGAGATCGCGCGCGAAGTGGAGCTTTCGCCGAGCACCACTCTTCGGTTGCTGGGCACTCTCGCTCACCATGACTTCATCCGGCGTGACGACAGCGGCCGATATCACGCCGGGATCGGAATGAAGCAGCTCGCTGCGTCCGCCTTGCGCGACGACCCTGTTTACGACCTTTCGGGCCACTTCCTTGACGAGCTGGTCTCTGCAACCGGTGAGACAGCGAGCCTCGGGGTTCCCATGGGCTCAGACGAAGTGCTCTACCTTCGGCAGATCCCCTCCACTCGAGAGGTGCAGAGCATTGTGTGGACCGGACGAGTGATCCCGCGCAGGGGCACTGCGCTTGGTCGCGCTCTTGACGCCCAGGTCGCACCCCACGGGTACGTCGTCTCACACCGTTCCGACAGCGATGTGGTTGCGGCTGCTGTGCCGGTCTTCGGCCCGACCGGCTCCATCGTCGGGGCGCTCAGCATCAACGCCCCTGCGTATCGCACCGGGCGTGACGATGTCGAACGGTTCGGCCGGGAGCTGGTCAAGCAGGGCGAGGCGCTCTCACGCGCACTTGGCGCGCCCTGAGGAACGTCGAAACGGCCGGACGCGAATCGGATCGGTGAAGGCTGATCCGACCAGCCCTACACCGTCGGCTGGTGCGTCTCCACCGCGACCAAACGATGGTTCGGTGCTCCCACCGAGACGTGCATTGCGCAGAAGTCGCCAGTTCCAAGTGAGGAAGCGTGCCGAAGCTCATCCCCGAGCGCCGCGCCGGTGCGCGTGACCACATCGTGGACGATCTCGGGCAGCACCGGGCCGTGGCTGCACAGCACCGCCGACTCCTCGCGGTCGAACACGCGCCGCACGATATGCGGTACCCGTCCATTGCCATCGGCCCAGGCATCCTGGCTGAGCCCCGCCTTCTCCTTGGCGTCGAGGCCGACAAGCCGGGCGAGCGGCGCGATGGTCGCCACGCAGCGCGTCGCATCCGAAGTGACCAGGCGCTTGGGTCTGAACGCAGCGATGCCGTGAGCGACGCTGGCGGCCTGGTCGGCGCCCTTCTGGAGCAGTGGGCGGGTCGAGTCGGGGCCGTCCCACGCGTCTCGGGAGACGGCTTTGCCGTGCCTGAGCACGATGATGGCGAACGTGCGGTTGGTGCCGGCCTCGACACGATCGGCGAAGCGATCGAGCAGGTCGATGTCGTGCTCGTAGCTCAGGGATTCCCGGGCGAGGTCGATCGGCATCCACTCGAGTGATTCGATCTCGTCGTTCGAGACGAACGTCGAATTGCCGATCGCCGCTTCGCCGACCTCTGCGAGCCAGTAGTAGACGATCTTGGGCCGGCCGCTCGGCAGCGTGTACTCGATGGTGCCGAGTGGCGCGCCGAGCCCCACACACAGCCCGGTCTCTTCGGCGATCTCTCGAACCGCGCACTCGGGCAGCGTCTCGCCCGGCTCCAGCTTGCCCTTCGGGAACGAGACATCGCGATGCTGGGTGCGGCGCACGACGAGCACTTGCACCTCGTCTCCGACCGCCTTCCAGCACAACGCGCCCGCCGCGAGCACGGGCACGCCCGCGGCACCCGCGACCTCGGCACCGAGGCCGTCGCGAGAATCGCTCACCAGTGGTTCCCCCCGTGGCGGCGACTGCCGCCACCGCCTGAGGAAGGCCGCCGCAGCGATCGGCGTCGCATCAGCACGTCCTGCATATCGTCGAGAGTATCGCCGCTCGGGCCCCGGTTCTTGCGCGTCCAGGCGCCTTCCGAGTCGAGCCACCACGAAGCCGTGGTGTCGGCCATCGCCAGGTCGAACAGCGCGTCGATCTCGGCGAGGTGCTCCGGGGCGCTGAGGCGTACGAGCACTTCGACGCGGCGGTCGAGGTTCCGGTGCATCATGTCGGCGCTCCCGATGAACACCGCGGGATTGCCGTCGTTCTCGAACGAGAAGACCCGGGAGTGCTCGAGGTAGCGACCGAGCACCGAACGCACTCGAATGGTCTCGCTCAAACCTCGCACCCCCGGCTTGAGCGAGCAGATGCCACGCACCCACACGTCGATGGGCACGCCCGCCTGACTCGCGCGATACAGCGCGTCGATGATCGCCTCATCGACCATCGAGTTCACCTTGATGCGGATGCCGCTCGGCTTGCCCTCCCGCGCGTTCTGCTCCTCGGCGCGGATGCGTTTGAGCAGCCCGTTGCGAAGGTGCAGCGGCGCCACGAGCAGCCGTTTGAACTTCTTCTCGATGGCGTAGCCGCTCAGCTGATTGAACAGCCGCGTAACGTCTTTCCCCACTTGCGGGTCGGCGGTGAAGAGGCCGATGTCCTCGTACACCCGACTCGTCTTCGGGTTGTAGTTGCCGGTGCCGATGTGGCTGTAGTGCCGCAGTTCGTCGCCTTCGCGTCTGATGACGAGCGCGAGCTTGCAGTGCGTCTTGAGCCCGACGAGCCCGTACACCACGTGCACGCCGGCCTTCTCGAGCTTCCGCGCCCACCCGATGTTGTTGACCTCATCGAACCGCGCCTTCACCTCGACCAGCGCAAGCACGGCTTTGCCGGCCTCCGCGGCAGCGATCAGGGCATCGACGATGGGGCTGTCGCCGCTCGTGCGGTAGAGCGTCTGCTTGATGGCCAGCACGTCGGGGTCGGAGGCCGCTTGCTCGAGAAACGCCTGCACGCTCGTTGCGAATGATTCATACGGGTGGTGCACCAGGATGTCGCGTGAGCGGATCGCCGCGAAGACGTCGGCGCGCTCTGTCGGTTCGCCCGGAACGAGCTGCGCCGGGGTGACCGGCACGTGCTTCCGGTACTTCAGCGCCGGCCTGTCGATACGGCTGAGCTCGAAGAGCGCGCTCAAGTCGAGCGGTGCAGGAAGTCGGTAGACCTCCGCCTCTGTGACATCCAGCTCTTGCATGAGCAGCCGGAGGGTCACGTCATCCATGTCATCGGTGATCTCGAGGCGGATCGGCGGTCCGAACCGGCGCTTCAGAAGCTCTCGTTCGAGTGCCTGAATGAGGTTCTCCGACTCGTCCTCCTCGACCTCCACGTCTTCGTTCCGAGTGACGCGGAACTCGTGGTGCTCGAGGATCTCCATGCCGGGGAACAGCTCGTCGAGGTGGTTCGAGATGAAGTCCTCGAGTGCCAGGTAGCGCAACCGCCCGCTGCCGTCATCTGGAAGTCGTAGCAGCCGCGGCAGCACCGAGGGCACCTTCAACCGCGCGAACTCGACCTTGTCGCTGTTGGGGTTCCGCACCCGGACTGAGAGGTTGAGGCTGAGGCCCGAGATGTACGGGAACGGGTGCGCGGGGTCGACGGCAAGCGGCATGAGCACCGGGAAGATGCGGGTCGAGAAGACCTCGTCGAGCGCCGCGCGATCATCAGCATCGAGCTGCTGCCAGGTCTCGATCGCGATACCAGCTTCGGCAAGCTCGGGCACGAGCGCCCGGAACGCCGCCGCGTGGCGCTCCTGCAGCTCGTGCGCCTTGCGGCTGATGTCATCGAGCACCTGCCTCGGCGGGGTGCCGATATTCGTCGGAACCGCGATTCCGGTCATGATGCGGCGCTTCAGGCCCGCGACGCGCACCATGAAGAACTCGTCGAGGTTGCTTGCGAAGATCGCGAGGAAGTTCACCCGCTCGAGCAGTGGCACGGTCTCGTCCTCGGCCAATTCCAGCACGCGCTGATTGAACGCGAGCCAGCTCAACTCGCGGTCGAGGAACCGGTCGACCGGCAGGTCGTCGCCGTCGATCCAGGGCGGCAGCTCGTCGGTGTCGTCATCGAGACGATCGGTCGCAACCGATGGGTCGTCGAGGTTGCTCGTGCGCTCCATGCGCACATCCTGGCACCTTCAGGTTGCGAGACCGTTACGGGTTTCGCTCAGCGATCGGCATCGCGACGGTAGAGCACGTCCACGGTGTGATCGCGATACCCGAAGGCTCGGTACAGCCGCAGCGCAGGCTCGTTATCGGCCTCCACATACAGGTTCGAGCGGCGGATGCCGCGAGCCCGAAGCCGCGCCAAGCCGGCCTCCAGCAGGGCACGTCCCAGACCCCGTCCGCTTTCGCCAGGATCGACGCCGATCACATAGACCTCGCCGACCTCGCCCTGGTCGTCGCTGCCAAGCTTCAGCCAGCAGTAGCCGCGCATCCGGCCGCCGGCATCCCTGGCCACCAGGAAGTCGTCGGCGCCGTTCTCAGCGAGTCTCGGCGCGAGCGTCTCGACCGTGATGCGGCCCTGTTCGGGGTGGTCCGCGAACACCCGAGCGTTGAGGGCGACCCACTCCGCCTCGTCCTCGCCCTCGCGGAACAGATCGAACAGATACCCCTCCGGCGCCCGAGCGACGTTGGCTCCGACAACCTCTCGCTCACCAACGCGATCCGCGTCGTCGCGCTCCATCAGGTCGGCCATGAGCTGCAGCAGCACGCGGTCACGACGGAGGCCGTACCGCTCAGCGAGGGCGCGCGCGCCTGGATGGTCGCCGTGCGCCCAAGCAGAGAACGGTGTCTCGAGGATCGCATCGAGCAGTGCGGCGCCGTATCCCTTCTCGCGCTCTCGCGGGTCCACGGCGAACTCCGCCTCGAGCGCACCCGCCGCATCGCGACGCAGCATGGCCGCACCCACGGTTCGCCCGTCGGCCGAGAACCGTTCCACCTCGCTGATCTCGAGCATGCTCGCCTCGTTGAACGGTGCGGCGCCATCCGCGTCGGCCGCGCGGCGAGCGAGGTCGAGCAGCCATTGCTCGACCGTCGGGTCCGATCGCTGAAGCGTCTCGCGCTCAACCCGTTGCTGAGCCATCTGCTCCTCCTTCAGGGGCGACCATCTCGGTGACATTGAACCGGTAGCCAACGTTCCGCACCGTACCGATCAGTGACTCGAGGTCGCCGAGCTTCGCGCGCAATCGGCGCACATGCACATCAACGGTCCGCGTTCCGCCGAAGTAGTCGTAGCCCCACACCTCGCTGAGCAGTTGCTCCCGAGTGAATACGCGCGAGGGATTCGCTGCGAGAAACCGCAGCAGCTCGAACTCCTTGAAGGTGAGGTCGAGCGGCTCGCCGCGCACCTTGGCCGAGTAGCTCGTCTCATCGATCACCACACCGGACGCTTGAATGGGTTGCTTTCCACGCTCATGCGCGCGCGCCACGGCGAGGCGCAGCCTGGCGTCGAGTTCCCCCGGGCTCGCGGTGGTGAGCACCAGGTCGTCGAACTGCCAGTCGACTTGCACGGCGGCGAGAGCCGCCTCGCCGAATACGGCGAGCACTGCGGATGCCGATGCGGCAGCGCCCGCGACCTTGCACAGCACTTTCGCCCGCGGAAGATCGGCGCGCGCGTCGATCACCACGACATCATGCTCGGCGGCGTGGGGGAGTGAAGCAGTGTCCGCCGGCAGCGTGCGCACGGCGTGACCGAGCAGTTCGAGCGAGGGCAGCGGCGAGTCCGTGGCGTTGCTGAGCACGAGCACACGCGCCACGCCGACCCTCCTGACTTCGCGGGTGCCCAGTCTATTCGGCGCGTCGGCGCCGTTCGGTCGCGTGACGCTTGAGCACCTCGACGATCTCGATCAGACGCTCGAGGTCGTGCGGCGGCGCGTTTACGGCTTCTTGTGCGGCATCCGCCGCGCCGGGTGTCTTGGAGGGGTCAAGGGCCGAGCCGGTGAGCACCGAGTTGTAATAGAGGCCATCTCCGAGCAGGAGGATCGCCCAAGCAGTGGCGGCGTCGCCGACTTCGTCGAGGATCGCCTCGTACCACTGCCGTTGGCAGTGCAGCATCGCATCCCGTGCCGTCTTGACGGAACCCTGGACCAGGCGAGCGGTGGCCACCAGGGTGCGGTCGAGAGGGGAGTCGTCCTCAGCGGAGCCTCGCACGTAGTGCACGGCCGCTCCCTCGGGCGCTCGCCGCATCTCGGCGGCATCCGCGTCGGCGAGTTCGCGAAGCCTCTCCGTCAGAGCGCTGACGAGTGCGTCTTTGCTCCTGAAGTGATAGAGCAGGCCGCCCTTGGAAACTCCCGCCCGGGCCGCGACCGCGTCGAGCGTGGCGGCGCGTTCGCCGTCGTCGATCAGCAACTGCTGAAAGGCGACGATGATCTGCTCGCGCACCGGCGTCTCTGATCGGGCCATCGACGTCACTGTACCGGCTCGCGTTCCTCTGATCGCCTGGCGGTTCGCCTACTGTACCGTCCAGACGGTAAAGTGATGAGCGGGTGCTGAACTTTTGGCCGCGAGCGCACCCGCATCGACCATCGCGGCCTGTAGTCAGCATCAGGAGTCCCCGTGCGAACCCGCACCCGCCCCCGCACGCCCTCTACCCGAACTGCGACTGCGAACATGCCCGCGCTGCGCCGACCGGCACGGCGGTGGGCAGCGCTCGTCGTCTTGATGCTTCCGGTGCTGCTCGTTGCGATCGACAACACTGTGCTGAGCTTCGCGGTGCCGGCGATCACCTCGGCGGTACGTCCGGATGCCGCCCAACTGCTCTGGATCATCGACGTCTACCCTCTCGTGCTGGCGGGGTTGCTGGTCCCCATGGGGGCGCTGGGCGATCGCTTCGGCCGTCGGCGGCTGCTGCTCGTCGGCAGTGCCGGGTTCGCTGTGGTCTCCGGGCTCGCCGCGTTCTCCCCGGATGCCGGTTGGCTCATCGCGGCCCGCGCCTTGCTCGGATTCTTCGGTGCCATGCTCATGCCGGCCACGCTGTCGCTGCTGCGCAACATCTTCACCGATGCGGGCGAACGTCGGCTTGCGATCGCGATCTGGGCTTCCGGGTTCTCCGGCGGCGCCGCGCTCGGGCCGATCATCGGCGGGGTGCTGCTCGAGCACTTCTGGTGGGGCTCGATCTTTCTGCTCGCGGTGCCCTTGCTGCTGCCGCTTCTGATCGCCGGACCGCTGCTGCTGCCCGAGTCGCGCGACTCGACACCTGGCCCGGTCGATGTGGTCGGCATCCTGCTCGTGATCGCCGCCATGCTGGCCCTGGTGTGGGGCATCAAGTCTCTGGCGCAAGCGGGAGCCGCGGTTCCCGGCGCGCTGGCCTTGGTCGCGGCCGCCGTGCTCGGCACCGCGTTCGTGCGCCGGCAACGCCGCCGCCCGGTGCCGATGCTCGATATGCGGCTCTTCGCTGACCCCGTGTTCAGTGGCGCGGTCGCGGCGAACCTGCTCAGCGTGTTCTCACTGGTCGGGTTCCTGCTCTTCGCCTCCCAACACCTGCAATTGGTGAGCGGCCACAATCCGATCACGGCGGCCCTCGTACTGCTGCCCGGCTTCGCTGCGACCGTGCTGGCGGGTCTCGCGGTCGTTCCGCTCGCTCGTCGCATCCGACCGGTCACGGCAGTGGTCACGGGACTGGCGCTCAACGCCGCGGGCTACGGCACTGTGATGCTCGCCGGCATCCTGCATTCGGATTTCGCGCTCATGGTCGCCTTCACCGTGCTCGGAGTCGGCATCGGGCTGGCCGAGACCGTCTCGAACGATTTGATCCTCTCGAGCGTGCCTCCCTCGAAGGCGGGTGCCGCTTCGGCTGTCTCTGAGACGGCGTATGAGGTCGGCGCGGTGCTCGGCACGGCGGTGCTGGGCAGCATCCTCGCCGCCACGTTCAAAGCCGGGTTGCAGGTGCCGCCCGGTCTTTCTGCGTGGCAGGCGGATGCCGCTCGCCAGACGCTGGGCGGCGCGCTGGAGCTCGCGAACTCGCTGCCCCCTGGGCCCGCGCAGGCGCTGGTCGCCTCCGCTCGCGCAGCGTTCGACTCCGGCGTGCTCGTCACCGCCGGCATCGGGGTGGCGCTTGCGCTCGCGGCGGCGCTGATCGCCGGCCGGGCTCTGCGTTCAGCGCAGTGGCGTCGAGTCGATGTCGCCGGCGAAGACAGTGCCGCTCCTGCCAACACTGCTGTCACGCACGGGTCATAGGTGCTCGCCGATAGCATGGGCCCATGTCGTGGCGTCCGCTGAGCATCGTGCCCGTGTGGGTCGCAGTGGCGGCTGCCGTCGTGATTTGGGCGGTGCTGGCGCCCGCTTCGCTCTACCCGCTCGCGATCGTGTTGACCCTCGGCATCTCGGTGCTCGTGGTGTTCGCGGCGCAGCTCGCGCTGCAGCAGCAGGAAGGCTTCGTGCGGCGCACCGCGTTGGCGATCAGCGGCTGCGTGGTGATGCTGGCGATCGCGAGCGCCGTGCTCCTGCCCGGCTCGGGTTTAGGATAGGCAGCATGCTTCTGGCTCTCGAGATCCTCTTCACCGGCCTTCTGCTCGTGGCGAGCCTTGCCATCGCGTTCACGGCCGGCGTCGTCGTGTGGAACCTCTACCGGGGTCAGCGCTGAGCTGAGCGATCGTGTTCGACCTCGACGCGAGCACCCCTCCGGAGCTCGTTCCGCTCTCTTGGCTCATCGGAGTGTGGGAGGGCACCGGAGTCCTCGACTACCGTGTCGGCGATGACACCGTCTCTCACGAGTTCGGTCAGCGCGTCTCCTTCAGCCACGATGGCGGTTCCTGGCTGAACTACTCGTCCATCAGCTGGCTGCTCGACGATCCGTCCCGCTCGCCGCTCACCGCCGAGGCCGGGTACTGGCGGCTCCGGTATGAGCCGGCCGCGAACGACGCGGGGCCCGGGATGCTGCCTGGGACCGGCGCACGTCGGTTCGGCTCCGCCGAGGCGGTCGAGACGCTGCGCACCGACAACGGCTTCGAGATCGAAGCCTCGATCGTCCACCCAGATGGCGTCGACGAGCTCTACATCGGCCACGTGAACGGCCCACGAATCGATCTCGTCACCGACGCCGTCATGCGCTCATCGACGGCGAAGGAGTACACGGCGGCCACGCGCCTCTACGGTCTCGTCGAAAGCCACCTGCTCTGGGCCTGGGACATCGCCGCCCTCGGTCAGGACCTCCGCTCTCACGCCTCAGCCCGACTGGCCCGCACGGAGTGACGAACATGCTCGAGATCGGCCGCGATCACTTCGGCAGCCCCACCATCGAACAGCGCGAACTGCTGGCCGGACGCGCCATCGTCCCGCTCAACGACCGCGCCGTGATCTCGCTCACCGGCCCCGACCGGCTGACCTGGCTCGACTCGGTGACGTCGCAACAGCTCATCGGCCTGCGGCCGGGCGACAGCGCCGAGACCCTCCTGCTCGACCCCAACGGCCGCATCGAGCACGCCATGCGCGTGGTCGAGGATGGTGTCTCGCTGTGGCTGCTGGTCGATTCGGAGCAGGCCGCGCCGCTCGAGCAATGGCTCGGGCGCATGAAGTTCATGGCGCAGGTCGAGATCGCCGACCGCACGGCCGAGTTCGCGACGGTCGCGGCATTCGCCGACGGCCTCATCGAACCCGCTGCGCCGAATGACGTCCCGCTCGTCTGGAACGACCCCTGGCGGGAGATCGTCTCCGGCGGTTGGCAGTACGCCTCCGCTCAAGAGCACCCCGGGCTCCACTGGACCTACCGCGAAGTGCTCGTCGAGCGCGACGCACTTTCGTCGATCCCCGCTGAGCGGCTCGCGGGAACTCTCGCGCTCGAGGCGCTTCGCATCGCTGCTTGGCGGCCTCGGCTCGCGACCGAGGGCGACGAGCGGTCGATTCCTCACGAGCTCGACTGGCTCCGCAGCGCCGTGCACCTGGCGAAGGGCTGCTACCGCGGGCAGGAGACCGTCGCCAAGGTCCACAACCTCGGCCGTCCGCCGCGACGATTGGTGCTGCTGCATCTCGACGGCTCGGATTCGGTGCTGCCGGTGCACGGCGACGAGGTGGAGCTCGACGACAAGGTCGTCGGTGCGGTGACGAGCGCCGCGATGCACCACGAGCTCGGGCCCATCGCCCTCGCGCTCGTGCGTAGGAACGTGCCGACGGATGCCGCGCTCGCCGTGCGCTCCGAAGGGATCGCGGTCGCCGCGGCACAAGAGGTCATCGTGCCGCCCACCGCCGGGGCGACAGCCGGTGTGCCGCGCTTGCCTCGCCTGGGCGGCGTGCAGCGCTGAGTCCGCTTCAGCGCCGCTGAGTTCGTTGCTGAGTTCGTTTCAGCGCCGCGTCGCAGCGGTCTCGGCTGGCCCGACCGGCACCCCCATAGCCCGGCTCGCAATAGGCTTGCAGCATGACGTCGACCCTCATCCTGTTGCGCCATGGGCAGTCCGATTGGAACGAGAAGAACCTGTTCACCGGTTGGGTCGATGTGCGACTCACCGAGCAGGGCGAGCGTGAGGCCCGCCGAGCGGGCGAGCTGCTCGCCGAGTCGGGGCTCAAGCCGCACGTGTCGTACACGAGCGTGCTGAGTCGAGCGATCCAGACGGCGAACCTTGCGCTCGACACCGCCGATCGGCTGTGGATTCCCGTCAAGCGCAGCTGGCGTCTCAACGAACGCCACTACGGGGCGCTCCAGGGCAAGGACAAGGCGCAGACCCTCGAGGAGTTCGGCGAGGAGCTCTTCATGACGTGGCGTCGTTCGTTCGACGTGCCGCCGCCGCCCCTCGCCGACGACTCCGAGTGGAGCCAGGTCGGCGACGAGCGCTACGACGGTCTCGGCGACGAGATGCCCCGCACTGAGAGCCTCAAGCTCGTCATCGACCGGCTGCTGCCGTACTGGCAGAGCGAGATCACGGCCGACTTGGCCGGCGGTCGCACCGTGCTGGTGACGGCACACGGGAACTCCCTGCGCGCGCTCGTCAAGCACTTGGACGGCATCTCCGACGAAGACATCGCGGGTCTGAACATCCCGACCGGCATTCCGCTCGTGTACGAACTGGGCGAGGACTTCATGCCCGTCAAACCGGGGGAGTACCTCGACCCCGAGGCCGCGGCAGCCGGTGCGGCAGCCGTGGCTGCGCAGGGCAAGCGCTAAGAGACGGATGCCTCGCGGGTGCCGAGACAGCACCCGGCGGTTGCGCTGCCGGCGACGGTCAAGAGCGACCGTCGCCGGCAGCGCGTCAGTCGTCGATCGTCTCGGGCACCCAATCGCCGGTCGCGAGGTAGAGCACCTTCTTCGCGATCGACACCGCGTGGTCGCCGAAGCGCTCGTGGTAGCGCGACGCGAGCGTCGTGTCGACCGTGACCGCGGCATCCTGGTCCCAGTCCTCTCCGAGCACCCGCTCGAACACGCTGTGGTGCAGTTCGTCGAGGCGGTCGTCCTCAGCTCGGATCGAGTCGGCCAGGCGCGGGTCGGTCGTGCGGAGCAGTTCCACGACCTGACGAGCGACCTCGATGTCGTGGGCCGCCATCTCGTCGAACGTCGGCCGCAGCTCGCGAGGCACGACCTTCTCAGGGAAGCGGAAGCGTGCGAGCTGTGCGATATGCGCCGCGATGTCGCCCATACGCTCGAGTGATGCAGAAATGCGGAGGGCGCTCACGACGATGCGGAGGTCACGCGCCACAGGCTGCTGACGCGCCAGGATGTTGATCGCCAACTCGTCGAGCGCGACCGTCAACTGGTCCAGCTTCTCGTCGTCGGCGATCACCTGCTCGGCAAGCGACACGTTCGACGTGCGGAACGCCTCGCTCGCGCGCGTGATCGCGCTCACCACCAGCTCAGCACTCTCGACGAGACGGTCTTGAACATCGTGCAGTTCCTGCTGGAACACTAGGCGCATATGGTGCTTCCCTCCTCCGAGCCGGTCGGCTCCCCACCGAACCTCAGCAACAGTGGCCGCGCTTGGTGAACTTGGCGTGTACCGCACGTGAACACCTCGTGACGGCCGCGCCAATGCGATCGTCCCCGGCCATTTCGCTTGGCTGTCAACACTACTCTTGTGGCTATGAGTCCCGCGCTCTTGGTGCCGTTGGCGCTGCTGTTCGGAATCCTCGTGGGCGCTGGATTCGTCATGATCGTCGTCGCCTCCGCCCGTCAGGGGCGTCATGCCGCCTCCGTGGTGAACTCGGTGGTGCCCGACGGCGTCGACCAGGTGCTCGACGTGCTCGAGTCGGTGGGAGTCGTCGTCGACGCGTCGAACACCGTCATCAAGGCCTCACCCGGAGCGCTCGCGCTGGGGCTGGTGTCGCATCAGAGCCTGAGCAACGCCGAGATCGTGCGCATGGTCGACGAGGTGAGGCGCTCGGGTGAGACGCAGACCCGCGAGCTCGAGGTGCCGCGAGGGCCGTTCAGTCAGGCGCACAGCTCTCTTCGCGTTCGAGTCGCGCGGCTTGGAACCCGCTACGTGCTCGTGCTCGCACAGGACCTGACCGATGCGATCCGCCTGGAAGAGGTGCGTCGCGACTTCGTTGCGAACATCAGTCACGAGCTGAAGACGCCCATCGGTGCGGTCACGGTGCTCGCTGACGCGATCGAGGCGGCACGGGACGACCCCGAGCAGGTCTCGCGCTTCGCACGCCGGCTGGGCAAGGAGTCTGAGCGCCTCGCACGGATCACCCGCGAGATCATCGACCTCTCGCGCCTGCAGGCCGGCGAGGCCCTCGCCGAACGAGTGCTGATCGAGGTCGACCACATCGTCGCGGTCGCGATCGATCAGAACCAGGTCGCTGCCGAGTCGCGCGGCATCCGCTTGATCAGCCGAGGGGATGCCGGGGCCGAAGTGTACGGCGACGAACCCGCGCTCGTGATGGCCGTGCAGAACCTGATCTCCAATGCGATCCAGCACTCGCCCGACCAGTCGCATGTCGGCATCGGCGTCTCGCTCCGTGAGGATGCGGTCGAGATCGCCGTCACCGACCAGGGTGTGGGCATCCCCGAGGAGGAGCGCGAGCGCGTGTTCGAGCGGTTCTACCGCGTCGACCCCGCCCGCAGCCGCAACACGGGCGGCACGGGCCTCGGGCTCAGCATCGTGAAGCACGTCGCACAGAACCACGGCGGCGAGGTGAAGGTGTGGTCGCAGCTCGGGCGCGGCTCGACCTTCACCATGCGACTGCCTCGGGCTGAGGCCGCCCCGGAGATCGAAATCGGAGAACGAACGGCATGACCCGCATCCTCATCGTCGAAGACGAGCCCTCGCTGAGCGAGCCGCTCGCGTACCTGCTGGAGCGCGAGGGCTACCAAACAGCGATCGCGGAGGATGGGCCGGCCGGGCTCGCGGAGTTCAATCGGGGCGGTGTCGACCTCGTGCTGCTCGATCTGATGCTGCCGGGGATGCCCGGCACCGACGTCTGCCGCGAGATCCGTGCGGTCTCGACCGTGCCGATCATCATGCTGACCGCGAAGGACAGCGAGGTCGATATCGTCGTCGGGCTCGAGCTGGGCGCCGACGACTACGTCACGAAGCCCTACTCGGCGCGCGAACTGCTCGCTCGCATCCGAGCGGTGCTGCGCCGGCACATCGACACCGACGATCTAGCGGAGCCCATTCTCGAAGCGGGCGATGTGCGGATGGATGTCGAGCGGCACAGCGTCTCCGTGAGGGGCGAGGAGATCGCCATGCCGCTCAAGGAGTTCGAGCTGCTGGAAGTGCTGCTGCGCAACGCGGGGCGCGTGCTCACGCGCGGGCAGCTCATCGATCGCGTCTGGGGCCCCGACTACTTCGGCGACACCAAGACGCTCGACGTGCACATCAAACGGTTGCGCTCGAAGATCGAGCGCACACCGTCGGAGCCCGAGCTGCTGGTCACGGTGCGAGGGCTGGGCTACCGCATCGAGGCGCTCTGACGGGCCCTCCGGCCCCAGGCGATATCCGCTGGTGAACGAAGAACGGCGCCCCTCGGGGCGCCGTTCTTCGTGATGCCTGGTGCTGCGGTGCGATCCGCGACCCGGCGGTTCGGATCAGGAGTTCGACTCGGGCAGGAAGGCCTCGTACTCGGGGAGGCTGCCGTCGAGCAGCGGAACCTGGAGCTCGGAGCCGCTCTCCTCGGAACCGTACTGCGCGTAGATGGGCACGATGCTTCCGAGTTTCGCGTCGACCCCGCTCATGACGAGGGTCTCGTCGATGCCGAGCCGCACCGACTGGCCGGGCGCGACGCGCACACTCTCGGTCACGGCAGGAGCGTCGACGGCCTGGAAGCGGACCGTCACGGCGCTGTCGCCGTCGTTGTAGACCGATCCCACCAGGGCGAGGTCGGTGCCGTCCGAGCTGAGCGCCAGGATGTTGAGCAGTCGCACATCGCCGACCGTGCCGTTCACGCCGTCGCTCGCGCTGTAGTTCTTGGTGGTGGCCTGGGGCGTGAGGAACCCGCATCCCGATAGGCCGATCGCCAGCACTCCTGCTGCGGCAATCGATGCTGCAGCGCGCTTGAACGTGGCACCGTGGCTCACTGTGACCTCCAGTAGCGAGTGGAAACGCGGGAAAAACCCAGTTGGAGACTAGCGTAACGGTGCCATCGGGCCGCCGTGGTTAGGGCAGCCTAAGTGAGAGTCCGCTGTGGTAAACTCGATCGTCTTCGAAAGGACTATAATCCATGCTTTTTGAGGTTGGCGAGACAGTTGTCTACCCACACCACGGTGCCGCGACGATCACAGAAGTCAAGACCAGGGTCATCAAAGGCGAGGAGAAGACCTACCTCAAGCTGAACGTCGCCCAGGGCGATCTGACGATCGAGGTGCCCGCTGAGAACGTCGACCTCGTGGGCGTGCGCGATGTGATCGGCAAGGAAGGGCTCGACAAGGTGTTCGAGGTGCTCCGCGCTCCGTTCACCGAAGAGCCTACCAACTGGTCGCGTCGGTACAAGGCGAACCTCGAGAAGCTCGCTTCGGGCGATGTCATCAAGGTCTCCGAGGTCGTGCGCGACCTCTGGCGCCGCGACCAGGATCGCGGATTGTCTGCTGGCGAGAAGCGCATGCTGGCGAAGGCGCGCCAGATCCTGATCTCCGAGCTCGCGCTGGCGGAGAAGACCGACGAAGAGCAGGCATCGACCGTGCTCGACCAGGTGCTCGCCTCCTGACGCTCCCGAGCTGAACGGCCCGTTTCGACCGGCGTGCTGATTCGGCGCGCCGGTGTCGGAGCGCGGTCGTTAGCATCGCAAGCATGGTCGACACCCGCGCCCGGCAGTCCCGGCATCCGGTCTCCGTCATCGTCGTCGCCGCGGGCAGCGGCACGCGGCTCGGAGCCGGCGTACCCAAGGCATTCGCCGAGGTCGCGGGCGAACCGATGCTCACCCGGGCGCTGCGCGCCATCACCGGCATGCGCGGTGAGGTGCGCACCGTCGTGGTCGTGCCGACGCAGCTCCTGCAGACCGCGGCGGATATCGCCCTGCGCGCCGGGCTGGATCGCGATTCCGTGGCGGTCGTCGAAGGAGGAGCAACGCGCCAGGCCTCCGTCGCGGCAGGGCTCTCCGCGGTCGACCCTGCAAGCGACGTCGTTCTCGTGCACGACGCTGCCAGGGCTCTCACGCCGGCCGTGGTGTTCGACCGCGTGGTCGCCGAGGTTCGCGCGAGCGGCGCGGGGGTCGTGCCTGCGCTTCCCGTGATCGACACGATCAAACGGGTCGATTCGGGCGGCAGCGTGCTCGGTCAGGTCGACCGGTCGCAACTGGCGGCCGCGCAGACTCCCCAGGGGTTCCCGCTCATGCCGCTCATCGAGGCCTACTCGACGGTCGATGGCGAGCACACCGATGACGCGTCGCTCTTCGCCGCGGCGGGGCGTCCGGTACGCACGGTGCAAGGCGACGCACTCGCCTTCAAGATCACGACCCCTGCCGACCTCGCCCGGGCCGAGCGTGTGGTCGCAGGGAACGGAGAGGAACGGATGCCGGAACTGCCGCGCACCGGGGTCGGCATCGACGTCCACGCCTACGACGAGGCGGCGCCTCTGTGGCTCGGCGCCCTGCACTGGCCGGGAGAGGTGGGTCTCGCCGGACACAGCGATGGAGACGCGATCTCGCATGCCATCTGCGATGCCCTGTTGAGCGCCGCGTCACTCGGTGATCTCGGCTCGGTGTTCGGCACTTCCGATCCAGCACTCGTCGGCGCTCACGGCGACGTGTTCATCGGCCGGACGATCGCCCTGCTCGCCGACGCCGGCTTCCGCGTGGGGAACGTGGCCGTGCAGGTGGTCGCGCGGCATCCGCGAGTCGGCAGTCGGCGCGAGGAACTGCAGGCCCGCCTCGGAGCACTGGTCGGCGCGCCTGTCAGCGTCTCGGCCACCACGAGTGACGGGCTCGGGTTCACGGGCCGGGGCGAGGGTGTGACTGCGGTCGCGACTGCGTTGATCGTGCGTGTGCCCGCCGTGCCCGCCGTGCCCGGCTGAGAGAGCGCCCACCCGGTCGACCTCGGCAGTGTCGCTACGTGCCGGGCACGGCCAGACGCACGCTCAGCGTCGCCGGGTGCCACCACCACGCTCGCCGCCATTCGCGGTCGCAGGTTCACCGCTCAGCGCCTCGGTACTCTTGGGGAGTGACCGTGCGACTCTACGACTCCAGGAGACAGGCGCTCGTCGACTTCGAACCGCGCGAGCCGGGCAAGGTCGGCATGTACGTCTGTGGTCCTACTGTGCAGTCGTCGCCTCACATCGGCCACCTCCGGAGCGCTCTCGTCTACGACCTCTGGCGTCGGTGGTTCACGCACCGCGGCCTCGAAGTCATGCTCGTGCGCAATGTCACCGACATCGACGACAAGATCCTGGTGAACGCCGAGGGCAGCACGGAGGAGTGGTTCGCGCTCGCATACCGCTTCGAGCTCGAGTTCACCGCCGGCTACAACAGGCTGCGCATCCAGCCGCCGACCTACGAGCCGCGCGCGACCGCCAGCATCCAGCAGATGCAGGAGATCATCCAGCGGCTCATCGACCGCGGTCACGCCTACGTCGCTGACGACGGCACCGGCGACGTCTACTTCGATGTAGGCACCTGGCCGCCGTACGGAGAGCTCACTCGGCAGCGTCCCGACGACATGGCGGCCTCACCGGATGCCGATACCCGTGGCAAGCGCGACCCCCGCGACTTCGCACTGTGGAAGGGGCACAAGCCGAACGAGCCTGAATCGGCGTCATGGGCGTCGCCATGGGGCGAGGGGCGACCGGGCTGGCATATCGAGTGCTCGGCGATGTCGCGCCGATACCTCGGTCCGGAATTCGACATCCACGGCGGCGGCCTCGACCTGCGCTTCCCGCATCATGAGAACGAGCTCGCGCAATCGACGGCGGCCGGCGACGCCTTCGCGCGCCACTGGGTGCATAACGGCCTGGTGAACGTGAACGGCCAGAAGATGTCGAAGTCCCTCGGGAATTCGATCTACGCCTCAGAGCTGCTGGACCTCGCACCGCCGATCGTCGTGCGCTACTTCCTCGGCGCTGCCCACTACCGGTCTACCGTCGACTACCACGACGGTGCCCTGCAAGAAGCGCGGGCGGCGCTCGAACGCATCGAAGTGTTCCTCACCCGGGCCGAGCGGCGCCTGACCGGCACGCGATTCGCGGCCGACACGGTGCTCGTCGTGCCAGACGAGTTCGCCGCCGCAATGGACGACGATCTTTCGGTGCCCGAGGCGCTCGCCGTGCTGCATGACCGGGTGCGCGCAGGAAACGCCGCACTCGACGACGAGGACCTCGTCGTCGCTGCCGCCGCGAGGGGCGAGGTGATCGCCATGACCGATGTGCTCGGCATCAACCCGCACGCACCGGAGTGGCAGGAGGCCGCGGGCAGCGATGGCGCCCGCGCGCTCGACGCCCTCGTGCAGCAACTGCTCGATGACCGGCAGCGCGCACGCGCGGCGAAGGATTTCGCAGCCGCAGACCGCATTCGCGACGCCCTCGCGGTCGCCGGCATCGCGATCGAAGACACCCCGACCGGATCGCACTGGAGAATCGATGGCTAAGCCAGGGCGCCCAGGCGCCAGCAAGAAGAAGCGCAAGGCCGTCGGCTCCGGCGGACAAGGCAAGCAGGCCCTCGAGGGCCGCGGCCCGACGCCGAAGGCCGAGGATCGCACTTGGCATCCCGCCGGCAAGCGAAAGGCCGCCCAGGAGCGGCTCGAGTCCGCCCGGGCACGGCACGGCAGGCAACCCGGGAGAGTGGATGCCGCGGCCAAGCCGCGCCCCAAGCGCTCGGCCGACGAGAGCGAGCTCATCACCGGCCGCAACTCGGTCGTCGAAGCGCTCCGCGCGCGGATTCCCGCGTCGACGCTGTATCTCGCATCGCGCCTGGAGATGGACGACCGCGTCAAGGAGATCATCGGCGCGGCGACGCAGCGCGGCATCCCGATCCTTGAGGTGATGCGTCCCGAACTCGACCGCATCACCGGGCCCGATTCAGTGCACCAGGGCATCGCGCTCAAGGTGCCGCCCTACGAGTACCAGCATCCGCTCGACCTGCTCGAGTCGGTCATCGCGCGCGGGGGCAAGCCGCTCTTCGTCGCGCTCGACGGCGTGACCGACCCGCGCAATGTCGGAGCGATCGTGCGTTCGACCGCCGCGTTCGGCGGACAGGGCGTGATCGTTCCCCAGCGACGCTCGGCGGGAATGACGGCCTCCGCGTGGAAGACGTCGGCGGGCGCCGCGGCGCGCATCCCGGTGGCGATGGCCTCGAACCTGACGCAGACGCTCAAGGCGTTCAAGGAGCGGGGCGTGTTCGTGCTCGGGCTGGACGCGGGTGGTGATGTCATGCTGCCCGGTCTCGAGTTCGCTGACCGGCCGGTGGTGCTCGTCGCCGGCAGCGAGGGCAAGGGCCTCTCTCGTCTCGTCACCGAGACCTGCGACGCCGTGGTCTCGATCCCGATCAGTTCGGCGACCGAGTCGCTGAACGCGGGGATCGCGGCATCCGTCGCCCTGTACGAGGTCTCGCGCCTGCGCGCCGAAGCAGCGGGGTAGAGACGCCGCCGCTGAGACGCGCGGGCTGAGCGGCCATCGTGACCCGACCCGCATCGCACAGTCAGTCGGGACGTCGGTCGCGAAGAGGTCAGACCTTCGAGCGCCAATCGGCATCGGGCTCGTCGACGATGTCGATCGGCAGGGTGATCGCGCCGGTCGGCGGGTTGTACATCGCCGCCTCATCGCGGCGGTGCCGCAGCACGCTGTCGAGATAGCTGGTCAGCGCCTCGGCGAGCGGCACGTCGCGGTCCTGCTGCTGCGAGAGGAACCAGCGATGGTCGAGCAGCTGGTGGAACAGCTCGGCGGGCTCGAGCTTGCCGCGCAGCTCGCGGGGCACCGCGTTCACCACGGGTTCGAACACCCGCTCAACCCACTCATGCGCAAGCTGCTCGGGGTCGTCGCCCGCAGCCGGATGCCGGGCGAGATACGCGTCGAGGTCGTTGAGCAGGCGGCGCGCCTGGTTCTCCTGGGCGTCGATCCCGGTCAACTGCAGCAACCGGCGAGAGTGATGGCCGGCGTCGACGACCTTGGGCTGGATGTGCACGGTGGAGCCCGACTCGTCGGTGTGGATCGACAGCTCCTCGATGTCGAATCCCAGCGCGTTCAGGCGCTGCACGCGGGCATTGATGCGCCACCGCTCCGACTGCTCGAACTGCTCAGGTCCCGTGAGCTCGTTCCACAGCGACCGGTACTGCGACACGATGCCGTGGCTGGTCTCGATCGGGTCGATGTCGTCGTCGAGCCTTCCACCCGCCTGCAGATCGAGCAGCTCACCGGCGATGTTGACCTGCGCGATCTCGAGATCGTGCTCTCGCTGCCCTGCGCTGAGGCCGTGCTCGTGGAACTCGCCGGTCTCGGCATCCACCAGGTACGCGGCGAACGCACCGGCGTCGCGACGGAACAGGGTGTTCGACAGCGACACGTCGCCCCAGAAGAACCCGACGATGTGCAGGCGCACGAGCAGCAGGGCCAGCGCGTCGACCAGGCGGACCGCGGTGTCGGGCCGGAGCGTGCGCGAGAACAGTGCGCGGTACGGCATCGAGAAGCGCAGATGCCGGGTGACCAGCACCGGCTCGAGCGCTTCGCCGTCGGATTGTGTGCGGCCGACGATCACCGCGACAGGATCGACGCAGGGGATGCCGAGCCGCTGCAGCGTGCGCAACAGCTCATACTCGCTGCGAGCGAGCTCGGCGAGCGTCTCCTTCACCGCCACGACCTCGCCGCCGAGGTGCACGAAGCGCACCAGGTGCCGAGAGATTCCCTTCGGCAGCGCGGCGATGGTGTCGTTCGGCCACAGTTCGAGCGGCACGTCCCAGGGGAGGTCGAGCAGGGCCGGATCGGGCGTGGCCGCGGTGACCGAGAGCGCGCTCATGGCTGCACGGGCCGCACTACGACGGATGCCGGCCGCTGCAAGACCTTGCCCACCTCAGTCGGTGATCGGGGGCACGAGTCGTTCGCCCGACTCGCGGTCGAAGACGTGCAGGTGGTGCGGCTCGGGCGTGATGTAGACGGTCTCGCCGGCATCCGGGTGATCACGGCCGTCGACGCGTGCGACGATATCGACCCGGTTGCCGTTCACCTCCGTGTGCCCGTAGAGGTAGCCATCAGCTCCGAGCTCTTCGACGACGTCGACATCGACCCGTAGGCCTTCACCGGTGCGCGACACGACCACGTCCTCCGGTCGCACACCGATCGTCACGCTATCGCCGGCATCCGCGAGCGATGCCCGCTCCACCGGCACCGTCATGCTGCCGAACCGCACTCCGCCGTCGGCGACGTCCGCCGGGAAGAGGTTCATCGCCGGTGAGCCGATGAACCCTGCGACGAACACGTTGGTGGGCGCTTCGTACAACTCGCGCGGCGTGCCCACCTGCTGCAGCACGCCGTCTTTCAGCACGGCGATGCGGTCGCCCATGGTGAGGGCTTCCGTCTGGTCGTGGGTGACGTAGACGGTCGTGATGCCGAGCCGGCGCTGCAGCGAGGCGATCTGCGTGCGCGTCTGCACGCGCAGCTTCGCGTCGAGGTTCGACAGGGGCTCATCCATGAGGAACACCTGCGGCTGGCGCACGATCGCGCGCCCCATCGCGACGCGCTGGCGCTGACCGCCTGACAACGCCTTCGGCTTTCTGGCGAGGTACGGCTCGAGATCGAGCATCTTCGCGGCCTCGAGCACGCGCTCGGCTCGCTCTTCCTTCGGGACGCCCGCGATCTTCAGGGCGAAGCCCATGTTCTCGGCGACCGTCATGTGCGGGTACAGCGCATAGTTCTGGAAGACCATGGCGATGTCTCGGTCTTTGGGCGGCACGTCGGTCACGTTGCGATCGCCGATGTGGATGCTCCCGCTCGTCACCTCTTCGAGGCCGGCGAGCATGCGCAGCGTGGTTGATTTGCCGCATCCGGAAGGGCCGACCAGCACGAGGAACTCGCCGTCTTCGATCGTGAGATCGATGGAATCGACGGCGGGCCGGCTCGACCCGGGGTACAGACGCGTCGCGTTCTCGAACGTGACAGTGGCCATGATCTTCTCCTTCACCGGCAGGTACGTGCCGGACGATCCGTAGTGAATGAGCAGGCGTTGACGCCTCTCGTCATTATGCCCCTCGCGCGAGCGCCCCTTGCTCAACGACGGTTCGGAGCGGGGAACAGCGGCAAAATGCGTGCAGCCCGCTCTCCGGCGTCGTTCGGGGAAGGACTGGCAGACTCCCAGACTGTGCGTTTAGCATTCTTGACGGCCGTTTCCGGAGCCCTCTTGCGCCCCAAGCGGCCAGTGGTTCCCGCACGGTGTCGACTGTCGCGTTTCGAATGAGGTTTGAGTGGAGAGCACCGGTTCCGGCGACGGGCCCTTGGTTCCGATCGAGCGACGTGAGCTCGCTCGAGACAAGGCCAAGCAGAGTCGCGAGCAGCGCCGCAAGCAGCAGCGGCGCAATCGCACGGTCTTTCGCAGCCTCATCGCGGTAGTGCTCGTCGCAGCGGTCGCCGGTGTGGCCTTCATGCTCACGAGTTCGGCGAAGCCGGCGCCATCGGGCCCGCGCAACATGCTCAGCGACGGCATCAAGATCGGCGAAGGGCTCCAGGCGGTTCCGACCCGGCCGCTCGCTGCGGAGCAGCAGCCGGTCCCGTCCGAGCCGATCGCTGACGACGTGATCGACATCCGTGTCTACGTCGACTACCTCTGCACGCACTGCGCAGAGTTCGATGAGGAGAACAACGAGCAGATCGCGGCCTGGATCCAAGAAGGCGCCGCGAGCCTCGAAGTGCACCCGCTCGCGCTCCTGGACAGTCAGTCGCAGGGCCACCAGTACTCCACCCGCGCCGCCAACGCGGCAGCCTGCGTGGCGAACTACGCGCCCGACAGCTTCTTCAGCTTCAACTCGGCGCTGCTCGCGGCCCAGCCGGACGGCGGGCAGGGGAGCCTCGACGATGAGGAGATCCTCGACGTCGCCAAACAGGTCGGTGCGGGAGGTACGCCGATCGCCGACTGCATCGCGAACCAGAAGTTCAAGTCGTGGGTCAAGGCAGCCACCGTGCGCGCGCTGAACGGGCCGATCCCCAATGCATCCATCGAGTCGGTGCGGGTGACTCCGACCATCCTGATCAACGGCGCCAAGTACAACTACGCGTACCCGTTCGACTCGAAAGACCTGGCACAGGTCATGACGCAGGCGATCGGATCGGTCTACAACAAGATGTCGACCCAGGAACCGACGCCCGCGCCTGAGCAGTAGATCGCCGAAGGCATCGCGGATGCCGAGAGGCGCGGCGCGAAGCGAACCCGCGCGCCTGCCACTGAAGCCGGAAGAGAGCCCCCTGTCGGATTCGAACCGACGACCCCCGCTTTACAAGAGCGGTGCTCTGGCCAACTGAGCTAAGGAGGCGAAGACTCCTCCATTCTAGAGGGTCGGTTCGACCGCGCCGGTGATCGTTCGGTGCGCGCGACGCGTGGTCGTTCGGCGCCTCGGGCGCGTGGTGGTGCTTGGCCCGGCACCGTGCGCGCTGGGAGTAGCGTTGGAGCGGTGAGCCAGAGCACCTCCCCGCGCTTGACCATCGTGCTCGTAGCGCTCGTCGTATTCGTCGTCGGCGCCATCATGGCGGCACAGGCTCGCGTGAACGGCGATCTCGCCGTCGCCACGGGCGATCCGCTCGCGGCCGCCAGCATCTCGTTCGGCAGCGGGCTCGTCATCCTGCTCGTCGTCGCGCTCGCCGCCCCGTCGAGCCGGCGCGGGTTCGGCAAGCTCGCCGGCGCGATCCGATCCGGCCGGATGCCCTGGTGGTACGCCTTGAGCGGGCTCTCGGGCGCGGTGTTCGTGCTGACCCAGAGCCTCACAGCGGCACCCCTTGGCGTCGCTCTCTTCACCGTGTCGGCGGTCTCGGGGCAGATCCTCGGTGGGCTCATCATCGACCGAGTCGGTCTCGGCAGCATGACCCCGAAGCGCATCACCATGTGGCGATTGATCGGGGCTGTGCTCGCACTCTTCGCCGTCGTGCTCGCGGTCTCCGACCGGCTGCGCACTGACGTGCCGCTCTGGATGCTGGTCCTACCGTTCGCGATCGGCATCATGCAGGGATGGCAGCAGGCGGCCAACGGCCAACTGCGCGAGCACGCGATGTCGGCCGTCACCGCAGCCACGGTGAGCTTCGCAGTCGGAATGCTGGCGCTCGCCGTCGCGACCGGCATCCATTGGGCGTTCGAGGCGCCGCCGACCTCGTTCCCGTCGGAGTGGTGGCTGTACACCGGCGGCGCGATGGGGGCCGTCTTCGTCACGGTGACAGCGCTCATCGTGCGCACGCTCGGCGTGCTGCTCATGGGTCTCTGCGTCGTCGCAGGTCAACTCGCCGGATCGCTCGTGCTCGACCTGTGGCTGCCGGCTCCCGGCACGGTCGTGCACATCACGACGCTCCTCGGCACGGCGCTCGTGTTCGTCGCCGTGCTAGTCGCCACGATCAGGCCGCGCCGCCGACGCGCTCGTTGACCGTCATCCGAGAGTCGGATCCGATCGCCGCCGGCAGCGCCCGGCAGAGTGCCCGGCAGACGGGCCAGGATGCCGGCTGTCAGCTGTTCGGGGTGAAGTCGAGCGAGAGCGAGTTCATGCAGTAGCGGTCGCCGGTCGGTGTGCCGAAGCCGTCAGGGAAGACGTGGCCGAGATGGCCGCCGCAGTTCGCGCACCGCACCTCGGTGCGCTGCATGCCGAGACTGTTGTCCTCGAGCAGTTCGACCGCCTCGGGCCGCACTGCCTCGTAGAAGCTCGGCCATCCGCAGCCCGAGTCGAACTTCGTGCCGCTCTTGAACAATTCGGCGCCGCATCCCGCGCAGGTGTAGACGCCGGCGCGCTCCTCATCGAGCAACTCGCCCGTCCAAGGCCGTTCCGTCGCGGCCTGGCGCAAGATCGCATAGCGTTCGGGGTCGAGCTCTTCGCGCCACTGCTCGTCGGTCTTGTTCACTTGGTACGTCATAGTTCCTCCGCCTGATCCTCGTTCTATTTAACGTCGTAGCGGCAGCCAATGTTCCGCCGTGCCTCAAGCCCGTCAAACGCCGCCGACCCGAGGTCTGCCATCGTGGAGCGTTAGCTTAGGCTCACCTACAGCGAGATAGGATCGCCTGCGGTTCACATCCCTGATCTCGCAGGAGTTCTTCCGTGTCAGCAGCCCCTGCTGCCAGCGCATCTATGCGTGGCGGCCTCGCGATGCTCGTCTCCATTCTCATCGCTGCGGGGGGTGCGCTGGGAACCGCCTTGCCGGCGCACGCCGACGACGCTTCGTCCGACCCTGCGGCTGAAGCGAGCACCCCCAGCGTGACGGTGTCGGCCACGAGCGACCTGCGCTCGGGCGATGTGGTCACGGTTCGCGGGACCGGCTTCGTGCCGGCGGCCGACGGCGCGACGAACGGAACAAGGCCGCCGCTGACCGGCAAGTTCGGCGGCGTCTACGTCGTCTTCGGCTCCTTCCTCGACACGTGGAGGCCGAGTGCCGACGCGCCGAGCAGTTCGCGCTCCGTTCTGCCTGCCTCTCAGAAGTGGGTCGTGGATGCCGCTGACGTGGCCACCATCGGGGGATCGGCGCGTGGCGCGGTCGCCATGGGTCCCGACGGCTCCTTCGAGGTGTCCATCGTCGTCGAAGAGGGCTTCGAGGGTGCCCTGGCAGGCGGCAACTATGGCATCTACACCTATCCCGGTTCGGGCGCCAAGTACGCACCATTCGAGACGTATACGCCGGTGTCGTTCGAAGCGCCGGCACCGGCTCCCGCCCCTCAGCCGACGGTGACCGTGTCGAAGACTGCAGGTTTGGCGTCGGGCGAGGTCGTGACCGTTCGGGGGACCGGGTTCGTGCCGGCCGCCGACGGCGCGACGAACGGTACTCGGCCGCCGCTCGCGGGCAGGTTCGGCGGCGTCTACGTCGCCTTCGGCTCGTTCCTCGAGGTATGGCAACCGAGCTCCGGTGCGCCGCGCACGGCCCGTGCGACCGCGGACGTGCACTGGCTGCTCGCTCCCGCCGAAGCGGCGCTCGTCGCCGACACCGTGCCGATGAACGCTGACGGCTCCTTCGAGGTCGAGGTCACAGTCGATGAGCTGTTCGAGGGCGCCCTCGCAGATGGCAGGTTCGGCATCTACACCTACCCCGGTGGCGGTGTGACTTATCCCGCGTTCGAGACCTTCACGCCCATCACGTTCGGGGCGCCTGCACCCGCGCCCGGCGAAGGCTCCAGTGACCCGGCGACCCCCGTGCCGCCAGTGACGTCGCCGGCCCCCGCTGCGCCGACCCCAAGCGCTCCCACTGTCGCCACTCCCGGCAGCCTGAGCTGGGGCATCAAGGCGAGCTTCCGCGACTATGTCACCTCGATCGCGCGAGGCGCCATCTCGACCTCGGGCGTGCGCACCGCCGGCTCGTCGTTCGTGTTCGCGCAGTCTGCGGGCGGCACGTTCGACCGCGCTGCTGCAACCGGCACGGCCGCATACTCGGGCACCGTGCGGTTCACGGGCCACGACGGGGTCCTCGACCTTGTCTTCACCGATCCTGTCGTCTCGGTGGAATCGGCCGCGCGGGGCAGCCTGTCCGTTCGTGTGGGCGGGCAGCGCATGACGGTCGCCACCTTGAACCTCGCCGCAGCGGCGCGCACGGTCAGCGCTGACGGGGCCATCACCTACCGCGCCGTCCCAGCGACGTTGACGCCGCAGGGTGTCGCGGCGTTCAACTCGTTCTATCCCGCGGGGACCGCGCTGGATCCGCTCAGCTTCGTGATCGGAGCTCCCGCGCCCGCGCAGGCGGCGCCGCGACACGTCGTGATCGCGCAGTACAAGCCGTCCAGAACGCCCGCTCCGACTCCGCCTGCGACGGCCGGAATCAGCATCGTCTCGGGTGCGCCCGACCTGCTGCAGGCCGGCAGCGAGATCACGATCGTGGCCGAGGGATTCCAGCCCGGCGAGACCGGCATCCTGGTTGTGCTCTACTCGACGCCAACCGTGCTCGACCACAACGCCACCGCCGACTCGAGCGGCAAGGTCACCTGGACAGGGGTGATCCCCGAAGGCTTCAGCGGCGAGCACACCCTCACACTCCAGGGCTCGGTCGAGCGCGGCTTGGTGCTGAGGCTCCCTGAAGCGATCGCCATCACGGCGCTCGCGACCGACACCTGCGCAGTGAGCGATGCAGCGCTCTCGTGGGGGTTCAAGGAGGCGTTCCGCGCGTATGTGAGCGGCACGATCGCTCGTGGCGAGTGGACGGTGGCAGACGGCGCGACGTATGAGACGCCCGCGTTCGGCTGGGCGAACGGCGCCGGCACTTACGACCCGGCCGCGCGTAAGGGCGAGATCTCGTTCACTGGATCAGTCACCTTCACCGGGCACGGCGGAGTGCTCAACACGACGGTCGGCAACCCGGCGATCCGCTTCGATGGCGGTGACAAGGCCACCCTGCTGCTCGACGTATCGGGCGAGACGCGCGAGGGAGAATCGGTCGACAGCGCACAGGTGGAGTTCGCTGAACTCGACCTCAGCGACGTGGGCACGCCCGAAGGCGACCGCATCCAACTGAAGGATGTGCCCGCCACACTCACCGCCGCCGGTTCCGATGCGTTCGGCACCTACGAGGCGGGTACCGAGCTCGACCCGATCTCGCTGAGCTTCAATGTCGATCCAGGGTGCAGTTCGGCCACGGATGCCGGCGCTTCGCCGAGCGATGAGAAGACCGCCGCGCCGGTCGCCGACACCGGCGCCTCAGCCGTCGACTGGCTCCCGTGGACGCTCGTTGCGCTCCTGGCGCTCGGGCTCGTCGGCACGGGTGTGGTGGCCTTGCGCAAGCGGCGCGCTTCGTGAGCGCTCGAAGGGAGGAATCAGCGACGTTCCGACTCCGCGTCCACGTTCCCACCAAGCATCCGGCCGCAACCCGACAGACTTGAGACGATGATCACACCCGAGCGCACCGGCGAACGACGCCCGCGAGCACGCCACAAGGGCGCGGTCGCGGCCAGCGTCGCCGTGCGCAACTTGCGCGGCCGGCGCGTGCGCCGCCTGGCCGCAGTCGGAGTGGTCGCTGCGCTGCTCACCGGGTGCACCTCCCCGTCGACGGGAGCGCAGAACGGCGCTTCGACCGGCGGCGTCGCACCCCGCGTGCCTCTGAGCGAGTTGCAGGTGCTCGACGACCCGCGCGCGTACGAGGGGGGCAGCACGGCAGTGCTGGCGGATGCCGACATCGAGCCCATCGATCCCGCCCCCGAGCAGCAGCTTCCCGTGCGCGTCGTCTCTCACGACCTCGCCGGCGATGTCGAAGTGACGGTGACCAGCACCGATCGCATCATCGGGTTCGACATGGCGGGATCGATCAATGCGACCCTTGCCGGGCTGGGCTTCGCCGACCGACTCGTGGGCCGAGACATCTCGTCGACCTTCCCCGAAGTCGAAGAGCTCCCGATCGTGACCTCCAGTGCGCACACCATCAACATCGAAGCGGTGCTCTCGCTGCGCCCCACGCTCGTCATCACTGACGGAAGCATCGGACCGATCGACGTCGTGCTCCAGTTGCGCGACGCGGGCGTGCCAGTCGTCTTCGTCGAGCGCGACCCGAGCATCGAAGGCATTCTCGAACTGGCCAGGCAGGTCGCCGCTGCCGTGGGTGCGCCCGCGGCAGGAGAGGCGCTCGCGCAGCAGCTCTCACAGCAGATCGATGCGAAGATCGCCGAGATCGCCGAGATCGCACCGGATGCCGACGAGCAGAAGCTTCGCGTCGTGTTCCTGTACCTGCGGGGCACCTCGGGCATCTACTACCTGTTCGGCGACGAGTCGGGCGCCGACGTCCTGATCACCTCGCTCGGCGCGCGCGATGTCGCTGCCGAGATCGGCTGGGACGGCATGAAACCGGTCACCGACGAGGCGATGGTCGCGGCGAACCCCGATCTGGTGCTCGTCATGACGCACGGCCTTGAGAGCGTCGGAGGAATCGACGGCCTTCTCGAGGACCGGCCCGCGCTCGCGCTGACGAACGCCGGGCAGCACCGGCGGTTCGTCGATATGGCCGACGGTGACATTCTCGGTTTCGGGCCTCGATTCCCTGATGTGCTCGATGCGCTTGCGCGCGCGTTTTACGCGCCCGAGGGATGACGCGGCGAGGCATCCCGGAAGCCGCTCCCTCGCTCGTTAGCATTTGCCTGTGAACTCCGATCATGCGGGCTCGGAGACGGAGCGGCGCGCGGCTTCGGGGCTGCTTCCGCTCCACGAGCGCGTGCTGCGCTTCGAGGCGGTGCCCAGAATCAGCGCGGGATCGAAGGATGCCGCTATTCGTGAGGAGTTCGGCTTCAGTCCTGCCCGCTACTATCAGGTGCTGAATTCGCTCATCGATGAGCCGGCTGCGGTCAGGTTCGACCCGCAGTTGGTGGGGCGTCTGCATCGTGCACGCGAGCGCCGCCTGCGTGCCCACGCCGAGCGCCGGCTCGGCTGAACCTGCCACGTCCCGACACCGAAAGACCCATGACCCAGTTCCCTCGCGATCGCTTCGATGACCTGCCCCGCGTTGCGCGGGTCGGCGCTCACCGGGCACAGCCGCGCCGCGGCCGCGGTTGGGTCACGTTCGCGTGGTGGGTGCTTGCGGTCATCGCACTCACGCTCGCGGGCCTCTTCGCGCTGTCGCGGCTGAGCGATCAGGTGTCCTTCGAATTCCCCGTCATCGGGCAGACCCAGGCGCCGGCGGAACCCACACCGACGGAACCAGAGGTGCAGCCCGTCACCGACCCGTCCACGCTCGGGCCCGACGTCTCGATCACCGTGCTCAACGGCACCGGCACCACCGGTCTGGCGGGCGCGGTCGGCGACCGGCTGACGGCCGAGGGCTGGCCGATCGGCAGCCGCACCAATGCGGCTCAGACCGATGTCGAGACGACCACCGTCTACTACGGGACGCCCGCCGACGAAGCGCTCGCACGGGGCCTCGTCCTCGCGCTCGGTTTCGGGGATGTGGCGCAGTCGGACGCATTCCCGGGGGCCACGGTGACCATCGTGCTCGGCGCGGATTCGGTTCCTGACGCATAGGCCGCGCGACCGAACTTCTGAAAAATCCTTCTCCTTTACCACAGTCGTCGCTAGCATCTGGTGTTGGTCGCTCTTCCACTGCGCAGTGCTGCGCGCCCGCGCCGCGGAAGACCGCAGATTACTGCGGCGCAACCCGGCACACGCACACGCAGGCGCCGTATCGAACAGCACCAAGGAGTAACAGCATGGCCAATGGAACCGTGAAGTGGTTCAACGCTGAAAAGGGCTACGGTTTCATCACGGTCGACGGCGGGGGACAGGACGTGTTCGTCCACTACTCCGCCATCGACATGAACGGGTACAAGGTGCTCGAAGAGGGCCAGCAGGTCACCTTCGAGGTCGGAACCGGCAGCAAGGGACCGCAGGCAGAATCCGTTCGCATCGCGTGACGAGCTGATCCGAGGCTCGCCCAGACCAACGCCGTCCGGTACGCCGGGCGGCGTTAGTCTTGCCGTCGTGCAAGGATTTCGTCGTCGCGCGAGTCTGCTCGTTCCCACCGTCATCCTCGCGGCGGCGCTCGTGGGCTGCAGCTCCGCTGAACCCGCGGTGGAAGAGCCCGAGCCGACGTGGCACTCCGACTATGAGGCGCCGCCGCCCGTGTCGATCGCGCCGCTGACCGGCGTAGCCGTCGAGGGCTCAGGAGCTGGGGGGCCGTCGCTGGCCGCGAAGATCGACAACCACCCGGCTGCGCGGCCGCAGATCGGACTGGCACAGACCGACATCGTGTTCGAGGAGCTCGTCGAGGGCGGGTTGACCCGCTATGTGGCGGTCTGGCAGTCCCACCTGCCGCCGGTGATCGGGCCAGTGCGCTCGATCCGGCCCATGGACCCCGACATCATCTCTCCGCTCGGCGGCATGGTCGCCTACTCGGGCGGGCAGGAGCGCTTCGTCGCGATGATGAAGCAGGCCCCCGTCTACAACGCCATCCACGGCCAGTCCGACACTGCGTCGACCTTCTACCGCGCAAGCGATCGCCGCGCCCCGCACAATGTGCTCGTCAAGGCGCCCGAACTCGTGGCGCAGCACGCCGAGCTGCCGCCGCCCGCGCAGTACTTCGCGTTCGCTGCCGATGCGGCATCGTCGACCGCCGCCAAGGAAGGCACTCCGACCGCCGGCATCGCGCTGGTGTTCGGCAGTCTCGGGGCGCCTTCCTGGACCTGGGATGCTGCGGCATCCGTTTGGACCCGCTCGATGACGGGCGGCGCTCCCGACACCGACGAGACCGGCGCACCGCTCACCGCTAAGAACGTCGTGGTGGTGCGCGTGCCCGTGACCGTGAGTCAGGACATCCCGAAGACCGAATCCATCGGCTCGGGCGAGGCGTGGGTCTCGAGCGGTGGAGCCACCGTGCATGCCACTTGGCACAAGGGCTCGGCGACGGAGCCCATCCGCCTCATCGATGACCACGGTGTGACCGTGCGGCTCGCCCCGGGCAACACCTGGGTCGAGCTCGTGCCGACCGCCGGCTCCGCCACCTTCACCGCCCCGTAGGCCGCTTGCACTCGCATGTGCTGAGTGCTAAGAATGTGTTGGCACTCCATTGCGTCGAGTGCCAAATCACTGCTTTGGGAACGTCCGGGAGGGACGAGAAACACACATGGCGAAGATCATTGCTTTTGACGAAGAGGCCCGTCGCGGCCTCGAGCGCGGCCTCAACACCCTGGCCGACGCTGTGAAGGTCACGCTCGGCCCCCGCGGTCGCAACGTCGTACTCGAGAAGAAGTGGGGCGCCCCCACCATCACGAACGACGGTGTGTCGATCGCCAAGGAGATCGAGCTCGACGACCCGTACGAGAAGATCGGCGCCGAGCTCGTCAAGGAGGTCGCGAAGAAGACCGACGACGTCGCCGGTGACGGCACCACCACCTCGGTCGTGCTCGCCCAGGCGCTCGTGCGCGAGGGCCTTCGCAACGTGGCCGCCGGTGCCGACCCGATCGCTCTCCGCCGCGGCATCGAGAAGGCCGTTCAGGCCGTCTCCGAAGAGCTGCTCTCCTCGGCCAAGGAGGTCGAGACCAAGGAGGAAATCGCTGCCACCGCTTCGATCTCGGCCGCTGACAGCACCATCGGTGAGCTCATCGCCGAGGCGCTCGACAAGGTCGGCAAGGAGGGTGTGGTCACCGTCGAGGAGTCGAACACCTTCGGCACCGAGCTCGAGCTGACCGAGGGAATGCGGTTCGACAAGGGCTTCCTCTCGGCCTACTTCGTCACCGACCCCGAGCGTCAGGAGACGGTCTTCGAAGACCCGTACATCCTGATCGTCAACTCGAAGATCTCGAACATCAAGGACCTTCTGCCGATCGTCGACAAGGTGATCCAGAGCGGCAAGCAGCTGCTGATCATCGCTGAGGACGTCGACGGTGAGGCGCTTGCGACGCTCGTCGTGAACAAGATCCGCGGCATCTTCAAGTCTGCTGCCGTCAAGGCTCCCGGCTTCGGCGACCGCCGCAAGGCCATGCTTCAGGACATCGCGATCCTCACCGGTGGTCAGGTCATCAGCGAAGAGGTCGGCCTCAAGCTCGAGAACGCCACGCTCGACCTGCTGGGCCGCGCCCGCAAGGTGGTCATCACCAAGGACGAGACCACCATCGTCGAGGGTGCCGGCAACACCGACCAGATCGAGGGGCGCGTCAAGCAGATCCGCCAGGAGATCGAGAACACCGACAGCGACTACGACCGCGAGAAGCTGCAGGAGCGTCTGGCGAAGCTCGCCGGCGGTGTTGCAGTCATCAAGGCCGGTGCCGCCACCGAGGTGGAGCTCAAGGAGCGCAAGCACCGCATTGAGGACGCCGTGCGCAACGCCAAGGCAGCGGTTGAGGAGGGCATCGTCGCCGGTGGTGGCGTCGCGCTCATCCAGGCCGGCCAGAAGGCCTTCGACAACCTCGCGCTCGAGGGCGACGAGGCGACCGGTGCGAACATCGTTCGCGTCGCGATCGACGCGCCGCTGAAGCAGATCGCACTGAACGCCGGTCTCGAGCCGGGCGTCGTGGTCGACAAGGTGCGCAACCTCCCCGTGGGTCAGGGCCTCGACGCCGCGACCGGGCAGTACGGTGACATGCTCGCCGCAGGCATCGCCGACCCGGTGAAGGTGACCCGCTCGGCGCTGCTCAACGCGGCTTCGATCGCCGGTCTGTTCCTCACCACCGAGGCTGTCGTGGCCGACAAGCCGGAGAAGAACGCGGCCCCCATGGGCGGCGACCCGACGGGTGGCATGGACTTCTAGTCCGCATCGTTCGCTCTACGGCGAAACAACGCCTGAGGGGCGGCTCCGCAAGGAGCCGCCCCTCTCGTCGTTCCAGCATCCGTGCCTCGTTCCAGCATCCGTGCCGCGTTTCAGCTTCCGTGCCGCTTGTTCACTGATGGGCGGATGCTGACGTCGCACGCCGCGCGCTACTGGCGGAAGAGCGCGGCGTTCGCGGACTCGGCCTCGGCGTACTGCCGGCCCGCGGCTGCGAGTGCCGCCTGTAGCGCCTGAGCGTTCTGCTCCACCAATTGCTGCGTCTGGCGCCAACCGGCCACCGCCTGCTGAAACGCCGCTGCGGCCTGCCCCGTCCACGACCCGTTCAGCCCGCTCAGCTGGGCCATCAGAGTCGCCGAATCCGCTTGAATCCGTTCGACGACCGCGAGCGCCGACTGCTGGGTCATGAGCACTTCATCGCTGTCCACCTGGAACCGGGACATTGCTTCGCCTCCTCCTGCGGCTGCAGCCGCTGACAGCAAGCCCGGCCGCTCCGAGCTCGCCGCCAGAGACTAGGCAGCGTCACCGACTGGGCGGATCCCTGTCACTCAGGGGAGGAGACGGAAGGCGGAGGCGCGTCGTTGTTGAGGGGTGCTTCGACAGCTTGGGCGCGCTGGCCTCCCGACGCGCTGCCGGGGGCGGCAGCATCCGTTCGTTGGTGTGCTGAAGCCAATGGCAGCCACACCTGGATAGTGGCCCCTCCGCCGGGAGTGTCGACCACATCGACTGTGCCCCCGTGGTTCTTCACGATCGCTGCGACGATGGCCAGGCCGAGGCCGGTCCCACCCGTCTCGCGTGCCCGCGAGGTGTCGGCCCGCCAGAAGCGCTGGAAGATCTTCTCCCGGATCTGAGGCGGGATCCCTTCGCCGTGATCGACGACGGCGAGCATGGCCATGCCGCGCTGCTCATCCACGCGCACGGCGATCTCGATCGGGCTGCCCTCCGGCGTGAAGCGGATCGCATTGCCGATGAGGTTCGTCACCACCTGACGGATCTTGTTCTCCTCGGCCCACACCACGGCCGGTACATCTCCGGGGTCCGGTGTGGCGATCACGGCGCCCACGGCGGCGGGCGGTGCCGGTCGCGGCCTCCGGCGGAGCTTCGCGAGCGTCGCACCCGCGCGCCCGATCGCGCCCGTGGCAGGCGCGGGTGCGGGTACGCCAGGCTGGCCGGCTGCGGCCGGCTGTCGCGGTGCGGGCGGCTCGACCACCACGGTCACCGCACGGTCGGGGGCATAGGCTGCCGTATCGAGGGCCGCGTCGTTGGCGATCGGCACGAGGTCGACAGGCGCGAGCTGCAGCGGCTTCGCCTCGTCGAGCCGCGCGAGCGCGAGCAGGTCTTCGACGAGCTCACCCATGCGCACCGCTTCCTTCTCGATGCGCTCCATCGCCTGTGCGACGTCTTCTGGCGAGCGCAGCGCGCCCATCCGGTACAGCTCTGCGTAGCCGCGCACCGAGACCAGCGGGGTCCGCAGCTCGTGGCTGGCATCGCCGATGAAGCGGCGCATCTGCTCGATGGTTCGTGCCCGGTCCTTGAACGCGCTGTCGATGCGGCTGAGCATGGCGTTCAGCGACCGATTGAGCCGGCCCACTTCGGTGTTCGGAGGCGTAGCCCCGCTGATCCGCTGGTCGAAGTCACCGTCGGCGAAGCGAGCGGCGGTCGCCTCCACCTGCCTCAGCGGCGCGAACGTCGTCGTGACGAGCAGTCGTGTGAGGGCGGCGGCGAGCACCACCACATTGATGCCGAAGAAGAAGAAGATGGCGCCGAACTGCGAGATGATGCCGTTGGTCTCGCGCAGGTTCATGCCCACCACGAAGATCACGTAGTCGGCCGTGAGCTGGGCCGGCACGATGGTCGAGACGACTCGCCACTGCCCGCTGCCGTCGGTGCTTCCCAGGGTGAACGGCGCACCGGATGCCGCCGTGACGCCGCCGAGTGTCAGCCCGCTGACATCGGGGGTCTGCGCGGCCGCGTCGCGGTTGTCGCAGAGCAGCTTGCCGTCAGGGGTGACGATGGCGGTGTAGTACGACTCGGTGATACCAGACGTCGTCTCGCAGCGGAGCGCTCCGCTTGCCGATAGCTCGAACGTCACGCGGGTCTGGAACTGCGTCGAGGAGCTCGTCAGCTTCTTGTCGACCTCGTCGACGAGATACGCGCGCAGCACGCTGATCGTGCCGGTTCCTGCGACGAGCAGTCCGAACGTGACGAGCAGCACAGTGACACCGGTGACCTTGGTGCGCAGCGAGATGCCGCTCCACCACCTGGTGAGCCGGGCGTGCATGGGGATGGGGCGACCCTTCCGGGTCAGGCCTTGACCTTGAGCATGTATCCGAAGCCGCGCTTGGTCTGGATGAGCGGTTCGCTCGAGAACTGGTCGAGCTTGCGGCGCAGGTACGAGATGTAGCTCTCGACGATCCCGGCATCCCCGTTGAAGTCGTATTCCCACACGTGGTCGAGGATCTGCGCCTTCGACAGCACGCGGTTCGGGTTCAGCATCAGATAGCGCAGAAGCTTGAACTCGGTGGGGCTCAACTCCACGGCGGTGTCTCCGACGACCACCTCGTGCGTGTCCTGATCCATGGTGAGCTCGCCGGCACGGATGACGGCCTCTTCGTCGCCCTGCATGGTGCGACGAAGGATCGCCTTGATGCGCGCCACGATCTCATCGAGGCTGAACGGCTTGGTCACGTAGTCATCGCCACCGACGGTGAGTCCCGTGATCTTGTCCTCGGTGTCGTCCTTGGCCGTGAGGAAGAGCACGGGCGAGGTGTACCCCGAGGCGCGAAGGCGCTTCGTCACGCCGAACCCGTTGATGTCCGGCAGCATCACGTCGAGGATGATGAGGTCGGGCTCTTCTTCGATCACGGCAGAGATCGCTTGTGCGCCGTTGGCGACAGCCCGAACGTTGAACCCCGCGAAACGCAGGCTCGTGGTCAGCAGGTCACGGATGTTCGGTTCGTCGTCGACGACGAGAATCTTTGGCCCCTCGGTCATATGCGCCATTCTCTGCGAGTTTCCTGGATTGCCGCTGAGCGTTATCGGAACGCGCCGGATGCGTCAGCCGCATCCGTTCTGTCCACTCTGACCCCGATCGTGCGAACTGACTGCCCTTGAGGTCGACTCCGCTCTCGACAGCGAACATGAGGAGTCATAGAGTCAGCACCAAGCGCCTCGCCGCGAGTGAAGGCGCTGGTCGCGACCCGAGCGGCAGCGACCTCGGTTCGCGCGTGGGGAGCACGGCATGGGAACTGATCGCTTCGTCATCGTGGGAGGCGGTCTCGCCGCCGTGAACGCCGCTGAGACCCTTCGCGACGAGGGGTTCGACGGCGACATCGTCATCATCGGGGCGGAGAAGCACCTGCCCTACGAGCGACCACCGCTCTCGAAGGGGTACTTGCTCGGACAGGAGCCACGCGAGAAGGCGTTCCCGCACTCAGCAGCCTGGTACGCCGAGCACGACGTCGACGTAGTCTCCGAGGCCCGGGCAGTGCGGCTCGACGTCGGCGCGAATCGGCTCACCTTGGCTGACGACGAGAAGGTCTCGTACGACAGACTCCTCATCGCCACCGGCGCAGACCCTCGACGCATCGGGATTCCCGGGGTCCACGCGCGAGGCGTGCACTACCTGCGCTCGATCGACGACAGCGAGCATCTCCGCGACGCCCTCAAATCAGGCGATCACCGAGTGGTGCTGATCGGTTCCGGCTGGATCGGGCTCGAGCTCGCGGCCGCCGCCCGCACGTACGGCAACGAGGTGACGGTGGTCGGTCGCGACAAAGTGCCGCTCGACGGCCCGCTCGGAACGGATCTCGGCACCATGTTCTTGCGACTTCACCAGGAGCACGGCGTGGTCTTCGAGCTGGAGTCCGAGCCGCAGGAGTTCGCCGAGGCCGACGGTCAGGTCACCGGCGTCGTCGTTGACGGACGCACGATTCCGGCGGATGTGGTGATCGTCGGGGTCGGCGTGGTGCCCAATGTGGAGCTTGCCGAGCACGGGGGGATCGAGGTCAAGAACGGCATCGTGGTCGACGAGCACATGCGCACCAGCGATCCCGATGTGTTCGCTGCAGGTGACGTCGCGAGCGCCTACCACCCGGTCATCGGGCAGCACATGCGCAACGAGCACTGGGCCAACGCCATCGACACCGGCAAGACGGCCGCGAAGTCCATGCTCGGCATCCGGGCGTCGCACGACGGCATCCCGTATTTCTTCACCGATCAATACGATCTCGGCATGGAGTACTCGGGGTATCCGCCATTGACGAAGGATGCTGAGGTGATCGTCCGCGGCGATCGCGAGAAGCGCGAGTTCGTCGCGTTCTGGCTTGCTGACGACCGGGTCGTCGCCGGTATGAACGTGAACGTCTGGGACGTCAACGAGCAGGTGCAGGAACTGATCCGCTCAGCGCGCGCAGTCGACCGCACCCGACTGCAGGATCCCTCGGTAGCGCTCGCCGATGTCTGAGCCGGGCGCACTCGTGAGCGTGCCGACCGGCGGGTTCATGCTGCCGGAGCTGCGCGAGCCGGTGCGCATCATCGGTGCACGCCGCTTCGACTTCGACCGGCAGGTCGCCGTGATGGCGATCGTCAACCGTACGCCGGATTCGTTCTACGACCAGGGAGCGAACTTCGCGCTCGACGATGCGGTTCGGGCGTCGCTGCGCGCCGTGGAAGAGGGCGCGGACTGGGTCGACATCGGGGGAGTGCCGTTCGCCCCGGGTGCCCCGCTCGCGGCTGACGACGAGCTCGCGCGCGTGCTGCCGGTGGTCGAGAGGGTGGCCGCGGCATCCGATGTCGTCATCTCGGTCGACACGTTCCACGCCGCGGTTGCGGAACGCGTCATCGCGGCGGGCGCCGCGGTGGTGAACGACACCACCGGAGTCAGCGACCCTGAGATGCTACGGGTCGTCGCCGACAGCGACGCCACGCTCGTCATCGTGCACAGCCTTGCGCGGCCGCGCTCCTGGTTCCCGCGACCGCAGTACGGTGACATCGCTCGCGAGGTGCGCGAGTTCTTGCAGCAGCGGATCGAGGCGGCGCTCGACGCCGGCATCCCCGAGTCGCGCATTGTGATCGACCCCGGGCACGACCTGAACAAGAACACCCTGCACTCGCTCGAACTCACGAGGCGTCTGGGCGAGATCACCGCGATCGGGCTGCCCACCATGGTGGCGCTGTCGAACAAGGACTTCATCGGCGAGACGCTCGACGCGCCCAAGCAGGATCGGCTCGAGGGGTCGCTGGCAGCGGCGGTGCTGTGCATCGCGCATGGCGCGCGCATCGTGCGCGTGCATGAGGTGCACCAGACCGTCGCGGCCGTGCGGATGACCGAGGCTGTGCTCGGGTTTCGCGAGCCCGCCTACCTCAAGCACAACATGGGCGATCGCAATGAGTGACGCCCGACCGGATGCCGGGAGCACCGATGCCGAGCGAGACGACCGCATCTCGCCCCTCGGCGACTCGGGTGCGCCGCTCACCGATGAGCAGTTGCTCGATGCATATCGCGTGGGGGATCGCTCGACCACGTGGCTGCGCGCGAACTTCGTGACGAGCCTCGATGGGGCCGTCACACGTCAGGGGCGCTCGGGCGGGCTCGGCGACGCGGCGGACCGGCGGGTGTTCGCGCTGCTTCGAAGGCTCGCCGACGTGGTCCTCGTCGGTGCAGGCACCGTGCGAGTCGAGGGCTACGCGGGCGAGCTGGTCGACGGGCGTGCAGCGCAGTGGCGTGAGGCGCACGATCTGTCGCGGCATCCGGCCTTCGCGATCGTCTCTCGAGCGCTCGATCTCGATCCGGCCGGGGCTGTGTTCGAGCGCTCGCCCGTGCGGCCCATCATCGTGACGCACAGCGCGGATGCCGCCGACCCCGCGTGGCAGCGTCGGAAAGACGCGCTCGCCGACGTGGCCCACGTGCTCGTCTGCGGCCACGAGGGGCTCGATGCCGCCGAGGTGCGACGGAGCCTCGCTGAGCGGGGGCTGCCGCAGATCCACTGCGAGGGCGGTCCTTCGCTGTTCGGCTCGCTCGTCGCGCAGGGCGCCGTCGACGAACTGTGCCTCACGGTCTCGCCCACCCTCGAAGCCGGCACCGCCGGGCGCATCACCCACTCGGAGGCGGCTCGACCCACCGGCATGCGGCTCGCGAGCGTGCTGCGGGGCGGCGACACCCTGCTGCTGCGCAGCGTGCGCCACGGCTGAACCCGGCATCCGCTCCGCGTGCGGTTGGTGCGGCATCCGCCCCGCGTGCGGCTGAGCCCGTATCCGTCCCGCCGCGCGGCTGCTGAGCCGGCATCCGCCCCGCCGCGCGGCTGCTGAGCGGGGCATCCGTCCCGCGTGACTGCTGCGCCGGGCACCCGCCCCGCGTGACTGCTGCGCCGGGTATCCGTCTCGCCCCGCGGCTGCTGAGCCCGGCATCCGCCCTCCAACCCCACCGAGATGCCAGTTTCTGCTGCAATTTCGGCGAAACAGCAGCAGAAATTGGCATCTCGGCGAAGACAAGAGGGCGCCGGGGAGTCGCGGGAAGAGCGGGGAAGGGGCGGAGAGCGGGGCCGGGGGCGGAGAGCGCGGAGGGCGGAGAGGGGAGAGGCGAGGGGAGAGCGGGGAGGGCGCGGAGAGGGCCCGGAGAGAGCGGGGAGGGCGCGGAGAGGAGCGGGGAAGGGGCGGAGAACGGAGAGGGGGCGGAGAGCGGCGAGGGCGCAGAAAGGTGCCAACGCTCGCGCGGCTAGAGGTCGTGGGCGTCGATGATCTCGTAGCTGTAGCCCTGTTCGGCGAGGAAGCGCTGGCGGTTCTGCGCGTAGTCCTGGTCGACGGTGTCGCGGGCCACGAGGGTGTAGAAGTGCGCCGGCAGTCCGCTCTCCTTCGGCCGCAACAGCCGCCCGAGCCGCTGCGCCTCCTCCTGCCGTGAGCCGAACGACCCCGACACCTGGATGGCGACGGTCGCCTCGGGCAGGTCGACTGAGAAGTTCGCGACCTTCGACACCACGAGCACCTTCAGCTCGCCCTCGCGGAACGCATTGAACAGTCGCTCCCGCTCGTCGACGGGCGTGCTGCCGGTGAGCTGCGGTGCGTCGAGTGCCTCGCCGAGCTCGGCCAGTTGATCGAGGTACTGCCCGATCACCAGGATGCGCTCGCCCTCATGCTTTGCGAGCAACTGCTTCACGACGTCGAGCTTCGCCGGGGTGCTGGCGGCGATGCGGTAGCGATCATCGTCGGCGGATGCCGCGTACTCGAGCCGCTCGTCATCACTCAGGTCGATGCGCACCTCGTGGCAGAGCGCCGGCGAGATGAAGCCCTGGGCCTCGATCTCCTTCCACGGCGCATCGAATCGCTTCGGTCCGATCAGCGAGAACACATCGCCCTCGCGGCCGTCCTCGCGCACGAGCGTCGCGGTGAGCCCGAGTCGGCGGCGCGCCTGTAAGTCGGCGGTGAGCTTGAACACGGGAGCGGGCAGCAGGTGCACCTCGTCGTACACGATGAGTCCCCAGTCCTTGGCATCGAGCAGCGCAAGATGCGCGTAGGCGCCCTTCCGTTTGGCCGTGAGGATCTGATACGTCGCGATGGTCACAGGCCTGATCTGCTTGACCTGCCCTGAGTACTCGCCGATCTCGTCTTCGGTGAGCGAGGTGCGCTTCAGCAGTTCGTCGCGCCATTGCCGGGCCGAGACGGTGTTCGTCACGAGGATGAGCGTCGTCGTATCGGCTTCGGCCATCGCGCCCGCACCGACCAGGGTCTTGCCGGCGCCGCAGGGCAGCACGACCACTCCCGAGCCATGCTGGAAGAAGTTGTCGATGGCTTGCTGCTGGTAGCCGCGCAGCGCCCAGCCGTCTTCAGCAAGGTCGATGTCGTGCGGCGTGCCCGGCGTGTATCCGGCGAGATCCTCCGCGGGCCAGCCGAGCTTGAGCAGCTGCTGCTTCACTTCGCCGCGCGCCCACGGCTGCAGCACGAAGGTGTGCTCGTCGCGTCGCTCGAAGAGCAAGGAGGCGACCGCCTTGGCGCGCGTGACCTCGCGGAGCGCTGCGGCATCCGTTGCGGTCAGCGTCAGCACTCCTTCGGCATCGCGCTCGATGACCAGCCGTCCGTAGCGGTCGATGGTCTCGGCGATGTCGATCGCCACGGTCTGCGGCACGGGGAACTTGCTGTACCGCTCGAGCGTGCCGAGCAGTTGCTCGGCGGTGTGCCCAGCGGCACGCGCGTTCCAGAGTCCGAGGCGCGTAATGCGGTACGTGTGCACGTGCTCAGGGGCGCGTTCGAGCTCTGCGAATACGGCGAGCTCGTGGCGGGCGTCGGCGGCGTCGGGGTGCGCGACTTCGAGCAGCACTGTGCGGTCGCTCTGCACGATCAAGGGGCCGGTCATTGGGCAGCCAGTCTACGCGGCAGGTCCTGCGTACTGCTGCGGTGCTCGACCAGACCGCGACACTACGCGAATCACCACTCGCCACCGCAGCCAGTCCACAATTGCGTAGTCTCGGCGGGGTCAGAGCGCGGGGCGATGGTGCACGGGCCGATGGGGTTCAGGAGCGCTCGGTGACCGCGGTGATGTGCGAGAGCGGCAGAGTGCGCTCGACATCCGCCGTGCGGTCGCGAGCCCGCAGCCGTCCGCCGGCGAGCCCGGTCGGCTGCAGCGCATACTCGACCTCGTCACCGTGGGGCATGCGTACGGTCACCGAGACCTCGGCCTTGGCGCGGATCGCGAGCTCGAGCTGTCGGGCCAGCCACGCCTGCTCGGCCGCATGCGGGCTGCGCGCCTCGCTCTCGCGGAGCCTTGCGATCAGTTCCCCGATGGGGTCGGATGCTGTCGGCTCCACCGCCGAGCCGCGGTGCCGCTCGGGGCGCACCGGCGGTTTGACGAGTTTCTCACCGCGCTCGAACGCCACCGGATAGCGTGCATCGCTCAACGCCCAGTACACCGCCGCGGGGGCGGCCCGGCTGAGCAGTCGGTGCGTGCCGGTCCGCTGCAGCCGCAGTGCCACGAGTGACTGGTCGACCTCTATCGCCGCGAGCAGGGCTGCATCATCGCTCCGCACATATGCGAGCGCGGCCCGGTGCCCTTCACGCTGCTCGGAGGTCTCGCCGACTCGCACCGACCCGTATCGGCGTGCCGTCTCATCGACGAGGTACGCGAGCGGTTGCGGCACGCCGGTGAGCGACAGTCGCTCCAGCGTGGCGCGGATGCTGTCGGCGCTGCCGCCCGCCGCCAGCGCCCGCGTCACGCTCTCGCGATTCACGCGATAGGTCGCCGCGATGCCCGGTGCCACCACGTCGGCGATGGCGCGCAACTCGGCCTCGAGATCGGGGCGCAGCGGACCCGGCGCGATGACGGTCAGGTCGTGCTGCACATAGACGCCCTCGATCGGTGCGGGGAATGCGCTCTCGATCGCACGCGCGGCCGCCTGCGCTCCCTCGAGCGCGAGCGCTGCGGCAGGCCGGGTGAGCATGCCGCCGCCCGAGAAGCCGAGTGCGTCGGCGAGTTCCGCGTCGTGCGCGAGGCGCGTTCTCGTGGGCTTGTCAGCCGCCGGGTACAGCCAGCGCAGATGGGCCAGCGTGCCGATCCTCCACGCCTGGCGCGCGCGCTCGCGCAATCCCTTCCGCGTGGCGGGGCTTTGGCTGTCGAGCCACGTGCCGGCCAGTCGCGCCCAGCGCTCCGGGCCCGACGCTCTCAGCCAGTCGTGCGCCTCGGTCGAGGGCGCCCACCCCGCGGCGGTTCGCTCCACCAGCGCACCCGCGAGAGCGAGCCGACGCAAGAGTTCGATGCGCTCGATCGGCACCGCGGCCGCTTCTGCCAGGCGCTTCGCGTCGGGCAGCGCGATGCCACCGCGAGCCAGGGGGCGGGCGGGTTGCCGGGCGAGCTCCCAGAGCAGTTCGGTGAGCGCGACGACGACGCCCGTGGCTCGCTCGATCGCGAGTCGCTCAGCAGCATCCCGCTCTGCTGCGTTCACGGGTGCGAGCGGAATAGGAGGATGCGGTGCTCGGAGCGCATCGAGAGTCAGCCCGTGCGCGGCGAGGTCTGCCAGTGCGGAGCGCACCGGATCGGGAACGCTGAAATCGCCGCCGTGCCGCTCGACGAGCGCAAGGTCGAGCGCGCGCGCGATCGCGTCGTCGCCGGCCTCGCCTTCGACCGCTGACTCGCCCTCGATCAGTGCCGCTCCTTCAAGCCCTGCCCCGCCACTGCGCTGGGCGACCGCCGCCAGCGCGGCGAGGGCGAAGCGATCGAGGCCGGCGAGTGCCTCCCGCACCGATTCCGGCGTGAGCAGAGCTTCGGCCAGATCGAAGAAGTCGCGGATGCCGGTGGCATCGACGCGGCGCGATGTCAACAGCCCGCGCAGCGCCTCGTCGTCGGAGGCTCTGAGCTGCGCGGCGAGCGTCAGTGCCGACGGGCTAGCGTCCGGCATCCCTCGAGGCCTTGCCGCGCCGCCGCGCGCTGAGGATCAGCAGTGCGACGATGAGCACGAACCCGATCGGAAGCCCGACGTAGGGGATCCATGCGACGATCGGCCAGAAGCCGCTGCCGAGATCGGCGTGCGTGAGCGTGCCGACGATCATGGCGACGAAGCACAGCAGTGCGACTCCGATCACCACCGCGACGAGCGTCGAGAAGACGCGTTCGAGCCGGCTCGGATTGTCGTCGCGCTGTGCCACGAGATCAAGGATAGGCGCAGGGGGCAACGGCTAGGCTTGGTGCTGATTTCCATCACATCAAGGAGTGCCAGAGATGCCTACCGGCAGGGTCAAGTTCTACGACGAGGAGAAGGGCTTCGGCTTCATCGCTTCGGATGACGGCCAGGAGGTCTTTCTGCATGCATCCGCGCTGCCGGCCGGTGTGACCGTGAAGAGCGGCACGCGGCTCGAGTTCGGCATCGCCGATGGCAAGCGGGGCGCTCAGGCGCTCTCCGTCCGAGTGCTCGAGGCGCCTCCAAGCCTGACGAAGATGAAGCGCAAGCCGGCCGACGACATGGCGATCATCGTCGAAGACCTGGTCAAGCTGCTCGACGGCATCGGCGCGGCGCTGCGCCGCGGCCGCTACCCGGAGGGCGCTCAGGCGCACAAGGTCGCAGCGGTGCTGCGTCGGGTTGCGGACGATCTGGATGCGTGACCCGGTCGATATCGCGCGCGCAGCTCTCTTCGAGATCACCCCGCAGGAGACCGTCGGTGGTGTCATCGCCCGCGAAGACGGCGACGATGGCCTGATCACCGTTCGCTTCGCCAATGCCTTGCCCGGCTACCCCGGGTGGCACTGGGAGGTGAGCCTCGCCGCGGTCGGCGACGAGGCACCGACGGTGCTCGAGGCCGAACTGTTGCCTGGCGACAGCGCGCTTCTCGCGCCCGAGTGGGTGCCCTGGTCCGAACGGCTCGAGGAGTGGCGTGCTGCGCAGGCCGCTGCCGAAGAGGCCAAGCAGGCGGATGCTGAGGGTGACGGCCCGCTCGACTCCGACGGTGCCGAGCACGACGATGACCACGACGAGGACGACGACGACTTCGGCGACGACCCGTTCGATGGGGTGGACATCGACGAGCACCACGATGCTCATGGGGACACGGACGACGACGCTGATTCCGATGATGACTCGGATGACGACGACTCGGGCGACTCCGATGACGATTTCGACGACGAGGACGACTCGGACGACGACGAGGACGACTTCGACGACGACGAGGACGACTTCGACGACGACGACGAGGACGACCATGAGGAGGACGACCTCGACGACGAAGACGCCTCTGATGAGGACGACGATGAGTCGGACGATGACGACGACGGCGACGAGGCCTGATCACCCGGGCCCTGGATGACGCGCGTAATCCGACTGTTCAACGATTAGGGAGCGACGTTCCCTCTGTGGGGCGAACTCGGCTTGCTTGCGTCTGACGAACTTCCGCTGAGCCGTGCACCGCGGAGTCAGCCGAGGCGTTCGACGACGTACTCGATGGCGCCGATGAGCGTGCGCACGTCGGCCGGGTCGATCGCGGTGAAGGTTGCGATGCGCAGTTGGTTGCGGCCGAGCTTGCGGTAGGGCTCGGTGTCGACGATGCCGTTGGCGCGCAGCGTCGAGGCGATAGCCGCGGCGTCGATGGCATCGTCGAAGTCGATGGTCACGACCACCTGGGAGCGGTGCTGGGGGTTCGACACGAACGGACGGGCGTAGTCGACCGCATCCGCCCATTCGTACAGCGCGTTCGACGACTCGCGCGTGCGAGCATCCGCCCAGCTCAGACCGCCCTCGGTGTTGATCCAGTCGATCTGGTTCTCCATGAGCAGCAGCGTGGCAAGCGCGGGGGTGTTGAGCGTCTGGTTCTTGCGCGAGTTGTCGACAGCCTGCTGCAGGCTGAGGAACTCGGGAATGTAGCGATCGGATGCCGCGATGCGTTCGATCCGCTCGATCGCCGCCGGCGAGACCAGCGCGAACCAGAGCCCGCCGTCGGAGGCGAAGTTCTTCTGCGGGGCGAAGTAGTAGACGTCGGCCTCGGCCGCGTCGAAGTCGATGCCGCCAGCGGCGCTCGTCGCGTCGATCACGGTGAGCGCGCCGGCATCCGCGTGCACGCGCTTCACCGGTGCCATGACACCCGTCGAGGTCTCGTTGTGGGGCCAGGCGTAGACATCGACGCCCTCGACGATCTCGACCTCGGCGCGCGAGCCCACCTCGGCCTTGACGACGTGCGGTGCTTCCAGCCACGGCGCGGCGGCGGCCTTCGCGAACTTGCTGCTGAACTCGCCGAACGCAAGATTCTCGGCCCGACGCTCGATCAGGCCGAACGCGGCGGCGTCCCAGAACGCGGTCGCCCCGCCATTGCCGAGCACGACCTCGTAGCCCGCCGGCAGACGGAAGAGCTGAGCGAGACCTTCACGCACCCGGCCGACGACGTCCTTGACCGGGGCCTGACGGTGTGAGGTGCCGAGCACATCGGCATTCGCCGTGAGGAAGGCGACTTGGTCGGCCCGCACCTTCGACGGCCCGCAGCCGAAGCGTCCATCGCGGGGGAGGTGTTCTGCCGGAATCTGAAGGGGCGTCGCCATGCAGCGATTCTACGGCGCGCACAAGGCCCGGCCCATCTCACGCCACCTCCGCCGCTGTGCCGTCCGGCCCGGGATGTGGCGCCCGACAACTAGGCTGGATGGCATTGAGGATCGACCGGGGAGGATTGATGACGGATCTCGTCGACACGACTGAGATGTACCTGCGCACGATTCTCGACCTCGAAGAAGAAGGAATCATCCCGCTGCGGGCGCGCATCTCCGAGCGCCTCGGCCATTCGGGGCCGACCGTCTCGCAGACGGTAGCCCGCATGGAGCGGGACGGGCTCGTCGTCGTGCAGGGAGACCGGCACCTGAGCCTGACCGGTGAAGGACGCCAGCGCGCCACGAGCGTGATGCGCAAGCATCGCCTGGCTGAGCGGCTCCTCGCCGATGTGATCGGGCTCGACTGGGCATACGTGCACGATGAGGCCTGCCGCTGGGAGCACGTGATGAGCGAGCAAGTGGAGCGCCGACTGCTCGACCTGCTCGGCAACCCGAGCGAGTCGCCGTACGGGAATCCGATTCCCGCGCTCGATGAATTCGCCGAAGACCCATCGAGCCGGTTCCTGGAGGGCGTGGAGAACCTGCTCTCGCGCGTCGCCGCCCAACCCGAAGCTTCTACCGCAGTGATAAAACGGCTCGGTGAGCCGGTGCAGGTCGACCCCGAACTGCTCCAGCAGTTGTATCAAGCCGGCGTCCGCCCGGGCTCCGAGGCGACGATCGCCGCGTCGGGCACCTATGTCGCCGTGCAGGTGGACGGCTTCGGCCCAGGCCTCGATCTGCCGAACGAGGTCGCGGCCCACATCTACGTCGCACTCTAGAGCGAGCGTTCTGTCTACCCCTTGGTAACGCGGTGTTTCGACCCCCGTTACCTGTGAATCTCCTGCAATTCGTTGCCGTTTCGTTACTTTCTCGGGGTTTCGCCTGTTTTCGGCCAGTCGCCCTCCGCTACGGTGATCAGGTCTTTCGCGCCATTCCCCGGCGAAGGATGTCGGTCTGCGGCGTTTCGTGTTCCCGTCCCGCAGCCCGAGAATCCACCACTCTGAGACGGGCAGTCACGGGCTGACGAAGCGCAGGAGGTCACACTCTTGACGACCAGCACCCGCCGCGCGACCCGAGCGCGAACCACTGAACCCCAGAAGACAACCCGAACCGCAATCACTCGAACGCTCCGTCAGAACATCGCGAGCGTCGCAGTGATGGGACTCGCGGTCCCCGGTCTCTTCGCGACCGCAGTGCTGCCCGCGTACGCCACCACAGTCGACGAGCGGGGCGACACGAGCGCCGCGCGCGTTGTCGAGCACGAGCCGCAGACGCTCGACGTCTCCGAAGCCACTCTCGCGTCGATCTCCGCCACTGATCGCGACGGCTACTCGATCACCCTGCCGCCGCCGCCGCCGCCCGTCGTGACTCGGGCCGCCACCCCTGGCGCGGCCAAGAGCGGGATGTCGGTGGGACAGGCGCTCGCGAACCCGCCGTACCCCAACTTCAGCCTCGACTCGGTCGTCGCGGTCGCCCAGCAGTACATCGGAGTGCCGTACCGCTTCGGAGGCGCCGACCCGTCGGGCTTCGACTGCTCGGGTCTCGTCATGTACGTGTACGCGCAGCACGGCATCTCGCTGCCGCACTCGGTGCGGGCGCAGGCCTCCCTCGGCACTCGCATCTCGCGCGAGGACGCTCGCCCCGGCGACATCGTCGTGCTCGGCGATCTGTCGCACAACGGAATCTGGCTCGGCAACGGCATGATCCTGGACGCGCCGTACGCGGGGAAGACCGTGACGTCGCGCCCGCTCTGGACCGACAACTACTTCATCATCCGCGTGGGCATCTGACACCGTCAGCACAGCCGGCCGTTGTCAGGTGAGGTGCTCGCGCGCCTCGCCTGTCGCTTTGGGGGTGAAGCCCCCTCGAGGTCGTTGAGCGTCGCCCGTGGGGCTTCACGGGCGACGTGCCGTACTCTGGTGCATTGGAGCACTCGAAGCACTTCGGGAGGTCGGATGAACCGGCGAGCGCTGACTCAAACCGTGGGTCGCTGCGCGCGCGGGCTCATACGCCGCGGCAGCTGGACGTGCGTGCGATTGGGCGCGCACTCGACTCGGGCATCGTTCTTGTGACGATGCCCTTTTTTGTTGCCACCGGGTGCCTGGAGAGCTCCGTACAGCATGTCGAATGCCTGCAAGCCGTGCAGGCCGTTTCGAGGGGAGCCTGATGCGCACCTTGGTCCTCAACGCCGGTTATGAGCCGCTGTCTGTCGTGTCGTTCAAGCGCGCGCTGCTCCTGGTCATGAACGAGAAGGCGACTGTGCTCTCGAGTGATGCCGAGCACCCCGTCGTCGGGGCGTCGTGCTCATGGGAGCGACCCTCGGTCATCCTGCTTCGCCGCTATGTGCGTCTACCGCAGGCGCGCTCGGTCGCAGTGTCACGTCGCGGCGTGCTGAGGAGAGATGGACATCGCTGTGCGTACTGCGGAGGCGGCGCCACCACAATCGATCACGTCGTTCCGCGGTCACGAGGGGGCGGCGACAGCTGGGAGAACCTCGTCGCCTGCTGTCTGAAGTGCAACAACGTCAAGGGCGACCGCACACCGGCGGAGATGGGGTGGAGGCTGCGCGTCAACCCGAGGCCGCCCTTCGGCACGTCCTGGCTGATGAGCGGAGTCGAGCGCGCAGAGCCCGACTGGGAAGCGTACCTGGGCACGGCGGCGTAGCGCCGGGAAGCCCGATGCACGCCACCGTAGCGCCAGGAAGCGGGACCCAGGCCGCCGTGCCGGTCGCCATCGCAACCCCGGCCCTTGTCGTCGCTACATGCCGCCTGGCAGCCAGGTGGAGAACGCCGGCACGTAGGTGATCAGCATGAGCAGCCCGACCATCGTCAGGTAGAACGGCAAGAAGGCCTTCACGAGCTCGCCCATGCGCACCCCGGTGATCGCCGTCACCGTGTAGAGCGTGCTGCCGAGCGGCGGGGTGATCGACCCGATCGTCACGTTCAGCACGATGATGATGCCGAAATGCACCGGATCGACGCCCATTCCGACCGCGATCGGCGCGAGCACGGGCGTCATGATGATCATCAGGCTCATCGCATCGACCACGGCGCCGAGCAGCAGGAGCAGCAGATTGATGATGAGCAGCAGGATGAGGGGGTTCTCGGAGATCGACTCGAGCAGTCCGCTCAGCTGCTGCGGCAAGCGCTCGTAGGCCACGATGATGCTGAACACGGCTGCGGCCGCGAGGATCACCATGAGCATGCCCGAGGTGAGCGCGGCATCCACGATGATCTTGGGCAGATCGCGCCAGGTGATCTGCTTGAAGATGAACATCGAGACGATCAGCGCGCAGATGACGAAGATCGCGCTGAGCTCCGTGGGCGTGAACACGCCCATGCGCAGGCCGACGAGCAGCAGCACCGGCATGAGGATCGCGGGGAGCGCCTGCCAGAAGCTCGCAGCCATCTCACCGAGCCGCGCTCGGCGGTCTCGTGCGCGGGGATGGTTGAGCACGCTCGCGAGCACGCGCACCGCGATCGTGAGCGCGACAGCGATCAGCAGTGCCGGCACCACACCGCCCAGGAACAGCTTGCCGATCGAGACGTCAGCGAGCACGCCGTAGAGGATCAGACCGATGCTCGGGGGCAGAATCGGTGAAATGGTGCTCGAGACAACGGTGAGCGCCGACGCATAGGCGTTCGAGTACCCGTGCTTGCGCATGATGGGGACGAGCACCTTCGAGTCGATGGCCGCATCCGCCTGGGCAGATCCCGACATCCCGCCGATGAAGAGGCTGTTGAGCACGTTCACCTGCGCGAGCCCGCCGCGGAAGTGCCCGACCAGTGTCGCGGCGAAGCCCATGAGCCGCTCGGCGATGCCGCCGCCGGCCATGATGCTGCCCGCGAGGATGAACATCGGGATCGCGAGCAGCGGGAACGACTCGAGGCCGCTCGTCATCCGCTGAACGATGACGTTGAGCCCGGTGGGCTCGTTCAGAATGTAGATGAGCGAGATCGCGAGCAGTGCGAGGAATACCGGTACGCGCAGTGCCAAGAGCACGAGCAGCACCGCGAGCAGGATGATGAGGGTCAACGGTCGCTCCCTTCATCGGAATCCGCGGCTTCGGTGGGGCTGCTGGCAGACCGTCTCGGGGTGTCGCCCCGCGTGCGGCCCCCCGCGAGCTCGGAGTCGACTCGGCGTAGCGCCCGGGTATCCGGGTCTTCGATCTCCTCCGACTCGATCGGGCTCGCATAGCGCCGGTAGCGAGGGTCGCGCACGCCGAGCAGCGCCCGCACCAGGAATACCGCCGAGTGCACCATCATGAGCGCGAGACTGATCAGCACGGCGAGTGTCACGAACGATTTCGACATGCCGGTTGCGGGCAGGGCCGTGAAGCGTCCGGTGAGGAAGTACTCGGCGGCCGCCCACAGCAGCACGCCGAGGATCACGAGTGTGATCGCCTCGACGACCACATCGAAGATCGCGATGGTGCGGGGCTTCACCCGGTTCACCAGGAAGTCGATGTTGATGTGCACTCCGCGCCTGGCGACACCGGCAGCAGCCAGATAGACGAGCCAGACCACGCAGATCAGGGCCACTTCTGAGGCGCCGGTGATCGGGCTGTTGAAGCCGTAGCGCATCACTACGTCGGCTGAGATGATGAGTGCCGTGGCGGCGAGCAGCACGCCGGGTACGTACTCTTCGACCACGAGCAGGAGACGCGGGATGCGCCGCTCGCGACGGAACAGGGGATAGGTCTTGGGCACGGGACTTCCTTCACGGCATCGTGATCGCCGGTATCCCTCGCGCGGAGGGTCGGCCGGATCAGCCTGACGGCCGACGCAGGTTAGATGACTCAGAACACCATAGTTGTATCGATTCGAGAATGAGAATCGGCGCTCAGTGTCGTTTTCTGATTATCTCGTGCCCCATTGGAAGCGGTGGGTATGGATTGCGTAGTACTGGAAGGTCTCGGTGCGAGCGACGCCCGAAACCCGCTTCACCTTGCGCGTGATGACGTCGAAGAGCGCGCTGGAGTCTTCGGCGATGACCTCCACGAGCAGGTCGAACGACCCCGAGCTCGCGACCACGTAGATGACATCGTCGATCGCGTCGAGGGCCGCGGCGACCTCGGTGACGTCTCCGTCGCCATTCACCTCGATGCCGATGAGGGCCATGCTGCGGTACCCGAGCTTCAAGGGGTCGGTCACGCCGACGATCTGCAGCACGCCGCGCTCCTGCAGGCGGACGACGCGCCGGCGAGCCCCGCCCGGAGTGAGCCCCACCAGCTCGCCGAGTTCGGCATAGCCGAGGCGGCCATCCTCTTGCAGCGCGGTGATGAGCGTGCGGTCGATGTCGTCGAGGCGCTCGTCACGGGAGCTCTCGGGGGTGTGGGCAGCGCCGTTGTTCATGTGGTTCCCATTTGATTTATCATCGAACTGATGAGTGCTGTCACTTTTCATTACTCATCGCTCCTGTCTTGTACCGAATATGCATCACGCGCGCGATTGGGATGAATTGACCACAGTGTTCGACTTCTTCGAGGGCCGCACGCTCGTACGCCCAGACGTCTCCACGGCCGAGGCTGAGCTGATCGCCGCCGAGCTCTTCGGAGTCTCCGGTGAGGCACGGGAGCTCGGTAGCAATCAGGACCGCAACTTCAAGATCGATAGCCCCGGGCCCCAGGGCGTCATCAGCGTGCTGCTGAAGTTCGACAATAGTGCGTTCTCGGAACAGGAGATTCGAGCGCAACACCAGGTGTTGCAGCGGCTCGCCGAGCGAGGCATGAAGGTGCCGGTTCCGGTCGCGAGTCGCACGGGCGACACCGTCTGCGCGTGGACCACTGAAGACGGCCGCGAATTGCGAGTACGCATGCTCACCTTCATCGAGGGTGCATCACTCGTCGATCAGGGGTACCTCTCGCGCGCGGTCATCGAGCGGCTCGGAGCGCTCTCCGGCACGGTGGTGCACGAGCTCGCCGGCCACCGCGACGAAGCGCTCGAGCGCACGCTGCAGTGGGACCTCCGAAACGCCACTCGGGTCATCGAGCGCTTGCTTCCCGATGTGGCGGACCCCCTGCGCCGCGGCCGCCTCGAAGCGGTCGGCAGCGCGGCATCCGCCCGTCTGGAACTCGTCGACGATCGGTTGCCGGTGCAGGCGATCCACGGAGATCTGACGGACGACAACGTGATCGGCACCCGGGATGCCGCGGGCCGCATCGTGCCCGACGGCATTATCGACTTCGGCGACCTCGCCTACGGCTGGCGCGTGGCCGAACTGGCGGTGACCGTGGCCTCGATCCTGCACCACCGGTCCGACGAGCCCTTGGCGGTCTTCGACGCGGTGCGTGCGTTCGACCGCATCGTGCCGCTGAGCGATGAGGAGATCGGCGCGCTCTGGCCGCTCGTGGTGCTGCGCGGCGCCGTGCTGGTCGTCAGCGGCGAGCACCAGGTGCGCCTGGAGGCCTCGAACGAGTACGCGCTCGAGCGCATGGAGCACGAGTGGACGGTCTTCGAGGCGGCCGCAGGGATCGATTGGGACGAGGCCGAGGCGGCGATCCGAGCGGCGCTTGGTCGTGAGCCGAAGCATCCGCTCGCAGCGGGGCCGTTCCACCCGATGCTGCCGGCGTTGCACTCCGCGGGTCACCGCGTCATCGACCTGAGCGTGACGAGCCCGCTTCTGCACGAGGGCAGATGGCGGCAGCCGGATGCCGAGGAGCATCTCGCTCGCGCTGCGCTCTCCGAGTCGCCTGCCGCCGTGTTCGCCTACGGCCAGCACCGCTTGACGCGAAGCGATCGACCGGCGGCCGCAGAGCCCGCCACATTCGCGCTCGTCACGGAGGTGTTCCTGCGGCAGGAAGCCGTGCTCGAGGCTCCGTTCGACGGAGTGCTCCGAGCGGTCGGGGGCGGTGTCGAGCTGGCCGGTGACGCGGGCGTCGTCCGGATCGAGGGTGACGTCGCTGTCGACGAGACAGCCCTGGCTGACGGCGGAGTCATGGTGGCCAAGGGCCAAGGCTTCGGCACGCTGGCTCCAGTGGATGGCCTCGCGCGGGCGACGATCTCGTGGGCGCGCGCCGACGGCATCCGTGTGCAGGCCTTCGTCGTGCCGAGCAGGGCTGCTGCGTGGGCGCACCTCACGGGCGACCCGGCGGAGCTCCTCGGCATCGACCGGGTGGCAGGGTTCGACCCGGTCGCCGAGCATGAGCGCCGCGAGCGCGTGTTCTCGAGTGCCCAGGAGCGCTACTACGAGCGGCCCCCGCAGATCGAGCGCGGGTGGCGCGAATGGCTGGTCGACACCGACGGCCGGGCGTACCTCGACATGGTGAACAACGTCTCGGGTGTAGGGCACGGGCATCCGCGCCTCGCCGAAGCGGTCAACCGCCAGTTGCTCACGCTCAACACGAACTCGCGATTCCTCTACCGCTCGCTCGCTGATTTCACCGAGCGACTCCTCGAGCACTCGCCCGACCCCTCGCTCGACACCGTGCTGCTCGTCAACAGCGGCACCGAGGCGGTCGACTTGGCGATGCGGCTCGCGCAGCTGCACACCGGGCGGCGCGACATCATGGCGATGCGCGAGGCCTACCACGGCTGGTCGATGGCGGCGGATGCCGTCTCCACCTCGGCGTACGACAACCCGAACGCGCTGCTGAACCGCCCTGACTGGGTGCACGTGACTGACGTGGCGAACACGTACCGCGGGAAGTACCGGGGGGCAGACGCCGGGGAGCGCTACCTCGAAGACTTCCGCGCGCAACTCGCGGAGCTCGACGCCTCGGGCGTGCAGCTCGGAGGTTTCATCTGCGAATCGATCCTGGGCAACGCCGGGGGTGTGCTGCTTCCCGAGGGCTACCTCGACGCCGTGTACCGCGAGATCCGTGCCCGCGGCGGGGTCTGCATCGCCGACGAGGTTCAGGTGGGGTACGGACGTCTGGGCGACCACTTCTGGGGCGTCCAGCAGCAGGGTGTGGTGCCCGATGTGATCGCGATCGCCAAGGCGATGGGCAATGCCTACCCCCTGGGCGCCGTGATCACCCGCCGTGAGATCGCGGAGTCGCTTGCCCGCGAGGGGCACTTCTTCTCGTCGGCCGGAGGCAGCCCGGCGAGCGCCATGGCAGGCCTCGCCGTGCTCGACGTCATGCGCGACGAGGGGCTGCAGCAGAACGCGTCCGAGGTCGGCGCCTACCTGATCGGTGAAGTCGAGCGCCTGGCGCGGCACCAGCCGATGATCGGCGCGGTGCATGGCATGGGGCTCTATGTGGGCATCGAGCTCGTGCGCGATCGCGACACACTCGAGCCTGCCAAGGAGGAGACCGCGCGCATCTGCGAGCGGCTGCTCGAGCTCGGCGTCATCATGCAGGCCACTTCAGAACGGCAGAACGTGCTGAAGGTGAAGCCGCCGCTGTGCCTCGACCGCGAGAGCGTCGACCACTTCGTGGCCATGCTCGACCGGGTGCTCACCGAGGGCTGGTAGATCGCGCGATCCCGGCGCGGGCTGCGCTCGGATTGGTAGGCCAACCGTCTCGGCGCTGCATAAACATCACGATTTGCGTATTTGTCGCTACGAATCGTCATCGAATGTCTCGAAATGGTACTGTTCAGTAATCACAGCCTGTCCCGCGCCGCGTCCATCGGCCGGGCAATCCACCCACAGGAGAATCAATGAAGATGATGAAGCGCGCCGCTGTCGCGGTCTCGCTGGTCGCGGCGGGCGGTCTGCTCGCCGGATGTGCAGCGGGGTCGCCGAGCGGCAACGGTGACGGCGACGCAGCGGAGAGCATGACCATCCGCGTCTCGCACGTCGAGCCCTCCGACAGCATCACGCACAAGGCCCTCGAGGAGGTCGCGGAGCGCGTTTCAGAGCGGACCGACGGCAACCTCGTGCTCGAGATCTACCCCGACGGACAGCTCGGCACGACGACCGACATCCTGGAGCAGTCGGCTTCGGGCGAGACCATCATCGGCTACGTGGATGCCGCCTCGCTCGCCGCCCTCGGCGCGAAGCAGATGGACATCCTCGGCGGTCCGTTCCTCTTCGAGAGCACCGAGCAGGCGCAGACCTTCCACGAGTCCGACATGTTCGCGGGCATGGTGGATGAGCTCGCCGAGAACGCCGACGTGCGCGTGCTGGCGCTCAACTACTTCCTCGGCACTCGCAACATCCTCGGCGCCGACGGCTACCCCGAGCCCAGCGACCTCGAGGGCGTCAAGCTGCGCACGCCGCCGATCGAGACCTGGACCCGCACGTTCGAGCTCGTGGGCGCAGTGCCGACCACGGTCGAGTACACCGAGGCATACAGTGCGCTTGAGCAGGGCGTCGTGAGCGCCGCGGAGAGCGACATCAACTCGTTCCCCTCGACCAAGTGGTACGAGGCCGTCAAGCACCTCACCCTGACGCACCACTTCCAGCTCTTCCTCGGCTTCGCCATGAACGAGCAGGCGTTCCAGGACCTTTCTGACGAGTACCGCCAGGTGCTCATCGAGGAGTTCAGCCAGGGCGGCATCGACAGCACCCAGGTGAACATCGACAACGAGGCCGCGAGCATCGCCCTCCTCGAGGAGAACGGCGTGACCGTGCACGAGGCGAACCTCGCTGCGTACCGCGACGCGACCGCACCGTTCTACGACGGCTACGAAGCGGGCTTCCTCGAGAAGGTCCGCGAAGCCGCCGGCATGAAGTAGACCTTCGGGAGACATCCCTCAGGTCAAGGGCACCCGGTGGTCATTCCGCCGGGTGCCCTTTCCATCTGCACACCTCCTCGCAATACAGTCGGAGCATCATGAACCGCTTCCTCACGTTCGGCTAGCGCAGCCGGCGTATCCGCCCGCCCCGTCGACGGGTGCCACGGATCCGCCGGGACGACCGCCGCGCTGTGCCGCGGCATCCGAACGCATCGATGAGTGAAAGACGAGAAATTCATGACTGATCTGACTGCCCGCCCCCGAGTGAACGGCGATGTGTCGTTCTGGTTCGCCGAGACCGCACCGGGCGCTCGCCGTGAGAGGCTGGATCGCGACTTGCAAGCCGGCGTCGTCTTCGTCGGCGCCGGGTACACGAGCCTCTGGGGTGCGTACTACCTCAAGCAGGCGAAGCCCGAGCTCGACATCGTGATCCTCGAGCGGGAGACCGCAGGGTTCGGAGCTTCGAGCCGCAACGGCGGCTGGCTGTCGTACGGTCTTCCGGGTCAGGCGAGCCGCTACGCGAAGAGCCACGGCAAGCAGAGCGTCGTCGACTTCCAGCGCGAGATCTTCGGGACCATCGACGAGGTGCTTCGTGTGGCCGCTGTCGAGGGGATCGACGCCGATCTCGCGAAGGACGGTGAGATCGCGATCGCGACGAACGCGGCTCAGCGTGCGCGGCTTCGCGCGGAGTTCGAAGGAGCGGCCGAGTGGGGCTTCGGGGCCGACGACCTGCGCTGGGTCGAAGGTCGCGAACTCGACGACTTCGCCCGGCTCGAGGGCGGCACAGCCGGCCTCTGGTCGCCGCACTGCGCTCGCGTGCAACCCGCGAAGCTCGCGCGCGGCCTCGCGGACGCCGTCGAACGCATGGGCGTGCGCATCTACGAGAACACCGGTGTGAGCGAGATCCGGCCGCGCGAGGCCGTGACGGTCGACGGTCACACGGTGCGCGCCGACTACATCGTGCGCGGCACCGAGGGCTTCACGCCGTCGCTCAAGGGTCAGAAGCGCGACTGGCTGCCGAAGCTCAGCAGCATGATCGTGACCGAGCCGCTCGGAGACCGCGTCATCGACGAGATCTTCTGGTCGAGCAGCGTCATGGTGCGCGATGCCGCCCACTTCTTCTGCTACATCCACAAGACCGCGGAGAACCGCATCGCGCTGGGCGGTCCGGGCGTTCCCTACCTCTGGGGTTCACGGACCGACGACCACGGCAAGACGGCGGAGCGCTCAGTGCGCGAACTGCACCAGGCGCTGCTTCGGCTGTTCCCGATGCTCGGCGACGCGCGCATCGACCACACGTGGACGGGAGTGCTCGGCATCCCGCGCGACTGGTCGGCGACGGTGTCGGTCGATCATGAGCAGGGTGTTGCAGTCGCCGGCGGGTACGTCGGAGACGGCGTGAGCAGCACGAACCTCGCGGGTCGCACGCTTCGCGACTTGATCCTGCGCGAAGACACAGAGCTGACGCGGATGCCGTGGGTGAACAAGCGCATCCGCAAGTGGGAGCCCGAGCCGCTTCGCTGGGTGGCGCTGAACGGCATGTACAGCATCTACTCGCTGGCCGATCGGCTCGAGGCCCGCAGCGACTCCGCTCGCACGTCGTTCCTGGCGACCGCCGCGAACATCGTGACCGGCCGGCACTAGGCCGCGCCGCGCTTGTACGGGAGGCCCGGGTCGTTCACGCGACCCGGGCCTTTCCCGTTGGTATGCTCTCTGGCCCGCCGGGCCACGCGCGCACGCCCGCCCACCCAAGCGCTTGCGCCAGCTGCGGACGGTTGCGCCGCATGCTCCTGGCGCAACCGTCTCCAAGTGGCGCAGACGCGGCCGCGCGGAGGCGCGGGCGGATGCCGACGGCAACCGCGCTCGGTCTGGCGGGTGTGCGCGCCACTTCCGCGTTGTCCGCGCCACGTTCTGGTGGCGCGGAAGCGATCAAGTGGCGCGCACATCAGGCCTCGGGGGGATTTCGGGCGGCGCGGATGTCTGGCGGGACGGCTGCCTGCGGGGTGGGCGTCTCGCAGGGCGGATTTCTGGCGGAGCGGATGCCCGGCGCGGCGCGGCGCATGCCCGGCGGGGCGGAGGCCTCGACGAGAGCTGAGAGTGCGGTGGCGGCCGCCGCTACGGCTTCGCGAGGGCGGCGGCGAGCACCTGCGCGAGGTGCTCCCCGTCGCGGTCGGCGAGCTGATCGGCCTGCGTGCGGCACGAGAAGCCGTCGGCGAGCAGCCGGGCCCCGGCGTCCGACCGCAGTGCTGGCAGCATCGCGTTCTCGGCGACCTTCACCGACACGTCGTAGTGCCCCTGCTCCATGCCGAAGTTGCCTGCGAGCCCGCAGCATCCGGCGAGCTCGGTCACCTCGGCGCCGAGCGAGGCAAGCAGCCCGCGATCCGTCGCGTACCCCATCACGGCGTGGTGGTGGCAGTGCGGCTGCGCGACGAAGCGCTCGCCCTCCAGCGACGGAGGCTGCCACGCGGGCTCCTGCTTCGCGCGCTCCGCGAGCAGCTCGGCGAGGGTGACCGTCGCCTTCGCGACGCTGCGCGCTCGCTCGTCGCCCGGCAGCAGCTCAAGCAGGTCGGAGCGCAGCACCGCGGTGCACGAGGGCTCGAGCCCGAGGATCGGCATGCCGGCATCCGCGTACGGGTGCAGTTCCTTGACCAGCGCGGTCAGCTTGCGACGCGCTGCGTCGAGCTGTCCGGTCGTGATCCAGGTGAGTCCGCAGCAGACGGATGCCTGCGGCAGCACCGGGTCGTACCCCGCGTTGCGCAGCACCGCGACCGCAGACTCGGCGATCGCCGGCGAGAAGCAGTCGGAGAACGAGTCGACCCAGAGCAGCACCTTTCGGCCGGTCGCGACGCCCCCGTCGGCGGCACCCGCCGCCACGGCACCCGCCGCCACGGCACTCGCCGCCACGGCACTCGCCGCAGCGACGCCCGGCGACCCGCCCCCCGCGAGGCGAGCGGTGTCGCCCCAGGCGGCCGCCCCGGCATCCGCCCGCAGCTCCTTCGCCCGACTGGTGAAGCGCCCGCCGGCGAACTTCGGGATCGACCGGCGCGTGTCCATGCCGCCGAGCTTGAGCACGAGCCTCTGGATGGGGCGCGGCGACAGCACCGCGTTCACCAGCGGAGCGATCGGCGCGACGAGGCGTGCCCAGCGCGGCAGCCAGCCGAGCACATAGTGCGTGATCGGGCGGACGCGGCCCTTGAACTTGTTGTGCAGCACTTCCGACTTGTAGGCGGCCATGTCGACACCGGCCGGGCAGTCGCTCGAGCAGGCCTTGCACGAGAGGCAGAGCTCAAGCGCGTCGCGCACCTCTTCGGAGCGCCAGGCGTCCTTGACGAAGCTGCCGTTGACCATCTCCTGCAGCACGCGCGCGCGGCCGCGGGTGGAGTCCTTCTCGTCCGCGGTCGCGATGTACGAGGGGCACATGAACCCGCCGGCCGCCGTGTTGTCGACCCGGCACTTGCCGACCCCGACGCAGCGGTGCACCGCGTTCGTGAACGACCCCTTGTCGTGCCCGTAGGCGAACCCGTTGACCCGGGCGATATTGAGCGCGGCCGGCCGCCGAAGGTCGGCGTCGAGCGGATGCGGATCGACCAGCACGCCAGGGTTCAGCACGTTCTCCGGGTCGAAGAGGTGCTTGAACCCCTTGAACGAGGCGATCGCCGCGTCGCTGTACATGTAGGGGAGCAGCTCGCTGCGAGCCCGCCCGTCGCCGTGCTCGCCCGAGAGCGACCCGCCGTACGACGCGATGAGCTTCGCAGCATCCACCATCATCGCTCGCAGCGTGTCGCCGTTCTCGTCGAGCGGGATGTCGAGCCGCACGTGGATGCAGCCGTCGCCGAAGTGCCCGTAGGGCATGCCTTCGATTCCGTAGCCCTCGAGCATCGCGTCGAAGTCGCGCAGGTAGGCGCCGAGCTGCTCGGGCGGCACGGCTGCGTCTTCGAAGCCGGGCCATGCCTGGTTGCCCGACTGGGTGCGCCCGGCGAGCCCGGCCCCATCTTCGCGGATGCGCCAGATCGCCCGCTGCGCCTGGCCGGGAGGCAGCAACGCCGAGTCGACCGCTCCGGATGCCGCGACCAGCCGGCGGGCGCGCTGCTCGGTGTCGCGCTCGTCCTCGCCCGAGAGCTCAACGAGCAGCCAACCCGCCCCATCCGGCAGGGCCTCGACGGCGCCGTCGCCGCGAGCGCGGCGCACCGCGTCGACCAGGCGGGCATCGAGACCCTCGATGGCACCGGGGGAGTGCTCGAGCAGCACGGGCACGGCATCCGCTGCCTCATACATCGACCGGTAGCCGAGCACGACGAGCAGTGGCGCCTTCGGCACGTCGACCAGTCGCACCGTCGCGCCCAGCACGATCGCGCAGGTGCCCTCAGTGCCGACGAGCGCACGCGCGAGGTTGTGACCGCGCTCCGGAAGCAGGTGCTCGAGCCCATACCCCGACACCTGTCGCTCGAACCGTCCGAGCTCGGTGCGGAACGTGGCGAGGTTCGCGCGGGTGAACTCCTCGAGCCCTGGAACGACGCCGAGATCGTCGGATGCCGTGAACCGCCGCCCCATGCCGTCGATCACGTCGAGGTCGATCACATTGTCGGAGGTGCGCCCGAACGAGAGCGAGTGCGCACCGCAGGCGTTGTTGCCGATCATGCCTCCGACCGACGCGCGAGCCCATGTCGACGGGTCTGGGCCGAAGCGGAGGCTGTGCGGAGCAGCTGCGCGTTGCAGCGCTCCCATGATCACCCCGGGCTCGACACGCGCGGTGCGCGCTGTCGGGTCGAGATCCAGGATGCGGTTGAACGCTCGCGAGGTGTCGAGCACGATGCCGGGTCCGATCGAGTTGCCCGCGATCGAGGTGCCGCCGCCGCGCATCGTGAGCGGCGTTCCCGTCTCGCGGGCGATGGCCAGTGACGCGACGATGTCGTCGGCGGTCTCGGGGAACACCACGACGTCGGGCACGACCCGGTAGTTGGATGCGTCGGTCGAGTACTCCGCGCGGCGGCGCTTGGCGTCGTCGACCGTGCCGCGCAGTTCGCGCTGCAGGCGAGCGACGAGATCGCGGCGGGCGCCCTCGGCATCCGTTGCGGCCTCGCCTTTCGAAGGAGTGGGCGCCGTCATCGTCATGAGTAGCATGCTACGCGATCGGATGCCGCGGCTCCAGCGTCTATCGCAGGCGGTCGGCCCAGCCCTCATCGACCGGCTCGCCGGTGCGAGCCGCGACCTGGTGCATGAGCATGGTGCCCGTCGAGGCGAGGTGCTCGCGCATATGGGATGCGGCGGCATCCGCGTCGCCCGAGCGGATCGCCTCGACGATCGGGGTGTGTTGGGCGTGCACGTCCTCGAGTGTGCGTTCGCGGGCGAGCGTCGTCGCACCCCGGGCCTCGGTGCGATTGCGCAAGGTCTCGACCAGATCGGCAGCTTGCTGGTTGCCGGCGAGCTGCAGGATCGCCTCGTGCAGCTCATGGTCGCGTCGCCTGAACTCGGCCTGATCGCCGGATGCGAGTGCCTCGTCGAGAGCCGTGAGCGACTCATCGAGCCGCGCGCGGCCCTTCGCGTCGGTCGCGCGTGCCGCAAGCGCCGTCATGGGCACCTCGACCAGCAGCCGCAGTTCGAACACCTCTCGGATGTCGTCGACGCGCACACCGCGCACGCGGAAGCCCTGGTTGCGCTCGATCTGCAGCATCCCGGCATCCGCGAGCCGCAGCACGGCTTCGCGCACCGGAGTGCGGGAGACACCGTATTGCTCGGCCAGCTGATAGATGGAGTGCGCCGATCCGTGCGCGAGCTCGCCGCTCACGATCGCGTCGCGCAGAAGCTCATGGATGCGGTCTGAGGTGCGTGGGCGAGGCGGCATGCGGCTCCCGTGGTCGAGTTGCGCCGGCGGTTGCGGCACCAGCGGCATGCTACGCGAAACCGAGCGAACGTCGCGGAACGCCGAGTGCTGGCAGCGCGCGACGGCGGCACAGCAGCGACCTCCGCGTCACTCGCGATTAGCGGAACCGATCGCCCGATTCGCGAATGGTGCTCGTCACTTCTGGGAGCGTCGGGCACGATGGCCGCCATGGCAGACCTCAGACCCGCAACGCAGACGTTGCGTCCCAACTCGATCGGCCTCGCCGCGATCGTGTTCCTCATCATCGCGACCGTCGCGCCCATGTCGGGCACGATCGGAGCCCTCCCACTCGCCTTCGGCCTCGGCACGGGGTCCGGCACCGCCGCCGCCTTCGCCGTGGTCGCCGTCGTGCTCGTGCTCTTCACGGTCGGCTACATGGCCATGAGCCGCCACATCGCGAACGCGGGCGGCTTCTACGTGTACATCGGCAAGGGCTTGGGCATGCGGATGGGCAGGGCCGCCGGGTATGTGGCGTTCCTCTCTTACAACGTCTTCCAGGTGGCCATCTGGGGCACCTTCGGTTTCTTCTGCAACATCTTCACCGCCGAGTACTTCGGCTTCGAACTTCCGTGGATCGTCTGGGTGCTCGCCGGCATCGCGATCATGGGCACCCTCGGGTACTTCGACATCGACGTCAGTGCCAAGGTGCTCGGCGTCGCGGTGGTGCTCGAAGTGGCGATCATCCTCGCCATGGACTTCGCGATCCTCTTCCAGGGCGGTGCGAGCGGCATCAATCTCGCCCCGTTCTCGCCGGGTGAGTTCCTGTCGAGCAACACGGCGATCGGCCTGATGTTCGCGTTCCTGCTCTTCATCGGCTTCGAGGCGACGGCGATCTATGCCGAGGAGGCGCGCGAGCCTCGCAAGACCATCCCGCGCGCGGCCATCACCGCGGTGCTCATCATCGCCGGCTTCTACATGCTCACCTCGTGGTCGCTCGCGATGGCGTGGGGCGTCGAGGAGGCGGCCGGCGTCGCGCTCGAAGACCCGGGCAACTTCATCTTCGGAGCTGCCGCGATCTATCTCGGCGAGTGGAGCGTCGCCGTCATGCTCGTGCTCTTCATCGTGAGCACCTTCGCGACGAACCTCGGCTTCCACAATGCGATTGCGCGCTACCAGTTCTCGCTTGCCCGGGATGGCTGGGCGCCGCGTGTGCTCGAACGCATCCACCCCAAGCACCGCTCGCCGTTCATGGGCAGCATCGTGCAGACGATCATCGCCGCCGTGATGGTGCTGGCGTTCTTCGTTGCAGGTGCGCACCCGTATGAGCAGATGTTCACCTGGCTCATCTCGCTGGGTGCGCTCGGTCTCATCGCGCTGATGGCGTTCACCTCGCTCGCCGTCATCGCCTACTTCCGCCGCACCCGGCGTGAGCGCAGCGTGTGGGTCACTGTCATAGCCCCGGCAATCGCTGCGGTGGCGCTCGCCGCTGAAGCGGTGCTGCTGGTCGCGAATTGGGGTCTCCAGACGATGGATGCCGGTGGGCTCGTGCCCTACCTGCCGCTGCTCCTGCTGGCGGCTGCGGCAATCGGGTTCGCCTGGAAGCACGGTGCGGCCCCGGCCTGGGCGGCCGATGAGCGCGGGGATGCTGCAGAGGCGCCGGAGGCCACGGAGGCGGTGCGATGAGTGCACAGGCTGCGCCCGGCGAGGGGCGAGTGACCGGCGTCCCTGAGGTCATCGATATCCCTCCGGCTACGGGCCGCGCGGTGACGCTCGCCGCGGGTGATGTGCTGCGCGTGATCGATGTGGAGGGCAGCCAGGTCGCCGACCTCGTCGTATATGCCGCGAGCGCTCCCCATGACGGCTTCTCGCAGGGCTTCACGCGATTGCTGCTCGATCGTGTCGATGTGCGCCCCGGGGACAGCCTGCTCACAGCCGCCGGCGAGCCGTTGCTCACGCTCGTGGGAGACACGGTCGGTGTGCACGACATCCTCTTCCCGCCGTGCAATCGCATGATGTACGAGCGGGTCTTCGGGATCCCCGGCAAGACGGGATGCCGCGAGCACCTGACCGAGGCCCTCGCGCCGCACGGTATCGGCTTCGACCGGGTCACCGACCCGTTCAACGTCTTCATGAATACGCGCATCGGCGATGACAAGCGGATGACGATCCTGCTGCCCACCAGCCGCGCCGGCGACTACGTCGACCTGCGGGCCGATCAGGACGTGATCGTGGCAGTCTCCGCGTGCGCAGCCGATGCCAACGACTGCAACGCCGGTGAGCTCACCGGAATCCGCCTCGAAGTGACGAGAGGGAAGGGCGCTTCATGACCCCCTGGGAAATCGACCCGGCACGCTCGGCTGTGCTCGTGATCGATATGCAGAGAGACTTCGTCGAGGAGGGGCGCGCGATGGAGGTGCCGGCGGCGCGAGGAGCCATCCCCGGCATCCGTGCCGTCTGCGACGCTGCACGCTCGGCGGGTGCACCGGTCATTTACACCCAACACGTGCTGCTCGACGACTTCGACGTGTCGCCGCTCGAGACGGCGTACAACCCGAAGCTGCGGCAGTTGGGCATGCGCGAGGGGACCGACGGCGTCGAGATCGTCGACGAGCTCGCTCCGATGCCCGGCGAAGTAGTCATCGCCAAGCACCGCTACGACGCCTTCCACAACACCCGGCTCGACTCGGTGCTGCGGTCGATCCGCGGGCTGAACGGCATCGACACGGTGATCATCACGGGCACGCTCACCGAGGTGTGCTGCGAGTCGACGGCGCGCAGCGCATTCATGCGCGACTACAAGGTCGCGTTCGTCTCCGACGCGACGGGTGCGCTGCTCGAGGGAGCTCAGAAAGCAACGGAGGCCGTGGTCGCGACGTTCTTCGGCCGAGTGCTGACTTCGGCGCAGGTGATCGACGAACTGGCGGCTGCGCGCGTCGGCTGAGGCTCACGCCATGCGCCGAGACTCACTTCTCGGGTGCTGGCCGCACTGCGCCCGGCACCACCGCGTGGTGCTCGATGGCGAGCTGGTCGGCGAGATGGCAGAACGCTTCTACCGCAGGGCGGCCGTCGTCGGCCCGGCGTGCCACCGCGACCGACGAGTAGCTGGCGTCGTGGAGCGGCACGAATGTCACGCCCGGATGCCGGTGATACCGCGCCGACGTCGCGGGCACCGTGTCGACCACTCGCAGATAGGCCACCGCCGCGAGACCCTCGCTGATCGACCGCATCTCGGCGCGAGGGCGCCCGGCACCCTGCCATGGGTCGCCACAGGTCCAGAAGCTGCGCCACGGGTCGGGCACTCCGGTTCCGGCGAGCACGAACGGCTGCTCGGCCAGATCCGCGACCGAGATCGCGTCGGCGTCGGCGAGTTCGTGCCGCGCTGGCAGCGCCGCGAGCCGCGGCTCGTCGAAGAGGGGAGTGAACGCGACGTCGTCTCGGTCGCACAGTGGGTGGAGGATCGCCACGTCGACGACCCCGTCGAGCAACTCGTCGAATTGGCGTGTCATCGACAGCTCGTGGAACACGAGCTCAATGCCGGGCGCAGCGCTGCGGTAGGCATCGACGAGCAGCGGAGTGAACTCGCCGGCGCCTGCGCCGAACATGCCCACCCGCAAGACCCCGGAGTGCCCATCGGCGATGGAGCGCACATCCTCCTGCAGCACCGCCAGATTCGCGAGCACCGTGCGCGCGTGCTCCAGGAACCGAGTGCCGGCCTCGGTGGGAGTGGAGCCGGCTGGGGTGCGGTCGAACAGGCGGACTCCGAGCTCGCGCTCGAGTTGCGCGATCTGCTGGCTGAACGCCGACTGCGTGATGTAGGCGGCCTGCGCCGCCCGACCGAAGTGCCGATGCTCGTCCAGCAGCACCGCGTAGCGCAACTGCCTGATCTCCATCACCGCAGCCTAGTGATTCCCGTACTTGCTGCATATGGTCCCGGAACGGCCCGGCGGTGCCTCCACTAGACTCATGCGAGTCCGCCTCTGTAGCTCAATGGAAGAGCAGTTCCGTCCTAAGGAAAGGGTTGGGGGTTCGAGTCCCTCCAGGGGCACTCATGTGATGAGTCGGGACATAGGTCTCGGCTGAGTCGCGACATGTGTCACGTTCAAGAGCCCAGGCCATTGGCTGGGCTCTCGTTGTTGGTCGTTGCGAGTAGGTCAAGTCACAGCCTCAGTCGAGACCGCGGAACTCGCCCCGCACTAGACCCGGGTGGATTCAGCCCCGTCTGTGTCAGCCGGTTCCAGGGTCGAAACCTCCAGCTTCGGGCGGTTGGCCGCGCGGAGTCGGCCGGTGAGCGCACTGCGCAGGCCGCGCGTGATGAGGGTGAACCAGTTGAGCCCGTTGTCCCCTTCTCCGTACAGGTTGACGAGGTCGCCGAACCCTTGCTCCAGGAAGATCGGTAGCGCCATCCGCGAGCCGTGGAAGGTCCCGATGACGTTCGTTCGGACCACCCTGGTGAAGTCATCGATCGGGGTGCTCGCGGTCGGTCCGTAGACTCCGGAGATGCCGGCGTTGTTGACCCAGATGGACAAGCTCCCGCGGGCGCGGGCATGATCTCGTAGCGCTTCCACGTCTGCGAGAACGGTGATGTCGCAGGTCACACCGGTGACGTCGAGGCCTTCGGCTCGCAGGGTGTCGATGGCCGCGTTGACGTGAGTTTCGTCGCGTGAGGACACGACCACGGTGGCGCCGCTTCGACCGAGTACGCGCGCCATCGCTAGGCCAAGGCCGCGGGTGGAGCCGGTGATCACGGCGACCCGGCCTGCGAGCTGAGATCCTCTCGGGTCGACGTCCCCAGCTGACGGCGATGTGGCAATGCCGGACATCGCACCTCCCGCCGCGCAGATCCAAGAATCGTGGCTCGATCGCCCGTATGCCGACCCTAGGCTCGGCGGCCTCCTGGCGTGCAGGACTTTGGGCCCGCAGCAGCGGCGCTCGCCGGCCGATGCGAGGACGTTCTCCTCTCGCGTCTCGGAGTCCGTGCCGCGAGTGCTTCCATCTACGAGGTCGAAGGCCGCGAACGAGAAGCGTCCTCATCCGAACCCGACCCGTCATCGCGCGGCAACCTGCCCGTCACTGCATTCCGCAACCGGTGATCTCGCCCCGCACCAATTCGCGGAATGTCTGCTCGACCTTCGAAGTTCGGCGATTGACAGTGCTTCGGCGCTAGAGGCGTCTGCTTGACAGGCTAATGACATTAGCCATAGTCTCCACGCTGCGGGAGGGAGCCTTCCGCCCAGTGACAGCAGCGCTCGCCATGAGGGGAGCCTGGCGTTCGGCGCGTGGCGCCCGTCGCGAGCAAAGGAGCCGACTGAAGAGATGTCCACCACGATCGCCTCACCGCGTACCCACGACCGTGCCTTGCCCTACACCGTCCGTCGAGTGGTCGCGATGCTGCTCCTTCGCACCGTGCTGTTCGCGCTGTTCCAGGCGATCATCGCTGGGGCTCTCGCTCTCGGCGGCGCCGACGATCCTCTCGCGGCGTCGGCCGCGTGGTGGCCGCTGGCGGCATCCGCTGCGAACCTCGTGAACCTGGGTGTGCTGGCTCGGCTCGCTCGACTGGAGGGCTGCGCCCTGCGCTCCATCTACGTGCCCCAGCGCGCGACCTGGAAGCGCGACGTGCTCACGGCACTCGGCGCGGTCGTCATCGCCGCGCCGGTCTCCATGGCGCCCAACCTGGGGCTGGCCACGCTGCTCTTCGGCGACCCGCAGGTCGCGCTCGACATGTTCGTGCAGCCGCTGCCCCTGTGGGCCGCCATCGCCAGTGTCGTGCTGTTTCCCATCACGATCGCCCTGACTGAACTGCCTACCTACTACTGGTACGTCCAGCCCCGACTGACCGCGCTGGCCGGTTCGGCCTGGGTCGGTGTGATCGCGGCGGCGTTCTTCCACGCAGTGCAGCACGCGGCGCTGCCGTTCATCCTCGACCCTTCCTTCCTGCTGTGGCGAGCGCTGATGTTCCTGCCCTTCGCGCTCCTCGTCGCCCTGGTGATCCGCTGGCGGCCGAGCGTGCTGCCGTATCTCCTGGTGGTCCACTTCGCGATCGATATGCCCGTAGCGCTCATGGTCTTGAGCGCCTGACGCCGCGACTCACCAGCCCTAGCGGCCGCCTTCGGCCTCGACGCGTGGCGAGCCCTGCTCGGCAATGGCGGCAGACAGCCACTCGAGCACCTCTGCGCCGTGCGAATCGAGCAGGGAGATGTGGCCGTCGTCCTGCGTCACGGTGAGGCTCGCGCCCGGCACAGCCGTCGCCAGCCAGCGGGCGGCGTGTGCGGGCACATTGGTGTCGGCCTCGCCGTGCCAGATGCCGAGTGGGCCGCCGGCAGCGGTGGGCCTGAAGCCCCACGGTCCCGCAACCAGTTGCAGATCCCGCAGCGCACCGGCCGTGCCCTGCCGAAGCGCATCCCGCAGGAACGCGGCGAACGGCTCCGCCGCGCCTGGCCGGTCAGCAACGGCGCGGTCGGCCGGCGGCATGCCCTTGCCGGTGGCGGCGATCATCTTTGCCGGGTTCTTGGTGCCCCAGCGCATGAAGGCCAGGCCGGCGCGAGTGAGCCCCGGCATCCTGGTCGACATCGTGATGATGCGGCTCACATCGGGTGAGCGGCCCTCGGTGATGCCCGGCACGTCGGCGGGCCCCACACCCGAGACGATCAACGTCGCTGAGACACGGTCGGCGCACACCATGCGCGCGGCGAGCGCCGAGGCTGCGCCGATCGAATAGCCGCACAACCCGAACCGCTCGATGCCCAGCACTGACGCAGCGTCAGCCACATCGCTGCCCCAATCGAGCAGCGTTCGACCCGCCTGGGGAGTGGAACCGCCGATCCCGGGCCGATCGAGGGCGATGAGCCGGATGCCGGCCGAGCGCGCGTGAGCATCGAGACCGAAGAACCGGGTCTCAAGCTTGCTGCTCGGGGCGCCGTGCGTGTGGAACACCGGATGCCCCTGCGGGTCTCCGAGGTCGAGGTAGGTCAAGAGCCGGCCATCGGGCAGCGTCAGCGTCGCTTCGGTCACGTGCTTAACGTAGCGACCAGAAAGCCTCGATGCGGTCGGCCGCGACTGACGCGCCGCGCTGTCTGCGCAGACGTTCGCCTGTCAGCGCTGCCGCCTGAACCACCGAGGTGTCGCCGAGCATATGGAGCACTGTCGCCCGGATCAGCTCTGGCGCTGCCCTGCGGGGCAGCGTCCGTCCGACACCTGCCGCCTGCACGATGCGACCGACCATCCGCTGGTCTGAGATGAGGTTCATCGGCAGCACCAGCACCGGGATGCCGTGGGCGAGCGCCTTCAGCGTGGTGGAGTGACCGCCATGGCCGATCACGAGATCGACCTCTGGCAGCAGCTCCGCGTGCGGTGCGCGCCCGAGCACCTGCACGCTCGAGCCGCCCCACAGCTCGCTCTCGATCTCGGCGCCCCCTGTCGTGACAATGGCGCGAACGGGGGAGTCGGCGAGCGCCGCGATGATGCGCCGGTACGCGTCGGCCTGGCCGCGGATCCAGGCAGAGCTCAAGCTCACGAGCATGACCGGCATCGCTCCTGCTTCGCGCGGTGCCGGTGGCGCGCCGATCTCGGTCGTCCCCGTCCATTCGAACCGGATCCCCTTGAGATCGCGGCTGAAGTCGCGGCGTGACGCAGGGTCGAGCTCGGGGTCGGTGGCCAGCAGTCGCGCGTCGGCTCTTGCCCAGAGCGAGACTGCCCGAAGGCGAAGCAGCCGGGATGCCAGATCGATGGGGCCGCGCATGAACCACCGCTGCCAGAACGCGCCGAACGAGTGGAAGAGCGCCGCTGTTGGAACGCCGCTGCCCAGCGCTTCGCGCAGCGACGAGAGCATCGCGCAGTCGACCACGACCGCGTCGGGGCGGCGACTGTCGAGCAGCGAGCGCACATCCTCGGCCACGTGCGGGCCGATCGTCAAATGGCGAAGCGCGGCGAGTTGCCCGATCGAGCCGCCCGGATCGGTCAAGTCGTCATGCGCGAGAGCGGCGAGAGGCACTCGCTCGACCGACGCCTCGAGCGCACCGGAGTCGCGCGGCCGCACGCCCGCGAGCGTCACCTCATGCCCCCGACCGGCGAGCTCATTGGCGATCGCCAGCGCCGGTGGCACGTTCCCGCCCGCGTCTGCACTGATCATCAGCACGCGCCTGGGCGACATGCGCACAGTGTAAAGAGAGGCCGCGGAGCCGCACAGGTGTGCCCGGCGTCTTCCACCGCGCTGCGCCGACTCGCTAAACCGCGCAAACCCGTGCTGCCTGCCTGGAAATCGATGGCCTGGCGCTTACAGTGGCTGCGTGTGGCGCGCCGAGAGAACTCCCGATGAACCTGCGGCGGGCGATGCCGCGACGGAGGTCGAACACATGCACCCACGCGACGATGGCCGCGTGCCCGACACGTCAGACGAAGGCGACCGAGAGCCGATGACGGATGCCGGCCGAACCCGAGCGCCGTGGGCGCCGCCGCCTGGCCCCGCGAGTGCCGACTCAGCGCCGCGCCTCGTGGAACCTCACGAGCATGTGAGCGCGCAACCCGTCGGCTTGTCGAGTGACGCTGACGGAGCGCCGTCCGAACTCCAACTCCGCACTGACGAGTTCCTCGACGAACCCGAGCCGCAGCCCACCGAACGCGAACGCTGGCTCCAGCAGCTCGCAGGCCTTGGCGGGCGCAACCCGCTGCTGCACTTCGATGACGCTCCCGGCACCCGCATCGAATTGAGCGTCACGCACCCCGGCGGTCTCGCCCAGTTCATCACCGGGCAGACGACACTGCTCTCCAGCCTCATCCGAGACGAGGTGGCTCTTCGCGGAGCGAAACTCGCCGCCGACGCGATCGTGACGAAGGGCGCAGAGCTCATCGCCGCCCGCGGAATCGACGCCGTTCACCTCGGGATCGCCATCGCCGAGTGGCAGCACCAGGGCGTCGACTATCGCGCACCGGTGCTCATCCGACCCCTCGCCATCCGTCGGCACGGTCGCGACTTCGATGTGCGCCTCCGCGGTGAGGCGGTGCTCAACCCCGCCTTCGCGCGCGCCATGCGCGAGCACTTCGGCATCGTGCTCGACGCCGCGGCCTTCGTGCGCCTTGCACACGACGACGGCACCTTCAAGCCGAACGCCGTGATCGATCGCCTTCGCGGCCTCACCAGCCACCTCGAGTGGTTCAACGTGCGGCCGCGCCTCGTGGTCTCGTGCTTCGTCGAGGTCGCCGAGCCCATGCGCGCGGATGCCGCCGGTCACCACCACCCCGTGCTCGACGCGCTCGCCGGAGACGCCGACGCGCGCAACATCATCGCGGGCTCCCGCGCCTCCTCGGCCATTCTGAGTGCCGACGAGCGCGAACCTGCGACCGATGTGCTGCTGCTCGACGCCGATGCCGAGCAGGAGCAGGTCATCGCCGAGATCGCCGCGGGCAACTCGGTCGTGGTGAAGACGCTCCCCGGCACCGGTGGAACGCAGACCATCGTCAACGCGCTCGGCGAACTCGTGCGTCGTGACAAGCGAGTGCTCGTCGTGAGCCCTCGCCGCGCCACCGTCGACGACATCGCAGCGCGCTTCGACAGCATCGGTCTTCCGGGCGTCGCTGTCGCGCCGCGGAGCCTCCGCCGCGACATCGTCCGCAGCATCAGCCGAAACGAGAAGGCCAGACAGCCGCAGATGAGCGAGGTCGACGAGGCACTGGTGCGCCTGCGCACGGTGCTTCTCGACTATCGCCGTGCGCTCAGCCGGCCCGACCCGGTGCTCGGCATCAGCGTGCTCGACTGCGTCACGGAGCTGAGCCGGCTCGCCCTGCTCCCTGCGCCGCCCTCGACGACCTCTCGACTCAGTCGCCGGGCGGTCGAGCGGCTCGCGGAAGGCCGCCAGCAGGTGGCCGAGACCATGGTGGCCGCGGCATCCCTCGGGGAATTCAAGTACGGTCCGGGCGACTCGCCCTGGTACGGCGCGCAGTTCACAACTGGCGACGAAGCAGCCAGAGCCCACGCGCTGGCCGGGTCGCTGCACCGCGAATCGCTGCCGAGGCTGCTCGACCGCGCCGGCGCGGTGATCGGCGCCACTCGCATGCGACCGTTCGAGAGCATCGCGGAGCTCGGCATCTACCTTCGGCTGCTCACCGATCTGCGCGAGACGCTCGACAAGTTCCAGCCCACGGTGTTCGACCGTCCTCTCACCGAGCTGATCGCCGCTACCGCGCCGCGCCGCGAGGCGCCCGAGATGCCGGGCACCAGCCGGCGCCGGCTCAAGAAGCTCGCTCGTGAGTACCAGCGGCCGGGCGTGTACATCGCCGATCTGCACTCGGCGTTGACCCGCATCCAGCAGCAGCGAGTGCTGTGGCAGCGCTACGTGGCGAGCGGCACCACGCCTGAAGTCCCCACCGGGATCGCCGACCTGCAGGTGGCGTACCAGCAGGTGGTGCAAGACCTCGCGCTCCTCGACGGGCCGCTCGGTTACCGGGAGGGCGACCAGCTCGCCGAACTGCCGCTCGAGCAGTTGCGCGAACGCCTCGAAGAGCTCGCGGCCGAGTCGGATGTGCTCAACAACCTGCAAGAGCGCACCGAGCTCATGACGACGCTGCGCGACCTCGAACTCGACCCGCTCATCGACGACCTCGCCGCTCGCCACGTGCCCGACTCGCAGGTGGCAGCCGAACTCGAGCTCGCGTGGTGGCAGTCCGCGCTCGAGTCGCTGCTCGAGGCCGACCGCGCACTGCTCGGCGCGAACACGCCCGTGCTCGACCGGCTCGAAGCCGACTTCCGTCTGGTCGACGAGGCGCATGCCGCCGGCAGCGCCCAATTGCTCGGGTGGCGTCTCGCCGAGGACTGGAAGCTTGGAATCGCCGACTGGGTCGACGAGGCCGAACTGCTCAAGCGACTGCTGCGCCGCGGCGAGCTCACCGCATTCGACCTGCAGACGAATGCTCCGCATCTGTCTCGCGCGGTCGCCCCCGTGTGGCTGGCGAGCCCGTACGAGGTGCACGACATCGCCGACACGATGCCCTTCGACACCGTGATCCTGGTCGATGCGGGAGCGATCACGCTCGCTGAGGCGATCGGCGCGATCCGCCGCGCCCGCCAGGTCGTCGCGTTCGGCGACCCGGTCACCCAGACACCCGCGCCGTTCACCCTCGCGCTCGAGCAGCAGGGAACAGCGGATGCCGAGGCATCCGTCTCGCAGTCCGGCTCACCGATGCACGCCCAGCACGCCCAGCACGCCGCGGAGGGCGACCTCGACGCACTCGGCAGCGGCGAGTCCGCAACTGACGCCGCGGCCGAATTGCACGCCGATTCCGCGCTGGCACGGCTCGGCCAGGTGCTGCCCACGCTCTCGCTGACGCGCAGCTATCGCGCCGGGGGCGAAGACCTTGCCGAACTGGTGAACCGACGCTTCTACGCCGGGCGCATACAATCGCTGCCCTGGGCCGGAAGCTTCCTCGGGCACGGCAGCCTGACGCTCGACTACCTCGACGACGGCACGGGCCTGCCAGATCCCGACAGCGGAGCGGTCGAGAGCGTCGACGCCGAAGTGGATCACGTGGTCGATCTCGTGCTGCACCACGCCGCCACGAAACCGAACGAGTCGCTCATGGTGATCACCGCGAGCGACCGCCACGCGTGGCGAGTGCAGCAGGCGTTGCTCTCAGCGGTCGCCGAACGCAACGACCTGATCGAGTTCGTGCTCGGCGATCGCCCCGAGCCCTTCCAGGTGCTCACGGTCGAGCAGGCCGTCGCGCAGAGTCGTGACCGCGTGATCTTCTCGATCGGCTACGGGCGCACGCCGCACGGTCGCGTGCTCAGTGACTTCGGCGCACTAGGCGAGCCCGGGGGAGAGCGGCTGCTCGCCATCGCCATGACTCGCGCTCGACGTCACCTGAAGATCGTCACGTGCTTCAAGCCCGATGACATCGAAGAGGGCCGCATGCGCCACGGCGCGATCGCGCTCGCGGAGATCTTGAACGAGGTCAGCGCCCGCTCCGCCGAAGAGCCGCTGCCCGACGACCGTGACCCATTGTTGGTCGACCTCGCGCGCCGGCTCGAGAAGCGCGGACTCACCGTCGCGCTCGGTCACCGCGGAAAGCTGGGGCTGGTCGCCGCGCATGGCGGTCGTTGCATCGCAATCGACACCGACTCCGAACTGCACAAGCACACGCTTCGAGAGTCGCTGCGGCTGCGCCCTGAGATGCTGCGTCGCCTCGGCTGGCACTACGCGCGAGTGCATTCCTTCGAGCTCTTCAGTGATCCGGATGCCGTCGCCGATCGCATCAGCGAGACGGTCGGTGCGCCGGCGCTCCAGCCAGCAGCGCCGACGAGTCAGACGGCCGGCGTCTCTTCGCCGGAATGAACAGCACGAACACGGTCTAAGCGATGCCCGCGCACGATGCTCCTCAATCCGGTGACTCGCCGATGCCTGAGTCGCCGGGCTCGCGACCGGAGTCGGACGACTCCGCGAGCCCCCAAGTCAATCGGTCGCGCAAGCCGAGACGCGTGCGCACGGAACCGCCGCCCGGATCGGACCCGTCGCCACTGCCCGAGCCGTCGCGTCACCGCGACGATGAGAACGACGCTCGCCTGCGCGGTGACAAACCTCCGCACTGGGGTTGAACTGGCGGCATCCGTCGAGGTGCCCGGCCGTCACGCGGACGGACGCTGACTGCGTCGGAGCTGGACGCCGAGTAGCAGTCAGCCCTGCCGGCCGTCCCCGCCGGTGCGGCTTGCGAGCAGGTCGCGGATCTCGGTGAGCAACTGCAGCTCGCTCGGCGGGACCTCTTCGTCGGTCGCGCCGGCCTTGCGCTTGGCATCCGCAGCGGCTTTCAAGTGGTTGATCGGCATGACCAGCACGAAGTACACCACCGCAGCGACGAGGAGGAACTGGATCACCGCTGCGACGACCGCTCCGAAGGCGAGATCGGCGGTGCCGCCGTCGGTGGTCGGGATCGAGACGACCCACATGGTCTTCAGGCTCTCGGCATTGAACAGGGCGCCGATCGCCGGGTTGAAGATGCCCTCGACCAGGGCGTTCACGATAGCGGTGAACGCGGCGCCGATGACAACGGCGACCGCGAGGTCGATCACGTTGCCGCGCATGATGAACTCTTTGAACCCTGCGAACACGTCTCCTCCTTCAGATCGTGCGCGGGGAGCCCGCGCGATCAGCTTGCAGCGCTGGCGCTGCTCGATGCGCCTGAGGCCGACTTCGACGAACTCGAACTCGAGCTCGAGCCCGAGCTCGATCCGGAGTCCGACGACTTCGACGACGAGCCCGTCGTGGCACGAGAGTCGGTGCGGTAGAAGCCCGAGCCGTTGAACGTGACCCCGACAGTGTTGTACAGCTTGCGCAGCCGGCCCTGGCAGCTCGGGCAGACGGTGAGCGAGTCATCCGTCATCGACTGCTGGATGTCGAACGAGTTGGCGCACTCGGTGCAGCGGTACGAGTAGGTGGGCACTGGATTCCTCGGCAGTTCAGAACGTGATGATTTCCGATGGCGTGACGACCCCGTCGACCGCTTGGTCGTGCAACTCGGTCGGCACGCGCTCGACAACCTCGTTGTCGAATACCACAGCATAAGACGGGGGACGCTGATCCATCGATCCGAGCGTCTTGTCGAAGTACCCGCGACCCCAGCCCATGCGCATTCCGGAGCGATCGATCGCGGCGGCGGGCACGATGATGAGATCGACCTCGTTGATCGCCATCGGGCTCAGCACCTCGGTCGTCGGTGCAGGCATGCCGAAGATGTCGGCATCCTCCACCCCGTCGTCGAAGGGCGCCCAATCGAGCAGCCCATCATTGCGCGAGATGGGCAGCAGCACGCGGATGCCGTGCTCCGACGCCCACCGCAGAAACGGCCTCGTGTCGGGCTCGTCGGATGCCGAGAGATAGGCCGACGCGTGCTTCACGCCGAGCCGGGTGCTCAGGTCGATGAGGTTCCGAGTGATCCCAGCGGTCGCCTGCTCGCGTTCGCGGGCGGTCATGATTCGACGCCGCTCACGCAGCTCGGCCCGGAGTGCGCGCTTCGCGTGACTCGGATCTTGCGACATGAACCCGAGTCTATTCGCGGCACCCCCTATACCCTGTACCGCATGGTGTTCCAGATAACGAAAGCCGTGATCCCCGCCGCCGGCCTGGGCACGCGATTCCTGCCCGCCACCAAGGCCATGCCCAAGGAGATGCTGCCCGTCGTCGACAAGCCCGCGATCCAGTACGTGGTCGAGGAAGCGGTTTCTGCCGGACTCCACGATGTGCTCATGATCACGGGCCGCAACAAGAACGCGCTCGAGAACCACTTCGACCGTCAGGGAGAGCTCGAGGCGCGCCTTCAGCACAAGGGCGACACTGAGCGCCTGGCTCAGGTCGAATGGGCGAGTCACCTCGCTGATATGCACTACGTGCGTCAGGGCGACCCGCTGGGGCTTGGTCACGCGGTGCTGCGGGCGAAGATGCACGTCGGTCGCGAGATGTTCGCCGTGCTCCTCGGCGACGACATCATCGACCCTCGCGACGTGCTGCTGAGTCGCATGATCGAGGTGGCGGCGGAGAAGCACGCCACCGTGGTGGCGCTGCTCGAGGTCGACCCATCGGTGGCGCACATGTACGGCGTCGCGACCGTCGAGCCGAGCGACGCCGATGACGTCGTGCGCATCACGGGGCTCGTCGAGAAGCCCCCGGCCGGTACAGCGCCGTCGAACCTCGCTGTGATCGGACGCTATGTGCTTCGCCCAGAGGTCTTCGACGTGCTCGAGCAGACTCCTGCCGGCAAGGGCGGCGAGATCCAATTGACCGATGCTCTCCAGGCCATGTCGACCGCGCCGGATTGGACCGGCGGCGTCTACGGCGTCGTCTTCAGGGGCCGTCGCTACGACACGGGCGACAAGCTCGACTACATCAAGGCGATCGTGCAGCTCGCCGCCGACCGCGATGATCTCGGCGGTGAGTTCCGCTCGTGGCTCAAGGAGTTCACGGGACGAATCGGCGACCGCGTCACCGAGCCGGTCTCCTCGCAGACCGGTGCCATCCCGGTGCAGCGGCTCTCGACCCACACCGGCGCGATCCCCGTGCAACGGAACGGTGGATCACGGCCGGATGCCGGGGGTGCCGCGGCTTCGCCGATCAGCGCCGACGAAGCCGACCAGTCCTCGGTCGAAGCGGCGCTCACGGATTAGGCTTCGACCACCAGGATTCGCCGAACGCGGTCACCGCCGCCAGACCCGTGCGGCGGTGACCGCCGACGCAGGCTTCGAGTGACGGAGGGAACCGGGCACGATGGCCGTGATGCCGCCCCTGGCGCCGACGTTGAGCGACGGAGACATCACCATCCGGCAGATCCGCTTGCGTGACGCGCGGGTGCTCGAGCGCGAGTTGCGGGCGAACCGGCACTGGCTGCGCAAGTGGGAGGCGAGCACGCCCGGCGGTGGCACGGTCGTCGACGCGCGTGCCGGCATCCGATCGCTGCTGTCGAACGCGCGGGCCGGCTCGGGACTGCCATTCGTGGTTGAGTACCGGGGCGAGGTCGTCGGGCAGCTGAACGTGTCGCAGATCACCTACGGGTCGCTGTCGACCGCGACGATCGGCTACTGGGTCGCAGAGCGAGTCGCGGGCCGCGGCATCACTCCCACCGCGGTGGCTCTGGCCACGGATCATTGCTTCGCCTCGGGCATCCACCGGATGGAGATCTGCATCCGGCCCGAGAACGCCGCGAGCCTGCGGGTGGTCGACAAGCTCGGGTTCCGCTATGAGGGGTTGCGGCGGCGCTATATCCACATCGACGGCGATTGGCGTGACCACTTCTGCTTCGCGCTCACGGCCGAAGAAGTGCCCTCGGGTGTGCTGCGCCGCTGGCGCGAGGATCGTGCGCCGGCCGACGCCTCGGCAGTCCCAGAAGCAGATCGCGCCGCGGCGGCGACGCCACTGCCTCGCGGCCTCTGACAGGCTGCGGAACGGCGGCGAACTATCCTCGGTTCCCGCGTGCCGTCACCTTCTCGGGGCGGGCTGGTCGTAGCGTAGGCGCATGGACCAGACCGGCTTCGGCACAGCCGTCATGCTCGCCATCGCGGCGGTGCTGTGGCTCGTGTATCTCATGCCGAGTTGGGTGCGCCGGCGCGAGTATCTCGCAACCGAGCGGAACGCGGTGCGCCTTCAGCAGACCCTTCGAGTGATGGCCGAGACCGCTGAGACTCCGGCGCAGGTGCACACCGAGGCGCAGCTTCGCGACATCGCTGAACAGGAGCGCCAACTTCGTCGCCTCGAGAAGCAGCGGCGTGAGCTTGCGAAGGCGCGCGAGGCCGAAGCGGCGGCGGCTGCCGCGCGAACGCTCTCCTCATTGCAGCCGGATGCCGCCGCATCCGCGGCGCGCCGCCGTTCGCGTGCGACGCGAGCCGTGGTCTCGCTGGTGATGCTTGTGTCGCTGGTCGTCGGTGGCGCGCAGAGTGTCAGCGCTGCCGCTGCCGGTACCCTCTCGGCCGGTGCGCTCCTGGTGCTCGCGGTCTCGACCGGTGTATTCCTCGGAGGAATGGCGGCGCATTCCCGCCTCACCGCGGTGAACCGGGCTCGCACAGCCCGGGCCCGTTCGACGCAGGCCGCGTTCGGCGACCGTCCCGCCCCGCGCGTCTACGACGCGGGCGAGGAATCGGTCGACGAGTCGCTTCGCCCCGCCCGCGAGTGGACCCCCGTGCCGCTGCCGAAGCCCCTATACCTCTCGAAGCCCCAGGTCGAGACCCCCGCCATGGCGGAGCGCGACCTCGTGGCCGAGGTGAAGGCCGAAGTGCGTGCCGCCGTGCAGGCCGAGGTCGAGGCGCAAGTGCGCGCCGAGGCGGAGCAGCGCCAGGCCGACCTCGTCGCGGCGCACGCCGAGCCCGAAGTCGTGCCGATCAACGATGCGGCCCGCAGCCGATTCGCGCGCATGGGCGTGATCGATGACATCGAGCGCCCGGTCACCGACATCGACGCGGCGCTCCGTCGACGTCGCGCGTCGGCCGGCTGACGCCGCACGCAGTTCTCACGCGTCGAAGGTCGGCGTACCGTTGCCGTATGGGCAGCGATGCCGAATACGAGACGGATGCCGGCGACCCGGCGTGCTGGCTCGATCTCGTCTGCCCCGCATGCGGACGGGTGATCGAGGAGTATCCGCACGAGTGCCTCGCCGCGCGCTGAGCCCTGGCAGATGCGGCCGCGCCCAGGAACCCCTGCCGTCTCCTAGACGCCGCTGGGCAGGAGCTCCGACAGAAGCTGCTGAACTCGCTGCTTGATGTCGTCGCGCACTTGACGGACGATCGCGATGTCCTTGCCGGCAGGGTCGGTCAGGTCCCAGTCCTCGTAGCGCTTGCCGGGGAAGATCGGGCAAGTGTCGCCGCAACCCATGGTGATGACGACGTCGGAATCCAGAACTGCCTCGGTGGTGAGGATCTTGGGCGAGTTGTTCGCGATGTCGATGCCCTCTTCCGCCATGGCCTCCACCGCTACCGGGTTGAGCTGCTCCTTCGGCTCAGACCCGGCCGACAGCACTTCCACCCTCCCGTTTGAGAGCTCGCGCATGTACCCGGCGGCCATCTGCGACCGGCCGGCGTTGTGCACGCAGACGAATAGCACGGTAGGTCTGTCAGTCATCTCGTCCTCGTCTCACTCGACCCCAGAAGCATAGACGGCCGTCTATGGAGCGTCGGCGGAACAGGAGCGGAGTTCATGCACCGTTCATCTTGCGGTCTGGGCGCAGAACCGAGCGCGGTTCGGGGCACCGAGCCAGTCCGGCGATCGGAGCGACGCACGTAGGCGCCGCTCTCAGCAACAAGCCGGAGCGGGGGCGGTCAGAGGCGCCGGCGAGCGTGTGATGACCACTCTCGGCTTGCGGCGATTCCTCTTGATCTGTCGCGCTAAGGAGCTGGCAACGAGTTGCGCGTGCTCCTGGCGGTGGATTGCGATCCAAGCATCCGCGTTGATCCCGAACATCGGGGCATCCTCTCCATCGACGGTGATCGATGCTCCGAGTATCCAACGCTATATCGACGTCTGTCAATGCATGAGCTAACATTTTCACGTGGCCGTTCAGAATCTCCTTCCCGTGATCGATGTCGTCGCCTGCTGCGCTCCGCTGACTCGCGAGACGTTGAGCGCGGAGCAGGCCGAGGACCTCGCGCGATCGTTGAAAGCGCTTGCAGATCCTGCCCGTCTGCGGCTGATCTCAATGGTCGCCGCTTCGAAGGACTCCGAAGCGTGCGTCTGCGACCTCACCGAACCGCTCGGCCTCAGCCAGCCGACGGTGTCACACCACTTGAAGGTGCTCACGGATGCCGGGTATCTGACCCGCAGCCAACGCGGCACATGGGCTTACTACCGTCTCGTTCCGGGGGCCCTCGACTCGATCTCGCGGTTGCTGGTCAACGCGTGACGGTGGCGCTGCTCCGTCGACTGTCTTCAGAGTTCCTCGGGAGCGCGCTGCTCACTGCGATCGTGGTCGGTTCCGGCATCGCTGCGCAGACGCTGTCGCCGGCGGATGCCGGGCTGCAACTGCTTGAGAACGCGCTGGCCACGGCGCTGGGGCTGTTCGTGCTGATATCGGTGTTCGCTGGGGTGAGTGGAGCGCACTTCAATCCTGTCGTCTCGCTCGCCGACACGGCGTTCGGGCTCAGGCCGTGGCGCGACACTCTTGCGTACATCCCGGCGCAGACAGCGGGTTGCATCGCCGGGGCGATTCTCGCGAACGCCATGTTCGAAAGGTCGGCCATCGCGTGGAGTGGCAACGACCGGCTCACTGAAGCCCACTTCCTCGCCGAAGTCGTCGCCACGGCGGGTCTCGTGATGGTGATCTTCGCGCTGGCTCGTTCCGGGAAGTCGGCGTTCACCGCTCCCGCGGTGGCGGCGTACATCGGCGCCGCCTATTTCTTCACGAGTTCGACCAGCTTCGCCAATCCCGCCATCACCGTCGGCCGGATGTTCACCGACACGTTCGCGGGGATCGCGCCGGCCTCCGCCCCCGGTTTCATCGGCGCCCAGTTCCTCGGGGGTCTGCTCGGCTATGCGCTGGTCCGGTTCTTGTTTCCGAAGCGCCATCCGCACGAGCAGGTGCAGCGCCGCATCGAAGCGCCCGCCGTATCCAGGCAGGGAAGCGATGCCGAGGAACCGCTGACTGCGCGAGCCTGAATCCCTCACAACTGAAGACCTGACAACAAGAGCCCGGACGATGGCCGGGCTCTTGAACGTGACACATGTCGCGACTCAGCCGAGACCTATGTCCCGACTCATCACACGGTGGACCTAAGGGGATTCGAACCCCTGACCTCCTCGTTGCGAACGAGGCGCGCTACCAACTGCGCCATAGGCCCTTGAACGGAGATCTACGTTACCACCATCGGCTGAGCCGCTCGGCACGCGGCAGCTGAGGGCGCGGCGCAGAGCGCGGTCGTCGAGCGGACCCGGGCGCACGCGCCGCGTACCCTCACTCGCGCTCGTCCTAGCGGCTCGCTCGCGCACCCCACTGGTCGAGCATGTCGTCGAGCCCCGCGACGAGCCGTTCGAAGCTGCGGTCGACGTCGTGCGGCATCCCGAATCCACCGGCCGCTTCGAGGGCGACGAAGCCGTGCAGAGAAGCCCGCACCGCGCGAACGGCGTCGATCGCGTCGTCGCCCGTGAGCCCGTACCCGCTGAGCGCGCCGATCACGATCTCGACGGCGCGCGCGCCCGCGTCGACGGCTGCGGCGTCATCGGCGTCTGCAGCGCGCAGTGTCGCCGAGTACCGGCCGGGATGCCGGCGCGCCCAGTTGCGGTACGCGTTGGCGAGGGCGCGCAGCGCATCACCACGCGCCACCCCGACCGCGGAGGCAGACAGTGCGTCGGCGAGTTGGCCCTTCGCCTGCGCCTCGATGGCGCGGTGCAGTGCGTCGAGCCCGTCGACGTGCTTGTACAGGCTGGGGACTCGCACCGAGAGGCGCGCGGCAAGCGCGGCAAGGGTGATGCGCTCGAGGCCCAGTTCGTCGGCCAGATCTTGGGCAGCGTCGACGACGCGTTGCCGGGTGAGTCCCGCCCTAGGCATGGTCGGTGACGCGATTTGCGAACTCGACGAGCAGTGGCCCCACGAGGTCGGGGCGCTGTGAGTGCGGGTAGTGGCCGGCATCCGGGATCATGGCGACGTCTCCGCGCAGGGCGTCGGCGACCCACGTGGCCTCTTCGTGCGGGGAGGCGAAATCAGGGTCGAGGTCTCCCATGACGACGAGCGTCGGCGTCTTGACCCGGGGGAGCGCCGCCTCGGCCGGTGCGTGACTCGTGAGCATGGTCTGCGAGATCGCCCGGGCATGACCAGGACGACGGATGCCGTTGATCACCGCCGCCGCGTAGGTGGCGAAGTCGCTCGGCTTCGCGCCGGCGTTGAGCTTGGGGTAGTAACTCTTCCAGGTGGCTGCGACGAAGGAAGGGCGGGTGAAGAACCGCATGACCGCCTTGGTGGCTGCGCTCACCTTGCCATCGCGCACGAACGGTCCCAGCAGGGCGAGCGCCGAGACCGACTCGGGGCGCTGAGCAGCCACGAGTGCACCGATCGCCGCGCCCATGGAGTTGCCGACGATGAGGGCGGGCCCGCCGAGCCGGTCGATGAGTGCGGCCACGTCTGCCGCGTTCGCCTCGTCGTCGTAGCTCTCGAAGGTGGTGTCGCTGTCACCGTGCCCCCTGAGGTCGACGGTCGCGACCCGGTAGCCGGCCGCGACCAATTGAGGCGTGAGGTGGCGGTAGCTCGAGCGCAGGTCGGCCATGCCTGGCACGCACACGACGAGGGGGCCTTCGCCCTCGACTTGATACGCGATGCTGCCGCCGGCCGTTTCGAGTCGCTGCAGGGCTGGAGTGTTGGTCATAGCCCAGAGGCTAATGCCATTAGCCTGTGATGCGCAAGCCTCAATCTCCACCCTCTTCGTCGACCCATTCGTTCCCTTGAGGAACGAGGATGCCGCCGCCGCCCGTCGCGGCCGCCACCAGCGAGGCGAGCTCGTCCTCGTCTCCCGCAAGGCTCAGCGTGACTGCGGCTCCATACTGCGCGCCCAGCACGTCGATGTCGCGGGAGCGCAACTCCGCTTCGACCCGTCCGGCATCGGCGTGAGGCAGTTCCAGTGCGAAGCGCGAGCGCAGCACTCGCCGCACGAAGCCCGGCGCGGTGCTCGCCTGTTCGATGGCTGAGCTCACGGCATCCGAGTACGCCCGTGTCAGGCCGCCCGTGCCCAGGAGCACGCCGCCGAAGTACCGTGTGACCACGGCGACGCAGTCGACCAGCGCGGCGCCGGTGAGCGTGTCGAGCATCGGCGCTCCTGCCGTGCCCGACGGCTCGCCGTCGTCGTTGGAGCGTCGCACCTGGTTGGTCTGGTCGGCACCGACCACGAACGCGGTGCAGTGGTGTCTTGCATCGGGGTAGCGCTTTCGCACCCGCTGGATCGCGTCGCGGGCGGCTTCCTCGGTGTCGACGCGCTCCAGCCGCGTGATGAATCGGCTTCGGCGCACTTCGATCTCGGTGTCGACGTGGGCGCCCACGCCTCCTCGCAACGTCCACCCGGCCATGCGTCCATTGTCCGCCATGCGCTCCCGCGGCGATCAGCCTCGCGAATCGTGGGATGCGGCGTGCCGACATCCATGCCGCGCGAGGCTGCATGCCGTCATCCGAGATCCGCGCGACAATGGGAGGGATCGTGAGCAGAAGGGAGTGGCGGTGGCCTGGTTCCCGTGGCGTCGGCGGTTGAAGCGCAACCGGCTGTTCAAGCCCTATGACACCCGGAATCTGCCCGAGCCCGAGCTTCCCACCCTCGAGACGGCGTTCGAGGACGGCTTGCTCCTGGCCGAGTACGCAACCCGCATGGCGGTCAAGAACCGCATCATCGTCGACACGATCCAGGGCGGCGACCACTTCGATATCGATCGGTTCCTGCCGGTCGCGCGCGAGCAGTATCTCGAGATGGCGAGTGAGTCGGAGTTCGCGGCCGACCGCATCGAAGAGGCGGTCAGCAAGGCGAAGCTTCGCGAGGGCGACGCGCGCCACGCGCACGACTATCGCGTCGATGACGTGCGGCCGCTCGCGCTCCGCGCGCGATCGTCGCGCAAGCTCGCCGAGACACTGCGGGAACGCGCCGACGACGAGGAAGCGCTTCGCGACGTGATCGAGCAGGCGAGGGCCGACGCTTGGCGCGACGTGCGGGCCGCACTGAACACCGTGCTCGACTCAGTGGCGGGGATCGTGGCGTGGAACGACGACTACGAAGCGGAGCGCCCCGCCCGAGTTCGACGCCTGGTCGACGAGGATCTCGCGAAGCTGAAGCGCGAGGTGCGGCGCCGCTCGGATGCCAAGCGCGACCCGTTCGCGCGCCACGCGGCGCAGGGGTGACGTCGGCGGTGCTGCCTGGTCGGGCTCAGAGCGCCGGCGCCCAGCACGCCGTACTCAGAACGCCGCGCTCAACACGCACTCAGTGCAAGGCGTCACAGCCCAATCAGTGAGCGCCTAGAGCGACCGCACCACTCGAGCTGGGCTTCCTACAGCGACGACGTTCGCAGGAATGTCGCGCGTGACCACCGACCCCGCACCGATCACCGAGTTGTCGCCGATCGTGACGCCGGCCAGCACGATCGCGCCGCCCCCGATCCAGACGTTGTCCCCGATGGTGATCGGCTCGGCCGATTCCCACCCGGCGGCGCGCACCGCCGGGTCGAGCGGATGCGTGGGCGTCAGCAACTGCACGCTCGGACCGAGCTGACACCGCTCGCCGATGGTGATCGGCGCCACATCGAGCGCGGTGAGGTTGTAGTTCGCGAAGGTGCCGGCACCCACGAAGAGCCTGCTGCCGTAGTCCACATACAGCGGCGGCCGGATCTGGGCCCCCTCGCCGAGTGCACCGAGCAGCGACGCGAGCGTCTCCCTTGCTCGCACGGCATCCGACACGAACTCCTCCGCGTAGCGCCTCGTGAGGGTGATCGCCCGCTGCGTGGCCTCCGCGAACGCCGGCTCGTCGGCGATGTAGTGATCGCCGGCCAGCATCCGTTCGTAGTTGCTGCGCCGGTCGGCGGCATCCGGGAGTATCGCGCTCGAATCGCTCACCGCATCACCGTAACGGGCGCTGCGCGACGTGACGGCGCTGGCCTGCTCGAACGCCCGCCCTCAACCGCGCGGCACAACGGTCAGTACGCGCACGATGAAATCGTAGAACGACTCCATGAACCCCCTGAGGAATGCCTCGGTGCCCTCGTTCGTGATCTCGCCGTCGTCGGTGATCAGCCCCTCGGTCATGTGAATGTACGCCTCAGGCGCGTTCATCTGCGGCGAATCGCAGAACGACAGCACGCTCTTCAGGTTCTGCTGCGCCACAGCGGTTCCGATGAGGCCGGGAGACGCGCCGATGACGGCCGACGGCTTGCGCGCCAGAGCGTTCTCGCCCCACGGCCGGCTCGCCCAGTCGATGGCATTCTTCAGGCCGCCCGGAATCGCGCGGTTGTACTCGGGCGTGACGAAGAGGATCGCGTCTGACTTCGAGATGGCCTGCTTGAACTCGCGAGCCACCGGAGGGTAGTCGGGGTCGTAGTCCTGGCTGTACAACGGCAGTTCGCGAATCGGGATCTCGTGGAACTCGAGCTCCGGTGGCGCCACCTTGAAGAGTGCTCTCGAGAGCCGCCGATTGATCGACGTGCTCGACAGGCTTCCCACGAAGTACCCCACGGTGTACGGCGGTTCGTGTTCGATGATCGACGCCACGATGTTCTCCCTCAGTCCTGTGGATGGGTATCAATCCACCATCCGTTGGGGGCTAGGGGTTTTCCAGGGGAGGATGCCGGGAGTTTGCCGCATCCGACGTGCTTGCGAGTGCCTCCGGCTCAGGGGCGAGGGTCGACGGCGTCGTAGTGCCGGAACGTCGGCTGCAGTCGCATCGCGAGGGCGATCAGCGCGATGATCAGGAGGCCGCCGAGCAGCGGTGGGAACCACAGCACGGTGAGAGCGGTCAACACGCCGATGTACAGATCGCCTACGCGGGGGCCGCCGGCGACGACCACCGTGAAGATGCCCTGGAGCCGGCCCCGCATGTTGTCGGGCACGGCGGTCTGCAGCATCGTCGTGCGGAAGATCGCGCTGACGTTGTCAGTCGCTCCCGACAGGGCCATCATCACGGATGCCGCGACCAGCGCGGTCGCGTCGACTCCTCCGCCGCGGGGCGCACCGCCCTGCATCACCGCGATCGCGACGACGACGCCGAACCCCGCGATGCTCGTGCCGTATCCGGTGATCGCCCACCCGATCGCGATGCCATGGCGGCGGATCGTCCCCAGCCGGCCGGAGACGAGGCTCGACAGCAGCGCGCCCACGGCCCCGGCTGCGGTGAGCACCCCGACCGTGACCGCTCCTCCGCCGATGGCGAGCACCCCCACCGCAGGGAACAGCGCGTGGGGTCGGCCGAACGTCATGGCGATGATGTCGACGATGAACGACATGCGGATGTTCGGTGCATGCCGCAGGAAGCGCAGCCCCTCGCGGATCGACTCGAGCCCGGGCTTGTGCCTCGCGCCCTCGGGCACGACCGCGGGCAACGTCACGATTCCTGCGAAGGCCGCAGTGAAGAGCAGCACGTCGACGGTGTAGGTCCAGGCGAAGCCTGCGGTGGCCACCAGCACACCCGCGAGCGCCGGGCCGACAGTCACCATCACCCCGAACGATGCGCCCTGCAGCGCGGATGCTGCGGGGAGCAGGCGCGCGGGCAGCAGCCGCGGAAGGATCGCCTGGCGAACCGTTCCAATGACCGTTGCGGCCACGGACGTGAGTGCGGTGAGCACGTAGAACGGCCAGATCTCAGTGGTCTCGAGCCACGCGGCGGCGGCGATGCCGGCGGTCGAGAGCCACGCGACGATCGCGCCGATGAGCGCGAGACGTCGCCGATCCATCGCATCGGCGAGCATGCCGCCGTAGAGACCCGCGATGATCATCGGCACGAGCGCCACCGTGCCGACCATGCCCACGGCGAACGTCGACCCGGTCAACTCGTAGATGTGCAGGCCGACCGCCACGACCGTCATCTGGCTGCCGATGCCCGCGATCGCATTCCCCACCCACAGGCGCGCGAACGCCGGGCTCTCTCGCAGCGGCGCGAGATCCATGAGGTGCGTGCGGGCAGAGCGAGAGATGGGTGTGCCTATCGACGAGGAAGCAGCAGTGCGGACCCCGAGCGTAGGTCCCGATCGCCAATCGTATCGGCGGCGCTGCTCGTCGCAGTCGTGCTGGCCAGTGCGTCCTGCTCAGCGGGTCGAGGGGCGGATGCCGACCGCCTCACTCGCCCGCGCGCGACTCGGGTTCGGAATCGGCGGACGCCTCGTGCGGCGCCGGCGCCCGCGGGTCGGCGCGCTGCGCGACAGCATCCTGCGCACCCGCGCTGCGGTCCCGTCTGATTGCCGAGCGCACCACGAGCAGCACGATGAGCGCGATCAGCGCGATGAGCAGTAGCCACGGCAGGGCGACGCCAAGGGCGACAAGAGCCGCCGAGAAGAATGCGACCAGCGCGTTCCATCCGGTCATGAGACCCGACCAGAAATCGTCAGGTCGGGTCGGATCCGACTCCGATGGTGCGATCAACGAGAGTCGTATGGTCGAGAGCGACACCTGATCGCTGTAGTACCGCCGCTGCGCCTGCATGCTCTCGAGTTCCGACTGCCGCTGCGACAGCGCGGTCTCCACCTCGATGAGCGTCTTCGTGTCGGTCGTGCGCTCGAGCATCGCGAGCAGCCGGTCGACAGATGCCTCGAGGGCGGTGATGCGCGCGTCGAGATCGCGTGTCACGAGCGTCACGTCTTCGCTCGACAGCGAAACTTCGCGCGCCTCGCCGAGCGATTTGAGGTCGTCGAGCACCGCATCGAGCTTCGAGGCCGGAACCCGAAGGCTCAGTGTCGCGCTCGCCGGTGAGCCGGGCACCGCGGCGCGTTCGGTTCGCGCGTCGATGCGGCCTCCGGCATCCGTGACGATGTCAGTGGCGTCGGATGCCGCGCGGTCGGGGTCTTCGACGACCACTGTCATGGTTCCTGTCGTGATGACCTCGCGGTCGGCCGCGTCGGGTGCCGGTTTCGCCGGCGCGTCGGAGTCTGAACCGGCCTCGCCGCGGCCGTCTTCCCCGACGAAGTCAGGAGCGGAGGGAACCGGGGCCTCCATGTCGGTCGGGGCCACCGTGCCTGACGGCGCTGTGCAGGCTGTCAGGGTGAGCGCTGCGAAGAGCAGCGCCGCTGCAGCAGCGGTTCTTCTCATACCGCCACGGTAGAGGCGCGGTGCGGTGTGCCACCACCCAACGTTCCGGGGCGGCGGTTCGTCGTCACCTGCCGCTCGGGCGCGTCGGACCCCTGCGATACTGTGCGGACATGAGCTTGTTCGCCCACTGGATGCTGCAGCGGAGGGCGCCGCTCCTGCATGTCGCGGGCGATCGCGGCACCGGTCCGCCGGTGATCCTGGTGCACGGCATCGCGTCGTCGTCGGTCACCTTCGAATTCGTCGTGCCCCTCATCGCTGACGACCATCGGGTCATCAGCATCGACTTGCTGGGGTTCGGCGGTTCGCCCGCACCTGCAGACGCCCAGTACACGATCGAGGAGCACGTCGCCTCCCTCGATCGCACGATTCGTGAGCTGCAGTTGGATGAGCCGTTCGTCTTGGTCGGCCACTCGCTCGGCTGCCTCATCGCTGCAAGGTACGCCGCGACGCGGAAGCGGAATGTGTCGCGTCTGGTGCTGGTCGCTCCGCCGATCTACTTGACCCCGGATGCCGTGCCCGACCCGCTCGAGCGGGCAGCGATGGGCGGCTACATGCGTGCGTACGAGTTCCTTCGCACGAACAAGCAGTTCACCATGCGTGCGGCGGCAGCGCTCGGCCGGCTCACGCCGATCAAGAACGTGCTCGAAGTGACTGAGCAGAACTGGACCGCGTTCGTGCGCTCGCTCGAGCACGTGATCGAATCGCAGACCGCAGTGGCCGACATCGCCGCCGTGGATGCACCCATCCATATCGTGTACGGCACGCTCGACCCATTCCTCACGCCCGCCGGGCTCCGTATCGTCGAGCAGATGCGCCATGTCGAGACGCATCGCGTCGACGCGGTCGACCACGTCATCCGAAAGCGCATGGCGCGGGTCGTCGCCACGGCGATCGGCTGATCGCCAGACGCGCCACTCGGGCCGCGATCATCACAGCGGGGAACGGCGTCCGTTCAACTGGGCTGGACCGGCACCGGCTCAGTGTCCGGGATCGGACCGGCATCCCTGCCACGGAGGTCCGGGTGCCAGCGCACGAAGATCACCGGGAAGAGCACCCCGAGCAGGGCGAACGCTGCGCCGACGATGAACGCTCCCTGAGGGCCTTGCGCATCGATCATGAACCCGGCGAACGCAGAGCCGATCGCCGCCCCGATGAGCTGGCCGGTGCCGACCCAGCCGTACGCCTCGGCGGTGTCGCTGAACTTCACGCTCGACGACACGATGGCGAACATCACCGCGAGGGCAGGCGCCATGCCGAAGCCCGAGATGAGCAGCATGACCGCCAGCCACCAGAAGTCGAGAATGAGCGCGGCAAGGGCCACACCGACGAACACCAGCAGCATGCGCCTGGCGAGCGCCCACGGCCCGATGGGCAAGTGCCCGAATGCCAAGCCGCCGAAGACAGAGCCGATCGACCAGATCGCCAGAATGATGCCCGCTTGCGGGCCACCATGGCCGTATACCGCCACCACGCCGGCTTCGACGCCCGCCGCCGAAGCGATGAGCAGGAAGCCGACGATGGTCGAGAGCAGCACGGGCCGTCTCGCGAGCACCTTGCCGATGGCCCGGCGGGCTCGCGGAATCCGCACTCGACCGACGACCGGTGAGGTGAGGAACCAGATCGTGCCGCCGACCAGGAACACCCCCGCGACCAGAATCGCCACAACGGTCGACACCTGCACCGCGATGAACGTGGTGACGACAGGACCGATGACCCAGATGATCTCCTGCGCCGAGGCGTCGAGCGAGAACAGTGGCGTCAGTTGCCTCGAGTTCACCATCTTCGGGTAGATGGTGCGCACCGCGGATTGGATCGGGGGAGTGCTGAGGCCGCCGATGAACCCGACCAGCATGTACGCCGTGACTGGCAGCACCATCAGGGCGATCACGAGATATGAGGCGAGCGAGACCACCATGGTGAGGGCGACGACGGGACGGATGCCCCATCGCCCCATCCAGCGGCTCGTGAGCGGACCCGCGATCGCCTGGCCGACACTCGTCGCGGCCAGCACCAGGCCGGCTGCACCGTACGAGTCGTGCACGCGCTCGACGTGCAGCAGATAGGCGAGCGCGATCATTCCTGCTGGGAAGCGCGCTGTGAGCTGCGAGGCGATCAGCCGGGCCACTCCCGGCGTGCTCAACACTTCGCGATAGCTCACGATTGCTCAGTCTAGAAGCGGAACGCGACACGCCGGAGGGGCAGATTCGCAGACCTCTGAGCCGCGATCCGTCGGCTTCTTCACGCAGGACATCGAGATGTCGGTGGTTCCCCACAGGATGTGGGGAGAAAGGTGGGGGAAACGCGGCGTTTCCTGTTCAGAGGCCTGTGGACAAGCTGTGCATAATCACATAGTTGTAATTACTGCATGTAGTGATGGGCTCAAATGAGAGCCACTACATGTAGTATTGATTACGTCGAGAGGGCCCTATGCGGGCCGGCTCGGAATCACACGAAAACCGGGGGAGATGCTCCGCTACGAGCATCAGCAGGGGCAGGCCGAGAAGGCCCACGCAGACCGCAGAAACGCAGAGTCGTTGAAACAACAAGGGGAGAAACGAATGGCGATCACCGTCTACACCAAGCCGTCGTGCGTGCAGTGCACTGCAACATACCGTGCGCTCGACAGCAAGGGCATCGAGTATGAAGTGCTCGACGTCTCGACCGACGAGCACGCCCTCGAAGCGGTGAAGTCGCTCGGCTACATGCAGGCTCCCGTGGTCATCACCGAAGACGACCACTGGTCAGGCTTCCGCCCCGACAAGATCAACGAGCTGGCCGCTCGCCTGGCATAACGCGAAAAGGGCGCACGAGTTGGCCGAGCTGGTCTACTTCTCAAGCGTCTCAGGCAACACCGAGCGATTCGTCAGGGCACTGGGGCGGGATGCCGTGCGCATCCCCCTCATGCCTTCTGATGAGCCGCTCACGGTGACCGAGCCCTATGTGCTCGTGCTTCCGACCTATGGCGGAGGGCACCAGCGCGGCGCGGTTCCCAAACAGGTGATCAGATTCCTCAACGATGAGCACAACCGGTCACTGATTCGCGGCGTGATCGCCGCCGGCAACACCAACTTCGGAGCAGCCTTCTGCCTTGCCGGTGACATCGTCGCGGCGAAGTGCCATGTGCCGCTTCTGTACCGAGTCGAGTTGTTCGGCACCCCCGACGACATCGACGCAGTCAACGCTGGATTGGATGAATTTTGGAAACAGCAGTTGCAGACCTCCCGGTAGTGTCCGCTCCCGCGAAGGTCGATGGGCTCGACTACCACGCGCTGAACGCGATGCTCAACCTCTACGACATCGACGGCAAGATCCAGTTCGACAAGGACCGGGAGGCGGCGAAGCAGTACTTCCTGCAGCACGTCAACCAGAACACGGTCTTCTTCCACTCGCTCAAGGAGAAGCTCGACTACCTGGTCGAGAACGAGTACTACGAGAAGGCGGTGCTCGACCGCTACTCGTTCGAGTTCATCGAGAAGCTCTATGACTTCGCGTACTCGAAGAAGTTCCGGTTCAAGACCTTCCTCGGCGCGTTCAAGTACTACACCTCGTACACGCTGAAGACCTTCGACGGAAAGCGCTATCTCGAGCGCTTCGAAGACCGCGTCGTCATGACGGCTCTCGGCCTCGCAGAGGGCGACGAGCAGATGGCGCACAACCTCGTCGACGAGATCATCGAGGGCCGCTTCCAGCCGGCCACGCCGACCTTCCTCAACACGGGCAAGGCGCAGCGCGGCGAGCTCGTGAGCTGCTTCCTGCTGCGCATCGAAGACAACATGGAGTCGATCGCCCGCGGCATCAACTCCTCGCTGCAGCTGTCGAAGCGCGGCGGCGGCGTGGCGCTGCTGCTCTCGAACATCCGCGAGGCGGGTGCGCCGATCAAGCAGATCGAGAACCAGTCCAGCGGCATCATCCCCGTCATGAAGCTGCTCGAAGACTCGTTCAGCTACGCGAACCAGCTCGGTGCGCGACAGGGCGCGGGCGCGGTGTACCTCTCGGCGCACCACCCCGACATCCTTCGCTTCCTCGACACGAAGCGCGAGAACGCCGACGAGAAGATCCGCATCAAGACCCTCTCGCTGGGTGTGGTGATCCCCGACATCACGTTCGAGCTGGCGAAGAACAACGAAGACATGTACCTCTTCTCGCCATACGACGTCGAGAAGGTGTACGGCGTGCCCTTCGGCGACATCTCGGTTTCCGAGAAGTACCGCGAGATGGTCGATGATGCGCGCATCAAGAAGACGAAGATCAACGCTCGCGACTTCTTCCAGACGCTCGCCGAGATCCAGTTCGAGTCCGGTTACCCGTACATCATGTTCGAGGACACGGTGAACCGTGCGAACCCGATCAAGGGTCGCATCAACATGTCGAACCTGTGCTCGGAGATCCTGCAGGTCAACTCGCCGACCACGTACAACGTCGACCTGTCCTATGACCAGATCGGCAAGGACATCTCCTGCAACCTCGGCTCGATGAACATCGCGCTGTCGATGGACTCGCCCGACTTCGCCCGCACGGTCGAGACCGCCATCCGCGGACTGACCGCGGTGTCGGACCAGAGCCACATCTCATCGGTGCGGTCGATCGAAGACGGCAATGACAAGTCGCACGCCATCGGGCTCGGCCAGATGAACCTGCACGGCTACCTCGCGCGCGAGCGCATCTTCTACGGTTCGGAAGAGGGCATCGACTTCACGAACATGTACTTCTACACGGTGCTGTTCCACGCGCTGAAGGCGTCGAACACCATCGCGAAGGAACGGGGAGTCGCGTTCGAGGGCTTCGAGGACTCGAAGTATGCCAGCGGCGAGTTCTTCGACAAGTACATCGACCAGGTTTGGGAGCCGGCTACGGAGCGCGTGCGTGAGCTCTTCGCGAACTCGAGCGCGAAGCTTCCCACGCAGGACGACTGGCGTGAACTGAAGGCGTCGATCCAGCAGTACGGCATCTACAACCAGAACCTGCAGGCCGTGCCGCCGACCGGTTCCATCTCGTACATCAACAACTCGACTTCGTCGATCCACCCGATCGCGTCGAAGATCGAGATCCGCAAGGAAGGCAAGATCGGCCGCGTCTACTACCCGGCGCCGTTCATGACGAACGACAACCTGGAGTACTACCAGGACGCGTACGAGATCGGCTACGAGAAGATCATCGACACCTACGCCGCGGCCACGCAGCATGTCGATCAGGGTCTGTCGCTGACGCTGTTCTTCAAGGACACCGCGACCACGCGCGACATCAACAAGGCCCAGATCTACGCCTGGCGCAAGGGCATCAAGACGATCTACTACATCCGCATGCGTCAGATGGCGCTCGAGGGCACCGAGGTGGAGGGCTGCGTCTCCTGCATGCTCTGAGCTGCAGCATCCGACCAGCCCATCACGGCGCATCCGATACGACGTACTGAACCAGACGTACTGAGAACACAGGACAGATCATGACTATGACTGACAAGGTCAACGCGGCGGCCAACGACCCGGCTCACCAGGGCAAGGTGCGGCTGATCAGCCACGTCAACGCGATCAACTGGAACCGCATCCAGGATGACAAGGACCTCGAGGTGTGGGACCGCCTCACGGCGAACTTCTGGCTGCCCGAGAAGGTGCCGCTCTCGAACGACGTGCAGTCGTGGGCGACGCTCAACGAGGCCGAGAAGAAGATGACCATGCGGGTGTTCACCGGGCTGACGCTGCTCGACACCATTCAGGGCACCGTCGGCGCGGTCAGCCTCATTCCCGATGCATTGACCCCTCACGAGGAAGCGGTGTACACCAACATCGCCTTCATGGAGTCGGTGCACGCGAAGAGCTACTCGTCGATCTTCTCGACCCTCGCGTCGACGCCTGAGATCGACGCGGCGTTCCGCTGGTCGCTCGAGAACGATGCGCTGCAGCGCAAGGCGAACATCATCATGGACTACTACCGTGGCGATGACCCGCACAAGCGCAAGGTCGCCTCGACCATCCTCGAGTCGTTCCTGTTCTACTCGGGCTTCTACCTGCCCATGTACTGGTCGGCGCACGCCAAGCTCACGAACACGGCTGACCTCATCCGCCTGATCATCCGTGACGAGGCCGTGCACGGCTACTACGTCGGGTACAAATACCAGCGCGGGCTCGAGCAGGTCGACGAGGCGAAGCGTGAGGAGCTGAAGGACTACACGTTCAGCCTGCTGTACGACCTGTACGAGAACGAGGTCAAGTACACGCAAGACCTGTACGACGAGGTCGGGCTCACCGAAGACGTCAAGAAGTTCCTGCACTACAACGCGAACAAGGCCCTCATGAACCTCGGCTACGAGCCGATGTTCCCGAAGACCGTCACCGACGTGAACCCGGCGATCCTCTCGGCGCTCTCACCGAACGCCGACGAGAACCATGACTTCTTCTCGGGCTCAGGTTCGTCGTACGTCATCGGCAAGGCCGAGAACACCGAAGACGAGGACTGGGACTTCTAGGCGCTTCGGTCTTCCGATGGGCGCGTGCTCGTTCGACAGTGAGAATTCGACGGGGGTGGTGATCGCTGCCCCCGTCGATCAATTTGAGGGGTGGTCAGCGGATGCCTGATATCAAGTTCGACGACGTCTCCTACCACGAGTCGCTGATGCTGTCGCGCTGTGTCGAACTGGCGCGGGAGGCGCTCGAGTACGGTGACGAGCCGTTCGGTTCGGTGCTGACGGATGCCGAAGGCGCAGTGCTTTTCGAAGACCGCAACCGGATCTCGGGCGGCGATCGCACACGGCATCCGGAGTTCGAGATCGCGCGGTGGGCCGCGGCCAATCTGACTCCCGAGCAACGCGCGACAGCCGTCGTCTACACGTCGGGGGAGCACTGCGCGATGTGCAGCGCTGCTCACGCCTGGGTGGGACTCGGCCGCATCGTCTTCGCCACGAGTACCGCCCAGCTTGGCGAGTGGCGAGCGGCCCTCGGCGCTGCGCCCCCACCCGTCGCGGCGCTGCCGATCAGCGCGGTCGCACCTGGTGTGCCGACGACCGGCCCGGCCGCGGCATTCGCCGACGAGGTGCGCGCGCTGCACGAGGCGTACGCCCGCTAGTCCCACAGTCATCGCCGCGAGATCGACGCGGCGATAACTGGTGTCAGAGTCGGTACAGCTGAGGGCGTCTGTCTCCCAGCGCATCGTTGTAGTCGCTGATTCGGCGGTCGCGATCGATCGCGATCTCGGCGTCGATGCAGTCGTCCGACACCCGTTCGCCCGCTGGCCACCCGTCGGCCCCGATCACGGTGCTGCCCCGGGTCCAATCGTTTCCCCGCTCGACCCCGCTGCGGTCGCAGCACGCGATTGCGACTCGAGACGAGCGAGCTGACGCCATTGCTTGGATCACTTCGGGAGGGTGCTCGCCGTTTGGGCGAGGTACCGGTGGCCAGTTGGTGGGCACGGCGATGATGTCGGCGCCCTGCAATGCCAGCATCCGGGGCAACTCCGGGAACTCCATGTCGTAGCAGATCAGGATGCCGAGCCTCCCGAAAGCTGTGTCGACGACCGGTGGTGGCGCACTGCCGGGCGTAAAGGACTCGTGCTCTACACCCCAGAGGTGCGTCTTGCGATAGACCGTCAATACTCCGCCGCCGTTCACTACGGCCGCGGAGTTGTAGATCGTCTCGCCGTCTGATTCGGCGAAACCGACGACCACGGTCATCTTCCCTGCTGCTGCACTCCAGCGCGCGAACGCAGGGTCATGCGCAGTCATCGCGACAGAGTGCACTTCTTCGGCATCTCGCAAGTAGTAGCCGCTCGTCGCAAGCTCCGGGAGCACAAGCAAGTCGACATCGGCCGCGCTAGCTCTGGCGATGGCCTCATCGATTATCGCCAGATTGGACCGAAGGTCGCCCACCCGAGGGGCGAGTTCATGGCAACGAACGCGCACGTTCGGCAAAACGTCGGCGGTCATCGGTCTACCGACGCCGGCTCGCGCAGGCGTTGCAGACGCATCGCGGCGGTCGCGCTGTGCGCGGCCATCCCTTCTGAATCCGAAATAGTTCGCACCGCGGGCGCGAGCAAGTGCGTCGCCTCGGGCGAGATGCGCTGGTACGTCAAAGGCTTCAGGAAACGCGACACGGAAAGACCCGCGCTGTGCTTCGCGCCGCCGGCGGTGGGAAGCACGTGGTTCGTGCCGGCCATTCCCTTGTCGGAGTATGCAACCGTGCTCCATGGCCCGAGGAAGATCGAGCCATAGTTCGAGAGACGGTCGTGGTACCAGTCGTCGTCCGAGGTGTGCACCTCGAGGTGCTCGGGAGCAAGGTCATCCATCAGCGTGGCAGCGATCTCACGGTTGTTCGCGATAGTGACGGATCCGTAGTCGCGCCACGCAGCTCCGGCGATATCAGCGGTAGCGAGTGTGGACAACTGCCGGTCGATCTCGGCGATGACTTCGCGACCGAGTGACTCAGAGGTCGTTATGAGGGCTGCCGGCGAGTTCGGCCCGTGCTCGGCCTGCCCCAGCAGGTCAGCCGCCACGAGTGCCGCATCGGCAGTCTCGTCTGCGATCACGGCGACTTCTGATGGGCCAGCCAGGAGGTCGATCGCGACCGTGCCGAAAAGCTGTCGCTTCGCCTCAGCCACATATGCGTTGCCCGCGCCGACCAGCATGTCGACTGGGAGATCACCCAGCAGGCCGAACGCCATTGCGGCGAGCGCCTGTACACCTCCCAAGACGAACACTCGATCGACGCCTGAAAGGTGAGCGGCGTAGAGCACCGCGTCGTTGGCGGAGCCGTCCGGTTGTGGCGGGGTGCACGCGATCACGGTCGGAACACCGGCCGTCTTCGCCACGCCAACGGTCATGAACGCGCTGGCGGTCAGAGGAAAGCGGCCAGCTGGCAGGTAGGCACCGACGCGCTTGACTGGTATGTATCTCGCGCCCGCGAACAAGCCCGGGGCGAGTTCTGTCTCGAAATCGGTCAGAGCGCTGCGCTGCTGAGCAGCGAAGTCGCGCGTGCGCTGCGAGCCGAGCTCAATCGCCTCGCGAAGATCAGACGGGAGCCGGCTTCCACTGGACGCGATGATCTCGGGTTCCAGTTCGACGTCCCGGGAGGTCCAACGGTCCAGTTCTGCGGCATAGCGGAGCACGGCGTCGAAGCCTTGACGTTCGATGGTGCTCAGCATTTCCGAGACCTTGGCGATGACGGCCGGATCGCGCTGGGCTGCCGGCGCGCTGACGCGAGGCGTCTTCAGGTGGACGAAGGACCCCTGGAGGGCCTGCAGGACGGCGGGTGTGTAGCGCATTCCGTGAGTCTAGGTACCGCGGAGACCTCGTACAAGACCAGCACAACCTTGGAATCTCATAGGATCAGCCTATGACAATCGCCCAGCTTCGCGCCTTCTTCCTAGCTGCTCGTCTCGGCTCGTTCACCGCGGCGGCGCGCGAATTGGGCGCAACGCAGCCAACGATCTCCGAACTCGTGCGGAAGCTCGAGACGGAGCAGGGTCTCATGCTGTTCGCCCGAGGCGGTCGACGTCTGGTGTTGACCCCGGCCGGAGAGCAACTCTTGCCGTGGGCCCAGCGCGTCGTCGATGGGGTGGACGGCGCGCACGAGTCGCTGCTTGCGCTCCGCGGGCTCACAGGCGGAGTCGCCTCGCTCGGCGTGCTCCGAAACGCTGCGTACTACTTCCTCGCTGACCTCGCGGAACGCTTCCACCGTGACTATCCCGGCGTGCGCACGAGGCTCATCGGCCAGAACTCCTTCGAAGTCGCCGAAGGCGTTCGCTCGGGTGAGCTCGAGGCCGGATTGGTGGTGCTCCCGATCAACGATGATGGGCTCGACGTCACGCCGCTGCTTCGCGACGAGGTGCTGTGGGTCAGTGCTGACAAGAGTCGGTGTGCAGCGCCCATGTCGATGGAGCGGATCGCGGAACGCGAGTTGATCTTGTACGACGCTCACTACGGGTGGAACGATCCCACCCGACGCCAGTTGGCGGAGCGTGCGCAGCTTCACGGACTCCGGCTCGATCCTCTGATTGAAGTCGAGAACGTTGAATCGGCACTCGGGCTGGTGGCCCGGGGGATCGGCGACACCATCGTCTCCAAAGCAGTTACTCTCGGTGCCGCCTTTCCCTCCGATGAAGTGCACACGGCCCCGATGGAAGAGCCGCTCTACGACACCATTGCCCTCGTCAAGCGAGCCAATGCCACGCTGTCGCCCGTGACCGAAGAGCTTGTCCGTCTCGCAACGTCGATGCTCTTGGCTCCCCATCAAGCCGGAGAGGCGGTCAGTCCCTGACCACACCTCGGAACGGCATAGGTAAACCCACTGGCAACCATAGGAATGCATCGGCTTGTGCCTACCAGTACGAGTCGAATACGGTCGGGCATTCAGAGCCGCTCGCTTGAGCGGCTGACCAGACACACCGCGTGCCGCAACGAAGAAGTGTGCCGCGATTGTCCACCGCAGGAGCGAGATGAACGAGAAGATGCCGTCGGTTGAGCAAGTGGCTCCGGTCACTGCCGCGATCGAAACCCGATCCATCGACTGGGTACCGATGAGCGAGCGCACTGGAAAGCCGTGGTCGCTGTTCCCGCTGTGGTTCATGTCGAATGCGAACGTTACGACGCTCGCGACTGGAATGCTCGGGGCGGCTCTCGGTGCCACACTGCTCTCGTCCGTGACGGCGATCATCCTGGGCGTCGCTGTTGGCACAATCTTCACGGCGTTCCACTCGGCGCAGGGGCCGCAGTTGGGTCTCCCGCAGATGATTCAATCCCGAGCGCAGTTCGGCTACCGGGGCGTGATCTTCATCTGCGCGATCGTGGTGTTCAGCCTCGTCGGCTTCAACATGTTCAACCAGATGCTTGGAGCGGAAGCTCTCACCATGACCACTGGGGTCGAGGCTGACGGCCTGTGGTACTTCCTCATCAGCGGCGTGGCGCTCGTGCTCGCGATCTTCGGATATCACTGGATCCATACGACCCAGAAGTGGCTCACGCTGCTCTTCCTCCTGACGTTTGGAGTGTTCACCGTAGCCGCGCTGGCTACCTTCCGTCTCGACGCAGCCCAGCTCTCCTTCGAGGGGTCGAACCTCACCGGCTTCCTCGTGCAGTTTGGTGGCGCGGCGGCCTATGCGCTCGGCTGGGCCCCATACGTCTCGGACTACTCGCGCTACCTGCCTGCGGACACCAAGCCTGCACGTGCTGTGTTCTACACCTACGGCGGGGTATTCGTCGGGGCGACATGGCTCATGGGGCTCGGCGCGTTCATCGCCGCACTCTTCACCAACTCGGCGCCGCTCGAAGGCGTCCGCGATGCCGCAGACGCGATCCTGCCGGGAGCTGGCTACTGGCTTCTGCTCGCGGCGCTGCCGGCGCTGATCGCTGTCATCACCGTGAACATCTATGCCGCGGCTCTCGAGCTGATCACCATTGTCGATTCCGTACGACCACTGAAGCCGACCCGAAGGGCACGCGTGGTGGCAAGCAGTGTGATCGCGGCCTCGGCCTTCATCGGGTCGCTCCTGAGTACGGGCGAGTTCCTCGACAACTTCGGCAGCTTCCTCGTGATCTTGCTCTATGTGCTCGTGCCGTGGACCTCGGTCAACCTCGTCGACTACTTCTTCGTGAGGAAGGGGCACTACTCGATCCGCGACATCTTCACCCCGGCGGGTCTCTACGGCAGTTGGGGATGGCGTGCGCTCGTGGCGTATGCGATCGGCATCGTGGCCATGGTGCCCTTCGTCGTCACCACTTGGTATGTAGGGCCCATCGCCGAGGCGCTCGGAGGGGCAGACCTGGCGCTATTCGTTGGGCTCGCAGCATCCGCGGTGGCCTACATCGTTCTTGCTCGCTCCTTGGACCTCGCCCGTGAGCGCGCCGTCATCGCGGAGCAGGCGGAGACGGGCGAGCCGGTTGCGATGGTGGACCCAGCGGGCTGACCCAGGCGCAGAGTAGCGGTCGGTGCGGGCTGTCCGCACCGACCGCTACCGGTTGCCAGTCGAGACCGCGACGTCGCGGGCCCTTGTCGTCAGCGCTCGTCGCTTCGTACGCGGGTGGCCACGGGGATGACCTCGATCGAGGCGTCGGCGCCGACCACCACAAGCACGTGCTCGCCGACGACGCCTTCCAGGGCCGCCACGAGCTGGGTTGCGTCGGCGAGGATGCCGGGTTCGGGTGAGTCGAGCCGGTTCCAGACCGTGACGCCGGCTCCGGTTGCTGCTCGGATGGCCTCGACCTCGCCGCGCGATGCCCCCGCCGTGACCAGCGTGACGTGGCCGATGGCGCGGCTCACTGGGATCTCTTCCGAGACCGCGGGCCGCGTTCGCCGCCAGACTGTGAAGTGATGTCCGGCGACGAGTCCGGTCGCGAGCAGCAGACCGAACGGCGCGCGGATGCGGTCCAGCAGATTGGCGGGCACCGCTGAGTCGAAGAAGAACTCGAAGATCCGGAAGCCGATCACCAACAGCGCGATGAGCGCGACCACTGCGCTGATGCCGAAGATGACGATCAAGTACACGCGGCGACCGGGTGTCGCAGGATCTGCGCCTCGCCAGAAGAACCACCATGTGGGAGCCCCGACGACGAGCGAGCTGATTCCGCCGAGCAACAGCGTGCGGGTGTCGCTGCCCGCGAGCACCGGGGTCAGCGCACCCAGGGTGGCGTTGACGACCACGCCGATTCCGGATGCCGCGAATGCCAGCGCGACGCCTGAGGCGATGAGCGCCGCGGTGTGCCGCGCAGCCGACGATCGACTTGCCAGGGCTGCTTGGTGATAGACCCAGAGCAGAGCGCCGATGAGGACCGCCGCAATGGCCGGCCCGAGTGGTTCGAGCAACACTCGCAGTGGATCGGTGTGATCGAACGCGAGCCTCAGCAGCACGAACAAGACGAGCGCAGCGCCGCCAAGGGCCAGCACTCCGGCGACGAGAACCCCGAGGGCGATGACGGCGACGTCTGAGAAGGTCGTGCGGAGACGCTCGGCACCCGCGCGTCGCCAATGCCACCACCAGATGACGACGCCGCCCGCCGCCCAGATCGCCGACTGCAGCACCGGGCGCCACCACGGGTCACCGACGGTCATGGCCGACGACCCGAGGATCACCTGGTCGAACAGGCCGCCGAGGGCAGCGATGCCTGCCCCGATCGCGATGCTCAGGCCGAAGGCGAAGCCGATCACGTCGGCGACCCCTGCCAGCCGCGTCGGGCCCTTGAGGGGGTGACGCAGCATCCAACGGTGCCAGCCCCACACCAGCGCCCACACGAGTCCCGTGGCGAACCGTTCACCGCGCCAATCCCCGCTGAGCGACGAGGCCGCGGCATCGAGCAGCGCGGTCGATGAGGTGATCAGGGCGACGGTGGACATGCCCGCGAGGTACAGCCCCCACGCGACCGATGAACGCTCTTGCGGCTCGGCCAGGCGCTTCCACGTGAACACCCAAAGGAGCACAGCGAGCGGGCCGGCGATCAGCGTGAAGGCGAGTGACAGCGCGAGCCCGGAGGGATCGCCGCCCGCGATGACGTCGCGTTCGCCGAGTAGTCGAGCGAGCAGGCCGCTCAGACCGATCGCGGCGGTGGTCACCAGGGCGAACAGCAGGATGTAGACGATGATCCGGCGAACGGTGCCCTGCACCCGACCGGTCACTGAAGCCGGAGCGTACGGCTCAGTCGTGGCCATCAGCGCACCTCCGACCCTGGGCACGCCATGAGTTGCCAGGGGGCCGAGTCGATCAGCCACTCGCCGTCGACCTTCGTCAAGTCGAACACCTCGTCGACCTCGTACTCAGACGGGCCGAACGGGCCGCTCTCGAACGAGGTCACGATCGAGACTTTGACATCGGCTGTCGAACCGCGCTCAGTCGTGGAGACGAGCCTCACGCGGATGCCGTCGGTCGGCGGTTCGCCCCCGAAGTCATCGCAGCGCTCCAGCGCGCTCTCGGTCAAGTACATCGCCGCCTCGGCCTCATCGCCTGAGATGGCGGCAGCGGAGTATCGCTGCACCACGCCCTCGGGTGTCGAAGCGTCGAGATCTTGCGGCTCGCCGCGGGTGAAGACCACGATGAGAGCAATCAGCACGAGCGCTCCGATGATCGACAGCACGATCATCAAGCTGCGGTCTCGCTTCGGCGCCTCGGGCTTCGAGGCATCCTGATCACTAGATCGGGATCCTGAGGAATCGTCTGAAGCGGCTGTGCTCATGGTCACATGATCGCATGCGCGATGCGTCGGCGCGCATCATTCTCTGGGCGGTGCACGCCCGTCATTCTGCGGGCCACACGCCCGAAGTCCCCCGACGGTGGCTCGCGACGAGGTGGGTATCGACGATTCCGATCGCCTCCATGAGCGCGAACATCGTCGTCGGACCGACGAACACGAAGCCCTTCGCGCGCAAGGCCTTGGCGAGGGCGACCGACTCAGGAGACTGGGTCGGTATGTCGGTGAGCACTTCAGGTTCCGGCGTCACCGCCGGTTGGAACGACCACACGAGTTCCGCCAAACCGCCCTCATCGCGAAGCCGGATGGTTGCGGCAGCGTTGCTGATCGTGGCGCGGATCTTGCGCAGATTGCGCACGATGCCGGCATCCGCCATGAGCCGTTCGACCTGGGCGTCCGTGTACTGGGCGACGACCTCGGGGTCGAAGCCGTGGAATGCCGCACGAAACGCCGGTCGCTTGCGAAGGATCGTCACCCACGAGAGTCCCGATTGGAACGCTTCGAGGCTGAGCCGCTCGAACACACCCTGCTCGTCGCGCACCGGCATGCCCCACTCCGTGTCGTAATACTCGCGGAGCAGCGGATCGGTCGCCGCCCACGCCGGCCGGGCGAGCCCGTCGTCGCCGATCACCACCCCGATCGCCGAGGTCACGCCGCTTGCTCCAGTTGCAGCAGCGCGGTCTTCGCTTCGAGCCCGCCGATGTAGCCGCCCAGGCTGCCGTCGGTGCGGAGCACCCGGTGGCACGGAACGACCACCGGCAGCGGGTTCGTGGCGCAAGCCGTGCCGACGGCTCTGACGGCCCCCGGGTTCCCGAGCACAGCGGCGACCTGCTTGTACGACTCGGTGTGCCCGTACGGGATGTGCGGGAGATGCTGCTGCACGAGCGCACGGAACCCGCTCGACAGCGCGTGGTCGAGTCTCACATCGAAGGCCCTGCGCTGCCCTGCGAAGTACTCCTCCAGTTGGCGCGCCACGTCGTCGAGGCGACTCGGCGCACGCAGTACGCGGGGGCTCACGCGCTCCGCGAGGTGTGCGAGCACGGCATCGAAGCCCTCCCGCTCGAAGGCGACCCGCACGAGCCCCCGCTCGGTGGCCGCGAGCAGCAGCGGACCCACCGGCGTATCGATGATGCGGTACGCGACGTCCAGCAAGCCCTGCTCGTCGGCGGCGTCGGCCAGACGAGCGTGCAGCAGTGCGAGCTGCTGAGGGGCGGCATCCGTCGCTCGATGCAGTTCATCGCTCACTTCATCGCGCGGGCGGCTACGAGTGTTCGATTCGGGCGTGGTCATGCGCCTCACCCCTCCTGTTCGTTCCGGTAGCTCCGGCGCAGATTCTTGATGCCATCGGATGCCGCACGCCGCGCCGCGTCGGCGGTGCCGCCCATGAGCTCAGCGATCTCCCGGTACGGCAGTCCCGCGAAATATCGATAGGCGACGGCATGTCGCTGACGCTCGGGCAGGGCGCGCACGGCGCGCCAGACGTCTTGCCGCTCGGCGTCCGAAGTCGCCGCGGCATCCGGCATCCACCCATCCGGAGCTGCATCCGGCAGGTCGCCGAGCGCAACTGCTCGTCGTCCCCGTGCACGGATCTCATCGATGGCCTTGCGCTTCGCGATGGTGACGAGCCACGCCTCCACGTTCGCGTCGTCGGGCAATTCCGGCCACGCTCGCATGGCGGCGATGAACGTCTCGGTCCACGCGTCGTCGGCATCGGCATGACCATCCAGCACGGCACGGCACACGCGAAGCACCATCGCGCCGTGCTCAGCAACGACCTGCTCGAACGGCAGCTTCATGCTGCTGACCGTGCTCTGCGCCGTGGGGAAGTCATCCTGAAGTCCATCGAATACGAAGACGCGCCGACCCGCAGGATTGTGAGATCGCCGATGCAACGAGTGTCGCAGGCCGATGAGGCGGGCGTCGCCGCAGCATGCCCCCGCGCCGTCGATGCGAGCGCGACTAGGTTGGAATGAGCGTGTTGCGGGCCCGCCGTCACGTGGGCGCCGCACCACGGGCAGTGCCTCAGAAACGCGTTGCGTCACGAAGGAGCGTGCGGAGCAATGACCAGACTCGCAGCGACGGTGGTGCTGCTGCGAGACGGCGTGCACGGACTCGAGGTGCTCATGATCGAGCGGCCGCACCGAGGATGGTTCGCCGGCGCGTGGGTGTTCCCGGGAGGGAAGGTCGACCCTGATGACAGGCCTGAGTTCTTGCGCCCGCCCCGCGGAGTCAGCGACGCGCCAGCCGTCGACGCACGAGCTGGCGAAGCCGGCGTCTACGCGCCCGACCGAGCGGGAGACACGCTCGTCGACACTCGGCAGTTCGCGGCGGACGACGCACTTGAAGAAGCGGCCGCGCGCCGTGCCGCAGTGCGCGAGGTGCGCGAGGAGACCGCGCTCGCCGTCGACCCCGCATCGCTGGTCGTCACCGCCCGATGGGAGCCTCCGGCTGATGCGGTGCCGAGGTTCCGCACCTGGTTCTATCTCGCGGAGTCGCCGCACGACGAGATCGCGCTCGCCGAGGCCGAGGCGATCGCCTACCGCTGGTTGACCCCCGCAGCCGCGCTCGATCAGCACGCCGACGGCCGGCTCCTGCTGGTGCAGCCGACGTGGGTGACCCTCCATCGGCTGCGCGAGCACGACACCGTCGCCGAAGCGCTCGCTGCTGCTCGGGTCGCGCAGTTCCGCGACCACTCCACACGCCACACTCCCGACGACACCGTCATGCTGTGGCGCCCCGACGTGGCCTTCGACGACGCCTCGCTGCTGCATGCTGACGGGCCGAGGCATCGGCTCGACATCAGCCGCTTGCCATGGGTGTACACCTGCACTGAGTGATGCAACTGAGTGATGCAACCGAGTGATGCAAAGCGATGCCTGCGACGAAACCGAGTGAAGGACGGATGAAGAGGAGCGCGCGATGACCGATGTGCTCGTGGTCGGCAGTGGCCCGAACGGCTTGGCAGCAGCTGTCACCGCTGCGCGAGCCGGTCTGAGCGTGCACGTCATCGAGGCGGCCGACACCATCGGCGGGGGCACCCGCACGCTCGAGCTCACGCTGCCGGGGTTCCGCCACGACCTCTGCTCGGCCGTGCACCCGGCGGGCCTCGCTTCGCGGTTCTTCAAGTCCATCGGTCTCGATCGCAGCGTCGACTGGATCATCCCCGACGCTTCATACGCCCACCCACTTCCGCACGGGCGTGCGGCAATCGCTTGGCGCGATCTCGAACGCACGGTCGAGAGCCTTGGCCGCGACGGTCCAGCCTGGCGACGCCTGCTGATGCCACTGGTCGCAGACATCAACGGTGTGGTCGACTTCACCGGTTCGCAACTGCTCCGGATGCCGCGGCATCCGGTCACCGCATTCCGCTACGGCCTGCGCAGCCTCGAACAGGGCACACGCCTGTGGAACTCGCGCTTCACCGAACCCGACGCCCCCGCGCTGCTCACGGGCGTCATGGCGCACGCGGCAGGCGGCATGCCCTCGCTCGCCTCCGCGGGAGCGGGCCTGCTGCTCGCCGCGCACGCGCACGCGGGCGGCTGGGGATTCCCCGTCGGCGGGTCGCAAGCGATCGCCGATGCCATGGCGGCCGACATTATCGCCCACGGCGGCACGATCGAGACCGGCCGGCGCATCGACTCGCTGCGCGAGCTGCCGCGGGCCCGCGCGACACTGCTCGACACCTCTCCGCGGCTGCTGCTCACCGGCGACCTGCCGAGCAGTTACCGACGCGCGATCACTCGCTACCGGTACGGGCCCGGGCTCGCCAAGGTCGATTTCGCGTTGAGCGCACCGGTTCCTTGGGCGAACAGCGAGATCGCCGAATCGCCCACGGTGCACCTCGGCGGGCTGCGTCACGAGATGGCCGCGGCCGAGAATGCAGTGGTCAACGGACGGATGCCGGCCAAGCCGTACGTGCTGGTCACCCAGCCGAGCCTGCTCGACCCGTCTCGCGCGCCGGCGGGCCAGCACACGCTCTGGGCGTACACCCATGTGCCGTCGGGCTCGCACTTCGACGCGACGGAGACCATCACCGCGACGATCGAGCGCTACGCGCCCGGGTTCCGCGACGTGATCCTCGCCTCCAGCTCGCAGAGCGCCGCCGAACTCGCCGCGCGCAATCCGAACGACATCGGCGGTGACATCTCCGGTGGCGCGATCACCCTGTGGCAGCTCGCGAAGCGCCCGGTGCTCTCACCGACGCCGTGGCGAACCCCGGTCGACGGCGTCTACCTCTGCTCGGCGGCGACCCCGCCCGGGCCGGCGGTGCACGGCATGAACGGCTGGTACGCCGCGCGGCTCGCGCTGCGCGACCGCTTCGGTCTCGAACCGCCACTCGACGTCTGACTTCCGCGGCGTACCGTGGGCCGCGTGGAGTGGCTCGAGTGGTTCGACGCGCACGACTTCGAGTTCGCGCGGCAGGTGGTGCAGCGGGGCACCGCGGCGCTGTACCTCATCGCGTTCCTCACCACTGTGCAGCAGTTTCCCGCGCTCCTCGGCGAGAAAGGGCTACTGCCCGCGACCGAACTGCTCAAGCATCCGCGGTACCTTCGCTCGCCCACGATCTTCAAGCACTGGCGCTACACCGACCGACGGCTCATCGCCCTGTGCATCGTGGGCATCGCGATCGCGGTCGCCCTCATCGCCGGCTTCCCGCAACTCGGCCCGCCCTGGGTGCCCCTCATCGCCTTTCTCGCGATGTGGGGCATCTACCTCTCGATCTTCTCGATCGGCCAGACGTTCTACGGCTTCGGCTGGGAGATGCTGCTCATCGAGATGGGCTTCACCGTCGCGTTCCTCGGCTCCGACCAGGTGCCCCCTCCCACGACGATCCTGCTGCTCATCTGCTGGCTCGTGTTCCGCCTCGAGTTCGGCGCGGGCATGATCAAGATGCGCGGCGACCGCGCATGGCGGAACCTCACCGCCATGTATTACCACCACGAGACGCAGCCCATGCCCGGGCCGCTCAGCCGGCAGGCACACCTGCTGCCGAAGTGGTTCCACCGCGTCGAGGCGGCCGGGAACCACGCGGTGCAGCTCGTCGTGCCGTTCCTGCTCTTCGTGCCGTATCCCGTCGGCAGCATCGCGGCGGCGCTGATCATCCTCACTCAGTTGTGGCTCGTCTTTACAGGAAACTTCGCGTGGCTGAACTGGGCGACCATCGTGCTCGCCTTCGCCGCCGTCAACGACCGGGCGGTGCACGCGGTGCTGCCCTTCATCCCCACCGACCTCGGCACCGATCCGAGTCGCTTCGACGAGCCCGGGCTCACCGGCCACGCGCCGGTGTGGTGGTTCGTGATCGTCATCGCGGCGACCGTCCTGCTGGTCGTCGTCGCCTACCCACCGCTCATGAACCTCGTCTCCAGGCGTCAGCTGATGAACGCGAGCTTCAATCGTTGGCAGCTCGGCAATGCGTACGGCGCCTTCGGCAGCGTGACCCGCGCGCGCATCGAGTACGTCATCGAGGCGACGAACGATGATCCGTCCGATCCAGGTGCCGAATGGCACGAGTACGAGTTCCTCGGCAAACCCGGAGACGTGCGCCGGATGCCGCCGCAATGGGCGCCGTTCCACCTCCGGCTCGACTGGCTCATGTGGTTCCTGCCGCTCGGGCGAGGCCGCGAACCGTGGTTCGACATGCTGCTCATTCGCTTGCTGGAAGCCGACGAACCCACGCTTCGCCTGCTCCGCAAGGCGCCATTCGGCCGCGAGAAGCCTCGCGCGATCCGCGTGCTCGCCTACCGCTATCGCTTCTCCACTCACGAGCAGTACCGTCGCACCGGGCAGCGCTGGATGCGCGTGCTGGAGGGCGTTCTCGTCAGGCCCATCTCGTTTCACAGCGGCGCGTGAACAGTGATGGATGCCGCTGCACCCGCCGCGACTCGTGATGCACTTGTGAGCCTGGTTCTCCTCCACATGGCCGCAACCCGGGTCTAGACTCACGGCAAAGCGGCTGGGGCCGCTACCGCCGGCGGCCGTGGGGCCGCTCGTCACGAAGGAGTGGCAATGCGTTGGAACCGTGGACTTCTTGCTGGAACGGCGATCGTCGCGCTCGCGCTCACGGGGTGCGCCGGTAACGGGGGAGAGCCGACGCCATCCGGCACGACCGGTCCGGGAGGGAACGGCAACGGCTCGAACGTCGAGGTCGATGACGCCGCGGCAGCGCTGCTGCCGGACGACATCGCGTCGGCTGGGAAGCTCATCATCGGCGTCGATCCCAACTACGCGCCCAATGAGTACAAAGACGAAGCGGGCGCCCCCATCGGGTGGGCGATCGAGTTGACCGACGCGATGGCCGCCAAGCTCGGTCTCACCACTGACTACCGGCCATCCGGCTTCGACCGCATCCTCCCCAGCATCACGGGCGGCAGTTACGACCTCGGCATGTCGTCGTTCACCGACACTGCAGAGCGCGAGCAGCAGGTCGACTTCGTGAACTACTACGAGGCCGGCATTCAATGGGCGCAACCGATCGGCGGCAACGTGAACCCCGACGACGCCTGCGGTCTCACCGTGTCGGTGCAGGCCACCACGTACGAAGAGACGGAGGAACTTCCTGCGAAGTCGAAGGCCTGCGTCGACGCGGGCAAGGAGCCGATCAACATCCTGAAGTTCGAGACGCAGGACGAGGCGACGAACGCGCTGGCCCTCGGCAGGGCGGATGCCATGAGCGCCGACTCTCCCATCACCCAGTACGCGGTGAGCCAGGTCAGCGACAAGATCGAGCTCGCCGGTGACGCGTTCGACGTTGCGCCCTACGGCATGGCGGTCGACAAGGGCAGCGAACTGGCGAAGGCCGTGCAGGCGGCCCTGCAGTCACTCGTCGACGACGGCACGTACGAGAAGATCCTCAAGGAGTGGGGCGTCGAGGCCGGCGGCATCTCAGAGATCACGATCAACGCCGCGACCGCGGGCTGAGGCGATGGCCGCAGACCGTGACCGAGCCGGTGCCTCTCGAGCGCCGGCTCCAACGCCGCCCGAGCCTTCCGCGACGGCTTCGTCGCGTCCGGTCGGAGTGACCGAGGAGTCAGAGGCGATCCGCGCGGTGCGCCTCCGGCATCCCTGGCGCGTACTGGCAGCGATCGTGCTTGTACTGCTGCTCGCTCTCTTCGTGCTCGACGCGGCCAACCGGCCGGCGTTCGGCTGGGCGGCGTTCGCGCAGTACCTCTTCGACCCGCGCATCATGCAGGCGGCGCTGAACACGCTTGCCTTGACCGTGTACTCCATGGTGGCCGGAGTCTTGATCGGCGTGCTGCTGGCGATCATGCGGCTCTCGCCGAACCCGGTGGTGAAGTCGGTGGCGTGGCTCTACCTATGGGTGTTCCGCGGCACACCGGTGTACGTGCAGCTGGTGTTCTGGGGCCTGCTCGCCACCATCTACGCCACCATCGACATCGGCATCCCGTTCACCGCGCCGTGGATCCAGTTCGAGACGCGCGACACGATCGATGTGTTCTGGCTGGCGGTGATCGGACTCGCGCTCAACGAAGCCGCCTACATGGCGGAGATCGTGCGTGCGGGCATCATGTCGGTCGACCAGGGGCAGAACGAGGCGGCGACCGCGCTCGGTATGTCGTGGACGAAGACCATGCGCCGCGTGGTGCTTCCGCAAGCGATGCGCATCATCATCCCTCCCACGGGCAACGAGGTCATCTCGATGCTCAAGACCACATCGCTCGTGGCGGCCGTGCCCTACAGCTTCGACCTGTACGGACGTGCTCGCGACATCTCGGCGGCAACGTTCGACCCGATCCCGCTGCTTCTGGTCGCATCGGCCTGGTATCTCGCGTTCACCTCCGTGCTCATGGTGGGCCAGTACTTCCTCGAGAAGCGGTTCTCGCGCGGCATCGGCATGGAACGACAGACCAGGCGCGGTTCGGATGCCGGGCGATCCGGCGCGGTCACCACCGCGACCGGGCCGGTTCCCGGCGTCACGACCACAGCAGGAGCGTCGAGCGCGTCGGGCTCCGGCTCGGTTGAGACCGACCACAACGAGCCCGAGAGGCGACCGGTCGACCCCGGCCAGACGCCGACAGGGAAGGAGTCTGGGTGACTGCGATGCCGACCTCCGAAGAACGACGAAGCGACCAGGCCGCGTCGCGCGCGCGCACCGGGCTCATGGTTGAGGCGCGCGGCGTCTCCAAGAGCTTCGGCACGAACCAGGTGCTGCGCAGCATCACCCTCGACGTCAAGCGCGGCGAGGTCATGTGCATGATCGGGCCGAGCGGTTCCGGAAAATCGACGTTCCTGCGTTGCATCAACCATCTCGAGAACGTCGACGCCGGCCGACTGCGCGTCGACGGCCGCCTCGTCGGCTACGAGGAGCGCGGTGACAAGCTCTACGAGTTGAAGCCGAAGGTCGCGGCAAGGCAGCGACGCGACATCGGCATGGTCTTCCAGCGGTTCAACCTCTTTCCCCACATGACAGCGCTCGAGAACGTGATCGAGGCGCCGATGCTGGTGAAGGGCGAGCGCAAGGCGGTCGCCGTCGAGCGAGCCAGAACCCTGCTCGAGCGCGTGGGCCTCACCGGTAAGGCCGACGCGTATCCGGCGCACCTGAGCGGTGGCCAGCAGCAGCGCGTGGCGATCGCCCGCGCGCTCGCGATGGAGCCGAAGCTGATGCTCTTCGACGAGCCGACGTCTGCGCTCGACCCCGAGCTCGTGGGCGAAGTGCTCGACGTCATGAAGCAGCTGGCGGCATCCGGCATGACGATGATCGTCGTCACGCACGAGATGGGGTTCGCCCGAGAGGTCGCCGACTCGCTTGTCTTCATGGACGGGGGAGTCGTCGTCGAGTCGGGCGACCCACGCGAGGTGATCGCCAACCCGCAGCACGAGCGCACCAAGGCGTTCCTCGGCAAGGTGCTGTAACAGCGCTTGCCCGCGGGTCTCCTACTTCAGCGCCTTCTGGATGCGCTGCAGTGAGGCGGGTTCGGCGGTGCCGAGCTGCTGGGCGAAGAGGCTGACGCGGAGTTCTTCGAGCAGCCAGCGGACGTGCACGAGATGCGGGGCAGCATCCGGTGCCAGTGGCAGTGTGCCGCCCGCCTTTGTGTAGGCGGCGGTCGCGGCGGCGACCTCGTTCATCCAGCCGCGGTCGCGGGCGATGTCGGTTGCGAGCTTCTCCAGGCGCGAGACGACGGCCTGCAGATAGCGCGGAAGGTGCCGCAGCTGGGCGAGGCCGGTGCGTGACACGAAGCCGGGGAAGATGAGTGCGGCGAGCTGCTCGCGGGCGTCGGCCACCGCGGGCAGCACGCTCATATTCGTGGCCGACTTCAACGCCTTCTCGGCCTCGCGGTGGGCGGCGAGTGTGCGTGCGGTGAGCGAGACGGCGGCGTAGAGATGGTCGACGAGGCCGGCGGAGGCTTCGCGTCGCAGCGCCTCGAACTCCTCGGCGGTGAACAGCATCCTGTTCGGATGCCGCGCACGCAGCGCCTGGTCGAGGCAGGCGTCGAGGCAGTCATCGAGCAGCGCTTGCACGTTCTGGTACGGGCTCGTCGCGAGGGTGAGCTTCTCGTGCTGCGAGAGGTGGTCGCGCACGTACCCGAGCGGCGACGGGATCGTGAGGGCCAGGAGACGGCGGATGCCGCGGGGCAACTCACGCGCCTGATCTTCGGGTGTGGTCAGCAGCGTGATCGATACGCTGCCGCCGCGATCGATGAGCGCGGGATACGCGCGGATCACTCCGCCGCCACTGCGAGTGTCGACGACCTTCGGCAGCTCGCCAAAATCCCACGCGGTGATGCCGTCGCGCTCGATCGAGTTGGGCACCGCTCGCTCGGTGACCGCTGCGACCGAGTCGCGCGCCCGTGACTTCAGCTTCTGCTGCAGCGACTCGAGGCTCTTGCTGCGGGCCAGCACGCGCCCTCGGTCGTCGGTCACCGCGAAGCCGGGCCGCAGGTGCGGAGGCAGCCGGTCGAGGTCGAAGTCGTCGGGGGAGACCGGCGTGAAGGTCTGCCGCTGGATCTCGCGGGCGAGGAACTCGGTGATGCCGGCATCCGACAGGTCGGCACCTGCCGGCACTGCCTCGAGCAGCCGCCGCGCCCAATCGGAGGCGGGCACGACATTGCGGCGGATCGCCTTCGGCAGCGTCTTCAGCAGCGCGGTCACGAGTTCCTCGCGAAGGCCCGGCACGAGCCAGTCGAAACCTTGGGGCTTCACGCGCGACAGCAGCGGCAGCGGTACCTTCACCGTCACGCCATCGTCGTCGGCGCCGGGCTCGAAGCGGTAGCCGATGCCGAGCTTCTGGTCGCCTTGCGTCCACGACGTCGGGTACGCCTGGGAGTCGACGGCGGTATCGGCGGCGAGGTCGTCTTCGGTCATGGTGAGCAGGTTCGGCTGCTCGCGCGATGCGCCGCGCCACCACTTCTCGAAGCCGCGCACCGTCGCGACGTCAGCGGGGATGCGCCGGTCATAGAACTCGAACACCCCTTCGTCGTCGAAGAGGATGTCGCGGCGTCGCGTGCGCTCCTCCAACTGCTCGAGCCGTGAGCGCAGCGCCCGATTCTTGCGGTCGAACTCGAAGAGCTTGCGGTTCAGCCGCGAGACGTCCCAATCGCCCTCGACGAGCCCGTGGCGAATGAACAGCTCGCGGGCATGCTCAGGATCCACGCGGGCGTACTGCGCTCGCCGTCGCTGCACGATCGGCACCCCGTAGAGCGTCGCCCGCTCCCACGCGATCGCAGCCCCCTGCTTCTTCTCCCAGTGCGGCTCCGAATACGTGCGCTTGACGAGGTCGCCCGCGAGTTGCTCGGCCCACGCCGGTTCGATCGCGGCGACGGTGCGCGCGAACAACCGGCTCGTCTCCACGAGTTCGGCTGCCATCACGGCCTGCGGTTGCTTCTTTGAGAGGCCCGAGCCTGGGAAGATGAGGAATCGGTGGTTTCGTGCGCCGACGTAGTCCTTCTTCTGCGCGTCGCGAAGGCCGATGTGGCTCAGCAGACCGGCGAGCAACGAGCGATGGATGGCGTCGGCCGCCACAGGCGCGCGCGTAGGCGCGTCGGCGACGGCAGCGGCGACAGCGGCGACTGCGGCATCCGCGCCGCCCCCCTTCTTCTCCGACTCGACGTGGAGCCCGAGTTGCTTCGCCGCGCGCGTGAGCTGCCGCACGACGTCTTCCCACTCGCGGAACCGCAAGAAGTTGATGAACTCCGCACGGCACAGTCGGCGCAGGGCGCTGCCCGACAGCATCCGCTCCTGCTCCTTGAGGTAGTTCCAGAGGTTGAGCAGCGTGATGAAGTCGCTCGTCGGGTCGGTGAACCGGGCGTGCAACTGGTCGGCCTGCGGGCGCTTCTCGAGCGGGCGCTCACGCGGGTCTTGGATAGACAGCGCCGCGACGATCGCGATCACCTCGCGCGTGTGCCCCTGCCGACCGCTCTCGATCACCATGCGCGCGAAGCGGGGGTCGATGGCGAGTTGCGTGAGCTGTCGGCCCACGCGCGTGATCGCACCGTCTCGGTCGATCGCCCCGAGTTCGCGCAGCAGATCGAGCCCGTCCTTGATGCCGCGCGAGTCGGGCGGCTGCAGGAACGGGAATCGTTCGATCTCGCCGAGACCGAGCGCGATCATCTGCAGGATCACCGCCGCGAGGTTCGTGCGGAGGATCTCCGGTTCAGTGAACTCCGGGCGCCGCTCGTAGTCGGCCTCCGAGTAGAGGCGGATGGCGATGCCATCGCTGGTGCGGCCAGAGCGGCCCGAGCGCTGGTTGGCCGAGGCCTGCGAGATCGGCTCGATCGGGAGCCGCTGCACCTTCGACCGCGGGGAGTACCGCGAGATGCGCGCGGTGCCCGCGTCGATCACGTACTTGATGCCGGGCACCGTGAGGCTCGTCTCGGCGACATTGGTGGCCAGCACGACGCGGCGACGGATGCCGGGAGCCCGTCCCGGCTCGAACACGCGGTGCTGATCGGCTGCGCTCAGCCGCCCGTAGAGGGGCAGCACCTCGGTGCCATCGAGGGGTGAGCGAGGCTGGATCGCGCCGCGGATCGCGTCTTCAGCGTCACGAATCTCGTTCTCGCCGCTGAGGAACACGAGCACATCGCCGGGCTCTTCGCGGACGAGTTCTTCGAGCCCGGCGATGATGCCGTCCATGAGGTCGATCGGCTCGCGTGCGACCGAAGGGCTCGGGTTGCGGCGCTTGGTGCGCTCCGGCTCCGAAGGGCCGTCTGCGAACGCGTCATCGACGTCGTCGCTATCGTCGGTGTCGACGGCATCCGGGTCGAGAGGGCGATAGCGGATCTCGACCGGGTAGGTGCGTCCCGACACCTCGACGATCGGAGCCGGCCTGCCCTCGGCATCCGCGAAGTGCTTCGCGAAGCTCTCGGGATCGATCGTCGCCGAGGTGATGATGACCTTGAGATCGGGCCGCTTGGGGAGGATGCGCTTGAGGTAGCCGAGCAAGAAGTCGATCGTGAGGCTGCGCTCGTGCGCCTCATCGATGATGATCGTGTCGTATCGCTTGAGCAGTCGATCGCGGTGGATCTCGTTGAGCAGGATGCCGTCGGTCATCAGCTTGATGCGAGTCTTGGCCGACACCTGGTCGGTGAATCGCACCTGGTAGCCGACGAGGTCGCCGAGCTCTGAGCCGAGTTCCTCGGCGACGCGTTCGGCGATCGTGCGCGCTGCGATGCGCCTGGGTTGGGTGTGCCCGATCATCGTGCGCCCGAGCTCGAGGCAGATCTTCGGCAACTGCGTGGTCTTGCCCGATCCGGTCGCTCCCGCGACGATGACGACCTGATGATCGGCGATCGCCTTGGCGATGTCGTCGCGCCGCTGGCTGACCGGCAGTTCAGCGGGGTACGAGATCGCGAGGAGCGGGGCAGACATGAGCCCTCCATCCTACGCCGCGGGTCATCTCGCGCACTGCGTGACGTACGCTGGTGGTGGCGCGTCGGGAAGCCTGGTCGACATTTCGTACTGTCGACCGCACCGGAGCCATCGTGACCTCACAGCATTCTCGCCATTCAGCAGAAACCCCGCAGTTCCCTCGCCGTGGGAGCTACGCCGAGGCGGTGCGCATCGGCGCGCTGCTCCGCAAGGAGACCGTCGGCGGCGGTCTGCTGGTGCTCATGGCGGCGATCGCGATCATCTGGGCGAACTCGCCGTGGGCGGAGGGCTACTTCTGGCTGCGCGACCTCGAGTTCGGGTATGAGCCATGGCACTTGCGTCTCAGTCTCGGAGCGTGGGCCGCCGACGGCTTGCTGGCGATCTTCTTCTTCCTGGTCGGGTTGGAGCTCAAGCGCGAACTCGTCGCCGGCGACCTGCGCCGATTCAGCACAGCGATCGTGCCGGTCGTCGCCGCGATCGGCGGCGTCGTGGTACCCGCCGCGTTCTACATCGCGATCGTCGCGCCGGATGCTGAGCTCGCCAAGGGCTGGGCCATTCCCACGGCCACCGACATCGCTTTCGCCGTCGCGGTGCTCGCGATCATCGGCTCGCACCTGCCCAGCGCGCTCCGGATCTTCCTGCTCACGCTTGCCGTCGTCGACGACCTCATGGCGATCGGCATCATCGCGGTCTTCTACACCGAGTCGATCGAGCTGGCTCCGCTCCTCCTCGCGCTGCTCACCATCGCCCTCTACGCGGTGCTGGCGCAGCGCTACCGGCAGTTCTTCCATCTCCGGCCGGTCGCAGCATGGGCGGTGCTGCTCCCAATCGGCGTCGTGGCCTGGGCGTTCGTGCATGCCGCCGGAATCCACGCGACGATCGCGGGAGTGCTGCTGGGCTTCACCATCCCAGTGCTGCACCGCCGCCGCGACGCCGTCGGTGAAGGCGAGCCCGGTCTCGCCGAAGTGTTCGAGCACCGCTTCCGCCCGTTGTCGGCGGGTTTCGCGGTTCCGGTCTTCGCGTTCTTCTCCGCCGGTGTCGCGCTCGGTGGCCCCGAGGGCTTCATCGCCGCGCTGACCGACCCGGTCACGATCGGGATCGTGGCAGGGCTGGTCGTCGGCAAGCCGATCGGCATCGTGCTCGCCACCTGGGTCATCACACGGGCCCGCGGCATCCGTCTGGATCCGGCGCTCAAGTGGATCGACATCACAGGCGTGGGCCTGCTCGCCGGCATCGGATTCACAGTGTCGCTGCTCATCACCGAGCTGAGCTTCCCGGGCGCGAATCCGCACCATGACCACGCCAAGGTCGCGATTCTCGTCGCCTCTTTGATCGCGGCGATCCTCGCGTCGATCCTGCTGTCGATCCGCAATCGTCGCTACCGCCGGATCGCGCTGGAGGAAGCGGTCGACGACGACGGCGACGGCATCCCCGACGTCTACCAGGACCGCTGAGCCGGCGCGCAGCCCCGGGCAGACTCAGCCGTCGCCGTCGCCGGCCTGCTCCTCGAGGAAGGCCTCGGGGCCGACCTCGGCAGCGCGAGGGTCCATCCAGAGGGCGCTGAAGAGGTTGCCGTCGGGGTCCTCGAAGCTGCGCGAGTACATGAACCCCATGTCCTGCGCTTCGCGGTGCTCTCGCCCGCCTGAAGCCATCGCCTTGCTTAGGAGCTGGTCGACCGCCTCGCGCGAGTCGTAGCTGAGAGCCGTCTCGACCTGCAGGCTCTGGCTCGGATCGGCGATCGGCTTGTCGGTGAACGTCGCGAAGAAATCGCGAGTGAGCACCATGAGGTAGATGTGCTCATCGACCACCACGCAAGCCGCGTTCTCGTCGGTGAAGTCGGGGTTGATGCGCCAGCCGAGACCGGTGAAGAAGCTCTTGGCGCGCTCCAGATCGCTGGTGGGCAGGTTGACGAAGATCTGCGTCGCCATGGTGTCTCCTTCGACATCGGGCGCCCGCGATGAGTGCGACGATCTCGCGGGCATCTGGTGGGTTGCTGGAGCTGTGCCGCGCCACCAATGCTTGCAGACCACCAGCGTCATGTCAGCCCCGAGTTCTGTATACAAAGTGGCCGCTAGTGTTGCCGTTTCCACGAGTTTGGCTAGTCTGTGTATACATTCGGCTCGGTTGGCATGGAATTGCACGGGGCGGATGCCGGAACCCAGCGAAGGAGGCGCCATGCGAGCGAGCGACCGCGCCTACCGAACGCTGCGCGACGAGATCGTACGGTGGGAATTGCGGCCCGGCACAGTACTGGCCGAAGTGGAGCAGGCCGCCCGGCTGGGCGTGAGCCGCACGCCCCTTCGTGAGGCGCTCTCCCGGCTCGCCGCCGACGGGCTCGTCGCCGCGCACGCCGGTCGTGGACTCGTTGTCACCGCGATGTCGGCTGACGACATCCGGAACCTCTTCGAGGTGCGGCGAGCGCTCGACGAGCAAGCCGCGAGACTCGCCGCCCAGCGCGCGGATGACGAGGTCTTCAGCGAACTGGAGTCCGCATTCGAACGGGCTCCAGAGCTGCTGCGCGGCGACGACCCGGATCGCGACGCGTATTACGAGTTGGTCGCGCGGTTCGACGCAGCGCTCGACGACGCCGTGCAGAACCCCTATCTCGTCGGCGCGATGAAGCAGCTCCGGACGCATTTGGTGCGAATCCGCCGTCTGGCCATCGACGATCTGCCGAGACTGCGGGCAGGCGCCGCCGAGCACCTCCTCATCGTCCGCGCCATCCGCGCCGGCGATGGCGAACTCGCCGCCCACGCCACCCACGTGCACCTGCACAATGCGCTGCAGCACGCCCTCGCCCACGCCGTACCCCCTGAGACCCCGGCCGCGAAGGATGCAGGCACGGCCCGCGTGCCCGAGCAAGCACCGGCTGGCCCGTATGCAACTGAGCGCCACCGAACCGAGAGGATCGCCCTGTGAAGAACCACGACGTACGCGTCTACCGAAGCGAAGAGCACCTGCCCCGCGAGGAGCAGCTCGCGTGGAAGCTCGCTGAGGTCGCTGCCGAGCAGCTCGATCCCGCGCCCGAGGTGACCGACATGGTCATCAACCGCGTGATCGACAACGCGGCAGTCGCCGTCGCGTCGCTCGGCCGTGCGCCGGTGCTCGCGGCGCGCGATCAGGCGGAGCAGGCCGGCGCCACCCGCGGTCGAGGGGCGACGGTATTCGGCTCCGCTGCGCTGGTGAGCCCCGAGTGGGCCGCATGGGCGAACGGCGTCGCGGTACGCGAACTCGACTACCACGACACCTTCCTCGCCGCCGACTACTCGCACCCTGCCGACAACATCCCCGCGATCCTCGCCGTCGCCCAGCACACGGGCCGCGACGGCGGCGCGCTGCTGCGCGGCATCGTCACCGGCTACGAGCTCCAGGTCGACCTGGTGAGGTCGATCTGCCTGCACAAGCACAAGATCGACCACGTCGCACATCTCGGCCCGTCAGCGGCCGGCGGCATCGGCACACTCCTCGGCCTCGAAGCAGAGACGATCTATCAGGCCATCGGCCAAGCGCTCCACACGACCACCGCGACCAGGCAGTCGCGCAAGGGCGAGATCTCGACCTGGAAGGCGCACGCGCCCGCGTTCGCCGGGAAGATGGCCGTCGAGGCGGTCGACCGCGCCATGCGCGGTCAGACCAGCCCGAGCCCGATCTATGAGGGTGAAGACGGCGTGATCGCGTGGTTGCTTGACGGTCCCGAGGCGCGCTACCAGGTGCCACTTCCTGAACGAGGCGAGCAGCGCCGCGCGATTCTCGACACCTACACCAAGGAGCACTCTGCCGAGTACCAGGCGCAAGCACTGATCGACCTGGCACGACGGCTCGGCAACGCCCGGCCCGAGCTGCGCGACCCGGCGAACATCGAGCGCATCGTGCTGCATACGAGCCACCACACCCACTACGTGATCGGCTCGGGAGCGAACGACCCGCAGAAGTACGACCCCGACGCCAGCCGCGAGACCCTCGACCACTCGATCCCGTACATCTTCGCCGTCGCACTTCAAGACGGCGCCTGGCACCACGTCGCCTCCTACGCCCCCGAGCGTGCTGCCCGCCCCGACACCGTCGAGCTGTGGCGCAAGATCATCACGCAGGAAGACGCGGAATGGACGCGCCGCTACCACTCGACCGACCCTGCCGAGAAGGCGTTCGGCGGCCGAGTCGAGATCGATCTCGTCGACGGCACACGCGTCGTCGACGAGATCGCCGTCGCCGACGCTCATCCGCTCGGCGCACGCCCCTTCGCCCGCGAGCAGTACATCGCGAAGTTCCGGATGCTGGCTGACGGCGTGCTCGCCGACCCCGAGATCGAGCGGTTCCTCGATGCCGCGCAGCGGCTGCCGGAGCTGACAGCATCCGAATTGCTCGAACTCAATGTCATGGGCGACGTGCCCTCGGCCGGTACGAAGGGGATCTTCTGATGCTGTACGCGACCACGAGTGCCGCCGAGAAGCGGGCGGCGTTCCGCGAGCGGCTCGGATCGGGCGAACTGCTGCAGGTGCCAGGAGCGTTCAACCCGCTGAGCGCGCGCCTCATCGAGGAGAAGGGGTTCGACGGCGTCTACATCTCGGGCGCAGTGCTGGCCGCCGACCTGGGTCTGCCCGACATCGGGCTCACCACGCTGAGTGAGGTCGCCGGCCGCAGCACCCAGATCGCTCGCATGACGAACCTGCCCGCGCTCGTCGACGCCGACACAGGATTCGGCGAGCCGATGAACGTCGCGCGCACCGTGCAGGAACTCGAAGACGCCGGCGTCGCCGGGCTGCACATCGAGGACCAGGTGAACCCGAAGCGCTGCGGGCATCTCGACGGCAAGCAGGTCGTGGATGCCGATACGGCCGTCAAGCGCATCCGCGCCGCCGCCGACGCGCGCCGCGACCCGAACCTGCTCATCATGGCCCGCACCGACATCCGCGGGGTCGACGGCATGGACGCGGCGATCGATCGGGCCAAGCGCTTGGTCGACGCTGGTGCCGACGCGGTCTTCCCGGAGGCGATGCGCGACCTCGGCGAGTTCGAGGCGATGTGCGAGTCGCTCGACGTGCCGGTGCTCGCGAACATGACGGAGTTCGGCAAGAGCGAGCTCTTCACGGCCCAGCAGTTGCAGGATGCCGGCATCCGCATCGTCATCTACCCCGTCACGTTGCTGCGAAGCGCCATGGGCGCCGCCGAGCGCACCCTCGATCTGATCGCCGCAGAAGGCACGCAGGCCTCCGCCGTCGCTGACATGCAGACCCGGGCGCGGCTCTATGAACTGCTCGACTACAGCGGCTACAACGCGTTCGACTCGGGCATCTTCAACTTCACTGTGCCCGGCCGCTGACCCGTGGCCCTGCGGCACTGAGCCGCGACCCCATGGCGCCATCGGGTTCACGAAGCACTGAAGCCGCGCGCCACACGGGACGGCCGACCGCAGCAGACTTGAACACACGAGTATCACGAAGGAGTGAGATGAGCGACGACATCCGAAAGGGACTGGCCGGCGTCGTGGTCGACGAGACCGCGATCTCGAAGGTGAACCCAGAGACGAACTCGCTGCTGTACCGGGGCTACCCGGTGCAGGAGCTTGCCGCGAACTGCACGTTCGAGGAGGTCGCCTACCTGCTCTGGCACGGCGAGCTGCCGACGCCGGTGCAGCTGGAGGAGTTCCAGCAGCTCGAGCGCGCGCAGCGGCATCTCGACGCTGCCGTGAAGAACGTCATCGACGAGCTGCCGGTGACCGCGCACCCCATGGATGTGCTCCGCACCGCCGTCAGCGTGATCGGTGCGCGAGACGAGACCGTGCCGTCGATGGCCTCGCCAGACGACCGCGAGGCGAACGTGCGACGGGCCATCACCCTGTTCGCGAAGATTCCGGCGATCGTCGCGTACGACCAGCGCCGTCGCCGCGACGAAGACCTGGTCGAGCCCCGCGAAGACCTCTCGTACTCGGCGAACTTCTTGCACATGACGTTCGGCGAAGTGCCCGAGATGGTCGTGGTCGACGCGTTCGACGTATCCATGATCCTGTACGCCGAGCACTCGTTCAACGCGTCGACGTTCACGGCGCGGGTGGTGACCTCGACGCTGAGCGATCTGTACAGCGCGGTCGTCGCCGCGGTCGGAGCGCTCAAGGGTCCGTTGCACGGCGGCGCGAACGAGGCCGTGATGCACGTGTTCCAGCAGATCGGCACCGCTGACCGGGCCGAACCGTGGCTCGAGAACGCCCTCGCGACCAAGCAGAAGATCATGGGCTTCGGGCACCGCGTGTACAAGAACGGAGACTCGCGCGTGCCGACCATGAAGGCGGCACTCGACACCCTCATCACCCATTTCGATCGGCCCGACCTCGCCGAGCTCTACGACGCCCTCGAGCACGCGATGGTCAGCCGCAAGAACATCAAGCCCAACCTCGACTACCCGTCGGGACCGGCGTACCATCTCATGGGTTTCGATACATTGATGTTCACGCCGCTCTTCGCGGCGAGCCGGGTGACCGGGTGGACAGCGCACATCATCGAACAACTGGAATCGAACGCGCTGATCCGCCCACTGAGTGCCTACACCGGCCAAGACGAAAGGCATGTGTGACCGGATGACCCGCGTTCCCGTCATCAGACTCAACGACGGGAATGCCATCCCGCAAATCGGTTTCGGCGTCTACAAAGTGGATGCCGGCAACGCCGAACGAGTGGTCAGCGAAGCACTCGAAGCGGGCTATCGCCACTTCGACACTGCGGCGCTGTATGGCAACGAGGCTGAGGTCGGCCGGGCGCTGCGCGCGTCCGGAATCCCTCGCGAAGAGCTCTTCGTCACGACGAAGCAGTGGTTTGACCGTCAGGAGCCGGCGGAGGCGGAGCGCGCCATCGCCGAGAGCATGGAGAAGCTCGACCTCGGTTATATCGATCTCTATCTGCTGCACTGGCCGGCCCCGAAGCGCGACCGCTATGTGGGCGCCTGGCAGGCGCTCGAACGGTTCAAGCTCGACGGGCTCACCCGCTCGATCGGCGTGTCGAACTTTCTCGTGCCGCATCTCGAGCGGCTCGCGCGCGAGAGCGCCACTGTGCCCGCGGTGAACCAGATCGAGTTGCATCCGGCGTACCAGCAGCGTGATGTCGTCGCGTACTGCCGGGCGAACGGCATTGCGGTCGAGGCATGGGGCCCGCTCGGGCAGGGCAAGTACGACCTCTTCGGTGAGGAGCCGGTGGTCGTCGCCGCGAAGGCGCACGGCGTGACCCCGGCACAGGTGGTGCTGCGCTGGCACCTGCAACTGGGGAACATCCCGTTGCCGAAGTCGGGCAACCCCTCGCGCATGCGCGAGAACATCGACGTGCTCGGCTTCGACCTCACGCTCGCCGAGATCGACGCGATCACCGCGCTCGAGCGTGGCGGCCGCGGCGGCCCGCACCCCGACGAGCAGAATTGAGCGCGGCAGTGCGCGGCCGCTGGTGGCGGCTGGCGATCGTCGGGCTGCTCGCCGGTTTCTTCTCCGGACTCTTCGGAGTGGGCGGCGGAGTGATCATCGTGCCGTTGCTGCTGATGCTCGCGAACTTCGAGCAGCGGCGAGCAAGCGGCACCTCGCTGACCGCGATCCTGCCGACCGCGATCGCCGGTGCCATCGGGTACGCAGTGCAAGGCGAGGTCGACTGGATCGCAGCGGGATGCCTCGCCGGCGGCGCCATCGTCGGCTCGCTCATCGGCTCCTGGTTGCTGCACAAGGTTCCCCAGGGCGTGCTGCGCTGGCTGTTCATCGTGTTCCTCGTCGCCATGGCGATCCGGATGTTCCTGCTGGTGCCCGACCGCGGCGCGGTGCTCGAACTCGGGGTGGGGACGGTGGTCGCGCTCATCGGGCTGGGGCTTGTCACCGGCATCCTGTCTGGACTTCTCGGTGTCGGGGGAGGCGTGGTCGTCGTGCCGATGCTCATGGTGCTGTTCGGCATGGGCGACCTCGTGGCCAAGGGCACCTCGCTGTTGATGATGATTCCCACCTCGATCACGGGCACGCTCGCGAACGTGCGCCGCGGCAACAGCGACGTGCGTGCGGCGGCGGTGATCGGTCTGCTCGCGGTGCCGGCATCGCTCGGAGGCGTCGCCGTGGCCGCGGCGGTGCCGCCACAACTCGGCGCTGTGCTCTTCGCCGCGCTGCTGGTCTTCACCGCGGTGCAGCTCGCGGTGCGCGCCGTACGCCAACGCCGCCGAGGCCGCGACTGAGCTCAAACCGCACCCGGGGCCGCAGCCCTGCCAAGCGTAGGGTGGGCGCATGGCCGAGCGACTCGCGGATGCGCTGAGCCCGTACCTGCGCGCACACGCTGACAATCCGGTCGACTGGTGGCCCTGGGGCGAGCACGCGTTCGCCGAGGCGGCCCGCCGCGATGTGCCGGTACTGGTCTCGATCGGCTATTCCACGTGCCACTGGTGCCATGTGATGGCTCGCGAGAGCTTCAGCGACCCGATACTCGCCGAGTGGCTCAACGCACGCTTCGTCGCCGTGAAGGTCGACCGCGAGGAGCATCCCGACGTCGACAGCAGCTACCTCGCCGCTGCCTCCGCGTTCACTCGCAACCTCGGGTGGCCCCTCACCGCCTTCGCGACCCCTCGTGGCCGCGTCTTCTTCGCCGGCACGTACTTCCCGCCCTCGCCGGTCGCCGGCCAGCCCTCGTTCCGCCAAGTGCTCGAAGCCGTTGACGAGGCATGGCGTGAGCGCCGCGCCGAGACGAGCCGCATCGCCGATCAGGTGGCGGATGCCGTCGCTTCCGCGTCGATGCCCGCTCCCGGCCCATTGCCCACCGCCTCCGAATTCGACCGAGCCGTCGCGGCGCTGCTTCGCGACGAGGACCGCGAGTTCGGCGGATTCGGCGGTGCTCCCAAGTTCCCGGTGGCGAGCGTGCTGCAGACGCTGCTCGACCGCGCATCGCTCGGAGACCGCACCGCCGGTGACTTGGCAGGGCGCACGCTCGATGCCATGGCGGCATCCGCGCTGCGAGATCCCGTCGAGGGGGGATTCTTTCGGTACGCGACGCTGCGCAATTGGCGAGATCCTCACTACGAGCGGATGCTGACCGATAACGCGCTGCTGCTCACCGCGTACGCGCGCGCCGGCCGTCGCGAGATCGCCGCCGGCATCGCATCCTTCCTCGACGGTGTGCTGCGCGTGCCCGGCGGCTTCGGCGCCGCGCAAGACAGCGAGAGCATCGTCGACGGTCGACGCGTCGAAGGCGGCTACTACCTCAGCACGAACCGCGATCGGCTCGAACCTCCCGCGGTCGACGACAAGGTGCTCACCGGCTGGAACGGCCTGGCGATCGGCGCGCTCGCCGAAGCCGGCTCTCTGCTCGGCGAGCGGAGCTGGGTCGACTGGGCGACGGATGCCGCAGACCTCCTGCTCGAGCGCCACCGCCGCTCCGACGGCACCTTGCTGCGTGCAACGGCGGGGGAGCGCGTGTCGCCCGCGCCCGCGACGCTCGAGGACTACGGCATGCTCGCCGATGGCTTGCTACGTCTCGCCTGCGCCAGCGGTGAAGTGCGCTTCGCGACGGCGGCCCGCGAGTTGCTCGACGCCTGCCTCGTGAGCCATTCGAGCGAGGTCGGCTCTCAGATCGCGGCCGGCGACTCGACTGCCCCGAGTTCCGCCGACGGCGAGCCGAGGGCCGCCGTTCGCGAGCCGAGCCCCGGCCGCGCCGAGCCGGATGCCGCTCCGCCGGTGTTCGTGGCGCCCGGTGACGGTGATCCCGTACTCACCGGCAGCGGCCTCGCCGTAGGCGCTGACCCGAGCGAGGGCGCATACCCCAGCGGCTTGAGCGCCGCGGCATCCGCGTCGTACCTGCTCTTCCTGCTCGACGGTGATCGCCGATGGCTCGAGGCGGCTCAACGGGCGATGGCACCGCTCGGCAAGTTCGCGATCGAGCAGCCGATCGCCTTCGGCACATCGCTCGGCGTCATGAGCGCGCTGGATGCCGGCGCAGTGCAGCTCGTAGTCGTCTCCGACGATCGCGAAGCCCCCCTCGCCGAAGCCGCTCGTCGTTGGCGGCGTTCCGGGGCACTGTCGATCGTGGTGACCGAGGAGCAGGCGAGTGCGTTCGGGGCGGCGGGTTTCGAACTGTTCGCTGCCAAGTCGTTGATCAACGGCGACCCGGCTGCCTACCTATGCCGTGAGTTCGTATGCCGACTGCCAGTCACCGAAACCGCAGAGCTCACCGCCCAACTGGCCGAGTTCTGACGGAGACGAATACAGCCTGCGCTCGCGTGCCCGACGCGCTCGTCGGCTATCGGTTCCTATCGTGGGAGTCGCCGCAGGAGCTGCGGCGACTGAAACCGAGGCGGCATTGTGACCATCAACCCCTCCGCACGCGACGAGCGCGGCGCGGCTGACAGTGACGTCGCCTCGCTCGCTGCCGCGCTCGACGAGTCCGCGCGAGAGAGCGGGCTGCACGGCGCGGTCTCGGTCGATGTGGACGGCGAGTTCGTGCTCGCCGCCGGCTATGGGCTCGCCGATCGCCGGTGCGGTGTTCCGAACACCCCCGACACACGTTTCGCGACCGCGAGTGCCACCAAGTCGTTCACGGCGCTCGCTGTCATGTCGCTCGTGAGCGACGGCACGCTCGGGCTGGATGTGCCGGTACGCAGCATCCTGGGCGAAGATCTGCCCCTGGTCGACGACCGAGTGACGGTCGAGCACCTGCTCACCCACAGATCCGGCATCGGCGATTACATCGACGAATCCGAACTCGGCGACATCGGCGACTATCTGATCACCGTGCCGATGCACGAGCTCTTGACCACCGAGGGTTTCGTGCCGATGCTCGAGGGGCACGAGCAGAAGACGGCTCCAGGTGAACGGTTCGCCTACAACAATGGCGGGTACGTGCTGCTCGCCCTCGTGGCCGAGCGTGCGAGCGGGTCTGCGTTTCACGACCTCGTGACCGAACGCGTCTTCGGCCCTGCAGGGCTCCTGAAGACCTCGTTCCTACGCATCGATGAACTCCCCGGTGATGCCGCGATCGGCTACCTCGGCGTCGACTCCGACCGCACGAACGTGTTCCACCTTCCGATGCGCGGCAACGGCGACGGCGGCGCGTACACGACGGTTGGCGATCTCTCAGTGTTCTGGCGCGCGTTCATCGATGGACGAATCGTGGATGCCGCGACGCGCGACCTCATGATCACTCCGACCCACGTCGGTGGCGAGCTGCGCCTGCGATACGGCACCGGGTTCTGGCTCGACACTGAGGGCCCTGGCCTGGTGCTGGACGGATACGACGCAGGAGTGTCGATCCGGTCACGGTTCGATCCGACCACGCGAATGACGGTGACGATCGTGTCGAACACCTCCGAAGGCGCATGGCCGGTGGTCCGCCGCTACCGCGAGTTCCGTGAGGCGCACTGACATCCGAGCGTCGGCCTGGGCAAAGCGGATCCACAGTTCGGCTTTCTAGTCTGGGACGCCACCGCTCTTCGAGGAGGAACCATGCAGTGCCCCGTAGACCAGTCGACGCTCGTGATGAGCGAACGCAATGGCATCGAGATCGACTATTGCCCGCAATGCCGAGGCGTGTGGCTCGACCGCGGTGAGCTCGACAAGATCATCGATCGCGCTGGCGCGTTCTCGCAGAATGTGCCGCAGCAGGGCATGCCGCAGCAGGGCATGCCGCCCGCGCAGCCGTACAGGGAACAGCCGTACGACGACCGTCGCGGCCATCAGGGCGATCGGTATCCCTACCGCAAGAAGAAGGAGAACTGGCTCAGCGACCTCTTCGACTGAGCCCTCGCTGGGTTCCCGCTGGCCACCGGCGGCTTAGGAGTGACCGGTGGATGAGATCGAGTCCCGGCTACCTGCCTGCTTGCCGCAACGAAATGACGTCGGTGTCGAACCCGTAGAAGTGCACCCCGGCGCTGACACCCCCACGATCCACCGTGATGCAGCGGTCCGTTGTGGCGTCGAGATGACGTTTTCTGCACGAGGAATCGAGATTCGACGACCGAAAACGTCATCTCGGCGGGGGTGCTGTGACGCGCAGGATGCTGCGACGCGAAGGGATGCTGCCGCGCGAGTCGCGCGGCTCAGCGCCAGCCGGGCAGCCAGTAGTGCAGCCTGGTGAACTCCACCCAAACCGGCATCGCGGTCCACAGCGGCCAGAAGAACGCGCTCACCAGTACCGCGAAGACCAGGAAGACCGCGACGACGCCGATGCCGCTCTGTCGCCGCCACGCGGCATCCGTCGAACGTCCGAGCACGAGGCCGAGCACCATCGCGAGCGCGAGCACCAAGAACGGCTCGAACACGATCGTGTAGAACTGGAACACCGTGCGCTCGGGGTAGAGCAGCCACGGCAGATATCCCGCCGCGAGTCCGAGCAGGATCGCGCCCGCCTGGCCACACGGGCTGGTCAGGGCGCGTTCCGGGTCGGCGACGTGGCCCGCGTTGGACAAGCCGCCCAAGCCACCCACGCCGCCCACGCCACTAAGGCGAACGAGCCGTCGTCGAGCGAACAGCAGCACCACGAGTGCGAGCACCGCAGCGACCGACGCCCACCAGATGATCGGGTTCGCAATGCCCGTGATGGCGCTGGCGCACTGGTCGAAACGGCACCCCGCATCGCCCATCCCTGAGGTGCGGTAGTACATGCCCGTGGGTCGAATCAGCAGCAGCCACGTCCACGCGAACGCTTGGTAGCCATGCGGGCGCGTTTCGCCGACGTGGTAGTCGTAGACCGCGCTCTGGTAGTGCCAGAAGCTCTGCCAGTCGAGCGGCACCCATGCGAGCGCTCCGGTCCACGGCTCGCCGACGGCTCCCGCCCAGTGACGGCTATAGCCCCCGTCGGTGACGAACCAGCCGGTGAAGCTGACGAGGTACACCGCTAGAGCCACCGGCACTGTGAGCACGAAGCTCACGGGCCCCTGCTTGAGCACCGTTCCCGACGCCCAGAAGCTGATGCCCGCACGCCGCCGGTCGATGGCGTCGGCGATCAGGGAGCCGACCGCGAAGAAGGCGAGCACGTAGAGGCCTGACCACTTCACCGCCGATGCGGCGCCGAGCAGCACTCCCATGGCGATCAACCAGGGCCGCCACCACAGCGCGGGACCCCACTCCAACCCTCGTTTCGCGTCTTGTCGCGACGCTGCCCACTCCCGCAGCCTTCGCCCTGCCCACCGCCGGTCGAGCAGCCAGCAGATGAACCCCGCGAGCACGAACACGGCGAGCAGTCCGTCGAGCAGCCCGACCCTGCTCATCACGATCGCGTTGCCGTCGATGGCGAGCAGCCCGCCGGCGAGCGCGGTCACCGCAGTCGAGCGGAACATGACGTGCGCGGCAACCATGACCAGCGCGACGAGCACGACCCCCGCAACAGCAGTCGAGAAACGCCAACCGACCGGGTCGGCTGCACCGAACGCCGCGAGGCCGAGCGCGATGATCCACTTTCCCAGCGGCGGGTGCACGACGAAGCTCGCGTCGGTCGAGTAGCCGTTGGGGTCGCCGGCTGCCCAGGCGGCGTTGGCGCCTTCGGGCCACCTCGACTCGTATCCGAGGTTGAAGAGCGTCCAGGCATCCTTCACGTAGTAGGTCTCGTCGAAGACGAGCTCGTGAGGGTGACCAAGATTCCAGAAGCGCAGCACGGACGCCGTCAGCAGCACGAGCGCGGGAGCGCCGACCCGCCAGGCTCGCCGTGCCCCGGCGCTGCGGCCGAGCCACGCGTCGATTCGGCTGCCGTGCGGCGTCGCAGCCGACACCGCTGCTCCACCCGCCGACACGGTGCCATGCTATCCGCGGCCGGGTGCGCATCAGCGGCTGCCGACGACTGCGTGTGCCGATCCGGCCACGGTTCGGTGCTTGGATTGGGGCGTGATCATCCTCGCGGCGACCCCGATCGGCAACCTGGGCGACGCCTCGCGTCGGCTCATCGAGACCCTCGAGCGCGCCGAAGTGATCGCGGCTGAAGACACCCGCACCGCCGCGCATCTGCTGCGCGCGCTGGCGGTCGAGAACCGTCCCAAGCTGCTCGCCCTGCACGAGCACAACGAGCTCGAACGCGCCGCCGAGATCGTGCAGCTCGCCCGCGAGACCGATGTGGTCGTGCTGACGGATGCCGGCATGCCCGCGATCAGCGACCCCGGCTATCCTTTGGTCGCCGAGGCGGCCCGCGCCGGCGTCACCGTCACTGCGATCCCCGGGCCGTCTGCGGTGCTCACCGCGCTCGCAGTGAGCGGGCTGCCCACCGACCGCTTCACCTTCGAAGGGTTCATCCCGCGCAAGGGCCGCGCCCGCTGGTTCGCCGCGCTCGCCACCGAGCAGCGCACCATGGTGTTCTTCGAGTCACCGCACCGTGTCGGCGAGTCATTGCGCGACCTTGCGGCCGCCTTCGGCGCCGAACGCCGGGTCGCGGTGTGCCGCGAGCTGACCAAGCTGCACGAGGAGGTCGTGCGCGGCACCGCAGAAGAAGTGGCACAGCGCTTCGCCGAGGGGGCGCGCGGCGAGTTCTGCATCGTCGTCGAGGGTGCCGCCGAGACGGCGGCCGACGCCGACGCGTCGCTCGAGCAAGTGCTGGAGCTGGTGGCCTCCGGCATCCGCCTCAAGGAAGCATCGGCCGAGGTCGCTGCTGCTACAGGTCTATCGCGGCGCGACCTGTACGAGGCCGCCCTGGCCAGACGCTCCCGCTGAGCCACACCGGACCGAATGCGCGGCAGGGCCCGCAGCACTCCGCCTCACCGGCCAGACGCTCGCGCTGACCCCCGTCATCGCAGCACGCCCGAACCGTAGGATGGGGGGCATGTCTTCTGGCGAGTCCTTCTACATCGCGACGCCGATCTTCTATGTGAACGACGTGCCCCACATCGGGCACGCGTACACCGAGGTCGCCGCCGATGTGCTCGCCCGCTGGCACCGGCAGCGGGGAGACGACACCTGGCTGCTGACCGGCACCGACGAGCACGGCCAGAAGATCCTGCGCACCGCCGTGGCCAACAACACCACCCCGAAGGCGTGGGCCGATGAGCTCGTCGAGAGCGCGTGGAAGCCGCTGCTGAAGACCATCGACATCGCGAACGACGACTTCATCCGCACCACGGAGGAGCGACACGAAGAGGGCGTCAAGCGCTTCATGCAGAAGCTCTACGACGACGGCTTCATCTACCAGGGCGAATTCGAGGGCCACTACTGTGTCGGCTGCGAGGAGTACAAGCAGCCCAGCGACCTGATCGAGGGCACCGGCGAGTACGCGGGGCAGCAGGTGTGCGCCATCCACTCGAAGCCCGTCGAGGTGCTGAAGGAGACCAACTACTTCTTCCGCATGAGCGACTTCGAGAAGCCGCTCCTCGACCTCTACGAGCAGCGACCCGATTTCGTGCAGCCGGAGAGCGTGCGCAACGAGATCGTGCAGTTCGTGAAGCAGGGCCTGCGCGACCTGTCGATCTCGCGCGCGAGCTTCGACTGGGGCATCCAGGTTCCCTGGGACGACAAGCACGTCGTCTACGTGTGGTTCGACGCGCTGCTCAACTACATCACCGCGATCGGGTACGGCGTCGACGACGAGCAGTTCGAGCGGCGCTGGCCGGCCGTGCAGCTCATCGGCAAGGACATCGCGCGGTTCCACGCGGTCATCTGGCCCGCGATGCTCATGGCGGCTGGACTGCCGGTGCCTCAGCGCGTGTTCGGCCACGGCTGGCTGCTGGTCGGCGGCGAGAAGATGTCGAAGTCGAAGCTCACGGGCATCGCGCCGCAGCAGATCACCGACACCTTCGGTTCAGACGCCTTCCGCTACTACTTCATGCGCGCCATCCACTTCGGGCAAGACGGCTCGTTCAGCTGGGAAGACCTCGCCGCCCGCTATCAGGCAGAGCTGGCCAACGGCTTCGGCAATCTGGCCTCCCGCGTCATCGCCATGGTCGGCCGATACTTCGACGGCAAGGTGCCCGCCATCGGCGAGCGCACCCCGGCCGACGATGAGATCCGTCGCATCGCCCAGGAGGCGACGGATGCCGCCGACAAGGCGATCGATCAGTTCATGATCCACGAGGCGCTCGCTGAGATCTGGAAGCTCGTGGATGCGCTCAACGGCTACATCACCGAGCAGGAGCCCTGGGTGCTCGCGAAGAACGAGGAGACCCGCGACCGTCTCGCGACCGTGCTCGCGACTGCGGTGCACGGGCTCGGCGCGCTCGCCGTGCTGCTGTCGCCCGTGATCCCGAACGCGACCCAGAAGCTGTGGTCGGCGCTCGGCGGCGAGGGTGAGGTGCGCGAGGTGCGGATCACCGACGCGCCGCTGTGGTTCGGCAGCGGCACGATCACCCCGCTCGAGGGCACGCTCTTCCCGCGCATCGAGCACGAGGCATCCGGAGCCGCCTGATGGGTCCGAGCAACGTCGAGGGCCGGCAGATCGAGGAGAGCGCCGGCGCGCGGGCCGCGAAGTACGGTCACTTCCCCCCGATGCCCGAACCGCTCACGGTGGGCGTGTACGACAACCACACGCACCTCGATCCCGAGGTGGGCACCACGCAGCCGGGGCCCGAGGGCGAACCGCCGCTCGACTACCTCGAGCAGTTGGATCGCGCGTCGGCGGTCGGTGTGAGGGGCGTCGTGCAGGTCGGCACCGACGTCGAGACCTCGCGGTGGAGCGCCGAGGTCGCAGCTCGAGAGCCGAGGGTGCTGGCCGCGGTGGCGATCCACCCGAACGCGACGCCTGAGCTCGAGGCGGGACGCAAGCTCGACGAGCACATCGAGCAGATCTACGAACTCGCCGGGATGCCGCGCGTGCGCGCCGTCGGAGAGACCGGGCTCGACTACTTCCGCACCGGCGAAGACGGTCGCGACGCGCAGCGCCGTTCGTTCGAGCAGCACATTGACATCGCGAAGCAGCGGGGGATCGCACTGCAGATCCATGACCGCGACGCGCACCGCGACATCGTCGACGTGCTGAAGCGCGTGGGCGCGCCCGAGCGGGTCGTGCTGCACTGCTTCAGCGGAGACGCGGAGTTCGCGCAACTGTGCGTCGACCAGGGCTGGTACCTGTCGTTCGCCGGCACCGTGACGTTCAAGAACGCTCAGAATCTGCGCGACGCGCTCGAGATCACGCCGCGCAGCCGTGTGCTGATCGAGACGGATGCGCCGTACCTCACACCAATGCCGCACCGCGGCAAGCTCAACGGCCCCTACTTGCTCCCGCACACGCTGCGGTTCATGGCCGACTTCCTCGGCACCGACGCGTCGATGCTCGCAGCGCAGATCGCGTCGAACACCGAGCTCGTCTACGGCAGTTGGAGCGACGAACCGGTGCAGGCACGGTGACCCTGCTCGGCCCCGCCGAGATCCGCGATCTCGCCGATCTGCTCGGCCTGCAGCCGACGAAGAAGCTTGGCCAGAACTTCGTGCACGACGCGAACACCGTGCGGCGCATCGTCAGCGCCGCGGGGGTCGCTTCCGGCGAGACGGTGGTGGAGATCGGGCCAGGCCTCGGCTCACTCACGCTCGGGCTGCTCGAGGCCGGGGCATCCGTCGTCGCGGTGGAGATCGACGCGCGACTCGCGGAGCAGTTGCCGATCACCGTCGGCCAGCTCGCGCCGGGGGAGCAAGGGGCCGATCGGCTCACCGTCATCAACGCCGACGCGATGCGCGTCACCGCACTGCCCGGCGAACCCCGCGCGCTCGTCGCCAATCTGCCCTACAACATCTCGGTGCCCGTGCTGCTGCACTTCCTTGAGCACTTCCGTTCGCTCGAGCGCGGTCTCGTGATGGTGCAGGCGGAGGTCGGCTACCGCATCGCCGCCGAGCCGGGTTCGAAGGTGTTCGGAGCGCCCAGCCTCAAAGCCGCCTGGTACGGAAAGTGGAAGACCGCAGGGCTCGTGAGCCGGCACGTGTTCTGGCCGGTGCCGAACGTCGACTCGGTGCTCGTCGGATTCGAACGGCACACTCCTCCGGGCAGCGAGACCGAGCGGCTGGAGACGTTCGCCCTGGTGGATGCCGCGTTCCAGCAGCGCCGCAAGATGCTCCGCCAATCCCTGTCGGGCGTGCTCGGGTCTGCCGCTGCGGCGTCTACCCGGCTCGAGGCCGCTGGGCTTGCGCCGACCTCGCGGGGTGAGGAGCTCGGCATCCGCGAGTTCCTGGCGATCGTTCGCGCGGGGGACGCGGCCTGATTCGGTCGGGCGTTCGGTTGCGCTCACTCAATCTCCGATGAGTGGATGGCTCACTGGCGGGCTGACTGGCTGACTGACTGACTCGGAGCGCGCGGAACGCGAAGAGCGGCAGAGCGCCGCCGCGGATGCCGCGGTGCCACACTTGGGGCATGGCTGCCGTGAACGACCACACCAAGGGCGTCGGCGACGACGCGATGCACCAGGCCACTGGGCGGCATCCGGATGAGTGGTTCAGCGACCTCGATGCGGCCGGCGCCACGAACTGGACCCATTCCGAGATTGCTCGCTGGCTCGTCGACCATCACGGCGTCGATGGCTGGTGGTCGCAGAGCATCACCGTGCGGTACGAGCAGGCGCGCGGCATGCGCCTGCCGGGGCAGCAGGGCGACGGCACGTTCTCGGTGAGCAAGAGCAAGACCGTGCCGGGCGATGCCGAGACCGTGCTCGCCGCGGCGGTCGAGGTGTTCGGGGTGCTGTACGGAGGGCCGCCGGCATCCACGAATCCGACGGCGAACTACCCGACAGCCAGGTGGAAGCTCGACGGCGGTGAGTCAGTGCTGGTGCGGCTCGCGCCGAAGCCGGCAGACAAGGCATCTGCAGGTACGACGTCCGCCGACAAGACCGCTGTGACGCTCACCCATTCGGGCATCGTCTCGGCCGAGCACCTCGAGACGGCCAAACCGGCGCTGGAGTCGGGGCTGGAGCGCTTGCTCGATCGGCTGTCGTAGCGCCTGGGGCCCGCCTGTCGCCCAGAGAAAGTGGGGCTCGGCGAGTGCAGGTCAGTGGTCGCGTGTAGCGAGGCTCGCCGTTCAAAGCCCGAGCTGCGGCGCGAGGGCCTCGAGAGCGGCTAGCGCCGACGCCGGCTCGCTGCGCATCGGCAGCGGCTGGACCGCCACGTGGTCGGCGCCGGCGTCGAAGTGCTTGCGAAGCCTTGCAGCGACGGATGCTGGATCTCGCTGCAGCGCGAGGGCGTCCACGACCGCGTCGGTTCCGCCGTGTTCGAGCGACTGCTCGTCGAACCCCGTGCGCACGAGGTTCGCGCGGTAGTTGTCGAGAGCGAGGTAGCGCTCGACGGCGGGCCGGGCGATCGAGCGCGCGCCGTCGGCATCCGTCGAGATGACGACCTTGTGCTCCGGCGCGAGCAGAGGTCCGGCCCCGAGCTCCTGGCGAGCGAACCGTGTGTGCTCCGGCGTGGTGAAGTACGGGTGCGCGCCGGCTGACCGCTCACCGGCGAGACGCAGCATGCGAGGGCCGAGGGCCGCGAGCATCCGCCGGTGCTTCGGGATGCCGAGCTCGTCGAGCCGGTCGAGGTAGGCGACGATCGCTTGGTACGGCGTGCGGTACTCGCCGGTCGTCTCGGGGTGGCCCGCCCCGATGCCGAGCACGAAGCGGCCGGGAAATCTTGTTTCGATCCGTTGGAACGACTCGGCAACCCGCTCGGCCGGCGAGTTCCAGATGTTGACGACTCCGGTCGCGATCGTCAGACGCTCGGTGGCCTCGAGTGCGCGTTCGACGTCTTCGAGCCCGGCGCCCGGTGAGCCTCCGATCCACAGAGTGCCGAAGCCGAGCCGCTCGAGACGACGGACGAACGCGGGCGGGGTGTCGGCGTGCGAGGTGCGCCACACGCCCCACCTGCCGAGGGGAACACGCGTCGTCGCTGTGCGCTCTGGGTGAGTAGGAGCTTCAGGGAGGGGCAGTGCGGCATCCGAACCGCCGTGGTCGGTTACGTCGGTCAGGGCGCTACCGTCTTCGGCTTCGCGCATTGGTCGTCTCCTTCGTCGATCGAGGCGGTCGATGCGCCAGCGTGCGACAGCCGCCCGAGATGGCGCCGAGCCCGCTTCGCTGCAGCCGGGCCGCGAGCACCATCGAAGCCACTGTGTCACGTCCGACCGCCTCGGCACGAGGCGCAAGGCCGGGCTCGGCGATGGCGGGGAGACGACCCGCGGTGGCCGTCGGCATCCGTGGGTGGCGAGGTGGGTGGGGCGCTCGGCTAGGTTTGAACCATGTCGCACCGCGCTGCCGCCAAGACCAAGGTGCATGTGCGGGCCCCGGGCAAGATCAACGTGTTCCTCAAGGTCGGTCGGCTGCAGGACGACGGGTACCACGATGTCGCGAGCGCGTATCAGGCCGTCTCGCTCTTCGAAGACGTGCGCGCGTACCAGGCCGACGACTTCTCGGTGAGCGTCACAGGGAGCGTCGACCTCGACGGTGTCCCGACGGACGAGACCAACATCGCCGTCCAGGCTGCGAAGCTGCTCGCCCGTGAGACGGGCCATCAAGGCGGAGTGCATCTCGAGATCGAGAAGCATGTGCCGGCTGCGGGCGGCATGGGCGGTGGATCGGCGGATGCCGCGGCTGCACTGCTTGCGTGCGACCACCTCTGGGGCACGGCGCTGCCTCGCGAGCGCATGCTCGAACTCGCTGCAGAGCTCGGCGCCGACGTGCCGTTCGCGCTCACGGGAGGCACTGCGATCGGTACCGGCCGGGGCGACAAACTCAGCCCGGCGCTCGCCCAGGGCCACTCGCATTGGGTGCTGGTTCTTCCCGACTCAGGGTTGTCGACGCCCGAGGTCTACCACGAGCTCGACCGCCACCGGCAGCGCAACGGCTCGACGTTGCTGCCAGTGACCGACAGGCCCGAGGTCGACCCGAAGGTGCTGCAAGCGCTGAGAGCCGGGGACCCTCACATGCTCGCCGAGTCGATGCACAACGACCTCCAGGCAGCCGCGTTGCAGCTTGAGCCTGCACTGATCGACATCCTCGAACTGGGTGAGGCGAACGGCGCACTCACCGGCATCGTCTCGGGATCGGGGCCGACCATTGCATTCCTGGCGGCGGATGTCGACAGCGCCCTCGACCTGCAGGTCGCCCTCAGCGCCGCTCGCCTCGACGTCGTGCGCGTCTCGGGCCCCGTGCACGGCGCCCGCGTGCTCGCCGAGTAGCCCCCGCATCCGCCCGGCAGCCACCCCGCCTCCGCCCGGCAGCCACCCCGCCTCCGCCCGGCAGCCACCCCGCCTCCGCCCAGCCCCCGCATCCGCCGAGCCAGAAACAATTCGCCGAGACTACGCAAATCACCACTGGCCCGGCCGCCGAATGGTGATTTGCGTAGTATCGGCGCGGCCGCGGTACTACTCGACGACGCGACGTCCAGCGAGGCGGCGGCGGATGCGGTCGATTGTCTGTCGCGGCGACCCACGAAGGTCGTCCGCGCTGACATAGATCACGCTCCAGCCTTCATCCTCGATGCGTTCGCGCCGTCCGATGTCCCGTCGGAACTGGGCACGCTCGCGATGCAGATCGCTCTGGTACTCGATGCCCACCTTCCACTCGGCGAAGGCGAGGTCGATCATGGCGACGAAGACGCCGCGCCCATCGCGGAGCACGTAGTTCGGCACGGGTTCAGGCAGGCCCGCTCGTACGATGAGCAGCCGCAGCTCGGTCTCTTTCGGTGAGAGTGATCCATAACGGATCAGCGGCAGCGCTTGTCGCAGTCTGCGGATGCCGCGGCGCCCGATGCGAGAACTGACAGCCCGCGCAAGTTGCTCATGTGAGGCGAGAGGCGTCACCCCGTCATACGGTTCTGTCCCCGTGATGAGAAAGTCGCCGGCCGCCACCAACTCATCGACCGTGAGCAGGCCCGCCAAGTCGCACCAGGTGGCCACCGGTGCCGTGACGCGCACGCCGGCGATCTCGACGAGCACAGCGTCGTCGAGGTGGTGCCCGATGACGCCCGCCGCTCGTGGGTATCCAGAAGTAGTCGGTGCCGCGACGTGAAGCCGGTTGTCGCGCTCCCACCGAGCAGGTAGCGGCATCCCATGGAGGCGCGCGGCGGTTGTGTGGCTCAAGAACTGAGATGGCGGCATCCGTGCCGCATACGCCTGTGCCTGGGTGACAACGGTGACGTCAAGCGAGCGCGGGATTCGTGCGCCGTGGAAAGGCCGGTGCAAGTCCGCGGCGCGAAGACGGCTGTCGGTGACTCCGGCATCCGTCGCCTGCCGCCTTGAGAACGGGCCGTGGCGCAGTGGCGAGGGTAACGGGGTCGGGGCAGGCATCCGCCGATCATCCGCCGTCACATCGTTGCATCGACCCGGCTGTCCACAGGCTCGGCCCGCGAGACTACGCAAATGACGGCTTGGGCCACGTCGAGATGGTCATTTGCGCAGTCTCAGCGCGTGCACGGGGCCCGGATGCGCGAACGCACTCGGCGAACGGCCACCCGCGCTCGACTAGCCTCGAAGATCGTGGCTCACCTCCTTGGCGCTGAAGCGCTCCATCTCGAATTCCCGACCCGAGTCGTGTTCGATTCGGTCACGATCGGGCTCGACGAGGGTGACCGCATCGGCGTCGTCGGGCGCAACGGCGACGGCAAGTCGACGCTGTTGAAACTGCTGGCGGGTCGCATCGAACCGGATGCCGGGCGCGTCACGGTGCGCGGCGGCATCCGCATCGGCATGCTCGACCAGTCCGACACCCTCGACCCGCACCTCACCGTCGGCGAGGCCATCGTCGGCGATCTCGCGGACCACGAATGGGCTGGCGACCCGCGCGCTCGCGACGTCATCTCCGGCCTCGCCAGCGACATCGACTGGGACGCCCGCGTCGGCGATCTTTCTGGAGGCCAGCAGCGCCGAGTCGCGCTCGCAGCGCTGCTCATCGGGGATTGGGACGTGCTCTTCCTCGACGAGCCCACCAACCACCTCGACGTCGAGGGCATCGCGTGGCTTGCCGACCACGTCAACCGCCGCTGGCCCGCGAACCAGGGCGCGCTCGTGGTCGTCACGCACGACCGGTGGTTCCTCGACGCGGTCTCGACCGACACCTGGGAGGTGCACGACCGCATCATCGAGCCCTTCGAAGGCGGGTATGCGGCGTATGTGCTGCAACGTGTCGAACGCGACCGGCAGGCCGCGGCATCCGAAGCTCGACGTCAGAATCTCATGCGCAAGGAGCTCGCCTGGCTGCGTCGCGGTGCGCCCGCGCGCACGAGCAAGCCGAAGTTCCGCATCGACGCGGCCAACGCTCTCATCGCCAACGAACCGCCGCCGCGCGACACCGTCTCGCTGCAGTCCATGGCCATGCAGCGCCTGGGCAAAGACGTCGTCGACGTGCTCGATGCGGGCGTGCGCTACGGAGACCGCGAGGTGCTGCGCGACATCACCTGGCGCATCGCACCGGGGGAGCGCACGGGCATCCTCGGGGTGAACGGCGCCGGCAAGTCGACGCTGCTCGGGCTCATCGACGGCTCGATCGAACCGACGAGCGGACGCGTCAAGCACGGCAAGACGGTGAAGATCGCGACGCTCGACCAGCGTCTGGCGGAGCTTGCCGAAGTGCAGCACGATCCGGTGCGCACGGTCATCGGGCGACTGCGCACCAGCTACGTCGCAGGGGGCAAGGAGCTGACCCCCGGGCAACTCCTCGAGAGGCTCGGGTTCTCGAGCGCGCAACTGAGCACGCCGGTCAAGGACCTCAGCGGGGGTCAGAAGCGCAGGCTGCAGCTCTTGCTGATTCTGCTCGACGAGCCGAACGTGCTCATCCTCGACGAGCCGACCAACGACCTCGACACCGACATGCTCGCGGCCATGGAAGACCTGCTCGACGGGTTCCCCGGAACCCTCATCGTCGTCAGCCACGACCGCTACCTGCTCGAGCGAGTCACCGATCAGCAGTACGGCATCTTCGACCGCACGCTGCGCCACTTGCCGGGCGGGGTCGACGAGTACCTGGCGCTTCGGGCCGGGCGTACCGGCGGCAGCGCGTCGATTCGGCCGACGTCAGACGCACAGGAGCGAGCGGATGCCGGGGGTGCGCGCACAGCCTCCGCCACACCCGCCAGCGCAGCGCCCGCCTTAGCCACCGCATCCTCCCCGACGCTCAGCGGCGCCGAGCGTCGCAACGCGGAGAAGGAGGTCTCTTCGATCGACCGCAAGCTGACGAAGCTCAACGCGGAACTCGAACGGCTGCACGCTGACTTCGCCGCGCATAACCAGAGCGACTACTCGGGCCTCGGTCGGCTGCAGCGGGAGCAGCAGCAACTTGAGCAGCAGATCGAAGAGCTCGAGATGCGCTGGCTCGAGCTCTCGGAATCGCTCGAGGGTTAGCTCGAGGGCGCAGCGGCCTGAGGCGCGGGTTGCGAAGGCGCGCTCAAACCGAGTGCGGGCCGCCAGTCCGACCTGACCGCTAGCCGACGGCCACGCCGAAGAGCAGCCCGATCAGGTAGGTGGCCGCCATGGTCGCCGACCCCATCAGCACGTTCCGCATGATCGCGGGCAGCGCCGGTGCGCCGCCCAGACGCGCGCTGATCAGGCCGGTGAGCAGCAGGCCGATCACGACTGCCGCCGCGGTGGCGATGATCGGGCTGCCGATGGGCAGCAGGATCATCCCGAACGGGATCAGGGCCCCGACGGTGAAGGCCAAGAACGACGACAGCGCAGCGACCCAGGGGTTGGTGAATTCCTGAGGGTCGATGCCGAGCTCGACTTCGGCGTGGGCGGCCAGAGCGTCGTGGGCGGTGAGTTCCTCGGCGACCTGCTGCGCGAGGTCGGCCGAGAGCCCCCGCTGCCGGTACAAGCCGGCGAGCTCTGCCAACTCCTCCTCCGGCATCTCCTTCAGCTCGCGGATCTCCTTGGCGATGAGCGCCTTCTCCGTATCGCGCTGCGTGCTCACCGAGACGTACTCGCCTCCCGCCATCGAGAACGCTCCTGCGGCGACGGCAGCGATGCCGGCGGTCGCGATGGCGGCGATGTTCCCCGGCGCCGCAGCGGCGACACCGACGACGACGCCCGCGACCGACACGATGCCGTCATTGGCGCCGAGCACGCCGGCGCGCAGCCAGTTGAGACGCTGCCCGACGGCCTGGTCGTGCGGTTCATGCAGGTGTGCGATGGCCGCCTCGACCTCTTGGTCGTCGTCACGCATGAGCGTTCCACCTTTCTTGCGAGCGGCCATTGTGTCCGCCTCGGATGCCGTGAGCGACTCTCACGCGATTGGAGCCCGCACGCGCGGCTTCGCCAGCCAGGTCCTGGTGGGTGTCAGTCATCGTCGAAGTCGAGGCTCAACTTGCGGAGCAGGCCGGCGAGCCGCTCCTGCTCCGCGGGGGAGAGTGCCTCAAGCAGTTGGCGCTCTGACACCATCAGAGCGGTGATCGCGGCATCCACACGCTCTCGTCCGAGCGCGGTCATCTGCACCAGCACGCCGCGCCCGTCCCGCGGGTCATGGTGACGTTCGACCAGCCCCCGCGTCACCAATCTGTCGATGCGGTTCGTCATGGTGCCGCTCGATACGAGCGTCTGCAGCAGCAAGGCTTTGGGGCTCAACTGGTAGGGCGCGCCTGCACGGCGCAGCGCCGAAAGCACATCGAATTCCCACAGCTCCAGCTCGGAATCGGAGAACGCGGTCTTGCGCGCCCTGTCGAGGTGGCGAGCGAGGCGCCCGACACGGCTGAGCACCTGCAGCGGCGAGAAGTCGAGATCCGGGCGCTCCCGATCCCACGCGTCGACGATCCGATCGACCTCGTCGTGAGCTGGCATCCCCCCATTATCGTGGTCGGGCGCGTCTTGCCGCCTGTTCCTTCGGCGCAGGCGTGCGGCCTTCTTGCGCGGTGCGGTCGCCGCACTCGAGCGATCGACGTAACCGCACAGCGCAGCCAGCCTGATCTGGCAGACTTGACGGGCGCGTTCTGCGCGGTCCGCCTTGGTGTAACGGCAGCACGACAGCCTTTGGAGCTGTTAGGTCCAGGTTCGAATCCTGGGGGCGGAGCCCAGAGGGATTCTCTTAACTGAAGGCACTGAATAATCGAAACTCATTGCCGGCTAAAGAGCATTCCTGATGCCAAAGTGCTTGAGGTAACCGACCAACACTGAGGTTCGCGTAGATGCCGACATTGCCTTCCTCAGCTCCTCGGCGCACTGAAGTTGAGAGGCCTGCTGGCGCCGCGGCCGACTGATTCAGCGTGCGAGCTCGTCTAGAGACCCAGACCCTCCACGGCCGGGAGCGCGTCGAAGCGTGAGATAGAACGCGCCAAACCCGATCACCAGCACGAACGCCGCTACCCCGAAGATGAGCCGGTGTGCCCATCGTCGCGCCCACGGGCCAAGGTCACGCTCTCGCTGAGGTGGCAGCCTCAGCTTCTATGGCGGCAGCCGGTGCAGGCTCCACCCACGCGTTGGTAGCTGCCACCCGCGCGGCAGGTTCGGGCAGCGCCGGGAGCTCCCCTGCATCGGGGCCGTCGCCGATAATCACGAGCGCGGTGCCTACCTCGACCGTCTCGTCCTCTCGGATGAGGATCGCTTCGATGACACCCGCGAGAGGCGACGGGATCTCGGTGTCGACCTTGTCCGTCAAGACTTCGAGCAGCGGCTCGTCGATCTCAACGCGGTCGCCGGCGCTCTTCAGCCAGCCGGTGACCGTGCCCTCAGTGACACTCTCTCCGAGTGTGGGGAGGATGACCGGCTCGCCCATGTTCTTTGTCTCCCTCGCCATCGTGGCAACGCGGTCTAGCGCCGAAGGCTAGACCCGTACCCCCTATGGGTATAACGTATACCCCGGCCGGGTACGCCGGCAAACGTCTCAGGAGGAAATGACATGTCTACCCACCCACCTACATCGCTAGCGAAGCGGTGGCTCGGCCTGGTGCTAATCGCCACGGCGCAGTTCGTCGTCATCATGGACACTTCGATAATCGGTGTCGCTCTGCCCGAAATTCAACGGGATCTCGGCTTCACGCCAGAGTCCTTGTCATGGGTGTTCAACGCCTATGTGGTCGCCTTCGGCGGGTTGCTCCTGCTAGGAGGTCGACTCTCGGACGTATTTGGCGCTCGCAAGATCTTTGTGCTGGGATGGCTCGTCCTGATCGCGGGATCGATTCTGGCGGGAGCGGCCAGCAACGTCGGACTCGAGATCGCGGGCCGCGCTGTCCAAGGGGCCGGGTCCGCCCTGATCGCGCCAGCAGCTCTTACTCTGCTGATGATGCTCTTCGGCGGCACGTCCGACCTCCCCAAGGCCTTCGCCGTTTACGGTGCAGCGGCGCCCATCGGCGGCACGGCGGGAGTCTTTCTCGGCGGCGTGCTGACCGAGTATGCAAGCTGGCCGTGGGTGTTCTACGTCACCATCCCCATCGCGGTCTTCGTACTCGCGTTCTCCGCAACGGCGCTTCCCCGCACCACCCGAAAGGTGTCCGGGTCGATCGACATCGTCGGCGCCCTCACGGTGACAGTGGGTCTCGCCGCAGTTGTCTATGCCGTTGTTAATGCCCCTGAGGTTGGTTGGCTCGCTGTGCCCACGCTGAGCGTGCTGGCCGCGGGCATCGTTCTGCTTGTGATCTTCTTTATCATCCAGGCACGAAGCCGCAATCCGCTGCTCCGCCTTGGCCTGCTTCGCGCGCCCCTGCTTGGGGCCGCCAACGGTGCGCAGCTCCTGCTGGGTGCGGCATGGGTGTCGATGTGGTTCTTCCTGAACCTGTACCTCCAGCAGGTTCTCGGCGCGACTGCCTTCGCTGCCGGCGCCGCGCTCCTCCCGATGACCGGCCTAGTCGTTCTCGTCATGGTCGCGGTGGCGCCACGGCTTCAGGCGAGATTCGGTGCGAAGTCGCTGATTGTCAGTGGCCTCGTCCTCCTGGCGGCCGGACTCGTGTGGCTTTCGTTCGTTCGCCCCGACGGCAACTACGCAGTCGACGTTCTGCCCGCATCGCTTCTGGCCGCTCTCGGGATGTCGCTGGCATTTGTCCCTTCGCTCGGCACTGCTGTCAACGCGGCACCGCCCGCCGAGACGGGCGTTGCCTCGGGCTTGGTGAGTACCAGCTACCAGATCGGATCCGCCCTCGGACTCGCGGTGCTGACGGCAATCGTTTACGGCATCGCCGGCACGGAGCCCTCCACGGTTGAGCTGACCCAGGGCTACTCTGCAGCCTTCATTGGCGCAGCGATCGTGGCCCTGGCCGGAGCTGTAATCACCGCCTTCGCGATGACTAAGCCGAGGGCATCCACCCCAGTCTCCGACGAATCGATCTCGGTATAGCGCGCCGCAAGAGCCGGATAATGGCGGACCCAATTTAGGCGATCGCCGAGGCGGGGTTTGCCGGATCCATTGTGCAGAGCGATGCATGATGGATCCGGCAATCAGGGCCATCGCCGGGGCAGCGGACTGGCCGGCGATTTCGCTGCTAGCAGTGCGGCGGCTGCGCGTAGTGCCCGGCCGAACCGACCTGCATCACTTCGACAACCGAGCGGCCACCGACGTTCACGGTCGATCCGGTAACGCCGTCGGGAATCACCGACGGCACGAAACCCGGGCAGGTGAGCACGGCCGCACATCATTCCGGTAGACACTCATCTCAGTCTTCACCGCAGTGGAGCCAGCAACAGCCTGGGCTGCGTGAGGATGTCGTGCTGCGTTACGGTGAATGGTTGGTACCTACCGCTAGGAACGCACGAGCCGGGCGATCGCCGCGGACGCCTCACGGACCTTCTCGTCTGCGACGTCCCCGCCCTCGCGGGTAGCCTCGGCGACGCAATGAGACAGGTGGTCATCAAGCAGATGGAGGGCGACGGTCTCGAGCGCCTTCGTCGCCGCAGACACTTGGGTGAGGATATCGATGCAGTACACGTCCTCGTCGACCATGCGCTGGATCCCTCTGACCTGTCCCTCCGCGCGACGCAAACGCTTCAGCAGTTCGTCTTTGTCGTTGACGTAGCCATGAACGTGAGCCATCGGGAATCTCCTAAAGCGGGGGTATTAATAATACCCTGAGGGGGTATTGTTAGCAACAAAGCATTGTCGGTTGTGCATATACCCCCATTGGGTATACGTTGGCCGCATGAATGATGCGCACCGGAACCACGACCCTGAGAACGGTTCCCGCGATCTCACTAACACGCACGACCTTCGTGGGGAAGCCCATGCCAACCATGAGAGTCATGCGGTGGAACATCACTCGGCCCGCGGTCATGACATTCATGCCCCCACACAGGAACGCCACGCGGGCATTGACGACGAAGCGCCGAAGAATGGGTCTGTGCATGAGCGGCGTGACGCTCATGGCGCTTCCGAGCATGCCGGCCATGGTCACGGCGGTCACGGCGGTCACGGCCACGTCGCCCAGTTCCGCCGACTGTTCTGGATCATGCTGGCGTTATCGATCCCGGTGGTTGGATTCAGCCCGATGTTCGCAGACATCGTCGGGTACGAGTTGCCCGAACTCGCGGGCATCAGATGGATCTCGCCAATTCTCGGAACGATCATCTACGTGTGGGGCGGCCGACCGTTCCTGAGTGGTGCGGTCACCGAACTGAGAGCCCGTAAACCCGGGATGATGCTGCTGATCGGCCTCGCGATCACCGTCGGCTTCTTGGCCTCTTGGGGCGCGACCCTTGGCCTTCTCGACCATGAGCTCGACTTCTGGTGGGAACTCGCGCTCCTCATCGTGATCATGCTGCTCGGGCATTGGCTCGAGATGCGTTCTCTAGCACAGACTGCCTCCGCCCTGGACTCGCTCGCTGCCTTGCTGCCGGATGAGGCGGAGCGGATCGATGGCGACGAAATCGTCAAAGTCTCCCCGGCAGAGCTGCGTGTCGAAGACCTCGTGATTGTGCGTCCCGGTGGCCGGGTCCCCGCAGACGGTGAGATCGTGGAAGGCACTGCCGACGTTGACGAGTCGATGGTTACAGGCGAGTCCCGACCGGTGAGCCGAGGGCCCGGAGACCACGTCGTGGCTGGCACGGTATCGACCGACACCGCACTGCGCATCCGCATCACCGCTGTAGGCGACGACACGGCCCTCGCCGGCATCCAGCGGCTGGTCGCAGACGCGCAAGCGTCGTCATCCAAGGCGCAACGGCTTGCGGACCGAGCTGCCGGCTGGCTGTTCTGGTTCGCGCTGGGCGCCGGGGGAGTAACGTTCCTCGTCTGGACGTGGCTCGGGAACTTCGACGCTGGCGTTGTGCGCACCGTTACGGTGCTGGTGATCGCCTGCCCGCATGCGCTTGGACTCGCTATCCCGCTCGTGGTGTCCATCGCGACTGAACGCGCAGCAAAGGGTGGCGTCCTGATCAAGGACCGACTCGCGCTCGAGAGCATGCGCAATGTCACCTCCGTCCTCTTCGATAAGACCGGAACCCTCACCAAGGGCGAGCCGGTTGTCTCTGCGGTCGCCCCCGTCGACGGCTGGAGCGAAGACGACATCGTTAGCCTGGCGGCTGCCGCCGAAGGAGACAGCGAACATCCCCTCGCCAAAGCGATCGTCGGTGCGGCTCACATCCGTGGTCTCCCCGTTCCGCGCGCCTCCGGCTTCGAATCCGCTCCTGCAGAGGGCGTCGTCGCCACGGTCGACGGGCGACGGATCAGCGTTGGCGGCCCGCACCTGCTCGCCCGGGAGGGTGCTGAACCCCTCCCCGGTAGCGAATTATGGAAGAGCGAAGGCGCCATCATCCTGCATGTCCTCGAAGACGGGGCGGTCATCGGGGCGTTGAAACTCGCCGACGAGGTCCGTGCCGAGTCCCGGCAAGCCGTGGACGCACTGCACAACCTCGGGATTGAGGTTGTCATGATCACCGGTGACGCTGAAGCGGTCGCAAACAAGGTGGCGGACGACCTCGGTATTGACCTGGTGCTCGCCGGAGTGCGGCCGGAGAACAAGTCGGCCAAGGTGGCCGAGCTGCAGAAGCAGGGCCGCAAGGTGGCGATGGTCGGAGACGGTGTCAACGACGCCCCCGCCCTTGCCCAAGCCGATGTTGGAATCGCGATCGGCGCTGGAACCGATGTAGCAATCGCCTCAGCGGGTGTCATCCTCGCATCCAGCGACCCCCGCTCAGTGCTGTCGATTATTGAACTCTCCAACGCCAGCTATCGGAAGATGAAGCAAAACCTTTGGTGGGCCACCGGGTACAACCTCATCGCCGTTCCGCTTGCTGCCGGAGTACTTGCGTCGATCGGCTTCGTCCTGCCGATGGCGGTTGGGGCGCTCCTGATGTCGGCCTCAACGATCGTTGTAGCGCTGAACGCCCAACTTCTGCGCCGGCTGGATTTGCGGCCGGAAACGAGCGCCCGCGCCGTGCTTAGCCGGGAGCGCAGCGAACGCCGTCAACTTGTCGGAGCCTCGGTGGGGTAACGGTGAAACAGTGTGAGTGGGCGTGTCTGTTTGATACGTCTCCTGAGGATTGTGCGACCTCACCGAGCCGCTGAGCCACAGCCAGCCGATCGTGTCGCACCCTTCGGAAAATCCTCATCGACGCCGACTCGCCCGCTCGAAGCGGAGTTTCGAAAGCTGCATGCCCAACAAATAGCGCGCCTGTCGACCGTTCGTGAGCTATTGCTGGACGACCCGTTCGAAGCGCGGGTTCAAACTCGGGCTGGATGCCTTGCCGCCCCGGACGAAGCACTAGCGCGACTGGCCGCCGTCTAGCCGGTCAGGAACGAACGAGGCGGGCGATCGCGTCACTGGCTTCTTTGATCTTCAGCTCTGCGTCGGGGCCGCCCAGACGGGCGGCGTCCACCACACAGTGCTTGAGATGGTCATCGAGAAGGCCCAGGGCAACAGCCTGGAGGGCGTTGGTGAGCGCGCTGATCTGTGTGAGGATGTCGATGCAGTATTTCTCCTCATCAACCATCCGATAGACCCCTCGAGCCTGACCTTCGACCCGACGGAGCCGTTGAAGGTACTTTTCCTTGTCCGTGATGTACCCATGCGGCTGCTCGTGCGTGACGGTCATTCCAATTCCTTTGTTCTAGCGACCCAGACGGCCCGGGTGCACACTTGGCGTTCGGGATCGACGCGATGCAACAGCTCGTTGACTGCGCCCCCGACCGTGGATGAAGACCTCAAGATTGCACCCACCGATATCGGCAGGCGAATCCGACTGGAGCGAGGACGCCCGCAGCCAGTGGCACGGAGGTGAAGTTGTATTCGGCCCAGCACGGGCTCTGCTTCATCTTCAGGTAAGCAGCATGTGCCCGCTCGATCACAGGCAGCCCGAGCGTCGATCAGAGTTGACCATGATGACCCCAATGGACGCAGCCGCGAGGTCAGTCGCGGCGCCAATCGGGATGCGGCGTCCCGCTCATGCGTCGACATAGCACCAGGGTATACCCGGTTAGGGTATGCCAGCTAGTCGGCGATGATGCGCGGCGTTGGCGCAGGCGAACACGGTGGGGGAAGCGCGCTGGCCCAAAGCAAGACTGGGCGTTGGGTTCAATCCCTCTGTCCCATGCCCGCGTATCAGTCAGCGTTCCCCGGCGTGAGCCCGGCGAGCAGGTTGAACGCCCCCGTGAGGATATTGAGTGCGACAATGCCGACGACATCGGCGACTTCGCGGTCGCTGTAGCCGTGGGCACGGAGGTTGTCGATTTGCTCGTCGGTGATGGACATCGGCTCTCGATAAACCTGGAGGCCCAGGACAATGATCGCTGCCAAGGAGGCATCGGCAGACGACCCCGCGTGGGCCAATTCGATCCCCTCGTCGCTGATGCCGAGCGAGCGAGCGGCGGCGACGTGCGACTGAAGGCAAAGGCGGCATCCCTGTTGGGCCTGAACGGCGATTGAGATGCGTTCGCTGATCTTTCGATCGAGCTTGGCGCGCCTCATGGAACGGCTGAGTTGCAGGTATCCGCCGAGCACTGCCGGCGAGTGCGCCATCGTGGACACCATGTCGCCAACGTGAGCGTGCCGGCCTACCAGCTCGCCGAGCAGGTCGCGCGAGGCACCCACAGCGGTCTCGGGAGTGAGTCGGGAAAGGCGCGGCATGGTGACTCCTTCGCGTTTCGAAAGTGTTTGTCTAGGACGGGGGCCTGTATCGGGGCTCCGTGAGAACGGCATGCTGGGGCTTGGAGGACGCCGGTGATCGCGCGATCCGTCACATGCTCGTTGGTCAGGCGGTAGAAGACGATCTACCCATTGGCTGCAGGAGACGACGATCCTTGTCGGGCTCGGCGCGCAAGCCGGCGGGCCACCGTGCGAGGTGGTTCGTCGACGATGTCGGCGAGGTGATTCACTGACATCTCTGTCTCCCGTAACGCGAGCATGATCTTCATCCGGACCGGATTGGCAAGATCGCCGAAGACGTCGACGGTGCCGGCCTCTAGGAATAGGCCTCATGGAGGCGCTGTCCCCACTGATACACCGCCCCGACTGCATCAATGCCACTTGCCCGACCACGGCGTCCCCGTGCTCGTGCAATACGATGAATTCTTCGCCGCTACGGTCGATAGGCGTGTCCGGGTATCCGGTGTAGCCCACTCCGGCGATCATCCGTCCGTAGATCATGGCCATGTAGGCGCTGCGGGGCCGGTACGGGCCCGGGTCTTCGCCTCGATCGAGCGAGTGGAGCAACATTCGAGCGGCGTGCGTTCCCTGAGCGGCCCCGTCGTCCCAGTGGTCGATGCGCCAGGTTCCGAGGTGGTGGTCGTGATGGACAGCTACGCCACCCGCCGCGTACACGCCTTCGAGGCCGTGGGCGTGGAGCCGGTCATCAACGTCGACACCTTCGCCTTTGCGCCAGGGCGCGGGTGCGACAGGTGTGGTGCCGAGTGCGATGATAACGAGGTCGACGATCAGGTCGGTTCCGTCGTCGAGAGTGACGACGGTCGCATCTGGTATGGGATGAATCTCGCTGATGACACGGCCGAAGAACGTGCTCACCCGGGACTGGTGATGCGCTGCGATGCGCTCGGCAACGGACCTGCCGAACGTGGCGACACCGGGTATCTTGCTGCGAGCGATGAGGCTGACCTCGTGACCCTGTGCCTGCAGCGCCGACGCGGTCTCGGACGCGGTCAGCCCAGCGCCATAGATCGCGACACGCGCGTTTCTGCCGCATGCGAGGATCGCCTCCCTGAGTTGCATTGCGTCGGCGAGCGAGTGCAGGGCGACTAGAGTTCCAGCCCGCGCGGCCTGTTGCGCGCCCGGGACGTTGGCCTCGAGCCCGCGCGCTTGGCTTCCGGTCGCGACGACGAGCGAGTCGTAGGCGATAGTCGTACCCGAGGCCAGGTGGACCGTTCGGCTCTCGAAATCGACGTGTTCGGCTGTGTCGGCGATGAAGTCGGCTTGCGGCATGGGCAGCCGGATGAGCTCAGGAGAGGATGAGCCGTACGCGACGCCTTTGATGAGCATGCGCGTGTATGGAGTCTCGTCCGTCTGTCCGACGATGGTGGCCTTGATGCCTTCCTGACCGGCAAGGGCGCGGGCGGCGGCGGTGCCTGCCGCTCCGGCGCCGAGTATCACGGCATGGTGTGAGGTCATGTGTTGCGTTCTCCAGTTTCGGGTGGTTGCTGCGGCCATCCGGTTGCTGCTACTGACGTTAGGAGCGCACCAATCTGGCGATCGCGTCGGACGCTTCGGCGATCGTGAGGTTGCTGACCGGCTGGCCGGTAGCGGCGGCCTCGAGGACGCAGCGGCGAAGGTGGTCTTCCAACAGGCCGAGCGCGACGCTTTCGAGGGCCTTGGTGATGGCGGAAATCTGCGTGAGGATGTCGGTGCAGTAACGCTCTTCGTCGATCATTCTGTCAACGCCACGGACCTGACCTTCGAGACGTCTGAGCCGGTTGCGGTACTTGTTCTTATCGGTGATGTATTCGTGGCCCGCCGAGTGGCGCTGACTGGTCGGGCATGCATCAACTTGTGCCTCGGCGGTCGGGGGAAGCATGGTCATCCATTCCGTTCCCGTCATTGGGGGTTCGCGGCTCGCGAGCACGAGCCGCGAACCCCCACGTCCGTGTGGTTATGCCATGTTGGCGGCGTATTTGGCAGGGTCGGCGTCGAAGGCGGGCCCGCATCCGGCGCAGCAGAAGTAGTAGCGCTCGCCCTCGTAATCGCGATACAGGCCAACCGCCTCGGCTGCCGTCTTGCTCACGGGGTTGCCGACCATAACCGGGCAGGTGGTCATGTCGGCACTCGCGCTGGCGCCCATCAGGTTCTCGCGGCCGTTCCCTGCCGCGGGAGGGTTGGCGGCACTGGTGCTGCAACAGCTGGAGGTTGCCTCGAGGTCGTTCGTCATGCTGGTGATTCCCTTCGTGTTTTGGTGATGTGGGGTTGGTCGCGTTATTACGTTGCGACGCTCCTGAACCCGCGCAGGCGCAGGCTGTTGCCGACAACGAAGACGCTGGATAGCGCCATCGCCGCCCCGGCAAGCATGGGGTTGAGCATTCCGAGCGCCGCGACCGGGATCGCTGCGACGTTGTAGGCGAACGCCCAAAACAGGTTGCTCTTGATAGTTCCGAGGGTCTTACGGGAGAGGCGAATCGCGTCGACCGCGCTACGCAGGTCGCCGCGAACCAGAGTGATGTCGGATGCCTCGATGGCGACGTCGGCGCCGGTGCCCATGGCGAGACCCAGGTCCGCCTGGGCCAGAGCGGGGGCGTCGTTGACGCCGTCGCCGATCATCGCGACGGTCTTCCCCTCGCGCTGTAGCCGAGTGACGACGTCGACCTTGTCCTGTGGGAGAACTTCGGCGATGACCTCCTCGATGCCTACTTCGATGGCGATCCGCCGGGCGACGGCTTCGTTGTCACCGGTGAGGAGGATCGGGGTGAGACCAATCTCCTTGAACTGGGCGATCGCGGCGGCGCTGGTCGGCTTCACCGTGTCGGCGACGACGAGGATGCCCCGTGCCTGCCCGTCCCAGGCCACCGCGACGACCGTCTTGCCCTCGCCTTCGGCACGCGCCTTGGTCGAGGCGAGCTCACGGCTCAGCTGCAGGGACCATTCGGCCAGCAGCGAGTCCCGACCCACCACTACGGCGTGGCCATCGACAACGCCCTGAACACCCTTGCCTTCGATGTTCGCGAAGCCCTCAGGCGTCGGCAGTGTTCCGACTTGCTGCGTGGCCCCCTTGGCGATCGCCTGCGCGATCGGGTGCTCCGAGGCATCCTCCAACGCTCCGGCCAGCCGCAACAACTCGGTACGATCGGTGCCGGCCTCGACGACCACGTCAACGAGAGTCATCTTGCCGGTGGTGACGGTGCCGGTCTTGTCCAGAACGACGGTGTCGACCTTGCGAGTGGATTCCAGCACTTCAGGGCCCTTTATGAGCACGCCCATCTGAGCTCCACGTCCGGTACCAACGAGCAGCGCCGTCGGTGTGGCCAGACCTAGCGCGCAGGGGCAAGCGATCACGAGGACCGCTACCGCAGCGGTGAACGCGGCAGCCACGGGGAATCCGGCACCCAGCCAGCCGCCGAGCGCAAGCGTTGCGATCACGATCACGATCGGCACGAACACACCTGAGATCCGGTCAGCGAGGCGCTGAACTTCGGCCTTACCGGTCTGGGCGTCCTCGACGAGCTTGGCCATCTGCGCCAACTGCGTGTCCGCCCCGATCCGGGTCGCACGCACCACGAGCCGGCCGCCGACATTCGTGGTGGCCCCGGTGACGGCATCGCCCTCGGAGACTTCGACCGGCACAGCCTCGCCGGTGAGCATAGAGGCGTCGACTGCGGATGTCCCGGAAGCCACGACACCGTCGGTGGCGATCTTCTCTCCCGGGCGCACGATGAACTCATCACCGACCTGCAGGTCCTCGACGGGAAGTTTCGTCTCGACCCCACCGCGCAGGACCGAAACCTCTTTCGCCCCGAGCTCGAGCAGTGCACGCAAGGCTGCGCCAGCCTGCTTCTTGGACCGCTTCTCGAAGTATCGGCCGGCGAGGATGAACATCGTCACACCGGCGCCCACCTCGAGGTAGATGTTCGCGGCGCCATCGGAGGGGGCCAAGGCGAACTCGAAGGGGTGCGTCATGCCCGGGGTTCCGGCGGTGCCGAAGAACAGCGCATACAGCGACCAGAGAAAAGCCGCGGAGGTACCCATCGAAATGAGGGTGTCCATCGTCGCGGCGCCGTGCTTCAGGTTTGTCCACGCTGCCTTGTGGAACGGCCACGCCGCCCACAAAATCACGGGCGCGGCCAGCGCGAGCGAAGCCCACTGCCAGTAAGTGAACTGCAGCGCGGGGATCATCGCCATGGCGATCACAGGCACCGTAAGCACGACCGAACCGATCAGCCGATGGCGCAGCGACAGCAGCTCCGGGTCCGCGTCGTCCTGGTCACGGGAGGCTGCGCCGTCGTTCTTCCCGCCCTTGGTGGCGGGCATCGCGGCGGTGTATCCGGTCTTTTCGACCTCGGCGATCAACAGCGCCGGGTCGTACCCTTCCGGCACGGTGACCTTCGCTTTCTCGGTCGCGTAGTTCACCGTGGCGGTGACCCCATCGAGCTTGTTCAGCTTCTTCTCGATCCGCATCGCGCAGGAGGCGCAGGTCATCCCGCCGATCTCCAGCTCGACGCCTGTGCCCACACTCGGGGGCGCTGATGTGCTCATCTCTTGTTCCTTCTGTTAGCTGTTAGCTGCAGGACAGGCGCGACCTGACGGTCAGTGCCCCTCCGAATGCGATGCGCTCTCGGCGCCCGTGGTGTGGTCGCTGTGGACGGCGTCGAGAACGAACTCGGCAGTGTGGACCTCGCCGTTGACCTTGAAGTCCAGGTAGAGCAGGTAGCGGCCGGCAGTCGGTGCCTCAGCGGCGAACACGATTTCCGGCCCGGTCGTGTCGTTGGCCTCGGGCGTTTCACCCTCGGCGTGCACATGCAGAAAGCCGAGGTCGCCCTCACGCAACGCAATCAGGTGACCGAACGCACCCAGGTACGGCTCCACGGTGGTGACCGGTTCACCGTCACGAGTGATCGCGATTCGGAGTTCGCTTGACGATCCCGCCACCATTTCTCCGTCCAGTGCAACCGTGAAACCGTCGACCTGATCGACGTGAGTCGGTTGCGGCGCCACGGGAGCGAACTGCCCGGCCACCTGTACGGTGCGACTGAGGGAGAGACCGGATGCCTCGGCATTCGCCGGCGTGAAATCTGCAAACACGCGGTAGCTGCCGGCTGCCGCCCATTCCCATGGCATCGACCATGTGCCCGATGGCTCGTCCAACTCGGGGTGAACGTGACGGAACTGCCTGCCATCCGACCGCACCACGATCAGATGTAGATCCTTATCATGCGCGGTTTTGTACTCCGTGACTGGGGCGCCCGAGGCATCCTGGATCTGGAACTTGATCTCGCCGACTTCACCGACGGCCGCAGGCGCCTCAATCGGCGACAGCAGGTATCCGTGGGCGCCGACAGCGAGGCCCTTCACAGGGTCCGAGGCAGCAGGTGCCGATGCGGTGCCCCCCGAATTGTGACCCTCTTCATGACCGTTCATCTCGCTCCCTTTCGTCCACGCTGCAAGGGCGCTGTCGGGTACGACGGCCCCGGCGATCCCAAACGCACCGCCGAACGCCACCACGAGCCCGAGGCCATAGATGGCAAGACGCGCGCCGGTATTCATGCCGCCCGCACCGCCGAGTAGCCCGCTTCCTCCACAGCGGCGAGAACCCGGGCATCGTCGACCGCATCAGAGCCGGTGACAGTGAGCTTGCCCGTCTGCGCACTCACCTGGACGTCCTCGACCCCAGGGATCTGGCCGACCTCTTCACGGATCGACATTTCGCAGTGCCCGCAGGTCATGCCCGTCACCTGGTAGTCGTTTTTAGCCATCTCGCATCCTCTTTCCGTTCGAATATACCCCTACCGGGTACGCGTAGGAGCGTATACCCGCTGGGGGTACTTTGCAACAGGCAATCTTCCGCTTTCCTGTCAGCAGACGAAGGCTGGCTGGTTCCCCAGTCGCCGCCCGCGCCACAGCTTCGGATCGTTGGGTTGCGCTAGCGTCCGGCGCAGCAGAGCGTCAACCAGTCGAGGGGGCGGTCGAAACTGATCTCGCGCCCGTCGATCCCGAACACCCAACCGCGTCGCGCGCGGTCAACGTGCCACCTGAGTCGCCCGGGTTTAGTGGAGGGTAAGTCCTGTTCGCGGATCTGCCGGCAGTTTCCTCATCCGCGCAATGCGCACCCAGAGCGCCATTTCGAGCGGTCTAGCGGCAGATCGGTCGGACAACGCGGACTTCGGGGTGCCCATGTCTGCGCACACCTGCGTCTGTGACATCCCCTGCGAGAGCGCCAGAGCGACCGCGTCGCGCTTGAATTCGTTCAGACGATGGTGGTCCAGAAGTCAGCCACAGCCTCAGCGCTCCCAGAGGGCCGTCACCGCACGCGGTACCGACGTGGGATGCCGAGAGAACTCCCGTTCAGAACCGAGACGGTCCTGGCTTCCAACCATTCCAAGACGGGGGGCCATAGAGCTTTCCCAGCGCGACGGAAGAATCCCAGGTGGCCAATAGCGGGAACACCACCGTCTTCGGGAGAATAAGTGCGACGTTCCAGACTTGCACTGGGCAAGCGGCTGAACAGCGCATCGATCTGTCGAGGCGTAGCCCAGAGATCGTCAGTGAAGCCGATCGCCAAGACATCGGTGTTCACCTTCGCGGCGCTCTCTGCCGCACCCAAACTCGGGTCGTCGAAGAAGTAGAAGGGCAAACGGGACCATTTACTCCACTCAAGCATTACGGCCCCGGGTATGTCTTCACCTATACCCAGTCGGCGGCCCGGCACCATTCCCATCGCCACGGAAAAGGCCGGTCCGACAACACGCAAAATCAGTCCGACTCGCAATCGTTCCTTCCGGTCCTCAATGGCCCGTGTTACCCCTGCGTGGGAGGCGATAGAGACGAATCCCTGCAAGCCCTTGGTCCCGTTATTAAGAGCCAGCGCCTGGCCTCCAACGCTGTGTCCCACGGCAAAGTGCGGGATCTGGGGGAGGCGCTCAGCCATCCACGCGGCCACAGCCGGGACGTCCTGATACATCCAGTCCCGCATCTTCAGGCCCCGGTTGGCTCTTGGAGTACCCGAGGCGCCGGTGCCACGGTAGTCATATGTTAAAACGGCAAAGCCGTGCCCCACTAGATACTCAGCAAAGCTCGTGTAGAGCCAGGCGCCCACAGCCGTGGCGGGATGGATTGTCACAGCGGCCACAGCTGGCTCAGCGGGCAGCCGCAAAGTCGCCGCCACCGCACCGGCACCAATCACAGGAATGCTGACGCGCTCACCGGTGGCGCTGGCCGTGCGGTTGTCTGCCATGGAGAGCAATGTATGTCAGCTTTGCCAGACTAGGCAGGTTTAGAGTCCCGTCGGATGATCCGAGGGCTGATCCGGAGGCGTGGGGTTCAGTGCAACGGTAATGTCTCCGAGGCTCACCTCGTGTCCATATTCGCATCTAACTTCGGCCCGCACTCTGGCTCCGCAACCGGAATGGCGGAGGGTCACCGGGCCTTCGCCAGCGTCGCTGAGGTACTTGTCCCCCCATTGCATCAGGGCAATAGCGGCTGGTAGGAGGTCCACTCCCATCTGGGTAAGGCGGTATTCGTGCCGGGTGCGGCGGCCCGGCTCTCTGTACGGGTGGCGCTCCAACAGTCCTGAGGCCACGAGTTCCCTCAGCCGCTCGGACGTGACAGCATCAGTGATGCCCACCCTCGCTGCAAAGTCATCAAACCGGCGCGTCCCGTAGTAGGCCTCGCGCATCATGAGGAGGCTCGTGCGCTTGCCCACGACTCCAAGTGCCCGTTCCATCGAACAGGAGCCTTTTCTGACGAAATCTCGCGCGTCGGCGCCTAGCTCGATGCCTTCTACATCGCCCTGCTCATCGCTGCTCATGGCTCAATGCTAAACCTGACTTGACATTGCTATAGTCAGCCTTCTAGTTTCTGGCTATGCCTTCAAATAGTCAGCATCTGGATCTGGCGGGCGTGACCGCTGTCAACCCGAAGGAAGGCGGCGAAGCACGCGCCAGCGGCACACGTGAAGGTGTTTCGCTGGCCTGTCATGGTGGAAGCGGCACGGCGCCTTCAGTTTCATTCGACCCCTCGGCACGGACCTGGGCCGGCATTCAGGGCGGAGTGGCGATCGGGGCCATGCTGGAAGCGGCAGGCGGCTTTCTCAACGGACGTATACCGGTTGCCGCCACTACTCATTTTCACGCCCCGATCAGTCCTGGATCGGCGCAGCTAAGTGTCTCTGTCCAAGCAAAGTCCCGCACCCTTTCCAGCGCCAAGGTAACGCTCAACCAAGCGCGCCCGGGCGCGACCATGACCGCTCTCTTCACGGATCCGGGTTCGAGACCGGAAGCGTTGCATTGGCTGCAGACAGGCCCCACGCAGGAAGAGCTTCGACGGCCGCCGGAGTCCCTCCCTGCCTTCCCGGCACCGGTCGATGTCGTGCCGATCTCCAGACACTTCGATATCCGACCGCTAGGTTCTGGCCGGCCGCTCGCCGGAGGTGCAACGCCGCATCTTCGGGCATGGATCCGCTACGCCGCCGGCAGCCACCCCACCAGCAGCATTCCAGTCGTATTGGATGCGCTTTTCCCCTCCATCTACGCCACAAGAAAGCATCCGCAACCTATGCCGACTGCCGAAATGACAATCCATTTCGCGCAGCCGACCCAGGTGACCGAATGGCTCCTGATCGACCAACGCACGGCATGGTCCTGGCCTGGTCTCTGCGTGGATGACTGCGAGCTCTGGACCTCGGACGGGAACCTCGTTGCGCACGCACGGCAGACCCGCCGAATGCTTGAAGATCGGCCCGCGCGATGAAACCCAACGGCCGGTGCGGGCAGTGCCATCGCCCCGTGGCCAAGCGTTGGGGGGGCTTCCTCCGGAACCCGCTTGCTCGGCGAGCTCACCCTGCAACTTGAAAATCCGGGGTAGAAAAACCATGGCAGCAACCGATGTTTTGAACCGGCAGCAAATCCAAGCAAATCTCATCCAGTTGCCGGAATGGCGGTATGGGCTGGGAGCTTTGCGGACCGTATTCAAGTGCGAATCCTCCGCGGGTGCCTTGAACTTGCTTTCTACCATTGGCGAGCTGGCCGAGGAGTCCGGCCACCACCCCGATGTGGACTGGCGGTACGACACCTTGTTCGTCACGCTCACTTCACACGACGCTGGAGACAGGGTGACGGCGAGAGACGTGGCGCTGGCCCGCTGGATATCGAGGCAGGCCCAAGTCAGTGGTGCCACACCTCTCCCGGCACTCTTGCGCACAGTTGAAATAGCCATCGACACAGATGCCCCGGAAGCTATTTCAGAAGTTTGGCGAACGGCACTGGCCTACAAGAGGCATGAAGACGGAAGCTTGACCGACCCCTATGGCAGAGGCCCGGCCATCTGGTTTCAAGAGTCCCAAAGCCCCAATTTGAATCGGTTCCACTTGGATGTCACGGTTCCCTTCAGCGAAAGCGCCTCGACTCTGGATGCCCTGGCCTCTGTTGGCGCGACTCTCAATGACGAACACGCACCCATGTGGGTGGTCGCTACTGATGCCCAAGGCAACCGGCTGTGCATCAGCACTGAAGCAGGCCGCGACGACTGATTGGGTGAATTCCACTCTGTACAGCCCGAGTCGCGCAGATGGCAGTACCGCCCGTCAGCGTTGCGTTGCCGCTGTCGCCACGGTCGAGGCGGCACAGACGGTGATCTTCACCTTCCGCATGATTCCAGGCCTCAGCGGCCCCCCCGGCAGGAGAATCTTCCTGGTCTGTGGGAAGGGTCCAGAGGAGCAGAGCAAGATTCTTGGCCGCGTCGGGGATTCAAGAGCATCCATCGCCCGTTCTTGAACTGCACGACCGGCGGCGGTGATCCTTTGATCGTGCTGGTCAACGGTGAAGCGCTGATCGGACGATCCAGCCTGTCGACGCTGCGCGGCGTGTCATAGCCCGCCGATCAGCGCGCGAAGCGCTGACAGGTGGGTTTCCAGGGCGGCGCGTCCTGTGGGTGTCAGGCTCAGCCAAGTGCGCGGCCGCTTTCCGACATACCCCTTCTTGGCGTCGATATACCCGACGCTCTCAAGTACCGCGATCTGCTTGCTCAGAACGGAATCACTCACGCTGATGGCGTCTCGGACGACGGAGAACTCTGCGTCGTCTACCCGCGCAAGTGCCGCCATGATGCTCAGCCGAACGGGGGAGTTCAGGTGCTCATCCAAGCCGTGCCGGGGGTGGGTGCCGTCCGTGCTCATCGTGTGGCCCGCATGAAGCTGACGATGATGAGCGGCGTCGCAGTTAGAGCCGCATATGGCAGCCAGATCCACCAGGCACGCGAGTCAATGACTTGTGCGAGTGCGACACCGACACCAAAGAGGCCCGCACTCAGTGCAAAGCCGATCGAGTACCGCCTTGCCCAGCCACGGCTGGAAGCAGTGCGTCTGCGCCCGTGCCATAGCGAGGCGCCCACCAGGCAGCCGCTCAGGAGGGTCGTTGCTGCAATGTCCAGCCAGAGTTCCTCGAGTGGGTACACGTAGACCACAACGAGAAGGTAAGCCGCCAAGAGCGCCGCTATCGTTGCTGCGAATCGGCCGCTGAAGTGGTTGGCGGCGCGAACGATGCGACCTCCGCCGGTGTCGCCGGCGACAGCGGCACGAAGTTGTTCTTGGAGCGGTCCATTTGCGTCTTCGGAACGGTCGTGAGTCATGCTTCCCCTGCTTGTCAAATCGAGTTTCTTGACACTCGCCAGAGGCAAGTACTTTCCATATGGAAACTATATGCCAGCAAGGATGCTGGATGTCAAGCGGCGAGCGGCACTCCGGTTCCGGACGTCTAGCGTGTCGTGATGCGCAGCACGACGTTGCCCTTCTTGCGGCCGGTGTCGACGTAGCGGTGCGCTTCCGAAACGTCAGCGAGGTCGAAGCTGCGGTCGATGACCGCCTGGTAGCGGCCTGACTCGGCGAGGCTGACGATGTGGGCGAGATCCTCGGCACGGTACTTGCCGACGTTCGGGGTCACGAGCTTGCCGCTCTTGCGGCTCTGCCTGCCTGAAGCCAGCAGGGTCTTCAGGTCGCCAACCACCAGCAGCAGCGCGCCGCCCGGGTTGATCAACGAACCGACCCGATCGAATGAGGCGTTGCCGACGCAGTCGACGATGACGTCGTAGGTCTTCTGCTCGCGGGTGAAGTCGTCCCGGGTGTAGTCGATGACTCGGTCCGCCCCGAGCGAGCGCACGAGCTCCGCGTTTGCTCCGCTCGTGACACCGGTGACGTGTGCACCAAGATTCTTCGCGAGTTGCACCATTGCGCTGCCCACGGCGCCCGACGCGCCGTTCACGAGCACGGTGTCACCGGGCTTGACCGCGACCTGGTTCAGGAATCCGCGTGCGGTGATGCCGCCGAACGGAAGGGTCACGGCCTGCTCGAACGTCATATTGGACGGAGCTCGAGTGATAGCAGCATCGCGCGGCACGCACACGTACTCGCCGTGACCGCCGAAACCGCCTCCCATCATGGCGATCACCCTGTCGCCGGGTGCGAATGCCGTCACGTCGGCGCCGACAGCCTCGACGATGCCCGCGGCATCCATACCGAGGATCCGATGGCGCGGACGGAAGAGCCCTAACCCGAACGCGGCGAGCAGGCCGAGCCCCGCAGGCACGTCGCGGCTGCGCGCGCGATGATCGGCGGCGCTCACCGTGCTCGCGTGAACCCTGATCAGCACCTCGTCGGCTTTCGGGGTGGGCTTGCGGGTCGGCTCGACATGGACGACTTCGGGCGGACCGAAGCGGCGGTACACAGCTGCTGTCATAGTGGCGTTCGTTGTCATGGCTCGATGCTCGCGGCTCAGCCGTCACTTGGCATCGGCAATCAGGCCGGATGCGATCAGCCGAAAGTACGGTCTCTGCCTCGTCCCGTCGCCCGATGTCACGGCCCGACAATCCGGCGAGCATCGCAGCATGACGTTGAACTTTGCGCCCAGCCCTCGTGGCATCCGTCGGGCATCTGATCGGGCGGTGCGACACCGTGCATGGCTCGCGGTTACGGGCCTCATCCTGCTCAGCCTCATTCCGGTGATCGCAGGGATGCTCCGGCTCTCTCAACTGACGCTCGGCGCTCCGATCACCCCCGAGAGCGTTCGCTTCGTCGCCTCGCCGGTTCCGGTCATCGCTCATATTCTCGGCGCGACGGTCTACTCCCTGCTCGGCGCCTTCCAGTTCGTGCCCGCGTTGCGGAGCAAGCGGAGCTGGCATCGCGTCGCGGGCTTGGCGCTGATCCCCGCCGGCTTCGTCACGGCGCTCTCGGGTCTATGGATGGCAGTCTTCTACTCGTCCTCGACGGGCGACGGAGGGCTGCTCATGGTGGCCCGGCTCGTGTTCGGTTCCGCCATGGTCGCGAGTCTCGTCGTCGGCGTCTGCGCCCTCATGCGTCGCGACTTCGCCGCACACGGCCCTTGGATGACGCGCGCTTACGCCATCGGCGTCGCCGCCGGGACTCAAGCGCTCATCCTCGGCGCTTGGATCATCTTCATCGGGCCGCTCGACGGCCTCACCAACGCGCTGCTTCACGGCGCAGCGTGGGTGATCAACGCTAGCGCGGCGGAGTTCCTCGTGGTTCGCCGAGCGCGTCGTCCCCTCGCGTGAGCCCCGGCACGCTGATGCGCTCCTATCATGAGCACGTGACGGGTCTCCTGCGCCTTGCGTGGAACGCGCCAGGCGCAGCACCGAGACCGCCTCGGCGGGTGTGGCGCGACTGGGCGGTGCTGCTGCTGGTCGTGGCGGCCGCAGCGCTCGAGGCGGCATTCCGCAGCGACCTCGCTCACCCGCTCACGGCAGCGCTCCTGGCGCTCGCCGCGGCGCCGACCCTGCTGTGGCGACGGACGCGCCCGCTTCTCATGCTGGTGATCAGCTTCTCGGTCATGGCTTCCGCGATGCTGCTGCTCGACGGCGCCGTCCTCTACACCAGCGTGTTCGCCATCCTCAACCTATACGCGTTGGTCAGGTGGGGCAGTGGCCGGGCCCTGATCATCGGCGCAGGCATCATTCTCGGCAATCTCGTCGCTTCCGCCCTCATCGAAAGGTCTCTCGGAGATCTCGTGGGAGAGATCGCGTTCACGGTGATCGTCGTTTCCCTGGGTCTTGCCGTCCGGTTCAGAGCGAGCATCCGGCGGCGAGAGCTCGACCGCGTGAAGGCGCTGGAGCGCGAGATGCTCGCCCGAGATCTGCACGACACCGTTGCCCACCACGTGTCGGCGATCGCGATCCGTGCCCAGGCGGGTTTGGCGACCGCCGCGCTGAATCCCGACGCCGCGACCGACGCCCTCCTGGTGATCGAAGCGGAGGCCTCGAAGACCCTCGCCGAGATGCGCGGAATCGTCGGGGTCCTGCGCCAGGGCACGGAACCCGAACTCGCACCAGGCCGCACGCTCATCGACATCGCGGACCTTGCGAGCGCTGATCACGCTGCGCCACGCGTCGATGTGCAGGTCACGGGCGCGCTTGACAGCATCCCGCCCACTGTCGCCGCGGCTGTGTATCGTCTGGCACAGGAGTCGGTCACCAATGCGCGACGCCACTCGCGGAACGCCACGCTCATCGACGTCAGGGTCGAGGCCGACTCGGGAGGCGTGAGGCTCACCGTGGCGAATGACGGTGACGTGGCGCCCGCGGCCGCGCCCGGCTACGGCATCATAGGGATGATTGAACGCGCCTCACTGCTCGGAGGCACTTGCCATTCCGGTCGTGCGCCGGGTGGGGGGTGGGTCGTCACGGCGGTGCTTCCTCGTGTTGGATGGGCCACATGAGCATCCGCGTCCTCATCGCCGACGACCAAGAGCTCGTGCGCACCGGACTCCGGATGATCCTCGACGCCCAGCCCGATATCGAGGTGGTCGGGGAGGCGGTCGACGGGCTTCAAGCGGTGGCCCTCGCCCGCAGTCTGCGTCCCGACGTATGCCTGTTCGATATTCGGATGCCGGGCCAGGACGGCATCGAGGCCACTCGCGCCGTCGCGGGGTCGGGCGTCGAGCACCCGATGAACGTGGTGATCATCACCACCTTCGATCTCGACGAGTACGTATACGCGGCACTGCGGGCGGGCGCCAAGGGCTTCCTGCTGAAGGACGCCGGCTCGGCCCTGCTCGCTCAGGCCGTGCGTGCCGCGGCCAGCGGTGACGCTCTCATCGCCCCCAACATCACCGTGCGCCTGATCGAGGCCTTCGCCGGAACCGCTCCCGACCGACCGCTGCAGCAGCCAGCCGAGCCCCTCACGGATCGCGAGGAGCAGGTGCTCGCGAACGTCGCACAGGGGCTCAGCAACACTGAGATCGCCGCCAAGATGTACATCACCCTCAGCACCGTGAAGACGCACCTGACGAGCGTGATGAACAAGCTCGGGGCGCGCAACCGGGTCGAGGTCGCCATCTGGGCGCATCAGACGAAGCGCGTACCGGCGCGATCTTGACCGCGCGAGAACGGCACCCGCCTCCAGAACCCGGCTCGGAGCGGCCGCAGAACGACTCACGTTAACCTGGGGGATAGCCTTGCTCAGGCGAATCTGGCGCCGTCGTCAGCAGCGATGGCGCCGGTTCCAGATCGCCCGCCGAGCATCAGTCGGCGACCTCTGACTCCAACGCCACCCACGGAGACCCCATGACAGACAGCAACCTGGCCATCATCGTTCTCGCCGCGGGGCAGGGCACACGCATGAAGTCCGCGCGGCCGAAGGTGCTGCATCAGATCGCCGGCGTGCCGCTGCTCGGGCACGTGCTCGCGACGGCGTGGGCGCTCGAGCCGGCGCACGTGCTGGCGGTCGTGCGTCACGAGCGTGACGCGGTCGCCGGGGCCATCGAAGAGCTCGCGCCGGGAACGACCATCGTCGACCAGGACGAGCTGCCGGGCACCGGGCGCGCTGTCGAGCAGGCTGTCGAGGCGCTCCCCGCCGACTTCGACGGCGATGTCGTGGTCGTCAGCGGTGATGTGCCCCTGCTCGACGCTGAGACGCTCACCGAGCTCATCCGCACGCACCGCGAGGCATCGGCATCCGCCACCGTGCTGTCGGCGATCCTCGACGACGCGACGGGCTATGGCCGCGTCATCCGCGGCGATGACGGCGCCCTCGATCGCATCGTTGAGCAGAAGGATGCCGCGGCCGACGAGCTCGTCGTGACCGAGGTCAACTCCGGCACCTACGTCTTCGGCTGCGGGGCGCTGCGCCGCGTGCTGCCCGGCATCGGCACTGACAACGCGCAGGGCGAGAAGTACCTCACCGACGCCATCGGACTGCTGCGTCGCGAGGGTGGCGCGGTCGCCGCCGTTCCCGTGGCCGAGCCATGGATCGTGGGGGGCGTCAACGACCGCGTGCAACTCGGCGAGGCGGCGCTGCGGCTGAACCAGCTCATCGTGCGCGGATGGCAGCGCGCGGGTGTCACGGTGCACGACCCCGCCACCACGTGGATCGATCTCAAGTCGCGCCTGGCGGAAGACGTCGAGCTGTTGCCGGGCACGCAGATCAAGGGCGCGACGGTCGTCGAGCGCGGCGCTCAGATCGGCCCTGACACAACGCTCGTCGACTGCGAAGTGGGCGCGGATGCCGTCATCAAGCGCACCGACGCGACGCTCGCCGTCATCGGCGCCGGCGCGTCGGTCGGCCCGTTCGCCTATCTGCGACCGGGCACCGAACTCGGGGAGCACGGGAAGATCGGCACCTTCGTCGAGACGAAGAACTCGAAGATCGGCGTCGGCAGCAAGATTCCGCACCTGAGCTACGTGGGCGATACCGAAGTCGGCGTGCAGTCGAACCTCGGCGCGGGCACGATCACCGCGAACTATAACGGCGTCGAGAAGCAGCGCACCGTCGTCGGTTCGCACGTGCGCACGGGGTCGCACAACGTGTTCGTCGCCCCCGTTAGAATCGGTGACGGAGCGTATACGGGAGCGGGAACCGTGGTGCGAAAAGACGTCGCGCCAGGGGAGCTTGCGATCAACGTTGCTCCGCAACGGAACATGGCCGGCTGGGTCGAGGCCAACCGGGCGGGCACCGCGGCTGCCGCAGCCGCGGCTGCGGCGCGGTCTGACGACAGCTAGCTGCAACGCCGGAGGCGCACCGGCAGAAAGCGGGATACGTGTCCGGCATCAAGGTCAGCGGAGAGAAGCGGCTGGTTCTGGTCAGCGGCCGAGCCCACCCCGAGCTCGCTGAAGACATCGCCCGCGAATTGGGCTCCGAACTGGTTCCTACCGACACCCGCACCTTCGCCAATGGCGAGATCTACGCTCGCTTCGATGAGAGCGTGCGAGGCTGCGACGCCTTTGTCATCCAGTCGCACAGCTCGCCGATCAACGAGTGGCTCATGGAGCAGCTCATCATGGTCGACGCCCTCAAGCGCGCCTCGGCGAAGCGCATCACCGTGGTCGCCCCCAGCTACCCCTATTCGAGGCAGGACAAGAAGGGTCGCGGCCGTGAGCCGATCTCGGCCCGCCTCGTCGCCGACCTCTTCAAGGCCGCCGGCGCCGACCGCATCATGAGCGTCGACCTGCACGCCGCGCAGATCCAGGGCTTCTTCGACGGCCCGGTCGATCACCTCTTCGCCATGCCGGTGCTGCTCGATCACTTCAAGAAGAAGCTCGACCCTGAAACGCTGACCGTCGTATCGCCCGACATGGGGCGCGTGCGCGTGGCCGATATGTGGAGCGACAAGCTCGGCGCGCCGCTCGCCATCATCCACAAGCGCCGCGACCCGATGGTGGCGAACCAGGTGTCGGTGCACGAGATCGTGGGCGACGTCTCGGGGCGCGTCTGCTTGCTCGTCGACGACATGATCGACACGGGCCGCACCATCGTCAAGGCGGCCGAGGCGTTGAAGAAGAATGGCGCGCTCGGCGTCGTGGTGGCATGCACCCACGCCATCTTCAGCGACCCCGCCAGCGAGATCCTGCAGAGCGACTTCATCGACGAGGTCGTCGTCACCGACACGCTGCCGTTGCCCGAGCACAAGCGCTGGGATCGCCTCACCGTGCTCTCGATCGCCCCGCTCATCGCTCGCGCCATCCGCGAGGTGTTCGAGGACGGCTCGGTCACCTCGCTCTTCGACGGCGCGGCCTGAGGCCGGAGTCCGGCTCGCGAGCGCCGGACCCGCCCGGACCCTCAAGATCACGTAACCGTCGACTGACGTAGCGCTCGAACTGAGCGGATGTCGGTGCCCACCGTCGGCATCCCGGCATCCCGGCATCCCGGCATCCCCGCCTGCCAGCAGCCGCTCAGTCGTAGCGCCGCGTCTGCTTGGCCGTATCGGCATCCAATGCGCAGACGACGAAGGGGCCCCGCGAAGGGCCCCTCGGTCGATCGTCGCGGTGCGGCTCAATGAGAGTCGGTCTCCTCGACCTCGCTCCGGTCACCCGACCACAGCGTGTGGAAGGTGCCGTCGCGGTCGACGCGCTTGTAGGTGTGAGCGCCGAAGAAGTCGCGCTGCCCCTGCACGAGGGCCGCGGGCAGCCGTTCGGCGCGCAACCCGTCGTAGTAGGCGAGCGACGACGAGAAGGCGGGCGTCGGCACGCCGGCAGCAACCGCGTGGATGACGACGCGCCGCCAGGCTTCCTGCGTGCGAGACACCGCATCGGCGAAGTACGGCGCCGCGACGAGCACCTCGAGGTCGGGATGCTCGGCATACGATTCGGCGATCCGGTTCAGGAACTGCGCGCGGATGATGCAGCCCGCGCGCCAGATCTTCGCGATGTCGCCCTTCTTGATGTCCCAGCCGTATTCGTCGGCACCGGCGATGATCGCGTCGAAGCCCTGCGAGTAGGCGATGATCTTCGAGGCGTACAGCGCCTGACGCACGTCTTCGATGAAGGCGTCGCGGTCGGAGCTCGAGACCGCCGGCGGCGCGCTCGGGCCGGGCAGGTCGGATGCCGCGGCGCGCTGCCGGGGGTGGGCCGAGAGGCTGCGGGCGAACACTGCTTCCGCGATGCCGGAGACCGGCACACCGAGGTCGAGCGAGGTCTGCACCGTCCAGACTCCCGTGCCCTTCGACCCCGCCTGGTCGAGCACGATGTCGATGAAGGGCTTGCCGGTCGCGGCGTCGACCTGACGCAGCACCTCGGCGGTGATCTCGATGAGGTAGCTCTCGAGTTCGCCCTTGTTCCACTCCTCGAAGACGCCGCCGATCTCTGCAGGAGTCATTCCCGCCGCCTTGCGGAGGAGGTCATACGCCTCGGCGATGAGTTGCATGTCGGCGTACTCGATGCCGTTGTGGATCATCTTGACGAAGTGTCCGGCGCCGTCGGTGCCCACGTGGGTCACGCACGGCTCGCCCTCGGCGACAGCGGCGATCGACTTGAGGATCGGCCCGAGGGTGTGCCACGCCTCCTCGGAGCCTCCCGGCATGATCGAGGGCCCGTTCAGGGCGCCCTCTTCTCCGCCCGAGATCCCCGCGCCCACGAAGTTGATGCCGGTCTCGCGCACGGCCTTCTCACGTCGGATGGTGTCGGTGAACAGGGCGTTGCCGCCGTCGACGATGATGTCGCCGGGCTCGAAGACCTCGACCAGCTGGTCGATCACGGCATCCGTCGCCTTGCCCGCCTTGACCATGATGATCGCGGTTCTCGGCGTCGAGAGCGACTGCGCGAACTCCTCGATGGTCTTTGCTGCGATGAAGCCGGCTTCCGGGTGGGCCTCGACGACCTCCTCGGTGCGCGACCAGGTGCGGTTGTAGACGGCGACCTTGTTGCCTTCGCGGCTCGCGAGGTTGCGGGCGAGGTTCGACCCCATGACGGCCAGGCCGACAACGCCGATGTTCGCCTTGGCTTCGGAGGCAGTTGACACGTGGGCTCCTTGAAAGAGGGTGGAAGTGGGGGATGACCGCTCTCCAGGCTACTGGTTCGCGTCGCATCGAGACGGTGCCGCGACAGGTCAGGAGGCCGTCGGTGGAGGTCTCAAGGGGTCGCCCCGATGTAGGCGTACGCACTGCTCTTGAGGACACGCTAAAGTCTGATATTTGAGTTGTTCACCTCGCATACATCAGACGTATTGTCGCGTGTGAGTCGAGAAATCCGGAGAGACGAATGGTCGATCAGTCCACATCGGAGCCGCTGGCGCTCGTGGTCATGGGCGTGCAGGGCAGTGGCAAGTCGACGATCGGTCGTCTGCTGGCGGAGCGGCTCGGTGCGGCCTTCATCGACGGAGACGATCTGCACACTCCGGCTGCCAAGGCGAAGATGGCGTCCGGCGCGCCCCTCGACGACGACGACCGCCGGCCGTGGCTGCAGCTGATTGCGGCCAAGATGGCCGAGTCCGTCGAGGCGGGCGCTCCTATCGTCGTCGCATGCTCGGCCCTGAAACGCAGCTATCGCGACCTCATGCGCGAGCGCGTGCCCTCTCTGGGCTTCGCGCACCTCGACGGTGATAAGCACCTCATCGCGCAGCGCCTGACGCAGCGCGATCACGAGTACATGCCTCCCACCTTGCTCGACTCGCAGTTCCAGACGCTCGAGCCGCTCGGCGACGACGAGAGCGGAACGACCATCTCGCTGGTGCGCAGCCCCGACGAGATCGTCGACGCACTCGCCGAATCCTTCGGCGGCCGCTGACGCCGAACCCGCTCGCACCGCGTTCGGGAGCACCGCTGCGCGCGCCAGAAGCCGACCAGCAGCACCGGACGACACCGAGCCCACTGACCACATCCGACACCCGACCACCTGAACAACCTGCACACGAAGGACGACGATGACCGATCTGGAGATGAACTGGGTGCTCGAAGCGCCCGCGCTATTGGGGATCGCCGCAGCTGGCATAGCGCTCCTGCTGCTGATGATCATGAAGTTCAAGATCCACGCGTTCTTGGCGCTCATCATCGTGAGCCTGCTCACGGCGGTTGCAACCGGCATCCCTGTGACGAGCATCGTCTCGACCCTCACAGGCGGTTTCGGCGGCACGCTCGGTTCAGTGGCGCTACTGGTCGGTCTCGGCGCGATGCTCGGACGGATGCTGGAGACCAGCGGCGGCGCGCAAGTGCTCACCGACGCGCTGATCGCCCGCTTCGGTGAGAAGCGTGCGCCTCTGGCGCTCTCGATCGCCTCGCTCATGTTCGGGTTCCCGATCTTCTTCGACGCGGGTCTCGTCGTCATGCTGCCGATCATCTTCTCGGTGGCGCGCCGCTTGGGCGGATCGTTCCTCGGCTATGCGTTCCCCGCCGCCGTCGCCTTCTCGGTGATGCACATCTTCGTGCCGCCGCACCCCGGGCCCGTCGCCGCCACCGGACTGCTCGGTGCGGATGTCGGCCTGGTGCTCGTGCTCGGCCTCCTGGTCGCGCTGCCCTCGTGGTACTTCGTCGGTCACCTCTTCGGCCGCTGGGTCGGACGTCGCTACCAGATTCCGGTGCCCTCGCTGCTACGCGGCTCGAACGGTGACTTCGCCGAGTTCGCCTCGAAGCCCTCACTCGGTACCGTCGTGTTCCTGCTGCTCCTTCCGCTCGGGCTCATCTTCCTCAACACCGGACTGAACATGCTCGCGACCGCGGGAGTGGTCTCTCTCGAAGACACCTGGGTGCAGGTGCTCCGGCTGATCGGCGAGACCCCGGTCGCGCTGCTCATCACCGTCGTCTTCAGCATGTGGCTGCTGGGCTGGAAGAAGCGCAAGGGCTCGCGTCTCATCGAGACGGTCGTCGACAGCGCCCTGGGTCCCGTGTGCTCGATCATCCTCATCACCGGTGCCGGTGGCATGTACGGTGGCGTCCTCCGGGCGAGCGGCATCGGCGGAGCGATCGCCGACTCGCTCGACGCCGTGGGTCTGCCCGTCATCGTCGCCGGGTTCGTGATCGCCGCGGTGGTGCGCGTCGCCCAGGGGTCAGCGACCGTCGCGCTGACCACTGCCGCAGCCCTCGTGCAGCCGGTGGTCATGGGCAACCCCGACTTCAACGCCGTGGAGCTCGCCGCCATCGTGCTCTCACTCGCCGCCGGCTCGGTGTTCGCGGGGCACGTGAACGACTCGGGATTCTGGCTCGTCAGCCGCTTCTTCGAGATGGACACCAAGACCACTCTGAAGACGTGGACCGTCGGCCAGGCGTTGATCGGCGTCATCGGCTTCGTGCTGTCGTTCGCCATCTACCTGATCGCCTCGACCTTCTAAGGAGCGCGACATGAGCACTTCGCTGTTCGATATCAGCGGCCGCGTGGCGCTGGTCACTGGATCCAGCCGCGGGATCGGCCGTGCGATCGCCGAGGGACTCCTGGATGCCGGAGCAGTCGTCGTGCTCAACGGCCTCGACCCGCAGCGGCTCCTCGACACCCACCGCGAACTCGTCGGCCGCTACGGCGCCGAACGGGTCCACGCGCGGGCGTTCGACGTGACCGACGGGGCGTCCACGGCTGAAGCTGTCGATTGGGTCGAGCGCGAGGTGGGCCCGCTCGACATCCTGGTCAACAACGCCGGCATCCAGCACAGGGTGCCGCTGCTCGAGCTCGAGCAGGCCGACTGGGAACGCGTCGTGAGCACGAACCTCACGAGCGCGTTCCTCGTCGGCCGCGAGGCGGCCCGACACATGATCGCCCGCAGGCGCGGCAAGATCGTCAACATCGCGTCGGTGCAGGCCGACCTGGCACGGCCGACCATCGCCCCGTACACCGCGTCGAAGGGCGGCATCCGCAACCTCACTCGTGCCATGACCGCGGAGTGGGCGCAGCACGGGCTGCAGATCAACGCGATCGCACCCGGCTACATCCACACCGAGATGACCCAGAAGCTGGTCGATGACCCGCAGTTCAACGAGTGGATCCTCGGCCGCACCCCGGCGCATCGCTGGGGGACGACGGCAGACATCGTGGGTCCGCTCCTGTGGCTCGCGAGCGACGCTGCCGGATTCGTCAATGGCCAGGTCGTCTTCGTCGACGGCGGTATGACCGTCGTCGTCTGACGGAGAGCACTCAAGCCGGCCACCGGAGCACTCAAGCGGCCACGCGCGGCCATCGCGCTCGGCGATCGAGACCAAGGAACGACCATGACTACCACCCCCACCACCCCATCGGTCCCCGCCGAGACGCTCGCGGTCGTCGCGCACGCAGCGGGCGATCTTCGTGTCGACTCCGTCCCGGTCGCGGAACCCGCGGCCCACGAGGCGCTGGTCCAGATCGCCTATGGCGGGGTCTGCGGGTCGGATCTGCACTACTGGCAGCACGGCGCCGCGGGCGAGTCGATCCTCAAAGCACCGATGGTGCTCGGCCATGAGGTGGTGGGCACGGTCGTGAGGGCCGCCGCAGACGGCAGCGGCCCCGCATCCGGAACCGCGGTCGCAGTGCACCCGGCCACCCCGGACCCCGGCGACGGCGCACGCTACCCGCACGACCGGCCCAACCTCTCGCCGGGCTGCACCTACCTGGGCTCCGCGGCGCGGTTCCCGCACACCGAGGGTGCGTTCCTGAAGGTTGCCGCACTGCCGGCACGGATGCTTCGCCCCCTTCCGGCGCAGTTGTCGCTGCGCGCGGCGGCGCTCGTCGAACCGGCTTCGGTCGCATGGCACGCCGTGTCGCGAGCGGGCGACCTGGCGGGGAAGCGAGTGCTCGTGATCGGGTCGGGGCCGATCGGATCACTCATCGTCGCAGTGGCGAAACGCGCGGGGGCGGCTGAGATCGTGGCCACCGATGTGCAGGAACTGCCTCGCCGCATCGCCGAGCAGGTCGGCGCCACGCGAACGATCGATGCCGCCGACCAAGCGGGGATCGACGCGGTCGAGGCCGATGTGGTGTTCGAGTCGTCGGGCAACCGGTTCGGGCTCGCCTCGGCCTTCCGCGGCGCGATGCGCGGCGGGCGCGTGGTGATGGTCGGACTGCTGCCCTCGGGAGAGCAGCCGGCGCTCATCTCGCTCGCGATCACGCGGGAGCTCGAGCTGCTCGGCTCGTTCCGGTTCAACGATGAGATCGACGACGTGATCACGGCGCTCGCCGACGGCTCGCTGTACGTGGAGCCGATCGTCACGCACGAGTTCCCAGCCGAGCGCGCGCTCGAAGCGTTCGAGGTGGCGCGCGACGCGTCGCGGTCGGGGAAAGTGCTCCTGGCCTTCTGAGCCGTTCCTGCGGTGCTCGCCGGCAGGGGAGCGGCTGGGGCCGCGGCGACTGGAAGCGGCGGCTAGAAGTACAGGCGAGGCGTCGCGCTCCACACCGACTCGACCTCGGCGATCGTGCGGCGCATGATCAAGTCCATCGCCTCGCGGGCCCGCATCGGGTGTCCGCCCTGAATCGCATCGGCGACATCGACGTGCAACTGGAGCGCGTCCTCGTGAGGGTGCGTGGGCATGAGCCCGAGTTCCGTGCGGCCCGTCAGCACTGCGCCGATCGCCTCGTCGAGCTTCGCGAACATCTCGTTGCCCGAGGCTCGCAGCACGAGACGGTGGTAATGGATGTCGAGCTCGAGGAACGCGTCGAGATCGCCCGCGCGGCCGATCGACCGCATCCGTGCGGCGACGGCCATGAGCTCCGCTGAGATGTCCTGCGGGGCGACACTCGCGGCCAACTCGGCCGCCATGGGTTCTATCGCCGAGCGCAGTTCGGTGAGCGACCGCAGCTGCGCGCCCTGGCCCGAGCCGGCGAGCCTCCACCCGATCAACTGCGGATCGAACACGTTCCACTCAGCCATGGGCAGCACTCGCACGCCCACGCGCTTGACCGACTCCACGAGCCCGATCGACTGCAGCACCCGGATCGCTTCGCGCACGACAGAACGGCTCACCCCGAGCTCCCGCTCGAGCGACTCGGCCCTCATGACCGTGCCTGCGGCGAGCTCTCCCTCCGCGATGCGGCGCCCGAGGCTGTCGACTACGCGGTTGTGGAGGCTCGAGGGCATAGCGGCCAGGATATCGGCGCCCACGCCGATGGCAGGCGCTCCAGGCATCCGGTAGACTCGCGGACGACCTCGGCGAGGGATGCTGTCGGCATCCGTGATCGACGCGGTGAGTGGGCACGAGTCTTCCTCACGCTGTCTTGCGTTCGAGTTGAACAAGCACCGGGCCCCGTCGGGCCCATCATCAGGGCAGTGCGCCCCAACAAGGAGTCAAAGAGAAATGTCTGACGACAACAAGCTCGCAGCGAGCGTTCGCAACTCGTTCGGCAAGGGCGCGGCGCGCAAGATCCGCGCCGCCGGCCGGATCCCCGCGGTCATCTACGGCCACGGCACCGAGCCGCAGCACGTCGAGCTCCCCGGTCACCAGACCATGCTCGCGGTGCGCAAGGCGAACGCCGTGCTCGAGCTCGACATCGAGGGCAAGTCGCAGCTCACGCTCGTCAAGGACGTGCAGCGCGACCCGGTGCGCCAGATCATCGAGCACGTCGACCTCATCGTCGTCAAGAAGGGTGAGCGGGTTCACGTCGAGGTGCCCGTGCACATCCAGGGTGAGTCGTTCAGCGGCACCATCCACGTCACCGAGGTCGCCACGATCCGCCTCGAGGCCGAGGCCACGCACATCCCCGAGAACGTCGTGGTGAACATTCAGGGCGCGGAGGAGGGCACTCAGTTCCTCGCAAAGGACGTCGAGCTGCCCCAGGGTGCCACCCTCATCGACGACCCTGAGCTGCTGCTCGTGCACGTCATGGTTCCCGCTGCGCCTGCAGAAGAGACCGCCGAAGCGGCCGAGGCGCCGGCAGCGGCCGCTCCTGCCGCAGAGGCCTCGGAGTAATCCGCCTCTTCGCAACGCTCTCCGAGCGCCTCTCGAAGCGCTCCGAGCGCATGCGCATGACTGACGAATCGCCATGGCTGATAGCCGGGCTCGGCAACCCCGGGCCCGGCTACGCCGGCAATCGCCACAACGTCGGCCACATGGTCGCCGCCGAACTCGCCTCGCGGGTCGGCGGCGCCTTCCGGTCGCACAAGGCCAACGCGATGGTGGTGGAGGGGCGCGCCGTTCCGGGCGGCCCGAAGCTGATCGTGGCCACCCCGAACACCTTCATGAACGTGTCGGGAACCCCCGTCGCCTCGCTGCTGCGCTTCTTCAAGCTGGCGCCCGAGCGGCTCATCGTCATCCATGACGACCTCGATCTGCCGTTCGACACCGTGCGCCTCAAGCACGGCGGCGGCCACGGCGGGCAGAACGGCTTGCGCGACATCATTCGCGCCGTCGGAACGCCGGAGTTCACACGAGTGCGAGTGGGCATCGGTCGCCCTCCGGGCCGCCAGGCGCCCGCCGACTATGTGCTGAGCGACTTCTCGAGCGTCGAACGGCGCACGCTTCCCAATGTGATCGCAGATGCGGCGGATGCCGTCGAGCACATCACTGCTCGCGGACTCCTCGACGCGCAGCAACGGTTCCACGCGCCCCGCGAGTGACCGCCGGGTTTCGCCCGGGCTCCGTCGTCGCGGCCGTACTCCCCGGCATCCGTTCAAGCGGGCCGACCTAGAATCGACCGGTGATGCTCGAACGGATGATTCCGGCCCTTTCGCATGCCCAGACGTTCGAATCAGCCCTCGGGAGGGCTGAGCGCGATGCTGACTTCTCGCTCGTCGACGGGCTGCGAGCGCCTCTCATCGCGGGCCTGATGCAGCGGCGCGCCGGCAAGGCGCTGCTCGTCATCACGGCGACCAGCAGAGAGGCCGAATCGCTCGCGCGCGGGCTCAACTCCTACCTGCCCGCGGCGACGGTCGTCGAGTTCCCCGCGTGGGAGACGCTGCCCCACGAGAGGCTGAGCCCGAGCGCCGAGACCGTCGGGCTCCGCATCGCCGCGCTGCGCGCCCTCAAGCGGTGGGAAGGCGTGAACGCCGGCACGGGTGAGAGCGACCGGCACCCGTTCGTGCTCGTTGCGTCTGTGCGCGCCGCGCTGCAGCCGCTCGCCCCCGACCTCGCCGCGCTCGAGCCGGTGGAGCTCGCCGCCGGCGGCCGCGGCCACGATCTCACCGCAATCGCCGAGCGCTTGGTCGACCTCGCCTACAGCCGGGTCGACATGGTGACGCGCCGAGGCGAGTTCGCGGTGCGCGGCGGCATTCTCGACGTCTTCGCCCCGACGGCATCGCATCCGGTGCGAATCGACTTCTTCGGCGACGAGGTGGAGCAGATCCGCGAGTTCTCGGTCGCCGACCAACGATCCGCAGCCGAGCCGATCGAGCGAGTCGAGCTGCAGCCGAGCCGTGAACTGCTGCTGACGGGTGCCGTGAAGCAGCGCGCCCGCGAGATGCAGCACGAGTTCCCCAGCATCAGCCAGCTCTTGGCGAAGATCAGCGAGGGCATCCCCGTCGAAGGCATGGAGTCACTTGCGCCCGCGCTCATCGAGAAGCTCGTGCCGATCACCGAGTACCTCCCGGGCGACGCCGCGGTCGCGGTGGTCAGCCCCGAGCGAGTCGCCACGCGCGCTCAGCACCTCGCCGAGACGAACCGCGAGTTCCTCATGGCCGCCTGGGATGCCGCGACCGCCGGCGCAGAGGCTCCGATCGACCTCGCACGAGAACTGCGGTCAGGGCTCGACAGCGGCGACTTCCTGTCGCTCCGCGAGCTGCGCGAGAAGGCAGGGAAGCGCTCGTGGTGGACCTTCAGCGCCTTCGACACGGGGGAGGCCCTCAGCGACGAGGAAGCGGTCGAATCCGCCGGCGACTATGTGCGCGTCGAGGCCACGGCGGTGCCGAGCTTCGCCGGCAACATCGAGGGAGCGGTCGCGCATGTGACCGAGCGCCTGCGCGAAGGATGGAGCATCGCGGTCGCCGCCGAGGGAGTCGGCCTCGTCGAGCGCGCGGCCGATGTGCTCGCCGAGCACGAGCTCGCCGGGCGCATCGTCGACGAGTTCCCAGACGAACCTGAGCCTGGCGTCGCCTACCTCGTTCGTGCCGCGGTCGAGGCGGGTTTCGAGCTGCACGACACTCGACTCGCCGTACTGAGCGAGGCCGAGTTCTACGGCAGGACCGCCGGCTACTCGGGCCGGCAGGTGAAGAAGCTCGCAAGCCGCCGGAAGAACGTCGTCGATCCGCTGCAACTGCGCGCGGGCGACTACGTGGTGCACCAGACGCACGGCATCGGAAAGTTCATCGAACTCACGCAACGCGAGGTCTCGAGCGGCGGCCGGAACGCGGTGAAGTCGACGCGCGAGTACCTCGTGCTCGAGTACGCTCCGTCGAAGCGCGGCCACGCCGGCGACCGGCTGTTCGTGCCGATGGACCAGCTCGACCTGCTCACCCGGTACGTCGGCGGCGAGTCGCCGAGCCTGTCGAAGATGGGTGGCAGCGACTGGTCGGCGGCGAAGAGCAAGGCCCGCAAGGCCGTGCGCGACATCGCGGTGGAGCTCGTGAAGCTCTATTCCGCTCGCATGGCGTCGAAGGGCCACGCCTTCTCGCCCGATACCCCGTGGCAGCGTGAACTGGAAGAGGCGTTCCCCTTCGCCGAGACTCCAGACCAGCTGCAGACCATCGACGAGGTCAAGGCCGACATGGAGCGCTCCGTGCCCATGGACCGACTCCTCTCCGGAGACGTCGGCTACGGCAAGACCGAGGTCGCCGTGCGCGCCGCGTTCAAAGCCATCCAGGACGGCAAGCAGGTGGCGATGGTCGTGCCGACGACACTGCTCGTGAAGCAGCACCTCGAGACGTTCACCGAGCGCTTCGCGGGCTTTCCGGTGCACCTGCGTCCTCTCAGCCGGTTCCAGACCGACAAGGAGGCGAAGGAGACCATCGAGGGGCTCGCCGACGGCTCGGTCGACATGGTCATCGGCACGCATCGCGTCATCAGCGAGGGGGTGCGGTTCAAGGACATCGGGCTCGTCATCATCGATGAGGAGCAGCGCTTCGGCGTCGAGCACAAAGACGCGCTCAAGAAGCTCAAGACCAATGTCGACGTGCTCGCGATGAGTGCGACGCCGATTCCGCGCACGCTCGAGATGGCGGTCACCGGCATCCGCGAGATGTCGACGCTCGCCACACCGCCGGAAGACCGGCATCCGATCCTCACCTTCGTCGGTCCGCGCTCCGACAAGCAGATCGCCGCCGCCATCCGGCGCGAGCTGCTGCGCGAGGGTCAGATCTTCTTCGTGCACAACCGGGTGTCGAGCATCAACCGGGTCGCGGCCGAGATCGCGGAGCTCGTGCCGGAGGCGCGCATCGCAGTCGCGCACGGCAAGCTCAGCGAGTCCCAGCTCGAGCGAGTGATCGACGACTTCTGGGAACGCCGCTTCGATGTGCTCGTCACGACCACGATCGTCGAGACGGGTCTCGATATCGCGAACGCGAACACGCTGATCATCGACCGCGCCGACAAGTACGGGCTGAGTCAGCTGCACCAGCTCCGGGGACGCGTGGGCCGCGGACGCGAGCGCGCCTACGCCTACTTCCTCTACGACGCCGACAAGCCGCTCAGCGAGACGGCGCACGAGCGGCTCTCGACCATCGCGTCGAACAACGAGCTCGGCGCGGGCATGCAGATCGCGATGAAGGACCTCGAGATCCGCGGCGCGGGCAACCTGCTCGGCGGCGAGCAGTCGGGGCACATCGCGGGCGTCGGCTTCGACCTCTACCTGCGCATGATCGGCGAGGCCGTGAGCACCTTCCGCGGTGATGTCGCCGAAGGTCAGACCGAGCTGCGGCTCGAGCTGCCCGTCGAGGCGCACATCCCCGAGGAGTACATCGAGAGCGAGCGGCTGCGTCTCGAGGCGTATCAGAAGCTCGCAACGGCGGCTGCGCCGGCATCCGCTCCCGACGCCATCGACCGAGTCATCGAAGAGCTCGACGATCGCTATGGCGTTCTCCCCGAACCCGTGCAGCGGCTCATCTCGCTCTCCCGTCTGCGCAGGCACGCGCAGCAGGCCGGTCTCGGCGAGGTCGTCGTCATGGGCCAGAACCTCCGCATCGCGCCGGCCGACCTGCCAGACTCCCTGCAGGTGCGGCTGCAGCGCATGTATCCCGGCGCGAAGCACTTCGCCCAGGCGAGGGCCATCAGCATCCCGCTGCCGAAGGCCGGCGGCGCGGTGCTCGCCGACGGTGCCCTGGTCGAGTGGACCGCGAGTCTGCTCGAGGCGATCTTCCCGGTTGAGCGGGCGGATGCCGAGAAGAAGGAAGAGGTGTCATGACACAAGACCGGGTGACACCGCTCGACAGCCTCTTGCTGCAGTTCCCTCGCATGCTCGACCCAGAGGGCGGCTGCGTATGGAACCGGCAGCAGACCCATCGCTCACTCGTGCCCTACCTGATCGAGGAGGTGTACGAGCTCGTCGAGGCGATCGAGACGGGCGACCGCGACGGCATGCTCGAGGAGCTGGGTGATGTGCTGTACCAGCTCGTGTTCCACGCAGAGCTCGCGGCGTCCGAGCCGGGGGAGGGCTTCGACCTGCAAGACGTGGCGCGAGCGGTGACAGACAAGATGGTGCGCCGGCATCCGCATGTGTTCGCCGATGTGTCGGCGCCCACGGTCGAACGGGTGCTCGAGGTCTGGAACGAGGCCAAGTCGGCCGAGAAGCGCGAGCGCCGCAGCGTGCTCGAGGGAGTGCCGCGGGCGCTTCCTGCCCTGGCGCTCGCCGACAAGCTCTTGGGCCGGGCCGCGCGAGTGGGCATCGACCCGGTGCGCTCGCCGTCAGAGCGGCTCGGAACGGATGCCGCGGCACCGACCGCCGAAGCCGAGCTCGGCGACGCGCTGCTCGCCCTCGTCGCGACCGCCCGTGAGCGCGGTCTCGACGCCGAGCAGGTGCTGCGCGATCGCTTGCGCGAGCTCGAGGCGGAGATCGCCGGCGCCGAGTCGCCCACGACCTGAAGGCCGGCGCCTGAACAGTCGACGCCTGAGCAGCCTGTCGTGCGGTCGGCTCCGGGTTCAGGATGAACCGGGAGTCACCCGCCCGGTCAGGGTCCGGGCGGGTGACGTGCAAGCGTGTCGCCGCAACCCGAATGCCAGGCGACACGGCCGGTGAACCGGCGCGGCATGTCCCGTGGATTACCCGATCCGACAGGTGCCGTGAGCGATCGGCGCATGTCCGATCGAGGGAAGACTATCTGGCTGCGGCAGCGATTGGGGCCAATGTTGCGGACGCCACGCCGGTGAGCGCTCCACGGTCGCGCCCGATCCCCGCCCGCTAGGGCGGAATTCGGTCGGCGCTCTTACGGTGCGAGAATACGAGCCGTGGCAACTCAGGTGAACCCTCCCCGCGGCATGCGCGACTTCCTGCCGGCCGACAAGGCCCGTCGCGAACGCGTGCTGGCCGTCATCCGCGCGGTATTCCGCTCGCACGGCTTCGATGAGATCGAGACGCCCGTGGTCGAAGACAGCGAGCGCCTGCATTCGGGTCTCGGAGGCGACAACGAGAAGCTCGCGTTCGGCGTCATGCGCCGCGCCCTCACCACCGATGACCTCCGGGCGGCCGGCGACCCGCTCGAATTGATCGACCTCGGTCTGCGGTTCGACCTCACGGTTCCGCTCGCGCGCTTCTACGCCAGCCACCGGGCAGAGCTGCCGCCGGTGTTCCGCGCGATTCAGATCGCCCCGGTGTGGCGCGCTGAACGCCCGCAGAAGGGCCGCTTCCGCCAGTTCATGCAGTGCGACATCGACATCATCGGCGAGGCAGGCCCGCTCGCCGAGATCGAGTTGCTCTCCGCCGCGGCCGACGCGCTCGACGCGCTCGGGCTCGCGGGATGCTCGTTCCGCGTCAACGATCGCCGCATCCTCGCCGGCATGCTCAACCACTGGGGCGTTCCGGCCGAGCAGCACGAGCGCGCGCTCATCACGATCGACAAGCTCGACAAGATCGGGCCCGAGGGCGTCGCTGCCGAACTCGCGGAGTCGGGAATCGGCGCCGACGGACTGGCAGACGCGCTCACGGCGTCAGGCTGGCAGCTGCTCGACGATCCGCCCGCCTGGCTCGACCGCGACGCGTACGCCGAACTGCTGGCGCTTCGCGACGCGGTGCCCGGCGCCGACATGGTGTTCGATCCCACGCTGGTACGCGGCATGGGGTACTACACGGGCACGATCTACGAGATCGCCCATCCCGCGCTCGGCTACTCGCTCGGCGGCGGCGGCCGCTACGACGGCATGATCGGGCGCTTCCTCGGTTCAGAGGTGCCTGCGGCGGGAATCTCGCTGGGATTCGAGCGCCTGGTCGACCTCGTCGAGCTCGAGGAGGGCGCGCACCAGGCGTCGGTGGCGCTCCTGCACGACGCGGATGCCGCGGCATCCGACCTGGTCGCGCTCAAGCGCGAGCTGCTGCAGTCGGGCCGCGCTCAGCGAGTGCGAGTGGAGCGCCGCCCCAAGAACACGAAGGCGACCCTCGACCGGCTCACGGCGGAGGGCTTCACGCACTTCGCGTTCGTGCGCGCCGACTCGACGCTCGACACGCTCGAGCTGCGGAGCCTGGGCTAGCCGTCGACGCCCTCGGCCGCACGTAGCGCTCGAAGGGCGACGGCTCGACGCGCGCACCCTCGGTAGGATGATCGGCGGACGCGCCACCCGTCTGCCTGAGCCCGAAAGCATCCCGCACGCATTCTGAAGGAGACCATCCCGTGTCGTTGATCGAGGCCGTAGACGCCCGCGAGATCCTTGACTCCCGCGGCAACCCGACCGTCGAGGTCGATGTGCTGCTCAGTGACGGCACCGTCGGCCGTGCCGCCGTGCCGTCGGGCGCCTCCACCGGCGCCTTCGAGGCCTATGAACTGCGAGACGGCGATTCCGAGCGCTACCTCGGCAAGGGCGTGCGGAAGGCCGTCGACGCGGTGCTCGACCAGCTCGGTCCGGCGATCGAGGGCTTCGAAGCCAGCGAGCAGCGGCTGATCGACCAGGCTCTCATCGAGGCCGATGGCAGCGACAACAAGAAGAATGTCGGCGCCAACGCCATCTTGGGCGTCTCGCTCGCCGTGGCGAAGGCCGCCGCTGACAGCGCCGATCTGCCGCTCTTCCGTTACCTCGGCGGGCCCAACGCGCACGTGCTGCCCGTGCCGCAGCTCAACGTCATCAACGGTGGCGCGCACGCCGACACGAACGTCGACATCCAGGAGTTCTTCCTCGTGCCGCTGGGCGCTGAGACGTTCAGCGAATCGCTTCGCTGGGGGGTCGAGACCTACCACGCGCTCAAGGCCGGGCTGAAGTCGAAGGGCTTGACGACCGGGCTCGGCGACGAGGGCGGCTTCGCCCCGGACCTTCCGAGCAACCGCGCCGCGCTCGATCTGCTCATGGAGGCGATCGATACGGCGGGCTTCCGGGCCGGCACCGACATCGCCGTGGGCCTCGACGTCGCCTCGACCGAGTTCTTCCACGACGGCGTCTATCGCTTCGAGGGCAAGGACCTCAGCGCCGCCGACCTCATCGGCTACTACGGACAGTTGCTCGACGACTACCCCCTCGTGACGATCGAGGACCCGCTCGCCGAAGACGACTGGGAAGGCTACGAGCAGCTCACGCGAGAGCTCGGCCGGGCCGTGCAGCTCGTCGGCGACGACCTCTTCGTCACGAACCCCAAGCGTCTCGCGCAAGGCATCGAGCGTCACGTCGCGAACTCGATCCTCGTGAAGGTGAATCAGATCGGTACCCTCACCGAGACGCTGGATGCGGTCGCGCTCGCGCAGCGCAGCGGCTACACCGCCGTGCTGTCGCACCGCTCGGGTGAGACCGAAGACACCACCATCGCCGACCTCGCCGTCGCCACCAATGCCGGCCAGATCAAGACTGGCGCCCCCGCTCGCTCGGAGCGTGTGGCGAAGTACAACCAGCTGCTGCGCATCGAGGAGGAACTGGCGGATGCCGCGGTATTCGCGGGTCGCAGCGCCTTCCCTCGATTCCGCGCTTAGCCTCGACGTATGTCGCGTCGCCCCACCTCCAGACGGTTCTCCGTCTCAGTGCCAGGCGCCGACACGCCGGCGGGAGCGTGGCTGCGCGGCATCCGGCTGCCGGGCTTCGCCGTCAGCATGCTGTTCCTGCTGGTCGCCGCGATCATCGTGCTCGCGCCGAGCCTGCGGCTGCTCATCGAGCAGCAGCAGGATCTCGCGGCGCTGCGTGAAGCGGTCGCGAAGCAGCAGGCAGAGGTCGAGCACCTGGAGGAAGAGCTCGCCCGCTGGGACGACCCGGCATACCTCGAGGCGCAGGCGCGTTCGCGGCTGTACTACGTGTATCCGGGCGAGATCAGCTACCTGGTGATCGATGACGGCCAGACGCCGGTGACCGCCGACGGGCTTCCGATCAGCGACGAGATCCAGACCACCGAGGTCGATTGGCTGCGCATGCTGACCACGTCGATCTTCACCGCAGCCACGACCATCGCCCCGCCGGCCGAGCTCGCCCCGCCGACGCAAGGAGCACCATGACGACCCCGCCGTTCGACCCGCCGACGCCCGACGACATCCGCATCGTGTCGCATCAGCTCGGCAGGCCTACTCGAGACGTGATCGGCATTCCGGCGCGCTGCGCCTGCGGTGCGCCGACCGTCGTCGCGACGAAGCCGCGGCTGAGCGACGGCACGCCCTTCCCGACGCTCTACTACATGAGCCACCCAGCGGCGACGGCTTCGATGTCGCGGCTCGAAGCGAGCGGCATGATGCCCGAACTCACGGCCATGCTCACCGGAGAACTCGGCGAAGCGTATCGACGCGCGCATGAGCAGTACCTCGCCGATCGCGAGTCGATCGAGGTCGTCGAGGAGCTCGACGGCGTGTCAGCGGGCGGAATGCCCGACCGCGTGAAGTGCCTGCACGCCCTCGCCGCGCACTCGCTCGCCGCAGGTCCGGGCGTCAACCCCATCGGCGACCTCGCCCTCGAGCGCGCCGATTGGAGCCCGGCGGTCTGCGAGTGCGTCCCCTACGAGGACTGAGCGGCGTGGAGCGACTCGGCCGAGCCAACAGCACTGCATGGCGTGCACGGCGCCGGATGCCGTCAGGTCGGCCTGGCATGCGCGCCGGCACTCGACGGGTCGCCGCCGCGCTCGTGGCCGCCGCTGCATCCGTCGTGCTGATCGCGCCGCCCGCGCACGCCGATCAGGTGCGAGAGATGGAGTACTGGCTCCATGAGTACGGCATCACGCAGGCCTGGAACACCACGCGCGGCGCGGGTGTCACCATCGCCGTGATCGACTCCGGCATCGACAGTTCGCACCCCGACCTCGCCGGTGCTGTCGTCGGCGGTGCCGACTTCTCAGGGTTCGGCGCGCCCGACGGGCAACGCCCGGTCGGCTCCGGCGGAGGACGCGCTCACGCCACGATGGTGGCCTCGCTGGCGGCAGGTCGGGGCTCGGCCCCGGGCGTCGGGGTGATCGGGGTCGCGCCTCAGGCATCGCTGCTGTCCATCTCTGTGGGCTTCGGAGAAGGCACCCGCAATTCCGACGACCAGATCGCGGATGCCGTGCGCTGGGCCGCCGACAACGGCGCTGATGTCATCAACATGTCGCTCACGCGCAACACGCTCGACTGGCCCACCAGTTGGGACGACGCCTTCCTCTACGCGATGGAGCGTGACGTGGTCATCGTCGCGGCCGCCGGCAATAGGGGCTCCGGCACGGTCGAGGTTGGCGCGCCGGCCACCATGCCGGGAGTGCTGACCGTTGCAGGCCTGAGCCGCTCGGGCACGGCCAGCTTCGATGCGTCTTCGCAGGGCATCACCATCGGCGTGGCGGCCCCTGCGGAAGATCTCGTGGGCGCAGCGCCGGACGGCTCGCACGTCACGTGGCAGGGTTCCAGTGGCGCGACTCCCATCGTCGCCGGGGTCGTCGCGCTGGTCATGGCGGCGCATCCCGAGTTGAGCGCGGGAGCGGTCATCGACCGCATCACTCAGACCGCGAGGGATGCCGGCGCCCCCGGGCCCGATCCGCTCTACGGCAACGGGATCCTCGACGCGGCAGCGGCGGTTCGCGGCACGGTCGAGTCGAGCGGCGTCGAACCCGCTGAGCAGCTGCGCGAGTGGATCCGGCTGCACCGGCGGGCGCCCGTTGAGGAGGAGCCTGCGACCACGCCGCAGCCGGTCGTGCCCGCGCCCGAGGTCGAACCCGCGCCGGTGCCGCAGGCGCGGGGCCCGGTGGGTGAACTGCTCCCGACCGTGAACGAGCTGCGGCTCGTCGGCATCCCACTGCTCGTGCTCGGCGGATTCTCGGCCGCGGCCATCGCGCTGGGAGTGGGTGCAGCCCGGCACGTCAGGAGGCAACGCGCAGGGGAGTAAGCTATTGGGGTCCATTGCGTGAGGAGACGTTGTCAGCGTGCCTAGAATCCTGATCGTCGGCGGAGGTTACGCCGGCTTCTACACCGCGTTCAAGCTCGAGAAGCTGTTGCGTGACGGTGAAGCCGAAGTGGTCATGGTCGATCCCCGGCCATACATGACCTACCAGCCGTTCCTCCCCGAGGTCGCCGCCGGTTCCATCGAGCCCCGACACGCTGTCGTCTCGCAGCGCCGCCACCTCAAGAAGACGCAGGTCATCACGGCCAAGGTCACGAACGTCGACCACGCCACGAAGACCGCGACGATCGAGCCCGAGCACGAGCCGGCCTATGAGCTGCAGTACGACGTCGTTGTCGTCACCGCCGGCGCCGTCTCTCGCACGTTCCCGATCCCCGGTGTCGCCGACGAGGCGATCGGCCTGAAGAACATCGAAGAGGCCGTCGCGATCCGCGACCGCGTGCTCACGAACTTCGACAAGGCCGCACAGCTGCCGCCCGGACCGGAGCGCGACCGCCTGCTCACCTTCGTCGTCGTCGGCGGCGGGTTCGCGGGCATCGAGATCTTCGCCGAGCTGCGCTCGTTCGCGAGCTCCTTGCTCAACCGCTACCCCGAGCTCAACTTCTCCGACACCCACTTCCACCTCATCGAGGCGATGGGCCGCATCATGCCCGAGGTGTCGCTCGAGACGAGCAAGTGGGTCATCAAGAACCTCGACCAGCGCGGCGCGACCATCCACCTCGACACGCAGCTCTCCTCGGCTGTCGGCGGCCGGTGCGAGCTCTCGACCGGCCAGGTCATCGAGACCGACCTCATCGTGTGGACCGCGGGTGTCATGGCGAACCCGCAGATCACGCGGAACACCACCCTCCCTGTGGAGGAGCGCGGCCGCATCCAGACCCGCGCCGACCTTCGCGTGGGCACCAAGGACGAGATCGTTCCGGATGCCTGGGCAGCCGGTGACGTGTCGGCAGTGCCCGACCTGAGCGGCGGTGGCGTCGGCGGCTTCTGCGTGCCGAACGCCCAGCACGCGGTGCGCCAGGGCAAGCTGCTCGCGCGCAACATCGTGGCGGTGCTGCGCGGCGAGGAGCCGCGGGACTACTTCCACAAGAACATGGGCGCCGTCGCCGGACTCGGCATCGGTCACGGAGTCTTCCAGTCCGGCAAGCTGGCCATCAAGGGCTGGATCGCCTGGCTCATGCACCGCGGATACCACGGTCTCGCGATTCCCATGTGGGAGCGCAAGCTGCGGGTGTTCTCGGGCTGGTGGAACAACTTCTGGCTCGGCCGCGACAACGTGTCGCTCGAAGCGGTGCAGCAGCCGCGGGCCGCGTTCGAAGAGTTCGCCTCGCGCCCCAAGGTGTGAACCCGCGCGCCTGAGCGCAACGAGCTTCGAGAGCGTCCGGCGCCCTGCCGGAGCAGCGACGCAGCATGCCGTAGGACCTGAGTCCTAGTGGTTCCTCTCCTCGACCGTGATGATGGTCGCGGAAAGGAGACCGCCATGACCGCTGTCGTGCTCTACGAGTCGATGTTCGGAAACACCAGGCGGATCGCTGAAGCGATCGCCGAGGGACTGGCTCCGGTCACCGCGGTGACCGTCGAGCCGTGCTCGCGAGGCGGGGGAGCGGACGCCGACCTCGTCGTGCTGGGGGCACCGACGCACGCGCACACGCTTCCTCGACCGGAGTCGCGGAAGGAGGCCGCGCGGTGGGCTGACGACCCCGAGCAGCACCTGACGCTCGAGCCGGAGGCGACGGCATCCGGCGTCCGCGAGTGGCTCGAGCAGTTGACGACGCCGCCCGAGGCGTGGGCCGCGTTCGGCACCCGTGTGGACATCCCCCGGATGTTCGCCGGGGATGCGTCGGCCGGCATCCAGCGCAGGCTCCGTCGTCTCGGTTCCGATCCGATCGCCGAATCGGAGTGCTTCGTGGTCACCACGAAGAACACCCTCGTCGACGGCGAACTGGAGCGCGCTCGGGAATGGGGGCGCTCTCTCGGCGAGCACGTCTTCGCTCCACTCGGGGCGGAATGACCTCGACGCGCCCGGCGCGAGTAGCGCTGCTCTGGGTTGAAGGCTTCGTCGCCGTCACGGCCCTCGCCGGGGGCGCGGCGCTCGCGGTCGGCTCGCTCATGCCCGAGCTCGACCTGGTCATCACCCCGCCTGCCGAGTACCTCGACGGCTCGCCGTTCACGAGCTATCTCCTGCCCGGTCTCGCGCTCGGCCTCGTGCTCGGAGGAGTCCACGCGCTCGCCTTCGTGCTGCTGCTCCGACGTCGCCCCGCCGCCCTGTTCGCGGGCGCGGCGGCCGGGTACGCAGCGTTGATCTGGATCTTCGTGCAGATGACCGTGATCCCGTTCAGCGTGTTGCAGGCGGTCTACTTCGCTGCGGGCGCCATCGAACTCGGGCTCGTGCTGCTCGTGCTCGGACTGCTGCCGATCGGCTCCTCACGGCGTCGAAGTGAGCGCAGCGAGAGCAGCGCGAACGCTTGATTGCTGCTCGTGCGCCGGTCGTCCGCCGGTCGTGAGCCATTCCGGCATCGCGCTTCGGGGCGAGCGGCTACACAATGGGCGCATGGACTACGCGGAAGAGCGGCCGCCATCCCGTGCCCTGTCGCCTGAGGAGTGCTGGGAGCGCATCAAGGCCGCACCGTACGGCCGTATCGCTGCGGTCGCAGGCGGACAGCTCGACATCTTTCCGGTGAATCACGGAGTCGACGACGACGGCAGCATCGTGTTCCGCACGGCGGCCGGCACGAAACTGCTTGAACTCACGATCCACCAGCAAGTGGCCTTCGAGATCGACGGCTACACCGACGCCGACGCGTTCAGCGTGGTGGTGAAAGGAACGGCGACCGAGTTCGACAAGCAGCGCGAGGTCTACGCCGCCGAACGGCTCGGCATCACGCCGTGGGCGCCCGAGGAGAAGGATCGCTGGGTGCGGATCATGCCGAGCGAGATCAGCGGCCGAGAGTTCCTGCGCGCGCCGCGAATGTGAGCCGCGACTGTGAGCCGCGACTGTGAGTTCGGTCGGGTTCGCGCCCTCGCGGCGCAAGCTCGACTCCTGTGTCCCGACTGGGATTCGAACCCAGACTGAGGCGATTTTAAGTCGCCTGCCTCTGCCGTTGGGCTACCGGGACTCGCCTGCGAGCCTAGCGGCGGCTCTCTGGCGCCACATACCGCTGCCACAGCCAGGCGGCGAGCACGCACGCCGCGAACCCGACCGGAATCGCGAACGCCGCGACGATCAGCGTTGTCGAACCGGCCATGAGCACGACGGCTGCGAGCAGCACGACCACGAAGGTCGTCACCGCCCATGCCAGGGGCGACCAGGCGAACACGATGCGCCCGGGCAATGCTCTGATCGGCAGCGTCAGCAGCACCGCCGAGCCGAATCCTGCGAGGCAGACCGTAGCGAGGAACTCGCTCAGCGCCGAAGCCCAGAAGCCATCCACTCGCCCCATCGCCGAGTGCGCGATCCACGCGGCGGTGGCGAGTGCCGCCAGCGCGACGAGCTGCGTCAGGGCGATCGCAGCACGCCGTGCGCGCGGGATCTGAAGCGGGATGGTGGTGGCGATCAGCACACCGAGCACGATCGGCGGATGGACGTCGAACATCCTGGAGGCGAGCGTCGCGAGCGCCGCGAGGGCGAGGTACGCGGGCACGAAGCGCTGCCACGTGGCGACGCGAAGCGCGCGCGAGGCGAGGCGTGATGCCAGCGCGACCCCCACGAGATTCAGCACGACGATTCCCGCCCCGATCGCGCCGAGCAGCCGCACATAGCGGGACTCCGGCAGCAGACCGGTCGAGAGGGCTGCCAGGATCGCGGCTCCGAGCACGGCGCCGCCGACCACGATCGCGGGGCGCACGAGCGGACCGTCCTCGCCGGCGGATGCCGCAAGCGGCCGGTTGCGGCCGAAGAACCGCACGCGGGGCCTGCTGCTGCCCGCAGCGAGCAGCATCGCCATGCGCAGGGGCAGCGCGACGAAGACGACGAACACCAGCCCGAGGAACGGGGCGATCGCCCAATTGCCGCGCTCGAAGGCCTCGACCGGTGTCGGAATGTTCCAGCCGAACCCGGTCGGGGTGCCCCAGGTGAGCAGCGGCGGAGTCTCGCCGCGGTCGGGGGCAGGCACGGGCCCGGGGAAGAAAGGATCGGCCGAGGGAGCGGAGGTCGGCCCCTCATCCGGTGACGGCGTCGGATCCACGGCCTCGGGGTCCAACGTCTCCGAGGGCGGCGGCGACGGCGTGCTCGGGAGTGGGGGTTGGGCGCTCGCTGGTGCACGTCCGTAGTGCACCTCGAAGGGCAGGTTCGAAGGGCCGGGATTGCCGGCGGCATCCCATTGCAGCGCGTGCACGAGCCAGGTGCCTCTCGGCACATCGGTTCCCTGGCACGACCACGCGCCGCCTGCCACGAGCGCGGTGCACACCGGGGCGCTCACACCTGATACGAAGACCGAGACCGTCGCGTTGTTCTCTCCGGTGCCCGCATACGTCGTCGGCTGGGTCGTGATGCGCTGACCAGCAGCCGGCGAGGTGACCGTCGGCGCCGGGGGATTGTCGGTGTCGATCGTCAGTGTTCGCGACTGTGGGTGCGACCACCGTGGTGAGGCTCCAGGTGCTCCTTGCTCCACGCTGACGGTGTAGCTGCCGCTGGGAAGCCTGGAGCCATCGCCCGCCATGAGCAGGCAGGTCCAGCTGCCGCCCGAGTCGACCCGTCCGCAGTCGACGGCGGCGCTGGCCGGCCCGGTCGCGGTGGCGCGCACGAGCGCAGACGGGTAGCCGACCCCTTTCACGATACCGATGCCGAGCGCCGGCCCTGAGATGACGGGAGGTCCGAGCACCAGCAGTCGCGTGGTCCACGACTCCAGCGAGTCGCCGTCACGGAACTCGGTCACACGCAATGTCAGTTCGCCGTTGGGCAGCGGCGTCGCGCATGACCAGCGCCCATCGACGGGCGATGCGGATGCCGTGCAGCCCGCTTGCGGCGGCTGCCCCGCCCGCACGATGTCCACGACGATCGTGCTGCCCGCGGTCGCCGTGCCCGAGGCGGTCACCGAGCCGACGGGCAAGAAGCCGTCGGCCGCGGGTGTCGGCGAGAGCGTCACCTCGCCAAGGGCAGTGGCTGCCGAGTCGCCCTGTTCTCCCGGCGATGCCGCGGCAGGAGCGGACAGCGAGAGCGCGATCATCGCCATGAGCGCCACGACCGCCACGCGGGCGACCCGCGTCGCCGTCGCCTCGCGGCGAGCGGTGCGAGGGGCAGCGGACAGGGGGTGCACAGTACGGTCTACCCTAGGCGAGCGTCGACGAATCCAGGCGGCTCTTTCCGGCGCGGGTGCCGTGTCGGAGCGCCGATCGACCGGGGCGCCTGGACTGAACGACGCGCGAGGCGGCGCCACTGCCTCTTGCCCCGTATTCTCGGGCCGTCGGGAGGGTGAGCAAATTTCGGCTCGGGCCTTCGAGAGTGCTCAGAACCCAGCGGATCCAAGGGCTCGCTCCCGTATCATGCCGGTATGGAAACCCTCATCGTCATCGGCGTGATCGTGCTGCTGGTCGTGATCGTCGGCATCTACCTCTGGGCGACGTACAACTCGCTCGTCACGCTCAACGTGCGCGTCGATGAGGCATGGAGCGACATCACCGTGCAGCTCAAGCGCCGCGCGGACCTGATCCCGAACCTCATCGACACCGTGAAGGGATATGCCGCTCATGAGAAAGCCGTCTTCGAGTCGGTGACCCAGGCGCGCGCCGAGACGCTTTCCGCCCACGGGCCGGCCGAGGCATCCGTCGCCGAGAATCACATGCAGCAGGCGCTGAAATCGATCTTCGCGGTCGCCGAGGCGTACCCCCAGTTGCAGGCGAGCCAGAACTTCCTGCAACTGCAGGCCGAACTGGTCGACACCGAAGACAAGATCCAGGCCTCGCGCCGGTTCTACAACGGCGGCGTGCGCGAGCTCAACACCAAGATCAAGCTCTTCCCCAACACGCTGTTCGTTCGGGGGCTGGGCTTCACGGAGCGCGAGTTCTTCGAGGTGGGCGACACCGCCGCGATCGCGGAGCCTCCGCGCGTTCAGTTCTAGTCGGCGGGACGCTGAATGTACCGCGCGATCGCACGGAACAAACGCAATACCGTCTTCATCATCCTGGTCTTCCTGCTGATCATCGGCGGGCTCGGGTTCTTCGCGAACTGGTACTACGGCGATGGCAGTTGGACGATCTTCATCGGAACGATCGTCGGTTCGCTCGCCTACGTGGTGCTGCAGTACTTCGCAGCGGGTCGGCAGGCGGTGGCCATCTCGGGCGGTCGCGAGATCACGAAGGCGGACGAGCCGCGGCTGTATCGCACCGTCGAGAACCTCGCGATCACGAACGGCATGCCCATGCCGAAGGTCTATGTGATCGACGATCCCGCGCCGAACGCGTTCGCCACGGGCCGTGATCCGGAGCACGCCATCGTCGCGGCCACCACCGGGCTGCTCGAGATCATGACCGACTCCGAGCTCGAGGGCGTCATGGCTCACGAGATGGGTCACGTCAAGAACTACGACATCCGCGTCTCGATGATCGTCTTCGGTCTCGTGGTCGTCATCGGTTTCCTCGCCGACATCCTGCTTCGCATGTCGTTCTTCGCCGGGGGCAACCGCAACAACAACAACGCGAACCCGATCATCCTCGTGCTCGGCATCGCCGCGATGCTCATCGCGCCGCTCGTCGCCGGGCTGGTGCAGGCAGCGGTGTCGCGCGAGCGCGAGTACCTGGCCGACGCCACCGGGGCTCTGACCACGCGGCATCCCGAAGCGCTCGCGAGCGCGCTCCACAAGCTGGGGGAGTACGGCAGGCCGATGCGTCGACAGAACACCTCCATGGCGCACATGTGGATCTCAGACCCCACGAAGCCCGGAATCATCGATCGCATGTTCTCGACCCACCCGCCGATTCCCGACCGCATCCGCCGACTTCTCGGCAGCGCAGACCGCTTCTGAGACCGCTTCGCGCCGCCGACGGCTTCTGAGACAGCTCGCGGTTCCGAACGGTTCTGAAACCGGTCTGCGTCGCCGATCGGCCATCACGCTGTGACGAGTGCCGGCTCGGTCAGTCGCTAGCGCAGTGCGGATGCCGCCGCTTCGAGTTCCGCCGAGAGGTCGCCGCGCCCGGAGAACTGCACGCGCTCGAGCCCCTGCCAGCGCATCGCCTGGTCCAGCAGCGGCACGATGCGCTCCACCTCCGCCGTGGCACCCGACTCGCGCCACGCCGACTGCACGAGCAGTGTCTTCCCCTTGCGATCGCTCTTGAGGTCGATGCGCCCCACGAGTCGATCGTCGAGCAGCACCGGCAGCGTGTAGTAGCCGTGCACACGTTTGTGGGCCGGCGTGTAGATCTCGATGCGGTAGTGGAAATCGAAGAGCCGCTCGGCGCGACGCCTGAACCACACGACCGGGTCGAATGGTGAGAGCAGCGCGGCCGCAGTGATCTTGCGCGGCCGTCTCGCGTCGGCGTGAAGGTAGGCGAGGTCGCGCCAGCCGTCCACGGCGACCGGCACCAGCACGCCTCCATCGACGAGCTCGCGGATCGCGGTCATCGTGTCGTCGCGCCGCATGCGGAAGTAATCGGCGAGGTCGGATGCCGTCGCGATGCCGTATGCGCGGGCAGCGCGCTCGACGAGCTGCCGCTTGGCATCGGCTGCCGGAACCTCGAGGTCGAGCACCTCGCGCGGAAGCACTTGGTGCGGCAGCGCATACACGCGCTCGAACCGTTGGCGGCCGGCGGTGGTCACCTCGCCCCGGCGGAACAGATGCTCCATCGCGATCTTCACGTCGGACCACCCCCACCACGGCCCGCGGGAGACGTTCGCGTCGTGCTCGATCTCACTCACGCGAAGGGGGCCCTTCTCGGCAAGCTCATCGAGCAGCCGGTGAGCGAGCGGGCGGTTCGCCTCGAACCACTCCCGCTCCTCTTCGCCGCGGTACCGCTCCATGCGCCAGCGCAGCAGCGGCCACGTCGACACCGGGATCACGGCCGCTTCGTGCGCCACGTACTCCACATGACCCTTGCCGGGCGACAGCGCGAGCTCGTCGAGCAGCGCCCGGTCATACGAACCCAGGCGAGCGAGCGGCGGCAGGTAGTGGCTGCGCTCGAAGACATTCACCGAGTCGAGCTGCAGCAGCCCGAGCTTCTCGATCGTCGATCGAAGACGACGTGCCGTCACAGGCCCGCCCGGCATCAAGCCGAAGCCTTGTGCGGCCACGGCAATGCGCCGGGCGAGAGCAGGCGACACCGAATCGGTCGCGAGGAGGCGAGTCACGTGCCCGATGCTAGCCAGGGCTACCGACATGCTCTCGGGTTGCGCGCCAATACACTGAAGAGGTGGCATTCCGGAAGCGCATCGCGACGACTGAGCGGTCGCGCGCGGAGATCGTGAGCGACTCCCTGCCCATCGGCATGCACATCGCCGGCGCGTGGGCTTGGCGCATCCTCGCGATGCTCGCCGTGCTCGGTGTGGTCGTCTTCCTCGTCATGCAGCTCAGGCTGCTCGTGATCCCGCTCATGGTGGCCGTGCTCATCGCGGCGCTGCTCGTCCCGTTCTGCAACTGGCTGCAGTCGCACCGCTGGCCCAAGGGCCTCGCGGTCGCCGTCTCCGAACTCGGATTGATCGCGGTCGTGGCGGCGTTGGTGTACCTCGTGATCACGCAGGTCGCGGAGGGTGTGCCGTCGCTGCAGACCAAGGCGCTCGAGCGCTACGACGACCTCAAGACCTGGTTGCTCGAGTCGCCGCTGCATCTCACCGAGGCCGACATCAACGGGTATGTGCAGGCGGCGGTCGAGTCCATTCAGCGCGACAGCCAGTTCATCATCTCGGGGGCGACGTCACTCGGGGCGAGCGCCGGGCATTTCATCACCGGCGCACTGCTCGCCCTGTTCGCGACGCTGTTCATGCTGATCGACGGTCGAAGCATCTGGCACTGGGTCGTCAGGGTTTTCCCGCGCCGCGCGCGCCCGGCGATCATGGGCGGAGGCCAGGCCGGCTGGGTCACGCTCACCAACTTCGTGAAGGTGCAGATCTTCGTCGCCTTCGTCGATGCCGTCGGCATCGGCATCGGGGCAGCCATCCTGCAGCTTCCGCTCGTGATCCCGATCGCGGTGGCGGTGTTCCTCGGCTCGTTCGTGCCCATCATCGGTGCCCTCGTCTCGGGCGCGCTGGCCGTGCTCGTGGCGCTCCTCTACTACGACATCTGGATCGCGCTCATCATGCTCGGGATCGTGCTGCTCGTGCAGCAGATCGAGGGGCACGTGCTGCAACCGCTGATCATGGGCTCGGCGGTCAAGGTGCACCCGCTCGCCGTCGTGCTGGCGGTCGCGGGCGGCGGCATGCTCGCCGGCATCCCTGGCACCCTGTTCGCGGTGCCAGTCATCGCGACCCTCAACGTCATCGTGAAGTACATCGCCTCCGGGCAGTGGCGCACGAACCCCCATCCGCAACTGAAGGATGTGATCGCGGATGCATGAGCACGCGGCGCCCGCTGATGCCGCGACGGTCTTCGCCGGGCCTTCGCTCGCCGAGTTCGAGGCGGCCCGTGAAGTCGTCTCGCGGGCGGCCGACCCGACCCCCATGGAGAGCTCGCGCTACCTCGCCGAGGTGCTCGGCCACCCGGTCTCGCTGAAGTGCGAGAACCTGCAGCGCACGGGGTCGTACAAGATCCGCGGCGCGTACAACCGCATGGCGCGGCTGAGCGACGAGGAGCGCGCGAGGGGAGTGGTCGCGGCATCCGCTGGAAACCACGCCCAGGGCGTCGCCTTCGCAGCGCGCGAACTCGGCATCAAGGCGACGATCTTCATGCCCGTCGGCGTCGCCCTGCCGAAGCTGCAGGCGACCCGCGCCTATGGCGCGGAGGTGGTGCTGAGCGGGCACACCGTCGACCAGCCGCTTCGTGCCGCTGCCGAGTTCGCAGCCTCCACCGGCGCCGTGCTGATCCCGCCGTTCGACCACTACGACGTCGTGATGGGGCAGGGCACGCTCGGTCTCGAGATCCTCGATCAGGTACCGGACGTCGCGACCATCGTCGTGCCGATCGGCGGTGGCGGGCTCATCGCCGGCATCGCGAGCGCGGTCAAGCAGCGCGCGGCCGCCGAGGGCAAGCGCATCAAGGTGATCGGCGTGCAGGCTGAGAACGCCGCGCCCTATCCGCTGTCACTCGAACGCGGTGAACCGGTGGACATCGAGATCACTCCCACCATCGCCGATGGCATCGCGGTGTCGAAGCCGGGCGCGCTGAACTTCGAGATCGTGCGCCAGGCCGTCGACGACGTGGTGACCGTCGATGACGACGAGATCGCGAAGGCGCTCCTCGTGCTGATCGAGCGCGCGAAGCTCGTGGTCGAACCCGCGGGTGCCGTGGGCGTGGCGGCGATCCTCAGCGGCAAGATCGACGCGACCGGCCCGACGGTCGCCGTGCTGAGCGGCGGCAACATCGACCCGCTCATGCTCGAGCGCATCGTGAGTCATGGGCTCGCCGCGTCGGAACGGTACCTGAAGCTTCGGATCCCGCTGCCCGACCGCCCAGGACAGCTCGCAAGGACGGCCGAGATCGTCGCCGAGCAGAACGCGAACGTCGTCGAAGTGCTGCACACCAGGCATGGCGGCGGCCTGCAGATCAGCCAGGTCGAACTTGAACTGCACATCGAGACGCGCGGGCCGGAGCACGCCGAGCGGGTGCTCGCGGCCCTGCGGTCTGCGGGCTATTCACCGCGATCGGTGTGACCGCCGCGGCGGATCATTTAGCGATCAGCGATCAGCGATGGCCGTGCGAGCCGAGGCGCCAAGCCTGCAGTCGGCTAACTGCCCGCGGCGCAACGGAGACGCATCAGCCCGCGAAGCTCTCGACCTTCAAGACCTTGACGGTGATCTCTTTGCCATTCGGCGCGATGTAGCTGGTGGTGTCGCCGGCCTTGCGGCCCATGATTGCCGCACCTAGCGGGCTCTGCTCGCTGTACACGTCGAGGTCGCTGTCGCCCGCGATCTCGCGGCTGCCGAGCACGAACGTCGACTCGTCGCCGAGAATCTCAGCGGTGATCAGGGTGCCCGGGGCGACTGTGCCGTCGCTGGCCGGGGGCTCGCCGACCGTCGCAGTGCGAAGCAGCTCGGTCAGCTGACGGATGCGGGCCTCCATCTTGCCCTGCTCGTCCTTGGCCGCGTGATAGCCGCCGTTCTCCTTGAGGTCGCCTTCTTCGCGCGCAGCCTCGATGCGCTTCGCGATCTCGGTGCGGCCTTCGCCGCTGAGCTGCGCGAGCTCTGCACTCAGCCGGTCGTACGCCTCCTGGGTCAGCCAGGTGACCGAAGTGTCAGACATACTGCTCCTCATACGAAATGAGACCGGCCGTTCGGCCGGTCCCTGGTGAATGCCACATTCTACTGCGACCAGCAGTGGTGGATCAACCCTGTCGTCGCCGGCTGCATGACGCGCACCGTCTCGCTGAACGCCCTGACATGCCGGTCGGATGCCGGGATGTCGACGATCTTCCAGCCGACGATGTTCTTCGACTCGCTGAGCGCCTGCACAGCGCACTGCACCGGCGTACCGGGTTCGACGGTCAGCTGCCAGCGCACTTCGACCTCGTTCGCGCTCTCGTCCACCGAGTAGCCGGTCGTCCGCGAGTCGATCTCGGCGCCGGGGGAGAGGAGCCCTGCCCATACGACCCACGCGACGAAGACGAGAGCCACGGCGCCGCCGAAGACCCACAGCATCCGTCGATCCCGTTGCGCCCTTTCGGGCGTTCGGCCGTACCGTTCTTGCAGCCGCGACGCCTGGTCAGTCACGCACACTCCTCGCGATTAGTCTTGAACAAGGCTATTCCGACTGGCTGAGGAGTTCTGTGACCCTGCGATTGCTCGCCATCCACGCGCATCCCGACGACGAGTCGAGCAAGGGCGCGGCGACGAGCGCGTACTATGCGAGCCGCGGAGCGCGGGTCATCGTGGTGAGCTGCACCGGGGGCGAGCGCGGGAGCGTCCTCAACGAGCAGTTGGGCGACCAGGCCAGAGCGCAGGCCGAGCGCGACATGGGCGGGCTGCGCCGGGAGGAGATGCGGGCAGCCCAAGAGGCTCTCGGGATCGAGCACCGATGGCTCGGCTACGAAGACAGCGGGCTGCCGGGACCAGACGAACCGCTTCCGCCCGGATCGTTCGCCACTGTGCCGGTCGAGCTCTCCGCCGAGCCGCTGGTGCGCCTGGTGCGCGAGGTGCGCCCCCACGTGATCGTCAGCTATGACGAGAACGGCGGCTACCCGCATCCGGACCACATCCGCACCCACGAGGTGGCGATGGCGGCGTGGAACCTCTCGGGCGACAGCAGTGCCTACCCCGAGGCGGGCGAGCCCTGGGAGATCAAGAAGTTCTACTACGACCGCGCATTCAATCCTTCGCGCGCTCGCGCGGTGTACGACCTGATGCTCGAGCGCGAGCCGGATTCGCCGCTCACGTCAGAGCTGCACCGCATCATCGAGTGGATCGGCGACCGGGTCGACACGGCCACGACGCGCGTACCGTGCGGCGAGTTCTTCGAGGCGAGGGATGCTGCGCTCCGGGCGCACGCGAGCCAGGTGTCGCCCGAGAGCCCCTTCTTCTTCTGGCCGAACCATCTGCTGCGCGAGGCGTGGCCGACCGAGGACTACGAGCTCGCGCACTCGCGCGTGCACTCCGACCTGCCCGAGACCGACCTGTTCGCGGGCATCGATGACGAGGAGGAGCAGGCATGAGCCCGCTCACTGCGACCGTGCTGTTCGCCGAGGTGCGAGAAGAAGACGTCACTCCGGGTGTGATCGGCTTCCTCGTCACCTTCGCGGTCATGGCGGCCGTCGTCCTGCTCATCGTCGACATGGCGCGCCGAGTGCGTCGCACCAACCAGCGCGCCGAGATCCGTGAGAGGCTCCGCGCCGAGTACGAGGCGGAGCAGGCGGGTGAGGCAGGCTCGCTCGCAGGGGACGATGAGCTCGGCGGTGCGGATGCCGCGGCATCCGACGACGAGCCGCCGACGCGTCCCTAGTACCGAGCTTCAGCGGCTTCAGCGGCTTCAGCGGCTTCAGCGCCTTCAGCGGCTTCAGCGCCCTCAGGGGTGCGCGACTATGGGTCGCGCAGTTGCGCGGTTGCCTACTGGAACAGCGGCGGATGGATCGCGATCAGCAGAATCGCGGTCCAGTGGCAGAGGAACGCCAGCACCGTGAAGATGTGGAAGATCTCGTGGAAGCCGAAGACGCCCGGCACGGGGTTCGGACGCTTCAGCGCGTACACCACGGCACCGACCGAGTACAGCAGACCACCGGCGATGACGAGCACCATCATGGCGACATTCGCGAGCATGAGGTCGTAGAGGTACATGACCGCTGCCCAGCCGAGCAGAAGGTACAGCGGCACGTAGATCCAGCGGGGCGCGTTGAGCCAGAACATGCGGAACCCGATGCCGAGCAGGGCGCCTGTCCATACGGCGACGAGCAGCACGATGCCCTTACCCGGAGGCAGCGCCAGCAGTGCGATGGGCGTGTACGTGCCCGCGATGAGCAGCATGATGTTCGCGTGGTCGATGCGCTTCAGAATGCGCTTCGCCGGCGGCTTCCAATCGAAGCGGTGATACGTCGCTGACAAGCCGAACAGCAGCAGCGATGTCGCGAAGAACACCGCCGATCCCCACTTTGCGGCAGCTCCGTCGGCCAGCACGACGAGTACGACGCCGCAGGCGACGACCACGGGCAGGATGCCGGCGTGGACCCAGCCGCGCCACGTCGGCTTCACCTCCGTCGGTGGTTCCGCGTGATGCTCGACCGAATCGTCGAGCAGGGGGAGCTTGGGCATTTCGGGCCCCTCAACGCGCTCGTCGAGCCCGGAGGGGGAGGTCGATTCCGGTCGCGCCATTTCGCCATGATACGAGCGGTGTGCAACGGCAAGCTGTGAGCGATTCCGATAACGTGGCACCGTGCAGAATCGCAGGTCGGCTGTGGGTCGCGGTTTCCTTTACGGCCTGTACTCCCGCCGCCTCCGCCGGGAACTCGCCGGATTGAGGCTGCCGCGCCACGTCGCGATGATCATCGACGGCAACCGGCGGTGGGCGAAGCAGCGACTGCTCGAGACCGCCGCGCATGGGCACCGCGCCGGCGCCGAGAAGGTGCGCGAATTCCTGTCGTGGTGCGATGAGCTCGGCATCAAGGTGGCGACGCTCTATCTGTTGTCGAGCGACAATCTGTCGCACCGCGATCCCGAGGAACTGCGCCAGCTCTTCGACATCATCGGCGACCTCGCCGACGAGTTGTCGCGCACGCGCGACTGGCGGATCAAGCATGTCGGCCGGGCAGAGGGTCTCCCGACACCCCTGGTCGAGGCGCTCGAGGCGGCCGAGGCTCGCACCGCCGGCAACCGCGGGCTCCACGTGAACCTGGCGGTCGGCTACGGCGGCAGGCGCGAGATCTCGGATGCCGTGCACAGCATCATCGACGAGCACAGCGCTCAGGGGGGCACCCTCGATGACCTCGGCGAACTCCTCACCCCGGAGAACATCGGCGAGCACCTCTACACGAGCGGCCAGCCGGAGCTCGATCTGATCATCCGCACCTCCGGCGAGCAACGGCTGAGCGACTTCATGCTGTGGCAGAGCGCCCACAGCGAGCTGTACTTCATGGAGGCGCTCGGTCCTGACCTGCGCGAGATCGACTTCCTCCGGGCGCTGCGCGACTACGGCGGCCGCGACCGGCGCTACGGGTCGTAGTTCCGGGGCGTCGCGCCGCGGCATCCGGCACGCCTCTCCGCTCGGCGCGCTTGGCGTGCTCGGCTCCGCATCGTGCCGTTCACCTGACCGTCACCGTTCAGCGGTGTGTCGCGCAGGGACGAGCGCGGTCGCGCCACGTAGTTTCAAGCCATCAGGCACCGCGCCTGGTCGGGACGGCCACACGATCGTTCCGCGACCGACGGCCGTCACGAGACTGGATCCGGGTGGATCGCGCCCGGGGATGGAGTGGCCATGGTCGACACCAACACCCCCCAACGGCAGACGGGAACGGCGGGGAAGCCGAACGCCCGTACGACCGAGCGAACCTATGTGCTCGATACTTCGGTGCTGCTGAGCGATCCCGATGCGATGTTCCGCTTCGCGGAGCACGCGGTCGTGCTGCCGGTCGTCGTGATCGCCGAACTCGAGGGCAAGCGGCACGACCCGGAGCTCGGGTACTTCGCCAGGCGCGCCCTGCGTAATCTCGATGAGCTGCGCGTGCAGCACGAACGGCTCGACTTCCCGATTCCGGTCGGCGAGCTCGGCGGTTCGATCCGGGTGGAACTGAACCACTCGAACCAGGCGGTGCTGCCGAGCGGATTGCAGCTCGGCGACAACGACTCGCGCATCCTGGCCGTCGCCATGAACCTCGCCGGAGACGGCCTCGCCGTGACCGTGGTGTCGAAAGACATGCCGATGCGTGTCAAGGCAGCGTCGATCGGGCTCGCCGCCGAGGAGTACCGGGCCGAGCAGGCAGTCGACTCCGGGTGGACGGGGCAGGCGGAACTCTCGCTCAGCGGCGACGAGATGGCCGACCTGTACGAGCACGAACGACTCGAGGTGCCCGCAGCCGCCGAGCTGCCGGCCAACACGGGGCTCGTGCTGCAGTCCGAGCGCGGCTCGGCGCTCGGCCGCGTCGCGCACGGCGGCGCGATCTCGCTCGTGCGAGGTGATCGCGACGTGTTCGGGCTGCACGGACGGTCGGCTGAGCAGCGGCTCGCGATCGACCTGCTGCTCGACCCCGAGATCGGCATCCTCTCCATCGGCGGTCGCGCTGGCACTGGCAAGTCGGCGCTTGCGCTCTGCGCAGGGCTCGAGGCAGTGCTTGAGCGCCAGCAGCACCGCAAGATCATGGTCTTCCGGCCGCTGTACGCGGTCGGGGGGCAAGAACTCGGCTACCTGCCCGGAGACCATGCCGAGAAGATGAACCCGTGGGCACAAGCCGTGTTCGACACGCTCGGGGCGGTGGTCAGCGAGAACGTACTGGATGAGGTCGTGGAGCGCGGCATCCTCGAGGTGCTGCCGCTCACGCACATCCGCGGACGCTCGCTGCACGACGCGTTCGTGATCGTCGACGAGGCGCAATCGCTCGAACGCAACGTGCTGCTGACGATGCTCAGCCGAATCGGGCAGAACTCGCGCGTGGTGCTCACGCACGATGTCGCGCAGCGCGACAACCTGCGCGTCGGGCGCCACGACGGCATCCACTCGGTGATCGAAGCGCTCAAGGGGCACCCGCTCTTCGCACACATCACGCTCACCAGGTCTGAGCGCAGCGCGATCGCCGCCCTCGTCACCGACCTGCTCGAAGGCGGTGCCCCAGCCCGCTGACTCCTGGCACGAGCCGCGAGACTACGCGAATGACCAGCAGCCCCGTTGCGGAGTGCTCATTTGCGTAGTCTCGCGGGCCAGTGGGGGTGAAACGAGACGAGGGGCGGATGCTGTGGCATCCGCCCCTCGTCTGGGGTGAGGTCAGCTGTGGTGTGAGGTCAGCTGGGGTGTGAGGTCAGCTGGGGTGCGTCATGCTCAGCACATCGAGTGCCGAGTCGAGCTGCTCCTCGGTGATCTCGCCGCGCTCGACGAAGCCGAGCTCGATCGTCGCCTCGCGAACGGTGATGCCCTTCGCGACCGAGTGCTTCGCGATCTTCGCGGCGTTCTCGTAGCCGATGATCTTGTTCAGCGGCGTCACGATCGACGGCGACGACTCGGCCATGGCGCGGGCGCGGTCGAGGTTCGCCTCGAGGCCCTTCACGGTCTTGTCAGCGAGCACGCGGCTCGAGTTCGCGAGCAGACGGATCGACTCGAGCAGCGCGGTGCCCATGACCGGGATCGCGACGTTGAGTTCGAACGAACCCGAGGCGCCCGCCCAGGCGATGGTCGCGTCGTTGCCGATGACTCGTGCGCACACCATGAGCACTGCCTCGGGGACGACCGGGTTCACTTTGCCGGGCATGATCGACGAGCCGGGCTGCAGGTCGGGGATGTGCAGCTCGGCGAGGCCGGTGTTCGGTCCCGAGCCCATCCAGCGGAGGTCGTTGTTGATCTTCGTGAGCGAGACCGCGATGGTGCGGAGCGCGCCGGATGCCTCGACCAGGCCGTCGCGAGCACCCTGCGCCTCGAAGTGGTCCTCGGCCTCGGTGATGGGCAGGCCCGAGTTCTCTGCCAGCACCGCGATCACCTTCTGCGGGAAGCCGAGCGGCGTGTTGATGCCGGTGCCGGTCGCCGTGCCACCGAGGGGCACCTCGGCCACGCGGGCGATGGTGCTCTGCACGCGCTCGATGCCCAGTCGCACCTGGCGCGCGTAGCCGCCGAACTCCTGGCCGAGGGTGACCGGAGTGGCGTCCATGAGGTGGGTGCGGCCGGCCTTGACCGCGTCTTTCCAGAGCTCGGCCTTCTCTTCGAAGGACTCTGCGAGGTGCTCGAGCGCGGGAACCAGGTCGCGCAGCAGTGCGTCGGTGACGGCCACGTGCACCGAGGTGGGGAACACGTCGTTCGACGACTGCGAGGCGTTCACGTGGTCGTTCGGGTGCACGGTCGCGCCGGCGATCTCGGTCGCGAGCGTCGACAGCACCTCGTTCATGTTCATGTTCGACGAGGTGCCCGAACCGGTCTGGTAGGTGTCGACCGGGAACTGGTCGTGGTGCGATCCGTTGATGATGGTGTCGGCTGCGGCGACGATCGCCTTCGACACCTCGGGCTTGATGATGCCGAGCTCGCCGTTCACGATCGCGGCGGCCCGCTTCACGCGTGCCAGCGCGACGATCTGGGCGGGCTCGAGCCCGCTGCCCGAGATCGGGAAGTTCTCGACGGCACGCTGGGTCTGTGCGCGATACAGCGCGGAGGCCGGAACCCGGACCTCGCCCATGGTGTCGTGCTCGATGCGGTACTCGGTCTGCGCCGAAGTGCTCACTGCTCTGCTTCCTTCTCCTGCTCAGGGGTTGACGCGTCGATCTCGCCGACGACGAAGTGGGGGACCGCGCGACCCTCGACCAGCCGGTAGTTCACGGCTGCCACGGCCAGCGTACCGGCGGCGACTGCATCGGCGATCAATGGCGATCGCTCGAGCAGTTCGCGCACCGTGTCCTTCAGGTGCTCCCTGCCGACCTCCTGCGCGTCGACGCGTGCGACCGGGAGCGCTGAGTTCTTCGCGACTCGACGTACGGCGGGAACGATCGGGTCGATGAGCTGCGCGATGTGCGGGGGCAGCGGTGCCGCATCCGCACCGGCCGAAGCGATCGCCGCAGCGACCGCGCCGCACTGGTCGTGGCCGAGCACGATGATGAGCGGCACCTTGAGGATCGCGACGGCGTACTCGATCGAGCCGAGCACTGAGTCGCCGAGCACCTGGCCGGCGTTCCTGATGACGAAGAGATCGCCGAGACCGAGGTCGAAGATGATCTCGGCCGCGAGGCGCGAGTCGCTGCAGCCGAAGAGCGCGGCGATGGGCTCCTGCTTGTTGCCGAGCTCGTCACGTCGTTCGGAGTCCTGGTGCGGATGCCGCGGCTTGCCGCTCACGAATCGGTCGTTGCCGCTGAGCAACTCGTTCCATGCTGCTGCCGGCGTCATCGTCGTCTGTGTCGCGGTCTTCGCGGCCATCAGGCTCCTTCGATGTTGGTGTGGGGTCGAACGCTGGTGCTCTGTTGCTTGGTGCTTTGTCGAGCTCTCGGTGCTGGTGCTGGTGCTAGTGCTGGTGCCTGGTGCTGAGTGTGCGGTGCTCCGTGTCAGTGCCGGCCCAGCGACGCGCTGCCGAACCGGCGGGCGTGTCAGCCGCTGAGTTGGCGGCCCGCTTGCTCAGCGATCGCCTTGAACTCGCCGTCTGAAGCCGTGCCGTTCAATACGAGCGGGCCCGAATCGGTCTCGGTCCACATGACGTACTCGAAGTTGCCGGTGTCGCGCTGGCCGCGACGGTCGATCACGGTCCACTCGAGGCCCGCGATCCTCTCGGTGCCGGTGGCGAGCGTCTTGCCGATCGTCGCCGCGAGCCACGTCTCGTCTTCGCCAATGGTCTGTTGCACAGCGATGTAGTCGTCATCGGCGGTGATGAGCCCCAGGTACCAGATGCGCGCGTCGCGGTTGCTGCCCTGCACGAGCTCGGCTCGGTTCGCGCTCCACCCCGGCGGTGTCTCGGGAACGACCAGGGCAGGGGGAGCATCGGGCAGTGCTTCGACCGCGGGCGAGGCCGCAGCCGCGACAGCCTGGTAGTCGACCGATGGGTGATGCGCGACATTCGGTCGCGCAACCACCAGCACGAGGACCAGCACGATGCCGAACGAGGCGAGTGTCGCCGCGATGAGGTTGCGCGGCGTCTGAGCTGCGCGGTGGAGGCGCGACCGCTCTGCCTTGCGCGCGGCAGTCTCCTCGGGGGTCTCCGGCCTGCCGAGCTCGGCGACGATGTTCGGCTGTTGCGGACGCTGCTTGGCGCTCACTGGTTCACTCGGCGGCGCGCGCCGCGTCGAGACGCTCCTTGGCGCCGATCAGCCATTCCTCGCAGCGGTTGGCGAGTGCCTCGCCGCGCTCCCAGAGCGACAGGGACTGCTCGAGCGTGGCGGAGCCCTGCTCGAGTTCGGTGACGACGCGCACGAGCTCGTCGCGCGCATCTTCGTAGCTCAGCTCTGCCACGTCACGGTCGTCGGTTGCCACGCGGTCAATCCTAACGATCGGCGCTGTCAACGGCATCGACGGTCGCGTGCAGCCTGCCGTCGCTCACGGTGACGCGCAGCGCAGTGCCGACCGGGGCCTCGGCGACATGGCGGAGCGCGCGGCCGTCCGGACCCTGCACAATGGCGTAGCCGCGCTCCAGAGTGCGTTTCGGACTGAGCGCTCTGAGATGGGAACGCAGATCGGCCAACTGCTGGGCAGCACGGTCGACGCGATAGTCGATGAGCTCGGTTCCTCGGGCCACCAGCCGGATGAGCTCCTCGGCTCGCGAGTCGACCAGCCAGGTGTGGGATGCGAGGGCCGGTCGTGACCGCAGCTGCCCGATGCGGTCGATCTCGTGGCCGACGAATGAGGTGACGCGCGAACGCATCCTGGCGCGCGCCTGCTGCATGCGCGAGAGCTCCTCGGCGACATCGGGCACGACGCGCTTCGCGGCATCGGTCGGAGTCGACGCGCGCAGATCGGCGACCTCGTCGAGCAGCGGCCGGTCGGCTTCGTGCCCGATCGCCGACACGATCGGCGTCGTCGCTTCCGCCGCTGCCCGCACCACCGTCTCATCGCTGAAGCCGAGCAGGTTCTGGAAGTCGCCTCCGCCGCGGGCCACGATGATGACGTCGACCTCCGGGTCTGCATCGAGTCTCCGGATCGCGGATGCCACCTCGCTCACGCAGCGGTCTCCCTGCACCGCCGCGTGCACGACGCGGAACTGCACGGAGGGCCAGCGGAGGTGGGCATTCCGCAGCACATCCTTCTCGGCATCCGAGTCCTTGCCGGTGATGAGCCCGATGAGGTTCGGCAGGAAGGGGAGCGGGCGCTTGCGGGCCGGGTCGAAGAGACCCTCCGACTGCAATTGCCGCTTCAAGCGTTCGATGCGCTCGAGCAGGTCGCCCAGCCCGACGTGTCGCAATTGCAGCACCTGCATCGTGAGCGAGCCGCCCTTGACCCACCAATTGGGCTTGACGAGTGCGATCACCCGGTCGCCCTGCTTGAAGTCTTCCGTGAGCTTCGCGCGGGTCGACGACCAGAGCGTGAACGAGACCGTCGCATCGGCCTCGAGGTCTTTGAGCTTGCCGTAGACGTTGCCGCCCGAGACGCCCCACTGCGTCAACTCGCCTTCGACCCACGCGGTGCCGAGCCTGTCGATCCAGCCCTTGATCTGGTTCGAGAGGAACCCGACGGACCATGGCTGCTCGAAGGTCGATGGCACTGGTGCGGACAACGGCTCTCCTCATGCGCTCAGGTGCCCATGCCTAGGATGGTGGGCGTGAGCCAGATCACCAACGGCAACGCCGTCAGCCTCGGAACACCGCGGATTCCCGCGGTGCGTAACAGGCTACGCGACGAGCCGGTCGGCGCCCCGAAGCGGGTGCTTCTCGCCGCCCCGCGCGGCTATTGTGCAGGAGTCGATCGAGCGGTCATCGCCGTCGAGAAGGCGCTGGAGCAATACGGTGCGCCGGTGTACGTGCGCAAGCAGATCGTGCACAACATCCACGTCGTGTCGACGCTCGAGCAGCAGGGCGCGATCTTCGTCGACGAGGTCGACGAGGTGCCCGAGGGCGCGAACGTGGTGTTCAGTGCGCACGGCGTCTCACCGATGGTCGTGCAGTCGGCATCCGATCGGGGATTGCATGCCATCGACGCGACGTGCCCCCTCGTGACGAAGGTGCACCGTGAGGCGGTGCGCTTCGCCAAGCAGGACTATGAGATTCTGCTGATCGGGCACGCCGGGCATGAAGAGGTCGAGGGCACGATGGGCCACGCGCCCGAGCGCACGACCCTCGTGAACAACCCTGACGAAGCCGACACCGTCGAGGTCAAGAACCCCGACCACCTGGTGTGGCTGTCGCAGACCACGCTCAGCGTCGACGAGACGATGGAGACGGTTCGCCGTCTGCGGAAGCGCTTCCCGAAGCTGCAGGACCCACCGAGCGATGACATCTGCTACGCGACCCAGAACCGCCAGGTGGCGATCAAGAAGGTCGCCCGCGATGCCGACTTGGTGATCGTGGTCGGCTCGGCCAATAGCTCGAACAGCGTGCGCCTGGTGGAAGTGGCGCTCGACCACGGCGCGAAGGCGGCGTATCGCATCGACTATGCGCACGAGATCCAGCAGGAGTGGCTCGACGGTGTCGCAACCGTGGGTGTCACGAGCGGCGCCTCGGTGCCTGAAGTGCTCGTGCAGGAAGTGCTTCGTGATCTCGCGGATGCCGGCTACGTCGACGTCGAGCCGGTCGTCACCGCTGAGGAAGACCTGATGTTCTCGCTGCCGAAGGAGCTTCGCAAGACGAAGAGCGGCGCGACCGATGAACGCGGTCTCGGCGGCCGCGTACGCGACAAGCAACTCTCGTGAGCGAGCAGCGGTCGGAAGGCAACGAGCCCGACGACGCGGCTCGGCGACCGGAGTTCGGCGCGTTCGCCACTCCTGACGAACAGGCTCGCCGACGGGGCACAGCCGACCAGCATGAGAAGGATGCTGGAGGGCACGCGCGTCCCACTCCGCCCGCGGGCTCGAAGTCAGCGTGGCGCGCGGCCACTCCCGCGAAGCAACCGGCGCCGCCGCTGTCGGGCATGGTGCCTCTCGCACCGAACGAGCGCAGCGAGCGCAACCGCCGAGCGGATCGCTTCGTCGCCTACGTGCTGCTCGCCCTCGGCTTCCTCAACGTAGTGAGTTCTGCGCCCGCCTACCTCGCGCTGCAATCGACGCTGAACATGGCGTACGAACAGCTCGGTGCCGGCCCGTTCGATAACCCGGAACTGGCTTCGGCCATGGGTGTCGCGATCGTCATCGTGCAAGCGGTCATCTGGGTGGCGACCTTCGCGCTCACCCTCACCCGCATCCGTGCCGGGCGTCTCGCCTGGTGGGTGCCTGTCGTCGGCGCATTCGTCGCGTTCATCGCGCTCGCCGTGATGCTGACAGTCGTCATGGCGACGGATGTGCCCTCGATGACGCCAGCACCCTCACCACCCGCCGGATGACGGTATCGGTCACCGGCCGATCGACCGCTCGGAGCGGAGCCAGGGGCCTGGGGCGCGTTCGCTCACGCCCCAGCGCCGGTGGAGGAGTCGTCCGTCAGATCTTCTGGCCGGCTGAACCGAGCTGGCGTGTGGCCTCGGCGACGCGTGCTGCCATGGCCTTCTCGGCGAGCTTGCCCCATGAGCGAGGGTCGTACACCTTCTTGTTGCCCACCTCGCCATCGACCTTGAGCACGCCGTCATAGTTGCGGAACATCGTGTCGGCGATCGAGCGCGTGAACGCGTACTGCGTGTCGGTGTCGATGTTCATCTTGATGACGCCGTTCGCGACCGCCTCGGCGACCTCGGCGTCGCTCGAACCCGAGCCGCCGTGGAACACGAGGTCGAGCGGCTTCGGGCCGGTGCCGTACTTCTCTGCGAGGCCGTCTTGGATCTCCTTGAGGAGCGAGGGACGGAGCTTCACGTTGCCCGGCTTGTAGACGCCGTGGACGTTGCCGAACGTCAGCGCGGCCATGTACCGGCCCTGCTCGCCGAAGCCGAGCGCCTCGACGGTCTCGATCGCGTCGTCGAGGGTGGTGTACAGGTGTTCGTTGATGGCATGGCTGACGCCGTCTTCCTCACCGCCGACGACACCGATCTCGACTTCGAGCACGGCGTTGATCGCGCGGGTGCGCTTCAGCATGTCCTTGGCGATGTCGAGGTTCTCCTTGAGCGGCACCGCGGATCCGTCCCACATGTGGGACTGGAAGATCGGGTTGCGACCGGCGCGCACCTCTTCTTCGGAAGCGGCGATGAGCGGCATGACGAAGCCGTCGAGCGCGTCCTTGGGGCAGTGGTCGGTGTGCAGCGCCACGGTGATCGGGTAGTTCTTCGCGACTTCGGTCACGAACGCGGCGAAGGCCAGCGCGCCTGACGCGCGCGCCTTCACGCTCTGGCCCGCGAAGTAGTCGGCGCCACCGGTCGTCACCTGGATGATGCCGTCGGATTCGGCCTCGGCGAGGCCCTGCAGCGCGGCGTTGATGGTCTGCGACGACGAGACGTTGACGGCCGGGAATGCGAATCCGGTGCGCTTCGCCTTGTCGAGCATCTCCGCGTACTGATCGGGCGTGGCGATAGGCATGGGTTCTCCTTCGGCGTCGAGGGGATGACGCCTTCGAGTCTATTGATGCGCAGCGACAACGCCACGCCGTGGTGCCGACCTTGCCGGAGACGCCCGGATGCCGCCTCGATGCCAGCCCGCCGCCCGCGACCGATCCGGTGGTTCGCTAGGCTGAACGGACGCTGCCTACCACCTGGCGAACGCCAGCCAGCGGCCCCGAGACCGACCCAGCAGGAGGACGCACAGGTGAGCGCTGCTTCATTGGAACAGCCCGATCGCAACTTGGCCCTGGAGCTCGTGAGGGCCACCGAGGCCGCGGCAATCCGCGCCTGGCCCTTCATCGGTCGGGGCGACAAGATCGCCGCCGATGGGGCCGCAGTCGACGCGATGCGCAAGTTCCTCGGGACTGTCGACTTCGACGGGCTCGTCGTCATCGGCGAGGGCGAGAAGGACGAGGCGCCGATGCTCTTCAACGGCGAGCACGTCGGCACCGGCCGCGGGCCCGCATGCGACATCGCGGTCGACCCGATCGACGGGACCTCCCTCACTGCCGCCGGTCGGCAGAACGCGATCTCGATGCTCGCGGTATCCGACCGCGGAACCATGCTCGACGCGTCCGCGGTGTTCTACATGGAGAAGATCGTGACCGGCGCCGAAGGACGAGGCGTGGTCGATATCCGCAAGCCCATCGGCGAGAACCTGCGGGCACTCGCGAAAGCGCAGGGCCGCGACGTGGCCGATCTGAATGTGGCGGTGCTCGACCGTCCGCGGCACGCGCAGTTGATCGACGAGATCCGCAGCGCGGGAGCGGCGACGCTGCTCATGCTCGATGGCGACGTGGCGGGCGGCATCAACGCGGCGCGGTATGGAACGCGCATTGACATGTGCGTCGGGGTGGGCGGCAGCCCCGAGGGCGTCGCGACCGCAGCGGCGATCAAGGCGCTGGGCGGCTTCATTCAGGGTCGGCTGGCTCCCACCGACGACGACGAGAAGCAGCGCGGCATCGATGCCGGCCTGAAGTTCGACCACGTGTACGAGGGTGAGGAACTCGTCCGTGGCGACAACACGTTCTTCGTGGCCACGGGCGTTACCGACGGCGAGCTCGTCGCCGGAGTGCGGCGCAAGGGCCCGGTCATCCACACCGAGAGCGTCGTGCTGCGCTCACGCTCGGGCACGATCCGCCGCATCGGTGCCGACCACCTCGTCTCCAAGTGGCTCGACGAGTGACTCGATTTCGCTGAGTTCATTGAGCTCGGTGAGTTCCGTGAGTTCCGTGAGCTCGCCGGCCGTGAGCCTTCTCGGGGATTCCTGGATCACCGACGCCTCCTCGATCAGCTTCGTCTGGTCGATGCCGGGGAACTGCCGGGCGGTCACGAGTACGCGGGTCTCCAGCGAGTTCGCGAACTTGTTGTAGCTGTCGACGGTGCGCTCGATCGCGCGCCGAAGCCCGTCTGCATGACCGGCGAGGGTGCCGAGTCGCTGGTACAGCGTGTTGCCGAGATCGAAGAGCTTCTTCGCCTCGTCGGTCACGGCCTGCTGCTGCCAGGTGAATGCCACGGTCTTGAGCACCGCCCAGAGGTTGACCGGTGATGCGAGTGCTACGCGTTTGCCGAACGCGTAGTCGAGCAGTGCCGGATCGGCCTCGAGCGCGGCTGAGAGCAGCGACTCGCTGGGGATGAAAGCGATGACGAACTCGGGGCTCGCCGAGAGGCCTTCCCAGTAGGTCTTCTTCGACAGTGCGTCGACGTGGGCGCGCAGCGCTTTCACATGGCGGTCGATGAGTTGCTTGCGGCGGGCGCCTTCCTCGCCAGAAGCGGTGACCGGAATCTGGCTCGCCTCGAGGTAGTGCTCGAGCGGCACCTTCGCGTCGATGGCGATCGCCTTGTGCCCGGGCAGCCGCACGACCATGTCGGGACGGCCGGCTCCGGCATCCGTGGTGATGCTGTGCTGCGTGTCGAAGTCGACGTACTGCGTGAGGCCCGCCGCCTCGACGACGCGCCGCAATTGCGTCTCGCCCCAGACCCCTCGCGTGCTGTTCGAGCGCAGCGCGCTCGCCAGGTATTCCGTCGTCGCGCGCAACTGCTCGTCGGCGAGCTGCGACTGCTTCAGCTGCTCTGACAGCGAGCCGTACTGTTCCGAGCGTTGAGTCTCGAGGTCGGCGACCTTTCGCTGCATGTGCTGCAGCGTGTCGCGCACCGGCGCGAGGGCTTGGAGCACCTTGCTCTCCGCGCGCTCGCGCTCGGCCTGTGCCGCTTGCTCGGCGCGGTGGCGCTCGATGAGCTCACGCTGCTGCTGCTGCAGTTCGGCGACCTGCCGGCTGAGCGCGTCAGCGGTCGCCTGCACGGAGGCGAGCTCGGTCTCGAGCGCTGAGCGGGAGCGTTGCTCCTCGGCGCGCACGGTGGTCAGCTCCACCTCGTGTCGAGCGCGAAGCACGTCGAGATTCTCGCCGCGCGCATCGTCGCCCGCGCGGCGGCGCAGCATGAGCACGGCGAGCAGGCCGCCGAGCACGACACCGATGACAAGGCCGAGGAGCAGTGCGAGAACGTCCATGCCAGCAGTGTCGCAGCGGCATCCGACATTCCTGGCCGACCCGCTGAGGAGCCTGCCTCGGCAAAGACGGAGCTCCAGGAATGCCGTTGCCGACCAGGGGGAAACTCCATCTGCCGCAGCCGCGGCGCGCGCGTATCGTGGGCGCCATGAGCATCCTTGAACGCGAGGACAGCCCTGGCCTCGTCACCACCACCCTTGACCACTGGGTCGCCGGCGCGCCCTTCAGCGGCGAATCGACGCGCACCGCCCGTGTGTACAACCCGGCGCTGGGCACGGTGGCCCGTAACGTGCGGCTCGCGAATGCCGACGACGTCGACGCCGCTGTGCAGGCGGCCCGAACGGCCTTCCCGCAGTGGGCCGGAACGTCGTGGGCCAAGCGCCAGCAGGTGATGTTCGCATTCCGCGAGCTGCTCAACCAGCGCAAGGAAGAGCTCGCCGCGATCCTCACCGCAGAGCACGGCAAGGTGCTCGCCGACGCGCTCGGTGAGGTCGCCCGCGGGCTGGAGGTGGTCGAGTTCGCCTGCGGCATGGCAACGCACGCGAAGGGCGAGTTCAGCGAGAACGTGTCGACAGGCGTCGACGTCTACTCCCTCCGTCAGCCGCTCGGGGTCGTGGGCATCATCAGCCCGTTCAACTTTCCGGCGATGGTGCCGCTGTGGTTCTTCCCGATCGCGATCGCCGCTGGCAACACGGTCGTGCTGAAGCCGAGCGAGAAGGACCCCTCAGCCGCGAACTGGATGGCGTCCCTCATGCGCGAGGCGGGCCTGCCGGACAGCGTGCTCAATGTGGTGCACGGCGACAAGGTCGCAGTCGACGCGCTGCTCCAGCATCCTGACGTCGCGAGCATCTCGTTCGTCGGCTCCACCCCGATCGCCAAGTACATCTACGAGACCGCGTCGGCGCACGGCAAGCGCGTGCAGGCCCTTGGTGGGGCGAAGAACCACATGCTGGTGCTGCCCGACGCTGATCTCGAGCTCACCGCCGATGCCGCCGTGAACGCGGGCTTCGGCTCGGCGGGGGAGCGCTGCATGGCCATCAGCGTCGTCGTGGCGGTGGAGCCGGTCGCCGACGAGCTGATCGAGAAGATCTCCGACCGGATGCGGTCGCTCACCGTCGGCGACGGCACGCGCGGTTGCGATATGGGCCCCCTCATCACCCGCGAGCATCGCGACAAGGTGGCGGCGTACCTCGAAGTCGCGGCTGAAGACGGGGCCGCCGTCGTGGTCGACGGCCGACGCGTCGAGGCCGATGGCGACGCTGACGGATTCTGGCTCGGGCCAACCCTCATCGACAACGTGCCGACCACATCGCGCGTGTACCAGGACGAGATCTTCGGACCGGTGCTCTCCGTGGTCCGTGTCGACTCATACGACGAAGGGCTCGAGCTGATCAACGCGAGCCGCTACGGCAATGGCACAGCGATCTTCACGAACGACGGTGGCGCTGCGAGACGCTTCCAGCGCGAGGTGCAAGTGGGCATGATCGGCATCAACGTCCCGATTCCAGTGCCAGTGGGCCACTTCTCATTCGGAGGGTGGAAGGACTCGCTGTTCGGCAGCGCCAAGGCGTACGGCCCCGAAGCGGTGAACTTCTTCACGCGGGAGAAAGCAGTCACCAGTCGATGGCTCGACCCATCGCACGGCGGCATCAACCTCGGCTTCCCGCAGAACGGCTGAGCCGGCCGCTGTCCGCGCTCGCCGCGCCTTCGTCAGGCGGCGGCCGCCACCATGAGTTGCGAGAGTCGGAGACCCGCCAGTTCGGCAAGGGTCTCCATCGATCCGGCCCCGTGCCGTGCCGCAGCGTGGACGACGATCGATGCGCACGCGAGCGCGTCTTCGAGCGCATCGTGATGGCTGAAGTCTTCGAACCCGGCAGCCATGGCAACCACCGGCAACCGGTACGAGTCGAGGTGATAGGTCTTTCGCGCGAGTTGCAGCGAGCACGCATAACGGAGCAGCGGCACCTCGGCACCGACTGCCGAGCACGCGGCGCCGAGCACCTTCATGTCGAAGCCCGCGTTGTGTGCGACGACGGTGTCGTCGCCGATGAAATCGAGGAGCAGCGGCAACTGGTCGAGCCAGCCTGCGGCTGACGACACATCGGCAGCAGTGATTCCGTGGATGCGGGTGTTCCACTCGGAGAAGACGTCGTACCCCAGGGGCGGCTTGATCAACCAGCCGGCCCGTTCCACGATCTCTCCGTCGCGCACCCGCACCAGTCCCACCGAGCACGCCGAGGCCGAGTGATTGTTCGCGGTTTCGAAGTCGATGGCGGTGAAGTCGAGTGGCACGACCTGATCGTTTCACGCCCCTGCGACACCGGGTGTCCGGCGCACCGGCACCGGCGCATCCCTGCGGCGCAGCATCCTGCTCAGCGATCACAGCCCGGGTGCACGCGTCGCTCCAAGCGGTCGCGCCGCACCCGCACGGTACCCTTGACCTCCGTGGCTCTCACTATCGGCATCGTCGGCCTGCCCAACGTCGGCAAGTCCACCCTCTTCAACGCGCTCACCAAGAACACCGTGCTCGCGGCGAACTATCCGTTCGCCACGATCGAGCCGAACGTGGGCGTGGTGAACCTGCCCGATGAGCGGCTCACCAAGCTCGCCGAGATCTTCGGCAGCGAGCGGATCCTGCCCGCGCCGGTGTCGTTCGTCGACATCGCCGGCATCGTGAAGGGCGCGAGCGAGGGAGAAGGGCTCGGCAACAAGTTCCTCGCGAACATCCGCGAAGCCGACGCGATCGCGCAGGTTATCCGGGGCTTCAGCGACAGCGATGTGGTGCACGTCGACGGCGCGGTCAACCCCGCCAGCGACATGGAGACGATCAACACCGAGCTGATCCTCGCCGACCTGCAGACGCTCGAGAAGGCGATCACGCGCTACGAGAAAGAGGTGCGCGGCAAGAAGCTCGATCCGGTGGTGCTCGACACGGCACAGCGCGCCGTCGAGGAGCTCAATGCCGGGCGACTGCTCTCGGCATCCGGCCTCGACATCGAGCCGATCCGCGAACTCGGTCTGCTCACCGCCAAGCCGGTCATCTTCGTCTTCAATGTCGATGAGGCGGTGCTCACGGATGCCGCGAAGAAGGCTGAACTGGAGGCGCTCGTCGCGCCGGCGAAGGCCGTGTTCCTCGACGCGAAGCTCGAGAGCGAGCTGATCGACCTCGACGACGCGGATGCCGCCGAGCTGCTCGCCTCGACCGGTCAGGACGAGAGCGGGCTCGACCAGCTCGCCCGTGTCGGCTTCGACACCCTGGGCCTGCAGACGTACCTCACCGCCGGGCCGAAGGAGGCCCGCGCCTGGACCATCGGCAAGGGATGGAAGGCACCGCAGGCCGCAGGCGTCATCCACACCGATTTCGAGCGCGGCTTCATCAAGGCCGAGGTGATCTCGTTCGACGACCTCGTCGATGCCGGGTCAGTGGCAGAGGCCCGGGCTCGCGGCAAGGCGCGCATGGAAGGCAAGGACTACGTCATGCAGGACGGCGACGTCGTGGAGTTCAGATTCAACGTGTAGTCCTGTTCGCTTCACTTCTGCCAAAGTGGCGATGTGGAGCTTCGTGAAGCACGACGTTTGAGCCTGTCAGCAATGATGCTGCCAGCGATCGTCATTCTGCTGGTGACGTGGTTGCTCATGTGTCTGGCTCAGAGCCTTCCGACGCTGTGTGCGCTCGCGAATCCGTGTCCTGCGCCCGATGTCCGCGTCGCCCCTGCGTTGCTGTTCGGCGGTCTCATGATCGTGCCGACGTTGGGTTTGATCCTCACTGCTCGGGCCGGGCAGTCGTGGGGGTGGGTGCGCACCCTCTTACACATCGTGCTCGTGGGGCTGGCGGTTGTCGGACTCGGTGCCGTGCTCTTCTCGGGCGGGTTCACTGTCCCGCTCGTGCTCTAGGGTCGCCGATCGAGGGGCTGTGATGCCTATCCGTGACGTAATGCGGTGGAGTTCCGCTTCCTGTTTGACCACTGACGGGTATGGAGACCCGCCCCGAAGAGTCATTGATCTGTTGCCGGGGGCTCCAATAGCGTTCGTTGCATGGAGACCACCGGACGCGATCGACGACCGACTGCCGTAGCAGCCGGAGTGGCGCTCGCATTGGCCGCGTGCGCCGGACTGTCACTCGCCGTCGGCGACGCAATCGGGTTCGTCAGCCCGAGTGCAGAAGCGGGCTTCACTCTCCTGTTCGTCGCCGGTTGGGTACTCCTCATCGCGGCCATAGTCGTTGGCGTCGCCGTTTTGGTGCGTGTCATCCGTGCCGTCGCCTTCGGTCGCCGGCCGCCCCTGTTGGAAACCGCGTTCGTGGTCGCGACGGTCGCCATCATCGCTGCCGTGGTGGTGACCCACCCGCTGATTGGGAGCGGCTCGGGCGCTGGGTAGTGACGAGCGCACTGGATCGGATGGCGGCACAGGCGAATCGTCGACTTGGTACCGTTCTTCGATGGAGTTCCGGTTGGATGTCTGACGTATTGTCTCCTTGCCCTCAGTGCAAGGAGACCTTCACCTATGAGCAAGGCGCGCTTCTCGTGTGCCCGATGTGCGGTCACGAGTGGTCGGCGGATGCCTCCGCTGACGGGGAAGCGGAGGCATCTCGGATAGTGCGCGACTCGGTCGGCAACGTGCTTGTCGACGGTGACACCGTGACCATCTCGAAGGACCTCAAGGTCAAGGGCGCCGGCGGCGGCGTCGTCAAAGTCGGCACGAAGGTGCGCGGCATCCGGCTGATCGACGACGGCGTCGGCGATCACGACATCGACGCGACCGTTCCGGGATTCGGCCGCATGCAACTCAAGTCGAGCGTGGTGAAGAAGGTTCTCTGACGGCCGTGCCGGTGACCGCATCTTCGAGACGGACGGGTGCGAAGGCATCGGCGAAGGGGCCCCACTCGATGACCGGGCATCCGGGCGCTGTGCGATCGGGCAGAGAGGTCTAGCGTTGTAGCGAACGTCCTTCAGAGCCGAGGAGCGCCAATGCCGTATGTCGTCGACTTCGAGAACGTCAGCACGGTCGGCCTCGAATCGTCGCCGTTCGCTGACGCGCTGGCCGGTGTTCGCGCGAACGAGGCGCGGTACTACAGGAACAAGTTCGACCACACGTTCACGACCGAACCTGCGAGCGAATCGCCCGAGATCGTCGAGCGCGTCGCGCACGTTCTCAAGCAGGAGCGGGGCATCGAGATCGGGTCGCCGGCGCTGGAGACCTCCGATTTCGAGGTGGACGGCACGATGATGTCGTACGTCTTCTATGAGTCCGGCCTCTCGATCAATGTCATGTACGGGCTCGAAGATGGGCAGAAGCGCGCCGTTGGGTTCAAGCTCGCCGAGGGCATGGAGGTTCCGGAGGAGCTTGCAGCGTTCAAGTTCGCACGCCAGAAGTCGAAGCTCGCCGGAGTGATTCGCGGGTCGTACTTCGTGATCAAGGGCGAGTACTGACTGTCGAAGCTGGGGCGGCATGCGACCGAGAAGGGACGGGTCGCGGGCGGTCAGGAAGGGAGTGAACAGTGGCGAATGGTGATCCTGTGCAGGGCCAACCACTGATGGTCGACTTCATCACTACGCTCGACGGCTACGCGTCGGGGGAGGGATGGCCGGGGTTCTGGGGGCTCGAAGGCCCCGAGTACCTCGAGTGGCTCGCGGGGCAGGACGACGACGAATACATCACGCTCATGGGCGCCAACACCTATCGGCTGATGCTGAACCTGGGCGAGGATGCCGAGGCATCCCCCGATGCGTACTCGGCCGATGAGGCAGCCAGCCTCACCGGGCTCGCTGCGATGCCGAAGGTCGTGTTCTCGTCGACCCTCCAGCCGCCGCTTGCCTGGCCGAACACCCAGCTCGTGAGTCGGGATGCTGTCGAGGCGGTGGCCGAGATGAAGCGCACCGGCGAGAAGCCTCTGCGAACGCTCGGCAGCCTCACGCTCTGCCGCTCGCTCATGGAAGCGAGGCTCGTTGACCGGTTCCGCGTGGTCATGTTCCCGGTGATCACGGGCCGCACCGGCGAAGAGCGGATCTACGACGGCTACTCCGACTTCCTTCTCGACATGGTCGAGAGCCGGACGTTCGATGGCCGCCTGCAGCTGGTCGAGTACATTCCGACTCGTCTCGACGGGCCGCTGAAGCGCTAGGCAGAGGGCTCACAAGCCGCTCGCGGCCGGATAACTGGCGTCGCGGCATGTACCGCGCGCGCATACGATGCGGATATGGCTGATCTGGCGGCGCATCGGCAGGCGCGGGTGCGCATGTCGATCTCCGTCGCACTCGGCCTCATCGCGGCAGCGCTCCTCTGGTGGGCGTTCGGACCGGCCGTTGCAGTCGTGGGCGGTTGGGGCACCCTCGCGCTCACCAACTCGACCTGGGTGCTCCTCGTCGTCTGGCCGATGGATGCCGCGTCGACGAGTGCTCACGCGACCGCCGAAGACCCGGGGCGACGAGTCGCACGGCTCATCGCGATCATCGGCAGCCTCGTCAGCCTCGTCGCAGTCGGTGTCGTCGTGCTGCAGGCGCGCGTCGCGGCGCCGATGGAGGGGTACCTGCTCGCGGGGATCGCGGCACTCGGCGTCGCGGCATCCTGGGTGCTCATCCAGGTCGACTACATGCTGCGCTACGCCCGCGAGTACTACACCGAGCCCATCGGAGGGATCTCGTTCAACCAACGTGAAAGCCCTGAGTACACCGACTTCGCCTACTTCGCGGTCGGACTCGGCATGACCTACCAGGTGGCCGACACGAACGTGACGGCCAATCGCATCCGTCGCATCGTCATCGCGCAGACCCTCACCGCCTACCTCTTCGGCGCTGTGATCCTCGCCACCGTCATCAATCTGGTCACCAGTCTGGGGCGCTGATCGAGGCGCTACCGGCCATACGAGCGAGTGATGCTCGAACACTCCGGCCGGTGGCAGAGGTGGCTGGGGAGTCGTCTCCGCCGGACTGCCTTCTTACCGAATTTCGATATATGTTTATTGAATACCGACAAGCTCAGCAGGAGCCCAGTGGAAAAATGACGAACCTCGCAATCGTGCTGGCCAAGGTGTTCATCGCGGTGCTGTTCGTGATCGCGGTGGCAGCTCAAGTCGTCGTCGTGCCGATCGCGGCCGCAGAGGCCGCTGAGGCGGGCGATGGCATCGAGTGGATGCACATGCCCTTCCTGGTGCTCGGCATCCTGTTCGTCGCCTGTGCTGAGGTCGTGCTCTGGTGCATCTGGCGACTGCTGTCGATGGTGCGACGCGATGCGATCTTCAGTGCGCGGGCGTTCAAGTTCGTGGACGCGATCATCGTCGCCCTGCTGCTGGCCGGTGCGCTCATCGCGACGGTGCTGCTGGTGCGCAGATTCACCGGCAACGCCGGCCCTCCCGGGCTCTTCCTGCTCGCGTTCGGGGCTGGGATCGCGTGCGCCGCGCTCGCGCTCGTCGTGTTCGTGCTGCGCGGCCTCCTGCTCAAGGCGGCCGATCAGGCGCAGTACCTAACCGAGGTCGTCTGATGGCGATCGTCGTCGACCTCGACGTCGAGCTCGCGAAACGCAAGATGTCGGTCACAGAACTCGCGGATGCCGTCGGCATCACGATCGCGAACATCTCGGTGCTCAAGAACTCCCGAGCCAAAGCCGTACGCTTCACGACATTGGACGCCATCTGTCGCGTACTCGGGTGCCAGCCGGGCGACATCCTCCGCTGGGTGCCCGACGACGAGCCGGCCGGCTGAGGCGCTGCTCCTGGTGCGCCGTCGATCTCCCGACGTACCGTGGAGCGGTGGACATCGAGGTGCACGCAGCCACCCACGACCGGTTCGACGATCTCGCGTTGATGCTCGGCCCGAAGAAGAACGCCGATGCGTCGGTGTGCTGGTGCTTGAGCCACCGCATCCCCGCGAAGCTGAACCAAGCGCTTCGCGGCAGCGAGCGCGGCGGCTTCGTTCGGCAGCTCACACGTCAGCCAGTGGCCCCGGGCGTGCTCGCCTACGTCGACGGTGAAGTCGCGGGCTGGGCGGCGGTCGCGCCTCGCGCCGACCTGCCCATCGCACGCTCTACGAAGATCCCACGCATCGACGACCTTCCCGTCTGGTCGGTGTGGTGCATTCGAGTGCGCCCCGGATTTCGCGGCAGGGGTGTCTCTCACGCCGCGCTCGCCGGAGCCGTCGAGTACGCGCGGTCGAACGGAGCGCCGGCCGTCGAGGGCTATCCGGTCGATAATCGCGGCGCGAAGGTCGACTTGACCATGGCCTTCGTCGGCACACGAGCCACCTTCGAACGAGCGGGCTTCGTCGAAGCGGCGAAGACGGATGCCGTCGCCGGCGGGTTCCCGCGAGTGCTCATGCGCCGCGCGTTCGCGTAGAGCCCGCCGAGTGCATCGGGCTCCGCGCATCGACTAGCCTGGGTGGCCGCCCTCTGGCGTGCAGGGGAGGGCGCACGAACGAGAGGAGACCATGCCGTTCTCAGGCCTCGACCCGTGGCTCAACACCTTGATCGTGATGTCGATCGCGGTCGTCACCGCCGTCGCAGCAGCGATCGCGGCAAGAATCGTCGTCGCAGGCCTTGCCCGGCGGCATCCCGCGCTCCGCGCCGCCTACCAGCGAGTGAGACCGCGCCTGGACCTCTTGCTGCTGCTCATCGCGGTCTGGATCGCAGGCGGCATGACGGCGCCGGCGAAGCAGAGCTGGTGGCCGGCGATCTCGCACGCCTTCTTGATCGCCTGCGTGATCACCGGGGCTTGGTTGCTGGCCGGGCTCGTATCGATCGGGCTCGAACGCCTCACGCATCGCTACACCGCTGTTGTCGGCGCGCAGGGGCGGCGCATGCGCACGCAGCTCACGGTGATCAAGCGGCTCGTCATCGTCATCATCGCCGTGCTGGCGATGGGGGCCGTGCTGTTCAGCTTCCCAGAGGTGCGCGCGATCGGCACGAGCGTGCTCGCATCCGCGGGCATTGTGAGCATCATCGCGGGCCTCGCAGCGCAATCGACCCTCGGCAACCTGATCGCCGGCATCCAACTCGCATTCAGCGACGCAATCCGAGTCGGCGACGTGGTCGTCGTCGAAGACGAATGGGGCACGATCGGCGAGATCACGCTCAGCTATGTCGTCGTGCACGTGTGGGACGAGCGCAGGCTCGTGCTGCCGTGCACCTACTTCACGACCCAACCGTTCGAGTCATGGACGCGACGCTCCGACCTCATCCTCGGCACGATCGAGTTCGACCTCGACTGGCGCGTGCCACTGGAAGCGTTCCGCGAGGAGTTCAACCGCGTGATCGACGCGAGCGAGCTCTGGGATCGCCGCGCCTCGAGCCTCGTGATCACAGACGCGACCGGCGGCCATGTGCGGGTGCGCGCCCTGATCTCGGCCAGGAACTCCGACGAGCAGTGGAGCCTGCGCTGCCTTGTGCGCGAGGCGATGGTCGAATGGGTGCGGCGTGAGCACCCCGAAGCCCTGCCGGTCAGCAGGGTGGAACTCACGGCGACGCCAGCGGTGCGCGCCGAGGAGGCCTCCGCCTGAGAGAGCCCCGACGGTCGGCGGCCGTCGGGTTGCGGTGCTCGCGGCATCCTTCACTCTGGAACCATGACTCGCATCGGGTTCCATGCCTCGCACGAGCAGATCTCCCCGCGCCAGTTGCTGACTGATGTGCAATCAGCAGAACGGGCCGGGTTCGACGCAGCGATGTGCTCCGACCACTTCGCGCCGTGGAGCGAGCGCCAAGGGCACTCGGGCAACGCCTGGGTATGGCTGGCGGCAGCCTTGGCGACGACGTCGTTTCGCATCGGCACGCTCGCGATTCCGGGGGAGCGCTACCACCCCGCGGTGCTCGCGCATCAACTCGCGACCCTCGCTCAGATGTTCCCGGGGCGCACTTGGGCGGCGCTCGGGAGCGGCGAAGCGATGAATGAGCACATCACCGGCAAGGGCTGGCCGCCGAAGCAGCAGCGCGAACGGCGCCTTGAGCAATCGGTCGATGTGATCAAGCGCTTGCTCGCGGGCGAGGAGGTCACCCGCGAGGGGACGGATGTCGGCGTGAAGGTCGACCGGGCAAAGCTCTGGGATCTGCCCGACGAGGTTCCCCCGCTCATCGCGCCGGCGATCTCTCCCGAATCAGCTGCCCGGGCCGCATCCTGGGCGGACGGGCTCATCACGGTCAGCCAGCCAGTGGACACGCTGCGGCGAGTCATCGACGCATACCGGGATGCCGGCGGGCGCGGGCCCGTGGCCCTGCAGGTGCATCTGTCGTGGGCGCCGACGCGGCATGAGGCCGAAGCGATCGCGTTCGATCAGTGGCGCAGCAACGTCTTCGCCGAACCGGTTCCGTCGGACACCGATTCGACGGCAGCCTTCGACGCGATGGCGCAGCACGTCGGCATGGGGGCGGTGCATGAAGTGGTGCGCATCTCGGAGTCGACCGGTGAGCATGTGCACTGGCTCGTCGAGTATGCGGAGCTCGGCTTCGACACCCTGTACCTGCATCACGTCGGTCAACAGCAGCAGGCGTTCATCGAGACGTTCGCCGAGCACGTGCTGCCTGCGTTGCAGAGCTGAAGCGGCGCGGCTTTGACTCTGGGCGCTCGCCGACGCCGAGCGCTGAAGTGACGACCCGAACGATCGCGACCCGAACGATCGCGAACCGGACGATTTCGAACCGAACAACGAGGAGACGAGCACCCGACATGCGCGTGACCCAGACCAGCGACCTGTGGTGGAAGAGCGCCATCATCTACTGCCTCGACATCGAGACGTACCTCGACACCAATGGCGATGGCGTCGGCGACCTCGGCGGCCTCGCCCGGCGCATCGACTATCTCGCGGAACTCGGCGTCAACTGCCTGTGGCTCATGCCCTTCTATCCGAGCCCAGATCGCGACGACGGGTACGACGTGATGGATTTCTATGGTGTCGACCAGCGCCTCGGCAACCACGGTGAGTTCGTGGAGGTCGTGCGCACCGCGCATGATCGCGGCATCCGAGTCATCATCGATCTGATCGTCAATCACACGTCTGACCAGCATCCGTGGTTCAAGGAGTCACGGAAGAGCCGCGACAACCCGTACCGCGACTTCTACGTCTGGCGGGCCACTGAGCCGCCTGACACGAGCGAACAGGTCGTCTTCCCAGATCAGGAGGATTCGATCTGGACGAAGGACGATCGCACAGGCGAGTGGTACCTGCACCACTTCTACAGCCACCAGCCGGACCTCAACGTCGCGAACCCAGCTGTTCGAGACGAGATACTCCGCACCATCGGGTTCTGGCTCGAGCTCGGGGTCGACGGGTTCCGCGTCGACGCAGTGCCGTTCTTCACTCACGACATCGAGACCGAGTCAGGCGACACGGTGCCCGCGAACCCGCACGAGTTGCTGAAGGAGGTGCGCTCCTTCCTCGGCCGCCGCAAGGGAGGCACGATGCTGCTCGGCGAGGTGAATCTGCCGCACGATCAGCAGTACGAGTACTTCGGCAAGGATGCGGGCGACGAGCTCACGATGATGTTCGACTTCATCGGCATGCAGGCCACGTATCTCTCGCTCGCGCGAGGTGAGGCAGCGCCGCTGGTGAACGCGCTGCTCGCCCGCCCCGAGGTGCACCCGACGTGCCAGTGGGCGAACTTCTTACGGAACCACGACGAGCTGACGCTCGACAAGCTCACCGACGAGGAGCGGCAAGAGGTGTTCGACGCGTTCGGCCCTGATCCCGCGATGCAGGTGTTCGGGCGGGGGCTGAAGCGGCGGCTGCCCACGATGCTCGGCGGTGACCCTCGCCGAATCCGCATGGCCTATAGCCTCATGTTCTCGCTGCCGGGCACCCCGACGATCTATTACGGCGAAGAGATCGGAATGGGAGAGGACCTCGAGGCGGAGGGGCGCATGGCTGTGCGCACTCCGATGCAATGGAGCGCCGGCCCGAACGGTGGCTTCTCGACGGCGCCCTCCCGGAAGCTGATCCAGCGCCCGGTGCCCGACGGCTATGGACCGCCCCACGTGAATGCCGCCGACCAGCGCCACGATCGCGACTCGCTCTGGACATTCATGCGCACGCTCATCGGAGCCCGACGCCGCTGCGCAGAACTCGGCTGGGGCGAGTTCTCGGTGATCGAGCAGCCGAATCCGGCTGTACTCGCGCATCGGTGCGACCTCGATGGGTCGAGCGTGATCGCGGTGCACAACTTCGCGGCCGAACCTGCGGTCGTCACGCTCGAACTCGACGGAGATCCTGAAGCCGAACTGGAGATCTCCGACCTGCTGGAACGCGACGGTCTGACACCGGCAGAGGGCCGACTCGAACTCGCGCTCGAGGGGTACGGCTACAAGTGGCTCCGCGTCCGCCGGGAAGGTGAGCTGGCCGTTCCGTGAGCGCAGCGAACGTCGGGCGAAAGAACGCCTGCGGTCCTCGCTCAGCGGTCAGCGCCAGGCGACCTCAGTCGACCCACTCGATGTCGATATCGGCGACGTCTTGGTTCTCGAGGTTGACCACGATGTTGTCGGGGGTGCGGGTGGTCATCCAGATGAGCTCTTCGCTGTGGCTGAGGTTGCCTTCGATGTGGGGCACGAACGGCGGCACATAGACGAAGTCGCCTTCGCTCATGTAGACGATGTTCTCGTAGCGGTCGCCGAAGCGGATGAACCCATTGCCTTTGAACACGTACCCGCCGGTCTCGGCCTCGCCGTGGTGGTGGGGGTCGGAGATCTCGCCGGGGCCGGTGTAGACCTTGCCGAACCAGAGGTTCTCGACCTCGGTGTTCTCGACGCTGACGCCGGAGATGCGGCGGGCGTTGAGGGTCTGGCCGGGTGCTTCGGGCAGTTGGTCCTTGCGCTGCACCGAGAGCTTCTTGAGTGCTTGCTGTTCAGGCATTGGTGACTCCATTTCTTGGGCGTCCGGGTGGGTTTGCAGGGGGCAGTCAGCGCTCGCCGACGACCGGGTTCGAGAGCACCCCGAGGCCATCGACTTCGACCTCGACGACATCGCCGTGCTTGAGGAACAACTTCGGCTCGCGACCGTCGCCCACACCGCCGGGGGTGCCCGTCGCGATCACGTCGCCGGCGTTCAGTTGCGTCCACTCTGAGCAGTAGGCGATCAGGGCTGCGACGTCGAACACCAGCTGATCGAGTGACGACTGCTGCACCGTCTCGCCATTCACCCGCGTGCTGATTCGGCGGTTGCCGAGTGGTCCTGTCTCGTCTGCGGTGACGATCGCGGGCCCGAGGCTTCCGCTTCGCGGAAAGTTCTTGCCCGGGCCGAACTGGTGAGTGTGGCGCTGATAGTCGCGCATCGAGCCGTCGTTCATCATCGTGTAGCCGAGCACGTGCTGCATTGCGTCTTCGGGCGCGATGTTGCGGCCGCCCTTGCCGATCACAACCGCGAGCTCGCCCTCGTAATCGAACTGGTCGCTGGCTCGGGGTGCGACGAGCGGCGCTCCGCCTCCCACGAGCGAGTCGTTGAATCGGGTGAACACCACGGGCTTCTCGGGCATTGGGCGGTTCATCTCCCGCACGTGGTCCGCGTAGTTCAAGCCGATGCAGATGATCTTCTCGGCATCCGTCACTGGTGGCAGGAAGAGGATCTCACCGACGGCGACGACCGACGCGCCGCGGGCGTCGTCCAGCACGCGCTCAAGGTCGCCCTCACGAAGCACCTGCCCGAGGGTGCGGTCGCGCGCGGCACTCGCGGAGCAGACGAGGCGCACCCCATCGCCCTCGAGCACGCCCCAGCAGGGGCGCCCGTCGTACTCGAACGAGGCGAGCTTCATCGCTTCTCCCTATTACGTGACCCGCCTGATGCGTGCTGGTCGGTGAACAAGACTGCGGGCAGACCCGGTTGAACGTCAGTCTCCAGCCGGTCTCCCGGAACATGGAAGCACGCGCGGGTATTGTCCCGGTATGAGGGACAACGCGGATGCCGCCACCGCACATGCCTCACGCTTGACCGGCGTCGAGGTCGGTCTGCGGGTATTCGAACTACTCGTCGCCCGCGATCGCATCACCGTGGGAGAGGTGGCGCGCACCCTCGGGATCAGCAGGTCGTCGGCGCACCGCCACCTCGCCACATTGGAGAGCCGAGGCTACGCGTCGCTCTCGTCGACCGGGCGGGGGTACATCGCCGGGCCGGCGCTCTTCGAGCTCGCCGGCATCCGGGGTGTCGATCGCGCCACGAAGGCCCGGTACCGGCCGGTGCTGCAAGACGCGCATGACGCGACCGATGGCGAGGCCGTGCACATCGCAGTGCTCGTCGGCGACCAGGTGCTGGCTGTCGACGGCCGCCGTTCTCAGTTCGAAGACGACATCGGTCCGCGGGTGGGCATGACGGCCACGGCGCATGCGATGGCCGCAGGCAAGCTGCTGCTCGCCGCGTGCAACGATCAGCAAGTCGCCGCGATCCTTCCGAACGACCCATTGCCCACGCGAGCGCCGGCGACGATCCGTTCCAGGCGCGAGCTGTTCGCCGACCTCGAGCGCATCCGCAAGCGCGGCTTCGCGATCACGCATGGAGAGTCGGAGCCCGGCGTGAACTCGGTGGCAGTGCCGCTCGACGGCAGCTCGTGGCGCGATCGTTCGGCGCTGGTCGTCTCCGTACCGCTCACGCGCGGTTCCGAGGAACGCCTGCTCGCCTTGGCGCGAGCCGCGTCCGAAGTGGTGGCGCGACACCGAGACGCAGGCACCGTGCAGCCCTGGCAGTTCCACCGCCCCTGAGTTGGCGTCCCCTGGGCTCGAACTGCTCGCGTGAGAGCCGCGGCCCGTGCGGGCTGGACCGCCTTCGTCTCGGCACCGAGCGTCGATCAGAGCCGAACAAGATCGAGAGCCGCCCCGGCGATGTCTGCGGCCCCGATGCCATGCCATGCGTACACCGAGTCGAGATCACCGGACTGTCCGAACTTCGACACCCCGAGATGCCTCGCCTCGCTCTTCGCCACCGAGCCGAGGAACGCAAGGGTGTGCGGATGCCCATCGAGCACCGTCACCAGCGGTGCCGGCACAGCAGCGGGGAACAGTTGCTCGATGATCCAGCTCGGCGCGTCGTCGAGCCCTGCTCGGGCCTGGGCCGCGCGGAACAGCTTGTCGGCGCTGGTCACGACGACGACCTCGGCTCGGATGCCGGACAGCAGCAGCATCGATGCGGCCTCCAGGGCTTCGGGCACCATCGCGCCCATCGCCGCAATGCGCACGTGCGGATCGGCCGCAGGGCGGAGCACATACCCCCCGGCAACCACGTGCTTTCGGCGCTGGGCCCGCCCGGCAGCATCAGTCGGCAGCTCTGCGAGCGCCTGGTCGACGGGGCGGGTCGACAATCTCAGATAGGTGGACGTCCCGTCCTGCCTGCCGAGACGACTGATCGCATCGAGCAGCAGCCATTCGACTTCGATCGCGAACGCCGGCTCGACGCTCACGCATTCCGGCTGCTCGAGCCCGATCGACGGGGTCTTGATCGACTGGTGCGCGCCGCCCTCTGGCGCGAGTGTGACACCTGACGGCGTACCGACGAGGATCGACTGGCCGCCCGCGTAGATGCCGTATGACCAGGGCTCGAGAGCGCGCTCGACGAACGGGTCGTAGATCGTTCCGATCGGAATCAGCGGCTGGCCGTCGCGACTCCATGTCGCGCCGAGCTCTCCGAGCAGGCTCACGAGATTGACTTCAGCGATACCCAGTTCGATGTGCTGCCCCTCCGGCGCCTCGCGCCAGTGCAGCATCGTCTGGCCATCGCCGTCGAACCAGTCCTTCCGAGGGGCGGGGGCCCACACGCCGACCTTGTTGATCCAGCCCGCGAGGTTCGTGCTCGAGCTCACGTCGGGGCTCACGGTCACCACACGACGCGCGAGCTCGGGCGCGCTACGCGACAGGTCGAGCAGCGCGCGCCCGAGCGCCGCCTGGGTCGCGGCGGTGCCTCGTGGAGTGTGGCCGAAGTCGACCGGCGGCTCGAACGGTGTGGCCGCCGCTTCCGGGTCGGTGCGGTGCAACCGGGTCGCGACTTCAGCGCTGAGTCGGCCTGCAGCGCTCGACGTGTCGAATCTCGACCACGGAGAGTCGGCATCCTCGCCGAGTTCAACCGCGAACTGCCGGTACTCCTCCTCGGTGAGCAGCGCTGAGTGATTCTGGGGATGACCCGCCGTCGGAAGCAGATAGCCCTTCACGGTGTACGCGAGGATCACCGTCGGAACTGTGTCATCGATCCGCTCGAAGGCTCGGCGGAGTGCGACGAAGTCGTGACCCCCGAGATTGCCGATCGCGCTCGTGAGGGCTGCATCATCGAGACCGTCGATGAGGGCGTGGATAGCCTCAGCATGCGGCCCCATGCCGGGCAGTTTGGCTCGTAGCTCGGTCGCGGGCAGGCGAAGCATCCGCTGGTATTCGGCATTCGACATGGCGATGATCCGTTCGCGCAGGCGCTCGCCGCCCGGTCGTGCGAACAATGCCTCGAGCTCCTCGCCGAACTTCACGGTCAGCACTTGCCAGCCGGCGGCTGCGAACACGCGCTCGAAGCGCTCTGCCGCGATCTGCGGAACGATGCGGTCGAGCGACTGGCGATTGATGTCGACGATCCAGACCACTTCGCCGAGTTCGCGCACCATCGGATCGAAGACCGCCTCCCACACGGCGCCCTCGTCGAGTTCAGCGTCACCGACGAGCGAGTAATGGCGCACGCGGGTGTGCGAGCCAGTGAAGCGCTCCGTCTGTCGCTTGGCGATCGCTGCCCAGATGGGGGCTGTCGCCCCGATGCCGACCGAGCCGGTTGAGAAGTCGGCCGGCACGGGATCCTTCCGACGGCTGGGGTAGCTCTGCAAGCCACCGAACTGCCGCAGGGTCTCGAGCTGAGGCGCCTCGAGCTGGCCGAGGAGGTAGCTGATGGCGTGCATCACAGGGCTCGCGTGCGGCTTCACAGATACGCGATCGCCGCGTCGGAGGTGCTCGAACCAGAGGGCGGCCATGATCGTCGCGATCGAGGCAGAGGACGCCTGATGGCCACCCACCTTGAGCCCTGAAGGATTGGGACGGCGACGATTGGCGTGGTGGACGATCGAGGTAGCCAGCCAGATCACGCGACGCTCAATGCAGCGCAGGGTCGAGGTGAGTTCGTCGTTCGCCGTCATGGCGGCGGGCGACGCCAGTGTCGCGTGGTCGATCACGGTAGCTCCTTCATTGCAGATTGCGTTGATTGCACTCCAGCGATCAGTCAAAGCGCAAGCTAGGCTCCGATGACTGATCATTTTGCTCAGTTCGCTCAGGTGAGGTCGTCCAAGGAGGTAGCAGAATGGTGAGTCCCGACAGCGGGATGAGCGACCGTGCGGATCGGATAGACCGTCGGCTGCTGGCGGCGATGCTCCGTCATCCCTTGGCCTCGCAATCCGGGCTCGCGGATGCCGTCGGCGTCTCGCGGAACACTGTGCGCGCCCGCTTGGAGCGTTACTGGCGAGGCCGCGGTCTTCGTGGTCTCGACCGGGCGGTCGACCCGGCGTTCCTCGGCTTCCCGCTGCGCGCGTTCGTCTTCACCACCGTCGAGCAGCGACGGCTCGCCAGCGTGTCCACGGCGCTCGCCGACATTCCTGAAGTGCTCGAGGTCAATGGCATCTCCGGCGATGTCGACCTCATCGTCGACGTGGTGGCGCGTGATGCCGACGACCTGTATCGGGTCGCCGGTGCGATCCTCGGCATCCCGGGCGTCGAACGCACGAGCACTGCGCTGGTCATGCGCCCGCTGGTGCCGTACCGGGTGAAGCAGTTGCTCGACTAGGGAACTGCCGCGGCATCCCGCACTCCGGGAAGATCAGCACTCAATCCCGATAGGCGGGAGGGCGCATGTAACCTGCTTGCACTCGAACACCCGGCGCTGACGCCGGACCGCGCTATGGAGGCGAAGCTTGACTGAGATCCGAGATGCACTGGTCGTCGGCGTGAGCGGCATCGCGGGAAGCGCGGTGGCGAACCACCTGCACCGCGAGGGGGTGCCGGTCGTGGGTCTTTCGCGAGGGCGAGTGCACGGTCTCACGGATGTCGACCAGCGTCGCGCCGATCTCGAAGACCGCGCCTCGATCGCCGAGGCGCTCGGCGACAGGTCGCCCTCGCACGTGTACATCACGGTGTGGAAGCGGCACAATACCGAGGCCGAGAACATCCGCGTCAATGGGCTCATGATCCGGAACCTCATGGACGTGCTCGGAGAGCGCGGGGGAGTGGAGCACGTTTCGCTGCTGACCGGTCTCAAGCACTACATCGGGTCGCCGAATCAGCAGGGCGAGATCGCTCCGTCATCCGACACCCCGTTCGACGAGCGCGCGCCGCGCCTGCCAGTCGAGAACTTCTACTATGCGCAAGAGGATGCCGTCTTCGACGCTGCCGAGCGCCAGGGCTTCACCTGGAGCGTCCACCGCTCCCACACCATCGTCGGGGCCTCCGTCGGGAACGCGATGAATATGTTCCTCACCATCGCCGTCTACGCCGCGATCTGCCGGGAGTTGGGCAAGCCCTTCATCTTCCCCGGTTCGGAAGTCCGCTGGAACGCACTCGGCGACGTGACGGACTCGCGGATCCTTGCTGCCCAGATGATCTGGGCGAGCACCACGCCAGCGGCGCGCAACGAGGCCTTCAATACCGTGAACGGCGACTTCTTCCGCTGGCGTACTATGTGGCCGCGCATCGCAGAGATGCTCGGCGTCGAGCCGGAGGGGTTCAACGGTGAAGTCCGGCCGATGCAGACGCTCCTCGCCGACGCGGCCCCGATCTGGAAGCGCATCGCCGATAAGCACAACCTGATCGAAGACGACCTCGATCGTGTCGCCTCTCCGTGGCATACCGACGGAGACCTCGGGCGCAAGATCGAGATCCACGCCGACTCGGGCAAAGCCCGCGAGCTCGGCTTCACAGATTTCGTGCGCAGTGAACGGAGCTTTCGCGATCTGTTCGCGCATTACTCAGCAGCCGGGGTCATCCCCCCGGTTCCGGTGACCGGTACCCCACTGTGGAGGGAATTCTGATGGCAGCAACTCATGACGCGCCCAGCGGCGGCATCGAGCGGAGGTTCCCCATCGAGCGTGGGCAACGACGAGTGGTCGTCCTCGACTCCTCGACCCACGCCCCGTTCCACGCGAAGGAAGCCGATGCACGGCCCGGCGATGAGATCATCGTGAACGCCTCGTACGCAGGCGTCTATTGCGCGGTGCTCGTGAACGAGGCGAAGCCGCTCGGCGCGATCGGGGTCGACTGCGCCATCGGCAAGGACGGCGCCGGCATCCAAGGCCTGTGGTACTTCGAGGCGCTCGGCATCCCGGCGGCCGCGGCCGACATCATGTCGGTCGAACTCGGCAATGGCGACACGCTCTGGAACGACGGAGTGATCTCGCGCGTCAACGGAGTGGCGACGCAGTTGGGCATCGAGCCCGGTATGACGGTGAAGCGTGCAGCCGAGCTCATGCTCGACAAGCCTGCTGAACTGCCGGCCCCCGATTACATCGCGCGCAAGGTGCACTTCGAGACGCCCGAGGGCAGGCAGATCGTCTCAATGAACTCGATCATCGATGCCCTTCCGGAAGACACCGACCGCAACGTGCTGTGCACAGCCGGTCACACGGGTCGCAGTGTGATCGACTACATCTGCGATCACCGTCCCTACGGCTTCATCTGCTCCGACGGCGGATTCGGTCGGAACGAGTCGGGCACGGCGGCGCTTGAGCCGACCGCCGCTGCTGGCATACCCGGGGCCTCAGTCTCGGTGCAGACCGCCCGCATGGGGGATGGACTGTCGACCTACCAGGATGGCGTCATCAGCGCCGCGAACAAGCTCGCGCTCGAACTCGGTGTGAAGATCGGGATGCCGGCGAAAGAGGCCGCACGCATCCTGGTGGAGCGCTGATGGAGATCGTCTCGGTCCAGCTCGAGGAAGACGTCATCCTCCCACCGGTGACGGGTGTGCGCGCCGACTCGGATGACCTGGCGATCGGCACGCAGGAGTTCGCGCCCGGCCAGACCATGCAGCACCACTATCACCGCACGTACCGTGAAGTGGTGGTGGTGCAGTCAGGTCGCATCACCTTGGAGATCGACGACCAGGCCCTGGTGCTCGGCCCCGGCGACAAGTGCGTGATCGCGATCGGCTCGGTGCACGGCGTGCGCAATGACACCGATGAGCCGGCTGTGCTCACGTACCTCAAGGTGCCCTTCGACCCCGACGACACCATTCCGGTGGAACGATGAGCGGGCAGGCGCGTCGTGTCGCGCTCATCGCGGGCGGCACAGCGGGCATCGGACTCGGCGCTGCTCGTGCGCTCGCGGCGCAGGGCGTCGACGTCGTCGTCGGCGGACGGGACGCTGAGCGGGCGAACGCCGCGGCTCGAAGCCTTGACGGGCCGGGCGAGGTGGTCGGCACAGTGCTCGACTCGACCGACCAGGCCAGCATCGATGCTGCGGTCCGCCTCGCCGTCGAGCGATTCGGCCGGCTCGACGTGATCGTCCACTCTGTCGGCGCCGCGCCCTCGGGCACGTTCGATGAGTGGGACGACGCGCCGTGGCGCGACGCGTTCGAGCAGAAGGTGCTCGGAGCGAAGCGGCTGATGAGCGGTGCGCTGCGAGAGCTTCGCAAGAGCGACTCGGGCCGCATCGTGCTTGTGGCCGGTTCAGCGGGCAAGGAGCCGGGAGCCGCGATGGCGGTCGCGGGCACCATGAATGGGGCGCTCATCTCGCTCACCCGCGCCGCTGCGACGCAACTCGCTCCGGAAGGCATCACCGTCAACGCGGTCTCGCCGGGTCCCACCGCGACCGGACGGTGGGAGCGGCTCGTCGAGATGCACGCCGAGCGCACGGCGACGGATGCCGATACCGCGCGCGCCGCGATGTCCGAGGCGTTTCCGCAGGGCCGCCCAGCCGAGGTCGCGGAGGTGGCCGCCGCGATCGCGTTCCTCGCCTCGCCTGAGGCATCCTTCGTCACCGGGACGAACATGACGGTCGACGGCGGTCAATCGCGCAGCATCTGACCCGGCAGCTCGCAGCAGAGGAACGGCGGCTCCATATGGAGCCGCCGTTCGCGTATGAGCGACCGGGCTGCCGGGGGTCGTCAACTCGGCAGCCCGGTCGAGTCTCAGCTGGAGGCGATCGACTTGCCCGCCCGGTACGCCATCGTCATGCCAGGCCCGAGGGTGGCGCCGGCACCCGGGTAGCCGCCGCTCGCGGGATGCGCGCTGGTGTTGCCGACGGCGTAGAGGCCGTCGATGACCTGGTTGTTCCAATCGAGCACGCGGGCATCGGCATCCGTCGCCAGTCCGCCGCATGTGCCGAACCCGCCCGGGATCGCCGCGAACGCGAACAACGGGTATTCCGAGAGGGGCGCGAGCGCCGGGTTGGGGAGGCCCCGCGTGCTGTCGCCCCAGTAGCGGTCATAGGCGCTGGCGCCGCGTGAGTAGTCGAGGTCTTCGCCCGTGGCGGCGAACCGGTTGAACCGGTCGAGCGTTGCTCGCAGGGCGTCCGCGGGCATCTCGAGCCGCTCTGCCAGTTCGGCCGCTGAGTCTCCGCTCACAAGCCACTCGGGGAGGGGCTGGTCGAGCCGGAAGTCGAAGAGCCCGTAGCGACGCACGTAGTCGGCGTCGACGATCACCCACGCGGGCAGGTGCGCGGGCGCGTGGTCGCGCGGCTCATAGGCGTGCATGGCGCGGGTGAGGTCGTTGTAGTTCTGCGATTCGTTCACGAACCGGTTGCCCTGCCGGTCGACGATGATCGAGCCCGGCCCCTGTCGCTCGAAGCGCAGCAGCGTCGCGTTCGGCGCGCCGTCCATCTTCTCGTGCGGCAATTGGGCGTAGGGCGCCCACCAGGCCTCATGCATGTTCCGCAGCGTCGCTCCGATCGCGGCACCCGCGCGGATGCCGTCGCCGGTGTTGTGCGGGGGGCTGCACCTCGCGATGAACGGCGCGCCGATGAACTGCTTGAGCATGTCGTCGTTCCACTCGAAACCGCCCGTGGCGAGCACGACCCCATCGCGTGCGGAGACCTCTAGGTCTCCCACACGCACGCCGGTCACGCGTTCGCCTTCCCGAAGCAGTGACGCGAACGGTGCCTCCGTCACGAGTGTCACACCGAGGCGCGCGAGAGCGGCCACCAGCGATGAGACCACGGCGAGCCCACGAGACGTGAGACCGCGCTCTTTGCGGGCTTTCAGCTCGTCCCACGGGAACCGGGTGAACGCGCCCCAGGCCTCATACTCCTCCATGGTGAAGGGCAAGCGGGGGTCGGGACGCACTGCGGCTCGCAGTTCGCCGAGCGCGGTGCTGTCGAACAGTTGCGGGTCGAGCGAGCGCCCTCCCTTGCTCGAACCCGCGAGATCCTGCCGGTAATCGGGGTAGTTGAGCACCGAGTTGAACTTGAGCCCGTGCTCGGCGACGAACTCGATCATGTCGGGGCCGGTGTCGACGACAGCCTCAAGCAGTTCCTCCGGGTGCCTGCCTTTCGTGAGCGCCTTCAGGTACCGCAGTGCGTCCTCGCGCGAGTCGGTGCCACCGCCACGCAACATCGGACCATTCGCGGCGATCCAGAGGGTGCCGCCGGAAATGGCCGATGTGCCCCCGAGGTATTGCGACTTCTCAAGCACGCACACCGACTTGCCGGCCGCCGCGGCGGTTAGGGCCGCGGTCAGGCCGATCGCGCCGGATCCCGCGACGACGACGTCGTACCCGTCGAGCAGTTCCCCGTTCCAGACCCGCACGGCGTCAGGCCCCGGTCACGCGGTCGCTGATGCGGTTGTAGACGATGCTCCACTTCTCAGCCTCGAGGTATTCGCTGAGCGCCATACCGCTGCGGGCGTCGGCGAGTTGCATGGCCGCGACGTTCGGGTCGCCTTCGATCTCATACACCGCGACGTAGCCGAACTTCGCCTCAGGCGCAGGCTGATCCCGGTGCAAGGGCACCTCGCCGTTCCGGTGCAGGGTTGCAGCGGTGAAGGCGGGCAGCGCGGTCACATCGCGAAGGTGCGTCTCGATGTACCAGCGCTCGAACTCCTCTTCGTGCCCGGGAGTGCAATTGGTCTGGACCAGCAGGATGGCGTCGTACACGGTGGTTCTCCTTCGAATTTGGGCGTGGTGGTGCGAAGCGGCGATCGGTGGAGCGGGGTTCAGGCGAGCTCGTCGAGCCAGCGGTCGCCTGGCAGCCACTCGTCGCGCACCGGGGGCATGAAGTTCGTGTGCACGGGCTCGCGCTCGCCGACCAGCGGGTCGATGCGCAAGCGCGTCATACGCAGGTGGCTGATGCGCCAGCCGCTTTCGGTGAGGGTGTATTCCTCCGAGTAGTGGCCGTAGCCACGGATGCCGCGCTGGCCCGGCACAGAGACACCGCGATACGCCAGGGCGTCGGGCTCCCACTCCAGGTAGTCGGTCATCGACCAGATACCGCGGGCGGTGCTCTCGTCGAGCACCTCGATCTCGGGCATGTACCCGGCGTGCACCGTGGGCACCTCCGCGAGGTTCGTGCGGATGCTGGTGATGAACGCGTCGGCACCGTCGCCGCCGGCCCAGAGGCCCTCGAACGTGCAGTCGGCGGTGAAGCACGAGCGGAGTTTCTCCCACTGCTTCGTGTCGATCAGGCGGAAGTACCGCGCTTTGAGACGCTTGATGTCCTCGACGGCGCGCAGTTCGGCGATCGCGCGGGCGATTTCTTCCATGGGTTCCCCTCCTTGGAAATCCGACGGGATGAGTGTGCCCGCAGCATGGGAAGCGAACAACCGATTCCCGTCTTGCGGGACGCTGGGCAGGGGCCGTCGCCGACTGACGGTCCGACTAGGTCAGTGCAAGAGGGCGCGTTCGATGCTCCGAGCGGATCGCCGCAATTCCTCAAGCCACGACCGTTCCACCGGAGTCATCTTCGAGTGCGAGAGCGGGGGCATGCGAGTTGTCGGCGCCGTGATCGTGAGCGAGCACAGCACCGGCCCGACCGGTCGGCGAATGGGCACGGCCAGCGCGTAGATGCCGTCCTCGGTCTCATTGATGTTCCGCGCGAAGCCCAGGCTGCGGGTCTGGGCGATCACCGACTGCAGCGAGGCCTGAAGCGGGTGCGCCGCGCTCCCGAGTGCTTCGGCGACCGTCGGCTCGAGCGCGTCGAACTCGTGCTGAGGCAACGAGGCGAGCAGCATCTTGCCTGCTGCGGCTGCGCCGGCGGGAACCTGCAATCCGACACGACTCGACACGCGCACGAGCTTCGTCGACTCCACCGCGGCGACGAACTCCACGAGGCTTCCGCGCAGCGTTGCGATGTGCACCGTCTCGGCCGTGACGCTGCCCAAAGCTCGCAGATGAGGTTGCGCGACTTCCACGCAGTGAGCGATCGAGTCGTCGATCGTGCGCTGCTGACCGACCGGCACGCCTGTGAAGCCGCGGTCGTCGTCCCGGCTGACGAAGCCGGCTACTTCGAGGGTCGCGAGTATTCGATGCGCTGTGGATGTCGACAGCTCGTTCGCGCGCGCGATGTCGGACATGGTCGACTGCGGGTGCTCGTAGACGTGACGGAGCACCCGGAGTGCCTGCTGGACTGACTTGATGGTTTCGATCGGCCCAGATTAGCTTCCCATGATGCGGGAAGCAATCGCGATGTTGTCCGTGGCGTGGGAATCTCTTCCGCACAGGATGGCGAGGTGGCCATCCGAAGGGAGCGACACAAGCACATGCAAGACATCGACATCGCCACGCTCGCACCGCTCGTGCGGCGCCCTGACCCGACCGGGAGCGATACCGAGCAGACCGAAGGGCTCCTTCGGCTCGAAGGCGTGGGTCCGCGCACCACTCCCGCTAAGAAGCTGTTCTTCCAGACCGCCATCAACGAGCCCGGCACGCGTTCGCTTCCGCATCACCACGGAGAAGCCGAGACGGCGGGCTATGTCGCCGAAGGCCACGGCCGCATCTACTACGGCGAGGGCTACTCGCAATACGTCGACATGCTCCCTGGCGACTTCGCATGGATCCCGCCGTACATGCCGCACATCGAGGCGAACATGAGCCCGACCGAGCGCCTCGTATGGATGACGGCCCGAACCCCCGACAACATCGTCGTCAACCTTGACGATGTCGACGACAGCACGCTCGACGGCTTCGAGCGGGCCTGACCTGCAATTACAAACCAATGAAGACTCGAGGAGGAGTTTTGAGAACACACCGCACTCTCGCCGCAATCGGTGGGCTCGTGGCCGCAACGGCCATGCTCGCCGGCTGCACCAGTGGCGCCGGCAACGGCGACGCCAACGGCGACAATGGCTCGACCGGTGAGACCGTCAATCTGCAGCTCGCCACCTATCTCGGTCCTGCAGCTCCGCCCGCAGTCGCCATCCAGTGGGCGGCCGACGAGTTGAAGGAGCGCAGCAATGGCGAGATCAACATCGAGATCTTCTTCGCCGAGGCTCTGCTGAAGGGGCCTGACGTCATTCCCGGCGTCGCGCAGAATCGCGCCGACATGGGCGTCGCGACCATGTCGTACAACCCGGGTGAGCTTCCGCTGACCCAGGCGATCTCGGTGCCGTTCCAGAACTCCGATCCCGCCGCCCTCACCGCGGCGATTGACGAGCTCTTCGACAACAACGAGGACTTCAAAGCGGAGTGGGAGCGCACCCAGACCAAGCAGCTCTCGTTCATCGGCGGTCCCACCGGCATAGTCTCGTCGAGCGAAGAGATCACCGGCGTCGACTGGTTCAAGGGCAAGAATGTCCGCGCGACGAGCTACACCGCCAACGCACTCCAGGCGGTCGGCGCGAACCCGGTCGGCATCACGCTCGGAGAGATCTACGAGGGCATGGAACGCGGAACCATCGACGGCTACGCCTCGATGCTGATGGACACCATCACCTCGGCAAGCCTTCAGGAGGTGTCGCCCTTCGTGGTCGACACCGGCATCGGCACCTACGCCGGCAACGTCGTGGTGATCAATCCGACCGTGTGGGATGGCCTCTCCGACGAGCACAAGAGCCTGTTCGAGGAGGTCTTCGCGGAGTTCCAGGACGAGTACCTGAGCATCTTCTCGGGCATCGAGGACGAGACCTGCGACGCCCTGATCGCCGAGGGCGGCGGAACATCCGTCTGGCCCGCCTCGGAGACTGATAAGTGGAAGAGCGCTGTGGGTGATTCCGTGCTCAACGACTGGAAGCAGAAGAGCGCTTCGGCCGGTGTGGGCGCTGACGCGGTCGACGCCTTCTGGGAGCAGTACCAGGACGCCCTCGAGGCGAACCAGAGCGCTGACTCCAAGAACGGCATGGAGCGCTGCGCCGAGCGCTGATCCGTCCTGAGTCGACTGCGGGAAGGCCGAACTGAGCCTTCCCGCAGTCGACATTGACAAAGGAAAGAACATGCCATTCTTCACCAAGTACGTCACGAACGTGATGGGGTTCGCGGCGGGGGTCGTCATCCTCGCCCTCACCTTCATCACGGTCGTCGACGTCACCCTTCGCAAGACCGGCGGCAGCCTGCCCGGCGCCGTCGAGTGGAGCGAGGTGCTCCTCGTCTTCGCGGTGTTCCTCGCCTTCGGCTCCGCCCAGGTGACCGGCGACCATGTGTCGACGTCGGTGCTGACGTCGCGACTCGGACCGAATTCTCGACGGCTGCTGCGCGGCGTGGCGGCCATCATCGGAATCGCCGCGGTGGTCGTCATGATCGTCGTGGCCACCCAATCAGCCATGAACTCGATCGCGGTAGGCGAGTACCGCTTCGGCATCGCGCAAGTGCCGATCTGGCCGGCACGCGTGATCATCGTGGTGGGACTCGTGGTGTTCCTGTTCGAATACGTCCGCACTACAGTCCGCCAATTCCGCGATCCCATGGACGAAGGCGCGATGAACTCCGAACTGCGCATGGCGGAAGCTGCGCTCGAGGCCGAAGAGGTGAACCGCAATGAGTCCTGAGACCATCACCATCGCGCTGGTCGCGCTGGGCATCCTGCTGATCTTCATCCTCGCTGAGCAGCCGATCTGGATCGGCCTGGCCGCCTCCGGCGCGCTCGGGCTGGTGCTGCTGAACGGCATTGATGTCGCCTCGAACACCATCGGCCTCGCGCCATTCACCTCAACGGCCGTCTACACGCTCGTGATCATCCCGCTCTTCGTCGCAATGGGCGTGTTCGCCGCCAGAGCGGGCATAGCCGACGACATCTTCATCATTGCCGAGCGAGTCTCGAGACGGATCCCGGGCAACCTGGGTGTCGCCACGATCCTCGCCTGTGGTGGCTTCGCTGCGGTGACCGGCTCGTCGGTGGCGACCGCCGCCACCTTCGGGCGCGTGGCAGTCAGCCGTATGGCTGCTCGCGGATACCGTCCGGATGCCGCGGCCGCTCTCGTGGCGATGGGCGGCACGCTCGGCGTGCTCATCCCGCCGAGCGTCGTGCTCGTGGTCTATGCGTCGCTGACGGGATCGTCGATCGGCAAGCTGCTGCTCGCAGCCGTGCTGCCCGGTCTGACCACGATGGCCGTGTACATCATCTTCGTGATCGTGCTCTACAAGCGTGGCTTCTTCGACCCGCAGCGGCTCTCGAAGAAGGTGGCGGCAGCCGAGCGGCGGGCCGTCGCAGTGGGCGCCACTGTCGGTGCAGGGGGAACCGGTGTCACCACCGCAACGCTCGACGCGCCCTTGCGCAACGCAGTCCGTCCCGAGAAGCCCGTGGTGACCCGCAAGAACATCGTCGGCGCGTTCTACGTGGCGCTGCTCTTCGCGATCGTGATCGGCGGCATGTACCTCGGCTGGTTCACCGCCACTGAGGCCGGAGCGATCGCGGCCTTCGTCGCGCTCATCATCGTCGTCGTGCGGCTCTCGCGCGGCGGGTTCAAGGCGACCCTGGTCGGGCTGAAAGACTCGATCATCGAGTCCGCCAGCCTCGGAACGATGATCTTCGCGCTGCTCGCGGGTGGGGGCATCTTCTCCTTCTTCCTGCTGAAGACCGGTATACCGAGCGTGCTCGCACGACAGGTGGTCGACTGGGGGCTGCCGGCCTGGGCGATCGTGGTCATCGCGTTGATCGTGATGGTCATCCTCGGCATGTTCCTCGACGGCTTCTCGATCATGATCATCGTGATCCCGCTGCTCTGGCCAGTGCTCGACGCGGTCGGCGTCGACGCCATCTGGTTCGGCATCCTCACGGTCAAGGCGGTGGAGATCGGGCTCGTCACACCGCCGTTCGGCCTCAACGTCTACGTGGTGAGCTCGGCCGCACCAGGTGTAAAGCCCGAGAAGGTGTTCGCTGCGGTGATGCCCTTCGTGCTTGCCGAGTTCGTCGTGATCGCACTGCTCATGCTGTTCCCGCAGATCGTGTCGTTCCTGCCGAGCCTGGCGGCGATCTGACGATGACCTCGCCCCGAGTCGCCGCGTCAGCGACACCGTGGTCGCCTTCGAACCCGTGGGCCGATCTTCAGGGAGGGCTGTGCGTCATCACCGGCGCCGGCGGCGGTCTCGGACGCGGCATTGTGCGAATGATGGTCGACGTCGGTGCGAGCGTGCTCGCCACCGACGTCGACCGCGACGCTCTGGAGGAGTTGCAGAGCGAGATCGCGAGCGACCGACTGCACACACAGCAAGTGGATGTGTCGGACGCTGCAGACTTCGCCGCCTGTGAAGACCGCGTGCGCGCCATCGGCCTGCCGCTCGCGCTGTGGGTCAACAACGCCGGCGTAATACTGCGAAAGCCTGCCGAGCACGTCATCGACGCCGACTGGGACCGGGTCTTCGACATCAACGCGCGCTCCGTGCTCGTTGGTTCACAGACCGCGTACCGCTTGTTCGTCCAGCAGGGAAGAGGCGGTTCGATCGTGAACCTGGCCTCGGTGGTGGCCTGGAAGACGATGGAGGGCCGGGTGCTCTACGGCACCTCCAAAGCAGCGGTGGTGCAGTTGACCCGTCAGCTCGCCGTCGAGTGGGGGCGGCACGGCATCCGAGTGAATGCCATCGCTCCGGGCATCGTGTTGACGCCGATCTCGCACCTCTGGAGCGCCAGCGACGACGAGCGTCAGGCGACCATCGATCAGACGCCGCTTCGGCGACTCGGCGAGATCGACGACATCGCCAGGGGAGTACTGATGCTCGCCAGCGGGCTCACCGGCTACGTCACCGGTCAGACGCTGGTCATCGACGGCGGTCTTACCCTCGGATAGTGCGAGATCAAAGGGGAGTGCAATCGTGAATGGCAAGGCTGGAGGAAGCTTGACGCCCAGCGAAGAGAAGCTCAAAGGCTCGGTGGCGGTGGTCACCGGCGGCGAAGGGGGCATCGGCAGCGCCATCGTCGATATGTTCGCGGCCTCGGGGGCAACAGTGGTGTCGGTGGACGCCCTGTCAGAGCCTCGTGCCGATTCCCCGGTCAGGCGTCACGCCGGGGCGCATTACGAGAACGTCGACATCACCCACGAAGCGGCAGTCGCTCGCCTCTTCCAGGAGGTGCGCAACGCTCACGGGCCCGTCGACATCCTGGTCAATTGTGCGGGGATCGTCGGCCCCGCCAAGCAGGCCCATGAGCTGGACGAGGCGGAGTTCGACCTGCTGTTCCAGGTGAACGTCAAGGGCACGTGGCTCGTCACGAAGCATGCTCTGCCGCAGATGATTGCTCTCGGGCGGGGGAGCATCGTCAACTTCTCCTCGATCGCGGGCGTCGTGGGCGGTACCTCGGCGCAAGCGCTCTACCACGCGAGCAAGGGCGCGATCCGAGCGATGAGCAAGGCCGACGCCGTCGCCTACGCGCCGCACGGCATCCGAGTGAACGCCGTCCTGCCCGGTTCCATCGACACGCCCATGAGTCGTGAGACAGCGGCCAAGTTCCCCGGCGGCGCCGAAGCGCACTCGGCGGCGATCATCGGCAAGCATCCCTTGGGTCGCCGTGGAACTCCGGCAGAGATCGCAGCGGGGGTGCTGTACCTCGCATCCAGCGACGCGAGCTTCGTGACCGGGGCTGAGCTCGCGATCGACGGCGGTTACACCGCGCAGTAGCTCGCCACGTCGCGCTGACGCGGGGCGCGTGTTGCACCTCGCTCAGTCGCGCGCCGCGAGCACCTGCTCGACGAACGCGAGCACACTGTCAGTGACGAGGCCTTCCACCCGCTCGGCGTTCCACCCAGACGACTTGCGGGTCGCGAACGAGTGGTCGCCGTCGGGAACCTCAATCACCCGGATGCGTTCGGCTTCGCGAGACTCCGCGGCCACAAGCTCCGCGCTGCCGAACGTGTCGCGACCGCCCTGCAGCACGAGCACCGGCACCACTGGCTGCAGCAGCTCGCTGAGGCGCGACTTCTCCGGTGCGCCGGGCGGGTGCAATGGGAACGCCAGGCACACCACACCGGCGGCACCCGTCTGCGTGGCAGTCCGGCAGGCGACTCTTGCCCCTGCGCTGCGCCCGCCGCAGAGCAGCGGCATCCCGTCAGCCAGCTCGGAGACCACCGGCGACGTCTGCAGCCAGGCGGCGTCGAGCGCTGCTGGGCGCGACCCGATGCGCTTCCCGGCCACCCTCCACGGCTGCTCGTATCGCGCCACCGTCACACCTCGATGAGGAAGGCGACTGGCGAGAGCGGCGAGGTCGCGAGCTTCGATGCCGCCGCCCGCGCCGTGACCGAGCCAGAGTACCGCTCGTTGTTCCGGTGCAATGTCGATCGTGAGGCGCGAGAGGCCATGCTCCGTGGGGATCTCGACGACTGTTCTCTCCCGCCCGCCGATCGCTTCACCGGGGTGCGAGTCGGCAGGGAGCTCTGTTCGAAGGTCGACGCCGGGCTCTTCGGCGGCTCGCGCCGTCACTTGGCGTTCTCGTCGCGCTGATGGATGCCGAACACATTGCCCTCTGTGTCGAGGTAGTACCCCTGCCAGGCCATGCCGGTGATCGCCTGCTTCGGCAGCGCCACTTCGCCGCCCGCGTCCATGATTCGGCGCTCAGCCGAGTCGTAGTCGTCGACACCCATGGTCAAGACTGCGCCGTTCACCGCAGCCCCGGGGCCCGCACCAGGAGCTCCGCGCTGCAGAATCGCGCCGTTGATGCCCGGGCTGCCGTCCGCGCCGGTGATCGCGCCGAGATAGGGCACGCCCGCGACGGGGGTCCAATCTTCGAATGTCCACCCGAACGCTGCTTCATAGAACGCTTGCGCGCGCTGCACGTCGTCGGCATGGATCTCGAAGTGAATCGGTCTGTCCACGCTGCTCTCCTCCTCTTCACTGGTTCACCGCCATCCTTCCCGCCGATGGCTCCGCCTGCACCCCGCGAGTGCGCGAATCGCCTGGGAATCCGGCCAGCGGCCCCTTGCGGGCAGCCTGCGCAGACCTAGCCTGCAGGTGAGTCCGGTCCGCAGCCGGGCGCTTTCTCTGGGAGGAGTTCTCATGGCTCGCAACATCGTGAGGTACAACCCGTTCGCAGAGCTCGATGCGTTGCAGCGGCAGTTCTTCGGCGATGACTTCTTCACCGCCGTTCGGGGAAGCAATATTCCGACCACCGACGTCTACATGGACGGCGATCGACGCTTAGTGGTTGAAGCGCACCTGCCGAATTTCGGCCCCGACGACATCAACATCGATCTCGACGAGGGCGCACTGGTGATCCAGGCCGAGAAGCGGGAGCACGAGGAGGACAAGTCGAAGAAGTACATGGTGCGGGAGAGCAGCAGCAGCTTCTACCGCCGCATCATGCTTCCCGAACGCGCCGATCAAGGGTCGATCGACGCGCACTTCGAGAACGGCGTGCTGAAGGTGACCGTGCCCTTCAAAGAACTGCCGACGCCTCGCAAGATCAGCATCACCTCAGGAGCGTCAGCGGGGTCGAGCGGGTCGACGGACACCGCACAGGGCACCGGCGGAAGCTCCGGCTACAATTCCGGCTCCATGCCGGCCGGTGCGCCCGGCGACGCCGACGAACCGCAGTCCAACATGGGAGGCGCCTGAAGTCGCACGCCGCTGCAGACACCTGAGAGTAGCCGAGCGGATGCCGCAGCCCGAGAGCGGCGTCCGCTCGCAGTTCCAGCGCCAGGCAGGATCAGCCCGAGTAGTGAACGCGCCTGCCAACACGAGAGCCTGTTCATCAACAGGCCCAGAGAGCAAGTCCGACATGACAGTCAGCACCGGCATCCTCGCGCCGGGGTCGATGAGCCTCGTGACGACCATCGACGAACGATTCCAGTCATTCGATATCGCGCTGCCCGAACCGGATGCCGGGGCGTCTACTCCGGGCGCCCAGGTCTCGAGCTCGGCACCCGCATCCACAACAGGTGCTCGGAAGCCCCTCCGCGCATCGAGCCGACGCCCGCCCTCCGCGAGCGCCGGGGTCGCCAACGAACTCGCGGATCGGCGGTTCCGATCGCTCGTGCGGGCGCTATCGCCGATGGTGCTGCAGGTGAGCGGCCCCTCGGCCGCCCGCATCTACGTGCCCCGGCACGATGAGTTCCCGCCGAGGCCACCGCAAGGGTTCGACGCCGTCCTGCCTCGGGAGCTGCAGCCTCAAGTGATCGATTTCGCCGAGTCGATCGGCGCCGACCTCGAGACAATCCAGACACCGCCGATCGGCGATGCCGGACTGGAATCCGCCGAGGAGTTGCTCGATCCGGTCGAGTACGTCGATCGGCTGGGAGCGCTCGCTCGCAGCGGTGTCAGCATCGCCGCGCATCACGCGCTCGCGACTCAGGAGGCGCCGATGCAGACGAGCCTTATCAACGAAGACGATCACACTCCTCGACCCGCGTATTGGGCGGCGCTCCTCTGGCGCAGGCTCATGGGCACCGCGGTGCTCGACTCGGGCTTGCACACCATTGAGGGCCTGCATGTCTACGCTCACGCGCTTCGCGGGCTGCCGGAAGGTGTGGCGGCGCTGGTCGTCAACACCAGCCCGACCATCACACGCAGGCTCGCAGTGCCGATCGATTGCGTGCGGTACACCCTCCGCGCCGATGTCTCGGAGGGAGGAGCGCTGCGTCTGAACGGCCGGTTGCTGAGCCTGAGCAGCGAGGGCTCGCTGCCAAGGCTCACGGGCCTGCCCACTCGCCGGGGTCCACTGATCTTCACGCCGCGCTCGATCACGTTCCTCGCCTGCCCCGATGCCAAACGGGCGCCATCATCGAGGTGAGCCCAGCGCGGGGCATCCCGTGTCGAGCGAGCTCTCGTGTGTGATGCTGAGAGCACGGGGGAGAGTGATGAAGCCGATCGCGAGGCTGCTCGGCAGCCGCAGAATCATGCGACTGTCAGTGCCCTTCTTCCGCGCGGGTCTCGGATTCCTCTTCTGCGGGCGAATCGCGATGATCGAGCACCAGAGCGAGGAAGACGGCCAGGTCCACCGCACCGTGCTCGAGGTGATCGGCTCCGATGCCCCGGGCTCCGTCCTGGTGGTGGCCGGCCCGGGAACCGATTCCCACTGGTGCGAGCACCTCGCAGCTGAGCCGAAATGCTGGATCAGTGTCGGCTTGCAGTACCGGCGCCCGGCGCGAGCCGAAGTCCTCGGCCACCAGGAGAGCCGAGCGCTGCTCGCCGGCCACGCGGCGCGCTACTCGGGCCTTCGGGAGGTCGACCGCCAGGCCTCCGCCGTTGAACGAGGCGGATCTGGCCATGAACCGCGCGTAGTGCGGCTCAGTTGGCAAGCGACGGTACGAACAGGCGCCCCCGCGATCGCCCCGGTGCTCACGCCCGGCGGGTGATTCGCGAGAATAGTCTGGGCGCGCTCGATCACCGTGCTGCCGGGGCCCTGTTCAGCTTTGGGCCGTCGCCAGAGGCCGTAGTTCAAGATTTCTCGCGTCACCGCTGTACCAACGCGAGCGCGTGCAATATCGTGTTGGTACGCTCAGTGAACCAGCTATCCGCTCAGTGAAACGGCTAGCGATCATTGCTAGGTTCGCCGAGCCCCTTGTGCTGGCCCTGCGAGGCCGGCGCCGCGGCTGGTCGACCAGCCACGCAACGACGCGGATTGGAGCAATGGATGACGCGACTGCTGCTGCGCGGAGGTGAAGTGATCACCTCCAACGAACGGTATCTCGCCGACGTGCTCATCGTCGACGGAACCATCGAGGCGATCGGCCGACCTGGCCAGTGGGACATCGACGACGCCGACGAGACTGTCGACGCCGACGGCTGCCTCCTGCTCCCGGGCGGAGTCGACACGCACACGCACCTCGAGTACGTGGTCGCGAGCGGCAAGACCCGCACCGCCGACGACTTCCAGAGCGGCACGATCGCCGCCGCCTGCGGTGGCACGACCACCATCGTCGACTTCGTGCGTCCCCCGCAAGGCGTAGGGGTGTACGACGCCTTCCAGCAGCGCCGAGCAGCGGCGGCGGCCTCCTGTGTCGTCGACTTCGGCTTCCACCCGATCGTGCCCGCGACCGCCGGCGATGACGACTCCTTCGACCAGCTGGTGCGACTCGCGCGCGAGGAGGGTGCGACCAGCTGGAAGTTCTTCATGGCGTACCCGGGCTCGATGGTCGATGACGACGTGCTCATCCGCGGATTCCGGCTCGCCCGCGAGAACGGTGTGCTGCCCATGGTGCACGCCGAGAACGGGCACATGGTCGCCGACGCGATCGCCTCGCTCATCGAGGACGAGCGCTTCGAAGAGCACAACCACCTGTTCGGGCACCCGGCCTCCGCCGAGCAGGAAGCGGTCAACCGCGCCATCATGCTCGCCGAGCACGCCGAGAGCCCGCTCTTCATCGTGCACGTCTCGGCGTCGGATGCCGCAGCGGAGATCGCGCGGCACCAGGCTCGTGGTGTCGAGGTCATGGCGGAGACCTGCCCCCAGTACCTGGTCACGGGGTACGAGGACTACCGCGATCTGGGGTTCGGGGCCGCGGGGTACATCTGCTCGCCTCCCATCCGCGAGCGCGCCAATCAGGAGCGGCTCTGGCACGCCGTCGAACAGGGCACCATCTCGACGATCGGCACCGACCACGCAGCGTTCACACTCGCTCAGCCCGAGGGACTGCCGCCGCAGAAGGCAGTCGGACGCGGCCACTTCCCGTCGGTCCCCAACGGGGTGCCGGGCGTCGAGGAACGCCTCATGGTCATGTACGAGACCGGTGTGATGAGCGGTCGGCTCTCCATCCACGAGTTCGTCGATCTCACCGCCACGCGGCCGGCACAGCTCTTCGGCCTGGCGCCGCGCAAGGGTTCGATCGCGCCCGGAGCGGATGCCGACATCGTGGTCTGGGATCCGAATGCGTCGCGCACCCTCGGCGTCGACACGCTGCACAGTCGCTCCGACTACTCGCTCTACGAGGGCATGACGGTCTCCGGCTCGCCGAGACTCGTCTTCTCGCGGGGCGAGCTCATCGCCCGTGACGGCGAGCCGGTCGAGCCGCGCCCCGGTCGCGGGGAGTATCTGCCACGGCAACGGTTCGGCACTGAGGCAAGCGGTTGGAGAGCCGCGCACGCCGTCGGCTGAAACCCCGCAAGTCTCGCACTCGCACCGAGTGCTCCATCGAACTGCTTCATCGAACACCGCACCATCGCACACGACAAGTTAGGACGCTCCACTCATGCGCATGCCCCTCGGGATCCACCTCGGCGAACGCTTCACCCTCGATGAGACCTGGGCGGCCGCCGACATCGCCGAAGAGTACGGTTTCGACTCGCTCTGGGTCGCCGAAGGCCGTCTCACCCGCGATGCGATCGGCATCATGGCGCTGCTCGCCGACCGCACGAAGAACGTGCGCATCGGCTCGGGCGTCGTGAACAACAAGACGCGCAATGCAGCGCTCATGGCCGTGACGTTCAAGACGCTCGACGAGATCGCACCGGGCCGGATCATCCTCGGACTCGGCGCCTGGTGGGAGCCGCTCGCGACGAAGGTCGGTGAGCCGCTGCGCAAACCCGTCGCGTCGATGCGCGAGTACATCACGGTGCTGCAGTCGTTCTTCCGCAACGAGGAAGTGACGTTCGACGGCGAATTCGTGCATATGGACGGCGTGCGATTCGACCGCATGTACGCCGAGAACGTCGCCGTCGACATCCCGATCTACGCGGGGGCGGTCGGACCGCGGATGCTGGAGCTCGCCGGCGAGATCATGGACGGCGTCTACCTCGACTTCCTCCTGCCGGTGTCATACGTCGACTTCGCCAATGAAGCGATCGGCAAGGGTCTCGCGAAGCGCACCGACGGCAAGGACGCCATCGACATCACCCAGACCATCGCCGTGGCGGTCGACGACGACGACCCGCGCCAGGCGATCGACGCCTGCAAGAACTTCCTCACGATGTACCTCATGCAGCAGCCGCACATCGCAGAGCACGCCGGGGTCGACCCCGAGCTGGTCCAGCGCATTCAAGAGGTGGCCGGCTGGCCCGCGACGCCCGAAGACATCAAGCGCGCCATGGTCCTGCTGCCCGACGAGGCCGTGCACCGGGTGAGCGCGGCCGGTTCGAGCGCGCAGGTCGCGGCGAAGCTCGAGGAGTACCACGCCGCCGGCGTGCGGGTGCCGGTGCTGAACCCGCTCGGCGAGCGCAAGCTCGACACGATCGCGAGCTTGGCTCGCATCTTCAAGTAGTCTCGCCGAAGGAAAGGAGCAGCATCGTGGCAGGCGACCTCGGTCTCGTGCAGAAGACCGTGCACATCGTGCGCATCATCGCGTCGAATGCGCAGGGCATCGGTCTTTCAGATCTCTCGCGTGACTCAGGGATCTCGAAGGCGACCTGCCACCGCATCCTCTCCGCGCTCGAGCGAGAGGGGTGGCTGGTCTCCGACGCAGAAACCCGACGCGTGCGCCTCTCGCTCGACCTGGCCTTCATGATCGACGGGCTGCGCACCGACGGCTCTGTGCTCGAGTACACGAAAGAGGTGCTGCGCGAGCTCACGGAGGCGACTCGCGAGACCTCCGGGCTCGACCGGCTCTCGGGCGCCTCAGTCGTGGTGCTCGCGCAGGTGCCAGGCCCGCACATCATCGGTCATGCGCCCCGCCCGGTGCCCCGAACGCTGAACGCCTGGCGCACATCGACCGGCCGAGCGCTGCTCGCCTGGAACGACGCGGAGCCGCTCAAGGAGACCATCGAAGCCGATCTGAGCACGCCGCCTGCGACCCGGTTCCACTCCTTCGACGAAGTGCGCGCCGAACTCGAGCAGGTGCGGATCCGCGGCTACGCGTACACGCGCGACGAACTCGAAGACGGATTGACCGCTGTGGCGGCGCCAGTGCGTGTGGGCGACCAAGTGCCGTACGCGGTCTGGATCAGCGGCCCGAGCTATCGCGTCACCGAGGATGTGCTCCCAGTGGTCGCGGAATCGGTGATGGATGCTGCGAACCGCCTCGGACGGCTGCTCTCGACCGGAAGCGGCGTCTCGCTCGGCATGACGAATCCGGTGTTCGCCGGCTGATCGTCAGCCGCCACGCTGTACCGCGGACCACCCGGCGTTCGTGCGCCACAGCACGCCTGTGGGGCAGGAGCTCGACCGAGTCCGGCCGTTTCGCACGCTCTCCACAGGCGCTGCCCGGGCTTTCGCGCCAGGGTCTACGACGCCTTGGTGAACGCCTGACGGCACCTGCCCGAACGCGACGGAAACACAAGTTCGAAAAATTTCCGGCCTGCCGTAGACGTATCACTGAATGAACCGCTATTTTACTGAGTGAACCAACACCAATGAAGGATGAGGTTGCAGTGGCGTTGAGAGAATCACTCGCATACGCGGAGACGCCGACCCGCGCAGTCGCCACCAACGCGGCGAAGGCGAAGCAGCGCCAGCCGCGCCGTGTGAGCAGACAGATCGCCCGCAGCGCTGCGGTCGTCGTCGGAATCCTCGTCGGAGCAGTGGCGCTCTGGGAGGGCTACAAGGCGATGGGCCAGCTCACGGGAGACGTGATCCCGTTCACGAGCATTCCGCTGCCCGTGTCGTCGTCGGACTACGCGATGCCGCACACCTGGGTCATCTTCGACGCACTCATGCAGCCGGCGAACGCGGGCGCCACCCAGTCGCTGCTGCTGTACTACCTCGACCAGACCAGCGTGACGCTCCGCGAAGCAGGCTATGGCCTCGTCATCGGAGCCCTCATCGGCGTGGTGCTCGCGGTCGCGCTGCGCGAGGTGCAGTTCCTCACTCGCGGCGTGCTGCCCTGGCTCGTGATCTCCCAGACCATCCCGCTCGTGGCGCTCGCACCGATCATCGTGGTCTGGGCGGGCAGCGCCGGGATGCCGAGCTGGATCGCCGTCACCGTCATCGCCGCGTACCTCGCGTTCTTCCCGGTGACCGTGAACATGCTCACCGGACTGAACGCCATCGACCCGATCCATGACGAGTTCATGCAGTCGATCAACGCTCCGCGGTGGTTCACGCTGCTGTTCGTCCGGTTCCCAACGGCGCTCCCGAACCTCTTCACCGGGTTGCGACTCGCCGCGACCGCGTCGGTGATCGGCGCAATCGTCGGTGAACTCTCCGCCGGCACCGGGCTCGGCATCGGCCGCGCGATCCTCACGGCCGCCTACTACTACTCCAACGCCCCAGAAAACCTATTCGCCGCGGTGCTGATCGCCTCGCTCGCCGGTGTCGTATTCGTGCAGGTGATCACGATCGTCGAGGCGATCGCGCTCAGGAAGAGGACCAACTGATGACTATCAACACCCCGGTCACCGATGCCCGGCCCGCGATCTCCCTGCGGAACGTCACGAAGACCTTCGACGCGGGCGGCGGACTCGTGCACGCGCTGGACGACATCGATCTCGACATCGCGCCAGGAGCGTTCGTCTCGCTCCTCGGACCGTCGGGCTGCGGAAAGAGCACCCTGCTTCGCGTCATCGGCGACCTGGTCAAGCCGACCGAGGGCGTCGTCGAGGTCAACGGGCGCAGCGCGGACGCCGCGCGAAAGGCCCGCGAGTACGGCATGGCCTTCCAGGCGCCCGGCCTCATGGACTGGCGCACCATCCGTCGCAACATCGAGTTGCCCCTGCAGGTGCAGGGCGTGCCGCGCAACGAGCGCCGCGCCCGCGCCGAGGAGATGCTCGAACTCGTGCGACTCACCGGCTTCGAGAACCACCGGCCCCGTCAGCTCTCGGGCGGCATGCAGCAGCGCGTCGCGATCGCGCGTGCGCTCGCGTTCCAGCCGAAGCTGCTCCTCATGGACGAGCCGCTGGGCGCGCTCGACGAGATGAACCGCGAGTACCTGCAGCGCGAGCTGCTCCGCATCTGGCGCAGCACAGGAACGACCATCGTGTTCGTCACGCACAGCGTGTCGGAGGCGGTGTTCCTCTCGACCGAGGTCGTCGTCATGTCGCCGCGTCCGGGACGCATCGCCGACCGCATCCCGATCGACCTGCCCTACCCGCGGACCGACGAGACCCGCATGACCGAGGAGTTCTACCACGCGGAGTCCCGGGTTCGCACAGCGCTGCACTCCGTGCTCGAACCGGTGCAGGTGGGCTGATGACTCAGCTCAGCGTCGCCGCACCCGTGCGGCTCAGCATCCGCGGCAACGTCGTTCGGGCGGTGTACCCGGCGGTGCTCGTGGGTGCGGTCATCCTGATCGCGTGGGAGCTGGCCGTGCACCTGTTCAACATCCAGCCGTACCTGCTGCCCGCTCCCAGCGCGATCGTCGCGGAGTTCGGGAAGAGCTTCTCGACGATCGCATCCGCAGCACAGATCACCACGATCGCCGTCATCGGTGGCGCGCTGCTCGGCGCGGCGACCGGGGTCATCGCGGCCTTCATCGTCGCGCTGTTCGAGAAGTTCGCGAACACAGTGCTCGTGCTCGTCGCGATCCTCAGCTGCGCGCCCGTGGTCGCGCTCGCCCCGATCTTCAACGCCTGGTTCGGCGCGACGAGCCTGATGTCGAAGATCGCGGTGGCCGCGATCATGGTGTTCTTCCCCGTCATGGTCGCCACCACCAAGGGCCTGCTCTCGGTGCACCCGCTGCACCGAGAGCTCATGGAGTCGCTCTCCGCGAGCCGGTTCCAGCTCATGGTGTGGGTCCGCATTCCCGGCGCGGTGCCGTCGCTCTTCGATGGCATGCGCGTGGGCGCGACGCTCTCGGTGATCGGCATCATCGTCGCCGAGTACTTCGGCGGCACGGCGAACGCGCTGGGCGTGCTGATCGCCAACAGCGCCGCGCTGTCGCAGTTCCCCCTCACGTGGGCCGCGGTCGCCGCCGCAAGCCTGCTCGGGCTCGTCGTCTACGGGGCCGTCATGCTCATCGAACGGCTCGTGGCGCCCTGGCGCTTCACGCCGGCCAGCCGATAGCACCGGCATCCGTCGCACGACGAACCCACCCCGCAAGTCCCTTCACCCCGCAAGACCCTTCACCCCACCAATCAACCCAGGAGAACCAATGCGATTCACCACTCTTGCGAAGCGCGCCGCGGCACTCGCTGTCGGTACGGCGCTCTTCGCATCACTGGCCGCCTGCAGCGGCATGGACAGCAACAACTCGGCCGCGCCGGTCAACGAAGACTGTGAGCAGACCGACAAGGTCACCGTCGTACTGCAGTGGGTGACCCAGGCCCAGTTCGCCGGCTACTTCGCCGCGCAGGACCAGGGCTTCTACGCCGACCAGTGCCTCGACGTGACGGTGCAGGAGGGCGGCACCAACGTTGTTCCCCAGCAGGTGCTGGCCTCGGGCAACGCACAGTTCGCGGTGAGCCACGTCACCAAGAGCATGGCCTCGCGCCAGGAGGGCGCCGACGTCGTGAACATCGGCCAGGTCTTCCAACGCGGCGCGTACCTGCAGGTCGCCTGGGCCGACTCGGGCATCGAGAGCCTCGAAGACCTCAAGGGCACCACGATGGGCAGCTGGGGCGGCGGCAACGACCTCACCCTGTTCTCGGCGCTTCGCGCATCCGGAGTCGAGCCGACGACCGACCTCAACATCGTGCAGCAGCCCTTCGACATGGCCATGCTGCTGAACCGCGAGGCCGACAGCGTGCAGGCGAAGACCTACAACGAGTTCGCGCAGCTGCTCGAGACGGCCAACCCCGCCACCGGCGAGCTCTACCAGCCGGAGGACTTCAGCGTGCTCAACCTGCAGGACCTGGGCTTCCAGAGCCTCGAAGACGGCATCTACGCCCGTGGCGAGTGGCTCGCCGAAGACGGCAACGAAGACATCGCCACGCGGTTCCTCGCTGCCAGCTACGAGGGCTGGATCTACTGCCGCGACAACGCCGATGCCTGTGTCGACCTGGTCGTGTCGAAGGGATCCGCCCTTGGCAAGAGCCACCAGGCCTGGATGATGAACGAGGTCAACGCGCTGATCTGGCCGAGCCCCGAGGGAATCGGGCACCTCGACGCGGCCGAGTGGGACAAGACCATCGAGATCGCCATGGCCGGCGAGGTGCTGAACTCGGCACCGGACGCCGACGCCTACCGCACCGACCTCAGTGAGGCCGCACTCGAGATCCTCAACGACAAGGGCCTCGACGTGACCGGTGAGAACTGGAAGCCCGCCAGGGTCGGGCTCAACGAGGGCGGCAAGTAAGCCGCCCTCGGGTGCCCGCCGGTCACGCGGCCGGCGGGCACCCGCCCCAGCCACCCCCTGCGAATCGGAGAGAGACATGACAACGAGCACCGCGTTCACCATCGCGTGTGCCCAGACCGACCCGGTGATCGGCGACCTGAACGCCAATCGCGAAATGACGGTCGCAGCGATTCACGAGGCCGCCGATGGCGGTGCGAAGCTCGTGGTGCTCCCCGAGTGCGCGACGGGCGGCTGGGCCTTCACCGGCATGGACGAGTCACTCGCGGCCGCCGAGAGCGTCGACGACGGCCCGACCATCGCCGCATGGAAGGCCGCTGCGCGCGAGCGCGAGATCTGGGTCTGCGGCGGCTTCGGCGAACTGGCCGACGACACCGTCTACAACAGCGCCGTGCTCATCAGCCCCAACGGCGTCGAATCGGTCTACCGCAAGGTGCACCTCTGGAACACCGAGAACAACGCCTTCACGCCCGGCAACCTCGGGTTCCCAGTCGTCGACACCCCGCTCGGCCGAATCGGCATGATCATCTGCTACGACGCCTGGTTCCCCGAGAGCATGCGAAGCTGCGCACTGCAGGGCGCCGATCTCGTGCTGGCGCCGAGCGACTGGGTGCCGAACCCCGGCCAGCAGGCGATGCCCTCGCTCGCCAACATGATGACGATCGCCGGCGCCCACTCGAACCAGGTCTACGTCGCCGCAGCGAGCAGGGTCGGCGTCGAGCGCGGCCAGCGCTTCATCGGTGAGAGCGTCATCGCGGGACACGACGGCTGGCTGCTCGCCGGACCCGCAGCCGCCCACGAGGCGATCATCTTCGCGGAGATCGACCCGATCGGGTCGCGCCAGGAGCGCCGCGACAACATCTTCAACCGTCCTCTCGGCGATCGTCGCCCCGAGGCATACGCGCAAGGCTAGTAAGGAGCAGTGCAGTGAGCATCACAGTGCGCAAGATCGTGCGGCATAGGGAAGAGACTGTGCGGGAGATGGGCCAGGACCTCACCTCGACGCACGTCGTGGCGTGGGTGGCCGCCGTCATCGAGAACCCGTACCCGGAGGGGTACGTGCAAGACCTCGTGACCACGGCCGACGAGATCGGTCAGGAGATCGGTGCGCTGCTCGGACCCTCCGTCGTCGAACTGCTCGGCGAGCCTGTCGAGGCATTCGGCAAGGCGGCGCTCGTAGGTCTTGACGGTGAGGTCGAGCACGGCTCGGCGCTCATCCACAATCTGCGCTTCGGCAACGAGTTCCGTGACGCCGCAGGCGGCACCGAGCTGCTGCCCGCCGCCGAAAAAGTCGGCGCGACCGGGAGTGCGATTGATGTGCCGATCAAACACAAGCTCGACGCGAAGACCCGTTCGCACCACCAGACGATCACCATCGTGATCCCTGATGCGCCCCGTCCGCGCGAGATCGTCGTCGCCTGCGTCGCGAGCAACGCCGGCCGCCCGCTGGCTCGCCTCGCCACGTTCGGCGCCGAGGTCGCAGAGGTCTCGGCATGACCCTCATCGGCGAGCCGGCCACCGCGTCCAGCAACAGCACGTGGAGCACCGAGCGCATCATCGAATCGGATATGCGCTACGTCATCCGCTCGTGGTCGCAGCAGGGCAAGCCCGCCCAGGCCGCCATCGCTCGCGGCGAGGGCAGCTGGTTCTGGGACACGGACGGGAAGAAGTACCTCGACTTCCAGTCGCAGCTCGTGAACATGAACCTCGGCCACCAGCACCCCCGCCTGGTCGAGGCGATCGTGCGCCAGGTTCGTGAGATGGCGTACATGGGCCCCGGGTTCGCCGTTCAGGTGCGCGCGGAACTCGGCGAGCTGATCGCCGAGATCGCCCCCGGCGACCTGAGCATGAGCTTCTTCACCACCGGCGGCGCCGAGGCGAACGAGAACGCGGTGCGCCTCGCGCAGCACGTCACCGGGCGACCGAAGGTCATGGCGCGGTACCGCTCGTACCACGGAGCGACGGCCGGGGCGCTCAGCCTCACCGGCGACCCGCGGCACCACCACAACGGGCCCGGCGTGCCCGGCGTCGTGCGGTTCCACGACCCGTACACCTACCGCACGCCCTCGGGCCAGGAGCCCGAGAACTGCCCGGTGTGCCAGGGAGCGCCCCACCTCGAAGAGGTGCTGCAGTACGAGGACCCGAACACGATCGCGGCGATCATCGTCGAAACCGTGACCGGCACCAACGGCCTCATCGTGCCGCCCGACGGGTACCTGCAGTCCGTGCGCGAGGTCGCCGACAAGTACGGCATCTTCCTGATCACCGACGAGGTCATGGCCGGCTACGGTCGCACCGGCGAATGGTTCGCCTTCAACCACTGGGGCATCGTTCCCGACATCGTGACGAGCGCCAAGGGCCTCAACTCGGGATACGTGCCGCTCGGTGCGATGACCGTCGGCGATCGCGCCCGTCAGTGGCTCAACCAGAACAAGTTCTGGGGCGGCCAGACGTACGCCGGTCACCCGCTCGCCTGCGCGAGCGCGCTCGAGTCGCTCAAGATCATGCAGGACGAGCACATCCTCGAGAACGTGCGCACGCAGGGCGCCCGGCTCGACGCCGGTCTCCGCAAGCTCGCCGAGCGCCACCAGATCATGGGCGATGTCAGAGGCAAGGGGCTCTTCTACGGCGTCGAGTTCGTCACCGACCGCGCGACCCGCGAACCGCTCGTGCCGTTCGGTGCTGCCGGCGCGGCCGCGGCGCCGATGCAGCGCATGGTCGCCGAGGCCTGGGAGAAGGGCCTCTATCTGAGCGCGAACAACAATGTGCTGCGGTTGACCCCGCCCCTGATCATCACCGAAGACGAGATCGACTTCGCTCTCGAGATTCTCGATGATGTCATCGGTGCGGCGAACGCGCGAGTGCACGGTCCCGCATCGCAGTGAGTGAAAGGAATGCTGTGAAAGCCGCAGCCGTACAACTGACCGTCGGCCACACCCGTGAGGAGGCCATCGACCTCGCCGAGGAACTGATCCGCGAGGCCGCCGGCCAAGGCGCGAGCCTCGTGGTGCTGCCGGAACTCTTCGCTGTGCCCTTCGTGCAGCCCGAGCCCGACCCCGAATACTTCGTCTACGCAGAAGGCCTCGAGGACGGCCCGTCGAACTCGATGGTGCGCCGCGTCTCGGATGAACTCGGCATCACGATCGTCTCCTCGATCTTCGAGGGCCGCTCGACGCCAGGCGTGTACGGAAACACGGCCGCCACGTATGTCAAGGGCGAGCTCAAGCAGGTGTACCGCAAGTCGCACCTGCCGTTCTCGAACGGCTTCCCGGAGAAGTACTACTTCCGCCCTGGTGATGAAGCCCCGTCGGCCGTCGACACCACGGTCGGCCGGGTGGGCACCATCATCTGCTACGAACGCCACTTCCCAGAGCTCGGCCGCGCGGTCGCCCTCGACGGCGGCATCGTGCTGAGCGTCCCGGTCGCGTGCGCGAGCGCACCCATGAAAGAGGTGTTCCAGCTCGAACTGCGCGCCCAAGCGGTCGCCAACGGGTTCTACGTCGTGTGCGCTAACCGCTCGGGACTCGAGATCGTGAAGGACTACTTCGGCACCAGCGCCGTGTACGGCCCGAACGGCGAAGTGCTCGACCAGATCGACGACGGCGCCGGCATCGCCATCGCCGAGATCGATCCCGAACTGGTGGCGCGCACGCGCCGCACTCGTCCCTTCCTGCGCGATCGGCGACCGGACATGTACCCGTCGCTCGTGCTCGACGCGGCGAGCTGAGCCGCGCCGGCCGGCTTCGCGACCAACGGAGAGGCCGGTGCATATCGACGGGCGGATGCCGCAGACACGACTCTGCGGCATCCGCCCGCTCTCTCGCTAGGCTGTGCGCGAGTCCCATCGACGGGACGGAGCAGGAGCCGCAATGTCCGAGCTGTCTCGCAGCCCGCTGCACGCGCTGCACGAGGCCGCCGGTGCCCAGTTCACCGAGTTCGCCGGGTGGAGCATGCCGCTCCGGTTCGGCTCTGAGCTCGCCGAGCATCGGGCGGTGCGCGAGACGGCCGGCATCTTCGACCTCTCTCACATGGGCCAACTGCGGGCGGTCGGTCCGGATGCCGGGCGCATGCTCGATCACGCACTCGCCGGCCGCATCTCGCAGCTCGAGCCCGGCAGAGCGAAGTACACGCTGCTGCTCGCACCTGACGGCGGCATCCTCGACGATCTCATCGTCTATGCCCAGGCCGCTGATGACTTCCTCATCGTCGCGAACGCGTCAAACCGCGGCACCGTCTCTGCCGAGCTGTCCCAACGCGCGCGAGACTTCGAAGTCGTCGTCCGCGACGAGTCCGAAGACGCCGCCCTCATCGCCGTGCAGGGGCCGGCTTCACGCGCCGTGCTCGGAGCCGTCACCGGGCTCGATGCGGCGCGGCTCGACGACCTGCGCTCGTACCGGGCGGCATCCATTCCGTTCGGCGATGGCGAGCTCTTCGCGGCTCGCACGGGCTACACGGGCGAAGACGGCTTCGAACTGTACATGCCGGCCGAAGACGCCGAGAGAGTCTGGACGGCCATCACGGATGCCGGTGAACCGCTCGGGCTGGTGCGCTGCGGTCTCGCGGCCCGCGACAGCCTGCGCCTTGAGGCGGGGATGCCGCTTTACGGGCACGAGCTCACTCGCGAGGTGCTGCCGCAGCAGGCCGGGCTCGATCGAGTCGTCGCACTCGACAAGCCCGGGGGATTCGTGGGCGACGAGGCCGTGCGAAAGGGGCCGCCGGAAGGCGCTCGCGTGCTCGTCGGGCTGCACGTCGAGGGGCGGCGGGCCGCCCGTGCCGGTTCCCCGGTGCGCCACGGCGACCGCGAGATCGGAGAAGTCACCTCCGGAATGCTCTCGCCGACGCTCGGCATGGCGATCGCGCTCGCCTATGTCGACCCGCGGTTCGCGGTGACAGGCACGAACCTTGAAGTCGGCATTCGCTCCTCGCTCGCCGCAGCCTCCGTGTGCGAGCTCCCGTTCTACCGCAGAAAGGCCGCAGCATGAGCAACCCCGATGACCTGCGCTACACCGCTCAGCACGAGTGGCTCCGCATCGAGGGCGACGAGGTGACGATCGGCATCACCGACTACGCCGCCGAGCAACTGGGCGATGTCGTCTTCGTCGAGCTTCCCGAGATCGGCGCACGCGTCGAGCGCGGGGCGGTCGTCGCCGAGGTCGAGTCGACGAAGTCGGTGGGCGAGGTGTACGCCCCGGCCGCGGGCGAGGTCGTCGCCCGTCATGACGACGTCGTCGACGCGCCTGAGAGCATCAACGGCGACGCATTCGAGGCGTGGCTCTTCAGATTGCGAGTGGACGATCCTGCCTCGCTCGAAGGCTCCGGGCTGCTTGACCGAAAGCAGTACCTCGCGCAATTGGGCGGCTGAACGCATGGCGGTGCCCTTCGAAGACCGTCACATCGGCATCGACCCCGACGCCGAACGCCGGATGCTGCACGCCGTCCGCTACGACTCGGTGCAGGCGCTCATGGACGCCGCGGTGCCTGCCTCGATTCGAAGCGCACCGTCCCGGTCGCACATCCCAGCGGGCACCGAGAGCGAGGTGCTCGCCGAGCTGCGGCTGCTCGCCGAGCACAACACCGTGCGACGCTCGCTCATCGGCCTCGGCTACTACGGCACCGTCACCCCTGCCGTGATCCAGCGCAACGTGCTCGAGAACCCCTCCTGGTACACCGCCTACACGCCCTACCAGCCCGAGATCTCCCAGGGCCGCCTCGAGGCGCTGCTGAACTTCCAGACCATGGTCGCCGACCTCACGGGCCTCGCGATCGCGAACGCCTCCATGCTCGATGAGGCCACCGCAGTCGCCGAGGGCATGCTGCTCGCGCGCCGTGCCTCGAAGACGGCCAGCGATGTCTTCGTGGTGGATGCCGACGCGCTGCCGCAGACAACGGCCGTGCTGAAGACGAGGGCAGCGCCGGTCGGCATCCGGCTGGTCGAACTCGACCTCGCCGCGACCGACGCCGACGACCTGCCCGAGGCGTTCGGAGTGTTCGTGCAATACCCCGGCGCATCCGGGCGAGTGTGGAACCCCGCCGACATCATCGCGAACGTGCAGTCCCGAGGCGCGCTCGCGGTCGTTGCGGCCGACCTGCTCGCGCTGACGATGCTCACATCGCCGGGAGAGCTCGGTGCCGACATCGCGGTCGGCGCGACGCAGCGCTTCGGCGTGCCGATGGGGTTCGGCGGTCCGCATGCCGGCTACATGGCCGTGCGAGCCGGGCTCGAGCGTCAGCTGCCCGGCCGCCTGGTCGGAGTATCGCGCGACGCCGACGGCGACCCCGCCTATCGACTCAGCCTGCAGGTGCGCGAGCAGCACATCCGACGCGAGAAGGCCACCTCGAACATCTGCACCTCGCAAGTGCTGCTCGCCGTCATGGCATCGTCATACGCGGTGTATCACGGTCCTGACGGCCTGCGAGGCATCGCCGAGGCGGTTCATCGGCAGGCGACAGGGATCGCCGCGAGGCTCGCAAAGGCCGGGCACGAAGTGGTGCACGACGCGTTCTTCGACACGCTGCGCGTTCGAGTGCCCGGCCGTGCCCGCGCGATCACGGCGGCAGCGTTGGAGCGAGACCTGCTGCTGCTCGAGGTCGACGACGACACGGTCGGCATGAGCTTCGACGAACACACCCTCGAACGGTTGCCAGGCAGCGATGTCGAGGCGGCGCTCGCCGAGGTGTTCGACCTCGACGAAGGCTGGGCCATCGCGCTCGACAGCGCGATCCCCGAGGGTCTGCGCCGCACGAGCGAGTACCTCACGCATCCCGTCTTCTCATCGCATCGGAGCGAGACCGCGCTCATGCGCTATCTCAAGCGGCTTGCCGATAAGGACTACGCGCTCGACCGGGGCATGATTCCGCTCGGCTCCTGCACCATGAAGCTCAACGCCGCCACCGAGATGGCAGCGATCAGCTGGCCCGAGTTCGCCGGCCTGCACCCGTTCGCGCCTGTCGCCGACGTCGAAGGCTCGCTCATCCTCACCAGCCACCTCGAGCAATGGCTTGCGATGCTGACCGGCTACGACACCGTGTCGCTGCAGCCCAATGCCGGCAGTCAGGGCGAGCTTGCCGGGTTGCTCGCGATCCGGGGCTACCACCGCTCGCGCGGCGATGAGCAGCGCGACGTGTGCCTCATCCCGTCGAGCGCCCACGGCACCAACGCCGCCTCAGCGGTGCTGGCCGGCATGCGCGTGGTGGTCGTCGCCTGCGATGAGCTCGGCAACGTCGACCTCGCCGACGTGCGGGCGAAGATCGCCGAGCATGTCGAGCGCCTCGCAGTGCTCATGGTGACCTACCCCTCCACGCACGGGGTGTACGAGCACGACATCAGGGAGATCGCGGATGCCGTGCACGAAGCGGGCGGGCAGGTGTACGTCGACGGGGCGAACCTCAACGCGCTGCTCGGCCATGCGCGCTTCGGCGACTTCGGCGGCGATGTCTCGCACCTCAACCTGCACAAGACGTTCTGCATCCCGCACGGGGGTGGGGGCCCTGGAGTGGGCCCGGTCGCTGCGAAGGCGCACCTTGCGCGCTTCTTGCCGGGGCACCCTCTGGCGCAGAGCGCACAGCATCCGGCCTTCGACATGCGCACCGGAACGGTCGGCGCGTTCCGGCACGGAGCAGGGCCTGTGTCGGCCGCCCCCTATGGAAGCCCTTCGATACTGCCGATCAGCTGGGCGTATGTGCGATTGATGGGCACCGAGGGCCTCGCCCGGGCGACCGGCGCAGCCGTGCTCGCAGCGAACTACATCGCCTCGCGACTGCGACATGAGTATCCGATCCTCTACACCGGCGAGCACGGCCTCGTCGCGCACGAGTGCATCCTCGACCTTCGGCCGCTGCGGGTGGCGACGGGCATCACCAACGACGATGTGGCGAAGCGGCTGATCGACTACGGCTTCCACGCTCCGACCATGTCGTTCCCGGTCGCCGGAACGCTCATGGTCGAGCCGACCGAGAGCGAAGACCTCGCGGAGCTCGACCGCTTCATCGACGCGATGCTCAGGATCAAGCGGGAGGCTGAGCGCGTGGGTTCGGGGGAGTGGCCGCGCGACGACAACCCGCTGGTGAACGCGCCCCACACGGCATCCGCTCTGCTCCGCGAAGACTGGCGGCACCCGTACTCGCGCGAAGAAGCCGCGTACCCGGCCCAGTTCGACCGCAGCGGGGAAGTGCGAGCGAACGCTGTGCAGTCGAAGTACTGGCCCCCGGTGCGTCGGGTCGACCAGGCGTGGGGCGACCGCAACCTTCAGTGCGCCTGTCCGCCGCCAGAAGCGTTCGCCTGAGGCGTTCGCTCCCGCAGTCAGGGAAGGAGTCGCCGACGCCTGAAACGGCGATGCGTCAGGAAGGAAGACCGAACAGGTCGGGGAAGGTCGCGGCGGCCCACGGATAGCCGATGAAGATCGCGGCATCGAGCAGCACATGGGCGATCACGAACGGCAGCAGCCGCCCGGTGCGCTGGTAGAGCCACCCGAAGAGCAGTCCCATGGCGAAGTTGCCGATGAAGGCGCCGAAGCCCTGGTACACGTGGTACGTCGCCCTGAGCGTCGCGCTCGTGAACACGATCGCCCACGAGCCCCAGCCGAGGTCCCGCAATCGGGCGAAGAGGTACCCGATCGCGATCACCTCCTCGACCACGCCCGCCTTCACAGCGGCAAGCACCAGCACCGGCACCGTCCACCAGTGCTGATCCAGCGCGGTGGGAACCACGGTCGTCGTGAGCCCGAGGGCCTTGCCGCCCAGATACACGAACAATCCCGGCACGCCGATGGCGAGTGCGAGCCCCGCACCGCTGATGGAGTCCCGCATCGGATGGCGGGGATCGATGCCCAGTCGGCCGAGCCGCGGTCGCGTCGATGACCAGAGCAGCAGCACGACGAGTGCGACCGGCACGAGGTCGAAGACGATGCCGAGCACCTGATAGATGAGGTCGAAGACTTCGCGATCGCTCAGCGAGCGGTTGATCGTGGCCGTCTGCCCCGACAGCGGTGTCGGCAGCGTGAGCCGGTAGGCGATCGACACCACGGCATATACCGCCGAGGCGCCGAGTGAGAGGCCCAGCACGATCAGCAGCTCGGCCCAGATCCGTCGTCGGCTGGATGCTGTGGTGTCGGCCTCGAAGGCGCGGATGCCGTGCCGCGAGCGTTCTTTCATCGCTTTGATGCTACGGGGCCGCGACGTGATGCTTCCATGCGCCACCGGTAATGGTTCTGCACGATTCGTGCAGAACTCGGCGATTCTCACAGGGATTCGCGGTGGCAGCGCACAAAATTCCTGAATCGGTTTCCACTCCATAACGTTTGAGTCATACGGTGTGGCGTTGGTGGTCCGATCTGTCTAGGGTCGGAGCCGAGCACGCAGCGGCGCGATTGTGCAATGCGCGTGCATACCTGCACAGGAGGAAAATTGAGATTCACGCGCATCGCGACGGCGGGGGCCGTCGTCGCCGCTGGAGCTCTCGTCCTCAGCGGCTGCACGCAGCCGTATGAGTCCGAGGTCGTCGAAGGCACCGAGATCACCATCGCCTACAACGAGAGCTTCTTCCACTTCAACGATGACAGTGGCGCCGGCAACAACACCGCGAACGGCAACGTCAAGTACATGGTCGACACCATGTTCTACTACTACGACGACGAGCCGAAGGTCGTCCGGAACACCGATTTCGGAACGTACGAGAAGACCAGCGATGACCCGCTGACCGTCGAGTACGAGATTAACGAAGGCGTGGTCTGGTCCGACGGCGTTCCCGTGAGCGGTGCCGACCTCCTGCTGCAGTGGGCGGCGATGTCGGGCAATGTCGAATCGGATGTCGCATTCGCGCCCGCCACCACCTCCGGACTGAGCCTGGTGACGGAGATCCCGGAGATCTCCGATCGTGGCATCACCCTCGTCTATGACGAGCCCTTCGTCGACTGGGAGCTCGCCTTCGATGTCGGCGTCTCTGCGCACGGCACCTACGCGCTCGCCTTCCCGGAGGAGTACGCCGACGTCCAGTCCGCTTGGGACGCCTACTCGGCATCCGGCGAGGAAGACGACTTCAAGTCGTACAGCGACGCCGCCAAGGCATTCGCCGAGGACGCCACGGATGCCGTCGTGACCGCGATCCAGGACGGCGACACCGCGACGATCGGTGCCCTCGCCAAGGCTTGGAACGAGGACTACGCCTACACGACGATGCCCGACAACCCGGCGAAGTTCCTGTCGAACGGTCCCTACGTGATCGACGAGATCGCTGAGGACGACTACATCACCCTCGCCGCGAACCCCCTGTTCACCTGGGGCCCGTCGCCGCACTTCGAGAAGATCACGATCCGCACGATCGCCGACTCGACCGCGGCTCTGCAGGCGCTGCAGAACGGTGAGCTCGATGTGTGGACCGGTCAGCCGACCGCTGACACCCTCGAGATCGCCAAGGGCATCGACGGCGCGCAGATCGAGCAGCGCCAGGAGGCCTCGTACGAGCACCTCGACCTGACGTTCAACAACGGCGGTCCCTTCGACCCGGCCACGTACGGCGGCGACAAGGACAAGGCCCAGAAGGTGCGCGAGGCGTTCCTGCTGACCGTGCCGCGTCAGGAAATCGTCGACAAGATCATCAAGCCGCTCGACCCTGAGGCCGAGGTCCGCAACTCGCAGATGATCATCCCGGGTGTCGAGGGCTACGACAAGATGGTCGAGGAGAACGGCTCCGCGACCTACGCCGAGGTCGACATCGAGAAGGCCAAGTCGCTGCTCGCAGAGGCCGGCGTCACCACGCCGATCGACGTGAAGTTCTGGTACCCGGAGGGCAACGTCCGCCGTGGCCAGGAGTTCGAGCTCATCGCAGCATCGGCTGCGCTCGCGGGCTTCAACGTCATCGACGACAGTGAGCCGAACTGGGAGTTCACCGACCCGTCGATCCACGCGATCAACCCGCACGACGTCGCGATCTTCGCGTGGCAGTCGGAGAGCCTGGCGATCTCCGGATCCGACCAGATCTTCGGCACCTACACCGACCCGCTGCTCAAGGGCGGCAACTACAACGGGTACTCGAACCCGGCGGTCGATGAGGGGCTCAAGGAGCTCGAGACGCTCACCGAGCCCGAGGACCAGCTCGCGGCGCAGATCAAGATCGAGCAGGCGCTGTGGGGCGACGCCTACGGCCTGACGATCTTCCAGTTCCCGGGTCTGCTCGTGTGGAGCGCCAACGTCGAGGGCGTATCGGCTATGCCGCTGAGCCCGACGTACCTGTGGAACTTCTGGGAGTGGACGCCGACCAAGGCCGGCGCGTAACCCCAGGCGCACGGGGCGCCCGCCCCGTGCGTTCCACCCGCGGGGGTTCCGGAATCGATTCCGGGACCCCCGCGTGCGTGAGCGTCGACGTGTGATTCCGTCGACGCGACGCTGACCCGGCGCGGCGCGGACGCTCCTGCAGCCGGGCCCTTGATACTCTGCGGCGACAACGAGGTTCGCCGAACGACCGAGAGGTGTCGTGTGCTGTCATTCGTGGTGAGGCGGCTGCTGGCCACCGTGCTGGTGCTCGTAGCGGCGTCATTCGTGGTGTACAACCTGACGGCCAACTACGGCGATCCGCTTGCCGATCTGAAGGGCAGCAAAGCGCCGAACCGGCAGGAGCTGATCGATCAGCGCATCGAGATGCTGAACCTGAACGAGCCGTCGATCGTGCGGTACGTGTACTGGCTCGGCGGGGCAGCGAAGTGCCTCATCGGCCAGTGCGACCTCGGCCAGTCGTACATCAGGGGCAACCAGCCGGTCACCGAGGCGCTCGCCTCGGCCGCCGGCTCCACCATTCAGCTGATCACTGTCTCGACGATCGTCGCGATCGTGTTCGGCGTGGCGGTCGGCATGATCACCGCGCTCCGCCAGTACAGCGGATTCGACTACACGGTCACGTTCTTCACCTTCGTGCTCTACTCGCTCCCCGTGTTCTGGGTCGCCGTGCTCCTCAAGGAGTTCGGCGCCATACGGTTCAACGACTTCATGGCGAATCCCGCGATTCCATGGTGGGGCTACGCCATCGTGGGTCTCATATTCGGCGTCACCCTCATGAGCATCGTGGGCGGCCCCTCGCGAACGCGGCTGCTCTCGTTCGGCATCGGCGCGGTGGCGAGCGTCGGCATCCTGCTGGTCCTCGTGCTCACCGGATGGTTCCAACGACCGACCGTCGGGATCATCGGCATCCTCATCACGGGCGCCGCCATCACCGTGGTGGTGAGCCTGCTGTCGACCGGTCTGAAGAATCGTCGCGCGCTCATGGCGGCGGGCGCCACCGTGGTCGTCTGGGCTGCGCTCTGGCAGCCGCTGCAGTTCCTCTTCTTCTACGTGCCGCAGTACTGGGTGCTCCTGGTGCTCGCGATCGTCGCGATCGGCATCGGCGTGCTCTCGGGCATGGTCTTCGGTCGCGACGACAAGCGCGAGCTCGCGCGCACGGCCGCGATCGTCTCAGTGCTGACCTACCTCGTCGTTGTGGTCGACCGGGTGCTGCTCGTGTTCCCCGACTACACGCAGCGCATCCCCCTCAAGAACGGCATCATCGCCACGATCGGCGCGACCACGCCGGGTCTGCGCGGCGACATCTGGTTCCAGATGCTCGACAGCTTCGCGCACCTCCTGCTGCCGACCATCGCACTGACGCTCATCTCGTTCGCGGCCTACACGCGGTACGCCCGTTCGAGCCTGCTCGAGGTCATGAACCTCGACTATGTGCGCACGGCGCGCGCCAAGGGGCTCACCGAGCGCACGGTGATCATGCGCCACGCATTCCGCAACGCGATGATCCCCATCGCGACCATCGTCGCGCTCGACATCGGAGCGCTCATCGGCGGCGCGGTCATCACCGAAGAGGTCTTCGCGTGGCAGGGCATGGGGCAGCTCTTCGTCCAAGGGCTCGACCACACCGACGTGAACCTGGTGATGGGCTTCTTCCTGCTCACCGGCGTGGTCGCCGTCATCTTCAACATCCTCGCCGACATCGTGTATGCGGCCCTCGACCCACGGATCCGGGTGAGCTGACATGGCCAGAACCGACCGCACGCAAACCCCTCTCGGCGCAGGAACGGGCGCGACCGGCGCCATGCCGGGCGAACTCGGCGTCGAGGAGCGCGAACTCACCATCGAGCAGCGCCAGACCGCCGGCCTCAGCCAGGGCGCCATCATCCGCCGCCGCTTCTTCCGCCACCGCGCGGCCATGATCGCGCTCGCGGTGCTGATCATCCTGATCGTGTTCTCGTTCAGCTCCGTCGGCACCGTCATCGGCGGCACAGGGCGGCTCGCCGTCAACGCAGAAGGCATCCTCGCGCCCAATGGCTGGCGCGTGCCGGGCTGGTGGGACAAGGACTGGTACACGACCTACGGGCAGCTGAACCCGGGCGGTGCCCCGACCTGGGTGCTGCCATTCAACTTCGGCGAGTTCCCCTTCGGGCAGGACACCCTCGGGAAAGACATCTTCGCCCGCGTGATGCGCGGCATGCAGCAATCGCTCACGGTGATGTTCATCGTCGGCATCGTGTCGACGGTCTTCGGCATCGTGATCGGAGCCGTCTCGGGCTTCTTCCGCGGGTGGGTCGACTCGATCCTGATGCGCTTCACCGACGTGGTCATCATCGTGCCGATCATCGTGCTCGGCGCGATCCTGGGGCGCATCTTCGGCGGCAACGCCATCGTCCTGGGGCTGTTCCTCGGCATCATCTCGTGGCCCGGCATGGCCAGGCTCGTGCGAGGCGAGTTCCTCGGACTCCGCGAGCGCGAGTTCGTCGACGCCGCGCGGGTGGCGGGGGCGAGTTCGACCCGCATCATCTTCAAGCACATCCTCCCGAACGCGGTCGGCGTCATCATCGTCAACGCCACGCTCCTGATGAGTGCCGCGATCCTCATCGAGACGTCGCTCAGCTACCTCGGATTCGGCATCCAAGCGCCCGATGTCTCGCTCGGGCAGATCATCTCCGAGTACAAGGAGGCCTTCCGCACGAGGCCTTGGCTCTTCTGGTGGCCGGGCCTCTTCATCGTGGTGATCGCCCTGTGCATCAACTTCGTCGGCGACGGACTGCGCGACGCGTTCGACCCGCGTCAGAAGCGCATCCCGCGCCGCAACCGCCGGCGGTTCTTCGGCCTGGGCCGCACCAGCATCGCGGGCGGCACCGGCACGGCGGTCGGTACCAGCATCACCGACAAGCCGGTCGCCGATCCGGTGACCCGACCCAAGAAAGACACGCAGTGACGCCCGCCTCGGCGACGCAATGGCGGCTAGAGCGCAAGCACGATGACGCTCGCGATCAGAAGCACGACCAGCGCCACCGCCGTTCCGGCGTGCCAACGAGTGGAGTGCTCGGTGAGAGCGGTCGAGTCGCGGATGCCGTCGGCATCCGTCTCGAGCAGTCGCTCCCAGCGGCGGCGGACCACGAGCGCGGCGTGCCCCGAATCGGAGCGCGGTGCGTCGGCAGGTCGCACCGAGTCGCCGTGGTAGCTCGACTTCGGCAGGTGGCGGAGCTCGCCGCGGTTGGTGCTGATCGCCCCGAGCAGGCCCGGCGCGGGAGCCGACCACACGCTCACGCGCCGTTCGGCAGTCACGAGCGTGAGCGCGTATTGGGTCTCGACATCCGTGAGCGCACCCCACGGCACGACCTCCGTGCGCAGTACATTCCGCACCGTCAGCCCCTGATCGTCGACTGTGATGCTCGGGGCCCAGAACGCCGCCCAGGCGAGCACTCCGAGGAACGCCAACGGCACGATGTTCCACAGTTCCTCGCCGCTGCCGATCACGATGCCCACCGCGCCGACCGCGACCAAGGCGATGACCGCGATCGCGATCACCCGCCCTACGCGCGAGACGATCGTGACGCGATCCCCGTCCGTCCGCCCCTGCTGCATGCCTCCATGCTCCCACGCGACGGCAGCGGGCGGCATCCGGGACAGGCGAGGGAGACCACCATGGCTGAAGGGCGAGAGACGACGTGAACGCAACCGCGGTGACGAGCGACACACCGATCCTCGAGGTGCGCGACCTCGACGTCGAGTTCTGGGTCGATGGGCAGTGGATCCCGGCGGCCGAAGACATCACGTACACGCTGAACCCCGGCGAAGTGCTTGCGATCGTCGGTGAATCGGGCTCCGGCAAGTCGACCAGCTCGATGGCGCTGCTCGGCCTGCTGCCAGACAACGGGCGGGCCAGCGGCAGCGTCAAGCTCGAGGGCGAAGAGCTGATCGGAGCACCAGCGCCGCGCCTTCGGAAGATCCGGGGCGACAAGATCGCCGTCATCTTCCAGGAGCCCATGACGGCCCTGAACCCGGTGTATCGGGTCGGGTACCAGATCGTGGAGGCACTGCAGACCCACAACCCGGGCATGACCAAGGCGCAGGCCCGCACGCGCGCGCTCGAACTGCTGGGTCTCGTCGAGATGCCCGACCCGCAGAAGGCCTACGACTCCTACCCGCATCAGCTCTCGGGCGGTCAGCGACAGCGCGCCATGATCGCGCAGTCGATCTCCTGCGACCCAACGCTGCTCGTCGCCGATGAGCCGACCACCGCACTCGACGTCACGGTCCAGGCCGAGATTCTCGACCTGCTGCGCAACCTCCATCGCAGGTTGAACAGCGCCATCATCCTCATCACCCACGACATGGGCGTCGTGGCAGACCTCGCCGACCGGGTGATCGTCATGAAGGACGGGAAGACGGTCGAGCGCGGCGACATCGTCGAGGTGTTCCGCAACCCGCAGCATCCGTACACCCAGCAGTTGCTCGCCTCGGTGCCGCATCTGGGCCAGGGGACGATGGGCGCGAGCGCGGGCGCCGGCACAGCCGAAGCGCTCACCGCGCCTGGTACGGGTGCCGCCACTGCCGCCGGCATGGCAGTCAGCGTCGAGGAGGTCTCCGCCGGCGCGGCAGCCCCCGCGCAGGTGAGCGAACTCGGCGACGCGCCCGTGCGCGAAGCAGCGAGGCCCAGGCCGGAGCCGTTCCTGGTCGCCCAGAACATCTCTATCGAATACCCCAAGCTCGGCCGGGTGCCTGCGTTCCGTGCGGTCGATGATGTGAGCTTCGAGATGCGACCCCGAGAGGTGCTCGGGGTCGTGGGGGAGTCTGGCTCAGGCAAGACCACCATCGGCCGGGCGCTCGTGGGGCTGCTCCCGATCGTGGAGGGGACGCTGACGATCGGCGGCCAGAGCATGACCGGCGCCACCGCGAAGCAGTTGCGCGCCGTGCGCCGCTCGATCGGCATCGTGTTCCAAGACCCTGGCTCGTCGCTCAACCCGCGGTTCCCGATCGGTGAGAGCATCGCCGAACCGCTCCTGCTCAGCGGAGAGTTCTCACGCGCCCAGATGAGCGCGAGGGTCGAAGAACTGCTCGATCAGGTCGAGCTGCCGAGATCGTTCCGCAACCGGTACCCGCACGAGCTGTCGGGCGGGCAGCGTCAGCGGGTCGGCATCGCACGCGGGCTGGCGCTGCATCCGGCGCTGCTCGTGGCCGACGAGCCGACGTCCGCGCTCGATGTATCCGTGCAGGCGCGAGTGCTGGAGCTCTTGCAGGAGCTGCAGCAGGAACTCGGCTTCGCCTGCCTCTTCATCAGTCACGACCTCGGGGTCGTCGACCTGCTGGCTGACAGGATCCTCGTCATGCACCGTGGCAAGATTGTGGAGCAGGGCACCAAGGATCAGATTCTTCGGAGCCCTCGCGAGGACTACACGCGCCGGCTCATCTCCGCGGTACCGCTGCCCGACCCGATCGAGCAGCGGAAGCGGCGCGAGGAGCGCGCCGCGGGCTGAGCGCGCTGAGCGGGCTGAGCGCGCTGAGCCCCGGGCCGGTCCCAGCAGGCCGGCAGACGGCGGCGATGACGGCAAGCGATCGACGGAGCATCAAGGAATGACGCAGCGACGAACCGGCGCCGCTCGTCGGGCGGCCGCCGGGGCGGCTTCATTCTTGATCGCGGTGGCCGCGCTGGTGGGATGCACGCCGCAGGAGCGTCTCGTCGACGGCTCGACGGTCGTGGTCGAGCTGCCCGACAGGCTCAGCTCCGTCAACGCCGGCACCGGGCACGGGTCCACGCCCGCGAACCTCGCGGTCGCAGCGGCCACCGGCGGTGCCTTCGCCATCGCGCTGCCCGACGGGACGATCGAGCGGGACGAGTCGTTCGGCCGGATGGAGATCGTCTCCGATGACCCCTTCGCCGTGCGCTACGTGCTCGATGAGCGGGCGACATGGTCCGATGGCGTTCCGGTGACCGCCGCCGACCTTCTGCTCGAGTGGGCCGCCAACTCCGGTGCGGTCAACGAGCGGGGCCTCGACCGTGCCGACGCCATCGATTCCGAGAGCGGCGAGCCACTGCCCGGCCTCGAGGATGACGCGGTGTTCTTCGATCCAGCGCCGAACTCGCCGCTGCGGCAGGCCTCGCGCACTCCGCAACTGGTCGACGACGATGACAGGGCGTTCACCCTCATCTGGGACGAGCCCTTCGCCGATTGGGAGTTCGCTCTCGCGCCGAGCGTTCCGGCGCACGTGGTCGCGCACCTTGCGCTCGATGCCGAGATCGCGACGACGGATGCCGCTGCAGCGGCCGCGCAGCGCGTGGCAGACGCGATCCTCGCCGTCGCTGCGCCCGCTGTCGCCGAGCCGCCCGCCGATGACTCCGACGCGTCCGGCGCGTCCGACGCATCCGACGCATCCGACGATGACGTCGCGGGGAAGCGCGGTACCGACGACGCCTCCGCGGAGCTCGCCTCCATCGCGCGCGCCTGGAACACCGGGTTCGATCTGCGCGGCGATGGCGGCACCTCGGATGCGGATCCGATCTTCGTCTCGAGCGGCCCGTATCGCGTGTCGTCGGTTTCCGGCGGCGTGGCGACCCTGGTGGCGAATCGCGAGTACCGGGGTGACCGTCGCCCCGGTGTCGAGACCATCGAATTGCGCGCCGCGGGCGATCCGCTCGAATCGGTGCACGCGCTCGGCGCCGGCGAGGTCGACGTCATCGCCCCAGCCCCGAGCCGCGAGATCCTCGACGCGCTCGACGCCCTCGACGGCGTGGAGGTCGTGACGGGGCTCGATGGAATGTTCGAGCACCTCGACTTCCGATTCGCCAAGAGCCGCAACGGTGACATCGAGCGTCCCGAACTGCGGCGCGCGATCCTGTCGCTGTTGTCGTCGAAATCCTTGCTCGACGCGAAGGACTCCGGTGCGCCACCGGGCGCCGTGCAGCGCGACTCGTTCGTGCTCGCGCCGGGTCAGCGAGGATACGACGCCGCTGTGGACGGCACCGCAGAGGCGCGTCCAGAGCCCCAGAAGGCCTCCCGGGTGAAGCGCGAACTCGCGGATGCCGGCATCGTCGACCCGGAGCTGTGCGTGCTGTTCGACCCTGCGAACCCGCGCCGATCAGCGGAGTTCGAGCATGTGCGTGCAACGCTGTCGCCGGCCGGCATCCGAGTCACCGACTGCTCCGACCCTGACTGGATCGAGGTGATCGGCGACCCGGGCGTGTGGGATGCGGCGCTCTTCGGCTGGCGTGCGACGAACCCCGGCGTCACCGGGCTCAGCACGCGATTGCATTCCACCGAGGGCGCCAGCAACTTCTCGTACTACGCCGACGACGAGGTCGACCGCCTGCTCGGGGAACTGCATGCGGCGACCGACGACGGCGACCGGCGCGACCTGCTGGTAGCCATCGACGAGCGGCTCTGGGACGACGCCTACGGTGTGCCGCTCTACCAGTATCCGGCGCTCGTCGCGCACACGGATGCCGTGAGCGGCGTGACGCCCTCGCCGCTGCCGCAGGGGCTGCTCTGGAACGCCTGGCAGTGGATGCCCGGCTCGGCACGATAAAATCGCAGATCGCGGGCATCCCCGCCGCTTTCCCCGATCTTGAGGACACCCTCGCATGGCAATCGCCACCCGCTCAGATCTGCGCAATGTCGCGATCGTCGCCCACGTCGACCACGGCAAGACGACCCTTGTCGACGCAATGCTCCGGCAGACCAACTCATTCGACGCTCACGCCGCTGTCGACGATCGGGTGATGGACTCGGGCGACCTCGAGCGCGAGAAGGGCATCACCATCCTCGCCAAGAACACGGCGATCACCTACCGCGGCGAGCACTCGGGCGGCGATCCGATCACCATCAACGTGATCGACACGCCGGGCCACGCCGACTTCGGCGGTGAGGTCGAGCGAGGCCTCAGCATGGTCGACGGCGTCGTGCTGCTCGTCGACTCCAGCGAGGGACCGCTGCCCCAGACCCGTTTCGTGCTGCGCAAGGCGCTCGAGGCGAAGCTGCCCGTGATCCTCGTCGTCAACAAGACCGATCGCCCCGACGCGCGCATCGACGCGGTCGTCGGTGAGGCCACCGACCTGCTCCTCGGCCTCGCGAGCGACATCGCCGAAGACCACCCCGACCTCGACCTCGATGCTGTGCTCGACGTGCCCGTGGTCTACGCCTCGGGCAAGGCAGGGCGGGCGAGCACCGAGCGGCCCGCAGACGGGTCGCTGCCGGCGAGCGACGATCTCGAACCGCTGTTCGGCGCCATCCTCGAGCACATCCCTGCGCCCACCTACGACGATGAGCACCCGCTGCAAGCCTGGGTGACGAACCTCGACTCCTCGCCGTTCCTCGGCCGCCTCGCCCTGCTGCGGGTGTTCAATGGCACCATCCGCAAGGGCCAGACCGTCGCATGGGTGCGGCACAACGGCGACGTCGCGAACGTTCGCATCACCGAACTGCTGAAGACGCAGGCGCTCGACCGCTACCCCGCCGAGAGCGCGGGCCCGGGCGAGATCGTCGCCGTCGCCGGTATCGACGACATCACCATCGGCGAGACCCTCGCGGACGCCGACGATGTGCGGCCCCTGCCGAGCATCACGGTCGACGACCCCGCCATCTCGATGACGATCGGCACGAACACCTCGCCCCTCATGGGCAAGGTGAAGGGTCACAAGCTCACCGCGCGCATGGTGAAGGACCGTCTCGACCGTGAGCTCATCGGCAACGTGTCGCTCCGCATCGTCGACGTCGGCCGGCCGGATGCCTGGGAGGTGCAGGGCCGCGGGGAACTCGCGCTCGCGATCCTCGTCGAGCAGATGCGGCGCGAGGGCTTCGAGCTCACGGTCGGCAAGCCCCAGGTCGTGACGAAGACCGTCGACGGCCGGGTGCACGAGCCCTTCGAGCACCTCACGATCGATGCCCCCGAAGAGCACCTCGGGGCGATCACCCAGCTGCTGGCGGCCCGCAAGGGCCGGATGGAGGGCATGGCCAACCATGGCACCGGTTGGGTGCGCATGGAGTTCATCGTGCCCTCGCGAGGCCTGATCGGCTTCCGTAGCGAATTCATGACCATCACCCGGGGAACCGGTATCGCGAACGCCATCTCGCACGGCTACGGTCCATGGGCGGGCACAATCACGACGCGCAACAACGGCTCGATCGTGGCCGACCGCGCCGGCGTGGCGACACCGTTCGCGATGATGGCGCTGCAGGAGCGCATGACCTTCTTCGTGAACCCCACCGAGGAGGTCTACGAGGGCATGGTCGTCGGCGAGAACTCGCGCGGCGAAGACATGGACGTCAACATCACCAAGGAGAAGAAGCTCACCAACATGCGCTCGTCGACCGCTGACGAGCTCGAGAAGCTCACGCCTCCGCGCCAGCTCTCGCTCGAGGAATGCCTCGAGTTCGCGCGTGAGGACGAGTGCGTCGAGGTGACCCCCGAGAAGATCCGCATCCGCAAGGTCGAGCTCGACGCGACGGCCCGTGCGCGTGCAACGTCGCGCGCGAAGCGCCAGGAGGCGTGACGCTGCGGCATCCGTCGCTATGATTCGAGCGGATCGCCCCAGCGGCGACCGCAGTTTCCTGGCCGACCGAACCGCGGCGGCATGTCACCGAGGAGTTGTCTTGTCACGTCACCGTCCGCGCAGCGCCGTTGCTGCCGTCGCGCTCGCCGTGCTGCTCGCCCCCGCGCTCGCGGGGTGCTTCCAGAACCCTGTCGACGCCATCGTCGAGCGAGGGGTGGAGGAAGCGATCAAGGGCGCCACGGGCGTCGAGGTCGATGTGACGGGCGACGGCTCGTCAGTGCCCTCTGACTGGCCGACCGCCGTGCCGCTGCCTGATGGTTCGGTCTCTGACGGAGCCTCCATCACCACCGGCGGCTCGACGACGTGGACGGTCACCCTGCGGCCCCAGGGCGATGTGCCGACAGTGTTCGCCCAGGCGAGGGAGGCGCTGAAGGGTGCCGGCTTCGAGGAGACGTTCGTGACTGAGGCGCCCAACGACGCCTCCGGCATCTTCGGCGACGGCACGTACACCGTGCTGCTGACGGTGGCCGACAGCAGCGGCGGGACGGAATCCGTGTACGTAGTCTCCGAGGGCACAGGACAGTAACGCGCGCAATGATCCCGCGCGTGCACGAGGAGGCGCCCTTCAAGGGCCGGGTGCTGTTCGTGCACGCGCACCCGGACGACGAGACCATCTCATCGGGCGGCATGCTCGCCGCGCTCAGCGAGCAGGGCGTGCAAGTGAGCCTGCTCACCCTCACCAGGGGAGAACTCGGGGAGGTCATTCCCGAGGAGCTGCGGCACCTGCAGGGGTCGCCCGACCTCGCACCGCGCCGCGAGGCCGAGCTGCGAGCGGCGCTGCAGGCGCTCGGAGTCAGCGACCACCGCTACCTGGGCGAGCGCGACGCGCGGTGGGCCGACCTGCCACCCCGACGGTACGAGGACTCGGGCATGAGGTGGGCGGAGCCGGGTCGCGCTGAGCCGCTCGACGCGGTCTCGGCATCGTCGCTGTGCGGCGCTCCGCTCGCGGAGGTCGCGACCGACATCGCTGCCGCCATCGCGGCGTTGCAACCGGATGCGGTGGTGAGCTACGACGCCGATGGCGGCTACGGCCACCCCGATCACGTGCGAGCGCATCAGGCTTCACGGCTCGCGGCGGATGCCGCGGGCGTGCCGTTCTGGGTGATCGAGCCGGCTCGCGGCGAAGCGCCCGCAGCCGACGGCTTCGCGCAGCCGGTGCCGGATGACGCGGTGCCGATCGACGCTCGAGGGGTGCGGGAGCGTGTCACAGCCGCGCTGCACGCGCATCGCACCCAGTTGCAGCCGGTGGACGGCGGGTTCGCGCTGTCGAATGGAACCCGCATCCCCATGCCCGACATCGAGTACGTGCGCCCGCTCGACCCCGCCGACCCGCCCGCGGTCGTCGCCCGCTCCAAGTCTCCGAAGGCCGCCCCGCCCGCAGCGCTCGCCGCAGGGGCGCTCACGGTCTTCGGCGGCCTGCTCATCGGCGCGGTCATGGGCGCACTCGGAACGGCCGCCCACCAGGCGGTCCCGCCGTGGGGGATCGCCCTCTCGCTCGTCATGGTCGCCTCCGTGCTCGCCGCGCTTCGCGCGTTGAACGAGACCCGGCTCGCCGCGGTGGCGGCATCCGTGGGTCTCATGGTCGTCATCGTGATGCTCGCGACTCCCGGCGCCGGCGGCTCGGCGTTCATCCCGGCCACTCCTGCCGGGTACGCGTGGACGTTCGGCCCGGCGGTCGTCGCGTTCATCGCGCTCGCCTGGCCTCGGTTGGGGCGCAGCACCCGCGAGTAGGATGGTTCTTCGAGCCTCGAGCAGAAGGACCTTCCGCACCATGACCTACGTCATCGCCCTTCCCTGTGTCGATGTCAAGGACCGCGCTTGCGTCGATGAATGTCCCGTCGACTGCATCTACGAGGGCGACCGGATGCTGTACATCCACCCCGACGAGTGCGTCGACTGCGGCGCCTGCGAGCCCGTCTGCCCTGTCGAGGCGATCTACTACGAAGACGATCTGCCCGAGGAGTGGTCCGACTACTACAAGGCCAATGTGGAGTTCTTCGACGAGATCGGCTCTCCCGGTGGCGCGGCCAAGGTTGGAGTCATCAATGCCGACCACCCGGTCGTCGCGGCGCTGCCCCCGCAGGCCGGCTGATGCGGTCGCTCGACCTCCCCGACTTCCCCTGGGATCGAATCGAACCCATCAAGCAGCGCGCCGCCCGGCATGAGGACGGTCTGATCGACCTCTCGGTGGGCTCTCCCGTCGACGAGACGCCCGCGGTGATCCGCGAGGCGCTGCGAGAGGCGACCGACGCCCACGCCTACCCCGCCACAGCGGGAAGTGAAGAGTTGCGACAGGCGATCATCGACTGGTTCGCGCGTCGCCGTGGTGTCACTGGCCTCGAGCATCGCAATGTGCTGCCGACGATCGGGTCGAAGGAGTTCATCGCGACCGCTCCGCTCATGCTCGGTGCGCGGCCTGGCGATGCGGTGGTGGTGCCGGTGACGGCGTACCCCACCTATGAGATCGGCGCGCGGTTGGCCGGTGCCGAGACCGTGCGGAGCGACGACCCGGCCGAGTGGCCCGCGAACACCCGCGTCGTGTGGGTGAACAGCCCGGGCAACCCCGATGGGCGGGTGCTGGGGATGGACCAGCTGCGCGCTGCTGTGCTGCGCGCCCGGGAGCTCGGGGCGGTCATCATCTCAGACGAGTGCTACGCCGAACTCAACTGGCAAGGGGCGGATGCCGCGGACCGACCGGCCAGCGACGGCGACGGCGACGGCGACGGCGACTCGGCACCGACCCCCAGCATCCTCGACCCACGCGTGCTCGGCGGCAGCCGGCTCGACACGCTCGCCGTGTACTCGCTGAGCAAGCAGTCGAACCTCGCCGGCTACCGTGCGGGACTGGTCGCCGGCTGCGGACGGCGCATCGCGCAATTGCTCGAAGCACGCAAGCATGCGGGCCTCATGCCTCCCGCGCCGGTGCAGCACGCCATGGCCGTGGCGCTCGGCGACGACGCGCACGTGGCGGAGCAGCGGGAACGGTACCGCGCGCGCCGTGAGCTGCTGAAGCCCGCGCTCGAAGCGGCGGGTTTCCGCATCGATCACTCGGCGGCGGGCTTGTACCTCTGGGCCACCGAGGGCCGTCCAGCGATCGAGACGCTCGACAGGCTCGCGGGCATCGGCATCCTCGCGGCCCCCGGCACGTTCTACGGCGACCCCGAGTCGCAGCACGTGCGGTTCGCGCTCACCGCGAGCGACGATCGCATGGCGCTCGCAGCGGAGAGACTCGCCCGATTCCCGAGCGGCGAGGCGATCCGCTCGTCAGCAGCAGCGATTTAGACGCTCCATACAGCAGAACTGGCGAACGCTTGGCGGTTGCGACAGTGGTTGTTGGCGTCCCCTAGGCTGTAAACGTGACTGGACTTGCCGACATCTCGCAGAAGGCCACGCTCGAATTCCCGGGGGGTACAGCGGAGTTCCCGATCGTCGACTCGGTCGACGGTGCATCGAGCATCGACATCGCGACGCTCACGAAGCAGACGGGCTACACCGCGCTCGACCAGGGATTCGTGAACACCGCGGCGACGAAGAGCGCGATCACCTACATCGATGGCGATGCCGGCATCCTGCGCTACCGCGGTTACGCGATCGAGGAGGTCGCACAGCATTCGACCTTCCTCGAAGTGGCGTATCTGCTGATCTACGGCGAGCTGCCGAGCACTGATGAGCTCGCGGCGTTCGACGAGCGCATCCGTCGTCACACCCTCCTGCACGAAGACCTCAAGCGATTCTTCGACGCACTGCCTCACACGGCCCACCCCATGTCGGTGCTCTCGAGTGCGGTGTCCGCTCTCTCGACGTACTACGAGAACGAGCTGAGCGTGCGCGACCACGATCAGATCGAGGCCGCCACTGTGCGGTTGCTGGCGAAGCTGCCGGTCATCGCCGCGTACGCGCACAAGAAGAGCCTCGGTCAGGCGTTCCTGTACCCCGACAACGCGCTGAGCTTCGTCGACAACTTCCTGAAGCTCAACTTCGGCACCATGGCCGAGCCCTACGAGATCAACCCGATCGTGAGCAAGGCGCTCGACCGGCTGCTGATCCTGCACGCCGACCATGAGCAGAACGCCTCCACCTCGACGGTGAGGCTCGTCGGCTCCACCGAGGCCAACATGTTCTCGTCGATCTCGGCCGGCATCAACGCGCTGTACGGGCCGCTGCACGGCGGTGCCAACGAGGCGGTGCTCAACATGCTCGGCGAGATCCGCGACTCGGGCCAGACGGTGAAGCAGTTCATCGAGCGCGTGAAGAACAAGGAAGAGGGCGTGCGCCTGATGGGCTTCGGCCACCGGGTGTACAAGAGCTTCGACCCGCGCGCCAAGCTCGTGAAGGAGAGCGCTGAAGAGGTGCTCGCCGCGCTCGGGGTGAACGACCCGCTGCTCGAACTCGCGATGGAGCTCGAAGAGGCCGCCCTCGCCGACGACTACTTCGTGGAGCGCAAGCTCTACCCGAACGTCGACTTCTACACCGGCGTCATCTACAAGGCCATGGGCTTCCCGACCCGCATGTTCACGGTGCTGTTCGCGATCGGGCGCCTTCCCGGCTGGATCGCGCACTGGCGCGAGGCGAACGCCGACAAGTCAACGCGCATCGGACGCCCGCAGCAGCTCTACGTGGGCGCCCCCGCCCGCGGCTGGCCCACCGACCGCTGACCGCCGGCCCAGGGGAGGGGTGGAGGAACGCGGCTAGTGCAGGGCGGGGTTGAGGGCGATGCCCTGGCCCGAGCGGGGGAGCACCTCGACGGCTCCGGTGAGTGAGTTCCGGCGGAAGAGCAGGTTCGGCACCCCCGAGACCTCGATCGCCTTGACGCTGCGGATGCCGTCACCGACGCTTGACGCGCCTTGCCCAATCCGAGCGCCTGCGCCTGCGCCTGCGCCTGCGCCTGCGCCTGCGCCTGCGCCCTCGCCTGCGCCTGCGCCCTCGCCGCCGCCAGAGCGCTCGCCTTCCGCGCCCGCGGCATCCTGACCCAGGAGCACCACCTTGGTTCCCGCGGTGATGTAGAGCCCTGCCTCGACGACGCAGTCATCGCCGATCGAGATGCCGACGCCGGAGTTCGCGCCCAGCAGGGCTCGCTTGCCGATCGACACGCGCTGCGCGCCCCCGCCCGAGAGCGTGCCCATGATCGACGCACCGCCGCCGATATCGCTGCCCGAGCCGACCACGACACCTTGTGAGATGCGGCCCTCGACCATGGACGAGCCCAGCGTCCCCGCGTTGAAGTTCACGAACCCCTCGTGCATGACGGTCGTTCCGGGCGCGAGGTGCGCCCCCAGGCGCACCCGGTTCGCGTCGGCGATGCGCACCCCGGGCGGGGTCACATAGTCGAGCAGGCGCGGGAACCGGTCGAGACTCGTCACCGAGATGCCCGCCCGCTGGAGCGGCATCCGGAGCATTGCGAAGTCGTCGGCCGCAACGGGGCCCGCCGTCGTCCATGCAACCACGGGCATCTTGCCGAAGATGCCGTCGAGGTTGATGCTGTTGGGCTCCACGAGCAGATGGCTGAGCAGGTGCAGTCGCAGGTACACGTCGGCGGTCGAGACGGGTTGCGCCTGCAGTTCGCTCTCGACATCGATGTAGTCGATGCGCACACGCCGCCGCGGGTCATCGCCCAGGTGCTCCATGAACCGGGCCGGCGGAAGGTGCGGATCGACGTTCGACGGCCGCCGGCCGAGCCTCGGCGACGGGAACCACGCGTCGAGCACGGTGCCATCGGCTGCGATCGTGGCAAGACCCTGGCCCCAGGCGAATGGCGTGCTCATGCGATAACGCTACCGGTCGTTACACTCGGGCTATGCGCGACCTCGACCCGGCAGCGACCTCGGTCGAGCTCACGCGGCGCATGTGCGACATCCAGTCGGTCTCCGGCGGGGAGCGCGAGCTCGCCGACGCGATCGAGCGAGCGCTGGCCCCGTTCGCTCACCTCGAAGTGCTCCGCGACGGTGACGCGATCGTCGCTCGCACGAACCTCGGCCGGGGGAGCCGGGTCGTGATCGCCGGCCACATCGACACCGTTCCCGTGAACGAGAACCTGCCGACGCGATTCGAAGAGCACGACGGACGCGACTATCTCTGGGGTCGCGGCACGGTCGATATGAAGGCGGGGTGCGCGGTGCACCTCAAACTCGCCGCCGAGCTCGTCTCGCCCGCCGTCGATGTGACATGGATCTGGTACGACCACGAAGAGGTCTCCGCGGCGCTGAACGGGCTCGGGCGCCTCGCCGATCGGCATCCGGAGCTCCTCCGTGGCGACTTCGCCGTGCTCGGCGAGCCGACCGCCGCCGAGGTCGAGGGCGGCTGCAATGGCACCCTCCGCGTCGTGCTCCGAACCAGAGGCGTGCGCGCCCACTCCGCCCGCGCCTGGGTCGGCCGCAACGCCATCCACGGGTTGGCCGACGCCCTTCGGCTCCTCGCCGAGTACGAGCCGGCCTCGGTGGAGGTCGACGGTCTGGTGTACCGCGAGAGCCTGAGCGCGGTAGGCATCGCGGGCGGGATCGCGGGCAATGTGGTGCCGGATGCCGCGGAGCTCGCCATCAACTACCGCTTCGCGCCCGACAAGTCAGCGCGAGAAGCCGAGCAGCACCTCCGCGAACTGTTCCAGGGCTACGACCTCACCGTCGACGATGCGGCCGAGGGTGCACGCCCAGGGCTCGACCACCCGCTCGCTGAGCGGTTCCTCGCCGCGGTGAACGCCACCGCCAAGCCGAAGTACGGTTGGACGGACGTGGCGCGCTTCTCGGCGCTCGGCATCCCGGCGGTCAACTACGGACCGGGCGATCCGCTCAAGGCTCACGCCGACGACGAGCGGGTGGCGGTCGATGAGATCGTGTCGTGCGAGCGGGGACTCCGCACATGGCTGAGCGGGAGCTGACCGAACCCGCGAGCGGTCGCCGCCCGCTGAGCGCAGCGCGACTGCCCCTGCCGCGGCGAGCGGCGTTCTCGCGACCATCGCCCCGAACGAGAGGCCGGGCGACACGCCGACCACTGCCGTGGTGGGCGTGGGTGCTGCTGATCTTCGCAGCCTCGCGCGTGGTGACGACCGGCATCCTGCTCGCCTTCGCCGCCATCCAGCCCGCCAACCCGTGGACGGCGGCGTCGCCCGGCTACCTCGAGTTCGCGAACCTCTGGGACGGCCGCTGGTATCAGCTCGTCGCCCACTACGGCTACCCGGCGGAGCTGCCGCTCACCGACGACGGTCACGTCGCTGAGAACGCCTGGGCGTTCATGCCCGTGTACCCCTTCACAGTGCGGGCGGTGATGTTCGTGACGGGGGCCGGCTGGGAACTGGCGGCGGTCGCCGTATCGGTGGTCTTCGCAGCGGCCGGATGCCTGGTGCTCCACCGGCTCATGGTTCGCGCCCTCGGCGATCACAGCGTCGCGCTCGTCGCCGTCGCGGTCTTCTGCTTCGGACCGCTCTCGCCGATTCTGCAGGTCGCGTACGCGGAGTCGATGCACGTGTTCTTCCTGGGGCTCGGCCTCCTGCTCGTGCTCGAGCGGCGCTACCTTGTTCTGCTGCCGGTGATCGTGATCATGGCATTCACGCGACCGAGCGGGCTTGCGTTCGCGATGTTCCTCGTACTGCACGTCGCATGGCGCTGGTGGCGCGCACGTCGAGGCGAAGAATCGTTCGAACGCCGGGAACGCTGGTCTGCCATTGCCGCGGTGCTCACGAGCGGCGCAGCGGGACTCGCATGGCCGGGCATCGTGTGGGCGGCCACCGGATCGTTCAACGGATATGTCGAGACCGAGCTCGCCTGGCGCGCCGCCTACATCGGCTACCAGCACCTCGTGCCGTTCACCGCTTGGGTGCAGTCCGCCCTCTGGTGGGTGGGGTGGCCGCTGGGTGTGGCGGTGCTCGTGCTCGTGGTGGCTGTCTTCGCGCTGGTCATGCTGGCGCCCCAGGTGCGGCGGCTGGGCGTCGATCTGCGGCTCTGGATCGCCTCGTACGGGGTGTACCTGCTGGCGGTGTTCTTCCCGCAGTCGAGCACCTTCCGGCTGTTGCTGCCGATGTTCCCGTTGGTGGGTGCGATCGCCGTGCCGCGCTCGAGGCTCTGGCGCGCCGCCGTGATCATCGCCGGAGTGGTCGGTCAGGTCGCGTGGGTGCACCTCTGCTGGTGGATCGACGGGCTGGATTGGACGCCGCCCTGAGTCCGCCGCACGCGGCCCCGTGAGCCCGCCGCACGCGGCCCCGTGAGCCGGCGGTCGCGATAAGAGTGCAGAGATTTTCGCGTCTGAGAACTGTCTGGGATAATTGAGGCACAACTAGGAGAGGGGACTGCTCATGGCTGCCATGAAGCCGCGGACCGGAGACGGACCAATGGAGGCTGTGAAGGAGGGTCGCCTCATCATCGTGCGGGTTCCGCTCGAAGGGGGCGGGCGTCTGGTCGTCTCGGTCAACGACGCTGAGGCGAAGGAGCTTCACGACGCGCTCGCGAACGTGATCCAGGGCTGACGGCGACGTCAGCGCTTCACGCTCGTGCGGCCCCGCGACTTCGGTTGCGCGGGCCGCACAGTCGTTTCCGAGGTGGAAAGCGTCTCCGCCCAGGGGGGAAGCGTCTCCCGGGCAGACCAAGCGTTTTCAAAGTGGAAGCGCTTCTGGGGTCAGAAAACTCGGGGCCGCCGGATCAGCGTGCGATGCGCGTGAGCTGCAGCAGTCCGTCGCCGACCGGCGAGACCGCGGTGACGACGGCCGGAGAGTCGGTGAGCTCTCGCAGCAGTGAGCGGAAGTCGGCCACGGTCTCATCCCGCTGCGCCGGGTCTGCCACGCGACCCCGCCACAGTGCGTGCGCGACCACCACCGTGCCGCCGACACGCGCGAGTCGCAGACCGTGCTCCACGTATTCGATGACCGATGCGGCATCCGCGTCGATGAAGACCAGGTCGTATGACGACTCGTTCATGCGGGGCAGCACATCGCGTGCGCGTCCGGTGATGAGCCGCGCGCGGCCTGCTGCGATGCCGGCATCCGTGAAGGAGCGCCGGGCGTTCTGCTGGTGGTCGAGTTCGGTGTCGATCGAGGTGAGCGTCGCCTCGGGCGCTCCGCGGAACAGCCACAGGCCGCTGACTCCGAGACCGGTGCCGACTTCGATGATGTTGCGGGCACCGGATGCCGCGGCCAGCAGCGCGAGTTGAGCGCCCGTGGCGGGGCTCACCGCCTCCACACCGTGCTCGAGGGAGTTCTGGCGCGCCTGCGCGATCTCGGCCGGTTCGGTCACGAGATCCTCGACGTACTTCCAGCTCAGCTCTTTGTCTGACACAGCGCTCCTCTGATCCCCTCCAAGGGTAGGCGTAGGGTCAGGGTTTCCCGGCTATTCTGGGCGGGTGTTCGGTCTGACGTTCGAGAAGCTGCTGCTGATCGGAGTTCTGGCCGTCTTCGTGCTGGGGCCCGAGCGGCTGCCGCACTACGCGTCGAAGTTCGCGCAGTTCATCAAACAGCTGAAGGCGATGGCCGACGGTGCCAAGTCGCGCATGCGCGAGGAGATGGGCCCAGAGTTCGACGACGTCGACTGGAAGAAGCTCGACCCGCGACAGTACGACCCGCGGCGCATCATTCGCGAGGCGTTGACCGATGAGCCGGAGGCTGTGGCAGCGCCGGTCGTGGCGCCGACCATCCGCGAGTCGGCGTACGCGCAGCGTCAGCGTCTGCTGCGCGAGGGCCGTCCCGCGCCGTTCGACGACGAAGCGACCTGACCCCCTTGCCTTTCGGCGGCCTGAACCGCCCACCTCGTACGGTGCTCGGGATGCCGACACTCCGGGTCAGCGACGCGGATCTCGGCTGAATCAGCCCGCGGAGAACGGCAGGCTACGGCCACGCAGCGAGCGCCCCATCGAGGCGATCCGCTCGGCGAGGGCTTGCAGCGCGACGCCTGCCGGGTCGGCCGCTCCGGATGCGCCAGCATCCGTACCCTCCGGCTCTTCAGCGACGATCGGCCGACCGACGTCGCCGCCCTCGCGAAGCGCGACGCTGAGCGGCACACGAGCGAGCAGCGGAACCTCGAGCCGACGCGCCGTCTCGTCGCCGCCGCCTGCGCCGAAGAGCTCGAGCACCGTGCCGTCGGGCTGCGCGAGGCCGGCCATGTTCTCGACCACACCGATCACGCGCTGACCGGTCTGCCGGGCGACGAGTCCCGATCGCACCGCGACATCGGCAGCGGCCGGTTGCGGCGTCGTCACCACGAGCACTTCCGCGTGCGGCAGCAATTGCCCCACCGAGATGGCGACGTCCCCCGTGCCGGGCGGCAGATCGAGCAGGAGCACGTCGAGGTCGCCGAAGAACACGTCGGTGAGGAACTGCTGCACCGTGCGGTGCAGCATGGGCCCGCGCCACGCGACCGCGGTCTCGGTCGCCGACTCGACGAACATGCCGATCGAGATCGTCTTCACGTCGAAGGCGACCGGCGGCAGGATCAGCTCGCCCACCCTGGTCGGCTTCGAATCTTCTATGCCCAGCAGCGCCGGGATCGAGAAGCCGAACACGTCTGCGTCGATCAGCCCGACACGAAGCCCCTTGGCTGCGAGCGCCACGGCGAGGTTCGCCGTCACGGTCGACTTGCCGACGCCCCCCTTGCCGCTCGTGACCGCGATCACGCGCGTGAGCGAATCCGGTGAGAACTGCGACGCGGACGGCTTCCCGCCGCGCAGCCGCTCCGTGAGCCGCTGCCGCTGCTCCGGCGTCATCACGCCGACATCGACCGTCACATCGCGCACTCCGGGAACGGATGCCGCGGCATCCGTTGTCTGCTGCTCGATGCTCCTCGCTGCGGGGCATCCCGCGATGGTGAGCCTGAGCGCCACGTTCGCGTGCCCGTCCACGACGGTGACGTCGCCGATCATGTCGAGCTCGGTGATCGGCCGTCGGATCTCGGGGTCGATCACGCGGCCGAGCGCCTGTCGGACCGCCTGTTCGAGGCGCTCTTCGCCGGTGGGCTGCGGGAGCGTCACGGACGCTCAGCCGGGCCTGCGCCCCGGCCGGTGCCTCCGGCATCCGCGCCAGAATCTGACGAGTCGCTGCTGCGCTCGAGCTCTTCGAGCAGCGCGCGAAGCTCGGCGCGGATGAACTCCTTCGACGCCATGTCCTTCACCGCGAGCCGCAGCGCGACGACTTCGCGTGCCAGATACTCGGTATCGGCGAGGTTGCGCTCTGCGCGCTGGCGGTCCTGCTCGATCTGCACGCGGTCACGGTCGTCCTGACGGTTCTGTGCCAGCAGGATGAGCGGAGCCGCGTACGAGGCCTGCAGCGACAGCGCGAGGGTGAGCACGGTGAAGCCGTAGACCTGCGAGTCGAAGCGCCACTGCTCCGGCGCGGTCATGTTCCACACGAGCCACGCTCCGCAGAAGAGCGTCATCGCGATCAGGAAGGCCGGAGTGCCCATCCCGCGGGCAACCGCTTCGGTGAAGCGACCGAACCGGTCGCTGCTGCGGAAGACCACGAGCGGCTGGCGCATGCCCTTCGGCGTGTGCATGCGGGCGTCGTCGCGAGCGCGACGTTCGTCATCGGCGAGCCGTGCCACGAGCATTCCTCCTTCCCTGAAGCTGCAGACCGCGTTTCACCGCACGCGACGCGGGTTCGTCGGGACCGGCGCTGCGCCAGTCCTCGGGCAGGAGGTAGTCGAGCACGTCATCGATGGTCACCACCCCGACGAGGCGATGGCTGTCGTCGACCACGGGCACCGAGACGAGGTCATAGCTCGCGAGGATGCGGCTGACCTCGGCCGCGCTCGTATCGGCGCGCACGGGCTCCAGGTCATGGTCGAGCAGCGTACCGAGGCGTTCGCCCGGCGGGTAGCGCAGCATCCGCTGGAAATGCACGATGCCGAGGAACCGGCCGGTGGGAGGCTCATACGGTGGGAGCGTGACGCACACCGAGGTCGCGAGCGCCGTGTGCAGTTCGTGGCGACGGATCAGGGCCAGTGCCTCAGCGACGGTCGCGTCGGCCGAGACGATGATGGGCCCCGTGGTCATGAGCCCGCCTGCGGTGTCGGCGTCGTATGCGAGGAGCATGCGCACGTCATCGGCTTCGTCAGGCTCCATGAGCCCGAGCAGGGCCTCGCCGCGCTCACCCGGAAGCTGCGCGATGAGGTCGGCCGCATCATCCGGCTGCATGTGATCGAGCACATCGGCCGCGCGCTTGTCGTCGAGCACGTTGAGGATCTCGACCTGGTCGGTCTCGGGCATCTCTTCGAGCGCGTCGGCCAGCCGGTCGTCGGGCAGCTCCTCGGCGACCTCGTGGCGTCGCTCGGGCGGAAGGTCGAGCAGCGTGGTGGCAAGATCGGCCGGGCGGAGATCGACGTAGGTGGCGATGAGCTGCTCGGCGCTCTGGGGCTCGCCGGGAGTCGCGCGCTCACGCACTTCGTCCCAGTCCACGAGCAGCGACGCGCCCTTGCCGAACGGTGCGGGGGAGGTGCGGGGCCGTCGTACGAAGAGCTGATCGACCTCCCACTCGCCAGGAGCAGTCTGCGAGATAGCGACGTCTTCGATGGTGGCCTCGCCGCTGCCGTCGCGCAGGGTCACCGTGCGGCCGAGCATCTCGGCGATGACGCGCACCTCGCCGCCGCGCTGCTCGAAGCGGCGGAGGTTGACGAGGCCGGTCGTGATGATCTGTCCCGACCCGATGCTCGTCACGCGGCCGATCTTCATGAATACCCTGCGCTTGCCCGGCACCTCGACGATGAGACCCACGACCGAAGGCGGGTCGTCCTGCCGATACACCACGAGCACATCGCGCACCCGGCCGACCTTGTCGCCGGCAGGGTCGAACACCGCAACGCCCGCGAGGCGCGCGACGAAGACCCGGGCAGTTGTGTTCACGGCACCAAGGGTAGTCGTTCGCCCTTGCGTGACCCGGGTGCGCCGCACACCCCATGCGGCCCGAGAACCCGCAGGTCACGGCCGGGGCTTCGATGCCAGAATGGTGGCGTGACGAACCCGAGCATGTTTTCGAGGCGCGGCGCGCTCGAGCCGCGTGTTCCGCGAGGCGACGTGCTCGGCACGTATGAGACCTACGCCGAGGCCCAGCAGGTGATCGGCAGGCTCGCGCACTCCGACTTCGACGTCAAACGCCTGTCGATCGTGGGCAATGACCTGAAGACCGTCGAGCGGGTCACCGGCAAACTCACGTATGGCCGCACCGCGCTCGCCGGAGCGCTCAGCGGCGCGTGGTTCGGCCTCTTCATGGGGCTCGTGTTCTTCATCTTCTCGCCGACACCGAACCCGTCAGTAGTGTTCTCGGCGGTGCTCATCGGGGCCGGCTTCGGGATGCTGTTCAGCCTCGCGAGCTACGCCGTGAGTCGCCGCCGCCGCGACTTCACCTCGACCCACCAGGTGATCGCATCGAACTACCAGATCGTCGTGGACCCTGCGCTGACCGCGCAGGCGCAGGCGCTGCTCGGGCAGACTCCGTCGCAGGAGTGATCCCGGCGCCGGCAGCTCAGCTCGCTGAGCGGGCGATCCACGCCTCGACCTCGTCAGCGGTGCGCGGGATGGCGCGTGAGAGGTTCTCTGCGCCGTTCGCGGTGACGAGGATGTCGTCTTCGATGCGCACGCCGATGCCGCGGTACTCCTCGGGCACGGTCAGATCGTCGGGCTGGAAGTAGAGGCCCGGCTCGATGGTGAACACCATGCCGGCTTCCACGATGCCGTCGTGGTAGAAGTCGCGTCGCGCCTGTGCGCAATCATGCACGTCGATGCCCAGGTGGTGGCTCGTGCCGTGCACCATGTAGCGGCGGTGGTACTGCGCCTCAGGCTCCAACGACTCGGCCGCGGTAACGGGCAGCAGACCCCATTCGGCGGTCTTGCGCGCGATCACCTGCATGGCGGCGGCGTGCACCTCGCGGAACCGGATGCCGGGGCGCACCGCGGCGAACGCGGCATCCGCGGCCTCGAGCACGGCGTCGTACACGCGGCGCTGCACGTCGTTGAAGCGACCCGAAGCCGGCAGGGTTCGCGTGATGTCGGCGGTGTACAGGCTGTCGAGTTCGACGCCGGCGTCGATGAGCACGAGGTCGCCTGGCAGCACCGGCCCGTCGTTGCGCACCCAGTGCAGGATGCAGGCGTGCGCGCCCGCGGCGGCGATGGTGTCGTAGCCGACGGTGTTCCCCTCGATGCGCGCGCGCCGGTTGAAGGTGCCTTCGACGACCCGCTCGCCTCGGGGGTGCGAGACGATCTCTGGCAGCGCAGCCACCACATCGTCGAAGCCCGTGTGGGTGGCTTCGATCGCTTCGCGCATCTGCGCGATCTCATAGGCGTCCTTCACCAGGCGCAACTCGCTCAGATCGCGAGCGAGTTCGGCATCGGCCGAGTGCCAGGCGGTGACCGATTCGTCGAGTGCCGATGCCGCGTCCTGACGCCGAACCTCGACCGGTACGCTTGTGCCGCTCGCCTCGGTGACCTCACGCGCAAGCGCGGCCGATACCTCTTCTCGTCTCAGCGCGTCGATGCGTCGGGTGAGTGCGGGGTCCGCCTCGCGCACCACGAGCACATCTGTGCCGCCGTCGCCGGTTCGCAGTCCGCCGAGCACCGCGTCGAGCTCCTCGAGTGAGCCGGTCGGCAGGGCGAGATCGGCCGCCACATGCTCGAGCGACGGCCTGGCGCCGGTCCAGAACTCGCCGATCGCGGGGTTCGCGTAGAACTCGTCGCTGCCGCGACCGGCTGAGGGGCGCAGGTACAGCCGCGGGGTGTGACCTTCGGGGGAGGGCTCGAGCACCAGCACTGAACCGGGCACGGTGTCACTGCCCCAGCCGGTGAGGTGCGAGAACGCGGAATGCGCCCGATACGGGTAGTCCGTGTCGTTCGAGCGCTGCTTGCTGTCGCCGGCCGGGATGACGATGGTCTTCTCGGGGTGCAGGGCAGAGATGCGCAGCCGACGAGCGGCGGCATACGGCGCTTGCTCGCGGGGTGCCGGCATGACCACGGGGCGTTCGGCCCAGCCGCTCGAGATGTGCTGCCTGAAGGCGTCGGAGGCGGGCGTGGTCGACCGGTTCTCATTCGCCGGCGCTTCTGCCGCGGTGGTGCGCTGTTCAGCCATGCTGCCCATTCTCCATGTCGGCGCTCGTGCGCGACAGCGTGGCCACGACCGGCCGGTGGTCGCTGCCGGCGTTGTCGAGCTCGGTGATGACTCGCATCGAGGTGGTGCGCCATGTATCGGTGGCCATGATGTGGTCGATGGGCGCGCCGAGGGGAGCGGGCAGCCAGGTGGGCCAGGTGCCGAGCGCGGCGTGGCCCGTCGCGGCTGCGGCGTCGCGGCATCCGCCGAGGTCTGTTCCATCGCCTGCGAGCGAGGTCATGTGGTCGATCGTGGCGTTGAAGTCACCGGCGAGCACCACATCGCCAGTGCACAGTTCCGCGAGCCAGACCAGGTCGTCGCGCCAGTTGTCCATCTGCCCCGTGATTGGAGCCACCGCGTGCACGGCGACGATCGTCGGCCCGTCGCCCTCGACGGGAGTCGCGACGACGGTCGGCAGCACGCCGGTTGTCCGTGCTGCTGCGTCGAAGGTGTAGGCGCCGAGCCGCGGCGCGATGAGCAGCGTCGTCGAGCGTGCCTTGGCGACCTGGTCGTAGGCGATCGTGTGCACCCACATCGGGTTGCCGGCCTCGCGCAGGCGCAGAGCGATCTCGATGCCGGTCTCCTCCGTCGTCTCCGGCAGGGAGATGACGTCGGCGCCCACCTCCGTCGCGAGGTCGGCGATCGCCTCCGCCCCCGGCTCGTCGCCGAGGGTGTTCCAGGCGAGCACTGTGATGTCGTCCGGGCTGTCGGCTCCCGGGCCGTCCTGACCCACGCCGAACCCGCGCGTGACGAGTACTGCGGTGTTCACGAGCGCGAAGACCACCAGCACCGCGATGAGCGAGCGGAAGAAGCCGCGCGCGGGCCGGATGAGCACGGCGAGCAGCACCAGCAGCGCGATGCCGATGACCGAGGCGGCGATTCCGAGCCCACGCATCGACGCCGCCTGCGCGACCAGGTATGCCTGCTCCAGGCCGAACAGCTGCGGCCAGGCGACGGCGACCGCCCCGACCAGTGCGGCCAGGGTGAGAAGGGCGGCGAGGAAACGAGCGAACATCGGATGCCGACCCTACCGGCTGCGACTGCACGGCTCATGACTGCGCCGCGCCGCGAGGCTGCGGTACGGCATCCACCTGCAGACCCCGCGGCCTAGCATGGGAAGATGCCCGACCGGATCGACCTGCACACGCACAGCAGCGTGTCGGACGGCACGGAATCGCCGGCCGAGCTCATCGCCGCGGGCGTCGCCGCGGGGCTCACGGCCATGGCGATCACGGATCACGACTCCACGGCAGGCTGGCAGCAGGCGTTCGCGGCAGCTCGAGGGACAGGCCTGATGGTCATCCCGGGCATGGAGCTCAGCACGCGCGTCGGGCACTCGAGCGTGCACGTGCTCGGCTATCTCTTCGACCCGGCGCACCAGCAACTCGTCGAGGAGACGGCGCGCATCCGGGAGGGCCGGCTCCGCCGCGCTGAACGCATGGTCGAGCGCATCTCGGCCGACTTCCCGCTCACGTGGCCCGAGGTGCTCGCCGGTTCGCCGAAGGGCGCGACGATTGGGCGTCCCCACATCGCCGATGCTCTGGTCGCCAAGGGGCTCGTGACCGACCGGGGCGCAGCATTCGAGTCGATCCTGCACTGGAGCGGCGGCTACTACGAACCGCACTACGCGCCCTCGCCCGAAGACGGCATTCGCATGATCGCGGAGGCCGGCGGTGTTCCGGTGCTCGCCCATCCTGCGACGCACGGGCGCTCCGGCGTGCTGCCGGAGCAGGAGCTCGAGCGCCTCATCGACGCCGGGCTTGCGGGCCTCGAGATCGGGCATCGAGAGAACACGGATGCCGGCAAGCGCCGTCTCCGCGACTACGCCGCCGCCTACGACCTCATCGTCACCGGTTCCAGCGACTACCACGGCACCGGCAAGCCGAACCGCCTGGGGGAGAACACCACCGATCGGTCTCAGCTCGAGCGGATACTTGCGCTCGGGACCGGCTCCGTTCCGTTCCGAGGCTGAGCTCACGGCGATGCCTCGCAGCGCGCCATGTGCGCGCGGTGACACAGAGTGGGAGCGCGGTGTCAGGGAGCGCGGTGTCAGGCAGCGCGGTGTCGGGCAGCGCTGTGTCACGCAGCGCTGCGTCATCGGCGCTCGGCGCCACAGAGCACGTGCGCGTCTCCGGACAAGACGCGCACGCTGAAGCTCAGGGTGACTAGGCGGCCGGCGGCGGTGTCGCCGAGCCACCCGCGGGGCGTCGCTGACGCGAGCGACGGCGACGACCGGGGCCATTGCCGTCGTGTGTGCCGCTGCCCTCGGGGCGAGAGGCGCCCTCGGTGGCCGAGGGCTCGCCGGCGGTCGCCGCGGAGGAGTGGGTGCGGCGACGGCGATTCCGCTTCGGGTGGTCGCTCGTGCCCGGGGTGGAGCCCCCGGCATCCGTCGTCTGCTCCTTCGCAGGGCGCTCGACGTGCGGCGCTGCCGGCGTCTTCTTGATGCGGCCCTTCGCGTCGGACGGGATGTCGAGGTCGGAGAAGAGGTGCGGCGACGACGAGTAGGTCTCGACCGGCTCTGGCACGCCCATTTCGAGCGCACGGTTGATCAGGGCCCACTTGTGCAGGTCGTCCCAGTCGACGAAGGTCACCGCGATGCCGGTCTTCCCGGCGCGGCCGGTTCGACCCACGCGGTGAAGGTACGCCTTCTCGTCTTCGGGCACTGTGTGGTTGATCACGTGCGTCACGTCGTCGACATCGATGCCACGGGCGGCGACGTCGGTCGCGATGAGCACGTCTTTCTTGCCCGCCTTGAACGATGCCATGGAGCGCTCGCGCGCCTCCTGGCTCATGTCGCCGTGCACAGCGGCGGCTTTGAACCCGCGATCGGTGAGCTCGTCGACGAGCTTCGACGCGGCACGCTTCGTGCGAGTGAACACCACGGTCTTGCCGCGGCCCTCCGCCTGCAGGATGCGTGCGATCACCTCGTCTTTGTCGAGCGAGTGCGCCCGATACACGACGTGGCGGATGTTCGCCTGGGTCAGTCCCTCATCGGGGTCGTTGGCCCTGATGTGGATCGGCTTGTTCATGAAGCGGCGCGCGAGCGCCACCACGGGGCCGGGCATGGTCGCGCTGAACAGCATCGTGTGGCGCGTCGGCGATGTCTGCGCGAAGAGCTTCTCGACATCGGGGAGGAAGCCGAGGTCGAGCATCTTGTCGGCCTCGTCGAGCACCATGACTCTGACGTCCTTGAGCGACAGCAGGCGCTGGCCGGCGAGGTCGAGCAGTCGTCCGGGCGTGCCGACGACGATCTGCGCTCCGGCCTTGAGCTGGGCGACCTGGCCTTCGTACGCCTTTCCGCCGTAGATGGCGACGACGCTCGTCGAACGGTTCGAAGTGGCCAGCTCGAGGTCTTCGCTCACCTGCACGGCGAGTTCGCGCGTGGGCACGACGACGAGCGCCTGCACGCCGGGCTCGGGGTCGAGACCGAGGCGCTGCACGAGCGGAAGGCCGAAGCCGAAGGTCTTGCCAGTGCCGGTCTTGGCCTGGCCGATGATGTCCTGCCCCGAGAGCGCCAGCGGAATGGTCTGCGTCTGGATCGGGAAGGGCTCGATGATGCCCTTGGAAGCGAGTGCGTCGACCATGTCCTGGTCGATCGTGAGGTCTGTGAAGGTCAAATTCTGCCTGTCATGTCAAATTGAACGCCGGCTCAGTTTAGCGTCGCCGGCTGTGAACCGGCCGGTGACGGGCGGTACACGCCCGATCATCGCGACCGCCGTATGCTGATCGGCGTGATGAAGTGGTTGGGTCGCGCTCGATTGCGTGTGCCCGCGCCCACCGTCAAGCCCCGTTCGGCCGTTTCGAATGCCGCGCGCGTCGAACTGGCGGAGCTGGCCCCCGACACCCTCGAATTCCTCGCTGATGCCGCCGTGCTGCAGCTCGCGCACTTCGAGACCCTATCGAGGGCGGTGCTCGCCGCGCCAGACACGGCCGCGAAGAGCTCTCTCGGCCGCACCGCGAGTCAGGCGCTCGACAAGCATCACGACCTCGTCGAAGAGCTGCGGCGCCGCGGTGCCGATCCCGAGGCCGCGATGGAGCGCGCAGCCGCGCACATCCAAGAGTTCCGTGCGCACGTGCAGGGCTCGGACTGGTTCGAGGTGCTCATGGTGGCGTACATCACGGCGACGTTCCTCGATGACTTCTTCCTGAGCGTCGCCCAGGGGCTCCCGGATGCCGACACTGCGAAGATCGTGTCGGTGCTCGCCCGCGACTCCGCGGAACACGGCTTGTTCGTCCAGCTGAGTGCTGGCATCCAGCGCGACCCGCAATTGGCGTCGAGGCTCGCGATGTGGGGTAGGCGCCTGATCGGCGACACCATCCTGCTGGCGCGCAAGTCCTTGGCGTTCTCCGGCACGCCCGCTGACGAGGCCCATATCGAGCCGGTGTTCACCGAGCTGATCGCGGCGCACACCCGCCGGATGGACGCGCTCGGCCTGACCGCCTGAGGCCGATCTCGTCGGCGCGTTCGGCAGTCCTGGTGGACGCGCGAACCTGAACTGCTTGTCGACCCGCGCTGATTGTCGACCGTGCTGAGTTCAGATGCCCAGCTTCTGGCGCATGCGCTCGTCGGAGGCGCGCCTTGCGCGCGGCAGCAACACCGCCGCGAGGAAGGCGGCAATGGTGCAGCCGACCAGGGAGATGGTCCAGATCCAGCCGCCGTCGAAGGTGAAGCCTCCCCAGAGCAGGGCGACCCACAGTGCGCACGCCACCACCGCGGTTCCCAGCGGCAGCAGCATCAGGCCATATGCGCGGCGGCCGGGAATGATGTAGCGCACGATCAGCCCGATGCCCGCCGCGATCACGGCGACGAAGAGCAGTTCCATCGAGCCGGAGTCAGGCGACGAAGCCGACGCGACGCGCCTCTTCTGAGCCCACCTCGATATACGCGAACGACGCGGTGGGCACGAGGTAGACCCGGCCCTTCTCGTCGGCGAGCCGGAAGAACGCCGCACCCTTTTCGAGCGCGTCCGCGACGGTCTGCTCGATCTCAGCCGCCGTTTGCGACGACTCGAAGCTCAATTCCCGCGGGCTGTTGGCAATACCGATGCGAATGTCCACCCGCCCAGACTACGACAGACGGATGTCGTGGGCCCGCTCCGATGAACGGTGCTTCGGCGGCGTGGCGAGGCCGGCCCGGCGATGTCGGTGTCCGCCACTACCGTTGTCGCCATGGCAGTCAGCGGCTTCATCGGTCCCGGTTCTGAGACCGGCGCCCCGGGGGAGGGGCTGGGCGATCCGGCCGACCGCTACGCCGGCTCTGCGGGTGGGCAGGCACCGTCCGCACTGCACACCACTCGCCTCGATGCGGCCGAGCTCGACAAGACGCAGCTCGACGAGACCCAGACCGCGGTGCTCCGCCTCGACCCGGGTGTTCCAGCCCTCGTGCTCGGTGCCCCAGGGGCGGGCAAGACCACCACTGCCATCGAACTGATCGCCCAACGTGTCGCTGACGGCACGTGCTCGCCCGACGAGGTGGTCATGCTGACCGCGTCGCGTACCGGCGCGACCCGCCTTCGCAGCCAAGTGGCGCGGCGCATCGGCCGCGCGACCAACGGCCCTCTGGTGCGCACGGTGAACTCGCTCGCGTTCGAAGTCCTCAGCTACGCCTCGGCGATGAGGGGCGCGCCGCCGCCATCGCTCCTGACGGGCGGCGAGCAAGACCAACTGCTGCGCGAACTGCTGGCCGGCCACGCTGAAGACGGCGGCGGACCGGAGTGGCCAGAGCACCTCGGCCCGGAGGTGCGGGCGCTGCGCGGCTTCCGTACTGAACTGCGCGAGCTGCTGGTGCGTGCCACCGAGCACGACATCGACTTCAGCGAGCTGCGGCGGCTCGGCCGGCTTCATGGCGTGCAGGAGTGGGAGGCCAGCGCAGCCGTCGCCGAAGAGCAGTTGCTCCTTGCCGGGCAACTGCGCGAGGGGTCGCTCGATGTGGCTCAGCTTGCCGTGTATGCCGAAGCCGCAATCGGGCGGGGCGAGATGCCGGAGAGCGTCGCGCGCCTCCGCCTCGTCGTAGTCGACGACGTTCAGGAGGCGACCGAGTCATTCCTGCGAGTGCTGACAGCCTTGCATCGCGCGGGGAAGACGCTGGTCGGATTCGGCGACCCCGACGTCGCGACGAGCGCCTTCCGTGGCGCTTCAGGCGACGCCGTGGCCTTGTTCGCCACTCGGCTCGGCATCACGCCCTCTGAAACGCTCACCCTCCGCTATTCGCACCGTCAACCCGCGGCGTTGCGAGCCTTCACTGCTGCCGTGACCGACCGCATCGGAGTCGCGGCCACCGCCGCGAGCCGCCGCAGGCTCCTTCCCGGCGCGGCCGACGCCGAGAGCGTCGCTGACACTCACGGGGCGAGTGCGGAGCGAAGCGCGGAGGGCGCCGAAGCGGTTGCCGACCGACCGCCGACGGTCGAGAGGATTCAAGCCGGCAGCGCGGCCCGGGAGCTCGCTGCGATCGCCCGCCGCCTTCGCGAACGTCACCTCATCGACGGTGTGCCGCTTCGCGAACTCGCGGTGATTGTCAGGTCGGGGGCGCAGCTCGCCGCCATCGTGCGCGCGCTCGCACTGGCCGAAGTGCCCGCGCGCACCTCACTCGCTGCGAAGCCGGTGCGCGATGACCTTGCTGCCTACCACTTGATGAGCATCGTCGACCTCGGGATCGAGCGGCGGGCGCTTGACGCCGACATCGCGGCGGAACTCTTGCTGGGCCCCTTCGGCAGACTCGATCGGCTCGGCCTTCGGCGCCTTCGGCTCGCGCTGCGAGCTGAGGAGTTCCGCACGGGCGGCACACGCAGCGCCGACGAACTGCTGGTCGACGCGCTCGGAGCGCCGGGCGGGCTCGCCACCATCGACCACCAAGTGGGCCGCGCTGCGGCATCCTTCGGAGCGACCCTCGCACGGTTGCGAGCGATGCACGCCGAAGGGGCGACCGTCGAGGAACTGCTGTGGGAGGTGTGGGAGCGCAGCCGACTCGCCGATGATTGGCGGAGACAGGCGCTGGGTGGCGGGCCTTCAGCCACCGAGGCGAACCGCAATCTCGATGGTGTGCTCGCAGTGTTCACGGCGGCCCGCCGATTCGTGGAGCGCAGGCCCGGGTACGGAGCGGCAGAGTTCTTGGCTGAGATGCTCGATGCCGAGGTGCCAGAAGACACGCTCGCTCCGCAGCAGGCCGACGACGCAGTGCTCGTCACCACGCCGAACGGAGCGGCCGGACTCGAGTTCGACATGGTCGTGGTCGCGGGCCTCCAGGAGAATGTCTGGCCCGATCTCCGGCTGCGCGGCTCTCTCCTGCGACCCGATGCGCTTGTGCGCGCAGCCGCGGCGCCCCAGGCGGGAGTCCCAATGGGCGATGTGGTGCGACCAGCTGACGGCGCGGACATCCTCGACGAACGTCGGCAGGTGCTGCACGACGAGCTCAGGCTCTTCGCTCTCGCAGTCAGCCGCGCGCGCCGACGGGTCGTGCTCACCTGTGTCGACAATGACGACACGCAGGGGAGCATCTTCTGCTCCCTGGCCCCTGCCGGCACGCCGGTCACTGACGACTCCGGCCTCGGCGAACCGCCTCTGAGCGTCCGCGGGATGACGGGACGACTGCGACGCGTGCTCACCTCCTCGCGGAGTTCGGGTCGCGATCTCGACGAGGCGGCTTCGGCATTGGCGGTGCTCGCCGCGGAGGCGGTGCCCGGGGCTGACCCTGACGACTGGCATGGCGTGGTCGCACCGTCGAGTGAGGCGGCGCTCTTCGCCGACCGCGATCATGTGCCTGTCTCACCGTCGCGGCTCGAGCTCATCGAGCGCTCGCCGCTGGACTGGTTCGTCCAAGAAGTGGCCGGCTCCGAGCCGAGCAACGCGATGGCGATCGGCACGGTGCTCCACAGCGTCATGGAGCACGCAGCATCCGCCGACCCTCAGGAGTTGATGCAAGCGCTCGACGAGAACTGGAAGGATCTCGCCTTCGAATCGGAATGGTTGGCGGCTCACGAGTACCGTCGCGCACAGAGGCTCATCGTGGGATTAGCCGAGTACCTGAGCGACTGCGACCAGTCGGGCCGGACTGTCATCGCCCGCGAGGGCCGGTTCACGGTCGATGTCGGCCGCGCGCGGATCCGCGGCTCGATCGACCGGGTCGAGCGCGATGCGGACGGGGCGGTCACGATCATCGACCTGAAGGCCGGTGCGCCGATCACCTCGCAGCGCGAGATCGATGACCACGGTCAGCTATGGGCCTACCAGCTGGCCTACGCGTCGGGTTGCTTCGACGAGATCCTGCCGGCGCCGCACCGCTCTGGCGGCGCCAAGCTCGTGTTCATCAGGGAGGGGAAGGGTGGCAAGGCGTATCGAGAAGCGGTGCAGGGCGAGCCCGCTTCCGAGCAGCTCGATGCCTTCCGCCGCCGCGTTCTGGCAGCGGTTGAGGCGATGGCCGCTGCGGAGTTCAGCGGAAGCACCGTCGTCGACAGATTCGGACGAGGCGATCTCGCGTCGATGCGCCTGCATCGCGTGAAGGCGGTGAGCAGTGACTGACACCGGTCAGGTTCGAGACAGTGCTGTCCCGCACGGCGCGCAATGGATCGAAAGCGATGCTGCCGCACGTCGGGTGAGCGCATTCGATGTCGCGGATGCCATCGGCCAATATCCGCCCACCGAACAGCAGCGTGCCGTGATCGAAGCACCGCTGCAGCCGGCGCTGGTGGTCGCAGGAGCCGGGAGCGGCAAGACCGAGACCATGGCCAACCGGGTGCTGTGGCTCATCGCGAACGGGCTGGTTCGCCCGCAGGAGGTGCTCGGCCTCACCTTCACCCGCAAGGCCGCCGGGGAGCTCGGTCACCGGGTGCGGCAGCGCATCGATCAGCTAGCCGCCGCCGGACTGGCATCGGCTTCGGTCGACGAGTTCGACATGCCCGCCGTGTCGACGTACAACTCCTTCGCCAGCGGAATCTTTCGGGAGCACGCGCTGCTGCTCGGGCGCGAGAGCGACGGTGCGCTTCTCGGTGAAGCGGCGGCCTGGCAGCTCGCGAGGAATATCGTCATACGCAGTGACGACCGACGTCTCGGCGAGCTCGGGAAATCGGCTGACCAGCTGACGGCCGCCATGCTCACCCTGAGCCAGGCGATGGCGGAGCATCTGGCAGACCCCGCCGAAGTCCGTGCCTTCGCGAGCCGCTTCGCCGAGATCGCGGAACTGCCCACCGGTTCGCGCGGCGCGTTCAAAGACGTCATAGAACTCGCGTCGAGCGTCGGCACGCTGCCCGTGCTGCTGGATCTCGTGGAGTCGTACCAGCAAGTCAAACGCGAGCGCGGCCTCATCGAGTTCTCCGACCAAGTGGCGCTCGCGCTCACCGCTGTGGAACGGATGCCGCGGATCGCGGACGACATGCGAACGCGCTACCGAGTGGTGCTCCTCGATGAGTACCAAGACACCTCCGTCGTGCAGACCCGATTGCTCGCGGCGCTGTTCAAGAATCACCCCGTGATGGCCGTGGGTGACCCCAACCAGGCGATCTACGGCTGGCGCGGAGCCAGCGCAGCGAATCTCCAGGACTTCGCCGAGCAGTTCGGCGCCGAAGCGGGGCAGCAGTACTCACTGAGCACCAGTTGGCGCAACGGAACCGCCATCCTGGGCGCGGCAAACACGCTCGTCAAGTCCTTCGCCCGCGGGCGCGTGCCGGTCGCGACCCTGCAGGCGCGCGACGGCGCGAGTTCCCATCCCGTCGACTCCACGTTCACGCAGACCATCGCCGAGGAGGCCGACGAGCTCGCACTCTGGACGAAACAACGCCTCGCCGAGGGCACAGCGGAAGGACCGGCCACGGCGGCGATCCTTCTGCGAACGCGCAGTTCACAGGAGTTCATCGTCGAAGCGCTCCGACGCCACGGTGTGCCGTACCACGTGCTCGGCGTCGGAGGATTGCTGTCCGAGCCGGAGGTCGCAGACGTCGTGAGCGCATTGAGCGTCATTCACGACCCCAGCGCCGGCTCCGAGCTCGTGAGGCTGCTCGCCGGCTCCCGTTGGCGTATCGGCCCAGCCGACCTGTTCGCGCTCAAGGAGCTCGCGGGTTGGTTGCGCGATCGCGACCTTGCGCAACAGCTGCTGAGTGACGAGGTCAAGGCCGCGTTCCGCTCCTCGGTTGCTTCCGGTGAGAGCGGTTCCATAGTGGAGGCGCTCGACTTCGTCGGCCGCACGCGCTCCGATCACTCGCAGCTGGCGCGGTTCAGCGCAGTTGGGCTCGAACGATTGCGCGAGGCCGCGGCGCTCTTCGCTCGGCTTCGCTCGCGAGCGTCCGCCGACCTGCTGGAACTCGTCGTCGCGGTGGAGCACGAACTCATGCTCGACATCGAGCTCGAGGCGAATGACTCGGCAACCGCGGGCCGGGCGGCCATGGAAGCCTTCAGCGACGCACTGACGGGCTATCTCGCAATCGATGAGCGAGCGAGCCTCGGCGGCTTCCTGAGTTGGCTCCGCGAAGCCGAATGGCGGGAGCGTTTGACGGTTCGCCCCGAGGATCCGGAGCCCGGCATGGTGCAGGTGTTGACCATGCACGCGTCCAAAGGCCTGGAGTGGGACGCAGTCGCCGTGCCGCGCATGGTCGAGCAGGAGATGCCGGCTGCGTCTCGAGAAGGCACGAACGGCTGGCTCGGCTTTGGGCGGCTGCCGTTCGACTTCCGCGGCGACGCGGGCGACCTGCCTCGTTTCGAGTGGAGCGGCGCCGAGACGCTCAAGGAGGTGAAAGCCGCGCGCGATCAGTTCAAGACGGCTGTCCGCGACCACCAGATCGCGGAGGAGCGCCGTCTCGCCTATGTGGCGGTCACTCGCGCTCGGCATCGACTGCTCCTCACGGGGTCGTACTGGTCCAGCCAGACGACGCCGCGCGCGCCCGGAACGTTCTTCCAGGAACTCGTCGCGGCGGGCATCCTGGCCGATCCTCCCGAGCGGGAGTCCGACGAGAATCCGCTTGGCGACCGCCTGGAGACATTTCAGTGGCCGCGCGATCCACTGGGTGCCCGCCGGGGGCGCGTGGAAGCAGCGGCGACCCGGGTGCGAGCAGCGCGTGCGAGCCTTGAAGGTCGAGAGCTCGCCGATGGGCTGGCGGATGCCGGCAGTTGGGGACCGGAGCTGCGGCTGCTGCTCGAGGAGCGCCGTCGAAGGCTCGGCGCGCCGAGGTTGAAGGCCGTTCCCGACCGCGTTCCCGCGTCGCGCTTCAAGGACTTCGTCTCGGATCCGCACGCAGTCGCCGCAGAACTGCTTCGCCCCATGCCGGAGCGTCCGTATCAGGCGACTCGACTCGGCACACTGTTCCACCAGTGGGTCGAGCAGCGCCACGGCGTGCGAGGCTCGAGTGAGACACTCGACAGCTCGGGTGACTACGCATCGCTGTCGTTCGATGTGGACGCGCTGGAGCACCAGCCCGGGCCAGGCGGCGGGTACGACGAGGCCGAACTCGTCCGTTTGCAGCGCATCTTCGAGCGCTCGGCCTGGGGCGACCGTGCGCCGATCGAGGTGGAGCGCGAGATCCACCTGGTGCTCGACGGGCAGGTCATCGTGTGCAAGATCGACGCCGTCTATGAGCAGCCCGATGGCACCTACCAGGTGGTCGACTGGAAGACAGGCAAGGCTCCGCGCGACGCCGCCGACTTGGAGCGCCGGCAGTTGCAGCTCGCGCTGTACCGACTCGCCTATGCGAAGTGGCGCGACATCGACCTCTCTTGCATCAGTGCCGCCTTCTACTACGTCAGCGACGACCGGGTCATCGAGCCCGAGCGCATCTTCGACGAGGAGGAACTGGCGCGGCTGTGGCGCGAGGCGGCGAGCTGAGCCGGCGTCAGCCCGCGTTCCGAGCGCGCTCGGCCTGGTCGAGCAGCGCCTCGACCTCCGAGACCGTCGGAATGGGCTGTGTCGAGGGCCCGATCGGATTCATCACGTCGGCCTGCACGTGGTCGACGAGCGTCGACAGCATCTGCACGGCATCGTCCACGACCTCGGTGCTGCGCGAATCGGTGCCGTGCAGCAGCCAGCGAGCCACGTCGAGTTCGGCGTACAGCGCCGCCCGGTGCCGCACCTGGCGGTCGGCTCCCGCTGTAGCGGCGGTGTACGCGTCGACCGCGGCCTCGGCGACGCCCGTGCCTCGCGCGGCGAGCAGCCAGGCCAGGTCGAGTGCGGGATCAGCCACCCGCAACGCGTGCCAGGAGATGATGCTCGACACGGTGTCGCCCGAGAAACGCAACGCCCGCGATGAGAGCGCTCCGTGCACGACCGTCGGCTGGAACTGCCAGAGCGACTGGTCCTCGGTCGCCTTGCCCCAACGGTCGAGCAGCATGGCTGGCACGAGCCCGGTGGCGGCGGCTCGATCGACCACACTGACCGCCGACCGCAAGCACTCGATCGGTTCCTGCACCGGAAGCCCCGCCTCTGCCACGAAACTCGTGGGCAGAGCGTGCACGGCGGCGATAGCGCGTGCGGCGGCCTCGGCATCCGGAACGTGGAAGGCCGTCAGCGGTTTCGCTGTGCCGGCAGCGCACTCGTACACGACTGCGCGTGTGCCATCGACCGGCGCCTGCCCGAGCACTCGCGGCACATCGAAGGGAAGACGCGAGCGAACCCCTTGGCTCAGCGCGGCGAGCGCCAGAAGTTCCAGCGACTGCTCGGATTCGGCATGTGGGTGTCGCGGTACCCGCACCACTCGTTCGCCCGCGTCGGTGTGCAGCAGGGCCGAGGCGAAATCATCACTGGCACCCCACTCGACCGCACCGGCGCGGTTCACCTCGAGTCCGGGCACTGCCGCTGTAGCGACCGCGGCTAGAGTGAGATGGGTTCTGGCCATGCTCAACAGGGTAGGTCGCTCGGCCCGGTGGCCCGTCCCACGCCACGCCAATTCGACGACGCGGATCAGGATCACAGCATGACGCAATCGGTCTCACAGCGATTGCCCTTCGTGCGCTCCGAAGTCGACCGCGACCATGCGGCGCGATTCGACCAGGACCTCGTCGACCGGTTGTGGAACGACCCCAGTGCTCGAGTGCTGGTGGTCATGGACGGGCAGGCGCCCATTCAGGGCGCTGCGGCCCTGCGTCTGCTGCCGACTTCCGCGGTGCCGAGGATCGAACCGGTCGTCTACCTTGGCCGCACCCGCGCTGCGACACCCACCGAGCCGGTGGGCACTCCCGTGCTCGGCGTCTCGCTCAGCGGTGACCCCCACGCCGGGGTCGCTGCTCGGCTCGAGGTCGAGTGGGGGGCGCTGCGTTCGATCGCTCATTTGTTGAGCCCCCGTGATCTCAACCTGTTCACCGAAGCGGTCGCGATCTTCAATTGGCATGGGGCCCACGAGTTCTCACCGCGCTCGGGTCAGCCGACGACGGTGACCATGGGCGGCTGGGTACGAGTCGATCCGACGAACTCCGAGCACTTCCCGCGCACCGACCCGGCGGTGATCGTCGCGGTCACCGATCGCGATGACCGGTTGCTGCTCGGCAGCAATGCGATGTGGGAGCACAACCGCTATTCGCTGCTCGCCGGCTTCGTCGAACCCGGCGAGTCGCTCGAAGCGGCGGTGGAACGCGAGGTCTTCGAAGAGACCGGCGTACTGGTGACCGAACCCATGTACCTGGGCAGCCAGCCTTGGCCCTTCCCGGCGTCGCTCATGCTCGGGTTCACTGCGCGCGTGCACGACGATTGGAACGGTGCGACGGTCCCCGACGGTGAAGAGATCCTGGATCTTCGCTGGTTCAGTCGCGACGAACTCACGGCGGCCCTGCCGCAGTTGCTGCTTCCCGGTCCTTCCTCGATCTCCCGTGCACTCATCGAGCACTGGTACGGCGCGCAGATCGAAGACGGTTCTCGCCCGTGACGAGCGCGCGCCTCACCTCGGCCGACGATGTGCTGCGCGGCCTCGACGACGAGCAGCGACTCGCCGCTCGTGCGCTGCTCGGACCGGTGTGCGTGCTCGCCGGGGCGGGCACGGGCAAGACCCGAGCCATCACGCACCGCATCGCGTACGGCGTGGCCAGTGGGGTGTATTCGCCCTCGAGGGTCATGGCGCTGACCTTCACCAATCGTGCCGCGGGCGAGCTGCGTTCGCGGCTTCGCGCACTCGGCGCCACCGGGGTCGCGGCGCGAACATTCCACTCCGGCGCGCTGGCTCAGCTCAACTACTTCTGGCCCCAGTTCATCGGCGGAAGCATGCCACGCATCATCGACAGCAAGGCGCGCCTTCTCGCGCATGCTGCTGACTCGGTCAACATCAGGATCGACACGGCCGCGCTCCGCGACATCGCCGGCGAGATCGAATGGCGCAAGGTGCGCCGGATGCCGATGGCCGACTACGAGGGCGTGCTCGCGTCACGTCCGGTGTCGGCGCACCTTGCGACGCAGACCGTGCTCGACCTGCATCTGGCGTACGAGCGGCTGAAAGACGAGCGACGGCTCATGGACTTCGAGGACGTGCTGCTCGTGACCTCGGGTCTGCTCGAGAGCGAGCCGCGTGCATTGGCGCATGTGCATGAGCAGTACCGCTTCTTCGTCGTCGACGAGTACCAGGATGTGTCGCCCCTCCAGCACGACCTGCTGCAACTGTGGCTGGGCGATCGTGACGACGTCTGCGTCGTGGGTGACGCCAGCCAGACGATCTACTCCTTCGCTGGCGCCTCGAGCGACTACCTGCTCGGCTTCGGCTCCCGCTACCCGGATGCGACGATCGTCAAGCTCGAGCGCAACTACCGGTCGACGCCAGCCATCATCGAGGCGGCGAATCGGCTGATGCGCGGTCGGCCGGGGGCGCTCGAACTGCACCCCGCAGAGCGCGCCGCGCAGGCAGCATCCAGTGGGAGCTCCGACCTCGAGATCGATGAGTTCCGCAACGACCACGCGGAAGCGCACGCCATCGCTGCGCGGATCACCGCGCTCATCGAAGCCGGTGAGCGCGCGGATGCGATCGCCGTGCTGATGCGCACCAATGCGCAGTCGGCCGTCATCGAATCGGCGCTCGCCGCAGCGGGAATCAGCGTGCGCACGCACGGCTCCACGCGGTTCTTCGACCTGCCAGAGGTCAAACGCGCCGTGCTCGAACTGCGCGGTTACGCGCTGTCGCGCCCGGCGGGGCCGCTGTTCAAGCATGTGAGCGACGTGCTGCGCCCGCTTGGCTGGTCACAGCATCCGCCGGAGGAACCGGGCGCCGCCCGCGACCGCTGGGAAGCGCTGAACGCGATCATGGGGCTCGCCGACGACGCCCCTGAGGGCACGACGCTCGACGACTTCGTCGCCGACCTGCTCGAGCGCCAGGCGGCTCAGCATGAGCCCGGACTCGCCGCCGTCACACTCGCGACCCTGCACAGCGCCAAGGGGCTCGAGTGGGACCACGTGTACCTCGTCGGCGCGGCCGAGGGGCTGCTGCCGATCAGTCACGCTCGCGATGAGCGTGGCGTGGAGGAGGAACGGCGGTTGTTCTACGTGGGGGTCACGCGCGCGCGGCGCTCGCTGCGGATCTCCTGGGCTCGCGACGGGCAGCATAGATCGGGGTCACGCTCGCCGAGCCGCTTCCTCCAAGATCTGCGCAGCCGCATTCCGGATGCCGCTCTATCAGACGCTCGCTGACCGAGCCCGTCGCCACCTCCACCAGGTACTGCACCGCTGTTGAAGGTGTGTCGGTCGCTCCCGCGGCTTGCTCGGCACGGTCGCGCCAGCGCTCGACGACCCTGGTGGTCAGGGCGACGGCCTCAGCGGTCACGAGCGGTGTCGCCGTGCGGCTCGCGCGCCCCCAGAGTTGGCTCGCGATCGCTGGCCAAGCGGCGTCGGCATCCGATCGATGGCGATCCAGGCAGTAAAGGCACGGCGTGGCGCCCGGCACCACGAGCGGACCGACGCTGGCGTACTCGGAGCCGAAGACGACCGGCAGATGCGGCACGTCGTCGCGCAGCCACCGACCGTGCTCGAGCGGAGGAATCACATGCTCGGCAACGACGATCGCGAGTTCGGGTGATCGAACCGCCGCTGTGGACGCCGACTCGCGCACCTGACCTTCCCCGCGGGCCTGCGGCCGCTCGACCGTCACCTCGCAGCCCTGGGCGATCAGCAGTTCGGCAAGCCGGTCGCGTGCCGCGACAGGTCCCGCGCCGACCACTCGCAATGCGGGGCTCGGCCGAGGACGCGCCATCAAGGGCTCGAGTCGCAGCAGCAGATCGTCGAGCAGCGCGTCGTCCCCACCGTGCGATCGCGCCACGATGGCGAGGCCGCCTCGGCTCGCGCCGCCCTCGAGTGCCGCGATGAGGCGTTCTTCAACCGGTTTCGGGTCGTCGAGCACGAGCGCCGCCCGTTCGGTGCCGAACTGGAGCGCGGTCGGGGAGCGCCACACGGGGGAGTAACGAGGATCGATTCGCAGGATCATGCCGGGATGATGCCCGGCCGTCCCCGTTCCGCGCAGAATCCATCCACGGATGACGGCCCCTCCGCAGCGCCACCGGGCAGCCGAGAGGACGGCCGTCGCCACGCGCCGGGCCGTGAACCACGAGGGTCCGCCCAGCGGCTCACGCCTCGTGCGGGCGATCCCCGGAGTCGTCGTTGAGCAGGTCCTCGATGGCCTGGTCGATGGCGTCGCGCTCGGGCTCGGTCTCCGAGAGCCGCGCGATGAGCCCTGCCGGGTCGTCGATGTCCTCGCTCGTCGGCATGATGTCGGGGTGCGCCCAGAGTTCGTCGCGGCGCTCGGGGCCAACCGCCGCTGTCACGGCGTTCCACATGGCGAGGGCCTCGCGCAGCCTGCGTGGCCGCAGCTCCAGCCCAACCAGCGCACCGAAGGCCGACTCCGCCGGCCCGCCGGTCGCTCGACGCCGACGCACGGTCTCAGCGATGGCGGCGGCCTTCGGCAGTCGACTCGTTGCAGCGGTCGTCACCACATCGACCCAGCCCTCGATGAGCGCGAGGGTGGTTTCGAGGCGCGCGAGGGCGGCCGTCTGCTCCTCCGTCTTCGGCGGGATGAGAGCACCGCTCGAGAGCATCTCGCGCAGTTGCTCCGGGTTGCTCGGGTCGATCTCTTCGGCGAGATCTTCGAGGTGTCCCGCATCGATGCGGATGCCGCGCGCGTAGTCGGCGATCGAGCTGATCACATGCAGTCGCAGCCACTTGGCGTGACGAAACAGGCGGGCGTGCGCGAGTTCCCGAGTGGCGAGATAGAGCGCGATCTCCTCCTCGGGGATGTCGAGACCCGCACCGAAGCCCTTCACGTTCTGGGGAACCAGGGCCGCGGTCTGCTCATCGAGCAGAGGGATGCCGATGTCGCCGCCCGAGACCACTTCTGTCGAGAGTTGGCCGACGACCTGCCCGAGTTGCATGGCGAAGAGCGTGCCGCCGACATTCCGCATGAGGCGGCTCGCACCGGCGAGCATCGAGGCGAACTCGTCGGGCGCCTGCTCGTTGAGCACTCGGGTCAAGGCCTCTGAGATGGAGGTGGCCACCGGCTCGGTCATCTGCTGCCACACCTGCATGGTGGCCTTCACCCATTCGGCGCGGCTGATGAGCTTCGGCGTGGTCGGGAGCTCGCCGACATCCGTCGCCTCGTCGAGCCAGAGGCCGGCGACATGCAGCGCCTGCTCGAGGCGCGCGCGCTCCTCGGGGAGCGTCACGACCGCGCTCCGCGTAGCGAGGTTGCTCGCCTGCTCCTCGGCGAGGGACCAGTTCACGCCTTCGTCACCGGCGGACTGCATCGAGGCCTGCAACTGCCGCATCAATTGAGCGAGCAGCGCAGGGTCGGCCGGCAATCCCGCGGCGCCGGCGAGCTTGGCCGGGTCGAAGTCGGGATCGCCTTGAAGAAAGGCACGGAGCAACTCGCGGAACTCCTCGCTCGGGTCGTTCCGGGGATCATCGGCCATGCCTCTACGCTAGCCGCTGCACCTGGGCGGCGCCCGCGCAATTGCTTCGCTCATTGTCATAGGCTGAGTGCTCGCGGCTGTGCGCCCGCGGCGCCCGCCGCGGCCGGCCGCTCGAGCCGAGGACAGCGTGGCACTCTTCACCGATCGAACCGATTCTGAGCGCGCCCGCTCGCGTTCCGGATGGTTCGGCTGGACCGTGCTCGGCATCGGGATGGTCAGCGCGGCCGTGCTGTCGATGCTTCCCGCCCCGTACGTGATCGAGCGTCCCGGTCCGGTGTTCGACACCCTCGGCGTGGTCGAGACCCCGGCGGGCGATGTGCCGTTGATCGAGATCCCCGATGAGCCGACGTACCCGACCGAGGGTGCTCTCTCACTGTTGACCGTCAGCGTGGTGGGCACTCGCGAACGACCGCCGAGCTGGATCGAACTGGTGCCAGCCTGGTTCGACCCCACTCGCTCGGTCGTGCCGGTCGATTCGGTGTTCCCCGAGGGGCTGTCCCGCGAGCAGTCCGCCGAGCGAAGCCGCATCGAGATGGAGAACTCGCAGCGCGAGGCCATCGCTGCGGCACTGACCGAACTGGGCTACCGCTTCTCGAGCGTGCTCACGATCGCCGAGGTCATCCCGGGCGGCCCCGCCGACGGAAAGCTACAGGCCGGCGACGTGGTCGTGAGCTTCAACGACGAGACCTTCACCGATGTCACCGGCCTGCGTGCCGCGATCGCAGACAACGGCACCGACCGCGCGGGCGAGATGGTCGTGCGGCGCAACGGTGTCGAGCAGCGGGTCGAGCTTCGCCCCGAGCTCAGCGACTCCGAGCCCGCGGCTCCGATGGTCGGGGTGTATGTCGGAAGCGAGTACGAGTTCCCCTTCGAGGTCGACATCCAGCTCGAGAATGTCGGCGGTCCCAGCGCCGGCATGATGTTCGCCCTCGGCATCATCGACAAGCTCACCCCGGGGGCGCTCAACGGCGGCGAAGCCGTGGCGGGAACCGGAACCATCTCCGCCACCGGCGCTGTCGGGCCGATCGGCGGCATCCGTCAGAAGATGTATGGAGCCAGGGATGCCGGAGCCGAATGGTTCCTCGCGCCGTCGGCGAACTGCGACGAGGTCACCGGGAACGAGCCCCACGGTTTGTCGGTGTTCCGAGTCGACACGCTCGATGATGCGCTCGACGCGCTGCGTGGTATCGCCTCGGGGGATGTCGCCGGCCTGCCGGTGTGCACTGGCTGAACTGTCGGTCAGCCGTGATGCGGCGTCGATAGGATGGGGAGCCACCCGAGTGTCGCAGTTCGCTAAACCGCAGTAAACCGCAGCCTGGAGCGCCGTCTTGACGTCAACAGCATCCCCACCCGCCAACAAATCACGCCGGACGATCGCGATCACTGCCGGTGTGCTCGCCGCGCTGGTGGTGTTGTTCTTCGCGTTCTCCGGCCTCTACACCGACGTGCTCTGGTACAACCAGCTCGGCTTCCTCCCGGTGCTCACCACCGAGTGGATAGCGACCGCCGTGATGTTCGCGATCGGCTTCCTGGGAATGGCGCTGCCTGTCTGGGTGAGCATTCAGATCGCCTTCCGCTGGCGCCCTGTGTACGCGAAGCTCAACGCCCAGCTCGACCGCTATCAGCAACTCATCGAGCCGCTCCGGCGTCTCGCGATGTGGGTCGTGCCGGTCGTATTCGGCATCTTCGCGGGCCTCGCCGCCGCCAGCCGCTGGCAGGTGGCCCTGCAGTGGCTGCACCGCACGCCGTTCGGCGAGACGGATCCGCAGTTCGGTCTCGACATCGGCTTCTACATCTTCGACCTGCCCTTCTACCACGGCGTGGTCGGCTTCGCCTCGGCGGCAGTGCTGATCTCGGCGCTCGCGGCGCTCGCCACGAGCTACCTCTACGGAGGCATCCGTGTGAGCGGTCGCGAGGTGCGCATCTCCCGCACGGCTCGGGTCCAGCTCGCCGTCACGGGCGCTGTCTACCTGGCCCTGCAGGGCCTGAGCCTGTGGCTCGACCAGTACGCCACGCTCTCCAGCCCCTCCACGGGCTACCTGCAGACCGGCGCCGGCTTCACCGAAGTGAACGCCATCATTCCCGGCCGAGCCATTCTCGCGATCATCGCGGGGCTCGTCGCCGTGTTGTTCATCGTCACCGCGGTGATCGGCCGGTGGCGACTTCCCATCGTGGGCACTGCGCTGCTCATCGTGGCGAGCCTCGTGGTCGGGGTCGGCTACCCCTTCGTCATGCAGCGCTTCCAGGTCGACCCGAACGAGCGTGTCGTCGAGGCCGAGTACATCCAGCGCAACATCGACGCGACCCGGGCCGCGTACGGCGTCTCCGATGTGCAGGAGGTTCGCTACAACGCAGTGACGGATGCTGAGCCCGGCGCCTTGCGCACCGACGCTCAGACCACCGCGAACATCCGCATCATCGACCCGGCGCTCGTCAGCGATGCGTTCGGGCAGTTGCAGCAGTTCCGCAACTACTACGATTTCGCCAACCACCTCGACGTCGACCGCTACGAGATCGACGGCAAGGTGACCGACACCGTCATCGCGGTGCGTGAGCTCAACCAGCGCGGTCTGTCGGAGTCGAACTGGTACAACGACACGGTCGTCTACACCCACGGCTATGGAGTGGTCGCCGCCTACGGCAACCAGCGCTCGGTCGATGGGCAGCCCGTGTTCCTCGAGGCCGACATCCCCTCGACCGGTGCCCTGGGCGACTACGAGCCGCGGGTGTACTTCGGCGAGCAGTCGCCGCTGTACTCGATTGTCGGCGCGCCCGAGGGCAGTGCTCCCGTCGAGTTCGACTTCCCGGCCGGCGGTGCCGATGAGGAGAGTTCGCAGGACGCGAACACCACGTTCAAGGGCGACGGCGGTCCGAAGCTCGACAACTTCTTCAACCAGCTCGTGTACGCGATCAAGTTCCAGTCGGAGCAGATCGTGTTCTCCGACGCGGTGAACTCCGAGTCTCAGATCCTCTACGATCGCAACCCCCGCGACCGCGTGAAGAAGGTCGCGCCGTATCTGACTCTCGACAATGACGCGTATCCGGCCGTGGTCGACGACCGGCTGGTCTGGATCGTCGACGGCTACACCACGAGCGCGTCGTATCCGTACTCGCGGGTGGAGCAGCTCTCCGATGTGATCGCCGACACGAACACACCGCGTCCCGTGGTCGCGTTCGACGACATCAACTACATCCGCAACTCGGTGAAGGCGACCGTCGACGCGTATGACGGCAGCGTGACCCTGTATGCCTGGGATGAGGAGGATCCGCTGCTGCAGACCTGGCAGAAGATCTTCCCCTCGTCGCTGCATCCGATCACCGATATGAGCGCCGACCTGATGGCGCACGTGCGCTACCCGGCCGACCTGTTCAAGGTGCAGCGCTCGATCCTCGGCACCTATCACGTGACCGACCCGACCACGTTCTTCTCGAACAACGACGCGTGGGTCGCGCCGAACGAGCCGACGGCCACGGGGCAGAACCCCCCGCTGCAGCCGCCGTACTACCTGACCATGCAGATGCCGGGGGAGGATTCGCCCGCGTTCTCCCTCTACTCGACGTTCATCCCGCGAGGCACGGCCGAGTCGACTCGTAACGTGCTCTTCGGCTACCTCTCTGTGAACGCGGATGCCGGGTCGACACCGGGCGAGATCTCGGAGAATTACGGCAAGCTCACCCTGCTCAACCTGCCCAAGCAGAACACGGTGCCCGGCCCAGGTCAGGTGCAGGCGAACTTCAACGCCGACCCGACCGTGTCGCGAGAGCTCAACCTGCTGCGACAGGGCGAGACCGAGGTGCTCAGCGGAAACCTGCTGACCTTGCCCGTCGGCGGCGGATTGCTCTATGTGCAGCCGGTCTACGTGAAGTCGAAGACCGAGACGGCGTACCCGCTGCTGCAGAAGGTGCTGGTCGCCTTCGGTGACGGCATCGCCTTCGAAGACACGCTCGACGCGGCGCTGGATGCCCTGTTCGGCGGCGACTCAGGCGCCCCCGCCGGTGACAGCGATGTGCCTGCTGAGCCGACGACCCCCGGCACGCCGACCGAGCCCGGCACGCCTGCCGAGCCCGGCACGCCGACACAGCCGAGCACTGAGCTCGACCAGGCGCTGCAAGACGCGGCTCAGGCCCTCCGCGACCGTGAGGCCGCCTACGCGAGCAACGATCTCGTTGCTGCGGCCCAGGCCGATCAGCGGCTGCAGGACGCGCTGGAGCGTGCGATCGCCGCGTCCGGCGATCAGTAGTCGGAGTCGCGGCGCCGCAAGCAGCGGGCCCACGTGTGAAGGGCGGATGCCGGGGGTGACCTCCGGCATCCGCCCTTCGTCGTCATCGACGAGCTCGCGCGTGCGACGCGTCTGCTCGATTCGACGCCCGGGAGACGCTCTGGTAAGCTCGTAATCACGACGCGGGGTGGAGCAGCTCGGTAGCTCGCTGGGCTCATAACCCAGAGGTCGTAGGTTCAAATCCTGCCCCCGCAACCATGTGATGTCTCAAGACATCGTGAACGCTCCGAACCCACAATTTTGGGTTCGGAGCGTTTGTCATTTCGCTGTCGCCGGCCGGGCTGGTCCTTTGGGTTTGCCGGTGGGCTGGTAGTCGCGGTTCGGGTCGAGGGTGAGCTCGCGGAGGAGTTCGCCGGTGGCGGCGTTCACGACCCGGATTTCGAGGTCCTGGATGAGCAGGATGACGTGGGTTCGGGCGTGGGTTCGGCCGATGCCGATGTGGTGCAGGTTGCCGTTGTGGCGGAGGGTGACGACGCCGGAGTCGTCGATGCGGTCGCGACGGATCCGGTCGTGCGTGTCGGCGCTGCGGTCACGATTCGGGGTCGCTTTCGGCCGTGCCCGGTAAGCCGCGGCCGGGGTTGCCTGGTGCGGCAGGGAGCGGTGCGGCCGGTGCTGGTTGTAGGTGTGGAGGAATGCATCGATCAGCTGCTGCAGTTCGGGCAGGGTCGCCGGCTGCGCGGGCTGAGCGGTGAGCCATTTCTTCATCGTCTGCTGGAAGCGTTCAACCTTGCCTTGCGTGGTGGGGCTGTTGGGGCGGCCGTTCTTCTGGGTGATGCCGCGGCGTCGCAGCTCGGCTTCGAGGGCGGTGCGGCCGCCGCGGCGGTGCTGGCTGGCGAGCCTGACGGTGTAGACGAGGCCGTTGTCGGTCAGTGTTGACGCGGGGTAGCCGTGCAGGTCGGCTGCGGCGGTGAAGGTGTCGAGGACGATTCTCGAGGTGATCGTCTGGTGCGCGGAGGCGTGGAGGACGTAGCGGGAGTGGTCGTCGAGCCAGGTGATGATCGCGGTGTCCTCGCCCGGGGCGCCATCGGGCTCGGTGAGCCGGTAGTGGGTGAAGTCGGACTGCCAGCACTCGTTCGGCAGCTCCGCTGCGAATCGCAGGTAGGAGGACTTCGGCCGCTTCTTCGGTTCGGGGATGACTCGGCCGGCGCGGGTGAGGATCCGGTTGATCGTCGCCCGGGACAGCATGACGTGGTGGTGGTGTTCCAGGTGCCAGGCGATCGTGTCCGCGCCGGCATCAAGGCCTGCCGTCGACAGGGTCGACCGTAGCCGCAGTACGAGGTCGCTCACCTCGGGCGGGGTCTGCGTGGGGCTGCGATGCGGCCGTTTCGAGCGGGGCTGGAAGGCGGTGTCGCCTTCTTCGCGCCACCGCTTCACGAGGGTGCTCACCCATCCGGTGGAAACCCCGTAGGTGCGGGCGACTTCGGCTTGGGAGCGACCTTCGACAACGACAGCGGTGATGACCAGACGGGCTCGCGACACCGCTGATTCTGGCGTGCCGGAGCGTTCACTATGTCTTGAGACATGCGTTCACGATGTCCTGAGCCAGCACACTGCCCCCGCAACCAATGTGATGTCTCAGGACATCCCGGACAGCCGGACTCGCTAAGCGCGGGTTCGGCTGTTTTGTTTCCCCCGTGCGTTGCCCGTGCTGAGCCCGCTGCAGTCAATCCTTCGGAGCCTGGGCGAGGCCGGTGATCCGCGCGAATTCCTCTTGCAGACCCGCCGCCACTCGTCGAGCATCCACGCCAGCTGCATCGCCGTGGATCGAGCACATGAGACGACCGGCGTACGAAAGCGCCGATACGCCCACCCTCACGTTCCCCTGCAGGGTTGTCACGGGCCAGATCCGCTCCAGCGGAGCACCGCCGAGGGAGAGGGAATCCCGTGGGCCGGGCACGTTCGTGACGAATAGTGCGACCATGCGCTGGTGCCGGGCGAAACGCGCGAAAATGCGTGCGGTCAACGGCATCCGCGTGATCTCGAGGGTTCCACGCGACCTGGCGTCGGTCTTCCTGGCCCGTGTGAGCCCCGCGACCTCGCTGAGTCGGACTTCGGTCGCTGCTTCCGCCATCGGCAAGGGCACGACCATGACGCCGACCGCGTTTCCCGAGCCGCCTCGATCTGGGAGAGCGACTGGAACGCTGACCGGGAGCGTTGCAGGAGGATCCTCACCCGTGTCGAGGAGTGCGCTCCGAACACCGGCGCCCACTGCGGCTAGAAGCGCGTCGTTCAGTGTGGCGCCCACCGAAGCGGCTCCTTGAGCGAGAGGCTGCAACTCCACGTCGGCGAACGCGATCGTGCGGATGGCTCCGAGCGGCCCGAGTAGGGAAGTGCGAGGCACGGCCGTGCGGAACATCGCGGCGGTGCGTTGCACCGCCGAGACAAGCGTCTTGAGCTTCGCTCGCGCGGCACGGCGTGATGGAGAGTTGCCGAGTGCGGGGCCCGGCTGCGGCGGATGCATCACCTCGCGGTTGCTGGTCGCCGGTGTCGGGTCGAGCAGGGCTTGCGCGAGCCGCACGGCGGCGATTCCGTCTGCCATCGCATGGTGGATGCGGACCACGATTCCCGACCGGCTCGGCGCGACGCCGGGAGCGACCAGCACTTCCCACAGCGGGTGGTCCGTGGCGAGCGGTTCGACGATCAGCGCGGCGCACAAGCGCTCAAAACCGGGCAGGCCCTCAACGGGGTCGACTTCGCGCACGTGCCGAACGAGATCGAGCGTCGCCGGCTCCCACACCAGCCTCGAACGGCGCCGAGCAACCCGCTGCGCCATCCGCGGCACTGCACGCAGGCGTTCGCTGAGCAGTCGTCGGAGCGCGGCCATGTCCACCGTGCCATCAGTGCTCGCCGGTCCACCCGGTGCGAGCACGCCGGCCATGAGGAACGCATTCACTTGGTCAGGCGCGTCGATGGCGATGTTCGACGCGTCGGCGGCGCTGAGCGGCTCGAACGCCTCCCGTTGCGACCTAGCCATCATCTGCACCGCAAGCGCTAGTCCGAGCGGCGCCGTCTCACGAGCCCGGCAGTGACGGCGTGCAACAGTGGCGGCACGGACACGAGCATCAGCACCGAGCCGAGGACATCGTCGTCGTCATTGCGCAGCAGGATGCCTCCGACGAACAGCCCCGCGAAGAGCACGGCCGAGACGAGTCGGCGCCCCATGCGCTCCAGCGCGCGAACCCGCTGCTCGAGGCGCGGCACCTCGATCGCGAGCCGACCCTCCTCCAACCGGTCCGTCAGGGAGTCGATCCGGCGGGGGAGCGAGGCCAGCGTCCGGGCTGCGTCGAGCGCGTCCGATGCGATCTGCCGCACCGCTCCGCCCCCCTCCTCCCGCAGCAAGCGGGCAGCGTAGGGTTCGACAGCGCTCCAGATGTTGAATGTCGGATCGAGCCCGCTGCACATTCCTGACGTGAGCGACATCGCTCGGATGATGAGCAGGAAGTTCTCCGGCAGCTGGAACGGCAGTGAGCGCATGGTGTCGCCGAATTCGATCGCGAATCTCCGGAGTTCGCGCTCGTCGACCTGTCTGAGCTCAGCGAATCCCATGCCGCCGAAGCGTGCGAACAGCGCCGTCAGGGCCTGCTCCAACTGCCTGGTCTCGGCCCCGGGCAGCAGCACCCCCAGGGCGCGGATGCTCTCGACGAGTTGCCGGCCGTCTCGCGCGGCCACTGCGATGAGGAACCGTTGCAGGCCCTGCCGCAACGAGTCGGAGACCTCGCCCATCATTCCGAAGTCGATGAAGGTGAGGGTCCAGCGACGGCCCTCGACGTCGGGTCCGCCCGGCACCGGTGTGACGAAGAGGTTCCCCGGGTGCGGATCGGCGTGGAAGAAGCCGTCGATGAAGAGTTGGTCGAGCATCACAGGCGCGAAGTCCCTCGCTACCGCAGACGGGTCGATGCCGGCGGCGCGCAGTGCCTCGACATCGTTGATCTTGATGGCGGTGACGTCCTGCAGCGTGAGCACGCGCCGGGTGCTGCGCTCCCAAGCGATGGCGGGCACCTGGACTCGCTCGTCGTCCGCGAATGCGGCAGCGAAACGCTCGGCGTTCTGTGCCTCGTGGAGGTAGTCGACCTCCTCCAGACTGGTCTTTGCGAACTCTTCCACGAGCCGCGGAGCGTCAACGTGGCTCGACACCAGCCGCACCCGCTGCAGCCACCCTGCCACCTTGCGCAACGCCGCGAGATCGACCGCGATGATCGCCTCGATACCGGGTCGCTGCACCTTCACGACCGCGTCGCTGAAGCCGGTGTCGTCAGCCGCAGCTGCCGTCAGGCGAGCGCGATGCGCTTGCCCGAGGGAGGCTGCGGCGAGCGGTGTCGGATCGAAGTAGGCGTAGGCGCGCTCGAGCGGCAGCCCCAGCTCGGCTTCTGCCAGAGCTCGTATGGCTTCGAATTCCTCCGGAGGCACCTCGTCTTGAAGCCCCTCGAGCTCCTTGGTGATCTCGGGAGGAAGCACATCCAGTCGAGACGACATGAATTGGCCGACCTTGATCATGAGGCCGCCGAGCGCCACGGCGAGCACCCTGAAGTTCCGAGCGATTCGCCGAAGCCGAGCTTGGCGTCCGCGAGCGGCGGGGCCGCGCAATCCGATCCGCGGCAGAACGAGCTCGAACCACCAGGCCTCGATCATGTACCGCAAGGCGAACCGCAGGAGCCGCCGGTAGCGGGCGCGCATCTGCCTCACGTCGGCCATCGGAACTCCTTGACGCCGACGGGTGCGCGGCGCGCGGTCAGTCTTGGGCGAGGATCGAGTACAGCCTACGCCGGGCCTCATCGAGCACGGCGACCGCTTGGTTCACCTGCTCGGGCGTGCCGTGGCGCGCTACTTGCGCGGCGGCCTGCGCGAGTTTGGAACCCGCTCGCGGAATAGCGGCGCCATGCGTCGCGTGCCCCATGCCCGACATCATCCATGGCGCCGAATCGTTCGCGTCCTCGGCCACCGCGCGCCCCGCCTCGGTCAGCGAGTACGTCTTCCTGCCGTCGGCTTCCGCCGCCGTCACCAGGCCCTCATCGGCGAGCAGCTGCAGGGCTGGATACACCGAACCGGGACTCGGCTTCCACATGCCGTGGCTGCGCTTCTCGATCTCGTTGATCACCTGGTAGCCGTGCATCGGCTGCTCCGCCAGCAGCGAAAGGATCGCCGCACGAACGTCACCGCGCCCCATGCGAGTGCCGACGCGCTCCTCGAACGCATCGCGGAACTGCTCCATCGCCTCCCAGAGTCCGCTGCCGCCTCCGGCTCGGCCTCCTCCTGGGGTGCGACGGCGGCCGCCGAAGCGGTCTCCCGGATATGAACGGTCCATGGCAACCTCCCAGGCGTCGTGTCGCCTTAGCGATAGCAAACGATATATCGGCTACTCGCGGCAGGGGAGTGGCGCGAAGGGGCTCTCGACGTAGTCGCGGCAGACGATCGGACTGCTCTCAGCCTTCGTCGACGATCGGGCCCGGCCCGGTCGCGATCAGTGTCGGCTCGCTTCTACGGCGCCAAGGTTCCTACCTCTCGTTCCCGCGTAGACTTGCCGCGCCATGCAGTGCGCCTATTTCGATGCGGCCGTGTGCGGCTCCTGCACGCTGATGGGCCAGTCGTACGACGAGCAGTTGGCCGGCAAGGACCGACACGCCCGCCACTTGCTCGCCGCGCACCGGACGATCGAGTGGATGCCGCCGGTCGCCAGTCGTGAGACGGGATTCCGCAACAAGGCGAAGATGGTCGTCGGTGGCAGCCAGCAGCATCCCACCCTCGGAATCCTCGACGCTGGCGGCGCCGGAGTCGATTTGCGCGATTGCGGCATCTTGCAGCCCGGACTGCGAGCGGCATTCCCTGCGCTCGCCGAGTTCATCGGGCTGGCGAAGCTCGAGCCGTACAGCGTGCCTCGTCGCCGCGGCGAGCTGAAGAACCTCATCCTCACGGAGTCGCCCGCCGGCGAACTGCTGCTGCGCTTCGTGCTGCGTACGACGGAGGCGCTGCCGCGCATCCGCAAGCATCTCCCGGCACTGCTCGAACGGATGCCGCAGCTGCGGGTCGCCTCGGCGAACCTGTTGCCGGAGCACAAGGCGGTCGTCGAGGGCGCTGAGGAGATTCCGCTGACCGAGCAGCAGACGCTCACGATGGAGGTCAACGGCATCCGCATGATGCTCCGTCCGCAGAGCTTCTTCCAGACGAACACGGAGATCGCCGCCGCCCTGTACCGCCAGGCGCGCGAGTGGGTCGACGAAGTCGGCCCGTCGTCGGTGTGGGATCTGTACTGCGGTGTCGGGGGGTTCGCGCTCCATTCCGCCCTCATGGATGCGAACTCGGGAGCGCCGGGCCGCGAAGTCGTCGGTGTCGAAGCGAGCGCCGAGGCGATCGAGAGCGCCCGCTTGGCAGCGCGCAGTATGCCGGGTCTGCGATTCGTCACCAGTGATGCCACCGCGTTCGCCGTCGAGCACAGCGGCGCACCCGACCTCGTGATCGTGAACCCGCCTCGTCGCGGCATCGGTTCGACGCTCGCCGAATGGCTCGAGGGGAGTGGTGTGCGACACGTCGTGTACTCGAGCTGCAACGCGCAGAGCCTCGCCAAGGACCTCGAGCGGATGCCGTCGCTGCTGCCGGTCCGCGCACGCGTGCTCGACATGTTCCCGCACACCGGGCACTACGAAGTCATCACCCTGCTCGAGCGACGCTGAACCGCCGCCGGTCGGCTGTAGTATCGATCGAGCGGCTCCGGGGTGCTGACCCTGGGATGTCGGTGCCGGCGGTTAGCGTTGCTGCATGCGCATCCTGCACACTTCCGATTGGCATATCGGTCGCAGCTTTCACGGCAACTCGACGCTGCCCGCGATCGCTCAGGTGCTCGATGCGCTCGTGCAGCACGTGCGGTCCCAGCAGGTCGATGTCGTGGCGGTCGCGGGCGACGTGTTCGACACCACGACCCCTTCGGTCGAGGCGTACGAGACGCTGAGTCAGGCTCTCGCCCGATTGCGCGACGCCGGTGCACGGGTCGTGCTCACAAGTGGTAACCACGACTCGGCGACCAGGCTCGGCTTCCAATCGCAGTTCGCCGCGCTCGGGGGTATCCACGTCATCACGCGGGCCGACCGAGCCGACCGGCCCGTCACGATCGACGATGAGCATGGCCCCGTGCACTTCTACGGCATCCCGTATACCGAGCCGATCCTGCTGCGCCGCGAGTTCCCGGATTGCGCAGCGCGCTCCCACGCCAAAGCGCTCGACTTCCTGATGCAGCGGGTGCGACGCGACCTGAGCGAACGGGGTGGTCGCTCAGTCGCGCTGGCTCACTGCTTCGCCGTGGCCTTTCGTCACGACGAGCAAGACGCGGCTGAGTCAATCGGCCGAGCGGATGCTGGCAGTGCAAGCGCGGTCCGCCGAAGCGAGGAGCAGACCGTCGGACTCGAGCGAGACATCACTTCCGGCGGCCTCGACCTTGTGCCCGTCCAGGTGTTCGACGGCCCTGACTATGTGGCTCTCGGTCACCTGCATGGGCGGTCCACGCTGAGCCCGAGGGTCCGATACTCCGGTGCGCCGCTGCATTACTCGTTCAGCGAGGGCTTCAAACCTCGCGGCGCCTGGCTTGTCGAGCTCGGAGCGGCAGGGCTGCAAGAAGTGACCTGGCTCGATCTCCCGGTGCCGCGCCGGTTGAGCACGTTGGAAGCGTCGCTCGACGAGCTGATGCAGGGCCCCGAGTACGCCGATCACGAGGGAGATTGGGTCAGCGCGGTGCTCACCGACGAGGTGCGGCCGATCGACGCGATGCGCAAGCTGCAGCAGCGGTTCCCGCACTGCGCGCGAGTTGACCACCGTCCTGCGCGCATCGCGCCCGACGACGCTCGTCGCTACGGCGACCGAGTGCAGGCGAAGTCCGATCCAGAGCTCATCGACGGCTTCTTGCGCCATGTGCGCAATGGTGTGGGCGCCACCGACTTCGAACTCGAAGTGCTCAACGACGTGCTCGAGAGCCTCACCGCGCGGGAGGCGACGGCATGAAGATCGAACGCCTGCGCCTGGCCGGTTTCGGCCCATACAAGACCGAGCAGGTCGTCGACTTCTCGCACTTCGCAGACGACGGCATCTTCCTCATCTCGGGAAAGACCGGAGCGGGCAAGTCCAGTCTGCTCGATGCCATCTGCTTCGCGCTCTACGACGGGGTACCGCGCTATGAGGGCACGAAGCCGAGGCTCCGTAGCGACCATTGCGCTGCTGACGATCACACGATCGTTGAGCTGGAGTTCACCATTCACGGTGACCGCTACCGGGTCACGCGCTCACCTGAGTACGAGCGTCCTCGCAAGCGCGGAGGCGGGACCACCACGCAGGCCGCAACCGCCACGCTGGAACAGCTCCGCGATGGGGTATGGACAGGGATCGCCGCGAAACCTCGCGACGTCGGCATCAGACTGGGCGAGCTGATCGGGCTCTCCCGCGAGCAGTTCCTTCAGGTCATCCTGCTCGCCCAGAACCGTTTCCAGGAGTTCTTGCTCGCGAAGAGCAGTGACCGGTTGGCATTGCTCCGCACGCTGTTCGGCACTCGACGCTTCCAACAGCTCGAGGCCGAGTTGCAGAGCCTTCGCGCAGCAGCGAAGGCAGCGGTGGATGAATCCGAGTCGAGCGTCGAGCACAGGCGCGAAGAGCTTGCCGCTCTGCTGGAGCGAGCCGGATGGGTCGAAGAACGTTCTGCCGACGCAGGTTCCGGAGCCACGTGCGAAGACGCGGATTCCGGCCCGGCGGAGGTGCTTGAGGCCAGCGTCGCCCGGGTTCAGGCACCGGAGGCCGACGGCGAGCGGGCCGACGGCGAAACGGCGGACGGCGAGACGGTGGACCTCGAGGCGGCGGACGTCGCAACTCTGTGGTTCACGATGGCCATCGAGTGGTTCGAAGAACGCGCGGCGGAAGCGGCAGCAGCGCTTGCTCGGCATTCGGTCGCGGTCGAAGAGGCCGAGCGGCACCGCGACGCGGAACTGACGCTCGCCGAGCGCCAGCTCCGGCGAGCAGCGGCGGAGTCGGCGCTGCTCAAGCTCGAAGCGCTGGCCGACCGCACTGATGAGTCGCGCGCGCTCGTCGAGCGCGCCGAGCGCGCGGCCGGCGTGTGGCCGACGCTGATCGCTCACGCAGACGCGGCTTCCGGTTGGGCGGCTGCCGGCGACGGCGCCGCCGAAGCGCTCCGGGGCTTGGGCGATGTCGTCGAAGAATTGCTCCGCGCCTTGCAGAGACCCGAAGCCGCTGCCACCGCCGCGGCGGTGCTCTCTGGTGATCACGACGCACTCGCGCCGTTCCTCGACCTGATCATCGCCGACAAGGGCGCCCTCGAGTCGGCAGCCGCCGATGAGCGCCGCCTGCCAGAGCTGGCAGAGGCGGCGGCTGCCGCTGAACTGCGTCGCGAGCGCCTCGACCAGGAGCTCGAGCAGCTCGAAGAACGGGCTCGGTCGCTGCCCGCGCGCATCGACGTCATCCGTCACGAACTCCACGCTCACCAGCTCCTCGCTGCCGAGATCGACAACGCGCTCGCCGACTTGGAGCGCCTTGGAGAGACCCGGGAAGCGGCCCGAGCGGTTCAGCGTCTGGAGCCTGAACTCGCGAGTGCCGTCGAGCAGGAACTCAGCGCGTCCAGACGGCACGGCGAGGCAGCACAGCGACTCACCGCGCTGCGCGAAGCCCGGTACCGGGGGTACGCCGCCGAGCTGGCCGCCCAGCTCGAATCCGGCGCTCCCTGCGTCGTGTGCGGATCGAACGAGCACCCTGCTCCCGCTGCGCCGAGCGATGACGCCGTCTCGCAACACGACATCGACCAGGCCACTGAGCAGCTTGACCGCGAACGAGCCGCGCTCGATGAGACGGCAGCCGTCGTTCATGCGAGTCGCGAAGCGCTTGCGGCAGCGAGAGCACGGCTAGGCCGATTCCTCGACCTTGCCGATCCGCTCGCGAGTGTCGACGAGGCGATCGCCTCCGCCGAGCAGCGAGCCAAGGCCTCGCGTCTTGCAGCGCAGATGGTGACGACGCAGAGCACTGCCCTCGATTCGCTCCTGAACGAACTCGCGCAGGCTCAGGAGCGCGCGGCCGATGCTCGCGAGCACCGCACAGCCGCGGTCGCCGCCGAGGAGGCGGCGCTCCGGAGCCATGACGACATGGCCGCAGCGATCGAGAGCCGGCGCGGAGACCACGCCTCCATCGCAGAACGCATGCACGCCCTTGTGTCCGGTGCGGATGCGGTCAAGAGGGTGCGCGATGCGGCTGCCACGCTTGCCGAGCGCAAGACGGTGCTCGATCGTGCAGCGAGGGCACTCCAAGAGGGTCTCCAGGCCCACGGCTTCGCTGAAGCGGACGAAGTGCGAGAAGCGAGGCTCGAGCCGTCCGAACTGGAGAAGACCCGCGCGCGCATCAAGGCGCATGACGACGAGGTCGTCCGCCATCGCGCGACGCTCGACGATCCCCAACTCCGCGATCTGCCAACCGAACCGGCAGACCCAGCACGCGCCGAGTCCTCACTGGCGGTCGCTCGCGCCGCAAGAGATGGTGCCGTCGCAGCGCAAAGCGCACGCGCCGAACAACTCACTCAAGCGCGACGGCTCACCGACGAAGCGTTGGAGGCGCTCGAACGCACGCGCGTCGCTCGAGAGCGCTATGAAGGGATACTCCAGCTCGCGAACACCGTGAAGGGCGATGAACCCAACACCCGGAAGATGAGTTTGGAAGCGTACGTGCTCGCCGCCGAGCTCGAGGCCATCGTCGACGCCGCGAACTCGCGTCTCCGGGTCATGACCGACGCGCGGTACTCGCTGGTGCACGATGACGAGGTGCAGTATCGGCGAGCAGCCTCTGGGCTGGGGCTCGCGATCTTGGATCAGCACACCGGTGTGGCGCGGGCCACTCATTCACTGTCTGGCGGCGAGACATTCCTTGCCTCGCTCGCGCTCGCGCTCGGCCTCGCAGAAGTCGTCACCTCACGCGCAGGGGGTATCACGCTCGACACCCTGTTCATCGACGAGGGGTTCGGCTCTCTCGACGCCGCCACGCTCGAGACAGCCATGAGCACGCTCCACGGGTTGCGCGCAGGCGGCCGCACAATCGGGCTCATCAGTCACGTCGAGGCGATGCGTGAACAGATCCCGGCGACGTTGCGCATCAACGTCACTCCTCACGGCTGGAGCGTGCTCGACCAGCCGGACGCTGTCCCACCCGTCCACGACCCCGGCGCGACCGGGCGGCATTCAGCAACCGGCCGCCCCTCCGGCGAACCACCCGGCCAGCCCGAGGCAGATGCGGCCTGACCCCTTGGGTACGCTCGAGGCATGAGCGTTGTCACCGTGCCCTTCGACGTCCCCATCCGCAAGTCCGACGGCTCGCACATCACGCTCGAGGAGCACCGCGGGAAGGTGCTGCTCATCGTCAACGTGGCCTCTGAATGCGGCAACACGCCGCAGTATGAGGGCCTCGAACAGCTGCAACGCGAATACGGGGAGCGCGGACTTCAAGTGCTCGCCTTCCCGTGCAACCAATTCGGCGAGCAGGAACCCGGCACCGACGAGCAGATCCAAGAGTTCTGCCGCACCGAGTTCGGCGTCAGCTTCCCCGTGTTCAGCAAGATCGACGTCAACGGCGATAACCGGCATCCGCTGTACGCGGCGCTCACGGGCGCGCCTGATGCAGCGGGGACGGCTGGCGACGTCCAGTGGAACTTCGAGAAGTTCCTGGTCGGCGCCGACGGCACGGTTGCAGCGCGAGTGCGCCCAAAGGTGCAACCGACTGACCCGGAGTTCGTCTCGGTGCTCGAGACCGTCCTGGGCGGAGAAGAGCCACCCGCGTGAGCGCCGCGAATGCGGCGGGACATCACCGCAAGAACGACATGCGCGACCTTGCGGTGGCCTATGCCGATGACCTCGCCGCGTTCATCGAGGCGTCTCCCTCGTCGTACCACGCCGCCGCCGAAGTCGCGAGGCGGCTTGAGGCAGCCGGGTTCGTGCGGCTGCTCGAGCACGAAGATTGGAGCGCGCAGGCGGCGCGGATCGCGTCGGCACCCGGCGCGGTGGTGATCCGGGACGGCGCCGTCATCGCGTGGCGCACCCCCGAGACTGTGGACCCGGTGGCGCCGTTCCGCATCATCGGTGCTCACACCGACTCGCCCGGGTTCAAGCTGAAACCGAACCCCAGCAACGCGCGGCACGGCTGGCTGCAGGCGGGTGTCGAAGTCTACGGCGGGCCGCTTCTCAATTCCTGGCTCGACCGCGAACTCGAATTGGCGGGAAGGATCGTCACCCGTGGCGGTGCCGAGCACCTGGTGCGCACCGGGCCGTTGCTGCGTATTCCGCAGCTCGCGATCCATCTCGATCGGGATGCGAATCAGGCATTGACCCTCGACCGGCAGCGTCATGTGCAGCCCGTGTGGGGCACGGGTAGCGAGGGTGACCTGTTGGAGCGCTTCGCGCGCTCAGTCGGCGTGCTCCGCGATGATGTCGTCGGGTTCGACCTGCTCACTGCCGACACCGCGCACCCCGCCAGGTTCGGAGCGGAGGGCGAGCTGTTCGCGGCCGGCCGACTCGACAACCTGGTGTCCGTTCACGCCGGTGTGCGGGCGCTCCTCGAAGAGCATTCGGGCCTGGATCACATCAGCGTGCTCGCAGCCTTCGACCATGAGGAGCTCGGGTCTGAGAGCCGTTCGGGTGCGAGCGGACCCTTCCTCGATGACGTGCTCACGCGCATCGTGCTTCTGCGAGGAGGGGGAAGCGAAGAGCGCGCGCGGGCGCTCGCCGGCTCGTGGTGCCTGTCGGCCGACACCGGCCACGCGGTGCACCCCAACTACGCCGAGAAGCACGACCCTGACAATCAGCCGCGCGCCGGCGGCGGCCCGTTGCTGAAGCTCAACGCGAATCAGCGCTACGCCAGCGACGCCCACGGCACCGCGCTCTGGGCGCGAGTGTGCGAAGCGGCGGGTGTCAAGTACCAGGAATTCGTGTCGAACAACGGGGTGCCGTGCGGTTCGACCATCGGGCCGCTGACGGCAACGAGGCTCGGCATCCGCACGGTCGACGTCGGTGCGCCCTTGTTGTCGATGCACTCCGCTCGCGAACTGTGCCACGTCGACGACGCAGCGGCGCTCTGCAGTGCGCTCGCGGCCTTCGCCGCCGGCGCCTGACAGCGCCAGCGCCTGATCTCGGCGCCGGCGCAGCGACCTCAGGCTGCTGCGATGCCCTCCGACACCGAGTCAAGGCGTGCCAGTGCATCGGCCGGGAGTTCGAGAGTCGCTCCGCGCAGTACGGCGTCGAGCTGCCCGACGTGGCGTGCGCTGGCGATCGGCGCCGCCACCGCCGGCTTCGAACGAAGCCATGCGAGAGCGACGGCGGTCGGCTCCGCATCGACCGACGCTGCGACCTCGACCAGGGTGTCGATCACGCCGAAGGTGCGGTCGTTCATGTACTTGGCCGTCTGCCTCGCGCGATCAGCGCCCTCGACATCGGCGGCGTTGCGGTACTTACCCGTCAGCAGGCCGGCGGCCAGGCTGAAGTAGGGCAGCACGCCGAGACCGTGTCGCTCGGCGAGCGGCGCGTAGCTCGACTCGAACGGCTCGCGCGCGAGCAGGTTGTAGTGCGGCTGCAGCGCGATCGGCTTGACGAACGAGTGCTGCTCGGCCACATCGAACCACTCATCGATTCGCTCGGGAGTGAAGTTCGACAGTGCGATGTGGCGCACCTTGCCGGCCTTGACCAGGGCGTCGAACGCGCCCGCGGCTTCGACGAGCGGAACCGACGGGTCGTCGTAGTGGGCGTAGTAGAGGTCGATGTAGTCGGTGCCGAGGCGTGCGAGCGACGCGTCGGCGGCCTTGGCGATGTTGTCGGGAGCCAGTCCCTTGAACTGCGGATGCGTGCTGACCTTCGTCGCGACCTGCAGCGCGTCTCGCGAGCCCCGCGACTTCAGCCACTTGCCGATCACGGTCTCCGACTCGCCACCGGTGTTGCCGGGCGCCCAGTGCGAGTAGCCGTCCGCAGAATCGACCATGGTTCCGCCGGCCGCAGTGAACGCGTCGAGCACGGCGAACGAAGTCTCCTCGTCGCTGGTCCACCCGAAGGTGTTCCCGCCGAGCACCAGAGGGAAGATCTCAAGGTCGGAGCGTCCGAGCAGGGGCATGACTGGGTTCCTTTCGGGTGCGATCGCCGGTCATCGGCGCGTTCCCGAGTATCCCAGGCGCCCCTGAACGACGTGCATCGCGTGCCGTCGGCCGGTACGCCTCAACACCGACGCGAGCCGACGTCGGGGCAGCTTGAAACGAGGAAGATCGATTCCGGCATCCTTCGGTCGCCCGACGCTCTTATGATCGTTCCCGGTGGAACTCTCCCTCGTCGTCGTGCTGGTCATCGGGCTGGCGCTCTTCTTCGACTTCACAAACGGCTTCCACGACACAGCCAACGCAATGGCGACGCCCATCGCCACGGGGGCGCTCAAACCGAAGCTCGCGGTGGCGCTGGCGGCAGTGCTCAACCTCGTCGGGGCGTTCCTGTCGACCGAGGTGGCGAAGACGATCTCCGGCGGGCTCATCCGCGAAGGCGATGGGGGAGTGCTCATCACTCCTGAGATGATCTTCGCCGGACTGATCGGCGCGATCGTCTGGAACATGATCACCTGGCTGCTGGGGCTGCCCTCGAGCTCATCGCACGCGCTGTTCGGCGGCCTCATCGGCGCCGCGGTCGTGGGCGTGGGCTTCCACGCGATCGATGCAGGCGTGCTGCTCTCGAAGATCGTGCTCCCAGCGTTCTTCGCGCCCGTGATCGCCGGCGTCATCGCGTTCATCGCCACCAAGCTCGCCTACCGTGTGGCAGGACGAGGCAGCCTGGAAGGCTACAAGCGCGGACAGATCTTCACCTCATCGCTCGTGGCGCTCGCACACGGCACCAATGACGCTCAGAAGACGATGGGCGTCATCACGCTCACCTTGATCGCCACCGGCGCGCAAGCAGCCGGTACCGGGCCCGAGTTCTGGGTTATCGCCACCTGCGCACTGGCGATCGCGCTGGGCACCTACACGGGCGGGTGGCGCATCATCCGCACGCTCGGCACCGGGATCACGCAGGTGACTCCACCTCAGGGCTTCGCTGCTGAAGCCTCCACCACGGCAACGATCCTGGCCTCGTCGCACCTGGGTTTCGCGCTCTCCACCACTCAGGTGGCGTCCGGCTCTGTGATCGGCTCGGGTCTGGGACGCGACCGGAAAGCCGTTCGCTGGCGTGTCGCGGGCCGGATCGCCATCGCGTGGCTCATCACGCTGCCCGCTTCCGCCTGCGTGGCGGGGCTTGCCGAGCTCGTGGCGAGAATGGGAACGATCGGGATCGTTCTCGACGCTCTGGCGGGCGTCGGGCTCATTCTCACCATGTACCTCATCTCGCGACGCAACGCGGTCGGTCACGAGAATGTCAACCTTCGTCCGGTGCCTGTCTCGCCCGTTCCCGAGGCGAACATCGTCGAGGAGGCGCGGTGATCGATTGGGCTGCGTTCTTCGTGGTCGCGGCGGCATCATTGCTGGGCGCCTGCGCCGTGGTCGTGCTCTTCGCGCTCGGCGTGCGCAACGCAGCCCGCCGACCGTGGCTCGCGCGCACCTGCTGGGTGCTGTGCGGAGCCGCTGTGCTCTTCGGCATCTACCTCATCGTGCCGGCACTGCACGCCTGACGGCTCGCGGCATCCGACGGGTCCTTCGAGCGCTCGAGCAGCACAACGGCTGCCCGGCTGCGGAAGCCCTATACGGTCCGTACAACGCCCTCCGGGGCGTTTGTACCGGGTGGATAATGACTCCCGGGTGGCGAAGGGGCAGAGTGGAGGGACGCGCTACTGCGTCCGGTTTCACTGTCAAAGGAGATCGCATTGATGACCTCGGCCTCGCAGCCCTTCGACGAGCCGTCCCTGGAGCCTGATGAGAGCCTGGTGAAGACGACCGGACCCGAGCGCGCCACCGAGCGGCTGCACGACCCGGCCGGGCCGACTCGGACCGACCGTGACTCGCTCGGCGAGCTGCAGATCCCCGCCGATGTGTACTGGGGCGTCCACACCGCCCGCGCGTTGCAGAACTTCCCCATCACGCGTCGAGCCATCAGCAACCACCCCAACCTCATCAAGGCGCTCGCCATGGTGAAGCAGGCGGCCGCCCGCGCGAACAAGGAGATCGGGGTGCTCGAGCCTGCGAAGGCCGACATCATCGACCAGGTCTGTGAAGAGATCATCGGCGGTGCCCTGCACGACCAGTTCGTCGTCGGCGTCATTCAGGGCGGTGCGGGCACCAGCACCAACATGTGCGCCAACGAGATCATCACCAACCGCGCACTTGAGCTCATGGGCCACGGCCGCGGCGAGTACCAGTACCTCAACCCGAACGACGACGTCAACCGCAGCCAGAGCACCAACGACGTCTACCCGACCGCGATCAAGCTCGCGATGATCTTCTCGCTGCAGCGGATGCTGCACGAGCACGAGCTGCTCATCGCCTCGTTCGCCGCGAAGGGCGAAGAGTTCCGCAGTGTGCTCAAGGTCGGCCGCACACAGCTGCAGGATGCCGTGCCCATGACGCTCGGCCAGGAGTTCCGCGGCTTCGCCACCACGCTCACCGAGGACCGCGACCGCCTGCGCGAGGTCATCCCGTTCCTGCTCGAGTTCAACCTCGGCGCGACGGCGATCGGCACCGGCATCACGGCCGACCCGCGTTATGCGGAGACGGTGCGCAAGCACCTCGCCGACATCACGGGCCTGCCTGTGAAGACCGCGACCGACCTGGTCGAGGCGACGAGCGACACCGGCGTCTTCATGACGCTCTCCGGCACGCTCAAGCGCTCGGCGGCGAAGCTCTCGAAGATCTGCAACGACCTGCGTCTGCTCTCCAGCGGCCCGCAGGCGGGGCTTGGTGAGATCAACCTGCCCAAGATGCAGGCCGGCTCATCGATCATGCCGGGCAAGGTCAACCCGGTGATCCCCGAGGTGGTGAACCAGGTGGCGTTCTCGGTCATCGGCGCCGACGCGACCGTCACCGCGGCCTCCGAGGCCGGCCAGTTGCAGCTCAACGCCTTCGAACCGGTGATCGCCGCGAGCATCATGCAGTCTCTGGCCTGGATGGCGAACGCGTGCCACACGCTGCGCCTGAACTGCGTCGACGGCATCACCGCGAACGTCGATCGACTCGCCCTGCAGGTGGGGTCGAGCGTCGGCGTCGTCACCGCGCTCACCCCGTACATCGGTTACGCCGCGGCGGCGGCCCTCGCCAACCAGGCGCTCACCACGAACGCCTCGATCGCCGACCTGGTGGTGGAAGCCGGTTTGATGGAAGCCGAGGAGGTCGCCCGTGTGCTCCAGCCCGAGCGGCTCAGCGGCATCATGCCCGTGACGGGTGTGCTCGATCTTCCTCAGGACGACGCGCAGCGCTGAGAACCAGCGTCGCGGCATTCACCGCTGGATCTCCAGCGCTGAGGCTGCGTGTCGGTGGGGCCGTCTCCAGTCACCGGCCACACCGACACGCACGAACGCCCCGGACCGCCAGAAGCGGTTCCGGGGCGTTCATTTTCGTTTTCGTCAGGCGCCGTTCGCTGTCACAGCGGTCGGGCGTCGTCATCGCCGCCCTCATCCTCCGGCTCTTCGGCCTCGATCTTCTCATCGGGGTCGATAGTGGGCGGAGCAGTTGGCTCGGCCGGCTCCTCCGAGAGGTCGACCTCGCGCTGCTCGTCGGCGCTGATGTCGTATTCCTTCACGTGTTCACCTTCCTCGATGCGACGGCGGCGGCTGCCGGCCGTAGCTGCACGCTACCCCGAGCGTGTGGCGTCGGCATCCGCTCGGCGTTGGTGATCACGAGCAGTTCGGCCGCGGATGCCGACGGCGCGCGCCGTGCGGCACCGGAGCGTCAGGGGAGGTTCGCGAGCAGGTCGCCTTCTCGCTCGACGCGCTCGAGCACTTCGCGGAACTCGAGCTGCTTGAGGTCCGGGTCGTCGAGCTCCTCCCAAGTGCGGGGCGCGGCGACCCAAGGGCGCGCGCGTCCACGGAGCGAGTACGGCGACACGGTCGTCTTGCTCGCGCGATTCTGGCTCCAATCGACGAACACCCGACCCTCGCGCTTGGCCTTGCGGATGTTGGAGACCACCAGGTCTGGTCGCTCGGCCTCCAACTGCTCGGCCACTTCGTGCGCGAGGTCGGTGAGTTCGTCACTCGTGCGACTGCCATCCGCGGCGGCATAGAGGTGAATGCCCTTGCTGCCGCTCGTGACTGGGAAGGGATCGAAACCCCGGTCGGCCAGTCGCTCCCGCAGCAGTTTCGCGACCATCACGCAGTGCGAGATGTCGGCGCCCTCGCCCGGGTCGAGATCCAGCACGAGACGATCGGGCGAGAGCGGATGCCGGTCACCGAACCGCCACTGCGGCACATGCACCTCGAGCGCGCCGATCTGCCCGAGCCACAGCAGCGTGGGCAGATCGTTCACCAGGGGATAGTCGTTGCTGTGGTCCTGGTGCTGCTGCGTGCCCCGTGCAACCCACTCGGGTGTCGAACGGTCGAGGTTCTTCTGGAAGAACGATTCACCCGGCGCCTCGGCGGTGCCCACGCCATGCGGCCAGCGCTTACGGGTCGCCGGCCGATCGACAAGGTGCGGCAGCATCACCGGCGCGATCGCCTCGAGGTACTCGAGGACCTCCCGCTTGGTGGTGCCGGTGGAGGGGTACAGCACTTTGTCGAGACTCGTGAACCGGAGAGATCTGCCGTCGACATCGACGGTCTGCTCGCGCGCCGCAGCCATGCCGACACAGTACGTCGGTCACGACCGCGGCGCCCGGCGGCGGCGCTCAGTCGCGCTGCGCTCGCCGCAGCCTGGTGATCCAGGGCAGCAGCAGCCAGGCGACAAGCACGAGAAGGAGCATTCCTCCCGCGGCGATCATCGCCGCTGTGCGGTTCGTCACCAAGTCGACGACGAGCAGCACCGTCCCGATCAGCACCAGGGAGATGAGCGCGAGCACGGTCTTCAGCGCGAAGTTCGCGAATCTCACGATCATCGGCTTGGCGCGCTGGCGGAAGAGCGCTCGGTGCATGCTCACAGGGGCGAGCGCGAGCACCGTGCTCGCAATCGCGGCGATCAGTACCCCCAAGTAGAGATACCGGTCGAATGCGTCGAGTTCCGCGAAGCGGGGTTGAAAGGCAAGGGTGAGCAGGAACCCGGCGAAGATCTGCGTGCCGGTCTGGGTGACGCGCAACTCCTGCAGGATCTCGTTCCAGTTGCGGTCGATGCGCTCGGGCTCGGTCTCATGGGGCAGTGGGCTCCGGCTCTCATCCATGGGCAGATAGTAGCCGGACGAAAATCACTACGCTGGAGGGGTGGATCCCGCGGTCGAACCGGTGCGCAGCGCGCCGTTCGACGTGCGCCAGGGAGCCAACGGGGTCGCGCAACCGGTCCTCGCGCAGAGGCCGCAATCGCACCCGTGGCTCATCGCAGCCGGTGTCATCGGCGTGCTCATCGGCGGGGTGGCCCTGCTGATCGTGTTCAGCTATCTCGCCGCGGTGTTCGGCGTCGCGGGCCTCATGTCGGCGTCCCTGCTGGCGCTCGTCCCGCTCGTGATCGTGGTGCTCGCGGTGCGCTGGATCGACCGCTGGGAGCCCGAGCCCAAGCTCGCACAACTGTTCGCCTTCCTCTGGGGCGCAGGCGTCTCAGTGCTCATCGCTCTGCTGATCGACAGCGAGGTCCAGAACGTCATCGCCGGAATCGGAGGAGACGACGGCCGGTTCGAGTTCTTCCAGGCGACCGTGCAGGCGCCCATCGTCGAAGAGGTCGCGAAGGGCCTCGGCGTGCTGCTGGTGTTCGTGTTCGCCCGCCGCCACTTCGACGGCCCCGTCGATGGGGTCGTGTACGCGGCGCTCACGGCGGCCGGGTTCGCCTTCACCGAGAACATCCAGTACTTCGGTGTCGTCATGGTCGAGGGCGACGGCCTTGCCGATGTCGCCGCTACGTTCTTCATGCGCGGCTTCATGTCTCCATTCGCGCACGTGATGTTCACCGCGCTCGCCGGGTTCGCCATCGGCTTCGCCGCCAGCAAGTCGAGAAGCATCCTGAGCGGAATCGGGGGCTTCCTCGTCGGACTCGTGCCCGCGGTGCTGCTGCACGCCTTCTGGAACGGTGCGCTCTACTTCGTCTGGGACTTCTTCGGCTACTACGCCCTGGTGCAGGTTCCCCTGTTCCTCATCGGCGTAGGGCTCGTGCTCTATCTGCGCAAGCAGGAGCGCAATGTGACCCTCGCCCGTCTCTCCGAGTACGCGGATGCCGGATGGTTCAATCCGGCCGAGATCGTGGTGCTCGCAACGCCGGCGGGCCGTCGACGCGCGCAGACCTGGGCCAGCGGGTACGGGCTGGCGCGCCAGATGAAGGACTACATCGGGTACTCGACCAAGCTCGCGTTCACGCGCCAGCGACTGCTCGCCGAGGGCGACACGAAGGCACTCAGGCAGCGCGAGGCGATGCTCCTCCGGGCTGTCGTGGCGTCACGCCGCGCATTGCAGGCGCCGGCCTACCGGCGCTGACCCGACACCGCTCACTCGGCACTGACCCGCTGGCACTCAGCCCAGACAGCACTCAACCCCGGTGTTCGCGGCACTGCCTGCGAATCTCCCGGGGTCGAGTTGGTATCTAAATCATGTGCGATCCCGTGCGGTTTGGCAAGGGTTTTCTGAAACAGACGAACCGCTGACAGGGGCCCGGATGCCGATAGAATTGTCGTCCTTCCCGAAACCGAGGTGTGTGTGACCAACCGCGAACTCGAGCGCGAACGCGACTACGTCGCAGCCCTGTACCAGCGCCTCGATGCGGTGCGCAACGAGGCCGAGAACGCCCTGTCGGAAGTGCTCAGGCAGACTCCCGGCGGCACGCATCAGCACCGCTCGGAACGCGACGCGTTCGCGAGGGTCTATGGCGACCGCATCGCGCAGTTGCGCGAGGTCGATGAGCGGCTGGCCTTCGGCAAGCTGACAACTGAGTCTGGCGCTGAACGCTATATCGGCCGCATCGGCCTGCGCGACGATGACCGCGAGCCCGTGCTGCTCGACTGGAGAGCGCCGCAGGCCAGCGCCTTCTACCAGGCGACCGCCGCTCATCCGCTCGGCATGCGGGCGCGCCGGCATCTCATGTTGAAGGGCCGCACAGTTCAATCGATCACCGACGATGTCTTCGACGAAGACCTGCTCGACGAGACCGCCGGAGGCGATTCGGCGCTGCTTGCTGCCTTGACGGCGCAGCGCACTGGTCGCATGCACGACATCGTCGCGACCATCCAGGCGGAGCAGGACCGCATCATCCGAAGCGCGGATCGCGGCGTGCTTGTCGTGCAGGGCGGACCAGGCACAGGCAAGACGGCCGTTGCGCTCCATCGCGCCGCCTATCTGCTCTACGAGCACCGGGAACGACTCGCCCGCAGCGGTGTTCTCATCGTCGGACCGTCGCGCAGCTTCCTGAGCTACATCGAGCAGGTGCTGCCGTCGCTCGGCGAGACGGGCGTCGTGCTCTCGAGCGTGGGTCAGCTCTACCCGGGTATCGAAGCGCGGCATGACGATGCGCCCGAAGTCGCTGCGCTGAAGGGCTCGCACGAGATGGCAGACCTGCTCCGTAGGGCTGTCAAGAGCCGCCAGGTCGTGCCGCGCGAGCCGCAAGACATCGACGTCAATGGCGAACGGCTCACGGTCGCTCCGGAGCTGATCGAGCGGGCGATGCGCGAAGCATGGGCCACCAGGCGTCCGCATAACGTCGCCAGGGTCACGTTCAACATCGCGGCTCTCAAAGCCCTCGCGAACCAGCTCGCGGCTCAACTGCGAGCGCGAGGCAACGTCGTCGACGAGGGCGACATGCCGCTGCTCTTCGAAGACCTGCGCACCGCGCACGATGTGAAGGTGGTGCTCAACACGGCGTGGTTGCCGCTCACACCCTTGAAGCTGATCGAAGACCTCTACGCGCGCCCGAACTGGCTGGCGAGCATCACGCAGCGCTGGTCGCCGGAGAAGCGCGCGCTGCTGCGCCGGCCGCGCGGATCCCAACTCACCATCTCCGATATCGCGTTGCTCGATGAAGCGGCCGAACTCCTGGGTGAAGCCGACGTCAAAGCGGGAGCCGAGCGGCGAGCCGCTGAAGAGCAGCGCCGACGCGACCTCGAGAACGCGGAGCAGGCCATCCGCAACATGGGCGTCGAGGGTCGCGTGTCTGCTGAGGCGCTCGCCGAGGGCTTCGCCGACGCGCCTGCCCGGATGACCGCCGCGGAACGGGCGCTGGTCGACCGCACCTGGACCTACGGGCACATCGTTGTCGATGAGGCGCAGGAACTCTCGCCCATGCAATGGCGGATGCTCAAGCGGCGATGCCCCATGCGGAGCTTCACGATCGTCGGCGATATCGCGCAGGCGGCGTCGGCCGCCGCGGCATCCGATTGGCGCACCGCACTGCGCTCGCTCACCGACGACTTCCGCGTCGAGCAGCTGACCGTGAACTACCGCACGCCACGCCAGATCATCGAGCTCGCGGACCGTTTCGCCACAGCCCAGGGCCTGCCCGTGACGCCGTCTCGCGCGGTTCGCGACGCTGAGCACGAGGTGCTCCGCAGCACCGGCCCGCTCGTCGAATCGGTGCTCGATGCGGTAGCAGCAGACCGCGCCATTGACTCGGCGGGGACTTTGGCGGTGATCGCCGACGAGTCGCTGCTCGCGGAGTTGCATTCGGCCCTGCGCGCAAGGTTCGGACCGCTGGTCGCGCCCGATACCGAGTCGCTCCAGCATCCGATCGCCGTGCTGACACCCGCTGCGGCGAAGGGCCTCGAGTTCGACGCGGTCGTTCTCGCCGAGCCTCGACGCATCCTCCGGGCGAGCACGCGCGGCGCCGCGTCACTGTATGTCGCGATGACGCGCCCGACGCAACGGCTCCGGATAGTCTCGGAAGAGACATCGCCCCTCTGAGGTGAGCGCGGGCGAGTCGCACCCCGAGTGGATCGGAGGCCGACGGATGCCGAGAGCAGTGCGGTTCCACGAGTACGGCGGACCGGAGGTGCTCGCCCTCGATGAGGTGGAGCTTCCCGCAGTGGGCCGCTCGCAGGTGCGCATTCGGGTCGAGGCCGCGGGCCTCAACCCGGCTGACTCGAAGGTGCGGCGAGGGGAGTTCCTGCCGTCGCTCCCGAAATCGCTGCCGTCCGGCATCGGGTTCGAGGCCGCCGGCGTGGTCGATGCAGTCGGTGAGGACGTCACAGGCTTCTCGCCCGGAGACGAGGTGTTCGGCCTGGTGCGGCTCGGCGGGGTGGCGGACTTCGCGATCGCCCCCGCGACCTCGATCGCGCGAAAGCCGGCAGAGCTCGACTGGCCTCGTGCCGGCGGGCTTGCATCGGTCGGACAGACGGCGCTGGACATCGTCGCATCGCAGCAGGTCACGCCTGGGATGACGGCGCTGGTCAGCGCGGCTGCCGGGGGAGTGGGCTCCATGGTCGCTCAGCTCGCGATGCTCGCCGGGGCGCGTGTGATCGGCACCGCGAGCGCCGGCAACGTCGAGTATCTCGAGGAGCTCGGAATCCTTCCGATCGCCTACGGCCCAGGGCTCGCCGAGCGCCTGCTCGAGACGGCCGACGACATCGACGTGGTGTTCGACCACGCGGGCGAGGAGACCGTCCGTGCTGCGCTGGCTCTCGGCGTGGATGCTGCCCGGATCAACACCATCGCCGCAGACGCTCAGGCCCTCGGTGTGCGCGGTGTCGGGCAGCAGCGCGCTGATCCTGCAGGGCTTGAGCTACTCGCCCACCAGGTCGCCGACGGGCAGCTGACTCTGCGCATCGACTCAGCGCATGGGCTCGATGACGCTCAGGCCGCGTATCGCCGGCTCGACTCGCGCCACGCTCGGGGCAAGGTTGTCATCGTGCCGACCTTGGCCTGACCCGCGAGTGAAGAACCACGCGTCGGGCGCATTCCAAACGAGACACGCCATGTTCTCTGGCCCTCGAAATGGGGGTCAGTGGCGTGGGTGAAGCTGAGTAGCGTGACACTCACAGATCCGCTGGGGGGCGGTCACAGCGTTCAGGGGGACGGGAGCGCTGACCTGGGGCGGGGGCCGGAATCGGCCCCCGCTTCGCGGTTCACGCGGCTCACGGTGGAGGTCCCGGGTCGGCTCGCCAGGCCGCTTCTGAAGCCGGGATCACGTCTCGCGAATCACGCCCCAACACCTGACCGCAGCCAGATCCCCTAGGTGAACCGCGTTCAGCGGGGGTGCAGTGAGCCGGCAGCGCTGAGCCGGGCCGGCAATACTCTGACGAGCGCGGCCACGGCCTTGTACCGCAGCGATGGCGTGCACGTCATCCGCCCGGCATCCGCGGCCCGCAATGCGGCACGCACCACCCGGTCGGCCTTCAGCCAGAGCCACCGCGGCACAGTGTCGTCGCGCACGCGCATGCGCTCGTGGAACTCGGTGCGGACGAAACCGGGCTGCACCACCGTGACCGTGACGCCGGCGCGGCGATACTCGACGTGCGCCCAGCGGCTGAAGCTGATGACCCAGGCCTTGGCGGCACCGTAGCTGTCGCGGGGCGTGAGTCCCGCGATGCTCGCGACATTGATGATCGTGCCGTGGCGGGTGGGCAGCATGGCGCCCAGCGCGGCATGCGAGAGTCGCATGGGCGCCGTGACGAGCAGGTCGAGCAGCGCTTGCTGGTCGCCGAGCGATGTGCGGTCGAACGCTCCTCGCACGCCCATGCCGGCGTTGTTGACCAGCACCTCCACTGGACGGTCGGATGCTTGGAGCCGCTGTGCAACGGCGTCAACTCCGTCGCGCGAGGCGAGGTCGGCGACGAGCACCTCCGGTCGCCCGCCGCGGCCACGCAGCTCCGCCGCGACCGCTTCGAGTCGCGAGGAGTCCCGTGCGACGAGCACGACATCGAAGCCGCGATCAGTGAGTTGGCGTGCGAATTCAAGGCCGAGGCCCGCACTAGCGCCTGTCACCAGGGCCACGGGCCGTGTCGAACCCGGGCTCGCTGACTTTCGGAGGAGCGCCATGCGATCACGCTACCGACTCGTTGATGACGCCCACGACCGCGTCGATTCCGGCACCGGTCTGCGCTCTTGGGCTAGAGCGGTTTGCCGCCCGTGACCGGCAGGATCGCGCCGCTCGTGTAGCTCGCATGGTCGGACGCGAGGTACACGTAGGCGCCCGCGAGCTCGGCCGGTTGGCCGGCGCGCCCGAGTGGCGTGTCCTGACCGAAGGATTCGAGTTTCTCGTCCCACCCCGTGGAGGGGATGAGCGGCGTCCAGATAGGGCCGGGTGCCACGGCGTTGACGCGGATGCCCTTCGGTCCGAGATCCTCCGCCATCACCCTCGTGAATCCCACGAGCGCGAACTTCGTCATGGCGTAGTCGAAGATCGATGGGCTCGGGTTGAATCCCTGAATCGACGCCGTCACGATGATCGAGGCGCCGGGTTGCAGATGCTTGAGCGCCTCGCGCACCATGAAGACGGGAGCGAACACATTCGTTCGCATCACTCGCTCGAAATCCGCGGTCGGCACCGTGTCGATCCCGTCCCGATTGCGCTGGTATCCGGCGTTGAGCACCAGGGTGTCGAGCCCGCCCAGACGCTCCACCGTCTGCGTCACGATGGAGGAGCAGAACGCCTCGTCCTGCAGGTCGCCGGGCAGCAGCAAGGCAGTGCGACCGGCTTCTTCGATGAGGCGACCCGTGTCTTCGGCGTCGCGCTGCTCGTCGGGCAGGTAAGAGATCGCAACATCGGCTCCCTCTCGGGCGAATGCGATCGCGACCGCTCGTCCGATTCCGGAGTCGCCGCCCGTGATGAGCGCTCTGCGCCCTGTCAGCATTCCGCTGCCGCGATAGCTCTCCTCACCGTGGTCGGGACGCGGATCCATCGCCTCGGTCGAGCCGGGCGGCGTCTGCTGCTGCTTTGCGAAGCCGCTTTCGTAGTAGGCGTGGCGAGGGTCTTTGCCGCCGTGGTGCTGATTCGTCGACTGCTCCATCGTCTGCTCCTTGCGTGCTGGTTCTTGCTCGGACGTCACAGCCCACCGTGGCCCGCTCTGGTGGCACCGAGAAGGCGGCGGATGCCGATGCACAGCGGATCCGGAGGCGCGGCGAGTGCGCTAAACTCTCTGGGTTGCCGTTTGATCGGCCGCGGATAAAGAGAGCCACTCCATCGGGGAGCCGGCGCCGCGCAACAAGCAGGAAGGGGATCACCTATGGCACTGGATGCAGCGACCAAGAAGGCGATCATCGAAGAGTACGCGACCCACCCCGGTGACACCGGATCCCCTGAGGTCCAGGTCGCAGTGCTGTCCAAGCGCATTTCCGACCTCACCGAGCACCTGAAGCACCACAAGCACGACCACCACTCGCGTCGTGGCCTGCTGCTGCTCGTCGGTCAGCGTCGTCGTCTGCTCGGCTACCTCGCCGACGTCGACATCAACCGCTACCGCAGCTTGATCGAGCGTCTCGGCCTGCGCCGCTGACACCTTCTTGAAGAAGAGGCCGTCGCCCATCGGGCGACGGCCTCTTTTCGTTCGGTGGCTCGGAGACCGCATGCCGGGACGGCACCCGGCGCTGGCCTCGCGGCGACGATCAGAGATGACCGTCGCTCCAAGCTCCAGTGCGCCGTCAGAACGGGTATCTGAGCATCGCGGCCACCGGTGACCCGTTCGGCAAGTCTTCCGCGCGCGCCGCGATGACGCGGCCGCTCGCGCGGAGCACCCGGCATGCGATGTCGTCGAGCACGCTCAGCCGCGGCGCACCGCCGTGCGCACCGGCATCCGTGACCATGAGCTCGCTCGCGTCCTCCCCGACTTCAGCGTTCTCGCCCGCACCCTCATCGACGTGGAGGGCGCCGTCGCTGTCGATCCAACCCTCGACCACGGCTTCGATGTCGAACATCAGCTCCTCGACCGCGCCCGCCGCCGCCGCTTTTGCGACATGGCCGAGGTCTCCCGTGGCGCAGTCGCGGTCGCGGTACTGCTCGTATCGTTGGCGCCATTCCTCGAGCTGCTGGCGGTGCAACTCATCGAGCACGATCCTGGCTCGCTCGGTGAGGTCGGCTCCCGTGAGTGACTCAGGGTTCGGCTCGATGCTCCGCTCCAGCAGATGGGGGTAGGTATTGACGCTGCGGTAGGCCGACTCGAACTTCGGGCTCGCCGAGAGGATGAGCGGCAACTCTGAGCCGTTGACCCGCTCGAGCACAGCGTCTTGCACAATGCGGGCGAAGCGCTGCTGCTCCGTGCGGTCGCCATTGGCGCCCTGGGCGCGCTGGCGGTCGAACCTGCCCTCGTTGACGGCGATCTCGAGCACCGTGTGAAGGTCGTCCGGCAGGTCGAGCTCGAGCTTCCGAGTGGGTTCCTCCCGCGAGATGCCGTAGAGCTGCACATCGCCCTCGGTGAGGGCGAGCACGTAGGCGGCATTGGCGAAGGTGGTCGCGCGCAGTAGCGCGCCGATGTCGAAGCGGTCGCCGATCGATAGGCGCTCAGGCAGGCGGTTCACCAATCGGAATGCGCGCAGCACGCCCGCTCCGGCGAACACCGCGAGCGTATGCGCCTGCCGCCGCCAGAACTCGCTGTCCGATTCGAGCTCGGAGAGCGGCGCGATGATCTGTTCGACGACATCCTTATCCACACCGGATGCCGCGAGCCGACGCTTCGCCTGGTCCACCGTGCTGCGGAACAGCACCCTCGTATTGTCGGTCTCGCGGGGCATCGGTGAACTGGGCAGATACATCGAGACCAGAGGCTGGTCTCGGTGGTTCGTCAGGTCGCGCAGATCGGCGGCTGAGGGAAGCACTGGGAGCAATGGATCCTCCTTGTCGGCGTACCGGATCGGCGCGCCTTTGTCGGGGCGTCGCGAGGCCCTGCGGTGTCCGAGGAAGGGCGCGGCATCGCGACCAGTGCCTTCACGCTACGTCGCCGCTTCGCGCTCCGGTAGCGCCCTCGTCGCATCCTTTTGGGCCTCGGTGGGAATACTCAGGCGGAGGTCGCTGTTTGGCCTAATGTTCATGCGAATGCATAGAATCTCACCAGGACCGACCAGACGATCGCGCCACCAGGGTGCGTGAGGAGCACGAACCGATGCACATGCAATTCGGCATTTTCAGCGTGGGCGACATCACCCAGGACCCCACCACCGGCATCACGCCCACGGAGACCGAGCGGTTGCAGAACCTGCTCACGATCGCCCAGCACGCCGAAGCGGTCGGCCTCGACGTCTTCGCGATGGGGGAGCACCACAACCCGCCGTTCTTCCCGTCGAGTCCGGTCGCGATCAACAGCTGGCTGGCGGCGAAGACGGAACGCATCATCCTCTCGACGGCCACCACGCTGATCACCACCAACGACCCGGTGCGGCTGGCCGAGGACTACGCGATGCTGCAGCATCTCTCGGGCGGTCGCATGGACCTCACCCTGGGCCGCGGCAACACCGGCCCCGTGTACCCCTGGTTCGGTGAAGACATCCGGCAGGGCATCCCGCTCGCGATCGAGAAGTATGGACTGCTCTATCGCCTCTGGCGTGAGGAGTTCGTCGACTGGGAGGGCAAGTTCCGCACCCCGCTTCAGGGCTTCCAGTCAACGCCTCGCCCGCTCGACGGCGTTCCGCCCTTCGTCTGGCACGGCAGCATCCGCAGTCCCGAGATCGCAGAGCAGGCCGCCTACTACGGCGACGGCTTCTTCGCGAACCACATCTTCTGGCCCGCTTCGCACACCGCCAAGATGGTCGGGTTCTACCGGCAGCGCTTCGAGCACTACGGCCACGGCACGGCTGACCAGGCGATCGTCGGTCTCGGCGGCCAGGTGTTCATGCGCAAGAACTCTCAAGACGCGGTGCGCGAGTTCCGCCCCTACTTCGACAATGCCCCGGTGTACGGTCACGGGCCGAGCCTCGAGGAGTTCACCGCCCAGACACCGTTGACCGTCGGCAGCCCCCAGCAGGTGATCGACCGCACGCTCGGGTTCCGCGACTACGTCGGCGACTACCAGCGGCAGCTGTTCCTGATGGACCACGCGGGTCTTCCGTTGAAGACGGTGCTCGAGCAGCTCGACATCCTGGGCGAAGAGGTCGTGCCGGTGCTGCGCAGGGAGTTCGCCAAGAACCGGCCCTCGCACGTGCCCGACGCACCCACTCACGCCGCTCGCGTGCAGGCGGCGCTCAAGGCCGAGCAGGTCGACGCGAGCGCGGGCGTCACGACGGCCGCATCCGCAGAGTGAGCGACGTGAGCGAAGGAGACCCGCGAATGAACACCCCCAAACGAATCGCCGTCATCTCTGCCGGCCTCGGCAAACCATCGTCGACCCGCATGCTCGCCGATCGACTCGCGCTGGAAAGCGCCGACGTCCTGCGAGAGCGGGGCGTGGAGGTGGAGACATCCACGCATGAGCTCCGCGACATCGCGAGCGACATCACGAACAACATGCTCACTGGCTTCCCGAGCGAGAAGCTCGAGGCGGTCATCGCAGACGTGACCGGCGCTGACGGCCTCATCGTGGTGAGCCCCGTCTTCAGCGCGAGCTACAGCGGGCTGTTCAAGTCGTTCTTCGATGTGCTCGATCCAGCCTCGCTCGCCGGGATGCCGGTGCTCATCGGTGCCACTGCGGGCACGGCCAGGCACTCGCTGGTGCTCGACCACGCGCTTCGCCCGCTGTTCAGCTACCTGCGCGCGATCGTCCTGCCAACCGGAGTGTTCGCCGCGACCGACGACTGGGGTGAGGCGGGCGCCGGAGGGCAGAGCGCCCTCACCGATCGCATCGCCCGCGCCGCTGGCGAGCTGGCGCCTCTCGTCGAGGCGTCGGAGCGTTCGTCCGCGCCGCGCGATCCTTTCGGATTCGATTCGGTGCTGAGCCCGGTCGGCGGCTTCCAGCCCAACTGAGGCCGAGGGAACTCGGCCGCACTTCGGACGCCTCGCATGGGAACGGCCGCCGAGCTGCACAGGTGCTCGGCGGCCGCCCCCGTCCGCCGCTCGGCGGATCGGAGTTCGTCCGTGCTCAGGAGTCGAGCACGAACGTGACCTCCAGCACGACTTGCCACGAGGTGATGACGCCATCCGAGATCTTCACCGTGTGGTCCTTGACCCACGCGCCCTCGATATTCCGCAAGGTCTCATTCGCGCGCTCGATCCCGCTGCGGACGGCGTCCTCGAAGCTCACGGTCGACCGGCTGGTAATGGTTGTGACACGGGCGATGCTTGACATGGTTCCTCCTTGCTCGGCCCCCGGTTCGCTTGCCCCCTTCAACAGTCAACGCCCGCCCCGAGCGGCTGACCAGGCTTGCGCTCGGGCATGCTGCACGCTACTGACGCGAGTCGTGCTCCCGCTCGTCGGAACCCTCGGTGCTAGAATCGCGACGGTCGCTCCCGTTCGAACGGGCGACCGGCGGCTCGTCCGAGGCGCCACAACTCAATAACGAGCTCGAGGTTCATCCGCCAAGGCGGTGAGCCTCACCGGAGCAGGCCGGCTCGAAGCTGGTCCACGGTGGTGATGGGCGGTGCGGATGCTGCGGCATCCGGGTACCGAGCGTTTCTACTGTTGACCAGAGCAGACACCCGGCGACCTGATTCTTCGAATCGATCCGTCGAGTCCCTTCCTGCCCGCTCCTGCTCCCGCGTTCGTCGCCGTGCCCGTCCGGGCGCGGCCGGAAGATGCCGCGCAGGCGCGCGGCAAGCAAAGGAGAGAGACCTCGATGGAAGGTCCCGAGATCAAGTTCGCCGAGGCCGTGCTCGACAACGGCAAGTTCGGCACCCGCACGGTCCGGTTCGAGGCCGGCCGTCTTGCGCAGCAGGCGCAGGGCGCAGTCGCCGCGTACCTCGACGAAGACACCATGCTGCTGAGCGCGACCAGCGCCAGCAAGCAGCCCAAGGAGAACTTCGACTTCTTCCCGCTGACGGTCGACGTCGAGGAGCGCTCGTACGCCGCGGGCAAGATCCCCGGCTCGTTCTTCCGTCGTGAGGGCCGCCCCTCGACCGAGGCGATCCTCGTCTGCCGGCTCATCGACCGCCCGCTGCGCCCCTCGTTCGTCGAGGGTCTGCGCAACGAGGTGCAGATCGTCATCACGGTGCTGAGCATCGCGCCCGACGAGTTCTACGACGCGCTGGCCATCAACGCGGCCTCCGCCTCGACGCAGATCTCGGGCCTGCCCTTCAGCGGCCCGATCGCGGGTGTGCGGCTCGCCCTCATCGGCGACCAGTGGGTCGCGTTCCCGAAGCACTCCCAGCTTGCCGAGGCGGTATTCGACCTCGTCGTCGCGGGTCGAGTCGTCACCGACAAGAACGGCAACGAAGACGTCGCGATCATGATGGTCGAGGCTGAAGCGACCGAGGGCAGCTGGAACCTCATCCAGGCGGGCGCGAAGCGGCCCGACGAGGATGTCGTGGCCGAGGGCCTCGAGGCCGCGAAGCCGTTCATCAAGCAGCTCGTCAAGGCGCAGGAGGAGCTTGCGGCCCAGAGCGCGAAGGCTGTGCAGGAGTACCCGGTGTTCCTGCCGTACGCCGATGAGGTGTACGCCGCAGTCGAGCAGCTGGCCGAGGCCGAACTCCGCGAGATCTACCAGATCGCCGACAAGCAGACCCGGCAGAACTCTGACGACGAGCTCAAGGCGCGCGTGAAGGATGCCGTGGCCGCCAAGGTCCAGGCGGGCGAGCTGCCCGAGTCGGCCAATGCGCAGGTGAGTGCCGCCTACAAGTCGGTCACCAAGAAGGTCGTGCGCGGCCGCATCCTGTCGGAAGGCGTGCGCATCGACGGCCGCGGGCTCGCCGACATCCGTGCGCTCGACGCCGAAGTGCAGGTCATTCCCCGCGTGCACGGCAGCGCGATCTTCCAGCGCGGTGAGACGCAGATCCTCGGCGTCACGACGCTGAACATGCTGAAGATGGAGCAGCAGATCGACTCGCTGAGCCCGGTCACGCACAAGCGCTACCTGCACCACTACAACTTCCCGCCCTACTCGACCGGAGAGACCGGCCGTGTCGGCAGCCCGAAGCGTCGCGAGATCGGCCACGGCTTCCTCGCCGAGCGCGCGATCGTGCCCGTGCTGCCCAGCCGCGAGGAGTTCCCGTACGCGATTCGTCAGGTCTCCGAGGCGCTGAGCTCGAACGGCTCGACCTCGATGGGCTCCGTCTGCGCCTCGACGCTGTCGCTGCTGAACGCCGGTGTGCCGCTCAAGGCTCCGGTCGCCGGCATCGCGATGGGTCTGGTCACTGACGAGGTCGACGGCGAGACGCGCTACGCCGCGCTCACCGACATCCTCGGTGCCGAAGACGCGCTCGGTGACATGGACTTCAAGGTCGCCGGCACGAACGACTTCATCACGGCGATCCAGCTCGACACCAAGCTCGACGGCATCCCGGCTTCGGTTCTGGCCGGCGCGCTGACCCAGGCGAAGCAGGCTCGTACTGCGATCCTCAACGTCATCAACCAGGCGATCGACGCGCCTGACGAGATGGCGCCGACCGCGCCGCGCGTCATCAGCGTGCAGATCCCGGTCGACAAGATCGGCGAGCTGATCGGCCCCAAGGGCAAGACCATCAACGCCATCCAGGACGAGACCGGCGCCGAGATCTCGATCGAGGAAGACGGCACCGTGTATATCGGCGCCACCGACGGCCCCTCTGCCGAGGCGGCCCGTGCCCAGGTGAACGCCATCGCCAACCCGACGAACCCCGAGGTCGGCGAGCAGTTCCTCGGCACGGTCGTGAAGATCGCGACCTTCGGCGCGTTCGTCTCGCTGCTTCCCGGCAAGGACGGCCTGCTGCACATCTCCGAGGTGCGCAAGCTCGCCGGCGGCAAGCGCGTCGAGAACGTCGAAGACGTGCTCGGCGTCGGCCAGAAGATCCTTGTCGAGATCACCAAGGTCGACGACCGCGGCAAGCTCTCGCTCGCCCCGGTGCTGAACGACGAGGCGGATGCCGCCTCTTCCGACGCGGCGCAGCCCGCGGCGGCTGAGTGAAGCTGACCGCCAGCCCCAGCGCGGCTCGCTGAGCCGCAGGCTCCGAGGGCACGAGGGCCCGTTCCCCTTCCGGGAGCGGGCCCTCGCCCATGCGGACAGTCCTCGGCGATCTCCCGGATGCGAGTGCCGATCCGCGGTCCGTCGGCGTGTCGCGAGTCTCAACCTCGAGTCGAGGGTGAAACTACCGCAAAGCGAAGAGGACGCAGGAGAAGGGGGCACCATGGGCAGGCACGTCGCATACCGTTCGCCATGGTGGTCGTCGGCACGTCACCGCGGGCCTGGATCCATCGAGCGCGCGCTGGTGCGGGGGCGCCAGTCGTTCGTGCTCGGCACCGCGGCGGCGATGCTGCTCTTCGTCTTCTTCTACAGCACACCCTCGTTACCCGAGCGCGTCGGCGCATAGAGCCGATTGCGGAGAAGGCACCCGTTTCCGGGTGCCTTTCGTGTCTTCGTTCGCCCGCGCGCGTCAGCGTTCGGCGAGCACGCGCTCCAGGGCACGCTGCAGGGCGGCGGCCGCGGCGATCGAGTCGCCCGCGTACCCGCCCGACATCGCGCCGTCCCACGCGAGCAGCAGTTCGTCAGCGCCGTCGCCGGAGAGCGGGTGCCCGCACTCCTGCAGTCGGTTCTGCAGGAATTCGCTGAACCAATCGCGATGCGCGGCGACGAGCAGTCTCACGGGGTGGCCCGGCTCGTGAAACTCGGCCGCTGCGTTCACGAACGGACTGCCGCGGAACTCCTGCTCGACGATCACACTGCCCGCCCAGGCGAACAGGCTTCGCAGCGCGTCCGCAGGAGAGGCGTGCTCGTCGGCGATGCGCTGACAGTACTCGCGCATGACCGCTGAGCGCTGCTCGATGTAGCTGAGCACGAGACGCTCCTTGGAGCCGTAGTGCTTGTAGAACGTCGCCTTCGTTACGCCTGATTCGGCGATGAGACGGTCGATGCCAACGCTGCGGATTCCCTCCGAGTAGAACAGCGCGTCAGCGGTATCGAGAATGCGCGACTTGGCCCCGGAGACACGCCGGGCGATCCTCGGGGGGGCCTCGATCGCCACGGCGTGCTCCTTGTGAGTGCATGTGCGAGGTACCGCACGACTCGTTGCTGTGCGCCCGGGGTGCAGGGGAGGTCCGGACGCGGGTCATGAATGACCCTCGAATACCATACATGAATGAGGACAGACAGACACATCTGTCTACCCTCCTTGGCGTACCCCAATGCAGGGGTGGAACCATCGGTCCATCGCTGCTCAGAGGCATGGCATATGGTGGATTCAATGAACAGCGCCGTGGCTCTTCCACTTGACAGCGCCGACCTCACGATCAGTGCCGCCGGTGGTTCCCTGGTACGAAGAACGGTGCTTCCCAGTGGCATCCGGGTGCTGAGCGAGCGGATGCCTGGCGCCGCCAGCGCGAGCGTGGGCTTCTGGGTCGCGGTCGGTTCCCGCGACGAGCAGCCGGCCACCTATGGCTCCACGCATTTCCTCGAGCACCTGCTCTTCAAAGGCACCGACTCGCGGAGTGCGCTCGACATCGCGGTCGCCTTCGACGAGGTCGGGGGAGAGCACAACGCTCTCACCGCCAAGGAGCACACCTGCTACTACGCCAAGGTGCGCGATCGTGATCTGCTCATGGCCGTGAGCGTGCTCGCCGATATGTTCGCCAACTCCCGCATCGATCCCGAAGACTTCGAGACCGAGCGCGGCGTCATCCTCGAAGAACTGGCCATGGCCGACGATGATCCTGCCGATGTCGCGGCCGAGCGATTCTTCGAGACCGTCTTCGGAGATCACGACCTCGGTCGTCCGATCGGGGGCACGGTCTCCAGCATCCGCGGTGTCACCCGCGATGAGGTATGGCATCACTATCGCAAGAATTACCGAGCGCAAGACCTGGTGATCACCGTCGCCGGCGCGGTCGACCACGACGAGCTCGTGGCGGCGGTGGAGGTCGCGCTCACCGCCGCGGGCTGGAACCTTGACGAAGAGGCCGTTCCGGTGGAGAGGAGAGTCGGCTCCCAGGCGACGATTGTGAGCGGCAACCGGCTCTCGGTGACCCCTCGCACCACAGAGCAGGCGAATGTGTTCCTCGGTGTGCCCGGCTTCGCGGCAAGTGCCGATGAGCGATGGCCGCTCGCCGTGCTCACCAACGTGCTCGGTGGCGGTATGTCGAGCCGATTGTTCCAAGAGATTCGCGAGCGTCGCGGTCTTGCCTATTCAGTGCACTCATTCGCCTCCAGCTATTCGGATGCCGGCGTCTTCGGCATGTACGCGGGGTGCACGCCTGCGCGCCTCGGCGACGTCGCTCAGTTGATGCAGGCCGAGTTCATGCGAATGGCAGACGACGGCATCACCCGTGACGAACTGCGACGGGCGAAGGGCCAGTTGGCCGGCGCCGCCGCCCTGGCGCTCGAGGACTCCGACGCGCGCATGAGCCGCCTGGGCCGAGCCGAGCTCACGATGGGCGAGTTCATCGACCTCGATGAGTCGTTGCGCCGACTCGAGCAGGTCACAGTTGAACGGGTGCTCGACGTCGCGCGAACGCTCGCGGCCGCCCCGCTCGCCATTGCCGCTGTCGGGCCGGTTGAAGCGGCATCCGTGGCGCCGCTGATCAACGCGAGCGCTGCCGCGTGACGCGCGGCCAACAAGGGCGAGCCGCCTCGAATCGCGGGACTCTGGGGGAGACACGATGACGCGATACCTGTACTTGGTGCGCCACGGCGAACAGGTCGACGCCGAGCACGGCCTCCCCGACGGCCCGTTGAGCGGTCGGGGTGTGCGTCAGGCGCAGGCGATCGCTACGCGGCTCGGCGGCGTACCGTTCGAGGGTGCGTGGACCTCGCCCCTGCAACGCGCGCAAGAGACCGCCCGCATCATGACCGAGCGTCTCCCAGCGCTCGAGCCAGAGCCTTCGGCATTGCTCATGGACTGCGTGCCGTCAGGGCCGACCCCCGAGATGCATCCCTCGTTCGAGTCCTTCTATGGGGGAGTGACGCCGGAGGAGATCGCGGCGGGCGAGGCACAGATGGCGGATGCCGTGGCCGAGTGGCTCCGCCCCGCCCGCGACGACCGGCACGACCTGCTGATCACCCACAACTTCGTGATCGCGTGGTTCGTGCGCGAAGCGCTCGATGCGCCGACCTGGCGCTGGATGGGTCTCAACCAGGCGCACTGCGGGTTGACCATCATCCGCGTGCGGTCGGCCAAGCCGCCGCAGTTGGTGGTGCACAACGACCTGGGGCACCTTCCGACCGAGCTGCGCACGGGAATGCCCGACGAGCAGCCCTTCTAGGACCAGCACCCCTTCTAGGCGTTCACCGAGGTTAGAGCCTCTTGAGGAACCAGTTCGTGGCGTTCGGGTTGTCGTTGTAGGGCGGGATGGATTCGTACCCTGCCGAGCGGTACAGGGCGTTGGCGGCGTGCAGGCTCGCATTCGTGTCGAGCACGAGTTCCTGCGCACCGAAGGCCCTGGCGCGCCGCTCGAGCTCGTCGAGCAGCGCTCGGCCGATGCGCTGTCCGCGAGTGTGGGGCTCGAGCCAGATGTGCTTGACCTCGTAGCGAACGGCATCCGAGGGTGACTCCAGCAACCGGATGCCGCCGCAGCCGACATCGCCGGGTTCGCCCTCGATCGTCTCGCCCTCGACGATCAGGAAGACGCCGCGGGGAGGCACGAAGTCGTCGGCATTCGGACGGTTGACGCGGTACTCGCCTAGTTCGGCGGGGAACCCGGCAGCCCGTGAGGCGAAGTATTCGTCCAGCAGCCGCGCAGCCGAGGGCTCTTCGATGGTCGCTTCTCGGAAGGTCACCACAGAATCACACTACGGGCGCGACACTACGATTGCTCGCATGACGACTTCAGTCGCGGTGATCGGCGCGAACGGCCGAATGGGTTCGCTCGCCTGCCGCCTCATCGAGCAGAGCGACGACTTCCGCCTCGCGGCCGGCATCGGCTCATCCGGCGACCTCAGCGAGATGCTGGAGGCCGACCTCGCGATCGACTTCACGGTGCCCGAGGTGTCGCCTGCCGTCGTCGAGTACGCGGTCGCGCACGGGGTTCCGATCCTCGTGGGCACGAGCGGCTGGTCGGCCGAGCGCGTCGAGGAACTCGAGACGACGATCGGCGGCAAGTTCTCGGTCGGCGTCATCATCGTGCCGAACTTCTCGCTCGGCAGCGTGCTCGCGACGAGGCTCGCGGTCACCGCGGCCAGGTTCTTCGACTCCGTGGAGATCATCGAGGCCCACCACGAGCACAAGATCGATTCCCCGTCGGGAACCGCAGTGCGCACGGCCGAACTCATCACCGAGGCGCGCGGCGCACGCGGGCCGGTCGATGCGCCGTTCGCTGATCAGCCCGCGCGGGGCCAGCAGGTCGCCGGCGTGCCCGTGCACAGTCTTCGGATGCATGGAGTGGCGGCTCGGCAGCAGGTCATCCTCGGCGGGGCGGGCGAGCAGTTGATGATCCAGCACGACACGCTCTCGGCATCCGCGTACGAGGCCGGGATCATGCTGGCGCTGCGGGCGCTGCCGAAGACCCGCGGTGTGGTGGTCGGGCTCGACCGGCTCCTGGGGCTTGACGACGAGGGAGCCTCGCCCTCATGACGCGTGCCGGCGTCGTCGCGATGTCGCTGCTGCTCGTGCTGTACCTGGCGTTCACCATGCAGTACGCGGTGATCATGATCACCGACGGCCACCCGATCCTCATCGTGCTCGGGGTCGCTCTCGCGGTGCTGCCGCTGCTCGGCGCCTGGGGCCTGTTCGTCGAGGTCCGGTTCATGCTGCGCGCTCAGCGCCTTGCGCGCCGGCTGGAGCGCGAGGGAGCGCTCCCCGCCGACGCCGTGCCGCTGCAGCCGAGCGGACGGCCCGACCGAGCGGCCGCCGACGCGCTGTTCCCGAAGTTCCGTGAGGCGGTCGAGGCGGAGCCCGACTCCTGGCGCGCGTGGTTCAGGCTCGGCATCGTCTACGACGCAGCGGGCGACCGCAAGCGTGCGCGGCACGCCACGCGCCGGGCGATCGAACTCGCGCGAGCCGAGGGCGCACCGGCCCGCTGACGGTGCCCCTTCCGCTGCTTCGGCCGGCCGGACGCGAACAGAAACGACGGGCGGCATCCCTGGTCGGATGCCGCCCCTCGTCATTCGCGGACGATGCCGCCGTGCGACGCTCTACGCCAGGCTCGCCTCGAGCGTGATCTTCACGCCGGCGAGCGCCCGCGAGACCGGGCAACCCTTCTTGGCCTCTTCCGCGATGCGCTGGAAGTCGGACTCATCGATGTTCGGCACCTTGGCGCTGACGAGCAGGTGGCTACCGGTGATGCCCTCTTCGCCGCCGCCGAACGTGACCGCCGCGGTCACCTGCAGGCTCTCGGGGGGAGTGCCGTTCTCGGCGAGCATGTTCGAGAACGCCATCGAGAAGCACGCGCTGTGCGCTCCCGCGATCAGTTCCTCGGGCGTCGACATGCCGGTCTCGCCGTCGGCGCGCGCCTTCCACGTCATTGGGAACTCGCCGGCATCCGACGTGTCGAGCGAAGTCGTTCCCTTGCCACTCATCAGATCGCCGAACCACAGGGTCGTGGCTTCACTGGTCACAGCCATCACGGCCTCCTCTACGCTGGGGACCTCCAGCCTATGGCCGGGCCCGGCTGAATGGCAGGGGACGGCATGCCGGGGGATTCCGATGCGGGCCAGGTAGCCTCGTCCCATGGCGTCGAGCGTTCCGCACTCCCTCCAGCACTCCGGGCTTCCGCAGGCACCCGTGCGCACCCCGTACGAAGACCTCTTGCGCGACACCCTTGAGCACGGCACGCCGAAGACGGACCGCACCGGCACCGGAACGCGTAGCGTGTTCGGACGCCAGCTGCGCTTCGACCTCGGCGAGGGGTTCCCGCTCATCACCACGAAGCGCGTTCACTTCAAGTCGATCGCCTATGAGCTGCTGTGGTTCCTGCGCGGAGACAGCAATGTGCGTTGGCTCCAGGAGCACGGCGTGAGCATCTGGGACGAATGGGCGAATGCCGAGGGCGAGCTCGGGCCCGTCTACGGCGTGCAGTGGCGCTCCTGGCCGACGCCGAGCGGCGAGCAGCTCGACCAGATCACCCAGGTGATCGACGACATCAAGCGCACCCCCGACTCGCGCCGGCTGATCGTGTCGGCGTGGAACCCGGCCGACATCCCGAGCATGGCGCTCGCGCCCTGCCACGCGCTCTTCCAGTTCTACGTCGCCGACGGCAAGCTGTCGTGCCAGCTGTACCAGCGCAGCGCCGACCTCTTCCTCGGCGTGCCGTTCAACATCGCGAGCTACGCACTGCTCACTCACATGGTCGCGGCGCAGACCGGCCTGCAGGTCGGCGATTTCGTGTGGACGGGCGGCGACTGCCACATCTACGACAACCACGTCGCACAAGTGACCGAGCAGCTCACGCGCGACCCGTACCCGTATCCGACGCTGCGCATCGCAGCCGAGCGTCCGAGCATCTTCGACTACGAGTACGACGACTTCGTGATCGAGGGCTACCAGCACCACCCGGCGATCCGCGCCGCCGTCGCCGTCTGACATGCTCGGGCTCATCTGGGCGCAAGCGCGTGGTCGTGTGATCGGCGCGCAGGGCACCATGCCGTGGCACCTGCCGGAAGACCTGGCGCACTTCCGCCGCACCACGATGGGTTCGCCGGTGATCATGGGTCGCCGCACGTGGGAATCGTTCCCCGAGAAATTCCGACCTCTCCCAGGGCGTCGGAACATCGTCGTGACCCGCCGAACCGACTGGGCGGATGCCGGTGCAGAGCGCGCTGATTCGCTCGACGCGGCGATCGCGCTCGCCGGCGAGCAGCCGACGGTGTGGGTCATCGGCGGGGGACAGCTGTACCGAGACGCGATCGGGCTGGCCGATCGGCTCGTGGTCACCGAGCTCGACCTCGAGGTGGAGGGCGACACGCTCGCGCCCGAGATCGGTGCGGAGTGGGCCCTGCAGCATCGCGAGCCGGATGCGGGATGGCACACCGCGGCGAACGGCATCCGGTACCGCTTCTGCACGTACGAGCGCGCCTGACGACGCCCGACGCCCGACGACGACGACGACGCCCGACGCCTCACGCCTGACGCCCCGCGAGCACAGGCGAGCCCGCGAGTGCCTACTTCGAGTGCCGCTCCGCGACGATGCGCCGGGCCTCGGCGATCGCCTCAGGAGTGGTCGAGAACACGTGGCCCTTGTCCCGCAGTTGCGGCGCCACCCCGAGCGTCTGCAATGTGCGGCTGTGCTCCGGGTGGGTGCCAGAGACGAGCACGGTGATGCCCTTCCGCTCGAGCTTCGTGATCACGTCGTCGAGGATCTTCGCGCCTGTGGCGTCGAGGGTCGTCACGCGCGACATCCGCAGGATCACCACGTCGACATCGGCCACTTCGCTGAGCTCGAGCAGGAACCGGTGCGCCGCACCGAAGAAGAGCGGGCCGTCGAAGCGGTAGGCGACGATGTGCTCATCCAGCAGCGGGCTGAGCTCGGGCGGCCTCGGACCGGCATCCTGCTCGAGCGGCACCTGCTCCACTCGTGCCGCCCGTGCGACGCTGCGCAGCGCGAGCAGCGCTGCCACGATCACCCCGGCGACGACCGCGGCCACGAGGTCGACGAGCACGGTGATGGCGAGCGTCAGCACGAGCACCACGGCGTCCGCGCGCGTCGACTTGAGCAGGGCCTTGATCGACCCGACGCCGACCATCTGCACGCAGGTCGCGACCAGCACGCCTGCGAGCGCCGCCAAGGGGATCTTCGCGACGAGCGCAGAGCCGACGAACACCATGCCTGCGAGCACGAGCGAATGCGCCACGGCCGCAGTGCGGGATCGCGCGCCGGCGCGCACATTCACGGCCGTGCGGGCGATGGCGGCCGTCGCAGGCACGCCGCCGAAGAACGGCACAGCGATGTTCGCCAAGCCCTGTCCGAACAGTTCACGATCGGGGTGGTGTCGCTCGTTCACGCTCATCGAGTCGGCGACGGTCGCGCTGAGCAGGCTCTCGAGGGCGGCCAGCGCAGCGACCGCCAATGCCGATGGCAGCAGGGCGGCGATGCGTGAGGCATCGATGAAGTCGGCGGTCGGAAGGGGAAGCCCCGCCGGGATCGCGCCGATGCGCGCGAGGTCGAGGTGGGCCAATTCTGCGACGAGGGTCGCGACAGCGATCGCGATGAGCGAGAACGGCACGATCGGCTTGAGGCGGGCGCCGATGAGGATCACCGCGGCGACAACGAGCGCCATGACCAGAGGCGCCCACTGCGGCGACTGGAACCACTGCAGCACCGCATCGCCGGCGATCGCCAGCACCTGGTGCGAGTCACCGCCCTTCACGCCGAGCAGGTTCGGCACCTGCTGCAGCACGATCACCACGGCGATGCCGGCCGTGAACCCCTCGACGAGTGAGGTCGGCAGCATCCGCACGTAGCCGCCCACGCCCGAGAGCGACAGCATCACGAGCATCACTCCTGCCATGAGGCCGACGAGCAGCACCCCGCCGGCTCCGTGCTGGTGCACCACTGGCAGCAGCACCACGGTCATCGCGCCGGTCGGGCCCGAGATCTGCAGGTTGCTGCCGCCGAACACCGACGCCACGATTCCCGCGATGATCGCCGTTGTCATCCCCGCCGCGGCGCCGAGGCCCGATGCCTCGCCGAACGCCAGTGCGAGTGGGAGCGCCACGATCGCGACGGTCATCCCTGCGACGAGGTCGCGCAGCGGCGCCTTTCGGGCGTAGGCCAGGTCGGATGCCGCCGGCAGCAGTGCGCGCACGTGCCGCCACGCGCGTCCCCAGCCGCTCGCCGTTCGCGTGCTCATCGGCCTCCTCCTTCGAGACTCGTGAGCAGTGCTTGGTCGTGTCGCAAGTTCGCGACGATCATGGCGCGGGCGATCGTGAGGATCTGCTCCATCCGGGGATCGCGAAGCGAGTAGACGATCGTGGTGCCTTCACGGCGGGTCGAGACGACCCCGGCTTTGCGAAGCACCCGCAGGTGCTGCGAGAGGTGTGAGGGCTCGGCTCCGAGCGTGTCGGCCAGTTCGCCGGCCGACCGCTCCTCATGGCTCAGCAGTTCGAGCACTCGGATGCGTGCGGGGTGGGCAAGCGACTTGAAGAGCTCGGCCTTCACCTCGGCGACGGGCAGCGCGGAATGTTCGACCATCCAGTTATTGTACTAGTTGATACTTCTATCAACAAGGCGCGCACGGGTGGTGCGGGCCCCGTCGCGTTCGGTGTCAGCAGCAGTGCCGGCCGCCACGCCTCAGCAGATTCGCCACGGCAGCCGTCTACGATCGAGCGATGCCTTGGCTCCTCGCGAACACCGATCCAACGCCCGGCGGGCTCACCGCCTTCGTGCTAGACCTCACTGCCGCGCTCGGCGAAGCGGGCGTCGCCATCCTGGTGTTCCTCGAGACGGTCTTCCCGCCGATCCCGAGCGAGATCATCCTGTCGCTCGCCGGCTACCTCGCGAACACCGGTGAGATGAACCTCTGGCTCGCGGTGATCGCGGCCACGATGGGCAGCGTCGCGGGAGCGCTCGCGCTGTACTGGATCGGCCGCCTGTACGGCGAGGAACGAGCGATCCGCACGCTCGCAATGCTGCCGCTCGTCTACCGCGACGACTTCGAGAAGGCCGCGGCGTGGTTCCACCGCCATGGCCGCAGCGCGGTGTTCTTCGGCCGGTTCATCCCGATCGTTCGAAGCCTCATCTCGCTGCCGGCCGGCGCCGCGCGGATGCCGCTACCCCAGTTCGCGCTGTACACCGCGGCCGGTTCAGGCCTCTGGAACCTCGCGCTCATCGGCTTCGGATGGCTGCTCGGCACACAGCATCACCTCGTCGAGGAGTACATGCAGTACATCGACTACGTGGTCTACGCGGTGATCGCCGGGCTCGTCGTCGCGCTGGTGATCCGGTGGGCCCTGCGCCGCCGTCGCGACCGCGTCTCGGGCCCCTCGGCAGACCGATAACCTGGTACGCGTGACTCACATCGACAATCCCTTCGGCCAGGTGCTGGTCGCCCTCGTCACTCCGATGACGGCAGACGGCGAAGTGGATTGGAACGACGTCGAGAAGCTCATGAACGATGTCATCGAGCAGGGCGCCGATGGCATTGTCGTCACCGGCACCACCGGCGAGACGTCGACCCTGACGGATGCCGAGAAGCTGCGCCTCGTCGAGGTGGGCAAGTCCGTCGCCGGCGGCCGCGCGAAGATCATCACGGGCGGCGGTTCGAACGAGACAGCGCACGCGATCGAGCTCTACCGTGCGAGCGAGAAGGCCGGCGCCGACGGCGTGATGATCGTGACGCCGTACTACAACAAGCCGACACAGGCCGGCATCCTCACGCACTTCCGGCTCATCGCCGATTCGACCGACCTGCCGGTCATCCTCTACGACATCCCGGGCCGCACGGGCGTCCCCATCAAGTACGAGACGATCCTCCGCATCGCCAAGCACCCGAACGTGCTCGCGATCAAAGACGCCAAGGGCGACTTCAGCGAGGTGAGCCGCGTGCTGAACCAGACCGACCTCATGTACTTCTCCGGCGATGACGCGAATGTTCTGCCGCACCTGGCGATCGGCGCGACGGGGCTCATCGGTGTCACCGCGAACATCGCTGCCCGCCCGTATCGACACATCGTGGATGCCGTTAACGCCGGCGATCTGCGCACCGCGACCGCCGCGCACAAGGCCCTCGAGCCGCTCGTCCGTGCGACCATGACGCATGTGCCGGGCACCGTGGCGGCGAAGTACATCCTCCATGGCCTCGGCCGCATCAGCACGCCGCGTGTGCGACTGCCGCTCGTGGGGCCGGAGGAGTGGGAGGCCACGCTCATCGAAGACGACCTCACGCTCGTCGGCGAACTCGCGGGCGTCGACTTCGACAACTTCAGGCCCGACAGCAACGCTGCTGCGGGCGGTGCCCTTCCCAAGGTCGCCGGAACCACACGCTGAGACTTCGACCGGGGGCTCACGGCCCCGAAACACAGAGAACGCAGGGGGCCGCAGTGCCAGCCACAGAACTTCAGCCGCCCGCCCTTCAACCAGGCACGCTCCGGGTCATCCCGCTCGGCGGACTGGGCGAGGTCGGCCGCAACATGACCGTCTACGAGCTCAACGGCAAGCTCCTCATTGTCGACGTCGGCGTACTCTTCCCCGAAGAGCACCAACCCGGCGTCGACCTCATCCTCCCCGACATCGCGCCCATCCGGGAGCGGCTGGATGACATCGTCGGCATTGTGCTGACACACGGCCACGAAGACCACATCGGTGCCGTTCCGTACCTGCTGCGGCTCAAGAACGACATCCCGCTGCTCGGCTCGACCCTCACGCTGGCGCTCGTCGAGGCAAAGCTCAAAGAGCACCGCATCAAGCCGTACACGCTCACCGTCCGCGAGGGCCAACGCGAGCATCTCGGGCCCTTCGGCCTCGAATTCGTCGCGGTGAATCATTCCATCCCGGATGCGCTCGCAGTGGCCATCCGCACGGAGGCCGGCATGGTGCTGCACACCGGCGACTTCAAGATGGACCAGTTGCCCCTCGACGATCGGCTCACCGACCTGCGTGCATTCGCCCGCTTGGGCGAAGAGGGCGTCGACCTCTTCCTTCCGGATTCGACCAACGCCGATATCCCGGGCTTCACCCCGCTGGAGAAAGACATCGGCCCCGTGCTCGAAGCGGTCATCGCCAAGGCGCCGCGCCGGGTGATCGTCGCGAGCTTCGCGTCGCACGTGCATCGTGTGCAGCAGGTGCTCGACGCCGCTGCTGCCAACGGTCGACGCGTCGCGCTCATCGGTCGGTCCATGGTGCGCAACATGGGGATCGCAGCTGACCTCGGCTTCCTGAAGGTGCCAGAGGGCGTGCTGATCGACTTCAAGAAGGCGGGCGATGTGCCCGACGATCGCATCGTCTACATGAGCACCGGTTCCCAGGGCGAGCCCATGGCGGTGCTCTCGCGCATGGCCAACGGCGACCATCAGATCGAGGTCGGCGAGGGCGACACCGTCATCCTCGCCTCGAGTCTCATCCCGGGCAACGAGAACGCCGTGTACCGGGTGATCGACAACCTCACTCGCCTCGGCGTGAAGGTCGTGCACAAGGCGAACGCGAAGGTCCACGTCTCGGGCCATGCAGCGGCTGGCGAGTTGCTCTACTGCTACAACATCCTGAAGCCTCGAAACGTGCTCCCGGTGCACGGCGAGTTCCGGCACCTCACGGCCAACGCCCAGTTGGCGATCGAGACCGGCATCCCGGCGGAGAACACGTTCATCGCCGAGAACGGCAGCGTGCTCGACCTGCGTGATGGCGTCGTGCGCATGGTGGGGCAACTGGATCTCGGCTACGTGTATGTCGACGGTTCGAGCGTCGGCACGATCACGGATGCCGACCTCAAGGATCGGCGCATCCTCGCCGAAGAGGGCTTCATCTCCATCTTCGTGGCGATCGACCCGCAGAATGGCAGGGCGATCGTCGGACCCGAGCTCCACTCGCGCGGCTTCGCGGAGGACGACTCCGTGTTCGACTCAGTGAGACCGAAGATCGTGAAGGCCCTGAGCGAGGCGGCCGAGAACGGCGTACGCGACCAGCATTCGTATCAGCAGGTCGTGCGGCGCACAGTCGGCCGTTGGGTCAACACGCAGCACCGTCGGCGTCCAATGATCGTGCCGGTGGTCATCGAGGCCTGATTGGGCTGCAGGGGCGGCCGACTCGTGGAGGCGGCGCGTGATCCGGCGTGCTGCACCGGTCTCGAATCGCGCACACGCCCACCCCCTTCACACCCGCTGACGGCCGCCGCGACTACCGTGAAACCATGGCTTCGAACACCAAGGCGAATTCGCGTGCGCGCGCGACTTCCGCGCGCGGCAGCAACACGCGCCAGGTGACCAAGGCCACCAAACGGCTGCCGGCGGCAGCGCCCGTGGCGGAGCGGCGACCAGGGCTCCTGTCCCGCGCCTGGATGGGCCTGGCTCATCTGACTGGCGGTGCGTTCCGCGTCTTCGGCAACGAGAGCTTGGAGAAGGAAGCGCGGCGAGACGGCGTGCCGTTCCTTCTCATCGTGTTGGCCGTCGCCGGGGCGGTCATCGAGTGGTTCAACCCCACCGACCCCGTGGCCATCGCGCTCGACGCCTGGACCTTCGGCGGGCTGCTCGGTCGACTCGCTTTCGCGCTGCCCGTCATCATGGTCCTCTTCGCCGCGTGGTTGTTCCGCCATCCGGCGAGTGTGCACGATAACACGCGCATCGCGATCGGACTGAGCCTGCTGCTCATCACGATCAGCGCGCTCTGCCATGTGTATGGCGGTCAGCCCGTGCCAAGCGATGGCGTGGTCGATCTCGCCAGAGGCGGAGGTGTCGTGGGCTGGGTCGTCGCGGCGCCTCTCATCTCGCTCGGCACCGAGTGGCTCGCCGTGCCCCTCATCGTCATCGTCATGGTGCTCTCGCTCTTCATCATCACGAAGACGCCGCCGAATCGGGTCGGTGCTCGATTGCGCGAGCTCTACAGCTACCTCTTCGGCGCCGATCTCCCCTCGCAGGAGCAGGCATCCGGCGGCGTGACTTCCGACGACAGCGGCGAAGACGACGAGCAACTGCCCTGGTGGCGCCGGAACAAGACCCGTCGCGAAGAGGATCCGGCATTCGACAGCCCCGTGGTGTCGGGCGATACCGAGATCATCGCCTCGACCGGGCGCGCTCGTGCGGCCGGCGCTGCTGCGCCCGCCGACGAACCCTTCGACCTCGACCTGTTCGACGAGCTCACGCGCGCCGAAGAGGCGGTGCAGCGCTTCACCGGAGAGGTCGAACCGGCTGCAACCGGCATCCGCGATGACGGGGCGGCGGCCGAGCAGGCTCCGGCCGGTGAGCGTCCGGGCGCGCGGGCGATGCTCGATGACGAGCCGGCGGATGCCGCACCCTTGACCGAAGACTCCGGCACCGACCCGTTCGTCGACCCGGTGACCGCGCCTGCCGAAGCGCCGGCGACGCCCTCGACTCCGTACCGGCTTCCTCCCGCCTCGGCGCTGGCGGCCGGCACACCGCCGAAGGCGCGCAGTGCCGCCAATGACACCGTCATCGCGGCGCTCACTGAGGTGCTGACGCAGTTCAACGTCGACGCGAAGGTGACCGGGTTCAGCCGGGGGCCCTCGATCACCCGGTACGAACTCGAGCTCGGCCCCGGCGTCAAGGTCGAGCGGGTGACGGCCCTCTCGAAGAACATCGCCTACGCGGTGGCGAGCAACGAGGTCAACATCCTCTCGCCGATCCCGGGCAAGAGCGCGATCGGCGTCGAGATCCCGAACACCGACCGTGAGATCGTCTCGCTCGGCGACGTCCTGCGGTCGAATGCCGCAGCGAAGAGCACGCATCCGATGACGATCGGCCTCGGCAAAGACGTCGAGGGAGGCTTCGTGGTCGCCAACCTCGCCAAGATGCCGCACCTGCTCGTCGCCGGATCGACGGGCTCGGGCAAGTCGAGCTTCGTCAACTCGATGATCACCTCGCTGCTCATGCGGGCGAAGCCGTCTGAGGTTCGCATGGTGCTGGTCGACCCGAAGCGGGTCGAGCTCTCGATCTACGCGGGTGTTCCCCACCTCATCACGCCGATCATCACGAACCCCAAGAAGGCGGCCGAGGCGCTGCAATGGGTCGTGAAAGAGATGGACATGCGCTACGACGATCTGGCGAGCTTCGGCTTCCGCCATATCGACGACTTCAACCGCGCTGTCGTCAACAACGAGATCGTGCTGCCCCCGGGCAGCGAACGCGTGCTGCGGCCTTACCCGTACCTGCTCGTGGTCGTCGACGAGCTGGCCGATCTCATGATGGTCGCGCCGCGCGACGTCGAGGACTCGATCGTGCGGATCACCCAGCTCGCCCGCGCCTCCGGCATCCATCTGGTGCTCGCGACACAACGTCCCTCTGTCGACGTCGTCACCGGTCTCATCAAGGCGAATGTGCCGTCCCGGCTCGCCTTCGCGGTGTCGAGCATGACCGACTCCCGCGTGATCCTCGACCAGCCGGGCGCCGACAAGCTCATCGGCCAGGGCGACGGGCTGTTCCTCCCCATGGGCGCGTCGAAGCCTATCCGCGTGCAGGGCGCCTGGGTGCAAGAGCGCGAGATCGCCGCAGTGGTGCAGCACGTCACCTCGCAGGCTCGCCCCGAATACCGGGCCGATGTGGCGGTGGCCGCTGAAAAGAAGCAGATCGACGCAGACATCGGTGACGACCTGGAGCTGCTCCTCGCCGCTGCTGAACTCGTCGTCAGCACTCAGTTCGGATCGACCTCGATGCTGCAGCGCAAGCTGCGCGTCGGCTTCGCGAAGGCGGGCCGCCTCATGGATCTGCTCGAGAGCCGCGAGATCGTCGGCCCCTCCGAAGGCTCGAAGGCGCGCGACGTGCTCGTCACGGTCGAGCAGCTGCCGTCGGTGCTCGCTCGTCTGCGAGGCGAAGAGCCGCCCGCGGCCGCGAGCACCGCCGGCGCAGCGAACGGCTCCTCCAGTTCCGCCGCACCCGACGACGACCCGTACGGCGGCGACCCTGTCGACGAGATGACCCGCGGGTACCCCGAAGACGAGTCCGAGGGTGACGAGGATGCCTGGCAGCTGACCGGGCGCGATTGACATGACGAACCGAGGCGACGCCGGGGCGCAGGCGCTTCCGCCCAGCAATTGGAACGCACCCAACATCATCACGGTGGTGCGCATCTGCTTCATTCCGGCGATGCTGTGGCTGCTGATCGCGGATGCCGGAAGAGACGACACCGCCCGCTGGGTCGCTGCGGCACTCTTCATCGTCGCGATCGCCACCGACGGCATCGACGGCGCGATCGCGCGCCGATACAACCTCATCACCGACCTGGGCAAGCTCCTCGATCCGATCGCAGACAAGGGGCTGACAGGTGCGGCTCTGGTCGGGCTGGCGATGCTCGGGGAACTGCCGTGGTGGGTCGTCGCGATCGTTCTCGTCCGGGAGCTCGGCATCACCCTGTGGCGGCTCGTCGAATTGCGGCGAGGGCTCGTGATCCCGGCGTCGCGCGGCGGAAAGATCAAGACGGTGAGTCAGGGCATCGCCATCTCGCTGGCCATGCTCCCGCTGTGGATCGTGCTGGGGGAGTGGGTGCACTGGCTCAACGGCGTCACCATGACCGTAGCGGTGGTGCTCACCCTCGCGTCGGGCCTCGACTATCTCGTGCGGGGCTGGAACGAGAACCGTGGCGCTGCCGGCGACGGAGCAGGCGGTCTTGAAAGGAACGATGAGTGAACGGATGCCGGCATGAGTGACGCACCTTCCTGGACACCCGGCACCGCGGCACCCTCGTCGCCCTCCATCGACCCCTCGGTCGCCGAACTCGCTTCGCCCGACACTGCTGCGCTCATGGCCGAGCTCAGCGCTCGCGGGCTCACCCTCGGCGTGGCCGAGTCGCTCACCGGCGGGCTGCTGACCGCGGAGCTGGTCCGTCCGCCGGGTGCTTCAGCGGTCGTCAACGGCGGCATCGTCGCGTACCAGACCGAGCTCAAGCGTGACCTGCTCGGAGTCGACGGCGAGCTGCTCGAGCGCGAAGGCCCCGTCCATGCCGAAGTGGCCCGGCAGATGGCGGATCGCGTGCGCAGGGCGGTCGCGATCGACGGTCGGCCCGCCGATCTCGGGATCGCCACCACCGGCGTGGCCGGGCCCGACCCCCAGGGCGATGCAGAGGTCGGCACGGTATTCATCGGCGTCGCGGTCGGTGACACCGTTGAGGCGATCCGGCTCGAGCTCGACGGCGGACGCGACCGCATCCGAGCCCGCACCGTGAGTGAGGCGATCGCGGCGCTCGCGACTCGGTTGTGACGCTTCCTCCCGGATCGGGTCAGGGAATATGCGGCCCAGTGATCACGTTGTTCTCTCAAGCACGTCCCAGTGAGAGTGATTAGAGTTTGAGCAAACGGGTTGTAGTCTGGCAGACCCGCCGCAGACTGGCAGTGATGAGCGAACACGAAGGAGGAGGAGTCCGATGATCTTGGTGCGTCATGAGATCGGCGACGTTCTTCGCGACTTCCGCCTGCAGAAGGGCCGCACGCTGCGACAGGTGGCGAGCAAGGCCAGCGTGGCGCTCGGGTACTTGAGCGAGGTGGAGCGCGGCCAGAAGGAAGCGAGCTCCGAGATCCTCGCGTCGGTTGCCGAAGCCCTCGACACACCGATCTCGGTCATCATGCGCGAGGTGGGCGACCGGCTCGCCGTCGTCGAAGGCCTCGCGCGTGTTCCTGACAGCATTCCCGACGACATCGTCGCCGAGTTCGACGACTCGCTCGCCGTCCGCTGACGTCGGTCGCTGGCAACGGGCGAGTGCGTCGTTCTGAGTTCTGGGTCGCCGTCGATGACGAGTTCGGCCCCCACGGCCGAGTTCTGACACGCGACTTGACTCTGCTTGCGCTCGGCGGCGTCACCGCCGAGCAGGCGCTCGACCGGGGATTCGCCCCGCGTGAGGTGTGGCTCGCACTCGCGCGCGAGAACGACGTGCCGCCCGGGCGATGGCACGGCGTCGGTCAGCGCGAGCCCAAGCGGGCGCGCTGACTTCTCGCGCCCGCCGCGAAAATGGGCGATGCAGCTCGCAGCTGGGTCGGCGCTGACGCGCTGGCGTGGTCCTTGGCGTGTGAAGCGAAGCGGTCGGATGCCGGAGTTCCCGCTCGCGACACGCCGCGCGCCACTCGAACAACTGTTCGAAACTGAGTAGTCTCCTCAACAGGCGTACCTCGAACGTGACTGAGGGTCCGGCTGGATCGCCCCCGACGAATGTCGGTGGTCCCTTCTAGATTCGCAATCGACATCGACGACCGCCGTAAACAGCCTTGTCGGGAGGCTGTGGGCCTTGTATCACCGGCCGACAGTGGATCGACAGCCTATAGGCAGCAGCCACCATCTCAGAGGAGACAGCAATGCCATCAGCATCCGACCGCGAAAAGGCGCTCGAAGCGGCACTCGCCCAGATCGACCGGCAATTCGGCAAGGGCAGCGTCATGCGGCTCGGCAGCGAAGAGCGGGCTCCGGTCGCAGTCATCCCCACAGGCTCGATCGCGCTCGATGTCGCGCTCGGCATCGGTGGACTGCCGCGAGGCCGGATCATCGAGATCTACGGGCCCGAGTCATCGGGTAAGACGACGCTCACGCTCCACGCGATCGCCAACGCTCAACGCAACGGCGGTATCGCAGCCTTCATCGACGCCGAGCATGCCCTCGACCCCGAGTATGCGAAGAAGCTCGGCGTTGACATCGACTCATTGCTCGTCTCACAGCCCGACACCGGAGAGCAGGCGCTCGAGATCGCCGACATGCTGGTGCGTTCGGGATCGATCGACCTCATCGTCATCGACTCGGTCGCGGCCCTCGTGCCCCGGGCCGAGATCGAGGGCGAGATGGGCGACGCGCACGTCGGGCTCCAGGCACGCCTCATGTCGCAGGCGCTGCGCAAGCTGACGGGTGGCCTCAACTCCACTGGTACGACGATGATCTTCATCAACCAGCTGCGTGAGAAGGTCGGTGTCTTCTTCGGCAGCCCTGAGACGACATCCGGCGGTAAGGCCCTGAAGTTCTACGCTTCGGTGCGCCTCGACATCCGCCGCATCGAGACGCTGAAAGACGGCAGCGAAGCGGTCGGCAACCGCACTCGCGTCAAGGTGGTCAAGAACAAGATGGCGCCGCCCTTCAAGCAAGCCGAGTTCGACATCCTCTACGGCGTCGGCATCTCTCGTGAGGGCAGCCTGCTCGACTTCGGCGTGGAGCACGGCATCGTGCGAAAGTCGGGCGCCTGGTACACCTATGAGGGCGACCAGCTCGGACAGGGCAAAGAGAACTCGCGCAACTTCCTGTTGCAGAACCCCGACATCGCCGCCGAGATCGAGCGCAAGATCCTCGTCAAGCTCGGTGTCGGCGCCGAAGCGAAGGCGGCGGCCGCCGCTGAAGGCGGCAAGGTCGACTCCATCGAGACGAAGATCGCGGCGCGCAAGGGCGCTTGAGCCTGTGTCGCCGACCACCGAGCGTGACGGCCTTGCCCCGGTCATCGATCTGGCCGCGGCAAGGCCGGCTCGGCACCGCATCGTGCACGAGGAGCGCACCCCCGCGCCACTCGTTTCTCTGCACCCTGGAGCCGACGCGTCAATGCAGCGTCACCCCGCTTCGGCCCAGCGTCGGCGTCTCGAGCAAGCGACCGCCGAACTCGCTGCCATGCTCGACTCGCCGGTCGAACTCGATGGAGTACGGCCAGAGTCGTTGACCTCTGGATCAGCGCCGGTATCCGAAGCTGAGCATCGTGCGCGCATCGAGAACATCAGCATGGCCGCGCTCACTCGCCGAGACGTCTCGAGAGCCGAGCTCATCGGGCGCCTCATCGAGCGTGAGGTCGATCCAGAAGACGCCGAAGCCGAGGCCGACCGCCTCGAGCGTGTTGGTCTCATCGACGATGCGGCGTTCGCCGAGCGCCTTGTCGAGCGACTTCGCCGGAGAAAGGGCATAGCCGGTGCGGCCCTTCGCGCCGAACTCCGATCTCGCAAGCTCGCAGACGAGGCGATCGAGCATGCGCTTGACGCAGTCGATCGCGACGACGATCGCGCGTTTGCGATCGAACTGGCGCAGAAGCGAGCACGGTCCCTCGGGCGGCTGGAACGCGACGTTGCCGAACGTCGGCTGGCTGCGTTCCTCATGCGCAAAGGGTACAGCGGAAGCATCGTGCGTGAAGCGGTGTCTGCCGTGCTCGGTCGCGGCCGTGACGCTTCGCGCTCTCATGGTGGAGTGCGGTTCCGCAGCGAGGAGTGAACGCGCTGGTGAGGAGCCCTCGGGAACACATCTGGCCCGCTCGTCGCTCGGGATTTCCAGCTGCATGTGCGATACCTGGCCAGTCGTAGACTTGCCTGATCATGAGCAAGACCGCCCTGCGCCCTGGCAAAGCAGCCCGTCCCCGCACGTATGAGGTCCGCACCTACGGGTGCCAGATGAACGTGCACGACTCCGAGCGGCTCAGCGGATCGCTCGAAGCGGCAGGATATGTCCGGGCCGATGGCCACCAGGCCGATGTGGTCGTGATCAATACCTGTGCCGTGCGAGAGAACGCCGACAACAAGCTCTACGGCAACCTCGGCCACCTTGCCGGCGTGAAGCGCGAGCACGAGGGCATGCAGATCGCCGTCGGCGGCTGCCTGGCCCAGAAGGACAAGAACGTCATCCTCGAGAAGGCTCCGTGGGTCGACGTGGTCTTCGGCACGCATAACATGGGCTCGCTGCCCGCTCTGCTCGAGCGAGCCCGCCACAACGACGAGGCCCAGATCGAGATCCTCGAATCCCTCGAGGTGTTCCCGTCGACGCTCCCGACCCGCCGCGACTCGGCCTACAGCGCCTGGGTCTCGATCTCTGTCGGCTGCAACAACACCTGCACCTTCTGCATCGTTCCGTCACTGCGCGGCAAAGAGAAGGACCGCCGTCCCGGCGACGTGCTCGCTGAGATCCAGGCGGTCGTCGACGACGGCGCCATCGAGGTCACCTTGCTCGGGCAGAACGTGAACTCCTACGGCGTCGAGTTCGGCGACCGTCAGGCGTTCAGCAAACTCCTGCGGGCGACCGGATCGATCGAAGGGCTTGAACGCGTCCGTTTCACCAGTCCGCACCCGGCCGCCTTCACCGACGACGTGATCGACGCGATGGCCGAGACGCCGAACGTGATGCCGCAGTTGCACATGCCATTGCAGTCGGGGTCCGACCGGGTGCTTCGCGCCATGAGGCGCAGCTATCGCTCCGAACGGTTCCTCGGCATCCTCGACCGTGTCCGAGCGAAGATCCCGTACGCGGCCATCAGCACTGACATCATCGTGGGCTTCCCCGGCGAGACTGAAGAGGACTTCCAAGAGACACTTCGCGTGGTCGAAGCCGCTCGCTTCGCGTCAGCCTTCACCTTCCAGTACTCCATCCGCCCGGGAACTCCTGCCGCGACCATGGACGACCAGGTGCCGAAGGAGGTCGTGCAGGAGCGCTATGAACGCCTGATCGCCCTGCAGGAGCGCATCAGCCTCGCAGAGAACCAGGCGCAGGTGGGGCGTACGGTCCAGGTGCTGGTCGCCACCGGCGAGGGCAAGAAGGATGCCGAGACCCACCGGCTCTCCGGGCGGGCAGAAGACAGCCGGCTCGTCCACTTCAACGTGCCGGCCGGGAGCGAGCAGCCCCGCCCCGGCGATGTGGTGACGCTCGACATCACGCAGGCAGCGCCGTTCCACCTCATCGCCGACAGCGATCAGCCCCTTCGTGTGCGCCGCACACGGGCCGGCGACGCTTGGGATCGCGCGCAGGCGGAATCCTGCGGGACTCCGTCGCCCTCGGCGTCGGGCACCCCAGGTTCGGTCTCGCTCGGAATGCCGTCATTGCGCGTCGCCACGCTTCCCATCTACGACCTCGCCGACGAGCAGCGCTGACGATGCTGGCCATCGTCGGCGCCACCGGCACCGGCAAGTCCGCCCTCTCTCTCGATCTGGCGGAGCGACTCGCGGAAGAAGGCCGGCCCGCTGAGATCGTGAACGCCGATGCCATGCAGCTGTACCGGGGCATGGACATCGGCACTGCCAAAGTTCCGCCTGCCGAACGCCGCGGCATCCCGCATCACCTCTTCGACGTGCTCGACCCCGCCGACGAGGCGAGCGTGGCCTGGTTCCAGCAAGAGGCACGCGCCGCGGTCGAACAGATCGCAGACCGCGGTGCCGTGCCGATCCTGGTCGGCGGCAGCGGGCTCTACGTCTCGGCAGTGTTGTTCGACCTCCGGTTCCCCGGCACGGATCCCGCGGTTCGGGCGCGTCTCGAACGCGAGCTCGAAGACCGAGGGCCGGGCGAACTGCATCGGCGACTCAGGGAGCTCGATCCGGCATCCGCCCGCACGATCGATGCCCAGAACGGCCGCCGGATCGTCCGCGCGCTGGAGGTGATCGAGCTCACAGGCGCTCCCTTCGATGCGGGGCTCCCAGAACAGCCCACCTACTGGCGACCGGCGCAGATCATCGGGCTCGACCTGCCGCGCGCGCAACTCGTGGAACGTCTTGACCGCCGAGCAGCCGAGATGTGGAGTGATGGGATCGTCGAAGAGGTGCGCTCGCTGCTCGCCGACGGTGTGCGGTTCGGCCAGACGGCGGGGCGAGCGATCGGCTATGCGCAGGCCATCGCGCAACTGCGTGGAGAGCTTGACCAGGAATCCGCTATCGAGCAGACCGCAGCGCTGACCCGTAGGTATGCCCGTCGCCAGGTCAGTTGGTTCCGTCGCTACCACGATGCGCGATGGCTCTCAGCAGATCAGCCCGGACTCGTAGACGAAGCGCTCGCCCGCGCCGCCTAGCATTGACCCGATGGGCACGCTGCATTTCACCAAGGGCCACGGCACGGGCAACGACTTCATCCTGTTCGCCGACCCAGGCGGAGAGCAGAGCCTGAGTGCCGAGCAACTTGCCATGCTCGCCGATCGGCATTTCGGAATCGGCGCTGACGGCATCATCCGCGCTGTGCGCTCTCGCAACCTCCTGGATGGCGCAGCATCGCTGGAAGAGGACCCTGACGCCGAGTGGTTCATGGACTACTACAACGCCGACGGAAGCGTCGCAGAGATGTGCGGCAACGGCATCCGCGTCTTCACCCGGTATCTGCTCGATGAAGGGCTCGTGACTCTGGAGCCCGGCGAGACCCTTCCGATCGGCACTCGTGCGGGGGTGCGCGATGTGCAGGCGAACCGCACCGGCTTCCAGGTCGACCTCGGTCATTGGCGTCTGACCGGCGCCGAGCCACTGGTGCGCGCCCGCAACCTGCCGGTGGCCCGCCCGGGACTCGGGCTCGAGGTGGGCACGCCTCATGTGGTCGTGGCCCTCGCCGGCGACGACGAACTCGACTCGCTCGACCTCGGCACGGCGCCACAACTCGACCCTGTGCCGGTCTCGGGCGCGAACATCGAGTTCGTCGTGCCGGCAGATCCGCTGATCAAAGACGGCATCGGCCGCATCCGCATGCGGGTGCACGAGCGCGGAGTGGGAGAGACCTTGAGTTGCGGCACCGGCGCCGCCGCGGCCGCACTGGCGACACGACACTGGGCCGGCGCGGGCGCCCCTGACCATTGGCGGGTGTCAGTGCCCGGCGGCACGGTCGCGGTGCGGGCGTTCCGCGCGGAAGAGGGCGAGCGAGTCGCGCTGAGCGGACCTGCCGAACTCGTGTTCAAGGGCGAGTTCGCGATCCCCGACTGATGCGGATTGCGCTTCGGCGAAGCGCTCGGGCTATAGTGGCGCGGTGATCATCTGACGCGCGGACGACCCGGAGCAGCGCAGCCCTGCTCGGCCACCGTTCTTCGGCGGCCGCTCCTCGATCGGCTCAGCGCCGTCGTCCGCGAAGCACCCGGAATCCCTTGTTCGTCGAGGCACGCACGAATGTGAACTCGTCGGGGAACCTGCCCTGAAGCCAGCGCTGGAGCGAATCCGCTCCAAGGTTCTTCGCGACCACGAGCCAGGCCTCGGTGTCGTGGTCGAGCCGCGGCAGCCAGCGTTCCAGCATGGCGTGCAATTCGTTCTTGCCGACGCGGATCGGAGGATTCGACCACACCGTCATGAAGCGGATGTCGTCGGGCACCTGATCCGGCGTGGCCGCCGTGATGTTCGTCAGCCCTAGGGACTCGGCGTTGCGGCGCAGGAGGTCGAGGGCCCGCTCGTTCACGTCGACCGCCCAGACCGTCGCATGCGGCGACTCGGTCGCGAGCGTGAGCGCGATCGGACCCCAACCGCAGCCGAGATCGAGGAGGTTGCCTCCGGGCGGGGGAGCAGGAGTGTTCGCGAGCAGCACCTGCGTTCCGACGTCGATGCGTTCGGGACTGAACACCCCAGACGCCGTGGTCACCTCGACCTCCCGCCCGGCGATGCGAACGCGCAATTGGCGCAATTTCGCATCGCTAGCGGGCATTTCTGAGAAGTAATGCTCCGTGACCATTCGAAAAACCTACCGAAAACGAAAGGACTAGGGTTAAGCCGATGACTGAAGCTGAACACGGCATGCCTGTCGATGACGACCGAGCGGCCGACCAGCAGATGGATGCCGGGGCCGCCGTCTCCACCGATGACGCCGTGAGCCGCGTGCTCGCGGCAGACACCACTCGCGCGGCGGGGTACACCAGGTTCTCGGGCGCGCTCGCTCCGGCGCTTGATGAGCCCGACACTTCCGCGTCCGCCGAGACCGCCCCAGGCGACGGCGAGCAGTTCGACCGCGAGGAACGTGCCGCACTCCGCCGCGTCGCGGGTCTCTCGACCGAACTCGAAGATGTCACCGAAGTCGAGTACCGCCAGTTGCGGCTCGAGAACGTCGTGCTCATCGGGGTCTACTCCTCGGGGAGCCTGCAGGATGCCGAGAACTCGCTGCGCGAGCTCGCCGCGCTGGCCGAGACCGCCGGCGCCGTCGTGCTCGACGGCCTGCTGCAGCGGCGTCCGCATCCGGATCCGAGCACGTACTTCGGCAGCGGCAAGGCGCGCGAGCTCGCAGACATCGTGCGGACTCTCGGGGCTGACACGGTGATCGCCGACACGGAGCTCGCACCCAGTCAGCGCCGCGCGCTTGAAGACGTCGTGAAGGTGAAGGTGATCGACCGCACGGCAGTGATCCTCGATATCTTCAGCCAGCACGCCAAGAGCCGGGAGGGCAAGGCGCAGGTCGAGCTCGCCCAGCTCGAGTACCTGCTTCCGCGTCTGCGTGGTTGGGGCGAGTCGATGAGCCGCCAGGCCGGTGGCCAGGTCGGCGCTGCGGGTGCCGGCATGGGCAGCCGCGGCCCGGGTGAGACGAAGATCGAGCTCGACCGGCGACGCATCCACCAGCGCATGGCGAAGCTGCGCAAGCAGATCAAGGCCTTCGCGCCGTCTCGTGAGACGAAGCGGGCGAACAGGCACCGTCACCACGTGCCGAGCGTCGCGATCGCGGGCTACACGAACGCCGGCAAGTCGAGCCTGCTCAACCGCATCACCCACGCGGGTGTGCTGGTCGAGAACGCGCTCTTCGCAACGCTCGATCCAACGGTTCGTCGAACGCAGACGCCGGATGGGCGGGCCTACACGCTTGCCGACACGGTCGGGTTCGTGCGGAACCTGCCGCACCAGCTGGTCGAGGCGTTCCGCTCGACGCTCGAAGAGGTGAAGGACGCCGACGTGATCGTGCACGTCGTCGACGCCTCGCACCCCGACCCTGCCGGTCAGCTCGCCTCGGTGCGCGACGTCATCGGTGAGGTGGATGCTCGCGACATCCCCGAGATCGTGGCATTCAACAAGGCCGACCTTGTGAGCGACGATGACCGACTGGTGCTGCGAGGGCTGGAACCGACCGGGATCTTCGTCTCCGCACGCACGGGTGAGGGCGTCGAAGAGCTGCAGCAGCGGATCGCAGACCTCTTGCCTGCGCCCGAGGTCGAGGTCGAGCTGCTGGTGCCGTACGACCGCGGCGACGTCATCTCTCGCCTGCACGTGCAGGGGCGTGTGCTGAAGACCGACTATCTATCGTCGGGCACGCGCGTCAAGGCACTCGTGCACCCTTCCGGCCTCGACGCGGTGCAGGAGTTCGCGGTCAAGATGTGAACCGCGGCGTCCGCGGGCGGTGTCTGAGCGCCCGCGGACGGTTCGGCGGGTGAGTGCCTGCGGGGTAGCGACCGTCACACGGTGCGGAGCACGGCGACGACCTTGCCCAGCACTTCGGCGTAGTCGCCGAGAATCGGTTCGAAGTTGCTGTTGCGAGGAAGCAGCCACGTGTGGCCGTCGCGCTGGCGGAAGACCTTCACGGTCGCCTCGTCGTCGAGCATGGCCGCCACGATGTCGCCGTTCTCGGCGGTCGGCTGCTGACGCACCACGACCCAGTCGCCGTCGCAGATGGCGGCATCGATCATCGAGTCGCCGACGACCTTGAGAATGAAGAGGTCGCCCTTGCCCACCAGCTGGCGAGGAAGAGGGAAGACCTCTTCGATCTGCTGCTCAGCAGTGATCGGGATGCCGGCGGCGATGCGCCCGACCATGGGGACCATCGCAGCGTCGCCCACGACAGCGGTCTCGCCCGCGGCATCCTCGCCCGGCAGGTCGATGAGCACTTCGAGGGCGCGGGGGCGGTTGGGGTCGCGGCGCAGATAACCGCTCAGTTCCAGTTGGTTCAGCTGGTGCGTGACGCTCGAGAGCGAGGCGAGGCCGACTGCGTCACCGATCTCGCGCATGCTCGGCGGGTAGCCCCGAGTGGTCACGGAGCGCTGGATCGCCTCGAGGATGGCGCGCTGCTTGTCGCTGAGACTCTTCCTCCGGCGAGTGCCCCGGCCCGGCTCCGTCATGTCGCCCATCGTCCCCTCCTGGTGCGCGACGGCGCCCGCCGTCTCGAATGTCAGTGGTCGTCTGTTGACTACTCCTGACTCTCGAAACTGTATCCGCCCACAGGGGCGGAAACAAACATTTCTTCGAACGTGTCTCGCGGGCTTCCGCGTGATCTCGCGGAACAAGGAGTGGTTGACAGTCTCAAGATTCGAAAGTATGTTCGGAACACAGGTTCGCATCCGATGCCCGCCGGCCCGCGGCGTCGGGTGCGAACCCGACCGGAACGGCCGATCGGGTTCCCGCGGCACCGTACGGAAGAGGAGAAGAGATGTCTGCATCGCACCGCACCATCGCACCGCGCACCACCGCACCCCGTCTGCGGCTGACTCGTCGCGGGCGCGCGGTCTTCACCACATTGGCAGCGATTCCAGCGGTCGCAGGCGCCCTCGTCATCGGCCTGCAGGGCGGAGCGGCGACTGCAGGCGACACCGCGAGCGGTGTGACGTTCTCGACCGTCACGGTCGAGGCGGGCGAGTCGCTCTGGAGCATCGCTGAACGCATCGCTCCCAGCTCAGACCCCCGCGACGTCATCTACGAGATCGCGCGGCTCAACCAGCTCGAGAGCACCGACGTGCAGCCGGGTCAGCAGTTGGCGATGCCCCTGGCCTACGCCCGCTGATCCGCCCTCGCTGCTCGAAGCTGCGGCGGCACCCGCTGGCTACACTGACCCGGTGACCACCCTCGACGATCTGCCCATCCGCGACGACCTGCGCGGCAAGAAGCCGTACGGCGCACCCCAGAAGCCGGTGCGCGTCGCGCTCAACGTCAACGAGAACACCCATCCGGTACCCGAGACGGTTGCTCAGGACATTGTCGACCGGGTCGCGCAGGCTGTGCGCACCGTCAACCGGTATCCCGACCGCGAGTTCACTGTCCTCCGCGAGAAGCTCGCCGCATACCTGGGTCATGGCATCACGCGCGAGCAGATCTGGGCGGCGAACGGCTCGAACGAGGTGCTGCAGCAGTTCATGCAAGCGTTCGGTGGTCCCGGTCGTACCGTGCTCGGCTTCCCGCCGACCTACTCGATGCACTCGATCATCGCGGAGGGCACCGGTACCCACTGGGTCACTGCCCCGCGCGACGCCGACTTCGAGCTGAGCCCCGAAACGGTGGAGCGCGGTATCCGCGCCACGAAGCCCGACATCGTCTTTATCTGCTCGCCCAATAACCCCACCGGCACACCGGTATCGCTCGAGACCATCGAAGCCGCCTACAGCGCGTTCGACGGGATGCTGCTGGTCGACGAGGCGTACGCCGAGTTCGCGCCCACCGGTTCGCCCACCGCGTTGGCGTTGCTGGAAGGGCGTCCGCGCCTCGCCGTCTCGCGCACCCTGAGCAAGGCCTTCGCATTCGCCGGCGCTCGAGTCGGGTACCTCGCCGCCGACCCCGCAGTGACCGACGCGCTGCGACTGGTGCGACTCCCGTACCATCTCTCCGCCCTCACCCAAGCGGCAGCGGGCGCTGCGCTCGACCACGCCGACCTGATGCTCGCAATGGTCGACGACATCAAGGCCCAGCGCGACCGCATCGTCGCCGAACTTCCCAAACTCGGCTATCGGCCTTACCGCAGCTGGTCGAACTTCGTGCTCTTCGGCGGAGTCGCCGACCCGCACGATGTGTTCTTGCGGCTGCTCGCCGACGACATCCTGATTCGCGATCTCGGGATTCCCGGTCACCTGCGCGTGAGCGCTGGCACGGAGGCCGAGACCACGGCCTTCCTCGAGGCGCTCGCTAGGATCGAGGCATGACCCCCCAGCCCCGTGTCGCTTCCATTTCGCGCGAGACCAGCGAGTCGAGCGTCGAGCTCGAACTCGACCTCGATGGCACGGGAGCGTCCTCGATCGACACCGGTGTGCCGTTCTACGACCACATGCTCACCGCGCTGTCGAAGCACTCGCTCATCGACCTCACGATCCGCGCCAAGGGCGACACTCACATCGACGTGCACCACACCGTCGAAGACACCGCCATCGTGCTGGGACAGGCGCTGAAGCAGGCCCTCGGCGACAAGGCGGGCATCTCCCGCTACGGCGACGCGCTCGTGCCCCTCGACGAGGCGCTCGCTCAGGCGGTGGTCGACGTCTCCGGCCGCCCGTACCTCGTGCACAGCGGTGAGCCCGACGGTTTTGAGCTGCACCTCATCGGAGGTCACTTCACCGGTTCCATGGTGCGTCACGTGTTCGAGGCGATCACGTTCAACGCGGGCCTCACCGTGCACGTGCGACTCATCGAGGGCCGCGACCCGCACCACATCGCCGAAGCCGAGTTCAAGGCCTTCGCTCGGGCGCTGCGCACCGCCATCACCCGTGACGAGAAGGTCACCGGCATCCCCTCGACCAAGGGCGCTCTCTGATCATGACCGGTCCTTCCGTCGTCGTGCTCGACTACGGGTCAGGCAACATCCACTCGGCCGCCAAAGCGGTTGAAGCCGCCGGCGCGCGCGTCGAAGTGACCGCCGCACGCGATCGGGTGATCGCGGCCGACGGTCTGGTCGTGCCTGGGGTCGGCGCGTTCTCGGCGGTGATGGAGCAGCTCGACGCCGTGCGCGCCCACGAACTTATCGGCCGTCGATTGAGCGGTGGCCGGGGAGTGCTCGGCATCTGCGTCGGCATGCAGGTGCTGTTCGAACACGGTGTGGAGCGCGGAATCGACACCGCAGGCATGGGGGAGTGGCCCGGATCCGTGACGCGCCTGCGGGCCGATGTGCTGCCCCACATGGGGTGGAACACGGTCGAGGCAGCACCAGACTCGCGACTCTTCGACGGCATCCGTGATGAGCGCTTCTACTTCGTGCACTCCTATGCGGCGCACGAGTGGACGCTGCAGGCCGACCCGCAGTTCCCACAACCTCGCCTCACCTGGGCTAGGCACGGCGAGCGGTTCCTCGCGGCGGTCGAGAACGGGCCGCTCATGGCGACGCAGTTCCACCCCGAGAAGTCGGGTCAGCCGGGCATCCGTCTGCTGCGCAACTGGCTCGCGACCCTCTGATCCAGCACCGCATGGGATTCGCGAGTAGCATCATTCGTCGGCCGTCACGCCACCGCGCACTCGCGCGGACGGGCGATCGATCGCCCCGACACGAGGAAGACATGAGCGAGTTCAGCACTTCTCCCGTATTGACCCTGCTGCCGGCCATCGACGTCGTCGACGGCAAGGCGGTGCGTCTGCTGCAGGGCGAGGCGGGCAGTGAGACCGACTACGGCGACCCCGTGTCCGCAGCCGAGTCATGGGCCGAGCAGGGCGCGGAGTGGATCCACCTCGTCGACCTCGATGCAGCGTTCGGTCGTGGGCACAACCGCGGAGTGATCAAGCGCATCATCAAGAACCTGCCGCGCGAGGTGCACGTGGAGCTCTCGGGCGGCATCCGTGACGATGAGGGCGTCGAGGCGGCGCTCGCCACTGGTGCACGCCGGTTGAACCTCGGCACCGCCGCACTCGAGAACCCCGAATGGGCGGCGCACGTCATCGCCGAGTACGGCGAGGCGATCGCGATCGGTCTCGATGTGCGCGGCACGACGCTCGCCACGCGGGGCTGGACGCAGGAGGGCGGCGATCTCTGGGCGGTCATGGCCCGTCTCGAAGAGGCCGGCTGCAGCCGCTACGTCGTGACCGACGTCACCAAGGACGGTACACTGCGTGGCCCGAACCTCGACCTGCTGCGCGAGGTGCTCGAGCGCACCGACAAGCCCGTCATCGCGTCGGGCGGGGTGTCGAACCTCGACGACATCGCTGCACTTCGCGACCTCGTACCCCTCGGGCTCGAGGGCGCCATCATCGGCAAGGCGCTCTACGCCGGCGCATTCACCCTCGCGGAGGCGCTCGACGTCGCCGGCGTCTGAGCCCAGCGACCGGCGAACGAGCAGCGTCAAGCGGTAGGCGAGGAGCAGACATGGGGCACGCGGATTCAGCTGGCGTTCCCTGGGAGGGGCGCGAATTTCAGGCGAACCCGCACGCTAACGACGACGGTCGCGCCCCCCGGGAGCTCGACGCGGCGCTGCGCGGGTTCCGAGAAGGCACTGCGGGGGCGGATGCCGTCGTCGACGCCGTGCGCTCCGTGCGCCTGCTCGTACCCCTCGTGGCCGAGCTCGGCGAGGCGGGCGAGAACGAGCACGGCCAGCTCATCGACAAGAGCCAGGAGCTCTCGATCGTGACCGTGGCCGGCCCCGATGGGCGGAACGTCATGCCGGTGTTCAGCAGCGTCGACGCGATGCAGCGCTGGAACGCCGCGGCCAGGCCGATCCCGGTCGATGGCCAGCGCGTCGCGCTCGCTGCCGCGTCAGAGCAGACCGACCTGGTGATCATCGACCCGGGTTCCGAGCACGAGTTCGTCGTGCGCAGACCGGCGCTCTGGGCGATCGCGCAGGGCGCGGGCTGGCGTCCCGCCTACGACGACCCTGACGTGATCGCCTGCTTCTCGGCATCCGTCGCCGATGAACCTGCCGTGCAGCGCGTCGAGATCTCGTCGGGTGACCCCGACCACCGACTGCAGGGCCCCGAGGTCCTTGTGCGCCTCACTCTCGCGCCGGGTCTCGACCAGCAGGCGCTCTCTGCGGTGCTGTCGCGATTGCAGCAGCGCTGGGCTACCGAGACGGTCATCGCAGAGCGGGTCGACTCGATGACGGTCAAGCTCGCCGCAGGACCGTCGCCCGCCTGAGACCCGTTCGGTCGAGGCGAGAGCGGCTCATGCGACCTGACGCTCCACTGCACGGGCCGCCGCCCCGCGCTCGGCTGGTGCGCCGGCGCTCATCAGTGGTGCGCCGGAGCGAGTAAACTCTTGGGGGTTTCTGCGTCGGTTCTGCGGCGCGCCAAGGAAGGAACATCGTGTCTCTCGGTCTTGCATCCCGTCGCTTCGCACCGCGAATGGCGGCAGTCGCCGCGGTCGCCGCTGTCGGCCTCGCCCTCACCGGATGCGCTGCCGGCAGCACCGATTCGCAGCAGGGCGAAGAAACCGAGTCCACGGCGATCCGCATGGCGACGCAGCCCTGGATCGGCTACGGCCCGTGGGCGATCGCCGACGAGCAGGGGTACTTCGACGACCGCGGCCTCGACGTGACGCTCACGAGCTTCGACGGCGACGCCGAGGTGAACGCGGCGCTCGCCTCCGGTCAGGCCGACGTGGCCAATGTCGCGAGCCACACCGCCCTGCAGTTCGTCGAGAACGGTGTGGACGTCTCGATCATCCTGCTCATGGATGCCGCGACCACCGCCGACGCCATCATCGCGAGCGGCGACATCACCACCATCGCCGATCTGAAGGGTCAGAAGGTCGCGTACGAAGAGGGCGCGACAAGCGACCTGCTCCTGAACTACGCGCTCGCCGAGAACGGCATGAGCATCGACGACATCGAGCGGGTGCCAATGGGCGCGAGCGAAGCCGGTGCCGCGCTGATCGGCAACCGTGTGCCGGTCGCGGTCACCTACGAGCCGTACATCACCGAGGCCCTCGCTCAGTCCGACTCTGTGCACGTGCTGTACACGGCCGCCGAGCGCGAGGGTCTCATCAGCGACGTGCTCGTCGTGCGCAACGATGTGCTCGAGCAGAAGCCGGAGGCGCTTCGCAGCTTGCTCGCCGCGTGGGACGACGCCATCGGCTTCTACAACGACAACACCGACGAGGGCCGCGCCATCATCGCGACCGCGGTCGGTGCAGCACCTGAGGAGCTGACCACGGCGTTCGACGGCGTCGAGTTCTTCACCCTCGACGACAACGCCGAACTGCTCGACGGCGCGTACCTCGACGAGGCGCTCCCGGCGATCATCGAGGCCGGCAAGGTCGCGAAGATCCTCGACGGCAGCGCGAAGCCCTCCGACGTCGTCGACTCAAGCCTGCTGAAGTAGCGAAGCGCGCGGTGGCCTCCGAGACGCCCGTCGTCGCCTCCCCGGCGGCCGCTTCACCCCGTCGGCGCCGGCGCCGCGTGGGGGAGCGGCTGAGTGCGCGTCGGTACGCCGCGACCGCGGTCGCGACCTTCGTGGTGCTCATCGCCGTGTGGTGGGCGGCCACCGCGTTCGGACTCGTCGACCCGCTGTTCCTGCCCGGGCCGGATGCCGTGGTCGCGAAGCTCATCGCGCAAGCCCAGAACGGGCAGCTCTGGAGCGATATCGCGGTCAGTGTCTACCGCATCTTCGTGGGCTTCCTGCTCGCGACGGTGATGGCCCTTCCGCTCGGCGTGCTCATGGGGGCCAACGCCCATGCCGAAGCCGCCTTGGAACCGCTCATCGACTTCGTGCGGTACATGCCGGTCGTCGCCTTCGTGCCGCTCACGATCCTCTGGGTGGGCACCGACGACGCCCAGAAGTTCCTCATCATCTGGATCGGCACCTTCTTCCAGCAAGTCCTGCTCATCGCGGATGCCGTTCGTCAGGTGCCGGTGTCGTTCGTGCAGCTCGGTGAGACCCTCGGCATGGGACGTGCCGGCATCCTCATGCGGATCGTCTTCCCGTCGGCGCTGCCCCGCATCTGGGATGCCATGCGCATCTGTCTCGGCTGGGCGTGGACCTGGCTCGTGGTCGCAGAGCTCGTCGCGGCCACGAGTGGCATGGGATACCGCATCATGACCGCGCAGCGCTTCTTCGCGACCGACACCATCATCGGCTACGTGCTCGTGCTCGGCCTCCTCGGTCTCGTCTTCGACCAGGTCATGCGCGCGGCTGGGCGACGCATGTTCCGTCACCAGAGGGCTGCCTCATGACCGACTCCATCGATCGCAGCGCAGCACCCGCCGGCGCCGCACCTGCCAGCGGCGGTGCCGTCTCAGCTAGAACGCCGAAGATCGCCATCGACGACGTCACCCGCCGGTTCGGTGAGGTCACAGCGCTGCAGCAGGTGAACCTCTCGGTGGCCGAGAACGAGTTCGTCTCCTTGGTCGGCACCTCCGGATGCGGCAAGAGCACGCTGCTGTCGATCATCGCCGGTCTCGACGCGCCTGATGAGGGCACGGTAACGGTTTCCGGACGAGGCGTGACGGGGCCGGGCCGAGATCGCGGCGTCGTGTTCCAGCGCGCCACGCTGCTGCCCTGGCTCACCGCGCAGGGCAACGTCGAGTTCGCGCTGCGCGGCGAGCGGCTGAGTCAGGCCGAGCGCCGCGATGCCGCGCGTGAGGTGCTCGCGCAGGTGGGGCTCGAGGGGTTCGAGGGCGCCTACCCGAGTGAGCTCTCGGGCGGTATGCAGCAGCGGGTCGCGCTCGCTCGCTCACTGTCGTACCGCCCCGACATCCTGCTCATGGATGAGCCGTTCGGCGCACTCGATGCGCTGACGCGAGCCGATATGCAGCGGCTGCTCATCGCCGTGTGGGAGCGGCATCGCATCACGGTGGTCTTCGTCACCCATGACATCGAAGAGGCCGTGCTCATCTCAGACCGCGTGGTGGTGATGAGCCCGCGGCCCGGGCGCATTCGAGCCGAGGTGCCGATCGCGCTCGACCGGCCGCGCGGCGAGCACTCGCGAGAGGCGCCGGAGTTCCGCGCGCACGCCCACGACATCCTCGCGATGATCCACGAGCGCGCGGCTCAGTAGGGCCGACCGAAGCGGCAACGCCGCCCGATGCGTCAGCTGACGGGGCCGGTGTACTTCTCGCCCGGACCCTTGCCGTGCTCGTCGGGGAACGGCGACGCCTCGCGGAAGGCCAGTTGCACCGAGCGCAGTCCGTCGCGCAGCGGTCGTGCGTGCTGGTCGCCCAGATCAGGGGCGGATGCCGTGACCAGACCGGCGAGGGCGTTGATGAGCTTGCGGGCCTCATCGAGGTCGAGCGTCTCGTTGCCCCGTTCGGTGAGGCCGCATTTCACGGCCGCGGCGCTCAGCAGGTGCACCGCGACGGTGTTGATCACCTCGACCGCCGGCACCTCCGCGATGTCGCGGATCTGCTCGTGATCGGTCTCGTGCTCGCTCATCGGGTGTTTCCTCTGCTATTCTTGTGCGGGCTCCGGGGCTTCCCCGGTACGAAAAGTGGAGATTCTCCCACCCGCGTTGACCGACATCAAGGTTACCGGGTAGTTGCACCCCGCCGATGCGCTTGCGTGAACGGCAGCTTGAAGGGTGCAAGCGCTCACGCGCGTGGACTTCCTCGTTTCGTCGCCTCCCGGCATCCGCCCGGGGGTGGCCAGAATCATCGCAGACCGAGGAGACACGTATCAGCGATCCCAGAATCAACGACCGAATCCGCGTACCCGAGGTCCGCCTGGTCGGTCCGGGCGGCGAACAGGTCGGTGTCGTCAAGCTCGAGGTAGCACTGCGCCTCGCGCAGGAGGCCGATCTGGATTTGGTCGAGGTTGCACCGAACTCGAAGCCGCCCGTGGCCAAGATCATGGACTACGGCAAGTTCAAGTACGAGGCCGCGCAGAAGGCCAAGGAAGCGCGGCGCAACCAGGCGAACACGATCCTCAAGGAGGTTCGGTTCCGCCTCAAGATCGACAAGCACGACTACGAGACCAAGCGCAAGCGCGCTGAAGGCTTCTTGAAGGCGGGAGACAAGGTCAAGGCCATGATCCTCTTCCGCGGTCGTGAACAGTCTCGCCCCGAGCAGGGCGTGCGGCTGCTGCAGAAGTTTGCCGAAGATGTCGCGGAGTTCGGTTCGGTCGAGTCGAACCCCACCATCGACGGCCGGAACATGGTCATGGTCATCGGCCCGCACAAGAACAAGTCGGAAGCCAAGGCCGAGGCCAATGCGAAGCGTGCCGAGAAGAAGGCACACAACACAACTGAGGAAGAGAATGCCTAAGCAGAAGACGCACTCCGGTGCCAAGAAGCGGTTCAAGCTCACCGGCACCGGCAAGGTCAAGAAGCAGCAGGCCGGAATGCGCCACAACCTCGAGGTCAAGGGCTCCGACCGCAAGCGCCGCCTGAACCAGGACGAGCTCGTGGCACCCGCGGACGTCAAGGCGATCAAGAAGCTTCTCGGCAAGTAAGCCGCGAGTAAGGAAGACACAGAGAAATGGCAAGAGTCAAGCGGGCAGTCAACGCCCACAAGAAGCGTCGCGTCATCCTTGAGCGTGCCGAGGGCTACCGCGGTCAGCGTTCGCGCCTCTACCGCAAGGCCAAGGAGCAGGTCACTCACTCGCTCGTCTACGCGTACCGCGACCGTCGTGCCCGCAAGGGCGACTTCCGTCGCCTGTGGATCCAGCGCATCAACGCCGCCTCGCGTGCGAACGGCCTCACCTACAACCGCTTCATCCAGGGCCTCAACCTGGCGGGCGTCGAGGTCGACCGTCGCATCCTCGCCGACCTCGCGGTGAACAACCCCGAGACCTTCGCGGCACTCGTTGAGACCGCCAAGCAGGCCCTTCCCGCCGACACGTCGGCTCCGAAGGAAGCCGCCTGAGTCGAGGTCTCACCTCGCCGAACGGTGTGAAATGAGCAACGCCCCCGGAACCCCGGGGGCGTTGCTCATTTCTGCGTCGGTTCTCGGTGTGCTCAGCCTTCTCAGCGCGAGCCGTTCTCGGTCGGCAGGTTGAGATCGTCGGGGTCGACTTCGACGTCGCCCTGATCATCCGGCCCGCCGGTGCCGGGTGCCACGCGCACGTCGTCTTTGATGTCGTCGTCGAGCGCGTCGGGCACAGAATTCGCCTGCTTGGCCTCGGTCTCATCCTCGCTCGACGGGCTGTATGCGGTGTCGCGCGCGAGCTGCTCTTCTTCGTCTCGTCCCATGTCGGCCTCCATGCCGCACACAGTACGCGCGCTGGAGCTTGGAGCGAAGGTCATTTCTGACCTTCGCCGCGACGCCAGCGCCGGGTGCCGTCTCGGCACCCAGGCCGCCGTCTCGGCACCCGGGTCGGCGCTGGAGCGCTTGGAGCGAAGGTGGGATTTCCCCCGCCGCTAGACTTCGGGAATGATCGACAACCCTCGTTCACCGCGTGTGCGCGCGGTCGCGAAGCTGTCGAAGGGGCGCGCGAGGCGAGAGACCGGCCTGTTCCTCATCGAAGGCCCGCAATCGGTCGCCGAGGCGCTCGCCTATCACGCGGAGCGGCTCCTCGAGCTGTATGCCACTGATGCGGCGCTCGACCGGCATCCGCACATCATCGAGGCCGCTGTCGCGGCCGGCATCGACGTCGAAGAGACGAGCGAGCAGGTGCTGGCAGCGATGGCTGACACGGTGACGCCCCAGGGGCTCGTCGCGGTGTGCCGTCAACTCGAGCAGTCGGTCGACGAGGTGCTCGAGGCGGGACCGCGGCTCGTCGCACTGCTGCACGAGATCCGCGACCCTGGCAACGCTGGAACCATCATCAGAGCCGCGGATGCCGCCGACGCCGACGCGGTGATCTTCACGGGCGACAGCGTCGACATCTACAACCCCAAGGTCGTGCGTTCCACGACGGGTTCGCTGTTCCACCTGCCGGTGATCGCCGAGCAGGACCTCACCGAGGTCATTTCGAGACTGAGCTCGGCAGGCCTTCAGGTGATCGCGGCGGATGTGAAGGGCGGCGACCTGCTCCAGGCGCGCGAGGCCGGCGTCCTCGCCAAGCCCACGGCGTGGCTCTTCGGCAACGAGGCGCACGGCCTCTCGGATTCGACACTCGCTCTGGCCGGCTCGGCGCTCAAAGTGCCCCTCTACGGTCGAGCCGAGTCGATGAACCTCGCCACGGCCGCCTCGGTCTGCCTCTACGAGAGTGCCTTCGCCTTGCGCACTGGCTCGTAGAGCGAAGACGCCTCATCGTCGTCGCCGCGACGCCAGCGCGAACGCACGTCTCGGCGTTCGAACACGGTGAGCCGCGTCACCACTAAGTCACAATTTCGAATCACCCCGCGCGCTGGAGCTTGGAGCGACGATCATTTCTGATCGTCGCCGCGACGCCAGCGCGAACGCCGTCTCGGCGTTCGAGCACGGTGAGCCGCGTCACCACTAAGTCACAATTTCGAATCACCCTCGCCTCTCCGCCCCCTTCGCATCACTATGTGCCCATGGACCCACTCGTCGTTATCGACAAGGTGAACAAGCACTACGGCGACCTGCACGTGCTGAAAGACATCTCGACGACGGTCGGTCGCGGCGAGGTCGTCGTCGTGATCGGCCCGAGCGGTTCGGGTAAGTCGACGCTCTGCCGCGCGATCAACCGCCTCGAGACCATCGACAGCGGCACCATCACGATCGACGGCAAGACCCTGCCCGAAGAAGGTCGGGGCCTGGCCAAGTTGCGGGCCGATGTCGGCATGGTCTTCCAGTCGTTCAACCTGTTCGCCCATAAGTCCGTGCTCGAGAACGTGACCCTCGGTCCGCGCCGTGTGCGCGGGGTGAGCAAGGCGGATGCCGACAAGCGCGCCATGGAACTCCTCGACCGCGTTGGAGTCGCCAACCAGGCCAAGAAGATGCCCTCGCAGCTCTCGGGCGGCCAGCAGCAGCGCGTGGCGATCGCCCGTTCGCTGGCCATGGACCCGAAGCTCATCCTGCTCGATGAGCCGACCTCGGCCCTTGACCCCGAGATGATCAACGAGGTGCTCGACGTCATGGTCACCCTCGCCCACGAGGGCATGACGATGGTCGTGGTGACACACGAGATGGGCTTCGCGCGCAAGGCCGCGAACCGCGTGCTCTTCATGGCCGACGGAGAGATCGTCGAGCAGGCGGAGCCGGAGCAGTTCTTCACCAATCCGCAATCGCCGCGCGCCAAGGACTTCCTGTCGAAGATCCTCACCCATTGAACGGCCGCAAGACGCCGCCCGCTGAACCCCACCTACTACCCGCTGACCCGAATCACTCACTTCGCCCGCACAGCGGGCGAGCACCGAAAGGGAGGCACCAATGAGACGAACCAGCAAGCGACTCATGATCGGGGCGATCGCCGCCGCGAGCATGGTCGCGCTCGCCGGCTGCACTGATTCCGGAGCTCCGGCGCCCGAGCCGACGGTCAATGAGGAGGCCACCTTCGAGCCGGGCACCACCATGGCCAAGCTCGCGGATGCCGGAAGCATCACGATCGGCACCAAGTTCGACCAGCCGCTCTTCGGTCTCGTCGGCCCCGACGGCAAGCCTGTGGGCTTCGATGTCGAGATCGGCAAGATGATCGCCGGAGCGCTCGGCATCTCGCCCGACAACATCAAGTGGGAAGAGACGGTCTCGGCGAACCGTGAGCCGTTCATCGAGAACGGCCAGGTCGACATCGTGGTCGCCACGTACACCATCAACGACACCCGCAAGGAAGTCGTCGACTTCGCGGGCCCCTATTACACGGCGGGTCAAGACCTCCTGGTGCTCGCGGGCAACCCCGACGGCATCAAGGGGCCGGAGGACCTCGCCGACAAGAAGGTCTGCACGGTGACCGGTTCAACGTCGGAGCGGAACATCTCCGAGTACCCGAACGCGGGCATCATCGCCGCAGCGACCTACTCGGCATGCCTCGAGCCGCTGCGCAGCGGTGAAGCGGCGGCCGTCACGACCGACAACGTGATCCTCGCTGGACTCGCCGACCAGAACCCCGGTGAGTTCGAGGTGGTCGGGAACCCCTTCACCTCGGAGCCGTACGGCATCGGCTTGAAGAAGGGCGACGACCAGTTCCGTGAGTTCATCAACGACGTGCTGCAGAAGTCCTTCGACGACGGCAGTTGGAAGGCCGCCTGGGAGGCCACTGCGGGCAAGGTGCTCGCCACGCCCGAGCCGCCGAAGATCGACCGCTACTGATCCCGGCCGCGAGTGCGGCGGGCGTGACGCGCCCGCCGCACCGTGACCGCTGACAGCATCCGATCGACGAAGGGGGTTTCCGCGCGTGGACGCGATCATCGAGAACCTGCCGCTGTTCCTCAGGGGCTTCTGGGGCACGCTGCAGCTGCTCATCGTCTCGGGCATCGGTGCGTTCATCATCGGCGTGATCCTCGCCGCGATGCGCATCTCGCCCGTCGCGTCGCTCCGGGCGTTCGCGACGGTGTACACGGAACTCTTGCGGAACATCCCGCTCACGCTCGTTCTGTTCTTCACCGCGAACGTGCTTCCGTACTTGGACTTCAAGCCCGGGTACATGACGCTCGCGATGATCGGGCTGACGGCCTATACGTCACCGTTCGTGGCCGAAGCCGTGCGTTCAGGTGTGAACGGCGTACCCGTCGGTCAGGCGGAGGCCGCACGCAGCATCGGGCTGACGTTCGGGCAGGTGCTCACCCTCGTGGTGATGCCGCAGGCGCTGCGCATGGTGGTGCCGCCGCTGATCAACGTCTTCATCGCGCTCACCAAGAACACCTCGGTGGCCGGTGGCTTCTTCGTATTCGAGCTGTTCCAGACCGCACAGCAGTTGACGAACCTCCGCGGCGACCGGGTGGTCGCGATCCTGCTGGGCGTCGCGTTCTTCTATCTGATCATCACCGTGCCGCTCGGCCTCATCGCCGGGCAGGTCGAGAAGCGAGTGGCGGTGCTGCGATGACCATGGTCCTGTACGACGCCCCGGGTCCGAAGGCCCGGCGGCGCTCCCTCCTCATCTCGATCGTGGGAGCGATCGCGATCGCGGGTGGGCTCGCCGCGCTCATCTGGGCCCTTGGTGCTGAGCGCGTATCGGCCAACGGCGCGGTGCAGCCGGGGATGTGGGACGGCAGCCGCTGGGACATCTTCAACGACCTCGCCGTGTGGCGGTCGATCGGCGAGGGAGCCGCGGCGACGTTGCGCATGGCGGCGGTCGCGGCGGTCTTCGCGCTCATCATCGGCGTACTGTTCTCGTTCGGTCGTGCGGCGCGCAGCCGATGGGTGCGGATTCCCGTGACCATCGTGCTCGAGTTCTTCCGCGGCATGCCGGTGCTGCTGATGATGCTGTTCATCCTGCTGGTGTTCGCCACCGGGTCGTACTGGGCCGGCGTCGCGGCGCTCGCCGTGTACAACGGCGCGATCATCGGCGAAGCGCTGCGAGCCGGCATCCAATCTCTGCCGAAGGGCCAGCGCGAGGCCGGGCTCTCGATCGGGCTCACGGTGCTGCAGACCCGGTTCATGATCGAGTTCCCGCAGGCCTTCCGGCAGATGCTGCCGATCATTCTCGCCCAGATGGTCGTGCTGCTGAAGGACACATCGCTCGCCTACATCGTCGGGTACCCCGAACTCTTGCGCGTCGGCGTCAACTACCTGTCGAACTTCTTCGGCAACCGGTACTTCTTCTCCCTGTTCTTCGTCGTGCTCGTGATCTATCTCGCGATGAACCTGTTGCTCTCGTGGGTCGCCCGGTTCGTGGCGCGCAAGACGGGTCCGAAGGCGGGCAAGCTCATTGCTGCCGGCGTCGACGATGCGGGGCGTATCCCAGGGGCGTCTGGAACCCGCGCGATCACGCTGCCGGGTGCGCATGGGGGAACGATAGATCGGCGGGAGCGGTAGGGGTCGGGTGTCAGCGTCTTCCGAGCGCCGGGACGGCGCTCGGCGCTGGCGTCGCGGCGAAGGCCAGAAATGGCCTTCGCTCCAAGCTCCAGCGCGCAAGTAGACTCGACTGCTGTGTCAGACGCCACCCCCATCACCGAGTCGGCGGTCGCCGACGCGGTCGCAGCCGCGACGATCGCGATCAGCGATGCCGCCGATTCGACCGCACTGAAAGCGGCTCGTGCCGCGCATGTCGCTGAGGGCTCGCCCCTCGCACGGCTGAACGGCGCACTGCGCGACGTGCCCGCGGATCAGCGACCGGCGCTCGGCAAGCTCGTCGGCCAGGCCCGAGGCCGGGTCAACCAGTTGTTCCTCGCTCGTGAGGCCGAGCTCTCCGCCGCTGAGGAGACCGCTCGCCTCGCCGCCGAGGCCGTCGATGTGACGGCGCTCGGGGGTCGTTGGAGCGCGGGCGCCCGGCATCCGCTCAACCTGCTGATGGAGGAGATGAGCGACATCTTCGTCGGCATGGGATGGGAGGTCGCGGAGGGACCGGAACTCGAGAACGAGTGGTTCAACTTCGATGCCCTGAACTTCGACGAGGACCACCCCGCCCGCGCGATGCAGGACACGTTCTTCGTGGAGCCGGCCGACTCGCACCTGGTGCTGCGCACCCACACCTCGCCGGTGCAGATCCGTTCGCTGCTCGATCGTCCGCTTCCGGTGTACGTCGTCGCGCCCGGTCGCACGTTCCGCACCGATGAGCTCGACGCGACCCACACTCCGGTGTTCCACCAGATCGAGGGCATCGCCATCGACAAGGGCCTCACCATGGCGCACCTGCGCGGCACGCTCGAGCACCTCGCCCGCGCGATGTTCGGCGACGAGGCGAAGATCCGCCTGCGACCGAACTACTTCCCATTCACCGAGCCGAGCGCCGAGATGGACGTCTGGCAGCCGAACGCCAAGGGCGGACCGCGCTGGATCGAATGGGGCGGCTGCGGCATGGTCAACCGGAACGTGCTGCGGGCCTGCGGCATCGACCCGGAGGAGTACCAGGGCTTCGCCTTCGGCATGGGCATCGAGCGCACGCTGCTCTTCCGCAACGAGGGAGACATGCGCGACATGATCGAGGGCGATGTCCGCTTCTCGAAGCAGTACGGGATGGTGGTCTGATGCGCGTTCCAGTGTCGTGGCTCCGCGAGGTGGTGGAGATCCCCGCCGAGGCGACGCCCGAAGACATCCAGGCCGCGCTCGTGCGGGTCGGGCTCGAAGAGGAAGCGGTGCACCGCAGCGAGATCGAGGGCCCCATCGTGGTCGGCCGCGTCGTCTCGTTCGTCGACGAACCACAATCGAACGGCAAGACCATCCGCTGGTGCCAGGTCGATGTGGGGGAGGGCGAGCCCCGCGGCATCGTCTGCGGCGCCCAGAACTTCTTCGAGGGCGACCTCGTCGTCGTGACGCTGCCCGGTGCGGTGCTTCCTGGGCCCTTCCCGATCTCCGCGCGCAAGACCTACGGGCACGTGAGCGACGGCATGATCGCCTCGGTGCGCGAACTCGGCATCGGCGACGACCACGACGGCATCCTTCGGCTGTCGACGCTCGGCATCGACGCGGAGCCCGGCACAGACGCGCTGCCCCTGCTCGGACTCGGCGACTCCGCCTTCGAGATCAACGTCACGCCCGACCGAGGCTACGCGCTGTCGATGCGGGGAGTGGGCCGCGAGTACTCCAACTCGACCGGCGCTCGATTCGACGACCCCGCCGAGCGTGCGGCCCTGCGTGAACTCATCGACGCACCGATCGCCGAGGAGTTCCCCGTGCGCGTCGACGATCGCGCACCCATCCGCGGCAACGCGGGGTGCTCGGTCTTCGTCGCCCGAGTCGTGCGCGGCATCGACCCGACGCGGCCGACCCCGTCGTGGATGGTCGCGCGTCTCGCGCTCGCCGGTGTGCGCTCGCTCTCGCTTCCGATCGACATCACCAACTACGTCATGTTCGAGCTCGGTCAGCCGATCCACGGCTACGACCTCGCGAAGCTCACGGGCGGCATCACGGTGCGCCGCGCGCAGCCGGGCGAGCGGCTGACGACGCTCGACGGTGCAGATCGCGCGCTCCACCCCGAAGACCTGCTCATCACCGACGACTCGGGACCGATCGGGCTCGCAGGCGTCATGGGTGGTGCCACGACCGAGATGACCGGCTCCACGACCGACGTGCTCATCGAGGCCGCCAATTTCGACCCGGTCTCCATCGCCCGCACCGCCCGCCGGCACAAGCTGCCGAGCGAGGCGTCGAAGCGCTTCGAACGTGGTGTCGATCCCGAGGTGGCGGATGCCGCAGCAGCGCGGGTCGCGCAGCTGCTCGTCGAGCTGGCCGGCGGCACGCTCGATGTGCTCGGCTCACGGTTCTCCGAGGCGAAGCCCGCCCACTCGACGCTCTTGCGGGCAGGGTTCGTGAACGACCTCACCGGTGCCGACTACACGGATGCCGAGACGCGCGCAGCGCTCGAAGCGATCGGTGCGACGGTGCGCGAGGTCGACGGCGGCCTCGAGGTCACCGCGCCGAGCTGGCGGCCCGACCTCGACGACGAGCCGACGCTCGCGGAGGAGGTCGCCCGCATCGTCGGGTACGACCGCATCCCGTCGACGCTGCCCGTCGCTCCTCCCGGGCGCGGGCTCACCCGCCAACAGCGCTTGCGCCGCGCGGCCGCTCAGATGCTCGCAGCCAACGGGCTCGCCGAAGTGCAGGTGTACCCGTTCCTGTCGAAAGCCGCGCATGAGCGGTTCAGCGGTGACGCCCCGGCCGTTCGCCTCGCGAACCCGCTCGACGGCGAAGCTCCGCTGCTGCGCCGCAGCCTGCTGCCCGGTCTGCTCGACACCGCGCATCGCAACCGCTCGCGCGGGCTGATCGATCTCGCTTTGTTCGAGGTCGGCACCGTGTTCCTCCCCGAGCAGGGTGTTCGCTACGGCAGCGAGGCGCTGCCGTCGGGCACCAGTTACCCGGGCGATGCCACCATCGCGGCGCTCGAATCGAGCATCCCGCCCCAGGCCCGGCATATCGCGGCGCTGTTCACGGGTGACCGGGTGCTGCGGCATCCCGCGCAGCCCGCTGTTGCCGCCTCGCTGGTCGACGCGCTCGACGCCGCCCGGCAGGTGGCTGCGGCCGTCGGTGCGACGCTCCGCGTCGAGCAGGGCAACCACCCCGCGCTGCACCCCGGACGCACCGCCGAGCTCTACCTCGGCGACACGGTCGTCGGGCTCGCCGGCGAACTGCTGCCCGCGATCGCGGACGAGCTCGACCTGCCTCGCGTGGTGCCGGTCATGGAACTCGACCTCGACGCGCTCATCGCCGGTACGGCGCCAGAGGTGACGGTGACGCCGTTCTCGTCGTACCCGGCGGCGACGCAAGACCTGTCGCTGGTCGTCGACCGGAGCGTGCCTGCGGGTGACGTGCTCGCTGCCGTCGTCGAGGGCGCCGGTGACCTGCTTGAGCACGCCGACCTCGTCGACGACTACCGGGGCGCCGGCATGGCCGACGACCAGAAGTCGCTCACGTTCGCACTGCGCTTCCGCGCACCAGACCGCACGCTGACCGCCGCCGAGGCGACCGAGGCGAAGCTCGCCGGGGTGGCAGTGGCCGCCGAGCGCTTCGGAGCGACGCTCCGCGAGTAGCGCACCGCCGGGCCCGGCCTGGCCGGGGCGCCTCGTCGCGCGTTCTCGCGAGGGTTTGCGTCGAGCGCGAGGGTTGCATCCCGCGCGGCTGCAGCAAACCCTCGCAAGAGCCACGAGCACGGACGAGGCCCCCGGCATCCGTCTCGCTGCACCGCCGGGCCCGGCCGGGACCCTCGCCGCGCGTTCTCGCGAGGGTTTGCGTCGTGCGCGAGGGTTTCACCCCGCGCGGCTGCAGCAAACCCTCGCGAGAGCCACGAGCACGGGGGAGGCCCCCGGCATCCGTCTCGCTGCATCGGCGTGCCGGGGCACCTTGCCGCGTGTTCTCGCGAGGGTTTGCGTCGAGCGCGAGGGTTTCACCGCGCGCGGCTGCAGCAAACCCTTGCGAGAGCCACGAGCACGGGCGACGATCGCGACGATTCGGCTCCGCGCCAGGCCGCGCGATACAGTGGTGCCGTGGGTCTCACGCGCATCTCCGCCGTCCGGCGCAACCGCCGTCGCGTGTTCCGCGTGCGCCGAATCTCGGCGACGCCGCTGCGCTGACTCGTCGGTGCCGGCCGCGTCGCCGCCCCGGCCTGAGTCCGCCCATTTCCCACTTAAGGTAGAAGACATGCCTCTTTCTGTCGCCGTTGCCGGAGCCAGCGGCTACGCGGGGGGAGAGTTGCTGCGCCTGCTCGCAACCCACCCCGACGTCGAGATCACCACCGTCACCGCGCACTCGAACGCAGGGCAGCGCCTCGGCGCCGTGCAGCCCCACCTGCGCTCGCTCGCGCACCTCGAACTCGTCGACACCACCCCGGAGAACCTCTCGGGGCACGACGTGGTGTTCGTCGCGCTGCCGCACGGCAAGTCCGGCGAGCTCACCGCTCACCTCGACGACACGCTCGTGATCGACTGCGGGGCCGACCACCGCCTCACCGATGAGGCCGCATGGGCGAAGTTCTACGGCGGCGAGTACTTCGGGGCCTGGGAGTACGGATTGCCCGAGCTGCTCCGCGCCGACGGCACCCGGCAGCGCGACCGCCTCGCCGGCGCCAACCGCATCGCGGTGCCCGGCTGCAACGTCACCGCCATCACGCTGGGGCTGCAGCCCGGCATCCGCTCCAACGTCATCCGTGCCGACGATCTCGTCTCCGTGCTCGCGGTCGGCACGTCGGGAGCCGGTAAGAGCCTCAAGACGCACCTGCTCGCGAGCGAGATCCACGGCTCCGCCGCCCCCTATGCGGTGGGCGGCGTGCACCGGCACACCCCCGAGATCGTGCAGAACCTCGAAGTCTCCGGCGGCGAGGGCGTGACCATCTCGTTCACCCCGGTGCTCGTTCCGATGAGCCGCGGCATCCTCGCGACGTCGACCGCGACCCTCGAGCCCGGAGCGAGCGCCGCCGATGTGCGCGCCGCCTGGGAGCTCGCCTACGCGAACGAGCCCTTCGTGCACGTGCTGCCCGAGGGGCACTTCCCGAAGACCGCCGATGTGCTCGGCTCGAACATGACGCTGATCGGTCTGGCGGTCGACGAGGCCGCCGATCGGGTGGTCGTCATCTCGGCGATCGACAATCTGGTCAAGGGCACCGCCGGCGCCGCCGTGCAGTCGATGAACATCGCCGCAGGGCTGCCGGAGCAGGCGGGCCTCACCGTGAACGGAGTCGCCCCATGACCGTCACCGCACCCAAGGGCTTCAGCGCCGCCGGCGTCACCGCAGGGCTCAAGAAGTCGGGCCGACCCGATCTCTCGCTCGTCGTCAACACCGGACCGAAGAAGGCCGCTGCGGCCGTCTTCACCAGCAATCGCGCGCAGGCGAATCCGGTGATCTGGTCGAAGCAGGCCATCAGCGACGGCGTGGTCGAGGCGGTTGTGCTCAACTCGGGCGGGGCGAACTGCTTCACCGGCGCCCAGGGCTTCCAGACCGCGCACGCAACCGCGGAGGCCGTCGCCGAGCACCTCGGCGTCTCCGCCGGTGACGTGCTCGTCTGCTCGACCGGGCTGATCGGCGAGCAGCTCGACCGTGAGAAGGTGCTGGCGGGAGTGGCAGCGGCATCCGAAGCTCTTTCGAGCGACGGTGGGCACAACGCGGCCGTCGCGATCATGACCACTGACACGGTGCCCAAGACCGTGCTCATCGAGCGCGATGGCTGGAGCATCGGCGGCATGGCGAAGGGCGCGGGAATGCTGGCACCCGGGCTCGCGACCATGCTCGTGGTCATTACGACGGATGTCGACCTCGACTCGTCGGCGCTCGACGCCGCGCTCCGCGAGGCCACCCGTGTGAGCTTCGATCGACTCGACTCCGACGGCTGCATGTCGACCAACGACCAGGTCACGCTCATGGCGTCGGCCGCCTCGGGCGTCACCCCCGCCATCGACGAGTTCACCGCAGCGCTCACCGAAGCCTGCAGTGACCTCGCCCGCCAACTGCAAGCGGATGCCGAGGGCGCGAGTCACGACATCGCGATCGAGGTCGTCGGTGCCGCCAGCGAAGACGACGCCGTCGAGGTCGGCCGTGCTGTGGCGCGCAACAACCTCTTTAAGGCGGCCGTGTTCGGCAACGACCCCAACTGGGGCCGCGTGCTCGCCGCGATCGGCACGACCAGTGCCGACTTCGACCCGTACCAGGTCGATGTGAGCATGAACGGCGTGCGGGTGTGCCACGCCGGCGAGCCTGACCAGCCGCGCGACCTCGTCGACCTCACCCAGCGCTCCGTGCACGTGCTCATCGATCTTCGAAACGGCGACGCCGAAGCGACGGTGCTCACCAACGACCTCACGCACGACTACGTGCACGAGAACAGCGCGTACAGCTCATGAACGACGCAGCAGGCACCAGCGCGGCTTCGCACAGCCCGGCCGCTGACGCGGCGGCGAAAGCCTCGACGCTCATCGAGTCGCTGCCCTGGCTGAAGCGGTTCCACGACGAGATCATCGTCGTGAAGTTCGGCGGCAACGCCATGGTCGACCGCGAGCTGCAGCGCGCATTCGCCGAAGACATGGTCTATCTGCGCTACGCCGGTATCAAGCCGGTCGTTGTGCACGGCGGTGGGCCGCAGATCTCCGCGATGCTCGAGCGCCTCGGCATCCCGAGCGAGTTCAAGGGCGGCTACCGGGTCACCTCGCGCGAGGCCATGGAGGTCGTGCGCATGGTGCTCACCGGCCAGGTCAGCCGCGAACTCGTGAGCCTCATCAATGAGCACGGTCCGCTCGCCTCAGCGATCTCGGGCGAGGATGCCGGTCTCTTCCGCGGGCGCAAGCGCGCCGCCGTGGTCGACGGCGAACCCGTTGACATCGGGCAGGTGGGCGATGTGGTCGAAGTCAACCCGGCGAGCGTGCTCTCGACCCTCGCTGCGGGGCGCATCCCGGTCATCTCCTCGATCGCGCCCGATGCGGAACACCCGGGCGACTCTCTCAACGTGAACGCCGACTCCGCTGCTGCAGCGCTCGCGGTGGCGCTCGGGGCCGCGAAACTCGTCGTGCTCACCGATGTGGCTGGCCTGTACAGCGATTGGCCCAACCGCGACTCGCTCGTCTCGGTGATCGATGCCGATCAGCTCCGGCAACTCATGCCGAGCCTCGAATCGGGCATGATCCCGAAGATGACCGCGTGCCTCGAAGCCGTCGACGGCGGCGTTCCGAAGGCGGCCATCATCGACGGCCGGCAGCCGCACTCGATCCTGCTCGAGATCTTCACGCAGCAGGGGATTGGAACCGAGGTGGTACCCGCGTGACCGAGAACGCAGGCCAGACCAGCATCACGAACGACGCCGACGCAGCCGAGACCACACCGCTCGAGCAGACGCGCCGCCGCTACACCGACGTCATGATGGGCTCGGCGCCGCCGCCGCTTCGCAAGCTCGTGCGCGGAGAAGGCTGCCACGTGTGGGATGCCGACGGCAACCGCTACCTCGACTTCCTCTCGGGCATCGCCGTCAACGCCCTCGGCCACGCGCACCCGGTGCTCGTCGAGACCATCTCGAAGCAGGCCGCAGCGGTCGCCCACATCTCCAACTACTTCGCCTCCGAGCCTCAGTTGGCGCTCGCCGAGCGGCTTCAGCGCCTCACCGGCGCGGGCGCTCAAGGCCGGGTGTACTTCGGCAACTCGGGCGCCGAGGCCAATGAGGCCGCCATCAAGCTCGCGCGACGGCATCGCCCCGAGGGCACGCTCGTCGCGCTGCACAACGGATTTCACGGCCGCACGGTCGGTGCCCTCTCCATCACCGGCAAGCCGATGCTGCGCGAGCCGTTCGAGCCGCTGCTGCCAGGAGTCGAGCACATCGAACCGACGGTGATGGCGCTCGAATCGGCCTTCGACGCGAAGCAGCCGGTCTCGGCCGTGTTCCTCGAGCCCATCCAGGGCGAGGCGGGCGTGGTGCCGCTCAGCGACGAGTTCGTCCAGGCAGCTCGTCGCCTCACCACCGAACACGGCGCCCTGCTGATCGTCGATGAGATCCAGACCGGTGCCGGGCGCACCGGCGACTGGTTCGCGTATCAGCACCACGGCATCGTGCCCGATGTCGTCACATTGGCGAAGGGCATCGGCGGGGGAGTGCCCATCGGAGCCATGGTCACGTTCGGCGAAGCCTCCGAGCTCTTCAAGGTCGGCCAGCACGGCAGCACCTTCGGCGGCAACCCTCTCGCGACCGCGGTGGGCGACGCGGTGCTCGCTGAGATCGAGCGCGCCGGCCTCGTCGAGAACGCGCGGCGCCGAGGCGAGCAGTTGCGTGAGGCTGTGCTCCGCATCCAGCATCCGATGGTCAGCGAGGTGCGAGGCCGGGGTCTGCTGCTTGGCGTTGCGCTCGCGGCCCCGCACGCGACCGCCGTCGCGAACCGCGCCCTCGAACTCGGGCTCATCGTCAACGCGGCCAATGACACGAGCGTGCGCCTCGCGCCGCCACTGATCGTCGGCGATGCCGAGCTCGAAGAGTTCACGCGACTGTTCACCCGAGCCCTGGAGGCGGCAGCATGACCCGGCACTTCCTGCGCGATGACGACCTCAGCCCCGAGGAGCAGCGCGAGGTGCTTGACCTCGCGATCGAGCTCAAGCGCGACCGGTACGGCACGCGCCCCCTCGAGGGTCCCCAGACGGTTGCGGTGATCTTCGACAAGTCGTCGACGCGCACGCGAGTGAGCTTCGCGGTCGGCATCGGCGAGCTCGGCGGCCACCCGCTCATCATCTCGACCGCCAGCAGTCAGCTCGGGGGCAAGGAGACGCCCTCCGACACGGCGCGTGTGCTCGAGCGCATGGTGTCGGCGATCGTGTGGCGCACGTACGCCCAGTCCGGGCTCGTCGAGATGGCCGAGGGCACCCAGATCCCGGTCGTCAATGCGTTGAGCGACGACTTCCACCCTTGCCAGCTGCTGGCCGACCTGCTCACGATCCGCGAGCACAAGGGCTCGCTCGAGGGGCTGACCGTGACGTTCCTCGGCGACGGGGCGAGCAATATGGCGCAGTCGTACCTGCTGGCCTGCGCGACCGCCGGCATGCACGTGCGCGTCGCGGCCCCGGCCGACTACTCACCGGCACAGGATGTCGTGGCGGATGCCGAGGCCATCGCCTCGCGCACCGGCGGCTCGGTCGCGGTGCTCACCGACCCTCGCGCCGCGGTGACCGGCGCCGACGTGGTGGTGACCGACACGTGGGTGTCGATGGGCAAGGAGTCGGAGACTGAGCAGCGGGTCGCCACTTTCGGCGGCTACCAGGTCGACCAGGAGCTCATGGGGCTCGCCGACGCCGACGCGATCTTCATGCACTGCCTCCCCGCCGACCGCGGCTTCGAGGTGGCGCCCGAGGTCATCGACGGAGAGCAGAGCGTGATCTGGGATGAGGCGGAGAACCGACTCCACGCCCAGAAGGCGCTGCTCGTGTGGCTGCTGGAGCGCAACCGGGCGGCAGTGGCGGCATAACGAGACGTCGCCGGTCGCGCACGCGGTCGGCGAAGAGGCGGCAGCCGTCGGAGCGGGCTCCCGGCATCCGCTTCATACACTTGACAGAGAACTAGAACAAGGAGTTTCCATGGCAGAACGCGTCGTGCTCGCCTACTCTGGCGGCCTCGACACCTCGGTCGGCATCGGCTGGCTGAAAGACGCGACCGGCAAGGAGGTCGTCGCGATGGCGATCGACGTCGGTCAGGGTGGCGAGAACATGGAAGACATCCGCCAGCGCGCGCTCGACTGCGGTGCTGTGGAGTCGGTCGTCGTCGACGCGAAGGACGAGTTCGCGAACGACTATCTGGTTCCGGCGCTGAAGGCCAACGCGCTGTACCAGAAGCGCTACCCGCTCGTCTCGGCGCTCAGCCGTCCGCTCATCGCGAAGTACCTCGTGAAGACGGCGAACGAGCTCGGCGCGAATTCGGTGGCCCACGGCTGCACGGGCAAGGGCAACGACCAGGTGCGCTTCGAAGCCGCCGTCGCCGCGCTCGGTCCGGAGCTCACGAGCATCGCACCGGTGCGCGACCTCGCCCTGACCCGCGACAAGGCGATCGTGTACGCGCAGGAGCACAACCTGCCGATCGAGCAGTCGAAGAAGAGCCCCTACTCGATCGACAAGAACGTGTGGGGTCGCGCGGTCGAGACCGGGTTCCTCGAGGACCCGTGGAACCCGCCGATCGAGGACATCTACGAGTACACGCAAGACCCGTCGATCATCCGCGACGCCGACGAGGTCACCATCACCTTCGAGCAGGGTGTGCCCGTGGCCATCGACGGCGAGCGCAAGACTCCGCTCGAGATGGTCGTCGCGATGAACGAACTCGCCGGCCGCCACGGCGTCGGCCGGATCGACATCGTCGAAGACCGGTTGGTCGGCATCAAGAGCCGCGAGGTCTACGAGGCGCCCGCCGCGATCGCGCTGATCGAGGCGCACGAGGAGCTCGAGAACGTGACGCTCGAGCGCGACCAGAACCGGTTCAAGCGCACGCTCGAGTCGAAGTGGGCCGAGCTCGTGTACGACGGCCTCTGGTTCTCGGGTCTCAAGCGTTCGATCGACGCGTTCATCGACGACACCCAGCAGTACGTCTCGGGCGACATCCGGCTGAAGCTGCAGGGAGGCCGCGCGGTGGTCACCGGTCGTCGCTCTGAGCAGAGCCTCTACGACTTCAGCCTCGCCACCTACGACACGGGCGACACCTTCGACCAGTCGCTCGCCAAGGGCTTCATCGAGCTGTGGTCGCTTCCGAGCCGCATCTCGGCACGGCGCGAACTCGCGGGCGACTGATGAGCGGCGGCGGCTCGACCAACGAGGGTGCGCTGTGGGGTGCGCGATTCGCGTCGGGCCCGTCGCCCGAACTCGCTGCACTGAGCAGGTCGACGCATTTCGACTGGCAGCTCTACCCGTATGACATCGCCGGGTCGCGAGCGCACGCCAAGGCGCTCGCGGCCGCCGGCTACCTCGACGACGCCGAGCTGGAGCGCATGCTCGACGGGCTCGACCGGCTTGAAGCTGCGGTCGACGCGGGGCAGATCGTTCCGGGCGAGGGCGACGAAGACGTGCACGGAGCGCTTGAGACGGCGCTCATCGGCATCGTCGGCCCCGAACTCGGTGGCAAGCTCCGCGCCGGGCGCAGCCGCAACGATCAGATCGCCACGCTCGTGCGGTTGTACCTGCTCGACCACTCCCGGCGGATCACCCGCCTGGTCATCGACCTCATCGATGCTCTGGCATCGCAGGCGGATGCCGCCGGCGACGCCGTCATGCCCGGTCGCACCCACCTGCAGCACGCGCAGCCCGTGCTGCTCGCCCACCAGCTGCTGGCGCACGCGTGGCCGCTCGTGCGCGACCTCGAGCGTCTCCGCGACTGGTCGGCGCGCGCATCGCTCTCGCCGTACGGAGCCGGCGCCCTCGCAGGCAGCTCGCTCGGGCTCGACCCTCAGCTGGTCGCGCGCGAGCTCGGACTGACGGGCGTCAGTGAGAACTCGATCGACGCGACCGCATCGCGTGACGTGGTCGCCGAGTTCGCGTTCGTCGCCGCGCAGCTGGGCGTCGACCTGTCGCGCCTCTCCGAGGAGATCATCCTCTGGGCGACTCGCGAATTCGGATTCGTGAAGCTCGACGACGGGTACTCGACCGGCTCGAGCATCATGCCGCAGAAGAAGAACCCTGATATCGCAGAGCTCGCTCGAGGCAAGGCCGGGCGCCTCATCGGCAACCTCACCGGCCTGTTGGCGACGTTGAAGGGCCTGCCGCTCGCCTACAACCGCGACCTGCAGGAAGACAAGGAGCCGGTGTTCGACTCGGTCGAGACGCTCGAAGTGCTGCTGCCCGCGTTCACCGGCATGGTCGCGACGCTCCGCTTCGACACCGAGCGGATGGCTGAGCTCGCACCGCAGGGCTTCTCGCTCGCGACCGATGTCGCCGAGTGGCTCGTGAAGCAGCGGGTGCCCTTCCGCGAAGCGCACGAGATCAGCGGCGCCTTGGTGCGCTTCTGCGAGGAGCGCGGACTCGAGCTGCACGAGCCGAGCGACGACGACTACGCCGCGATCGATGCTCGACTCACCGGGGGAGTGCGCGAGGTGCTGAGCGTCTCTGGTGCCGTCGCCAGCCGCGCCGGGGTCGGTGGAACAGCGCCCGCGCGAGTGGCGGAGCAATTGGCGCAGCTCACAGAGCGGGTGCGCGCCCTGGCGTGACCGACACGGCCGAGCTTCAGCGCGGAGCGGGCGGGTTCGACCGCTCGCTCCTGCTGGCGCCCGCGGTCGAAGTCGCTCCACTCCTGCTCGGGGCGATCATCCGCAAGGGGGAGGTGGCCGTACGGGTCACCGAGGTCGAGGCGTACATGGGGTCGATCGACCCCGGCTCCCACGCGTTCCGTGGACGAACGAACCGCAACCAGGTCATGTTCGGCGAGCCCGGGCACCTCTACACGTACTTCACGTACGGCATGCACACCTGCGCGAATGTCGTCTGCGCCCCTGAGGGAACCGCGTCCGGACTGCTGCTGCGCGCGGGCGAGGTGATCGAGGGCGAGGATGCCGCTCGCGCGCGGCGCCCGAAGGCCGCCTCCCATGCGGGGCTCGCGCGCGGGCCGGGAAACTTCGCGCAGGCGCTCGGTATCACGCTCGACGACGGCGGCTGCGACCTCGCGGTCGGGCCGGTCACGCTCCACGTGGACGAGCCGGCATCCGAATACCTGACAGGCCCGCGCACTGGAGTATCGGGCGCCGGGGGCACTCACGAGTATCCGTGGCGCTTCTGGCTGCCCGGCGACCCGACGGTGTCGCCCTACCGTGCCGCCGTGTCGCGCAAGCGTTGAACCGAGGCCGCCGGTTCAGACGCTGCCCGCTGCGCTGCGGATAGAGGGCGCGCTCACGGCATGATGGCCGGAATGGCCAACGGCGCCGCGCACGCGACGGCCCAGATGAAGCTGGTGAGGGTGCCGATGATGAACCGCTCACGCGCTTCGGGATGCTGGAACTCCGAGTAGCGGGCGAGGCCCTTGACCGCGACGACCACCGCGATGCCGCCGAACTGCCCGGCGAGCACGCTACCGACGAGCGCGAACCGCTCCAGGAAGCCGATGGTCGTCCCGCCGCGCAGCACTTCGCGAGGCGCGTGCGCATCATCGCCGACGATGATGCCGCCATGCTCGCCCGGCCGGCTGTCGACGGTGGCGAAGCGGAGCACCAGCCCGACGACGGGGTTGCCGCCCACGACCGCGAGCGCGGTGAGCAGGATGCCGGCCACCACGAGGTACAGCGGATGCGCGCCGTGCAAGCCACCCAGCAGCGACCACACGATCCACGTCGCGACCACCGCGACCGCCACGACGGCGAGGCGTTGCCGGTCGCGCCGACTCGCGAACGCCACCATGACGACAGCGCCGACGAGGGTGAGCATCGCGATCGCCGCGGCGGCCATGGCCTGCGCAGCGGTGACGTAGGTGATCATGCGGCTCCTTGCGACTGGTCGACGTCGAGCCTATCCATCGCTTCGAGCTGGTCCGCCAGCGCAGGCAGCGCGGCCCTCTCGACCCGCCACGCGGCGGCGATGGCGCGCTGGCTCACGGCCTGGGGAGTGATGCCGAGCTCTTGCGCCGCCTGCGCCTGCGTCGTACCACCCGCGAGCAGATCTACGACCTCCCATCCCTCGGCGGTGCGTCGCGAACGCACGACGAGCAGCAGGTCGATGAGCGCTTCGAGACCTGGAACGTCCGTGGTGGCGTCTCGCAGCGCAAACCGCGTCTGCTTCGCTTTCGAGCGTTCGACGGCCGCGCGCGCCGCGACGAACGCGGCTCCGGATGCCGAGCGCACCGAACCGCCGTCGAGACCGGAAACGCCCCCTACGCCGCACCCGATGTTCCACTCGCCGCTTCGACTCAGCTCGAGCACGATGTCGAGCGCCGTTGCCCCTCGTTGCGTCACGAGCTGCAACTCGTCACCCGCCGTGCGCTCTGCCGGCAGCAGCAGGTCGTCGCGACGGTTCAAACGACCCAGGGCGATCGAGACGCGGTCGCTTCCTTTGCGGCTGCCGACTTGGTCGGCGGTGATGACGAACACGATGCCTCCTGACACCAAGCGTGACGGCTTGATCCGATCGACACAAGGTTAGAGCATTGATGCCCCACGATCAAGCATCCAGGCTTTCAAGCTGTTCGATCGAGTACGGCCTGGCCTCCCGTCTCGCAGGCGCCGTGGCGCCAGGCCGCAGCGGGCCCGCTGGTACCGTGGTAGCCGTGTCCGCCGCATCCGAGAGCCTTGAAAGTCAGCGCAACGACCCCAGTTTTCCCGACCTCTGGTCGGAACTGGAGTGGCGCGGGCTCGTGCACGTGTCGACCGACCCGGAGGCGCTGGCCAAGCTTCTCGCAGGACCTCCGATCACCTACTACTGCGGCTTCGACCCCACCGCGCCCAGCCTGCACCTCGGCAACCTCGTGCAGTTGCTGCTGCTTCGGCGCATCCAACTGGCGGGCCACCGGCCCCTCGGTCTCGTCGGCGGATCCACGGGACTCATCGGCGATCCGCGGCCGACCGCAGAGCGTACGCTCAATACGCGCGAGACGGTCGCCGAGTGGGTGTCGCGCCTCGAGGCACAGGTCTCGCGCTTCCTGAGCTTCGAGGGCGAGAACGCGGCCCGGCTGGTGAACAACCTCGACTGGACGGCGCCCCTCAGTGCGATCGACTTCCTCAGGGACGTCGGCAAGTACTTCCGCGTCGGCACCATGCTCAAGAAGGACGCGGTCGCGGCTCGGCTCAACAGCGATGCCGGTATCAGTTACACCGAGTTCAGCTACCAGATCCTGCAGGGCATGGATTTCCTCGAGCTGTACCGCAGCTACGAGTGCGTGCTGCAGACCGGCGGCAGCGATCAATGGGGCAATCTCACCAGTGGCACTGACCTCATCCACAAGGCCGAAGGCGTCAGCGTCCACGCGATCGGCACGCCGCTCATCACCAACAGCGACGGCACGAAGTTCGGCAAGAGCGAGGGCAATGCCATCTGGCTGGATGCCGAGATGTGCAGCCCGTACCGCTTCTACCAGTTCTGGCTCAACACCGACGACGCCGATGTCATCGACCGGCTGAAGGTCTTCACGTTCCTCACCCGGAGCGAGATCGAAGCGCTCGCAGTGGCGGTCTCCGATGCGCCCTTCAAACGCGAGGCGCAGCGCCGGCTCGCGTGGGAGGTGACGACTCTCGTCCACGGACAGGCAGCGACTGAGGCGGCGATCGCGGCGTCTGCGGCTCTGTTCGGTCAGGGCGAGCTCGGTGAGCTGCCGGCCGAGACGCTCGAGGCGGCGCTGGGCGAGCTCACGACAGTGCATGCCGCGACGGATGCCGGAGTGCCCCAGTTGCTCGTCGAGACCGGCCTCACCTCGAGCCTCAGCGAAGCGCGCCGCGCCATCGCGCAGGGCGGCGTGTACTTGAACAACGCGAAGGTGACCGACGACACCGCGGTGCTTGGCGGGAGCCTGCTGCACGGGCGATTCGCCGTCCTGCGTCGAGGCAAGAAGACTCTCGCCGGTGTCATAGCCGCGCGGTGATGCTCGCTCGGCCGCGGACCACTGATTCCGCGTGATTCCGGGCGACACGCCCGGGGTGCGCGGCGATTTGCGGGTGCGCGAAAAGCCCGCGTAAAGTAATCACTTGTCACCCCAAAGGTGCGGCAGAGCGGAAGCGCTCGCCGGCCTCAAGCGGGACACCATCCACTCGAAACTCGCGTCTTGCAAGACGTTGAATCGAAGTCTTAGGATGGTCATCCACTCAACATCGAGTCTCTCTCCTCCGAGTATTCATCTCGGCGAGAGAACGTCGTGCGAGTGATAAGATAAGGAAGTTGCCCTGTTTGCGGCCCTGGGAGGGGTCGGGCGGGGTGTCCGGTTCTTGAGAACTCAACAGTGTGCACATGTCAAATGCCAAATAACCTCGGCATTGATTGGGCGATTTCGGTTGCCTGGTTGGTGTTTGAGATTCCTTTGGATTGATTGGATTGTCAGCATTGACAGTCTTTCAGTCAGCATCAAATTTTTTACGGAGAGTTTGATCCTGGCTCAGGACGAACGCTGGCGGCGTGCTTAACACATGCAAGTCGAACGATGAAGCTGGGTGCTTGCACCTGGTGGATTAGTGGCGAACGGGTGAGTAACACGTGAGTAACCTGCCCCTGACTCTGGGATAAGCGCTGGAAACGGCGTCTAATACCGGATACGACCCATGAAGGCATCTTCTGTGGGTGGAAAGATTTATCGGTTGGGGATGGACTCGCGGCCTATCAGCTTGTTGGTGAGGTAACGGCTCACCAAGGCGACGACGGGTAGCCGGCCTGAGAGGGTGACCGGCCACACTGGGACTGAGACACGGCCCAGACTCCTACGGGAGGCAGCAGTGGGGAATATTGCACAATGGGCGAAAGCCTGATGCAGCAACGCCGCGTGGGGGATGACGGCCTTCGGGTTGTAAACCTCTTTTAGTAGGGAAGAAGCGAAAGTGACGGTACCTGCAGAAAAAGCACCGGCTAACTACGTGCCAGCAGCCGCGGTAATACGTAGGGTGCGAGCGTTGTCCGGAATTATTGGGCGTAAAGAGCTCGTAGGCGGTTTGTCGCGTCTGCTGTGAAACCTGGAGGCTCAACCTCCAGCCTGCAGTGGGTACGGGCAGACTTGAGTGCGGTAGGGGAGATTGGAATTCCTGGTGTAGCGGTGGAATGCGCAGATATCAGGAGGAACACCGATGGCGAAGGCAGATCTCTGGGCCGTAACTGACGCTGAGGAGCGAAAGCATGGGGAGCGAACAGGATTAGATACCCTGGTAGTCCATGCCGTAAACGTTGGGAACTAGATGTAGGGACCTTTCCACGGTTTCTGTGTCGCAGCTAACGCATTAAGTTCCCCGCCTGGGGAGTACGGCCGCAAGGCTAAAACTCAAAGGAATTGACGGGGGCCCGCACAAGCGGCGGAGCATGCGGATTAATTCGATGCAACGCGAAGAACCTTACCAAGGCTTGACATACACCGGAAACGGCCAGAGATGGTCGCCCCGCAAGGTCGGTGTACAGGTGGTGCATGGTTGTCGTCAGCTCGTGTCGTGAGATGTTCGGTTAAGTCCGGCAACGAGCGCAACCCTCGTCCTATGTTGCCAGCACGTAATGGTGGGAACTCATGGGATACTGCCGGGGTCAACTCGGAGGAAGGTGGGGATGACGTCAAATCATCATGCCCCTTATGTCTTGGGCTTCACGCATGCTACAATGGCCGGTACAAAGGGCTGCGATGTCGTAAGGCGGAGCGAATCCCAAAAAGCCGGTCTCAGTTCGGATTGAGGTCTGCAACTCGACCTCATGAAGTCGGAGTCGCTAGTAATCGCAGATCAGCAACGCTGCGGTGAATACGTTCCCGGGCCTTGTACACACCGCCCGTCAAGTCATGAAAGTCGGTAACACCCGAAGCCAGTGGCCCAACCGTAAGGGGGGAGCTGTCGAAGGTGGGATCGGTGATTAGGACTAAGTCGTAACAAGGTAGCCGTACCGGAAGGTGCGGCTGGATCACCTCCTTTCTAAGGAGCACTCGTCACCGTTTGGTGGCGTAGGTATCCCAGATCAAGGACGAATGTTCCTTGCTGGGTGCTCATGGGTGGAACATTTGACAAGAGCTGGCCGGTTCGGCTGGTGTTCAGTACGCCCTTCGGGGTTGGAACGGCACTGGTTCGGATGGGTTGGGTCGGGTGCGCACTGTTGGGTCCTGAGGGACCGGGCCGGCGCCGCTGCGGAAACGTGGTGGGGTGGGACTGGATCCTTCGGACCCGTTTCGGGTTCCCACTGTGGTGGGGCTTGGGCGGGTGCCGATCGTTTATTGAGAACTACACAGTGGACGCGAGCATCTTGCCAGTGTCACTTCGGTGATGCTGGTGAATTGTGGTCTCACCATCCAACACTTCTGGTGTTGTGGTGGTGTTTCATCTCATGTGATTTCAAGTTGCTAAGAGCGAACGGTGGATGCCTTGGCATCTGGAGCCGAAGAAGGACGTCGTAATCTGCGATAAGCCTCGGGGAGCTGATAAACGAGCTGTGATCCGAGGATTTCCGAATGGGGAAACCCCGCCAGGCGTTTGTGCGACCTGGTGACTCCCGCCTGAATGTATAGGGCGGGTAGAGGGAACGCGGGGAAGTGAAACATCTCAGTACCCGCAGGAAGAGAAAACAACAGTGATTCCGTCAGTAGTGGCGAGCGAACGCGGAACAGGCTAAACCGAGCCATGTGTGATACCCGGCAGGGGTTGCATGGTCGGGGTTGTGGGACCTTACAGGGTGATCTGCCGGTCACCCGCAGTGACGGAGCCGTATAGACGAACAGGTTTGAATGCCTGGTCGAAGAGGGTGCGAACCCCGTAGTCGAAATGCGGTGACGGCTGGTGAGTGTTCCCAAGTAGCACGGGGCCCGAGAAATCCCGTGTGAATCTGCCAGGACCACCTGGTAAGCCTAAATACTCCCAGATGACCGATAGCGGACAAGTACCGTGAGGGAAAGGTGAAAAGTACCCCGGGAGGGGAGTGAAATAGTACCTGAAACCGTTTGCTTACAAACCGTCGGAGCCGACTTGTATCGGTGACGGCGTGCCTTTTGAAGAATGAGCCTGCGAGTTAGCGGCACGTGGCGAGGTTAACCCGTGAGGGGGAGCCGGAGCGAAAGCGAGTCTGAACAGGGCGTTCAGTCGCGTGTCCTAGACCCGAAGCGAAGTGATCTATCCATGGCCAGGTTGAAGCGTGTGTAAGAGCGCGTGGAGGACCGAACCCACCTAGGTTGAAAACTGGGGGGATGAGCTGTGGATAGGGGTGAAAGGCCAATCAAACTTCGTGATAGCTGGTTCTCTCCGAAATGCATTTAGGTGCAGCGTTGCGTGTTTCTTGCCGGAGGTAGAGCTACTGGATGGCCGATGGGCCCTACAAGGTTACTGACGTCAGCCAAACTCCGAATGCCGGTAAGTGAGAGCGCAGCAGTGAGACGGTGGGGGATAAGCTTCATCGTCGAGAGGGAAACAACCCAGACTACCAACTAAGGCCCCTAAGCGTGTGCTAAGTGGGAAAGGATGTGGAGTTGCTCAGACAACCAGGAGGTTGGCTTAGAAGCAGCCACCCTTGAAAGAGTGCGTAATAGCTCACTGGTCAAGTGATTCCGCGCCGACAATGTAACGGGGCTCAAGCACACCGCCGAAGTTGTAGCATTCGCATTATTGGTAAGCCTTCGTGGTTCAGCCGTGCGGATGGGTAGGAGAGCGTCGTGTGGCGGGTGAAGCGGCGGAGTGATCCAGCCGTGGACGCCACACGAGTGAGAATGCAGGCATGAGTAGCGAAAGACGGGTGAGAACCCCGTCCTCCGGAAGACCAAGGGTTCCAGGGTCAAGTTAATCTGCCCTGGGTGAGTCGGGACCTAAGGCGAGGCCGACAGGCGTAGTCGATGGACAACGGGTTGATATTCCCGTACCGGCGAAGAACCGTCCCAACCAACCCAGCAATGCTAAGCGCCCGAACCCGCATAGTGAAGCCCTTCGGGGTGGATCGTGCGGGGGAGCGCGTGACCCGAGCTGGCGCGGTTAGCGTATTAACAGGTGTGACGCAGGAAGGTAGCCGTACCGGGCGATGGTTGTCCCGGGGTAAGGATGTAGGGCGAACGATAGGCAAATCCGTCGTTCATATGCCTGAGATCTGACGCATACCCCTCACGGGGGAATTCGGTGATCCTATGCTGCCAAGAAAAGCATCGACGCGAGGTTCCAGCCGCCCGTACCCCAAACCGACACAGGTGGTCAGGTAGAGAATACCAAGGAGATCGAGAGAATCATGGTTAAGGAACTCGGCAAAATGCCCCCGTAACTTCGGGAGAAGGGGGGCCTGAAGCGTGACGGGACTTGCTCCCTGAGCGTGTGATGGCCGCAGAGACCAGTGGGAAGCGACTGTTTACTAAAAACACAGGTCCGTGCGAAGAAGCAATTCGAGGTATACGGACTGACGCCTGCCCGGTGCTGGAAGGTTAAGAGGAGCGGTCAGCGTAAGCGAAGCTGTGAATTTAAGCCCCAGTAAACGGCGGTGGTAACTATAACCATCCTAAGGTAGCGAAATTCCTTGTCGGGTAAGTTCCGACCTGCACGAATGGCGTAACGACTTCCCAGCTGTCTCAACCATGAACTCGGCGAAATTGCAGTACGAGTAAAGATGCTCGTTACGCGCAGCAGGACGGAAAGACCCCGTGACCTTTACTACAGCTTGGTATTGGTGTTCGGTGTGGCTTGTGTAGGATAGGTGGGAGACTATGAAGCGGGCACGCCAGTGTTCGTGGAGTCATTGTTGAAATACCACTCTGGTCACTCTGGATATCTAACTTCGAACCGTGATCCGGTTCAGGGACAGTGCCTGGTGGGTAGTTTAACTGGGGCGGTTGCCTCCCAAAAAGTAACGGAGGCGCCCAAAGGTTCCCTCAACCTGGTTGGCAATCAGGTGGCGAGTGTAAGTGCACAAGGGAGCTTGACTGTGAGACTGACAGGTCGAGCAGGGACGAAAGTCGGGACTAGTGATCCGGCAGTGGCTTGTGGAAGCGCTGTCGCTCAACGGATAAAAGGTACCTCGGGGATAACAGGCTGATCTTGCCCAAGAGTCCATATCGACGGCATGGTTTGGCACCTCGATGTCGGCTCGTCGCATCCTGGGGCTGGAGTAGGTCCCAAGGGTTGGGCTGTTCGCCCATTAAAGCGGTACGCGAGCTGGGTTTAGAACGTCGTGAGACAGTTCGGTCCCTATCCGCTGCGCGCGTTGGAAATTTGAGAAGAGCTATCCCTAGTACGAGAGGACCGGGATGGACGAACCTCTGGTGTGTCAGTTGTTCTGCCAAGAGCACCGCTGATTAGCTACGTTCGGGACGGATAACCGCTGAAAGCATCTAAGCGGGAAGCCGGCTTCAAGATGAGATTTCCATCCCCTTCGGGGGGAGAGGCTCCCAGCCAGACGACTGGGTTGATAGGCCGGATGTGGAAGCGAGGACTAACGACTCGTGGAGCTGACCGGTACTAATACGCCAATGACTTGACAACACACCCCACCCTTCTGGGTGGGAGATGACTCGCGTCCACTTTGTGGTTCCCGATACACGGTCGGAACCACACACCCCCACCACACCAGTGGTGGAGGCCTGTGTTTTGTAACCGAAGATCGATACTGTTACGGCGGCCATAGCGAAGGGGAAACGCCCGGTCACATTCCGAACCCGGAAGCTAAGACCTTCTGCGCCGATGGTACTGCAAGGGCGACCTTGTGGGAGAGTAGGACACCGCCGGACCTCATTCCGGAACTGGCCACCCCGTTGGGGTGGCCAGCTCTGTTTAACCCGAAGATTCGAAGAGCGGTTCAACCCGCGGATTCAAAGGATCGCCGGGTACCGTGGTCAGCGGCTCGACGAAGCCCGGCCTGAACGAATTCAACAAGGAGTCACGCGGTGAGCGATGCCGAGGAGCGCCCGAAACGACCGGGCGAGACGCCGAATGGGCGACGGTCCGACGCGGGCCGCCCACCTCGTGGTCGTCCCGGCGCTGCACGTGGCGAGGGCGGCCGTCGCGGATCGGCCGACGGCGCCGCTGGGCGAGGGCGCCCGGCATCCGGAGAGGGGTCCGGGCGGCATGACGGCGGCTTCAAGCCCCGTGGCGACAGCGACAGACAGCGACGAGACGACGAGCGTCCACGCCGCGACGGCGACTACCGCCCGCGTCGCGAAGGTGAGTACCGCCCTCGACGTGACGATGACCGTCCACGTCGTGCTGACGACCGCCCTCGTCGCGAGGGCGAGTGGAAGCCGCGCCGCGAAGGCGACGGTCCACGACGGGGCGGCGAGTTCCGCCCGCGCCGCGATGACGAGCGTCCGCGACGTGACGGAGAATCGCGACCACGTCGCGAAGGTGAGTGGAAACCCCGCCGCGAAGACGACCGGCCTCGCCGTTCGGGCGACACCGGTCATCGCCGCGACGGTGACTGGAAGCCCCGTCGCGAGGGTGATCGCTCGCGCCGCGATGGCGAGTTCAGGCCGCGCCGCGACGATAGCGGTGCCCGCCGAGGCGGCAATTCGCGACCGCGCCGCGAGACCGACGGCGCCGGTCGCGACAGCGGGTGGAAGCCCCGCCGTGACGGTGACAGTTCCAGCCGCGGTGGCGACTGGAAGCCTCGTCGGGACGATGATCGTCCGCGGCGCGAGGGCGAGTGGAAGCCGCGCGGTGGCGACAGGCCGTATCGCGGCGGCGAACGTGACGGCGCGCGCGGCGGAGGTCCGCGGTCGTACCGCGAGGGCTCGGACCGCGGTTACGACCGCGGGGCGAGGGGCGGGCAGGGCCCGCGGCGCGACGGCGACTTCCGTGAGCGCGAAGAGCGCAGCATCCGTCCTCCTCAGGCTGAACGGGCACGGCGTAACGAACCGAAGATCCCCGACGATGTCACCGCCAAGGAGCTCGACCGAATTGCGCGCAACCAGCTGAAGACGCTGACCGCTGAGAACGCCGACCTCGTCGCGCGGCACTTGGTGATGGTTGCGCGCCTCATCGAGAGCGATCCCGAACTCGCGCACCGTCACGCCGAGGCGGCGGCGAACAAGGCGGGCCGCATCGGAGTAGCGCGCGAGACGCTCGCGATCACCGCGTACACGGTGGGCGACTTCGCGCTCGCGCTGCGTGAACTGCGCACCTACCGGCGGATCACGGGTCGAAACGATCACCTGCCGATGATGGTCGACAGCGAACGCGGCCTTGAGCGGCCGGATCGTGCCCTCGAGCTCGGTCGTTCGGTGCCGAGGAACGAGTTGCCGGTTCCTGTTCGTGTCGAACTCGCGATCGCGATGTCGGGCGCGCGACTCGACCAGGGTCGCCCCGATGAGGCGCTCGGTGAGCTGCAGATTCCTGAGCTCGACCCGAACACGGCCTACTCGTACAGCCCCGCGCTCTTCGACGCGTATGCCGTCGTGCTCGAAGAGCTCGGGCGCAATGACGAGGCCGCGGAGTGGTTCGCGCGCTCGGAGCGCGCGCAAGAGGCGCTGGAGAGCGCCCGGCATCCTGAAGGCGACGAAGGGATCGACGAGGTCATTGAGATTCTGGAAGAAGAAGTCGAGTACGACGAAGACGGCGGCGACGCCGGCTCCGGAACAGCGCGACTCGGTGGCGAGAGCGGCGACGTCTCGGCAAGCCTCGATGAACTCGGCGGGGAAGAGATCGTCGGTGACGAGCCCGTCGACGACGAGCTCGGTGACGGCGACGGAGAGCCGGCGCACGACTGACCCTGCGTCCCGCGAAGCCGCCCTGAGGTCGCAAGGACCGCAGGACCGACTGCTTCCGGCATCGAATGCGCGCGCGGCCGACGCCAAGACTCCGCTCGACGGTGCGGAGTTGATGCTTGCCGACCTCGACGGTGTGGTGTACCGCGGCGACGTCGCGCTTCCATATGCCGTGGAGAGCATACGGCGAGCAGCGTCGACTGTCCGGGTCGCCTACCTCACCAACAACGCTGCACGCACGCCGAGCACGGTCGCGAATCAACTGCGCGAGTTCGGGCTCGAATTGGCAGACGACGACGTGGTGACCTCACCGCAGGCCGCTGTGCGAGCGCTCGCTGAACTCGTGCCGCCGCCCGCCACCGTGCTGGTGGTCGGTGGTGAGGGCCTCACTGCCCAGGTCGAGTCCGCTGGCTACACCGTCACCCGCTCGGCCGACGATCGGCCCTCAGCGGTGATCCAAGGGTTCCACCCGGACGTCGGCTGGCGACAGCTCGCCGAAGCGTCGTTCGCGCTGCAGAGCGTCGACGGCGCCCCGGGCATCCCGTGGGTGTCGACGAACAGCGACTGGACCATTCCGTTGCAGCGCGGCATCGCTCCAGGGAACGGGTCGCTCGTCTCCGCCGTGCACCTCGCGGTCGGGCGGCTCCCGGTGACCGCGGGCAAGCCCGAGCCGGCGATCTATGAGACCGCGCTCGATCGCTATGGCACGCGCAACGCCGTGTTCGTCGGTGACCGCCTCGACACCGACATCCGCGGCGCGAACCGCGTCGGCATCGACTCGGTCCTCGTGCTCACCGGCGTCGATGGCGCGAAGCAGCTGCTCGCCGCTGGGAAGGGCGATCGCCCCACCTATATAGTCGACGACCTCAGAGCGCTCCACGAACCGTATCCGCCGGTCATCATCGACGGTGACGGTGCGGTGACCGTGGGCGCGGCATCGGTGATCATGCGCCGTAACCGCGTTGAAGTGCTCGCCGACGATGGAGAGCCCATCGACCTGCTGCGGGCAGCATCCCGAGCGATCTGGGAGACCGGCCTTGCGATCTACGGCATCGATGTTCCGGATGCCGTGTTCCGCCGACTCGGCATCGAGCCTCCGTCGCGCTGACGTTCTGGGTCGAACCGCGGCACGGGTGCTTGGAGCCGCTGTGGCTTCGACCGGCTCGCTCCGCAGTGGCGGCTCAGCGAGCGGGGATTACGCTGTGGGCATGGATCAGGGGAGCGATGCCGCGGTGAAAGAACCGGTGGGTTCGAATGCCGGGCAGGAATTCGTGGCCGATACGGCGCGCGACGAGGCCCTCGCCGAGGAGTTGCTCTCGCGCGTCGCATTGATCGAGGACCAGCCGCTCGAGCAGCGCGCTGAGGCGTACACGCAGCTCTTCGAGGAGCTCAAGTCGGCACTCGAGGCCGGCGACCTTCCTCGCGCATGACCGATGCACCGGCCGACTCAGGGAGCTCGGCCGCTGTCGCCGGCGAGCTCCGCCGGCTGGACGCGGCACTCGCCGAGCGTGGTCTCGCCCGCTCGCGCAGCCACGCCGCCGCCCTCATCGCGGATGGCCTCGTGTTCGTGGACGAACGGCCGGTCACCAAGGCGTCTGCGAAGGTCGCCCCGAGCCAGTCGCTGCGCGTCGAAGGCGCCGACCACTATGTGAGTCGCGCCGCGCACAAGCTGCTCGCCGCTCTCGACGGCTTCGACATCGACCCCGCAGGACGACTCGCGCTCGACGTGGGAGCTTCGACCGGCGGCTTCACGCAGGTGCTGCTCGAGCGCGGCGCACGCAAGGTCATCGCCCTCGACGTCGGGCATGGGCAGTTGGCAGGGCCGATCCGGGCAGACTCTCGGGTGACGGTGATCGAGGGCTTCAATGCGCGAGAGCTCTCTCGCGACAACCTGGCGCAGGCGGTCGAGCAGTCGGCGTCGCGCGCTTCCGGCTCGCCGGCATCCGAGCCTTTCGAACTGCCTACGCTCGTCGTCGGCGACCTGAGCTTCATCTCTTTGACGCTCGTGCTTCCTGCGCTGGTTGCGACCTGCGGCCCGGACGCCGACTACGTCTTGCTGATCAAGCCGCAGTTCGAGGTGGGCCGCGGCGGCGTGCGGGAGGGCATCGTGCGCGACGCAGGTTTGAGGCGCGAAGCGATCAGCGCGGTCTTGTGGGCGGCGCATGAGGCGGGGCTCGCCACGGCGGGGCTCGTGCCCTCCCCGATCGCGGGCGGGTCGGGGAATCGCGAGTATCTGGCCTGGTTCAACCGGGTTCACGGGGCGCTTCCGACAGAATGGGATGAGCGGATCGAGGCGATGCTCTGAACGAGCTTGCACCCAGCGGAGAAGCGCATCGCTGGCGCTCGACCGCATTGCTCGACACGAGGAGGCCCATGTGACCACGACGCGGTACTTCCTCGTGGTCGCGCACACCGGGCGTGAAGAATCTCTTGAGTCTGGCGTCGCCGTGTGCCGACAGCTCACAGAGGCCGGCACAGTGCCAGTGCTCTCCAGCGACGAGCACGCAGAGATGATCGCCGTCGCACCGGATCTCGAGCGCATGCGCGTGCTCGGGCGCGACGTCGAGGTCGACGACCTCGAGCTCACCATCGTGCTCGGCGGCGATGGCACGATCCTGCGGGCCGCAGAGCTCACACGCGGAGGCGCGGCGCCCCTGCTCGGCGTGAACATGGGGCACGTCGGGTTCCTCGCCGAGAGCGAGCGCAACGAGCTCACCGCGACCGTCTCACGCGCACTCGCTCGCGACTACGAGGTCGAAGAGCGCATGACCCTGAAGGTCGAGGTCGAAGCTGACGGAGCGGTCGTCTATGAGACCTGGGCGCTCAACGAGGCGACCGTCGAGAAGCGAAGCCGAGAGCGGATGCTAGAGGTCGCCATCGAGGTCGACGCTCGCCCCCTGTCGACCTTCGGCTGCGACGGTGTGGTCATGTCGACCCCGACCGGCTCGACGGCCTATGCCTTCTCAGGCGGTGGCCCCGTCGTGTGGCCGAATATCGACGCCATGCTCCTCGTGCCGCTGAGCGCGCACGCACTGTTCGCGAGGCCGCTCGTCGTCGCCCCCGAATCGGTGCTCGCGATCGAGGTGCTCGCGCGCTCTGAGAACGGCGGCGTGCTCTGGTGCGATGGCCGGCGTGCCCGCGACCTCGAATCCGGAGCCCGCGTCACTGCCACCCGATCAGAGGTGCCCGTGCGGCTCGCCCGGCTCGACCCGGCGCCGTTCACCGACCGCCTCGTGCGCAAGTTCCAGCTTCCCGTGCACGGTTGGCGAGGACCGGCCCGCGAGCACGTCGCGCCCGGCGAGCGGTCTGGCGCCAGCGCTGAGCAGCGAGCCACTGAGCAACGAGCGACTGAGCAGCGAGCGGCAGAGCGGGGTGCGGAGCGGGGGAGCGGCGCGTGATCGAAGAGATCACCATTCGCGACCTCGGCGTCATCGAGCAGGCCACCCTGCCGCTCGGCCCGGGGTTCACCGCCCTCACCGGCGAGACCGGCGCAGGCAAGACCATGGTCGTGACCGCGCTCGGACTGCTGCTCGGCCAGCGGGCCGAGAGCGGCGTCGTGCGGGCGGGAGCGTCGCAGGCGGTCGCCGAAGGACACTGGCTGCTTCCGGAGCAGCACGCTGTGCTCGACCGAGCGAAGGATGCCGGCGGTTCCACCGACCCGGCCGGCAGCAACGAGGCGGGAGCCGCCGTCGAGGCGCTGCTCATGTCGCGCTCGGTATCGGCCGAGGGGCGCAGCCGCGCCTGGGTGGGCGGCCGCTCAGCCCCGGCAGGGCTGCTCGCGGAGCTCGGCGAGCAGCTCGTCGTGGTGCACGGGCAATCCGACCAGCTGCGCTTGCGGTCCCAACAGGCCCAGCGCGACGCGCTCGACCGCTTCGCGGGTGCCGCGCTCGCCGAGGCGCTCGGCCGCTATCGAGAGCGGTACGACCGCTGGCAACGGCGCCGTACCGAGCTCGACGAACTCGTCACCGAGCGCGATGATCGGCGCCGCGAAGCCGAAGAGCTCCGCGCCGCCATCGATGAGATCGAGGCGGTATCGCCTCGCACAGGTGAAGACGCGGCCCTCGCCGAGCAGGCCGAGCGGCTGACGAACCTTGAAGAGCTGCGGGCTGCGGCATCCGCCGCGCATGAGGCGATCGCGACCGAACGGCTCGACGACGGTGTCGACGCGATCGGCATGGTCGAGCAGGCCCGCCGCGCGGTCGAGCGCGTCGCAACGCACGACGCGGCGCTCGCGCCGATCGGCGAACTGCTCGCCGGGGTCTCGTTCCAACTCGCCGAGGCGGCCACGCAGCTCGCCGGCTACCTCGATGGCCTCGACCTCGAAGCGTCTGGCGAACTCGATGCGGTGCAGGAACGCCGCGCCGCGCTCGCCTCCCTGACTCGCCGCTATGGCGAATCGATCGACGAGGTGCTGGCGTACTTCGACCGGGCGGGTCTGCGCCTGCTCGAGCTCGACGGCGACGACGACCGCATCGAGGCGCTGACCGCAGAGGTGCAGGCGGATGCCGAGGCGCTCGACGCGCTCGCCTCCGAGGTCACCGCGCACCGCCGCGAAGCCGGCGCCGCACTCGCCGACCGGGTCAGCGAGGAGCTCGCTGCGCTCGCCATGCCCGATGCCCGTCTGGTGGTCGAGGTAGACGAGCGCGAGGAGTTCGCGGCGCACGGCCGCGACGCAGTCTCGATCCTCCTGCAGCCGCACCGCGGCGCCGACCCGCGTCCGCTCGGCAAGGGCGCCTCCGGCGGAGAGCTCTCGCGCGTGATGCTCGCGATCGAGGTGGTGATCGCCTCGAGTGACCCGGTGCCGACCTTCGTCTTCGATGAGGTCGACGCGGGCGTCGGGGGAGCGAGTGCCATCGAGATCGGCAAGCGCCTTGCGAGGCTCGCGCAGACCGCGCAGGTGATCGTCGTCACCCACTTGGCGCAGGTCGCGGCATTCGCGAACAACCACCTTCGCGTGGTCAAGGAGCACGGTGAGGTCACGGCCTCGAGCGTGCAGCAGCTCGAGGGTGACGCGCGGCTCGAGGAGATGGCGCGGTTGCTCAGCGGCCTGAGCGACTCGGAGAGTGCGTTGGCGCACGCTCGCGAACTGCTCGACGCGGCATCCGCTGCGGTCACGTAGGCGTTGGTCATGTAGGCCTCGGTTACGTCGGGATCGGTCACGTGGGGATCGGTCACGTGGGGATTGGCCGCATGTCCAACGACCTGTTGCCGCGCAACCGGCGCGCGTACGGTGCAGGTATGGCTATGTCTGAGGAATCACGTGCACAGGCACTGAACACCGAGGTCGCGCGATACGTGAGCCAGGGCTGGACGGTCGAGTCCGCATCGATCGGGCAGGCGGTGCTCTCGAGGAACAAGCGGATCGGCTGGTTCTGGAACACGGTGCTGGTGTTCGTCACCGGCGGGCTGTGGCTCATCTACGTCATCTACCGCGCCCTGAACCGCATCAAGGAGACGATGGTCGTCACCGTCGATGCCTACGGTCGCGTCTTCACCCGCTGAAGCGCCACGCCCGACCCCTCGCCTCAACTCGCCCCCGGCGGCTGTCTTCCCGACGCCGGCCAGAGTTGCCGACGCGGGCTAGAGGAGCCGACGTGGGCCAGAGAAGCAACTCTGGCCCTCGCGTGCAAGTCTGGCCGGGATGGGGGATCTCGCGGCAAGAGGAGTGCGCTGGACAGCATGCTCCCGCCGGCCACCACGGCGGTCCGTCGCGCGGCTGAGCGAATCCGGCATCCGCCGCGCCGGATTCCCAGCGGCAGGAACGTCAGCGTCGGTTACGATGTAAACCCGTGGTGGACAATCAGGGCGCGACCGTAACCAAGCACATTTTCGTCACGGGCGGGGTCGTCTCCTCACTCGGCAAGGGGCTCACCGCAGCAAGCCTCGGCAATCTGCTCACCTCACGCGGACTCCGCGTCGTGATGCAGAAGCTCGACCCGTATCTCAACGTCGATCCGGGCACCATGAACCCGTTCCAGCACGGTGAAGTGTTCGTGACGGATGACGGGGCCGAGACCGACCTCGACATCGGCCACTACGAGCGCTTCCTCGACATCAACCTCAGTCAGGCCGCGAACGTCACCACCGGCCAGATCTACTCGCAGGTGATCGCACGCGAACGGCGCGGCGAGTACCTCGGCGACACCGTGCAGGTCATCCCGCACATCACTGACGAGATCAAGCGCCGCATGCGCCTGCAGGCCTCCGAAGAGCCGCAGCCAGACGTCATCATCACCGAGATCGGCGGCACCGTCGGCGATATCGAGTCGCAGCCGTTCCTCGAGTCGGCGCGTCAGGTGCGTCACGAACTCGGCCGCAAGAACGTGTTCTTCGTGCACGTCTCGCTCGTGCCGTTCATGGGTGCGTCAGGCGAGCAGAAGACCAAGCCCACGCAGCACTCCGTGGCCACGCTCCGTTCGATCGGTATCCAGCCCGACGCGCTCGTGCTGCGCAGCGACCGGCCCGTCACCGAGAGCAACCGGCGCAAGATCGCCCTCATGTGCGACGTCGAAGAGGCCGCGGTGGTCAACGCCATCGACATGCCGAGCATCTACGACATCCCGACGATGCTGCACGAGCAGGGCCTCGACGACTACATCATCGACCAGCTCGGCCTCGAAGCGACCGAGCTGCGCTGGGAGGGCTGGCAGCGCGTGCTCGACGCGGTGCACGACCCCAAGCGCGAGGTGACCATCGGCCTCGTCGGCAAGTACATCGACCTGCCCGACGCCTACCTCTCGGTCACCGAGGCGTTGCGCGCCGGCGGCTTCGCCCACCAGGCGAAGGTGAAGATCAAGTGGATCCCGTCCGACGCCTGCGAGACGCCGGAGGGCGCGGCGCGCGAACTCGGCGACATTGACGGCATGTGCGTGCCGGGAGGCTTCGGCATCCGCGGTATCGAAGGCAAGCTCGGAGCGCTGAAGTTCGCGCGTGAGAACGGCATCCCGACCCTCGGCCTCTGCCTCGGCCTGCAGTGCATGGTGATCGAGTACGCCCGCAACATGGCGTCGCTGCCTGGAGCCTCGTCGACCGAGTTCGACCCCGACACCGAGTTCCCGGTGATCGCGACCATGGCCGAGCAGGTGGACATCATCGCCGAGGGCGACCTGGGCGGCACCATGCGCCTCGGCCTCTACACCGCCGCGCTTGCACCCGGATCGCTGGCCGCAGAGCTCTACGGCGCCGACTCGGTCGAGGAGCGGCACCGTCACCGCTACGAGGTGAACAACGCGTACCGCGACCGCATCGCCGAGGCCGGCCTGCAGTTCTCGGGCACGCTCCCCGACGGCTCGCTCGTCGAGTTCGTCGAGTTGCCGCGAGACGTGCACCCCTTCTACATCGCGACGCAGGCGCACCCCGAGCTTCGTTCGCGCCCCAACCGCGCGCACCCGCTCTTCCGCGGACTCGTCGACGCTGCGATCGAGCGCCAGGAGGCCAGCCGCCTGTTCGAGGTCGCTGAGACCGCCGAGACCGGCGATTCCGGTGAAGCGGCAGGCGAGAGCGAAGGTGCGGATGCCGCAAGCTCGGTCGTGACCGGCGCAGCGGTTTCCTAGCCCGCCGTCGGCTGGCGGGGGCTCGCTCGGAAGCGAACCCGCCGGCCGCTCAGCCCGCGCGGTCGAGCTCGCCGGAGTTCGCCAACGCTAGCGCAGTGTCGGCGAAGACCTGCGCGGTGGCGACGACCGACTCCCACGGTGCGAACTCGTCCTCGCAGTGCGAGCGCCCATCGCGCGTCTGCGTGAACAGCATGGCGGTGGGGCCGGCACCCGCGAGATGAACGCTGTCGTGCCCGATCGTGCCGACGGTGTGCTGCCAGCGGATGCCGCGGGCGTCGGCGGCGCGCTCCAGCATCCGTTGAATGCGCTCGTCGAATGCGGGGCTGCGCATCGACCAGAAGCGGTCGATCTCGACGCCGACTCCCTCCTCACCTGCGATGCGGCGGAAGAGTGCTTCCAGCTCGTCGAGCCGGCGGTCGAGGGTCTCGTCGTCGCGGGCGCGAACATCGAGGCTGAACTCGGCCTCGTGGGCGATCACGTTGGTCGAGCCCGGTTCGACGCGCATGCGGCCGACCGTCGTCTTGAACGCGCCGACAGCCACGGCGGCGTCGCGCGCCGCCACGATCATGCGGGCGGCCGCGACGACGGACTCGTGCCGGCCGCCCGGGCCCGGACCTCCTGCGTGCCCACCCGTGCCGGTCACCCGCACCATGCTCCAGCGCACCGGCTCGACCCGAGGCACGATTCCGACGAGCGCCCCTGACTGCTCGAGCTGCGGTCCCTGCTCGATATGCGCTTCGAGCGACGCGAAGAAGTCGCCGACTCTGTGCTCGGGCTCGCCGAGATAGCCGATGCGCTCGAGGGCGTCGTCGAGGCGGATGCCGTCGGCATCCGTTCGCGAGTGCGCGTACGCGGCGTCCCACTGACCCGTGATCACGCCCGTGCCGAGCATCGCCGGCGGAAAGCGCGCCCCCTCCTCGCCCATCCAGTTCACGACCACGACCGGTCGCAGCGTGCGAGCGTCGGCATCGTTCATGGCCGCAACCGTCTCGAGCGCGATCGCCACCCCGAGGATGCCGTCGAAGCGGCCGCCGGGCACGACAGTGTCGAGGTGCGAGCCGATCAGCACCGGCAGCGCAGCGTCATCGGTGCCGGGTCGGCGGGCCGTCATGTTGCCCACGTCGTCGAATCGCACCTCGAGCCCCAACTCGCGCGCGGTCTCGGTGAACCGGTCGCGCGCGGCCTTGTCAGCATCGGATGCGGCAGGGCGCGACACTCCGCCTTGGGGTGTACCGCCCACGTCGGGGGAGGCGAACGCGTCGAGATACGTGCGCAGACGTTCGGGGTCGATGCGCAACGAGCCGGCATCGGAAGACGAAGACGATGCGGAAGCCGCAGCCGCAGCCGAGGACGAAGACGAAGACGAAGGCGTGGGAGTAGCGGACACGGCGCGCTCCTACTCCGCTCGAAGCGGCATCGCGATGCAGCGGATCGGCGACGCCGAGGCGCCGCGCAGCTTGAGCGGCAGCCCGATGAACGCGAACTCCGAGACGCCCGCCGCCGAGAGCTCCTCGCAGTTGAGCACCTCGATGATCGGCACCCCGGCCTCGTTGAACAGGTACATGTGCACGGGAATCCACGTCGACTCGTTCTGTGCGGGCAATTGCTCGATCGCGACATTGTCGGCGCCGACGATCATCGCCCCCTGTTCGACGAGCCACTTCGCGCCGTCGAGGTTGAGGCCAGGCTCGTCGGTGAGGAACGCCGCGGCATCCGGCCACTCGCGGTAGCGTCCCGTGCGGATGATCACCACGTCGCCGGTCTGCACCGTCACGCCCTGGCGCTCTGCGGCGGCTTGCAGGTCGTCGGGGCCGATGCCGTACGAGGGCTCGAGCTGCTCGACGCCCTTCAGCGCGGCGATGTCGAGCATCACGCCTCGCGCGATGATCGGCGGGATGGTGTCGACGCCGCACTTGTTCCAGGTGCGGTTCCCGAAGTGCTCGTGCGCGTGGTACCCGTTGAAGATCTCGCCGTGGCAGCCGAAGTGGTTGAGCGCGTCGATGTGCGTGCCGCTGTGGGTGTACATCGCGATCGCGTCGCCCGTGTAGCTCGTGAGCTTGTTGGCGTCGTCGTCGAGGCCCAGCGGGTTCGTGACCACATCGCCGGCCGGGTCGTGCGTCTTGTAGATCTGATACGCGGGGTCGCCGAGCGCGCTCCAGGTCGGCATCCCGACGAAGTACTCGCACGAGAGATCGAACACGCGCGATCCGTCGACGCGGGCCAGCACGTTGACGCGCGACTCGGGCGTGATGTGGTTGAGGGCGCCGATCTCGTCGTCGGCACCCCAAGGGCTCTGTGCAACGGTGAACTGGTGGGCCATGACGTGCCTCCCTGTCGGGCGCGCCGAGCGGCGATGCACAGCTGCGTGCGGTCTTCCGGCGCGGGTAGCGAACGGATGATGACCGGAGCCCACGGCGTGAGACCGGCCGATGGTGGGTCCATGATCGACCCGCGATGGGCGGTGGTCAAGGGATGGGCTCGATGGCGCCGTTTCCCCACCGCGCCGAGCGCGCCTACTCGCGCTACTCTCGGGGAATGGCTGATCGAGCGGACTCGACTGGCAGGGGGCCCACGGGAGCTGAAGCCTCTGCGCGTGAAGAGGGCACAGCATCCTTCGATGAGTCGCAGGTTGCGGAAGAGTCCGCGGCGCCTGGAACTGAGCCCGAGGGCACCCGCGCAGACGACGGAGTGCTGGTCGCCGACGCCTCGGCAGAGCCGCTGATCGCCGACGAGGCGTGGCCGGTCGAGGTCGTCGAGCACGAGCGCCCGTTCGAGGGCATGGTCTGGAACATCGACCGCGACCGTTTCATGTACCGCGATAGCGCGCTCGTGCGCGAGTACATGGCGCATCCGGGAGCCGTCGCGGTGCTCGCAATGGACGAGCACGATCGCGTGCTGCTGGTGCAGCAGTACCGGCACGCGGCGCGCGCTCGACTGTGGGAATTGCCCGCCGGTCTGCTCGACGTCCACGGCGAAGACCCGCTCGAGGCGGCCAAGCGCGAACTGGCCGAAGAGGTCGACCACGAGGCCGCCCATTGGGAGCCGCTCATCTCGAGCCTGCCGAGCCCCGGCGGCAGCAATGAGGCGATCACCGTCTACCTCGCGACGGGGCTGAGCGAGACCAGCGAAGCGTTCGATCGAGAGCACGAAGAAGCCGATCTCACGGTGCGTTGGGTGCCGCTCGACGAAGCCGTGCAGGCGGTGCTCGAGGGCCGGGTGCGGAACGGCATCCTGCAGACCGCGTTGCTCGCTGCGCAGGCGCGCGGATTGGGCCGCGGTCGTTTCAGCGGTGGCGACGGTCGCGATGGCGGCGATCGAGGGGCAGAGGGCTTCGGCGGCGATGCAGGGCGCGTCTGACGCGGTCGAGGAGCGCGCAGCATCCGCTGGGCCTCAACCTGCGTCCGAGCCTGAACCTGCAGCTGAACCCGCGCCTGAACCCGCAAGCGCACCCGCACGTGTGACTCCGCTGAGCCGCGCGATCGAACGGTACCTGCGCCACATCACGATCGAGCGCGGTCTCTCGGCGAACACCGTCGCCGCGTACCGGCGCGACCTCGGCAGCTATGCAGCGCACCTGGCTCGCGCGGGCATCGACGAACCGCGCGCGATCGCGGCATCCGATATCTCGGAGTTCGCGCAGTGGCTGCGCACGCGAGCCGAGGCTCCGTTGAGCGCGTCGTCGCTGGCGCGAGTGCTCTCGTCGGTGCGCGGCCTGCATCGCTTTCTGCTCGACGAGGGCCTGGTCGACGAGGATGTCGCGGCTGACACGCGCCCGCCGAAGCTGCCCTCGCGCCTGCCCAAGGCCATCAGCTTGGGCGAGGTCGAGGCGCTGCTCGCCGCGGTCAGCGGTGATGATGTGCGCGACCTTCGCGACCGGGCGCTGCTCGAGTTGCTCTACGCCACCGGCGCCCGGGTCTCGGAGGCCGTGGCGCTGAATGTCGACGACGTGATCGAACTCAGGGGTGCTGCGGGCTCGGGCGGAGGTGGCACCGGTGACGAGGATGACGACGGCGGCCACCGTACGACCGGCACGGTCGACGTGGTGCGGCTCCTCGGTAAGGGCGACAAGCAGCGCATCGTGCCGCTCGGCAGCTACGCGCGCGACGCGCTGGAGGCGTATCTCGTGCGCGCGCGTCCGTCGCTCTCGGAACGCGGGCGGTCAACGCCGGCGCTGTTCCTCGGCATGCGCGGGCAGCGGTTGAGCCGGCAGAACGTGTGGTTGATCATCCAGCGCGCGGCGGAGGTCGCCGGCATCAGCTCAGCCGTGTCGCCCCACACACTGCGGCACTCGTTCGCCACGCACCTGCTCGAGCGGGGCGCCGATGTGCGCGTCGTGCAGGAGCTGCTCGGGCACTCCAACGTCGCCACGACGCAGATCTACACGATGGTGACCGCCGACACACTGCGCGACATGTACACGTCGGCGCACCCCCGCGCCCGCTGACCGAGCCGCCTTGCGCATCGCCCGCGAGCGCCCCTCAAGCCGGGCGCTCAGTTCAGGCGCCGAGGGTCTCGGCCGACCAGTCCGCGACGCGCGCGAGCAGCTCGGCATCCACGGGGCGCTTGACGTCCTTGCGGTAGTCGGCGATCGACGGCTCACCTTCTTGCGTGCGCAGGATGTGGCTCAGCTTCGGCATCGCGACCGTCTCGACCGGCCCCGCCACGCAGTCGCGGATGACCTCGAGGTCGCCAACCGGCGTCTGCAGATCCTTCTCACCGGTGATCGCGAGCACCGGCACCGTGATCTTCGAGTACGACAGGCTCGGGTCGTGCGCGACGAACTCGCGCATCCACTTCGCGTTGAGCTTGCGCCCCTCGATGCGCATCACATCGGCGGTGCTCGCGCCGATCTTCTCGTGCGTCTTGCGCGACTTCTCGACCAGGTCGGTGCGCATGAGCTTGAGCACGAACCGCACCCAGCCCGGCAGGCTCGGCGCGATCTTGGCCGCCTGCCACGCGAGCAGCGTCTTGCCCGGCTGCGCCGACGCGCTGAGCAGCACGACACCGCGCAGTTTCTGGGCAGTGCCCTCACCGAGCAGCGCATCGATGGATGCCGGAGCGGATGCTGCAGCGGATGCCGCCACCTCGTCGCTCGCGCTCGCTCCGCCAGTGGCGCCGTTCGCCGCGGCCGCCGGTACCGCGCACCGAGTGGCGACCGGCCAACCTGCCGCGAGCTCGCCGGCGACGAGCGCGCCCTCGCTGTGGCCCACGACGATCACGCGGTCGGCGTCGACCTCGGGAGCGTTGCGGAGCGCGTCGAGGGCGGCAGCGGCATCCGTCACGCCCTCATAGAAGCCGGCGCTGAGGAACTCACCGCCCGAAGCTCCGACGCCGCGCTTGTCGTAGCGCAGGGTCGCGATGCCGCGCTCGCGCAGCGCTTCGGCGAGCTGGCGGGTGATGTCGAGCGGGAGTTGCTTGATGCTCGAGTCGCGGTCGACCGGGCCCGAGCCGGGGATGATCAGCGCGGCCGGGTGCGGAGCGTCGCCCGCAGGGAGCGCGAGGGTTCCCTCGAAGCGAGTTCCGTTCGAGTCGAAGGTGATAGTGCGGTCGGCCACGGGTGGTCCTTTCGATTGCTGAGGCTCTGCGCTCTTGAACGCTCTGGGCTCTTGAATGCTCTGGGGTTACGGTTGTTATCGCTAGTGAGACTATTATCACTATTGATAACGTGTTGCGCAAGCCGGACATGGTGAGCGCGGCCAGAGGCGTGCGAAGCAGGGCTCGGCGCGCTTCTGGAGCGCAGTGAAGTGGAGGAGCTGTCATGGAAGAGTCGCGAGCGAAGGCGGCGAGTGCGATGTCGGCCACCGAGGTGCTGTCGCACCCCGTGCGGCTGCGAGTCGTGCAGGCGCTGCTCGGCGGGCGCTCGCTGACCACGGCCGAGCTTCGCGAAGAACTCGGCGATGTGGCGCCGGCGACCCTCTACCGGCAGATCGCCGCGCTCGCCGCGGGGGGAGTGCTCGCGGTGGTCGCCGAGCAGCAGGTGCGCGGCGCGACCGAGCGCACCTACGCGCTGGTCGAAGAAGCGGCATCCGTCGACGCGGAACGCGCGCGCGAGCTCTCGGTAGACGATCACCGGCGCCTGTTCGCGACCTTCGTCGCCGGACTGCTCGCCGACTACGACCGCTACCTCGACACCGGTGCCGAGCGTGGCGACCTCGATCTCGAGCGCGATCTCGTCGGCTACCGCCAGCGCGCGATGATGCTGACCGATGACGAGCTCGTCGCGATGCTCCGCGAGCTCAGCGAGGTGGTCGCCCGTTACGACGCGCTCGCCGCGGGCGGCGAGTCGGGTGCGGAGAGTGCGACGGATGCCGCGACCTCCGCCCCCGGCATCCGCACGCGCCGCTACTTCTCCACGATCGTCATGCCCGCCCGCTGAGGCGGCCCCACGCCCCTCACCAACCTTCGACCACGGGTTGAGGTGACTTAGCGGAGCGGGCCGTGTGCTGTCAAGGGTCGCGAAACCCCGCCGTTAGGCTCGTTTCATGACTGCTCCGCGCGATACCTCAGCCGTCCTGCCAGACGTCGCCGAGACGTCGCCCGCCCGTTTGAGCAACTCGAAGAACAGCAACTCCAACAACTCTGACAAGTCCGCCGGAAAGCTCGGCCCGACTGGCAAGCCCCTGCGCGACTTTCCCGAGCCGCCTCACCTGAAGAGCCACGGCCCTGCCCGCATCATCGCCCTCTGCAATCAGAAGGGCGGCGTCGGCAAGACCACGACGACCATCAACCTCGGCGCGTCGCTCGCCGCGTACGGTCGCCGCGTGCTTGCGGTCGACTTCGACCCGCAGGGCGCGCTCTCTGCCGGACTCGGCGTGCAGACCCACGATGTGCCGAACATCTACGACCTGCTCATCGGCAACCTCAAAGACGCGAAGCAGGCGATCGTCGAGACCGGCGTGCCCGACCTGCACGTGATCCCCGCGAACATCGATCTCTCGGCGGCCGAGGTGCACCTGGTGAACGAGGTCGCGCGCGAGCAGATCCTCGCCCGGGTGCTGCGCCAGGTCGCGGATGACTACGACGTCATCCTCATCGACTGCCAGCCGTCGCTGGGCCTGCTCACCGTGAACGCGCTCACCGCCGCGCACGGCGTGCTCATCCCGCTCGAGGCCGAGTACTTCGCCCTCCGCGGGGTGGCCCTGCTCATCGAGACCATCGACAAGGTGCGCGACCGGCTCAACCCCGCGATCGAGCTCGACGGCATCCTCACCACCATGTTCGACTCGCGCACGCTCCACGCCCGCGAGGTGCTCGAGCGCGTGGTCGAGGCCTTCGACGAGAAGGTGCTCGAGACGGTCATCGGCCGCACCGTGAAGTTCCCCGACGCGAGCGTCGCCGGCGCACCGATCACCGAGTTCGCGCCCGAGCATGCCGCGGCGAAGGCCTACAAGCAGCTCGCGCGAGAGTTGATCTTCCGTGGCGCAGCCGCCTAGCGCGGCTGAGCACGCCACGACCGAGACGGATGCCGCTACGCCCGGCTCGGCGACATCGTCGACCGATGCGGCGGTGCGGGTCGTCGAGGCTGACGCACCGGCATCCGTCAGCCCAGCATCCGTCAGCGCCGTCGAACCGGATGCCGTCGAACAAGATGCCGCGACCTCCGCATCCGGATTCCGCCTCACCCTCAACAACTTCAGCGGACCGTTCGATCTGCTGCTCTCGCTCATCACCAAGCACGAGCTCGACATCACCGAGGTGTCGCTCAGCAAGGTGACCGACGAGTTCATCGCGTACCTCAAGGGGCTCGACACCGACGAAGAGCTCAACGAGGCGAGCGAGTTCCTCGTCGTTGCGGCCACGCTGCTCGACCTCAAGGTGGCAGGGCTCCTGCCGCAGGGCGAGCTCGTCGACGCCGAAGACGTCGCGCTGCTCGAGGCACGCGACCTGCTCTTCGCGCGTCTGCTGCAGTACCGCGCGTTCAAAGAGGCCGCGCAGTGGTTCGAGCAGCACTTCGAGGCCGAGGGGCACCGCAAGTACCGCTCGGTGCGGCTCGAGGAGAAGTTCCGCAAGCAGACACCCGAGCTCAAGTGGACGCTCAGCCTCGATGACTTCGCCGCCCTCGCGCTACTCGCGCTCACGCCGCGCGAGATCCCGACTGTCGGCCTCGACCACCTGCATGCACCGCTCGTGAGCATCCGCGAGCAGGCTGCGACCGTCGTCACGCTGCTGCGCAGCGCCGGCGCGCTGAGCTTCCGCGAGCTGATCGCGGGCGTCGAGCAGCGCGGGGTCGTCGTGGCGCGGTTCATCGCGGTGCTCGAGCTCTACCGGCACGCGTCGATCTCGTTCGAGCAACTCGAACCGCTCGGTGAATTGACCATCAGGTGGACTGCGGAACACTGGTCTGAGGAACAACTCGCCAACCTTGGGGCCGACTATGACAATTGACAGCGATCGAACGGATGCCGCAGCCGCCGACGCCGCGCCCGTGACCGACGCGACGGTCGACCCCGCCGAGGCCGCAACCCACGTCGGTGCGTCGGCAGCAGAGCCCAGTGGTACCGCCGCCGCGCCGGCAACCGACGCCCCCGCCCTCTTCGAGGGCGACCTCGAACGCGTGCTCGAGGCGATCCTCATGGTCGCCGACGAGCCGCAGAGCGTCGTGTCGCTCGCTTCGGCGCTCGGTCGTCCAGTGCGTGAGGTGCGCGAGGCGATCGCGAGGCTGAAGTCCGACTACGACGGCGAGGCATCGGAGGATGGCGCCCCCGGCATCCGTCGCGGATTCGAACTGCGCGAGGTCGCGGGCGGTTGGCGCATCTATGTGCGCAGCGAGTACGACGACGCCGTGCGCGGGTTCGTGCTGACGCAGACGCCGACGAAGCTGTCGCAGGCGGCGCTTGAGACGCTCGCGGTGATCGCATACAAGCAGCCGATCTCGCGCGGACAGGTCGCCGCGATCCGCGCCGTGAACGTCGACTCGGTCGTGCGCACCCTGCTCGGCCGCGGACTCATCACTGAGGCGTTCACGGATGCCGAGACCGGCGCGATCCACTACGCCACCACCGACCTGATGCTGCAGCAGCTCGGCATCAACTCGATCGACGAACTGCCGCCCATCTCGCCGCTGCTCGACGACGGGGCCGAGGGCTTTCAGGAACGTAATGGGTTCGAGGAGCGCGCCAGCTGATGCGCCGCGATGACGAGCGCGCCCGGGCGAACGAGCAGGGGCACGCGCACGAGCACAGGCACGAGCCGGATCACCAGCGAGAGCTGGAGCGCGGTCGAGGGAACGTTGAAGACGCGTCTGGGTTCCCAGACGCGCAATCAGTCGGCAACAGTGCAGGCGACAGTGCCCCGCAAGGCGAGCGCCTGCAAAAGGTGATGGCCGCCGCTGGCGTCGCCTCGCGTCGCGTGTGCGAGCAATACATCGCCGAGGGTCGGGTCGCCGTCAACGGCGAGATCGTGATGGAGCCCGGCCGCCGCGTCGACCCCGCCACCGATCGCGTCACGCTCGACGGCACCGCGCTGCAGCTCGACACCACCAAGCGCTACCTCATGCTCAACAAGCCCGTCGGCGTCGTCAGCTCGATGAGCGACGAGCAGGGCCGCCCCGACCTCACCCGCTTCACCGCGGGCTACGAGGAGCGCCTCTTCAACGTCGGTCGCCTCGACCAGGCCACCAGCGGACTGCTCGTGCTCACCAACGACGGCGAGCTCGCGCACGTGCTCGCGCACCCGTCGTTCGGCGTCACCAAGACCTACGTCGCCCGCGTCGCCGGCGAGGTGAGCCCCGCCACCATCAAGCGGCTGCTCGACGGCATCGAGCTCGACGATGGCCCGATCGCGGCCGACAAGGCGCGAGTGCTGGCTGGATCCACGCGCGGCGAGAGCCTCGTCGAACTCACCCTGCACTCGGGCCGCAATCGCATCGTGCGACGGATGCTGGATGCCGTCGGCCACCCGGTCAAGGCCCTCGTTCGGCGGCAATTCGGCCCGCTGCACCTTGGCACCCTGCGCGAGGGGCAGCTGCGCGAGTTGAACAAAGCCGAGCTCGGCGCGCTGCTCACGCTCGCGCGCGACCCGGAGACGGCGGCGCGGCGCGAACGACGCGCGGCGCGGAACCGTCCGAAGCAGAAGCCGGGCAAGGTCGACAAACGGCGCGATAGCGGAGGCGAGCGTCGCGAAGCCGGACGTGAGCGAGGCGGCATGGGGGAGCGCCGCGACGGCACCAGGCGCGACGGCAAACCCGACACCAAGTCAGGCGGCCGGGAATCTGCGAAAGTGAAGTCCGCGAAGCGGCAGGCATCCGCTGGTGGTCGTCAATCAAAGTCGGCACAGCCACTCACAGGCGAGTCACGTACCGGCCAGTCCGGCACCGGCGGCCAGGGCCGCACCGGCCAAGCCCGCACATCGCAGCCCCGCAGCAACCAGAAACGAGGAAGACAGCAGTGAGCGAACGGCGCCTCAACGAACAGGTGCGCATCGTCGGCAGCGGCCTGCTCGGCGCGAGCATCGGCCTCGGGCTGCGCGACCACGGGGTCGACGTGATCGTTGCGGATGTGTCGCCGTCGGCGCAGCAGCTCGCGATCGACTATGGCGCCGGCCGCGCACCTGCCGACGGCGACGATCCGGCGCTCATCGTCGTCGCAGTTCCGCCGGATGTCACCGCCCAGGTGGTTGCCGCCGAGCTCGCCGCCTACCCGAACGCGCTCGTCACCGACGTCGCGAGCGTCAAGCTCGGCCCGCTCGAGCAGCTGCGCGCCATGGGCGCCGACCTCAGCCGCTACCTCGGCACGCACCCCATGGCCGGGCGCGAGCGCGGCGGCCCCATCGCCGCTCGCGCCGACCTGTTCCTCGGCCGCCCGTGGGTGCTCGCCGGCCACGACGACATCACCTACAAGCGCGCCGCCGCGATCGAAGACATGATCCTCGACCTCGGCGCCGTGCCGATCGAGCTCACCGCCGAGACCCACGACGAAGCCGTCGCGCTCGTCTCGCACGCGCCGCAGGTGGTCGCCTCGCTCATGGCCGCCCGCCTCGTCGACGGACCGGATGCCGCGCTCGGCCTCACCGGGCAGGGCCTGCGCGACGTCACCCGCATCGCTGCGAGCGACCCGGGCCTCTGGGTGCAGATCCTCGGTGCGAACGCTCGCCCGGTGGCCGAGGTGCTGCGCGGGCTGCGCGACGACCTCGACGCGGTCATCACCGCACTCGACGAACCGGATGCCGGCGGCTCGCGCCGCGCGATCGCCGAGGCCATTGCGGTCGGCAACACCGGGGTCGCCCGCATCCCGGGCAAGCACGGGCAAGATCGCCGCTTCGCCCAGCTGGTGGTCATGGTCGACGACCGTCCCGGACAGCTCGCGAAGCTGCTCACCGAGGTGGGCGAGGTCGGCGTGAACCTCGAAGACCTCAGGCTCGAGCACTCGCCCGGCGCGCAGATCGGCCTCGCCGAGCTCGCGGTGCTGCCCGAGGCCGAGCACAAGCTCGTCAGCGAGCTCGAAGCGCGGGGATGGCGCATCGCGGCGGTGTCGGCATGAGCGCACGGCATGAGCCTCAGCAACATGACGCCGACGCGCAGACGCAGCCCGCGGCATCCGCCCCCATGATCGTCGCGATCGATGGTCCGGCCGGCAGCGGCAAGTCGTCGGTGAGCAAGGCCGCCGCCCGCGAGCTCGGGTTCGCGTACCAAGACACCGGCGCCGCGTACCGCGCGTTCGCCTGGTACTGCGTTGAAAGTGGCGTCGACGTGTACAACCTTGACGACGTCACCGACGCGGTGCCAGCCTTCGACTATGCGATCGGCACCGACCCCGACCGCTACTACGTGCGGGTCGGCCGGCATGACGTGACCGACGACATCCGTGAACCGCGCATCTCGGCGGTGGTGAGCGCAATCGCGCGCGTGCCAGCGGTGCGCGAGCGGCTGACGGCGATCTTCCGCGACATCATGGCGACGACCGAGCGGCCGGGCATCATCACCGAGGGCCGCGACATCACCACGGTCGTCGCGCCCGAGGCGCCCGCTCGCATTCTGTTGACGGCAGATGAAGACGTTAGAATGTCGAGGCGTTCGGCGGAGCTCGCGGGCACGCAGCCCGAGCACCTCGTCGCCGAACAACTCGGCGCGAGAGACCGGCTCGACTCGCAGGTGGTCGATTTCATGTCGGCCGCCGACGGAGTGGTCACGATTGACTCGACCCACCTGACCTTCGACGAGACCGTGCGCGCTGTCACCGACCTGGTGCGCGCCACGATGGCGACCGACCGCAACTGACCGCCCGCACGAGCGCGGCGGCGGGGCCCACGAACAGGACCACCCATGACTGCTGACCACGACACCCCGCGCGACGACTCCGCCACCGGGCGCGGCTTCGACGCCGCCGACCTGACCGCAGACAGCGCTGCCGACGCGACTGAGTTCGACGGCGCGCAATTCGACGGCGCCCAGCACGACGCCGCCGAGTTCGACGACAGCGCCTTCGCGTCCGACGCGGATGACGAGGCCTTCGCCGAGCGTGTCGCCAGCATCGATGAGGCGGATGCCGAGGCCCGCACCCGCTCGCTGCGCGCTGGCCTCGACGAGTACGAGCTCGAAGACGAAGACCTCGACCTGCTGGAGGGCGTCACGGTCGGCGAAGACGGCATCATCACGATGCCTGCGCTGCCGGTGCTCGCGATCGTGGGCCGCCCGAACGTGGGCAAGTCGGCGCTGGTGAACCGCATCATCGGCCGCCGCGAGGCCGTGGTCGAAGACGTGCCGGGCGTCACCCGCGACCGGGTGTCGTACAAGGCCGAGTGGAACGGGCGCCGCTTCACCGTGGTCGACACCGGCGGCTGGGAGCCCGACGCCAAGGGCATCAACGCCTCGGTGGCGGCGCAGGCGGAGGTCGCGGTCGACCTCGCCGACGCGGTGCTGTTCGTCGTCGACGTGAACGTCGGCGCGACTGCCACCGACGAGCACGTGGTGCGGATGCTGCGCTCCGCCAAGAAGCCCGTGCTGCTCGTTGCGAACAAGGCCGACGACCCCCGGCAGGACTTCGAAGCGTCGGCGCTGTGGAGCCTCGGGCTGGGGGAGCCGTGGCCGGTCTCCGCGCTGCACAGCCGCGGCGTCGCCGACCTTCTCGACAAGGTGCTGAAGGTGCTGCCCGAGGTGTCGAAGGTGGCGAAGGAGGAGTACGGCGGGCCCAGGCGCGTTGCGATCCTCGGCCGCCCGAACGTCGGCAAGTCGAGTCTGCTCAACAAGGCTGCGGGCGAAGAGCGCGTGGTCGTGAACGAGCTCGCGGGCACCACCCGCGACCCGGTGGACGAGCAGGTCGAGCTCGGCGGGCGCATCTGGCGCTTCGTCGACACCGCCGGCATCCGTCGTCGCGTGCACCTGCAGAGGGGCGCCGACTTCTACGCCACTCTGCGCACGAGCGCCGCGCTTGAGAAGGCCGAGGTCGCGGTAGTGATCATCGACGTGACCGAGCCGATCAGCGAGCAGGATGTGCGCATCATCGACCTCGTGCTCGAATCGGGTCGCGCACTGGTGCTCGCCTTCAACAAGTGGGATCTGCTCGACGACGAGCGCCGCCGCTACCTCGAGCGCGAGATCGAGCAAGACCTCGGGCACGTGTCGTGGGCGCCGCGCGTCAACATTTCGGCGCGCACCGGCCGCCACCTCGAGAAGCTCGTGCCCGCCCTCGAGCTTGCGCTTGACTCGTGGGATACCCGCATCCCGACCGGCAAGTTCAACGCGTTCCTCGCCGAGCTCACCGCGGCGAACCCGCACCCGGTGCGCGGCGGCAAGCAGCCGCGCATCCTCTTCGGCACGCAGGCGTCGACCCGCCCGCCGACGTTCGTGCTGTTCACCACCGGCTTCCTCGACCCCGGCTACCGCCGCTACATCCAGCGCAAGCTGCGCGAGCTGTGGGGCTTCGAGGGCACGCCCATCGTGGTGAACATGCGCGTGCGCGAGAAGCGCAAGCGCTAGCGGGGCTGGCTGTCGGTCGTCTGCGCTGAACGGATGCTGCGGCTGGGGGAGTCGCGTAACGCACCGCCGTAGCTCGCTGTCCGCACAGCCGAGTGCGGCAGACTGAGACGATGACTCAGCAGCAGGTTCCGCCGCCCCTCGGGCCGCGTGACCCGGCGGACGCCTGGGTGACCGGACCCGACGGCCGCCGCTTCTGGGGCCGCTTCGGCGCGGCCGGACTGCTCGCCCTCGACCCCGCGCGAGGCATTCTGCTGCAACACCGCGCCACCTGGAGCCACTTCGGCGACACCTGGGGCCTGCCCGGCGGCGCCCGCCACGAACACGAGTCGGCGTACGAGGCGGCCCTTCGCGAAGCGGAGGAAGAAGCAGGCGTGCCCGCGGATGCCGTGCGCCCCCTCTTCGAGACCGTGCTCGACCTCGGTTTCTGGTCGTATACGACGGTCGCCGTCACCGTCGAGCACCCCTTCGAAGCACGCATCACCGACCTCGAGAGCCAAGCCCTCCGCTGGGTGCCCACCACGGATGTCGGAAGCCTGCCCCTGCACCCCGGCTTCGCCGCCGCGTGGCCCGCGCTCCACGAGCGCCTCGGCCGCGAGGTGCCCTAGTTCCTTGTCACCCGCGGCCCTCGACAGTGCGCGAGTCGACTTAGGAACCGCGCTACTATAGACAGGTTGCTCTGAGCGTGCTTGGGGCTTCGGGCTGTGGCGCAGCTTGGTAGCGCACTTGACTGGGGGTCAAGGGGTCGCAGGTTCAAATCCTGTCAGCCCGACCGTGTGATGTCTCAAGACATCGTGAACGCTCCGAACCCACAATTTTGGGTTCGGAGCGTTTGTCATTTCGCTGTCGCCGGCCGGGCTGGTCCTTTGGGTTTGCCGGTGGGCTGGTAGTCGCGGTTCGGGTCGAGGGTGAGCTCGCGGAGGAGTTCGCCGGTGGCGGCGTTCACGACCCGGATTTCGAGGTCCTGGATGAGCAGGATGACGTGGGTTCGGGCGTGGGTTCGGCCGATGCCGATGTGGTGCAGGTTGCCGTTGTGGCGGAGGGTGACGACGCCGGAGTCGTCGATGCGGTCGCGACGGATCCGGTCGTGCGTGTCGGCGCTGCGGTCACGATTCGGGGTCGCTTTCGGCCGTGCCCGGTAAGCCGCGGCCGGGGTTGCCTGGTGCGGCAGGGAGCGGTGCGGCCGGTGCTGGTTGTAGGTGTGGAGGAATGCATCGATCAGCTGCTGCAGTTCGGGCAGGGTCGCCGGCTGCGCGGGCTGAGCGGTGAGCCATTTCTTCATCGTCTGCTGGAAGCGTTCAACCTTGCCTTGCGTGGTGGGGCTGTTGGGGCGGCCGTTCTTCTGGGTGATGCCGCGGCGTCGCAGCTCGGCTTCGAGGGCGGTGCGGCCGCCGCGGCGGTGCTGGCTGGCGAGCCTGACGGTGTAGACGAGGCCGTTGTCGGTCAGTGTTGACGCGGGGTAGCCGTGCAGGTCGGCTGCGGCGGTGAAGGTGTCGAGGACGATTCTCGAGGTGATCGTCTGGTGCGCGGAGGCGTGGAGGACGTAGCGGGAGTGGTCGTCGAGCCAGGTGATGATCGCGGTGTCCTCGCCCGGGGCGCCATCGGGCTCGGTGAGCCGGTAGTGGGTGAAGTCGGACTGCCAGCACTCGTTCGGCAGCTCCGCTGCGAATCGCAGGTAGGAGGACTTCGGCCGCTTCTTCGGTTCGGGGATGACTCGGCCGGCGCGGGTGAGGATCCGGTTGATCGTCGCCCGGGACAGCATGACGTGGTGGTGGTGTTCCAGGTGCCAGGCGATCGTGTCCGCGCCGGCATCAAGGCCTGCCGTCGACAGGGTCGACCGTAGCCGCAGTACGAGGTCGCTCACCTCGGGCGGGGTCTGCGTGGGGCTGCGATGCGGCCGTTTCGAGCGGGGCTGGAAGGCGGTGTCGCCTTCTTCGCGCCACCGCTTCACGAGGGTGCTCACCCATCCGGTGGAAACCCCGTAGGTGCGGGCGACTTCGGCTTGGGAGCGACCTTCGACAACGACAGCGGTGATGACCAGACGGGCTCGCGACACCGCTGATTCTGGCGTGCCGGAGCGTTCACTATGTCTTGAGACATGCGTTCACGATGTCCTGAGCCAGCACACTGTCAGCCCGACCATGTGTGATGTCTCAGGACATCGGCGACACCCGAACCCACGTTTGTGAGGGTTCGGGGGTTTCTGTTTTCGTGGGCTTCAGGGTTCTTGGCTGGTATTCAGGGTCGGTCGATGGTTTTTCGAGCAGTCCACCGGTAATGGCGTTCACGAGCTACGTCGCGTTCGGCCACCGTCAGTTGCACGGCGAGCTGAGCTATCCCAACCGTCGAATACGAAGTAGGCGATTGCGACCGCAGTACCCGACCGGCGACCGCTGAGCTGATAGACCAAAGTGTCTTGAAGACTCGGGCGAAACGGATGCCGGCTTGGTGGGCGTTCCGCCAAGTCTGCTAGTGCTGATGAAGGACTTCAGCCCGCTAAGCGATGTCAGTGGTTGAAGCGATGATCGTAAGTAATTCCCTCCGTTGTCGGCTCGCCTCGCGCCGACAACCGAGCGGAGCGCCGACAATGGAAAGGTGGCGACCGTGACGTACTCCGAAGACACGGCCGTGCTGCGCAAGGCCCGTGGTGCCTTTTTCACTCCGCCCGCGATCGCTCGCCATATTGCTGACTGGGCAATCCGTTCCGCTTCGGATCGCGTGCTGGAGCCATCAGCAGGTGATGCGGAGTTCATGCTTGCAGCGGTGGCGCGGCTCCGCGGCCTCAACCACCGCGATTTGTCCCCCGTTGTCGATGGCGTTGAAATACATGACTACAGCGCGTGTGTAGGGCGTCAACGCGTCCTCGAAGCCGGCGGTACGCCGCGCATCACGGTTAGCGACTTTTTTCTCGTCGAGCCCTCCCCTGAATACGACGCCGTGATCGGAAACCCGCCGTACATCAGATATCAGGACTTCACAGGCGAAGCGCGCGTACGGTCGCGCGCCGCCGCGCTTCGGGCCGGGGTGGCGCTGACTGGACTAGCCTCAAGTTGGGCCGCGTTCGCCGTACATTCGGCTCTTTTTCTGAAGAAGGGCGGTCGCCTGGGCCTAGTCCTTCCCGCCGAATTGTTGTCGGTGAACTATGCGGCACCTGTTCGACAGTTCTTGTTTGACAACTTCAAGACCGTAGATCTAGTGCTCTTCGACGAGCAAGTCTTTCCCGAAGCTGAGGCTGACGTCGTTTTGCTGCAGGCGGATGGATTCGGTCAGGGGCCGGCTAGTCATGCCACATTCAGACAGTCGCGCAACGCGGGGACGCTCGGGACCGTGTCGGCTGCGACAAGATGGACTCCGCTTGACCCCGCGGACAAGTGGACCGGTAGCATTGTCAATCCGAACGCCGTCGAGCCTCTGCAGTCTCTGAAAGTGCGCGGGGCTTTCACCGATCTTGAAGTATGGGGAGCCACGACCCTAGGCATCGTCACAGGTAACAACAAGTTCTTCACACTGTCCCCGGAGCGCGCGAAGAATTTGGGCCTTGAGGACCATGAACTTCTCAGTGTGTCTCCTCCCGGGAGTGCGCACTTGCGAGGACTGTCGCTGAGCAGGCCGATGCTGAATCGCCTTGGACGCGAAGGCCGGGCGACGTACCTATTCAAGCCCGGCGCCGAGCTCTCCCAAGCGGCACAGAAGTACGTCAAGAGCGGAGAACACGCTGGTGTCAACGCGGCATATAAATGCCGGATGCGCAAGGTTTGGTACCAGGTGCCGATCCTTGAGCCAGCGGATCTCTTGCTCACGTGCATGAACGCGGACACGCCCCGGCTGACGACAAACGCCGCTCGAGCTCGCCATCTCAACTCCGTGCATGGCGTGTATCTAAGTGCTGATGTTCGGATGCTAGGACGAGACCTTCTACCGATTGCAAGTCTGAACTCGATCACACTGCTCAACGCGGAGATGGTGGGACGCACATACGGCGGAGGGATTCTCAAGATTGAACCACGGGAAGCCGACCGCTGGGCGATGCCGTCTCCGGCGCTCGTGAAGCAGCAGGAGGCACAACTTCGCGCCCTGAAACCCTCGGTGGCTCGCCTCCTTAAAGTTGGTCGGCTCCTTGATGCCGTCGCGCTCGTGGACGACGTGCTGCTCATTGGGTCCGGACTTGTGCCAGACGTAGAGGTGCAGTGGGTGAGAAACGCGCAGAGGTTCCTCTCGCGGCGGCGGACATCCCGGGGGACGAGCTCGGGCGGTGTCCGAATGAGAGCGATGTATGACTAGAAGCGATTCCTTCTCGCCGTATGACCTAGAGCTTGCCAATGCCCTGCAGTCCGACCCGTGGGTGCACCGACGTCTTGAAGAACCTCGGTATGCGCCGGACTACTCCTTGCTCGAGCGATTGCTGACGATCCCGATCGGCGCCGGCAAAGGGGGCACCAGCGGCTCTCTTGCCAACGGCGTTGATTCCTGGCTGGCACACGAGCTTCGAAGGTGCGGTTTCGGTGAGGACGAAGTCTGGCCCCGCGCTCAGCGTCCCCGAATTGTGCCCCGCGATATCGCCGCCATGCTGGAGCGACTGCCCGCAGGCTTGCGCACGGCTGTGAACGAGCGACTTCTGCATATGCCGTCGGTCGCCCCCACGGACGCACGCGTCCTCGGGCGTGCGTACGAGAAGCAGGTTGACGTTGTCATCTCACGTTGGGATCGCGGGCCGGAACTCTTGTTGAGCACTAAGACGCAGGTCTCATCGTTCGGAAAGAACCTTAGCAATCGTTTCGAGGAGGCCTACGGTGATGCGGGCAATCTCCGAAGCCGCTATCCGCTGGCCGCGGTCGGATTCTTCTTCGTGCAGCGCTCGACGATTCTCGTTGAAGAGCCGGACGCTTTCGAACGAGCAATCGACATGATGCGCAAGTTGCGAGACCCACTCGGTCTCAACGGGTACACAGCTACCGGGATGGCTCTCGCTTCGTGGGACGAGGAAGAGCGTCGCGCGCGAATCGAGCTCGATCGCGTGCCCGAGGACGTGCGCCCTGAGCAGTTCATGACCAAGATGGTCGCGCAGGTTCTCGCTGCTACACCCGTCTCCCATCATGTGAAGGTGCGAAGCCTGATCGAACGCCGCGCGATTCCTGTCCGTGAGGATGACGAAATAGCGCCGGGCTAATAGCCCGCTTTGCCCGAGCCCTGTGCCAAGATGTCGTCTGTGCGTGCACGAGGCGCGTAGGAAAATCTACAAGGCTGGGCCATCGAACGGTCAGGGGGGGCATGTGAAGCTGCAGCGCTCGGATCCCGAGATCGATACGCTCGTCTCGCGGATTCAAAAGAACGAGCTTGACCTCCAGCCCGAGTTCCAACGCGGCGAGATTTGGGACCTTAAGCGTCGGCAGCGGCTTATCGATACTGTGCTCAGGCGATGGTACGTGCCGGCTGTTCACATTGTGGAGACGGCAGCAGGGGAAGTCGTTCTCGACGGTCAGCAAAGGCTCGCAGCCATCCGTTCCTTCTATGACGATGAATTCGCAATCGACGGCGACATTGAGCCACGGAACGAACGCATCGTCGAGCTAGATGGTCGGAAGTACTCCCAGCTCGATGCGGCCACGCAACGAGCGATCGGCCGCTTCGTAATTCCAGTAATCACGCTGAGGGACTACGATCCCGAGGAGCCAAACGAACTCTTCTTCAGGCTGAACCAGTCGTACAACCTGACGCCCCCTGAAAAACGCAACGCCTTGCATGGAACCGCGAGGAACCAGGTAAAGAGCCTGGTCCGTGAGTTCGAGGCCAGCGGCCTACTGGCACCGAAAGCTGTCGGCTTCAATAACAATCGCCTTGCGTACGACGACATCGTTTCGCGCGCATGCGTGTCTCTTCAGCTCGACACCCTGCGCAAGCACATCAACAACGCGGTCGTGGAAGAGATCTACCGGCAGCGAGAGGGCTTCGCTGGCAAGGTAGTTGGGGTACTCGAGCGCGGCGGAGATGCTCTTCTTCGGCAAATTCGTAATTCGCCTAATCGAGTCAAATTCAACAAAGGAACTCTGCAGACCTGGTTAATCTATTCCTCGTGGGCTCCTCCCCAGGCCGGCCCGCTTCCGGAGAGGCTGCTAGCTGAGTTCGAAGCGCAGCGATTGGCGGTTAGACGCGGCGACTCCGACGCGTTGTCGCTTCCACGCTCCGTGCGCAACATCCTGGGCCTGTATGACGACCGAGCCTCCTATCGCGTAACAGACGTCAGCTCGGTCCTCATCCGAGACCTCGCCATCCATATCTTCTCGAACGTTGCTTTCGGAACCCCGGTGGGTTCTATGACGGCAGATTTGATACACGATCTCGAGACCGACGAGAGCAGCCCGCAGCAGCGCGTCGCGGAGTATATTGAACACTCTCAATGGGGGAGCGGCTTTCTTGAAAGCGCTCTGCGATGAGAGAAATTGAGCAGCAGGCAATCTGGTCCAAGCTGATTGCAGCACGCCGAGTTACGACACCGATGCGAGTGCGGTTCGGTTCAGGCTCGATCGATTTGAACCGACCGTGCATCGCCATCGGCGGTAGAAATGGAGCCGGTAAGACTCGCGCATTGAGAGCGATCGCTGACCAACTCGGGCCCCGCGGCGCCTTCCTAGATCTGCACCACCTGATCGAGCATGCTCACATTCTGTATCGCTCGAGACAAGATCTGGGAGAGATGGCAGATGAATCGGGTTTCGCTGAGCCATCGTCCGAGCGCATTGACCACCTCAAGAAAATCATCGGGCGCGCATATGACTCAGTCGAGTGGTCCTCTCTCGACCTGGTGCCGGCCGAAGACTCAGTAGCCGACGTATTCAAGTGGCGCGGAGATCAAGCCACGGTTCCGTACTTCCGAGTGTCGCACCGCGGGAGGCGATACACGAGCCCGGAGATGGGCCTGGGAGAGTTCTCCATCCATTTCCTGTTCTGGATTCTCGAACAGTATGCGGATCAAGCCGACCTCACATTGCTGCTCGATGAGCCCGATGCATTTCTTCCCCCGCGTGGGGTTAGGAGCCTCCTCGCGTCGCTGCAAGACTTCTGTCTTCGAAACAAGTGGACTTTAGTCCTGTCCACTCATTCGGAGGAGATGATCGACGCGGCTATCGAACACGAGGCTTTCGTCTTGCTCCGGGTCGACGATCGGGGCGTGACGGAAATCGTTGACACGGCAACGGCGCCTGAAGTGGCAGCCGAAGTGCTTCCAGGACTGCCGATGGACCGCGTCCTGTTCGTAGAGGATGAAGTCGCCGCAATCGTGCTGTCGGCGGCCATTCGCGCAGTCGATGCTAGGTTGCTCAGTCAGGTCGAGATTGTCTGGGGCAACGGCCAGGGCTATATGCGTGAGCTTCTCAAGCGCCTGCCGCGTCGGCCGGCGCCGAGAATCCGGTTCGGTTTCGTGTTCGATGGTGATCAGAGGGCAGTGCCTCTCGACACGGGTGCAGGCTGGCCAGTGGCCTACCTGCCGACAGATCGCGAACCAGATGACGTGCTTCGGTCCGTGAAGTCTGAACTGCTCGAGCATGCTGCCTCATTCGGCACAACGCCAAAACAGATGTCTGTCTTCTTCGACACTATCGAAGGTGAGAACTCCCACGACTGGGTGATCAAAGTCGGCGACAGATACGAGCGTCGAAGGGTACTCCCAACTTTGGCTGCGATCTGGGCCGACGGTCACGGCGAAGAGTGTAGGGCTCTGGTCGAAGAGCTCTCTTGATGAAGCACCCTGGCACGTGATCTCCACTGAGTGAGTACAACTCGGCCGGTTGACCAGCGGTGCCCGCGGCGCGCGAACCGCAGTTAAGCAAGTTCCCGAAGATCATGCGAGCAGGCTCGGGTCGCGCTTCGGGCGCAGAGATGCGCGGAAGGCAACGAGTGTGGCGACGCGATTAGTCCCGCTTCTTGGACTTTTCTGCCGCACACTCTAAAGTGCATAGTGAACAAGTTCTTGAGCCGAAGGGGTCTCGTAATGTCCGTTGAGACGCAACGCAGCGTCAACACCTCGCTGGCGCGGGGTGCGATGAGTCTGCCCGAACTCGTCTTCACCGCACTCGCGACGCTTGCGCCGCTTACGCTCGTCGCGGCGGTCATGCCGCTGCACTTCCTCGTGGGCGGCGCGGCCGTTCCAGGCGGGTACATCGTCGCAGCCGCGGTGATGGCGCTGTTCGCGGTGGGGCTGAACACGATGCTGAAGTACGCCCGCAGCGCCGGTGCGTTCTACCTCATCATCGCGAAGGGGCTCGGCAAGGAGACGGGCACAGCATCCGCGATGCTCGCTGTGCTGGCCTACAACGCGCTTCAGGTCTCGACGTACGGCGCCATCGGCGTCTACGCGGCCGACAGCATCGCCCGCTGGACCGGCGTCACCCTGCCGTGGTGGTTCTACGGTCTCGTCGTGCTCGCGATCGTCGGCTTCTTCGGCATCCGCGGCATCACCGCGAGCGCCCGCGTGCTCGCCACCGTGCTGGTGCTCGAGATCCTCGCGCTCGTCGTGCTCGCGATCGCCGTGATCGCCTCTGACAAGTCGGGCCCGGTGCCGGTCGAGGCGCTCAACCCCGGCCTCATCCTGCGCCCCGAGAGCGCCGCGATGTTCGCGCTGATCTTCGGTGCGTTCATGGGCTTCGAGTCGACCGCGATCTACTCCGAAGAGGTCAAGGGCGGCGCCCGCACCGTGCGCCGCGCCACCTACATCGTCGTCGCGTTCATCGGGCTCTTCTACGGCTTCATGGCACTCGTCGTGCTCACCGCATACGGCTTCGACGGCATCGACGCGGCCGCGGCTGACGACCCGGTGGGCCTCGTCGTGCAGCTCTTCGCCGTGTTCACCAACCCGGTGGTCTACGAGGTGATGAACATCCTGCTCATCCTCAGCGCGTTCGCCGCACTGCTTGCCCTGCACAACGCGTCGAACCGCTACGTGTTCACGCTCGGCCGCGAGGGAATCATCCCGCGCGTCTTCGCCCACACCGGTGCCAAGACCTCGTCGCCGTGGGTCGCCGGCATGCTGCAGTCGGCCGTCGCCCTCGCGGTGCTGCTGTTCTGCATCTTCGGCAACGTCGACCCCTACACCGGGCTGCTGCTGCTCGGCAGCGCGATCGGGTTCCTCGCGATCATCCTGCTCTGGGCGCTCTGCTCGCTCTCGGTGCTGCGCTACCTGCGCCGCACCCACCCCGACGAGGGACTGTGGCGCACCACCATCGCGCCGGCGCTCGCGTTCATCGGCCTCGTCGCGGCCACGGTCGCGGTCATCGTGAACTTCGACCTGTACTCGGGTGGCGACCCGGTCACCAACATCGTGGTGTTCACGCTGACGATCCTCGCCGCCGTCGGGGGCATCGCCCGAGCGCTTTACCTCAAGCGCAACAAGCCCGAGGTATATGCGGTGCTCGCAACGCAGTCGGCCGACGACGAGGAAGAGCCGCAGCCGCAGGTCGCGACCTCCTAACCGCGGCGCATCATCCCCGGCGTGGGCCGAACCCCTTCAAGATCGGCCCACGCCGGCCAACCTCTCGCACCTCGTAGGGCCAGCCCGCGGCATCCGCGTCGCTCGCCCGCCTCTCGCACCACTGGAGAACCATGTCGACCGACACCAAGCTGATGGCACCCGCCGCTTGGTCGCCGCGCGGGTGGCCCTCCGAGCGCCCGTTCACCACCGACAGCCCCGAGGCCTGGGTGTACACGCCCCGGTACTCGTACCTGCCGGGTGAGACGGTCGACCTGCACATCAGCACCACGGCGAGCGAGTTCGAGCTCGAGGTCATCAGAGACGGTGCGCAGCCCGAGGTCGTGCATCGCGCGCACGGACTCTCAGGCATGCGGCAGGAGACGCCGGCGGATGCCTACGCCGTCGGCTGCGGGTGGGAGCCGACCCATCGCTGGAGCATCCCAGGCGACGCCCGCGCGGGCTTCTACCTGATCATCGTGCGCAACCACACGCCCACCGGCGAGGTGTGGGAGCGCGAGCACTTCATCATCGTCAAGCACGCGGCCACCCACCGGGCACCGATCGCGTTGATCCTGACGACCGGCACGCTCAACGCCTACAACGACTGGGGAGGCGCCAACCAGTACCGCGGCATCGGCGACGACCCGCGCAATGAGATCGGCTCACCGCTGTCGTCGACGCAGCGACCGATCGCACGCGGGATGCTGCGCAAGCCGCCCGGCGTGCCGCAAGAGTTCCACTCGCACACCCCGCCGATCGGCGCAGCGCCGCAATACCCGGCCTACGAGTGGGCGCGACTCAACGGGTACAGCCGCCATCACGCTGACGCGTTCTGGGCCACCTATGAGCGCGACTTCGTGATCTGGGCCGAGCGCCAAGGCTACGAGCTCGACTACCTCACGCAAATCGATCTGCACGAAGATCAGACCGCGCTCGACGCCTACGACTGTGCGGTCGTCGTCGGACACGACGAGTACTGGTCGTGGCAGATGCGCGATGTGATCGACGCGTTCGTCGAGCGCGGCGGCGGATTCGCCCGGTTCGCCGGCAACTACCAGTGGCAGGTGCGGCTCAGCGACGACGGCACCACGCAGTACTGCTACCGGCTGCCGGCGCTGGATCCGGCATCCGACACCACACCCCACCTGACCACCACGGTGTGGGAGGCCCGCAGCGTCGGCCGCCCAGGCGCGGCCACGGTCGGACTCAACGGTCTCGGCGGCACGCTCACCCGCTACGGGGTCGCCGCGCCCCGATCCTCCGGCGGGTTCACGGTGTACCGCCCTGACCACTGGGCGTTCGCCGGCACCGACCTCTATTACGGCGACCTGCTCGGCGGCGCACCCGCGTTCCTCGCCACCTTCGAGGTCGACGGGGTCGAGTACTCCTTCCGTCGCGGGCTGCCGTTCCCGACCTTCGAAGACGGCGCCCCCGAAACGCTCGAGATCCTCGCGATCTGCCCCGCCGTGAAGGGGGAGGAAGACCGCTTCAACGGCACACTGCCGCTGGGCAGCTCCGACAGCGGCATCCAAGAACTCTTCGAAGCGCTCGGTGACGAACTGCCCGACTATGTGCGCGAGAACCAATCGCGCGGCTCGGGCATGATCGCCACCTTCACCCGCGGCGCAGGCGAGGTGTTCAACGGCGGCTCAACCCAGTGGCCGCACGCGCTGAGCACCGGCGACCCGTTCGTCTCACAGGTCGTGCGCAACGTGCTCGACCGCTTCACCGGGCGGACCACGAAAGCGATCTGACTGCGCTCCGATTGACGCTGGCGCTTGCGTGACAGGCAAGAACCACCACGAACCAGAGAGAACCACCACTGTGCACACCACCACCGTCGAGTACGAGCCGATCGACCTCACGCCGGTCTTCACCGCACCGGCCGACATCATGGAAGACCCGCACGAGATCACGCTCGGCCAGCGCACCCTGCACGGTCTGCCGTTCTCATTCGGAACCCCGGATGCCGCCTTCGCCATCGCGGCGCCTGGCGGTGCGCCCGTCACGGTTGCCGTGAGCGACGAGGCCCGCTGGCTGGTATTCGCCCACGCCGTGCTCGAGCCCCACCTCTTCGAGGGCGGCTCGATCGGTGAGACTGTCGGCGCATACCGGGTGGTCTTCGACGACGGCGAGAGCGTCGACGTGCCGCTACGGCAGCGCTTCGAGATCGGCCCCACCCCGCGCAAGTGGTCGGGCCGCGCGCTGCCACTCGACTGGGGGCAGACCCCGTTCCTCGCCGTGAACGACGCCGAGCACGAGCTCATGGACCGCACCTGCGGTCGCTACGACGAAGCCGGCGCGCGCCTGGTCGAGATCGAAGACCCGCAATCCCGCGTGCCCTACGTGCTGCCGTACCGCTTCTACCTGTGGGCCTGGCAGAACCCGCGCCCCGACGCCCGCATCGAACGCATCGAACTGCGCGGCGAACGCCACACCATCGTGCTCGGCGCGCTCACCCGCAGCGTGCTCGACGAAGAGCCGCTCATCCGCGAGGTCGCCCGCGAGACCCTCTTCACCTTCGCCGACGGTGAGGCCGACGAGACCGTCTCGATCGAGGTCGACCGCGGCAGCAGCACCTATCTCTACAAGATCGCGCGCTCGCAGCCGCACCCCGGGCTCGACGTGAGCAGTTGGGGCGGCACCCGCGAGCGCGACGACATCGGCTACGCCCGCATCGCCGCCGCACCATCGGCCACCGTCACGGTGCGCCGCGGCGCCGAGGTGCTCGGCTCGTTCCGGTGGCGCGACCTCGTCGAGCACGGTGAGCTCGCCGTCTCGGCATCCGTCACCGCGAAGCTGCCCTCGGCAGACCGAAGCTGGGTCACCGGCGAGGTGCGCGACGCCGACACGGGCGAGCTCGTGGCATGCCGCATCCGCTTCGAGTCGGCCGACGGCATCCCGTTCGCGCCCTATGCGCACCACGCGCACATCAACTCCGACGGCGGCACCTGGAACCTCGACATCGGGGGAGACGTGCGCCTCGGCGCGCACACTTACGCGTTCATCGACGGCCGCTTCGAAGGCTGGCTGCCCGACGGTGAGGTGGCCGTCGAACTGGCACGCGGGTTCACCTACCGCCCGGTGCGCCGCACCATCACGGTCGGCCCCGACTCCACCCGGTTCACGCTCGAGGTGCAGCGCGAGTTCGACCCGCTGGCCCGCGGCTACGCCGGTGGCGACACCCACGTGCACTTCGTGTCGACCAAGGGCGCCGAGCTCGAGGCGCGCGCCGAAGACCTCGAAGTGGTGAACCTGCTGCAGACCCAGTGGGGCCACCTCTTCACCAGCACCGAAGAGTTCTCGGGCCGCCCCGAGCAGTCACCCGACGGCCGCACCATCGTGTTCACCGGGCAGGAGAACCGCACCAACATGCTCGGGCACATCAACCTGCTCGGCATCCGCGAACCGATCTTCCCCTGGTGCACCGGCGGCTCAGAAGAGGCCGACCTCGGAGGCGGACTCGAGACCACGCTCTCGCGCTGGGCCGACGAGTGCCACGCCCAGGGCGGCACCGTCGTGCTCGCTCACTTCCCAGTGCCCTACGGCGAGACCGCGGCGCTGCTCGCGACCGGCCGGCTCGACGCGGTGGAGACCATCGCGTTCGACCACTACAACATGAACGAGTACTACCGGTACCTCAACGCCGGATTCCGGATGCCGCTCGCCGCGGGCACCGACAAGATGACCGCCGAGGTGCCGATCGGCATGATGCGCACCTATGCCGCCGTCGACGACCCGTCGCAGGTCGACTACTGGGCGTGGTCACGCGGCATCAAGAGCGGCAACACCATGGTCACCAGCGGCCCGCTGCTGTGGCTCACCGCCGACGGGGCGCCGATCGGGTCGGTGGTGCAGACAGCATCCGGTTCGACCGTGCAGCTCGCGATCGAACTCGAGACGGTGTTCCCGGTCAGCGAGATCGAGGTGATCGTCGACGGGCGCATCGAGGCGCGTCTGCCGGTGCCCGAGGGCGCGACGCGTCACCAGGTCGAGCACGCGATCACGGTGCATGAGGACTCGTGGGTCGCGGTGCGCTGCTTCGGCAGGGATGCCGCCAAGCACCACGACAACTGGGAGCGCCCCGTCTTCGCGCACACCTCACCCATCTACTTCGCCACCGCGGGGGAGTACGCCAAGACCGACGAGGGCACGCTGCGCAACATGCTCTCGATCGTCGAGGGCGCCCGCCGCTACGTCACCGAGCGCGCCCGCACCAACTGGGCAGGCAGCGCGACCCAGCGCCACGGGCAGGCCGACCACATGGCCTGGCTCGTCGAACCGTTCGACGAGGCCACCCGCGCACTGCACGACCGGCTCGCCGCCGCCGGCTTCGAAGCTTGAGAAAGGAACCACCCATTGTCTGATCTGTCTGATCTGTCTGATCGATCACTCGTCTACCTCTCGGCGACCGAGGCGCTGCAGCGATTCCGCGACGGATCACTGCTGCCCTCCGAGCTCATGGCGGCGCTGCTCGCCCGCATCGACGAGGTCAACCCCGGCCTGAACGCGTTCACCGCGGTGTACGCCGACGAGGCCATGGCCGGTGCGCGCCTCGCCGATGAGCGGTGGCGTCAGGGCACCGCGCGCCCGCTCGAGGGCATCGCGCTCGCGGTAAAAGACAATGTGCCGATCGCCGGGCACACCGTGACCTACGGCTCGAAGCTCTACGCCGACAACGTGGTCTCCGACACGCACCCGGGCGTTGCACGGATGCTCGAGGCCGGCGCCGTCGTCATCGGCCGCACCGTCATGCCCGAGTTCGGCGAGGCCGGCAACTGCTACACCCCGCTGTGGGGCGTCACCCGCAACCCGTGGAACCGCGAGTACGGCCCCGGCGGGTCGTCGTCGGGCGCGGGCGTGACGCTCGCCGCCAGCATGACCACGATCGCCGACGGGTCAGACATCGGCGGATCGATCCGCATTCCGGCATCCTGCTGCGGTGTGTACGGGTACAAGGCACCATTCGGCCGCAACCCGAACGACCTGCCCAACACCTTCGACCCCTACATGCACTACGGCCCCCTCGCACGCACCGTTGAAGACGTGTGCCTGATGCAGAGCATCATCGCCGGCCGGCATCCCGACGACATCAGCACCGTCAACGAGACCGTCGACTACACGGCCCTCGCTGATGTGAAGGGCTGGAAGATCGCGTACTCGGTTGACCTCGGATATTTCCCGGTTGACACCGAGGTGCGCGACAACCTGCTCTCGCTCGTCGAGGGCCTGCGTGCCCTCGGCGCCACCGTCGAAGAGGTCGAGCTTGACTGGGGCACGGAGGTGTTCGACGCCTGGCTCGCCACGAACTCCAGCCGCGGTTCGGCGGCTCGGTTCGTGCACGACTTCGAGCGCGACGTCGACCAGTTGGCCGACTACACCGCCGACATGATCGCGCACGGCAAGTCGCTCACCCCCGACGACCTCACCGCCGCGCTCGAGGTGCACGTTGCGATGTATGGGCGGATGGGGCGGATGCTGGAGGAGTACGACGCGTTCCTCTGCCCGACCACCGCACTGCCGTCGGTCGGCGCCGACCGCTCGCCGCTCGACCTCGCGATCGAGATCAACGGCGAGATCGTGCCGGAGAAGATCGCCGAGGCGTGGTTCATGACCTACCCGTTCAACATGCTGAGCCAGCTGCCGGTGCTGAGCATTCCGAGCGGGATGTCGTCGATCGGCGTGCCGACCGGCGTGCAGGTCGTGGGTCCCGCGTTCGACGACATGAAGGTGATGTCGGTCGCGCGGGCTGTGGAGCAGCACGTGTACAAGACCGATTTCTCGCAACTGGAGGTGGGTGCGCGATGAGCGTGGACCAGATTGTTACCCTTTCGCCGACCGCGCTGGAGGGCTCGGTGCCTGACCCGGCGTCGTACGACGACGTCAGCGACGGCTGGATCGAGACGGAGTACCGCGCCGACTTCGGTAACCCTGCCGTTGAAGGCGGCTATTGGACCGGCTCGGCCGGCAGCGTCGCGTTCGAGTCGTGGCCGTACACCGAGCTGTGCGTCGTGCTTCGCGGCCGCGTCGCGGTGGAGGATGCGTCCGGCGCTCGCCGTGAGTTCGGCGCGGGGGAGTCGTTCGTGATTCCGCAGGGGTTCAAGGGTGTCTGGCACACGCTTGAAGAGACTGAGAAAGTGTTCATGGGGGTGCAGCGGGCGCAGTAGCGCTCGGCGCACTCGACTCGAGGCCACGCGGGCTCGAAGCCGGCCGTTCCGACGGGAGCGGCCGGCTTCCCGTTGTTGTCGCGCCAGAGATAAGACCGACACCAAGTGGCTGCTTCGGGTTCAGATGGTATGCACAGCCCACGCTCAGAAAAGTTGTAGGCTCCGGTGGTGCTCGATCGTTGGGACCCGCTGATCCTTATCCATGCCGTAGCGGCCACTTATGCGCTCGGCTTCGGCGTCGTTCAGATCTTTCGGCGCCGCAAGGGCGACCGGCCTCACCGCATCGTCGGCTGGACGTGGGTGGTCGCGATGGCGCTGGTCATCACCACCTCGTTCGGCATCCGCACGATCAACGGCGGGTTCGGGTGGCTTCACGCCCTCTCGCTCTTTACCGCGTTCACGGTGACCATGGGCATCGTCGCGGCGCGACGTCACCGGGTGAAGTCGCACCGATCGTTCCTGCTCGGCAGCTACTTCGGGCTGCTCGGCGCATTGATCGGCGTCGTGGCGGTGCCTGATCGCCGCATCCCCGACACAGCAGTGCATCACCCTTGGCTCGTCGCCGCGTTCATCGCGGCGATCGCCTTGACCGCTGCGGCGTCGGTGTGGGGCATCGTGAACCTGCCAGCGCGTGGGCCGAAGAAGGCGGCCGGCCAGGTGTCTGAGTCGACGGCGGAGAACTCTGAGGCGCTGCCGCGCTAGTCGAGGCCCGCACCGTCATGGCGGAACCGCAGCTTCACGCTGCTGCTCGGCCGGGCTGCTTGAGCTCGTGAGTGTGGCGCGCGCCTACTCGCCGGTCGCGGGCGTCAAGAACCAGAGCACCGTCGCACCGTCTTTGGGTGACGCTGTCCAGTGGTGCGACTCTTTCCCGTCGAAGGTGAGCGAGTCTCCCTTGGCCAGCACCCACTGCTGATCTTGGATCTCCATCGTCAGCTCGCCGTCGAGCACATGCACGAAGTGCACGTTCGAGTTGACGGTGTAGTCCTGCGAGTTCCCCTTGGCGCCGGGCTCGATGATCGCGTGGATCGCCTGCACACGCGATTCCTGGCGCGGAGTGAGTAGCTTCTCGAGGGATCCCTCGGTGGCCGACGACAGCTTCGGCGCGTTCTCGAGCTTCACGTGCGCGGCATCCGTGCGCGAGAGCAGGGCGCCCGCGTCGATGTTGAGCGCGTTGCAGAGGTTGATGAGGGTCGCGACGCTGGGCGAGGTCAGGTCGCGCTCGAGCCGGCTGATGAACCCCTCAGTGAGCCCGCAAGCATCCGCGACCTGCTTGATCGTCATGTGCTTCGCGAGCCGTGCCCCGCGCAGTCGTGAACCGATGCGAGCACGCTCGGGATACTGCTCTACCGCAACGACTCGCATATGTTCGGGCCCCGTTTCTCGCGCTTCTCTCCACAGTATCGGAGGGCGAGTGCGGTCTCGGCGGTCTACGAGTGAACGGGCGAAGTGCGTTCGAACGCCACGGCCGACCTGTCACGAGGTCATAGCGGAGGAGGGTCGGTGGGGCCGAGTGCGTGATCGCCGGCGTGCGCATCGTTCGCGGCATCCGCACTGTCGCGCTCCTTCAGTTCCACGAAGAACGCGTGTGTGTCGGTGGAGCCGATGTTTGCTCCGGAGTGGTCTTGCGCGTCGAGCCAGCGCACCTGAAACGCGTCCAGATGGAGATCGCGAGTGCGCTCGCCTTGCCTCAAGCGGCGGTCGAAGTCGGAGAGCGTGATCATCACCGAATCCGGGTGACTGTGAGTCACTGTCGCGTCGCCTGGGCGGTCGAAGTACTCGAGCACCCTCACGCGCGCGTTCTCGAAGACCACTCGGTACAGCTCCGGGTTGACGTCAATCGGATCAGGCATCGTCGACCTCCAGCGAGAAGCAAACCTCGCGTCGGCGCAATCGTAAGTCCGGCGTCGGGCACACGTTAGAGCTCTGTGGCGACTCATCGGCAGCAGAGGAGCGGCTGATTGAGGCCGGCCTACCCGGTTCGGTCCGGGGCCATGTGGCTGGGTGCGCGATCACATCGAATCGACGCATTCCGGGGCACGTCGCGACCTGAAAAAGGTTCGCGTACCGATATGCTGCGAAACGTCGTTTGCGCGCCGGTGACCGCGACCCCTCCCGAGGGTGGCGGAGCGTTGCGTTGACCGCCTTACCCTGACCCGGCACCACCCGACTCCTGGAGCACTCGTGCGCCCCTTCGCACTGACCCGCAAACCCGCCCGCGCTGCGACGTCCATCTCGCTCGCCGCAATCATCTCCTGTGCCCTGGTTGTGGCAGGAGCACCATCCGCAGCCATGGCCGCAGATGTGCCAGTCACGACGGATGCCGAGCTGGCCACGGCGCTGAACACCGCGCCCGACGGCGACGTCGTTGTCGTCAATGCCGATTTCGCGCTCGGCGCTGCGGCAACGGTGGCGAATTCGATCACGCTCGATCTGAATGGACACGCGATCTCTGTGGCGGGTCTTACTGTCGCCGCCGGCAAGGCATTCACGATTCGCGACACCGCTGGCGGTGGCGCCCTCAGCGCTACCGCAGGCTTTGCGGCCGGCATCACAACCCATGGCGCCACCCTCACCATTGAGAGCGGCACGATCACGGCCACCGCAGGGCACGGTGCCGGCATCGGTGGTGGCGACGGCCAGGACTGCGGCACCATCAACATCACCGGCGGCACCGTGACCGCCACTGGCAACTCTGATGGTCCGGGCATCGGCTCGGGCTGGGCATCCAACGGTCCCTGCACGATCTCGATCTCGGGTGGCCAGGTCACTGCCGTCGGCGGCAACCTCTCATCGGGCATCGGCAGCGGTTGGTATGCGCCTGCCCCTGCGACCGTGTCGATCACGGGCGGAACCGTGGTCGCGACCGGCAGTGCGAATTCAGCGGCGATCGGCGGCAGCGAAGGCAGCAACGGCGGCACCGTCACGATCGGGGATGATGCAACGGTGACGGTGAACTCGACGAACGGCCGGGCCTTCGGCGGGGGAGTCGGCGGCGGCTTCGGCACGGTCACGATCGGTGGCACCGTCATCGTGCCGGCATCCGCATCCATGATCGTTCCCGCGGGCGGGGCGGTCACGGTGACTCCGACCGGCTCGATCACGGGCGACGGGGCACTCGGTGGCGCAGGGACGCTCGCCAACAGCGGGACTCTCACCGTGGCGTCGATCGACAGCGTCGAGAACGGCGGCACGCTCGCCGTCGCGGGCAACAACTACGTCGTGACGTTCGACTCGAACCACGTCGATGCGGCACCGGCATCGACCGCACAGCGCGTCTATGCGGCGTCGCTCGATGCTGCACTGCTCGCGCTGCCCGCGCCGACGCTGACCGGGCGCACGTTGACCGGATGGAACACGCTCGCCGACGGCACCGGCACCGCGTTCACGAGTACGACCTCGATCAGCGGTGACCTCACCGTCTTCGCCGTGTGGAACAACCCCACGCCACCGGTGACGCCTGCTCCGCCGGCTGGCGGCGGAGCGGCTGTTCCGGCCGCAGACAGCGGCACCGGGCGCACCCTCCCGCCGACCGGTGTCGACGCCAGCCTCGGCTGGCTCGCGCTCGCGCTGCTCGGGCTCGGAGCCGCAGCTGGCGTCGTCTCGCGGCGCCGCGCGCGTACGCAGGGATAGTCCGTACGGCGCTGGGCGGCGGCGATAACCGCCGCGGCCCAGCCCGCCACCTCACGGAAAGCTGACGCGCCCGTCGTCGCCGATCGTCCAGCCAGGGTTGTGCGCGATCTCCCAGAGCACGCCGTTGGGGTCTTCGACCTGCGCGTGGAAGATGCCACCGTAGTCGCCGGGCTGTGGCTGCTTGCGCACCGTTCCTCCGCAGGCTGCCATCGCTTCCACGAGTCGGATCACGGCGTCTCGGCTCTCAACGTTGTGCGCGAGGGTCACACCTGACACGGGCGCGGGACGCGGTAGCCCGAGGTCTTGGGCGAACTTGTCTTCGCGGAAGAAGCCGAGCATCAGTCCAGGTGCCAGCTGGAAGAACACGATCTCGTCGGCGACATCGAGGGTCGGCGTCCATCCGAGGCCCTTGATGTAGAAGGCGCGAACGGCGTCCAGGTCGTGGGTCGACAGGGTGATGAAGTGCAGGCGTTGCTCCATCAAAGGCGCCGACTCCTTCGAGGTCGACGCAGCAGCATCCGCCTGATCCATGCCCGAAGCGTAACCGCAACTTGGCCGCGCCGACCCTCACAGCGTCGTCGCGGTGCCGTCACTCGACGGTGAGATGCACCTCGTTGCCCCACGGGTCTGCGACTACGACGCCGCGCTCGGTCTGCTCGAACGGTAGACCGGCCATCTGCAAGCGCTCGACGACTGCGTCGAGCTCGGATGCCGCGGGCAGCACCACGGTGAACTGACCGAGTCCGAGCCCTTCAGGTCGGGCTCCCGCGCCGGCGCTGCCCCACGTGTTGGCCGCGACGTGGTGGTGGTAGCCGCCGGCCGACATGAAGAGGGCGCTGTTCACCTCTGCGGTCGCTGCGAAGCCGAGTGTGTCGACGTAGAACTCCCGGGCCTGGTCGATGTCGCCCACCTTGAGGTGCACGTGGCCCATCGTCGCGTCTCCCGCGGAGGCGCCGCCGAGGTGCTCCTGAATGAAGGCGTTGGCATCGAGCGGCGCGCTGCCCATCACCACTTGCCCTTCTTGCCACACCCACTCGTCGCGCGGCGTATCGATGTAGAGCTCGACGCCGTTGCCCTCCGGGTCTGCGAAGTAGAAGGCTTCGCTCACGCTGTGATCCGACGCGCCCTGAAAGAGCCCCGGATACTGGGTGGCCACACGTACGAGCGCTTCGGCGAGCGCCGGGCCGTCGGGGAACACGATCGCCGAGTGATAGAGCCCGGCATCCGTCGGCGACGGCGGGTCGCCCCCGCCCGTGGTGAGGCGGATCACTTCTTCACCGTCGACCCCGAGCACCATCGCGTCGGCGATCTCGCTCAGCACTTCGAGCCCCACGCCGTTCTCGCCGTAGTACGCAGCCATCGCGGCCACGTCGCGCACCTTCAACTCGACCGCGCCCATGCGGGTGTCGGCGTGCAGCGCGCTCTGCGGAGCCTCATCTTGCGCTCCAGTGGCGTTCGCCGACACAGTGACGACCGCGACCACCGCCCCAGCGACCATCACAGCGACAAGAGCGATGACGCCCCAGATCCAAGAACGCGTGCGGAGGGAAGACGACATGGTGCTCTTCAACGGCGGTAAAGCGCTTGGTATTCCGGGTGCCGTTGGTCTCTGGTTGAAGGCCAGCGGGCGGATCACGCCGACAACCACTTCCTCATAATGAGGCGTCAGCGCGAACAGCATCCTCCCGCATGGTGGCTCGGCACCGTGGGAAGTTCGAGCAGCCGAAAAAGCGCCCATGCCGACTTGTGCGGAGCACCATTGCCCCGTCGGCGCACTCACTGCACTTGATCAGTGGAATCTCCTCGGCAATCGCAGTGACGTAGGGCAGCCGTTTGTCTTCAATGAGTTCGATGAGAAATGGCGATTCCCGCCCAGCGACCGTGATGAGAGTCACTGACCGTCGCGCGCGGGTCAGCGCGACGTAGAACAGGCGACGTTCCTCGGCATGTCGAAACGACTCGCCGACAGGCATGGCGAGCTTCAACGCGGGGTCGTTCGCGATGCGGCTCGGAAAGGCGGCGCCGTCCCGGGTGAGACTGGGAATGATGACGTAGTCGGCCTCGAGCCCCTTTGACGAGTGCACCGTAGAGAAACGAACGTCGAGGTGGTTCCACTGCTTCGCGGCACCTCGCGGCATGAGCGACTGCTGATGGCGGTACCTGCCCAAGATGAAGACGCTTGCCTTTCCGCCGCCGCCAGCGGGTGCGATGCCAGACCCGATTCGGTCATTGAGCTCTGCGAGGTGCTTGCGGATCACTGTGTACACGTGGGCATCGCTGTCCGCGGCGATAGCGATCAAGGACGGCGGATATTCCTCGGCGTTTGACATGACCTGCTTAGGCAACTGGGCTTGGTTCTTCATCACAAACCCACTGGAGGCGTCGCAGATCGATTGTGGGCACCGGAACGTGCGCTGAAGCTGCAGCGTCTCGCCCTCACCGAACCATGTGTGGAAACCGGTCATCAAAGAGACATCGGCACCGGCGAACTGGTTGATGCTCTGCCAGTCGTCGCCCACCGCGAAGAGATACGAGCCCGGCTTCGACGTGAGCGCCCGCATGAGTCTCGCGCGAGCGACGCTCGCATCCTGCATCTCATCGACCATGACCAGCTCGAACGGGCTATCCCAACGTCCCGCCTCGATGTGGTCCGCCGCGAGGTTCAGCATGTCTTCGAAGTCAATTGCGTCGTGCTGGTTGAGCTCCTCCTCCCAGCGATCGCGGATGCGTTTGTACAGGGCCAGAAAGCGTTCATGGCGGTGTCGTCGCCTCCTTCCGGTTTCGGAGTGCGCCCGGGCCAGCAGGTCGTCCAGGCTCAGACGGTTGCTCTTCGCGTGCGCCATGAACGACCTGAACGTGGTCACAAGCCGCTCGTTCTCGATCGGGGGAGCGCCATGGACCGGACGATCGGGGTTGGGGTCGAGTTCGATGCCGCGCGAGGTCAGTTCGCGGCTGAGCTTCTCGAAGACCTCGCCGGTGCGGATCTCGTGCATCTCTGTCTCGATGAGCTGGGTGCCATAGCGAGCGTGAGTGACGCGCGCCCACTCCATCTTCTCCCTGTAGCCCTTGAACGTCGCGGGCGGGACACCGTCTTCGTCGATCGCAAGGTGCTCGTGGTATACGGCTATGTCGGGGTAGTAGAAGTCTGGTGTGTACTGCCTGTGGTCGGGGTCGGTGGTGTCATGCTCATAGCGCCGCTCATAGTCGTAAGCGACGCCGTGATAGAACAGCCAATCGGCGATCTGGCGTTCACCGTGTGACTCGACGATCTCGCCGTTCAGGGTGCGGAACCCGCGGCGCCGGCTCTTCGGGTCCCACCAATCTGGTTCAGGGTCGTCATCACCTTCGACGGGAATGTCGGCGCTGAATACCAGCCGAAAGAGATCCCAGTCCTGGCGGAACACTGGGTCGTTGTCGCGGAGGTGGTCAACGATCTCCGCGACCTTCCGAACGTCCCCACCGGCGTGCCCGAGCCAGGGCGCAAGGCTCGGCTTGCGCCCAGTCGCTTGGCCAATGATGGCCAGCCCAAGCGCGTGAAACGTCCGCGCCATGACGCGATCGGCGGACAGCCCCAGGGGTGTCAGGCGTTCATCGATGCGCTGCTGCAACTCGTCGGCCGCCGAGCTGTTGAAGGCGAGAAGCAGGATGCGCTCGGCTGAAACGATTCCGCGGTGTAACGCGTACCCGGCTTTCGCGATCATGGTCGAGGTCTTCCCGGAACCAGCCGCAGCGACAAGCTGCACCCGGTTGTCGAAGGTGACCACGGCGCGGGCCTGTTCAGAAGTCAGCGGCGACTTCTCGACCCGGTCGAAGAAGCTGCGGTACTCCTCCAACTCGCTCGAGAGGAACCGGTCGTTCCAAGTGGCGACGTACTGCTGTAGATCGGCAGACCACAGCTCGAGCGCTTGCAGCACATCGCCCGGCTGCTCGGCGCGGTGCTCGGCCAACTCTGGCGCGCTCGCGAGTCGCGACGGATCTTGCGGCTTGTGCATCTCCCAAGCCCGTGAGAACTCGCGCGTGATCCAACCCTTGTCACGGTGATGCGCTTTGGCATCGTCAAAGAACCCGCGAGCCCAATCAAGGATCTCGGCCGCCAGCGCATCGAAGTCGGTCCTCATCCTCGCCATTAGCAGCTCATGCTTAGCCCGGATGAGCTCGGCATTGACCCGATCCCGGATGCTGCGCGCGACACCCGCCGACAGCCCTCCAAGCCGCGTTGGAATCGGTGAGTCCCAGGCGAGTGCCGATGAAAGCAAGCCGTTCTCGACGCGCAATTCGCTGAGTTCAGGCAGCAGAACTGTGCTGGTTCCTGACGCTCGTGTCAGCCGGACCGCGTCGTCGACTAGTTCGAGGTTCCAGTCGCTATCGCGCGCAATTCTCGCTCGCCATCCCGAGGGCGCCCACGATATCGACATCGATGCCCCCGATCGACCGCTTTCGCCGACGATACCAAGCGCGCCAACGCATGGGGGCGAAACGCCGGGTGGGCGGCGGCGCTCCTTCGCAGAACTGTGAGGGACTTGTCGCTTGTCGCGATCAGTCGGCGGCTTGAGCGGGAGCGTCGCATTCGACAGCGGATTTCGGACTCGTGCCCGGAGGCCTGGGCCGGACTGAGCGGGTGCGCTATGCCAGCGACAGGAAGAGCTTCTCGAGCTCCTCGGGGTTGGTCTTCGACTCGTCGCCCGAGTCGGTGAGGCATTCGCGCAGCGCGGTGGAGATCACGAGGAACCCGGCGCGGTCGACGGCCTTCGACACCGCTGACAGCTGCTGCACGACGTCGCGGCAGTGGGTGTCGCTCTCGACGGCGGCGATCACCGCGGCGAGTTGACCGTGCGCGCGGCGCAGACGGTTGACGATCTTCCGCTTGGCTTCGGGGTCGTATTCGGCGTGCGTTGTGAGGTTCTCGGTCATCACGGCGCCCCTCTCAGGTCGAGTTGACATTCATGATACCCCATGGGGTATTATTTCCAGCACGGATTGATACCCCCGGGGGTATCTCCGACATTGTTGAGACAGAGAGATTGGAAACGGCTTCATGTGCCGAGCGACGAAGTGCAACACCTGTGGCAAGACCACCTGGACCGGATGCGGTGAGCACATCCAAGACGTGAAGCGTCAGGTTCCGGCATCCCAGTGGTGCAACGGCCAGCACTCGCGCGCCGAGGTGGAAGCGGCTGCCCAGGGAGCGCGCGGCGGCGGGTTCCTCGCGCGCCTGTTCGGCCGCTGACGGCATCCGCACCGCATCCGACGAACACCCGCCCGCGCAAACCCGCCCAAACCAACCCGAGAAACCCGAGGAACGCACCATGCTGCTGGAACGCATCTATGACGAAGACCTCGCCCAAGCGAGCTATCTGATCGGCTGCCAGGCGCGCGGCGAGGCGATCGTCATCGACCCGCGCCGTGACATCCGCGTCTACTCCGACGTCGCGAAGAAGCACGGCATGACGATCACCGCGGTCACCGAGACCCACATCCACGCCGACTACCTCTCGGGCACGCGCGAACTGGCCGCAGCCACCGGCGCGACAATGTACGTCTCTGATGAGGGTGGCCCAGAGTGGACCTACGGCGAGGCATTCGACGAGGCCGTGCGCATGCGCGACGGCGACACGATCCGTCTCGGCAACGTGACGATCACCGCGGCGCACACTCCGGGCCACACCCCGGAGCACCTGTCGTTCCTCGTGACTGACGGCGCGCAGGCGAGCGAACCCGGCTTCATGATCACCGGCGACTTCGTGTTCGTCGGCGACGTGGGCCGCCCCGACCTGCTCGACGAGGCAGCCGGCGGCATCGACACCCGCTTCGCCGGCGCTAAGCAATTGTTCGCCAGCCTGCGCAACCGCTTCCTGACCCTGCCCGACTATGTGCAGGTGCTGCCCGGCCACGGTGCGGGCAGTGCGTGCGGCAAGGCGCTCGGCGCGATCGACTCGACCACCGTCGGCTACGAGCGCGCGTTCGCGTGGTGGGGCAAGTACCTCGAGGCGGGGGATGAGCAGGGCTTCATCGATGAGCTGCTCAACGGGCAGCCCGACGCTCACGCCTACTTCGCGCGCATGAAGGTGCAGAACCGGATCGGGCCCGCTGTGCTCGGCGAGCTGACCGACCTCGTCGAATACAGCGCTGACGAGGTGCGTGCTGAGCTCGAAGCAGACGCGGTGATCTTCATCGACACCCGCTCGCATTCCGCAGTGCACACCGGCACGGTTCCAGGCTCGCTCAACATTCCCGGTACCGCCAAGGCCGCGACATACGGAGCTTGGGCGATCAACCCGGATGCCGAGCAGCGCCCCCTGATCGCGCTCGCCACCGACCGCGACGAAGCCGAAGAACTGCGCGCTCACCTCATGCGCGTGGGCATCGACACCGTGACCGGTTTCATCCCCTCGCTCGACGGGCTCGACCTGATCGCGCCGCGCACCGTGTCTCCCGAGGAACTCGACGAGTTCGACCATGCCTTGCTGCTCGACGTGCGCAGCAAGGCCGAATACGCGGCCGGGCATCTACCCGGTGCTGAGCAGTTGAGCGCGGGTCGCGCCCTGTGGAACCTCGATCGCTTGCCGTCCGAGGGGACCATCGTCAGTTACTGCCGCAGCGGCCTGCGCAACAGCGTGGTCGCGAGCGCACTGCGTCGCGCGGGGTTCGACGTCGTTGAGCTGGAGGGCTCGTACCTCGGGTGGGTCGCGGCGCAGTCAGCGGGGCGAGCAGCGGCGTAGCCGGCGGCCTGGCCGGTGCCCGGAGCTGGCGCGGTGCGTCAGAGTCCGTCGGTTCAGTGGGTCCACCGCCGATAGCGGCCCCGTAGGCTGGCGAGGTGGCGACCGGGATCGGACAAGCGCGACGCGACCTCGAGTCGCTGTGCGCCCGCGGGGTGGACTGGGCGCTTGATCCTTCCCGGTTCGGCGTCGACGCGGCATCCGCTCGTCGTTCCGGAGTGCTGGTGCTGTTCGGGGTGCTCGATCGCGAACCCGCCGACAGCGACGGTCCCGTGCCCGCTGATCTCGATGTGCTGCTGCAGCGGCGATCGGCGACCATGCGCCACCACGCGAGCCAGATCTCGTTCCCTGGTGGGGGAGTTGACCCGACGGATGCCGACATCACCGCGACTGCGCTGCGTGAAGCCGTCGAGGAGACCGGCCTCGAGCCCTCGGGCGTCGACGTGCTCGGCACGCTGCCCGAGCTGCCGCTGTCGGTGAGCAGCAACCTCGTCACGCCGGTGCTCGCATGGTGGACTCGTCCTTCGCAGGTGGCTGCGGTCGATCACCGCGAGACAGTCGATGTGTTCCGGATTCCTGTGGCCGACCTGCTCGACCCCGCGAACCGGCTCACCGCGGTGCGACGGCGCGGCGCGCAGACATTCCGTTCACCGGCGTTCGACGTCGAGGGGCGCCTCGTGTGGGGATTCACCGGCATCGTGCTGTCGAGGCTGTTCGACGAGCTGGGGTGGACCGTTCCATGGGAGACCTCGCGCACGACCGAGGTGTGAGCGTCGTCTCAGCCGAGAGTCCGTCAGCCGAGCGCGATGAGCAGTGCGAGCACGGCGAGCACGAGCGCGACCGGCGTCATCACCGCCCGCTCGACCCGCGAGCGCGAGATGGCGTTCATCACGACGCCCAGCGCGAGGAATCCGAAGACCACCCACATGGCGACTTGCGCGAACCCATCGGGCAAGACATCGACGACGTCGGCGCGCGCGAGCGCGATCACCGCGATGAACCCGTAGACCAGGATCGACACTGCTGAGCCGACGCGGTATCCAGTGGGCAGAACGCCTGCGTGCTGGCCACCCCAGGCGGCGCGCCCCCACGGTGCGCCGAGCGCGAGCGCGGCTTGAAAGAGCGTGAGCAGCCCGATGACCGCGACGAACGCCACTGCGAGAAACATGAGCAAAGCATAGCGATCAGCGAACGCCTCACTTCGCGGGGTGGTTCGCGCCGCTGCTCAGGCGAACCAGGGGATGAAGAGCGCCGCGACGATGGCGCCGACGAATCCGAACGCCCACAGAGCGCGCACGAGCGCGGCACGGCTCACCTCGGAGCGAAGCTCGTCGAACGCCGAGAAGTCCGGCATCGCCGGCGGGGCGGCGCTGCTCCACAGAGCGGGCGCGGATGCCGCGGCCGCCAGTCGCTCGACCACATGCGGCTCCAGCACTCGCCGCTGCTTCTTCAACCACCGTGCCAGGCGAGTCGCACCCAGTACTTTCACGTGTTCCGGCTGCTGCTTGATCGTGATCGAGCGGGCACCCACGACGACCACGAGCGCGCGGGCGGTGACGGGCTCGCCCACGGCTGCTGTGAGGAGACGACTCGCACGGCGAGCCTCGTGCTGAGCGTTTCGCAGGTGGTCGGTCTTCTGACCGTTCACGAGCAGCCGCCGAGCGCCGACCCACACCCGTGCTCCACGGTGCGCCTTCGTGTTGATGGTGAACACGCCACCTGGCCCGATCACGACGTGGTCGATGTCACTACCGGCCTCGCCGACCGGCACCGAGTGCATCACGCGCCATTCGGCTCCGAGCACTGCGAGACACTGGGCCACTTCGAGTTCGCCCAGGGCGCCTGTGAACCACGACCGTGCCTCACCACGCAGCGGGTTGCTTCCAACGAAGCGACCGATGCGCGATCTTGGCCGCACTGACTGCTGCAGCCGTAGACACTCGGCCACGACGCCCGAGGCCGGCAGGCGGTCTGCCAATGAAGCGGTGAACTCGATCGGTTCTCGCATGGGCTCATCGTGTCAGTCGTGAGGCTCTGTTGGGCCGCCCAGTTCGTGGGGGCTCTCCGCCGAGACCCCGCAGGCGCTTGACCTTGACGCAACGTCAAGCTCTAACGTGTTGAATGATGGACGAGCCTGGTGCGAATCACTGGCGGGAGGAGGCGGCATCCGTGGACTGGTCGATCCAAGAGGTGGCCCGTATGGCAGGCACAACGAGCCGGGCGCTCCGGCACTATGACGACCTCGGGTTGCTTCGGCCCAGCCGAATCGGCAGTAACGGGTACCGCTACTACGACCGAGCCTCGCTCGTGCGGCTGCAGCGGATCCTGTTGATGCGCGAGCTCGGGCTCGGCCTCTCAACGATCGGCGAGGTGCTCGACCAGCAAACCGATGAAGCATCGGCGCTCACAGCGCATATCGAGTGGCTGCGGCTCGAGCAAGAGCGCATCAGCCGACAGATCGCGTCGATCGAGCGCACCCTGGTGGCCCTGGGCGGCGACGCAGCAAGCACCCACAAGAGCGTCGACAACGACGATGAAGGAGCACTGACCATGAACGACATGTTCGACGGGTTCGATCACACGCAGTATCGCGAGGAGGTTGAACAGCGCTGGGGAAAGGATGCCTACAAGCGCAGCGCCGATTGGTGGGAGTCGAAGACTGAAGCGGAGCGCTCCAACTGGCAGCAGCGAGCTCAGTCGCTCGGGGCGGCGTGGCTTGCGCTCGCCGAAGCGAAGGCAGACCCGCACGGTGCAGAAGCGCAGGACGCGGCGGCTCGCCATGTCGATTGGCTGCGCGGTATTCCCGGCACTCCCGCCGAGCGCGGAGACGCCGCGACCGTGCGCGCGTATGTCGAGGGTCTAGCCGAGATGTATGTCGCCGACGAGCGGTTTGCCGCCAACTATGGCGGAGCGGAGGGCGCTGCGTTCGTGCGTGCGGCGCTGCTGCACTACGTGGCGACGGCGCTCTGACGACGACTCGACCTTGCAGCGGCTGCGGCGCTCCGGTCGACTAGGCCGAGCTGACCGAGCGTGCGGTGGAGCCGTCACTGAAGGAGCGCTTCAGGCGAGCGCCGAGGCGACCGCTTCCTCGACCGTGTGATGCGCGAACCGGAAACCCGATCCGGTGAGCACGCCCGGCTCGACTCGCGCGTCGCTCGTGAGCAGCGAGTCGACGGCGTCCCGACCGAGCACCAGGCGCATCGCCCAAGCGGGCGCCGGCACGAGGAACGGACGGTGCATGCGACGCGCGAGGGCGCGCCCGATGTCGTTCGCGGTGGCGGCAGTGGGCGCGGCGAGGTTGACCGGGCCCTCGATTTCGCGCTCGATGACGTGCTTGATCGCGTTCACCTCGTCGCGCAGCGAGATCCACGGCCAGTACTGAGTGCCTCGGCCGATCGGGCCGCCGAGCCCGAACCGGGTGAGCGCGATCAGGGGCTTCAGCACGCCATCGCGGTGCAGCACCGGCGAGGTACGCAGCAGCGCCACCCGGGTGCTGTTGGCCGCGCGCATCGCTTCCGCCTCCCACTCCACACAGAGCCGAGCGAGAAAGGTCTCGCCGGCCGGGGATGACTCGGTGAGCAGCCGCCCTGGTGCCGAGCCGTAGAAGCCGACGGCAGAGCCCGACAGCAACGCGGGCGCATCGGCGCCGAGCGAGCGCAACGCGTCGGCCACGGCTCCAACGGCCTGAAGCCGCGATCGGCGCAGCGCGTCGCGGTACTTCGGCGTCCACGGCATCCTGCCGACACTGGCACCGTTGAGCACCACGACCGCCTTGGCGCCCTCGAGCGCTCGGGGGTCGAGCGATGCGCCGGGGGTGAGCCATTCCACCTCGTCCGACGCGCGGCTCGCTCTGCGCACGAGTCGAACCGCTTCGACGCCATCGAGCTGCAGCGAGCGCACGAGCGCCCGGCCGATGAGCCCCGAAGCGCCCGCCACCACCACACGACTGCCCGCCATGGCACCATCCTGCTCGCTACGGTTCATCGATGCCTCAGGTCTCGTCTCCGCCGGTGCTGCCGGCGCTGCCACCCGCACCCGGCTGGCTCGCCGACGCGGGGGAGACGCGCTCCCAGGGCTCGATCGGCCCCTCGATCACTGTGAAGAGCGGGTGCGTTCGTGGCCGCTCTTCACGCAAGCGGTCGGCGTCGTGCGGGCTGCGCAGGGTGAGCTTCTCGGTCAGGCGCTGCCACTCGTACTCGACCTGCCCGGAGGACACGGTCAACGGCGGCACACCGGTGCCGGGGCGCTCGATCTTGGCCGCATCGAAGCGGTACCCGCGGCGCTGCGCCTCCTCGGCGACGCCAGAGAGATACGCGCCGACTGCGGCGAGGGGGTCACCCGCGGCCTTGAAGCGTTCGAGCTGCGGATGCCGCACGTACCCGCGCGTGCGGCCGGCGAGCACCGCCTGTGCGAGCAGCGCCTCGCGCCAGCAGGCCAGCAGCCCCGCACGGTCGAGGTGCTCGGGGTGCAGCGACCAGAGCCTCACGAGGCCTCGCGCCCTGCTTGATCGGTCGTCATTTCGCCTCGCCTTCGCACGGCAATCGTATGCGGCTCGCGGCACCCGATCGGCCAGCTCGCGACTCACGCAACGGCCGCAAGTCACCCGACCGTCGCACGCAAGCCCGAGCCGGGGTACCGTGCAGGGCATGTGGTGGACCGTGATCGTGATCTTGCTCATCCTCTGGCTGGTGCTGTCGGTTCTCGGCTTCGTGCTCAAGGGCTTGTTGTGGCTCGCCGTGCTGGGCATCGTGCTCTTCCTCGGCACGCTCGTGTTCGGGTTCTTCCGCAGCCGCTCGCGCACGTGACCAGGCGTTCGCGAACCTTCTCCCGACGGGCGCGCTGGTAAGGGCGCTCTGGCGTGTCGCAGCCCGGGCAGTGAAGGATATGCCGCATGACTGTGACCGCCTTCGACAAAGATGTCGACTCTCTGACCTTGACCTTCGTCGTCGAGCTGCCGATCGGGATGGAGCGTGCCTGGCAGTTCTGGGCAGACCCTCGCACGCTCGAGCGCTGGTGGGGGCCGCCGAGCTGGCCGGCTACCGTCACGCAGCATGACTTCGTACCGGGTGGCAGCACCCGGTACTTCATGACTGGCCCCGACGGTGACACCTCCCACGGGTGGTGGACGATCACCGAGCTCGAACCTCCTCGCCTCCTCGCGTTCGAAGACGGCTTCTCGGATGTCGACGGCACGCCGATCGCCGAGATGCCGACCACCCGGGCCAGAGTGACGTTCGAACCGCTCGAGGCGGGCACACGCATGACCATCGCGAGCACGTGCGCCTCACGCGAGCAGCTCGATCAACTGATCCAAATGGGCGTCGAAGAGGGCATGACGCAGGCCCTCTCACAGCTCGACGCGCTCATCGACGAAGAGGTCGCCCGCGAAGACTGAGCTCAGCCGAGGAGCGAGCTCAGCCGCGGTCGGCGAGCCGTGCGACCGCCGGCATATCGGGCGCGGCCCAGTCGAGCGTGCGCAATTCGGATGCCGGAAGCCACAGCATCCGATCATGGTCCGTGCTCTGCGCCGGCAGCGCGCCGTCGGTGACGACCGCGTAGCACGCGAGGTCGATCGGGCGCCTGCCCGGCCCCACCTCGGTCACGCTGCGGTCGATGAGCGGGCCCACCTCGATCGATACCCCGAGCTCTTCAGCGATCTCGCGTTGCAGCGCCGCGCGCGGATCTTCGCCCGCTTCGACCTTGCCGCCCGGGAACTCCCACTTCCCGGCGTCGGGTTTGTGCGCGGCGCGACGGCAGGCCAGAAGGCGGCCATCGGCATCCGCGAACACTGCAGCGACGACGTGGAGCACGAGGGCAACGCTACCGGGCACCGGTCGGTCGAATTCACGACCGGTGCCCGGGGCTGCTCCTGGCACCGCTACTGGAACGCGGGCACCACGTGCTCGATGAACAGTTCGAGCGAACGCTTCTTCTGCTCGTGGGTGAGGCTGTTGTCGCTCCAGAAGCTGAACTCCGTCACGCCGAGCGCCTCGTAGTGCTTGAGCCGCTCGATCACCTCGGCCGGGGTGCCGATCATCGCCGTGCGGTGGAGCGACTCGGGGCGGAAGTCCGGGCGCTCGGCGAACTTCTCCTCGGGACTCGGCTCGAGGAAGCCGTTCGCCGGCGTCGTCTTGTTGCTGAACCACGCGTCGAAGGTGCGGTAGAAGCGGTTGATGCCTTCTGCTGCCGGGCGCCAACCGTCCGGATCGTCCTCGGCGTGCACGAACGTGTGCCGCAGCACCATCAGGTCGGGGCGGCGTTCGATCTCCGGGTGAGCGGCGACCGCGGTCTCGAACTTGTTGACCAGGTCTTCGACCTCCTCGTCGCCCTTCATGAGCGGCGTCACCATGACATGGCAGCCGTTCGCCACGGCGAAGTCGTGTGACGCGGGGTCGCGTGCGGCAATCCACATCGGCAGGTCGGGTTGCACTGGCTTCGGCACGCTGGTCGAGGTCGGGAACTGCCAGAGCTCGCCGTCGTGGGCATAGTCGCCCTTCCAGAGTTCGCGGATCGCCGGAACGATCTCGCGCAGATGCTTGCCCCCATCGGTGGCGGGAAGGCCGCCGGCCATGCGGTCGAACTCGAACTGGTAGGCGCCGCGCGCCAGCCCCAGCTCTGCCCGACCGCCGCTGATCACATCGAGCAGGGCTGTCTCGCCCGCCGCCCGGATCGGGTTCCAGAACGGGGCGATGATCGTGCCGGCACCGAGTCGGATGCGGCTGGTGCGGGCAGCGAGGTAGGCGAGCTGCGGCATCGGGTTCGGCGAGATGGTGTACTCCATCGAGTGGTGCTCACCGATCCAGACGGTGCCGAACCCGCCTTCCTCGGCCAAGAGGGTCAGCTCGGTGAGGTTCTCGAACGCCTCCTCGTAGGAGACGGTCTCGTCCCACCGCTCCATGTGCACGAATAGCGAGAAGCGCATGGCTGACTCCTACTCCTGCCCGGCGTTCGCCGACGCGGCGGTCGACGCGCTCGCGGCGCCATTGCGTTCGGCGATGGTGACGTTGTTGCGCGCCCAGTGCTCGTGGTCGACCTCGCGAATGATGACGGTGATGTTCTCGGGCGCGGCGTCGACCGTGGTCTCGGCGGCGTTGTGCAGGGCATCGATCAGCGCGCGGAGCTGTTCCGGGCTTCGGCCCCTGGCGAGCGATACGTCGATGAGTGGCATGGCGTTCTCCTTATCCGCGCATGACGAAGGGGTCGGCGACCGGTCCTTCGTCGGTGTTGATCCAGATGCTCTTCAGCCTGGTGTACTCGTTCATGGACTCGAGCCCGTGCTCGATGCCCACGCCCGAACTCTTGAACCCTTGCCGGGGCGACATGGGCGACATGGCCCGATAGGTGTTGACCCAGATCGTGCCGGCGTCGAGACGCCGGGCGACTCGGTGCGCCCGCGCCAGGTTCTGGGTCCAGACACCGGCGGCGAGACCGTACTCGGTGTCGTTTGCAAGGCCGATGAGCTCGTCTTCGTGCTCGAACGGCATGATGGCCGCCACGGGCCCGAAGATCTCCTCCCGCACCACGCGCATCGAGTTGTCGACATCGGTCAGCACGGTGGGCGAGTAGAAGTAGCCGGGCAGCGACACATCGGGGCGTCCTCCACCGGTGTGCACCGTGGCGCCTTCCTCGGCCCCGAGCCTCACGTAGGAGTCGACTTTCTCGAGCTGGTCGGCGAACGCCAGGGGACCGAGCTCCGTGTCGTCGGCGAGCGGGTCGCCGATCCTGATGGAGTTGGCGCGCGCTGTGACGCGCTCCAGCAGTTCGTCGTACACCGCGCGGTGCGCGAACACGCGGCTCCCCGCAATGCAGGTCTGACCGGCGGCGGCGTAGATGCCGGCGATGACGCCCATGGCAGCGTTGGCGACATCAGCATCCTCGAACACGATGTTCGGGCTCTTGCCGCCCAGCTCCAGGGTGCACCCGATGAACCGGCTGGCGGCTTCGGCGGCGATGCGCGCGCCGGTGGCCGTCGAGCCGGTGAACGAGATCTTCGCCAGCAGCGGATGGCTCACAAGCGCCGCGCCGGCCTCAGATCCGAAGCCCGTGACGACGTTGAACGCACCGTCGGGGAATCCTGCCTCCGTGGCCAGCTCGGCCAGCAGCAGAATCGTGCGCGAGGTGTGCTCGCTGGGCTTGACGACCACGGTGTTGCCCGCGGCGAGCGCCGGCGCGATCTTCGACGTCGTCAGCGTGAGCGGCGAGTTCCACGGTGTGATCGCACCGACCACTCCGAGCGGCTCGCGCTGCGTGTAGTTGAGGATCGCGAGGGATGTCGTCGGGATCTGTGAACCCTGAACCTTGTCGGCGAGCCCCGCGTAGTAGTAGTAATACTCCGGCAGCGCCGCGAGCTGCCCTCGCATCTCGCGCAGCAGCTTGCCGTTGTCGAGGCTTTCGTATCGTGCGAGATCATCCGCGCGCTCGCCGATGAGATCGCCCAGCCGACGCAGCAGGTGCCCGCGCTTGGTGGCACTGAGACCGCTCCAGCCGGGCGAGTCGAACGCCTCGTGTGCGGCTCGCACCGCGCGGCCGACGTCTTCGGCGCTGCCGCGCGCCGCCTCGTACAACGGCTCGAGCGTCGCCGGGTTGCCGCTGGCGAAATAGGCGCCGTCGGCGGGGGCCACGTATTGGCCGCCGATGTAGTGCTGCAGTCTGGGCAGTTGGTCGGTCACGATGCGGCTCCTTCTGCACGTGGCGTTGCGGCCGGGCTTGCGGTGCTCGCCAGTTCGGCGACGGTGATGAAGTCGGCGATCGCACGTGCCAGCGACCCTGGATTCTCGACGGGCAGCATGTGCCGCGCCCCCGGTACGATCTCGACGCGGGTGCCGGGGATCGCGAGCGCCAGGCGGTATGACATCTCCGGCGTCGAGCCGGGGTCGTGCTCTCCTGTGACGGCGAGCACCGGCATCCGAATGCCCGACAACTCGGTCGCGATCTCCTGGTCGGCATGAGCGAAGACCGAGTATGCGTGCAGATACGACTCCTCGTCGTTCGCCAGCAGCACTCGCTCCGTCTCCGCGATCGTCTCGGCGCTGACGGGGGTGCCTTCCGGGAACCACCGCTCCAGGGATGCTTGGACGCTCTCGGCGAAGTGCCGCTCCGCGTTGCGCAGACGCCCCTCGACGGCCGCGCGTTCGTCGGGAGTGCGGCGGCATACCCCGCTCACGCACGTCAGGGTCGTCACCCGCTCAGGGGCGTGCCGAGCGAGGTGCTGGGCGATGAGCGCGCCGAGCGAGAACCCGACGAGGTGCACGGGCGTCTCCGGCATCCGCGAGAGCACATCGTCGGCCAATTGGCCGAGCGTCTGCGGTTCGCGAAGCGGCGGGCGCTCGCCGTGGCCGGGCAGATCGAGTGAGACGACCTCGTGGTCGGCCATCGCGGCATGGCCGGAGAGCGCCCCGCGCAGGGGGCGCCACATTGTGCGGTCGAGCCCCACACCGTGAAGCAGCACGAGCGGCGCGGGCTCGGCCCTTGTGGGGGAGGAGATCGTGACGGTGGTCATGCGCGTGGCCGTGCTCACTGCTCGGTCGAGAGAGGTGCGAGCCGTTGCTGCGGACGTCCCTGAGCGGCGGCCACGAGCCCGACGACGATCTCGTGCGGGTGCGGTGCGTCGGGGATGCGCACCTCGACGCTCTGGTGGTGGGAGCGGATGGTCGCGTCGGTGATGTGCTTGAGCGGCACGTCGAACACGGCGCCGGCGGTGGCGCGCTTCTCGACTGCGGGCAGCAATGTGGTCGCCCGCGCCGCGGTGCGGAAATGGTCACCGAACTTGAGGGTGTGGATCAGCGCTGAGCCGTGCTCGATCTCACCATCGGTTCCGACGATCGCGGCCTTGCCGTAGGCCTCGACCGGTGAGTCGAGCGCCTCCACGACGCGAGGTGCGAGCAGCGCTCCGAGCTCGGATGCGGTGCGCTCGATGCCGTCGCTGAGATCGTCCACGAATCCGTGACCGTGCCAGGGGTTGTCGATCACCGCCGCCACCACCGCGATGCGCGCGGCGGGTTCGACCGGTCGCCCGCCCTCGGCGACGACCTCCTCGACGATCGTGATGATCTTGCGGATGTTCACAGGGCGATTCCCTTCAGGATGTCGGAGGTGACGGGCAAGTCGGTCGCCCGATCGCCGATCCGGGCATGCGGTCGCGGTCCGGTCGACGCCGCGGCGATCACGGCGATCTCGTCGGTGTGAGGTGCGTCCCGCAGCGGCACGTCAAGGCTCTGATAGTGGCTGCGCGTCGACGCGGCGGTCTTGTGCCAGAGCGGAACACGGATGCTGCCACCGGGGGCCGCGCGCCCGTCGGCGAAGCAGAGGATCGACGTGCCTTCGAGCGCCTCGCGCACGAGGTTGCCGAAGTACGGGGTGTGGATGAGTGCACCCGCATGCTCGAGCTCGCCGTCGAGGCCGACCACGGCGGCCTTGCCGAAGGCCTCGACCCGCTGTGCGCCTCCCAAGGCATCAAGCAGCCGGTCCGTCAGCAGCTTCGCGAGCACCGGCGCGATTCGTACCGTCTCGGGTTGGAGGTCGAACTCAGTCGAAGTGCCGATCCAGGGGTTGGCGATGACCGCCACCGCGCTGGCTCGAAGAATCAGCGCCGGCTCGCCGCCGGCGCTCGGAAGCTCCTCGGTCGAGGTGATGATCGAGCGGAGCCCGATGAGCGCACCGATCTCCTCGAACTCACGCAGCGTCGAACGCTCGAAGAGCTCGAAGCTACGCGGAGCGAGAGTGTCGGTGGCGGTCATGCATCGGTTCCTTTCGGGTAGGGCGGAGGCGGACCCCAGCCCGGCGGTGAGCTGGGGTGCGAGCGAGCGCGGCGGCGGTGATCAGGCATCCGGCCGTGCGTGCGATGTCGCTTCTTCCGCTGCGAATGCACGGAAGACGGCGGCGCTCGAGGCATCGACGTGCGATCGCATCGCCACTTCGGCTCCCACGTGGTCCTTCGCCTCGATGGCGGCGACCACGCGCTCATGCTCGTGCAGCGACGATCCCAGCCGGCCCGGCTGCCCGATCGAGCGGGTGACGAGCCGGTGATAGGCCAACTGATTCATGAGCCGGTCGTAGTGCTCTTCGAGCTTCTGATTGGCCGAGCCCGCGATGAGGATCGCGTGGAACTCATGCACGAGCGACGCGTAGCGCTCCCCATCACCCTGCCGTACGGCTTCAGCGGATGCCTCGAGATTCCGCTGCAGCGCGGCGACTTCGGGCACATCGCCGCGTCGCGCGAGCAGCCCGGCGGCAAGGCCCTCGAGCCCGCCCTTCAACTCGAACAGTTCCACGATCTCGCGGCGGGTCGGCTGTCGCACGAAGGTGCCGACGCGAGGCCGGATCTCGACCAGCCCCTCGTTCTCGAGCTGCTTGAGTGCCTCGCGAATCGGTGTGCGGCTGACCTCGAACTCCTCGGCGAGGAAGAGCTCGGGCAGCAGCGCCCCGGGTGGATACTCGCCGCCGAGAACGAGCGCGCGCAACCGGTCGAGCAACGGCGCCTGTTCGGGCAGCGGCGACTCAATCGTGGCGGCGTTCACGGTCTCTTGCATGCCAACAACGTAGCTTGCATGCAACAGCGCGTCAACAACCGCCGCTGAATATCGGCATTTTCGCCAATTTGCACGGAGCGCTTGACGGAGACCGGCGTCGTCGCTACGTTCTGTTGCATGCAAACGATCAAAGAATCGGTGACTGTCGCCTGGGCCGCCGCCTGGGATCGCGGCGAAGTCGACGCTCTCGATGCCGTGCTGCACCCCGACTACCGTCGGGAGAGCGCGAACCGGGGAACCATCACCGACCTTGCGACGCTCAAACGCGACATCCTCGAGGTGCGTGAGGCGTTCCCAGACCTCGTGACGACGCTTGACAAGGTCATTGTCGACGGCGACGATCTGGCGATCTTCTGGAGCACGACCGGCACTTTCAGTCGTCCGCTCGGGGGAGTGCCGGCGACCGGACGACGCGTGCGCACGACCGGGTCGAATCACGCCACGGTTCGCGATGGCGTCATCGTTCGCGAGCGCGTCACGTGGGACCAGAGCGAATTGCTCCTCGACCTCGGAGTGCCCTCCCTCCGATCTGCATTCGAGACGGACGCGGATGAGGTCGTCGTCGACGACCTCTCGGGCGCGCTCGGGCTCGATGCGCTCAAGGGCTTCAATCGTCAGTTCATCACCGGGGTGACGGTGGTCACGACCACCGACGCCGACGGCACGCCCCGGGGGCTCGCCGCGAACTCGTATGCCTCCGTCTCATTGGAGCCGCCTCTGGTGCTGGTCTGCGTGCAGAAGACCTCGTCGACCTATCCGGCGTTGTTCGCCTCCAGTCACCTCGGCATCAACATCCTGAGCAATGCCCAACGTGGCACCGTCGCGACCTTCGCCTCGAAGGAACCCGATAAGTTCGCGCACCTCGATTGGCACGCCGCCCCGAACGGCAGCCCGCTCATCGAGGGGTCGTCGGCCTCCATCGAGGCCGAGATCAAGGAACGACTACAGGCCAAGACGCACACGGTGTTCATCGCCAAGGTCACCCACGCCGAACTCGGCGACGCGGTGCCGATGATCTACAAGGCGGGTCGCTTCTTCGACGGCGAGCACTTGCAGGAACTCGAAGCCGCACCCGTCTGAACTCACCACCTCCTTGCCCACGCCCCACCCTCACCTCAGGAGATTCGATGACGAACCACCAGCCTGACCAACCCGGCACACCGATCTACGGGTCATCCGTGCTGCGCACCGAGCCCTTCGCCACCGAAGAGATCCCCACGACCGAGCGCCATGGCCACCCGCGCCAGCAGTTCACCCTCTGGTTCGCCGCGAACATGGTGCTCGCGGTGCTCGTCTCGGGATTCTTCTCGTCGCTGTTCGGCCTGTCGGTCATCCAGGGACTCACCGCGGTTGCCGCAGGAACCCTCGTCGGCGCGATTGTGATGGGCCTGCTCGCGGGCATCGGCACCAAGCTCGGCGTGCCTCAGCAGGTGCAGGGTCGCGGCCCGATGGGCTACTTCGCGAACTTCGTGCCCATCGCCCTGCTCACGATCATCTCGGCGATCGGCTGGACCGCCGTGAACACCGTGTTCGCCGTGATTGCGCTGCAGACCCTGATCGAGGTGCCGTTCTGGCTCGCTGCGGCGGTGATCTTCGCCGTGCAGGCGGTCTTCGCGATCTGGGGTCACAACCTCATCCACATGATCAACAAGGTCGCCACGGTGGTGCTCGCGATCCTCTTCGCAGTGATCACGGTGCTGTCCTTCCAGAAGGTCGACTTCGCAGTGGGGGTGAATCCCGAGGCTCCCTTCTACATGGGGGATGTCGCGGGGTGGCTGACGTTCGCCGGCTTCTTCTTCGCCTATGTCATGACCTGGACGCCGTTCGCCTCCGACTTCTCCCGCTACCTCTCGCCGAAGACCTCGCACACCAAGGTGATGGCCTATACGGCCGGCGGCTCGTTCGCCGCGATGATGTGGCTCGGAGGCATCGGAGTGCTCGTGTCGAGCTTCGCCGGCGAGCTCGACGCCATCCCGGCGCTCGCTGAGCTCACCGGCACGTGGGCGCCCGTTGCCATGTGGACCGTGGTGCTCTCGACGCTCCCTGTGAGCGCGATGAACCTGTACGGCGGCTCGCTCTCGCTGCTCACCATCCGCATCCCGGTGAACCGGATTGTCGGGGTCATCGTGATCGCGGCTGCGAGCCTCGGGGTGACGTTGCTCATGCAGACGAACCCTTACGGCAGCTTCTATGACTTCTTGCTGATCCTGGCGTACCTCGTCGTTCCGTTCAGCACGATCCTCCTGCTCGATTACTATCTGCGGATGCGCAAGCTCGGCAGGGTCGCGGTCGACCAGCTCTTCGACACCCGGCGCGGCATCGAGTGGGGCTTCGTCGCCTGGGTGCTCGCCTGTGCCTTCTCGTCGCTGTTCTGGGCCTCGACGCTCTACACCGGCCCCCTTTCGGGCGTGTTCGCCGACTTGGGTGACGTGTCGTACCTGGCGGGTGCCATCGCCGCGGTCGTCGCGTACCTGGCGCTTCGTCCACTGCCCGCGCTGTCGAGCCTGTTCGGCCCGAAGGACACCGAGCTGGAGTACGCGAATTGATCCACCCCGCGTCGACCGAATCGACGGCGCTGGTCGTCGTCGACATGCAGCGAGTGTTCGCGTCACCCGATAGCGAATGGCACGTGCGCGGCTATGAGGGGGCGGCCGCGCATGTGACCCGCCTGGTCGCGCAGTTCTCAGGCCCTGTGGTCTGGACGAAGTTCGTCCGCGATCCCGACGAGCGGGGAAGCTGGGGCGCCTACTACGATCGCTGGTCCGGATGCCGCGAAGAGCCGGACTCGCAGGCGTGGGATCTTACCCTTCCCACCGCCGAGAGCCACGAGGTGCTCGTGCTCCCCACGTTCTCGAAGTGGGGAGCGGAGCTCGCCGCGCTCACTGGCGACGCCGACCAGCTCATCGTGTGCGGTGTCGCGACCGATTGCTGTGTGCTCTCGACGGTGCTCGGCGCGGTCGACGCGGGGAAGGCCGTCACTGTGGTGACCGACGCGTGCGCGGGGATCACCGACACAGCGCACGAGCAAGCGATCGCGCTGATGCAGTTGCTGTCTCCGATGGTCACGCTCGCGACGACGGCCCAGCTGGTCGGTGGCAGCGCTCAGCGTCGGGGAGCCGAGTTCGCTCAGGCGAGCGCTGAATCGCCGTAGTGCATGAGGTCGCCCGGGTCATAGTGCGCCTTGGCCCGGGCGAGCCGGGCGCGCACCGCAGGTGACCAGCTGTGCAGGTGCGACGTGACGCCGTTGAGGCGACCGCGGAAGTTCACCATGGTGTAGCCATTGCCGTACGGTTCCATCGCCTCGAGGAGCCGTTCGAGCGCACCCCTGACATTCGGCGCGTCGGTTGGGGTGAGCGCGCCGACCGCCATGAGTGAGAACGCGGCGTCGCGACCGGTGATCGCATCGTGCCCGCTCGTCGACCCACGGACCGCGACTGCTGTGGAGTGCGCGAGCGCTCCGCCCATGAGCCGCACCTCGGCCATGAGCAGCGGCGTGTTCGTGCCGGCTCCCACTCGCTGCAGCAGGGCGGCCTGCGCCTCCGGGCCGAACTCGCGCAACAGCATGCCGGCGTCTTCGAACGGCAGGGGATCCTGCGGGTCCATGTGCACCGCGTCCAGTTCGAGCATCGTCGTCGAGGTCACGGTGTCCATGATCGGGTTCGATACCGCCCGCATGGGCGCGAGCAGGGCATCGGCATCCTCCGTCGTGGACTCGCACGCGAATCGCAGGTGCGCCACGAACTGCTTGCGCAGCGGCATTGGCACGCCCGGCATGTCGGGAACCCTGAGCAGAGCGACCGACGCGGATGCCTGCAGGGGGAGCGCCGCGGTCCACTCCGAGAATGCGGAGAGCACCTCAGCAGCATCCGCACCCGGGTACATGATGCCGCCCGCCATGATGGCCCCGATCGGCAGCAGGTCGAACGTCATCGAGGTGACGATGCCGAGGTTGCCCTTCCCGCCGCGCAGCAGTTCGAAGAGCTCAGGATCGCTCTCGGCGTTCACGGTGTGGAGGCCACCGTCGACGGTCACCAGCTCGCACTCGCGCACCCGGTCTGCCGCGAAGCCGTACGCTCGGCCGAGCACCGGCAGACCGCCTCCGAGCGTGTATCCGACGACGCCGACGTCGCCGGTCGAGCCTGACAATCCGAAGAGGCCGTGCATGGCCGAGCGCTCGTGCACGCTCTTCCACTTGACGCCGGCGCCGACGGTTGCGGTGCGGTCGATCGGTTTGATCTGCACCTCTTGCATGCGGCTCGTGTTGATGAGCATCCCGCCGTACATGGTCTCGGCGTGCCCGTGACCGGTCGCCTGCACGGCGATCGGTAGGGCCCGGTCGCGAGCCCAGTTCACCGCGGCCACGACCTCGCGTCCATTGGTCGGGAAGACCACCACATCCGGTTCGTGCTTCGTCGCCAGGTTGAAGCAGCTGACCGCAGCGGCGTAGTCCGGATCGTCGGGACGCACCAGAGGGTAGGTGAGCGCCCTCTGCAGTTCGGCGGCCGAGTTGATATCCCGCATGGCGGCACCTGCCTCATCGCTCGCGTCGACGGCCTGGTTCACTCGGGCGGGTGGATGCCGGCCCCGGCGCTTTGCAGGGAGTATGCGCCTCGCGATGAACCCGGTCAAGAGGCATCCGCGCGTGCTGGCCGACATGGGCACGCGCGGCTGAGAGCCGCCCCAGACTGGGCCGCGCTCGCTCGCTAGATTCGAGGCGTGCGAGAGACATTGCGTGCCGGTTCCAAAGTCCTGATCACGGCAGCGGTGGCTGCTCTGGCGCTCGCCGGGTGCTCACCGACCTCGGCCGGCAACTCCGAGTCGGGCCGCGATGGCGAGGCGCACAGCATCCTTGCCGAGCACGGTCTCGACGGACTCGACCCGGTATCGCTCGTCGACGAGCTCGATCGGATGCCGCTCGCCGACCGCCCCGACGACCTCGTCGTCTCGGTGCGCCCCGACATGCTGCTCGTCGGCTCCCCGGCGAACATGGACGAGGCAGAACCGATCGCGTTGCTAGACGACCAGTTCTATCTCTCGATGGCACCGTTCGTCGACGTCACGCACGCCTGCACCTTCCACAGCCTCACCACGTGCGTCGGTGAACTGCAGAACGAAGACATCACCGTGCGGATCACCGACGAGGCGACCGGCGAGGTGCTGCTCGACGAGAGCACGCGCACCTTCGACAACGGCTTCATCGGCTACTGGCTGCCCGCCGACCGGGTGCTCACGGTCCACGTCGAGCACGACGGCCGCATCGGCACGACCGAGGTCTCGACTGGAGCCGACGATCCGACGTGCCTGACGACGCTGCAGCTCGCCTGATCGCCGCTGGAGGCGGCGGTCGGTCTAGAGCAGTTCGGCGCGCAGTTCCTCGGGGGAGCGGGGCGACAGCAGCCCGGGCGGCACGTCGAATACGGTCTTGGCTCCGTGCTGACCCGCCGCGGCCAGTCGGTGCACCGCACGCGCATACGCGACCAGCACGCTCGAGGTGAACTCGGGGTTGCTGTCGAGGGCGAGGCGGTACTCGACCACCTGCGAGTGCTCGGCGCTGGTGTTGCCGCTCCGGATCACGAAGCCGCCGTGCGGCATTGCCGCGTGGTCGCGTGCGAGCTCCTCGGGAGAGATGAAGTGCACGGTGGTGTCGTAGTCGGCGAAGTAGTCGGGCATGGTGACGATCGCCTCGCGCACTGCCTCGGCATCCGCGCCATCTTCGAGCACCACAAAGCACTCGCGGGTGTGCTTCTCACGGGTCGACAATGCGGGACGGATGCCGCTGCGCACCTGCTCGATCGCTGCCTTTACGGGCAGGGTGTACTGCACGCCCCCGGCGACACCGTCGAGGCGGCGGATCGCGTCGGAGTGGCCCTGGCTGAGGCCCCGGCCCCAGAACGTGTAGGTCTCGCCGTCTGGGAGCACCGCCTCGCCGAACACGCGATTCAGCGAGAACAGACCCGGATCCCAGCCCGCCGAGATCAAGGCGGTCGTGCCGGCCTCGGCCGCGGCAGCGTCGACGGCCGCGAAGTGCTCGGGGATGCGCGCGTGAGTGTCGTAGCTGTCGACGATGTTGAACGACGCCGCGAGCTCGGGGCTCTGCACGGGGAGGTCGCTCTTCGACCCGCCGCACAGCACCAGCACATCGATGGTGTCGCGGTGGTCCGCGAGAGCGCTCCAGGGGAAGACCGCTGTGCCGGCTGCCGCGCTCACTGTCTGGGGATCCCGTCGCGTGAATACGCCGACGAGCTCCATGTCGGAGTTCTTCGCGATGGCGGCTTCGACGCCGCGCCCCAGGTTGCCGTACCCCGCTATGCCGATTCGAATCTTGTCGTTCATCGTCGTCTATCGTTTCACGCCCAGCGTGTCGCGAAAAAAGCCCAACTAGTTCAACTTTGAATATGTTACGTTGAACTAGCCATCCAATGACGGACCAGGCCTAGGAAGGAACTTGCACTCTCGTGATCAATCTCCTTGAAGGCGCACGGCGACGCGGTCTCATCGCGGCCGGGGCGCTCACCGCAGCACTCACCCTCACCGCTTGCGCAGGCGGCCCCGCTCCCGGTTCCGATCCGGTCGATGAGAATGTGCTCATCGACCAGGCGGCCTGTGAGCGCAACGCCGACGTTGGCACCATCACCTATATCTCCGGCTACGGCTACTCGGCGAGCGCGGGGCAGCTCGACGTGTTCCTCGCCGAAGAGTTGGGCTACTTCGATGCGCTGTGTCTCGACGTCGAGATCAACGCCTCGGGTGCCAACGGGCAGCAGCTCGTCTCCTCGGGGCAGGCGCAGTTCACCGCGCTGGGCTCGGCATCCGACGTCATGCTGGCCGCCGCCAATAGCCGCAACCTCACGGCCATCGCGACCTATGGCAGCGTCTCGCCCTTCTCAATCTTCGCCAACGAGAAGATCAAGAGCCTCAAGGACCTCGAGGGCGGCACGCTGGGCTACTTCATCAACCTGACGCCCACCGCGTCGAAGATGCTCGACCAGGCGGGCGTCGACGTGTCGAAGGTCGAGCTGGTGAAGATGACCAACTACGACCCCACTGTCGTGCCGCGGGGCCAGGTCGACGCGATCGTCGGCTACGCCTCGAACCAGCCCCAGACGCTCAAGGCGATGGGGGAGCCGTTCAACGAGTTCCTGCCCGACGACCTCGGCGTGCAGGGCACCTACAACGTCATGGAGGTGAACAGCGAGTTCCTCGAGAAGAACCGTGAGGTCGTTGCCGACTTCATGCGGGCCACGCTCAAGGCGCTCGACTTCTGCCTCACCGACAAGGACGAGTGCATCGACATGATCAGCGAGCTCGCCGCTGAGAACAACCAGGGCGAGGCTTTCCCGCGCGACCAGCAGGAGCGCACGTGGGGCGTCGAGTCGACATGGGTTCGCAGCAACCCTGACCTTCCGCCGGGTGTGCAGACCGAGGAGCAGTGGCAGTCGGAGTACGAGCTGGTGCAGGAGTACGGCGGGCTCACCGACCTGCCTGCCCTCAGCGAGATGATGGACACCGAACTCGTCGCCGGCCTGTACGACGACAACGGCGAGCTCATCTGGCCGGGCGAGTGAGCAACTCCATGCCCGCGCAACAACAGCACGACCAGCAGCGTCTCGCGCACGAGGCGATGCCGCTCGACGAGGGCGGGCCCACCCGGGCCCCCCTCGCCGGGGCGGGAGCCGGTTTGCAAACGGCCACGGAAGCAGCAGTGCAGGCGGCCGCGCGTACCGGCGGAGTGCGCATCAGCAATGTCTCCAAGAGCTTCGGCACCGACGAATCGCGCACGCTCGTGCTCGACGGCATCGACCTCAGTGTCGGCATGGGCGAGTTCGTCTCGGTCATCGGACCGAGCGGATGCGGCAAGTCGACGCTCCTCAAGGTGATCGCAGGGCTCACGGACGCCGACGGCGGTGAAGTGACCGTCGATGGCAACCCCGTGAGCGCCGCCACCAAGAACAAGATGATCGGCCTCGTGCCGCAGTCGCCTGCCCTCATGCCATGGCGCACGGTGCTCGACAATGTAACGCTGCCGATGTCGGTCAACCGCGGCGCCAACGGCGGCCGGTCGATGCGCGACCCGGTCGAGCTGCTCGAATCGTTCGGGCTCGGCCACGCGATCGACAAGTATCCGGCACAGCTCTCCGGCGGCATGCAGCAGCGCGTCGCCATCGCTCGCGCCTTCGTGTTCGACCCGAGCGTGCTCCTGATGGACGAGCCCTTCTCGGCACTCGACGAGATGAACCGCGATCAGCAGCGCATGGGCCTGCTCGACTTCTGGCAGTCGAACCGCAAGGCCGTGATCTTCATCACCCACTCGGTGCCCGAGGCGATCATGCTCTCCGACCGCATCGTCGTGATGGCTGCGCATCCGGGGCGCATCGCCGAGATCATCGATGTCGACCTGCCGCGTCCGCGGAGCGTCGACGACTACGCGACCGACGAGTTCCGTGATCTCGAAGGCATCGTGCGCGCGAAGCTTCGCGCCGTCATGGAGCCCGGCGCCGCAGACGCGGCGGCGGGCGGAACGGGGGAGACGCGATGACCGAGGTTCGCGCGCGGGGCGCCCAGTTGACCGCGACGGAGGCCACGGCGACCGTCGGTACCGCGAGCGCTGCGCCGAGCGGTCGCCGCAAGCCCCGGCATCCCGGCCGCCACGTGCCCGCGTCGAGGCGCTGGTACAAGTGGCGCATCTGGCTGCCGCCCGCCATCACCTTCGTGCTCGTCGCGATCGTGTGGCAGTTGCTGGCGCTGGCCAACCCCTACGTCATCCCCACCATCGACGCGATCGTGGCAAGTCTGCTGCGCGATCCGCAGATGTACTGGGTCAACATGCTCGTGACCCTGCAAGAGGTGGTGATCGGTGCCACTGCCGGCATCCTCGTCGGATTCCTCATCGCCGTGGTCATGGCCGAGTTCGAGATCATGGAGCGCGCCGTGATGCCGCTCTTCGTCGTGATCATGGTCACGCCGATCGTCGCGATCGCGCCCGCGCTCGTCGTGGCCTTCGGCTTCGGCATGATGCCGAAGTACATCGTCACGGCTCTCGTGGTGTTCTTCCCGATGCTGGTCAACTCGCTCGCAGGCCTGCGCGACGTCGATCAACGCACGCTCGATGTGATGCGCACGCTGCATGCGAGCCGCTGGGAGATCTTCCGCGATCTGCGCTTCCCCGGGAGCATGCCCTTCGTGTTCGCCGGGCTGCGCGTGGCGCTGCCGCTCGCGATCGTCGGCGCGGCAGTGGCCGAGTTCGTGGCCGCCGGGCAGCAGGCCGGTCTCGGCTCGCTCGTGACGATCGCCGCCGCACAGGCCAACCTGCCGGTGACGTGGGCCAGCATCGTGCTGCTCTGCGTGCTCGGCGTGCTGATCGTCTCCCTCCTCGCACTGGTTCGCAACCGCGTGCTCTGGTGGAGCGACGGGGAGACCGTCGCCCGCTGACCTGCTGCCGCATCGCGTCGGCAGCGTTCTCTCCCACACAAGGAGCAAAGAAATGAAAATGCTTCGCTTTGGTCTCTTCGAGAACGCCCAGGCGAACGACTCCGGAACGGCCACCTGGCGGCATCCGGCGAACGAGCGCGACCACTTCGAATCGCTCGACTACTGGGTCAAGATCGCGCGCATGTGCGAAGACGCCCGCCTCGACTTCCTCTTCCTCGCCGACGCGTGGGGCTGGTCGGAGGTCGACGGCGAGCGGTTGCCGATCAGCTCTGAGGAGGGGCTCGACTTGCCGCGCCTCGACCCGGCCATCGTCGCGGCCGCGCTCGTGGCAGCAACCACGCGCCTCGGGCTCGTCGTGACTGGCTCGACGCTGCTGGAGCAGCCGTACTCATTCGCCCGCCGCATGGCGACCCTCGACCACATCTCGAAGGGCCGGGTCGGCTGGAACGTCGTCACGACGGGCACGGCCGAGACAGCGGTCGAGGCGTTCGGGATGCCCATGGTCGCGCATGACAAGCGCTATGACATGGCTGACGACTTCATGGAGGTCGTCTACAAGCTGTGGGAAGGATGCTGGGAGCCCGACGCGCTCGAACGCGATAAGGCTGGGCGGTACGCCGATCCGGCCAAGGTGCACCGCATCGAGCACGAAGGGCCCTTCTTCCGCTCGCGCGGCTACGGGAACACCTCCTACTCGCCGCAGGGCACGCCCGTGCTGTTCCAGGCCGGCTCTTCCGACCGGGGCCGAAAGTTCGGTGGTACCCACGGGGAGTGCATCTTCCTCGGCGGGTCGCCGTCGAAGCTCCCCGATCAGGTGCGGGCCATCCGGGCCGAGGCCGTCGCGGCGGGGCGCTCCGCCGACTCAGTGAAGATCATGTCGGCCTTCTCGTGCGTCGTCGGCGCCACTCGCGAGGAAGCCCAGCGAAAGTTCGAGCTGATTCTCGAATCGCAGCGGCCCGAGGTGGCGGTGGCGTCGTACGCCATGTTCACGGGCCTCGACCTGTCGTCGTACGCTCCGGACACGCCGATGACGGAGTTGCACACCGAGATGTCGCAGACTCAGGTGCAGCGCTTCGCCGGGCTCACGGTCGGCGACGTGCTGAAGGACTGGCACGCGTACGGCGTCAGAGGAAAGCCGGTGGTCGGCACGGCCGAAGACGTCGCCGACGCGATGTGCGAGCTGGCGGAGCGCGCTGACCTCGACGGGTTCCTGCTCACTCCGGTGGTGCAGCCCATGTCGACGGTCGACTTCGTCGAGCAGGTGCTGCCGATCCTCCGCGAGCGCGGTGTCGCCGCCCAGGACTACCAGGGCGAGAGCCTGCGCGAGCGCCTGGTGGGCACGCCCTCGCCGGTGCTGCGTGATGACCATCCGGGCGCCGCGTACAGGGCGCAACTCGCAGCAGCTCGGTAGTGCACTGACGGCATCCGGCTGGCTGGGGTGTCACACACTCGGCCGGTCGGATGGCGTCGCCGGTCGGCCGGCGTCAGCACGCCGCGCGCTGCCGCAGGTGGCATGTGGTCTTCTGCGGAGCGGCGGCGCCCGGTGCGCTCAGGCGGTCTCGCCGGCGAAACGGTACTCGCCCGCCTCGAGTCGACCGCGCAGCTGACGCGCCCACTCCTGCTCGCCGCGCAGACGCGCCGTCGAGTACTCGAAGAACTCGCGCACGTATTTCGGCGTGGAGCTCGAGCGCTCCACATCGTCGATCTCGTAGGCGTTGCTCTTGATGCGCGCGTCGATCTCATGGATGCGATGCTCCAGGGCCTCGATCACCTCGCCCCGCTTGAGCGCGTACATGAACGAGGTCGTGGCCATGATGGGCTTGATGTCGAAGGTCTCGACCGTCCAGAGGGCGCGGCGCAGCATCCGCATGAACTCGACCTCGCCCTCCGGCGTGAGTTCATAGGTGGTGCGCTCGGGGCGGTTGCCCTCGATCTCTACGCCCGCCTCGCTGATGTAGCCGTCCTTCTTCAACGAACGCAATGCGTTGTAGATCGAGCCGGGTTGGATGTTCGCCCACTCGTCGACATGCCAGGTCAGCAGTTCTCTGCGCAGGAAGTAGCCATGCACCGGCTGAAACTGGTACACGGCGCCGAGCACGACGAGGCGTGTGGTGGACGACATGGCTCTCATCGTATGGGGAGCCGAGCCGACTCAGATGCTTGCGCGCCGCCCGGCACGTTAGTAGCGTTGTGATTAATCAAACTTGAATATCAACGCTGGTGACGTCGCTCAGGCGAGAGGCGCATCATCGAGGATGTATGGAAGAGGAAGAAGCCATGCCAGTACAGGCGCACGCCACGTTGGATCAGCTGGCCCTCCGCGAAGCGTTCTCGCTGTATCCGACGGGTGTCGTGGCTCTCTGCGCGCTTCGTGAAGGAGCGCCCGTCGGCATCGCCGTGAACTCGTTCACCTCGATCTCGCTCGACCCGCCGCTCGTGGCCGTCAGCATCGCCCGCACCTCGACCACCTGGCCTCTGCTCGCCGACCGCCGCCTCGGGCTGAGCGTGCTCAGCGCGGAGCACGGAGGTCTCGCGCGAGCGCTGGCGTCGCGCAGCGGCGACCGCTTCGCCAACGTTCAGTGGCGCGCGACGGATGCCGGAGCGGTGCTCATCGACGGTGCCGCCCTCTGGCTCGAGTGCGACCCCTGGGCTCGGTATGACGGCGGTGACCACCAAGTCGTGCTGCTGCGGGTGGAGCACGCCGAGACGTTCCCAGACGTCGCGCCCCTCGTGTTCCACCAGAGTCGCTTCCGCGCGCTCGACGAGGCGTGAACGTGCCCCGGGGGTGAATCGTCGCCGTCCCCGGCAGTGAATCGTCGCCGTCGGAGCGCCTGTGGCTGAGCTCGCTCGCTACATGCGCACAGTGCCGGTGTCGCCCATGTCAGGCGACTGGGGCTGCAGCAGTCCCTTCACGAACTCGTACGCCTTGGCGACAAGCGGTCGGTCGGTGTCCCAGTAGTTGACGACGCTCGCGTCGACCCGGATCAATGCGACGCGAGGGTCGTCTCGTCCCTGCTCGAACCATGACTCAGCCCACGGGTTCCAGAGTCGGTCGATCTCCGCTTGGTCGCGGCTCACGGTCGCTGTGCCGGTGATCGACAGATATCCCTTGTCGCTCGAGATCGCCACGTTCACGCGCGGGTTCGAACGCAGTTCTTGAGTCTTCTCGCTCGGATCTTCGGTGAAGAACCAGAGGATGCCGTTGAACTCGTCCTCGATGAGCGCGACCGGCCTGCTCCGCGGCTCACCGGCCGCGGTGATCGTCGTGAGGCTCGCGATGCGCGCATCGGCCGTGATGTCGCGGATGATCTCGAGTTCGTCGTCGTGCGTCTTCTCTTCATGCGTCATTCCGCCAGCCTTACGCGGCGGACGAGCGCTCGGCAGTACGGCCCGGTCGGAATCACCTGTGCGTCGTCATGCCGACGCGGCTCGCGCTGCGCTCGGTAGTGGCGGGGCGACGGCGCTCGGTGCACCGTTGAGGAGCGCGCCGTGAGCGGCCCGAGCGTGTGAGCGTGTGAGCGGCCAAGAGGCCCTGGATGCCGATCCGCCGCACCGGGCACAGAAGGCGCAGTGCAGCGAAGGAAGTACGGAGAGGGAGTGAACCCTGTGGCGGAAGCGCACGAGACAGCCGATCAGCGCAACGCGATCGGACGCACCGAATGGGTGATCGCGGAGGGGCACATCCCCTCTGGCGGCACCGGCGGATCGCCGGCGCTCGAGAGTCACGAGACGGCCTGCATCCTCAACGCTTCGGACTCTCCCGCGAACGTGGAGATCACCATCTACTTCAGCGACCGCGAACCCGCTGGGCCGTACCGGCTCACCGTGCAACCGCGACGCACACTGCACCAGCGCTTCAATGACCTGAGCGATCCCGAGGACGTGCCACGCGATACCGACTATGCGGCCGTGATCCGCAGTGACGTGCCCGTCGTCGTGCAGCACACGCGGTTGGACTCGCGTCAATCGGCGCTCGCACTGCTGTCGACTGTCGCGTGGGCGGGGTGAGCGCGCAAGGCGAAGCGGCGTGCGGGACGCGTCATCAGAGACGCCCCGCACGCCGCAGGAGATGTGGTGCCTCGGCACCACATCATTCAGCTCAGATGGAGCGGATCTTCTCCGCCTGAAGCCCCTTGGGGCCCCGTGCCGTCTCGAACTCGACGCGCTGGTTTTCCTCGAGGCTGCGGTAGCCGTTGCTCTCGATCGCACTGAAGTGCGCGAACACGTCGGCGCTGCCGTCGTCAGGGGTGATGAAGCCGAAGCCCTTTTCCGCGTTGAACCATTTCACGGTGCCAGTGGCCATGATGTTTTCTTTCTTGTTGTTGAGTCGAGCCGCGACTGCGGCCCGTTCGGCCGCGCCGCGGGGGCGCAGACGTGCGTGGGGATGCGCTCGGCATCCGATGAGACAGCGACGAGGCGCTGCTCGAGCAGGCATTCCAGCGACCGGATGCCGTGATCCTGTGCGCCGGAGGCCGTCGGCGCCGCGATGACGCAGCTCGAACGGCGAGTGGCCGGGGTCGTGAAGGGCGCGGCGGCACGAAGAGCCGTGCGCGACGACGCCGAGCACTGGCCATGTGCGGCGGAGGGTGATGCGATGAAGATACTGCGTCGATTCCTATTGAGATTCGCGCCTTCGTTGGCGCTCATCGAAAGTCTGTGGTGACAGCCTCACACCCGGCGGAACCGATTGACCATGGGACAGTCGAACGGATCACGTGCGGCGAGGCCGACCCGATTCAAGTACTCGATGACGATCGCGTACGAGCGAATCAGATTCGTCTCAGTGTAGGGCACGCCCAGCGTTTGGCAACGCTCGCGCACGATTGTGCGTGCTCGCGCGAGGTGCGGCCGGGGCATATTGGGGAACAAGTGGTGCTCGACCTGGTAGTTCAGGCCGCCCATGAGCGCCGAAGCCCACCAGCCGCCGCTGATGTTTCTCGAGGTGCGCACCTGCTTGCTGAAGAAGTCGAGCTTCTCGTCGGCTCCGATGATCGGCATGCCCTTGTGGTTGGGCGCGAACGAGGCGCCCATGTAGACGCCGAAGACCGCGAGTTGCACACCGAGGAAGGCAAAGGCCATGCCGAGCGGGAGGCTCGCGAAGATCACGGTGAGGTACAGCGCGAACCGAACCGCGATCGCAGTGAGCTCGACCCACCGGCCCTTCACCGGCCCGCGCGCGAACAGGGTTCGGACGGAGCGGTAGTGCAGGTTCAAGCCTTCGAGCAGCAGCAGCGGGAAGAACAGGTAGCCCTGCTTGCGCGTGATCAGGGCGATGATGCCGCGTTGCCTGGCGGCATCCTGCTCGATGAACGAGATGGTGTCGAACTCGATGTCGGGGTCCTTGCCCACCTTGTTCGGGTTCGCGTGGTGCCTCGTGTGCTTGTTCATCCACCACGCGTAGCTCATGCCGACGACGAAGGTCGCGAGGAACCGTCCGAGCCGATCGTTCGCCGGGCCCGAATGCAGCACCTGGCGGTGCGAGGCCTCATGAGCGAGGAAGGCGAACTGGGTGAAGATCACGCCGAGGGCCCCGGCGATGAGCAGCTGGAGCCAGCTGTCGCCGAGCAGCACGAAGCCGAAGCCCGCGCCGACGAGCGCGGCCGTCAGTCCGAGCCCGAGCATCGCGTAGAACCGGTGCGTGCGGCGAAGCAGTCCTGATTCCTTGATCACGCGCGAGACGGCGGTGTACGACTGCGTGATGTTCTGACGGTCGGTCTTGGGGGTGGTGCCGCGCACGGCTCCGAGGGTCGAGGTCAGACCAGGGGTGGAATGAGTGGTGGAGATGAGAAACCCAATGAATCGGCGGCCAGAGCCGCAGCGGCGAGAGCCGCACGTACGCCAAAGGCAGAACGCCGATCGCTGGTTCCGAGCCTAACCCCGCTTGCCGTGAGGGGGCTGGCAGTTCGCCTTCTCGGTGGTTCGCCGGGCGCAGCCCGCCATTGGTTCAGCCGAGCAGTCAGCCGAGCCAGGTCACCGGCACGATCGCGGTGAGCACCGCCGCGATCGCGAAGATGCCGCTGCCGAACGCGATGAGCGTCCACTGCGTGCGCCGGCGCTTGACGACCGCCGCGACACCGAGCAGGAACAGCGTGATGGCCATGAGCGTGGTGTTGAGCTCGAGACGGTCGGAGTAGGCGTTGTAGAGGTCGCCCTCTTCGATCATCGCGGCGCTGGCGCTGTCCTGCTCCTGCCAGGCGCCGAAGCGGGCGGCGAAGTACTCTTCCGAGTCGAACGGCCCGACGTAGCCGTCGGCCGCATCCTGCTCCTGCGACCAGATCATGGCTGCGTCGAGCACTTCATCGACCGAGACGAAGTGCAGAGTGTCGAACTTCGTTGACGCGGCTGCGGCGATCGCCGGGTCGGGGTTCTCCATGTCGACCGTGAGCTCGGTGAGCCGCGCGAAGGTCTGCACGTCCTGCACGAAGAGCTGGTTCGCCTCGAGGTAGAGCGACTCCGCCTCGGTCTGCGCGCTCTGGCCCTTCGCATACGACGAGTCCGTCATACCGCCGTAGAGGGCGGCCTGAAAGGTCGCCCAGGCGGTGAACACCGATGCGACGCCCAGCAGGATCACGATCACCAACTCGGTGTTGCCGAAGAGGTCGGCGAGCCTGAAGCCGCGATCGGGCCCCTCCGACGCGGACGGCTGCGCGGCTTCTGGGGTGGTCTGAGTGGTGTCGAGCGTCGTCACTCGTGCTCCTGAGCTGTTCGGGAACGCGTCACCTCGCTGTCGAGCGATCGCGATCGACGACATGAGCGGGCGTGCGGGTGCGGGGGATGATCGGGGCGCCGCGGGTGCGGCGAGAGTACGGTACTGCGCCGGATGCCGTCAGCGGTGTCGTCGGCGCGGAACTTCCCGCGTTTTGGGGGGTGCGGTCTCCGACGTACGCGGAAGTCTGGCGCGAGCCTCGCGGAGCGCACAGAATGGCGGCGCCGGCCGTGCCCTGCGGTGCCTTGGCGAGGGCTGTCGGCGCGAACACTATTTCCCAAGGAGTCTTGGAGGACGCCATGGCGCAGCTCAACGCTTATCTGCAGTTTCGCGACAATGCGCGTGAGGCGATCACGTTCTACCAGTCGGTCTTCGGCGGCGATCTGACGCTCAGCACCTTCGGCGAGTTCGGTATCACTGACGACCCTGCGCACTCGAACATGGTCATGCACGCGCAGTTGATGGCCCCGGGAGGGCTCGCCCTCATGGCTGCCGATACGCCCCCGGGCATGGACTACAACGGCGGTTCGAGCATCTCGCTCTCTCTCAGCGGCCCGGCCGGCGACGATGCACTGCTCAGGGGCTACTGGGAGAAGCTGCTCGAGGGCGGAGAAGTCCGAGAACCGCTTGCCCAGGCGCCGTGGGGCGACAGCTTCGGCATGCTGCGCGACCGTTTCGGCATCAACTGGATGGTCAATATCGCCGGGGCGGGGGAGGGCGCCGCGGGTTCCGGCATGGGCGAGAGCGTCGCCGAACCCGGCGGCGAGGCGTCCGGCGCGGCCGACTGAGGTGTGCGCCTCTCGCCCGATGCTGGTGCGCAATGCCATCCTGAGGCCATGGGCATGTGGGTCGGGTGGATCGAGTTCGACATCCTGCTCGGCGATGTGCATTCGCTGAAGGAGAAGCGCTCCTACGTGCGGCCCCTGATCGCCGATCTCCGCCGCAAGTTCCAGCTCTCGGCATCCGAAGTCGACCATCTCGATCTGCACCGCCGTGTGGCGGTCGGAGTCTGCGCCGCCTCATCGGCGAGGCAGCACCTGGTCGAGTTGATCGATGACGTCGAGCGGTACGTCGCCAACCGTCCAGAGATCGACCTGTTGGCGAGCCGCCGCGGCTATCACCACTCCGAGGACTGAGCTGCCTCGAAGACCGAGCGCTGGGAGAGGAAGAGGCGCAAGGCCGTTCGGCTCTGGTGCCGCGGACGGCCGGAGAGCACGATGAACGCCATGCAGAAGATCACGCCGTGCCTGTGGTTCAACGAAGAAGCCGAGCAAGCAGCGATGTTCTATTGCTCGGTATTCAGGGAGGGGCGCGTGCTCTCGGTGTCGCGCTACGGACCGGACGACCGGATGCCGGAGGGCACCGCTCTCGTGGTCGAGTTCGAGCTCGCGGGGCAGCGGTTCCAGGCGCTCAACGGTGGTACCGACTTCCCATTCACCGAGGCGATCTCTCTCTCGATCGAAACAGCCGACCAGGCTGAGACCGACTACTACTGGGAAGCGCTCACCGCCGGCGGAGGAGCTCCCGGCCCGTGCGGCTGGTTGAAGGACCGGTTCGGGCTCTCATGGCAGGTCGTGCCGAAGGCATATGTCGACTTGATCTCGACGAGCGACTCCGCGGCCGTCGCTCGTATCAACGCGGCCCTGTACACGATGCAGAAGATCGTCATCGCCGACCTCGTCGCGGCTCGCGACGGCGAAGCAGCCGGCGACGCGGTCGGCGACCCTCGCTGAAGTGACCTGGTCGTTCGGCCCGTGAGCGCATGCCGTGCTCGCTCGCTCTCGGGTGCGCCGACGCTAGACTGAGCCGCAACTGCAGTGCTGCGGGGGCGCACGACTGCAGCGCTCCGGAGCTCTGCGACATCGGGCGACGACAAAGGCAGGGCCGGTGAACATCAGCCGACACGCGCGACTGGGTCGCGGGCTGCTTGCCGCCACGCTCGCCGTGCTCACCGCCGCGCTCTCACACGGCATCGCCGATGGTGCGGCTCCCAGTGTTCTCGCGCTCGTGCTCGGTCTCGCGGGAGCGGCGCTCGTCTCCGTTCCCCTGGCCGGTCGCAAGCTCAGCTGGGCCGCGCTCGTCGCCGCGGTGGTGCTGAGCCAGGCGATCTTCCACGGCCTCTTCACGCTGTTCGGGCCGCAGCACAGCTACGTCGCCGGTTCGGCAGCGCGGGCGTCCACTCAGAACCACGCTCATCACCTGGTGACGCTCGCTGATCTCGGCGCAACGCAGGGAGCGGCTGTCAGCGCCGTCGACGCCCACGCGGGGCATGACGACGCCGTCATGTGGGTCGCGCACCTCGCTGCCGCCGTGGTCACGGTGCTCGCGCTGCGGCATGGCGAGTCGACTCTGTGGCGCCTGTTCGAACTCGCACTCGGCTGGCGGGTCGAGCGGATGTCGCAGCCGCTGCGACCGATCCGCCTCTCGCCGGCGCGCCTGCTCACATCGTTCACCGCTCCGCTCCGCCCCGTCTCCGTCACGATCGGTGGCGCCGCTCGCTATCGCGGGCCTCCCGTGATGTCTGTCTGATCAGACCGACCATCACGATTTCGCGCGCCGCTGACGCGTTCGACGCCGCCTGAGCCGGCGCGACGCCGCCTGCGGCAGCGCGATGCCGCCCGTCGGGCGGCCGAAGGAGCAACCCTTGAACACGAACACGAACACGAACACCCTCGCCCATGGCATCCTCGATACGCACGAGAAGCCGAGCATCGCTCGCGCCCGTCGGAGCCGCTCGGTACTCGCCGCGGCGGCTCTGGCGATCGCCGCCGGCCTCTCGCTCGCATCGTGCGCCCCTCAGGCCGGCGCACGAGGCACGGAAGCGGAGAAGATCGAACTCCATGACGTCTGGGCCAAGGCTGCCCTGCAGGCCGACGGCATGACCGGCATCTTCGCCGAGGCGGTCAATGCCTCCGACTCGCTCGTCACGGTCACCGGTGTCGAGAGCACGGTTGCCGGTGTCGCCGAACTGCACGAGATCGTCATCGACGATCGCGGGGCGAGCGTCATGCGCGAGAAGCAGGACGGCTTCGAGATCCCGGCGAACGGCACGCGCACCTTTGCGCCGGGAGGTGACCATCTCATGCTCATGCAACTCGAGCGAGACCTGAAGCCGGGGGAGAGCGTGGCGTTCACGTTGCGTTTCGCCGACGGGTCGAGCAGCGATCACGTGGCGATCGTGAAGGAGTACGCGGGCGCGAACGAGAACTACGGCGACCACGACCACGACGGCGATCACGATCACGGCCACGACGGCGATCACGATCACGGCGGCGAGGACCACTGATGCCCGCCGAGCGCATCACCGACTCCCGGACGCGGAGCGAGCGGGGCGTCTCGCGGCGGCACCTTCTCGCGGGAGGCGTCGCCGCGGCTGCCGGTGCCGCAGTGGCGCTCGGCGGCGATCGTGCCGCTCGGGCCATGGTCGCCGCGTCCGAGTCGGGCAGAGCGGATGTCGCTGGTTCTTCCATCGCTCCGTTCTTCGGGGCGCACCAAGCCGGAATCGCGACGCCGCCGCAGGCGCACGCGGTGTTCATCGCGTTCGATTTGCGCGATGACGTCGATCGTGACGGCATCCGCCGCCTGCTCGTGCTGCTCACCGACGATGCGGCCAGGTTGACCGCCGGGCGGCCGCCGCTCGGCGACCAGGAGCCCGAGTTGGCCGAGCACCCGGCGAATCTCACCGTCACCTTCGGGTTCGGACCGCGACTCGTCGAGCGTGTCGACCCCGGCAAGGTTCCTTCCTGGCTGGGGCCGCTGCCATCGTTCGGGATCGACCGGCTCGAAGCGCGGTGGAGCGATGGCGATCTCATGCTGCAGCTCGCGAGCGACGACCCGGTCACGCTAGCGCACGCACTGCGGATGCTGCGAAAAGACGCGCGCGCGTTCACCACGGTGCGATGGGTGCAACCGGGCTTCCGGCGCGCACACGGAACCGAACGACCGGGTGCGACCATGCGCAACCTCTTCGGGCAGCTCGATGGCACCGTGAACCCTCAGCCGGGCTCAGACGACTTCGACCGTCTGGTGTGGGTCGACGATGCCGGCTGGCTCAGCGCAGGAACGAGTCTCGTGCTGAGGCGCATTGCCATGGATCTGGATGCCTGGGACGAACTCGACCGGCCGGCGCGAGAGCAATCAGTGGGGCGCACGCTCGCCACAGGGGCGCCGCTGACCGGAGCCGACGAGCACGACGAGCCAGATCTCACGGCGACGAATGCGATCGGGCTGCCGGCCATTCCCGCGTTCGCTCACATTCGTCGGGCTCGCACCGGCGACGTTCGAGAGAGGATCTTCCGCCGGGCCTACAACTACGAGACTCCGGAGGGTTCGGCAGGGCTGCTCTTCGGCTCATTCCAAGCCGATCCCGAGCGGCAGTTCGTGCCCATCCAGCGGCGGCTCGACGAACTCGACCTGCTCAATGTGTGGACCACGCCGATCGGATCGGCGGTCTTCGCCGTGCCTCCTGGCTGCGCTGAAGGCGGGTTCATCGGCGAGTCGATGTTCTGAGCTCGACGGATGCTGCGACAGCTCTGGGGCGGCCCTGCCACCGCCCCAGAGCGACGCCTTCCATTCGCCCCGGCCGTTCCCCTAGGCTGGTCGTTCACGATCGCTGCTGCGTGCTTCGCAGGGAAGCCCGTAGTGCGAACGTGCGCTGCGGCATCCGTGACCCGGACGACGCAGCGACGCTTGGAGCTGGCGCTGCCGTGACGTTCAGGAAACGACCGTCGCGCTTGGTTCCTGCGCTCGGCTTCGAGCGCGACAATGCTTCGATACGCTGGTTACAGGAGGGGTTCACGATGGCTGACGCCGGATTCGACGATCGCACTGACGATGGTCGTGAGCGCGCGTCCAAGGAACCCGACGCCGCGCCGCAGAAGTCTGAGCCGCCCGCCGATACGGTCGCGCGTGACAACGAGACGACCGCGACGTTCAACCACGACTTCGGTGCACTGCTCTCTGCGATGGAGGCGGGGGTCTCCACCGAGGAGCAGGAGGCGCTCCGGGCGCTTCCCTCAGGCTCTGCTCTGCTCATCGTTCGCCGCGGACCGAATGTCGGTGCTCGGTTCCTGCTCGATGCCGATGTGACCACCGCCGGTCGTCACCCCGACGCCGACATCTTCCTCGACGACGTCACGGTGTCGCGCAAGCACGCGGATTTCGTGCGCGTCGGAACCAAGTTCGAGGTGCGCGATCTCGGCTCCCTCAACGGCACGTACTACAACGGCCAGCGTGTCGACTCGGCGACGCTCGTCGATGGCGGCGAGGTGCAGGTCGGCAAGTACCGGCTGACGTTCTATGCGTCGCGCCTCGACCTGACCAGCCCGGCGGCCCGCTAGTGGCGCGCTCTGCGGCCGCGCGAGTCGCGGCAGCACCGGCCCCTACCCGCGCGCAGTTCAGCATCGGCCAAGTCCTCGCACGACTGAACCCCGACTTCCCCGAACTCACGCCGTCGAAGCTGCGCTTCCTCGAGGAGCGGGGGCTCGTGTCGCCCGCACGCACCGAATCGGGGTACCGCAAGTTCTCGCAGGCCGATCTCGAGCGGCTGCGGCTGATTCTCTCGATGCAGCGCGACCACTACCTGCCGTTGAAGGTGATCCGCAGCTACCTCGACGAACTGGATGCCGGCCGCCAGCCCGAGTTCCCCGGGCGCCCCGATGTGGCGCTGCCCTCCATGCTCATCGCCGAGCGCAGGTTCACCCGCGAGGAGCTCGTGCGAGAAGCGGGTGCGACGCCCATGCTGCTCGGCGACGCGATCTCAGCCTCGCTCATCGCCCCGAGCGACCTCTTCAACGAAGAGGCGCTGAGCGTGCTGCGCGCACTGGTCGAGCTGCAGCGGAGCGGCATCGAGCCGCGGCATCTCCGTACGTTCCGGGCGGCGGCCGAGCGAGAGCTCGGTCTCATCGAGAGCGCCCTCGTTCCGATCGCCAAGCGGAACGATGCCTCCAGCCGCGCCAAGGCGGCCGAGCTCGCGCGAGAGATCGCGGCTCAATTGGAGGTGGTCAGGGGTAGCCTGATCAGGACGGCGCTCACCCGGATGGACGGATAAGCGACCGGGCGTTCGACACGCCGCATCGTTTTTCACGACCGAGGCCGAGATGGGCGAGGGGTTCGATACGGTGGGATCACTCCCGCGAAGTATCAACTTCAACATGAAGGTTAGGAAGTGCCATGAGCGAACTCAGCCGTAGCGAGGAACAGCGCTACGACCTCGGACTGCTCTTCACCGACGGTCTTCCTGAGCTCGACGACGCAGCCGGCTATCGCGGGGCCGTGGCTGCGCGCGCGGCGGGCATCAGCTACCGGCAGCTCGACTACTGGGCACGCACCGACCTGGTGCAGCCGACAGTCAGGGGAGCAGCCGGCTCGGGTTCGCAGCGGCTCTACGGGTTCCGCGACATCCTCGTCCTGAAGCTCGTGAAGCGACTTCTCGACACCGGCATCTCGCTGCAGCAGATCCGCGTGGCGGTCAACCAGCTGCGCGAAGCCGGCATCCATGATCTCGCACAGACGACGCTCATGAGCGACGGTGCGAGCGTGTACCTCTGCACGTCCAACGACGAGGTGATCGACCTCGTCAGCCGCGGTCAGGGAGTGTTCGGCATCGCCGTCGGCAAGGTGCTGCGAGAGGTCGAGACGAGCCTCGTGGAGTTCGACACGGCGCGCGAAGACCCGATGGACGAACTGGCCGCACGCCGCGCGTCACGCTCGAAGACCGCCTGACACACGCCACCCACGAGACGGATGCTTCGGCATCCGTCTCTTTCGTTGCGGCGATGCAGACTGGGTCTGTAAGGCCCTCAGGCCGAAAGCTCGCCAGCGCTGATCGCCGTCGCGGCGATCAGACGAGTGAAACCCCCGCGCAGAAACCGGATGCCGAGACGGCATCCGGCGCTGTCGTCGCGGCGAAGGCCAGAAATGGCCTTCGCTCCAAGCTCCAGCGCGCTACGCGGAAAGCTCGATGCGCCCCGTCCGCACGATTCGCTCGAGCAGCTGGTCGAAGTTATGCGCCATCTCCTGCGCGCTCTCGCCCGGCCACACGTGGAGCGGCTTCGCCGCGCCCTGCGCCTGCTGCAGCGAGGTGCGCTCAGGCAGCTGCGGGCTCAGCACGAGCGGGCCGAACATATCGCGCAGCTCCTTGATGCGGAACTGGTGCTCGAGCGACTGCACGCGGGCGCGGTTCACGATGATGCCGAGCGGCTGCAGCCGAGGGGAGAGGCCCCGGCGGATCTCCTCGATCGCGCGGAGGGCGCGGTCTGCTGCTGCGACCGAGAACAGGCCGGGCTCGGTCACGACCGCGACTCGGTCGCTCGCAGCCCACGCGGTGCGTGTCAGAGCGTTGAGGGAAGGCGCGCAGTCGATGAGAACCAGGTCGTACTCCGACTCGACGTGCGCGAGCGCCTCCTCGAGCTTCCAGATGTCGCGGATGCTCGGGTGGGGTCCGTCGAAGTTGATCGCGGAGGGACTGCCGATCAGCACGTCGACCTTGCCCGGGCGGCCACGAGTCCAGCCGCTCGGCGCGATGGCCTGTCGCACCGTCTTCTCCTTGGGAGAGGTCAGCACATCGGCGATGTTGAGGTGGCCCGCAGCCTGCACGTCCATGCCGGTCGAGACATCCGACTGCGGGTCGAGGTCGACCACGAGCGTGCGAAGACCCTTGGCGAACGCCGCCGACGCAAGGCCCAGCGTGACGGTGGTCTTCCCGACGCCCCCCTTGAGGGAGCTCACGCTCAGTACATGCACGAGAAGAGACGATACCTTCCCGAGACTTAAAAGCCCTAAATCTTGCTGGGAGCGCGTGCGAAACGCGGGGTTCGCCCGATCAGTATGCTCAACCCGACTGGAAGGGGCTCAATGTTCAAGAAGATTCTTGTCGCGAACCGCGGCGAAATCGCTATTCGTGCATTCCGCGCCGCCTATGAACTCGGTGCGCGCACTGTCGCGGTGTTCCCATATGAGGACCGCAACTCGATGCACCGGTTGAAGGCGGACGAGGCGTATCAGATCGGCGAGGTGGGGCACCCTGTGCGTGCATACCTCGACGTGAACGAGATCATCCGCGTGGCGAAGCTCAGTGGCGCAGACGCCATCTACCCGGGCTATGGATTCTTGTCAGAGAACCCCGACCTCGCGCAGGCGGCCGCCGAGCACGGCATCGCGTTCATCGGTCCACCGAAGAGCGTGCTCGACATGGCCGGCAACAAGGTGACCGCCAAAGAGCACGCCGTCGCTGCGGGCGTGCCGGTGCTCAAGTCGTCTCCCGCGACGACCGACGTCGGCGTGCTGCTCGCTGCGGCCGACGAGATCGGCTTCCCCGTCTTCGCGAAGGCCGTGGCCGGTGGCGGAGGCCGCGGCATGCGCCGGGTCGACACGCGTGAGGAGTTGCGTCCCGCACTCGAAGCCGCGATGCGCGAAGCCGGGAGCGCGTTCGGCGACTCCACCATGTTCCTGGAGCAGGCAGTGCTTCGCCCTCGGCACATCGAGGTGCAGGTGCTGGCCGACCAGACCGGCGAGACCGTGCACCTCTTCGAACGCGACTGCTCCGTGCAGCGTCGCAACCAGAAGGTCGTCGAGATCGCTCCCGCGCCGAACCTCAGCGATGAACTGCGGCAGGCGCTCTACCGAGACGCTGTGGCGTTTGCGAAGTCGATCGGCTACGTGAACGCCGGAACCGTCGAGTTCCTCGTCGACACGATCGGCGACCGCGCCGGCCAGCACGTCTTCATCGAGATGAACCCGCGCATCCAGGTCGAGCACACCGTGACCGAAGAGATCACCGACGTCGATCTCGTGCAGTCGCAGATGCGGATCGCGGCAGGGGAGACCCTCGACGATCTCGGCCTGCATCAGTCGGCGATCTCCATGCACGGGGCAGCGCTGCAGTGCCGTATCACCACTGAAGACCCGGCGCAGGGCTTCCGGCCCGACACCGGCAAGATCACCACGTACCGGTCGCCCGGTGGCGCCGGCATCCGTCTCGATGGCGGCACGATCGCCTCGGGCGCCCAAGTGAGCCCGCACTTCGACTCGATGCTCGCGAAGATGACGACCCGCGGCCGCGACTTCGCGTCGGCGGTGCGCCGGGCCCGCCGCGGCCTCGCCGAGTTCCGCATCCGCGGCGTGTCGACGAACATCCCGTTCCTGCAGGCCGTGCTCGACGACCCGGCCTTCATCGAGGGTGACCTCTCCACCGCGTTCATCGATGAACGTCCGCAGCTGCTGAGCGGCAATCGCTCGCGAGACCGCGGCACCAAGATCTTGAACTGGCTCGCCGATGTCACCGTCAACCAGCCGTACGGCTCTGGCGAGGGCCTCATCGATCCCGCCGAGAAGCTGCCCGCCGTCGACTTGGAGGCACCCGCGCCCGCCGGTTCGCGTCAGCGGCTGCTCGAGCTCGGCCCGGTGCGGTTCGCGGCAGACCTTCGAGCGCAACGAGCGCTGGCCGTCACTGACACGACGTTCCGTGACGCCCACCAATCGCTGCTGGCGACGCGCGTGCGCACCAAGGACCTCGCGGCGGTGATGCCTCATGTCGCTCGCCTGACTCCGCAACTGCTGTCGGTCGAAGCCTGGGGCGGTGCGACCTACGACGTCGCGCTGCGCTTCCTCGGCGAGGACCCGTGGGAGCGACTCGCGCTCTTCCGGGAGCAGCTCCCGAACATCAACCTGCAGATGCTCCTGCGCGGACGCAACACCGTCGGCTACACGCCGTACCCGACCGAGGTCACCGACGCGTTCGTGCGAGAAGCGGCGGCCACCGGCGTCGACATCTTCCGCATCTTCGACGCGCTCAACGACGTCGACCAGATGCGCCCCGCGATCGATGCCGTGCTCGCCACGGGCTCCACGGTCGCCGAGGTGGCCCTGTGCTACTCGGGCGACATGCTGAGCCCTGACGAAGATCTGTACACGCTCGACTACTACCTCCGGCTCGCCGAGCGGATCGTGGAGGCCGGCGCGCACATCATCGCCATCAAGGACATGGCCGGGCTGCTGCGCGCGGGCGCAGCGTCGGTGCTCGTCAGGGAGCTGCGAGCCCGCTTCGACCTGCCAGTGCATGTGCACACGCACGACACTGCGGGCGGGCAGTTGGCGACGCTGCTCGCAGCGGCACAGGCCGGCGCGGATGCCGTCGACGCAGCGAGTGCTCCCATGTCGGGCACCACGAGCCAGCCGTCGATGTCGGCGCTGGTCGCGGCGGTCGCGCACACGGATCGCGACACCGGCCTCTCGCTCGACGCGGTCTCCGACCTGGAGCCGTATTGGGAAGCGGTGCGCCGCGTGTACCGTCCGTTCGAATCCGGTCTGCCCGGCCCCACCGGCCGGGTGTACCGCCACGAGATCCCCGGCGGGCAGTTGTCGAATCTGCGCCAGCAGGCGATCGCGCTCGGGCTCGCCGACCACTTCGAGAAGATCGAGGACTGGTACGCCGCAGCGAATCGGATGCTCGGCCGGCCGACGAAGGTCACCCCGTCGAGCAAGGTGGTCGGCGATCTCGCCCTGCACCTGGCCGCCATCGACGCCGACCCGGCCGACTTCGAGCAGAACCCGCAGAAGTACGACATCCCCGACTCGGTGATCGGATTCATGGCCGGCGAGCTGGGCGATCTCCCGGGAGGTTGGCCGGAGCCCTTCCGCTCGAAGGTGCTCGAAGGGCGCACCGTGAAGCTGGGCGTCACCGATCTCACCGACGACGACCGCGCGGCGCTCGGCGGCGAAGCCGCTCAGCGTCGCAGCACCCTCAACCGTCTCCTATTCCCGCAGCCCACCAAGCAGTTCGAGCAGCTCCGCGAGGAGTACGGCGACCTCTCGGTCGTGAGTACGGTCGACTATCTGTACGGGCTCAAGCCGGAGGCCGAGCACGTCGTGCAGATCGAGCCGGGCGTGAACCTCTTCGTGAGCCTCACGGCGATCGGCGAGGTCGACGACAAGGGCCAGCGCAGCGTCATGGCCTCGCTCAACGGTCAGCTGCGTCCGGTTCCGGTGCGCGACCGCTCGGTGAAGGTCGAGGAGCGAGCCGCAGAACGCGCGGATGCGTCGAAGCCCGGCCACGTGGCCGCACCCTTCGCGGGTGTGGTCACGATCCAGGCCACGCCCGGCGCACTGGTCAGTGCGGGGCAGGCGGTCGCGACGATCGAGGCGATGAAGATGGAGGCGTCGATCACCGCCCCCGTGGCCGGCACCATCGTCCGCATCCCGATCGCCGGAACACAGCAGGTCGAGGCGGGTGACCTGCTCGTCGAGATCGAGCCGGCGCGGACCGATGCGCAGTCCCCGGAGCGCGCTGACGGGCAGGAGACCCCGTCGCAGCGGGCATCGTAACTACGATTGGATAGCGGTGGATGCCGTTCGCTTCGGTGAGCGGCGTCCACCGCGACCCGCGTGGATCGCTCGCCGAGTCGGCGAACGTTGCTCGCATCGCCGCGCCGGCCGGGATCGGCTTGCGCTCTCAGTTCCATCGCGCTGCTGCACGGCGGCGAAGGCTCCACACGCCCTCGCCCGATGCCCAGCGCGTTCGCTCGTTCGGAGGACCAGACACCCATGGCTGTGCGCGACATCCGTGTATTCGGAGACCCGGTACTCCGATCACCATCCGATCCGGTCGACCCTGCCGACCCCCGGGTGCGCGCCCTCGTCGACGACCTCGTCGACACGGTGAAAGTGCCTGGCCGGGCGGGCGTCGCCGCCTGCCAGATCGGCGTCAATCTGCGGGCATTCAGCTACAACGTCGACGGTGAGATCGGCTACATCCTCAACCCCGTCATCGCGGAACTCGCTGGTGAGCCCGAGCTGGTCGGCGAGGGCTGCCTCTCAGTGCCGAACCTGTCGTTCCCGCGCCGTCGCTATCCCTTCGCGCGCGTCACCGGCATCGATCTCGACGGCAATCCGGTGGAGCTGCAGGGCGAGGGCCTCATGGCACAGGCACTGCAGCACGAGTGCGATCACCTCGATGGTCACCTCTTCATCGAGGGACTCGAGGGCGAGACGAAGCGCGAAGCGATGCGGCAGATCCGCAACGCGCCCTGGTACTGACGCGGGTACCGGCGCGCCGCGGCTGGCGCCTTCACAGGGAGACGAACGGGCCCGGGCACAAGAAACCTCGTGCCCGGGCCCGTTCGTCGGTTGAGCCGGAGCTCAGTGCGCCAGGGAGTGCCCCTGCGTCTCGGGCTGCGCCGAGTACATCTGCTCGATGACGTCGGCGTAGTCGGCGAGGATGCGGTCGCGCTTGATGCTCAGCTTCGGCGTGAGGTGTCCGGTCGCTTCGCTGAGCTCATCGGTGAGCACCGTGAACTTCCGCACCGATTCCGCCCGCGAGACGCGCTGATTCGCGTCGTCGATCGCGCGCTGCAACTCGGCGAGCACCTTCGGGTGCTTCGCCGCGGTCTCGACGCTCATTCCGGCATCCTCACCATTGTTGTGCAGCCACACCGGGAGCATCTCGGTGTCGAGCGTGATGAGCGCAGACACGAACGGCTTGCGATCGCCCACGACGATGACCTGCCCGACCAGCAGGTTCTGACGGATCGGATCCTCGAGCGCGGCCGGGGCGACGTTCTTGCCGCCGGCGGTCACGATGAGCTCCTTCTTCCGGCCCGTGATGACCAGGTAGCCGTCGTCGTCGAGCTCACCGATATCGCCGGTGTTGTACCACTCGCCGTCGAACGACGCTGCAGTCGCCTCGGGGTTGTTCCAATACCCGGCGAAGACATTGACGCCCTTCACCCAGATGACACCGTCGTCGTCGACACGGATGCCGGTGCCCGGCAGCGCCGGGCCTGTCGTGCCGATCTTGAACTTCGTCACCAGATTCACCGTCGCCGGTGCGGTCGTCTCAGTCAGCCCGTAGCCCTCGAGGATCTTGATGCCGAGGCTCCGGTAGAAGTGGCCGAGGTACAGGCCGAGCGGCGCCGAGCCCGAGACGGCATATTTCACGCGCCCGCCGAGCGCTGCGCGCAGCTTGCTGTACACGAGCTTGTCGAAGAGCGCGAACTGCAGCTTGAGGCCCAGTGGCACCTTGCCGGCGTCGAGCGCCTTCGAGTGCTCGACCGCGACGTGGGCCGCCTTGCGGAAGATGCGGCCCTTGCCGCCGGCCTCCGCCTTCTGCTCCGACGAGTTGTACACCTTCTCGAACACGCGCGGCACGGCGAGCAGGAAGGTCGGCTTGAAGGTCGCGAGCGCCGGGAGCAGCTGCTTGGTGTCGGGCTGGTGCCCGACTCGGACGCCGGCGTGCACCGCGAGGATCGAGATGAAGCGGGCGAAGACGTGCGCGGTCGTGATGAACAGCAGCGTCGATGCGCCCGGGGCCACGACCTCCTTCATCGCCTCCGCGGCGTTCCGCGAGAGCTCGACGAAGTTCGAGTGAGTCAGCACGCAGCCCTTGGGCTTGCCGGTAGAGCCCGAGGTGTAGATCAGGGTGGCCATGTCGGAACCCTTTGCGAGCGAGCGACGGCGCTCGACCTCGGCGTCGTCGACCTCGCTGCCGCTGGCGATGAGCTTGTCGAGATCCCCGAGGTCGATCTGCCAGACCTTGCTGACCTGCGGCACATCGCCGGCGATCTCGTCGAAACGCGCGAAGTGGTCGGCGGTCTCGAGGATCGCCGCGGTCGCACCGGCATCGGTGATGCTGAACTTCATCTGGCTCGGTGACGAGGTCTCGTACACCGGCACCAGCACAGCGCCGGCGAACCAGACCGCGAAGTCGATGAGCGTCCACTCGTATCGGGTCTTCGACATGAGCGCGATGCGTTCGCCGGGCTGGATGCCGGCAGCGATGAACCCCTTCGCGAGTGACCGCACCTGTGCGAGGAACTCGCGCGCCGAGATGTCGTCCCATTCACCGTCTTCCCGCTGCAGCGCGAACAGCGGAGCGTCCGGGGTCTCCTCGACGCGCTTCAGGAGCAGGTCGGTGGTGTTCGCCGCGGGGTCCGCGGGGATGACTGCGGGTACGGAATATTCCTTCACGGGGACTCCTTCGGCACCGTTTCGGCGATAGGGGTACGTACTCTCAACTGTACCGTCCCACTCTTCGCGCGCGCCCGAGGCGCTGGCGCGCGGAGAAGCGGTCAATAGACTCGGTCGGGTGCTGACCATCGGGATCGATATCGGCGGGACCAAGATCGCCGGCGCCGTCGTCGCGAGTGACGGACGCATCGTGGAGGAACGCCGACGAGCCACCCCGGCCGACGACGTCGACGCGGTGCTGGAGGCGATCGCCGGCGTCATCGAAGAATTGGCCGCCACGCATCCCGCCCGCGCGGTCGGAGTGGCCGCCGCCGGCTTCCTCGATGCCCAGCGTTCCCGTATCGTGCAGGCGCCGAACCTCGCCTGGCGGAACGAACCGCTGCGAGAGCGCCTCGAACAGCGCGTGAGCCTGCCGATCGTGCTCGAGAACGACGCCAATGCGGCGGGCTGGGCCGAGTACCGCTTCGGCGCCGGCCGAGGTGTCGCGCATATGACGATGCTCACGATCGGCACGGGCATCGGCGGCGCGATCGTCATCGACGGCAAGCTCTTCCGCGGCGGTTTCGGGGGAGGGGCGGAGCCCGGGCACACTCTCTTCCAGCCCGGCGGACTTCCGTGCGGGTGCGGCGCGGTCGGGTGCTTCGAGCAGTACGGCTCGGGCAGCGCGCTGTTGAGAATGGCAGACGAGGCGGCGGATGCCGCGGGCCCCGGTTCGGCCCTCGCGAGCGCGCGCGGAAGTGAGCCGGTGCTCCCGGCATCCGCTCTCATCCGCCTGCTCGAAGACCGAGACCCGTCGGCGCTCGCGGTGCTCGAGCGTCTCGGAGAGAACATCGGGCGCGGCTGCGCGTCGCTCGGGGCAGTGCTCGACCCGGAACGATTCGTGATCGGCGGGGGAGTCTCCGTCGCGGGCGAGCTGCTGCTCGAACCGATCCGCCGCGCCTACTTCGCGGCTGCGCCGGCCGCAGAGTGGCGGCCACGGCCCGACTTCCGCGTCGCGCAATTCGCGAACGACGCGGGCGTCATCGGAGCGGCTGAGCTCGCCAGGGCAGAAGCACCGCCCTCATAGCGAGGCGTCAGCGCCGCAGTACAGTTGAGCCGTCCGCCGAGAGCAGCGAGGAAACCCGGATGTTCTACTGGTTCATGAAGAACCTGATCGTCGCACCGATTCTGCTCACGCTGTTCAGGCCGTGGGTCGTCGGGCGGGAGCATGTGCCGTCCAAGGGCGCCGTGATCATCGCGAGCAACCATCTCTCGTTCATCGACTCGATCATTCTGCCGATCGTGCTCGACCGGCGAATCTCGTTCCTCGCCAAGAGCGACTACTTCACAGGGCGCGGGTTGAAGGGGTGGCTCACTCGCTCGTTCTTCCTGGCGGCCGGGCAACTGCCGATCGACCGCTCCGGCGGCAAAGCCTCTGAAGCGGCGCTCAACACGGGGCTCCAGGTGCTCGCTGCAGGCGAGCAGCTCGGCATCTACCCGGAGGGCACACGCAGCCCCGACGGCCGGCTGTACCGCGGTCGCACCGGCATCGCGCGCATGGTGCTCGAGGGGCGCGTTCCCGTGGTGCCCGTCGCCATGATCGCCACCGACGAGGTCATGCCGATCGGCAGCCGTTGGCCGAAGATCCGCCGTCTCGGGGTCGTGTTCGGCGAGCCGCTCGACTTCAGTCGTTACCGCGGGCTGGAGGGCGATCGGTTCATCCTGCGCGCGGTGACCGACGAGATCATGCACGAGCTGCGCAAGCTGAGCAATCAGGAGTACGTCGATGTCTATGCGTCGAGCGTCAAGGAGCGCACGCCCTCGTCGAAACGGTGACGCTCCCTGCTCGCGAGTTCGGGGAGGTCGCTCGGGGAGGTCGCTCGAGCCGGCCGCTTGAGCCGGCCGCGGCCCGAATGCTGGGCCACTGAGTGGGACGCGCTCCTATAGGCTTGCTCGAACGTCGCCAGTGCGCGCACGCGTCAATGGGCGCGGCGCCGTCGGCATCCCACCACTCACTCACTGAAGGAATACCCGTGTCGAAGTCCGTACCCGCCATGCTCGCAGATCCGGATCTGTTGGCGGGGCTCGACTATTGGCGCACGCTTCCCATCAAGCAGCAGCCGGCATGGCCGGATGCGGATGCCGTGGGAGCCGTTGTGGCCGAGCTCGCCACCATGCCGCCGCTGGTCTTCGCCGGCGAGGTCGACAACCTTCGAGAGCGCATCGCCAAGGCCGCACGCGGCGAGGCGTTCATGCTGCAGGGCGGCGATTGCGCCGAGACCTTCGCCGGAGCCACAGCGGATCAGATCCGCGACCGGGTCAAGACCATGCTGCAGATGGCCGTCGTGCTGACGTACGGCGCGTCGATGCCCGTCGTGAAGGTCGGTCGCATGGCCGGGCAGTTCGCCAAGCCCCGCTCGAGCGACACCGAGACGCGCGGCGATGTGACGCTTCCGGCATACCGCGGCGACATCGTGAACGGCTACGACTTCACTCCCGAGTCGCGCCAGGCCGACCCCTCGCGAATGCTCCGCGGCTACCACACCTCGGCGTCCACGCTGAACCTGATCCGCGCATTCACGCAGGGCGGGTTCGCCGACCTTCGCGAGGTGCACAGCTGGAACCGGGGCTTCGCGGCGAACCCGGCGAATCAGCGCTACGAGGGGCTCGCCCGCGAGATCGATCGCGCCATCCGTTTCATGGAGGCCGCCGGGGCCGATTTCGACGAACTGCGCCACGTCGACTTCTACTCGAGTCATGAGGGACTGCTCATGGACTACGAGCGGCCCATGACCCGCATCGATTCCCGCACAGGCACGGCGTACGACACCTCCGCGCACTTCATCTGGATCGGCGAGCGCACGCGCGATCTCGACGGCGCGCATGTCGACTTCTTCTCGCGCGTGCGGAACCCTATCGGCGTCAAGCTCGGACCGACGACGACGCCCGACACCATGCTGCGGCTCATCGACAAGCTCGACCCGCAGCGCGAGCCCGGGCGGCTCACGTTCATCACGCGCATGGGCGCCGGCAAGATCCGGGAGGCGCTGCCACCGCTCCTCGAGGCGATCAAGAACAGCGATGCGCAACCGCTCTGGATCACCGACCCGATGCACGGGAACGGCATCACTACGCCGACCGGCTACAAGACACGACGGTTCGACGACATCGTCGACGAGGTCAAGGGCTTCTTCGAGGCACATCGCGCGGTCGGTACGCATCCCGGCGGGCTCCACGTCGAACTGACCGGCGACGACGTCACCGAGTGCATGGGCGGTTCCGAGTTCATCGACGAGGCGACGCTCGCGACGCGCTACGAGTCGCTGTGCGACCCGCGGCTCAACCACAAGCAGTCGCTCGAGCTCGCGTTCCTGGTGGCGGAGGAGCTCTCGAAGCGCTGATGCAGGCGTGCTGCCGGGCCGAGCGGGAACGCCTCGTTCCGGCCCGGCGGCAGCGCGTCAGCTTCGCGGGTCCGCTTCGCCTCCGGCCTCGATGATCGGAATGCTCGAGGTGTGCTGGTACGCCTGAGTGCGCCTCGGGATGAACAGCGCGAGCAGGATGCCGACGACCACGACCGCCGCCCCCATCACGAAGACGGTGCGGTATGCGTCCTCGGTCGGCAGCGGACCGTGCGGCGTATCGATGCGCGACCCCGCCAGGATGAGCCCCACGACGGTGGCAGACACAGCGGAGCCCAGCGTGCGCATCACGGCATTCAGACCGTTCGCCGCGGCCGTCTCAGTGGCCGGCACCGAGTTCATGATCAGCGTCGGCTGGGCTGCGTAGGCGAAGCCCACGCCGATCCCCATGACGGTGCTGACCAGCAGCACATGCCACACCTCGGTGATGAGCAACGCGCCGAGCACGAACGCGAACGCGATCACGGTTGAACCGAGCACCAGGCTCGTCTTGGGGCCGCGAGCGGTCGACAGACGCGCGGCGAGCGGCGAGACGAAGAACATCATGAGGCCGCTCGGCATGAGGCAGAGGGCTGTTATGAGCAGAGGCTGGCCGAGACCGATGCCGTTCACCGTCGGCGCCTCCAGCAGCACCGGCAGCGTCGCTGAGGTCACGAAGAACGCGAAGCCCACGGTGATGGAGGACAGATTTGTGAAGAGCACCGGGCGCCGAGAGTTGACCCGAAGATCGACGAGCGGCGAGGGGTGGCGCAGTTCGTATGCGGCCCAGCCCACCAGCACGACCGCCCCACCCACGAGGAGCGCGAGCGTCGGTGCGCTCGTCCAGCCCCAGTCCGCTCCCTTGGAAACCGCGAGCAGCAGGCAGGTCAGACCGATCATGAGGCCCACTGCACCGAGGTAGTCGAAGCGTCCGGCCGTGCGCAAGGTGCTCACCGGAATGATCCACAGCACGACCACGAAGAGCACGACGCCGGTGAGGGCTGCGGCCCAGAAGAGCACATGCCAGTCGAAGTTCTCAGCGATCATGCCCGCGATCGGCAGGCCGACCGCACCGCCGACACCCAGCGTCGCGCTCACGAGCGCGACCGCTCCAGGCAGGTTCTTCGGATGGATCACGTCGCGGAGCACGCTGATCGAAAGAGCGATCACCCCCAGCGAGATGCCCTGCAGCACGCGGCCCACCAGCATCGGGATGAGCGTGAAAGAGAGTGCCGAGATGAGGGAGCCGGCGACCAGGATCGCCAGCAGCACCAGCACCATACGGCGCTTGCCGTACATATCGCCCAGGCGCCCGCTCACCGGGGTCGACACCGCAGAGGCGAGCAGGGTCGAGATGAGCACCCACTGAGAATCGGCAACCGAGGTGTCGAGCAGCTCGGGCAAGCGGGGGAGCACCGGCACGATGATCGTCTGCATGAAGGCTGCCAGCAGACCGGTCGCGGTCAGCGCCGCGATCATCGCCCGGTCGCTCGGCCTGCGGGTGAGTCGCCTTCGTTCCGCCTCGCTCAGGACCGACTCGCCGGATGGCAGGGATGCCGTCGGCGGAAGTCGTTCCCCCATGCCGGCCGTCACCCGCGGAAGGTCAATTGCACCGTGACCGTGGCGCCCTTGTCGACGCTCGTGCCCCCGGCGGGATCAGTGCTCTCCACCCTGAACTGCCCCGGCGCGACATCGGCGATCGGGCTGTACTTCACCTTGAAGCCCGCGTCTTCGAGCACCTTGCGTGCCTTCGACCACGGCTCTCCGGCCACGTCTGGCACTGCCACCTGCTCGACCCCGCGTGAGGTGATCAGCGTGAGCTCGGCACCCGTGGATATCGGTCCCTCGGGGATGATGGCGCGGATGACGTTCCCCTTCGGAACGGTGTCGCTGTACTCCGAGTCGCCGAGCACGCTGCGCAGCCCCACGGCCTCCAGCGCCTGCTGCGCTTCCTCGGGCGACAACCCTGCCACGTCCGGGATCGGCCCGAGTGAGACGACGAGGGTCGTCTGCTGCAGCTCGCCGTACTCAGTGGCTGAGGCGAGGCTCGAGCCCGCGGCATCCAACAGGTCGATGACCTGCCCGGCGGGCGCCTCGGCATTGAAGTACGTGATGCTCTCCTCGGCGACGGTGAACCCGGCGCCCTCGAGCGCGGGGCGAGCGACGTCCTCCTGCGTGCCGATCACGGTCGGCAGCGGCAGCATCTGCGGCCCGATCGAGAGGAGCAGGGTCACAGTCGTCCCGCGGTTCACGGTGCTGCCGAACGCGGGGTCGGTCGCTGCCACAAGACCGGGTTCGATGAGCGGATCGTGGATCTCGCCGGTCGCCTCGGTGGGCTCGAGTCCGAGTTCGGTGAGAGCATCGCGGGCGGCGTCCGGCGTCAGGCCGGCGAGGGAGTCGGGAACCACAACCTGCGAGCCCGGGCCCGCACCGAACCACCAGCCGGCGCCGACTCCGGCTCCCGCGAGCAGGAGCACGAGCAGCAGCGCGATCCACCCGCGCCGGCGCCGAGCGCGCGTGCGCGTGCCGAGGCGCGCGGCCGGCTCCTCTGCACGGGTCTCCGGCGCGGCCGTCCTCGCGGTTCGGCGAGGACCGAGCACCTGCGTCTCTGCTGTGCTGGGCCCGGTGGCGCCGAGCACGGTCGTGGCGGATGCCGGGAGCACCATGGTCGGTTGCGCGCCGGTCACGGGCTGCGGCGATGACTGCAACAGCTGCTGGACCTCCGTGAGGTGCAGCAGCAGTTCTCCGGCATCCGCGGGGCGCTCGTCAGGGTCTCGAGCGGTCGCCCACAGCACGAGCTCATCGAGCTCGGCCGGCACCCGGTTGTTGACGCTGCTCGGAGCGGGCACCGTGTCGTTCGCGTGCTGGAACGCGATCTGCATCGGCTGCTCGCCCTTGAACGGCTGTTCGCCGGTGAGCATCTCGTACATCATGATTCCCGCCGCGTAGATGTCGCTGCGGGTGTCTGCGATGCCACGCGTCACGAGTTCGGGGGAGAGGTACGCGACCGTGCCGAGCAGTGCCGCGCCGGTGGCGGTGTTGGCCGAAGCGGCGCGCGCGAGGCCGAAGTCGCCGATCTTGATGCGGCCGTCGTCGGCGAGCAGTACGTTCTCGGGCTTCAGGTCACGGTGCACGATGCCGGCCCGGTGCGCCGCCGCGAGCCCTGACAGCACCGCCTCGGCGATGTCCATCGTCTGCTCGGCGGTGAGCGTCGAGTACTCCTGCAGCAGTTCGCGCAGCGTGATGCCGGGCAGGTACTCCATCACGAGGTAGGCCGAGTCGGCATCCTGCCCCTGATCGAACACGTTCACGACGTTGGGGTGCGAGAGCCGGGCCGCGGAGCGCGCCTCCTGAATGAAGCGCTGCGTGAACTGCTCGTCGTCGGCGAGGTGGTGGTGCATGATCTTCAGAGCCACCTGGCGCTCGAGCCGGCGATCGATCGCCAAGTACACGGTCGCCATGCCGCCGCGAGCCACTCGCGAGCGCACCTCGTAGCGCCCATCGATGAGCCGCCCGATCATCGGATCGGTGGTCTGGCTGCTCGTGGTCACCCGTCGAGTCTACGGGCGAGGCACTGATGATACGGGGAGCGACGCTGTGCGCTGAACGGCACTCATGCGCGCCCCGTTCAGCGCAACTCGGAGTACCAGGCGCGGGCGCTCGTCTCCCACTTGGCGTACGCCTCCGGGTGAGCCGAGACCTGCACCGCCTGGGCGGCCTTGGTGAGGGTCATATCCTGCCAGCCGGGGATGTCGAGCAGGCCACGCGTCACGCCCCGGTTGGGGTTCTGCGGGCCTCCGTAGAACAGCTTCGCGGAGTGGGTCGCGTTGAGAATCTGGGCGGGAGTGCCCCACCCGGCGCTCGGCCGCTGCTGGAAGAGGCCGAGCGAGTCGCGGTCGCCGTAGTCGATGTTGCGCAGGCTCGACTCCTGCATCGCGGCGGCGAGCGCGATCACGATGCCGTACTCGGGCACGCCGAGCGAACGGCCGACATCGACGATGATGCGCGCGTTGGCTCGCATCTCGGCGGTCAGCGGGGTCACGGTCTCGCCGGTCTGAACCACCGCTGCAGCCGGGATGGTCAGAGTGCGACCGGCATAGATCATGCTCGACGACGTCAGACCGTTGGCGTCGAGAAGCGCACGAAGCGTCACGCCGGTCTTCTGGGCGATCGCGGTGAGCGTGTCGCCCCGAACGATCGTGTACGTGCCTCCCGCGAGGGTCGAGGGTCCGCTCACGACGGGCGTGGTGGGCTCGGCGGGGGTCGGCGCCGAGACGGTCGGAGCGGCGACCGAAGCGGCGCTGAGCCCCGGGATCGCGATGGTCTGGCCCGGGTAGATGATGCTCGACCAGCTCAAGCCATTGGCAGACAGCAGCGTCTGCGTCGACAGCCCGTGGCGGGCGGCGATGCCGCTGATCGTGTCGCCGGTCCTGATCGTGTAGCGGCTGCCGGAGGAGACGGCGGCGGTGGGCGCCGGCGCCTGCTTCGGCGCGGCGGTCGTTCCATTGGCGAGCTTCAGCACCTGGCCGGGGAAGATCAGCGACTTCCATCCCAGACCGTTCATCGCCAGTACGGATGCCGTGGACAGCCCGAACTTCGCGGCGATACCGCTCACCGTGTCGCCCGACACGACGCGGTAGGTCGAGGGGGCGGCAGCAGCGGCGAGGCTTCCCGTCGTGACCGAGTCCGGTGCGACAGCACCCGCGATCGCCTGGTCGAAGGCCTCGCGCAGTTGCTGCTTCGCGCGTGCACGTTCGGCGGCGGAATCGACGGATGCCGAGGAGGTGCCCCGCTCGGAGTGCGCGTGTCGTTCGTGGTCGCGCTGTTCCAGCCCGTGGGCTGCGCTGATGCCCGTGACGGCGACTGAGCCGGCCACCACGATCGGCACGGTGTTCAGCAGGCTGCGACTCAACGCGTATGAGTCGATCCGCGATGAGCGAGGGAGTGGCTGCGACGCAACGCCCGGCGTGAGGCCGGCGAACACACGGTGCGCATTCGTCGTCGAGTGCTGGTTCTGCTCCATGTCGCGTCCCTTGCTCCTGCTCGCGGCCCCGAGTCGGCGCACGACATCGAATCGGCGCACACGCTCAAACGTGTCACAGAAGATTATTCAAGTCAATCAGAGTGCCTATTGATACCGATGTGATTTGAGTTAACGCGTTCGTAACATAAAGAGGCTCGCCGTGCCCGGGGTACCGCGTGGCACCCTTGTGTTGTGACCGAAACACCCAGTGCAGTCGACCCCGACGTCACCGAGAGCAGCATCCCGAACCCCGAGCCCACGGCATCCGAGCACCGATCGTCTGAGGCGACCGACGGCGACGCGTGGCTGACCGTCCCTGACCTCGTCGAGCTCCTCGGCGTCTCGCCCGGCCGCGTGCGACGGCTCTTCGAGGAGAAGATCCTGCTCGCCACGCGCGTCGACGGCGTGCTCAAGGTGCCCGCGCTGTTCCTTGACGGCGCGGCTCCGCTCAAGGAGCTGCGCGGCACGCTGCTCGTGCTCGCCGACGCCGGCTTTTCCGACGACGAGGCCATGCGCTGGCTGCTGGAGCACGACGAGGTACTCGGCGCGCGGCCGATCGACGCGCTCCGAGCCGGGCGTCGGTCTGAGGTGCGCCGCGTCGCTCAAGCGCTCGGCTTCTGAGCCCCCGGTAGACGTTTGACGCGTCTGTGAGGAGCTGACGCGCCAATGGGGATGCGGGCGTCCGCGTGGAGGATGCGGCCGCCCGCGTGCTTCCTGGGCGGACAGAGCGGCACCTCGGGTTGCGCGCGTCGGAGGCGCCAGTCGGCCTTGGAAGTGTGGTGAGGCGCCGGCCGGCCTTGGAAGTCGCGTGCCTCAGGACTCGCGGCTGGCGACCGAGTCGGCGAGGCGCCTGAACTCACGAGTCGCCGCGGTGCTCAACGGTGCGCCGTCGAGTGCAGCGACGGCTTCGGAGACGTGATCGGCGATCAGGTGCTCCACATCGGCGAGCGCGCCGCTGTCACGAATGGTGGTCTGCAGCATCTCGATCTGATGCTGGTCGAGCGACGGGTCGCCGAGCAGTTCATCGAGCAGTCTTCGAGCCGGTGAGGGGAGCCGGCGCCGTGCGATCGCGATCAGCGTCGTGTGTTTGCCCTCGCGCAGGTCATCGCCCGATGGCTTCCCTGTGATGTGCTCGTCTCCGAACACGCCGAGCACATCGTCGCGCAGCTGGTAGGCCACGCCGAGCGGGAGCCCGAAGTCCCGCAGGGCCGCGAACTGGGCGAGCGAAGCGCCACCGAGACTGCCGCCGATGGCGAGCGGGGCCTCGACCGTGTACTTGGCCGACTTGTAGACGATCACGCGCCTGGTGCGCTCGAGGGAATCCGCTTCGTCGCCGTGCCGCCAGCTCACCTCCTCGAGCATGTCGAGGTACTGGCCCGCGGTGACCTCTGCGCGCATGCGGGTGAACTCCGCGCGTGCCGAGTGCGCGGCATCCGGGCTGCGCAGTGATCGTAGGCCGTCGTCGAGCAGTTCATCGCTCCAGCCGAGCAGCAGGTCGCCCAGGAGCAGGGCTCCTGACTGTCCGAAGTGTCGCCCGTTGCCTTGCCACTCGGCGCCCGCGTGCAGCGACTCGAAGCGCCGATGCGCGGAGGGCATGCCCCGGCGGGTGTCGGAGTTGTCCATGATGTCGTCGTGCACGAGAGCCGCCGCGTGGAACAGCTCGAGCGCGGCCGACGCCTTGACCGCGGCATTGAGATCTGGGTGCTCCGAAGGCTCGGCGAGCGGGTCGAACTCGTCGTAGCCGGTGACCGCCTGCCAGCCCCAATAACAGAACAGCGCGCGGAACCGCTTGCCTCCGCTGAGCAGCGCCCGGCTGAACTCGATGAACGGGTCGAGGTCGGGGGAGATGGCCTGCAAACGGTCGTGGTGGTCGGCGAGGAAGCGGTCGAGTTCGCGCTGAACAAGGTCAACTAACCGCGTACTCTCAGCCACCTGCCTAGCCTAGCCTTGGGGGCGCGCATACAATTGGGTGCACAACACCACGCGTCGAGCCCGAGCAAGAGGGGGTGCGAGATGCCACTGTCTGAGCAGGAGCAGCGTCTCCTGGAGGAGATGGAGCGAAGCCTCTACCAGCACGACGCGGATTTCGTCGCGACGGTCGGGTCGCACCGAGGCAAGCCGAACTACACGATCATCGTGGTCGGCGCGCTCATGGTGCTCGCCGGGATCGGCGTGCTCGTCGCGGGCGTCGCACTGAGCCAACCCATCGTGGGCGTGCTCGGCTTCATCCTCATGTTCGCGGGCGTGCTGCTGATCGTCGCGCCGCCGCGGAAGCTGCAGCGCAAGCCTTCCTCCGGATTCAATGCGTCGAAGCCCGGTGGCTCGGGCAAGTCAGGGTCCAGCTCGTTCATGGACAACCTCAACGATCGGTGGGACCGTCGCGCTGACGGGCGCTGACCCGCATCCCTCCACTTCGAACCACGCCGGCCTTCGGGCCGGCGTTCTGGTTTAACACGCGGCCTCGGCGCGGCCCGACCCGGCCCGGCCCGGCCCGGCCTTGCCGGTAACCCCATATGCCGATAACCCCTTGCCGCTAACGCCTTGCCGTGCGGGTTCGCTGCACACGCGATGGTTGCATCCCGCGCGGCTGCAGCAAACCCTCGCGTGCGCTTGACCGTCGCGCGCTGTGCTGCCTCCGGACGTGCGAGCCCAGCTCCGCGTTCGGCCGCATGCCCCTCCACCGCGCTCCACCGCGCCAATCCAGGGCTAAACCCCAAATTGGGGCGGCGAAAACAGTGAAAACCCTAGAGTTGTGGTTGAGAGTGGAGTAAAGTGGAGGCATTGAATCCCGTGGGCCGGCGGAAGGGGGTGACGCAGTGCTCCTCGGTACGTACGCCCCCAAGCTCGACGAGAAGGGCCGCATCATCCTTCCCGCGAAGTTCCGAGACGAGCTCGGCGACGGAGTCGTGCTGACCCGTGGCCAGGAGCGCTGCATCTACGTCTTCTCGAACGAGGGCTTCGAAGCGCAGCACGACAAGATCCGCGAGGCACCGCTCACGAGCCGCGCGGCGCGAGACTTCTTGCGCCTGTTCCTCTCGGGGGCGAGCTCGGAGGTGCCTGACAAGCAGCACCGCATCACGATTCCCCCGATGCTGCGCGACTATGCGCAGCTCGACCGTGACCTCACGGTCATCGGCGCCGGCAACCGCGCCGAGATCTGGTCGACCGAAGCCTGGAACGAGTACTACGCGGCCCAGGAGGAAGCCTTCTCCAACACCGAGGAGGAGGTGATTCCGGGACTCTTCTGACCCTGTGAGGTGACTCCCAGCCGTTCAGCGCCCTGTCGCACCTTCCCCGGTGACAGGTCGGAATGGATGGGGATCACTCCACAGGATCACGACCCGAACGCTATGGCCCAGTTGCATATCCCCGTACTGCTCGAGCGATGCGTCGAGCTGCTCGCGCCCGCCCTGCAGCACGAGGGCGCGGTCGTCGTCGACGCGACGCTCGGGATGGGCGGCCACTCCGAAGCCCTGCTCGAGCGTTTCCCCGGGGTGACGCTCGTCGGCCTCGACCGCGACCCCGACGCCCTTCGGCTCGCAGGTGAACGGCTCGCTCGCTTCGGCGACCGCGCGCGCCTCGTGCACACGGTGTACGACCGGATGCCTGAGGCCCTCGACTCTCTCGGCATCCGCGCGGTCGACGGCATCCTGTTCGACCTCGGTGTCTCATCGCTCCAGCTCGACCGCGTCGACCGCGGGTTCTCCTATTCCAAGGACGCGCCGCTCGACATGCGCATGGACATGACGAGCGAGCTCACGGCGGCGCGCGTCCTCGCTGAGTACAGCGAGGACGCGCTGCGCCGCATCTTCTTCGAATACGGAGAGGAGCGCCTCGCCGGCCGCTACGCCCGGCGCATCGTCGAGCAGCGCCAGACTCGCCCGTTCACGACCTCGGCGGAACTCGTCGAACTGATCCAGGCGGCGACTCCTGCAGCCGTTCAGCGCGCGGGGCACCCTGCCAAGCGCGTGTTCCAGGCCTTGCGCATCGAGGTCAACCAAGAGCTCGAGGTGCTCAAGCGCGCCATTCCCGCCGCGCTCGACTCACTCGCCGTGGACGGACGCATCGTCGTCATGTCGTACCAATCGCTCGAGGACCGCATCGTGAAGCGCGAACTGCAAGCGCGCACGACCTCGAGCGCACCCGCGGGGCTGCCCGTCGAACTGCCCGAGCACAAGCCGGCGTTCCGCCTGCTCACGCGAGGGGCTGAACGGGCCAGCGCCGAAGAACAGCAGCTCAACCCGCGCGCGACCCCGGTGCGCCTGCGCGCGGCAATGAGGATCAGGAGCACCGCATGAACCTCGCACGCGTACTCGCCGAGCCGCAACCCACGACTCCCATTCCCGCGATCCCCGGCCGCGCGCCGCTGCGCGCCGTCGAGGTTGCGCCCTCGCGGGACCAGCGGAAAGCGAGGCCGCGGACGCTGTACGCGGCGATCACCGTCGCGGGAGTCTTCGGCATCCTCATCGCCCAATTGCTCATGAGCATCGCGCTGGGAGAGGGCGCGTACCAGATCTCGGCGCTGCAGGGCGATCAGAAGCAGCTGGATCGCCGGGCCGAGACGCTCACCGAGCGACTCGATCTGCTCAGCTCGCCGCAACTGCTCGCGACCAGCGCCGAGTCCCTCGGCATGCGCAACGCCACCACCCCGGCGTTCCTGCGCTTGAGCGACGGCGCCGTGCTCGGGGCACCTGCAAGCGCGGGCGTTGCCGCTGGAGCGGTGACCGGCCCGGATGGTCAGCTGCTCGTTGCCAACTCTCTGCTCGAGCAGGGAGTGCTCGCCGGCCAGGGCGTCGCCGCGGCGGGCGCGCTCGACGAGGCGCCGCCGGCAGCGCCCGCTCCCGGCACGTGGGTCGTCGTCGGTGACGCATCTGCCTCAGGCGCGGCAAGTGCATCCGGCGCGGCTGCGACCTCCGATCCGGCGGCCGCAGGCGCGTCGAGCGGCTCGGCAGTCGCCGGCTCAGTATCGTCGAGCACCAGCGGCTTGCCGACGCCGAACACCCACTGACCGGTCGCTTCGTCATTGCGCGAGGCGCGATCAAGTCGGCCGAGGGCCGAACGCCCACGTCGCTCGTCGGTCGGGGCACACAACACGACTACCGATGACGGCACGATTCAAGCACCCGGGAGGCGGAGTCAGGTGAGAGTTCAGGCCAGCCCTGCACGACGGAACCGTGCTCGACTCGCGGTATCGCTGCTGGCCGTGATGATCCTCGCTCTCGGGTTCGTGGTGCGACTCGTCGATATCCAGGTCGTGCGCGCCGCAGAACTCAACTCTGAGGCCGAGGGCAATCGTTCGATCCCCGTCACCACCTACGGCACGCGCGGCGACATCATCGATCGCAATGGCGTGCCGCTCGCAGCGAGCGTGATGCGCTACGACATCACCGCGGCACCGGCGAACATCAGGGACTTCAAGCGCCGGCTCGATGACGGTACGACGCTGACCATCAGCGTCGATCGCGCCCTCGAGGAGATCGCCGCGATCACCGGGCAGGATGCCGCGGCGCTCAAGACGCTCGTGCACGATGCGCTGCGCGACACACCCGACTCGCTCTGGATGCTCGTCGAGAAGGGCATCACCGGCGAGCAGCTCGGCAAGGTGCAGGCACTCCGCATCCCGTGGGTGTACTTCGAGAACCGGCCGAGCCGCACCTACCCGAATGGCGCTGTGGCCGGGAATCTCGTCGGCTTCATCGGCACCGATGGGCCGCAGGCGGGGCTCGAGTACAGCGCCGACACGTGCATCGCCGCGACCAACGGGAGCTCCACGTACGAGCGAAGCGGCGACGGCGTGAGGCTGCCCGGGAGCACCGTCGTGCAGGAGGAAGCGGTCGACGGCGGAACACTGCACCTCACGATCGACTCCGATCTGCAGTGGTTCGCCCAGCAGGCCCTGGCCGAGCAGGCGATGGCGGTCGGCGCGGAGTGGGCCACAGCGACCGTCGTGCAGGTCGACAACGGGCACATCCTCGCCGCCGCCGACTGGCCGAGCGTCGACCCGAACGATGTCAACGCGAGCAACGTGAACGACCTCGGCTCGCGCCTGTTCACCGCACCCTATGAGCCCGGCTCGACCTTCAAGGCGATGACCGTAGCGATGATGATCGACGCGGGGCTGGTCAGCCCGACCACCAAGCTCATCGCGCCCGGACGGTTCACCATCCCCGGCGGCTACGGCGAAATCACCGACGCGTGGGCGCACGACGACCTGCCGTACACGGTTGCAGGCATCCTCGCGAACTCCTCGAACACCGGCATCTCGGTGCTGACCGACATGATGAGCGCGGAGAAGCGCCACGCATACATGGAGGCCTTCGGCGTCGGTTCGAAGACGGCCGTCGGGTTCCTCGGGGAGGATGCCGGCAAGATCACAGACCCCGCGGCCCTCGACGTCATCACGAACTACACGGAGATGTTCGGTCAGGGCATCACCGCGACGAGTGCGCAGGTCGCGAGCATCTACCAGACGCTCGGGAATGGGGGAGTGCGGATGCCACTGACCCTCGTCACCGGATGCGAGCACCCGGACGGCACGATCGATCATCTTCCGCCCACAGACGGTGTGCGGGTGGTCTCGGAGAAGGCCGCCGACGAGACGGTGCAGATCCTCGAGAACGTCATCTCGCAGGGCGGCCTCAGGCATAACGCACAGATCCCCGGGTATCGTGTTGCAGCCAAGACCGGCACCGCCGAGGTCGCGGAGAACGGGCGCTACGGCGGCCAGCGGATCGTCTCGGTCGCCGGGCTGGCCCCGGCCGAAGACCCGAAGTACGTCGTCGTGGTGACTATCGGCAAGCCGGATACGATGAAGACGTCGGCTGCTGCGGCGCCGACGTTCAAGAAGATCATGACCCAGGTGCTCACGACGTACCGCGTCACCCCCTCCACCGTGCCGGCCCCGAACATACCGCTGACATGGTGAGCAGCAGCCCAAGAAAGTGAACGACGTGACCTCACGGATACCACCGGTCTTGCGACCGGAGCATCCTTCATCCTGTTCTCTCTCTCAACTCGTCATCGAGTTCGGTCTCGAGCACCGGGGTTCGCTCGCCGGCCTCGAGGTGACCGGTGTCACGCTGAGCACCGACGATCTGCAGCCCGGCGACCTCTACGTCGGCGTGCAGGGCGCGCACGCGCACGGCGCGTCCTTCGCCGAGAAGGCTCGGGATGGGGGAGCGGTCGCCATCCTGACCGATGAGCGCGGAGCGGAACTCGCCGCGGGCAGCGGGCTGCCGATCATCCTGGTCGACTCGCCTCGCGCGGCACTCGGTGCCGTCTCGGCGTGGGTGTATCGAACGGCCGAGAACCCGCCGCTGCTCTTCGGCACCACGGGGACGAACGGCAAGACCTCCGTCTCATACCTGCTCGAGGCGATCCTGAAGCAGCTCGGGCTGATCACGGGGCTGAGCTCCACCGCAGAGCGCCACATCGGCGAGACGACCGTCGTGAGCCGGCTGACCACGCCCGAGGCGAGCGAGATGCACGCGCTGCTGGCACGGATGCGCGAGCACGAGGTGCGCGCCGTGGCCATCGAGGTCAGCGCACAGGCCCTCAGCCGGCACAGGGTCGAAGGCATCGTGTTCGACGTCGTCGGCTTCACCAACCTCAGCCACGACCACCTCGACGACTACGCCGATATGGAGGAGTACTTCGAGGCGAAGCTCGAGCTCTTCACGCCCGAGCACGCGCGCCGCGGGGTGATCTCACTCGACACGCCATGGGGCCGCCGGGTCGTCGAGGGCTCAAGAGTGCCGGTCACGACCATCACCTCGCTGCCTGACACGGATGCCGAGTGGCGTCTGGAACTGCTCGACGAGCGTGCCGAGTACACCGAATTCACGCTCCACGGTCCGGAGGGTCGTTCGCTGACCACACGGGTTCCGCTCATCGGACGCCACATGGCGGCGAACGCGGGCCTGGCCATCGTCATGCTGGTCGAGGGCGGATTCGAGCTCGAGGCGATCGCCCACGTGCTCGACCGCGACGGCGGGATCGTCGCCTACCTGCCCGGTCGCACCGAGCGTGTCTCGGGCGATCGCGGCCCGACCGTCTACGTCGATTTCGGGCACAGCGCTGACGCGTTCGAGAACACGCTCTCCTCCGTTCGCCGGTTCACCACCGGCCGCACGATCATGGTCTTCGGAGCCGACGGCGACCGCGACCCGAGCAAGCGACTCGAGATGGGACGCGTCGCGGCGGAAGGCTGCGACATCCTGGTGATCACCGACCACCACCCGCGATTCGAGGACCCGGCCTCGATCCGGGCGACGCTCATCGAGGGTGCGCGCATGGCGGAGAACCGGCCGGAGATCCACGAGGTCAGCCCCCCGGAGCAGGCCATCAGGGTCGCCGTGTCGCTCGCTCGCGAGGGAGACTCCATCCTCTGGGCCGGACCCGGCCACCAGGACTACCGCGACATCCGCGGCGTGCGGACCCCGTACTCCGCGCGCGATGAGGCTCGTCGCGCCCTCGCCGAGGCGGGTTGGGCGTGATCGCGCTCACCCTGCACGAACTCGCCGCCGCCATGAGCGGCCGCATCGTGCTCCCCAAGGGAGCAGAACGATCGTCGGTGCTGCACGCCGCTGCGCATGCGGCCGCGACCGAGACTCACCGTGACGAGGCCCACGCGCTCGTTTTCGACGGCTCGGTCGAGACCGACTCACGCCTCGTCGGCCGCGGCTCGATCTTCTTCGCGCTGCCCGGCGAGACCACCGACGGTCACCGCTTCATCGAGCAATCGGTGGATGCTGGGGCCGCATTGGTCGTGGTCGAGCGGGAGCAGGAGCACCTGGAAGTGCCACAGATCGTCGTCGCTGACGGCGTGGTGGCACTCGCTGCGCTGGCGTCGGCCGTGGTCCGCAGGGTGCGCGCCGAGGGCCGGCTGAGCGTCATCGGGATCACGGGCTCGAACGGCAAGACGTCGACCAAGAACATGTTGCGCGCGATCCTCTCCGCAGAGGCGCCCACGGTCGCGCCCGAGGGGTCGTTCAACAACCACGTCGGTGCACCGATCTCCATGCTGCGCATCGACCATGGCACTCGCTACCTCATCGTCGAGATGGGCGCGAGCGGCGCGGGCGAGATCGCGAGGCTCGCGGCGATCGCAGAGCCGGATGTCGGCGTGGTCCTGAAGGTCGGACTCGCACACGCCGGCGAGTTCGGCGGCATCGAGGCGACCCAGCGTGCGAAGCAGGAACTCGTCGAGGCGCTCGGCGAGGACGGAGTCGCGGTGCTCAACGCCGACGACGGTCGAGTCGCGCAGATGGCCGACCATACGCGCGCTCGGGTCGTCTGGTTCGGGCACAGCGCGACGGACGGTCTGACCGCCCGCGACGTCGAGACGTCGGCCGCCGGAACCGGTTTCACCCTGCGGGGCGTCGGCTCCGCAGCCGATGCCGGTGAGCACCACGTGCAGCTCCGCATCATCGGTGAGCACCACGTCATGAACGCTCTGGCCGCGTTGACCGCCGTCCGAGAGCTCGGGGTGCCGCTCGATCGAGCGATCGAAGCGCTCGAAGGGATGCCGCGGGCCGAGCAGTGGCGGATGGAGCTGCTGCCCGAGCGCAACGGCGTGACCGTCATCAACGACGCCTACAACGCCAGCCCCGATTCGACCGCCGCCGCGCTCAAGACGCTCGCGCAATTGACCGCTGACGGTGCGGGACGCTCGGTCGCGGTGCTCGGTGAGATGGCCGAGCTCGGCGAGTTCGCCGACGAGGAGCACGACCGCATCGGGCGGCTCGTGGTGAGACTGAACATCAAGCAGCTCGTGGTGGTCGGCCAGGCAGCACGGCACATCCACAACGCGGCGGGCCTCGAGGGGTCGTGGAGCGGGGAGTCGATCCTCGTCGACACCATCGACGAGGCCGAACGGGTGCTGGAGACCATGCTGCGGCCAGGAGATGTCGTGCTCGTGAAATCGTCGAAGTCTGCCGGGCTCCGGTTCCTCGGCGACCGGATCGCGGGAGTCGAGCGATGATCGCACTACTGCTCGCGGCCGCGTTCGCGCTGACGTTCTCGCTCTTCATGACGCCGCTGTTCGTGCGCCTCTTCCACCGCCTGGAGTGGGGCCAGTTCATCCGCGACGACGGACCGCAGAGCCACCACACGAAGCGCGGCACGCCCACCATGGGCGGCATCGTGTTCATCCTCGGCGCGGTGCTCGGCTATGTGTTCGGGCACGCGTTCGCGCCGAGCGTCCCCTACACGGCGAGCGGCTGGCTCGTCGTGCTGCTGATGGTCGGCCTCGCCATCGTGGGGTTCATCGACGACTTCATGAAGGTACGCAATCAGCGCAGTCTCGGGCTCACCGGGTGGGCGAAGGTCGCCGGACAGGTCATCGTCGCGGTCGTGTTCGCGGTGCTGGCGCTCCAGTTCACGAACGAGCACGGACTCGCACCTGCCTCAACCGCGGTGTCGCTCGTGCGCGACATCGAATGGCTGGACTTCGCGTTCTTCGGCACCGTCATCGGCGGCATCCTGTTCGCCATCTGGGTGATCGTCATCGTCGTCAGCACCTCGAACGGCGTCAACGTCGCCGACGGCCTCGACGGACTTGCGACCGGTGCGTCGATCCTCGCGATCGGCTCGTTCGTCTTCATCGCCTTCTGGCAGTTCAACCAGGCGTGCCACAACCCCGGTCTCGACCCGACAGTCGCCTACAAGTGCTACGAGGTGCGTGATCCTCTCGATCTCGCGGTGATCGCCGCCGCCATCGCGGGGAGCCTCATCGGCTTCCTCTGGTGGAACACGTCTCCGGCTCAGATCTTCATGGGCGACACCGGGTCGCTCGGCCTGGGCGGCGCGTTGGCGGCGCTGGCGATCCTCACCCGCACGGAGCTCCTGCTGGTGCTTATCGGCGGACTGTTCCTCATCGTGACCGGATCGGTCATCGTGCAGCGCGTGTACTTCAAGCTCACCAAGGGCAAGCGCATCTTCCTGATGAGCCCGCTGCACCACCACTTCGAGCTCAAGGGCTGGGCCGAGGTGACGGTGGTCGTGCGCTTCTGGATCATCGCGGGCTTGTGCGTCGCAGCCGGTGTGGGCCTGTTCTACCTGGAGTGGGCGAACCGGTGACCGAGCTCGACGACGGCGCCCGCGAGCCCCGCGACCTGAGCTCGCTCACCAGCTGGCACGCCGATTGGCGAGGCCTCCGGGTCGCGGTCTACGGGCTCGGTGTGACTGGATTCGCCGTGGCGGACACCCTCACAGAGCTCGGCGCTGACGTGCTGGTGCTGGCGGAGCGGGCGTCGGACGACCACCGTCGGCTCCTCGATGTGATCGGTGCGCGACTCTTCGAAGGTGCGCTCTCGGCCCCACCGGCGGCCCTTGTCGACTTCGATCCCGAGTTGGTCGTCGTCTCACCGGGATTCCATCCCGATCACCCCCTGCTCGAATGGGCGGAAGCACAGCGCATCGCGATCTGGGGCGATATCGAACTCGCATGGCGCCTGCGCGACAAGAGCGGCATCGCGGCCGAATGGCTCTGCGTCACAGGCACCAACGGCAAGACCACCACCACGCAATTGACCGCGACCATGGTGCAGCAGTCGGGGCGCCGCGTCGCCCCGGCGGGGAACATCGGCATCCCGGTGCTCGACGCCATCCGCGATCCGCAGGGATTCGATGTGCTCGTCGTCGAGCTGTCGAGCTATCAACTGCACTGGATTAACCGCAACCCAGGCGGTGAGCTCTCTCCGTGGTCGAGCGTGTGCTTGAACATCGCAGACGACCACTACGACTGGCACGGCTCCGCCGAAGCGTATCGTGACGCCAAGGCGAAGGTCTACGACAACACGAAGGTGGCCTGCGTCTACAACAAGGCCGACGTCGCGACGCTTCGCATGGTGGAGAACGCGGATGTCGTCGAAGGCGCGCGTGCCATCGGCTTCGACCTCGGCGCGCCCGGGCCGAGCGATTTCGGTGTGGTCGACGGCATCCTCGTCGATCGCGCGTTCCTCGAGGAACGCCGCACGTCCGCGCTCGAATTGACGACGGTGGGGGAGTTGCAGGCGCTCGGTCTCGGCGCGCCTCATACGGTCGCCAATGTGCTCGCGGCATCAGCGCTTGCTCGATCGGTCGGCGTGACGCCGGCCGAGATCCGCGACGCGCTGAGACGGTTCAAGGTCGACCATCACCGCACCGAGGTCATTGCGGTCGCTGATGAACTGCGCTGGGTCGACGACTCGAAAGCGACGAACCCCCATGCGGCGGATGCGTCGCTGAGCGCGTACCCGTCGGTCGTCTGGGTCGTCGGCGGGCTGTTGAAGGGCGTCGACATCGCACCGCTTGTGCAGCGGCACGCGGCACGGCTGACCGCCGCCATCGTGATCGGCGTCGACCGAGCGGCCGTGGTCGAGGCGTTCGGGCGACACGCGCCGGCGCTCCCGGTCTACGAAGTGGATGAGCCGGAGACTGAACAGGTCATGCGGCACGTCGTGGAGTTCGCAGCGGCCGCCGCCCGACCGGGCGACACTGTGCTGCTCGCTCCCGCCGCCGCATCGATGGACCAGTTCACCGACTACATGGACCGCGGTCGGCGCTTCGCCGAAGCGGTCCGCCGCCATCTGGAAGGGGGCTCGGATGACAACCTCGGCCGAACAGCCCCGCACCCGGAGCACTGAGCCCGAGCAGTCGAGGGGGCGCGGGAGCGAGCCACGTACCGCCGTGGTCGCGATCAAGCGGATCTTCGCCGCCGAAGGCGCGAACTACTTCCTGCTGCTCGGCACCACGATCTTCCTGGTCGTTCTGGGCCTGGTCATGGTGCTCTCATCGTCTGCCGTCGAGTCGTTGCGAGACGGCGGCGGCGGGTTCAGCGGCTTCACCAATCAGGGCCTCTACGCCCTCATCGGCGTGCCGCTGATGCTCGTGGTCTCACGCCTGCCGGTGTCGTTCTTCAAGCGATGGGCACCGATCGGGATCGCCGTCGGCATCGTGCTTCAGCTGCTGGTGTTCACGCCCCTCGGCTGGGGCTATGGCGGCAACAGGAACTGGCTGAGCCTCGCCGGGTTCTCGATGCAGCCCTCCGAGCTCGTCAAGCTTGCGCTCTGCCTCTGGCTCGCCTGGGTGCTCTCGGCGAAGCCCGAGCGGCTGCACGACTGGCGGCAGCTGCTCAAAGTCGTGGCCCCGGTGGCGGCGGCGTCGATCGGCCTGGTGCTCGTGGGCAACGACCTCGGCACGGCGGTGATCATGCTCGCCATCGTGTTCGGCAGTTTGTTCTTCGCCGGCGTGCGGCTGCGCTTCTTGGTGGTCCCGGGCATCCTCATCGGAATGTTCGGCGTGCTGTTCGCGCAGCTCAGCGCCTCGCGCCGCGCGCGTATCGAAGCATGGCTCAGCGGCTGCGAGACCGACTATCTCGACACGTGCTGGCAGGTGCAGCACGGCACGTGGGCGCTCGCCTCCGGTGGTGTGTTCGGTGTCGGTCTCGGAAACTCGCGCACGAAATGGTCATGGCTGCCCGAAGCCGAGAACGACTTCATCTTCGCCATCATCGGGGAGGAGCTCGGCCTGCTCGGGGCCGCTGTGGTGCTCCTGCTCTTCGTGGTGCTCGCCATCGCCTTCGTCCGCATCATCCGCCAGCAGCGCGACCCCTTCTCCCGCATCGTCGCCAGCGGGATCATGGTGTGGGTGATCTCGCAGGCCTTCGTCAACATCGCCGTCGTGCTCGGCATCCTGCCCGTGCTGGGGGTGCCGTTGCCGCTCATCTCGGCCGGGGGTTCCGCGCTCATCACGACGCTCCTCGGCATCGGTGTGGCCCTCGCTCTCGCGCGCAATCGCGCCATGCCCACCGGAGCCGTGGGCGCACCCGCCTCGGAACGGGGCGGCGCTGCATGACCACCTACCTGCTTGCCGGAGGCGGGACCGCCGGCCACGTGAATCCGCTGCTCGCCGTCGCCGACCGGCTGCGCGAGCGCGAACCCGACGCGGAGATCCTCGTGCTCGGCACCGCCGAGGGGCTCGAGGCGCGTCTCGTGCCGGCGCGCGGCTACGAACTGCTCACAATCCCCAAGCTGCCGTTTCCCCGCCGGCCGAATCGGGCCGCGCTCGGCTTCCCGAAGCGGCTGCTCGCGACCGTCGAGCAGACCCGGCGGATCATCCGCGAGCGCCAGGTCGACATCGTGGTCGGTTTCGGCGGGTACGTCTGCCCGCCCGCGTACCTCGCTGCGCGGCGCGAGAGGATCCCGATCGCCATCCACGAGGCGAACGCGAAACCCGGCATCGCCAATCGCCTCGGCAGCCTGCTCACGAAGCATGTCGGCGTCACCTTCCAGCACACCAGGCTCCGCCACGGAACGGTGGTCGGGATGCCGCTGCGCAGCGAGATCGAGACGCTCGACGCGCGTGAGGCCCGCGGCGAGGCGCTCGCGTTCTTCGGGCTCGACGCCGAACGGCCCACGCTGCTGGTGACCGGTGGTTCGACGGGTGCGCGTCGCATCAACGAGACCGTGCGCGAATCGGTCACGCTGCTGCTCGGAGCCGGATGGCAGGTGCTGCATCTCACCGGCGAGCGCGCCCAGCTCGATGACCCCGGCCTCGACGGGTACCGATTGGTCAAGTACGTCGACCGCATGGAGCTTGCGCTCTCGGCCGCGAGTCTTGCGGTGTCGCGGTCTGGAGCGGCGACCGTCACGGAACTCGGGGCGCTCGGCATCCCTGCCGTCTTCGTTCCCTACCCGGTCGGCAACGGCGAGCAGCGATACAACGCCCTCGACATGGTCGAGGACGGCGCTGCCCTGCTGGTGCGCGACGAGGAGTTCACTCCGGCATGGGTGCGCGACCACCTGGTGCCGCTGCTGCTCGACCCGGCGCGCGTCGCCGATATGACAGCACGCGCTCACGCCGCCGGTCGACGAGACGGAGCCGATCGGATGGTGGAGCTCATCCGGAACGCCTTGGCCGACCGCCGAGGCCTGAGCGCGTAAGTTAGTGGCGATGATCAAACCCGACCTCTCGCTCGAACTGCCCGAAGACCTCGGCGCCATCCACTTCGCCGGCATCGGCGGCTCAGGCATGAGCGGCATCGCCCGCTTGTTCATGGGTGCCGGTCACCGCGTGACAGGCTCCGACGTGCGCGATAGTCAGGCGATCGCCGAGTTGCGCGCGATGGGCGCCACCATCACGATCGGCCACGATGCCGCCAACGTGGGGGATGCCGACACGCTGGTCGTCACCGGGGCCCTCTGGGAGGACAACCCCGAGTATCAGTACGCGCTCGCCCACGGCATCCCCGTTCTGCACCGTTCGCAGGCGCTCGCGTGGCTGATCAACAAGCAGCGCCTCGTCGCCGTCGCGGGCGCCCATGGCAAGACGACCTCCACCGGCATGATCGTCACCGCGCTGCTGGCCCTCGGACGGCATCCGAGCTTCGTCAACGGCGGTGTCATCCAGCGTCTGGGCGTGAGTGCCGCGTTCGGAACCGACGAGCTCTTCATCGCGGAGGCCGATGAGTCCGACGGCTCGTTCCTGCTCTATGACACCGCTGTGGCGTTGATCACCAATGTCGACGCCGATCACCTCGATCACTTCGGCACCCACGAAGCCTTCGACGACGCCTTCGTGCAGTTCGCCGCGGGAGTCGACGAGTTCGTGGCGATCTCCTGCGACGATCCTGGCGCGCTGCGCGTGAGCGAGAAGCTCCGCGCCGAGGCACCTCAGGTTCGGCTGCTGACGTTCGGCGAAGCCGCGAGCGCAGATGTGCGCGTGAGCGACATCGCTGAGCAGGGTCCGGTGTCGTTCACGATCCACTGGCGAGGCTCGGAGTACCCGGTCTCGATGCGCGTGCCCGGGCGCCACAACGCGATCAACGCCGCGGGGGCCTTCACGGTGCTGACGGGGCTCGGCATCCCGCCCCACGAGGCCGCTCGCGGCATCGGCGAGTTCGAGGGCACCGGTCGCAGGTTCGAACTGCACGGCGTCGTGCGCGGTGTGAGTGTCTACGATGACTACGCCCACCACCCGACCGAAGTCGCCGCCGCCTTGCAGACCGCGCGTTCAGTGGTCGGCGACGGCCGGATCATCGCGATTCATCAGCCGCACCTCTACAGCCGCACCCGGATGATGGCCGGCGAGTTCGCCGAGACCTACGAACGGCTCGCCGACCACACGGTGGTACTCGACGTGTTCGGTGCGCGTGAGGACCCGGAGCCCGGGGTGACCGGTGAACTCGTCTCGCGCCGATTCCAAGACCCGGAGAACGTCGACTACTTGCCGGATTGGCAGCAGGCAGCCGATCAGGCAGCGCGCATCGCGCGCGAGGGCGACATCATCATGACCCTCAGTTGTGGCGACGTGTACCGCATCATTCCTCAGGTGCTCGAGTCTCTCGAGCGGGTCGAACCTATCGAGCAGTGATGCAGGGGCCACTCACGCTGCGAGCATCGATGTTGCACCCGTCGCCCCGGGGCGCGTCGGTTCCGAGCGCATCGATGCTCTGCGCAGTCGCGCCTTGCAGCGGCACCGGAGCCCGTCGACGGATGCCCCGGTGAGACGGCCCGAGGGGTTCGACGAGGCACCGCCTCAGCCCGTTCCGCCGCAGGACTCTCCGCACGGGTCAGCTCGCGTGCCGCTGGGGGAGCGGCTGCGCCGGCTGAGATCGACGTCGCGACCGGGCCCAGACAGTCAGCGCGCCGGGTCCGAGGTCGACGGCCTGAGTGCGAACGACGCCGATACCCGAGCCCAAGCCGCGCCCATGGTGCAGCGCGACGCTCCTGCTGCTTCGAGTCGGCGAACGGGCGACCCTTCAGCGGGCTCGAACCTGCCTACCGAACCGATCCCCGTGATCGACCCGGCCGCGCAGCCCGCTGCGGCAAGCGCCGGGCGTACGGCTGAGGCGCAGTCCGCGGGCGCCGATGCTCGCGAGCATGCTGAGGCGCCACCCACAGCAGCCGAGCCCGCGGCCGGCTCGCGGCAGCATCCCCTCGCCCCAGGCGAGCGAGCGGAGCGCCGTGCGGCCCGGGCGCTCCGCCGCGCCGAGAGGGCGCGGCGACGCTACGAGCGCGCGGAGGTCCGGCGCTTCACTCGCCGCTCTCGGCGGCGTCGAATCGTCGGGATCACGGTCGGTGGAGTGTTCGCTGCGCTCGTGGGCGCCGTCGCCCTCGCCGTGTTCTCGCCCCTGTTCGCGTTGAAGACCATCACGATCGAGGGAACGCAGCGCATCGACCAAGCCGCCCTGCACGACGCACTCGAACCGCACCTCGGCACCCCGCTCGCGATGCTCGACCACAGCACTCTGCGCGACGACCTCAGCGCCTTCCCGCTCATCCGCTCATTCGTCACAGAGACCTTGCCCCCCGACACGCTCGTGGTGCGCATCGTCGAGCGGGAGCCGATCGCCGCGATCGCCACGGCCGATGGCTTCCAACTCGTCGACCCCGCAGGGGTGGGCGTGCTCTCGAGCGAGGCGCCGGTCGAAGGGATGCCGGTCGTCGACCTGCGAGGGCAGAGCACCGACTCCGTGGCGTTCCGCTCGGTGGTCGAAGTGCTGCTCGCGGCGCCGCCGGAGCTCCGCGGGCGCATCGTGGAGGTCGTTGCGGCGAGCAAAGACGACGTGACCCTCGTGCTCGACGGCATCGGCCAGACGGTCGTGTGGGGGAGCGCTGAGGAGTCAGCGCTGAAGGCCCGTGTGCTGGCTCGGCTCATCGCGACCGTGGAGCCGGGGCGTGCGGGCGAATTCGACGTCTCGGCGCCGACGATCGCGATCTTCCGCCCCGCGTAGCGGCGTCCCCAACGATTTCCTTCGCGACACGCGGCACGCCTCGCGGCGCGCAGTCGCCGTGCCGCCTACCTTCGAAATCAGGAAATGCATACTGAGCATAACTTTAGACCTCAAGTAGAGGTTGAAGGTTCCACCGGAGGCCGAACGTGACCACAAACCAGAACTACCTCGCCGTGATCAAGGTGGTCGGCATCGGGGGCGGCGGCGTCAACGCCGTCAACCGGATGATCGAACTCGGGCTTCGCGGAGTCGAATTCATCGCGATCAACACCGATGCCCAGGCGCTCCTCATGAGCGACGCCGACGTCAAGCTGGATGTCGGGCGCGAGATCACCAGAGGACTCGGCGCAGGTGCCGACCCCGAGGTCGGCCGTCGCGCTGCTGAGGACCACGCCGAGGAGATCGAAGAGGCCCTCGCGGGCGCAGACATGGTCTTCGTCACCGCCGGTGAGGGCGGTGGCACCGGTACGGGTGGCGCCCCGGTCGTGGCGCGCATCGCCAAGTCGATCGGCGCGTTGACGATCGGCGTCGTGACCAAGCCGTTCAGCTTCGAGGGCAAGCGCCGCCAGGCGCAGGCCGAGGCGGGCGTCGCCACCCTCAAGAACGAGGTCGACACGCTCATCGTCGTGCCGAACGACCGTCTGCTCGAGATCAGCGACCGCGGCATCAGCATGCTCGAGGCGTTCGCGACGGCAGACCAGGTGCTCCTCGCCGGCGTGCAGGGCATCACCGACCTCATCACCACTCCGGGTCTCATCAACCTCGACTTCGCCGACGTCAAGAGCGTGATGCAGGGTGCCGGTTCGGCACTCATGGGCATCGGGTCGGCGCGAGGTGCCGACCGTGCGATCAAAGCAGCCGAACTCGCCGTGGCATCGCCGCTGCTCGAGGCGAGCATCGATGGCGCCCACGGTGTGCTGCTGTCGATCCAGGGCGGCTCGAATCTCGGGATCTTCGAGATCAATGACGCTGCCCGGCTCGTGCAGGAGGCCGTGCACGCCGAGGCGAACATCATCTTCGGCGCCGTCATCGACGACACGCTCGGCGACGAGGTGCGGGTGACCGTCATCGCCGCCGGCTTCGACGGCGGAGAGCCGTCGCCCAAGGCGAAGGCCGCCAGGCGCTCCAGCTACCTCGAGGCGGGTCAGAGCGGCACCCAGCAGGGCGGCGGCGCACAGGCAGCAGGCGGCTCGGCCGCGCCTCGAGATGCCGCAACCAGTGCACCCTCGGCTCCCGCGGTCGCGGTGCCGTCGGCGGCTCCCGCGGCATCCGCGGCGCAGGGCAGCTCCTGGGGTTCAGAGCCTGAACTGCCGCGCACCCGCAGCTTCGACCGTGACTTCGACGACGACGGTGAGCTCGACGTGCCCGAGTTCCTCAAGTAGGCAGGTCACGTGGTCGACGAGCAGCTCGCTGCGCGCCTCGAACAGGTGCGTGCCGATATCGCCGACGCGGCACGAGCGGCGGGGAGGGATGCTGCGGAACTCACGACGATCGTCGTGACGAAGTTCCACCCGGCATCCCTGATCCGCGACCTCGTGGCACTCGGCGTGCGCGACTTCGGTGAGAACCGGCATCAGGAGGCGCAGGCGAAGGCCGCGGAGCTTCACGACCTCGACCTCCGGTGGCACTTCGTGGGGCAGCTCCAGACGAAGAAGGCCCGCCAAGTGCGACGCTATGCCGACGTCATCCACTCAATCGACCGTGATGCCCTGGTCGATGCGTTGGCCGAGGGCGACCGCGTTCAGTGCTTCGTGCAACTGAACCTCACCGACGACCCCGCTCGCGGTGGCGTGGCAGACGCCGAGCTCGAGGCGCTGGTCGAGCGCGTGCTCGCTGCGCCGGCCATCGACCTGCTCGGTGTCATGGCCGTCGCGCCGCTCGACGAGGATCCCCGTCGGGCATTCGCGCGGGTGAGGGCTGCGTCGGAGCGGGTACGGAGCCTGGCACCGAATGCCGCGGCCATTTCTGCCGGTATGTCGCACGACTTCGCCGAGGCCATCGCCGAGGGTGCGACACACCTGCGCATCGGATCGGCAATCACGGGAAACCGCCCCGAGCGCCTTTAACCTCGAAGCACGGATCCACCACGGAGGAACAATGGCAAACCCGCTGCGCAAGACCATGGTCTACCTGGGCCTCGCCGACGAAGAGTACGACGACGAGCAGCCGCAGCCCGCTCCTGCCGCCGCGTCGCAGGCTTCGACTCCGCAGCCGAGCGCGCCAGCCCCGGCACCTCAGCAGAGCGCTGCTCCCGCGGGCCGGGCACCGGTCACCCCGCTGCGCCGAGCTTCCGCACCACGACCCACCCAGGCGGCAGAGATGAACGAGATCCTCACGGTGCACCCGCGCCAGTACAAAGACGCGCAGGTCATCGCAGAGAACTTCCGTGAGGGCATCCCGGTCATCATCAACCTGTCGCAGATGACCGAGTCGGATGCGCGTCGTCTCGTCGACTTCTCGAGCGGTCTCACGCTCGGGCTGCGCGGCAAGATCGAACGGGTCACTGCCAAGGTGTTCCTGCTGTCGCCCGAGCACATCGCTGTGAGCGGCGAGCAGCCCGAGGCGGACTCGGACGTCGAGGCCTCGTTCTTCTCGCACCAGTAGTCTGGTGCGGTGATTGTGTCGATCATCGCGAGCGTTCTCTACTACGTCCTACTGGTCTTCCTCCTCGCGATGTGGGCTCGGTTCATCTTCGACTGGGTGCGGGTGCTGTCGCGCAACTGGCGTCCGAAGGGATTCCTGCTCGTGGTCGCCGAGGCGAGCTACACCGTGACCGACCCGCCCATCCGCGCGATCCGCAAGATCATCCCGCCGCTGCGCATCGGTGGGGCCGCGATCGACTTCGGATGGACCATCGTGCTGATCGCCTGCATCATCCTGATGCAGATCATGGTGGCTATCGCGTGACCCCAGACCGAGGGGTTCCGACGCGCCGACACCCGGCGGGAGCGCCTCGAGGGGTCGCGCGCGGGCGCTAGGCTTGTGCGCAGCATCCGCGCATAGGCCGGAAGCCGCTAGCCGTAGCTGGCGATACTGTCTGCGACCAAGACTTGTAAGAGGTGACGGAATGGCGCTCACGCCTGAAGATGTAGTCAACAAGCGGTTCCAACCGACGAAGTTCCGCGAAGGCTACGACCAGGATGAGGTCGATGACTTCCTCGACGAGGTCGTTGTCGAGCTGCGCCGCCTGAACCAGGAGAACGACGAGCTTCGGCAGCGCATCACCGAGCTGCAGGCCGGCGGCGCCGTCGCACCGGTTTCGGTTCCTTCCGCCGCTGAGCCGACTCCCGAACCGGCCGAGCCCGCGCCCGCGACCCCTGTTGCCGGCGACGACATGGCGGGCACGCACAACCTGCTGCAGCTCGCACGCCGTCTCCACGAGGAGCACGTGCGCGAGGGCATCGAGAAGAAGGAAGCCCTCATCGCCGAGGGCCAGGCGACCGCCGACCGTCTCGTGGCCGAGGGCGAGGCGAAGCACCGCCAGCAGCTCGACTCGCTGAACCAGGAGCGCAGCATCCTCGAGCGCCGCCTCGAAGAGCTCCGCAGCTTCGAGCGCGACTACCGCCAGCAGCTGCGCGCCTACATCGAGGGGCAGCTCCAGGAGCTCGACGCAACCAACGGCGCGCCCGCATCGCCTGTCGGGTCCGCTGCCGCACCGAGCGCACCCGTGGGCTCGGCCTCCGCCCCATCGCAGAGCTTCACCGGCTTTGGCGGAGGCGCCTGAGCCCGGGGCGGTCGCGCCGGCGACGAGGCTGAGCGTTCGCTCGCTCGTACTCATCGTCGCCGTCGCCATCGTCGCGTACGCGCTCGACCAGGGCAGCAAGCTCTTCGTCACGAGCTCGCTGCCGCTGGGCGAGGCCGTTCCGGTGCTCGGCCAGGTGCTCGAGTTCAGGTATGTGAAGAATCCGGGCGCCGCGTTCTCGCTCGGCGTGGGCTACACCTGGATCTTCTCGATCGCGGCGGCCGGCGTGGTCGTGTTCGTGCTGCTGTTCGCTCGGAAGATCCGTTCAGCGCGGTGGGCCCTGCTGTTCGGGATGCTGCTCGGCGGCACGCTCGGCAATCTCACCGACCGGCTCTTCCGCGAGCCGAGCTTCGGTCAGGGCCATGTGATCGACTTCATCCAGGTCTGGGGCTTCCCGGCGATCTTCAACGTCGCTGATATCTTCATCGTCTCGAGCATGGTGCTCTTCGTGCTGTTGACCCTGCTCGGAGTGAGCCTCGACGGCCGGCGCCATGCGAGCGAGGCCGTTGCAGGCAGCCCGACCGGGTCGCGCGAACCTGAACCGCCGTCAGGTGCAGAAGACCGCTGAGCGAGCGGTCACGGCATCCGATCATTCATCACCGAACCAGGAGTCGTCACCATGGAAACCCGAAGCCTTCCGGTGCCCGACGGGCTCGAGGGGGAGCGGGTCGACACGGCGCTCGCGCGGCTGCTCGGGTTCTCGCGCAGCTTCGCCGCTGAGGTGGCCGAAGCGGGCGGGGTGACGCTCGACGGCGCGGTGCTGGGGAAGTCCGACCGGCTGCACGCCGGGGCCTGGCTCGAGGTCAGCTGGCGGCCGCGCGAGCAGCCGACGATCGTCCCGACGCTCGTGCCCGAACTCACCGTGGTGCACGATGACGATGACATCGTCGTGATCGACAAGCCGGTCGGCGTGGCGGCCCACCCCGCAGTCGGATGGACCGGCCCGACGGTGCTCGGCGCACTCGCGGGAGCGGGGTTCCGCATCTCGACCTCCGGCGCCGCAGAGCGAGCGGGCATCGTGCACCGCCTCGACGCGGGCACGAGCGGTCTGATGGTCGTGGCCAAGAGCGAGCGCGCGTATACGGCGCTGAAGCGCGCATTCCACGACCGTCAGGTCGACAAGGTGTACCACGCGGTGGTGCAGGGGCACCCCGACCCGCTGCGAGGCACGATCGACGCACCCATCGGCAGGCACCCCTCGTCGAGTTGGAAGTTCGCGGTGGTCGCGGGCGGAAAACCGTCGATCACCCACTACGAGACGATCGAGGCGTTCCCCTCCGCGTCGCTGCTCGAGATCCACCTCGAGACCGGACGCACGCACCAGATCCGCGTGCACATGAGCGCTCAGCGGCACCCCTGCGCGGGCGACGCGATGTACGGCGCCGATCCGACGCTGTCGGCGAGGCTCGGGCTCACACGGCAGTGGCTGCACGCCATGCGACTGGGCTTCAGGCATCCGGGCACGGGCGAACCGGTGGAGTACACGACGCGGTACCCCGACGACCTGCAGCATGCCCTCGATGTCCTCCGTGGCACGTAGGCTGGGAGTCCCTCCCTCGACCGCGCCCCGACCGTCGATCGAACAGCACCACCCGGAGACGACTTGACCGCTCGCGACGATTCCTTCGTGCACCTGCACGTGCACAGCGAGTACTCGATGCTCGACGGCGCGGCGCATGTGAAGCCTCTGATCGAAGCGGCCGTCGACCAGCGGATGCCGGCGATCGCCGTCACCGACCATGGCAACGTCTTCGGCGCCTACGACTTCTGGAAGACGGCGACGTCTGCCGGTATCAAACCCATCATCGGCACGGAGGCGTATCTCACGCCGGGCACGCACCGCACCGATAAGACGCGCGTGCGCTGGGGCAATGGCGGTGAGGACGACGTCTCTGGCGCCGGTGCCTACACGCACATGACGCTGCTGTCGGAGACGACCGAGGGCATGCACAACCTCTTCCGGTTGTCGTCCCTCGCCTCGATCGAAGGCTACTACTTCAAGCCGCGCATGGACCGCGAATTGCTGAGCACCTACGGCAAGGGACTCATCGCGACGACCGGGTGCCCGAGTGGCGAGGTGCAGACGCGCCTCCGTCTGGGACAGTACGAACAGGCCCGTCAGGCTGCCGCCGACTTCCGTGACATCTTCGGTGCGGAGAACTACTTCGCCGAGGTCATGGACCACGGCCTCGGCATCGAACGCCGCATCATGGATGATCTCTTCCGCCTCGCGAAGGATCTCGGCCTGCCGCTGGTCGCGACCAACGATCTTCACTACACGCACGCTCATGACGCCGCGAGCCACGCGGCGCTCCTCTGCGTGCAGTCGGGTTCGACGCTCGACGACCCCAACCGCTTCAAGTTCGACGCCGACGAGTTCTATCTGAAGTCCGCCTCGCAGATGCGGCACCTCTTCCGCGACCACCCTGAGGCTTGCGACAACACGCTGCTCATCGCCGAGCGCTGCACCGTCGAGTTCAACGAGAGCGCGAACTTCATGCCGCGCTTCCCGGTGCCCGAGGGCGAGACCGAGGAGACCTGGTTCATCAAGGAGGTCGAGAAGGGGCTGCACTACCGCTACCCGGCCGGCATCCCCGATGACGTGCGCAAGCAGGCCGATTACGAGGTCGGCGTCATCGTGCAGATGGGCTTCCCCGGCTACTTCCTCGTGGTCGCCGACTTCATCAACTGGGCGAAGAACAACGGCATCCGCGTCGGTCCGGGGCGCGGTTCCGGTGCCGGCTCGATGGCCGCGTACGCCATGCGCATCACCGACCTCGACCCGCTGCGGCACGGTCTGATCTTCGAGCGGTTCCTCAACCCCGATCGTGTTTCGATGCCGGACTTCGATGTCGACTTCGACGACCGTCGTCGTGGCGAGGTCATCAAGTACGTCACCGACAAGTACGGCGACGAGCGCGTCGCGCAGATCGTCACCTACGGCACCATCAAGGCCAAGCAGGCACTGAAAGACGCCTCGCGAGTGCTCGGCTTCCCGTTCGGCATGGGAGAGAAGCTCACCAAGGCCATGCCGCCCGCGGTGATGGGCAAAGACATCCCGCTCACCGGCATCTTCGACCCGGAGCATCCGCGGTACCGCGAAGCGGGCGACATCCGCTCGGTCGTCGAGACCGATCCTGAAGCGAAGACCGTGTTCGACACGGCGCTCGGGCTGGAGAACCTCAAGCGGCAATGGGGAGTGCACGCGGCCGGCGTGATCATGTCGAGCGAGCCGCTGATCGACATCATCCCGATCATGAAGCGCGAGCAAGACGGCCAGATCGTCACGCAGTTCGACTACCCGGCCTGCGAGTCGCTCGGCCTCATCAAGATGGACTTCCTGGGGCTGCGGAACCTCACCATCATCGACGATGCGCTCGACAACATCGAAGCCAACCGCGGGTTCCGCCCCGTGCTCGAAGAGCTCGAACTCGACGACCCAGCCGCCTACGAACTGCTCGCTCGCGGCGACACGCTCGGGGTGTTCCAGCTCGATGGCGGGCCCATGCGCGGCCTGCTGCGGCTCATGAAGCCTGACAACTTCGAAGACATCTCCGCTGTGCTCGCGCTCTACCGGCCCGGTCCGATGGGCGCCGACTCGCACACGAACTACGCGCTGCGCAAGAACGGGCTACAGCCCATCACGCCCATCCACCCCGAGCTCGAAGAACCGCTCGAAGAGATCCTCGGGGGTACCTACGGCCTGATCATCTATCAGGAGCAGGTCATGTCGATCGCGCAGAAGGTGGCCGGGTTCTCGCTCGGCCAAGCCGACATCCTGCGCCGAGCGATGGGCAAGAAGAAGAAGTCGGAGCTCGACAAGCAGTTCGAGGGTTTCAGCGCGGGCATGAAGGAACGCGGCTATTCGGATGCCGCGGTGAAGACCCTGTGGGACATCCTCCTCCCGTTCTCCGACTACGCGTTCAACAAGGCGCACTCGGCGGCATACGGGGTGGTGTCGTATTGGACGGCCTATCTCAAGGCCCACTACCCGGCCGAGTACATGGCCGCACTGCTGACGAGCGTCGGTGATGCGAAGGACAAGCTCGCGATCTACCTCAACGAGTGCCGCCGGATGGGCATCAAGGTGCTGCCGCCCGATGTCAACGAGTCGATCGGCTTCTTCGCCGCCGTGGGCGACGACATCAGGTTCGGTCTGGGCGCGGTGCGGAACGTCGGCTTCAACGTGGTCGAGCTGATCCGCGGGGCCCGCGACGAGAAGGGCCGGTTCTCGTCATTCCACGACTTCCTGGCGAAGATCCCGCTTCAGGCCGCGAACAAGCGCACCGTCGAGTCGCTCATCAAGGCCGGTGCATTCGATTCACTCGGGGCCACTCGCCGCGCGCTGCTCGAGATTCACGAGAGCGCGGTCGAGAGCGCGGTGAAGGTCAAGCGCGACGAGGAGCACGGCAACGTCGGCTTCGACTTCGACTCGCTCTTCGACGAGCCGCAGCAGCACGAGCAGGTGCCCGACCGTCCAGAGTGGTCGAAGCGCGACAAGCTCGCCTTCGAGCGGGAGATGCTCGGTCTCTATGTCAGCGATCATCCCCTCGCAGGTCTCGAGGTGACGCTCGCCAAGCACGCCTCGCACACCATCGCCGACCTCATCGCCGGTGAGACGGTGCGCGAGGGAGAGACCGTGACGATCGCGGGTCTGGTCACGAGCGTGCAGCACCGCGTGGCGCGGTCCTCAGGCAACCAGTACGGAATGGTGCAGGTGGAGGACTTCGGCGGCGAGATCACCGCGATGTTCATGGGCAAGACCTACCAGGAGTTCGCGCCGCTGCTCGAGAACGACAGCATCGTCGTCCTCAGGGCGCGGGTCAATGTGCGCGACGACGGCGTGAACCTGCACGCGGTGAGCATGTTCGTTCCCGACGTGGGGGATGCGCTCGGCTCCGGGCCGCTCACACTGACGGTCCCGGAGCAGTACGCCACCACGACGGTCGTGCACGGTCTGCGCGAGACGCTCGGCCGCCACGCGGGGGAGAACGAGGTGCGCCTGCGAATGGTGAAGGACGACACCGCGCGGCTCTTCGAGTTGCCGTACCAGGTGCAGCTCACGCCCGACCTCTTCGGAGAGTTGAAGAGCCTGCTCGGACCCCACTGTCTCAGCTGAGCGCGGATACGATTGAATCGTCATGATTCAGCGCATCGACCTCCGCGGTCGCACCCTCGACCACGCCGAGCTGCTCGCACTCGTTCCGCGTCCGGATAGCGACGTCAGTTCGGTGGCGCCGCAGGTCGCGGAGCTGATCGCCGACGTGCGCGAGCGCGGCGAGACCGCGCTGCTCGACCAGGCTGAGCGCTTCGATCGTGTGCGACCGGCATCCGTGCGCGTCGACCCTCAAGCGCTCCGTGACGCCGAGGCCGCCCTCGATCCAGCGGTCCGTGAGGCGCTCGAGGGCGCCATCAGCCGCGTGCGACTGGCGACAGCAGCCCAGGTGCCGCCGGCGACCACCACCGAACTCGCACCCGGAGCGGTCATCGAACAGCGCTGGCACCCGGTCTCGCGCGTCGGGCTCTACGTGCCGGGCGGCAAGGCCGTGTATCCGTCAAGCGTCGTCATGAACGTCGTTGCCGCCCAGGTCGCGGGCGTGCGGTCGATCGCGCTCGCGTCGCCTCCGCAGCACGACGCGGGAGCATCGGTGCACCCGACGATCCTCGCAGCGGCCTCGCTGCTGGGTGTCGATGAGGTGTACGCGATGGGCGGCGCCGGCGCCATCGGCGCGCTCGCCTACGGAGTGCCGCAGATCGGGCTCCTGCCCGTCGACGTCGTCACCGGTCCGGGCAATGTGTTCGTCGCAGCGGCGAAGCGGGCCGTGCAGGGCGTCGCGGGTATCGACGCCGAGGCCGGGCCGACCGAGATCCTCATCATCGCCGACGACAGTGCCGATCCCGACTTCATCGCCGCCGACCTCATCAGCCAGGCCGAGCACGATGAACTCGCCTCGTCCGTGCTCGTCACCGACTCGGTGGATCTCGCTGACCGCGTCGAAGCGGCTCTCACCGGTCCTGCCGCGGCGACGCGGCACGCCGAGCGGGTCGGGGTCGCGCTCGCCGGTCGCCAGTCGGCCATCGTCGTCATGGATTCGATCGCGGATGCCGCGGCCTTCAGCAATGCCTACGGCCCCGAGCACCTCGAGCTTCACACCAGTGATGACGACTCCCTGCTCGCGATGATCGACAACGCCGGGGCCATCTTCATGGGCTCCTACTCGCCGGTCAGCCTCGGCGATTACCTTGCCGGTTCGAATCACGTGCTGCCGACCGGCGGCCAGGCTCGATACTCGGCGGGTCTCGGGGCGTACACCTTCCTTCGGCCGCAGCAGATCGTGCGCTACACGCGCGACGGCCTGCGCGAGGTGAGCGAACGCATCGTCGCGCTGAGCGGGGCAGAAGACCTGCCTGCCCACGGCGAGGCCGTGACGGCGCGCTTCAGCAAGTGATTGGCTGCAGCGGAATAGGCTGAAGCACCATGTACTGCCCGTTCTGCCGCCACCCAGACAGCCGCGTGGTCGATTCGCGCACCAGCGATGACGGCTCGTCGATCCGCCGGCGCCGCCAGTGCCCCGAGTGCGGCCGTCGCTTCAGCACGACCGAGACCGCGAGCCTGAGCGTCATCAAGCGCAACGGGGTGATCGAGCCGTTCAGCAGGGAGAAGATCGTCTCGGGCGTGCGCAAGGCGTGCCAGGGCCGACCGGTGACCGACACCGACCTCGCCCTGCTGGCACAGCGGGTCGAGGAGTCGATCAGGCAGGGCGGAGCCTCCCAGGTGGAGGCTAACGACATCGGACTCGCGATCCTGCCTCCGCTGCGCGAGCTCGACGAGGTCGCCTACCTGCGCTTCGCGAGCGTGTATCAGGGCTTCGACTCGCTCGAAGACTTCGAGCAGGCGATCGACGTGCTGCGGAGCGAGCACGCGGCGGCGGCGTCTGCCGACGCGAACGACGAGACCGACTCGACTCCGGTGGCCGGTTCCACCGGTGCGGCGAGCTGACGCATGTACAAGCTGCTCTTCCGCGCGGTCTTGACGCGCCTCGATCCCGAACGCGCCCACCATCTGGCCTTCGCGGTGATCAGGGCGTTGCCTCGTGTCGGCCTGGGTCGTATTGCCGCGCGGGCGTGCGCTCCCGATCCATCGCTCGCGGTGCAGACGCTCGGCCTCCGTTTCGCCTCGCCCTTCGGCCTCGCTGCCGGGTTCGACAAGGACGGCAAGGGCATCGCCGGCCTCGGCCAGCTGGGCTTCGGCCACGTCGAGGTCGGCACGATCACCGCCAAGCCGCAGCCAGGCAATGAACGCCCCCGTCTCTTCCGCCTGCTGGCGGATCGCGCACTGATCAACCGCATGGGCTTCAACAACGAGGGCGCGGCGGCGGCGCTTCCGCGGCTTCGGGCTGCAGCATCCGCCCCGAATCGTCCGGTCATCGGTGTGAACATCGGCAAGTCGCGGGTGGTCGACGTCGACGATGCGCTCGACGACTACCTCGAGAGCACCAGGTCACTCGCGCCGGTCGCCGATTACCTCGTCGTCAACGTGAGCTCGCCGAACACCCCGGGCCTGCGCGGCCTGCAGGAGCTCGAGCGTCTCGAACCGCTGCTTAAGGGTGTGCGCGATACGGCCGGAGCGACTCCGGTGCTCGTGAAGATCGCGCCAGACCTCACCGACGAGCAGGCGGAGCGCATCGCCGCGCTCGTCGTCCGCATCGGCCTCGCCGGCATCATCGCGACCAACACCACGCTCTCTCGTGAGGGACTGCGAACGGATGCCGCGACCGTCGCCGCGATCGGGCCCGGCGGAGTCAGCGGCCCGCCGCTCAAGCACCGCTCGCTCGAGCTGTTGCGCCTGCTTCGCTCGCTGGTACCGGCCGAGCTCTGCATCATCTCGGTCGGGGGCGTTGAAACCGCGGAGGATGTGCGTGAGCGATTGAACGCGGGGGCGACACTAGTGCAGGGCTACACCGGGTTCATCTACCGCGGCCCGCTCTGGGCGAGGCAGATCAACCGCGGACTCGTCCGGCGCGCCGCCTGACGGGTCGGCGCTGATGGCGCCTCGATTCAGTCGACGGAGTCGCTGCATCGAGCGCGCGACTCACACCGCGTAGCGACCGCTCGCTGTGGCCAGTGGCCGGTCACTCGGGGTACTGGCCGCGCTTCACCTGGGGCTTGGGCAGGCGCATCACGCGCATCTGCAGTCCGCGCATGGCCGCGTACCAGCGCACACCGCGCTCGAGGCGGTCTGCTCCGAACTTCGCGCTCAGCTTCCGCCGCACCTGCCACCCGAGGAAGATGCTGTCGAGCACGGCCAGGCCGAAGAACACCCACAGGGCGACCATCGAGATCAGCTGGATCATCGGATCCTGCACGAAGGTGATCACCAGCACGATCAGCATGAGGGGGATCAGGAACTCGCCGACGCTGAACCTCGCATCGACGTAGTCGCGCACCCATCGCTTCTGCGGGCCGCGGTCACGCTCGGGAAGGTAGCGCTCCTCACCGTTGGCCAGACCGATGCGCGCCCGTTCGCGGGCCACGTTGAGCTTCGCCCGGGCCTCGCGCCGCGCCTCTTTGCTCTGATCCGCGACCAGCGGGCGCTTGCGAGCGGCTTCCTGCTGGCGCCGGCTCGGCGTGGGGCGTCCCTTGCCCTCGACGGCCGACGGCTCGTCCGACGGCTTGTCGGCGGGGGAGTGCGAAGCGCGATCAGTTGTCTTAGCCATGAGTCCTCAGAAGTCGGGTCTCCCTAAGATTACCCGCATGACTGCCAACCCCGCCCCGGCCAGCGAGCCGGCACCGGCCGCACAGACCGAATCTTCGCACGGGGCGGATGCCGCGACATCCGGCTCTGTCGCCGACGCGCTTCGCGAGGCCGTGCACCTCGGCCTTCCCTCCACCATCGCCGACTTGAGCGCGCTGGCGCGCATCCCCTCGGTGTCGTGGGACGGCTTCGACCCGGCCGAAGTGCTGCGAAGCGCGAAGGCGGTCAAAGGCCTGCTCGACGGGCTCGGAATCTTCGACAGCGTGCGGATCTCGAGCGCTCCGATCGGAGCGGCACTCAGCGGTGCAGACGCGGTCGGTGGGATCGACGAGCGGCCACACGGGCAGCCGGCTGTTCTGGCAACCCGGGCCGCAAGGAACGGCAAGCCCACTGTGCTCCTCTACGCCCACCACGACGTGCAACCGCCAGGCGATGAGTCGCAGTGGCGAACCCCTCCGTTCCAGCCCACGCTGCACGAGGGGCGGCTGTACGGCCGGGGGACTGCGGACGACAAGGCGGGAATCATGGCGCATGTCGGCGCGATCCGCGCTCTCGTCGAAGTGCTGGGCGAGGACTTCGACCTCGGACTCGCGGTGTTCATCGAGGGCGAGGAGGAATTCGGCAGCCGCTCGTTCAAGAACTTCTTGCAGCAGCATCGTTCCGAGCTCGCCGCTGACGCGATCGTCGTCGCCGACTCGGGCAATTGGGACGCCGACACCCCTGCGCTCACGGTCGGGCTGCGCGGCAATGTGACGTTCAAGCTGCGCGTCGAGACGCTCGACCACGCGCTGCACTCGGGCATGTTCGGGGGAGCAGTGCCCGACGCCATGCTCGCCGCCACCCGATTGCTCGCGACCCTTCATGACGCCGACGGCGCGGTGGCGGTCGAGGGCATGAGTTCGCACGAGCAGCAGACACCCGAGTACTCGGAAACGCAGTTGCGCGATGAATCCGGACTGCTCGAGGGCGTGCAGCCTGTGGGACGCGGCAGCCTTCTCAGCCGCATCTGGGCCCAGCCCGCGATCACCGTCACGGGGATCGACGCGCCGAGCGTGCAGCATGCCTCCAACACGCTGCTGCCGAGCGTGACGGTGAAGGTCAGTGCACGTGTGGCGCCGGGACAGTCCGCGGCATCCGCCTACGAAGCCCTGGAGCGTCACCTGCGCGCGCACGCACCATTCGGCAGTCGGCTCGAGTTCAGCGATGTCGATCTGGGAGATCCGTTCCTCGTCGACACGGAGGGGCCGGCGGTGGCTGCCGCGAAGCAGGCCATGCATGACGCCTGGGGGCGCCCCGCTGTGGAGATGGGCGTCGGAGGGTCCATTCCCTTCATCGCCGATCTCGTCACCATGTTCCCGGATGCCGAGATCCTCGTCACCGGTGTCGAAGACCCCGATTCCAGGGCCCACGCGCCCGACGAATCGCTGCATCTGGGAGTGTTCCACCGGGCGGTCTTGACAGAGGCGTATCTGCTAGCGGCCCTCAACTCGCGCGCGTAGACTGCCAGGCGTCTTCAGAAGGAGAGATCATGACCGATACGACGATGGCTCCCGCGCATGGTGTGAAGCTCAGCACTGCCGCCGCCGACAAGGTGCGCAGCCTGCTCGAGCAGGAGGGGCGCGACGACCTGCGGCTGCGCGTGGCCGTGCAGCCGGGCGGATGCTCGGGTCTCATCTATCAGCTCTACTTCGACGAGCGCCTGCTCGACGGTGACGTGACGGTCGATTTCAGCGGCGTCGAGGTGGTCGTCGACAAGATGAGCGTGCCGTATCTCGACGGCGCGAACATCGACTTCGAAGACTCGATTCAGAAGCAGGGCTTCACCATCGACAACCCGAACGCGGCGGGGAGCTGCGCCTGCGGTGACTCATTCCACTGAGTGCTCATCAGACCTGGTGAAGGGGTGTCGGCCGCACGGCCGGCGCCCCTTTCTGGCTATAGACTGAAGTACGTCGCACTTATTCACAGCACTTTCTGAGGGGTTGACGTTGCGCTCTAATCGCCGTTACCGATGGGCTGCGATCCCGATCGGACTTGGGATCTCGATCGTTCTCGCCGGATGCACGCAGGCGCAGCTGAACGGCTTCTTGCCGGGCTCGACCGAGACCACCGATCACGCCGGGCGCATCGCCGGCCTGTGGGTCACCTCGTGGACGGTGCTCACGCTCGTCGGCCTCATCACGTGGGCGCTCATCCTCTGGGCAGGCGTCGTGTACCGCCGGCGCAAGGGCCAGACCGGTCTGCCCGTGCAGTTGCGCTACAACCTGCCGATCGAGGTCTTCTACACGATCGTCCCCTTCATCCTGGTCATCGGCTTCTTCGCCTTCACGGCGCGCGACCAGGAGGCCATCGAGGCCCCCATCGCCGAGCCCGACGTGCAGATCGAGGTCTTCGGCAAGCGCTGGGCCTGGGACTTCAACTACGTGACAGACGACGTCTACTACCAGGGCGTGCAGGCCCGCGAGACGCGCGACGACAACACGATCGACCCCGAGACGCTTCCGACGCTCTACCTTCCGGTGAACCAGAAGGTAGAGATCAAGATCGAGTCGCGTGATGTCGCCCACTCCTTCTGGATCGTGGACTTCCTCTACAAGAAGGACATGCTCCCGGGCAAGACCAACTACATGTACTTCGAGCCCCTCGAGACCGGCACGTTCGCCGGCAAGTGCGCGGAGCTCTGCGGCGAGTACCACTCGCTCATGCTCTTCAACGTCAAGGTCGTCGAGCAGGACGAGTACGAGGCTTACATCGATTCACTGCGCGCCGAGGGCAATGTGGGTCAGGTCGGTGCCGAATACGACACCAACCAGAACCAGCCCGGCAACGAGAACTTGCGTGGCGGCGAGTAGGGCGGGATAGGACTATGAGCACAACCATGACGAATGCCCCGACCGTGAGCGGCATGACGCCGCGCATGGAGCGCAAGGGCAACATCCTGGTCAAGTGGACGACCTCCACTGACCACAAGACCATCGGGTACATGTACCTGATCACGTCGTTCATCTACTTCTGCCTCGCAGGTGTGATGGCGCTCGTGATCCGTGCGCAGCTCTTCGCGCCGGGCCTCGAGATCGTGGCCACCAAGGAGCAGTACAACCAGCTGTTCACCATGCACGGCACGATCATGCTGCTCATGTTCGCGACGCCGCTCTTCGCCGGCTTCGCCAACGTGATCATGCCGCTGCAGATCGGTGCGCCGGACGTCGCCTTCCCCCGTCTGAACGCGTTCGCGTTCTGGCTGTTCAACTTCGGCTCGCTGCTGGCGGTCGCCGGGTTCCTCACGCCTCAGGGCGCGGCGTCGTTCGGCTGGTTCGCCTACACGCCGCTGTCGAACGCCACCTTCTCGCCGGGCCTCGGTGGGAACCTGTGGGTGCTCGGCCTCTTCATGAGCGGTTTCGGCACGATCCTCGGTGCCGTGAACTTCATCACCACGATCATCACCATGCGCGTTCCTGGCATGACGATGTGGCGGATGCCGATCTTCTCGTGGAACACCCTGATCACCTCGATCCTCATCCTGATGGCGTTCCCCGTGCTGGCCGCAGCGTTGGCCGGCCTCGCGATCGACCGCGTGTTCGATGGGCAGGTCTACAACCCGGCGAACGGTGGAGCGCTGCTCTGGCAGCACCTCTTCTGGTTCTTCGGACACCCAGAGGTGTACGTCATCGCGTTGCCGTTCTTCGGCATCGTCTCCGAGGTCTTCCCCGTGTTCAGCCGCAAACCGATCTTCGGATACAAGACGCTCGTCTACGCGACCATTGCGATTGCGGCCCTGTCCGTGACCGTGTGGGCCCACCACATGTACGTCACCGGCTCGGTGCTGCTGCCCTTCTTCGCGCTGATGACGATGCTCATCGCCGTACCGACGGGTGTGAAGATCTTCAACTGGGTCGGCACGATGTGGCGCGGCTCATTGACGTTCGAGACTCCGATGCTGTGGGCGATCGGCTTCCTGGTCACCTTCACCTTCGGTGGTCTGACCGGTGTCATCCTTGCTTCGCCGCCGCTGGACTTCCACGTCTCCGACACGTACTTCGTGGTGGCGCACTTCCACTACGTGGTCTTCGGCACCGTGGTGTTCGCGATGTTCTCCGGCTTCTATTTCTGGTGGCCGAAGTTCACCGGCAAGATGCTGAACGAGCGTCTCGGCAAGATCCACTTCTGGCTGCTGTTCATCGGCTTCCACACGACCTTCCTGATCCAGCACTGGATCGGTGTGGTCGGCGGTGTGCGTCGTTACGCGACCTACCTGCACGAAGACGGCATCACCTGGATGAACCAGCTGTCGACGATCGGTGCCGGCATCCTCGCCGTCTCGCTCGTGCCGTTCTTCCTGAACGTGTGGATCACGGCGCGCAACGCGCCGAAGGTGACCGTGAACGACCCGTGGGGCTACGGCCGCTCGCTCGAGTGGGCGACCTCGTGCCCGCCGCCTCGCCACAACTTCACGTCGATCCCGCGCATCCGTTCGGAGTCGCCTGCGTTCGACCTGAACCACCCCGAGGTCAACCTGCCCGCACTCGCACCTGCCGGTGCCCCGGCTCGCGGTGCGAACGACGAGAAAGACCGCTGATCCATGAAGAGCAACGTCGTCATCTACTGGACGCTGGCCGTCTTCTTCCTGCTCGTCGCCACGCTGTACACCGTGTGGGCGTACCTGTACTACGGGTACGTCGAGTGGGTGGGTGTCGTCGCGGTCTATCTGCTGGCAGTGCTGTTCGCGTTCCTCGCCTTCTACCTGGGCAAGGTCTACAAGGCTCAGGGCGGTGAGCTACCCGAAGACCGGTACGACGCAAACATCGACGACGGTGACCCCGAGATGGGCCACTTCGCACCTTGGAGCTGGTGGCCGGTGGCACTCGCGGCCGGTGCGGCGACCGTGCTGCTCGGCATTGCGGTGGGTTCGTGGATCGTGCCCATCGGCGTGGCGATCGTTCTCGTGGCGCTGCCAGGGTGGGTCTACGAGCACTACCGCGGCAACTTCGTGCACTGACCTTGGTGCGCTGACGCGAAACCGTTGAAGAGCGGGCGAATCCTTCGGGACTCGCCCGCTCTTCGCCTTTCCAACCAAGAGTCCTGTCGCGTTGCCTGTGGCGCGTTCCTTGCGCAGTGCTGCAGTCCAGGCGACCGGCACCGAATGCCAGAGCGACGGCAAGCGAACCGACCCGGCCGCGGCCAGACAGCGTGACGGGTGCGGCCAGACAGCGTGACGCGTGCGGGCAACGGGCGCGCGCGGCTCAGATGGCCTGGAAGGCGGTGCTGCGAACGCGCGCGCCTGAGAGTCAGTCTCGACGTTGCGTTGGCTCAGCAGCCGGGTCCTGTGGGATTCGTGCCGCAGTGCTCGTCGACCAGCACTGTCTGCGCACTGAGAACCGATACGACGAGGTCGTTCGCAGGAGCGCTCAGCTCTCCAGGAACCGGTTGCCAGGGGCCGCCGGCGTAGCGGTACTCGGCGCTGTAGCGGACAGTGAGCGCGACCGTGAAAGTCCCTGGGGAGCCGTAGGCGTGACTCGTCGAGGTTGGGCTGAACTCGCTGAGTTGCAGCGTGGTCCACGTGGCTCCTGGACCGTGCGCCTGGCGAGTCGCACCGTCACCGTAGCTCCAGTCGTAACGCACGGGTGTGAACCGCACCTCGGCCGGCGCTCCGAGCAGCATCGCGGAGCGCGTGTGCCGCGAAGCCGCTGCGATGAAGTTCGCGTCGAGACCGACGATCGCCCATCCGTCCGGTTCCATCGACTGCCTCGGACGCTCCACGAAGAACGACGCGACCTCCTCGATCGTCACACTCGGACGCCCCGGGATGCCGCCTCTGTCGTCGCCGGTGCTCGGGGGAGCCGCAGCACGGGGCGGCGCCGTGCTGTACACCAAGTCGCAGAGCACTCGACTCCCAGCCCTCGCCCACACCGGGCAAGGCGGCGGAGGCGGCGCCTGCCTGGGTCGCGTTGCCCAAGATGCTTCATCAGTGCCTGTCGAGCTCGGTCGCGTCTGCTGTGCTTCGGCTGCGCCGCCCGCGGCCGGCGCGGCCGCGCGGCCTGGAGAGCTTCTCTTGCCAGACTGGCCTGCGGAGATGCGAACGTCCACACGGTCGCCATTTGCGAGTGCTCGGGAGCTACAGGAGCCGAGTATTTCCGCCGCCGGTGCGCACTGGCCGGCAGTTTGTGACGCTGATGACAGTGGTGCCGATAGCAGCAGCGTGATCAACAGAAGTCTGTGCCAGGCCAACGATCCGCCTCGTCAACGAGAAGCCGCGGTGGCGTGCCGGTCGACACCATTTGGAGGCTGTAAGGCGTCTTGGCGCTGCGGTCAAGGGGCGTCACATCCTCTCCGGCATCGTTGGTAAGCGTCGTCTCCGAAATGTCGAGGCACGCATAGATCGACACATGAGCTAGCCCATCGGACTCGAAGTAGCTCTGGAGTGCCATTGACGCCCATATCGGCGCTCCCTGCATGGCTACACCGTTGCTTGCGAAGTCAGCGTAGGTACCAAGCAGAAGGTCGCTGTGCTCCGCCGTTGCGACCTCACGCATGCGCATCGCATCCTGACCGCCTTCGGAAGCGATTTCGGTTGTGACTTGGAGATATCGCTCCGCGGCTCGCTCGGCCGCAGCAAACGCCTCAGCCTCGGATACGAATACGCTCTCCGCCACCTCGCTGCTTTCGCGGATCTGCGCTGGAGCGGGGGAGCAAGCGCTCAAGAGCACGGCGAGTATCCCAAGGAGCGCCGAGACCCTGGCATTCTGACGTGCGGTGGAGTCCACGCGCTGTGATCTCGGTGGTTTGAAGCGGGGCGAACCGAAGGGCATGCGGCCACGGTAGGGGAGCGGCATCCGGGGTGCAGGAGTTGTCCACACGCACGAGAACGCCCCCGGGGAATGGATCCCGCGGGGGCGTTCTCAGTGGTGACCCGAGGTCACGGTTGCTTCATCACTCGTGGTGGTGTGCGCGCTCCAGCTCGCTCCGGGTGACCGGCTCGATGCGGTCCTCGAAGAACCAGCGCGACAGGCCCGCACGCACGCGCTGTCCGACGGTGATGCGGCCGCGCTCGTTGGGGCGGATCATCAGCGGACGGTACGTCTCGTGCGCGACCAGGCGCCAGCGGTCGTACTCGTTGAGGGGCTCGTGCACCTCGATGTACTCGCCACCGGGCAGACGCACGATGCGGCCGGTCTCGAACCCGTGCAGAGCGATCTCGCGATCCTTCTTCTGCAGCGCCAGGCAGACGCGCTTGGTGATGATGTACGCCGCGATCGGCCCGAGGATGAGCGAGATCTGCAGCGCCACGATCACGCCCTCGATCGTGAGCATGAAGTGCGTTGCCATCAGGTCGGAGCTCGCGCCCGCCCACATGACGCCGTAGAACGTCACACCGGCAGCACCGATCGCGGTACGCGTCGGAGCGTTGCGGGGACGCTCCGCCATGTGGTGCTCGCGCTTGTCGCCGGTGATCCACGCCTCGATGAAGGGGTAGAAGGTGACCAGCACGAGGAAGACCATGATCACGAGGATCGGGATCAGGATGTTCATCGACCAGGTGTAGCCGAGGAACACGAACTCCCAGTGCGGTGGCACCAGACGCAAGGCACCATCGGCGAATCCGATGTACCAGTCGGGCTGCGTACCCGCCGACACTGGCGACGGGTCGTACGGGCCGTAGTTCCAGATCGGGTTGATCGTGAAGACCGAAGCGATCAGCACGATGGCGCCGAACACGATGAAGAAGAACCCACCGGCCTTGGCCGCGAACACGGGGAGGATCGGCGAGCCGACCACGTTCTGGTTCGTGCGACCGGGCGCCGCGAACTGCGTGTGCTTATTCACGATCAGCAGCAGCATGTGCACGCCGATCAGCGCGATCAGGATCGCCGGCAGCAGCATGATGTGCAGCACGTAGAGCCTCGGAACGATGTCGTGGCCCGGGAACTCGCCGCCGAAGAGCAGGTACGAGATCCAGACGCCGATGACCGGCATCCCCTTGACCATTCCGTCGATGATCCGCAGACCGTTGCCCGAGAGCAGGTCGTCAGGGAGCGAGTAGCCGGTGAAGCCCTCGGCCATCGCCAGGATGAACAGCACGAAGCCGATCACCCAGTTGATCTCGCGAGGCTTGCGGAACGCACCCGTGAAGAACACGCGGAGCATGTGCAGCCCGATCGACGCCACGAACAGCAGCGCCGCCCAGTGGTGCACCTGCCGCATGAGCAGACCGCCGCGGATGTCGAAGCTGATGTCGAGGGTCGACGCGTACGCGACCGACATCTCGACGCCCTTCAACGGCACGTACGAGCCCTGATAGTGCGTCGCGGTCATCGACGGATCGAAGAAGAACGTCAGGAAGGTACCGCTCAGCAGAATCGCGACGAAGCTGTAGAGCGCGACCTCGCCGAGCATGAACGACCAGTGGTCGGGGAAGATCTTGCGACCGAGCTCGCGCACGAATCCCGACGCGCTGGTGCGCTCGTCGATGTAGTTCGCGGCTGCGCTCGTGAAGCGCATCCCGGGACCAGGCTTGGTCACGGTATCAGTGGTTGCAGTGCTCAACGCTCACGCTCCCAGAAGCTCGGACCGACAGGCTCGTGGAAGTCGCTCTGCGCGACCAGGTAGCCTTCTGCGTCCACGGTGATCGGAAGTTGGGGGAGGGGACGTGCTGCCGGCCCGAAGATCACTTCGCAGTGGTTCGCCACGTCGAACTCCGACTGGTGGCAGGGGCAGAGCAGGTGGTGGGTCTGCTGCTCGTACAGCGCCACCGGGCAGCCGACGTGGGTGCAGATCTTGGAGTACGCGACGATGCCGTCGTACGACCAGTCCTTGCGGTCCTCGGCTTCGTTGAGCTCCTCAGGACGCAGACGCATCATGAGGACGACAGCCTTGGCCTTCTCCTCGAGGTAGCCATCTCCGTGGCCGAGCTTCGCCAGGCTTTCGGGGATGACGTGGAAGACCGAGCCGACGGTGACGTCGGAGGCCTTGATCGGTGCGCCGCTCGGGTCGAGTGCGAGCCGCGTGCCCTTCTCCCACATGGTGTGGCGGAGCAGCTCGTGGGGCTCGTCGGCGGGTGCGAGGTCGCGGAACAGCACCACAGCGGGGAGCGGGGCCACGACCAGCGCGCCGATGAGGCTGTTGCGGAGGAGTCGACGGCGGGTGAAGCCGGATTCGGCATTCGCCTGCTGGAAGATCTCCACCGCGCGAGCGCGGGTCGCCTCGGTTCCGCGGGTGTCGTGCCGGGGCTCGACCTCCTCGTGGCCGTGCATGAGGGACTTCGCCCAGTTCACAGCACCGAGGCCGATGCCGAACAGGCCGAGCGTGATGCCGATGCCCAGCATGAGGTTGTTCATGCGGGTGGAGGTCATGTTGCCCGGCTCGATGGGCCAGATGAAGTATGCGGCGATAGCGAAGACGCTGCCGATGAGCGAGAGCCAGAACAGCCAGATGATGCGGCGTTCCGCCTTGCGCTCCTGCGCCGGGTCGAGATCGGTGACTCGCTGGTGGTCAACCGGAAGGCCGGGGTTCTCGAACCGGTCGGCCGAGATGACAGCAGTACCGGAAGTGACCGTTCGTGGCTCGCTCAACTCGACAGCCGACCCGTCAGCCGCGCTGTCGTGGTGCTCTGCCATGCTTTTCCCTTTCAAAGAACGTTCGCGGATCGAGATCGCGCGCGACTAGTTGGACCGAGCGGTCAGCCACACGGTGATCGCGACGAGGCCGCCCAGACCGAAGATCCAGATGAAGAGGCCTTCCGAGACCGGGCCGAGGCTGCCGAGGTCGAAGCCGCCCACAGAGGGGTTCTCGCTCACGTAGTCGAGGTACGTGATGATGTCGCGCTTCTCTTCGGGGGAGATGTTCAGGTCGTTGAAGACCGGCATGGCCTGCGGGCCGGTGACCATGGCGCCGTAGATGTACCGCGCGTCGAGCCCCTTGAGCTGCGGGGCCCACTTGCCCTCGGTGAGCGCGCCACCGGCGCCGGCGACGTTGTGGCACATCGCGCAGTTGATGCGGAAGAGCTCGGCGCCCTTCGCGGCATCGCCGGTCGCCTCGAGGAAGCGCTCGTCAGGGAGTGCCGGGCCGGGGCCGCTCGAAGCGACGTACGCGGCCATGGCGTCGATCTGGTCCTGCGTGAACTGCGGCGCCTTGCGGGCCGCCTGCGGGCCCTGGAATGCCATCGGCATCCGGCCAGTTCCCACCTGGAAGTCGACCGCCAGGGCACCCACGCCGACCAGCGCCGGGCCTTCCTTCGATCCTTCGAGGTTCAGCCCGTGGCAGGAGGCGCAGTTCGCCGCGAACAGCTTCTTGCCCTCCTCGATGAGCTGCTCGTTGGCTGCGGCGGCCTGGCTCTCGGCGGTCGCCGTCGTGGTGGCCAGCGCGTAAGCGCCGCCCGTCGTGAGCAGGCCGATCGCCAGGAGCGCGACGGTCGCGAGGGGAGAGCGACGGCCGGTCGACCGGTGCTTACGTGAAATCTTCGCCATGATGCTGTGTCTGTCTTCTCTTTGGTGCGCCGACTGGCTTATCTCAGGAAGTAGATGATGAGGAACAGGCCGATCCACACCACGTCGACGAAGTGCCAGTAGTACGACACGACGATGGTGGTGGTGGCTTCCTTGCGGCCGAAGTTCTTGGCCGCGTATGCCCGCCCGATCGTGAACAGCATGGCGATGAGGCCGCCGATCACGTGCAGGCCGTGGAAGCCGGTGGTGATGTAGAACGCGGAGCCGTAGGCGTTGGAGCTGAGGCTGACGTGCTCGCTGACGAGGATCGCGTACTCGTACGACTGACCGACCACGAAGATGGCGCCGAGGATGTAGCTCAGCCAGAACCACTCGATCATGCCCCACTGGCTCGGCTTCCAGCCGGTGCGGCGTGCCTGGTGGCGCTCCGCCGCGAACACGCCGAACTGCGCGGTCACCGACGAGAGCACCAGGATGACGGTGATCGTCGCCGCGAGCGGCACGTTGAGGACGGAGGTCTCACCCGCCCACAGTTCAGGAGAGGTGCCGCGGAGTGTGAAGTAGATCGCGAACAGGCCCGCGAAGAACATGACTTCGCTGCCCAGCCAGACGATCGTTCCCACAGCGACGACGTTTGGGCGGTTGATCAAGGGCGCGCCCGTCGGCCTGGAGAGAGAGGAGCTGGTCACGTCCTCCATTATGTCGGAAATCTGGGGAGGGGCTGAACCGCGATGCGGCCAGTCCTGATGTTTCCGCATGCAGCCACGCACCCGCTCCAAGAAGGGGGTGTTCGAGGCGCCTCATGGAAGCGTGAGAGGCACGCGAGTCCGGGCATATTGTTGATGCATGTCGTCATCGCCCACCTGGCCAGACCTGCTCACGACGCTGCTCGAAGGGGAGGACCTGAGCATCAGCGAGTCCGCCTGGGCGATGCAGCAGGTGATGGATGGAAAGGCGTCGGAGGCGCAGCTCTCGGCCTTCCTGGTCGCTCTGCGCGCCAAGGGCGAAACGGTCAACGAACTCGTCGGGTTCCGCGACGCGATCATGCACTCGGCGCTGCCGCTCGCGGTCGATCCGATGGCGGTCGACATCGTCGGCACCGGGGGAGACCGTCACGGCACGGTGAACGTTTCGACGATGGCATCAGTAGTCGCCGCTGCAGCCGGCGCGCGAGTGATCAAGCACGGCAACCGCGCGGCGAGTTCGGCGTCAGGCGCATCTGATGTGCTGGCGGCGCTCGGAATCGACCTCACGCTCGACCCGAAGCGGGTAGCGGAGATCCTCGATGAGGCGGGCATCACATTCGCGTACGCGGCGCTCTTCCACCCTGGCTTCAAGCACGCGGGCGCAGTGCGCAAGGAACTCGGCATCCCGACGATCTTCAACTATCTGGGGCCGCTTGTGAACCCGGCCAGAGCGGAGGCCTCAGCCGTGGGCGTCGCCTCGGCGGCGATGCTGCCGCTGATCGCGGGCGTCTTCCAGACGCGCGGCGCGACGGCCCTTGTGTTCCGCGGCGACGACGGTCTCGACGAGCTCACCACGACCGGGCACAGCCAGCTGGTCGAGGTGTCGCGCGGCATGCTCACCGAGCATGACATCGACCCGGCCGACTTCGGGATGCCGCGCGCGGAGCTGAGCGATCTGATCGGCGGCCCGCCGGAGTACAACGCGGAAGTGGCTCGTCGCACGCTGGCGGGGGAGCAGGGTCCGGTGCGCGACATCGTGCTGCTCAATGCTGCGGCAGGCCTCGTCGCATGGGATCTCGCACGCGATCACGAACAGTCGCAGCGACCGATCCGCGAACGCTTCGCCGAGCGCATCGCCGACGCCGCGTCGACGATCGACTCCGGAGCTGCGACGGCCAAGCTCCGGGAGTGGGCTTCGGCAACGCAGCGCTGACCGGCGGCGCACGCGCGCCGGGCAGCACAGACCAGGTCGATCTTGAAGAATATTCCCTGGTGAGGGCGCCAATCGCTCACGGGCGAAGGGCGGCGGATGCTCAGCATCCGACTGTTCCATTTCTGGCCCATGCGGGTTAGCCTGTACAAACAATTCAAGGTTTGGGCACCGTCCGGGCGCTGGAAGCGAATCGACGCGATGCGATGCTCATGTCCGAGCACAATGTGGCCGAGCAGGCCTCGACGACTCACCTCGATGCTGAGTCGCGGCCGGGGAACATGGACAGAGGAACCCCATCGGTTTTCCGCTCGATGAGCCGCTTTTCGCAGTCCCGCCCGGGCGGTGCTCATCCTCTGCGGTGCTCGTCCTCTTGAGTGTGGCTGCAATCGCGCGTCGCGCTTGGCTGCAGTCCGGCTGCGGGGCGTCCTCGTGCGGGGCGTCCTACCTGCGCGACACAGACGACCCGCCGCTTGTCGCCGTGGTTGGCGACGAGACGGTTTCCCTTCACCCGGTGCCCTGTGGGCAGCGCCGAGGTTCGGACGTACGCTGTCGCCATGAGCGAGAAGACGAGCCAACGAGATTCCGGCGACGGCTTCGTGCGGATGACCGATTGGCTGAATGAGAAGCTGTTGAAGGCGTTCGGGCCACCGCCTCTCGGACCTTACGACGACACGCAGGAGAGCGATGTCGTGCAGCGGATGGGGAACGCGACGTGCCCCCTGTGCGACCACCCGATGTCGGAGCACTTCATCGACCACTCCACCAGCAACGCGAAGTTGCTGTGTCCGGTCGATCACAAACCCGTGCACGAGTCGATGGAACGGTTGAACGAGGTCGGCATGCCGAAGCGAGCGAAGAGCGACGAGGCCGATTGAGCTCGACCAGGGCGCACCTATTCGTCGAGCGCCCCCGCCTTGCGCTGAAGCGTCTCGCGTTCCTTGCTGTTCGCCGTGAGCGACGCGGCCGCCAGGAACGCGGCACGCGCTTCCCGCGTCCTTCCGAGTCGCGCGAGCAGCTCGCCACGGACGCTCGGGAGCAGATGGGATGCCGGCAGCGGACTTCCTGAGGCGAGCCGGTCGACCATCTGCAGGGCCCGAGCGGAATCACCAGCCATTGAGACGGCGACCGCCCGATTGAGTTCGACCACCGGGCTCCGGCTGAGTTCTGCGAGCGCCTCGTACAGCAGCACGATCTGCTCCCAGTCGGTGGTGTCGACGGTCGTTGCGGTCGCGTGGCACTCGGCGATCGCGGCCTGCAATGCGTAGTACCCGCGACCCCGGCCCAGCGCATCCGACCGCGCAAGAGCGGCGCTGCCTCGAGCGATGGCGCTCCGATCCCACCTCGATCGATCCTGATCCGCCAGCAGCACCGGCGAGCCGTCCGCTGCCGTTCGCGCAGCGAACCGAGATGACTGGAACTCCATCAGCGCGACCAGCGCGTGGGTCTCAGGTTCGCGCGGAGCCAGACTCGCCAGCATCCGCCCCAGCCGCAATGCCTCGTAGGCGAGTTCCGGCCGCAGCCATCGATCACCGCTGGTGGGGGCGTAGCCCTCCGTGAAGATCAGATAGATCACGGCCAGCACGGCGCGGAGTCGTGGCGGCCAATCGGCCGGTTCTGGTGTCTCGAACGGGATGCGAGCGGCCGCAAGCGTCTTCTTCGCGCGCACGATGCGCTGCTGCACGGCGCTCGTTTGAACGAGGAGCAGTCGGGCGATCTCGTCGGTGGTGAGTCCACCGACGACGCGAAGCGTCAGTGCCACTTGCGCGGGTCGAGCCAGCACCGGGTGGCAGGCCACGAAGATGAGGCGCAGCACGTCGTCTTCGATCGGCTCCCATGCCCGGTCATCCAGAGTCTCGAGGTCGGCGGCGATCGTGCGGTACTTGCCCTCAAGCGTCGCCTGCCGCCTCCAGGCGTCGATCGCCTTGCGCTTCGCCACTGTGGTCAACCACGCAGCGGGATTTCGTGGCACGCCCGTGCTCGGCCACTGCGTCATGGCATCGATCAGGGCATCTTGCGCAAGATCTTCCGCGAGCGCCAGGTCACCGGTGACGCGTGCTATCGCTGCGACGATGCGCGCACCTTCGATCCGCCAGATCGCGTCGATCGAGCGCGTCGATGCGGGAGGGTGAGCGGGTGGAAGGGCCCCGTCATCCATGCCGGGTCCCGCTGCGCGCATGGATCAGGCCGTGCCCAGCTGCTCGCGCCATCCGACCTCTTTCTTCACATACTCGTTCTCGGAGTACGCCTCGAAATCGCGCTCGTCGGTGACCCGCCGCACTTCGAGCTTGGCGCCGGGGCCGAGCGGGCAACGCTTCGCCCACTCCGCCGCCTCTTCGCGGCTGGATACCTGGATGATCCAGAAGCCATTGAACAACTCGTGCGTCTCGCCGTACGGGCCGTCGGTCACGAGGGGCGGCTCGTCGCTGAAGTCGACCACGAAGCCTTCGCTCGGATCGGAGAGCCCTTCACCGGCGAGCAGCACGCCCGCCTCGATCATCGACTCGTTGTACCGCCCCATCTGGTTGATGATCTCTTCGAAGTCGACTTCCTTCGAGGCTTCGATCGCGGCATCGGTCGCGCGCATGATCAGCATGTACTTCATCGTCTGCTCCTTAGAGTCGAGGCGCCCAACACGCCCTCTTACTATTGCGTCGAACGACGGAGTGCGAAATCGACACGGCGAAGAAGAATCTCCGAAAAGACGTCTTGCAGGTGCTGCGTCATCAGAAAAGCGTCGGCTGCATGATGGCTCGGGCGGCCAGAGCAGGCATCTCAGCGGCGATCAAGCCGGTGCTGCGTGCAGTTCGTGGGGTGGCCGAGGCGGCCGGCCCGGGGGAGGGGCGACGACCGGCGGGACGCGTCTGCGCGGCATCCTGCTTGGAAAGCCGGTGCTTCTTGAGCAGAGGCGCGATTCTGGCGGCGAGCTCGGAACGGTACTCCACCGGCGCGTATGAGCTACGCGAATACAGCGACCGATAGTAGGCGACGAGTTCGGGATGCCGTTGCCCGAGCCATTGCATGAACCACTCCCGCGCCCCGGGGCGCAGGTGCAACGCGCCGTACACCACACGGCTGGCGCCCGCGGCGGCAATGCGCGAGAGCGCGTAGTCGAGGTGTTCGCGACTGTCGGTGAGCCGGGGAAGGACTGGCATGAGGAACACCGTGGGGCGCAGCCCCAACTCCGCCGCCGCCGTGATGGAGGCGAGGCGTGCCGAGGCCGTCGGGGTGCCGGGCTCGACCGATTGCTGCAACTCGTCGTCAAAGATCGCGATCGACATGGCGATGTCGACCGGCACCTGCTGAGCGGCCTCGCTCAGCAGTGGGAGATCACGTCGCAGCAGTGTGCCCTTCGTGAGCAGCGACAGGGGAGTGCCGGAGGCCGCGAGTGCCGCGATGATGCCAGGCATGAACCGGTAGCGGCCCTCCGCGCGCTGGTAGGGGTCGGTGTTGGTGCCGAGGGCGACACGCTCCCGACGCCACGACGGTCGTCCGAGCTCGGCCGCCAACACGTCGACGACGTTCACCTTCACGACGATCTGCCGGTCGAAGTCATCTCCTGAGTCGAGCCCGAGGTACTCGTGCGTGCCTCGTGCGAAGCAGTACGTGCAGCGGTGGAGGCACCCCCGCATCGGGTTGATCGTCCAATCGAATGGCATCGAGCTCGACTTCGGCACCTTGTTCAGCGCTGACTTGGCGAGCACCTCGTGAAACGTCACCCCGTCGAAGTCGGGAGTGCGCACCGTGCGCACGAACGTGTCGAGCCGGGCGAGGCCCGGCAGCGCGTTCTCGCTCTCGGTGTCAGTGGAACCGTTGACTGCTTGCCCTGCCCAACGCATACTCGTATTCGAACATACGTTCGAGTCCCTCGCAAGCGTTCCTTGAGCCGGCGGCGGGGGAGTTGGAGAGAGGATGCGCCATGCTGACACAGCCCACCGCGATCGATCCGGAAGGCATGCAGCGCAGTGCGGCGTTTGCCCACGGCATGGTCGCGCCAGCCGGGCCGACGCTGTACATCGGTGGTCAGAACGGGGTGGACGGATCGGGTCGAATGCTGGAGGGGCTCGCCGCGCAGACGCAGCAGGCGCTGCGGAACGTGCTCGCCGTGCTCGAGGCGGCTGGGAGCGGGCCTGACTTCGTGGTCAAGCTCACGATCTATCTCGCGCCGGGCGTTGACGTCAACGAGGCGTACGCGGCCGCCGGCGGAGTGTGGGGTGCGCGGCGCACATCGGTGACGGTGCTGTCGGTCGCGCCGGCGAAGCCGGGTGCGCTCGTCGAGATCGATGCGATCGCCGCGGCGCCCAGTTGATCGACGGTGTGCAGTTGATCCACGGTTGTGCAACGAATCGTGCCTCCTGGGCCGAACAGTGGCCGGCGTCAGTCTGCGCGGGCCGGGACGGGGCAGCGGTCCGCCTCGCCAGACCTGACATAATGGTGATTATCGGCGTCTGTTTCAGTGCTGGAGTTGGGCACGCCGGGCTGTGACAAGTGCACGCACGGCATCATCCGGAATCGGGTTCTCTGGCTGGAATCTGATCGTTCCTTTATCGAGACCGATGCCAGGGTGTCCGTCGAGCTCCGGCGAAACCGCTGTGACGACGTCCGCGCTGTACGGATACACGCCGATGTGCTTCTTCGTGCGCATGACCGAGATCAGCGGCTTGCCGTGCAGCGTGAGCGCCGGCATGCCGTAGCCCTCACCTTGCTCGGCATCTGGAGCGACTTCACGCGCGACTCGATACACGTGCTCGATGATCGCGCGATCGCTGTCAGACAGCGTTGCGACGTAGTCGTCGATGGTTCCCACGTCAGCATCCTGACGCCTGACAGTGCTGCGCGGCAGGCAGCTCGGGCGCAGTATCGAGGCATGAGACGCGTCCATGTGCTCGTGCGCGGGGATGTGCAGGGCGTCGGCTACCGCTTCACGATGCAATCCGTGGCACGAGATTCAGATGTGACGGGCTGGGTGAGGAATCGTCGAGACGGAACTGTCGAAGCCGAAGTGCAGGGCGATTCGCAGCACGTCGACCGCGTGCTCGAGTGGATGTCGGAGGGTCCGCCGGCCGGACACGTCGAGTCGGTCACGGTCACCGATGTGGAGCCGTTCGACGAGTCAGGCTTCCGACTGGTCGCGACGGTGTGACCGACGCAAGGTCCTCATCGTCAGCTCGCCGCCTGCTTCAGCAACGCTTGGATCCGTTTCCTCGCGGCATCCGTCAACTCCGTGATCGCGAACGACGTCGGCCACATCTCGCCGTCATCCAGGTTCGCGCCTTCGTCGAACCCCAGTGTTGAATAGCGCGTACCGAACTTCGCCGCCGCTTGGAAGAAGCAGACGACCTTCCCGTCTTTGAGATAGGTCGGCATCCCATAGCGAAGTTTGGTCGTGAGTTCTGGCACAGTCTCGAGGATCAGCTCGTGAACGCGTTCTGTGAGCGAACGGTCCGGCTCCGGAAGCTCGGCTATCGCCTCTCGTACGGCCTGCTCGGGATCTTTTTTGCTCTTTCCCGAGTGGCTCGTTCTGAGTTCGGCCGCGCGATCCTTCATCGCCTTTCGCTCCGCCTCCGAGAAACTCTCAGATGCGGTGCCATCTGACTGCTTTGCGCTCATCGTGACTCTTCCCTCTCGTGCGATGTGATTTCGCGTCGCTCCCAGTAGGGCGGACCTGCCGAACAGCTAAGCGACCTTGACGTATTCTGCGAGGTGCTTGCCGGTGAGGGTCGAGCGGTCGGCGATGAGCGCCGCGGGCGTTCCTTCGAATACCACTCGTCCACCGTCATGGCCGGCTCCCGGTCCAAGGTCGATGATCCAGTCGGCGTGCGCCATCACCGCCTGGTGGTGCTCGATGACCACGACGGATCTCCCCGAGTCGACGAGCCGATCGAGCAGGCCGAGCAGATTCTCGACATCGGCCAGGTGCAAGCCGGTCGTCGGCTCGTCGAGCACGTAGACCGACCCCTTCTCCCCCATGTGCACGGCAAGCTTGAGCCGTTGACGCTCGCCGCCCGACAGCGTCGTGAGCGGCTGCCCGATGGTGAGGTAGCCGAGGCCCACATCGACGAGCCGCTGCAGGATGGCATGGGCTGCAGGGATGCGCGCCTCCCCCTCCGAGAAGAACGACGCGGCTTCGGTCACGGGCATCGCGAGCACCTCGCTGATGTCGCGGCCGCCGAGCTTGTACTCGAGCACCTCGGCCTGGAAGCGATTCCCGCCGCACTCCTCGCAGGTGGTCTCGACGCCGGCCATCATGCCGAGGTCGGTGTAGATGACGCCGGCGCCCTTGCACGCAGGGCAGGCGCCTTCAGAGTTGGCGCTGAACAGTGCCGGCTTGACGCCGTTCGCCTTCGCGAAGGCCTTCCGGATCGGTTCGAGCAGCCCCGTGTAGGTCGCGGGGTTGCTGCGCCTGGAGCCTTTGATGGCACCTTGGTCGATCGAGACGACGCCGTCGCGTCGCGATACGGAACCGTGGATGAGCGAGCTCTTCCCCGAGCCGGCCACCCCGGTGATGACCGTGAGCACGCCGAGCGGGATATCGACGTCCACGTTCTGAAGATTGTGGGTGGATGCACCGCGCACCTCGAGCGCCCCCGATGGCCGGCGAACGGCATCCTTCACGCTCACTCGATCGTCCAAATGCCGACCCGTCAGAGTGCCGCTCCCTCGCAGGCCGTCGACGCTCCCCTCGAAGACGACCTCTCCCCCGGCTGTACCGGCGCCCGGGCCCAGGTCGACGACATGGTCGGCGATGGCGATCGCCTCGGGCTTGTGCTCCACAACGAGTACGGTGTTGCCCTTGTCGCGCAATTGCAGCAGCAATTCGTTCATGCGCTGGATGTCGTGAGGGTGCAGTCCGATCGTCGGCTCGTCGAAGACGTAGGTGACATCGGTGAGCGACGAACCGAGGTGACGGATCATCTTGGTGCGCTGCGCCTCACCTCCTGAGAGCGTTCCAGACGAACGGTCGAGACTGAGATAGCCAAGACCGATCTCGACGAACGAGTCCAGCGTCTCGCTGAGCGACTTGAGCAACGGAGCGACGGTCGGCTCATCGAGTTCTCGCACCCATTGCGCGAGGTCGCTGATCTGCATCGCGCAGGCGTCGGCGATGCTGAGTCCCTTGATCTTCGAAGACCGAGCCAATTCGCTGAGCCGAGTGCCGCTGCACTCGGGGCATGTGCTGAAGGTGATCGCGCGCTCGACGAACGCGCGGATATGCGGCTGCATCGCCTCCTTGTCCTTGCTCAGGAACGATTTCTGAATCTTCGGGATCAGGCCCTCGTAGGTGATGTTGATGCCGTCGACCTTGATCTTCGTCGGCTCCTTGTGGAGCAGATCATGCAGCTGCTTCTTGGTGAAGTCGCGGATCGGCCTATCCGGATCGAAAAACCCGCTCCCCCGGAAGATGCGCCCGTACCAGCCGTCCATGCTGTAGCCGGGAATGGTCAGCGCGCCCTGGTTGAGCGACAGATTCTCGTCGTACAGCGCACTCAGGTCGAAGTCGGTGACCGAACCGAGGCCCTCGCAGCGAAGGCACATGCCACCGGTGACGCTGAACTCGCGGCGTTCCTTGACGGTAGTACCCGCCCGTTCCATCGTGACGGCGCCGGCGCCGCTCATGGACGCGACGTTGAACGAGAAGGCCTGCGGTGATCCGATATGCGGGCGACCCAGCCGGCTGAACACGATCCGAAGCATCGCATTGGCGTCGGTGACCGTGCCGACAGTCGACCGCGGGTTGGCGCCCAGGCGCTCCTGATCGACGATGATCGCCGTCGTGAGGCCCTCCAGCACGTCCACGTCGGGACGTGCCAGCGTGGGCATGAATCCCTGCACGAACGCGCTGTAGGTCTCGTTGATCATGCGCTGCGACTCGGCGGCGATCGTCGCGAACACGAGGGAGCTCTTGCCGGATCCTGAAACGCCGGTGAAGACCGTGAGTCGCCGTTTCGGGAGCTCGACACTCACGTCCTTGAGGTTGTTCTCGCGAGCGCCCTGCACACGGATCAACTCGTGCGTATCTGCGGGGTGCGCCTGCTCGCGCTCGCGCTTCTCGCTCGGCGAGGTACTGGTGCCGGTCGAGGCAATGCTCATAGGTGTCTCCGTCGGTGAAGAAGTCGTCGCGAGGCGCTGGCCCTGCTGGGCAAAGCGCCGCCGCCGCGGTCTGTCGGGGGTCGGCGTCGCGTTCCGGTCAGTCGCGTCGCTGCTGGATGCGGAGCATGTTGCCGGACGGGTCGCGGAACGCGCAGTCCCGGATGCCGTACGGCTGGTCCGTGGGCTCTTGCACGACCTCTGCGCCGCTCGCCTCCAGCTTCGAGAAGACACCGTCGAGGTCGTCGGTTGCGAGGTTGACGCCGAAGTAGCTGCCCTTCGCCATGAGCTCCAGCAGCATCCGACGCTCATGGTCGGTGATGCCGGGTGCCGCCGTCGGCGGCATGAGCACGATCGCGGTATCGGGCTGATCAGCGGGACCGACGGTGATCCAACGCATGCCCTCGTAGCCCACGTCGTTGCGCACCTCGAAGCCGAGCGTGTCGCGGTAGAACGCGAGCGAGGCATCCGGGTCTGTGTGCGGGAGGAAGCTTTCGTGAATGGTGATGTCCATGTCGATCACGCTACTTTCGCTTCACCTGATGACGCTTCTCGATTCCTGACCGGTCTGGTCACCTGCTTCGCCACGCACGGGGCCATCCCCGCCGTCGACTGAGCGTTCCGTCGATACGCGCTGGGCGGCATGCCGACGAGTTCGGAGAAGCGCGTGCTGAACGTGCCCAGCGACGTGCAGCCGACGGCGAAGCAGACCTCGGTGACGCTGAGATCCCCGCGGCGCAGCAGCGCCATGGCACGCTCGATGCGGCGTGTCATCAAGTAGCTGTAGGGAGACTCGCCGTAGGCGAGCCGGAACTGACGGCTCAGGTGACCCGCGGAGAGATTGACCCCGAGCGCGAGTGCCTCGACATTGAGCGGCTTGGCGTACTCGCGGTCGATCCGATCGCGTACGCGGCGAAGCAGCGCGAGATCGCGCAAGCGCTGGGCCTCAGCCGGCGTGCTGGTCACGTGCGCGATGGTGCCACGGGTGGGCCGGACTTGTCCAGTGATGGCCGACGACGTGCCACCCGTCGGCTGGTGCATTTGGTTATCCCTGAGCGGCTACCGTACGCTCCCGATCAGGCGCACCGCCTCGACAACGGCGTCTTGACGGTGCAGCCGTGCGCCGGGCACGAACGGCCACGCTTGTTCGCCTCGCGACCAGAGGACGAGACGTCGACTCAGCGGTGCGGTGGGAACATCGGCAACTGGATGATGCCGGTGCGGTTCTCGTCGGTCGGCAGGTGACGGCGCCACCAATTGAGGATCAGCTCGAAGCGCTGCAGCCTGTGCCGAGGCCTGCCTGTGCGCGAGAGCTCATGGTTCTCGCCGGGGAACAGCACCAGTTCGGCATCCGTGCCGTGCTCGCGCAGAGCCTGGTAATAGCGCTCGGCCTGATCCACCGGGCACCTCAGGTCGTCTTCGGAGTGCATGATCAGCGTCGGCGTCTTCACGAGATGCGCCCGGTCCTGGGGGTTCTGCGCCGCGACCAGGGTGCGATCAGTGCCCAAGTACTCCTCCCCGAAGAACGTGCCGATGTCGGAGTTGCCCGCGAACGCCGTCGCGTCGAGGAACCCGCGCTCGACGATGGCGGCCTCGAACCGATGCTCGTGCGATGTGATCCAGGCGGTCAGGTAGCCGCCGTACGACCCGCCCATGATTCCCACGCGGCCGCGATCCAGGGTGGGGTGCCGGTCAAGCGCGCCGTCGAGGAACGCGAGCACATCCTGCATGTCGACGGTTCCCATTGCGTGCCGGATGCTGCGCCCATGCCGCTGTCCGTAGCCCGCCGAACCCCGCGGATTGCACATGACGACTGCGTATCCTGCGCTCGCGTACACCTGCGCCTCGTCGAAGAGGGAGTGCAGATACGAGGCATACGGGCCGCCGTGGATGTTCAGCAGCACCGGATGTGGTCCCTCCCCCTCCGGCAGGACCACCCACCCGTGCACCGGGTAGCCGTCACTCGATGCCACCTCGAGCTCGAGCGCACGACGGATGCCTGCCCGCCGCAGGGGGGCTGAGAAGTCTGTGCGCAGGTCGTATCCGCCGTCGCGCAACACCACCAGATCGCCGTAGGTGTGGCCGGCGGCAAGGGTCAGCGCGATACCGCGGCCCTCGGCAAGCGCCTGCGACCCGTTCACCACCACGGCTCCCGATGTCAGCGGAGCCACGCTGGTCGTCGCGGCTCGGTCGCCCTCGCGGTGCTCGACGAGCCGCAACTGCACGGTGCCGCGCGTGAGCTCGTGCACGAGCACGCGATTGTCGTCGAGCACGGTCATGCCGGATGCCGCTTGCAGGTCGACGCTTTCCGCGTCGGTCAGTCGTAGCGCGGGCGATGCGCCGTCGAAGCGATACAGTCCCGTGTTCCGCGCGACGAAGTCCCTCGCAGTGTGGCCGAGTTCCTGGGCGAGGAAGAACAGTGCTCCACCGGGCGCGTGCTCGACGAGCGAGATCGCGCGTGGGGGCTCATCGCCCGTGAGGAGCCGCGGAGTCACCGAACGCCGGTTGAGCGCGATGCGCCACAGGTCGGTTCGCAGGTCATCGTCGCGTGACTCGTGCCTCGCAGCGACCGCGACGATCGATTCGGAGTCGGATCCGAAGCAGAACGCGGTGAAGTGGTACTCCCCCGTCGTGAGTCGACGCGCATCCGGCACGGCCGTCGGATGCTTGGGCTTCGGGTCGCGCACGCCCGGTGCGACCGGGTATACCGGTTCGTCGTTCAGCGCCGGAACGTCGAGCACGAAGAGGCGCATGAACCGGTCACTGACGAACCCCACGCCATCGGCCCGATAGCGGCGCCTGGTGATGTGGCGCGCGGGCTCCGCCGACGGCGGGAGACCGTCGATCGTGCCGTAACGTCCCTCCTCCGGGTCGAACGCTCTGAACGCGATGCGCTTCGAATCGGGAGACCACCGGAACTCGATGACGCCGAGCGCGGTGTCGGTGAGCGGTCTCGGTTCACCGCCCACGGCATCCATGAGCCAGACCTGCGGGTGCTCGCCTGCAGCCGTCGAGCGCAGGAAGGCGACCATGGTGCCATCCGGTGAGAACTGCGGATCGGTGTCACGGAAGCCGCGAGTGATCCGGCGCTGACGGGCGCGGCCGCTCAACGCGACCTCCCACAACTGACCGACGTACGCGTCGGCGCCCAGGTGCGGGTACGTCGCCGAGACGATCGCGCGGTCGCCGCCCGGATGGACGCTCGGCCGCGAGATGCTCTTGAGAAGGGGCAGCTCGTCGGCTCGCAACGCGATCAGTCCTGAGCGCGCTCGGGCTCGAAGGAGGACGTGTCGCCGACAAGCCTGGTGTGGTCTTCGGGCACGGGATCGACGGCCGCCTGGGCGACCTCTGCCGCGAACTCGCTCACGTTGTACAGACGGCCCGCAGAAGCCTTGCGCTGCTCGATCGCGCCGGGGTTCAGGCGCTCGAGCAGGGTCGCGGTGATGGTGCCCTCGATCATGTCGCCTGAGACCACGACGAACTCGATGCCGGCGGCATCCAGCTCGGGGATCAACTCGCGCAGCGCATCTTCACCGGCACGCTTGCTCAGCGCCACGGGAACGTACTCGGGCATCGTCGGAGTGGTGCGGATGAAGTGCGCCTGGTGGCTCGTCACGAACACGACCCTGCTGCCGCGATCGAGCAGCGGGAGCGCACCCTTGAGCGTGTTCACCTGCGCGTCGCGGTTGAGGCGCATGGCGTAGTCCTCACCCATGCCGCTCTCCATGCCACCCGAGGCATTGAGCACCAGGACGTCAAGACCGCCCCACTGCTCCTTGATCTGCCGGAACATCTCGGCGACCGAGTCGGGGTCGGTGAGGTCGGCGCCCACGGCGATCGCGGAAGCGCCGGTGGCCTCGAGCTCGGCGACGAGCTTCTCAGCACGGGCCGCCTTGTTCCGGTAGTTGATCACGACGCTCGCGCCCGCCGCCGCGAAATACCGCGCCGTATCGGCCCCGATCCCTCTCGACGAGCCCGTCACGAGCGCGCGTTTGCCGGCCAGAGCATCGGGAGCGAGAGCAGCGTTCACAGCATCCGACCCTACCCCAGGGAGCGCTGGCGGCCCTGCGATGGCCGGGAGCCGAGGAGCGCTGTCGCACCGCTCTGGTAGTTTCGGGATCACAGCACGCGAGGTGAAGCGGAGGCACTGTCAGCGATGATCGACGTCACCTCGTACCTGTGGATCGTGTGGCTGATCTTCGTGCTGATCTGCGTCATCATCGAGTTGCTCACGCTCGAGTTCACGTTTCTGATGATCGCGTTCGGCAGCCTGGCCGGTCTCGGTGCGAACCTGCTCGGATGGCCCTGGTGGCTGCAGATCGTCGTGGGTGCGGTGGTCGCCGTGCTGCTGATCCTCACCATCAGGCCGCTGCTGCTCAGAGTCATGCGGCGCGGGGCCGACCCGACGCCCAGCAACGTTCCCGCGCTCATCGGCATGCGCGCTCGGGTGCTCGAACCGGTTGACGCGATCAGCGGGCTCGTGAAACTCGCGAACGGCGAGACGTGGTCGGCACGGCTCGCCACAGCATCCGCCGCCGCGCTCGAAGCGGGCAGCTGGGCCACAGTGGAGTCGATCGCCGGTTCGATCGCCATGGTCGCTCCGGGCGAACCGACTCCTGATCCGTCTGCGACGGAAGAGAGGCAATGACCATGCTCTCCCCTAGTGAGTTCATCGGGCAGTTCTTCATCATCGCGTTGCTGGTGGTGCTGGGCGTCTTCGTGCTCGTCGTGCTGATCCGCGCGATCCGCATCATTCCGCAGGCGTACGCCGGCGTTGTGGAACGGCTCGGCAGATATCACAAGACCCTTCAACCGGGTCTCAACGTGCTCGTGCCCTTCATCGATCGGGTGCGCCCGCTCGTCGACATGCGCGAGCAGGTCGTCTCGTTCCCTCCGCAGCCGGTCATCACCGAAGACAACCTGGTCGTCTCGATCGACACGGTCGTCTACTTCCAGGTGACGGATGCCCGGGCCGCCACCTACGAGATCGCCAACTACCTTGCGGCGGTCGAACAGCTCACCACCACGACCCTCCGCAACGTCGTGGGTGGGCTCAACCTCGAAGAAGCGCTGACCAGCCGCGACGAGATCAACAGCAAGCTGCGGATCGTGCTCGACGAGGCGACTGGGAAATGGGGGCTCCGCGTCAGCCGGGTCGAGCTCAAAGCGATCGACCCGCCGCACTCGATCCAGGACTCCATGGAGAAGCAGATGCGCGCGGAGCGCGACCGGCGCGCGGTCATCCTCACGGCCGAGGGCACGAAGCAAGCTGCGATTCTCGAGGCGGAGGGCAGCAGGCAGGCGGCGATCCTCGAGGCAGAGGGCGAGGCCAAGGCGCGCGTGCTGCGGGCGCAGGGCGAGGCCGAAGCGATCACCACGGTATTCCAGGCGATTCACGATGGGCGGCCCGACCCGGAACTGCTCGCCTACCAGTACCTGCTCACGCTGCCGAAGATCGCCGATGGTGCTTCGAACAAGCTGTGGATCATCCCGAGCGAGTTCAGCGAGGCGCTCAAGGGTGTGGGCGAAGGGCTGTTCGGGGCCTCGCAGCGCGCGGCAGCGGCATCGAGCGCGGCAGGCGCCTCGTCGACTACTCCGCCCGGCTCTACTCCGCCCGGCTCTACCCCGATCGTCTGAGCCGATGTACTTCTCACCCGAGCCACCGCGCGTGCTCGCACACCGAGGGTTCTCACTCGAGGCACCAGAGAACACCTTGCTGGCGTTCGCGAAGGCGATCGCCGCGGGTTGCACGCACATCGAGACCGACACGCGGGCGACCGCAGACGGCGTCGCCGTGCTCTGCCACGACCGCACGCTGGAACGCGTGGCAGGCGAGGGCCGGCGCGTGTCGTCGTGCACCATGGACGAGCTCAGAGCGATCGATCTCGGCGAGGGTCAGGGCTTCTGCTCACTGGAGGAGGCCCTCAACGCATTTCCGGAGACGCGGTTCAACATCGACATCAAGTCTGCGGATGCCGTTGGCCCGACCGTCGCCGCGATCATCAAGGCCAAGGCGATCGATCGCGTGCTGGTCACCTCGTTCGACGAGGGCCGGCGGCTGAAGGCAGTCAACATGCTTCCCGGCGTGGCCACCTCAGCGGCGTCGCGGAGCCTCGGTGTCGCGTTGATCGCCGCCAAACTCGGGCTCGGCCAGGTCGTGCGAATGGCGTTCAAGGGCATCGGGGCGGTGCAGGCTCCCGAACGCGCCGGAAGGCTCAAGGTCACCACGCGCCGCGTCATCCGCGCCTGGCAGCGCGCCGGGCTCGAGGTGCACATCTGGACTGTGAACGACCAGCAGCGGATGCGTGAGCTTCTCGACCTCGGCGTCGACGGCATCGTCACCGATCGGCCAGACCTCGCCTTCGAGGTGCTCCGGGAACGCGGCCAGCATCGGCCCTAACGCGATCGCTCGCGCAGCATGCCGGTCCGACGCCGCACGTCGACCACTTCAGTCACCCCTACCGCCTCCGGCCGCCGAAGCATGGAACAAACGCACAGGTGGACGCGTTATACCTATGAGTTGCGTTTCAGGAAGGAGGCCTCAGCATGGCGGATCGCAGTTTGCGAGGTATGAGGCTAGGAAGCCAGAGTCTTCAAAGCGAGGAGGGCGTCGAGTTCTCAGCGCGTCGACGGGTGACCTATCGCGCGGAAGACGGCACGACGTTCGAGGTGGTCTTCGCGGCAGACGCAGAAGTGCCTGAGACGTGGGAGTCGCCGAAGTCAGGCATCGAAGGGCGTCTGGTGGGCGAGGATGGCGAACTCGTCAAGACCGAAGCGGTCGAGGAGAAGCCCGTGCGCACGCACTGGGACATGCTCCTCGAACGGCGTTCGCGAGCAGAGCTCGAGGAACTGCTCGAGGAGCGCCTGCAGATTCTGCGCGCGCGGCGCGGCCAGCAGCAGCAGAAGCTCGGCGCGTGATGGCGTAGCAGCTTCACTCAGCGAATGAAGGGTCAGCTTCGGCTGGCCCTTTTTCGTGCCGCCACGGCGCCCGATGTGGCGAGCCGGGTCACTCCGAGCGCCGCGACCACCAGGACCGACGTGATCGCGATCGTCCACTCGAGCGGCGCTCCGAGACGCAGCGCCGGTGTCTCGGTCGAGCTCAGCGGAATCTCGCGCACCATGGCGTCTTGGGTGTACCACTCGAGTTGATCGAGAGTCGACCCGTCGGGTGCCACGATGGCGCTCGTGCCGACAGTCGAGATGTTCACGACCGTGCGCCCCAGCTCAAGGGCCCGAATGCGCGCGAAGGCGAGCTGCTGCACGCTCTCGTCGGTGCGGCCGAAGTCTGCGTTATTGGTCTGGGCGAAGATCACCTGGGCGCCGTCGCGCACCGACTCCCGCAGCAGGCCGTCGTCGACGATGTCGAAGCAGATGTTCACCCCCACGCGCACACCGGCGGGCAGTTCGAAGACCGAGTCAGTGGTGCCCGGCGTGTACTCGCGCTGGATCAGCCCGATCAGGTCAGGCGCGAGCGGCTCCCAGAACTCGCGGTCGGGAACATACTCGCCGAAGGGCACGGGGTGCCGCTTGTCGTAGATGTCCGCCAGCCCCTCCCCCGGCAGCCATAGCAATGAGCTGTTATGGATGACATCGGGCTCGCGTTCGGTGATGGTGCCGGCGATGAACGGAGCGTCGAACGTGTCGGCCACGAGATCGAACGCCATCGCGGCGTAGTCGTTTCGCAGCGGATCGAGGTCGGAGCCTCCCTCCGGCCAGACGACGAGATCGACATCCTCCCCGCGCAGCGCCATGGTCGCATCGAGCTGGTCGCGCAGGTTGTCGCCGCTGTCTCGCTGCTGAAAGTACCCGGTCTTGCCATTGCCCTGCACTGCAGCGATCCGCAGCTGACCGTCGATGGTCACAGGGAATGCGGGCGTGCCGAGCATCAGGACGAGCACGACGGATGCCGGCACGAACCGTAGCGTCGCCCGCGCCTGCTGCGTCAGCACGGCCTCGATGGCGAGCGCCACGAAGAACACCATCACGAAGCTCACGCCCGAGACCCCGAGCCACGCGAACAGCGTGCCCAGCGGACTCTCCGACTGCGACTGGGCGACCCTTCCCCATGCGAACCCCCCGTACGGCCACACGCTCTGCACCGCCTCCCGGGCGGTCCAGAGCCCGGCGACCAGGGCGGGCAGGGCGATGAGGCGCACCACGATGCGCCGCCGCAACCGCAGCAGCATCCGGTAGGCGATGCCGATCAGCGTCGCCCCGATTCCTCCGAACAGCGCCATGACCACAGAGAGCGCGGCCCAAGGCACCGGTCCGAGGAAGAGCGTGGCCCACTGGATATGCAGGAGGTAGAAGCTGAGGCTGCCGACGAGGCCGATGTGGAACGCCCAGCGCGCGGGTTGATTGCGCAGCGCGAGCAGCATCATGGCGATGCCGAGGAATGCCAGCGGCCAGACGCCCAGGTCTGGGAACGCCGCGTCGAGCACAGGGCCGGAGGCCGCCGCGAGGAGCAGTGCGACCCAGGAAGGGATCGTCGGTCGCGGGTCGAGGGGCAATGGCGTGTTCATCGGGCTCGATCGAGCCTACGCGACACTGCTGTACGCCACGACGCCGCGGCGCACCGCTTCGAGCGCCTGCCTCGCCACCCGGTCGACTGGGGTCTGCGCCACCACTGAGAGCTGGTCGAGCAGGTCGATGGTCTGCTTCGCCCAGCGTACGAAGTCACCTGCAGGAAGATCTGCTTCGCGCAGCACCTCATCGAGACGCCCGCCCTTGGCCCACCGGTGCATCGCGAGGCACAGGCCGGTCGCGAGCGGCTCACTGCCGGGAAGCTTGTGGTCGTGTTCGAGGTCGTCGAGTCTCGCCCAGAGGTCACGCGTCTCGTCGAGCGCTTCTCGGAATCGTCCGCGGGGAAGGTCGGCGTCGTGCTGCGACCCCTCATCTCGTCGAGGCTCGTACACGATGGCCGTCGCCATCGCGGCCAACGAGGGCGCGTCCAAGCCGTCCCAGGCGCCTCGCCGGAGGCTCTCGGCCACCAGGAGGTCGCGCTCTCCGTAGATGCGGCGAAGCGCGCGGCCGTGCTCGTTCAGCACGATGCGCCCGTGCTGGTCTCGTTCGAGATACCCTCCCTCGAGCAGCACATCGACCACGCGGTCGAAGACCTTCGCAACCGCGCCTGTGCGTCCTTTGATCTGCGAACTGAGCCGATCATGCTCGCGCTTGAGACGCCACCAACGCTCCGCCCAGCGGGCATGCGCCTCGCGATCGGCGCAGCTGTGGCACGGATGCTGCCGCATCCGTTTCCTCAACGAGGTCAATTGGCGCTGCCGGCGCTCCCGTTCGCCTCGGCGATCGGCGGGAACGCTCTGTCGCTCCAGGTCGCTGAGCTCGCGCCGCATGGCGGCGTACTCGCGGAAGTCGCCGAGGTGGCACTGCATGGCTTCCTCATACCCGCTCAACGACTGCTCCATCTCGCGCACCTTGCGAGCGAGGTCGACGACGGAACGGTCGGCTTGGAACTGGGCGAAGGAGCTCTCGAGAATGCGCCGAGCCCGTTCCCGACCGAATTGCTCGATCAAGTTCACGGCCATGTTGTACGTCGGTTTGAAGCTCGAATTGAGCGGGTAGCTTCGGCGGGACGCGAGAGCGGCGACGGCCTGCGGGTCGAGCCCTGACATCCATTGGATGACCGAGTGGCCCTCGACGTCGATGCCGCGACGACCGGCTCGGCCCGTGAGCTGCGTGTACTCCCCCGGCGTGATTGGTACGCGGGCTTCGCCGTTGAACTTCTCGAGCTTCTCAAGCACGACCGTGCGAGCGGGCATGTTGATGCCAAGCGCGAGCGTCTCCGTGGCGAACACGGCTTTGAGCAGCTTGCGCTGGAAGAGCTCTTCGACGACCTCCTTGAACGCGGGCAGCAAACCAGCGTGGTGAGCCGCGACTCCGCGCTGCAGCCCGTCGAGCCACTCCCAGTACCCCAGGACGGCGAGGTCTTCGTCGAGCAGGGTTCGGCAGCGCTCCTCGGCGATGGCGCGGATCTCGTCGCGCTCGTGCCGTTCGGTGAGGCTCACACCGGCTCGGAGCACCTGGCGCACCGCCGCGTCGCAGCCGGCTCGGCTGAAGATGAAGAAGATCGCCGGCAGCAGCCGTTTCGACTCGAGCAGGCGGACGACATCCGGGCGGTCCATGCGTTCGAACCGGCCGGGCCCCTGGGGTCCGCGACCGCGATGGCGCCGGTCGCGCGCCGAAGGGTGGCCTCGGCCCGTGCGATCCGCCCGGTTCGCGGCGTTGGTGAGGCGGATCAGTTCGGGATTGACACGGTTCGCCGACACGTGCGCCGGGTCGGTGTCGAAGAGGTCGACGAGCTTGGTGCGCACGAGCACGTGCTGGTCGAGCGGTACCGGACGCTCCTCGGAGACGATCACGTCGGTATCGCCTCGCACAGCCTGCAGCCAGTCGCCGAACTCCTCGGCGTTCGACACCGTGGCGCTCAAGGACACCATGCGCACCTGCCTGGGAAGGTGGATGATCACCTCCTCCCAGACGGCGCCTCTGAAGCGATCTGCGAGGTAGTGCACCTCGTCCATCACGACGAACCGGAGGTCCGGCAGCAGGTCGCTGTCGGCGTAGAGCATGTTGCGCAGCACCTCGGTAGTCATCACCACGATGCGCGCGCTGCTGTTCACCGAGGTGTCGCCGGTGAGCAGGCCCACCTCTTCCGGTCCGTACTCCTCGACCAACTCATGGAACTTCTGGTTGCTCAGCGCCTTCATCGGCGTCGTGTAGAAGACCTTCGCGCGCGCGTCGAACATGGCGAGGAAGACCGCGAACTCGGCGACGATCGTCTTGCCGGCGCCGGTCGGCGCCGCGACCAGCACGCTTCGGCCGGCCTCGAGGCTCTCGCAGGCGGCGAGCTGGAAGGGGTCGAGGTCGAAGCGCTGACGGTCGCGAAACGCCTGCAGCCGAGGGGTCGAACTGCGGCTGCGGGATGCCGCATACCGCTCCGCGGGAGAGAGCGCCTCGGTGCCGGTCATGGTGCCTCCGCAGAGCCGCGGTCGGACCGAGTCATGTGAAGCACCGTGCTCAGGCCTCGGCCAGGCCCGCGTCGAAGGCGGCCGCGTCTCGCTTCGCCATACGACGATCGTGCAGCCAGGCGACACCCGCGGCAATGAAGTAGAGCAGCACCATGGGAATCATGAGGAGGAACATCGACAGCACGTCTGCGGCCGGAGTGGCCATTGCGGTGAACACGGCGATCACGAGCACCGCGACCCGCCAGCCCTTGAGGATGGCCTGAGCGCTGAGCACTCGTGCGAAGTTCAGCAGCACCAGGAAGACGGGGAGCACGAAGGCGACGCCGACCGCGAGCAGGAGCTTGATCGTGAAATCGAGGTAGGTCTTCGCGGTGAGCAGGGAGACGTCTTCAGCCGGGGCGAAGCTCGTGAGCAGCGTGACCATATTGGGCAGCACGAGCCAACCCGCGAGGCAGCCGCCGAGGAAGAGCGGCACCGCGCTGCCGAGGAACCCGATGGCGAACTGCTTCTCGCGGCGCTGCAGAGCGGGCATGAGGAACGCCCAGATCTGGTAGAGCCAGACAGGGCTGGCGATCACCAACCCCACCGCGAACGCGATCTGGAGCCTGGTGTCGAACGCCTCGGTGACATAGGTGTAGCTGATCTCAGCAGTGCGGCCTTGTTCCTCAGCGATCCGCAGCACTGGCTCGCGCAGGCGCGCCCAGACCCAGTCGGCGACGATGAAGCCGCCGACAGCCGCCGCGACGATCGCCGCGGCCGAGATGAAGAGCCGTTTGCGCAGTTCGAGCAGATGCTCGCCGAGGGACATCCTCGCTTCGCGGTTCGAGCTCCGTTTCGCGCGACCCGCCACGCTGCCTACTGCTTCGATTCGGTCTCGGAGGTCGGCGCGTCGCCGGCGCCGGTCTCGGCGTCGCCCTTCTGCTCGGTCTTGACCTCGTTCTTGAAGATCTTCATCGATTGACCGAGGCTGCGTGCGAGGGCGGGCAGCTTGGGAGCGCCGAAGAGCAGCAGGATGATGACCAGCAGAATGATCGCGTGCCAGCCGTTGAGGTTAGCGAACATGGGAGCACATCCTTCGAGTCGTTGCGGTGCCAGCGGTCAGTCTAGCCACCATGGCTGTGGACTCAGGCGTCGTATGCCGCACGCGCGTCGCGCGCCCAAGCGCGCACCGCCTCGCGCGCCTCCGGAGGTGAGAGCACTTCGACGAGTCCGGGAAGCGCTGCAACCTGACGCTTCAAGGTGTGGAAGTGCGCGACCCGGGTCTCCACGCGAACCCGGTCGCCCGCGGCCGCGATATCCGCATCATCGGAGACGAACTCGCCCAGGAGAGGCAGCGCAGCCGGCACGACCTCGAGGGTCACCACCACGCTCGCCTCGGCATCGTTGAACAGCCTGTCGTCCACGAGCCGATGCACGGCTGCGGCTGCGGGTCGCCCGGTGTCTGCCGCCTCGTCGAGAACGCGCACCTCCGACATCCGATCGAGTCGGTACGTGCGCACCGCCTCGCGTTCGACATCCCAACCGCGGAGGTACCAGTCGTTGTCGACCGAATCGACGCGCAGCGGTTCGACCCGTCGCTCGTGTCCCTCCCCCTTGGCGTTGCGGTACCAGAACGCCAGGCGGCGGCCGTCCTCGACGGCCGACCTGATGATGGCAAGCGCCCCATCATCGGTCGAGGCCTCGATCGATACAGCACTGATGGCACCTGAAGCGCCGCGCGAGAGTTTGTCGGTCAGCGATGCGATCGCCGCTCGGTCGGATGCCTCGGGCAGCGCCGCGAGGTATTGCAGCCCCGCGATCAGCGCCGATGCCTCGCGAGCCGAGAGCCGCGGTGCGTCCTCGATCGCGACCAGATTCGTGAGCACGATGATGTCGTCCTGCTCGAAGTCGTCCCAGGCGATGTCGAAGAGGTCGTCGGGCTGGTACGCCTTGGTGGTTCCCGGGACGCCGGTCACGACGAGCAGTCGTACGGCCTCGCGGATCTGGGCCGCGTCGACATCGAAGTGCGCGGCTGCCTCCGCGACCGAGACACGGCCGCGATCACGCAGATACGCGACGAGCGAGAGCAGGAAGGCGAGCTTGTCCTGCGCGTGCGGAAGCCGTGGGTGCTCAGCCATGGTCTCCCCCGACGCGATCGAGCCGTGAGCGCACGGCGCGCTTCAACTCCTCGGGTGCGATGACGACGACCTCCGGCCCGTATGAGCAGAGCTGATCGGCGAGCACAGACAGATCAGTGAAGTGCACGACGAGCAATCCGTCGTCGCGCCTGCTCGTTCCTGGACGTCGGAGCAACCGCGACTCGGCATCCGTGGATGGCTGTGCCTCGAGGAGTGCCGACTGCTCGGCCCAGAGCTTCTCCAGTTCCGCGCGTGATTCCGCGGCGGGATCCCCATCAGGTGCTGGCAGTTCGGTCTTGGTGATGGTGACCGGCGTGGTGATTCGCGACAGCAGGAACGTCTTGCGCCGGCCGGTGCCGGGTTCTTCGGCGTACAGGTGCCAGAGCTCGGCGAACCGCGTGAGAGCGAGCGGTGCGAGCTCGCGCTGGGTCGGCGCGTCCTCGCCCGGCTTGAGGTACCCGAAGCGTACGACGCGCCGCTTCTCGATCGCGGAGCGCAAGGGTTCGAATGCGGCGTCGCGCACCCGGAGCCGAGGCGCGTACTGCAGCGCGAGCTCGGCTGTGTCGACGCCGAGCCCGGAGAGCTTCAGCATCGCGCGGCGCGCCTCGGCCGATGCCGCGCCGTCACGCCACACCATCGCGGCGAGCTTGAGCAGCGCGCTCTCCTCAGGCGTGAACGCGATGTCGTGCGGCAACTCGTACCCGACGCGCGGGATGCGATACCGCGTGTTCTGGTTGTTCCCGGGCTCTCCTGGCGGCTCGAGCGTCTCAAGAGGAACGCCGAGCTCGCGGATGTCGTCCTTGTCGCGCTCGAACTGCCGCTCGAGGTTCGTGAGGTCGCCGCCGAACTCGTAACGCTCGCGGTACCCCTGAACGGTCGAGAGGATCTCGTTCTTGGTGAGCCCGTGCTCGCTCGTGAGCAGGGCCAGCACCAGGCTGAACAGGCGCTCCTCAGCGCGAATCCGCTCGGCCATGCGGCCTCTTACTGGATGCCGAGCACGTCGACGACGTAGACGACGGTCGAATCGGCCGAGGCGCCGCCGGGGCCCGAGCCCTGAGGGAAGCCCTCGGATGGCGGGATCACCGCCACGAGCTGCGACCCGACAGGTGCTCCGACGAGCCCCTTCAGGAGCCCTGGGGCGATGCCCTGGGCGTCGTCCTCGATGTCTTCGATGAGCCAGCTGGCCGGAGCCTTCCGATCCCAGGTCGACTGGAGCACGCGGTTGCGTTCCCAATCGAGCGCCGTGAAGTGCACCACCACGCGGTCGCCCCGCTCGACGACCTCGCCGCCACCGCGCTTGGAGAGGGCGAGCCGCAGGTCGTCTGGAGCCGATTCGTTCGGAAGCGTGATGCCAGGCGTGCCGTCGGGAGCGGTGACGACTGCCGGCATCCCGTTCGTCGCAAGCTGGTCGGGCCCGTTCGCCTTACCGAGGAACGCCCGCTCGACGTCGACGACCGCGATGAGCGTGACATCGTTTCCGATCCCGATGTTCAGCAGCGCATTCTCGCCGTACACCGCTTCGACAGTCGTGGCGGAGGCGATCCGGCCTCCGGGTTTCGCGCACTCGACGATGGAGCCGAAGAAGTCTTCGTCGTCGCCGGCGACGCGGCGCACAGGCTGGTCGGGGTCATAGCTCGTCTCCGTGAGCACCTGGCCGGTCTCGCCCAGATACAGCGTGACCTGCATGTCGACGACCTGGCCCTCTTGGATGCGGTCGCCCTCCCCCTCGACGAGCACTGACCGTTCAGTGTCCTGCGCGATGAGCGGAGTCGGGAAGCTGGCGCGCGGCTGCTGACCGACGGGGCCGGTGGCTTCGACGAGCTCGGATGCCTTGCCGGGTTCGAAAGGGCCGCATCCGTTCGCTGCCGACGAGGATGCCGTGCATGCGGTGAGTGACGCGAGGAGCGCAGCGGCGATGGCGAGCGCTGGGGTCTTGCGCACGAGTCCTACTTTCGATCGAGGCAACAGGTCGTCTCAGTCGTTCAGGCGGTGACCGCCATGACGCGGCCTGGATCCGCACGCCGGCGCGGTCCTGGCTCGCATTACTCTACTGTGCCGGTTTCGTCAGCCGCGCTGCCGCCGGCGGTTGCCAAAGGGATGTGCCCGCCGCCCGACTCCGCTTCTGCGTCAGGATCGCTGTCTCCCTCGCCGCTCGGGATGTGTCGGCGGCGCTCGGCGAGCCGTTGGGCTTCGCGAGCAGCCTTGCGAAGCCGTTTGTCGCTCACGTCCCGCTCCCCGAGTGCCCCCGGCGTCCACAGCTCGACATCCTCTTCTGAGAACTCCGTCTTCGAGGCCCGCCGCTTCAATTGGGGCAGCACCGTGCCAGGGGCGAGCCGACGGGCCGTGACGAGGAAACCGGTGTGACCGACCATGCGGTGATCGGGGCGCACGGCGAGCCCTTCGACGTGCCAGCCTCGAATCAGCGTCTCGAAGGGTTCGGGGTGCGTGTAGTCGCCGCTCGCGCGCATGGCTTCGACCACCCGCGAAAGCTGCGTGACCGTCGCGACGTAGCAGATCACGAGCCCGCCGGGGGCGAGTGCGTCGGATACTGCATCGAGGCACTCCCAGGGAGCCAGCATGTCGAGCACGACGCGGTCGACCGAGCCCGGAGACACAGTGGCCGGCAGAGCCTCGGCCAGATCGCCCACCGTGATCGACCAATTGTCGGGCGCCTCGCCCATGAATGCCGTGACGTTGCCCTCGGCGACCGCCGCGAAGTCCTCGCGCCGCTCGAATGAGAGCAGCCGGCCCTCATTGCCGATCGCCCGGAGCAGCCACAGCGAAAGGGCCCCGGATCCCACACCGGCCTCGACCACGGTGGCGCCGGGGAAGATATCGGCGAACGCGACGATCTGGGCGGCATCCTTCGGGTAGACGATCGCTGCCCCGCGCGGCATGGACATGACGAAGTCGTTGAGCAGCGGACGCAGGGCCAGGTATTCGTCGCCGTTGCTGGCTGTGAGCACCGAGCCGTCGTCACGACCGATGAGCTCGTCGTGCGCGAGCACGCCGCGGTGGGTGTGGAATGAGGCACCCGGCTTCAGCGTGATCGTGTTGAGGCGCCCTTTCGGGCCGGTGAGCTGCACGCGCTCGCCCGGCCGGAACGGCCCTCTGAAGGCCCCCGGCCCGGTTCCGGGAGCCGCGGGCAGGTCAGCGGTCGGCTCGCTCATGCGGCGCGCCGGATGCCGTGCAACTCGGCGAGGTCGGCGAGCACGCGGCCCTCGAGCGTCGGCCACAGCGTGTACACCTCGCTCTCGGGGATCGGCGCGTGCGCGAGCACGCCGATCGCAGTCGCGCCTGCGGCCACCGCGGAGCGCAACCCGGGCTCGGAGTCTTCGATCGCCACCGAGTCGGCCGCGTCGACGCCGATGCTCTCAGCACCGAGGAGGTATGGCTGGGGGTGCGGCTTCGCATGTTCGACGCTGTCGCCGGTCACGATCGCGTCGAACACCTCGAACCCGATCGCCTCGACCACCTGGTCGGCCATGCGTCTGAACGACATGGTCACGAGTGCCATCGGCAGTCCCGCTTCTCGCGCCTCCGAGAGCAGTTCCCTCGCGCCCGGACGCCACGGCACGCGCTCGGCGATCTTCGCCATCACGCGGTCGGTCAACTCGTCGATGATCGCGGCCTCATCCATTGCCACGCCCTTGCTCCGGAGCAGACGGGCAGAGTGCCACAAGCCCTGACCGATGAGCTGCTTCGCGTCATCGATGCCCCATTCGCCGCCGTACTCTCGCACCAGGGCGACCTCGGCTTCCATCCAGTAGGGCTCGGTGTCGACGATGGTGCCGTCCATGTCCCAGAGGATCGCGGCGGGGTTCTGCGTGGTCACGCTCATCGAGTCTAGACGGCGCGCGTCATAGTCTTGAGGGCGCAGGGTCGACCGCGCGCGTAGTCGCCGCGCGGTGGTCCAGTCGAGGTCGCCGTAGAGATGGCGAGGCAAGGAGACCAGTGAGCGATTCACCCGACTTCACCCGAGGCCGACTGCTGGTCATCGCGTTCGAGGGGTGGAATGACGCCGGCGACGCGGCGAGCGGCGCCGTGGCTGAACTGCGCGATCGCTTTCCGCTGCAGCCGGTGTATCAGGTCGAGTCGGAGGACTACTTCGACTACCAGTTCAATCGCCCGATGCTCCAGCGCGACGACTCCGGTGAGCGCGTCATCGTGTGGCCCTCGGTGACGCTGTACGGTCCGTTCGGTGCCGCCGGCGAATTCGGCGCGGATGCCGACACTCAGCGCGAAGCAGCGGTGGTGGCTGGCGAAGAAGCCCCGAGCGCCGAGTCGGCACCCACCGACTTCCAGGGCGAGCTCTTCGTGCTGCTGGGCAGTGAGCCGTCACGCGGCTGGAAGACCTTCACCAACGAGATCCTCGACGCCGCTATCGATCATGGGATCACGGGGATCGTGATGCTCGGTGCGATGCTCGCCGATGTGCCGCACACGCGACCGATCTCGATCTTCGCGACGAGCGAGAACGACGAGACGCGTCGCCGTCTGAACCTCGAGCGCAGCACGTACGAAGGCCCGACAGGCATCCTGAGCGTGCTCGCCGATGCTGCTGAGAGAGCCGGGATTCCGAGCGTCATGGTGTGGGCGTCAGTGCCCCACTACGTGCACAATGCGCCTTCTCCCAAGGCGACTCTGGCGCTGCTTGACAAGCTGCGCGATCTGTTCGGCGTGGAGGTTCCGCGTGAGCGCCTGGTGAACGAGTCGCTCGCTTGGGAGGCGGGCATCGACGCGCTCGCCGACGATGACGACGAGATGTCGGCGTACATCGAGCAGCTCGAGCAGGCGCGTGACACTGTCGAGTCGCCGCTGGCGAGCGGTGAAGCCATCGCCGAGGAGTTCGAGCGCTATCTGCGTCGCCGCGGAGGGCCCGGAGGTGCTGCTGCTGCAGGAACCGGCGGACCGGCGACGGCGCCAGGCGGGCGGATGCCGGGGCTGCCGGATGCCGGCAGCGCCCCGTCGAGCCCGAACGCGCCCGACGACCAAAGCGCAGAGTCAGAAGGTGGTTCGCGCGACGTTGCGGCCGATGACGACAGCGCCGATGACCGCGGCGCGGATGACCGCAGTGCCGACGGCCTCAGCGGCGACGACGACGCTCGCGGCGCAGAACGCGGAGACACCGGCTCTGATGACGCCGACGGCGGCGAGCCGGGCACGGACGATCCGAGCGCCGGTCGCGACTGAGGGGCCCGCCCGCGCAGCGTCACGTCGCAGCGCAACGGGCGGTTGATGTCTTCCCTACAGCTGGATGCCGAGTAACGCCCGGATCGCGTCGAGCTCCACGATCGACGGCGCTCGCCCCGCGGCCACCTGCCGATCGATCGCAGCGATTGCGGCGGGCGTGTCGAGGTCGTGATGCAGCGCGTCGCGCAGTTCGTCGAGCAACCGGAACTCCGGTCGCGCCTCCTGCTTCGTCGCCCACTGCAGCCAGCGCTGCAAGCGGGCCAACGCATCGGCGAGCACCTCGTCGGTCCACTCCCAGTCGGACCGGTAGTGGTGAGCGAGCACCGAGAGCCTGATCGCTCGCGGGTCGACCCCGTCGCGCCGAAGCGCAGAGACGAAGACCAGGTTGCCGAGCGACTTCGACATCTTGGTGCCCTGGTACGCGACCATTCCCGCGTGCGAGTAGATGCCGGCGAGCGGCTTGCCTGTGAGCGCGGCCATGTGACCGGCGCTGAACTCGTGATGCGGGAAGATCAGGTCGGATCCCCCACCGTTGACGGTCACCGGGATGTCGAGGTACTCCCCCGCGATCACCGTGCACTCGATGTGCCAGCCAGGCCTTCCCGCGCCGACTGCGGCCGGCCAGGCAGGCTCCCCGGGTCGCTCCGCGCGCCAGAGCAGCGCGTCGAGCGGGTCGCGCTTGCCGTCGCGTTCAGGATCGCCGCCGCGTTCGGCGGAGAGCTTGAGCATGGTCTCGCGCGAGTATCCCGACTCGTCGCCGAGGCGCCATGGCGTGACCCTCGCTGCCGCAGCGCTGTCGAAGTAGACATCGTCATCGACGCGGTACCCGATCCCCTGCTCGACGAGCTGCTCGACGGCATCTGCGATGGGGTCGATCACCTCGGTCACCGCGATGAAGTGGTCGGGCGGGATGATCGCGAGGGCCGCCATGTCTTCGCGGAACAACTCCGTCTGCTCACGGGCGATCTCGCGCCAGTCGCGGCCGGTGGCGGCAGCCCGCTCGAGGAGCGGGTCGTCGATGTCGGTCGTGTTCTGCACGTAGCGCACACTGAGGCCGGCATCGAGCCACAGGCGGATGAGCGTATCGAACGCGAGGTAGGTGGCCGCATGGCCGATGTGAGTCGCGTCGTACGGGGTGATGCCGCAGACGTAGATCCCCGCCGTGCCGTCGGCCGCGGCTTCGCGCAGTGCGCTGCTCGCGGTGTCGTAGATCACCGGCACGCGGCCGGTGCCGGGCAGTCGGGGAACCGCGGGACGGTTCCAGGACTTCATGCCCCCAGCCTAGAGGGGCTGGAGGACGCCCGTGCTCAGCAGCACGAGCAGAACCGCGCCCAGGAGCACCCGATATACGACGAACGGCATGAACGAGCCGCGTTGGATGTACCGCATGAGGAAGGCGATCACGGCGTAGCCGACCACGAACGCGACGACGGTCGCCACCGCAGTTTCGGCATAGCCGTAGTAGCCGGCGGGCTCCTTCACGCTGTTGACCAGTTCGTAGAGGCCGCTGCCGAAGACGGCGGGCACTGCCAGCAGGAAGGCGTACCGAGCCGCCGCGGGACGGTTGTAGCCCAAGGCACGCCCCATGGTGGTGGTCGCTCCGGAGCGCGAGACTCCTGGGATCAGCGCGAGCGTCTGGGCAAGCCCGAACCAGAGCCCGTGCGGGTAGGTCAGGTCGTCGAGGTCTCGGTCGCGCTTGCCGTACCGGTCGGCGATGCCGAGCAGGATGCCGAAGACGATGAGCACGATGGCGACGAGCCACAGGCTGCGGAACACGGAGCGGATGCTCTCCTGCGCGAGGTATCCGACCACGACGATCGGGATCGTGCCGATGATGATGAGCCAACCCATCCGCACGTCGGGGTCGCCCGGGGCGATGGCGGTCGCGCCAGGACGGGTGGCGTGGCGGGCGCCGCCGCTGTGCACCGCGTCGCGGGCGGATGCCGTGGCATCCGCACTGCTTCTCGGTCGACGCGCACGGGAGCCGCCGAACACCGCGCGGAACCATCGCCCGATGATTCGGGTGATGTCGTTCCAGAAGTAGAGCAGCACCGCGAGCTCGGTGCCGATCTGGGTGATGGCAGTGAAGGTGGCGCCGGGGTCGGTGGCGCTCGGCAGGAGCTCGCCCACGATGCGCAAGTGGGCGCTCGAAGAGATGGGCAGGAACTCGGTGAGGCCCTGCACAAGGCCAAGGATGATCGCCTCGATAAATTGCACGCGGCTCCCGTCAGTGATGCGACGCCCGGGCGCCCGAGCTCAGTAGCTGAGGAGCAGGTCGGTGAGCACCTGCCTACCGAAGGTTAGTGCGTCGAGCGGCACTCGCTCGTCGACACCGTGGAACATCCCCGGGAAATCGAGCTCGGGGGGAAGCTTCAGCGGAGCGAAGCCATACCCCTTGATGCCGAGTGTCGCGAGCGCCTTGTTATCGGTGCCGCCGGAGAGCAGGTACGGCAGCACCTGAGCGCCGGGATCGTGGCGCTGCAGCGTCGAGGTCACAGCGTCGACGAGGGGCCCCTCGAACGGCGTCTCAAGTCCGATGTCGCGATGCAGCACCTGCACTTCGATATCGTCGCCGACGATCTCGCGTATCTGGGCGAGTGCCTCGTCTTCGCCATCGGGGAGCGTGCGGATGTCGATGAGTGCTTCGGCGCGTTCGGGGATGACATTGTGCTTGTAGCCGGCGCTGAGCACAGTCGGATTCGTCGTGGTTCGGAGCGTCGCGCGGATGAACCCGGCGGCGGTACCCGTGGCGATGGCCAGCTCGTCGGGTCCGACCTCTTGCGGGTCGGCTCCGAGCAGCCGGGCGACCTCGTGCAGCAGGCGATCGGTTGTGGCGGTCAAGCGGATCGGCCACTGCTGGCGTCCGAGTTTGGCGACTGCCTCGGCCAGTCGCGTGACGGCGTTGTCTTCGACGAGACGAGAGCCGTGGGCGGCTCTTCCCCTGGCGATGAGCTTCGCCCAGACCAGGCTCTTCTCGCCCGTCTGCAGCAGGTAGGCCCGTTGCCCGTCGAGCGTGATCGAGTAGCCGCCGACCTCGCTGATGGCCTCCGTGGCGCCCGCGAAGAGCTCTGGACGATGCTTCACGAGGTGGCCCGAGCCGAGCACTCCCCCGGCCTCTTCATCCGCGAAAAACGCGATCACGAGATCGCGAGCGGGCCGGCGACCAGACCCGATGATCTCCTGCAACGCGGTGATGATCATCGCGTCCATGTTCTTCATGTCGACCGCGCCGCGTCCCCACAGCATCCCGTCGCGGATCACGCCCGCGAACGGGTCGACCGTCCACTCGGCCGGGTCGGCAGGTACGACATCCAAATGCCCGTGCACGACGAGCGCCGGCTTCGAACGATCAGCACCCTCCACACGAGCGACCACGCTGGTGCGACCGGGCTCGGAGTCGATCAGCTCGGGCTGGAGCTCCAGCGCGCGAAGGTGGGCCGCCATGTATTCAGCCGCTTCGGTCTCGCTGTTCGCGCGGCCCTCGCCCCAGTTCGTCGTGTCGAAGCGGATGAGGTCGCGCGCGATGATGGCCGTCGCGTCGAGCAACTCGTCTGGCTGATCGTGCTCGTGGGCAGTCATACCGCTCACGCTACCGGCAGGCGGCGACACCCGGCCGGCCGCCCCTGTGAAGGCGCCAGCAGGGTCGTGGCAGGGATGCGTCTGAGGCGTCAAAAGGCCTTCGATTTCCGTGCTATCGTCGTACGTCGGCGGGTGAGCAACCCGCTGAAATCACCTGAGTCCGGGTGGCGGAATTGGTAGACGCGCTAGCTTGAGGTGCTAGTGCCCTTTATCGGGCGTGGGGGTTCAAGTCCCCCCTCGGACACCACTTGTCATGAGTCGCGACACCGTTGAGAAACGGGTCGCGACTCGGTCGTTTCGGCGCGGCTTCGGTCGGGTTCTCGAGGCATCGATGTGACCGGCGATCGGCCTGGGGCGGCTCCCACGACCGCCCTAGGGTGAAATCGTGTCTCACTCTCCTTCCTCGGCAGCGTCGGCAGCGTCGGCTCGTGCGACTGCGTCACGACTGCAGGACAACCACGCGTTCCAACTCGCCACGCGCACGGGGTTCGCGGTCAACGGTCTGCTCCACCTGCTCATCGGTGGGATCGCGTTCGGCATCGCCTTCGGCTCCGGCGGTGAAGCGGATCAGGGCGGTGCGCTGAGCGGACTCGCGGCGAGCCCCGGTGGTGTGCTCGTGCTCTGGGTCGTTGCCATCGGGTTGCTCGCGCTCGGGCTCTTCCAGGTGCTCGAGGCGCTCCTGATTCGCGGTACCGACACCACTGCCTGGACCGGCCGAGCTAAGGAAGGCGGAAAGGCGATCGCCTACCTCGCGATCGGGTTCTCCGCGGCAAGCACTGCGATGGGCAGCGGGAGCGACAGCGAGCGCCAGACGCAGGGCATGACCTCGACCCTGCTCTCCACGCCCGGTGGTGTGTTCCTCGTGGTTCTCCTCGGGCTCGGTGTTCTGGCCATTGGCGTGTACTTCATCGTCAAGGGCGCGAACAAGAAGTTCCTGCGAGATATCGCTGCGCCGGCGGGCAAGGCCGGTCGCTCGATCACGATGCTCGGTCGCATCGGATACTTCGCCAAGGGCATCGCAATCGCTGTCGTCGGCATCCTGTTCTGCGTGGCTGCGATCACTTCCGACCCGAGCGAGGCCACCGGTCTCGACGGCGCCCTCAAGTCCCTCGCCGAACTGCCACTCGGGCCGGCGATTCTCACCGTCGTCGCTCTCGGACTCATGGCCTACGGCGTGTACTGCTTCGCCCGCGCGAAGTACGCGCGGCTGTAGCTTTCGCCGGCGAGGGCCACCGGCACGCGTCGGCACGAGTCATCGGCAACTTCGCCGCCTTCGCCTTGACGGACCATCCTCGACCGACTCATAGTCGTGCACGTCATGCGAAGCACACCGTCACCGCCGCGTCGCTGGCCCTCCCTGCTGATGCGGGTTCGGAGCCTCCCTCGGTGGGTCCGCGTCGCTCTCGCGCTGGTGGCCGTCGTTCTGGGCGCCTACCTGATCACACGGCCGACAACGTCACTCGACGTGCTGGCGATCGCCGTCGGCGTCGGCTTCGTGCTGCAGGGCGTGATCGTGCTCGACAGCGAGGATGAGGGACCACCGCCCCGACGTTGGGAGTCGCGTGCACGGGTCGCGGTCGCCGTGCTCTGGGTCTCCGCGGGCGTCTTCGTGCTCTTGTTCCTCGGTCTGACGGTGCGTCTGCTCGCAGAAGTGATCGCGATCGCGCTCGTCGCCAATGGCATCCTCCAACTCATCGGCGCCTTCCGGCGCTCACTCGCCCTCGACGCTCGTATCGCGGCCATCGCATTCGGCGCCGCATCGTTCGGGTTCGGCATTCTGGCGGGCTTCTGGCCCGATATCACGTTGTTGATCGCCGCGGTCGCATTCGGGGCGCAGCTCATCATCTCGGGCATCGCCGAAGGCCGGCACGCCTTGCACGGCGCACCTCCCGAACGCACCTCGACAGCCCGACCGCTTCACAGGTTCGCTCGCACCACTGCGGCAGTGGTCAGCCTCGCGCTGGTGGGCGCGGCAGGTGTTGTGAGCATCGGTCTACGCGGTGCGACACCGGTGGTCGACGAGTTCTACGCGGCCCCACGTGACGTGCCCGACGAGCCGGGGCAACTGATCCGCAGTGAGCCGTTCAGCCGCGACGTGCCGAGCAATGCCACCGCTTGGCGCATCCTGTACACCACCACTCGGGGAGACGGCAGTCCCGCGGTCGCCAGTGGCATCGTCGTCGCGCCCACTGAGGGAATCGGCTACCGGCCTGTCATCGGATGGGCGCACGGCACGACCGGTTTTGCACAGCCGTGCGCGCCGTCACTGCTCGAGCGTCCGTTCGCGTCGGGCACGCTCTTCGTGCTGACACGGGTGATCGAGGCAGGATGGGCGCTTGTCGCCACCGACTACATCGGCCTCGGCACCGCCGGCCCGCATCCGTACCTGATCGGCAGGGACTCCGCGCACGCGATACTCGACGCCCTTCGGGCGTCCCGACAGCTCACACCCGGTTTGATCGGCGGCGAGTCGGTGATCTGGGGACATTCCCAGGGCGGCGGCGCGGCACTATGGGCGGGCGCGCTCGCCGAGGACTACGCGCCGCTGGTCAGCGTCGAGGGCGTCGCGGCACTGGCGCCGGCTTCTGAGTTGAATCGCCTGATCACCCAGCTTTCGCGGGTGCGAGGCGGCAGTGTCATCGAGTCGTTCGCGCTGGCCAGCTTCGCCGCCAACTACCACGATGTCACCTGGCGCGAATACGTCCGGCACGGCGCCGAACCGATCGTGCGAGCGATTTCCGAGCGCTGCCTCGCCGAGCCCGGGGTGCTCATCTCTGGGCTCGAGGGACTTGCCCTTCGCAGGGATCCGGCCGTCTTCAAGAAGAACCCGCTGGCTGGGCCGTTCGGCGCGCGCATCATGGAGAACATACCGCCGGCCACGGTGTCGGCTCCGCTGCTGGTCGCCCAGGGGGAAGCTGACGAGTTGATTCCACCCCGCGTCCAGCAGGCCTTCATCGAGCGGATCCGTGAGGCCGGTCAAGACGTCGACTACCGCACCTACCCGGGACGCGACCACATCACTCTCGTCTATCAGACCTCACCGCTGATGGACGAACTGTTCGCGTGGACCGCCGAACGCTTCGCGGGTGTCGAGGGTGTAGCCGACTGACGAACTACGTTGGGTCAATCAAGCGCTTCCTCTGCTCGAGGAGCCGGATGTACTCGGTGACACGGCGGGCGCGAGTCTCCGGCCGTTTGAGGCTCATGAGCCGGAAGAGGAACGCGAACCGCGCCTGGGCCGACAAGGTCGCGAAGAATTCGGCGGCGCGGGGTGAAGCGTCGAGGGCTGCCTGGAAGTCGTCGGGCACTGCGGCATCCTTCTGCCGGTAGGCCGCCTCCCAACGGCCGTCCGCCTTCGCGCGGTCGATCTCGGCCTGACCAGCGGGGCGCATCCTGCCCTCTCGGATGAGGCGCTCCGCATGCTCACGATTGAGCTGCGACCAGGGACTCCGCGAGCGGCGAGGCGTGAACGACTGAAGCATGTAGTCGTCATCGAGCCGAGCCGATTGCCCGTCGATCCATCCGAAGCAAAGCGCCACATCGAGCGCCTGCGCATACTGGATGCCGGGGGCCGTGCTGTTCTTCTTGCGAAGCTGCAGTCGCACGCCATCGGGCGACGGATCGCCGTCGAGGTAAGCCTCCCAGTCCGCGGTCGTGTGCGGGTGGAAGAGCGGCTTGTCGGCGAACGACACCATGCACGCACGATAGCGAGCGCTGAACCCTCTAGTCACCAGCGGTGACGATCGAGAGGCGCGATGACACGTCGAGGACGAGCGACTTTCGCAGGAGCGACGCGGATGCGGGTTGTCCGCTGGCGCGGCGTCAGGCCTCAGCCCGGTCCTGCCCCCTGCTCGCGGCCACGTCGCGCAGTGCCGGCTCGAGTTCGGGCCAACGGAAGACGTACCCGCTTGCGCTCAAGCGCTCGGGCAGCACCCAACGGCTCTTGAGCACGAGCTCCGGTTCGGTACGCAGCAGCCACATCGCGGGTTCCAGCATCCACCGAAACGCCGGCAGTCCGATGGGCTGCCTCACCACCTTCCGCAGGGTCGCCATCAGTGACCGGTTGTCAGAAGGGTTCGGGCTCGCGACATTGACCGGTCCATCGAGCTCGGGATGCGCGATCACGTGCCGAATCGCCCCGAGCACGTCGTCGATGTGCACCCAGCTGAACCTCTGACGCCCGCGCGTGTGATGCATCGGTGCGCTGCCGTCGCCGCTCGGGTCGGGGCCGATGCCGCGGTACCTGCGGTGCGGAAACCACCAGCCGTCATGCTGCGCGCCACCGAGACCGAGGCGTGCGAGCGCGAGCAGCATCGCAGTAGCCGGACCGTCGCCAAGGACGATCGCGATACGGAGTGCCACGCGACGCGTCTCGGGCAACTCGCCCGCGAAGAACTCCCGCTCCCAGTTGCGCGCCACATCGACCGAGAATCCGGTCCCGTACTCCCCCGCGGTCTCGGTCATCGGTCGATCCATCGCGTGCCGGTAGATCGTCGCGGTGCTGGCGTTGATCCACACTCGGGGCGGTGTCTCGCATGCCGCGATCGCCTCGCGCAGTTCGCGGGTCGTGTCGGTGCGCGAGCGGAGCACCTCGGCGCGATTGCGGTCGGTGTACCGGCAGTTGACACTCTTGCCGGCCAGGTTCACCACGGCGTCGGCGCCTTCCAAGACGCGGCGGATGGAGTCGGAGTCGCCCCAACGCGCGTGCGGCTCGCCCCGGCCGATGCGCTTCACCGTGTAGCCGTGCGAAGCGAAGTCGGCGGTGAGGCTCCGCCCGATGAACCCTGATGCCCCGGCTATCACCGCTGTCTTGGCCACGTCGCGAGCCTATCGGCCCGCCACCCGCTGGGTCAGCGTGCCAGAGTGTCGATAGGCAGTGCCGATGGTCGACAGTTCGCAGCGCCAGTGGCGTGGGAGTCCTCGATACAGTCGTGACACTTCAACCGCACCGAGCAAGGAGCACTATGTCGATGGCGACGACCGAGACCACCCTGGCGACCGTGCCGCACTGGATCGACGGCAAAGAGGTCACGGTTGACGGCGGCCGTACCGCACCCGTGTTCGACCCTGCGCTCGGCATCGCCACGAAGCACGTCGTCCTCGCGGATAGCGCCGAGATCGAGGCGGCCATCGCGAGCGCGAAGGCCGCCTTCCCGGCCTGGCGAGACCTTTCACTCGCGCGTCGACAGGCGGTGCTGTTCAAGTTCCGCGAACTGCTCGACGCGCGCAAGCACGAACTGGCCGAGATCATCACCGGCGAACACGGCAAGGTGCTCTCGGACGCGCTCGGCGAGATCTCACGCGGACAAGAGGTCGTCGAGTTCGCAACGGGCCTGGCCCACCACCTCAAGGGCGAGTTCTCCGAGCAGGTGTCGACTGACGTCGATGTGTACTCGCTCCGTCAGCCACTGGGAGTCGTCGGCATCATCTCTCCGTTCAACTTCCCCGCCATGGTTCCGATGTGGTTCTTCCCCATCGCCATCGCCGCAGGCAACACCGTTGTGCTGAAGCCGAGCGAGAAGGACCCATCAGCCGCCATCTGGCTTGCGAAGCTGTGGAAGGAGGCGGGCCTGCCCGATGGCGTGTTCACCGTGCTCAACGGTGACAAGGCAGCGGTCGACGGGCTGCTCGAGCATCCAGACGTCAAGGCGATCTCATTCGTCGGCTCGACGCCCATCGCCAAGTACGTGTATGAGCAGGGCAGCAAGCATGGCAAGCGCGTGCAGGCGCTCGGCGGCGCGAAGAACCACATGCTGGTGCTTCCGGATGCCGATCTCGATCTCGTTGCCGACTCGGCGATCAACGCCGGTTTCGGCTCGGCCGGCGAGCGGTGCATGGCCATCTCCGTGGTCGTGGCCGTCGAACCCATCGCCGACGACCTCATCGACAAGATCGTCGACCGCATGCGCGGACTGAAGGTAGGAGACGGGCGCCGCAACTGCGACATGGGCCCCCTCGTCACCGAGCAGCACCGTGACAAGGTCGCCTCGTACATCGACATCGCGGCAGCAGACGGCGCAACCGTGGTCGTCGACGGTCGCGGCATCGAGGTGGACGGCGAGGCGGACGGCTTCTGGCTCGGCCCGACTCTGCTCGACAAGGTGCCCACCACTTCGCGCGCGTATACCGAGGAGATCTTCGGCCCGGTGCTCTCGGTCGTGCGAGTGGGCTCGTACGAAGAGGGCGTCGAACTGATCAACAGTGGAGCGTTCGGCAACGGCACGGCGATCTTCACGAATGACGGGGGCGCCGCGCGGCGTTTCCAGCGCGAGATCGAGGTCGGGATGATCGGCATCAATGTGCCGATCCCTGTGCCGGTGGCGACCTTCTCGTTCGGCGGCTGGAAGTCGTCGCTGTTCGGCGACACCAAGGCGCACGGCGCCGAGGGCGTGCGCTTCTTCACGCAGCAGAAAGCCGTGACCGCCCGCTGGCTCGACCCGAGCCACGGCGGCATCAACCTGGGCTTCCCTCAGAACTGACTCAACGCCGCTCCGCCGGAACTGACCGCGAGCCGTGCTGCCAACGGCGGCCGCGGTCAGTACCGGTGGGCACGGGGCCGGCGAGTGAGGTCATTCCCTCGCTGGCGCGGTGAGTTGCAGCGCATTCCACACTTCCGCGCGAGCCGCGAAGGCGTCGAGGTCGAGTCCCAGGAGCGCGCTTGCGAGATCGACCCGGTTGCGGAGGGTGTGCCGGTGCACGCCCAGCGCTCTAGCCGATGGATCCCATGCGCCATTGTGCGAGAGCCAGACCACGAGCGACTCGCGGATCGACTCAGCACCATCAGGATGCCGGTCGAGCGGCTCGAGCAGACGATTCGCGACGGCACGCGCTCCCGATTGCTCGAGCATCCCTAGCAGCCCTTCATCGACCAGTTGGTCGAACCGCACGGCCGGATGGAATGCAGAACTGCGCCGCAGAGCCAGCAATGCCTCGCCCAGCGCATCACTGAACCGGCTCCATTCGGCCGGCGCCGAGAACCCGCTGTGAGCCTGGTGCCCCGACAGCAGTTGCTCGATCCAGCGGGTGTCGTCGGCGTGACAGACGACCAGCGTTCGTCCGTCGCGCTCGCCGAAGAACAGCCGTCCGGGGTTTCGCTCGGCGGCGAGTTCGAGCGTCGCGAGCAGTGCGTCGCCGCTGGGGTCGCCCACGGCATCCTGCCCGCCCATGCTGACGCGCGCGACGCGGATGGGCTCAGCGGGCAGTTCGCCCCATAGAGGACGGACTGAGCTGCGAGCCACGTCGATGGCGCCGGCGAGGAGCAGTTCGAGGATGCCGGAGCGAAGGGTTCTTCGCGCCGTGTCGAGGGCGCGACTCTGCTCGAGCGCGATGCTCGCGAGCGCGATGACGCTCTCGACGAGATCGACGCCTGCTCGATCGAGCTCGGTTCCGGTGCCGACCACCAGCGCACCGCGCACGCTGCCGTGATGGCCGACGGTCTGGATGGTGATCTCGGTGTCCTCGATGGTGATCCTCGCTGCGGCCGCTCGCCCCTTCGACAGCGTTCTGCGCACTGCAGCCGACACCCGTTCGTCGATCGTCGCAGGCACCTGCAGCTGCGCGGGAAAGGCGAGGCGGTCACCGGCCGCGTCGAAGAGCGCGACCCAGCATCCGAGATTGCGTTCGAGCTCCCGCAGGATCGCCGCGAGACCGTCGGGCCGGAGCGCGGCCCTCGCCACAGAGCGCTGGGCGCGCAGTGATCGCTCGAGCTGTTCGCGCTGGTCGCGGTCAGTTGCGTCGCTGACGAGACGGATGATCGCCATGAACGGGGTGCGATCGGCGACTTCGATCAGCGGCAGCCGGTGCTCAGCGCAAGCGTCGATGAGCGCGGGTGGGATGCTGTCGTGCACGATCTGCGTGGCGAACCCGAGCGCGGCGACACCGCAGTCGACGAGCCGCTCGACGTACGGCTGAGCCTCTGCCGGCGCCGGCCCAGCGAATTGGAGGCCGTCGGTGAGCAGGAGGCCATCGGGCTCGAGCCACGGCGTCGGATCGGCCAGGTCGGAGTTGTGCGCCCAGAGCAGCGGGCGCGCGAGCTGGCCGGACGAGAGCTCGGTGGCCGGTTGCAGCCGAAGCCCTTGCGTCGCGAGCAGGGTGCGAAGATCTGCTGACATGGGGCCTTTCGAATGCGGAAGTGTCGATCCGGAGTGATTGACATCGACAGTGTGGCGGTCGCTGTCGGCCGGTCGCAAACCGGAGAATCGTGATCGTCCACGAGTGAGGAGTCCCAGTGAGCATCACGACATCGAAGAGCGACCGCCCCGTCGAGCCCAGCGGCGAGACCAGCCGCGAGTCGCAGGCGGGCCGCGCGCCGCTCCCCGGTGGCAGCAGTCCGATCGTCGAGGCCGACCGCACTCACGTCTTCCATTCCTGGTCTGCCCAGGCGTCGCTTTCGCCTATCGCCATCGCCGGCGGTCTCGGCTGCATCGTCTGGGACGCCGACGGCCGTGAGTACCTTGATCTCTCGAGCCAACTCGTCAACGTGAACATCGGGCACCAGCATCCGCGAGTGGTCGCTGCGATCCAAGAGCAGGCGAGCGTGCTGGCCACCGTCGCCCCCGCGCACGCGAATGCGACCCGAGCGGAAGCGGCACGCCTCATCACTGAGCTCGCCCCTGAAGGCCTCAACAAGGTGTTCTTCACGAATGGCGGCGCCGACGCCAATGAGAACGCCATCCGCATGGCACGGCAGTTCACGGGACGCGACAAGGTCATCTCGCACTACCGCTCGTACCACGGCAACACCGGGTCGGCCATCGCGGCGACCGGTGACTGGAGGCGTGTGCCAAACGAATACGCGCGCGGGCATGTGCATGTCTTCGGCCCCTACCTCTATCGCAGCGAGTTCTGGGCCGAGACGCCCGAACAAGAGGCCGAGCGCGCGCTGCACCACCTCGAGCGCGTGATCCAGGCCGAGGGTCCTTCGAGCATCGCGGCGATGCTCTTCGAGACCGTGCCGGGCACCGCCGGCATCCTCACGCCCCCGCCTGGCTATCTCCGTGGGGTGCGCGAGATCGCTGATCGGTACGGCATCGTGCTGATCCTCGACGAGGTCATGGCCGGCTTCGGGCGCACGGGCGAGTGGTTCGCGTTCGACGGCTACGACGTGCGCCCAGACCTCGTCACCTTCGCGAAGGGCGTGAACTCCGGTTATGTCCCTGTCGGCGGTGTCATCATCAGCGACGCGATCGCGCACCACTTCGACGACACCGTGTTCCCCGGCGGGCTCACCTACTCGGGCCACCCGCTCGCGGCTGCAAGCATCGTCGCGACGATCGAGGCCATGCGTGATGAGGGCATCGTCGCCAACGCCGCTCGTATCGGCGCCGATGTCCTCGGGCCTCGCCTGCGTGAGCTCGCGTCGCGGCACGAACTGATCGGCGAGGTGCGCGGCAAGGGCGTGTTCTGGGCGGTCGAACTGGTCGCGGATCGTGTCACGAAGGAGCCGCTCGCCCCGGCGGAGATGGCACGGCTCAAGAACGAGTTGCTCGCGCTGGGCGTGCTGCCGTTCACTGCCGAGAACCGCCTGCACGTGGTGCCCCCGGCAGCGATCACGGATGCCAAGGCCGAGCGCGGCATCGCGGCGATCGACGCCGCGCTTTCTGCGCTGTCATAGGCGCCCCTGCTGCACTCGACTGCATCGCGCTGCGGCACGACCGCGCAGCGCGATGCAGCATGGGGGCATGTCGCCCGACTCCCCCGAGCACGATGCCGAGCGCGACGACCCGGTCCGGAACTCTGCGAGAGACGAGGCGCTCGACGGTCGCGGCGCCGCGGAGGCGGACCGTACCGAGGAACAGAACGCCCAACGGGCCCCCGAGCAGACCGCCGGCGTGCGGCGCGCTTCGCAGCACCTCGATCTCGCCGCGAAGACCGGTGCCGCGCTGCTCGGCAGCACGGCGCCGGCGATGGAAGTCGTCGACGCCATGCTCGACATCGTTGAGCACGGGGGTGTCGATCATGTCGATGTCGATGTCACCTACAGCCAGATCACGCTGACGCATCGCCCTCGAAGCGGACCGCACTCGGTCGAGCTCGAGCACATCCGCGCGCGTACCTTCGACTACGGACGCTACGTGCACGCCGAGATGCTGGTGCAGCGGTTCCTCAGCGGTGAGCTCGAACTCGACGACGCGCTCGCGCAAGCCGGCCGGTTGCGACGTGACGCCCACCGCTATCCCTGGTGGCTCACGCGTCTGGCTGCGGGTACGGCCGGCGTCACCGCAGCGGTGATCTTCGGCGCTGGATGGATCACCGCGGTCTTCGCGTTCATCGCGAACGTGATGGTCGACTGGCTGTTCGCCCGGCTGAGCTCACGCGCGTGGCCCGTGTTCTTCACCCAGGCGTTCGCGGGCGTCATCGCGGTCGCCGCCGCTGCCGGGGTCAACGCGATCAGCCCGGAGGTCGACTCTTCGCAGGTCGTGGTCTCCGTGATCATCATGATGCTGGCCGGCATGACCTCCACCGGCGGGGTGCACGACCTCATCACGGGCTGGTATCTGACCGGCGTGGGACGGCTCGCCGAAGGGGTGGTCAACACGGTCGGCCTCGTCGTCGGCATCCAGATCGGCATCGCGCTCGCGCATGGTGCGGGCGCCGCGCTCACCATCACGCCCGAGGTGCGGTTCGGCGCAGATCCGCTGCTGCTCACTGCGCTCACGAGCGCGGCGCTCGCTGTGTGCTTCGGCGTCTGGGCACAACTGCCTCCTCGCTCGTTCCCTCTCGCCGCCCTGCTCTCGCTCATCGGATGGGTGCTCTTCGGGGTTGCGATCGATCGGGCCGTCGATCCGGTCTGGGCCTCCGGCATCGCCGCCGTGGTGATCGGGCTCGCCTCTCCGGTCGCCGCGCAGCTCGTCCGAGTGCCGTCGTGGATCCTCGCGAGTGTCGCGATCGTTCCGCTGCTGCCGGGGGTGGCGCTCTATCGGGGGCTCTTCGCCGGCGCGGACGGCGATGTCGGCACGGGGATGCTGCTCCTGCTCTCGGCGCTCGGCACAGCGCTGGTGCTGGCGAGCGGCATCACGCTCGGGCAGTACTTGACGGCGGCGCTCCTGCGTGGACCCTTCAAACTGCGCAGTCGCTTCGTGCCGCAATTCCTCGGACCCTTCAGCACCTCCCGGGAGCGCATCGATCGGCTCAGTGAAGCGCATGACCAAGAAGAGGATGAGCGCTCCGTCGATTGAGCGACATGCGACATGGCCCCAGAGTTGGGGTGCGGAGTTCGGTGGGAGATTCACTACCCGCTACCGTGATTGATCGTGCCGCCACCGTGAAGCTCGCTGCTTCGATCCGGCTCAGCACCGGCTGCTGCGGCATCCGACCCCTTCACTCCTAGGAGCCATTCGTGAGCGAACGCGCGAACACCGCGCCCGCCGGCAACGATCTGCCCGGCGAATCAGACAGCCATCACCGCCGCGGAAGCGGCAGCAACCTGCGCGAGCGATTCGACTCGTTCTTCGAGATCAGCCGCCGAGGCTCGACTCTCGGGCGCGAGGTGCGAGGAGGCCTGGTCACGTTCATGACCATGGCCTACATCGTGATTCTGAACCCGCTGATCCTCGGCGGGTTCAGCGCCGATCAGGCGACGCTCGATGTGGCGGGCGGATGGCTCGAAGCGACGCAGGTCGCCGCCGTCACCGGGCTCACCGCCGGCCTCATGACGATCCTCTTCGGGCTCGTCGCCAACCTGCCGTTCGGCATCGCGGCCGGCCTCGGCATCAACTCGTTCCTCGCGGTGAGCGTCGTCGGCCAGGTGACGTGGGCCGAGGCGATGGGGCTCGTGGTCATCAACGGCCTGATCATCGTGCTGCTCTCGGCGACCAAGCTGCGCGAGATGATCTTCCGGGCCGTTCCCCCGCAGCTGAAGACCGCGATCACCGTCGGCATCGGCCTCTTCATCGCCTTCATCGGGCTCGTGGATGCCGGCTTCGTCCGTTCCAGCGGAGCGGCGTCCCCGCCGGTGCAGCTCGGCGATGGCGGCTCCGTCGCTTCCATCCCGACGCTCATCTTCCTGCTCGGGCTGCTGATCATGGGCATCCTGATGGCGCGCAGAGTCAAGGGTGCGCTGCTCATCGGCATCCTGGTGACCACGGTCGTCGCAGTGATCGTCGAAGCCGTCATGAAGCTCGGCCCCGGGTTCGCGAACCCCGGCGGCTGGAGCCTCAACACGCCCGTCATCCCCGAGCAGATCATCTCGCTCCCCGACTTCAGCCTCATCGGCGCGTTCAGCTTCGGCGCGTTCGAGCGGATCGGCGCGCTTGCGGCGATCATGCTCATCTTCACGCTCGTGTTCACGAACTTCTTCGACGCTGTCGGCACGCTCACAGGGCTCACTCGTGAGGCCGGCCTGCAGGACGCGAAGGGCGACTTCCCGCGGTTGAAGTCGGCGCTCATCGTCGAGGGCGTCGGCGCGGTGGCCGGTGGCGCGACCTCGTCATCGTCGAACACGATCTTCATCGACTCGGCTGCCGGAGTCGGGGAGGGTGCGCGCACCGGTTTCGCGAACGTGGTGACGGGCGTGCTCTTCCTGCTGGCGGTCTTCTTCACTCCTCTCACCCAGGTGGTGCCGCTGGAGGTCGCGGGAGCGGCCCTGGTGGTCGTCGGTGTGCTGATGGCAGCGCAGATCCGCGAGATCGACTGGAGCGAGTTCTCGGCGGCCATGCCGGTCTTCCTGACCATCATCGTGATGCCCCTCACCTATTCGATCGCGAACGGCATCGGCGTCGGCTTCATCACGTGGGTCATCCTGCGGGCGACCGCTGGCAAGGCGCGTGAGATCTCGCCCTTGCTGTGGATCGTCGCGGCGGGCTTCGCGCTGTACTTCGCGCGTGGACCGATCGAGACGCTGCTCGGAGGCTGACGCCCAGCATCCGACGAACGGCACGGCCCGGGACGAATTCCACGTCCCGGGCCGTGCCGTTCAAGGGCCCGATGCGCGTGGTGGCCTTGCAGTAGGGTCGCCTGCATGGACATCGTGCTCGTTCCCGGTTTCTGGCTCGACGGCTCGTCCTGGGAGCGGGTGACCCCAGCACTGGAGCGAGAGGGCCACCGTGTGCATCCCCTCACGCTTCCTGGCCTCGAGTCGGTGGACTCCCCGAGGAGCGGCATCGGTCTGCGCGATCACATCGACGCGGTGGTCGCGCTCGTCGACGCGCTCGATCCCGGCGTGGTGCTCGTCGGCCACTCGGGCGGCGGGGCCATCGTGCACGGCGTCGTCGACGCCCGTCCCGACCGTGTTGCGAGAGCCGTCTATGTCGACAGCGGGCCCCTCGGCGAAGGCGGAGTGATCAACGACCAGTTGCCGGTCGACGGCGACGAGATACCCCTCCCCGATTGGGAGGTCTTCGACGCACCCGACCTTCGCGACCTCGATGCGGAGCTTCGCGAACAGTTTCGGGCGCGTGCCATTCCCCAGCCGCGCGCGGTGGCTCAAGATCAGCAACGATTGAGCGATGAGCGCCGCTTCGATGTGCCGGCCACCGTGATCGCCTGCGAGTTCAGCCGAGCAGAGCTCGAGCAGTGGATCGCCGCCGGCAGCCCGTACATGGCCGAGCTCGCACGCGTCAAGGACTTCGAGATCGTGGAACTGCCGACGGGTCACTGGCCGCAGTTCACCCGACCCGCCGAACTCGCCGAGGCGATCCTTGCGGCGGTGGGCAAGGCCTCGGCTCCTCCCACGGAGGGATCCGCCGTTGCGGCACCGGCATCGGCAGATTCGCTGCGCTGGGAGTCTCGTGCCGTGGTCTCGACGGAACGTCCTGAACGATGGGCGAAGCAACTCGTATCGCACCTCGGCCGCAGAGCGGCCATCGAGGAGACGAGTGAAGGGCGGGCGCTCGCGCTCAGCAAGGGCACCGGCATCGTCGCGACCGGCGACGGCGCGCTCATCCTGATCGCCCGCGGGAGCGACGAAGAGCACACCGCGGCCGTGCAAGACATCCTGCAGCGGCACCTCCTGCGCTTCGCTACTCGCGAGCAGCTCACCATCGAGTGGGAGCCGATCGCACCGACCGACTGATCGGCTCTGCCCACGGATGCCGGTCGCAGTATCACCGAGGTGCGGTCGCGCCGCGAGGGCTACGCTGGCGGCACGTTCCCGTGCGAACTCGCGCGGCCTGAAGATCGAGGTGACCTGTATGACGACTCCAGCACCCATGCGCGTCGACGAAGGCATCGTCATCGCGAAGAATCCTGACGCGTCTCGGTACGAGCTCCGCGATGGCGATCGAGTCATCGGTTTCGCGCACTACTCCGACCGCAATGGCGAACTCGCGTTCGACCACACGGTGGTCGGCAAGGAATACGGCGGCCGAGGACTCGCCACAAGGCTTGCCGAGTACGCCTTCGCCGATGTGCGATCGATGGGTCGCACGCTCGTGCCCATGTGCTCGTTCATCGAGGCTTGGGCTCGCAAGCATCCGGAGTATGACGACATCGTCGTGTGGCCGGATGCCGACGGGCAGGAGCGGCACGAGCGGGCTGCGGAAGGCGGCGCCGCCGAGGCGGCGAGCGGCCGGTGACACTCGCTGAGCGCGTCTATCTCGACAAGCAGCACCGGTCGGCGTTCCTCGCGCTGTCGGCCCTGGCGAAGGAGGCGAAGACCGCTGCGCTGAATGCAGGGCTCGACGAAGTGCTCGTCGAGCTCGTCAACATGCGGGTCTCCCAGCTCAACGGTTGTGCCTACTGTCTCGACGTGCACCATCGCACTGCCCTGCGCGTGGGGGTCACCGAGCAACGGCTCGCGGTGCTGCCGGCGTGGCGTGACACCGCGCTGTTCGATGAGCGGGAGCGGGCGGCACTGGCGCTCGCGGAATCGATCACGCTCCTCCCCGAGCCTGCCGTTCAAGACCGCGAGTACGCCTTCGCCGCGTCGGTGCTCAGCGAGGAGCAGTTATCGGCGGTGAGTTGGGTGACCATCGCGATCGGGTCGATGAACCGCATGTCGATCGCGAGCCGGCATCCGGTGCGGCCGCGATGATCGACGCCGGCCCCTGGCCGCGCATTGAACCGCGAGCGGATCGGACAATGAGGGCGCTTCAAAGACTCCGTTGACACCGACTGGCCCCTGAGTAGCGTTGGCGCCATGGATGCGGCGATCAGCATCGAGGGGCTCGTCAAACGATTCGGCGGCACAGTGGCGCTCGACGGTCTCGATCTCGAGATCCCCGTGGGCGAGGTGCGGGGCTTCCTCGGTCCGAATGGCGCAGGGAAGTCGACCACGATCCGGGTCCTCCTCGGACTGCTGCGCGCCGACGGCGGCGACGTGCGGGTGCTCGGGCACGACCCATGGCGAGAGCTCGTCGACCTGCACCGACGCCTCGCCTACGTGCCGGGCGACGTGACCCTCTGGCCCTCGATCACCGGCGGCGAGGCGATCGACCTGCTCGGCCGACTGCGAGGGGGCCTCGATGAGCGGCGCCGCGCCGAACTGCTCGAGCGCTTCGAACTCGACCCCAGGAAGCACGGACGCACTTACTCCAAGGGAAACCGGCAGAAGGTGGCGATCGTCGCTGCCCTCGCATCGCGCGTCGAACTGCTCGTGCTCGACGAGCCGACGTCGGGCCTCGACCCGCTCATGGAAGCGGTGTTCCAGGACGAGATCCGTCGCGAGAAGGCGGACGGACGCACGATCCTGCTCTCGAGCCACATCATGAGCGAGGCCGAGGCGCTCGCCGACCGCATCAGCATCATCAGAGACGGCCGAGTCGTGCAGACCGGCACACTCGCGGAGATGCGGCAGCAGGCGCAGAACACCGTGCATGCGAGGCTGCGCCGGCCACTGGCCGGTCTTGCCAGGATGCCGGGGGTGCATCGCGTGGTCGAAGACGGCGACACCGTGCGCTTCGACGTCGACACGACCGCCCTCGCACCCGTGATCTCGGCGCTCGGCGCCGCCGACGTCGTAGCCCTGGAGGTCGCGCCACCGTCGCTCGAGGCGTTGTTCCTCAGCCACTACGAGCCGTCCGGCGCGGGTGGGGCCGCTCCTCCCCCACGTGGGACGGCGGCTGAGAGCGAGCGGCGGCACGGTAGGCACGCGGCGCACGAAGCGTCACTCGGATGAGCGCAGCCACCGGCATCCGGCACCTCGTTCCCGTCGGCATGCGCCACGACGGACCTCGTATCGCGCCGTGGGTCATCTTGATCAGCGCGCTGGTGGCCACCTCGGTGCTCGCGTACAACCTGCTCTTCACGGACGCCGCTTCCATCAGGAACCTGACGGTCTCCCTCAGCGCGAACCCCGCATTCAGTCTGCTGTTCGGCCCGGTCGAAGACCTTTCGACGGTCGACGCGTTCACCACCTGGCGCTCCCTCGCGCTCGGCGACTTCTTCGCGGGCATGATGGCCATCTTCATCGTGACGAGGAACAGCCGGGCGCACGAGGACAGCAACCAGGCGGAACTCGTGGCCTCTGGTGTGGTCGGGCGGAGTGCCCGACTGCTCGCGGCAGTCGCGATAGCGGCCGTCGCAGCCGTCGTGCTCGGAATCATCTCCTGGGTCGTGAACATGCTGTGCGGAGGCGAACCGATCGCAAGCCTCTGGCTCTCGTCGACGCTCACGGCAAGCGCTCTCGTCTTCGCGGGCGTCGCGGCGATCACGTCACAACTCGCATCGACCGCCGGCGCCGCGAACAGCATCGCGATCGTCGTGCTGGGTGCGGCCTACCTGCTGCGCGGCATCGCCGACTCGACGCCAGGACTGGAAGAGCTCATCTGGTGGACGCCGCTCGGGTGGGCCGAGCGCGTCGAGCCCGTCGGAGCTCAGGATTGGCGCCCGCTCGTCGCCTGCGTGGGACTCGCGGTCGTGCTCGTCGCGGTCGCGGCACTGCTGCAATCCAGGCGCGACTACGGTGCCGCGCTGATCCCTCAGCGTGCCGGACGCGCGCGCGGCGGACTGGTCGCGAGCAGCTGGGGGCTGGCGCTACGGCTGAACCGCGCCTCCGTGATCGGCTGGCTGATCGGATTCGCACTCATCGGCACCGTGCTCGGCAATGTCGCCGCATCGATCGGAGACGAGTTCACGAAGAACCCGGTGCTGCGGCAGATCATCACCGCGAGCGGAGGCGCGAGCGACGACCTCATCTTCGCGTACATGGCGACGCTGACGCACCTGCTGGCGATCATTGCGTCGGCGTTCGGCGTGCAGGTCATGATGCGCATGTATGCGGAAGAGAGCACGGGGCGCACCGAGGCCGTGCTCGCCGGAGCGATCACGCGCCAGCGCCACCTCGCGGGCCACGCGGCAATTGCCTTTCTCGCGCCGGCTGTCGCATTGGCGCTGGGCACGGCCGCCCTCACAGTGTCGGCGCGCGCCGCCGGCAGCGATGTCGACGCCGGCGAGCTCCTTGTGCAGGGCCTGTTGGCAGTGCCCGCGGTCTGGGTGATCGTCGCGCTGGCGGTCGCGCTGGTCGGAGCTCGCCCCGCCGCGAGGCTGCTCGCCTGGATCGCGGTGGTCGCCATGTTCGGTCTGACCATCCTCGGGCCCACATTCAACCTGTGGGAATGGGTGCTCGCGATCAGTCCCCTCTGGCACATCCCGGATGTCTCGGCTTCGGATGCCGATTGGTGGCAGCTGCTCTGGCTCGCTCTCGTGATCGTGCTCTTCACCGCGATCGGGTTCATCGGGTACCGGCGGCGCGACCTCCGCTTCGGCAAGCCCTGACCCTCGGCCATTGCGCCCCGGGTGCGCGATGGCCGATATGGCGTCGAGCGGGGTGCGCGCTGCGGCTGCAGCCGCTGAGCCGCCTGGTCTCAGGCGTGGATGACGACCACGGCGGTCGGGATATTGACGAGCACGTCGTGGCTGACCGACCCGAGCAGTACGCGGGGCAGGCCGCGACGGCCTCGGTTCCCCACGACGAGCAGGCGCGTGCTCTCGGCTGCGTCGACCAGCGCCCAGGCGGGGTACCCCCGCACGACGCTGCGCTTGATCTCCAGGTCGGGATACTGCTCCGAGAGGCCCGCCAAGGACTCCGAGAGCACGATCTCCTCATCCGACGAGATGCTCGAGACCATATCGTCGCTCGGCAGGTACTCGATCCCCCAACCCGCCGGGAGATCCCACGCGAGCACGGCATGCAGAGGCTCGCCCGAACGATCGGCCTCGGCAGCGGCGAATGCGATCGCCTTGAGAGAGGCCTCCGAGCCGTCGACGCCCACGACGACGCCGCGCCGCTCCGCGCCGTCGGTGGAGGGGATGACCGCCACGGGCGTTGTCACGCTCTGAACGATGTGCAGGCTGCGAGAGCCGAGCATGACGCGCTCGAACCGTGAGGGCTTGTGGGTGCCGATGACGAGCAGATCCGTCTCGGAGGCGCGCTGTCGCAGCTGGTCGACTGGGTCGCCGCGGAGCAGCACATCGCGGATGGCGTCTTCGGCGAGGGCGGGACGCGCCAGCTCGCGCGCGCGTGTGAGCGCCTTGCGGCTCTCGGCGAGGATGAGCTCCTCCGACCAGGTGAGGCGTCCCACCCATTCGTCGTCGATGACGTGCACGAGATCGAGGGTCGCGTGATGATCGGCTGCCCACTTCGCGGCCCAGGCGACAGCCTCGTCGCTGAGACCGGACGGGTCGACTCCGACGGCGACGGTATGAGTTGCCATGGCTCGTTGCTCCCCTCGTGCTGCGACCGCCGCGGCGCGCCGGTTCTGGGTTCAGCATACGCAGCGACCTGCTTCGAGTCTTCGCTTCGGTGATCTGCAGCCCATTGTCAGTAGGCGGTGACACACTCGAACATATGTTCGATACTTGAGAGAGGGAGGTGAAGAATGGTGAGAGCAGCGATGGAGACGGCGGATGCCGTGCGCGAACTCCGCGATCGGATACGGCGGCTTGAACAGCCCCGCTTGCGTGAGCGCACTCTTCCGACGCTTCCCGGGCTGGCTGAACTGCTGCCGGGGGGTGGATTGCGGCCGGGGGCGAGCTATTCGATCGAAGGCTCTGCCCGTCTCGCCATGTCGCTCATGGTCGGGCCTGCGTCGGCAGGCGCCTGGTGCGGGGTCGTCGGCATGCCCGAGTTCGGGGTCGAAGCAGCGGCTGGCGTCGGGCTCGAGCTCGAACGCGTGGTGCTGATCCCCCGGCCCGGCGAGCACTGGCTCGCTGTCACCGCCTCGCTCGCCGATGCGCTCTCTGTGGTGCTCGTCAAACCCACCGCGCGCGTCGGTCATGCGACCGCATCCAAGCTCAGCGCGCGGTTGCGTCAGCACGATGCGGTGCTCATCGCCTTCGGCGATTGGCCTGAGGCAGAGGCCCGCCTACGTCTTGAAGAACCCCGCTGGCAGGGGCTCGGCCAAGGCAGCGGACATCTCACCGATTGCGAGGCCACGGTGACGGCGGTCGATCGTTCCGGGCGATCTCGCAGCGCCAGGTTCTCGGTCGGAGAGGCATCCACAGGCATGTTCGCCGTCGCTTCCGATGAGGTCGTGTCCGGCCGGCTCGAATCCGACACGCTCCACTCCGGTATGCGCGGTTTGTCTGGAGCAGTGCGCGCGGCCGGCCGCTCCCGACTTCAACGGGTCTCTTGAACCGACCTCGAACCGAGTCTCCCGAACCGTCATCAACTGAACTGGGCTCCGAACCACCATGCACCGCTCCGATCACTCCCCCACCCGCACCCTGGTGCTCTGGGTCCCCGATTGGCCCGTGCTCGCCGCCGCGCAAGCGCACGGGGTGCCCGCCGATGCCCCGATCGCGCTTCGGCATCACGGCATGGTGCACGCCTGCTCGAGCGCCGCTCGCGCGGAGGGGGTGAGGCGGGGGCTGCGCATTCGCGAAGCGCAGGCCCGATGCACCTCGCTTCAGGTGTTCGATCACGATCCGGCGCTCGAAGCCAGACTGTTCGAACCCGCGATCACTCGCCTCGAAGCCTCTACTCCTGGGGTGCAGGTGCTGCGTCCGGGGGTATGCGCCATTCGCGCTCGAGGCGTCAGCCGCTACTACGGCGGCGAGCAGGCGGCGGGGCTCGCGCTCGCCGGGCAGCTGGCCGAACTCGTGCCGACAGCATCCGCCGGTGTCGCCGATGGGCCCTTCGCGGCCGAGCATGCCGCGAGGCAGGCCGGTGTCGGCCGTGTGCTGGTCATACCGCCGGGTGACAGTGCCGAGTTCCTCGCGCCCTTGCCGGTGTCGGTGCTCGGCGTGCCCGAGCTCACCGGACTGCTGCAACGGCTCGGCATCCGCACGATCGGTGCATTCGCCGAGCTCGACGCGCTCGATGTCGCTGAACGGTTCGGCGCCGAAGGCCTGCGCCTGCACGGCATCGCCTCGGGCAGTGATGGCAGGCGGGTGCAGCCGCGAGTGCCGCCGGAAGAGTTCGAGACCACGATCGCGTTCGAGCCTGCCGTCGAGCGCATCGACCAGGCGGCCTTCGCGTTCCGTGAGCCCGCCGAGCGGTTCATCGCGCAGCTCACTGCGGCGCGTCTGGTGTGCACAGCGCTGCGCATCGAACTGGAGACCGACGACGGCGGCGGTTCCGAACGCGAGTGGTTGCACCCGCGCACCTTCTCGCCCGCCGAAGTGGTCGACCGGTTGCGCTGGCAGTTGCAGGGCGGTTCGACGGGCAGCGGCCTGCTCTCAGGGCTCGTGCACGTGCGCGTCACGCCGGTCAGTGTCGACTCGATCGGCAACCACGAGCGCGCGCTCTTCGGCGATGTCTCTGATGAGCGGGTGCACCACGCGCTCTCCCGAGTGCAGAGCATGCTGGGGCATGAGGCCGTGCTCACCGCCACCATCGGCGGAGGCCGGCATCTCTCGGAGCGTGCGGTGCTGGTGCCCTGGGGAGAGCGGGCCACGGTGCCCCGCAACCCTGCGCAACCCTGGCCGGGCAGCCTGCCCGACCCGCAGCCCTCGCTGGTCTTCCCTTCCCCGCTGCCGGTCGCGGTGTTCGACGAGCGCGGTGGTGAGGTCAGCGTTGACGCACGCGGCGCACTGTCGGCACCGCCCCACCGCCTCACCACGACGACCGGCGGCACCCGACGGATCGAGAGCTGGGCGGGGCCCTGGCCGCTCGAGGAACGATGGTGGGATGCCGCAGCCGCGCGCCGAGAGTACCGCTTCCAGCTCGTCGACTCGACGGGAGCTGCCTGGCTGCTCGTGCTCGACCAGCACGGGTGGCAGATCGAAGCGAGGTACGACTGATGGGCTGGAACAATCCGCCGATCAGCTGGTCGGAGTACGAGCGGCGCCTCTCCGGGGTGCCCGCATCCGGACGCCCGCCCGGCAATGGCTCGGGCGCGACCGAGCCAGCCGGAGCTCAGCAGCCGATGCAGGCGACGGATGCTGCGAGCACGGCTGGAGCGCCGGCCTCGAGCGCGCGCTACGCCGAACTGCACGCCCACTCGACCTTCAGCTTCCTCGACGGTGCGAGCACTCCCGAGGCCCTCGTCGAGGAGGCGTCGCGGCTCGGCCTGCACGCGTTGGCCATCACCGACCACGACGGACTCTACGGAGCGGTGCGCTTCGCCGAGGCGGCCGAGGAGACATCGCTGCAGACCGTCTTCGGCGCGGAGCTCTCGCTCTCGCTCAGCGCGCCGCAACTCGGGGCCGCCGATCCCGAGGGCGACCACCTGCTCGTACTCGCCCGACGTGATGAGGGCTACCACCGGCTCGCCGCCGCGATCACCGACGCCCAGCTCGCCGGTGGCGAGAAGGGGCGCCCGAGCTACGACCTCGACCAGCTCGCCGAGCACGCCGGCGGCCATTTCAGCGTGCTCACCGGCTGCAGAAAAGGAGCATTGCGTCGCGCGCTCGACCGCGGCGACCACGATGCCGCAAGCGCCGCTCTGGCGAGCCTCGTCGACCGGTTCGGTCGTGACCGCGTCGTGGTGGAGCTCATCGATCATGGGCACCCTCTCGATTCGAGGTGCAACACCGAGCTCGCCCAGCTCGCCGGCGCCTTCGATCTCTCGCTGATCGCCACGGGAAATGTGCACTACGCGACGCCGGCCGAACGGCGCATCGGGGATGCGCTGGCCGCGGTGCGCGCCAGGCGCAGCCTCGATGAGATGGACGGCTGGCTGCCGGCATCCGGTGGGGCCTTCCTGCGCTCCGGCCGCGAGATGGCGGCCCGTTTCGCAGATTTCCCCGGTGCGATCGAGCGCACCGTCGAACTTGCCGACGACCTCGCGTTCCGGCTGCGCAGTCTTCGTCCGGGACTGCCCAAGCAGCAGGTGCCGGAGGGGCACACTCCGATGAGCTGGCTTCGCCACCTCGTCTGGGAGGCCGTGCCGTTGAAGTATCCGAAGCTCACGGATGACGACCGCGCTCGTATCGAGCGCGAACTCGCCGTGATCGAGGAGAAGGACTTCTCCGGCTACTTCCTCATCGTGCATGACATCGTGCGGTTCGCCCGCAGTCGGGGCATCCTCTGCCAGGGTCGCGGGTCTGCAGCGAACTCGGCGGTCTGCTACCTGCTGGGGATCACAGCGGTTGACTCGATCTTCTACCGGCTGCCGTTCGAGCGCTTCCTCTCGAGCATGCGCAACGAGGAACCCGATATCGATGTCGACTTCGACTCCGACCGCCGCGAGGAGGTCATCCAGTACGTCTATGAGAAGTACGGCCGCCGAAACGCTGCGCAAGTGGCGAATGTCATCAGCTATCGCCCGAAGTTCGCCGTGCGAGACATGGCGAAAGCGCTCGGGTTCAGCCCGGGGCAGCAAGACGCATGGTCGAAGCAGGTGGATCGCTGGGGCGCACTGCAGCGCGAGCACACCGACATCCCCGATCAGGTGCTCGACCTCGCCGACGCGGTGCTCACCTTTCCGCGGCATCTGGGCATCCACTCCGGCGGCATGGTGCTCACCGATCGTCCGGTGGGCGAAGTGGTGCCCATCGAGCACGCCCGCATGCCCGGTCGCACAGTGCTGCAGTGGGACAAGGACGATTGCGCATGGATGGGTCTGGTCAAGTTCGACCTGCTCGGCCTCGGCATGCTCGCCGCGCTGCAGTACACGATCGACCTGGTGGCCGAGAGCACGGGTGAGCAGTGGACGCTCGACACCCTGCCGCGCGAAGAGCCGGGCGTGTACGACATGCTGTGCAGGGCCGATGCGATCGGGGTGTTCCAGGTCGAGAGCCGCGCGCAGATGGGGATGCTGCCGAGGCTTCGACCGCGCTGCTTCTACGATCTCGTCATCGAGATCGCGCTGATCCGTCCGGGGCCAATCCAGGGCGGCGCGGTCCACCCCTACATCCGGCGGCGCACCGGTGCCGAGCCGGTCACCTACCCGCATCCGCTGCTCGTCGAATCGCTGGAACGCACGCTCGGCATCCCGCTGTTCCAGGAGCAGCTCATGCAGATGGCGATGGCGGTAGGCGGCTGCACCGCCGAAGACGCCGATCATCTGCGCCGGGCCATGGGCTCCAAACGGGGCATCGAGAAGGTGTCGAAGCTGCGCGACAAGCTCTACGCCGGCATGGCTGCCAATGGGCTTCCTCGCGAGGTCGCCGACAGCGTGTACGCGAAGATCGAGGCGTTCGCGAACTTCGGCTTCGCCGAGAGCCATTCGATCAGCTTCGCCCTGCTCGTCTACGCCAGTTCCTGGTTCAAGCTGCACTACCCGGCGGCCTTCCTCGCAGCATTGCTGCGTGCACAGCCCATGGGCTTCTACTCGCCGCAGAGCCTTACAGCCGACGCCCGACGCCACGGGGTGCGCGTGCTCAGAGCCGACATTCTCCGCTCCGGGGTCGATGCCGGGCTCGAACCGCTCTCGGGGACTGCGGATGCCGCGTCCGCCACCGGCGACGACGCCTGTCTCGCGCTCGAGCAGCCACCCGTCGACGAGTTCGACGAACACGCCGCGCCCGATACGGAACGGCACCGCCGAGACGGGGCCTTCGCGGTGCGACTCGGCCTGGCCGATGTGCGCTCGCTCGGACGGCCGGTGGCCGAGCGCATCGTGTCGGAGCGCACCCGTGGCGGCCCCTATCGATCGATGGAAGACCTGGTCGCTCGCACCGGGCTGAACACCAAACAGCTCGAGGCGCTCGCCACCGCCGATGCGTTCGAGGTGTTCGACCTCAACCGCCGGCAGGCGCTCTGGAACTCCGGCACGGCGTCGCAGCACCGGCCCGAGTATCTCACCGGCGCCACCGCCACCGTGCAGCCGCCGCTCTTCGCCTCCCCTGATCTGCTCGACGATCTTGCCGCCGACCTCAGCAGCACCGGCATCTCACCGGATGATCACCCGCTCCGCCATCTGCGAGAGGCGCTGCAGCGCCGGGGCGTGCTCTCGAGCAGCGACCTCGGTCTGGCCGAACCGGATCGTCGCATCGAGGTCGCAGGGGTGGTCACCCATCGGCAACGCCCCGCAACCGCGAGCGGTGTGACCTTCCTCAACCTGGAGGACGAGCACGGATTGATGAACGTCGTGTGCAGTGTCGGCGTGTGGCAACGGCACCGAAGGGTCGCCCGGGAATCCGGGGCGCTCATCGTCCGCGGCATCCTGCAGCGCAGCGCGGAGGGGGTCACGAGCGTGCTCGCCGATCGTTTCGAGCAGCTACCGCTGGTGACGCCTCATCGTTCGCGCGACTTCCACTGACGCCGCGCGAACGAGGCCCGCGCGCGCGGCGTCAGTTGGTCAGCTGGTCAGCGAACGCTACTCCTCGGTGCTGATACCGAGTTCTTCGAGCACCGCCTCGATATCGGCGACCGAGAGCGGTGTCCAGGGCGAGCCGTCAGGGTTCGAGGAGGCCGCTGCCGGGCTCTCTCCCTGGTTCCACCATTTCGCCTGGAACGGGATGCCGTCGAAGAGCACGCGCGCGTCCTTCTCGTACACGGCCGCGCCGGCCCACTCGGGGTAGGTGCCGTCGGGCAGCGTCGGCGGCTCGACCGGCGTCTCGCCGGGCAGCACCGGACCGATGAGCTCCCACGGCGTCTCCCACTCGACCAGCACGGGGTTATCGGGCAGGTCGCCGCTCGTCCACCACTTCGCGCGGTAGACGTTCCGGTGCCAGACCACCTTGGTCCCCGCGAGATAGGTGCCCTCTTCCGACCAGATCTGGTAGGGGCTCGTCGCCGGGTCGTCGACCAGGTCATCAGGATCGACAGGCTCGAAGGTGGTGATGAGGCCGGCGGCGCGCTCGGCAGTGCCCGAGAGCCCCTTCGCGAGCGCCTGAGCGAAGCGGAAGTCCTTCTGCTCGATACCGCTGCAGGAGTCCGACACCACCGATAGGGTCACGTAGTTCGCGCCGCAGGTTGTGTCGCGATTGAGCGACCACATGCTCATGCGCCCCACGCCCTTCTCGAGCGCGAACGTGTTGAGCATCTCCGCATCCGCCGGCAGGAACACCTCTTCGGCGTTATCGTTCTGCCCGATCATCGGGGTTATCCCGATCTTCGCCCAGACGGCGGCGTCACTCAGAGGGGTGCCCGCGCGAGTGTAGAGCGCACTCAGCTGGCGGTGCGCAGCCTCTGCAGCCCGGATCGAGGCCTCGCCGAGAGTCTCGCCCTTGTCGCGACTCGCGCCGAAGTTCATGGTCATCACGTTCACGCCCGCGAGGTCGACCCCCGCCTCTAGGAACCGGGCGACCGTGTCAGTGCCCTCCTCGGTGAGCCCGAAGGTCGCGCCGGGGAGCGTCAGCCAGACGGCCAGCTCGTCGCCCCCCGCGCGGCGCTCGCTCTGCAGTTCGGCGACCGCCTCCGCGCGGCGCTCTCCGCCGGCGGTGTCGGAGAGGTCGTTGGCCTCGATGTCGAAGTCGACCGTGGTCACCTTGTACCGGTCGATCACCGCTCGATAGGCGTCGCGCAACTCGTCAGGGTCGGTGCACGAGGTGGAGAGCTCGTCATTGTTGAGACCGCCGAACGACACCGTGTACCCGCCACCGGCTTGCTCGAGGCGCACCAGCCTGCGGTCGAGGTCGAGCTGCTCGGCCGCCTCGTCCAGTGAGTAGGCGCCGCCCCAGCTCGGCTCGCACCCCTCTGTCGGATCAGCGACGATGAAGGCGAGCACGACGTCGTTCGCGGCGGCGTCGATGGGCGATTCGAAGGCGTATGACGGAGTCGCGGTGACATCCGCGTACCCAGCGAACCACGCCTCTGCTCCATCGACGGTCCGAGCAGAAGCCCACGCCTTGTACACGAAGAAGCTTCCCGCGATGAGTGCTGACAGCACGATCACCGCGACGATCACCCGCCAGAATGACAGGCGCAGCGTGCCCCCGGCCGTCATGACTTCGCTCCGCTCACCGCTGGCGCGAGGGGCGCGATCCGCAGGTCGCTCGTGCGGTGGACGACCTCGTCGGCTCGGCCGTGATAGAGCACAGCGCGCCAGTCGAGGGTCTCGTCGGATGCGTCGGCCTCCGCGACCGGTGCCTGCTTCGGCTCGCGCGCGATGAAGAGCCAACGCAGCACTCCGCCGAAGAGATCGACCATCGAGGTGCCGATGCCGATGTAGGCCACCGTGATCCAGATCGCGAGCGCGGCGTTGAAGGCCGCGAACAGGGCGTTGCCCCAGTTACCGGCGGTCGCGTCACGCCACAGCGTGAACAGCGAGAAGGCGATGATCAGGTAGGGAGCAAGCACGTACAGCGCCGGCGCCGCGGTGCGGTTCCGCACCTTGGGTGTGCGAGCGAACGGGATCTTGCGGTTGGTGATCGCCTGTTCGATCGACTTGAGCACGCCGGCGAGGTTCACCGGCAGCAAGATCAGATTGAACCCGTAGATGCGCAGCACATCGAGTCGCTTGTAGCCGCAGTATCGCAGGTCGCTCGCCATCGCGATGAAGTACGGAAGAGCGGCGAGCACCACCACGGGGCTCAGCAGCCTGCCGTCGTAGGGGTACGCGAGGAGGAACACCAGTCCGAAGCTCGCCCAGGCGATCGAAGCCATGTAGTTCACGCGGAGGGCGAGCTCGAGCAGGCCCATGTGCTGGCCGCTGCGCCGGCGGTCGCGCACTTGGCGCCACAGCTTCGGCATGATGAGGAGTCCGCCGTTGGCCCAGCGGCGCCGCTGCACGATGAGCGAGCCGAAGTCGGGCGGCGTCGCGCTGTAGCTCAAGCGCTCGGGGTAGTTCACGAGCGTCCAGCCGTGGCTTCCCAGGTCGATGCTCGACTCGGTGTCTTCGATGACCGTGCGGTCCTGCACGAACCGCCGCACGGTGAAGCCGCCGACGGTCTCGGTCTCCACGATGTCAGCGAGCGCTGCCTTCCGGATGACCGCATTGGCGCCGACCCAGAAGGTCGCATTGTGCTTGGTCATGCCCTGGTGCAGCAGGTGCTGCAGATCGGTGGTGGCGCCTGCGAGCCGCTCGATTCGGGTGCTCGCACCGCGGAAGGAGGAGTAGGGCGTCTGCACGACCGCAACGCGCTCGTGCTCCGGCTGCTCCAGCAGGTAGACGAGGCGGAGGCAGTACTCCCGAAGCAGCAGGGAATCCGCGTCGAGCGTCAGCACATAGTCCGAATCCGGAACGCAGAGGTCGCCCGGCCCCGGTTCGTCCACGGGACGGAGGATGGTCCCATCCGGGGTCTCCTCCGGGCGATAGTGGCCGCCCATCAGTCCGAGGTAGGCGTTCAGGTTCATCGCCTTGTTCGCCTCGTGCGATACCGAGGAGTACAGCTTGCGCTCGAAGGTGCCGAGCGAGGCGGTGAAGATCCAGACCAGGCGCCGGTGCAGTTCGCCCATGCGTTCGGCGGTCGGCGCAGAGCGCTCGAGCACCGCCGCGTCGAGCGCCGATGCCGTGAGTTCGAGGTCGTCGGCGAGCCCGCCGAGCACCTGCTCGGTGAAGAACACATCGACGTGGTCGACGATCGGCTCGTTCTGGGCGCGCTGGCGAAGCCATCCGGCCGACCAGCGGTACAGCTCGGCGAGGGTATCCACCGCCGGCGCCTCCACCCAGCCACGATCCGCATACTTCGACTCGAAGTCGCGCAATGCCGACTCGGCGCGGAACCGCGGCTCCTCGAGGGCCGTCTCGATCTCCTCGGCGAGGCGGCGCGACCGCTCGAGTCGTTCCGCCACCGCGGGGTCGGTCGGGTAGGGCGGGTCATCGAGGAGAAGCACGACCCGCATCGAGGGGTACTCCTGGAGCGCTGCAGACCAGAGGGTGGCTCGCACCACCTCGGGCTCCTCGGCGTACGAGGGCACGAGCACCGTGAGGTCGCGGTCCGAATGGCTAAAATGGCGGTCGAGCTCGGCGCGGGGAACGCGTCGGTGGGCTTTGAACCGCTCGAGCGCCCCCTGTCGGGCCACGAGGTACATCAGCGCCGAGAACGTGAGGAACGTCACGACGATCACGTAGCCGATGGCTTCTGTGGTGAACCGGAAGCCACCGTTCCCGTTGTTGATGAACTCGCGCATGATCGTGTAGATCACGTACACCAGCCAGAACACGACCGTCATCACGATCGCGATCCGGCCGAGCGCGATCTTGCGGTCGCTCGGGATCGGGTGCTGCGAGGGCAGCGGGGCGGTCGAGCGCTCCGCACCCCACTGACGGCGACGTGCCGACTTGCCGCCTACGGCGGAGGGGCGCTCCGGCGCCGAAGACGCGCCGGAAGAGGGGTAAGCGGACGGATTCTGGGCAGGGTGGAGCGTATCGGTCAAGGTTCGGGTTCCTTGTTGAACAGCGCCTCTCGAGGAAGCGCCTTGCGATTTTCGGGTGTGTTCGGTTATCGATCTGCGGCACTCGGGGCAGTGCCACCGGACGGGCGTAGAACTTCGGGTTCCGCCCGTCCGTCGTGCTTCGGGTTCAGTGAGGGTTCTGCCATCGCTCGGCTTCGGGGGCCTTTGCGACAGCGATCACGCTACCGTTCCTGAAAGCGTTTCGCGTCCCCTATTCTGCCGACATCGGGCGAAAACGGGGTACAAACATGCCCCCAGTAGGGGGGACCGTGATGGGTCAGTCTCGGGTCAGTCCCGGGTCAGCCACTTCCGAAGCAGGTCGATGCGCGCTTGCAATTGCGCAACGCTCGCCTGCGCGACAGGCGGCCCGCCGGTCGCCCGCCGCACTTCGGCGTGCACCATCGCATGAGGCTGATTCGTGTGCTTCGCCCGGATGCCGACGAGGCTGTTCAGTAGAGCCCGTTGCTCCTTGAGCGTGCGATAGAGAGGCTGCGGCACGTCGTCTTCCCGCTGCTGCGCGGGCCGCTCGCGCATCCGCTTCGACTGCCGCCGCTGCCGGTGCCGGAGCAGATCGCTCACCTGCTCGGGATCGAGCAGCCCAGGAATCCCGATGAAATCGAACTCCTCGGGCGTGCCGGGCACCGCCAGCTGCCCGAACTCGTCACCGTTGTACACGGCCTTCTCGAAGGTGGCGCTCGACTCCAGGGCCTGCCACGTGAACTCCTGCTGGAGCTCGGCCGAGGCCCTCTCCTCGCGGTTGGCCTCGGCGAGCATGGCGTCTTCTTCCGCGAAGAGATCGCCGTCGTCCGACCGCTCACGGTCGAGTGCGTGATCGCGTTCGAGCTCGAGACGGGTGGCGAGCGCGAGCAGCTGCGGCACGCTCGGAAGGAATACGGTCGCGGTCTCGCCCCGGCGCCGGGTGCGCACGAACCGACCGATCGCCTGGGCGAAGAACAACGGGGTGGAGGCGTTCGTCGCGTACACCCCGACGGCCAGGCGTGGCACGTCGACGCCCTCTGACACCATGCGGACCGCGACCATCCATCGCGAGTCCCCCGCCGAGAACTCGTCGATGCGCTCTCCGGCTGTCGCGTCGTCGCTCAGCACCACCGTCGGGGCCTCACCGGTGACCTCGCGAAGGATCGCCGCGTAGGCCTTGGCCGCTGCGTGGTCGGTCGCGATGACGAGGCCTCCGGCATCCGGAACCGCTCTTCGCACCTCGCTCAGTCGCACATCCGCGGCGCGCAGCACGGCGGGGATCCACTCGCCCTCGGGGTCGAGCGCGGTGCGCCAAGCCTGTGAGGTGACGTCCTTGGTGTCCGGCTCGCCGAGGCGAGCCTCCATCTCGTCGCCCGATCGCGTGCGCCAGCGCATGGTGCCCGCGTACGACATGAAGATCACGGGCCGCACGACCCCGTCTGCAAGGGCGCGCCCGTAGCCGTAGTTGTAGTCGGTCTGCGAGGTGCGGATGCCGCGCTCGTCGCGCAGATATCGCACGAACGGGATCGGCGCCGTGTCGGACCGGAAGGGAGTGCCGGTGAGCGAGAGTCTCCGTGTCGCCTGCTCGAACGCCTCACGGATGGCGTCGCCCCAGCTCAGCGCGTCTCCGCCGTGATGCACCTCATCGAGAATGACGAGGCTTCGGCCGGACAGCGTGAGACGTCGATGCACGCTCGCGTTGGTCGCCACCTGCGCATAGGTGATGGCGACGCCGTGATAGTGCCGGCCGTGCGTGCCGTGGCTGTTGCGGAACTCAGGATTGAGACGGATGCCGACGCGGTGCGCCGCGTCGGCCCACTGCTTCTTCAGGTGCTCCGTCGGGGCGACGACGGTGATGCGATCGACCGTGCCGCGCCTGAGCAGCTCAGTGGCGAGTCTCAACGCGAAGGTCGTCTTGCCGGCGCCCGGAGTCGCAGCCGCGAGGAAGTCGCGGGGCTCGCGCTCGAAGTAGGCGTCGAGGGCTTCCACCTGCCAAGCGCGCAGCTTGTCGGCGGTGCCCCAGGGCGCACGTGCCGGGAAGCTCGGAGAGAGGTGCTCGGCCGCGAAATTCCCCATTTGGGGTTGGAGCTGCGGCTGGGCGTTCACTTCAGCAAATGGTAGCCGCGACCGCCGACAAGGTCACACCGGACGGTCTCGATCCGCCTGCTCGCGCGCGTGGTGACGTCTGGCGCCCCCGGGGCCGAGCAATGCCGCGGGCCGCAGAGCGCCCTCCCCGAACTTCGCATTGAGCGCGTCGACGGCGGCTTCGGTGTCGCGCCACGATTCGTCGTCGTCCCAGAGGACGGCGCCGCCCCCGGCATCCGCGGAGAGCTGCTCCGCGCGAACCCCGATCAGGCGTACGCCCTCGCCATGTCGTCCGAGCGCCTCGAGCAGGGTGACCGCCTCCTCGTAGACCCGCCTGCCGAGATCGGTCGGCTCGTTCAGGGTGCGCGACCTCGTGAGCGTCGTGAAGTCGTGAAGGCGCAGCTTCAGGGACACCGTGCGGGCCGCGACATCGCTGCGTCGCAGGCGCTCACCCACGCGGAGCGACAGTCGGAGCAGTTCCCGCTTCAGCGTCTCGGCATCCCTCACGTCAGTCTCGAAGGTCGTCTCATGGCCGATGCTCTTCTCGGCCGAGGCGGTGTCGACGATGCGCGGATCGCGACCCCACGCCAAGGCGTGCAGCCGCGTGGCCCCCGCATCTCCGATGGCCGCGCGCAGCGTCTCGATCGGTACCGCGGCGACATCCGCGACCGTTCTGAGGCCTAGCCTCGTCAGGTGCTCCGCCGTCTTCGGTCCGACACCCCACAGGGCGGAGATCGGCTGCGGATGCAGGAATCGATGCGTGTCGGGCTCGGGCACGATCAGCAGCCCATCCGGTTTCGCCCGGGTCGATGCGAGCTTCGCGAGGAACTTGGTCGGCGCCGCGCCCACGGAGCACGTCAACCCGGTGCGATCCAGCACGCGCCGACGCAGTTCGGTGCCGATCGCGTAGGCGCCGCCGAACAGCGCGCGGGCGCCGGTGATGTCGAGGAACGCCTCATCGATGCTGAGGGGCTCGACGCGCGGGGTGAACTCTTCGAAGATCGCGCGCACCTGACGTGAGAAGTGCTGGTAGCGGTCGAAGTGCGGTTCCAGCACAACGGCATGCGGGCAGCGGCGCAGCGCGACGGCCATGGGCATCGCCGAGTTCACGCCGTAGCGCCGCGCTTCGTAGGTCGCCGCGGTCACGACCGAGCGCGCGCTCGCGTGGCCCACGATCACCGGCTTGCCACGGAGGTCCGGCCGCTCGAGTAGTTCGACGGAGGCGAAGAACGCGTCCATGTCGACGTGCATGATGGTCGCGGTGCGATCGTCGAGCGGCGCTGTGGTCACCTGCCTCGACGAGCCGTCTTGCTTGCTCACGCGAACATCTTCGCACCCGTACGACGCAGAACACCGGGGGCGGGTGCCGGTCGAGCCGGCCACCGCCCCCGGTGTCGATGGCTGTTGCGGACTACGCTCGCTTGCGAGTGAGAGCGCCCCAGATGAGCAGCACGATGATGGCCCCCAGAATGGCGAGCAACCATGTGCCGAGGTCGAAGAATTCGGTGAGGCCGCGGTTGAAGAACAATGAGCCGATCCAGCCGCCGAGGATCGCTCCGACGACGCCCAGCAGCAGCGTCACGAGCCAACCGCCGCCCTGCCGACCCGGCAAGATCAGCTTGGCGATGGCGCCCGCGATGAGTCCGAGGATCAGGAATGCGAGGAATCCCACGGTGTCCTCCCTTTCTCCGGGGTCCGTCGTTGTGGTCCCCGCCTGTGCAAAGAGTGACACGCCGGAAAACATGCGACAAGGGACGCCGTCCCCGCGTATTTGGGAGGCTTGACCCATGACGCAAGTGCACCCATGGACGCGGTACGTCGCGATCGGCGACTCGTTCACCGAGGGGATCGGCGATCCCGAGCCGCGGAGCGTCGGCGGCCATCGCGGGTGGGCCGACCGCGTCGCGGAGGTGCTCGCCCGCAGCCATGACGACTTCGCGTACGCCAATCTGGCCGTGCGCGGCCGCCTGCTGCAGCAGATCATCGACGAGCAGGCCGGCGCAGCCGTGGCACTGCAGCCGGATCTCATCACCGTGTCGGCCGGCGGCAACGACATCATCCGGCCCGGCACCGACCCGGACGAAGTCGCGAGCCGGATGGATGGCCTGGTCGAGACCCTGCGCTCCTCGAACGCGACCGTCGTGCTCTTCACCGGTCCTGATATCGGTCATACGCCGGTGCTCGGCAGGCTTCGCGGCAAGGTCGCCATCTATAACGAGAACCTGCACACGGTAGCTGCCAAGCACGACGCGATCATCGCCGACATGTGGGCGTTGCGCGAGCTGCGCGACGCGCGCATGTGGGCTCCCGACCGGCTTCACTTCTCGCCGCTTGGTCACCACACGATCGCGCGCATGGTGCTCTCGGCGCTGAACGTGCCCAACGATCTCGAACCGATGCAGCCGGAACCGCTCCCCCGGTCCAGCTGGCGGCGCGCGCGTGCCGACGACATCGTCTGGGCCCGGGAGCACTTCGTTCCGTGGGTGATCCGCCGCATCCGGCAACAATCCTCCGGTGACTTCATCACCCCGAAGCGGCCGCTCCCGGGCTTAGTGCGACTCGAAGACGACTGAGCGTCAGCGCGCCGCCCGCGAAGGGCGAGACCGGCTGGATGCCGCGGACGCAGACGATGTGCAGCCCACGTGGAGCGAGGGACTCCCGCCGTTCAGAACAGCTCAGCCGGGTTGGTCAGCCGCCACCAGGGGTCGGGCTCGGAGAGCGCCTCGTCGAGCACGAGTGGCACTTCGACGGTCTCGCCGCCCACAACGAAGGTCGCGACGCCGACCCTCGCCCCGGCCTTTGCACTGCTCAGCGGGGTCGAACTCACCAGCACCGACACGGGGGTGTTCGACCACGCCACGATCGATGCGTCAGCGGCGGCAGTCAGCCGGGTGCGCTCGTCCCAGGCGGTCGAGTACGTGCCGAAAGCTTGTCCTGCCTGCGTCAACGACAACTCCTGGAACCCGCTGCCGGCGCTCGCGAGCGCACTGCGAACCGCGTCGCTCAAGGCCTGCCGCCCCGGTGCTCCGAGTACGACCCCGTGCACGCGCACGCTGTGCTCCCCCACCGGGATGTCGGCCGCGAACAGGAGATTGTGGCCGAAGTCCATGAGCGTGCCGGTCTTCACGCCGATGACGCCAGGGTCGCCGAGCACGGGGTTCGTGTTCTCGTACGGCCCGATGTCGTGCATGCCTCCTTGAGCGATGCCGACGATCTCGGCGATGACCGGATGCTGCATCGCGAGTTCCGCGAGCGGCAGCAGGTGCGCGGCCGACGCCCGATTCGCCGGGTCCAGTCCGGTGCAGTCGACGATCGTGATGCCGGTGAGACCATTGGCGGACAGCCACGCCCCAGCAGCATCCACGTACGCGGCTTCTGAGCCGAACGCCCACGTGACGAGTGTCTCCGCGTAGTTGTTCGCCGAGACCACCAGGAGCAGTTCGAGCAGTTCGTGCTGCGTGAACGCCAGACCCGGGGCGACCGGCCGGACGGACCCATTCCAAGCGAGTTGCTTGTGGTAGTGGTCGAGGTCGGCCGCGGTGGTGGCGATGACCGGTCCCGGCTGCCCTGCTTCGAGCGGGTGCGCATCGAGCACGACGAGCGCCGTCACGACCTTTGCGATGCTGGCGATCGGCAGGGCCTCGGCGCTCCCCGCCGAGGCGAGCAGGCCGACAGGATCGGCATCCGTCGGCACCCCGGCACCCTCCGGCGCGACCGCTGCGCGATCGCCGAACCCCTCGGCGCCGATCGCGCTCGCTCCCCACTCAGGCAGTGCCACCTGGGCCGCGGGGCCGCTCTCGACGGAGTACGGCGCGAGGGTCGCTGCGGCCTCGGGAAGCGGAGCCAGCAGCGTCGCGGGAACATAGGCGCCGACGCCGAGCAGCACCGCGAGCGTGCCGAAGACGGCGAGCCTGCGTCGGAAGTAGATCTGTCGACGGGTCAGCGGCACCGCAACAGTCTAGGCACGAGCCCGGTCGTCAGCGGGTACGCAACTCCCAGAGCGCGACAGCCGCCGCAGAGGCGACATTGAGCGAGTCGACGCCGTGGTGCATTGGGATCCGCACCGCACGGTCTGCCGCAGCCATCGCCGCCTCGCTGAGCCCGTCGCCCTCTGAACCCATGAGCAGTGCGACGCGCTCGGGCGCTTCGGCCGCATACTCATCCAGCGCCACCGCGTCGTCGGTGAGCGCCAGGGCCGCGATCTCGAACCCGGCGCGGTGCAGCACCTCGCCGGCATCCGGCCACTCCGGAAGCCGAGTCCACGGCACCTGAAGCACAGTGCCCATGCTCACGCGCACGCTGCGGCGGTAGAGCGGATCGGCGCAACGCGGCCCGATCAGCACCGCGTCGGCCCCGAGGCCCGCCACAGCACGGAAGCCGGCACCCACGTTCGTGTGGTCGACGATGTCCTCGAACACCACCACACGGCGCGCTCCCTCCAGCAGTTCGGCCGGGTCGGGAAGCCGCGGGCGGTGCATCGCGGCAAGCGCGCCGCGGTGCATCTGGAACCCGGTGATCTGCTCGAGCAACTCGGCGTCCGCCATGAACACCGTCACGTCATGGCCCTCGAGGAATGGCGCGATGTCGCCGAGCCACTTGTCCTGCAGCAGCACCGACCGTGGCCGGTGACCGGCCTCGAGTGCCCGGCGGATGACTTTGGCGGACTCTGCGATGTAGAGCCCTTCGAGCGGTTCACGAACCCGGCGGAGCGCCACGTCGGTGAGGTTCCGGTAGTCGTCGAGTCCCTCGTGCTCGAGGTCGTGCACTTGCTCGATCCGCACCCGCGGCCTCCGCTTCCTCTGCCTGTGACGCCGCTCGGCCGATGGCCGTTCGCCCGCGGCGGCGCCGCGAGCGCGTCCCCGCCGTGCGGAACACTATCGCGCCCTCCGGTGTTATGACTGGTGACCATGAGACACCACGCGCACGCACCGGGCCTCGACGCTTCGCTCGGCGCGCAGGCTGACGCCGCGGCCGACTTGCTCGCCGGGCACCTCGTCGCGGTGCTCACCGGTGCCGGGCTGAGCACCGACTCGGGCATCCCCGACTACCGAGGAGAGGGCGCGCCGAAGCGTGCTCCGATGACATGGCAGACCTTCAGCGGGAGCGAGAACGCGCAGCGCAGGTACTGGGCGGGCGGCCATCTCGGGTGGCGCCGCTTCGCGGCCGCGCAGCCGAACGAGGGTCACCGAGCGCTGGCCGAGCTCGAGCACGAGGGCGTCACCAATGGAGTGATCACCCAGAACGTCGATGGGCTGCACGTGCGCGCCGGTTCGAAGCGCGTGGTGGCCCTCCACGGCAGCGGCGACCGGGTGCGCTGCCTGGCCCACGGCCATGAGCTGCCGCGGGCCGAGATCGAAGCCCAGATCGGGCGGAGCAATCCGTGGCTCGACGCGATGTCGACGGATGCGGCGCTGAACCCCGACGGCGATGCCGAGGTGGCGGCGTACGACAGGCTGGTGCTGCCCCGGTGCCCCGTCTGCGGCGCTGCGATCCGGCCCGATGTCGTCTTCTTCGGCGAGCTCGTGCCGGCAGAGCGTTTCGCCAAGGCCGCGGCGATGGTCGAAGAGGCCAGCGCATTGCTCGTGGCCGGGTCGTCGCTGGCGGTGAACTCCGGCATCCGCATCGTCGAGCGCGCACGGCGCGAGCACAAGCCGATCGTGATCATCAATCGCGGCATCACGCGGGCCGACGGCAGATCGGTGCTCAAGCTCGATGCCGGCACCAGCGAGCTGCTCAGCGCGATTCGCGACCGCTTGCGTCGCTGACGGCGTTGCCGCGCTCGATCGAGCCGAGGCGCTCGACCCTGTCGCCCACTCTGACCGTCTCACCGCTGCTCACCCGTTGGAGCAGCTCCAGCAGGATGCCCGCGGAGCGTTCCCAATCGAACAGGCGGGCCTGCTCGGTTCCCGACTTCGAGGCGGACAACCATGCCGCGTCGTCCTCGAGGGCCCGCAAGGCGGAGGCGACCCCCTGGGCATCATCCGGGTCGAAGTACCGTCCGGCATCGCCGGCGATCTCCCTGAAGATCGGGATGTCGCTCACGACGACGGGCGTGCCGTGCGTCATCGCCTCGACGAGCGGGATGCCGAATCCCTCGTCGCGCGAAGCGTGCACGAGCGCAAAGGCACGCGAGAGCAGCTCGTCGTACTCCTCGTCGCTCACTCCGTCGTGGAACACGAGTGCGCCGGCCGGGGCGAGTTCTTCGTAGTGCCCGCGATCGACATCCGTGATCCCGCTGAGCAGGTGCAACCGATACCCGGGCAGAAGCCGCAGCGCGCGGGCGAGCACCTCGACGTTCTTGTACGGCATGAACGATCCCATGTACACGAGATCGCGGTTCGCCGGCGGTTGGCGCCTCGACCCCTGCTCAGCACCGTCGGGTGCCGTGTCTGCGGCGTTCGGTACGACCGTGATCGAGCGCTTGGTGAGCCGATGCTCGATCATCGAGCGCTTGGTCGTCTCTGAGACCGTCACCACGGCGTCGGCGCCGTTCAGCAGCAGTCGTTGCGGCCACCACGCCAGGTGGTACAGCCGCCACAGCACCCGAACGAACCACGGCAGGTTCCGCGGCGGCATGGGATTGGAGTAGTAGATCAGGTCGTGCAGTGTCGAGACCAGTCGGTAGCGTCGCCCGAGCGAGCCCATGGTCTGCATGGGCGTGAAGACGACGTCGGGCCGCAGCCTGTTCACCTGGAGCGCCACGAAGGGCTCCCGCCACGAGGTCGGCGATGACACCTTGCGCCAGGCGAGCGGCGGCAGCTTCTCCAACTGGCGTTCGTCGCTGATGAGCATGACGAGCGGATGCCGCTTCGCGAGTGCCGCGACGAGGCCCGCCGTGAAGCGGCTGATGCCGTCGTGACGGCCCACGCGCACATACCGGCAGTCGACGATGAGCCTCATCCTTCTGCCATCCGCTCGGGTTCGGCGTGGGACTCGAGACCGAGGAACGACGCGATCTCGCCCGCTGCGAACTGCGGTGCCTCGTAATGGATCAGATGCCCGACGCCGTGCACGACGGCCAGCCGCGGCTCCGCGAAGAGCCGAGCGAGGGTGTGCTGCTTGGGCAGCGGTGTGATCTGGTCGCGATCGGCGGCGATCAGAAGCGTCGGGGCGGCGATCTTGTCGGCGAATTCGCGAACGTCGTGCGACACCGACGCCTTGAATGCCTCGAGCACCACGGCGCGATCTCCGAACGCGCTGAAGTATCGATCGTGCTGGTCATGCACGAACCGGCGAAGCGCAGGATCCCTGCGTGTCGCCATGGCGATGCTCATGACTCGCACGATGAGGCGGTTGCGCAGCAGCGCGAAGCCGAGCCGTTCGGGCAACGCGGCGGCGACCCGGTAGTAGAGCACCGCGAGCCGTGTGAGCACCCCGTTCGGTCCCTCGAGCGCGGGCGCCGCGATCGGGTTCACGAGCATGAGCCTCGATGCGCCGAGGCCATCAGCCGCGGCGGCCGCGACGACGATCGAGCCGAAGGAGTGCCCGAGCACGGGAGAGCCGCCGGCGCCTGCTTCGGCGACGAACGCGCGAAGCCACGCGGCGTAGCCGGCGATGTCATGGCGCCCATCCTGAAACGGCTGCGACTCGCCGAAGCCGGGAAGGTCTGGAATGACGACGCGGAGGCGCCCTGCTCGGATCGATGGCGCGAGACCCGCGACGATGGGCTCCAGGCCGTGGTGGTCGCCTCGGAACCCGTGCACGAAGACCACGGAGGTCGCGGCATCCTCGTCGCCGTACTGCCAATACGCGGTGCGGGCGCCCCTCACCATCGCCTCCCCCCGGAGCACCGGGAGCGTAGCGAGCGCAGCGGCGTAGGGCGAGGGAACGGACATCCGTCAAGTGTATGAGTCGAGAGACGGGGCCACCTGGAGGGGCTCAGCATGCGCGCCTAGACTCGGCGGATATGAGCTTCACCGCGCCCATCACGCTGCCCGGCCTCGCGCTCGACCCTCTGTGGTACAAGCGGGCGGTGTTCTACCAAGTGATGGTGCGCTCCTTCGTCGACAGCAACGCCGACGGCACCGGTGACCTCGAGGGCCTCCTGTCGAAGCTCGACTACCTGCAGTGGCTCGGCGTCGACGCGCTCTGGCTGCCGCCGTTCTTCACGTCTCCGCTCCGCGACGGCGGCTACGACGTGGCCGACTACATGTCGATCCTGCCGGAGTTCGGAACCATCGAGCAGTTCCGCGAACTGGTCACCAAGGCGCACGAGCGGAACATGCGCGTCATCATCGACCTGGTGCTGAACCACACCTCCGACCAGCACGAGTGGTTCAAGCAGTCGCGCAGCGACCCCGACGGGCCGTACGGCGACTTCTACGTGTGGAGCGATACCGACGACAAGTACAAGAACGTCCGCATCATCTTCACCGACTACGAGGACTCGAACTGGGCATTCGACTCCGAGCGGCGCCAGTTCTACTTCCACCGCTTCTTCTCGCACCAGCCCGACCTCAACTTCGAGAATCCAGCCGTGCACGAGGCGATCTTCGAGATCGTGCGGTTCTGGCTCGATATGGGCGTCGACGGGTTCCGCCTCGACGCGGTGCCGTACCTCTACGAGTCGGAGGAGGGCAACGGCGAGGGCGAGCCGCCGACTCATGAGTTCCTGAAGCGGCTCCGCGCGCTGCTCGATCACGAGTACCCCGGTCGCATCCTCATCGCCGAGGCGAACCAGTGGCCCCGCGAGGTCACGGCGTTCATGGGTACGGAAGAAGAGCCCGAATGCCACATGGCCTTCGACTTCCCCGTGATGCCGCGCATCTTCTATGCGCTTCGCTCGCAGCAGGCGGACGAGCTCGTCAAGGTGCTGTCGGAGACGACCGACGTGCCGCCCGGCGCGGGCTGGGGCGTCTTCCTGCGCAACCACGATGAACTCACCCTCGAGATGGTGAGCGAGGAGTACCGCCAGGCGATGTACGGCTGGTACGCGTACGACCCGAGGATGCGGGTGAACGTCGGCATTCGTCGGCGTCTCGCGCCGCTTCTCGACAACTCGCGTCCTGAGCTCGAGCTCGCGCACGCGCTGCTGTTCTCTCTCCCGGGCAGCCCGTTCCTCTACTACGGCGATGAGATCGGCATGGGCGACAACATCTGGCTGCCCGACCGCGACGCGTCGCGCACGCCGATGCAGTGGACTCCCGACCGCAATGCGGGATTCTCGAGCGCCGACCCCGGCAAGCTGTTCCTGCCGGTCGTGCAATCGCTCGTGTACCACTACGGTCACATCAACGTGGAGTCGCAGTTGGCGCAGTCGCGCTCACTGCTGCACTGGGTGCGCAATGTGATCCACGTGCGCAAGGCTCACCCCGCCTTCGGACTCGGCACCATCAGGGTGCTGGAGACGGATCACCCCGGCGTGCTCGCATTCCTCCGCGAGTACGAGGGCTCCGACTCCACCCCGGGAGATGAGCCCGAGCGGATCCTGTGCGTGTTCAGCTTCGTTCACAACCCGGTCTCGGTGCGGATCACGATGCCCGACGAGCCCGGAACCCCGACCTTCGACCTCTTCGGCGGGGCGCGCTTCCCCGACGTGGGCGAAGACGGAGCGCTGTCGTTCACGCTGGGCACGCAGAGCTTCTACTGGCTGCACGTCGGCCAGCCGCGATTCAGCGCCGCGCGCCTCTGATCGCGCGGCCCGGTTGCGGCGCACCGCCTGTCGCGGCGCGGCGATGACGGAGGGCTTCGATACGGTGCCCGTATGGGCGCATCGTGGTTGCAGCAAGTGGGAGTATTCGACCTCGAGACCACGGGCGTCGACGTGGAGACGGCGCGCATCGTGTCCGCGCACGTCGGCGTGCTCGACGACGACGGCAACGTGGTCGAGCAGTTGGAATGGCTCGCCGACCCGGGCGTCGAGATCCCCGAGGGAGCCGCGCAGGTGCACGGCATCACTACGGAACGGGCGAGAGCCGAGGGGCGTGCCGCTGCTGAGGTCGTCGCCGAGATCATCGACGCGCTGCGCGGCCTGTTCGCGCGCGGTGTGCCGGTGACCGTGTACAACGCGCCGTACGACTTCACAGTGCTCGATCGCGAGGCCAGACGGCACGGGATCGAGCCGCTGGCCATCACCGGCACCGTCATCGACCCGCTCGTCATCGACAAGCAGGTCGACCGCTACCGCAGGGGAAAGCGCACGCTCGAGGCCGCCTCCGCGGTGTACGGCATCGAGTTGCTGCGCGCACATGACGCAGGATCCGACGCCATCGCCGCGGGCCGCGTGGCACTCGCCATCATCCGCGCACACGCCGCGCTGCTACCCGCCGACCCCGCCGAGCTGCATCGCTCGCAGGCGATGTGGTCGTCGGAGCAGGCAGCGAACTTCCAGGCGTACATGCGGCGCGTGCGAGACCCTGAGTTCGTCGCGCGAGGCAGTTGGCCGAGTTACTGAATCAGGTGCGGCGAGGGCGACCCCGAACGGGATCGCCCCGCTGCATCAGACGCGAAGAGGCGACCCCGAGTGGGATCGCCCTGCTGCACCAAATGCAAAGAGGCGACCCCGAAGGGGATCGCCTCTTCTGTGCTGGTGCTGCGGCTTACTTGCTGCTGCCGAAGCCCTTGAAGCGCTGGTTGAACTTCTCGACGCGGCCCGCGCTGTCGAGGATGCGCTGCTTGCCCGTGTAGAACGGGTGCGACTCCGAGGAGATCTCGACGTCGATCACCGGGTAGGTCTCACCGTCGAGCTCGATGGTCTTGTCGCTCGTCGCGGTCGAGCGCGTGAGGAACGTGGCGCCCGACGCGAGGTCGCGGAAGACGATCGGCTGGTATTCCGGGTGGATGTCGGTCTTCATGGTGATCCCTTGAGGTTGTGGTTCGTGCTGCGATCGCTCTGCCGAGCGCTTGACCGGAACGCGGTGCAGCGAAATCTACGGCTGTGGAGCCAGCGATCTACATTACCAGATCGAAGGCATAAGGATGCGGTCAGGCAGCGCGGGCGCTGAAGCGTCCGTCGCGCTTGGTGACCTCCAGGTCGAGCCCGAAGGTACGGCCGAGGTGCTCGGCCGTGATCACCTCGTCGACCGGCCCAGAAGCTGTCACGTGACCATCTGCCAGGAGCAGGGCATGCGTGAACCCTGGCGGGATCTCCTCGACGTGGTGCGTGACCATGACGAGCGCGGGCGCCTCCGGGGCGCTCGCGTAGCCGCCGAGCAGTTGCAGCAGCTCTTCACGCGCGCCGAGGTCGAGGCTGGCGGCAGGTTCGTCGAGCAGCATGATCTCCGGGTCGGTCATCACTGCGCGAGCGATCTGCACTCGTTTCTGCTCGCCATCGCTCAGGTCGCCGAAGCGACGCGAAGCAAGCCCGGCGAGGCGCCACTCCTTCAGCACGCGCTGCGCGCGGCGCACGTCGAGATCCTCGTACTGCTCGTTCCACCGGCCGGTGACCGAGTATGCCGCGGTCATGACCGCATCCAGCACCGTCTCGCCAGCGGGGATCCGCCGGGCCATGGTCGACGACGCGAACCCGATTCGGGGACGCAACTCGAACACATCGGTCTTCCCGAGCACTCCTCCGAGCACTTCGGCGCGACCCTGCGTCGGGTGCAGCGCAGCCGCGGCGATGCGGAGCATGGTGGTCTTGCCGGCGCCGTTCGGCCCGAGAATGACCCACCGCTGGTCTTCTTCCACCTGCCAATCGACTGTGTCGAGGATCGCATTGCCCTCGCGGATGACCGAGACACCGGAGAAGTCGAGTACGCGTGACATGGTGCCTCAAGCTTAGGGTGCGCCAGGCGAGCAGGGCCGGAACGACGGACCCGCGATCGTCACGGGGCGCGGCCGTCCTGACCGTTCAGTCGGTTCCGCCCATGAGCGAGCGGTACACCCCAAGCGTTCGGTCGGCGATCCGGTCCCAGCCGAACTCCGCCTCGGCTCTCGCTCGGCCTGCGCTGCCCATGCGCGCAGCGGCCTCGGGGTCGCCGACGACCTCGTCGAGGGCGTCAGCGAGGTCGTGCTCGAAGCGCTCGGGGTCGAGCGGTGTTCCGGTGCCGTCATCGAGCTGCTCCACGGGCACGAGGCGCCCGGTGACACCATCATCCACAACCTCCGGGATGCCGCCAGTGGCCGTCGCTACGACCGCTGCGCCGCAGGCCATGGCCTCGAGGTTCACGATGCCGAGAGGCTCGTACAGCGAGGGGCACACGAACACCGTGGCCGCCGTGAGCAGCGCGGCGAGCTCACGCTGTGCCAGCAGCCGTTCGTGCCACACGACGCCGCCTCTCGATGCCTCGAGTTCCTGCACCTCGCGCTTGACCTCCTCGAGCAGTTCTGGTGTGTCAGGGGCCCCGGCGCAGAGCACGAGCTGCACGTCGGCGGGCAGGTTGCGGGCGGCGCGAAGCAGATGGGGAAGGCCCTTCTGCCGCGTGATGCGGCCCACGAACACGACGCTCGGGCGCTGAGGGTCGACACCGAGACTCCGCACGAGGTCGGGGTCGTCGATGGGCCTCCACCGATCGGTATCGATGCCGTTGTGCACCACGTGCACGCGGTCCTCCGCGATCGCAGGGTAGGAGCCGAGGAGGTCGCGACGCATGCCGTGGCTCACTGCGATCACAGCGTCTGCCGACTCGATGGCAGCGCGTTCGATCCAGCTCGAGACTCGATAGCCTCCCCCGAGCTGCTCGGCCTTCCACGGTCGAAGCGGTTCAAGACTGTGGGCGGTCATCACATGCGGCACACCGTGCAGCAGCTTCGCGAGGTGTCCGGCCCCGTTCGCGTACCAGGTGTGCGAGTGCACCAGATCGGCGCCGCCGGCATCCTGGGCCATCAGCAGGTCGACTCCGAGCGTGCGCAGGGCCGGGTTGGACTGCGAGAGCTCTGCCGGTGCTGCGTACGCGCGTACATCCTCAGCGTGGCGCTCCGCGCCGAAGCATCGGACCCCGACCTCGAACCCGCTCGGGGCCCCGTTGCGGAGCGCCCGCACCAGTTCGTCCACATGCACGCCCGCGCCGCCGTAGATCTCGGGCGGGAACTCGCGGGTGAACACTTCTACGCGCATAGCCAGAACCTAGTCCGCCGGCACGCTCGGGCCTACTGTGGGCGCATGGGGGCGCCCAAGGTGTTCGGCATCGTCCTCGCCGGGGGCGAGGGCAAACGGCTGATGCCACTGACCGCCGACCGCGCGAAGCCGGCCGTGCCCTTCGCGGGCAGCTATCGGCTGATCGATTTCGCGCTCTCGAACCTCATCAACTCAGGGCTGCTGCAGATCGTCGTGCTCACTCAGTACAAGTCGCACAGCCTCGACCGTCATGTATCGCAGGTGTGGCGGTTGAGCGGTGTGCTGAATTCGTACATCGCATCGGTCCCTGCGCAGCAGCGGCTGGGGAAGCGCTGGTTCTCAGGCTCTGCCGACGCCATCTTCCAGAGCCTCAACCTCATCCGCGACGAACGACCGGACATCGTCGTCGTCGTCGGCGCCGACCATGTCTACCGCATGGACTTCGCACAGATGGTCGACGCGCATATCGATAGCGGCGCGGGCGTGACCGTCGCGGCCATCCGACAGCCGATCGGCTTCGCAGACCAGTTCGGCGTCATCGAGGCGGAGCGCGACGACCCGAGCCGGATCGCCCGCTTCCTCGAGAAGCCGAGGGATGCCGCCGGTCTTCCAGACTCGCCCGACGAGATCCTCGCCTCGATGGGCAACTATGTGTTCGACGCCGACGTGCTGATCGACGCTGTCACACGCGACGGCGCGAGGCCGGGCTCGGGGCATGACATGGGCGGCGACATCGTTCCCGATTTCGTCTCGCGCGGTGACGCCGCTGTGTACGACTTCAGGAACAACGAGGTGCCCGGTTCGACCGACCGCGACCGCTCCTACTGGCGCGATGTCGGCACGATCGAGTCCTTCTTCGAAGCGCACCAGGATCTCGTGTCGAAGCTCCCAGTGTTCAACCTCTACAACCGTGCCTGGCCGATTCATAACCAGCAGCTCAATGCTCCCCCGGCGAAGCTCGTGCGCGATGCTTCAGGAGTCGCCGGAACAGCGATCGACTCCCTGGTGTCGCAAGGATGCGTGGTGTCGGGCGCATCGATCAAACGCAGCGTGCTCGGCCCCTGGGTGTCGCTGGACTCGGGCACCGAGGTCGCTGATTCAGTGCTGTTCGAACGGGTCGAGGTCGGCGCGGGGGCCAGAGTGCGCAACGCTATCCTTGACAAAGAGGTCGTCGTCGCGCCCGGTGCCGAGATCGGCTTCGACACCGCCGCGGATCGCGCACGCGGATTCACCGTCACGGAGTCGGGAATCACCGTGGTGGGCAAAGGCTCGCTCGTCGGTTGAGCCGCTCCGCGGTCGAGTGCGGGCGGATGCCGGGGCGACCCGCGGCATCCTGACCACAAGTGAAAGGCCCCTCCCGAATGGCGCGACCCGCCCGGTTCCTCGTCGTGCTCGATGTCGATTCGACGCTCATCGAGAACGAGGTGATCGAACTGCTCGCGGAAGAGGCGGGTTCGCTGGATGAGGTCGCCGACATCACCGAGCGCGCCATGAACGGCGAGCTCGATTTCGCCGCCAGTCTTCGGGCGCGGGTCGCGACGCTCACCGGGCTCAGCACCGGCGTGTTCGAGCGTGCCCGGCAGCGCGTCACCGTGACCAACGGTGCCGAGCGGCTCATCGAGGGCGTGCACTCCGCCGGGGGTCGCGTGGGCGTCGTATCGGGCGGGTTCCACGAGGTGCTTGACCCGATCGCCGAGGAGCTCTCGTTGTGGAACTGGTCGGCGAACCGGTTGGCGGTGCTCGACGACCGGCTCACTGGCGAGGTCGACGGGCCGATCATCGATGCGGAAGCGAAGGCGGAAGCACTGCGCCGCTGGGCGGGCGAGCTCGGCGTGCCGATGTCGCGCACGGTCGCGATCGGCGACGGCGCTAACGATCTGAAGATGATGGCCATCGCCGGGCTGTCGGTCGCCTTCGACGCCAAGGAGCCCGTGCGGCGGGCAGCAGCGGTCTCACTCGATCAGCGAGACCTCGGCCAGGTGCTGCCGCTCCTCGGCTTGCGCTGACGCGCTTCCCCAGCGCTGTGCAGGCCCGCGGTCGTCTTGGAACGGCCTCGTCGAGCCGATGCTCACGGCCGGCCTGTTGATCAGACGCGCCGGCGCTTCGTGGAGGTTCGGGGGTCGCTCAGTGCCCCATGCCGAGGCCACCGTCGACCGGAATGACGGCACCCGAGATGTACGCCGCGTCGTCGCTCGCCAGCCAGGTGATGGCCTTCGCGACCTCTTCCGGCCGGGCGAATCGGCCGGCGGGGATGTTGCGCTTGTACTCGGCCTGCGTCGCCTCCGGGAGCACCGCGGTCATCTCTGTCTCGATGAACCCCGGCGCGACGACATTCGCGGTGATCCCGCGGGAGCCCAGTTCGCGAGTCAGCGAACGTGCGATGCCGATGAGCCCGCTCTTCGACGCCGAGTAGTTGATCTGGCCTGCTGAGCCGTACAGGCCCACCACGCTCGACACGAGCACGACCCGGCCGAACTTCGCCTTCAGCATGCCCTTGGCGGCACGCTTGACCACGCGGAAGGCGCCGCTCAGATTGGTGTCGACCACATCGGTGAAGTCGTCCTCGCTCATGCGCAGCAGGAGCGTGTCGCGCGTCACACCCGCGTTGGCTACGACGACCTCGACCGGTCCGAACTTCTGCTCGACCTCGGTGAACGCGGCGTCGATCGACGCGGCATCCGTCACATCGGCACGCACAGTGAGGCTCCCCTCGGGGCCCTCACCAGAGCGCGCGGTCACCGCGACGCGGTGGCCCTCCGCGAGGAACGCCTCGGCGATCGCGAAGCCGATACCGCGGTTGCCGCCGGTGATGAGCACGGTGCGAGGAGTCGTCGTCATGGATTCGAGCCTATCGTCGGGCCAAGCGGTGCCCTCCCTTCTCTCGGTTCAGCCAAGAGCGCCGAGCGCGAGGTCCCGGCGATCTCGCTCAAACAACAAGGGGTCTGCACGCAGCGCGGCGGCGTACCCTTGGAGCAGACCATGGATCACATCCCCCGATGAAGCACCGCACCGCGATCACGACGCTTCCGCTCTCCCCGGACGAGGAGCGCGGCATCCGCATGCTCAAGTACGGCATTGCGATGGGCGTCAGGCTCGCGTGCGTGATCGCGTGCTTCTTCACCCCGGGCTGGTGGATCCTCGTACCGGCGGTCGGAGCGGTCGTGCTGCCCTACGTCGCCGTCGTGATCGCCAATGTGCAGCGCACGGCTCCAGGCGCTGTCGAACGTCCTGGAGGACTCGTGCGACATGACGACGGCCGGTGGTTCACCGCCGATCAGCAGGATCAGCAAGACCAGCAAGATCAGCCAGGTCAGCAGGGCGCTTCTGGTGAGGGCGATCGATCGTGATCGGACTCGGGGGCGGCCCGGCGGGCCGCGTCTGCTCACGCGCGGGTTGCGGTGCGGCCGCTGCGTGGTGCATCAATTGGCGCAACCCACGCATTCATCCTGAGAGCCGGGTGAAGATCTGGCTCGCCTGCGACGACCATCGGGATTGGTTGCGCGACTACCTCGCCGCACGTGCGTTCCCGGTCGTCGTCACCCCGATCGATGAGCCGCTCGAGCGGCTTCCTGAGGAGACGCCTGCGTGAACCGGCTTCGTTTCGTCATGAATCGCCGCTGGGCCGGGTACCTCGGCGTGGCCGTGCTCTTCGCGATCGCCTGCGTGCTGTTGAGCCGTTGGCAGTGGGCTCGGCTCGACGAGGTGCGCGCCGAGAACGAGCGCGTCGCCCAGAACTGGGATCGCGACGTGCAGCCGGTCGATGAGGTGCTGCCGACGCTCGATGACTGGCACGATGACCTCAAGTGGACACCCGTGGAGCTTCACGGGCGCTACCTCGCCGACGAGCAGTTGCTGGTGAGGAACCGCCCCATGAACGGCCAGCCGGGCTTCGCGGTGGTCGTCCCGTTCAAGACCGACGCCGGGGCGGTCTTCGTGGTCGACCGCGGATGGGTTCCGACCGGCAGTGAGCAGGACGCGCCGGATGCCGTGCCCGCCCCGCCCGCCGGAGACGTCACCGTCGTCGCCCGGCTCAAGCCCGGTGAGCCCACCCTTCCAGGACGCAGCGCGCCCGAGGGTCAGCTCGCTACTGTGCACCTTCCCACGGTCGAGGAGAAGGTCGGTGAGCCGACGTACACGAACGCCTACGGCTTGCTCGCGAGCGAGAGCCCTGCCCCCGCAGAGTCGGCTCCCCTGGCGACGCCGAAACCGCCAGAGGACGAGGGCCCCCACCTCTCATACGCGCTGCAGTGGATCGCCTTCGCCGTGATGGGCTTCATCGGGCTCGGCTGGGCGGTGCGCACCGAGTACCGCATCCGGAACGCCGACGACCCGAAGGTCCGCATGCAGGAGGAGCGCCGCAGCGAGCGGCGCAAGGCCAAGGGCCCGAGCGACGCCGAGATCGAGGACGCGCTCATCGATTCGCACCGCTGACCGGCGGCATCCGAGGTCGCAGCCGGCAGCCCAGCACCAGCCCCGCCCAGCGGCACGTCGCCGCGCACGGGTTGCACGACGTCTCCGTCGGCACTGAACGGCGTCAGGCAAGTTCGACGAGCTCGGCGTAGTCCTTGTTCCAGTGGTCCTCGACGCCGTCCGGCAGGATGAGCACCCGCTCTGGGTTCAGTGCCTCCACGGCGCCCGCGTCGTGGGAGACGAGCACCACCGCGCCGGTGTAGCCCGCGAGCGCCCCGAGGATCTCTTCGCGGCTGGCCGGGTCGAGGTTGTTCGTCGGCTCGTCGAGCAGCAATACATTCGCGCCCGAGACCACGATCATCGCGAGGGCGAGACGGGTCTTCTCGCCGCCGGAGAGCACCCCGGCCGGCTTGAGCACATCGTCGCCGGTGAAGAGGAACGATCCGAGCACACGCCGCGCTTCTGTCTCGGTGAGCTGAGGAGACGCGGAGACCATGTTCTGCAGCACCGTGCGCTTCACGTCGATCGTCTCGTGCTCTTGCGCGTAGTACCCGATGCGCAGGCCGTGGCCGGGCTCGATCGCGCCCGTGTCGGGCTCGTCCACACCGGCCAGCATTCGCAACAGGGTTGTCTTGCCTGCGCCGTTCAGCCCGAGCACGACCACCTTCGACCCGCGGTCGATCGCGAGGTCGACGGCAGTGAAGATCTCGAGCGAGCCGTAGCTCTTGCTCAGATTCTTGGCCTGGAGCGGCGTGCGGCCGCACGCGGCCGGTTCGGGGAAGCGCAGCTTGGCCACGCGGTCGACGGCCCGCACCTCTTCGAGGCCGGCGAGCAGCTTCTCCGCGCGAGCCACCATCTGGTGGGCTGCGGCGGCCTTGGTCGCCTTGGCACCGAAGCGCGCCGCCTGCAGTTGCAGCGCGGTCGCCTTCTTCTCGGCGTTGAGCCGCTCCTTCTTGCGCCGTTCCTCATCGGCTTCGCGCTGGCGGAGGTAGTGCTTCCACCCCATGTTGTAGATGTCGATGACCTGGCGGTTCGCGTCGAGGTAGAAGACCTTGTTGACCGTCTCGCCGACGAGCTCGATGTCGTGGCTGATGACGATGAACCCGCCCGAGTATCCCTTGAGGAACTCCCGGAGCCACACGACCGAGTCCGCATCGAGGTGGTTGGTCGGCTCGTCGAGGATCATCGTGCTCGCATCCGAGAACAGGATGCGGGCGAGCTCGATCCGTCGGCGCTGCCCGCCCGAGAGCGTCTTCAGGGGCTGATCGAGAATACGGTCGGGCAGGTTGAGGTTGCTCGCGATCGAGGCGGCTTCGGCCTCAGCGGCGTACCCGCCGAGGGCGAGGAAGCGGTCGGTGAGCCGTCCATAGCGGTGCATCGCGGCATCCGCGATCGAGGCATCGTCGCTGGCCATCTCCTCGGTCGCCCTCTGCATGCCGAGCACGATCTGGCCGAGCCCGCGGGCATCGAGGATTCTCGTTCGCGCGAGCTGTTCGGGATCGCCGGAACGAGGGTCCTGCGGCAAGTAGCCGATCTCACCCGAGCGGGAGATCGTTCCCCCGGTGGGCAGGGTCTCGCCCGCGAGGGTTCTGGTGAGGGTGGTCTTGCCGGCACCATTTCGGCCGACGAGCCCGATCTTGTCGCCGCGATCGACCCGGAAGTCGACGCCCTCCATCAATAGGCGGGCGCCGACGCGGATCTCGAGGCCTTGTACGGCCAGCACGTCAGATCGAGAAGCCGAGCGCGCGCATCATGTCGCGCCCGTCTTCGGTGATGCGCTCCGGGCCCCACGGCGGCATCCACACCCAATTGATGCGGAACCGCTCCACCACGCCGTCGAGCGACTGCGCGGTCTGCTCCTCGATCACATCAGTGAGCGGGCATCCGGCCGACGTCAGCGTCATGCTGACGACCAGCGCGTCGGCTTCGTCGTCCCACGTGAGGTCATAGATGAGCCCGAGGTCGACGATGTTGACGCCGAGCTCGGGGTCCATGACGTCCTTCAGCGCCTCTTCGACCTGGTCGAAGAGTGCCGGTGCGAGAGCCGAGGTTGCCATGGGCTCAGTTTACGCCGCTGCCGCTGAGGAACCGGTCATAGCCCTCTTCCTCAAGGCGCTCGGCGAGCTCGGGACCACCCTCCTCGGCGATGCGGCCGTCGACGAAGACGTGCACGAAGTCGGGCTTGATGTAGCGAAGGATCCGCGTGTAGTGCGTGATCAGCATGATGCCGAGGCCGTTCGCTTCGCGCGCTTTGTTCACACCGTCGGAGACGATCTTCAGCGCGTCGACGTCGAGTCCGGAGTCGGTCTCGTCGAGCACCGCGAACTTCGGCTTCAGCAGCTCGAGCTGCACGATCTCGTGACGCTTCTTCTCGCCGCCGGAGAAGCCCTCATTGAGGTTGCGCTCCGCGAACGAGGAGTCCATGCGCAGGTTCTGCATGGCTTCACGCATCTCCTTGATCCACGGCCGCAGCGCCGGGGCTTCCCCGTCGATGGCGGTCTTCGCGGTGCGCAGGAAGTTCGCGACCGTCACCCCTGGCACCTCGACCGGGTACTGCATGGCGAGGAAGAGACCGGCGCGGGCGCGCTCGTCCACGCTCATCTCGAGCACGTCCTCACCGTCGAGCGTGATGGTGCCGCTGTCGACGGTGTAGCGCGGGTGACCGGCGATCGTGTAGGCCAGGGTCGACTTGCCGGAGCCGTTGGGGCCCATGATGGCGTGGATCTCGTTGCTGTTCAGCGTGAGGTCGACGCCCTTGAGGATCTGCTTCGCACCCTGATCGGTGTCGATGCTGACGTGAAGGTCCTTGATTTCGAGAACTGACATGTCGTGTGTACTCAATCCTGTTGTTCAGACGGCGACAGTGTCGCTCGGGTCGATGTAGATGGCACCGTCGCGAATCGTGACGACGTAGACGGGCACGGGTTCGTAGGCGGGCAGCGTCAGAGGACGGCCGGTGGTGAGCTCGAACTTGGAGCCGTGGGCCCAGCATTCGAGCGTTCCGTCTTCGACGAAGCCCTCGGAGAGCGAGATGTCGCCGTGGGTGCAGGTGTCTCCGATTGCGTGGATGTCACCCGCCGAGTCCTTCACGACGGCGATCGGCACGCCGTCGATCACGACGCGTTTCGCTTGATTGACCCCGACCTCGTCGAGGCCGCAAGCGCGCGTTGCCGCCATCACGCTCTCCCGCTCGCGGCGACCTCGGCCTCGAGCAGCGCTTCGAGTCGCTCTTCGAGCTCGGCATCACCGATCTGCTGCACGATCTCGAGCAGGAAGCCGAGCACGACGAGGCGTCGGGCCTCGTCCTCCGGCACGCCGCGCGACTGCAGGTAGAAGAGCTGCTCGTCGTCGAAACGGCCGGTGGTGCTGGCGTGGCCGGCGCCTTCGATCTGACCGGTCTCGATCTCGAGGTTCGGGATCGAGTCGGCGCGGGTGCCGTCGCTGAGCACGAGGTTCCGGTTCTGCTCGTAGCTGTCGGTGCCGGGAGCGCTTCGAGCGATGAGGACATCGCCCACCCAGACCGTGCGCGCGCCCTCGCCGTTCAGCGCGCCCTTGTAGTTGACGCGGCTGCGGGTGTTGGGCGCATCGTGGTGCACGAACACGCGCTGCTCGAGGTGCTGCCCGGCATCCGCGAAGTACAGACCGAGCAGTTCGCCGTTCGCGCCCTGCTCTGCGAGGTGGGCCGACGGGTTCACGCGAACCACGCCGCCGCCGAGCGATACCTGGATGTGGCGCAGAGTCGCGTCGCGGCCGATGCGGGCGAAGTGGCTCGCCAGGTGGTGGGCGCTGTCGTCCCACTCCTGCAGCGTCACGACGGTGAGGTTCGCGCCGTCTTCGACGACGATCTCGACGTTCTCGCTGAGCCGCGCGTCGCCGGTGTTCTGCAGCAGCACGAGCGCCTGGGAGTTCGGCTTGGCCGTGATCACGGTGTGCGCGGCACGAGGGGTATCGCCGAGCTGCGAGCGGTCGAGCTTGAAGCGCGAGGGCTCCTCACCCGACACCGTGATCGCGAGCGCCTTGGCGAAATTCGTCCAGGCGTTGGCGGAAGCGCGCTCTTCGGGGATGCCGGCGCGGCCGATACGAGCGTCATCGCGGCCGATCCACTCGACGGTCACGCCGTCGACCGAGGCGTGCTCGATCGGGTATTCGGCTCCGTCGAGCTCGCCGTCGATGAGCTCGCGAATCCGGTCGACCGGCGTGAGCTTCCACTCCTGCTCGCGGCCGGTGACCGGCGGATGCTGGTCGTGCTGCGTCGAGGTGAAGCGCTCCGAGCGCGTCTGAACAGGGACCAGTCCCCATCCGCCGTCGCTGTGCTCCTTGAAACCGTGCTGTCCGGGGGCGGTGGTCGTAGGGGCGGTCATATCAGCCGACGGATCCTTCCATGCTCATCTCGATGAGCTTGTTCAGTTCGAGCGCGTACTCCATTGGCAGTTCGCGCGCGATCGGCTCGATGAAGCCGCGCACGATCATCGCCATCGCCTCGGCCTCTTCGATGCCGCGCGACTGCAGGTAGAACAACTGCTCCTCGCTCACGCGCGACACAGTGGCCTCGTGCCCGAGCTGCACGTCGTCGACGCGGATGTCGATCGCCGGGTACGTGTCGGAACGCGAGATCGTGTCGACGAGCAGCGCATCGCAGTTCACCGTGTTCGCGGAGTGGTGCGCCTTCGCGTCGATCCTCACCTCGCCGCGGTATCCCGTGCGGCCGCCGCCGCGGGCGATCGACTTCGACAGGATGTTCGAGCTCGTGTACGGAGCCATGTGGATCATCTTCGCGCCGGCGTCCTGGTGCTGGCCGGGACCGGCGAAGGCGACCGAGAGCGTCTCGCCCTTCGCGTGCTCGCCCATCAGGAAGATCGACGGGTACTTCATGGTGACCTTGGAGCCGATGTTGCCGTCGACCCATTCCATGGTGGCGCCCTCGTGGGCGACCGCGCGCTTCGTCACGAGGTTGTACACGTTGCTCGACCAGTTCTGGATGGTCGTGTACCGCACCCGCGCGTTCTTCTTCACGATGATCTCGACGACCGCCGAGTGCAGCGAGTCGCTCTTGTAGATGGGAGCGGTGCAGCCCTCGATGTAGTGCACGTAGCTGCCCTCATCGGCGATGATCAGCGTGCGCTCGAACTGACCCATGTTCTCGGTGTTGATCCGGAAGTAGGCCTGCAGCGGGATCTCGACGTGCACGCCCGGTGGGACGTACACGAACGATCCGCCCGACCAGACGGCCGTGTTCAGCGCTGCGAACTTGTTGTCGCCCGACGGGATGACCGTGCCGAAGTACTCCTCGAAGAACTCGGGGTGCTCCTTGAGCGCGGTGTCGGTGTCGAGGAAGAGGACGCCCTGCTCCTCCAGATCCTCGCGGATCTGGTGGTACACGACCTCCGACTCGTACTGCGCGGCGACGCCGGCGACGAGCCGCTGGCGTTCGGCCTCGGGGATGCCGAGGCGCTCGTAGGTGTTCTTGATCTCCTCCGGAAGCTCTTCCCAAGAGCTGGCCTGCTTCTCGGTGGAGCGCACGAAGTACTTGATGTTGTCGAAATCGATCCCGCTGAGGTCGGCGCCCCAGGTGGGCATCGGCTTGCGGTCGAAGATCTTGAGCGCGTTCAGGCGGCGCTGCAGCATCCAGTCCGGTTCGTCCTTCAGGCGCGAGATGTCTTCGACCACCTCATTCGACAGCCCGCGACGAGCTGAAGCGCCCGCCACATCCGGGTCGGACCAACCGAACTCGTACTGTCCAAGACCGTCGAGTTCTGGCCGTTCGATGAGCACGTCAGACATAACTCCCTCTCTTCCCCCGGTTACAACCGATGGGGCTGCTCCGGCATTCCTGACACAGCGAAGCAGCGGGAGCAGACGGTGGCCAGCGCCGGTGCGCGGTTGCTTAGACTTGACGACGACGCTCGGCCCTGATCGGCACGGCGTCAACCCTGACTCCCGGCGATGGCTGTGTTCTTGGAACCCGGCCAATTCTACAGAGAATGCGCTGAAAAGGAACGGAAGGACATCCGGCACGTGACCACGCCCGCCGTGCGGCCCTCACTCCCCCGCCGAGGCCTCGCCGCCCGGTTGCCCGCGACGGTCGACCGGCGCGTGCGGCTGTTCGCCTGGCTCTCGTTCCTGAGCGAGGTGCTCATCATCGGCACCGGCGGCGCAGTGCGTCTCACCGGTTCGGGTCTCGGCTGCCCGACCTGGCCCACGTGCACGCCCGAATCCCTCGTGCCGACCCCCGAGATGGGCATCCACGGGGTGATCGAGTTCGGCAACCGAACCATGACGGGCCTCGTCGGCATCCTGGCGGTCCTGGTGCTCGTGCTCATCTGGCGCTTCCGGCGCCAGCGGCGCGACCTCTTCGTGCTCGCCTGCATCGTCCTCGGTGGTGTGGTTGCGCAGGCGGTCATCGGCGGCATCACAGTGTGGACGGGGCTCAACCCGTTCATCGTGGGCTTCCACTACGTCGCGTCTCTGCTCCTCGTGTGCGTGACAGCAGCGTTCCTCGTCTTCGCCTATGAGCCGGCCGGTCCGAGGGTGCGCACGGTGCAGCGGGGCTTCGCCGCGCTCGCGCACGCGACGAGCGCGGCACTCGCGCTCACCATCGTCTTCGGTGTGATCACCACCGGCGCCGGCCCGCACTCCGGAGACGCGGATGCCGGGCGCAACGGATTCAACGCAGAACTGCTCGAGCATGTGCACGCGTGGCCGAGCTACGCGCTGTTCGCGCTCACTGTCGCGCTGGTGATCGCCTCGTACCGCACGCGCTTCGGCGGTCGTCGTTGGGTGGTCGCCCTGCTGGCGATCGAGCTCGTGCAGATCGGAGTCGGCCTGTACCAGGCGAGAAACGGCTTGCCTGCGCTCTCCGTGGGTGCGCACATGGTGCTCGCGGCGCTCACGGCCGCTGCGATGACCGTGGTGCTGCTGCGCATGAAGCGCCGAGAGCCGCTCGAGCAGACGGCCGCGGCGTAACCCCGCTCGAGCAGACGGCCGCGGCGTAACCCGGCTCGAGCAGACGGCCGCGGCGTAACCCGGCTCGAGCAGACGGCCGTGGCGTTACACCCCGGTCCCCGCTTGACGGTAGGCGCCGCCTGAGCACTTGCGGGCCGCGCCCGCTCGCCAGCGGTCGCCGGCGCCGCTCACGAACCGTGGGTGGCCGCTCATCACTCGCGGGAGCACTGCCGACCCTCCTACGGTCGCGCCATCGACGGCTTCAGGCAGCGCCTGCTCGGCACTTCGGGCAGCATCCGCGCACGGTTCGCCGAAGCCCGCGTCACGAGCCAGGGCAGCGCCAGCCACTGCTTGCGACCAGCGCCGCCCGTTCACCACTGCGGCGGCGTTGTCCCACTCGGTGCGCTAGTGAGGGGCTCCCGTCAGAAGGGCAGTAGCGGGTCGACGCCGACGGCGACGAAGAGCAGCGTCAGGTAGGTGATGCTGGCCTTGAACACGAGCATGGGCTTCGGCTCTTCGCCACGGATCGCCCTGTTGTACAGACAGTGGGTCTCGGCGATGAACCAGAAGCCTGAGCCTGCGGCGACGACGGTGTAGACGATGCCCATGGGCGCGACCGGAACGAGCAGCAGCGAGGCGGCCACGGTGGCCCACGCGTACAGGATCGTCTGCAGCCCCACGGCCGCGCGACCGCGAGTGACCGCCAGCATCGGCACGCTCGCGCTCTCATAGTCGGCGCGGTACTTCATCGACAGCGGCCAGTAGTGCGGTGGCGTCCAGAGGAAGACGACGAGGAACAGGATGAGCGGCGCCCAGTCGACGCGTTCGGTGACCGCGGCCCAGCCGATGAGCACCGGGAAGCAGCCGGCGATGCCGCCCCAGACGATGTTCTGCTCGGTGCGGCGCTTGAGCACCAGGGTGTACACGACCACGTAGAAGAAGATGGCCGCGACCGACAGTGCGGCGGTCAGCGGGTTCGTGAACACCAGCAGCCACACGGTGGAGAGCACCGTGAGCACCCACGAGAAGATCAGCGCAGCTCGAGGGGTGATCTCGCCCGTGACGAGCGGCCGGTTCTCGGTGCGATGCATCAGGCGGTCGATGTCGCGGTCGATGTAGCAGTTGAACGAGCTCGCCGCGCTCGCACTGAGCGTGCCGCCGATGAGCGTCGCGACCACGAGCCAGAGGTTCGGGATGCCGCGCTCGGCGAGGATCATCACGGGCGCAGTCGTCACGAGCAGCAACTCGGTCACCCTGGGCTTGGTGAGCGAGACGTATGCCTTGAGGGTGCGGCGGAAGCCGATGCTCGGACGCTCGGTCGTGCTGGAAACGGCTGCGCTCATTGCTCCTCGAAAACTGCTGATCCGGGTGGCCCGAGTCTAGTCGATGCGTATGTGGGCCTTCCCTATACTTGAGGTTGCTCGCCCGATGGGGTGCGGCATCCCTCGAGGCGGAGTACACCGTCCTCGACGACACCAGCGCCGTGCTGAGTGGAATCCGTGCTGATACCCGTAGGTGGCCGCACGCGAGGATCGACACCGCTCCGGCGCCGCAGAGAAGGGTTGTTATCCAGTGGCAGCACTCGAGTGGGAGTCCATCGACGATCAGGCGGTCGATACGGCGCGCATCCTCGCAGCCGACGCCGTTGAGAAGGTGGGCAACGGACACCCGGGCACCGCGATGAGCCTGGCACCCGCTGCGTATCTGCTGTTCCAGAAGGTGATGCGCCACGACCCCTCCGACCAGCACTGGCTCGGCCGCGACCGGTTCATCCTCTCCGCCGGGCACACATCGCTGACGCAGTACGTGCAGCTCTACCTCGGCGGATACGGCCTGGAACTCGATGACCTCGAGGCGCTGCGCACCTGGGGCTCGAAGACCCCCGGACACCCTGAGTACGGGCACACCGACGGCGTCGAGATCACCACCGGACCTCTGGGCCAGGGCCTCGCGTCGGCTGTCGGCTTCGCGTACGCGCAGCGCTTCGAACGCGGTCTCTTCGACCCTGAGGCCCCTGCCGGCACCAGTCCCTTCGACCACCACATCTACGTGATCGCCAGCGACGGCGACCTGCAGGAGGGCGTGACCAGCGAGGCCAGCTCGCTCGCGGGACATCAGCAGCTCGGCAACCTGGTCGTGATCTACGACAGCAACCAGATCTCGATCGAAGACGACACCGACATCGCGTTCACCGAGGACGTCGCGAAGCGGTACGAGGCCTATGGCTGGCAGGTGCTCACGGTCGACTGGAAGAAGACCGGCGAGTACGTCGAGGACGTAGCCGAACTTCACCGGGCCATCGAAGAGGCCAAGGCGGAGACGAGCAAGCCCTCGCTCATCGTCCTGAAGACCATCATCGGCTGGCCGTCGCCGCACAAGCAGAACACCGGCAAGATCCACGGCTCCGCCCTCGGCGCCGACGAACTCGCCGCGGTCAAGCGAGTACTGGGGTTCGACCCCGAGAAGCACTTCGCTGTCGCCGACGACGTGATCGCGCACACTCGCAAGGCGGTCGACCGGGGCCGCGCGGTACGCGCGGAGTGGCAGAAGGACTTCGACAGCTGGGCCGCCGCCAACCCTGATCGGAAGCAGCTGCTCGATCGTCTGCTCGCCGGTGAGCTGCCCGCCGACATCGACGACGCGCTCCCAGTATTCGAAGCGGGCAAGGACGTGTCGACTCGCGCAGCATCCGGCAAGGTGCTGGGCGCGCTCGGCGCCGCGCTTCCCGAGCTCTGGGGTGGTTCCGCCGACCTGGCGGAGTCGAACAACACGACCATCGAGGGTGCGGCGTCGTTCGTCCCAACCGAGCGCTCGACCGAGCTCTGGAAGGGCGACCCCTATGGCCGGGTGCTTCACTTCGGCATCCGTGAGCACGCCATGGCCTCGATCCTCAATGGCATCGTCCTGCACGGCCCCACCCGCCCCTTCGGCGGCACATTCCTGATCTTCAGCGACTACATGCGGCCTGCGGTGCGCCTGGCAGCGCTCATGAAGGTGCCGTCGATCTTCGTGTGGACGCATGACTCCGTCGCACTGGGCGAAGACGGGCCGACCCACCAGCCGATCGAGCAGCTCTCCTCCTTGCGGGCCATCCCCGGGCTCGACGTGGTGCGGCCCGCTGATGCCAACGAGGTCGCCTGGGCCTGGAAGACGATGCTCACGCGTCGTCACGCCCCGGCAGGCATCGCTTTGACGCGCCAGAACGTGCCCGTGTTCGAACGGGGTGACGGCGATGCTCACGGCGACACGCTCGCCTCCGCGAGCAACGTCGCCAAGGGTGCATACGTGCTCGCCGAGGCCCCAGGCGGTGCGGCTGACGTCATCCTCATCGCCACCGGTTCGGAGGTGCAGCTGGCGCTGGAGGCGCGCGAGCGCCTTGCCAGCGAGGGCATCAACGCACGTGTGGTCTCCGCTCCTTGCCTCGAGTGGTTCGAGGAGCAGAGCGGCGAATATCGCGAGTCGGTGCTGCCGGCATCCGTTCGCGCTCGGGTCTCGGTCGAAGCCGGGCTCGGACTCAGCTGGAGGGGCATCGTGGGAGATGCGGGCCGCAGCGTCTCGATCGAGCACTTCGGTGCCTCGGCCGATTACAAGACGCTGTTCCGCGAGTTCGGAATCACGACGGATGCCGTGGTGTCCGCAGCCAAGGAGTCGCTGGCGGCGCTCTGAGCCCCGCCGGTCAGGAAGGAACCGAGATGTCCGCAACCACCCCCACCCAAGCCCTCTCCGAACTCGGAGTCAGCATCTGGCTCGATGATCTCTCGCGCGAGCGCATCCTCTCGGGAGACCTCAAGCGCCTGATGGACGAGCGCAATGTCGTCGGCGTGACGACCAACCCCACGATCTTCGCCAACGCCCTCTCCAAGGGGCACGCCTACGACCAGCAGGTCGCCGAGCTGGCGAAGCAGGGCGCGGATGTCCAGACGGCGGTGTTCGAGATCACCACTCACGACGTCGCCAGCGCCTGCGACATCATGCGTCCCGTCTACGATGCGACCGACGGCCGTGACGGCCGGGTGTCGATCGAGGTCGAGCCGGGGCTCGCCCACGATGCCGCCGGCACCATCGCCGAGGCCAAGACGCTGTGGGAGAAGGTCGACCGGCCCAACGTCATGATCAAGATCCCGGCGACGGATGCCGGGCTCGAAGCGATCACCGCAGCCACCGCGGCCGGGATCAGCGTCAACGTCACGCTGATCTTCAGCCTCGACCGCTACCGCCAGGTCATCAACGCCTACCTGCTCGGTTTGGAGCAGGCGCGACAGGCCGGTATCGACCTCTCGACCATCCGCTCGGTCGCCTCGTTCTTCGTGTCGCGCGTCGACACCGAGATCGACAAGCGGCTCGAGACGATCGGCACCGACGAGGCGCTGGCGCTCAAGGGCAAGGCCGGCGTCGCGAACGCTCGGCTCGCCTATCAGGTCTTCGAGCAGTCGTTCGAGACCGAGCGGGCTCGAATGCTGCTTGACGCCGGAGCTCACCGCCAGCGCCCGCTGTGGGCGTCGACAGGCGTCAAGGACCCTGCTCTCCCCGACACGCTGTACGTCGTCGAGCTCGCGGTGCCCGACACCGTGAACACCATGCCCGAGAAGACCCTCGAGGCCACCTTCGATCACGCCGAGGTGCTCGGCGACCGCATAACGGGCGAGTACGACGACGCCGAGCGCGTGCTCGACGCCATTGCGGCGCTCGGCATCTCCTACGCCGACGTGACGCAGTTGCTCGAGCGCGAGGGGGTCGAGAAGTTCGGCGCCTCCTGGGATGAGCTCCTGGCGGATCTCGAGGCGGCGCTCGAGGCAGCACGATGACCGTCGAGATCGCGGCGCGGGGCGCCGCCAAGGAGGCCATCGACCGCATCGTGCCGCAACTGGTGGACGATCTCGTCGCCAGCCGGATCACGGCCCAGGACGAGACTCTCTGGGGCCCGGATGCCGAGGCGGAGGCGTCGATCAGGCTCGGCTGGACCGAGGCCGTCGCCGTCTCGGAGCCCCTCGTGGAGGAGATCATCGAGCTTCGCGATCAGCTCCGCGAAGCGGGCGTGAACCACATCGTGCTCGGTGGAATGGGCGGTTCGTCGCTCGCGCCCGAGGTCATCACACGCACACAGGGCGTCGACCTGACGGTGCTCGACTCGACCGATCCCGGTCAGGTGCGAGCGGCCCTCAGTGACCGCCTTGCGACGACTGCGGTGGTCATCTCGTCGAAGTCGGGCAGCACGGTCGAGACCGACAGCCAGAAGCGCGTGTATGAAGCGGCCTTCCGCGAGATCGGGATCGACCCGGCAGAGCGCATCGTCGTCGTGACCGACCCCGGCTCGCCGCTCGATCGTTCCGCCCGCGAAGACGGATACCGCGTCTTCAACGCCGACCCGAACGTCGGCGGCCGCTACTCGGCGCTGACCGCCTTCGGGCTGGTGCCGTCGGGGCTTGCGGGGGCCGACATCCGCGAACTGCTCGACGAGGCCGAGGCCGTGACGCTGCAGCTCGCCCAGGACTCCCCCACCAACCCGGGGCTCATCCTCGGCGCCGTGATGGCTGGGACGAAGCCGCTCAAGGACAAGCTGGTGATCGTCGCCGACGGCACCCATATCCGCGGTTTCGCCGACTGGGCCGAGCAGCTCATCGCCGAGTCGACGGGCAAGCACGGAACCGGCATCCTGCCCGTCGTGGCCGGACCGGACGCGCCTGAGGTGACGCACCCGCCTGCTGATGTGCAGGTCGTGCGCCTGGTGGCGGATGCCGCAGCAACCCGCGAGGTGAACGAGGGCGAAGTCGAGATCTCGGGCTCGCTCGGCGCTCAGCTGCTCGTATGGGAGTACGCGACGGCGGTGGCCGGTCGCCTGCTGGGAATCAACCCGTTCGACCAGCCCGATGTTGAGTCGGCGAAGGCGGCGGCCCGCGGCATGCTCGACGATCGTCCGGCTCCTACTCCGCCGCTGTTCACGGATGACGGCATCGAGGTCCGCGGCGACATCGGTCAAGGGCAGCAGACCCTCGACGGCGCGCTTCAGGCGCTGCTCGGCTCGCTCGGCAGCGACGGATATGTGGCTATTCAGGCCTACACCGACCGCACCGCGTACCCGGAGCTCGAGTCGCTCCGCGACGCCGTCGCGCGTCGCACGGGCCGCCCGGTGACCTTCGGCTGGGGACCCCGCTTCCTGCACTCGACCGGGCAGTTCCACAAGGGCGGTCCAGCAGTGGGCGTGTTCCTGCAACTGCTGGCGCCATCGGCGGATGACGTCGAGATCCCTGGCCGGCCGTTCACCTTCGGCGAGCTCATCGCAGCTCAGGCTGCCGGTGATGCCACGGTCCTGGCCGAGCACGGCGGGCCGGTGCTCACGCTCACGCTGACCGACGTCGCCGCGGGCGCAGCAGCGCTGCGCCGGCTGCTCGGCTGAGTCTGCGCGCGGCCCGCGCCGGACGGCATCCGTTTTCAAGGAGTTCAATGCCCCCCGTGGAGATCACGGCGCAGCACAATCCGCTGCGCGACCCCGCCGATCGGCGACTCAACCGCATCGCCGGCCCGAGTTCGCTCATCATCTTCGGCGTGACCGGAGACCTGTCACGCAAGAAGCTCATGCCGGCGGTCTACGACCTCGCCAACCGCGGATTGCTGCCCGCGGGGTTTGGCCTGGTCGGGTTCGCCCGCCGCGAGTGGGCCGATGAGGACTTCGAGAAGGTCGTGCACGATGCCGTCAAGCAGTACGCGCGCACACCCTTCGACGAGGACGTGTGGCGCCAACTCCGGCAGGGCGTGCGGTTCGTGCAGGGCACGTTCGACGACGACGACGCGTTCGAGCGTCTGAGGACCACGCTCGAAGAGCTCGACCGCACTCGGGGAACGATGGGGAACCACGCGTTCTATCTGTCGATCCCGCCGAAGTCGTTCCCGCAGGTCACGGAGCAGCTCCGCCGCTCAGGGCTCGCGCATGCCCGCGAGGGCGCATGGAGCCGGGTCGTCATCGAGAAGCCGTTCGGCAGCGATCTGCGGAGCGCGCGCGAACTGAACGATGTCGTCGAGTCGGTGTTCCCCTCCGAGTCGGTGTTCCGCATCGACCACTATCTCGGCAAGGAGACGGTGCAGAACATCCTGGCGCTGCGCTTCGCGAACCAGCTGTTCGAGCCGATCTGGAACGCCAACTACGTCGACCACGTGCAGATCACAATGGCCGAGGACATCGGGGTGGGCGGCAGAGCCGGCTACTACGACGGCATCGGCGCGGCGCGCGACGTCATCCAGAATCACCTGCTGCAGCTGCTCGCGCTCACGGCGATGGAAGAGCCCAACTCGTTCGACGCGGCCGACCTGCGCACCGAGAAGGAGAAGGTGCTGGCTGCGGTGCGCCTGCCCGCCGATCTCGCGCTGGGAACCGCTCGCGGCCAGTATGCGAGCGGCTGGCAGGGCGGCGCGAAGGTGGTCGGGTTCCTCGAAGAGGACGGCATGAACCCCGAGTCGACGACCGAGACCTATGCGGCGATGCGACTCGACATCAACACCCGCCGCTGGGCGGGGGTGCCGTTCTACCTCCGTGCCGGCAAGCGGCTCGGCCGCCGGGTCACCGAGATCGCCGTGGTGTTCAAAAGGGCACCGCAGTACCTCTTCGCCGAGGCGCAGACCTCCGAGCTCGGCGAGAACGCGCTCGTCATCCGCGTGCAGCCCGACGAGGGCGTCACGATCCGCTTCGGCTCGAAGGTGCCGGGCGCCGGCATGCAGGTGCGCGACGTGACGATGGACTTCGGCTACGGTCACGCGTTCACCGAAGCGAGCCCCGAAGCATATGAGCGGCTGATCCTCGATGTGCTCCTCGGCGATCCGCCGCTCTTCCCGCGGCACGAGGAGGTCGAGCTCAGCTGGCGCATCCTCGATCCCATTGAGGAGTTCTGGGCGACGCAGGGCCGGCCCGAGCAGTACAGCCCCGGCACTTGGGGCCCCGACTCCGCCGACGCGCTCATGGCGCGCGACGGCCGCAGCTGGAGGCGACCGTGATCATCGATCTGCCCGACACCACCGTGAGCGCCGTGTCGAAGGCGCTCGTCAACATCCGCGAGGAGGGTGGCGCCGTCGCGCTGGGCCGCGTGCTCACACTCGTGATCGCCGCTGCGCTCGGCGAGGAGGAAGAGGCCATCGAGGCCGCCAACGATGCGTCTCGCGAGCACCCGATGCGCGTCATCGTGATCTCGACCGATCCGCAGCGCACCGACGACGGGCAGCCGCAGGCCCGCCTCGATGCTCAGATCCGCGTCGGCGGTGACGCGGGCGCGAGCGAGGTGCTCGTGCTCAAGGCCTACGGCGAGATCGCCGACGACGCTGCGGGGCTCGTGATGGGCCTGCTCCTGCCCGACGCCCCTGTCGTCGCATGGTGGCCCTACAACGCGCCGGAGACGCCGAGTGCATCTCCCCTGGGCCGGATCGCGCAACGGCGCATCACGGATGCCGCGACAGCTGCCGACCCGGCCTCAGCCATCCGCGACCTGGCCGATTCCTACCGGCCCGGTGACACCGACTTCGCGTGGACTCGGCTGACGCTCTGGCGAGCCCAACTGGCGGCAGTGCTCGACCAGCCCCCGTACGAGCCGGTCACCGCGATCGAGGTCGTCGGCGCGGCCGACTCCCCCTCGACGCAGTTGCTCGCCGGCTGGCTCACGCTGCAGCTCGACGCTCCGGTCGAGGTGACGGTGACCGATCCTGCACACGGCCCGAGCGGCATCCGTCGCGTGCAATTGCACCGGCCCTCGGGCGTGGTCACGCTCGAGCGGCCCGGTGCCGGTGTCGCCGTGCTCACGCAGCCCGGTCAGCCCGCCCATGACATCTCGTTGCCTCGCCGATCCCTGCGCGACTGCCTCGCCGAGGAGTTGCGGCGGCTCGACCCCGACGAGGTGTTCGGGGCCGTCATCCGTGAGGGTCTGCCGAGATGCTCCGTGACCACGGTCGCACAGGAAGGAACTACCCCATGAACGATCGCCGAGTAGTCGTGCTCGACGACGCCGATGCGCTGGTCGCAGCGGTCGCGGCCCGGTTCGTCGAATTGCTGAGCGAGGTGCTCGCCGAGCAGGAGATCGCGCACGTGGTGCTCGAGGGCGGGCGGGTGCACCTGCGCACGCTCAGCGCCATCGCCGAGTCGCCAGAGCTCGAGGGCATCGATTGGAGCCGCGTGCACATCTGGTGGGGCGACGAGCGCTTCGTGCCGCACGATGATGCGGAGCGGAATGCCGGGAAGGCGCAGCAGCTGCTGCTCAACCGCATCGACATCCCCCAGTCGAACGTGCACGCCATGCCGGCCTCGGACGAGATCCAGTCGCTCGACGAGGCGGCTGAGCGGTACGCGCAGGAACTCGCCCGCTTCTCAACCGGCGACGACCCCTTCCCCCACTTCGACATCACGTTCCTCGGCGTGGGACCGGATGGCCACACGGCGTCGTTGTTCCCTGGCAAGGATGAGGTGCTCGACAAGGAGTCGACCGTGCTCCCGGTGCGCAACTCGCCGAAGCCTCCGCCCGAGCGGATCACCCTCACCAGGCGAGTGCTCAATGCCTCGCGTCGCGTGATCGCGTCGCTCTCCGGTGACGACAAGGCTGCCGTGCTTGGACTCGCTCTCGCCGGTGCTTCGTACGCCGAGGTTCCCATTGCGGGCGTCAAGGGCCGGCTGTCGACGACGTTCTACGTCGATGAGGCCGCGGCAGCGCAGGTTCCGGAAGAGCTCATCGCCCCCGGTGCCTACTGGACGGCTTCGGATGCGGGCGAGGAGCCGGGACCTGAGGATTCCGCCGACTGAGCGCGGGCCTCTGCTCGAAACGTGAAAGGGCCGGTATCCACACGGATACCGGCCCTCTTCGTGCTCGGCTCGGGCGCTGCGTCGGCGAGACGGTTCGCCGCGCGGCCCTGCGTGACACGCGACGATGCGTGTCAGTGGCCGATCGTCAGGCCGTCGCGCCGCCGGAGCGACGGGCACGGAGCTTCTGCAGAGCCTCCTCGAGCAGCGATTCGGCTTCCTCGTCGCTGCGACGCTCCTTCACGTAGGCGAGGTGCGTCTTGTACGGCTCGTTCTTCGCCAGCTGCGGCGGATTGTCACGGTCGCGACCCGCGGGCAGCCCGGTCGACGGCGAGTCGATGACCTCCGGGATCTCGTCTTCCGGCAGGTTCGCCGCGAAGTACCGCACGGTCTCGTTTCCGAGCGCATCCCAATACGACACGGCGACGCGCTCCGCGTGCACGCCGTGGTCCTGCTCCCCCATCGGTCCGGCGCCGACGCGCGAGCCGCGGATTGCACTACCCCCGATAGCCACGATTCCCTCTCCCGCCGGTCAGACGCCGGCTTCGAACTTGGTGATGAGCCCCAGCAGCACGATGGCCGAAACCCACACGAGCCCGAGCACAACGGTCAATCTGTTGAGGTTGCGCTCAGCCACGCCCGACGATCCGAGGTTCGAAGTGACGCCACCGCCGAACATGTCGGAGAGTCCTCCGCCTCGACCGCGGTGCAGCAGGATCAACAGCGTGAGCAGAAGGCTCGAGATGCCCAGGAGCACCTGGAGCACGACCTGCAGAATTTGCACGCGGAACAGCCTTTCGGGTTGAGGGGCGTGTACCAGTATAGGACGGGCGCGTCGTCACGCCCGGATCACAGGCCGACGTGCTGCCGGTACCGCGCGATGCTTGCGAACTCGGCCACGTCGAGACTCGCTCCGCCGACCAGTGCGCCGTCGATATCGGGCTGTCGCATGAACCCCGCGATGTTGGCGGCTTTCACCGATCCGCCGTAGAGGATGCGAGTGGAAGCTGCGGCATCCTGCCCGAGCGCTTCCTCGAGCGCCGTTCGCAGCGCCTTGCAGACGGTCTGCGCCTGCTCCGGGGTCGCGGGTGTTCCCGAGCCGATCGCCCAGACGGGTTCGTAGGCGACGACGAGGTCGGCGGTCTTCGGCAGGCCCGCGATAGCGGCCTGAAGCTGCGCGACGGGAACGGCACTCGGTCCGTGCTGCTCGAGGTCGTCAGCCGTCTCGCCGACACAGAGCACCGGTACCAGGCCGTTGCGACGGGCCGCAGAGACCTTTGCGGCGACGACCTCGTCGGTCTCAGCGTGGTACTGCCGGCGCTCGGAGTGCCCGACGATGACGTACTTGCACTCGAGCGCCCGCAGGAAGGCTCCTGAGATCTCGCCCGTGTACGCGCCCGAGTCGTGCTGGCTCACGTCTTGCCCGCCGAACTCGAGCGGAAGCTTGTCGGCGGCGATCAGCGTCTGCACGCTGCGCAGGTCGGTGAACGGCGGGAACACCGCGACCTCGACCTGGTCGAAGTCGTGGCGCGCATCCTTCAGACTCCACGCGAGCTTCTGCACGAAAGCGATCGACTGCAGATGGTCGAGGTTCATCTTCCAGTTGCCCGCAATGAGCGGGGTGCGGTTCACTGCCATCCGAGTGCCTCCAGTCCGGGCAGTCGCTGGCCCTCGAGGAACTCGAGGCTCGCGCCGCCGCCGGTCGAGATATGAGAGAAGTCGTCGTCGGCGAAACCGAGTGCGCGCACGGCCGCGGCGCTGTCGCCGCCGCCCACGACGGTGAACCCGCTTGCCGAAGCGAGTGCGCCGGCGACGACACGGGTGCCCTCCGCGAAGCGTTCGAACTCGAACACGCCCATGGGTCCGTTCCAGAACACGGTGCGTGCCGCCTCGATGACGTCAGCGAATCGTTCCGCTGTTTCCGGGCCGATGTCGAGACCGATGCCCGCGGTTCCGAAGCTCGTCTCCTCGATGGCGTCGGATGCCGCGATCTCCGACTGCGCGTCGGCCGCGAACCGCGATGCCACCACGACGTCGCTCGGGAGCACGACCTCGACGCCGAGCCGTTCCGCTTCTGCGAGGTAGCCGCGTACTGTCTCCAACTGGTCTGCCTCGAGGAGGCTCGACGCGACGCGGTGCCCCTGCGCGGCGAGGAACGTGAACAGCATCCCGCCGCCGATGAGCAGGGAGTCGACGCGGGGCAGCAGGTGCTCGATCACACCGAGCTTGTCGGCCACCTTCGACCCGCCGAGCACAACGGCGTAGGGGCGCTCCGGGCGCTCGGTCAGACGCTCGAGCACGGCGAGCTCTCGCTCGATGAGGCGCCCCGCCGCGCTCGGCAGCGCCGCGGCGAGCTCGAAGACGCTCGCCTGCTTGCGGTGGACGACGCCGAAACCGTCGGAGACGAATGCATCGCCGAACGCGGCGAGACGACGCGCGAAGGCTTCGCGCTCGGCATCCGTCTTGCTCGTCTCCTCCGGGTTGAAGCGTAGGTTCTCGAGCACCGCGACCTGACCCGGTTGCAGGGCCTCGACGGTCTGCTGAGCGGATTCGCCGACCGTGTCTCGAGCGAACGCCACATCGTTGCCGAGCAGCTCGCCCAGGCGGTGAGCTGCAGGAGCGAGGCTGAATTCTGCTTGGACCTCGCCCTTCGGCCGGCCGAGGTGCGAGATCACCACGACGCTCGCGCCCGCTGCGATGAGCTCACGAATGGTGGGGAGGGAAGCGCGGATGCGGCCGTCATCGGTGATGAAGCCGTCGCTCAGCGGCACGTTCAGGTCGCAGCGGACCAGTACGCGCTTGCCGGCGAGCTCGCCGAGCGATTCGATGGTGCGCAGTGTCACGCGGGTCTCCTCCTGGTTCGGGCCCCGAGGCACAGGAATGGGGCCGCCTCGCGACGGCCCCATTCATGTGATCAGAGGCGTTCTGCGACGTACTCCGTCATGTCGACGAGGCGGTTCGAGTAGGCCCACTCGTTGTCGTACCAACCCGAGAGCTTCACCTGGTCTCCCACGACGACGAGCATGCCGGCGTCGAAGATCGACGAGTGCGAGTCGCCGACGATGTCGCTCGAGACGATCTCGTCCTCGGTGTACAGCAGGATGTTCTTCAGCGGACCGGCGGCGGCGTCGCGGTATGCCGCCTTGACCTCGTCGGGGCTCACGTGACGCGAGGCGACGACCGTCAGGTCGGTGATCGAGCCGACCGGCACGGGCACGCGCAGAGCGAAGCCGTCGAGTTTGCCGGCGAGTTCAGGCAGCACCAGGCCGATCGACTTCGCGGCGCCGGTGGAGGTCGGGATGATGTTCTCGGCCGCGGCGCGGGCGCGACGCAGATCGCGGTGCGGCCCATCCTGGAGGTTCTGGTCAGCGGTGTAGGCGTGAATGGTCGTGAGCAGGCCGCTCTCGATGCCGAACACGTCGTTGAATACCTTGGCGAGCGGGGCCATGCAGTTCGTGGTGCACGACGAGTTGGAGATCACGTCCATGGTGCTCGCGTCGTACAGGTGGCTGTTCACGCCGTAGACGAAGGTGCCGTCGATCTCGCCCTTGGCGGGCGCGGAGATGACGACCTTCTTCGCGCCGGCCTCGAGGTGCTTCGCCGCATCCGCACGCTTGGTGAAACGGCCAGTGGACTCCACCACGATGTCGACGCCGAGCGCGCGCCAATCGAGCTGGGCGGGGTCGGGGTTCTCGAGCACCTTGATCGAGCGGCCGCCAACGATGATTTCGTCGGCGCTGTGCTCGACGGTCTCGCTCAAGCGGCCGAGCACGGTGTCGTACTTCAGCAGGTGCGCGAGCACGGCGTTGTCGGTGAGGTCGTTCACGGCGACGATCTCGAGATCGCTGCCCTTCGCGAGTGCCGCGCGGAAGAAATTACGGCCGATACGGCCGAAGCCGTTGATGCCGATGCGGACGGACAATGTTTCTCCTGTTGCTCAGGCGCCAGGTGGCGCAAGGGTGGTAGATGCAACTGGCGAGAGGGCCGGGGCGCCGGAGCACCCCGGCCAAGACGCACGCTTACGAAAGTATCAGCAGACCTTGGGTCTTCTCGCGGGCCGCGTCCAGACGCTGCTGCACGTTCTCCCAGTTCACGATGTTCCAGAACGCCTTCACGTAGTCGGCGCGAACGTTCTTGTAGTCGAGGTAGTACGCGTGCTCCCACACGTCGAGCATGAGCAGCGGGACGGTACCGATCGGGAAGTTCGCCTGCTGGTCGAAGAACTGCACGATGATCGGCTTCTGGCCGAGCGAGTCCCAGGCGAGCACTGCCCAGCCGGAGCCCTGCACGCCCATCGCGGTCGCCGTGAAGTGCGCTTGGAACTTCTCGAAGCCGCCGAATGCGTCGTCGATCGCGGTCGCCAGCTCGCCGGTGGGCTTGTCGCCTCCGTCGGGCGACATGTTCGTCCAGAACACCGAGTGGTTCACGTGGCCACCGAGGTTGAAGGCGAGATCCTTCTCGAGGCGGTTGACGTTTGCGAAGTCGTTGTTGTCGCGGGCCTCGGCGAGCTTCTCGAGTGCGGTGTTCGCGCCGGTGACGTAGGCCTGGTGGTGCTTAGAGTGATGCAGTTCCATGATGGCGCCGCTGATGCTCGGCTCGAGCGCCGAGTAGTCATAGGCGAGGTCGGGCAGGGTGTACGCAGCCATCTGTATCTCCTAGCGATTCGAATCCCGCACGTCGAAGCGGCGGGGCGCGTCTTCGAGTCTACTGAGGCGTGCTCGGCTGCGACCGGAATTGGGCGGGAATGCCCAGCCGCTCAGGCCCCGTCGAGGTCGCTGCCCAGTACGGCCTCGGTGCTCGGCACGCCGAGCTCGGCGGCGCGCTTGTCGGCCATCGCCAGGAGACGGCGGATGCGCCCGGCGACTGCGTCCTTCGTCATCGGAGGCTGCGCCTGGTGACCGAGCTCGTCGAGGCTCGCCTCGCGGTGCTGGAGACGCAGCTCGCCCGCGTATCGCAGGTGCTCGGGCACTTCGTCGCCGAGGATCTCGAGGGCGCGCTCGACGCGAGCGCACGCCGCCACAGCGGCCTGCGCCGAGCGACGCAGGTTCGCGTCGTCGAAGTTGACCAGCCGGTTCGCGTTCGCACGCACTTCACGACGCTGGCGCAGGCGCTCCCACTCGTCGACCGTTGCGCTCGCCCCCATGAGCCGCAGCATCGACGCGATCGCCTCGCCGTCGCGGATCACGACGCGGTGCACGCCGCGTACTTCGCGCGCCTTGGCGGGCAGTTCGAGACGGCCGGCTGCGCCCACAAGCGCCATCGCGGCTTCATTGCCCGGGCAGACGAGCTCGAGCGACGCTGAGCGACCCGGGTCGGTCAGCGAACCAGCGGCGAGGAAAGCGCCGCGCCACACGGCTGCGAGCTCTGGCCTGGCGCCCGTGGTCAATCGGTTCGGCAGGCCACGGATCGGTCGACGCCGCGCATCGAGCAGTCCCGTCTGCCGTGCGAGCGTCTCGCCGCCCTCGAGCACGCGCACCAAGTGCGTGCCGCCCCGGCCTACGCCCGGTGTTGAGATGAGGCGGAGCTCGCTGCGCACGCCGTAGAGCTCGGCGATGCTCTGGCGCACTCGGCGCGCAAGCTCGGCGGAGTCGAGCTCGGCTTCGATGGCGATTCGGCTCGAGATCACGTGAAGTCCACCGGCGAAGCGCAGGATGGTCGCGAGTTCCGCTGCCCGCTCCGCTGTCGCAGCGGTGCGCGTGGTGAGCAGTTCTGCTTTGACGTCTGCGGTGAGTGCCACTGGTCTTCCTTTGCTGAGAGCGCGGGTGCGGGATCGGCCGAAGAGTCTATTCTCGGCCAAGATCCCGGTGACGGATGCTGACTCCCACCCCGGGCAGCCCGCGCAGCATGGTCGCGAGCTCCTCGACGAGGGCCACGGAGCGGTGCTTTCCGCCGGTGCAGCCGATGGCGATGGTCGCGTGCCGCTTGTTCTCCCGCTGGTACCCGGCGAGGACCGGTTCCAGCGCGGCCGCGTAGGTGTCGATGAACTGGCGAGCGCCATCCTGCGCCAGCACGTAGTCGCTCACTTGGGGCTCGGTGCCGTTATGGTCGCGCAGTTCAGGCGTCCAGAACGGATTCGGGAGGAAGCGGGCATCGGCGACCAGGTCGGCATCCTGTGGCAAGCCGTACTTGTACCCGAAGCTCACCAGGGTGACCTTGACGCCGGGCGCGTCGGCCTCGGCGAACTTCTCCTGGATCGTCGTGGCGAGCTGGTGGATGTTGAAGTCGGTCGTGTCGATGATGATGTCGCTGGCGTCGCGAAGTTCCGAGAGCCGTCGTCGCTCAGCGACGATACCGTCGAGCAGGGTGCCGTTCTCCTGGAGCGGGTGGGGCCGGCGCACTTGCTCGAAGCGGCGCACGAGGGCGCTGTCAGTGGCTTCCAGGAAGAGCATTCGCACGTTCGAGTTGTCGCGAAGCGCCGTAATGGCTTCTTGCGCATCGGCGAAGAGCCGCCCGCCGCGCACATCGACGACAGCGGCCAACTTGGGGATCGCGCTCCCCGCCTTCTCGGCGAGCTCCGTGAGCGGACGAAGCATGACCGGCGGCAGGTTGTCGACCACGTACCAGCCCAGGTCCTCGAGCGCCTTGGCCACGGTGGACCGGCCCGCGCCCGACATGCCAGTGACGATCAGCAGTTCTTGAGCCGCCGATTGGCCGTTCATGTCGCCCTCTCCCCTGATCGCAGCCTCCAGCCTATCGAGCGTCCGCCGCTGCTTCCTCATCGGGTGCCTCGATCGGCACTCCCCCTTCGGGGGCGGGAGCACGCAGGGCCTTCACGATCGTCTCGGCGAGCACCGGCCCGATTCCCGGCACTTCGGCGACGGCATCGGCCTCCGCGGCTTTCAACCGTGCGACCGAGCCGAAGTGTCGAAGGAGCGACTGAACGCGCCTCGGGCCGAGGCCCGGGATCTCGCCGAGCACGCTCCCGATGTCGCGCCGGCGCTTCTGCCGCTGGTAGCTGATGGCGAACCGGTGGGCCTCGTCGCGCAACCGCTGGAACAGGAAGAGCGCGTCGCTCGTGCGAGGCAGGATCACCGGGAAGTCTTCGCCGGGCAGCCAGATCTCCTCGAGCCGCTTCGCGATGCCGCAGACCGCGATGCCCTCGACTCCCGAATCGGCGAGTGCGCGCGCCGCCGCAGCGACCTGTGGCTGCCCCCCGTCGACGACCAGCAGGTTGGGACGGTAGGCGAATTTGCCCGGCCGTCCGGCCTCGGGATCGGGCTCATCCTGGTCGTCGTCGATGTGTGCGAGCCGGCGCATGAGCACCTGGTACAGCGCTTCGGTGTCATCGGCGTACTCAGGGATGCTGAAGCGACGATAGTGATTCTTCTTCGGGGCACCGTCTTCGAAGACCACCATCGACGCGACGATGTTGGTGCCGGCGAGGTGCGAGACGTCGTAGCCCTCCATGCGCAAGGGCGCCTCGTCAAGCCCGAGCGCCTCTTGAATGTCTGCGAGCGCTTGCGACCGAGCGACGAAGTCGCCCGCGCGGCGCGTCTTGTACACGGCCAGCGTGTGCTTCGCATTCAGCGTCGCCGTCTGCAGCAGTGCGGCCTTGTCGCCTCGTCGCGCCGTCCTCAGACGCACCGCCCGGCCGTCTCGCATGCCGCGCAGCCACTGCTCGAGGGCTTCGCTGTCGTCGGGCAGTTCCGGCACGATGATCTCGCCGGGCGGTTCGTCGTTCTCGTACGCGCTCTGCAATACCGAATCGACGAGCTCGGCGAGGCCGAGATCGAGTTCCTTGTCGACGACCCAGCTGCGCACACCGCGGATGCGTCCTCCGCGCACGATGAACTGCTGCACCGCTGCGGCGAGTTCGTCGTGCTCGATGCCGAAGAGGTCGCTGTTAACCGACTCCGGGAGCACGACGGCGCTCTTCTCGAGCACTGCCTCGAGCGCCAGCACTCGGTCGCGCAGGGTCGCGGCGACCTCGTAGTCCTGGGCGGCAGCGGCATCCTGCATCTGCTTGCGCATGCGCGTGATCACCGAACGGTCGTGGCTGGCCATGAAGGCGACGAACTGGCCGACGATCTCGCGGTGCTCCGCGATCGAGACGCGGCCAGAGCACGGACCGCCGCAACGGCCGATCTGCCCCGGGAAGCAGGGCCGCCCAGAGTCCATGGCCCGCTTGTAGCTCGAATCGGAGCAGGTGCGGATCGGGAACGCCTTGATCATCAGGTCGATCGTCTCGCGCACCGCCCACACCTTCGGGTACGGCCCGAAGTACTTGGCGCCCTTGATGCGGTGGTTGCGGGTCACCATGACCCGAGGGGCTTCGTCGGCGAGCGTCACTGCGAGATAGGGGTATGACTTGTCGTCGCGGAACTTGATGTTGAACGGCGGCTCGAACTCCTTGATCCAGGTGTACTCGAGCTGCAGAGCCTCGATATCGCTCCCCACGACCGTCCACTCGACCGATGTGGCGGTCGTGACCATCCGCCTGGTACGCTCGTGCAGCGTGCGGAGCGGAGCGAAGTAGTTCGACAGCCTCGCGCGCAGGTTCTTCGCCTTGCCGACGTACAGCACGCGGCGGTCGGGTCCGCGGAACCGGTACACACCGGGCGCGGTCGGAATCTCTCCCGGCCGCGGCCGGTAGTCAACCGGGTTGCTCAACCCGTGCGAGTCGAGGACGTGCCCGGTCGAGCCGCGAACGCTGGACTCTGTGGTGCTCGGCACGGGCGCCCTCATGGCTTAAGGATCTCAGCGAGGAATCGACCCGTGTGACTGCCCTTCTTCTTCGCAACCTGCTCGGGCGTGCCGGTGGCCACGACAGTGCCGCCGCCGGATCCGCCCTCGGGGCCGAGATCGATGACCCAATCAGCGCTCTTGATCACATCGAGGTTGTGTTCGATCACGATGACGGTGTTGCCCTTGGCGACGAGCCCCGAGAGCACGAGGAGCAACTTGCGCACATCCTCGAAGTGCAGACCGGTGGTCGGTTCGTCGAGCACGTAGACGCTGCGTCCATTCGATCGGCGCTGGAGCTCGGTCGCGAGCTTGACGCGCTGCGCCTCTCCCCCGGAGAGCGTCGTGGCGCTCTGCCCGAGCCTGACGTAGCCGAGACCGACGTCGACGAGCGTCTTCAGGTAGCGGTGGATGCTCGAGATCGGCTCGAAGAACTCGGCCGCCTCGCTGATCGGCATGTCGAGCACCTCGGCGATGTTCTTGCCCTTGTAGTGCACAGTGAGGGTGTCTCGGTTGTAGCGCGCCCCGCCGCACACCTCGCAGGTGACGTAGACGTCGGGCAGGAAGTTCATCTCGATCTTGATCGTGCCGTCACCGGCGCAGTGCTCGCAGCGCCCGCCCTTCACGTTGAAGCTGAATCGCCCGGGCAAATATCCGCGGGCCTTCGCCTCAGTGGTCTCGGCGAAGAGACTGCGGATCTTGTCGAACACGCCCGTGTACGTCGCCGGGTTCGAGCGAGGCGTCCGGCCGATCGGCGCCTGGTCGACGTGCACGACCTTGTCGAGGTTGTCGAGACCGGTGACGCGAGTGTGCTTGCCGGGGATCTGTCTCGCTCCGTTCAGCCGGTTCGCCAACACCTTGTAGAGGATGTCGTTCACCAGGGACGACTTGCCGGAACCGCTCACGCCGGTGACCGCCGTGAACACGCCGAGCGGGAACTCGACCGTGACGTTCCTGAGGTTGTTCTCGCGCGCACCGACGACTGTGAGGATCCGCTCGCGATCGATGGGACGGCGCTTCTTCGGCACTTCGATGCTGCGCCGTCCACTGAGGTAGTCGCCCGTCACCGAGCGACGGTTGTCGAGCAGGTCGACGTAGCCGCCGGAGTGCACGACCGTACCGCCGTGCTCGCCGGCGCCCGGACCGATGTCGACGATCCAGTCGGCCGTGCGGATGGTGTCCTCGTCGTGCTCGACCACGATCAGCGTGTTGCCCAGGTTCTTGAGCTTCACGAGCGTGTCGATGAGCCGGCGATTGTCGCGCTGGTGGAGACCGATGCTCGGCTCGTCGAGCACGTACAGCACGCCAGTGAGGCCGGAACCGATCTGCGTCGCCAACCTGATGCGCTGCGCCTCACCGCCCGAGAGCGTGCCTGCCGCGCGGGCCAGGTTCAAGTAGTTCAGCCCCACCTCGATGAGGAACTCGAGTCGCAGCCTGATCTCGCGCAGCACCTGCGCGGCGATCCGCGATTGCCGCTCGGTGAGCACGAGCGACTGCATGAACTCGAAGGCGTTGTCGAGGCTGAGGTCGGTCACATCGGCGATGCTCCGGCCGTCGACGAGCACGGAGAGCACCTCTGGCTTCAGTCGCTTGCCCTCGCACACCGGGCACGGGATCTCACGCAGGTACGCCTGGAACCGCTCGCGTTGCACATCGGTCTCGGCCTCGGCGTACTTGCGCTCGATGTACGGGACGACGCCCTCGAACCCGGTGGTGTACTTCACTTCGCGCCCGTAACGGTTGCGCCAGCGCACGCGTACGTCGAAGTCATTGCCCTCGATGACGGCCGCGCGGGCCTCCTCGGGCAGGTCCTCCCACGGTGTGTCGAGGTCGAAGCCGAGCTCCTGCGCCAACCCGTCGAGAAGCTTCTGGAAGTAGCTGTACACGCCCTTGCCCTGTTGCGCCCAGGGCAGGATCACGCCTTCATTGAGGCTCAGCGACGGGTCGCCGATGAGCAGCTCGGAGTCGACCGACATGCGAGTGCCGATGCCCGAGCATTCGGGGCAGGCGCCGAATGGAGCGTTGAACGAGAACGTGCGGGGTTCGATCTCCGTGAGCTGCACGGGATGACCGTTCGGGCAGGAGAGCTTCTCGCTGAAGCTTCGCCACGCGCCGTCGCCCTCCTGGTCGACGAAGTTGACCTTCACGATGCCGTCGGTGAGTGACAGCGCGGTCTCGAGCGAATCGGTGAGGCGCGAAAGGATCTCGTCTGACGCCACGAGGCGGTCGACCACCACAGCGATGTCGTGCTTAACCTGCTTCTTCAGCTTGGGCGGGTCGGCGAGTTGCACGGTCTCGCCGTCGACGATGGCGCGCGAGTAACCAGCGGCGGATAGCTCACGGAAGAGGTCGACGAACTCGCCCTTCCGCTGCACCACGACGGGACTGAGCACCTGGTAGCGCGTGCCGTGCTCCAGTTCCATGAGCTGGTCGGCGATCTGCTGCACCGTCTGGCGCTGGATCTGCTCGCCGCAGGTCGGGCAGTGCGGCACGCCCACGCGCGCCCACAGGAGCCGCATGTAGTCGTAGATCTCGGTGATGGTGCCCACCGTCGAGCGGGGGTTGCGGTTAGTGGACTTCTGGTCGATCGAGACCGCCGGGCTGAGTCCCTCGATGAAGTCGACATCGGGGCGGTCGACCTGCCCGAGGAACTGACGTGCGTACGCGGAAAGCGATTCGACGTAGCGGCGCTGTCCTTCCGCGAAGATCGTGTCGAAGGCCAGCGAGGACTTCCCCGAACCGGACAACCCGGTGAAGACGACCAGCGAGTCGCGAGGGATCTCGAGGTCGACGTTGCGCAGATTGTGCACGCGTGCACCGCGCACGCTGAGCACAGCGGAGGACGGCGCCGTATCGGCTGCGGAGACCGCATGGGCCCCGGCGGGCGCGTGGTCGCTCGTGACCGCCTGGGCACCGGAAGAAGGGGGATTCAGCACTCAGCCAATGTTACGGCGCGCCACTGACAGCGGGCTGACCAGGGGGTTAGCGCACGTGCCCGGCCGCCTCCATCTGCCGCAGTTCCTTCTTGAGATCGGCCACCTCGTCGCGAAGTCGGGCTGCCAGCTCGAACTTCAACTCCCCCGCGGCCGCGAGCATCTGGTCGTTCAGATCGGCGATGATCGTCTCGAGCTCTTCGGCGCCGGATGCCGCCAGGCCCTTGCGGCGGGGAACGGCAGCACCCTTCTTCTTGCCGTCGCGTGCGGCGAGCAACGCGGCGGTGTCGGCCTCTTCGCGAGCGAGCACCTCGGTGATGTCGGCGATGCGCTTCCGAAGCGGCGTCGGATCGATGCCGTGCTCGGCGTTGTACGCGACCTGCTTCTCACGGCGCCGGTTCGTCTCGTCGATGGCGTGGCGCATCGAGTCGGTGACGGTGTCGGCGTACATATGCACCTCGCCCGAGACGTTTCGGGCAGCGCGGCCGATCGTCTGGATGAGAGACGTCGATGAGCGAAGGAACCCCTCCTTGTCGGCGTCGAGGATCGCGACGAGCGATACCTCGGGCAGGTCGAGGCCCTCTCGAAGCAGGTTGATGCCCACGAGCACGTCGTAGATGCCCGCACGGAGCTCTGTGAGCAGTTCGACGCGACGCAGTGTGTCGACGTCGGAGTGCAGGTAGCGTACGCGAACGCCGTGCTCGCCAAGGAAGTCGGTGAGCTCCTCGGCCATCTTCTTGGTGAGGGTGGTCACGAGCACGCGCTCGTCGCGCTCCACACGCAGGCGGATCTCTTCGAGCAGGTCATCGATCTGCCCCTTCGACGGCTTCACCACGATGGCGGGGTCGACCAGCCCGGTCGGACGGATGATCTGCTCGACGATGCTGTCGCTCACGCCGAGTTCATAGCGGCCAGGTGTGGCCGAGAGGTACACCTTCTGACCGACGCGGTCGAGGAACTCCTCCCAGCGCAGCGGCCGGTTGTCGAGTGCGCTCGGCAGACGGAAGCCGAAGTCGACGAGCGTGCGCTTTCGCGATGCGTCTCCCTCGTACATGGCCCCGATCTGAGGCACCGTGACGTGTGACTCGTCGATGACGACGAGGAAGTCGTCGGGGAAGTAATCGAGCAGGCAGTGCGGCGGTTCCCCTGCCTGCCGGCCGTCGATATGGCGCGAGTAGTTCTCGATGCCGTTGCAGAAGCCGATCTGCTCCATCATCTCGAGATCGAAGGTCGTGCGCATGCGCAGACGCTGGGCCTCGAGCAGCTTCCCCTGTCGCTCGAGTTCGGGCAGTCGCTCGGCCAGTTCGGCCTTGATGCTGCCGATCGCTCGCTTCATCGTCTCGGGGCTGGCCGCGTAGTGGGTGGCCGGGAACACCGAGACCGCATCCATCCGCCGGATGACCTCGCCGGTGAGCGGGTGCAGCTCGTAGAGCGCCTCGATCTCGTCGCCGAACATCTCGATGCGGATCGCGTGCTCTTCGTACACGGGGATGATCTCAATGGTGTCGCCGCGCACGCGGAACTTGCCTCGGGAGAAATCGACATCATTGCGCTGATACTGCATCGCGACGAACTCGCGAATGAGGACGTCGCGCGGCACCATCTGGCCGACCTGCAGCGCCACCATGGCGTCGAGGTATTCCTCGGCGGCGCCGAGCCCGTAGATGCACGAGACGGTCGATACGACGACGACGTCGCGCCGGCTCAGGAGCGAGTTCGTGGTCGAGTGCCGCAAGCGCTCGACCTCGGCGTTGATCGACGAGTCCTTCTCGATGAAGGTGTCGGTCTGCGGAACGTACGCCTCTGGCTGGTAGTAGTCGTAGTAGCTGACGAAGTACTCGACTGCGTTGTTGGGCAGGAGTTCCCGGAACTCGTTCGCCAACTGGGCCGCAAGCGTCTTGTTGTGCGCGAGCACGAGCGTGGGGCGTTGAACCGCCTCGATGAGCCACGCGGTGGTCGCAGACTTTCCGGTACCGGTCGCCCCGAGCAGCACGACGTCGGTCTCGCCAGCATTGATGTGGGCTGCAAGCTCGGCGATCGCCTGCGGCTGGTCGCCGCTCGGCTTGTACTCGCTGACCACTTCGAAGGGGCGCACTGAACGGGTGGGTTGCACGGTTCCAGGGTACGCCGCTCCCCCGACAGTGCGCTGGATCGGGCGCCGCTCCCCCTGGGACGGCGCGGAGGTCAGCCGCTGCGGGAAGTCGAGTCAGCCGCGGCGGTCTCGTGCTTGAGTCGGGCCCAGAGGGCGTCGACCTGCTCGAGCGTTCGAGCGACGGGACCGTCGTTCCGGATGACGATGTCCGCCGCAGCGAGACGGTCAGCGTCGGAGGCCTGTGAGGCGATCCGACGTTCGGCGTCGTCACGCGACAGCCCGCGGTGCTCCACCATGCGCTGCAGGCGGAGTGCGGCGGGTGCATCGACGACGACGATGTGATCGAACGGGAGTTCGTGAGCGCGTCCCGCTTCGACGAGCAGCGGCACGTTGTACACCACGACGGCGTCGGGGTCGGCGTCGCTTGCCTCCGCGATGCGCTCCGCGACGCGCTGCTTGACAGCGGGGTGAACGATCGCGTTGAGGCGGTCGAGTCGCTGCCGGTCGCCGAACACGAGCGCCCCGAGCGCGGGTCGATCGAGCGAGCCGTCTGGGCGCAGAACCCCCTCGCCGAAGGCCTGTCTGATCGCCTCGAGCGCTGGCGTGCCGGGCTCCACCACTTGGCGGGCGATGACGTCGGCGTCGATGTGCACGGCCCCGAGGGACTCAAGGCGGTCGGCGACAAGGGACTTGCCCGACGCGATCCCGCCGGTGAGGCCGATCAGCAGCATCCGTCAACTCTAGCGACGGTGCCACAATGGCGCGTACGAGATGAACGTCGCGCCGGATGAGTGTCGTGCCGGATGAGAGGGGGCCGCGTGCTCGAGATCCTGACGGGAGCCGGGCTGGCGATCGCGGCCGGCATGAACGCATACGTGCCATTGCTCGCGCTCGGCGTGGCGGACCGGTTCATCGGAGCCGTGGACCTGCCTGCCGCGTGGCAATGGCTGTCGAACGAGTGGGTGCTCGGCGTGCTCGGACTGCTGCTGGTCGTCGAGATCGTCGCCGACAAGATACCGCTGGTCGATTCGGTGAACGACTGGCTGCAGACGATCATCCGGCCCACGAGCGGAGGAATCGTGTTCGGCAGCGGCGTCGCCTCCGAGACTGTCGCAGTGACCGATCCGGCAGAGTTCTTCTCCTCCGACCGGTGGGTGCCCATTGCGATCGGGGCAGGCCTCGCCCTGACGGTGCATGTGGTCAAGGCGCTGGCCCGTCCGGCGCTCAATACGCTCACCGCCGGCGCCGCCGCACCCGTCATGAGCACCCTGGAGGATATCGGCAGCGTACTGCTCACGCTCGCGGCGATCGTGCTGCCGATCCTCGTGATCGCGGGCGTCGTGTTCGTCGTCGTCGCGGGGCTCTTCGTGGTGCGACGGGTGCGTCGAACCAGGCGGCCGACGCCGGTCTGATGGGGAGCCGCCTGGCCGAGCGCGCGGTCAGGGCTTTCCTGTGACGAAGTCGGCAAGGTGTGCGATCGGGGACGTGGTCTCGCGCCCGGCGAGTTCGCTCTGGTCCGCCATGCCGTAGGCCGCGTACAGCGTTTTCGTCGCGATCCACCGCAGCGGCTCGGGCTCCCATCGGCGCACCCGGTGGTTCACCCACGGCAGATCGACGATATCGGTGCTGCGCTCGAGGATCAGGTCGGTGAGGGTGCGGCCCGCGAGGTTCGTCGAGGTGACTCCGGTGCCGACGTAGCCGCCGGCCCAGGCCATGCCGGTCTGGCGTTCGAGACCGACAGTGGCCGCCCAGTCGCGCGGCACTCCGAGTACGCCGGACCACAGGTGATCGATGCGCGCGCCCGCGGCTTGCGGGAAGAGCCGGTAGAGGATTTCGCCGAGGGTCGTCGCGGTGATGGCCTGCGTCGATCCGTCATTGTCGGTCTGCGAGCCGTACCGGTAGGGCACGCCGCGGCCGCCGAGGGCGATGCGGTCGTCAGCGGTGCGCTGCGCGTACATGTAGACGTGTGCGAAGTCGCCGAGCACCTCGCCCTGGTTCCAGCCCAGCTGATCCCACACTTCGGCAGGGAGCGGCTCGGTGGCGATCAGCGACGAGTTCATGGGGAGCCAGGTGCGTCGCTCGCGCTTGAGGCGCGCGGTGAAGCCCTCGGTCGCACGGACGACGATGTCGGCCGTGACCACTCCGCGTGATGTGCGGAGGGTGCGCGGCTCGATCTCCTGCACCCTGGTCTGCTCGTAGATCCGCACGCCGAGCCGCTCGACCGCGTCGGCGAGTCCGGCGGCGAGCTTCGCGGGTTGAATCCGAGCTGCGTGCGGATGCCACACCGCTGCGCGCGTGTTCGCGACGTTGATCTTCGACTGCGCCTCGGGGGCCTCGAGCAGTCGGAGGTCGGTGTGGTTCCACGACTGCTCCGCCGCGGCGAACGCCCGGAGCCGCCGTTCCTGCGCCGGGGTGTAGGCGACATTGAACTCGCCGCCCTTGACGACGTCGGCGTCGATTCCCTCCGCACGCGTGACACGGATCACCTCGTCGACGGTCGCGTTCATCTCGCGCTGGAAGCGTTCGGCTGCGTCTCGGCCATGGCTGCGCAGGTATTGCGTGCGTCCGCCGGTGATCGAGTTCGTGAGCCAGCCGCCGTTCCGGCCCGATGCGCCGTAACCGGCGTGCTCCTGTTCGATGATCGCGATGTCGAGGTCGGGCTGTGCTTGCTTGAGATAGTAGGCGGTCCACAGCCCGGTGTACCCGGCGCCGGCGATCGCCACGTCGCAGCGCGCGTCGCCCGGCAGTGGAGCGCGGCTCGCCGGCGCGCCGATCGTCTCCCACCAGTGGGAGACGCGGCCGTTGATCATTCCTGGGTGGGCGGTATGTGCGGGCATGGTTCTTTCAGTTCGAGGCGAGCAGGTGCTGTGCGGCGCGACGGCCGCTGCGGAGCGCGCCCTCGATCGTGCCGGGGAACTCCGGGTCGAGATCTCCGCCGACGAGCTGCAGCCGGGGCGAGCCGGCGATGAGGCCGTCGAGGGTCGCGTACTGGCCGGGCCGCGGCACGAACCATGTGCCTCGCGCGTACCGGTCGGCGTTCCAATTGTGGCTCGTGCGTGCGCGGATCGTCGCGCGCGGAACGTAGTTCGCGCGCAACTCCGACTGCAGTTCGTCGGTGCCGAGCACGCCATCGGCCGAGGGTGCGAGCCCGACACAGAGCATGCCGCCGTCGGCGAGCCGCTCCTCCGAACGGAAGTACCCGTATGGCCCGTGCGAGCCGAAGACGCGGAAGTGCTCCTCGACTCCGTCGAGGATGAGCCAGTCCTTGTGCGAGGCACCCGCGTGCCCGGCCGCGGCGAGCTCGGCGTATTCCCCGAGCACGCCCGGTTCGAGCGAGAGATCGCGCAGGCAGTTGAGCGGGAGCGCGACGACGACGTGCCGGGCAGAGAGTGCTGGCCCGGCATCCGTCGCCACGCGGAGGCGGTCGCCAGAACGGGCGATTCCTGTGGCGCCGACACCGAGCCGCACATCGGCGGTGCTCCGCTCCGCGAGCGCCGTCACGAGCGTGCGGGTCGTGCCCTCAATCTGGGTGCGGTAATGCTCAGGGTCCGCGATGTCGTCCGGCGGAAGGAGCAGATGATCGGCATCGACCGTTTCGAGCGGGGCCCCGGCGAGGTATCGCTGCGTGGCGCGCAGCCAGTCCTCGATGAGCGCACTCATGGGTGCATCGCCCGACCGGGCGGATTCGAGAGCCCGCTCAGCCGAGACGGGCATCGGCTCCCTTCCGACGAACCCGCCGAGACGGGCGAGCGCGGCCTCGAGCTCGCCTCGCTCCCCGAGCGTCAGCTGTTCGCGGTTCGCGGTGCCGTCGCGGAAGTGCGTCAGCCAGCGGGCGGGCTCGGGAGAGTCGAGCGTGCCGATGCCGAGTTCACGCAGCAGCCCGAACGACTCGGTGAACGATGGGAGCAGCCAGGTGCCGCCCAGGTCGATGCGGCGGCCCGCGGGCTTCCAGTACTCGCCGTGGGTGCGCCCGCCGAGTCGGCCCTGCGCCTCGAGCAGCGTGACGGCGCGTCCCGACTCGCGGAGGGCATCGGCGGTGGCGAGCCCTGCGAGCCCGCCACCGAGCACGAGCACATCCGTATCGATGCTCACCGTGCGGGCACCCGTGTCCGCACGCCCCGGAAGGCGAGGTAGTAGACGACTCCCGAGACGATCGCGCTCGGGATGCTGGCCCCAAGGAATCCGAACCCATCACGCGGCACATACGCGATGGGGTCGAAGACGACGAAGAACACCACCATGCCGACGATCATCGCGGCGAACCCGGCGATATTGAAGCCGCCCGAGTACCAGTAGCTGCCGCCGCGAGTGGTTGAGTACAGGCCGCTCGCGTCGAGCGACTGCTTGCGGATGACGAAATAGTCGACGATCTGAATGCCGCAGATCGGGGCCATGAGCACGCCGGAGAACGCGAGGAAGGTCGGGTACGAGGCGAGGAACGCGTCACCGAAGAAGATCGAGACGATGAGCACGGGCACGAGCGTGAGCACCGTCGCGCCCCGCCAGCTGATGCGCGACTCGATGCCAGGGGTCTGCTTGAGCGCGAGCACGCTCGTGTAGGTGCCGACCATCATGGTGCCGATGTTCGCGAAGAAGAGGAAGAGCAGCCCGCCGAGGCCGAACCACACCCCGCCGGTGTTCGCGAGCAGGAAGACCGGGTTGCCGCCCGAATCCGGGAGCATGAGCATGGTCATGACCCCGAGGCCGCAGACGAGCGACATGATGACGCCGAGGCCGAGCAGGCTCGGCGCAATCGCCGAGTTAACGCTGCGGCTGTACCGCGTGATGCTTCCGAGGTACGGCCACCACGACAGACCGCTCGCGACACCGAGTTCGACGATGATCATCACGTTCAGGTGCGACTGCTCGAACGGCGCGAGCGGTTCCGCGGCTACGATCGCCTCCCAGCCGAAGGTCGTGAGCAGGAACACGAGCATGAGGATCCCGAGCAGGATCACCGCGACGGTGATGACCGGCCCCGCCCACCTGAGCGCGCCCGCGCCGCGGCTCACGATGACGAATACGAGTGCCACTGCAAGCACCAGGATCGCGATCTGGGCGAACTGGGCGGCGCCATCTGGGAGCACCCCCATGGTCTGCATGGTGGCCGATGCGGATTGCATGAGCACGATGGCGAGCACGGAGTTCCAGCCGATGAGCGTCGCGAAGACGAGGATCACCCCGAAGACGCTGCCGCGCACTCCGAACGAGGGGCGGAGCGAGCGCACCGCTTCCAGCCCGTAGCGCTGCGAGACTGGCAGGGCCGCGAGTAGCACGAGGAACAGCCCGATGAGTACGCCGGCCATGGTCGTGATGATGCCCTGGACCGTGCCGAGGTAGTACGCGACCGTCGCGCCGGCGACGAAGCTCCACGTCGCGATCGCCGCGGAGGTGGTGTTCCCGAACGTCGCGAGGAACCCCCATTTCTTCTCCGCGCGGGTGAGCGGCATGGTCGAGGTGTCGGTGAATTCGCGCTGCCGAGTCATGCGAGCGAGCTCCCCACCGCGATGAGCGCGATGACCGGAATGATGAGGGTGAAGACGGAGAGCGAGAGCAGCTGCCCGCCGGTGAATCGCCCGTGGAGCGCTTCGTCGGATTCGAGCACCGTGAGCACGTCGTCGTGTTGCATCGCTGTACCAATCTGTGAGTGGTGAGTGGTGAGTGGTGAGGGGTCAGGGGCGTGAACTGGAAGCCGCCATCGGCGCTGGGGTGGAGTCGTGGACGATCCGGCCGTCGACGATGGTGGCGACGATCTCGATAGCGATGAGTTCTTCGGGGCTGGCGGCGACCGGATCACCGCCCCAGATCGTGAGATCGGCGACCGCGCCCGGCGCGAGCAGGCCCCGATCCATGTATCCCCGAGCCTGTGCCGGCCACAGCGTGTAGGCGCGGAGCGCTTCATCGCCGGTGAGCCGCTGATCGGGTTCGAACACGTGGGCCGATGCCGATTCGGGCGCGTGACGGCCGCGTGCCCACGCCATGCCGATGCGAGGGTCGTAGTGCGCGACCGGCCAGTCGGAGCCGAGCACCACTCGCGTGCCGGTGTCGAGCACGGCCCGCACTCGGTAACCGGTGCCGGCGCGAGTGCCGAGTCGCGCCGCCCAGTTGTCGCTCAGATCGGGCGCGCGCCACTGCATGTGGAGCGGCTGCATGGAGGCCGTGATGCCCGATCCCGCGAGCGCCGTGAGATCTTCGTCGGCGAGTACCTCGAGATGCTCGATCGAGTGAGCCGGCGACCCGTCGCGCTCGGCGAGGCCCCGATACGTCTCGAGCACCTGATTCACTGCGAGATCGCCGACGGCGTGCGTCGCGATGAGCATGCCCGCGTCGTGATATGCGCGCACGACCTCTTGGAAGCGACCCCAGTCCGGCCAGAAGGCGTGCTCGCCGTCGCCGCAGGCATCGGCCTCGTGGAGCAGCGCCGTTCCGGTGTCGATGACACCGTCGCTGAACAGCTTGACCGCGTTGGTCTCCCAGAGGGTCCCTCGTCGATCCTTCGCTGCGATGACGCGGGTGATCGCCGCGTCATCGTCGTGCACGGCGTGCCAGTGGTGCACGACGAGTCGCTGATCGAGCTCTCCGCGCGCTTCGATTTCTTCGATGAGGTCGACTGTTCGCGGCTTGCCGTCCATGATCGCGCCGCCGGTGAGTCCGACCGCCGTGAAGCGCCGGAACATATCTCGAAGTCGGTCTCGCTCCTCGTCGTGCCCGAGGGGAGGGATCACGTCGAAGACGAGTCGATACGCCGTGGACTCGCGAAGCTCTCCGGTGAGTTCGCCCGCCTCGTCGACGACCAGCTCGGACGTGTCATCGAACCGCGGACGGTTCACGATCCCCGCCGCTGCGAGCGCCGCCGGATTGGCGATCGCCGTATGCAGGTCGTAGAACATGGCCGCGAACGGCCGGCCATCGCAGGCGTGGTCGAACAGTCTGCCGTTCACTCCCGTGTCGGCGAAGGCGTCGAACTCGAGATTCCAGCCGACGACCCAGGCGCCCGGAGGCAGTGTCGCAGCGTAGGCGGCGGTGGCCGCCTGCAGTTCGCTGACGGTGTCGATTCCGCCGAAGTCAATGCCTCGGGTCAGTTCGGCCGCCCAATGAGGATGGGTGTGCGAGTCGAACAGGCCGGGGGTGATCACCGCGCCTTCGAGGTCGCGCACCTCGATGCCGAGGTCGCGCGCCCGCGCGCTCACGTGCGCGTCGCGGCCGAGCAGCGCGATCCGTCCGCCGGTCACGAGCACCGCGGTCGCTTCGGCGTCCGCTTCGGTGTTGGTGATGAGCTGCGCGTTCACAAGCGCCAGGTCACGAGTGACCACGGGACTCCTTCGTCCGCCGGAAATAATCTTCACGATGAAGATATAGGCGGCGAAGGATGCTGTCAACGCGCCCTTGGCGTGCGGCTCAGACTCCTCGGACCAGACTCAGCGCGACCTTCCGAACGCGTGCGCGGATCGCATCGGAACCGAGGTCGCGCTGCGGCAGCGAGGCCTCGAGTCGCGGGAAGTCGCCCTGTTCGATGGCCTCGGACGAGAAGAGCGTGCTCCATGACGTCTGCTCGAAGATGAGCGAGAACACGCTGTGCTCGACATCGAGCAGCAGCTGCAGTGCCGGAGCGCCGGTGAGCCCTGCCCGCTCGGCCCGCGCGAGGAACGACTCGTACACCCGCAGGGTCGTCGGGTCGGTGATGCGATGCAAGAAGAAGACAGAGCTCGCCTGCCTGAGCGGGCTGAACGCCAGGTAGTAGGTGTCAGCGAAGCGTACGACGGCGTCGTGCCAGTCGTCGGTCTCGAACACGCGGAGGTCGACTGCCGCACACAGCACGCTCCGGGCAGCGTTCACCGCGTCGGAGAGCGTGCTCACGTGGTGATACAGGCTCTGCGAGCGCACCCCGAGCTCCGCCGCGATCTTGGACATCGAGAGTTCCCCGGCGCCGAGGGTGCTCAGCACGCGCACCGTCGCCTCGCCGATCATCTCGCGGTCGATGGTGCGGGTGCCACGTTGCGGCCGGCCCGGCCTCCTTGCTGAGGTGCTCATGATTCCGACAGTCTGCCATCCGCGTCGAGGCGCGATGGACAGGCGCCGCCACGACCCGTGCCCTCGAACAGAAGCGGCCGGCCCCCGTGGGGGGACCGGCCGCTTCACTGAACGTCTAGGCTCAGTTGTTGCTGGAGAGCTTCTCGCGAAGCGCGGCCAGCGACTCGTCGTCGGCGAGCGTGCCGGCGCCAGCCGACTCGCTCGTGAACGAACCGCTTGCAGCCGCACCGCCGAAGTCGGCCTCGGCAGCCATGGCGGCCGCGACCTGCTTCTTGTGGGCCTCCCAGCGAGCCTGGGCGGCAGCGTATTCCTGCTCCCACTTCTCGCGCTGGGTCTCGAAGCCTTCCTTCCACTCGTTCGTCTCCGGGTCGAAGCCCTCGGGGAACTTGTAGTTGCCCTGCTCGTCGTACTCGGTGAGCATGCCGTAGAGCGCCGGGTCGAACTCGGTGCCCTCGGGGTCGACGCCCTCGTTGGCCTGCTTGAGGCTGAGCGAGATGCGGCGGCGGTCGAGGTCGATGTCGATGATCTTCACGAAGACCTCTTCACCCACCGAGACGACCTGCTCCGCGAGCTCGACGTGCTTCGAGGAGAGCTCGGAGATGTGCACGAGGCCCTCGATGCCGTCGGCGACGCGAACGAACGCACCGAAGGGCACGAGCTTCGTGACCTTGCCCGGCGCGACCTGGCCGATCGCGTGGGTGCGGGCGAACACCTGCCACGGGTCTTCCTGAGTCGCCTTCAGCGAGAGCGACACGCGCTCGCGGTCGAGGTCGACCTCGAGGATCTCGACGGTGACCTCCTGGCCCACCTCGACGACCTCGCTGGCGTGCTCGATGTGCTTCCAGCTGAGCTCGGAGACGTGCACGAGACCGTCCACGCCGCCGAGGTCGACGAACGCACCGAAGTTGACGATCGACGAGACGACGCCCTTGCGGACCTGGCCCTTGTGCAGGTTGTTGAGGAAGTTCGTGCGGCTCTCGCTCTGCGTCTGCTCGAGGAGCGCACGGCGCGACAGCACCACGTTGTTGCGGTTCTTGTCGAGCTCCAGGATCTTCGCCTCGAGCTCCTGGCCCAGGTACGGGGTCAGGTCGCGCACGCGGCGCAGTTCGATGAGCGAGGCGGGGAGGAAGCCGCGCAGGCCGATGTCGACGATCAGGCCGCCCTTGACGACCTCGATGACCTGGCCGGTCACGACGCCGTCGGCTTCCTTGATCTTCTCCACATCGCCCCAGGCACGCTCGTACTGAGCGCGCTTCTTCGACAGGATGAGGCGGCCTTCCTTGTCTTCCTTCTGGAGGACGAGGGCTTCGACCGTGTCGCCGACCTTGACGACCTCGTTCGGGTCGACGTCGTGCTTGATGGAGAGCTCGCGGGAGGGGATGACACCCTCGGTCTTGTAACCGACGTCGAGGAGCACCTCGTCACGGTCGATCTTGACGACGGTGCCCTCGATGAGGTCGCCGTCATTGAAGAACTTCAGAGTCTTCTCGACCTCGGCGAGGAAGTCATCAGCAGATCCGATGTCGTTGATCGCGACCTGCTTGGGCGCCTTGGTCGTTGCGGTTGTCATGTAGTTAGTGCTCCGTAGTGGACATTTATCGGGCCGTTGAACCTCATCTGTCGAGACGACAACGGCGGGTGGGTAGTGAAAGTGCGCACAAAGCGACTCCTCAGCCTATCGTCTCGGGCCTTGCTGTCTCAAGTCACCGCTGACCTGAAGGGGCGTTGAAGTGCCGCTGAAGCAACAGTGATCGACTCTCGCCTCTCGGGGCGCCTGGTCCTATGCTGTGAGCACCCGAACAGGCCTTTGCATACCCGATGAGGAGGCCGCGATGAGCGATGACGCTCTGCCCCGTGTTCCTTCTGCGCCCTCAGCTCCCCCTGGCGAGGCCATTCCCGCCCGCTGGAGGGAAGCGCGCCCAGGAGTGATACGAATGCCGGGCGCTCTGTCGCGACTCGGGCCCCCGGCGCAGGCCGCCGCGATCGTATTCGCGATCGCTGCGCTGTGCCGCTTCGTCGGCACGTTGATCGTGGAGGACGCTCCTGCCCTGTTCACCGTGCTCGCGATCATCGACTCGCTCGCGGTCGCCGCCGGATGGGCGATCTTCGCGCTGAGCGGGCTGACCGCCGGCAGCAAGGTCGCGCGCATCGCGGCATGGGCGCTCGCGGCGCTCTTCGCGGCGGTGCTCGTGTCGGGGCTGCTGACGCTGATCATCCCCGAAGCCTTCTTCGCCACCGGCATCCTCGCGTGGATCATCCTGGCCGCCGGCGTTGTGCTGGGCATCGCGATGTCGCGCGATACGAGCCTCCCCCAGCGGTTCCGGATGCTGCCCCTCGCGTACTTCGTCATCTTGATCGCCTGTGTGCCGATCTTCGCCGGAGAGCCCGAGCTCGCGAGCTACTCGAACGCCGTCATTCTGCTGCTGTTCGCGCTATGCCTGTACTTCGTCGACCGCCGGGATACCGCCGCGCAGCCGGGAGGCGACGCAACGGGGCCGGCATCTGTGAACCGCGTGTCCTCGGCTGAAGGCTCGGTTCGTCCTGTCGACGATTCTCCCCCCGACGGAGCCCCCGCGTCCTTGCCCGATGGCGCAGCCGCGCCGGCCGCTCCGAAGACGCCTTCGCTCGCCAACGCGTTATCTCCGCCTGATCCTGCCTCGCGCGCGCCGGTCCCCGGCTGGTACGACGATCCGCTCCAAGAGCGTGCGCTGCGCTGGTGGGACGGATCCGCTTGGACGCGCGAGGTCCGCGACGACGCGACTGAACGGCGCGACGCGCCTGGTGGGGCGTGATGGTCGATGTCCGAGCGACCGAGACCCCCGTTCGACGATCCTGACTTCGACGGCGTGCTCGTCGAGGTCGTCGCGCAGTTCGGACGCCGCATCGTCGACCGCCCGGAGCGGCTCCGGGCGGTGCTCGCCGACACCGTGGGCACCGCTTCAGCGACGGCGGAGAGCGACGCAGCGCTGCGCGCGCGCATCGATGCGATCGTCACCGCCTCGGCCTTGGGAGTGGCCTCCAGCATCCGAGACTCCGATCCGGCTGTCGCAGCCACACCCGATGAGATCCGCGCCTGGTTCGACCAACTGGTGCAGGCGGGGCTCTCGCTGCGCGATGCCGCGCTGGCCGCGCACAGCTGGGCGACGGCGTTCAACGCCTCGGCCACCGCGCAGATGACCGAGGAGGTCAGCGACCAGCTCTCGCAGTCGGAACCCGCCGCCGAGGATGTCGCAGACCGCGATGTCACAAACTGCGCGGCCGTGTCGGCCTCGGCGAGCAGCACGGGCGCAGCCGGCGCCGGTGCGGATGCGACGGCCGACAGCGGAGCGATGCCGCAGACGGTGCTCGGTCCCGAGTTCGACGAATCGCGAACAGTCGGCGTGGAGGGCAGCGTGCTCGTCGCACCCGCGCCGACCGATCCGGCACTCGCTGCGCTCGCGCCTCCCCAATCAGCACCCACCCGCAGTCTCCTGCAGCCGCCTGCTCCACAGCATCATCAGCCTGTGCCAAGGAATCATCAGCCTGTTCCACAGGGGTTTCGGCCGTCGCTCGAGCAGCTCGCCCTGCTCGCGCCTCCGAACGGCGCACCGGCAACAGGCCTCGAGGCGCCCGCGGGCCCGATTACCCGGCGTGCCCCCCGACCCGCTTCGGCTCCATCCGCGCCCGGCGCCCGTGGGTGGCCGATGTGGCTGCGGACGCCCTGGCCCGCCGTGGTCGCGGGGGCCCTCGCACTCGCGGCAGCGGCGATCACGGTGCCGATCATCTTGGGAGGGCCTCCCCCACCGCCTGAGCCCGGTGAGCTCACCGCCAGCGCCGGCGCCCTGTTCACCGAGGGCGAGGTCGCATTGTTCGTGCTCGACGAGGATGCACTTCGCTCGATGTCGCCCGCATCGACTGACATCTCGGCTCCCTCCGATTGGGGCGTCACCGAAGTCACCCCGGCTGAGACCACAGCCAGCGCTGCTGAATGCGCGCCTCTGCTGTGGTACTCACCCGGCACGAACGGCACCGGGGTCAACGCAGCGGCGAGCGGCAGCTCGGTGTACGGCGGATATGCCTGGAACGGCTACGACGGCTCCGTCACCTCATACGGACGCATCTACCCCACGCCAGAGATCGCGGCCGGCGCGCTCCGCGCACTCGCGCCGGCCTCGTGCGAAGCCGGGTTCGAGACCACCTCGAAAGGAGAGACACTGACTCCTGTTGTCGATGTGCAGGATGTGTTCACGTACGAGGGCGGGATCGAGGTGCTCGAGACCGGGCTGGCCTTCGGCGACCGCACCGAGTTTCGGGTTTGCGGTCGCGACCTGAACCTCGTCGTCTGCCACTGGACAGTCGAGCTTCCGGAAGGCAGCGCTGGACCATCGATCGCAGCACTGGTGAACGCATTCGTTGACACAGCCAACGCATACCAGCCGCTGATGGGGCGGGGGTGAGCGACATGGGGATGCTCAGCCCGCGTGATCGCTGGCCGCTCATCAACCTCGCGTCCGTGGTCGCAGCGGTGCTTGTCGCAGGCACCCTGTCGGCCTGGGCATGGTACGCCGCCCAGCGGAGCCCGATCGATCCGGTCGCCGCCGCCGAGACGGTACTGCTCGACGAATCCAATGTCACCAGCGTGCTGCTCTCCGCGGACGAACTCGCGCCCATCGTCGCCGTCACAGGCGGAGAGGTCACCCCGCGCGAGAACCTCGCTGCTGTTGAGATCGTGCCGACCGAGCTCGATCCTGCGTGCCGACCGATCTTCTGGCCTCAGAGCCGCCCGGTCGCACAGCGCGGCACCGATCAGAGCTCGTTCCATGAGACCGGCGGATTCGCGAGGGCCATCGACCGTGCCGACGTGTTCCGCAGCGCCGAAGCCGCCGAGCGCCGATTCGACGAGCTGCTCACCGCGTTCGCCGACTGCCCTGAACTCACCTATCGGGTCACCACCTCGACCGCGACCTACACCCGCACCAACTCGGCAGAGTTCGATGCCACCCGGTTGCTGCCGACGATCCAGTTGGAATCGGCTCTGTCGTACACGATCGAGGCGACCGACTACCTGCAGGTGTTTCGGACGACCATCACACGGCTCGGCAACACGCTCGTCACGTTCTCGACCGCGTACTTCGACGACACCGAACCGCCGGCTGAGGACGACTCGTTGCGCGAGGACCAGTACCAGAAGCTCATGGTTCGAGCCGAGCGCGTCGCGAAGGCTTGGAACAATGGGTGAGGGGGAAGCGCGCCGGCTAGGGCTTGAGCGGTTTCGCGGGAGCCGGTCAGCCCGCATCCGTCGAGATGACGAACCGCGACCGGCCCACGATCAGCTGCGCGCCCTCGATGAGCGCCACGGTCTGACCGGGTCGCACCACCAGCGGCGCGTGGCCGATCCGCTCCAACCGCCACGGGTCGTCGCCGACATGCCGAAGCCCCCACATGCCGCGCTCCTCGTCGTGCACGACGACGCCCACCGCGGTGGCCAGATCGTAGTCACGCGCGATGTGGTGGCGTGTGAGCTGCGTGCCCTGGTTGAGCGTGATCGAGCTCCGCTCCCCCAGAAGGCGAACCGGCGCGTCGAGCGGCCTGCGGCACGACGCGCACCGGCTCACGGCACCCGCATCGCTGAGATGCTGCTCCCCGCACCACCCGCACTCGTGCAACCCATCGCGCAATCGGGTGAGCGCCGCACGCCAGACGCTCTCCCGCACTCTGCGCGACGGGTCGTGAAGCCCTGCGGTGAAGGTCTGCGTGAACAGGGCCTTGATCGACTCCGGCAGCCGCTGCCAACGGGCAAGCGGTGCCGGCTGCGTGGCCGGATCGGGCCGGTTCCTCTCGTCGGCCGGGTCAAAGATGAACAGCGGATGCCGGCCGAGGAGGTCGAGCTCTCCATCCCGTCCGCGGTGCTCGCTCTCGAGACCCCCGATGAGCGGATGGTGCCGCGCCAGGATGAAGAACAGCAGCACCGCCAGCGAGTGAAGGTCGCTCTGCGCCGACGGCAGCGCATCGCCGCGAATCACTTCGGGCGCCATGAACCGTCTGGTGCCGAGCACCGCGGTGTACGAGGCGCCGTCGACGCCGACGTTGTCGTTGTCGCATACGAGCGCATCACCCGTCGTCGGGTCGAAGAACACATTGCCGAAGCTGATGTCGCGATAGCACAGTCCCTCGACGTGCAGCAGCAGGAATGCGTGAGCGAGCCCGGTGCACAGCGCGAGCGACAATCGCGGCGGCGCCCCGACGCGCCCGAGCAGGAGGTCGCCGACAGGACGGAAATGCTCATCGCGGAGCGGCATCACATAGCCGAAGCCCCCGGCATCCGGATGCGTGACCAACTCGAGCGGCCAGAGGAACATCAATCCGGGCGCCCCCCGCGTGATGAGCCGCTCGATCGCATCTCGCTGCCGAGGAGTGGCTGCTCGATCGTGGTACCACTTCAGCGCAAGCGGCTCGCTCGCTGCGCCGGCGGTACCGTCGGCGTCGTCGACGGTGTAATCACCGTGTGCTGCCGGCAGCGGATCGAGCCGGTGCACCGATCCCTGCCCGCCCTCGCCGATGAGCGGGCCCAGCCGCCAGGCGCCGCCGGTGCGCGGCAGGTTGATCACGGCGCCTTCCTGCAGCATGCGCCAAGGATCGCACATGAGAGGCGGGGCGACCATGGTCGATGAGCTCCCCGTCATGGCGCGTCAGCCGCTGCACTGCTTCTTGCTGCTCGACTGCTCGGGCTCGATGGCGTCGGACGGGAAGATCCAGGCACTCAACGCGGCGGTGCGCGAGGCGCTCCCGCATCTGCGCGAGGTCGAGTCGGCGAACCCCCACGCGCAGTTGGTCGTACGGGCGATCGCGTTCTCCACCGACGCCCGCTGGCACCTCGCCGAGCCGACACCGGTCGAGCAGCTCGACTGGCGCCCCGTCACCGCGGGCGGCTATACCGACCTGGGTGCCGCGATCGACCTCCTGCTGCCGGAACTCGAGACTCCCCCGATGCCACCCAACGCCCTTCCGCCGGCGATCGTGCTCGTGTCAGATGGGATGCCTACCGACGACTACGAGCACAGCCTCGAGGCACTGCTGCACAGCGAGTGGGGCGCGCAGTCACTGCGCGCCGCCATCGCGATCGGGAAGGACGCGGATCGCGCGGCACTCGCCGCGTTCATGGACGGGGCGGCGCCGCTCTCAGCGAGCGACCCGGAGCAGCTCGCCGGTGCGCTGCGCTGGGCCACCTCGCGGGCGACGCAGCTCGCATCGACCCTGTCGGAATGGGTGGACCGTGCCCATGCTCCGCGCGCGGTGGACGGCGATGTCGAGGAGGCGGTGTGGTGAGCCCGCCGCAGCAGAGGGCGATGAGCGGCTTGCCCGCACCTGGCGTAGCGCTGCTCGGCCCGCTCGAGGTGCGCTCCTTCGCCGGGGTTGTCGCGCTCGGCGGGGAGAAGCTGCGCGCGGTGCTGGCGCTGCTGCTCCTCGAGCATCGTCGCGTGGTCGCAGCGGCTGACCTCATCGATGCGGTGTGGGCGGAGTCGCCCCCGCCGACCGCCACGAACGCCGTGCAGGTATACGTCACCGGCATCCGAAAGGCTCTGCGCCAGGCCGGGCTCGCTGACGCGCTGGGCACGACCGGGCGCGGCTACCGACTCGATCTTCCCGATGGCGCGATCGACCGCGATGTGTTCCTCGACGCCCGGGCGCGCGCATCGGCGGCGATCGCGAGTGGTCGTCGCGACCTCGCGGCGGACGAGTACCGCGCGGCGCTCTCGATGTGGCGCGGACGCGCCTTGAGCGATGTGCAGACGGTCGCCGCTGTGCGCTCGCAGGCCGAGCAATTGGATGAGCTCGAGCGCGCGACTTTCGAGTCGTACGCGGCGAACGAACTGGCCCTCGGTCGTGCCGCCGAAGTGCTGCCCGCACTCGCCGAGCGCGGTGCTCGGGAGCCTGTGCGGGAATCTCTGTGGGCGCTCATCGCCCTCGCCCAGTACCAATCCGGGGCGCAGGCCGCAGCGCTCACCAGCCTGAAGCGCGTCAAGACGGCGCTGTGGGACCAGCTCGGCGTCACCCCGGGCACGCGACTGCGGATGCTCGAGACAGCGATCCTTCGACACGATCCCGGGCTGCTGGTTCCGGCGAGTTCAGCCGCCGTGCATGGGTTGGCGGAGCGCGCGATCGATCGCCGTGTGGTTGCGACCATGCCGCCGGGCGACGACGAACGGACCGTGACCGTGCCGGTTGAAGACCCAGAGGTGGTCAGCGCCGCGCTCGAGCTCCCCGATGGCACGACCACCAGGGTCGGCGGCGAGCCGGTGCTGCTCGGCCGTGCCACGGGGTGCGACGTGGTGCTCGCCGACCCCTCTGTGAGCGCGGTGCATGCGCGGATCCGCGCGGTGCGCGGGGCGCATGTGGTCGAGGATTTCGGTTCGAGGAACGGCACGCTCGTCAACGGCGAAGCGGTCGCCAGAGCGCAGCTCGCCGACGGCGATGAGCTCGTGCTCGGCCGCTGCCTACTGCGCTATCGAGACGAGTCTTCGGCTGGCGCGGATGCCGGAGGCTGAGCGGTGACCGGCGTGGCGGTGATGGGCGCGCCCGCAGAGGGGTCGATCCGAAGATCGCCCCACGTCGTCGGCAGGCGGTGACTCGACGACAGGCGGTCCGGGCTGCCCTTCGCGGTGGCCGTCGTGGGGTTCGACGGCCATGAGACCTGCATGTGCACCGGTTCGCCGCTTGCGATAAGATAGCCCCGGCCTGATGCCCTGGGGGCGGGTGCTCGTTGGGGCAGTCGCACATCGAAGAGCGGCGCGAGGTCGACGAAGTTCGACAGCACCAGCGCATGGCGCAGACTGCCGAGATACCGCACCCAGGGGTCGAACGAACGCACCCAGTCGGCGGCCCTGGCCGATACGGCGATGAGCAGTCCGCGTTCCCGGCCCGTGCGGAGCAGTCGTTCGAATCGATCGCCCAGGTCTCCCACGAGCTCGTCGGCGTCGTCGATGACCAAGAGGGCGGGCGCTGGTGCCGCGGGCCCGTGGGCGTGGGCCTCCAGCCGGTTGAGCAGCGAGTCGAGTTCCCGCCTGCCGTGCGCGATCCGTACGGTCGACTCGAAGGCATCGAGAGGCCCCGGGCGTATCGCGGCCAGGTGCACCGAGGTTGCCTGTGCGGCGGCGATCACGGCCGCGACCGTCGCGGCGAGGGCGGTGCTGCGTCCGCTGCCCTGTTCGCCGAGCACGACCAAGTGGGCTCCCGCGCGGGTATCGAGCAGCACCGGCTCGAGTTCCGGCCCGCCGACCCCGAGTACGGGAAGACCCGGATGCGCGGCGAGGAGCGCGGACTGCTCCACTAGCCGCGGCATCCGTTCGATGCCGCGTGGGAGGGCGGTGGACGATGTGCTGGCCGCGATGCTGCGCAGCATCTGCTCGTCGGTGTAGGCGAGCTGCAACTCGATGGGGCCGGATGTCATCGCCCGGCCGGCGATGGGCGGCGGCAGGTCGTCTGCCCCCGGGCGCCAATCGATCGCCAGCGCGTCGCTGCGATCGACGAGCCTGAGCATGAGGCGATGACTGAAGGAGCCGAAGACACCGAGGCGGAGGTCGGTCGGTTGCGAGGTGCTCATGGCCACGTGAACCCGTGCTGCACGACCGTTCGCGATGATCCGATGCAGCGACTCGAGCGCGCTCGCATCGCCGTCGCCGAGGGTCTCGCGCACCGCCACATAATCGTCGATGAGCAGGAGCACGGTGGCACCCGACTCGGAAGCGGTGGCACCCGATCGCCTAGCCTCGATGAGGGCCTGAAGGCGCGCGAGCATGCGGCGCACACGCTCATCGTCGTCGACCTGCACGACCGCTGCGGCGTGCGGCAGCAGCTCAAGCGCGCGGAGCGAGTGCTCACCGGTCAGGGCGTAGAGGTGCAGTGTGTCGGGTGGTGAACGGTGCGCCAGCGCCGCGGCGACGGTGACCAGTGCGGCGGATCTGCCTGAACCGGGCGCGCCGGTCAACAGCAGGTGCGAGGCGCTCAGATCAACTGTGAACACCGCTTGCGATTGTTGTTGCACGAGATCGGATCGGCCGAGCGGAACAGTCATCGGCATCGGGGCGGCGGACTCGGAGCGGGCCCAATGGTGCGTCAGCTGCGCCTCGTGCTCGTCGAGCACCTCACCGAGCGGGAGCACGCTCGACAGCGGTGGCAGCCAGAGCCTGGGTGCCGGGGCTTCCTGCGCGGCGGCCATCTCACCGGTGGCCTCGGTGAGGAGTGCATCTAGTTCGCTCGGACCGTGAGAGACAGCAGTCGGGTGCGTGTGAGCCGCACCACCGGCATCCGCGAAGGGCTCGATCGAAACGCCCCGGCCGGCGGAGTCGAGCGGCACGGTGACCCGGGCGCACTGGAACGCGGTGGTGCGCTGTTCCGCTCCGCGCCTCAACAACACTCTTCCAGGACGATCGATCGGCAGCCGCGCCGCCTCATCCGTGCCGAGCAGTTCACGAGACTCCGATTCGTTCACCACTCGCAGGCAGAGCCAGAGATTGGTGTTCGCGCGGATCGCAGGGGTGATCACTCCCCCGGGGCTCTGGGTGGCGAGCAGAAGATGCACGCCGAGGCTGCGCCCCTGGCTCGCCACGGTATCGAGCCGGCTCTTCACCTCGGGCTGCTGTTGCACGAGCAGCGCGAACTCGTCGATCACCACCAGGAGGGAAGGGACAGCGCCATCGGGCTCACCCGCGGCGCGGTATGCGCCCAGGTCTGCGCATCCCGCTCGGGCGAGCACCGACTTGCGGCGTCGAAGCTCGGATTCGAGCGCCGTGAACGCCCGTCTCGCAAGCGACGCATCGCCCTCGAGATCGGTGACGACACCGGCAGTGTGCGGCAGATCTGCGAACCTGGCGAAGGTCGCACCTCCCTTGAAGTCGATCAGGAACAGCGCGAGCTCTGAGGCGCGATGCGTGCCCACGAGGGCTGCAAGCAGCGAGGCGAGCACTTCGCTCTTTCCCGAGCCCGTCGTGCCGGCGATGACACCGTGAGGGCCGTCGTGCGCGAGATCGACCATGACCGGATCGCCGTCGTCTCCAACTCCGATCGCGACGGACAGATCATGCCGCATCCTCGCCGCCCGAGCTGCAGCGAGGTCGATCGAGCCGTGCCGACGGATGCCTGCCAGCTCGAGCAGCGTCATCGTTCCAGCAGCGCCCGGCTCCCGCAGCCTGGGGTCGCGCAGCCGACCGATGTCGCGTGCAAGGCGGACCGCCGGCTCCCGCGCGATCGAGACCGGGTCGAACTGGCCGATCGGCGCACGTTCGTAGGCGCCATGCACCGCGATTACGCCTGCTGCGAAGACCGCGCGCACCGTTGCTTCGACCGGGAGCGACCGTGCCTCATCCGCGAGCACGACGAGCAGTCCGTCATCGTGTGTCCAGCTCTGCAGCAGGCGGTCGATAGCGGACTCGCGATCGACGAGCGCCTCCCTGGTGATCACGACGAGACGTTTGACCGCCTGCTGCTCGTTGTGCGGCCGTTGCCGGCGTTGCACGATGGCTTCGACCAAGCGCTCGGCGAGCCGGCGCGTGTCTTCCCTGTCGCGACCGAGCGTGACTGGAGCCACCGCGTGGTCGGCGAGCAGATGGGGCAGCCAGCGGGCCCAGTCCCACCCATCGTCGGTCGCGAGCAGCGTCAGGCTCAGCGACGATGGAGCGTGCAGCACTGCGGCCTCGAGCAGAAGGTGCGCGACGAGTGAGTCGACCTGCCGCGCCGGCCCTGCGATTCCCAGCACGCCCCCCGCCGGAGCGGGAACTGGGCCTCGCGGCAGCAGACGCTGGGCGCCGGCCCGCTGGGCCGCGTCGGCCAGTGATCCGGTTTCCGCACCGGGCGTCGTCTCAACGCGCACTGCGGCCTCCCGGACACCGCCCCCGAGCGTCAGCGCGAGGAAGTCGGCATCCCTAGGTCGGCGGCACCAGAGGCGCGCATCGTGGCGCTCGATGAGCTGCTCCCATTCGGAGGCTGGCGGGGCGTTCATGCGGGCGCGGTCGGCCTCGGCGATGATCGCGGCATCCACGCGTTCCTGAAGCCGGTCGAGCCGCTCGAGGAAGGATGCCGCCTGTGCGCGCCGCCGGGAGTGCTCGGCCAGGATGCCGAACCCCATCGTGCCCAGTCCCGCGATCGCCCCGAATAGGGCGAAGAGCCAGTTGCCGGTGACAGCGCCCAGGGCGAGTCCGCCGACCACGCCCAACGCGCCGCCTCCGAGCTGCCAGAGCAGACCGCGACCCCGCAGCGTTGCTTGCTCAGGCGGTCGCGGAACCTGAAAGTGCTCCCCTGGTGACGCCTGGGCAGCATCGAGCCGTGGGGTGATCTCGATCACATGCTCCACCCGTTCGGCGACCGACGGGACGACTTCGCCAGGAAATCCTGCGCGAGCGACGGTGCACGTGTCGCCGCGCGCGAGCGGCGCAGCGACCCACTGGTCATCGGGGTGCAGCAGCAATCCGTCGTCGGCTCGGTACAAGGTCCACGCCTCCAGGGCGGGCGAGAGGGTGTGCTCGCGTGCGGAGTCGAGTCCCAGCCACTCCGCGAGAGCGGACGCGACATCTCGCACTCGCACGCTCTCACCGGTGCGCACCCGCACGGCGCGCTCGAGGCCCGCGACGACACCGTCGACGGGTTCGGCTCGGATGAGCAGTTCGAACACGTTGGGCAGGGGGTCGGCACCGGCGGTCGCCAGTAGCCGGTAGCCGGAACCACGCAGCAGCAACTCATCCCCTGGGCGCAGTGCGTGCGCTCCGTCGAGTCGCCGGCCGTGCAGTGACACTCCATTGCGCGAGCCGAGGTCTGTTGCGACAACCGTCGACCCCTCACGCCGCAACTGCAGGTGCCGACGAGACACTGCGGGATCGTCGACCACGATGTCTGCGCGCCGGCCGATCACGACGGTCGCGGAGTCGGGGACCGTGATCGGAGTGCTCGTGCCGTCAGGTGCGAGGAGTTCGAGGCGCGGACCGGGCTCGATCGTGAAGCGGCGTCCCTCGAGCAGGAGCAGCGAGGTGTCGCCGAGGCGCGCCACCGTTCCTGGCGTGAACGAGACCGGCTCGTCGACTTCGCGGCCGTTGAGGAGGGTGCCGCCGCTCGAGCCGGCATCCGCGATCGTCGCGGAGCACCCGGCATCCGTTTCATGCAGCGCGATCACCGCGTGGAACCGCGACACCCGCTCATCTTTCAGCGCCAAGCCGGCGCCGGAGCGTCCCACCGGAAGCCGGCCGTCGAGGCGCGCCTGAGCACCGCAATCGGGTCCGGCGATCACCCGTACGGCCAAGCAGGCGCTGTGCATGCCACCAACCCTCCGTCGCGTCGGTGGGTCGACCCTACCGCCGCTTCGCTGAGGCGGTCCATGCCCGTGCAAGGCGTGCTTAAGCGTGGTTTCAGGGGTCGGGTCTGCAATTGGTCAACCGACCGCCGGAGCCTCCGCGCGGCGGCAGCACGAAGGAGACGATCATGGCCATCAGCGGCGACCTCGAGCAACTGTTCGCGCTGCAGAACACGCTCACGCGCAACAGCGGCACGGTCGAGGAATTGACGACATCAATCAGGAACGAGCTCAACAACGTGCGTTGGGAAGGACCGGCTGCCGATCGTTTCCGCGCCACGTGGACGGGCGAGTTCGAACCCGGGCTGCGCCGGCTTCGCGAAGCGATCGACGATGCCGCGGCTGAGGTCAGCCGGCGTCGCGAAGCGCTCGCTCAGGCCGGCAACTGACGTTCGGGAGCCCCACGATGACCTCGGTGCAGGAGAACCCTGCCGCGCTCCGGCAGACGGCATCGACGATCAGGTCGATCGCCGATGAGCTCTGCGGGTACACGGCCGGCGTGGTCTCGTTCTCGCGGAACCTCGGCTACGAGGGTCCCGCCGCCGATGTCTACTACGACGTGCTGCAGCGATCGCACAACGGCGTGCACTCGGAGGCGGAGAGCCTGTACCGCCTGGCGGCGAGGCTCGAGGCCGGCGCCGATGAGGCGGAGATCAGGATCAGGGCGGAATCGATATGAACACCATTGCGCGGTGGAGTGTGCGCACGGTGCACGATGCCGAGCTCGTGCCACACGGCATCCGGGTCGAGCACTCGTCGGTGCCCGCCATCGCAGGGCTCGAGCTCTCGGATGTCGCCGCATGGCAGATCGGCGCCGTCGCCGATCACCGCGCGGCACTGAGCGTCGGCTCGGGCGAAGCCAGCCCGGTCGGTCCTGCTGGTGCTCGGCTGCACCGCTTCGAGTTCCTCGAGCACGGCGTTCCGCGGCGTGGCGTCGCGCTCTTCGCCACGATCGGCGACACCGTGCACTGGGTCGTGGCGGATGCCGAGGCCGACCATGAGGAGGACGCCCTGCTCGCAGCGGCCGTCGCCTGGCTCGCGGCGCAAGCCAGTGTGCTCGTGAGCGCGCTGGAACTCCGCGTGCTCACGGATCTGCTCGGACTCGATCAGGTCGCGTTCGTCGGAGCACGCTGGTATCTCGGGCTGCCCGAGCAACAACGGACCGCAGTCTCCGCCGACGTCTTCGGTGGGCTACTGCGGCGGGGCATGCTCTCAGGTGACCCCGAGTCGCCGCTGGCAGAACACGCCGACGGCCTGGTGCGAACGGTGCTCGACGGCGATCACATCGTCGTCATAACGATTACCGAGGCGGGCGGTGAGACGGAGGTGGCCGTCGCCGCCCGATCAACAGACGAGTGGATGCTGCTGCGCGCGGAACCGGACGGCATGCTGAGGCTGACACCGGTATTCGGAGCGATCGGAGGGGAACTGGCGGGGTTGGTCGGCATGACGACGCTGATCGAGCACGCCACTGCGCTCGACCCCGGCCGCCGGCGTCACACCACCATCGAACAGGTGCGTCACGAACTCGCCGGTGGCTCGGACCTCTGGCGGGGCGCGCTCGGCGTCCACGCCATTCGCCGAAGCGGGGCCGGTCTCGAGTCGGTCGAGCACAGTTGGCTGCTCGACTACGCCGGCGCGGTGTGGCGGGTCGACGCCTCGCTGGAGCGAGGCGACGTCACGCTCGAACCGGTCGGGGTCGCCGACGTGCTGGATGGGCTCCATGAGGCTTCCACGGGAGCCGAGACGCTGGAGGAAGCATCATGACTTGGATCAGGATCGACCCCGCCCAAGCCCTGCTGGTGGGCGTCAAGATGATCGACAGCGCCCTGAACGGAAATGCCGCGCTCGACAGGCTCGGCGCGCTCGCGGGCACTCCCGGCCTGGGAGCGTATGCCGCTGCCGTGGAGTCGGAGACGCTCGGCGCTCGCACTCGTATCGCGCGGTTCAACCAGGACTGGATCGATCAGGGCACCGACATGCTCGCGCGCACCAACAAGCTCCTGGCCGACCAGCGGGCCGCATCGATGGTGGGCACCGTCGGTTCGGTCAGCGCAGCGATCATCGGTGGGCTCGGCACGCTCGGCGGCGCACCGACTTCGTTCTCGCCCACGGTCATGGGCGGGTTCTCGTCGTACACCGGCTCGGCGATGCCCTCGATAGCCAGCATCGTAGGCGGGACGACAGTTGGTGGCACCGGGCCGTCATTCGGCTCGACCACAATGTCGATCAATTCCGGAGCCGGCAGCGGTCCGATGGCCCTGGCCGCTGTCGTTCAGAAGCGTCAGGAGGCGATGCGCGCGAAGCTCGATGCCGCGTCGCGGGCGGGTGCTGCCGGCGCGCGGACCTCGAACGACCTGGGGGTGCAGGCCGTCGTCAATTCGCAGACCATCAAGCAGTACTGGAACACGATCGGGCGCATCGACGCGAGCCAATCGCTGATTCTGGCCCCCTCGGGATCGCGCATCAACTCGTCCGGTAGCGTCAGCGCCGGCTACCAGTCGGTCGGGAGCTACGGCTCGGTGAAGATCGAGGCACCGATCTACCGCGACAAGTACGGGCGCGGCATCCCCTGACGCAACGGGCGGTCACCCGGCCGCGAGCAGTGCACTCCGCAGCGTGTCGAGGCCGATGCCGCCGATGTCGAGTGCGCGCTTGTGGAACGCCTTGTCGTCGTAGGCCGACCCCTCGCGACGGCGGATCTCATCCCGCAGCTGCTCCCAGATGCGCTGGCCCACCTTGTACGCGGGCGCTTGGCCCGGCCAGCCGAAGTAGCGGTTCACTTCGAACCGCACGAACGCCTCTTCCATGTTGACGTTCCGCTTCATGAAGTCGAAGGCGTAATCGAAGTCCCAGGTTCCCGCGCCGTCAAGCCGCGGCTTGCCCAGGTGCACTCCGATGTCGAGCACGACGCGGGCCGCCCGCATCCGCTGCGCGTCGAGCATCCCGAGCCGGTCACCCGGATCGTCGAGATAGCCGAGTTCCTCCATGAGACGTTCGGCATACAGGGCCCAGCCCTCGGCATGGCCGCTCGTGCCCGCCAGCTGTCGCCGCCATGTGTTGAGGCTGTCGCGGTTGTAGACCGCCTGGCCGATCTGCAGGTGGTGGCCCGGCACTCCCTCGTGGTACACCGTCGTCGTCTCGCGCCAGGTATTGAACTCCGTCACGCCCTCGGGCACCGACCACCACATCCGACCGGGACGGCTGAAGTCGTCGCTCGGCCCCGTGTAGTAGATGCCGCCCTCCTGCGTGGGGGCGATCATGCACTCGAGGCGGCGCACCGGCTCTGGGATGTCGAAGTGCGAGCGTGCGAGTTCGTCGACCGCGCGGTCGCTGAGCTGCTGCATCCACTCGCGCAGCGCCTGGGTGCCGGTCAGCCTCCTCGCCGGGTCGGCGTCGAGGCGTGCGATCGCCTCGGCCACTCCCCCACCAGGAACGATGGTTGCGGCCACCCGCTCCTGCTCGTCGGTCATTCGCGCGAGCTCTTCGATCCCCCACTCGTAGGTCTCGTCGAGGTCGATGGTGGCGCCGAGGAACGAGCGGGAGCATAGGGAGTAGAGCTCTCGGCCGATCGCGTCGGTCTCGGTGGCGGCGGGCGCCAGTTCCTGTTCGAGGAAGTCGGCGAGCCGCAGATAGGCCGCGGCAGAGACCTCTGCGCCGCGAGCGAGGTCGCTGCGCATGGAATCGGGCAGGGCGGAATCACCGGCCGTCGCGTTCTCCGCGAACTCGAAGAAGAAGCCGTCGCTCGCGCCGTAGCGGCGAGCTTGGGTTGCGACCTCCGCCACCTGGCGGCGAGCCGGAACCTGCCCCGACGCGATGCCCTCGCGCAGCGTTTCGATATACCCGTCGATCGCGCCGTCCAGCGTGTTCATGCGGCTGGCGATCGCCTCCCAATCGCCGACGGTGGCGTGCGGCATGAGATCGAAGATGTCGCGGATGCCCTGGGCCGGCGACGCGATGACGTTGAGGTCGCGCCGATGCAGGCCGGCCTCGTGACGCTCGACATCGAGTTGCAGGGAGGCGCCGAGATCCGCCTTGGTGACCTCGTCGACCGCGTCGACAGGCGCCTCGGCCTCGAGCTCGGCGAGCGTCGCGCGAGTCGCCTCCATGCGCTCGGCGTGTCCCCGAGGCGAGAAGTCCGCGAACTCTCCGGTTCTGCCGGGCAGCCCCACCCAGATCGCCACATCGGGATCGAGGCGAGCGAGGGTCTGCACCCAGTCCTCCGCGATCGCATCGATGCGAGTGGGAACCCGAACTGACGCCGCCGGACGCTCCTTCCCCGCCGAATCGCCCACCAACGCGGTCATGCGTCGAGGTCCGACTCGAGAAGGCTCACAAGCTCATCGAGCGCGGCATCCGCGCCATCGCCGTCCGCGCTCAACGTCACCTCTTCACCATGGCCGACGCCCAACGACAGCACTCCGAGGATGCTCGCGGCGTTCACGCTCCGGCCGGCACCGTTGGTGATCGTCACGACGAGCGGCGCTTTCGCTGCGGCGGCCTGGCTGAAAGTCGCTGCAGGCCGGGCGTGCAGTCCGACTGATGAAGCGACGGTGACGGTGCGTTCGGGCATGGTGCTCCTCTCGGATGCCGCGGTGGAAGACGGTGAGGATCAGTGGGCCGCGGCGTCCCAGTCTGTTCCGGTGCCGACCTGCACGTCCAGGGGCACGCTCAACTGCGCTGCCGATCCCATGCGCGTGCGCACGATCTCGGTGAGGGTCTCGAGCTCACCGGGGGCGACTTCGAAGATGAGTTCGTCGTGCACCTGCAGGAGCATCCGCGACGAGAGCTGCTGCTCGTTGAGGTCGGAGTCGATGCCGAGCATCGCGATCTTCATGATGTCGGCTGCGGAACCTTGGATCGGCGAGTTGAGCGCCGCCCGCTCGGCGTTCTCGCGCAGCACCCGGTTGGGCGAGTGCAAGTCGGGAAACGGCCGCCGTCGCCCGAAGATCGTCTCGGTGTACCCGTCAACGCGCGCCTGTTCCACCACGTTACGGAGGTAATCACGCACCGCTCCGAAGCGCACGAAGTAGTCGGTCATCAGTTGCTTCGCCTCGGCGGTCTCGATGCGGAGTTGCTTCGAGAGCCCGAACGCACTCAGCCCGTAGGCGAGTCCGTATGACATGGCCTTGACCTTCGTGCGCATGGTCGGCGTGACATCTTCCGGGGAGACGCCGAAGATGCGCGCTCCTACGAAGCGGTGGAGGTCTTCCCCCTCGTTGAACGCCTCGATCAGCCCGGGATCGCCGGACAGGTGCGCCATGATGCGCATCTCGATCTGCGAGTAGTCGGCCGTGAGCAGGCTCTCGAAGCCCTCGCCGTAGGTGAACGCGGAACGGATGCGGCGGCCGACCTCGGTCTTCACCGGGATGTTCTGCAGGTTCGGGTCGTTCGACGAGATGCGGCCGGTGCTCGTGCCGGTCTGGTCGTACGTCGTGTGAATGCGTCCGTCGTCGGCGATGCTCTTCTCGAGCGTTTCCACGATCTGGTTCAGCTTCGTCACGTCGCGGTGCTGCAGGAGCAGCCCGAGGAAGGGGTGCGGCGCCTTCTCCTGAAGGTCGGCCAACGACGCAGCATCCGTCGAGTACCCGGTCTTCGTCGCTCGCGTCTTCGGCATGCCGAGCTCTTCGAAGAGCAACTGCTGCAACTGCTTCGGCGAGCCCAGGTTGATCTCGCGGCCGATGACGTCGAACGCGCTGGAAGCATGATCGGCGGCGGATGCCGAGAGGCTGCTGCCCAGCGCGCGCAGGCCGTCGCGGTCGACGCTGACGCCGGTCAGCTCCATGCGACCGAGCACCGGCACCAGCGGCAGTTCGATCTCGCGCGCGACCCGAGTCGAGCCGTCATCGAGCCTGTCGGCGATCGCATCGACGAGGCGCAGGATGTACCAGGCCTCGGTCGCCGGACTGACGCCTTCCTGCTCGGGCAGCAATTGGTTCGGGTCGCCTTCGGGCAGGGTCTCGCCCAGGTGGTCGTACACGAGCGTCGCGAGGTCGTCGTGCTTGAACGACGGCCGCAGCAGCCACGCGGCGATCATGGTGTCGTACATGATGCCGTTCAGGGCGAGCCCGACTGCGTCGAGCGCCTTGTACTGGCGCTTCGAGGCGTGCATCGCCTTCGGTGACGCGCTCGCCAGCCAGCGTTCGAGCGCTGCGTAGTCGGGCCGGCCCGGAGCCCAGGGCACGTAGACGGAGTCGTCCTGGGTCGCGATGCCGAATCCTGCGAGCCCCGAGGGACCGAACTCGAGCTGCAGCCCGAGGGGCGTCGTGCCGCCCGCCGACGCGCGATCGAGCCACAGGGCCAGTTCCTCGTCGACCATGGTGCGAACGACGGGCGTCGGAGGGATGCCAGGGGCATCGTCGACCGGCGCGATGGGTGCGACGGCATCCGTGACGCCCTCCTCGCTCGCGAGCTTGAGAACGCGTTCGAGCAGCGTGCGGAACTGCAGACGATCGAACACCGCGCGTACCGCGGCCGGGTTGATCGGGGCGCGGGCGAGATCATCGGGGCCGAGCGGAAGCTCGACGTCGCGGACGAGCCGGTTCAGCCGGCGGTTGCGCTCGGCACGGTCACGTTGATCGCGGAGGTTCTGGCCGACCACGCCCTTGATCTCGTCGGCGCTCGCGAGAAGGTTCTCGAGGCTGCCGTACTGGTTGATCCACTTCACCGCGGTCTTCTCGCCGACCTTGTCGATGCCGGGGAGGTTGTCGCTCGTCTCGCCGACAAGCGCCGCGATCTCGGGATACTGGTGCGGTTCGACGCCGTAGCGCTCGACCACCGCGTCGCGGTCGTAGCGCTTCAGCTCGGATACTCCGCGCGCGTTCGGGTACAGCAGGGTGATGTCATCGTCGACCAGCTGGATGGTGTCGCGGTCGCCGCTGACGACGAGCACGTTGTAGCCGGCATCCTTGCCGCGAGTGGCGAGCGTGGCCAGGATGTCGTCGGCTTCGTAGTCCTCCTTGCTCAGCGTGCGGATGTTCATCGCCGCGAGCGCCTCTTCGAGCAGCGGAACCTGACCCATGAACTCCGGCGGGGTCTCTCCGCGGGTGCCCTTGTAGTCGGCGTACTCGCGAGTTCGGAACGAGTAGCGCGAGATGTCGAACGCGACCGCGAGATGCGTCGGGCGCTCCTTCTGCAGCAGGAGCAGCAGCATGGAGAGAAAGCCATGGATGGCGTTCGTGTGCTGCCCGTCTCGCGTGACGAAACTGTCTACTGGAAGCGCGTAGAACGCGCGGAATGCCAGCGAATGGCCGTCGACGAGCAGGAGGGTAGGCTTTGCGGAGTCCGACACAGGGCAAGCCTAGCTGCGGGTACTGACACGGACTCGATGCCAGCGCAGCCCAGGCTGAGCGGCGTCCTCGCAGAGGGGCAGTACCGTGCAGAGGTGCCGAAAGGCGCCGCAGAAGGTCATCGTCGAACGGAGCCGGTCATCAACGTCGCACGCGATTCGTCCGCCTACACCCGTGTCGGCGGCGCGCTCACGCAGAAGATGGGCATCGAAGTGCTCGAGCTCACCGCCGCGCACTCGGTGGCGCGGATGCCGGTCGAGGGCAACACCCAGCCGCTCGGGCTGCTGCACGGCGGCGCGCATCTGGTGCTCGCAGAGACGCTGGGGTCGCTTTCGGCAGCGGTGCACGCCGGTCCGGGGCATTACCCCGTCGGCATCGAGATCGGCGCGTCGCACACCGGGTCGGTCCGCGAAGGGTGGGTGATCGGCACCTGCGACGCCATCGCGCTCGGACGCACCCTCGTCACGCACGAAGTGGTGATCCGGGATGAGGCCGGCCGCCGGCTGTCGACCGTGCGGATCACGAATCTCATTCGCGAGGTGCGCGAGTAGCGCAGCAGCGCTTCCCGGACTTGCGCTGTCTGAACCGCGCGCGTCGCGGACCGCTTACTTCTCGCCGAGCTGCTCGATGATCGTCTTTGCGACGTCGTGCATCGTGAGACGGCGGTCCATCGACGCCTTCTGGATCCAGCGGAACGCCTCGGGCTCGGTGAGCCCCATCTTGTCGTTGAGCAGGCCCTTGGCACGGTCGACGAGCTTGCGGGTCTCGAACCGCTCGACGAGGTCGGCGACCTCGGACTCGAGCGCGATGATCTGCTGGTAGCGGCTGAGCGCGATCTCGATGGCGGGGATCAGGTCGTTGGGGGTGAACGGCTTCACCACGTAGGCGAGTGCGCCGGCCTCGCTCGCGCGCTCGACGAGCTCCTTCTGGCTGAACGCGGTGAGCAGCACGACGGGCGCGATGTGGTTCTTGGTGAGCCGTTCGGCTGCCGAGATGCCGTCGAGCTGCGGCATCTTCACGTCCATGACCACCAGGTCGGGGCGCAGCTCTGTCGCGAGGGCGACGGCGGTCTCCCCGTCACCGGCTTCGCCGACGACCTCGAAACCGTTGTCGCGCAGCGTCTCGACGATGTCGAGTCGGATGAGCGACTCATCCTCCGCGACGACGACTCGACGGGGTGCAGTGGCGGTTGATTCCTGGTCGTTCACGCCCTAAAGCCTACGGTATCGTTGCGATCGGCGCTGTCCCGAGCAACCTGCTCGATGGTGCGCGCCGGTGTGGCGGAACGGCAGACGCGGAGCACTCAAAATGCTTTGTCCGAGAGGACGTGTGGGTTCGAATCCCACCACCGGCACCAATTGCCGCTGAGTCGCGGCGCCGGTGACATCCGGCGCCGCGACTCAGCGAATTTCCTGGGCGTGCTGTGGCGCTGCTATTGCGCCCAGACGGGCGCGGCGCGGTTCACTGCGTCGCCGATCCGGTGGACGCGGATGTCGTTGGTCGAGCCCGAGATGCCGGGGGGCGATCCGGAGATCACGACCACCTTGTCGCCGACCTTGGCGAGGCCCTTGCCGAGCAGAATCTCGTCGACCTGCTTGAACATGTAGTCGGTGTGGGTGACCGGGTCGACCAGGAACGATTCAACGCCCCACGTCAGCGACATCCGGCGCATGATCTCCGGCAGCGGCGTGAACGCGAGCATCGGCAATGGGCTGCGAAGCCGTGACATCCGGCGCACCGAGTCTCCGGACTGCGTGAAGACGCAGAGGTACTTCGCGTCGACGAACTCGGCGACCTCGGTGGCGGCGAGCGTGATCGCCCCGCCCTGCGTCTTCGGCTTCACACCGATCGGGATGATGCGCTCGAGGCCGTGCTCCTCGGTGGAGTTGATGATGCGCGCCATCGTCTTCACCGTCTCGACCGGATACGCGCCCACGCTGGTCTCGCCCGAGAGCATGACCGCGTCACAGCCGTCGAGCACCGCATTGGCGCAGTCCGAGGCCTCGGCCCTGGTGGGGCGCGGGCTCGAGATCATCGATTCGAGCACCTGCGTCGCGACGATCACTGGCTTCGCCATGCGGCGGCAGAGCTCCACGGCGTGCTTCTGCACGATGGGGACCTGCTCGAGCGGCAGTTCGACGCCGAGGTCTCCACGCGCGACCATGATGCCGTCGAACGCATCGATGATCGCCTCGAGGTTCTCGACCGCCTGCGGCTTCTCGATCTTCGCGATGACCGGCACGCGGCGGCCGCTCTCGTCCATGATCGCGTGCACGCGCTCGACATCGCGCGCGTCCCGCACGAACGACAGCGCGATGTAGTCGGCGCCGAGGTCCATCGCCCAGCGGAGGTCGGCCTCGTCCTTCTCGCTCATGGCTGGAACGCTCACGGCGACACCGGGAAGGTTGATGCCCTTGTTGTTCGACACCGGTCCGCCGACGACGACCTCGGTGGTCACCACAGTGCCGTCGGTCTCGAGCACCTTCAGTGCGACTCGGCCGTCGTCGATCAACAGCGGATCGCCCGGCTTCACATCGCCGGGGAGACCCTTGTAGGTTGTGCCCGAGAGCTCGCGGGTTCCGACGACATCCTCGATCGTGATCTTGAAGATGTCGCCCTCGGCGAGCTCATACGGGCCCGCTTCGAACTTGCCGAGCCTGATCTTCGGCCCCTGCAGGTCGACGAGCACCGCGACCGGCCGACCGACGTGCTTGGCGGCGCCGCGCACATTGGCGTATACCTCCTCGTGCACGTCATAGCTGCCGTGACTAAGGTTCAGCCGGGCGACGTCGACTCCCGCTTCGATGATCGACCTGACGTTCTCATACGACGAGGTGGCCGGGCCGATGGTCGCTACGATCTTGGCGCGTCTCATGGATTCCTTCACTGCGGAGTGATTCGAGGGCGCCACCCGTGGGAAGTGGCACCGACGTGGGCGATGGCCCGGGCGCCGCCGTCGATGGCGAGCGTGTCGTCTCTCACGCTAGCCATCTCGACCGGATGCCGCAGCACGACCTACCGGCCCACGTCGAATATCAGCCTAGGCATCCAGCGCGATAGGGCGGTCATCCGGTCGCACGGGCGACGGCAGGGTGGTAGAGCCCTCCAGGTGCCGGTCGATCGCGGCTGCAGCCGCTCGGCCCTCAGCGATCGCCCACACGATCAACGACTGGCCCCGACCGGCATCGCCCGCGACGAACACCCCTGGCTCGGCGGTCTGGTACTCCGCGCCGCGAGCGAGGTTTCCACGTGCATCCGCCGCGAGTTGCCACTCACTGTCGATCGTGCCGCGTTCGGGACCGGTGAAGCCAAGGGCGAGCAGCACGAGATCGGCCGGGATCTCGCGCTCAGTACCGGGTTTGGGCACGCGCCGGCCATCGACGTACTCGGTCTCGGCGACCTTGACCGCTCGCACCTGGCCCGCCGCATCGCCGAGGAACTCGACGGTCGAGGCCAGGAAGACCCGCTCGCCGCCCTCCTCATGAGCCGATTGCACTTCGAACAGCGTCGGCGACATGGGCCAGGGCTGATCCGCTGAACGCTCCTCCGGGGGCCTGCGCCCGATGGCGAGCGTCGTGACGCTGATAGCCCCCTGTCGGTGGGCGGTGCCGATGCAGTCGGCGCCGGTGTCTCCCCCTCCGAGCACGACGACATGCTTGCCCGCCGCAGTGATCGCAGGTCCCTCCGCCGGCCGCCCGTCGCGGACGGCATCGGCGTTGGCCCGGTTCTGGCCGACGAGGTACTCCATCGCGACATGCACGCCGCCGAGGTCGCGCCCGGGGACCGCGAGCTCGCGAGGCACGGTCGCACCGGTGGCGATCAGCACTGCGTCATAGCGCCGGCGCAGTTCGCTCCACGAGATGTCGACGCCGATCTCCACGCCCGGCCGGAATCTCGTGCCCTCCGCCTCGAGCTGGGCGAGTCTCGCGTCGAGATGGTGCTTCTCGAACTTGAACTCAGGGATGCCGTAGCGCAGCAGTCCCCCGATGCGGTCGTCGCGCTCGAACACTACGACGGTGTGACCGGCCCGGGTGAGCTGCTGGGCCGCCGCGAGACCCGCGGGCCCGGACCCGACGATGGCGACCGTGTTCCCGGTCAGCCGGTCAGGCGGCTGCGGGGCCACCCAACCGCGGTCCCACGCCTCATCGATGATGGACACTTCGACCTGCTTGATGGTGACGGCTGGTTGGTTGATGCCGAGCACGCACGCGGACTCGCACGGCGCCGGGCACAGCCTTCCCGTGAACTCGGGGAAGTTGTTCGTCTTGTGCAGGCGCTCGCTCGCCTCGCGCGCGTCGCCGCGCCACATGAGGTCGTTCCACTCCGGGATGAGGTTGCCAAGCGGACAGCCCTGGTGGCAGAACGGCACTCCGCAGTCCATGCAGCGCCCCGCCTGACGTCGCAACTGGGACGGATCGCCCTGTTCGTACACCTCGCGCCAGTCCATGAGCCGCACGGGCACGGGGCGCCGAGCGGGAAGCTCACGCTCGGGCGTGTTCAGAAACCCTCGTGGATCAGCCACGGGTCACCTCCAGAATCCGTTCCCAGGTATCCGCGCCGTCGGGATCGATTCCCCGCTCGAGGGCGGCTCGGCGGACCGAGACGACCGCCGCCCAATCGCGAGGCACCACCTTGGTGAGCCGCGCGAGCGCCTCATCGAAGTCGGCCAGCATCCGCCCCGCCACCGGTGATGCCGTCTCGTTCGCGTGCTGGTGCAGCAGCTCGCGCACGGTTGCAGCGTCAGACTCGTCGAGCGGTGCGAGGCCGAGCTCCCCGGAGGTCAGCATCTCCCGGTTCACCGCGTCCCGTCGCAAGTCGGCGATGTACGCGATCCCGCCCGACATGCCGGCGGCGAGGTTCCTGCCGGTGGGCCCGAGGATGAGCGCTGTGCCCCCGGTCATGTACTCCAGCGCATGATCGCCGACACCCTCCACGACGGCGGTCGCGCCGGAGTTGCGCACAAGGAACCGCTCGCCGACCGTGCCTCGGATGAAGAGGCTGCCGCTCGTGGCTCCGTAGCCGATCACATTCCCCGCGATGACGTTGTGCTCGGCCGCGAAGCGCGCCCTCGGGTCGGGCCGCAACGCGATCCGACCCCCTGACAGCCCCTTGCCCACGTAGTCGTTCGCCTCGCCCTCCAGCCGCAGGGTGATGCCCCCCGGTAAGAATGCGCCGAGCGACTGGCCTGCGGATCCGCTGAGCCGGATGTCGATGGTGCCCTCGGGCAGGCCGCGCTCCCCCCGGGCCGCGGTGACAGCATGGCCGAGCATCGTTCCGACTGCGCGGTCGGTGTTCGCGACGGGCAGGTCGAGCGAGAGCGGCTCGTTGTGCTCCAGAGCGGCGGATGCGGCGGCGATGAGACGCGCGTCGAAATGCTCGTCCAGCCCGTGCTGCTGCTCCCGCATCCGGCGTCTCGGCGAACCGGCCGCGTCCACGGGAAGATGCAGCACCGGCGCGAGATCCAGCCCGGAAGCCTTCCAATGCCGCACCGCTCGGTCGACATCGAGCAGATCGGCCCTGCCGACCGCTTCATCGATCGATCGGAGGCCGAGCGCTGCGAGGTGCTCGCGCACTTCCTGCGCGATGAACTCGAAGAAGTTGACGACGAACTCCGGTTTTCCCGTGAAGCGCTCGCGCAGCGCGGGGTTCTGCGTCGCGACGCCGACGGGACAGGTGTCCAGGTGGCAGACCCGCATCATGATGCAACCCGTCACGACGAGCGGTGCGGTGGCGAAGCCGAACTCCTCCGCGCCCAGCAACGCGCCGATCACGACATCCCTGCCGGTCTTCAGCTGCCCATCGACCTGGACGGTCACTCGATCGCGAAGCCCGTTGAGCATGAGGGTCTGCTGCGTCTCGGCAAGCCCGAGCTCCCACGGGGTGCCCGCATGCTTCAGCGAGTTGAGCGGGCTCGCCCCGGTGCCCCCGTCGTGGCCGGATACGAGGACCACATCGGTCAACGCCTTGGCGACCCCGCTGGCGACGGCTCCGATCCCGGACTGGCTCACCAGCTTCGTGTGGATGCGAGCATTCGGGTTGGCGCGCTTGAGATCGAAGATCAGCTGCTTCAGGTCTTCGATCGAGTAGATGTCATGGTGCGGCGGTGGGGAGATGAGACCCACCCCGGCGGTCGCGTGCCGGGTGCGCGCGACCCATGGGTACACCTTGCCCGGGGGAAGTTGGCCGCCCTCCCCCGGCTTCGCGCCCTGTGCGAGCTTGATCTGGATGTCGTCGGCGTGAGTGAGATACATGCTCGTCACGCCGAAGCGCGCCGAGGCGACCTGCTTGATAGCGCTGCGGCGCTCCGGGTCGAGGAGCCGTTCGACATCCTCGCCGCCTTCGCCGGTGTTCGACTTGGCACCGAGCCGGTTCATGGCGATGGCAAGCGTCGTGTGCGCCTCCTCCGAGATCGAGCCGTAGCTCATCGCGCCCGTGGAGAAGCGCCGAACGATCGACTCGACCGACTCGACTTCTTCGATCGGGATCGGATGCTGCGCTTGCTTCAGCCGGAACAACCCGCGCAGTGTCATCAGGTGCTCGGACTGCTCGTCGACGCGGCGCGTGTACTGCTTGAAGATGTCGTAGCGGCGGGTGCGGGTCGAGTGCTGCAGCCGGAACACCGTCTCAGGGTTGAACAGGTGCAACTCGCCGTCTCGGCGCCACTGGTACTCGCCGCCGGTCGCAAGGCGCTCGTGAGCGTTCGCCGCGGGATGCTCAGGATAGGCAGAGCTGTGACGGCGCAGGTTCTCTTCGGCGATCACATCGAGTCCGACTCCGTCGAGACGGCTCACGGTGCCCGTGAAGTAGCGATCGACGAGGTCTTGGCTGAGCCCGATCGCCTCGAAGGTCTGGGCCCCCGAGTACGAGCTCACGACAGAGATGCCCATCTTCGACATGATCTTCATCACGCCCTTGCCGAGCGCGGTGATGACGTTGCGCACCGCTTCGTCGACCGTGATGTCGCTGATGACCCCGCGACGCACCAGGTCTTCGCAGGTCTCCATCGCCAGGTACGGGTTCACCGCAGACGCCCCGTAGCCGATGAGGAGTGCCACATGGTGCACCTCGCGCACATCCCCCGCTTCGGCGATGAGGCCCACGGTGAGGCGGCGGCCGGTGCGGACGAGGTGATTGTGCACGGCCGACACCATGAGCAGAGACGGGATGGGCGCGAGATCCTTGTTGGAGTCGCGATCCGAGAGCACGAGGAACTCGGCACCCTCCTCGAGCGCCTCGTCGACTTCGCGGCACATCTCCTCGAGACGCCGTTCCATGGCATCGATTCCGGCATCGAAGCGGTAGAGGCCCCGGATGGTTCGGGTCACCCGGTTGTTGGGCCGTGGGTCGATGTGCTGGATCTTCGCGAGTTCGTCGTTGTCGATCACGGGGAAATCGAGGATCACCTGGCGCGTGTGCTTCGGCCCCGCGCTCAGCAGATTTCGTTCGGGACCGATGCTCACGCTCATCGAGGTCACCACGGCTTCACGGATCGAGTCGAGCGGCGGGTTCGTGACCTGTGCGAAGCTCTGCGTGAAATAGTCGAAGAGCAGTCGCGGCCGTTGCGACAGCACCGCGATCGGTGTGTCCGATCCCATGGCCCCGATCGGCTCGGCTCCATCGCGCGCCATCGGCGCGAGCAGCATCCGCACCTCCTCCTCGGTGTAGCCGAAGGTGCGTTGACGTCGCGTCACCGACGCAGTGGTGTGCACGATGTGCTCGCGCTCCGGCAGGTCTTGCAGGCGGATGCGCCCCGCGTCGAGCCATTCGCTCCACGGCGCGGATGCCGCGAGCTGCGCCTTGATCTCCTCGTCCTCGAGGATGCGGCCGGCCTCGGTGTCGACGAGGAACATGCGCCCTGGTTGCAGTCGTCCCTTGCGCACGATCGTCGCGGGATCGATGTCGAGCACACCGGCCTCGCTCGCCAGCACGACGAGCCCGTCATCGGTCACGAGGAAGCGACCGGGGCGAAGACCGTTGCGATCGAGCGTCGCGCCCACCAGCGCTCCGTCGGTGAAGGTCAGCGCTGCCGGCCCATCCCACGGCTCGATGAGCATGGAGTGGAACTCGTAGAACGCGCGCTGCGCTGGTGGGAGCGCCGTCTGGTTCTCCCACGCCTCGGGCACCATCATCAGCATGGCGTGCGGCAGGCTGCGACCGGAAAGAGTCAGCAGTTCGAGCACCTCGTCGAATGACGCCGAGTCGCTACCGCCCTCAGTCACGATCGGCAGCAACGACTCGAGATCGCCGAGGAGGTCTGAGGCGAGTTGCGACTGTCGCGCACGCATCCAGTTGCGATTGCCCTGCACCGTGTTGATCTCACCGTTGTGGGCCATCATGCGCAGCGGCTGCGCCAGCGGCCACGACGGGAAGGTGTTCGTCGAGTAGCGCGAGTGCACGATCGCGAGCCTGGATTCGAACCGCTCGTCGCTCAGGTCAGGGTAGAACGGCTCCAACTGGAGCGTCGTCACCATGCCCTTGTAGGTGATCGTGCGGCTGCTGAGCGATGCGAAGTACGCGCCAAGTTCGTGCTCGGCACGCTTGCGGAGCCGGTACACGAGCCGGTCCAGCTCGAGTCCGGCTGGGGCGGGCCCTGCATGGCCTGAGGCGCAGACGAAGAGCTGCTCGAATGAGGGCATGGCCGCACGCGCGAGCTCCCCGAGCACCCCGGGCTTCACCGGGACCGCTCGCCACCCGAGCAGCTCGAGGTGCTCTTCCTCGGCGATTCGTGCGATCCCGGCTTTGACCACGGCGCGCTCTGCGCGGTCGGCGGGGAGGAAGCCGATCCCGACGGCGTAGTGGCCTCGCGGGGGCAGCGGAAACGCCGTCTGAGTCCGCAGGAACTCATCGGGCACCTGCGTCAGGATGCCGGCGCCATCACCCGTGCCGGCGTCTGACCCCACTGCGCCGCGGTGCTCGAGGTGCCGGAGCGCGTCGAGCGCGAGCCGCACGATGTCGTGGCCGGCATGCCCGCGCAGCGTGGCGACCATCGCGAGGCCGCAGGCGTCGCGTTCGAAGCGTGGATCGTAGAGGCCCTGTGCCTCGGGCATGTCGCGCGCACCGGGTGCGGCGCTGCGGTGTTGGGGGCGGCGTTCCGTGCGGCCGTATGGCGTCGGCGGAGTGGACTGGGACATGGTGTCGTCCTCAGGGGTCGGTGGTGCGCCGCCGTCCCGAGGCTCTGAGCGGCCAGGGCCGGCGGAAAGTCGCACCATCGGCGATCCGGATCGCGCCCGAATGGGTGAACGTCGGCGCGACGTGCGATCCGGTGGTCCGTCGTCGAACAGCGGTCGTCGAAGAGTCGACGCCGATGCGTGCGCGCCCGGTTGCTGAGAACCGAGCGTTCGCGTGGCGACGGATGCTGATGCGTGGCGCTCCGGTCATGACCGGAGCGGGCGGGGCGCTACGCCTTGGGTGCGGACCCGCCCGAAGCGGAGGAGTCGACCAGTTCGGCGGGTGCGGCATCCGCGGTCGCCGTGAAGTCTTCCTCGCTGTAGACGTCAGCGTTCGCCTCGGCTGAAGGAGGCAGCCACACGCGACCGGGCACGTAGGGGCCGGGCTCGAAGCCGGGGTGGCGGCGACCCTGCACCCACATGATGACGATGCCGAGCACGATGGCGGCGAAGGCGGCCCACACGTTGACCCGGATGCCGAGGATGACCTCACTGGGGTCGATGCGGATCGACTCGAACCATGCGCGACCGAGGCCGTACACGATCAGGTACAGACCGAGCACGCGGCCCCACTGCAGTCGGTACTTGCGCTCGAGGAAGAGGATCAGGGCGACTCCGGCGAGGTTCCAGAGCACCTCGTAGAGGAATGTGGGGTGGAACAGCGTGCCCGCCGGGAGTCCCACCGGAAAGGCGGGATTGGTCGACTCGATCTCGAGCCCCCAGGGGAGGTCGGTCGGCACGCCGAAGAGCTCGTGGTTGAACCAGTTGCCGAAGCGCCCGAACGCCTGCGCGAGCAGGATGCCGGGAGCCACCGCATCCGCGAAGGTCCAGAAGCGGATGCCGGTCATGCGGCAGCCGATCCAGGCGCCGATCGCACCGCCGATCAGCGAGCCGAAGATCGCGATGCCGCCCTCCCAGATGAAGAACGCAGACCACGGGTTCTGCCCGTTGAAGTAGTCGTCCGGGTGGGTGAGCACGTGGTACGCGCGCGCTCCGATGATGCCGAGCGGCACGGCGAAGAGCGCGATGTCGAGCACCACGCCGGGCTCCGCGCCGCGCTTGGTGAGGCGCCGGCTGGTCATCACCGTCGCGACGATGATGCCCGCGAGGATGCACAACGCGTAGGTGTGGATGTTGAACTGCAGCCCGAAGAGGTCGAAGCTGAAGACCCGCCAAGCCTCATCCGGGCTCGGGATGCTCAGTGGTGCGATCACGCTTCGGTCGCCTTTCGGTCAGTTCGTGCGGGTGGCGGCCGAAACCGCTCGCAGGATTGGAGTCTACTTGCCGTCGGCCAGTGCTCGCGCCGTGCGGGCGAGGCCCGCTACACCGTCGTCGGCGAGCGACTTCACCAGCGCTGTGCCGACGATGGCGCCGTCGGCGTACTCGAGCACTTGGCTGACCTGGTCGGCGTTCGATACGCCGATTCCGACACACGTGCGCTCGGCCCCTGCGTCGCGAAGCCGCGAGACCAGTCCGCGAGCCGCAGCGTCGAGATCTTGACGGAGTCCGGTGATGCCCATCGTCGACACCGCGTAGACGAAGCCGCGCGTCGCTTGCGCGATCTCGCGCAGCCGCTCATCCGTCGACGTAGGGGCCGCCAGGAACACTCGGTCGAGGCCGGTGCGGTCGCTCGTGGCGATCCAGTCGGCGGCCGAGTCAGGCGTGATGTCGGGAGTGATCAGGCCGCAGCCGCCGGCATCCGCGAGAGCATCGGCGAAGCGATCCACGCCGAACTGCACAACCGGATTCCAGTAGGTCATGACCAGTACGGGCACGTCGACGCGTGACCGCACCGCCTCGACCGCGGTGAAGAGGTCACGAAGACGGAATCCGTTCGCAAGCGCCTTCTGCGTCGCCTGCTGAATCACGAGACCGTCCATGACCGGATCGGAGTACGGCACGCCGAGCTCGATCGCGTCGACCCCATTCTCAGCAAGAGCCACAGCCGCGTCGATGCCCGTCTGGAGGTCCGGGAAGCCTGCGGGCAGATAGCCCACGAGCGAGCCCTCGCCGCGCGCGATGCGCTCGTCGAGCACCTCGCCCACTGATCGCGCTTTCACGCCTGCACCGCTCCTTCGTCGAAGAGGTCGAACCAGCGCCCGGCGGTCGCCACATCCTTGTCGCCGCGGCCGCTGAGGTTCACGAGAACGATGCCCTCGGGCCCGAGCTCGCGCGCCAGGTCGAGTGCGCCCGCGAGGGCGTGCGCCGATTCGATCGCGGGGATGATGCCCTCGGTACGGCTGAGCAGGCGGAGCGCGTCCATCGCCTGGGTGTCGGTGATCGGCCGGTACTCCGCCCGGTGGATGTCGGCGAGCCAGGAGTGCTCGGGGCCGACACCCGGGTAGTCGAGACCCGCGGAGATCGAGTGCGACTCCTGAGTCTGGCCGTCTTCGTCTTGTAGCAGATAGCTGCGCGCGCCGTGCAGGATGCCGGGCCGGCCCTTGCCGATCGCTGCCGCATGCCGGGGAGTGTCCACGCCATCGCCGGCCGCTTCGAACCCGTACAGCTTCACGTCGGCGTCGTCGAGGAACGCGTGGAAGATGCCGATCGCGTTCGAGCCGCCGCCGACGCAGGCTGCAACGGCATCCGGGAGTCGTCCGGTGCGATCGAGCACCTGCTGCCGCGCCTCCTCGCCGATGATCTTCTGGAAGTCGCGCACCATGACGGGGAATGGATGCGGGCCCGCCGCAGTGCCGAAGACGTAGTTCGTCGTCTCGACCGTCGTGACCCACTCGCGGTAGGCCTCATTGATCGCGTCTTTGAGGGTGCGGGAGCCGGTCTTGACCGACACGACCTCTGCGCCGAGCAGCCGCATCCGGGCCACATTGAGCGCCTGGCGCTGAGTGTCCACCTCGCCCATGTAGATGGTGCATTCCAGGCCGAACAGCGCGGCAGCGGTCGCGGTCGCGACACCGTGCTGCCCGGCGCCAGTCTCGGCGATGACGCGGGTCTTGCCGAGGCGCTTCGTGAGCAGGGCCTGGCCGAGCACATTGTTGATCTTGTGCGACCCGGTGTGGTTGAGGTCCTCGCGCTTGAGGATGATGCGCGCACCGCCGGCGTGCGCCGCGAAGCGCGGCACCTCCGTGATGATCGATGGCCGGCCCGTGTACTCGCGGTGCAGAGTTGCGAGCTCGTTCTGGAAGACCGGGTCGTTCTTGGCCTCTTCGTACGCTGCTGCGATCTCATCGACAGCGGCGATGAGCGCCTCGGGCATGTAGCGCCCGCCGTACTCGCCGAAGTAGGGGCCGCGCTGGTCGCGCAGGTGGGTCTGGTGCTGCTGGGTCTCGCGCTGTTGGGACTCGTGCTCTGCCATCAGACCGCCAGGAATTCTTGCAGTCGCGCGACCGGGTCTCCCCCGGTGACGAGTGCCTCGCCGACCAGCACTGCGTCAGCGCCGGCGGCCCGGTAGTGCGCTACATCGGATGCCGAGAGCACCGCCGACTCGGCAATCTTCACGACGCCGGCCGGGTACCTGTCGACCAAGCGACCGAAGAGGTCGCGGTCGAGCTCGAACGTGCTGAGGTTGCGGGCGTTGACGCCGACGAGCTTGGCCTCGAGTGCGAGGGCTCGGTCGAGCTCCTCCGCTGAGTGGGCCTCGACGAGCGCTGCCATGCCGAGGTCGGTGATGAGTCGGTACAGCGATCGCAGTGTCGCGTCATCGAGCGCAGCCACGATGAGCAGCACGATGTCGGCACCGGCGGCGCGTGCCTCGAGCACCTGGTACGGGTCGGCGATGAAGTCCTTGCGCAGCACGGGCACAGAGACGCGATCTCGCACTGACTCGAGGTCGCCGAGCGAGCCGCCGAACTTGCGGCCCTCGGTGAGCACGCTGATGGCGCTTGCGCCACCCCGCTCGTAGTCGGCCGCCAGCGCTGCCGGATCGGCGATGGTCGCGAGCGCACCCCGTGAGGGCGAGGCGCGCTTGACCTCGGCGATGATCTTCACCCGCTCGGCGGGCGCAAGAGCGGCGACGGCATCCAGTGCCGGAGTGCGTGCGAGGGCTGCGCGCTCGACCTCTTCGAGCGAGCGCACGCTGCGGCGGCCGGCGGCGTCTTCGACGGCACCGGCGACAAGCTCTGACAGCACTCTAGGAATGCACCTTCGGCTGGTACTTGTCGCCGTTCACGCCGTACCCGGCCTTCGCGAGCACCCAGCCCACGATCAAGCCGACCACGAGGAGCGCGGCGGAGGCCCACACGAGCCAGGACATGTCGAACCAGAAGGCGAACGTGCCGATGATGAAGGCGGCCAGCATGATCACCACGGCCGTCCAGGCGGCGGGTGAGTTGCCGTGGCCGGGGTCATTCGCTGCAGACACAGTGCTCCTTGGGTCGTCGTCTACGGGGGCCGCTTCAGTCTATCGCGCAGTCGGGTCGTCGCCGCCGCTGAGCGCGTCCCAGTCGCCGATGGCATCACGGGGAGGCTCCGCGCCGCCGTCACGCCGTGCTCTCGCGCCCTGGTCGTCGGCGCGTTCGAAGCGCTGGCCCGAGCGGGGCCACTTGCGTGCGGTGGCGAGCACGAACGCGCCGTGCAACACGCACAGGCCGCCACCGATGATGGCGATGACGGGCCAGGCGGTCCACGCGACGTCGCCCAGCAGCGCGGCGACCGATTCGGATCCAGTGACCCCGGTGAGCTTGGTTACGGCAGGCGCGGCCGTTGTCGCGGCGCTCGAGAGAGCGAACGCGGTCGATGCGATGACCGTGACTCCGATTAGCGCCTGCAGCACCGCCAGCACGACCCGGAACACGACCCCCGCAAGGGTCAGTGCGGCGGCAAGCGCGAGGGCGGCGAGCCCCAGCGCGGCGAGTGCGGGTGCGGCATCCGATCCGGTGAGCTCAACGGTCGCACCGGTGGTGAGGTCGACGTTCGCCCACGGCTGGGTCCATGCAAGCAGCAGCAGGCCCGCGATCGCGAGACCGCCGACGATCGCGATGAGCCTCATGCGTCTCGCCGTCGACGGCGGCCGAGCGGCGGCACTGTCGCTCATCAGCGCACCCGGCGCATCGCGTTCGCGATGGCGACCGCACGGAGGGGCGCGGCGGCCTTGTTCTGAGTCTCGATGTGCTCGGTCAGCGGATCCGACTCGGCCACGAGTCCGGCGCCGGCCTGCACCCGCGCCACCCCGTCGGCGATCATCATGGTGCGGATGGCGATCGCGACATCCGCATCGCCCGCGAAGTCGAAGTATCCGACGACGCCTCCGTAGGGCCCGCGCTGCGCGACTTCGAGCTCATCGATGATCTGCAGCGCGCGCGGCTTCGGAGCGCCCGAGAGCGTGCCTGCGGGGAAGGTGGCGCGGAAGGCATCGATGGCGTTCTGGCCGTCGCGGAGGTCGCCTTCGACCGACGATACGAGGTGCATGATGTGGCTGAAGCGCTCGATCTGCATGAACTCGGTGACCTCGACCGTGCCGGCCTTGCAGACCTTCGACAGGTCGTTTCGAGCCAGGTCGACGAGCATAAGGTGCTCGGCTCGCTCCTTCTCGTCGTGCAGCAGCTCCTCTGCGAGAGCGACGTCGTGCTCAGGCGTGTCGCCGCGCGGACGAGAGCCCGCGATCGGATGCGTGAACGCGCGTGACTCCACCACCTTCACGAGGGCCTCGGGCGACGAGCCCACGATCGAGTACGGGTCGCCGTCGACGGTTTCGAGCGCGAGCAGGTACATGTAGGGGCTCGGGTTCAGCACGCGCAGCACGCGATAGACATCGAGTGGATCGGCATGCGCCTCGTGGTCGAAGCGCTGCGAGATGACGACCTGGAACACGTCGCCGTCTCGGATGTGCTCCTTCGAGCGCACGACGGCCGCCTGGAAGTCCTCCGGCGAGATGCGCGGGTGCGGCGATGGCGACGCCGCCATATCGACCTCGCCGAGCCAGGTCTCGGTCGGCTTGGCCAGGCCCTGCTGCAGCCGGTCGAGGTCGGCCTGCGCGTCGGCCCACAGTCGCTCTTCGTCGTGGGTGCCGTCGCCGAGCACGCTCACGATGAGCAGCACGCTCCCGGTGCGGTGATCGAGCACGATGAGCTCCTTGACGAAGCTCATGGCCTGGTCGGGTGCGTCGAAGTCGGCCGGAGGCGCGTCGGGCAGCCGCTCGAGTTGACGGACCGCATTCCACCCGATGAAGCCGACGAGTCCGCCGGTGAGCGGCGGGTGGCCCGGCTCGCGGGGCGTCGCCCAGCGCTCGTGCAGCGCCGACAGTGCGTCGAGCGGCGCCGTGGGCGCGTCCGTGCCGAGCGCGCGTTCCGCCGCGAGCCCGTAGTCCATCCAGCGAGCAGTGCCATCGTGCTCGGTCAGCACACCGAAGCTCGAGACTCCGACGAAGCTGTAGCGAGACCAGATTCCGCCCTGCGCGGCCGATTCGAGCAGGAAGCTGCCCGGGCGATCCTGCCCGAGCTTGCGGTACACCCCAACAGGGGTCTCCCCGTCGGCGAAGAGCTCGCGGATCACTGGCACCACGCGGTGCCCCGCTTCGAGACGCCGCGCGAAGTCATCGCGTGTGGTGGTGCCGAGCACGGTCAGGCTCCTTCCCCGCCAAGTGCTGGCGTGAGTGGGTCGACGTCGAAGCAGGCGTGGGCGCCGGTGTGGCAGGCGGCGCCCACCTGGTGCACTCGCACGAGCAGCGTGTCGCCATCGCAGTCGAGCGCGGCGGCGCGCACGTACTGCGCGTGGCCCGAGGTGTCGCCTTTGCGCCAGTACTCCTGGCGGGAGCGGCTCCAGAAGGTGACGCGGCCCTCGGTGAGCGTGCGGCGCATCGCCTCGGCATCCATCCAGCCGAGCATGAGCACCTGCTCGGTGCCCTCTTCCTGGATGATGGCGGGCAGCAGGCCTCGTTCGTCGAAGCGGGCTCGAGCGACAGCGGCTTCGGCGTCAGTACTGGGCCGACGCCCTTGCTCGTCATCGTGCGGTTCGCTGTTCATCGCACCGAGACCCCCTCGTCGCGCAGCGCCTGCTTCACCTGGCCGACGGTGAGCTCGGCATTGTGGAAGACGGATGCCGCGAGCACCGCGTCGGCGCCGGCCTTCACGGCCGGAGCGAAGTGCTCGAGCCTGCCGGCGCCGCCTGAGGCGATCACCGGCACGCGGCTGAGCTCGCGCATGGCCGAGACGAGCTCGAGGTCGAACCCCTCTTTGGTGCCGTCAGCATCGATCGAGTTGACCAGCAACTCGCCTGCGCCGCGATCGATCGCCTCGCGCGCCCACGCGAGCGCATCGAGATCGGTCTCCCGGCGTCCGCCGTGCGTCGTCACCACGAATCCCGACTCGGTGCGCAGGCTGCGCTTCACATCGAGCGAGAGCACGAGCACCTGCGACCCGAACCTGTCGGCGATCTCGCTGAGCAGCTCGTGCCGGGCGATCGCGGCGCTGTTCACGCCGATCTTGTCTGCGCCACTCGCGAGCAGCCGGGCGACATCCTCAGTGCTGCGCACTCCCCCGCCGACCGTGAGCGGGATGAAGACCTGCTCGGCGGTGAGCCGAACCATGTCGTAGGTGGTCGCGCGGTTCTCGACGGTCGCGGTGACGTCGAGGAAGGTGATCTCGTCTGCGCCCTGCTCGTAGTACTTGCGCGCGAGCTCGATCGGATCGCCGGCGTCGCGCAGGTTGAGGAAGTTGACGCCCTTCACGACCCGGCCGTCTGCGACATCCAGGCATGGAATGACCCGCGTCGCGACGTCCATCGAACGCTCGCTCGCAGGTGCCGGAATCGCCGAAGTCGTCTCCACGGGAACCTCCTCGATCGAAACCGTGCTCATCAGATTCTCGCGGCGTGGATCGGTGTCACGAGAATCGCCCTGGCACCGAGGTCATAGAGCTCATCCATCACCTGGTTCACGACCTTGCGAGGCACCATGGCGCGCACTGCGACCCACGCGGGGTCGCGCAACGGTGAAACGGTTGGCGACTTCAGGCCAGGGGTGATCGCTGAGGCCTGCTCGATGAGATCGGCGGGCAAGTCGTAGTCCATGAGCACGTACTGACTCGCGACCATCACACCCTGCAGACGCCGCTTGAGCGTCTCCAGACCGTCGAGCTCTGGCTTCGAGCTGATCAGCACTGCCGCCGACTCGAGGATGACGGGACCGAAGATATCGAGGCCCTGCTTGCGCAAAGTGGTGCCGGTCGAGACCACATCGGCGACAGCATCCGCAACACCCAGGCGCACGGCCGATTCGACCGCGCCATCGAGCTTCACGAGGTGCGCCTTGACACCGTGGCGCTCGAGGAAGGCTCCGACGAGGCCGACGTAGCTGGTGGCGACCCGCACGCCCTCGAGGTCTTCGAGACGGTGGAAGTGCCCGGCCGGGCCGGCGAACCGGAACGTCGACTCGCCGAAGTCGAGCTCTGCCGCCTCGAGCGCTTCGGAGCCGGAGTCGAGCAGCAGGTCGCGGCCGGTGATGCCGACGTCGAGTGCCTGCGAACCGACGTAGGTGGCGATGTCGCGGGGGCGAAGGTAGAAGAACTCCACGTCGTTGCGTGGGTCGGAGACGATGAGCTCCTTGGGGTCGCGGCGGGTGGCGTACCCCGCCTCGTGCAGCATCTGCACAGCGGTGTCTGAGAGCGACCCCTTGTTGGGCACGGCTATGCGCAACATGTCACGTTCATTTCTCGCCGCTCGCTTGCGGCGCTGGTGTGGCTGACGGATGACGGAGCGTGATCACAGATGTCGATACACGTCATCGAGCGTCAGGCCCTTCGCGAGCATGAGCACCTGGAGGTGGTACAGCAGCTGCGAGATCTCTTCGGCGGTCTCGTCGTCGCTCTGGTACTCCGCCGCCATCCAGACCTCGGCGGCCTCCTCGACGATCTTCTTGCCGATGGCGTGCACGCCCGCGTCGAGCTGAGCCACCGTGCCGGAACCCGCCGGCCTGGTCTCAGCCTTCTCGCGCAGCTCGCCGAAGAGGTCGTCGAAGGTCTTCACAGCAGTCAAGGCTAGCGGAGCGCGACTGCGCGCCGGTTCGGTGGGCCGCGGCTCACGCTCGAGCGGTCGCCTCAAGCATGACGCACCGACGTCGCCGGCCTGGGTTCGACGCGGTGGCGCTGGGAGAGCCCCGCCACCGCGTCGAGCCCCGGCCGCGACCTAACGCTCGAAGCGCGTCAGCTGACGCCGAGGAGGTCGATCACGAAGACGAGGGTGCGGCCCGAGAGGCGGTGTCCGCCGCCGGCGGGGCCGTAGGCCATGGCGGGCGGGCAGACGAGCTGGCGGCGGCCGCCGACACGCATGCCGGGAATGCCCTCCTGCCAGCCCTTGATGAGGCCTTGCAGCGGGAAGGTGATCGACTCGCCGCGGTTCCAGCTCGAGTCGAACTCCTCGCCGGTCTCGAAGTCGACGCCGACGTAGTGCACCTCGACGCGGGCGCCGGGGGTCGCCTCGGGGCCGTCGCCGACCTCGAGATCGGTGATGACGAGCTCGTCGGGTGCGTCGCCCTCGATGAAGTCGATCTCGGGCTTGGTCTTGTCTGCCATGGTTCCGTCCATTCGGTTGTGGTGGGCAGGGTCTGTGGTGCGGCGGCAGCTGCGCAGCGGGTGCGTCGGGCGGATGCCGCAGCGTCAGCGGTGCGCGTGCGTGTGCGCCTCGGCGGCGGCACGCAACGCGGCGATGTTCTCGGTCGGGTCGCCGCTGTTGTAGACGCTGGAGCCGGCGACGAAGGTGTCGGCCCCGGCATCCGCGGCGACCGTGATGGTGTCGGCGGTGATGCCGCCATCGACCTGCAGCCACACCGAGAGCCGCTCACGCTCCACGATCTCGCGTGCGCGCCGCAGCTTCGGCATCATTTCGGCCATGAATGACTGGCCGCCGAAACCGGGTTCGACCGTCATGATGAGCAGCTGGTCGAACTCTGGCAGCAGTTGGAGGTACGGCTCGACATCGGTGCCGGGCTTGAGGGCGATACCGGCGCGCGAGCCGATCTCGCGGAGGCGCCGGGCGAGCTTCACCGGGTCGTCGGCCGCCTCGGCGTGGAACGTCACGGATGCCGCGCCGAGCTCGGCATAGCCGGGCGCCCAGCGGTCGGCATCCGCGATCATCAGGTGCACGTCGAGCGGAATCGGCGACACGTCTTGGATGCGCTGCACCATCTGCGGGCCGAAGGTCAGATTCGGCACGAAGTGGTTGTCCATCACATCGACGTGCACGAGGTCTGCCGTGGCGATCCGGTCGAGCTCGGCCTGCATGTTCACGAAGTCGGCCGACAGGATGCTCGGATTGATGCGCACGGTCACCTGCCCACCTTAGCCAGGCCGTGCACCGGTGCTCGATTCCGTCGGCTGCGACCTCAGTCGGCCGACTTGGTGAGCAGCTGGATGAACATGGCGTCGGTGCCGTGACGATGCGGCCAGAGCTGCACATGCGAGCCTTCGCCCTCGTTCGATCCGACTGGGAGATCGAGCGGATGCCGCGCTATCCCGTCGAGCACGGCTCGAGTGTCGAGCCTCTGCACCTTGCCACCGGCGCGGCGCACGGCGTCATCGACGATGAACCGCGTCTCGGCGAGGTGCGGGGAGCAGGTCACATAGGCGAGCACTCCCCCGGGCTTCAGCGCGGTGATGGCACCGTCGAGGAGCCGCGACTGCAGCGCGGTGAGCGCGGGAACATCGCGAGGCTGCTTGCGCCAGCGCGCTTCGGGTCGCCGGCGGAGCGCGCCGAGTCCGGTGCACGGTGCATCGAGCATGATGCGGTCGAAGGCGTCTGGCATCTCGGCGGCGAGCTCGGCGCCGTCGCGCTCGAGCACCGGGGGTGCCGGGTCGAACGGTGCGAGTGCGGTGCGCACCAGGCCGGCACGGGCGGGCACCAGTTCGTTCGCGGTCAGCGTGGCACCGCCCAGTGCTGCTTCGGCAGCCAGCAGCGCCGCCTTGCCGCCGGGGCCCGCGCAGAGATCGAGCCAGTGCTCACCGGGCTGCACCGGCCGGGCGCGGCTGAGCGCCAGGGCAGCGAGTTGCGAGCCCTCATCCTGCACGCGCGCGGTGCCGTGCCGGACCGCGGCCAGCCGCGCTGGGTCACCCGACGGTGCGGCGGCTCCGACCGGCGAGTAGGTAGCAGCGGCGAGCGGCTGCTCGACTGCGTCGTCGTCGTGCGGAAGACCGGGAAGCAGCGCAAGGCTCACGCGCGGCGCGGCGTTGTCAGCGTTGAGAAGCGCCTCGAGCTCGTCGACGCGTTCCTCGGCCGCGAGCGCCTGTCGAAGCGCTCGCACGACCCAGGCAGGGTGCGAGTGCTCGATCGCCAGTCGCTCGTCGGGGTCGGTGACACCCTTGAGCAGTTCGGCACGCCAGCCCGCGGCGTCGAGGGAGGTGATGCGGCGAAGCACTGCGTTGGCGAAGCCTCCTGCTCCTCCACCGGCGTTCGCTCGAGCGAGGGAAACACCCTGGTCGACTGCGGCGTGGGCTCCGACTCGCATGCCGAGCAGTTGGTGCGCGCTCAGGCGAAGCGCGTCGAGCACCGGGGCGTCGATCTTCTCGACAGGGCGTCCGGATGCCGCGGCGATCACCGCGTCGTAGAAGCCGAGGCCGCGCAGTGTGCCGTACGTGAGCTCGGTGGCGAACGCCGCGTCGTTGGGAGCGAGGCCGGAACGCGCGAGGCGAGGCGGCAGGAGCAGGTTGGCGTAGGCATCCGAATCGGTCACAGCGCGGATCACCTCATAGGCGATGCGCCGGGACGGCTCGACCCGCCGCTGCTGCTCGGCCGATGCTCCGCGGGGCCGAGGGCCTCCCGAGCGGTCCCGTTGGGGGCCGCCTCTGCGAGTACCACCGTTCGATCGCTCCTGGCCGCTGCTGCGCCTCCGATCGCGGTGTCCGCCCGATGCGTTCACTGTGCCTGCTCCGGCCGGTGACCGCGCCACCAGTCGGCGGCGCGCATGGGCTTCCGGCCCGCCGGCTGCACCTCGAGCAGTTCGATCGGCGTCGTGCCGGTGCCGGCCAGCAGTGCGCCGTCGTGAAGGCGGAGCGCGCCCGGTGCAAGGTCAGGCATCCGATCGTCCGCAACGTGCAGTGCCGCACGCAGCACCTTGAGCCGGGCGCCGTCGACTTCGGTGAACGCTCCCGGTTCGGGCGTCACTCCGCGCACCCGGTTGTGGATCGAGCGCGCGTCGAGCTGCCAGTCGATGCGCGCGTGGCGCTCGGTCGGCTTGGGCGCGAGGGTGACATCTCCCTGCTGCGGAAGGGCCCTCGCCTCGCCGCGCGCGATGGCATCGACCACTTCCGCCAGCAGGCGCGCTCCGGAGTGCGAGAGCCGCTCGAGCAGTTCGCCGGCGGTGTCTGCGCTGCCGATCGGCTCGGTGAGGTGTCCGTACACGTCGCCGGCGTCGAGCTCCTCGACCAGTTGGAAGACGCAGGCTCCAGTGATGTCGTCGCCCGCCATGATCGCGTGCTGAACCGGCGCGGCCCCTCGCCAGCGCGGCAGCAGTGAGAAGTGCAGGTTGATCCAGCCGAGGCGCGGGACGCTGAGCAGCGGTTCTCGCACGAGTGCGCCGTACGCGACGATCACGCCGAGGTCGGGTCGCAGTGCAGCGATGCGCTCCCCCGCCTCGTCGTCGAGGCGGTTCGCCTTCAGCGTCGGGATGCCGAGCTCATCCGCACGCGCACCGACGGGTGTCGGAGTGATGACGCGCTTGCGACCGAGCGGCGAGTCGTGGCGGGTGATGACGCTCTGCACCGTGTGGGGACTTGCCGAGATCGCGTCGAGCGACGGCACGGCGACAGCCGGGCTGCCGGCAAAGACGATTCTCAACGGATCCACCGTTCGATTCTCCCCGACCTTCGGCGTGCGCGGGGACTGCACGCGAATGGCGGCGTCGTCAACCGGATATCACCGCTCTTGCACAGTCTCACGACTTTGCCCGCTCAGAAAGCGACGGCGGCAGAGCTGCCAGCGGCGGGACCACTACTCGGTGAAGGGATCCGGGTCGTCGAACCGAACGCGCAGCAATGGCGTCTGCGAGCGATTCCTCGGCTGCCCGGGAACGGGCTTGCGTTTCGCTGTCGCTGCCCGGATGACGGAGGCCTTCAGCGACTGCGCGACTCTCACACCTGCGCCGTAGTCGAAGCGCACGATAGCCCGCGCGACCCCTGGCTCAGTCACGACTGGACCGAGCACATCGGAGTGCGGTTCGTGTCGTGCGCCGTCGCCATGCTGGTCGGAGCCCGCCACGTCGCGTTCGAGCTCTGTGATCGCGCGCTCGACAACGTCGCTCCGGCCGGTCAGTGTCGCGACGCGCACTGCGGGCGGAAACCGAAGCCGACGACGGTCGCCCAGTTCACGTTCGGCATGGCGGTCGAATCGCCATAGTGCGAAGTCTGTGGCGATGTCACCGTCGACGCCGACGAGCATCACGGGAGCACCATCAGCGGCGAGGGATGCCGCATGGCTCCACCATCGGAGGCAGTCCTCAGCAACGCGAAGGCTTTCGCGGGCGAGCATCGAGGCCCCGTCGAGCAGCAGCACCGCGCGGTAGCCGCCGTCGGCGATCGGCTCGGCTCCGCGCGTGGCGACCACGAGCGCGGGTTTGCCGTCGACGCGCTGCAAGGGGCGTTCTCCGTCGGCGACTCGCACGAGCGCGCCCGGAAAGGCGCGGCCGAGGTCATCGGCCGTGCTCACACTGCCCGAACCCGCACGGCGCATTCGAGCGCCATCGCAATGCGGGCAGCGCCAAGCGGCAGCGAGGGCCCCGCACCAGCGGCACACCGGGGGCGACGACGCCGAACGCTGCACGAAGGGGCCGTCGCAGCGCTGGCAGTGGGCGGTGCGTGCGCAATCAGCGCAGACGAGTCGCGGCGCGAATCCCGGCTGTGCGACTTGCACGAGCACCGGTCCCTCCTTGACGGCGGCGGCAGCGGCCTGCCACGCCGTCGAGGGGATGCGGGCCGTGTCGGCGATTCGATCGCCGCTGCGCTGCAGCGCGGTCAGCACGATGCGCGGTGCGTGTTGTGGTGCTGCCGTCTTCGGCTGCACCCAGCCGATCTCGACGAGTCGCTGCACATCGGTGGTGCGCGTATGCCCGGCGAAGATGAGCGCGCAGTCCTGAAGCTGCTGCCGGATCAGCGCGACATCGCGTGCGTGCACGGCCGGAGTGTGCGGTTCTGCGAAGAGCGGGTCGCCGTCGTTCCACATCGCGATCAACCCAAGATTCGCTGCCGGTGCATAGAGGGCGACGCGGGTTCCCACGATCACGAGCGCTTCGTCGTTGGGAGACGCCGTCTCGAGGCATCGGAGGTGTGCGCGATAGCGCTCCGTTCCGGTTTGCCGGGCGTCGGCGCGCACGACTCGGTCGGCCGGAAGACGGTCCAGCAGGGCGGTTTCGAGCGCGGCCTGATCGCGATAGTCGGGCACTGCGATGATGGCGGTGCGTCCGGCTGCGATAGTGGCCGTCGCCGCGTCGGCGAGCATCGCAGCCCAGCGCGGCACCCAAGTGCCGTCACCGGTCTGCTGCACTCCCGCAGGTGCCGCTATGGCGACGCGCGAGCGCTCCTCGACAACAGCCGCGAGTCCCGCGTCGAGCGCGCCGGAGGACGCCTCGGCATCCGTGTTCCGATCGGATGCCGGCTCGGGCGCTCCGCTCACTGAAGGAGCACGCTCCCCGCCTCGACGCTCCAACCACGTGCGCTCGGCTCGCACATACCGACGCGGCACAGCCAGCCGCAGCACATCGGAGGCAGTGCCGGCCGCGCGGTCGGCCACCCTGCGCGCGAGCTCCCAAATCTCCGGCGCCAGCGCCGGCACGGGTGACACGACATCGTCGAGTTCACTCAGCACGCCGTCGTAGTCGACGGCATCCGTCAATTCGACGAGGTAGCCGTCAGCGATCCGACCGGCGCTGCGAAGCGGTACTCGGACCCGCACCCCCGGCCGTGCTTGGCCGACGAGCGTCTCGGGCACTTCGTAGTCGAAGAGCCGGTCGAGTTGCGGCAGAGGCGAGTCGAGCACGACCCGAGCGATCGTGCGGCCACCCTCGACGGTGGTCATCAGAGGCCCGCGGCGCGGCGCAACTCCTCGACCCGGTCAGTGCGCTCCCACGTGAACTCGGGCAATTCGCGGCCGAAGTGGCCGTAGGCGGCGGTCTTGGCGTAGATCGGACGCAGCAGATCGAGTGCCTTGATGATCGCGGCTGGGCGCAGGTCGAACACCTCGGTGATCGCGCGGGTGATCACCTCGTCTGAGACATGGCCGGTGCCGAACGTCTCGACGTAGAGCCCGACCGGCCGGGCCTTGCCGATCGCATAGGCGACTTGCAGTTCGAGCCGGTCGGCGAAACCAGCGGCGACGGCGTTCTTCGCGACCCAGCGCATCGCATAGGCGGCTGAGCGGTCGACTTTCGAAGGGTCTTTGCCGCTGAACGCACCGCCACCGTGGCGGCTCGCGCCGCCGTAGGTGTCGACGATGATCTTGCGACCGGTGAGTCCGGCGTCGCCCTTCGGACCGCCGATCTCGAACCGACCAGTCGGGTTGACCAGCACCCGCACATGAGAGATGTCGAGCGACAACGTCTCGAGCACCGGGCGCACCACAACGGCCTCCACGCGCTCGCGCAGCTCGTCCGTTGAGATGTCGTGGTCGTGCTGCGTCGAGACCACGACCGTCTCCACGGTGCGGGGCACCGTGCCCTCGTACCCGATGGTCACCTGCGTCTTGCCGTCGGGACGCAGGAACCGGAGCTCACCCGACTTGCGCACGTGAGCTAGCCGCTCGGCCAGTCGGTGCGCCAGCCAGATCGGCAGGGGCATCAACTCTGGAGTCTCGTTCGTCGCGTAGCCGAACATGATGCCCTGATCGCCGGCGCCCTGCAGATCGAGCGCGTCGGTGCTCGACTCCTCACGCGCCTCGAACGCGTGGTCGACGCCTTCGGCGATATCGTGCGATTGCTCGCCGATCGACACGGTGACGCCGCACGACCTGCCGTCGAACCAGACGTCGGAACTCGTGTAGCCGATGTCGGTGATGGTCTTCCGAACGATCGCCGGGATGTCGACGTAGGTATCGGTGGTCACTTCACCCGCGACGTGCACCAGGCCCGTGGTCACGAGAGTCTCGACCGCGACCCGAGCGGAGGGGTCCTTCTCCAGGAGCGCATCGAGGATCGCATCGGACACCTGGTCGCAGATCTTGTCGGGATGACCCTCGGTGACGGATTCCGAGGTGAAGAGGCGCAGGGCGGTCATTGATGATTCCCGATCGTCAAGGGCGTGAAGGTGGGGTCAGCGTGGCTCTCCGTTGCTGCTCGATCCGCTCGTCGCCGGGTGCCAGAAGGGACGCCCGATGCTGCGGCTGCGCGCCGGTTCAGCCGATTGCGTCGAGGATACGGTCGGCCACCGACATCTTGCTCCCCGAGGCCTCGGCAACTATATCGCCGCCCCGATCGAGCACGATGATCTCGTTGTCATGCGACGCAAAGCCGCGGTCCCACCCGACGACGTTGACGACGAGGAAGTCGCAGCCCTTGGCGTCGAGCTTCTTCCTCGCGAGCGCAAGGAGCGCGTCTCGATCCGGCTCGGTCTCGGCGGCGAAGCCGACGACTAGCCTGCCCTCGGCGCGCTTCTCAGCGAGCTCCTTGAGGATGTCGGGGTTGCGCACCAGGCGGAGCGAGAGCTCGTCTCCCTGCTCATCCTTCTTGATCTTGCCCTCGCTGATCGCTGCCGGCCGGTAGTCGGCGACCGCAGCGGCCATGATGACGACATCCGCCTCTGCAGCGAGTGCGACTGCCGCTTCGCGGAGCTCAGCCGCGGTCGAGACGGGAACGAGTTCGACCTCGGAGGGCGCGGCGGTCTCGAGGTTCGCCGCGATGAGGGTCACCGTGGCACCACGCCTGGCTGCGGCACGGGCGATCGCGACTCCCTGCCGTCCGCTCGAGCGGTTGCCGAGGTAGCGCACGGGGTCGAGCGGCTCTCGCGTGCCACCGGCGGTGACCACGATGCGACGACCGTGCAGGTCGCCCTGCTCGACCGCTGCAAGGGCCGCCGCGACGATCTCGTCCGGCTCGCTCATGCGACCGGGGCCGGTGTCGGCGCCGGTCAGTCGGCCGCTCGCTGGCCCCACGATGACGGCGCCGCGTTCGATCAGTGCTGCGATGTTCTTCTGCGTCGCCGGATGCTGCCACATCTCGGTGTGCATGGCGGGCGCAATGACGAGGGGCGCGGTGCTCGCGAGCACCGTGTTGCCGAGCAGGTCGTCCGCGAGCCCGTTCGCGAGCTTGGCGATGGAGTTTGCGGTCGCCGGCGCGATGACGATGAGGTCGGCGCGCTGTCCGAGGGCGACGTGCCGCACCTCGTCGACTCCCTCGTACAGGTCTGCGGTCACGGGGTTGCGACTGATCGCCTCGAGCGTCGGCAACCCGATGAACTCGAGGGCGGATGCCGTCGGCACGACGTGCACGTCATGCCCGGCCAGCACCAGCGAACGCACCACCTGCACGGCCTTGTAGGCCGCGATCCCCCCGGTGATCCCGACGACGACGCGAAGCGCGCGTCGATCAGTGCTGCTCGTCACGCGACCTCCCCCGCCCGCGCCGGTGGATGACTCAGGCGACGGGCTTGAGGACGAGCTTGTCCTCATTGATCTCGTGAAGCGCCACCGAGAGCGGCTTGTCGTCGATCGTCGAGTCGACGAGCGGGCCGACGTTGTCGAAGAGCGAGCCTTCGTGCAGGTCGGCGTAGTAGTCGTTGATCTGGCGCGCGCGCTTCGCGGCGAAGATCACGAGCTGGTACTTCGAGTCGACGCGCGAGAGCAGTTCGTCGATCGGCGGGTCGATGATTCCGGTCTGTCGGTCAGCCAACGGGGTACTCCTTGATCGATGGATCCGCGATCGGCTGAGCCGATCATTCGAGCGGTGGTTGCCGGACGGTGGCCCGGTTCCCCGCGAGAAAAACGGACGCGCTCACACGCCGAGACGGCGCTCAGTCGCGAGGCGCTGCCAACAAGTCTACGACCTCCTGCGCGGCGCGGCCCACCTCGTCGTTCACGACCCGGTAGTCGAACTCGTCCTGCGCCGCAAGTTCGATCTTCGCGGTCTCGAGCCGGCGAGCCTGTTCCTCGCTCGTCTCGGTGCCGCGGCCGATCAGGCGGCGGACGAGTTCCTCCCAGCTGGGCGGCAGCAGGAAGACGAGCTGTGCCTGCGGCATGGCCTGCCGCACCTGTCGCGCGCCCTGCAGGTCGATCTCGAGCAGCACATCGCGTCCCGAGTCGAGCGCAGCGTCGATCGGCGGGCGCGGGGTGCCGTAGCGGTAGGCATTGTGCACGGTCGCCCACTCGAGGAACTCGTGCCGTTCCAGCATCCGATCGAACTCTTCATCGCTCACGAAGTAGTAGTGCCGGCCGTGCTCCTCGCCCGGGCGCGGCGGACGAGTCGTGGCGGAGATGCTCAGCAGCACATCGGGGTGGTACTCGCGGATGTGCGCGGAAACGGTGCCCTTGCCGACGGCCGTGGGGCCGGCGAGCACCAGCAGGTTGCCGCGCCGTGCCGAGCGGTCCTCGCGCGCCTCGAGGAAGTTCCGGAGGCGGACGCGCTGTCGCACGCCGAGACCCCCCAGCCGCTTCGATTCGGCGATCCCAAGGCGCTCCATGATGCGGGCGGTACGGGTCGGCCCGAGCGTCGGGATGCTGGAGAGCAGTTCACGCACGCGAAGGCTGGCCTCTGCGGTGGCGGCAGGGTCGTTCCAGGCCTTCTCGGCGACCTCGAGCGGGCTGCGGGCGCGCGTCGCGATTGCCCGCTTCACCTCTGCACGCGCACGCCTCGCCGCCACTGCGGCGCGCGACGCGGCGGCACGGTCGACATCGGGCGGCGTCATGCGAGGCATTCGGACACCTCCGCCGAGTGCCTGCGCACGGCTTCCGCGAGGCGCTCCGGCCCGACCTGCAGCACGCTGCGCGAGACCGACACGAGCGCGGTGTCGGCAAGCGGACCGAAGAGGCGGCGGATGTCGCTGAACTGCGCGCCCTGATGACCGAACCCCGGCGCGAGCACCGGAGTACCGGCCAGCCGGTGCGGGTCGATCCCATAGGCGCCCAGCTCTACGGTCGCTCCGAGCACGAGCCCGAACGAGCCGGGGATGCGCGCATGATTCCAGCCCGAGACCTCATGCGCGATGGCGGCCGCTACGGTCTCTCCCGTGCCCGGCACGATCGCCTGCTGCAACCCGAACGACTCGGGGTTCGAGGTCGCGGCGAGCACGAAGAGACCCTTGCCCTGAGCGGTTGCCAGAGCCCGCACGGCGTCGAGCGACCCCGCTCCTTGGTACGCGCTCACCGTCATGGCGTCGGCTTCGAGGGGCGAGCCGATGGAGAGCCAGGCCCGCCCGTACGCCTCAACCGTCGACCCGACGTCGCCGCGCTTCGCATCGGCGATGACGATGAGCCCGGCGTCCCGCGCCTCGGCCAGCACGGCCTCCAGCGCGCTGTACCCGGTTGCGCCGTGACGTTCGAAGAACGCCACCTGCGGCTTGATCGCGCACGCCTGACCCGCTGCTGCCTCGACCGCACGCAGACCGAAGTCGCGGACGCCGCGCGCGTCGTCGGGCAGTTCCCACGCCTCGAGCAGCCACGGGTGCGGATCGATCCCGACGCAGAGGTGCCCACGCTCGGCGAACGCGGCGGCGAGCCTGTCGCCGAACGGCGTCACGCCGAGTTGCTGCACATCGTGCCGGTGCTGGAGCGGGTCAAGCACTGGCCACCTGCTTCTGGCGACGCTGTTCGTAGTCCTGCAGGCTGGTGACCTCGAACGGCTCATTCGCCGTCTCGAGCGAGGCGACCGCCGCGTTGAACTGGGCGATCGTGGTGAAGATCGGCTTGTCGGCCGCCACAGTCGCCATCCGGATCTCGTAGCCGTCGGCACGAGCGCTCCGACCGCTCGGGGTGTTCACCACGATGTCGATCTCGCCGTTGTTGATGAGGTCGACCACTGTCGGGTGGCCGTCTGCGCTGGTCTGCCCCTCGAAATGCTTGCGCACGATGTCGGCATGGATTCCGTGTCGGCTGAGAACCTCCGCCGTGCCTGCGGTCGCGACGATCCGGTAGCCCATCTGCTGCAGGCGCAGCACAGGCAGCGTGACGCCTCGCTTGTCGCGGTCGGCGACGGATACGAAGACGGTGCCGGATGCGGGGAGCCCTCCATAGGCCGCCTCCTGGCTCTTCGCGAACGCCCGCGGGAAGTCGGCGTCGATCCCCATCACCTCGCCGGTCGAGCGCATCTCCGGACCGAGCACCGAGTCGACGATGCGGCCCTCCGGAGTACGGAAGCGCTTGAACGGCAGCACGGCCTCCTTCACCGACACCGGGGTGTCGAGCGAAACGTCGGAGCCGTCCTGAGTCGGAAGCAGGCCCTCAGCGATCAGTGAGTCGATGCTCTCTCCGGCCATGACTCGGGCCGCGGCCTTCGCGAGCGGAATGCCGAGCGCCTTCGAGACGAACGGCACCGTGCGTGAGGCGCGAGGGTTGGCCTCGAGCACGTAGAGCACGTCTTGGCCGATCGCGAATTGCACGTTGAGGAGGCCGTTCACGCCGACGCCTTCGGCGATGCGCTCGGTCGCCTCCCGCACGCGTCGCACCACGTCGCGTCCGAGGGTCACCGGCGGCAGCGTGCACGCGGAGTCGCCGGAGTGGATGCCGGCCTCCTCGATGTGCTCCATGATGCCGCCGACGTACAGCCGCTCGCCGTCGTAGAGCGCGTCGACGTCGATCTCGATGGCGTCGTCGAGGAAGCGGTCGACGAGCAGCGGCTGACCGGGCCCGATGATCGCCTGATCGCCGACACGATCGAAGTAGCCGCGCAGCGAATCACTGTCATACACGATCTCCATGCCGCGACCGCCGAGCACATAGCTGGGGCGCACGAGCACCGGGTAGCCGATCTCCTCGGCGACCGCGACGGCCGTGTCGACGTCGATGGCGGTGCCGTTGCGCGGGGCGAGGAGCCCGCCTTCATCGAGGATGCGGGAGAACTCGCCGCGCTCCTCGGCCAGGTCGATCGCTTCGGGCTGCGTGCCGAGAATCGGCACGCCCGCGGCCTTGAGCCCCTTCGCGAGCCCGAGCGCGGTCTGGCCGCCGAGTTGCACGATCACACCGAGCAGCTCGCCCGAGCGGCTCTCGGCGTGGATCACCTCGAGCACGTCCTCCAGCGTGAGCGGCTCGAAGTAGAGCCTGTCGCTCGTGTCGTAGTCGGTCGAGACGGTCTCGGGGTTGCAGTTGATCATGATCGACTCGAAGCCGGCGTCGTGCAGTGCGAACGACGCGTGCACGCAGCTGTAGTCGAACTCGACGCCCTGGCCGATGCGGTTGGGCCCTGAGCCGAGGATCACGACCTTTTTGCGCTCGCTCGGCATCACCTCGGTCTCGAGGTCATAGCTCGAGTAGTGGTACGGGGTGAGCGCCGGGAACTCGCCCGCGCACGTGTCGACCGTCTTGTACACGGGACGGATGCCGAGTTCGTGGCGGATCGCTCGCGCCTCGCTCTCGGTGAGCCCGCGCAGCTCGCCCACCTGGGCGTCGCTGAACCCGTGGTCCTTGGCGAGCATGATGGTCGCCTCGTCGAGCTCTGCAGCCTGGCGCACCTGCTCGGCGACCTCATTGATGAGCACGATCTGGTCGATGAACCAGGGGTCGATGGCGGTGGCCTCGAACACCTCGTCGATCGTGGCGCCGGCGCGAAGCGCCTGCTGCACCGTGACGATGCGCCCATCGGTCGGCGTGCGAGCGATGTCGAGCAGCTCGCGCTTGTCGCCGGGTTCGCCGCGCCAGTGGAAGCTCGATCCGCGCTTCTCGAGCGAGCGCAGCGCCTTCTGCAGTGCGGTGGCGTAGTTGCGACCGATCGCCATGGCCTCGCCGACCGACTTCATGGTGGTCGTCAGCGTGGGGTCGGCGAGCGGGAACTTCTCGAATGCGAAGCGCGGCACCTTGACGACGATGTAGTCGAGTGTCGGCTCGAAGGATGCGGGCGTGACCCGGGTGATGTCGTTGGGGATCTCGTCGAGGCGGTAGCCGATGGCGAGCTTCGCCGCGATCTTCGCGATCGGGAAGCCGGTCGCCTTCGAGGCCAGGGCGCTGGAACGCGAGACGCGAGGGTTCATCTCGATGACGATGACGCGGCCGGTCGCCGGGTCGACCGCGAACTGGATGTTGCATCCGCCGGTGTCGACACCGACGAGCCGGATGATCTCGATGCCGATGTCGCGCAGGTTCTGGAACTCGCGGTCGGTGAGCGTGAGCGCCGGGGCGACGGTGATCGAGTCACCGGTGTGCACGCCCACGGGGTCGACGTTCTCGATGGAGCAGACGACGACCGTGTTGTCGGCTGTGTCGCGCATGAGCTCGAGCTCGTACTCCTTCCACCCGAGGATCGACTCCTCGAGCAGCACCTCGGTGGTGGGGCTCTGGTGCAGCCCGTCGGCCACCATGCGCTCGAGCTCCTCGCGGTTGTACGCGAAGCCGGAACCGAGCCCGCCCATGGTGAACGAGGGCCGGATCACGAGCGGGTAGCCGAGGTCCTCGGCGAACTCCACGGCCTGCTCCACCGTGTGCGCGATGTGGCTGCGTGCGACATCCGCGCCCGCCTCGATCACGAGGTCCTTGAAGAGCTGGCGGTCCTCGCCCTTCCGGATGGCTTCGACGCGCGCGCCGATCAACTCGACCCCGTGCTTGTCGAGGATCCCCTCCTCATGCAGCGAGATCGCCGCGTTGAGGGCGGTCTGCCCGCCGAGCGTCGGGAGCACGGCATCCGGCCGCTCCTTCTCGATGATGCGCTCGAGCACCTCCGAGGTGATGGGCTCGATGTACGTGGCGTCGGCGAAGTCCGGGTCGGTCATGATGGTGGCCGGGTTCGGGTTCACCAGGATGACTCGCACGCCCTCCTCGCGCAGCACACGGCACGCCTGGGTGCCCGAGTAGTCGAACTCAGCGGCCTGGCCGATGACGATCGGGCCGGACCCGATCACGAGGACGCTGCGGATGTCGTCGCGCTTTGGCATTACTGGTTGTCCTTCTGGTCGTCGTCCGACGCGGTGCGGTGCACGCGGCTCGCGACGAGGTCGCGGAAGCGGTCGAAGAGGTAGTTGCTGTCGTGGGGGCCGCTCGCGGCCTCAGGGTGGTACTGCACGCTGAACGCCGGGATGTCGAGCGCCTGCAGGCCTTCTACGACGCGGTCGTTGAGTCCGAAGTGGCTCACCTCGACGCGGCCGAACCCGGCCGGGGATTCGACGGTCTCACCGATCGGTGCGTCGACGGCGAAGCCGTGGTTGTGGCTCGTGATCTCGACTCGTCCGGTCTGCTGATCGAGCACGGGCTGGTTGATGCCGCGGTGCCCGAACGGCAGCTTGTAGGTTCCGAAACCGAGGGCGCGCCCAAGCAGCTGGTTGCCGAAGCAGATGCCGAAGAACGGCAGGCCGGCGCGCAGCACCCCCTGCAGCACCTCCACCTGGTCGTCGGCGGCGGCCGGGTCGCCGGGGCCGTTCGAGTAGAAGACTGCAACCGGGTCGATGGCCAGGATGTCATCGAGCGTGGAGTCCTGCGGCATGACGTGCACCTCGAAGCCGCGAGCGGTCAAGTAGTGCAGCGTGGAAGCCTTCACGCCCAGGTCGAGCACGGCGAGTCGGCCGAGTTGCTCCCCCTCTGCGGGCAGCACGTAGGTCTCGCGCGTCGAGACCAGCGCCGAGAGGTTCTGGCCGGCCATGCTCTCCGAGCTGGTGACCGCTGCGAGCTGCTCGGCCGGGTCGAGCGCTGCTTCCTCGCCGCTGAAGATGCCGGCGCGCATGGCGCCCACATCGCGCAGGCGTCGCGTGATCGCACGGGTGTCGACCCCGCGGATGCCGATGATGCCGTGCGCGACCAGGTCGTCGTCGAGCGTGCGTTCGGCGCGGAAGTTCGACACGACGCGGGAGGGCTCGCGCACGACGAACCCGCTGACCCAGATGCGGTTCGACTCCGGGTCTTCGTCGTTCATGCCGGTGTTCCCGATGTGCGGCGCGGTCATCACGACGATCTGGCCGGCGTAGCTCGGGTCGGTGAGCGTCTCCTGGTATCCGCTCATGCCGGTGGCGAATACGGCTTCACCGAGCACGCGACCGGACGCGCCCCAGGCCTGGCCGGTGAAGCGGCTGCCGTCTTCGAGGACGAGTACTGCGGTGTTGGTGGTTTCGATGGTCACTGGGGTCGACTCTCTTGTGCGTCGGATCGTGTGTCCGGGATCAGGGTTCGGATATCGGCGACCACATCGTCGAGGTCGGTGCGGTCGGTGAGGCGGAGGTAGCTCTCCACCGGTGCGCCGCCGAGCAGCCACCCGATGAGCAGCAGGCCTCCCGGCTCGACCACTCGATCGATGGTCCACGTCGCGCGGCCGGCGCCGACGAGGTGGTCAGCGGGGATGAAGACGGGTGCGCTCCCCGCGAGATCCAGCGTGATGCCGGTCTCGAGCACCTCGAGCGCGCCGCGGGCGCGGAACCCGAGGCCGCGGACCGCCACGCGCTCGAGCGGCTTGCCGGCGGCGGTCGTCGCGACATACAGCACGGGCACGGAGCGGAGCGATCGCCCCGGCTCGCTGGGCGCCTCCAGCGGAGCTCCGAGCGCACCCTGCCGGCGCACCCGGTTGCGCCAGCCGAGCGCCATGAGGCCGAGCAGCACCGCGCCGAAGGCGAGTGCGATCCACGCGTACACCCACTTGTCCACGGTTCAGCGCCCCCTCGCGGCAGCAGCCGAGGCCGCGACCCGCTCGACGTCGACGAGCTCGCCGTCGAGCACGGTGGGGTACCCCTGGTGCACCGTCGCCACCACCCGTCCCGGCAAATTGCGGCCGAGGTACGGCGTGTTCACGCTCTTGCCCCGGAGATCGCTCGCATCGAAGACGCGTGACGCGTTCGGGTCGTACAGCGTGAACTCTGCGGCACTCCCCGGCGAGAACGGGCTGTCGTACCCGCTGAGCCGGCCGATGCGAGCGGGCGCCGACGAAAGGACTCGCGCGACATCGCTCCAGTCGAGCAGCCCGGTGTCGACCAGCGACGACTGCACCACAGGCAGGGCCGACTCTAGGCCGACCATGCCGAAGGCGGCCTCATCCCAGGCGCACTCCTTCGCCTCCGCGGGGTGCGGCGCGTGATCGGTGGCGACGATGTCGATGGTGCCATCGGCGACGCCGGAGCGAAGCGCTTGCACATCGTCGTCGCTGCGCAGCGGTGGATTCACCTTGTACCGGGTGTCGTAACCGGAGACGAGCTGGTCGGTCAGCAGCAGGTGGTGCGGCGTGACCTCGGCTGTCACCTGAACTCCGCGAGTCTTGAACCAGCGGATGAGCTCGACCGAGCCGGCCGTCGAGACATGGCAGATGTGGATGCGCGCGCCGACGTGCTGCGCCAGGAGCAGGTCGCGGGCGATGATCGCCTCCTCGGCCATCGCCGGCCACCCGACCAGGCCGAGTTCGCTCGAGAGCGCGCTCTCGTTCATGGTCGCGTTCTCGGTCAGCCTCGGTTCTTGCGCGTGCTGGGCGATGACCCCACCGAAGCCCTTGACGTACTCGAGCGCGCGTCGCATCAGCAGCGCGTCTGAGACGCACTTGCCGTCATCCGAGAATACGGTCACGCCGGCTCGGCTGCGGGCCATAGCGCCGATCTCGGAGAGCTGCCGGCCCTCGAGCCCGACCGTCACGGCGCCGATGGGCCGGACGGTCGCGTAGCCGTGCTCGACCCCGAGCGAATGCACCTGTTCCACGACGCCCGCCGTGTCGGCCACCGGGTGGGTGTTGGCCATGGCGAACACCGCAGTGAAGCCTCCGATCGCGGCCGCGCGCGTGCCCGTCAGCACGGTCTCGCTCTGCTCGGAACCGGGTTCTCGCAAGTGGGTGTGCAGGTCAACGAGCCCAGGCAGCGCCTGCAGGCCGTCGGCATCGATGACGTGCTCGACTGCGGAGCTCAGCGAGGAACCGAGCTCGGCGATGACGCCGTCGCGCACCAGCATGTCGGTTCGTGTGCCGTCGGGGAGGGTAGCGGCCTTCACGAGAATCGTCATGAACGCACCTCTCGTTCGCCTGAGAGCACGAGGTAGAGCACTGCCATCCTTACCGCGACCCCGTTGGTGACTTGTTCGAGCACGGTCGACCGAGGAGAGTCGGCAGCGGCGGCGGAGATCTCCAGGCCGCGGTTCATCGGGCCGGGGTGCATCACAATCGTACCGGCAGGCAATCGGGCGGCTCGTTCGTCGTCGAGACCCCACTCCCTCGCGTACTCACGAGCGTTCGGGAAGAACGCGGCGTGCATGCGTTCGGCCTGCACGCGCAGCATCATGACGACATCGGGGCCGTCATCGATTGCGGCGTCGAGGTCGTAGCCGATCTCGACCGGCCAGGACTCCACGCCGATCGGCACGAGGCTCGCCGGTGCGACGAACCGCACGCTCGCGCCCAGCGTGGTCAACAGCCAGAGGTTCGACCTCGCGACCCTCGAGTGAAGGATGTCGCCGACGATCGTCACGGTCAGCCCGTCGAGTCCCTTGCCTCTCGCGGCGGCACCGTGCACCCGGCGCCTCATGGTGAAGGCGTCAAGGAGCGCCTGGGTCGGGTGCTCGTGCGTGCCATCGCCCGCGCTGACGACGCCGGCGTCGATCCAGCCGCTGCGGGCAAGCGTCTGCGGAGCGCCGGAGGCGCTGTGGCGGATCACCACTCCGTCAGCGCCCATGGCGGCGAGCGTCTGAGCGGTGTCCTTCAGGCTCTCGCCCTTCGAGACGCTCGATCCCTTCGCACTGAAGTTGATGACATCGGCGCTCAGCCGCTTCGCGGCGGCTTCGAACGACATCCTCGTTCGTGTGGAGTCCTCGAAGAACAGATTCACGACCGTCTTCCCGCGCAGGGTCGGCAGCTTCTTCATCTCACGGTGGGCGACCCCGGCCATGTCCTCTGCGACGTCGAGGATCCCGATCGCTTCGTCACGGGTGAGCTCCCGGGTGGAAACGAGGTGTCTCATGATTCGATCACCACCTCGTCGATGCCGTCGGTCTCTTCGAGGCGCACCATGATGCGCTCACTCTTCGAGGTCGGCAGGTTCTTGCCGATGAAGTCAGCGCGGATGGGAAGTTCGCGATGCCCGCGGTCGACGAGCGCTGCCAGTCGTACCGCGCGAGGGCGGCCGTGGTCGCTGAGCGCGTCGAGCGCTGCCCGCACGGTGCGGCCGGAGAACAGCACATCGTCGACGAGGACGACCGTCTTTCCGTCGATGCCTTCCGCGGGGATGTCGGTGGGCGCCGGGACGCGGGTCGGCTGCGATGCGAGGTCGTCGCGGTAGAGCGTCACATCGATCGAGCCGACGCCGAACGGAACGGCCTCGATGCTCGAGATGTTCTGCGCGATACGGCGAGCGAGGGCGACTCCGCGAGTCGGGATCCCGAGGATGACGAGGTCGGCGGCACCCCGATTCGATTCGAGGATCTCGTGGGCGATGCGGGTGAGAGCCCTGGTGATATCGGCGTGCTGAAGCACAGTGCGCGCAGCCATGCCGACCTCCTTCCCCGCCTCACAGGACGGACTTAAAGGACGTCAAATGTTCCGTCGGCCAGTCTACAGGTCTGCTCGAGGCAGCCGATCGGGGCGGACCAGCCGAAGGCGCTATTCCGAGTCGACCGCCCCGGAGTCGCGAGCGGGTGCGAGCTGGGCGATTCGCGCCAGCAGCCCGTTGACGAACCCGGGTGAGTCATCGGTGCTCAGCAGCGTCGCCGCCTCGACGGCTTCGGCGATGGCCGCCGTGGTGGGCACCTCGGTGTTGTGCATGAGCTCCCAGACGCCGATGCGGATGATGGCTCGGTCGAGCGCCGGCATCCGGTTCAGGGTCCAGCCGTGGGCGTACGTCTCGATGAGCTCATCGATCTCGGCTTGACGCTCGACGACTCCTGTGACCAGCCGGGTCACATAGCCCCACTCGGCGAGCCGCTCGCGGTGCGCATCGGCTCGGCGCGCGGCGTCGTCGTACGCTTCCGAGATGCTGCGCCCCCGCACATCGGCTTCGAAGAGGATCTCGAGCGCGCGACGGCGCGCTTTCGTGCGAGCTCTCACTAGTCGTTGACGCGGCCGAGGTACTCGCCCGACCGGGTGTCGACCTTCACCTTGGTGCCGGCTTCGAGGAACAGCGGTACCTGGATCTCGTACCCCGTCTCGACGGTGGCGGGCTTGGTACCGCCGGTTGAGCGGTCGCCCTGCAGGCCGGGCTCGGTGTAGGTGATCTCGAGCACGACGGATGCCGGAAGGTCGACGTACAGCGGCAGGCCGTTGTTCATGGCGATGACCACGCTCTGGTTCTCGAGCATGAAGTTCTTCGCGTCGCCGACCACCTCTGCCGGAACCGTGATCTGGTCGTAGTCGGTGGAGTCCATGAACACGAAGCCGTCGCCGTCGCTGTAGAGGTAGCTGAAGTCGCGGCGGTCGACGTTCTCGAGCTCGATCTTCGTGCCGGCGTTGTAGGTCTTGTCGACGGTCTTCCCCGTCACGACGTTCTTCAGCTTGGTGCGCACGAAGGCACCGCCCTTGCCGGGCTTCACGTGCTGGAACTCGACCACGCTCCAGAGCTGGCCGTCGATCTTGATGACGACGCCGTTCTTGATGTCAGCGGTAGTTGCCATGAGTGTTCCGTTCGTGGTCGTGTGATGGGTCGTTGGCCCGCGCGAAGGATCGGTCCGCGCCTCGAGCCCGCGTGCGGAGCCCGGTGGCCGCGCCTGCCGTTGCCCGCATAGCAGTGTAGTGGCAGATCAGGAGCCGATCTCCTGGTACGCCGCGAACAGCAGCGCTTCCTCGGGCCCAGCGAGCACGCGAGGTCGCCCGATGTCGTCGAGCACGATGAAGCGCAGCATGCCGCCACGAGCCTTCTTGTCTCGCTGCATGGTGGCGAGGAGCGTGCGCCACCTGCCGACCGGGTAGGTGGTGGGCAGGCTCAGCAGATCGAGGATCCGGCGATGCCGGTCGACCACGGCGTCGCTGAGTGAACCGGCGATGCGACCGAGCTCAGCGGCGAAGACCATTCCGATCGCGACCGCCGCGCCGTGGCGCCACTGGTAGCGCTCGGCATGCTCGATCGCATGCCCGAGCGTGTGGCCGTAGTTGAGGATCTCGCGCACTGATTGCTCGGTGAAGTCTTCGCCGACCACTCGGGCCTTGAGCTCGATCGAGAGCTCCAGCACCCGCCGGAACTGGGGCGCGGCCGGATTCGTCGCAGCCTCAGGGTCGGCCTCGATGATGTCGAGGATCTCGGGGGCGCCGATGAATCCGGCCTTGACCACCTCGGCCATACCGGCCAGCACCTCGTTCCGAGGCAGCGTGTCGAGAAGTTCGAGGTCGACGATGACAGCAGCCGGGGCGTAGAAGGCGCCCACGAGGTTCTTGCCCTCGTTGGTGTTGATCCCCGTCTTCCCCCCGATCGCCGCGTCGACCGCGCCGAGCACTGTGGTCGGGATGTGCACGAGCTTCACACCGCGCAGCCAGGTCGCCGCCACGAAACCACCTAGATCGGTGGTCGCGCCCCCGCCGAGCGTGATCACGGCGTCGCTTCTGGTGAAGTCGGTCTGGCCCATGATCTGCCAGCAGAACGCGGCGACCTCGATGCGCTTCGCGCCCTCGGCATCCGGAATCTCGGCGAGCAGCACCTCGTATCGCTCGCGCAGGCGCTCGCGCAGGGCCTCCGCTCTCGCACCTAGCGTCGGGGCGTGCACGACGAGGATCTTCTTCACCTGCTGGCCGAGGGCTGCGACGAGCTGCTCGTCGAGGATGCCGCGGCCGACCGTGACACGATACGGGTTCGCGCCGCCGACCTCGATCACCGAAGTCGTCTCGGCATTGGCGTCTCCGGCAGTCTCCGGGCGCTCTTCTCCAGGTGCGGTCATCGGGTCTCCTCCTGCTGGAGCCATTCGGCGATCTCGGCAGCGATCTCATCGATCGGTCGCTTCGAGGTGTCCCACGAGCGGGTCGCGAGCGACTCGTACACGGGCGTGCGCTGTTCGACGAGCCGTTTCCACGCCTCGACACCACCGTCCTTGAGCAACGGTCGGTTGCCGCCCTTGAGCCGAGACGCCACGGCCTCCGCCGTCGTCGTCAGCAGCACGACGCGGTGCCCGGCGAGAGCCGCACGGGTCGCGGGATGCATCACCGCTCCCCCTCCGACCGACACGACTGCATGCTCGATGAGCGCCCGGGCCACCTCTTCGCGCTCGAGCTCGCGGAAATGCGGCTCGCCCATGCTCGCGAATATCTCGGTGATCGGCCCGTGCACCGCGACGATCCGCTTGTCGGTGTCGACGAAGTCGGAGCCCAGCAGTCGGGCGACGCGCTTGCCGATCTTCGACTTGCCGGAACTCGGTGCGCCGATGAAGATCGCGATCGGGCGCGGGGCCGCCTCACTCACCGGAGACGACATCGGTGCGAAGCGACGCTGGGATCGATTCGAGGTAGGCATGCAGGTTGCGACGCGTCTCAGCGACCGAGTCGCCTCCGAACTTCTCGAGCACGGCCTCAGCGAGCACGAGCGCGACCATGGCCTCGGCCACGACGCCGGCAGCGGGCACCGCGCACACGTCGGAGCGCTGGTGATGCGCGGGGGCTGGGCCGCCTGTCGCCACGTCGATCGTGCGAAGGGCCCGCGGCACCGTCGCGATGGGCTTCATGCCGGCGCGCACACGCAGCACTGTGCCGGTGCTCATTCCGCCTTCGGTGCCCCCGGCGCGATCGCTCACGCGACTGATGAGGCCGCTGTCGTGCACCAGTTCGTCATGCGCGGCGGAGCCTCGACGCGTGGTCGTCAGGAAGCCGTCGCCCACTTCGACGCCCTTGATCGCCTGAATGCCCATGAGGGCTCCCGCGAGGCGCGAGTCGAGTCGGCGGTCCCAATGCGTGAACGATCCGAGCCCCGGCGGTACGCCGTAGGCCAGCACCTCGACGATTCCGCCGAGCGTGTCACCTGACTTGTGCGCGTCATCGACCTCGGCAACCATTCGCTCGCTGGTCTCAGGGTCGAAGCAGCGCAGCGCGTCGGCGTCGAGTGCTTGGACGTCATCCGGCAACGGCAGAGCGCTTCCTTCAGGAACCCGCACCGGGCCGATCGAGAGCGTGTGGCTCACCAGACGGATGCCGAGCTCTCCCAAGAAGCTCTTGGCCACGGCGCCGAGCGACACCCGTGCAGCGGTCTCGCGCGCGCTCGCGCGCTCGAGCACGGGGCGGGCCTCGTCGAAGCCGTACTTCTGCATGCCGACGAGGTCGGCGTGGCCGGGGCGAGGACGCGTGAGGGGCGCGCCGCGGCCGCCGGTCAGCTTCTCGGGGTCGACCGGCTCAGGGCTCATGACGTCGACCCACTTGGGCCACTCGGTGTTCCCGATGCGAAGAGCCACAGGGCCGCCGAGTGTCTTGCCATGGCGCACGCCACCAGAGATGCTGAGCGCATCCTCCTCGAACTTCATGCGCGCGCCGCGGCCATAGCCCAGCTTGCGACGCGCGAGATCCGCGCGGATCATGGCCGAACTCACCGGTACATCTGCGGGGAGTCCTTCGAGCACGGCGATGAGCTCGGGGCCGTGCGATTCCCCGGCGGTCAACCAACGAAGCATGATCTCAATCCTCCCACAGGCCAGCAGCGCGCCCGGCCGGGTCGCGATGCGCCGCCACTATGACGACAGATGCGGTGCGGTGATCACTGCTCGAGGCCGACGGCCTCGCGCATCTTGGCGAAGACGGCCGGCTCATCCGGAAGAGGCGCCTCGGCATCCCCCTGCACGAAGATGCGCACCTGCACGAGCGCTTGGTACGCGAGCATCTCGAGTCCGTGCAGCACACGACCGCCTGCTGCGAGCCACACCGCCGCGATGGAGGTCGGCCACGGCTTGTACGCCACCTCGAAAAGGGTCGCCTCGTGGGTCAGCCGCTCGTGCAGTTGCAGGTCGACCGTGGAACCGTTCGGAATGGTGCTGACGACGACATCGCTCTGCACATCGTCGAGCTCCGCGAGCGAGCGCACTTCGAGTTCGACGCGCTGCGCCTCTGCGAGAGGCCGCAGCCAGTCGGCGCGAGCTGGGGTGCGCACGGCGACGGTCACCCGGTCGGCGCCGAGGCGGTGCACCGCCGCGATTGCGCAGGCAGCGGTCGCACCGCCCCCGAGCACGAGTGCGCGGTCGATGTGTGTGAGGCCTGCGTTTCGCAGGGGCTCAGTGATGCCGAACACGTCGGTGTTCCACCCACGCCGCCGCCCCCGGTCGAAGAGCAGGGTGTTGGCCGCACCCGTCAGGTCGACGAGCGGGTCCCTCTCATCGAACAGCGGAATGACCGCCTGCTTCAACGGCATGGTGATCGAGAAGCCGCGCCACTCAGAACCCCGGCTGTCGATGAACTCCTGCAGTGTCTGCTCAGTGATCTCCTGCCGCTCGTACTCCCAATCGAGTCCGAGGGCTCGGTATGCCGCGCCGTGCAGCGCCGGTGACTGCGAATGCGAGATGGGCGAGCCGAGCACGGCGAGCCGTCGTTGTGCCGCGTCCATCAGCATCCCGATCCCGGATTGGCGCGGCACCAGCCACGCAATTGCTCAACCGCGGCTTCGTGCTCGGCGAGCGTCGTGCTGAACACGGTCTCTCCGGTGTTCAGGTCGACCGTGACGAAGTAGAGCCACGAGCCGTCAGCCGGATGCAGGGCGGCCTCGAGCGCGAGATCGCCGGGTGCCGAGATCGGACCGATCGGCAGTCCCGCGTGCACGTACGTGTTGTACGGGTTGTCGTCGGAACGCTCCTCGTCGGTGGTCCAGACGCTCTCACCGGCTGTGCTCTCCCCCGTGCGCCACTCGATGCCGTAGTGCGAGGTCGAGTCGAACTGCAGCGGCATCCCCTCGGCGAGCCGATTCTCGATGACCCGCGAAACCCTCGCGAAGTCCTCTGGCTGTCGCGCCTCGCGCTGCAGCAGCGACGCGATCGTCAGCACACGGTGGCGATCGCCGGGAGCCACTCCGAGCGCGTCGAGACGTTCGGTCATGGTGCTCACCAGCTGCGCGAGCTGCTCCTGCGCGCCCACACCCGGGTTGAACGTGTAGGTGGCGGGGAACAGGTACCCCTCGAGGCTCGGCAGCGACGCGGGAAGACCGTAGAGCGCGGGGTCTGCGACAGCCTCGTAGTCAGCGACTGGCACGCCTGTGGCTGCGCTGAGCTCGGCGAAGACCTGCCACTGGGTGATGCCCTCGCGAATCGTGGCCCTCGCCTCGACGCGGTTCGCGGGATCTTGCAGCGCCTGAAGGGCGGATGCCGCACTCATCTGCTTCTCGAGCTGGTAGGCGCCGGGAGTGAACGTCGGCTGCTCCTGCAGCAGCAGGCGGTAGAACGCCTCGAACGTCATCGTCACGCCCGCCTCGTGCAGGGTGCGCGCGACATCCTCTCCGATCTCGCCCTCTGCGATCACGACTGTGACGGGTTCGCCGTTGCCATCGCCCTCGTAGTCGATGGGCAGTTCCCACCCCATGACCTTGCGGACCTGATCCTCGAACATCACCCAGGTCGCGGCCGCCCCGATCGATCCGACGGCGAGCAGTCCGATGAGCACCCAGAGCCAGGTCAGGCGCCGCCTTCGCGGCGACTTCTGCTGCTGGGCAGGCTCGACGGCGTCGACAGTGCGAGGCGTCCAGAACTCCTCGGGAAGCACAGGCGCAGTGCCATCCCGCTCGGCGGCCGCTGCCGCTGCCGTGGCTGGTGCCGCCGTCGGCACGTCATCGCTGGCGGGCGGCGAACTCGCTTGCTGCGGATGCTCGGGCAAGGGCTCGGGCAGCTCGGAGGCCTCCTGCGGCGGCGCGGAGGGGCTCGCTGGTGTGACGATCTCCGGTCGCTTCGCCCTCAACTCGCCCTGGCGCTCGCGCTCGAGGTCGCGCGCCTCACGTCTGGTCAACGGCTGCGATCGACCATGATCGCGCCCGTGTTCGTCTGTCACTGCTGCTGATCCTCTTCTGGAACCACGACGGTGCCCGGTGGAGCCGGATTCGAGGCCTCGGCGTCCAGTGCGTGCTGCAAAATTATCACTGCGGCGGCCTGGTCGATCACACTGCGCGACTTCTTCGTGTTCTTTCCGACGGTGCGCATGACGGAATGGGCCGAAACGGTCGAGAGGCGCTCGTCGACCAGGCGGACCGGGATGCCCGATTTCGCCAGCGCCAAGGCGAAGTCGCGAGCGTCCGCCGTGGAGGGCGTGTCTCCCCCGCCCAGGCCGATCGGCAGCCCGACCACGATCTCGATCGCGTCTGCATCCCGGGCATGCTGCAGCACCGCGTCGATCGCGTTGTCGTCGCGAGGCACGGTCTCGACGGGAGTGGCCAGCATCCCGTGGGGGTCGCTCATCGCCACCCCCACTCGGGCTTTGCCGACGTCGACGCCGAGGCGCCTGCCTGCACGCATCAGACCGGTGCGAGGCCGGCGCGCACGGCATCGAGCGCGGCGGGAACGGCGGACACGTCGGCTCCGCCGCCCTGGGCCAGGTCGTCCTTGCCGCCACCGCCACCGCCGAGCGCGCCCGCGGCGGCCTTTGCGAGCACACCGGCCTTGATCCCGCGCTCACGCGCCGCCTCATTGGTTGCAACGATCACGAGCGGCTTGCCGCCGGCGATTCCCGACAGCGCCACCACCGCGGGCTCACTGCCCAACCGCGAGCGCACGGCCGTCACCAGACCGCGGATGTCATCGCCTGACGACACCGAGCCGAGATGATCGATCACCGTCGTGATGCCGTCGCTCTTCAGAGCGGATGCCGCGAGCTCTGGCACGCGCGACTGCAGTGCCTGCGCTTCGAACTGCGCGATTCGCTTCTCGGCTGCCTTGAGGCCGGCGACGAGTTCGGCGATGCGGTCGGGCAACTGCTCTCGCGGTGTCTTGAGCGTCGAGGTGAGCTGGGAGACGATCGCGCGCTCGGCCGCCAGTTCGCGGAACGCGTCATGGCCCACCAGCGCTTCGACGCGGCGGTTGCTCGACCCGACGCTGCTCTCGCTTGTGAGACTGATGAGTCCGACCTGCGCAGAGCTCGAGACGTGGGTGCCGGCGCAGAGCTCTCGTGACCAGGGCCCGCCGATGTCGACCATGCGCACGGTGTCGCCGTACTTCTCACCGAAGAGCGCCATGGCACCCATCGAACGAGCTTCGTCGAGGGGCATGATCCTGGTGACGACCTCGAGGTCGTCGTGGATCGCAGCGTTGGCGATCTCCTCGATCTCGCTGCGCGTCTCGAGCGAGAGTGCCTGGTTCCAGCCGAAGTCGAGACGCAAGTAGCCGGCCTTGTTGTACGAGCCGGACTGGTGCGCCTCATGTCCGAGCGTCTGGCGGAGCGCCGCGTGCACCAGGTGCGTGGCAGAGTGCGCCTGCGCCGCGGCGTGCCGGTAGGCCGGGTCGACGACCGTGGTGGCCGCAGCGCCGACCGAGACCTCACCAGCGCGCACCTGTACCTTGTGGCTGATCAGCCCCTTCACCGGGCGCTGCACGTCGAGCACCTCGAGGTCGAAGCCGTCGCCGACGATGCTGCCGGCATCCGCATCCTGACCACCGGACTCGGCGTAGAGCGAGGTCTCGCCCAGGATCACCTCGGCGATCTGACCCACCGTCGCCTGGTGCACCGGCGCTCCATCCACGATGAGCCCGAGCACGGAGGACTCCGTCTGCAGGTACTCATAGCCGGTGAAGACGGTCTCTCCCTTGGCGCGGAACTCGCGATACACGGAGAGATCGGCGAGCGACTGCTTCTTCGCTCGCGCATCGGCCTTGGCGCGGGCGCGCTGCTCGGACATGAGCGAATCGAAGGCAGCGCGATCGACGCTGAGACCTGCCTCCTCAGCCATCTCGAGGGTGAGGTCGATCGGGAAGCCGAAGGTGTCGTGCAGAAGGAACGCGGTGTCGCCCGCGAGCCCGCTGCTGCCCTTCTGCTTGGCGTCTGCGACGGCGAGGTCGAGAATCGTGGTTCCGCTGCTGAGCGTGCGGAGGAAGGTCTCTTCCTCGCCGAGCGCGAGCCGGCTCACGCGGTCGTATTCGCGAGCGACCTCGGGATACGCCGTCTGCATCGCGTCTCGTGACGCGGAGAAGAGCTCGGCGAACGTCGGCTCTTCGACGCCGAGCAGGCGCATGGCCCGAATCGATCGGCGGAGCAGACGGCGGAGGATGTAGCCGCGACCCTCGTTGCCAGGCGTGACGCCGTCGGTCATGAGCATGAGCGACGAGCGCACGTGGTCTGCGATCACGCGCATGCGCACGTCATCCTCGTGATCCGCGCCGTAGCGGCGCCCCGACAGCTCGGCGGCGCGATCGAGCACAGGCCTCACCTGGTCGATCTCGTACATGTTCTCGACGCCCTGCTTCAGGAACGCGACGCGCTCCATGCCCATGCCGGTGTCGATGTTCTTCTTGGGCAGTTCGCTCACGATGCGGAACTCGGTCTTCGAGCGCACATCGTCGATGAGGTACTGCATGAACACGAGGTTCCAGATCTCGAGATACCTCGAGTCGTCGACGGCCGGCCCGCCGTCCGGTCCGTACTTCGGACCGCGGTCGAAGTAGATCTCGGAGCAGGGGCCCGCGGGGCCAGGCTGGCCCGTCGACCAGTAGTTGTCCTCTTTGCCGAGCCGCTGAATGCGCTCGAGGGGAAGGCCGGCAACGCGTCGCCAGTAGTCGATCGCCTCGTCGTCGTCCTCGTAGACAGTGACCCAGAGGTCCTTCTCGTCGAACCCCAGCCCGCCATCGCGCTCTGAGGTGGTGAGCAGCTCCCACGCGTAGGCGATCGCCTGCTCCTTGAAGTAGTCGCCGAACGAGAAGTTGCCGTTCATCTGGAAGAACGTGCCGTGGCGGGTGGTCTTGCCGACCTCTTCGATGTCGAGCGTGCGGATGCACTTCTGCACGCTCGTCGCCCGCGGGTACGGTGCCGGCACCAGACCTGTCAGGTACGGGATGAAGGGCACCATGCCGGCGATCGTGAACATCACGGTGGGGTCGTCGGCGATGAGTGAGGCGGAGGGAACGACGGTGTGGCCGCGCTGCCCGAAGAAATCGAGCCAGCGGCGCTGAATTTCAGCGGTCTGCATGGGGTCCTGAGCTGTGGTGTCGAGCGCGCCGGAAGGCCCGGCGTCGGCTCAGCGGCGGGTGAGGTCGGCGATAGCTGCTTCAGCGTCGGAGACGGCGGATCGCAGCTCGGCCTCGCGGGCCTTGTAGCCGTCGACGACGGCGTTGCCGAACGAGCGTGCCTTGGAGTCGACGTCCTCGAAGAAGCGGCGCCCCTCCGGGGTCTTGTTCACTTGGTGTGCGATCACGAACCCGGCAGCGGCGCCGGTGAGCAGCCAGAGAAGCTTGTTCATTTCGGTCTCCCTCGTTCTACGTGGCCGGTTACTCAGCTTACTTCGCGCGGATGCCGGGGAAATGGCAAAGGGGCGATGCGCACGCTGCGCACCGCCCCTTCGGCGTCTGGGTCAGCGACCCGAGTAGTACTCGACCACGAGCTGCACTTCAGCGGTGATCGGCACCTCGGCGCGCCTGGGGCGACGCACGAGGCGCGCCTGGAGCTTGTCGAGCTCGACCTCGAGGTAGCCCGGAACCTTCGGGAGCACCTCGGCGTGTCCACCGGCCGCAGCCACCTGGAACATCTCGAGGCTCTCGCTGCGCTCCTTGACGTGGATGAGCTGGCCCGGCTTCACGCGGAACGACGGGCGGTCGACCAGCTTGCCGTCGACCAGGATGTGGCGGTGCACGACGAGCTGACGAGCCTGCGACGTGGTGCGCGCGAACCCTGCGCGGAGCACGAGGGCGTCGAGGCGCATCTCGAGCAGCTCGACGAGGTTCTCACCGGTCAGGCCGGGAGCGCGGCGAGCTTCGTTGAAGACGAGCCGAAGCTGCGCCTCGCGGATGCCGTACTGGGCGCGGAGGCGCTGCTTCTCGCGCAGACGAACGGCGTAGTCGCTGTCGGTCTTGCGGCGGGTGCGGCCGTGCTCACCCGGGGCGTAGGGGCGCTTCTCGAGGTAGCGCGCCGCCTTCGGGGTGAGCGCGACGCCGAGCGCGCGCGAAAGGCGGGTCTTGCTGCGGTTGCGTGTTGACACGTATTCCTTCTTCTATCGAATCCTGTTGAACACCGGACGGCGGCGGGCACGCCGCGACACCAGTCCGGAACGATGAGGGATTCGCCATGGACGCCGGTCGGCTACAGACCAGCTCCTTCGATCAGGTGTCAGCGCAGCCGCACGCAGAACACCGATTCAGGCAGCGACAATCCTAACAGACACCGCGCACCGCTTCGTGTCGGCGCACGACTGCGCGCGCTCGAGCCGTTCGGCCGCTGTGTCGCGGCTCACCGGCCCCGGATGATGCGGCGCAGCTTCTCCCAACGGGTCGAGAGGTCGCGCTCATTGCCGTGGCTCGTCGGCCGATAGTACTGGCGATCCTTCAGCGGGTCGGGCAGGTACTGCTGTGCCACGACGCCGATCTCAGAGTCGTGCGCGTACAGGTAGCCCTTTCCATGGCCCAGCCGCTTGGCGCCCGGGTAATGCGCGTCGCGAAGATGCTTGGGCACCCTGCCGAACTCTCCGCGACGAACGTCGGCGATCGCCGCGTCGATGCCCACGTACGCGGCATTCGACTTCGGGGCGGTTGCGAGATAGACGACGGCTTCGGCGAGCGGAATGCGGCCCTCCGGCATTCCGATCAACTGCACCGCATCCGCTGCGGCAACGGCCATCACGAGCGCCTGGGGGTCGGCGAGTCCGATGTCTTCGGCCGCGCTGATGATGACCCGGCGAGCGATGAACCGCGGATCCTCCCCGGCCTCGATCATTCGCGCGAGGTAATGCAGCGCAGCGTCAGCGTCAGAGCCTCGGATCGACTTGATGAACGCGCTGATGACGTCGTAATGCTCGTCGCCCTGCTTGTCGTAGCGGAGCAGCGCGCGGTCGACGGCGGTGGAGACGATCTCAGGGGTGATGACCGGCAACGTGGAGTGCTCGGCATCCTCACCGTCGTCATCCTGACCATCGTCATCCTGACCGTCGTCATCCTCAGCGTCGCTGTCGGAATCCTCGCGGGTCGACGTCGTCCCGCCCGTGCTGGCCGCGAGAGCGGACGCCTCGAGTGCCGTGAGCGCGCGTCGGGCATCCCCCGATGCGAGACGAATGATCGCGGCACGCGCGTCTGGGTCGAGCTGCACCCTTCCGCCGAGTCCTCGCTCGTCGGCGACGGCGCGGTCGACGAGCACACCGAGGTCGTCGTCGCTCAGCGGTTCGAGCGTGAGCAGCAACGAGCGAGAGAGCAGCGGCGCGATGACGGAGAACGAGGGGTTCTCGGTGGTCGCGGCGATCAGAATGACCCAGCCGTTCTCGACTCCCGGGAGCAGCGCATCTTGCTGCGCCTTCGTGAACCGGTGGATCTCATCGAGGAAGAGCACCGTCGAGACTCCGTAGAGGTCTCGATTGGCGAGTGCTTCCTCCATCACCTGCCGGACATCCTTGACTCCGGCGGTGACGGCCGAGAGTTCGACGAAGCGCCGGCCAGAGCTCTGCGCGACGGCCTGGGCGAGCGTCGTCTTGCCGGTGCCCGGAGGGCCCCAGAGGATCACGGAGACGTTGCCCCGAGCCCCGGTCGAGTCTTCGGCCAGGCTCACGATCGGTGATCCCGGTCCGAGCAGATGACGCTGCCCCGCCACCTCCGACAGTTGCCGCGGTCGCATGCGCACTGCCAATGGCGTCGAACCGGCGCGGATGCCGGGGTGCTGCGTCATATCCGCCATGCTAGCCAGCGGCGCTGACACTCCACGGCGAGCGTGACGCGCGATCGTGCTCACCACTGGCGGTACAGTGCTGCAGGACGAAAGGCGGAGGTGTCATGGCGCGGATCACGAAAGCCGATCGCGAGGCGCGTGAGCGACTTCGCCGGTATCAGGCGCGCAAGCAGTTCCACGCCGGTGTTCAGTCGCGTCTGCGGCGAGACAACCTCATCGCCCTCGTCGGCGGAACCCTCGCCATGGCGGTTCTCGCAGCGCTGCAGGTGCTGTACTTCGCCACGCGCTGACCGACTCCAGGATTCGCCGGGCACTCGTGGCGGATCCGTTGGCGCGCGGCCGCGGTAGCGGCATCATGCTGCAATAGGCTGGGTGCCTGCCGCATAGGCGGCGCAGCAATGAACGATCTTCTAGAGGGTGAACCAGTGGCGAACGAACAGCAGCCGTGGGGGCGCGTCGATGATGACGGCACCGTGTACGTGCGCGAGGGCGACGGGGAACGCGCCGTCGGTCAGTATCCAGACGGCACTCCGGAAGAGGCACTCGCGTACTTCGAGCGCAAGTACACCGATCTCGCGGGCCAGGTAGGACTGCTCGAGCAGCGTGCGCGACGGGGAGCGCCGGCATCCGACATCGCCAAGGCGGTCAACGCCCTGCGTGCGACGCTCGCCGATGCGAATGCCGTCGGCGACCTCGAGGCGCTGCGCAACCGCCTCGCGGCGCTCACGGGCACGGTCGACGAACTGACCGAGCAGCAGAGCGAAGCCGCGCGTGCCGCGATGGCCGAGGCGCTCGCGTATCGGGAAGCGCTCGTCGTGGAGGCCGAGCAGCTCGCGGCGTCCGATCCCGCCAAGATGCAGTGGAAGCAGGTGACCGCGCAGCTCGACGACATCTTCGCGCGCTGGCAGAAGCACCAGCAGGAGGGCCCGCGTCTTCGCCGCAACGAGGCCAACGAACTGTGGAAGCGGTTCCGCGCGGCACGCAGCACCCTGGAGCAGCACCGCAAGGCATTCTTCGCAGAACTGGACGCGGCGCACAAGGACGCGCGTTCGAAGAAGCAGGCTCTGGTCGAACGTGCGGAGGCTCTGACGTCGAAGGGCGCCGACGGCATCCCGGAGTACCGCCGTCTGCTCGAGGATTGGAAGCGCGCCGGGCGAGCAGGCAAGAAGCTCGATGATGCTCTGTGGGCCAAGTTCAAGGCCGCGGGCGACCAGCTGTACCAGGCGAAGAGCGAGATCGACGCGCGCGACGACGAGGAGTACCGGCAGAATCTGGAGCAGAAGCTCGCTCTGCTCGACGGCGCAGAGCCGATCCTCGCGGAGACCGACCGGATCAAGGCTCGCGAGGCGCTCTCTGGCATCCAGCGCAAGTGGGACGAGATCGGCCGGGTGCCGCGCGATCAGATGAAGCAGGTCGAGGAGCGGCTGCGCAAGATCGAGCAGCATGTGCGAAAGCTCGACGACGAGCACTGGGAGCGCAACAACCCGGAGCGCAAGGCGCGGTCGGAGGGTCTCGCCAGTCAGTTGGAGGAGTCGATCGCCTCGCTCGAGGCCGACATTGCGAAGGCAGAGGCGGCCGGCGACGCGAAGAAGGCTGAGGAAGCCCGCGCAGCGCTCGAGACGCAGCGCGCCTGGCTCGCCGCGATCGGCTGAGCCCTCTCCACAGCGGTTCGCTCTCCACCGACTCGTCGGCGACGCCGGGGGGGCGGCGCGTGGTCGTTCACACTGGGCGGATGCTGTCACCCGCCCGGTCGCCTCTGCTGCTCCGTTCCGCCTCGATCGCATCGGCTCACGCCATGCCGTTGGCAGAACTCAGCGCCATGTCGCTCGATGGCGAGTTGTATCCCCTTGCCGAGGCATACGCGAGCATCGCCGAGCCCGACACTCCGGCGCTGCGAGCACTGGCGCTCCACGGCATCCTCGGGAATGAGCGGATCATCGCCGATCGGTGGTCGGCGGCGTGGGTCTGGGGAGCACTCCCCCGTCCACCCCGCGTGCACACCTTCTGCACTCGCTCTGAAGCGCGCGTGCAGCATGAACTGCGCCTCGACGTCGCGATCCGCGAGGTCGTCATCGATGACGGCGAGATCGTCGCGTTCGGCAGGGCTCGCGCCACCTCACCGTTGAGGACGGTCCTTGATCTGGCTCGCTCGCAGGAGGCGTACTCGGAATCCCATTACCGAGGCGTGCTCGCCCGGCTCATGGACGAAGCGGGGCTCGGCCTCGAGGCGTGCCTCGCCGCGCTCGATTCGCGTCCGCTGCCATTCACCCGTCTCGCCCGAGAGCGACTGCGGCGGGCTCAGCCCGCGGTCACGCGGTAGACGTCGTACACGGCCTCGATGCGGCGTACCGCGTTGAGCACGCGATCAAGGTGGGTCGTATCACCCATCTCGAAGAGGAACCTGCTGATGGCGAGGCGATCGCTCGAGGTGCTGACGGTCGCGGAGAGGATGTTGACATGGTGTTCGCTCAGCACACGCGTGACGTCTGAGAGCAGCCCTGACCGGTCCAATGCCTCGACCTGGATCTGCACCAGGAACACGCTTCTCGACGTCGGCGCCCACTCCACGTCGATCATCCTGTCGGGATGCTCGAGCAGCGATTTCACGTTCGTGCAGTCGTCGCGGTGCACCGAGACGCCCTGACCGCGCGTGACGAAGCCGAGAATCGCATCTCCCGGTACGGGCGTGCAGCACTTGGCGAGCTTGACCAGGATGTCTGGGGCTCCGCGCACGAGCACCCCGGAATCGCTATTGCGCTGCGGGCGCACGCGCGACGGCGCGGCGAACGGCAGGTCGACGTCATCGGCGTCGTCCGCCGTCTGCACCGAGGCCAGTACCTTCTCGATCACCGACTGCGTAGAGACGTGCCCCTCGCCGACCGCTGCGTAGAGCGCGCTCACGTCGTCGTAGTGCATCGCCGACGCGACCTCGGTGAACGCGTCCTGGCTCATGAGCTTCTGCAAGGGAAGGTTCTGCTTGCGCATGGCTCGCGCGATTGCATCCTTGCCGTGCTCGATCGCCTCTTCTCGGCGCTCCTTGGTGAACCACTGGCGGATCTTGTTGCGCGCGCGAGGGCTCTTGACGAAATTCAGCCAGTCCTGGCTCGGCCCTGCGTCCGGGTTCTTCGAAGTGAAGACCTCGACGATGTCGCCGCTGTTCAACGTCGACTCGAGCGGTACGAGTCGACCGTTGACCTTCGCCCCCATGGTGCGGTGCCCGACCTCGGTGTGCACGGCGTAGGCGAAGTCGACCGGCGTGGCACCGGCGGGCAAACCGATCACCTTGCCCTGTGGGGTGAAGACGTAGGTCTCTTTCGCCCCGATCTCGAAGCGCAGCGAGTCGAGGAACTCGGATGGGTCTGCGGTTTCGGCCTGCCAGTCGGAGATATGCGCCAGCCACGCCATGTCGGCGCCGGCGCGGCTCGGCTCGTCGCGGCCGCCGTGCATGCGCTCTTTGTACTTCCAGTGCGCTGCAACACCGTACTCGGCGCGCTGATGCATGTCGTGCGTGCGGATCTGGATCTCGACCGCACGACCCTTAGGGCCGATCACCGTGGTGTGCAACGACTGATAGAGGTTGAACTTGGGCGTCGCGATGTAGTCCTTGAACCGACCGGGCATCGGTGTCCAGCGGGCGTGAATGGCGCCCAGGACGGCGTAGCAGTCGCGCACCGTGGAGACGAGCACGCGGATGCCGACCAGGTCGTAGATCTCGTCGAACTCGCGCCCTCGCAGAATCATCTTCTGATAGATCGAGTAGTACTGCTTCGGACGGCCGACCACCTGGCCCTTGATCTTCGCGGCCTTGAGGTCGGCGTTCACGGCGTTGATGACCTGGTGCAGGAACTCCTCGCGCTGAGGGCTGCGACTCTTCACGAGGTTGTCGATCTCGAGGTAGATCTTGGGGTGAAGCACTGCGAACGAGAGGTCTTCGAGCTCCCACTTGATCGCCTGGATGCCGAGCCGGTGAGCGAGGGGCGCGTAGATCTCGAGCGTCTCCTGCGCCTTTCGTCGGGCCGACTCGTTCTCGACGAAGCCCCAGGTGCGCGCGTTGTGCAGGCGGTCCGCGAGCTTGATGACGAGCACGCGGATGTCCTTCGACATCGCGACGACCATCTTTCGCACGGTCTCGGCCTGTGCGCTGTCGCCGTACTTGAGCTTGTCGAGCTTCGTCACGCCGTCGACGAGCATTGCGATCTCGTCGCCGAAGTCTCGGCGCAGTGAATCGAGCGTGTACTCGGTGTCCTCGACCGTGTCGTGCAGCAGCGCCGCAGCGATCGTGATCGCGCCGATGCCGAGGTCGGCGAGGATCTGCGCCACGGCGATCGGGTGGGTGATGTAGGGCTCGCCGCTCTTGCGCTTCTGGCCCTCGTGGGCCTTCGCAGCAACCTGGTACGCGCGCTCGATCAGCGCGACATCCGCCTTGGGGTTGTGAAGCCGCACCGTCTTGTACAGACGGTCGACCGCGCCTGTGGGCTGGGCGCGCGAGAACAGACGCGGCAGGCGCGCTCGAAGCGTCGCCGTCGTCGTGGTCTCGGTCATTCGCACCTCCGCCACTAATGGTAGACGCGGTGCGCGCGCAAGAGCCTGAGGCCCGCGCTCAGCGGACTGCGCCTTGAACGACCTTCTTCTTCGCCTTGCTGCCCATCTTCTTCACCTCGGGCTCATTCTCGCGCAGGTGCACATAGACCGGTGCGGCGATGAAGATCGTCGAGTAGGCGCCCACGAGGATGCCGATGAACAGCGCGAGCGCGATATCGCGCAGGGTGCCCGCACCCAGCACGACCGCTCCGATGAAGAGGATGGAGGCGACCGGGAGCGCGGCGACGACCGAGGTGTTGATCGAGCGCACGAGCGTCTGGTTCACCGCCAGGTTCACGGCCTGTGCGAAGGTACGGTTCGACCCTTCGGTCGTCTCCCCTGTGTTCTCGCGGATCTTGTCGAAGACCACCACGGTGTCGTACAGCGAGTAGCCGAGGATCGTGAGGAAGCCAATCACCGCCGCGGGCGTGATCTCGAAGCCGAGCATGCCGTACACACCGATGGTGATGATGAGGTCGTGCGCGAGCGCCGACAGAGCGGCGAGCGACATCTTCCAGGTACGGAAGTAGAGCGCCATGAAGGCGGCAGCGAGCACGATGAAGATGATGAGGCCGCGGATGGCCTGCTGGGTGATGTCCTGGCCCCAGCTCGGTCCGATGAAGTTCGCCGTGACCTGGCTCGGATCGACGTCGAAGGCAGCCGCCAGCGAGTCGCGCACTTGATCGCTCTCGGTGCGTTCGAGCTGGTCGGTCTGCACGCGGATGCCGTCGGCGCCCACGATCGTCACGCGCGGCTCGGCAGCGGGCACGGCCTCGGTGACAGCATCCTGCGCACGCTGCTCGTCGGGCTGGGCGACGTTGCTCAGCTGGAACTCGGATCCACCAGTGAACTCGATGCCGAAGACGAATCCGCCGCGCAGGATGGGCACGAGGATCGACAGCAGAATCGCGACGCCGGCGATCGTGTACCAGAGCTTGCGCCGACCGACGAAGTCGATCGACCGCGCGCCGGTGTAGAGGTCATTGCCGAAATCGGTGAGCTTCGCCATCAGGCGTCCTTCCCGCTCGAATCGCGTTCGCCCGCGCCGACGCCGGCTTGCTCAGCGGCCTTGCGCTCGGCGATCGTCTGGCGGCGCTGGGCCTCGCGCGACGATCGTGCGCCGCGGCCGGTGGCTGCCACCGGTGCCCGGAACTGCGCCCGCCCGCGGTACACCGCGCCGAGAGCCTGAGGGTCGAGCCCGCTCCACGGGTGCCCACCGCCGAAGAAGCGCGTTCGAGCGAGCAGCTGCAGCATCGGGTGCGTGAAGAGGGAGACCACGATGAGGTCGATGATCGTCGTGATTCCGAGCGTGAACGCGAAGCCCTGCACATTGCCCACGGCAACCAGGAACAGCACCACCGCGGCGAGGAAGTTGATGGTGTCTGAGGCAAGGACGGTGCGGATCGCCCGCTTCCATCCGGCCTCGACAGCACCCTCGAGGCTGCGTCCGTCGCGCAACTCATCGCGGATGCGCTCGAAGTACACGATGAACGAGTCGGCGATGATGCCGATCGCGACGATCAGACCGGCGACACCGGCGAGCGAGAGCCGGTATCCCTCACGCCACGACAGCAGAGTGATCACCAGGTAGGTGATGATCGCGGCGACGATCAGCGAGGCGACTGTGACGAGGCCGAGGGTGCGGTACTGGAACAGCGAGTAGACGACGACGAGGATCATGCCGATCACGCCGGCGATGAGCCCGCTGTGCAACTGGTTGGCACCGAGAGTGGCGGAGATCGTGTTCGTGCTCTCGACCTGGAATCCGATCGGGAGGGCACCGAACTTGAGCTGGTCGGCGAGTCGCTTCGCTGACTCCTGGGTGAAGTTCCCGCTGATCATCGGCTTGCCGTCGGTGATCACCGCTTGCGTGGTCGGCGCCGAGATCACCTTGCCGTCGAGCACGATGGCGAATTGGTTCTGGGTGCCGGAGAGACCGATGAGCCGCTCGGTGACCGCGCGGAACTCCCGCGTACCGGTCTCGTTGAACGTGATGAACACGCCCCACTCGTTGGTGGTGAACCCGCGAGAGTCAGGAACGAGGCCAGAAGTGGCGTCGGTGATGGTCTCGCCCGAGACCTCGACCGGGCCGAGGATGTACTTGACCGAGCCGTCCTCCTCGCAGGAGATGAACGGCTTGTCGCTCGGCGGCACCTGGGTCAGCTCATCGAGGCTCGAGCAGTCGAAGTTCGCGAATTGCGACTCGAGCTCGGGAGTGATCCAGGCCAGGTCGGAGGCGTTGGTCGGCTGCGGCGAGGGAGTCTCGCCAGCGGCCGGGGTCTCTGGAGCCGCCGACTCGGCGGGCGCGGTCGAGTCCGGGGCCGCTGTGGAGTCGCCGCCGCCGTCGGGCGCGGGTGTCGGCTCGACAGACGCGCCTCCCTGCGGTGTCGGCACGTCGGCGCGCAGCACCGGGCGGAACTCGAGCTTCGCCGATGCCTGGATCCGCTCCATCGTGTCGTTGTCCGGGGTCCCCGGAATCGCGACGATGATGTTGCGGCCGCCCTGGGTCGTGATCTCGGACTCGGAGACGCCCGTCGCATCGACACGCTGCCGAATGATCGCGACCGCCTGGTCGAGCTGTTCCTGCGAGACGGTCTGACCGCTCTCGAGCTGAGGCTCGAGGATGATCTGGGTGCCGCCCTCGAGGTCGAGCGCCAGCTTCGGCGTGAGGCTGTTGTTGCTCCACAGCATGCTGCCGACGTTGAGTGCGACGAGGCCGACGACGATGACGATCAGCCAGATCAGCGACCGCCACGCTTTGCGCACCGGCGAAGTGGTTGCCACGTGAGGAGACTCAGCTTTCTGTGGAAGGTCGCGGGCGGTTCTTCACCCGTCGAAGCGGCGAGCGGTCGCCTCAGCGCTTGTCGGCAGGGCCCTCGCCGGTCTCGCCGAGGTCATTGCCCGGCCGTCGGTCGTCCGAGTCGGCACCGAGCGTCTCATCGAGCGGAGTCGGCTCGGCATCCGCATCGATGTCAGTCTCGACATCCGTGTGCTCGGTGGGCTCGACGACCCGGGCAAGGGTCTGGCGGTGCACCGTGACGACGGTGCCGTCGGCGATGCGGACCTCCGCGGTGTTCGCAGTTTCGTCAACCGACACGAGCGTGCCGTAGAGCCCGAAGCTCAGCATCACGTCAGCGCCGGGAACCATCTTGGTAGCCAGTTCGGCCTGGTCCTTCTGCCGCTTCCGAGAGTTGCGGAACATGAAGAACACGAGGACGGCCAGAACGGCCAGCATCACGAGAGTGAATGGATCCATGGGGTCTGGAGATCGCCTTCCGAGATCGGGATCAGCGGCGCGGAGCGCGCGGCGTCACGGCCGAGGCCTCGACAATCATAGTTCATCGTCCAGGAGCGTCGGCTGTGGCGCGCGCCCCCCGAACTGACGCCATGCGGCCTTCGTCGCCACGCGTCCCCTCGGGGTGCGGCTGAGCAGCCCGATGCGCACCAGGAACGGCTCGACGACCGACTCGATGGTCTCGGCCTCCTCGCCCACGGAGACGGCGAGGGTGTTCAGCCCCACGGGTCCACCGTCGAAGCGATCGATGATCGCGCGCAGGACGGCGCGGTCAAGCCGATCGAGACCGAGCGGGTCGACGTCGTAGAGGTCGAGCGCTGCCCTGACCGACGTCAGATCGGCGTCCTTCGCGTTGACGAGCGCGTAGTCGCGCACGCGGCGCAGCAGCCGGTTGGCGATCCGCGGAGTCCCCCGGCTGCGCCCTGCGATTTCCGTGAGCGCGGCTTCGTCGATCGGCATGCCCAGCAGGCGCGCGGCGCGGCGGAGCACCTCGGTGAGCTCCGCGTCATCGTAGAACTCCAGGTGAGCCGTGAAGCCGAACCGATCTCGGAGAGGATTCGGCAGCAGTCCCGAGCGCGTAGTCGCACCGACGAGCGTGAACGGCGCGAGTTCGAGCGGGATCGACGTGGCGCCCGCCCCTTTGCCGACCATGATGTCGATGCGGAAGTCCTCCATGGCGAGGTACAGCATCTCTTCTGCCGATCTCGCCATGCGGTGAATCTCGTCGATGAAGAGCACTTCGCCGGGTAGCAGCGACGACAGCAGCGCGGCGAGGTCGCCTGCGTGCTGAATGGCGGGGCCGCTCGACATCCGCAGCGATCGGCCGTTCTCGTGCGCCACGATCATGGCGAGCGTCGTCTTGCCGAGCCCGGGCGGTCCGGCGAGCAGGATGTGATCGGCTGAGCGTCCCTGCATCGCCGCGGCCTGCAGCAGCAGTTCGAGCTGGCCTCGCACCTTGGTCTGACCGACGAACTCGCCGAGGCTCTTCGGTCGCAATGCGCCCTCGAAGGCGAGCTCGGCGTCTGACTCGGAGCCGGCGTCGAGGATGCCTGCTCCTGCGACGGCGCCGGGGTCGCGGTCCGCGCTCATCGCTGCTCCCTCGCCACTGGCCCGAGCCGGGAGAGCGCGATCCGAAGCAGGGATTGCACGCCGGCACGCTCCGCATCGTCGGCGTGATCCGCGGCATCGGCGACGGCCTGTGCCGCCACCCGCTCGGGCCAGCCCAGCCCGATCAGTGCTGAGATGACGCTGGCGGCGATGGTGCCGTCGAGCGCCGGCACCTGTTCGGGCGCCGTGGGTGCCACGAAGGCGTCGAGCTTGCCCGCGAGCGTCACGGTGATCAGCTTGGCGGTCTTGGGCCCGATGCCGCTGACCTTCCGGAAGGCGCTGTGGTCGTCGTCTGCCACAGCCTGCGCGATCTGGGCCGGAGTCATCGCCGACAGCACGCCCATCGCCGACTTCGGTCCGACACCGCTCACGGTGCGCAACTGATCGAAGACCGCTCGCGAGTCTGCGTCTTCGAATCCGAAGAGACTGAACTCGTCATCGCGCACGATCAGCGCGGTGCGGATGCTCGTCTCGTGGCCGACGCGGAGCGAGTGAGCGTGCTGCGGGGTCAATTGCACGGCGTAGCCGACGCCGGCGACGTCGAGGATCGCAATGGAACCGTCGATGCCGAGCACGGCACCGCGAAGGGAAGCGATCATGCATCGAGCCTACGTGCGGCCGCCGACTTCTCGGCGTCCCGCCACGCGCGCTGGGCCGGCGTCAATGCGCCGCCACCGCCGGGCACCGAGGCTGTGGTCTGCACAGCGGCATCCGCCGCTGGTCCGGCCACTGCGTTGCCGATGCCCCCTGCAGAGCGCCAGGCATGGCAGATCGCCAGGGCGAGCGCGTCGGCGGCGTCGGCCGGTCGCGGAACCTCGGCGAGTCCGAGCAGCCTTGCGACCATCGCACCGACCTGTGCCTTGTCCGCATTGCCGTAGCCGGTCACCGCGGCCTTCACCTCGCTCGGGGTGTGCATACCCACCGCTATGCCGCTGCGAGCGGCTTGATGAAGCACGACCCCGCTCACCTGCGCCGTGCCCATGACCGTGCGCAGGTTGTGCTGCGCGAACACGCGTTCGAGCGCCATGGCATCCGGCCGCCACTGCTCGATCACTTCGCCCAACCGTTCGGCGATGACGAGCAGCCTGCGCTCGAGTGCGAGCTCGGCGGGCGTTGTGACGACCTCGACGTGGGTGAACCCGACTCGCCTGCCCGGGGCGACATCGATGATGCCGATCCCGCAGCGGGTCAGCCCGGGGTCGACTCCGAGCACGCGATGGGTCACGGTCACTCGTCGGAGTCGAGTTCCGCCTGCACCTCGGCAGAGAGCTGGAAATTGGCGAAGACGTTCTGCACGTCGTCGCTGTCCTCCAGCGCATCGATCAGCTTGAACACCTTGCGAGCCGTGTCGGCGTCGAGGTCGACGCTCAGGTTCGGCACGAACTCCGCCTCAGCGGAGTCGTAGTCGATGCCGGCCTCTTGCAGCGCGGTGCGCACGGCCACGAGGTCGGTGGGCTCGGTGAGCACCTCGAAGCCCGCTCCCCTGTCGAGCACTTCTTCGGCGCCGGCGTCGAGCACGGCCAGCAGGATGTCGTCCTCGCTCACCCCGTCGGTCTTGGTGATCGACACCACGCCCTTGCGGTTGAAGTTGTACGCGACGCTGCCCGGGTCGGCCATGTTGCCGCCGTTGCGAGTCATCGCGGTGCGCACCTCGGCAGCGGCTCGGTTCTTGTTGTCGGTGAGGCACTCGATCAGCAGGGCGACGCCGCCCTGTGCGTACCCCTCATACATGATCGTCTGGTACTCCACTGCATCGCCGGTGAGACCCGCACCGCGCTTGATGGCACGATCGATGTTGTCGTTCGGCACCGACGACTTCTTCGCCTTCTGGACGGCGTCGACCAGCGTCGGGTTGCCGGAGAGGTCGGCGCCGCCCTGGCGAGCTGCGACCTCGATGTTCTTGATGAGTTTGGCGAACGACTTGGCACGGCGCGCATCGATCACGGCCTTCTTGTGCTTGGTCGTCGCCCACTTGGAGTGACCTGCCATGCAGTGATTCTATCGAGCGGATGCAGAGCGCCCATTGGCGCGCCGCATCCCGCGCGGGCGGCACCTCGTGGAGGTCTGGGCGATCAGTCCGCTTCGGCTGCGGGCCACGCCGCAGCGAGCTCGGCCCGCACCTCACCGAGAAGCCGCGGCACGGCCTTCGTGCCTGCGATGATCGGGAAGAAGTTCGAGTCGTGCTTCCACCGCGGCACGATGTGCTGGTGAAGATGCGCTGCGATGCCGGCGCCGGCGATCTCGCCCTGGTTCATGCCGATGTTGAATCCATCGTTCCCGCCGGTGCGCCGAAGCACCCGCATGGCGGTCTGCGTGAGCAGCGCCATCTCGTTGGCCTCTTCCGAGTTGGCCTCGTCGTAGCCGGCGACGTGACGGTAGGGGCAGACGAGAAGATGACCCGCGTTGTAGGGGAACAGGTTGAGCAGCACGAAGGCGTGCTGGCCGCGGGCCACGATGAGCGCTTCCTCATCGGACTTCGCGGGTGCGGCGCAGAACGGGCAGTCATGCTCGCTCGGCTGGTGCGAGTCCTTGACGTACGCGAGCCGGTGTGGCGTCCAGAGGCGTTGGAACGCATCCGGCGAGGCCGCGAACTGCTCCCCCGGCTCCGCGTCGGGATACTCAGTGCCGTCGTAGTCCCGCGGAGCGCCCTTCATCAGACCTGAGCCTTCGTGCGAATCGCTTCGAGGATGCGCTCGACGGCGGCATCCACAGACACACCGTTCTCCTGACTGCCATCGCGGAACCTGAAGCTCACGGATCCGCTCGATCGGTCCTCATCACCCGCGATGAGCATGAAGGGCACCTTGAGCTTGGTATGCGTGCGGATCTTCTTCTGCATGCGCTCATCGGACGAATCGAGCTCGGCGCGCACCCCCGCCTTGCGCAAGCGCTGAATGACTTCGTCGAGGTAGTCGTTGTGCTGCTCGGAAACCGGGATGCCGACGACCTGCACCGGCGACAGCCATGCGGGAAACGCGCCGGCGTAGTGCTCGAGCAAAATCGCGAAGAAGCGTTCGATCGACCCGAGCAGCGCCCGGTGGATCATGGCCGGCTGCTTCCGCGTGCCGTCAGCGGCGGTGTACTCCAACTCGAACAGCGCGGGCTGGTTGAAGTCGAGCTGCACGGTCGAGAGCTGCCAGGTGCGGCCGATCGCGTCGCGCGCCTGCACTGAGATCTTCGGACCGTAGAAGGCTGCCCCACCCGGGTCGTCGACGAGTTCGAGACCCGACTCGACCGCCACAGCGCGCAGGGTCTCCGTGGCCTGCTCCCAAAGCTCGTCGGAGCCGACCGACTTCTCCGGGTCCTTGGTCGACAACTCCAGGTAGAAGTCGTCGAGCCCGTATCCGCGGAGCGTCTCGAGCACGAAGTCGAGCTGCCGCGCGACCTCGTCCTTGACCTGCTCTTCAGTCACGTAGATGTGCGCGTCGTCCTGGGTGAGCCCGCGCACTCGCGTGAGTCCGGAGAGCGTGCCGCTCTTTTCGTATCGGTACACGGTGCCGAACTCCGCGAGGCGCAGCGGAAGCTCCCGGTAGCTGCGTCCCCGTGCCCGGTAGATGAGGTTGTGCATGGGGCAGTTCATCGGCTTCAGGTAGTAGTCCTGGCCGGGTTTGGTGACGTTGCCCTCCGCATCGTGCTCCTCGTCGAGGTGCATCGGCGGATACATGCCGTCCTTGTACCAGCTCAGGTGCTGGCTGATCTCGTAGAGGTGCCCCTTGGTGATGTGCGGCGTGTTCACGAGCTCGTAGTCGTGGGCGAGCAGTTGCTCGCGCATGTAGTTCTCGATCTCGTTGCGGATGATGCCGCCCTTGGGGTGGAACACCGCGAGGCCCGGTCCGATCTCGTCTGGGAACGAGAAGAGGTCGAGTTCGGTCCCCAGCTTCCGATGGTCACGCTTGGCGGCTTCCTCGAGGCGGGTCTGGTAAGCGCGGAGCTCGTCCTTCGTCGGCCACGCCGTGCCGTAGATGCGCTGCAGTTGCTTGTTCTTCTCCGAACCGCGCCAATACGCCGCCGCGTTCCGCATGAGCGCATAGGCGTTGCCGATCATGCGGGTGTTCGGAAGGTGCGGACCCCGGCACAGGTCCTTCCACAGGGTCTCGCCGGTCTTGGGATCGATGTTGTCGTAGATGGTGAGCTCGGCGCCGCCGACCTCGACCGACGCGTTCTCGCCGTCGGCATCCGCTGAGCCCTTGAGGCCGATCAGCTCGAGCTTGTACGGCTCGTCGGCGAGTTCGGTACGTGCTTCGTCCTCAGTGACGACGCGGCGCGTGAAGCGTTGCCCCTGACGGATGATGCGGTCCATCTCCTTCTGGATGATCTTGAAGTCATCGGGAGTGAATGGCACTTCGACGTCGAAGTCGTAGTAGAAGCCGTCGGTGATGGGCGGGCCGATGCCGAGCTTCGCTTCAGGGTTGATGCGCTGCACCGCTTGAGCCAGCACGTGCGCCGCGGAGTGGCGGAGGATGTTGAGCCCGTCCTGCGACTCGATCGACACCGGGACCGCATCGTCTGCGGGAGCCACTGTGGCAGCGAGGTCCTTGAGCTCGCCGTTCACCCGCATCGCAACGATCGAACGGTCGGTGAAGAGGTCGAATCCGGTCTTCAGGTCGCTCATTGCACCAATGCTAGTGCGGTGGCGAGACCACTCAGGAACGGGCGAGGCGGATGCCGAGGACAGCCGCGGCTGGGCATCGCCACTGGCCTCGGAACCGCGAAGGCCCGCCATTCAGGCGGGCCTTCGATGGAGCGGATGACGAGATTCGAACTCGCGACCCTCACCTTGGCAAGGTGATGCGCTACCACTGCGCCACATCCGCATTCGCTTCCCTGGAGAGTTTACGGCATCGGCTCCCTCGCTCGTGCAACCGAGGGTTCCTCAGCGTGCTGAACCGCCGTGCCGGCGCACACTCGGGCAGCCGTTCATCGCACGCCGCTGGTCGTCACGAGGCGCATCCATGGGCCGTCCGGCACATCGTCATCATCGACGAAACGCCAGTCCACTCGGTCGTTCTGCCCGTTCAATTGACTGAAGCCGAGACAGCCGTTCAGCGCGGGCGACACGTCGAGACCAGCGTTGTTGAACCGCTGATTGGCTGGCCGGGCGTCATGAGCGCCAAACACGTACTCCGCATCGTCGTACGTTCCTGGGCCCGCATCCTGGATCTGCCCGTAGCATTCGCGCTCCCCGTGCACCAAGTGAACCCACCTGTTCTTCATGTAACTGAATCTGCGATCGCCCTTGTGCGTTGCATACCGAGGTTCCTGCGCCCAGGGCACGACTTCGTCGCGGATTCGGAACGCCACTGGGTCGTTGACGTCATCGAACGGCAGATCGACGTAGAAGGGGTTCTCAAGAGGGGTCATACGGGTCGGGAAGTAGTGGTTCGAGGCATCGCGACGCTCCGTCTCGCACCGTCCTTCGATCACGACGCCGTCGCATCCGCCGTAGCTCTCGAACCAATTCGAGTCGTAAGCAGAGACGAGTTGGCTCCCGTCCGGTGCCTCGGAGTCGAAGACCTCTCCGATCCAGAAGGTGGTCGCGACCACGCTGGTGTGCCAGGGGTAGCCGTCGTCAGCGATTGTCATCGGCGTGGCGGAACATGCTGTGAGCACACCTGTGACGGCGAGCAGCGTGACCGATGCCCGCGCGACACGGTTGCGGGACGAGCTTCGGTAATCAAGGCGGGTCACGTTCGTCGGCGGTGTGGCGGCTGTCAGGGCCGTGGTGCTCCGAGCGAGTCGAACATGGCGTAATCGTCTGTCGTCAAAGCGCCCTTTGAGAAGAGACTGAGTCCGAAACTGATCGCGTCGGTGCCTTTGGGAACCTCGGGCGTGGTCCATTCCGCACGCTCGAACCGTTCAGAGGGGTGAAGGTGCGGGCTCGCGGTCCAGTATTTCCATTCGCCGGTCGTCAGCCGTCGATAGACCACGAACTGGACCGGCGCGCTCGACTTGTACGAAGCACGCAACGAGTATGTGCGGCCGGGTTTCACGCCGGGGGCGCAATCGCTCAGGCTGAGCGTCGGCAGCAGTTTGGCGTCGCCGTCCGAGTGGTGGGTGATGGTCACGGTGCTCGCCCGCCCGCCGTCCTCTCCTTCGGTGACCGACCACTTCACCCTGTTCTTGCCGTACGAGTAGGTCGACCAGCACCGCATGGCTCCACCGTCGTCCGTCTGCTCCAACGCCGGATTCTTGACCGCATTCACCCCGCGTTTCGGCGGAGCACCGGGGAGGTTCACCGGCGGCGCGCCCACGCTGTCGTACAACTCATAGTCGTCTGTCGTGAGCGTTCCATCCGATGCGAGCCCGAGTCCGAAGCTGATGCCGTTCGCTCCGGGAGGGATCCTCGGGGTGGTCCACACTGCTTGGGCGAACGACGATGAGCGGCCGAACTGAGGGCTCGACGTCCAGTACGACCAGGCGCCCGATCTATTGCGCAAGTACACCGTGAACTGCGTCGGCGCAGTCGAGCTATACCAGGCCCGGAGCGAGTACTGGCGACCCGCGGCGACGCTCGGAGCGCACGAGCCGAGATCGAACGCTTGAAGCAGCTTTGCGTCACCCGAGACGTGGCTGTTCACCGTGATGGTGCTCGAGCGGCTCCCGTTCCGGCCTGCCGTCGAGACGGTGAAGCGAGAGTCGTGCCGTCCGAACGCGGACTGCGACCAGCAGCGCAACTGCCCATCGGTGCTCTCCTCCAGACCAGCGTTCCGCACGCCGTTGACACCGGGAGCGAGTGGGACAGGCAACAGGCCCCGCGGGTCGGCGACGGGTCTCACTTCCCCGCCGATGACGTCGCCGACCGTCGCCACGATGGTGCCACCGGAACCGGAGCGGGCGGTCAGCCACCCGACGAACTCGTCGAGCTGCTTCGTGGTGATGCTGAGTTCTCCGCAGGAGACGTCGCAGACGTGGTGGAACGTCAATTGAAGCCATCCGCCCACTTGCTCAGCTCGCGCCACCGCGTCTTGGAGGTCCTGCAGAGTCCAGCTGGCGTCATGCTGATTCAGCGCACGGGTGTGGAACGGGTTCGACGGCGGAATCGCCTCCGCGAAGCCGCACCCCTTGCAATCCGACCGGCTCTCCAAGCCACCGAGCATGCGCGCGCTGTTGTACCCGCACGACTGGGCCTGCCGTTCGACCTGCTCGTTCGTGCGCGCGAAGGGATATGCGAAGCTCCGGACCTTGAACCCCCAGCTCAGCAGCGTGGAACGGTCCTTGCAGATCTGCCGAGCCAGCTCCTCGCTGTCGAGCGTCACCAGGTCGGGATGCGAAACGCTGTGGCCACCGATCTCATGACCGGCCGAAGACAGCTGCCGAAGTTGGGTCCGCGTGAGATAGCCGGGGCGGCCGATCACGCCGGACGACACGAAGAACGTTCCCCTGACGCCATGCCTGTCGAGCACCTTCCCAGCGTCGGCTTGGCCTTCCCAACCGTCATCGAACGTGAGGCTGACGACCGTCCGTGCGTTCGCGATCACTGTCGGGGCATGGCCGGCCGCGGCATGCGCAGTGGTGATGCCGCCGAGCGCCGCCCCGAGCGTGATCGCCATTGCGGTGACCCCGGCGAAGAAGTTTGACGCACCCATGCAACGGAACCGCAACTCCACCACCCCACTTCGATCAGTCGACCGTCACCGACTTGGCGAGGTTGCGCGGTTTGTCGACGTCGCGCCCGAGCGCCAAGGCCAGTTCACGGGCGAGAAGCTGCATCGGCACCACGGATTCGAGCGGGCCCCAGCTCTCCATGCCACCGGGCACAGGGTCGGTGATGCTCTGCCCGAGCGCCGGAATCGTGCTGTCCGCTCCCCCGATCGTGATGACCCTGCCTCCGCGCGCGCGAACTTCTGAGATATTGCCGGCGAGTCGGCTGTCTCCGTTGTCGACGACGACAACAGGGGTGCCCGACTCGATGAGCGCCAAGGGTCCGTGCTTCAACTCGCCCGCCGGTTGAGCTTCGGCCCACCGGTAGGTCAGCTCCTTCAGCTTGAGCGCGCCTTCTTCCGCATACGCGACGCCGGATCCCCGTCCGAGGAAGACGAAGCCCTCCGCCTCAGTCAACTCGGCGGCGATCGGTGGAACCGCCTCGCGGGCGACGGCGATGGCTTGTGCTATCAAATCTGGTGCACCCATGAGTTCGGTCGTCCAGCGCTCGACGAGCGTGCGCTCGACTCGCCGGGTGGCGACAAGCGCCGACAAGACGAAGCTCACGCCCGTGATGACTTGCGCCGTGAACGTCTTGCTCGCCGCGACGCCCACTTCGGGACCGGCCAGGCAGTTGACCACCGAGTCGGCGCGACGCCCGAGCGACGAGTGCGGGTTGTTGGTGATCGCCACGAGCGGGCATCCTGCTTTGTCGATGATGTCCAGTGCGCGCAGCACATCGGCCGTCTCCCCGGACTGGCTGATGGCCACCACGAGTGTCCCCGGCTCCAGGCCGGTGGATACCGTCTCACTCGCCACCAGCGGGAGCGATGGCACCTTGCCCAGACGGCTGAGGGCGTTGCCGATCACCTTTCCGGCGTTGAGCGACGTTCCGCATCCCAGCATCGCCACTCGGTCGAACTCGGGGAGCCGAAGTGACGCCCACAGATCGCCATCCGTGATTCCCGGTGCGAGCGTGCTGAGAATCCGCGCAGCGACCTCCGGCTGCTCATCGATCTCCTTGTCCATGAAGTCGGAGTGGTGGGTGAGCCGAAGATCGGCGGACCGCACCGTGCTCGCCACGGGCTCGGGAATCGCGATCGGTGTGCCGTGCCGGCTCCACAGGGGTATCTCCGCCACCTCGACGACGTCCCCGTCTCGGAGCACTCGGAACTCGTCGACCCACTCGGCGATCGCGGCGACATCGCTCGCGAGAAAGATGCCGTGCGAGGAGTGGGCCATCACCAGCGGCGACCCCTGGACGGCAGCCGCCATGCGCTCTGTGGCGGCTTCCATCACGACGAGCGCCCAGGACCCGCTCAGCTGCTCGACCGCGTGCTCCACGGCAGAGTGAAGGTCCTGCCCATCGCGCAGGAGAGCTGCCTCTACCAGGTGGCAGATCACTTCGGTGTCGACATCCGAACTGAACACATGTCCCTCGCGTTCCAGCGAGGCTTTCAAGTGTTCAGCGTTGTCGATGATTCCGTTGTGGACGACCGCAAGACGGCCGGTGCAATCGACGTGCGGGTGTGCGTTCTGCTCGTTGACCGAACCGTGAGTGGCCCAACGGGTGTGTCCGATCCCGTTCGGGCCGAGCACAGGTCCGTCCCAGGCCTCCACCTTCCGAGCGAGGTCGTCCACCCGCCGCACGGTTCGAAGCACCGCCGTGCCGCCTTCCTCTGTCGTCAGTGCGATCCCTGCCGAGTCGTATCCGCGGTATTCAAGCCCTCGCAGCGCCGGGATGAGGTAGTCCGCGGCCTCTCCCTCCGTCTTGCACGCGACGATGCCGCACATCAGCGGTCCTTCGACAAGAGCGTCAACTCAGGCACGCCGTCGTTGCGCTTAGCCAGATCCGTGGCGACCTCTCGAATCACGTCGTCGAGCGACGTTGCCGGCGCGAAGCCGACGAGCGCTTCGGCTCGGCTGTTGTCGGGAACCCGACGCCGCATGTCCTCGAACCCCGGCGCGTATGCCTGCTCGTAGGGCACCAGCACGATCGGACTAGAGCTTCCGGTGATCTCCACGATGCGCTCGGCGAGTTCCAGGATGCTGACTTCATGTGCTCCCCCGAGGTTGAACGCCTGCCCGGCTGCAGCAGGTTCCATGATCAGTCGAACGATCGCCGGCACGATGTCGCCGACATACGAGAAGCACCGCGTCTGCCTGCCGTCGCCGAACACAGTGAGCGGTTCGCCGCGCAACGCCTGGCCGACGAGGTTCGGCACGACCATGCCGTATCGTCCCGTCTGGCGGGCGCCGACCGTGTTGAAGAATCTGGCGATCGCGACATCGAGTCCGTACTGGCTCCAATACGCGTGAGCGAAGGCTTCATCTATGCCCTTCGCGGCCGCGTAGGTCCAGCGCGAAAGCAAGGGCGAGCCGAGGATGCGGTCGGAATCCTCCGACAGCGCGTCTGCAGTGTTCTTCCCGTACACCTCGCTGGTCGATGCGAGCAGCAGGCGTGCGCCGACGGCTCGGCAGGCCTCGAGCACGTTCTCGGTACCGTGGATATTGGTGCGAAGACCTCGCAGCGGTTCCTCGACGATGAGTCGCACGCCGACCGCCGCTGCGAGATGGAACACCCTGTCGGCTCCGGTGATCGCAGCGAAGACTGTCGCCTCATCCAGCACAGAACCGCAATGAACGGTCAGCAGCGGATGATCTTCGACGCGCGTCAGGTTCGCCATTCCCCCGGTCGATAGATCATCGAGCACGATCACCTCGTCTCCACGATCCAGCAGGTGCTCCACGAGATGACTGCCAATGAAACCGGCTCCGCCGGTGACGACACTGCGCATGAGTGCTTCGCTTTCCGCTAGGGCAGCACCCGACGGGGCACGTCGTTGCTGGTGTAGGTGGCATCGATGACGATCTGGTTCGTACTCACCCATGACAGATCGGTGCCCGTGTGACGGGTGTGAACCAGAATCACGTCGGCCTCGAACTCTTCGGGGCGCTCGACTGATTCGAGGACGGTTCCGTCCGCAAGGGAGAGCAACCGGACCCTCGGGTCGGCATAGCCGACGTCGGCGCCGGCGTGCTGAAGGCTGGCCATGATCTCGAGCGCGGGCGACTCGCGAAGGTCGCTGACGTCGGGCTTGTACGACACTCCGATGACGAGCACTCTCGCGCCTCGAAGTCCCCGACCGGCATCCGACAACGTCTGTCTGATCCGCTCGACGAGTCGTCCGGGCCTAGCGGCGATCTGCGACATGGCTTCCGCGATCACCGGGGCTTCCACCCGGTTCTTGCGAAGCTGCCAGAGCAGGTAATGGGGGTCGCAGGGGATGCAATGCCCGCCGACCCCCGCTCCTGGCATGAACGCCATGAAGCCATACGGCTTGGTTGATGCGGCTTCGATCACGTCGGTGACGTCAATGCCGAGTACGCGGCAGATGTCGGCGAACTCGTTCGCAAGCGCGATATTCACGGCACGGAACGTGTTCTCGATCAGCTTCGTCATTTCCGCCGCGCCAAGGGAACCCACACGATGCACACGCTGCGCGTAGCGTCGGAGCAGGCGATACGCGCGCTCTTCGCACTTCGGTGTGCTCGCGCCCACTACTCGGGGGACGTCCTCCTGGGCCACGAGTTGATTCCCGGGATCGATGCGTTCCGCACTGAACGCCACGAACACGTCTTCACCCACATTCAGTCCACGCTCGCGAAGGGGTGTGACCAGCAGATCTTCTGTGCACCCGACATACGTCGTAGACGTGAGGATCAGGAGCTGACCCGGTACCGCTCGTTCCACCACGGTCGCGCAGGCGCGACGCAGCGCAGAGAGGTCTGGGATCAGGTGCTCATCCACAGGCGTGGGCACGCACACCACCACCGCGCCTGCGCGAGCGAGATCTCTTGCGCGGCTCGTCAAGGTGAAGCCTTGATCGACGAGTGCGGATCGGAGACGGGCGCGATCAGAGGCGATCAAGTCCGCTCTGTTGGAGCGGATGTCGCGGATTCGGCGATCGGACACGTCGAACGCGAGTACTCGGCTGCCCGCGTTGTGGTAGGCAAGCGCGGTCGGCAGACCGACGTAGCCGAGACCGACGATCGCTACGTCGAATTCAGCCGACTCGCTCGATGCCTGGTCGGGCACCTGCCACAGCACCGGCGAGGCCGGCGCCCGCGCGGCCGACCCAACACGGACCGGCGGCATATTGCTCACAGAAGTCATGTGCGCTCCTCGGGTGGGAGAAGTCCGCTCAACGCCCGGGTTCAAGCGAGCGGCCGATTGGTTGTGCGTGGCCCCGAGTGGGTATGGACCGCGCAAGTGCCCCAATCACACGCCGCCCCTGAGGTCCCGGTCAACGCCGCCCCGGGCTCATTGCGGATTGTGTGCGGACTAGTAGAGAGGGCGCTCCGGTGCTTGCGGGAAACCGCCAGAGCTATGCGGTCGCGGCGGCGAACGGCATGGGTACCGTACGGACTACGCGCACCCTGCGATGTCGGCATCCGGGCCGGCGTCCGGATTCGCCCACGAACCGTCATCGTCCCGTTCCCGATCTGGAAAGGAACGCTCCCATGATCGTGCTCGTCATCGTTCTGTTGCTCGGAGTGAGCACCCTGGTCTGGTCGGTGACCGGCATCGCGCGCTTGCTCTTCGAGCAACGGCGAGCCACGGGAACGCGGGCCCGTTCTCACCCCGGCATCGGCGAGGTGGCCGTGCTCATGGCAGCGCACAATGAGGCTGAGGTGATCGGCGAGGCGTTGGAAGCCGCGACCGGCATCGTGGAGCCCGGTCAGGTATTCGTCGTGTCAGACGGTTCGAAGGACGCCACAGCACAGGTGGCACGGGCCCTTGGCGTGAATGTGATCGCCCTTCCCGAGAACGTCGGAAAAGCAGCAGCGCTGGAGGCAGGGATCGAGCACTTCCGGCTGCTCGAGCGCTTTCAGGTGGTCACCTTCCTCGACGCGGACACGCGGCTGTCACCCGATTACTTCACGACAGGGCTGCCCCTGTTCGACGATGACTCGGTCGCGGCCGTCGCCGGGAGGGCTACGACACTGGCGCGGAGCGCGACCGCTGTCGGGCGCTTCCTGCTGTACTACCGGGAACGGCTGTACGTGATGGTGCAATATCTGCATAAGTACGGCCAGGCGGCCCCGGCGGTGAACGCGGTGTCGGTGGTGCCAGGCTTTGCGAGCATGTACCGCACGCGCGCCTTGCGCCACATCGATATCGCGGTCGAGGGGCTGGCGATCGAGGACTTCAACATGACGTTCGAGGTCCACGCGAAGCGCCTGGGCCGCGTCGCGTTCCACCCCGCGCGCGCGGTCGCGCAGACACAGGATCCTGACACGGTCCGCGATTACTGCCGCCAGATGGCTCGTTGGTCACTCGGCTTCTGGCAGACACTCATTCGCCACCGCGCGAGTGTCCGATTGCGCGCCTTCTGGGCGGCCCTGGCACTGTTCGCCGTCGAGATGCTCAGCGGCAGCGTTCTGCTCCTGCTGCTGCCGGCGTTCTTGGTTCTGTGGTCTGCGGCTTGGGGCGTGCGCACGCTCGGCTTGGACCCGGGCGGCTCCGCTGGAGACGTTGCGGCCCTTCCTGTCGGGTGGGTTCTTCTGGCGCTGTTCGTCGCTGACTACCTGCTCACTGTCGTGGTAGCGGCTATCACGCGCGACCCCCGCTATCTCATACTCGGGCTCGCGTTCCCGATCGTCCGGGTGGTGGATGCTGTGCTGTGCGTGCGGTCGCTGCTCGGCGCGGCCATCACGCGCTCTGACGGCATCTGGGAGAGCCCACGCCGCCGAGCCGGCGCTTCGACCGCCGTCCGAGCGTTCGCGTCAACCCACGAGCGAGACCAGGTGCGAGCGTGACCTCGCGCCCACCTTCCGGTAGATGTGGGTGAGACGGAGCTCCACCGTTCGCAGAGAGATGAACAGCTCGTCTGCTATCTCCTGATTCCGGTACCCGGCCCGTACCTTCTGGGCGATCTCGAGTTCGTCAGGAGTGAGTAGCGAGAGCAGTGCCTGGGCAGACGGCGGCGCAGTAGGCACGTTCGCGAGCCGTGGAGCCCAAGCGCTTGCGCCAGCCGACTCGAAGGCGGCCGCCGCCGACTCTCGCGTCCTAGTGCTCTCGCTGTGCAGGCCGAGCAGTTCCAGCCGGTACGCGAGCGCGGCGAGTGTCCGGCCATGCTCGTACTGAGAGTCACTCGGAACGAACAGCGCGAGGGCGTAA